>NZ_LR027583.1 GCF_900605495.1 Bacilliculturomica massiliensis
CAAGAGATCTGGTGACAATAGCAGAGAGGTCACACCTGTTCCCATCCCGAACACAGAAGTTAAGCTCTCTAGCGCTGATGGTACTTGGCGGGCAGCTGCCTGGGAGAGTAGGACGTCGCCAGTTTGAGAAGAAGCGATCCAATGGATCGCTTCTTTTGTTATGCGGAAAAAAGAGAGACGGCTGGTTGGGTGCTGGCCGCCAAGTACCTACCGAAGCAAAAAGGCGAGGCAGGTGCCCATTTTGCGCGGCTTCAGCCGCAGTGCAAAATGGGACAGCATGGGAGCGGCGCAGGCCGCGAGTCGGAGGGAAGCGCATGGAGGAAACGCGGAGCGTTTCAGCGCTGACCGTTGCCTGGGAGAGTAGGACGTCGCCAGTTTGAGAAGAAGCGATCCAATGGATCGCTTCTTTTGTTATGCGGAAAAAAGAGAGACGGCTGGGTGGGTGCTGGCCGCCAAGTACCTACCGAAGCAAAAAGGCGAGGCAGGTGCCCATTTTGCGCGGCTTCAGCCGCAGTGCAAAATGGGACAGCATGGGAGCGGCGGAGGCCGCGAGTCGGAGGGAAGCGCATGAAGGAAACGCGGAGCGTTTCAGCGCTGACCGTTGCCAGTTTGAGAAGAAGCGATCCAATGGATTGCTTCTTTTGTTATGCGGAAAAAAGAGAGACAGCTGGGTGGGTGCTGGCCGCCAAGTACCTACCGAAGCAAAAAGGCGAGGCGGGTGCCCATTTTGCGCGGCTTCAGCCTCAGTGCAAAATGGGACAGCATGGGAGCGGCGGAGGCCGCGAGTCGGAGAGAAGCGCATGAAGGAAACGCGGAGCGTTTCAGCGCTGACCGTTGCCTGGGAGAGTAGGACGTTGCCAGTTTGAGAAGAAGCGATCCATTGGATCGCTTCTTTTGTTATGCGGAAAAAAGAGAGACGGCTGGGTGGGTGCTGGCCGCCAGATGCCTGCCGCCAAGAGCCTGCCGGAGTCGTGTATTGTAGGCCAGTCTTAAACGGAACTTATCCCAAGCAGGCGCGGCACAGATCGGTAAGCTCTTTGCTGCGGCCGCGGCGCCAGATCAGCCGGCTTTTCATTCTTTTTGGATCGTGGAAGGGCGGGATACCAGCATCGGAGTATCCTGGAATAGGCGAAAACAGCAAAAAAAATGAAGAATCACCGAAAAACACAAAAAAGTCAGGGAGGAATGCGCCATATTTGACGTGAAATAGGTGAAAACACAGAAAAAAATGTAGTTTCACCTATTTGGCGGTCCTATTTCGGCGAGATCGAGAAAAAAATCTACATTTCGCCTATCTGCCCCCAGAGTCCGTCTCCCGCAATCTGCCGTTGGCCATCAAAGCAGCCGGAGATCTGCTGTCCGGCGGGGCCCAACAACTCCACGGGAGCGCTGCCGCTCGCCGAGGGCCAGCAATACAACCGGGGATTCACCACGCCGGGGGCCGGCCGCGATCAACAGTCTTAACGATTGCAAAACATACTTTTAATACAGATTTTACACTGGGATGCTATTCTGAATAAGCGGACCGGAGGGTAACAGCACGATTATAACGGAATGTTTGTATTGCAGTGTCGGCAGCCGACGCTGCAGATCATATCGTGCAGCGCAGGCGTACGGGCTGCCGCCGCCGCGCAAAATAACGCACAGAATGCCGCCCGCAGTGCGTGTCTTCCCCCGGATGTATCATCCCCGGGCAAGTGGGGGAGAGGGAGAGGGCGGAACCAGAAGAGAAATAAAGTTGGAAGGAAGTGGAGTTAAGTGGCCGCAGCGAAAGTAGTGAAAAAGGATAGAGAGATCTATGGAGTGATAGATATGGGTTCAAACACATTTCGGTTGTCCCTGTACAGATATGAAGCGGATCAGCTCACGTTGCTGCTGGGGAAAAAATTTGTGGTGGGACTGGCGGATTATATTGAGCGAGATGAATTATCAGATAGGGGCATTGTCAAAGCGTGCAGCGCGTTGGAGCATTTTTTGCGTATCTTAGATAACTTTAATATCAGTAATTATTATGTGTTTGCAACCGCCTCGCTGCGAAATGTACAAAATCGCGGGAAGGTGCTTGATATGATCAGGAAACGGACCGGTCTGAAAGTGGACGTGCTGTCGGGAGAGCGGGAGGCGACTCTGGATTTTATAGGCGCGTCCAGGGGCGTGTGTACGGATAAAGGAGTTTTGGTGGATATCGGCGGGGGAAGTACGGAGCTTACTTTATATGAAAATGGGGAGATCCTCCAAGCCGCCAGCATGCCAGTGGGATCTCTCAATTTGTATTCAAAATATGTGAAGAAGCTGCTGCCGAATGTGGAGGAACGGAGAAAGATCAGAAAAAAAGTGACAGAAGAACTGAAAACTCTGGAGAACAGCGGGAAGATCCGTCCGAAAAAGTTTGTGACACTGTGCGGAGTGGGCGGCAGCGTACGGGCCGCCGCCGCATTGAACAATGAAATATTTGAGAGTAAGTCTGGAAGCAGAGAGATGGAAGCCGACGATGTAGAGAAAGTGCTGCATGTGTTTTCTTCCTGCAACAAAGACACGCTGCGCTGGATCCTTCAGGTAGCGCCGGAGAGGATCCACACGGCGATTCCCGGAATGATCATTTTGCAGACTGTGAGCAACTATTTTAAGTGTGAACGGATATTAGTCAGCAGGTTAGGAATAAGAGAGGGCTATTTGTATGAAAAGATATGCAGATATTAGCTATACGCAAAATCGCGAACTCTCCTGGCTGAGATTCAATCAGCGGGTCCTGCAGGAAGCGGAGGATGAGACGGTCCCTATTTTTGAACGATTGAAGTTTGCGGCTATCTTTGTAAACAATCTGGATGAGTTTTTCATGATCAGAGTGGGCAGTCTCTTTGACCTTTCGATGATGAAGGAACCGCATATAGACAACAAAAGCGGAATGGATCCCGGGCAGCAGCTTGAAAAAATATTCAAAGCGGTTTCCCCGCTTTACAGGGAGCTGGACGAGACGTTTGACGCCATAGAAGAACAGCTGATGGAATACGGGGTGTCCCGCATAAAGATGGATCAGCTGGGCAAGAAGGAACGTGCGTATGTGCGTGAATACTGGGAGACATACATATTTCCGATCCTCTCTCCTCAGATCGTGGATCCTCACAGACCGTTTCCTCATCTGCAGAACAAGACGCTGAATATAGTTGTAAAGCTGAAAGATGAGCTGGGGATATGCTACGGGATCGTTCCGGTTCCGGCTTCGCTTCCGCGGATGTTGTTTATGCCTGGAAACAGCGTGCGCTACGTGCTGGTCGAAGATATCATATGCGATTGTGCCGAAGAGATTTTTCACATGTATCAGCTATTGTGTAAAAGCGTCACAATTGTCACACGCAATGCAGATATCAGTCCGGAGGACGAGGGATTTGAGATCGACGACGATTACCGTGCGCGCATGAAAAAGATGCTGCGAAAGCGGAAGCGTCTGGCTGCAGTTCGTCTGGAAATTCAGGGAAAAGTGACAGAAGACACATTAGATTTTTTGCTGGGCCGTCTCAAGATCTCCGCGTCACAGGTTTTTTACAGCACAACACCATTGAATCTAAGCTACGTCTTTGAGCTGGAGGGTAAGATACCGACTGTTTTCAGAAAGAACATTACATACATACCGTTTGAACCGCAGCCGTCTGCCGTGGTGAAAAAAGGAGAAAGTATTCTGAGTCAGTCTCTGCGCAGAGACATTTTACTTTTTTATCCGTATGAGCAGATGGAGCCGTTTCTGCAGATGATACGTGAGGCGGCTGGAGACCCCGCCGTCATCTCGATCAAAATTACGATCTACCGTCTGGCGAGCAAGGCAAAACTGGTGGAGTATCTGAGCGCGGCGGCAGAAAACGGGAAAGACGTTACCATATTGATGGAGTTAAGGGCGCGGTTTGACGAAGCCAGCAATATCAATTGGTCCAATGTTCTGGAAGAAGCCGGATGCAATGTGATCTATGGATTTGAGGGCTTTAAAACTCATTCCAAGATTTGTATGGTCACGAGAAGAGAAAAATCGGGGATACGCTACATCACTCAGGTGGGAACAGGAAATTACAATGAAAAAACAGCTAAAATGTATACTGATCTGTGTCTGATCACATCCGACCGGGAGATCGGCGAGGACGCGTCGCTGTTTTTTCAGAATATGGGAATTTCAAATCTGGATGGGAAATACAGACGCCTTCTTGCGGCACCCAATGAAATGAAGCCGAAGCTGATCGCGATGATAGACGAAGAGATCGACAGGGTAAAAAACCGCATGCAGGGCAGGATCTGGCTGAAGATCAATTCACTTACGGACCGCGATTTAATAGATAAGCTGGAGGAAGCCTCCTGCGCCGGCGTAAAGATAGATATGATCGTTCGGGGGATCTGCTGTATTCTGCCGGGTATACCGGGGAAAACGGAAAATATTACTGTGCGCAGTATTGTGGGAAGATATCTGGAGCATTCCAGAATTTACTGCTTCGGACCGGCGGGGGAAGAACGTATATTTATTTCTTCTGCTGATTTTATGACGCGGAATACGGAACGCCGTATTGAGATCGCCTGTCCGGTTTTGGATGAGGGGGTGAAACAGCGCATCCTCGAAATGATGAACGTGATGTTTCGCGATAACGTGAAAGCCAGAGAAATGCAGCCTGACGGGACATACATCAGGCGGTCGGGTTCGGATCGGTCTGTGCTGGACAGTCAGGAATACTTTATGGAGGAGGCGGCGCGGAAGGCGGGAAAGTCCGAAGAAGGACCGCAGGCCTGCAGGCATCCGTCCGGGCTGGGAGGTATGCTGCAGCGTTTAATGGCCCGGTGGGGCAAATGGTAGCGCCTGTGCAGAATAAGTGTTCCAACACGTATTGAGAAATGAATAAATTAATTGAAAATGCAATAGAAAAAACGGGAGATCGGAAAAACGGTCTCTTTTTTTTGCAGGCGTAGAGGGAAGCCACCACGGTATAAAGATCATATGGCCGCAGAAATTCTGGAAGACTCCGTGCGGTGAAAAATTAAATTCGGAATGGGAACGGATGAAAATGAATTGGCACATTCCTTGCTACATAATAGGAGTATCGTTCTCTTAAAAATAAGAGATACCATTTTCTAGGGCGTGATACAGGAGGAAAACCAGAATGGAACTGAAAAATGCAATTCCCAAGATTGTGACATCCACTCTTCCAGGACCGAAAGCAAAAGAGATCATTGATCGGAGGGCGGCGGCGGTGCCGGACGCTATCAAATGTACATATCCCGTCGTGATTAAACGAGGGGAAGGCGCCATGATCGAGGATGTGGACGGTAATCTGTTTCTCGATTGGATCGGCGGCGTGGGCGTTATGAACGTCGGATACAGCCAGCCTGATGTGGTGAAGGCTGTGCAGGAGCAGGCGGAGAAATATTTCCACAGCATGATGAATATCACCACTCACGAGGGATACATCAAGCTGGCGGAGAAGATGAACCAGATCGTGCCGGTGCGCGGCGAGAAGAAGAAAACGATGTTTGTCAACAGCGGCGCGGAGGCCGACGAAAATGCGGTGAAGATCGCCAGAGGATACACCGGAAGACCCAATATCATTGTGTTTACCGGTGCTTTTCACGGACGTACGCTGATGACCATGGCCATGACCGGAAAGAAGGCTTATGCGCTGAGCATGGGACCTTTCCCGGATGGGATCTACCGGACAGAGTATCCATACCTGTACCGGACGCCGGGAGACCTGACAGGCCAGGCAGCCATCGACTATTATATGGATCAGCTGAACCGGACCTTCATCGAAGCTTCCCCGGCCGAGTACGTGGCGGCTATCGTTCTGGAACCGATCCAGGGCGAAGGAGGTTTTGTGCCGGCGCCTATCGAATGGGTAAAAGCTGTACGCAAGATCTGCGATGAAAAAGGAATCATGCTGGTGGCCGACGAGGTACAGACCGGTTTTGGCCGCAGCGGCAGAATGTTCGCCAGCGAGTACTGGATGGAGGAAGGCTGCCCGCCGGATATTCTGACCTCGGCGAAATCCATTGCCGGCGGAGCGCCCATCAGCGCAGTTACGGCCAGAACGGAGATCATGGACGGCGTGCCCAGCGGAACCATCGGCGGTACGTTCTGCGGAAATGCTCTCTCCTGTGCGGCGGCGCTGCAGGTCATCGAGCTGATGGAAAAGGAAGATTATCCGGCAAAGGCCCGCCACATCTCCGAGAAGGTCATGAAGGTATGGAAAGAATGGCAGGAGAAGTACGAGGTCGTGGGCGACGTGAGAGGCGTTGGCTGCATGATGGGCATAGAGTTTGTCAAAGACAAGGCGTCCAAAGCGCCGAATCCGGAACTGGTAAGCGCCATCGTCAGCGAGGCTGCGCAGAACGGTCTTCTGATAGAGAGCGCGGGTACTTATGGAAATGTAATACGTTTCCTGTCTCCGCTGGTGGTCACAGACGAACAGCTTGACGCAGGCCTTGCCATCTATGAGGCCGCGCTGAAGAAGCATATGAAATAGAAACACAGGAACGGCTGAAACGGCGGGAGCGCCGGCAGGGCCAGGAACACGATGAAAAGCGGAACGTTGCAGCGATCAGGTGTCCGGGCAAACTCTCTCTTGTGTGGACAGAAAAGATATTCTGCAGGCAGCGGGACAGATCCGGGCGGCCGCGGCGAAAAGATGAGTTAGATGCCGCCGCGGCCGGAAGTCTGCAGTACGGCGAAAATGGTAAGATCGTGAAGATTTTTAAGGAGTCGAAAGGAGAATTACAATGGCATTAATGACAGGCGCAGAGTACATCGAAAGTTTGAGAAAGCTGAATACGAGAGTGTACATGTTCGGTGAGAAGGTGGACGATTGGGTGGATCATCCCATGATCCGTCCCTCCATCAACTGTATCGCCATGACTTACGAGCTGGCTCACGATCCCCGCTACGAGGACCTGATGACCGTCACCTCCAATCTGACGGGAAAGAAGATCAACCGCTTCGGCCATCTCCATCAGAGCACCGAAGACCTGAAGAATAAAGTCAAGATGCAGAGACTGCTGGGACAGAAGACCGCTTCCTGCTTCCAGAGATGCGTGGGCA
>NZ_LR027584.1 GCF_900605495.1 Bacilliculturomica massiliensis
CTCCTGCCGCCGTCGCTGCGCTGGCTGCCCGCTCCACCGCATTCCTGCTCCGCGGCCGCGCCGCCTGCGCACAGTACTTTGAGATCCCGCGCCAGAGTGGCCGGATCGCAGGAAACGTAGACGATGCGTTCCGGCGCCACCCGCAGGACCGCTTCCAACAGGGCGGGATCACAGCCTGACCGCGGCGGGTCCATGATGACCACGTCGGCGTTGATGCCGGACAGGCGTTTTGGCAGAATTTCTTCCGCTTTGCCGCAGATAAACTCCGCGTTGACGATGCCGTTGATCACCGCGTTCCGGTTTGCGTCCAGCACCGCGGGCTTTACGGACTCGATGCCGATGACTCTGCGGGCATTTCCCGCGCAATACAGACCGATGGTACCCACCCCGCAGTAAAGGTCCAAAACGGTCTCCTCCCCTGTGAGGGCGGCAAACTCCACAACTTTATCGTAAAGCTTTTTCATCTGGACTGGATTGACCTGATAAAAAGACAGCGGAGAAATTTCAAATTGCAGGCTGCCCAGGCGATCAGTGATCGTGGATTTTCCCGCCACGGGAATGCACTCTTTCCCCATCACCACCGCGCCTTTCGCCTTATTTACGTTGATGACCACGCTTTCCAGCGACCAGAACGGTTCCGCCTCTTCGCAGCCGGCTTCAGTCTTCCAACCTTCTCCGGCTTCAGCCCGCCGGTTATCGCCGTCTTCTTTTCCCTCTGCCGCAGATTGATCGCTGCATCCAGCTTCCATGCCAGCCGCCGCGGGCCTTGTTCCGGCCATGTCCAAATTGCCGTTGAAGTTAGACTCATATACCGCGTCGTCCAGCAGTTCCACCAGCCGCTCGATCCGCGGCAGATGATCTCCGTTGACCACAAGAACCACCATCACTTCGCCAGTGGCGAAAGCGGAACGCACCACTACATGTCTCAGCAGTCCCATGTGGTTCTTCTCATCGTACACGCTTACTGTGTTTTCCTCCACGTAACGCTTGACAGCTCCGGCTACAGCCACGGCAGGCGCTGTCTGGATCAGGCAGGAATCGCAGTGCACTACCTCGTGACTTCTGGCTTTATAGAAACCTACGCTGCAGGGACGGTCGTTCCGATATTTTCCTTCCCTGTTCTTTACCAGGCGGCCTGCCCGCACGGGAAATTGTGCCTTATTCCGATACCCTGCAGGAGTCAAAAGCCGCCTGTCCGGTTCCGCGCCGACTTCCGCAGGCATTTCCTGCATAAAGGAAGCCACCTCGCCCGGTTCCATGCCGATCACGTCCCCGATCTCCGGCAGCCCGATGCCGCCGATCCTTCTGAGACGGTCTTCCACCCACTTCTTTTTCAGCGCCAGCTGTCCTTCATATTTCACGCCGGCCAGCGAGCAGCCCCCGCAGACGCCGGCATGGGGACACTCCGGCTCCACGCGCATGGGGGAAGGCTGCCGCAGCTCCGCCACTCTGGCTCTGGCGTAGTTCTTCTTCACCTGTGTGATCTCCGCCAGTACTTTGTCGCCTGGAACAGCGCCGGGGATAAAAACAGCGGCGCCTTCCGCCCGTCCGATCCCCTCGCCCTCGGTGCCCATATCTGTAATATCGATCAAAAATGTATCATTTACTTTCATTTACTCCTCCATATCATAAAACTTGTTCTCCGCCTGTTTCTCAGATCTTTCATCTGCACGCGGAATTCCAGTCTATTCTCATCATCGGCCCTGCGGTCACTGACTCCATCCCGAAAAACGCTTTCCCATTTTCTCGGCGATCAGGCCGCCGATCTCTGTCTTCCGTGTTTCTGTCATGCGATTTTTCTGCAGGATAAACGCCTGGGAATTGTCCCTGAAAATATAAAAATAGCGGTTATTTTCAAAAGCTGACGGGAGATCCTCCCACTTTCCCTGGTGGATCACAGTTCCCCTTACTTCCTGTTCTTCTTCACCTTCTACAGTATCTCCCTGCGCCGTATGGACCGCATCGTCCCCTTCCTCCGGTTCGATCTCCTCGATTCCTTCCTCGTCCAGAACGATCAGCCGCAGACGGTTCTTCACGATCCAGTTTCCCTGAATGGCCTTTGCCGCCTGCAGGCGCTGCCTCCAGATCAGAAAAAGCAGGACCAGCAATGCGATCCCGCCCACAAAACTGATCCACCAGGGCAGATCGGTCTTGCGCAGAAGGATCAGCATCAGTCCCAATACCAGCACAGCGATGAACAGGTTCTGCTGACCGGAGTTCCTCTCAAGGGAACAAAAACTGATAAAATCTCTCTGGTCGGTATTGGACAGTATCACGTCTGTCACTATTTGCGATGTTTTATTCAAATGCCTGTCCTCCCGCCTTTCCGGCCGTTCCTCTATTTAAAGTCGTGACCGCCGCCCCTGCCAGCTGCGCCCTTTCGGCAGCGGTATCATCCCAGTCGCCGTGCCGTCCCTGAAGCAGCGCCATCCGGCCACTGCGTCGTCCCGACCGCTGTGCCATTACAGAAGCAGCGCTGTTATGCAACTCATTTTATCACATTAAAACAGATCCGTACATGGGAATATCAGCGCCGCCCTCACGCAAAAAGCCGCCCTTCAGGGCGGCTTGCCGTCATATTTGCTGCGTTCTCGATCCTCCTTCGCCTTCATCCCTTCTCGTTGGACGGGATAGACGTCTCTTTTGTCTCCGGCGTCTGGCTGCTCAGCCGCAGCAGCGTTTCCGCCAGAATGTCGGCGCCAAGGGCGATATCTCCGTAGTCCGTCCACCCGTCCATGTGATGGCTGATCCCGCCTCTGCCGGGCACGAAGAGGAAGAGCTGCGATCACTTCGCACCGAACACCAGTGTCCCCCTTTTCTTATCCCGCAGAAAGATGAACAGGACAACGGTGGCAACCACGGAAAGCGCGATACCGAAGCAGAAGGTGAGCGGGTAGGCGGCGACGCCCCACTTATCGAGCCAACTGCCGATCATGGCATGCTGGTACACATCGGGGATATAGCCGATGGCCGAGCCAAGACCGATAGCCGAGGCCGCCAGATTCGCGGGCAGTTTTGCCTCTGCAGGGATGGCGAACTGCACGCCGTAGCACATGGAGTTAAACCATGCAGTGATCAGAATGATAGCCATCAGAACGGGCAGCGTCAGGGCCTCGGTGGGAAGAATAACGATAGCGACCAGACATACGGCGGCGACGAGATTGCCAACAATAACAACCTTTGCCGGGGAGCCGATCTTATCAGAAATCATGCCGCCGAGAGGCGCGCCGACGATCTTCATGCCATAAGAGCGGAAGATAGAGAGGACCGCGCCAAAGGTGACCGTGATCCCCAGAACATCGGTAAAGTAAGAAGTGGTATAGCTGATGCAGATCTCAATGCCATACACACAGAACAGGCAGATACCGAAGACCCAAACAGCTTTGTACTTGGCAACAGCTTTGAATCCCTCCAGCAGACCTTTGATGCCGCCGATCTGCTCTTGCTCCTCGTCAACGAAGTTCCAGCCGTTGGCCTTCTGCTCGTCCAACGCGGCTTTGACCGCAAAGTAGCAGAAAACAGCAATCACAAAACAGAAGATCCCAAGGAATACGAACACGGCTCTCATGCCCTGACCGTCGCTGATGGAAGCGAAGTAATCATATATGGGCACCATCGTCAGACCGATGATGAAGTAACCGAGACCGGAGGCGCCGGAATAGAAACCATTCATCCTGCCCTGATACTCAGTGGGAGCCAGGATACGCAGACCCTTGAAAATAGCACCCCAGAACATAAACAGGCTGGTGAAGATCAGACCGAACCAGACCAGGGCTGTGGTCGCATAACTGGGGAACAACACGATCAGGAAGCACAAGAGGCCGGTACCAATCGTGGAAAACAGCAGGACTTTTTTCACATCGTACTTTTCCACCAGAAGACCGCCGATCGGAAGGGAAAAGACTTCGCCCAAGCCGTAGATCGTCAGAAGGAGCCCGAGCTGCTCATTGGTACAGCCGGTCAATTCGATCATGCCAAAATAAAAGGTATATTTGATATATGGGATGGTGAATACGATAGAGTTGATCAAACCGATGGATATAACTGCAAGAACGACCTTTGGGGTCAGCCGGAATGGAGGTTTCTCTAACATGGCAACTTCTCCTCTCTTTGTGAACACATCACATTTTGTGTTACTGTTTGGCGGAACAATTTATCCTATTCCTCTATTTTTCGGGTTCATCAGGCTTCTCAAGCCTGGTTATGGAGATCCCCGTGATACCAAGGAAGATCGAGACCAACGGAGAAATAAAACTAAAGAAACAATAGGGCATATACTCTACCGCAGGGATGCCCAGGGCCGCGACCATCACGGCCGCACAGGAGCTCCACGGCACGATGGGAGAGGTGACCGTAGCCGAATCCTCCAGTGCTCTGGAGAGATTCTGCGGCGCAAGACCCTGCTCCTCGTAATTCTTCCGGTACATCTTGCCCGGCAGGATGATGCCTAAGTACTGATCGCCGGTGATGATGTTGGTCGCAAGACAGGTCAGCACCGTACAGGTGATGAGCCCTCTGACCCCCTTGGTGATCGACAGCACCTTGCTGGCCAGAACATGGAGGATCTGCGTCGTATCAAGGACGCTGCCGAAGCAGATCGCGCACAGTGTCAGAGACATGGACCACATCATTTTCTGGATGCCGCCGCCGGAGAGAAGAGATGAAAGCATCTCGTTTTCACACTCAAATGTGAAGCCATAGTTTAACGCAGTACTGATCGCGCCCAGGTCGTACTTCTGGAACAAGCTGCAGCACACTGCGCCAAGGACCACGCCCAGAAACAGGCTGGGAACTGCCGGCATCTTCAGCGCGCCCATGGCGATGACTACGCAGGGTACGATCAGCAGAACAGGTGAAATGTAAAAACTGGATGCGATGGTCTCCCCGATTTCCGCCACGATCCTCAGATCGCCGCTCCCGCCGCCGTACTTCATTCCCATGAAGAGGAATATGATCCCTGAAATCACAAAGGAAATGCCGCTGCTGACCAACATATGCCGGATATGATCAAAAAGCGTTGCGCCGGATACCGCCGGAGCCAGATTCGTAGTGTCAGACAGCGGGGAGATCTTGTCGCCGAAATAGGCGCCGGAGATAGCAGCGCCTGCTGTGACCGGCATCGGTACGCCAAAGCCGGCGCCGATCCCCAGAAATACAACGCCCATCGTGCCCACAGCGGTCCAGCTGCTGCCGGTGGCCATTGATACGATCGCGCTGACGATCATCGTCATGACCAGAAAGAACTGCGGGTTTAGAATCTTCAGCCCATAGTAGATCAGCGTCGGGACGATCCCGCCCATGATCCAGGCCGCTATCATCATGCCGATGATGCCGAATATCAGGATCGTTGTTGCGATCTCCTGAATACCGTTTCTGATGCTGTCCATGAGGTCATCCCATCTGAATCCCAGCCGGATGATCGCGTACACAGAGATCACCGTGGTGGCAGCGATCAGTGGAATGTGCGCATCACCGCCCAAAATGAAGATGTTGTACATCAGCAGGGCAAGTGACAATGCCATTAAAAGTAAACTCTCTATGAAGGGCGGTTCACTCGTTTTTTTAGCCATAGGGCCCCTCTCTTTCTTATTCTCGAAGAATCACGAGGGCATCAGCTGCCGCAACTCCTTCCCCCTCTGGATAGACGAATACCGGGTTGATATCCATTTCAACCAGATCATTCGCATGGTCCACAGCAAACCTGCCGACGTTCACCAACAGCTGGGCAAGAGCGTCCACATCCAACTTCGGCTGACCCCGATATCCGGTCATCATTTTGAATGCCTTGAGGCTCTGGATCATCTTCAAAGCATCTGCCCTGCTCAATGGCGCCGGGAACAGGGACACGTCTTTGAACACCTCGGTGAAAACGCCGCCCATCCCGCAGAGGACCATCGGCCCGAGGGCCGGGTCGTTAGTCACGCCAACGATCACTTCAGTTCCGCTTTTGAGCATCTGCTGCATCAAAATTCCATTGATCTTTGCATTCGGGCAGTGTTGGACGCAGCTTTTCATGATAGCCTGATATGCGGCCCTTACTTCCTCTTCACTGCGGATATTCAGTTTTACGCCGCCTGCATCCGTCTTATGTAAAATGTCTGCCGATTCTACTTTCATGACCAATGGGAACCCAAGCTCTTTCGCATGGGCAACGGCGCCCTCTTCTGATGTTGCGACCACTTCGTCCGGCACCGGTATGCCGTACCCCTTCAACAGCTCCTTCGAGGAATGTTCGGACAGGGCGGCTTTTCTGCCAGTGTTCTCCGTCTCCGGGATCGCAGCTTCCAGAGAATCGATGTCAGTCTCCTTGAGCCAGTTGACGTATTGAGCCAACTTTGCGATATGCTTGTAGCCGTAGGAACATGGAGCGGTTACCGGTATGCCGACTTCCTTGAGTCTCTGGACGTATTCCGGCATCCTGCCGGACTCCACCGCGGGTATCACGAAGATCGGCTTTGTTACTCGACCCTCCTTTCTCAATTTGATCAGCCCTTCCGACATGTGCTTGACGCACAGGTCCGTCAACTCATTGACGATCGTGATGCCAACGACTGCCATGTCGAAGTTCTCATCATTGATGATGAGTTCCGCGGCATCGGCAAACTGATCCGTGTCGTAGCAGATGTCTGCTGTGGTGTCCAGGGGATTGTTGATTGTGGCAAATTCTGCTAACACGCCCTTGAGGGCTTCCTTGCCCTGTTCTGAGAAATCGGGGTAATTGATGTTGTACATCGCGCCCACATCGCAGGCGACACCGTTCTCGCCGCCGGAGCCGTTCAGCGACACCACTCTGTCGCCCTTGGGCAGTGCGGGGATCGTGTCGATCATGTTGGCAAGGCTGGCCAGATCCTCCAGGTCATCCACCCGAATGACGCCGTACTTTTTGAAGATAGCTTCAAAGGCAGCATCCGATCCGGAGAGACTCCCGGTGTGGGAGGAGGCCGACTTGCTGCCCTTCTCCGATCTTCCGATCTTGAGGAGGATGACGGGCTTCTTTTTCAGCGCGGCCTTCTTCAGGATACTGACAAACTTTTGGGGATTCGTCACACCTTCGATGTAGGAGACGATCACCTTGGTATCCTCATCATCGACCAGGAAATCGATGTAGTCGATGACCTCCACGATCTTGCTGTTGCCGCAGGAGATAACGTAGGAGAAATCTGTTTTTCCACTGTCAAGGAGCAATGTGCAGATCATCCCGCTCTGGGATACCAGGCCCACATGGCCCCGCTTGTGGGGGACTGTCGTCATAAAACCCATGGCGGGGATACTGTCTGGCACGTTGATATACCCGGCGCAGTTGGGCCCCATCAGGGCGATGTCCAACTCTTTGCACAGCGCCTTTAGATCCTGCTCGGCGGCCTTGTCCTCGGGCTTGCCGGTTTCCCCATATCCAGCGGCAAACACCACCGCACCCTTTGCGCCCTTTGCCGCCGACTGACGCAGAAGATCCGGGACTGTTTTCTTGGCTGTCGCAATGATGACCATATCGATGTCGGACGGACAATCCGCGACGCTCCTGTAACACTTGTGACCAAACACCTGGTCTCTGCCGGGATTGACGAGATAGATATCCTTCTCCAGCCTGTCCGCCGCGTGCAGTTCCATCAACTTAACGGCGAAGCCGCCGTAAGTCTCCTTTTCCGTCGCTCCAATGATGGCGAATTTTTCAGGCTTCAGCAGTTTTGTGAGATTCAAAATCGCCCCTCCTTTCCCGTTTATTCCAGGTTATACCCTGCCATGAATGTTTCTATATTCTTTTCGTTGTATTTGCCCTTCCCTGAGGTCTCGAAGTATTCACACATCGATGCAGAAAACTCTTCTCCGGTAAAGATCCCCGCCTTTTTGCAGAAATATCCCAGCATCACGATGTTGGCGCTTCGTTCATTCTTCAGAGAGATCGCAATGTCCGTAACAGGTGCGCAGAATACTTCCACATCGCTCCGGGTGATCTTGTCCTTATCGATGAGCGAGGTGTTCACGAAGAGCGCGCCGCCTGCTTTCATGGTCTCCTGGAATCGGTCAAGAGACGGCCCATTCAGCGCGATGAGAATATCGGGATGGTCGACATATGGGCTTGCGATGCGCTCATCCGAAATCACCACATTACAGTTTGCGGAGCCCCCCCTCATCTCATTTCCGTAGGAGGGAAACCAAGTCACTTTTCGCCCCTGTTTGTATGCTGCGTACAACAATAATTTTCCTGCGGTCAAGACGCCCTGGCCGCCAAATCCCGCACAGACGATACCTTTCAGCACTTGTTTCACCCCCTATTTGTCAATGATCTCACCGGTCTCATAGTGCGGGACCAGTTCTTCTGTGATACGCTTCATGGCCTTGGGCGGCGTCAGGCCCCAGTTGGTTGGACAGGGCACCAGAACTTCCACCAGAGAGAACCCTTTGTTGTCGCGCTGCTTTTCAAGGGCTTTCCTGACCGCCTTCTTGGTTTTGTTCACCTCTCCAGGGCTGGTGATCGTGGTCCTGGCCAGATAGGCAATGTCAAGGTTACGCATGACCTTGATCACGTCAAGATCCAGGCCGTGCTCCTCAAAAGTCCTGCCGTCGGGGGTGGATGCGGACCACTGGCCGAGCAGGGTGGTCGGCGCCATCTGACCGCCGGTCATTCCGTAACAGGTGTTGTTCATGACAAAAAATGTCACGTTTTCATTGCGGGTGGCACAGGCCATGGTCTCGCCCAGACCGATGGCATATGCGCCGCCGTCGCCGGCGATCGTCAAGCAGTACTTATCGGGGCGGACACGTTTCATAGCGGTCAGCGCGGCCCCCATTTTCCCGTGGGGCGGGACGATGGCGTCCACCGCCATGCTGTACTGGAACTGGTGGTTGCACCCGATGTCCGAGCATATGATGGTATCCTGGATGATATCCATTTCGGTGAGAACTTCCCCCAGAATGCGGTCAAAAATGGAATGGCCGCAGCCTGCACAGAACATATTCTCACACTTCATGATTGCAGGAGCCTTTTTCGCAGTCGTTCTCGCCATCTCAGAACACCTCCTGTTCTTTTGCCGTACCGGCCAGAATGTCCTGCGCAAAAGCGACGATCTCATCGATGGCAGGGACCTGGTAGGCGGTGGTTATGGCATAAGTCGGATATTTACTCTTCGTGTAAAGCATAACGTCCTCGCAGAGCTGACCCATCATGTTCATCTCAACGGTCACCAGGGCTTTGCAGCTTCCGGACAGTTCTTCAAAGGCCTTACGGGGAAAGGGCCACAAGGTGATCGGGCGGATCAGGCCCAGCTTGATGCCCTGCGCCCTCGCCATGCGCACCGCGCCCTCCGCCACACGGGAGGAGATGCCGTAGGCGATAAGGACGACCTCCGCGTCCTCGACCATCGTCGACTCCCAGCGCTGCTCCTCCTCGATGATCTTGCGGCACTTGGCGAGATATCTGGCGTTCCACTGATCGATGTCCTCGTTATAAGTCTTGTCGGTTATCACCTTGTTCTTGATTCCGATGGGCGTCCCCTTCACCGCCCAGTCGTACTGGTCGATGCTGTATTCTTTATAGGGTCTCGCCTGGCAGGGCTCGATCATCTGCCCGATCGTCGCGTCCGAGAGGATCAGGACCGGATGCATCCATTTCTCTGCCAGTTCAAAGGACTCATACGCCATATCCATGTTTTCCTGCACGCTGTTCGGGGCAAGGGTGATCAGATGATAATCGCCGTTGCCGCCGCCTTTGACGGCCTGCCAGTAGTTGTCCTGGCCGGCGCCGATAAACCCGTCGCCGATACCGTAGCGCTGTACACAGGCCACCACGCCCGGGAGCTCGGCGCTGACCCAATAGGCGATGCCCTCCTGTTTCAGCGTGAAGCCGGGACCGGAAGAGGAGGTGAACGCGCGGGACCCAAGGGCTCTGGCCGCAAACACCATGTTGACGCTGGCGATCTCCGACTCGCCCTGTACGAATACACCGCCTACTTCCTTTTGGCGCTTCGCCATCCACTCCAGGATCTCGCTCTGCGGTGTGATGGGATAACCGGCATAGAAACGGCAGCCGCCTCTGATGGCGCCCTCTGCCAGGGCCTCATTTCCTTTGATCAATAATGTCTCTGCCATATCGCCACCTCCTACAGTATCTCAAAGACAAGGTCAGGACACATGGCGTAACAGCTTCCACACTGCACGCACTTGCTCTGATCGACCTGAATGGTCACGACTCCTTTTCCGTTTGTATAATCGGACAGAGAGATCGCCCCGATCTTGCAGTTTTCAATGCAGAGGTAGCACCCCTTGCACCGCTCTACATTCAACTTCATTTTTTCTTCCATAGTATATTCCTTCCTCGCGAATCGTCCCGGGATCACATGCCCTGCTTTGCCATCTCCGCCTTAAAAACCCCGGCCAGACGCCGCACGCCCTCCTGCAGCTTGGGGATGTCGTTGGCGGTAAAGTTCAGACGCATCGTATTCTTGCCGCTGCCATCTGCGTTAAAAGACGCGCCGGGGATATAGGACACCTCCGCGTCGAGGGCGTCCTTCAGCATCTTCCCCGTGTCAAAGTTCTCAGGACAGGTCACGTAGAGGAACATGCCTCCATCGGGAACGGTGAACGTTACGCCCGTGGGAAACTCCTTTCCCATGATCTCTACCAGGGCGTCGCATCTCTTCTTGTAGTTCATGCAGATCTTCTGCACATGGGCGTCGATATCGTTTGCCTTCAGGTACTCGCGCACATGGACCTGGGTGAACTGGTTGGACTGGAGGTCGGCGCCCTCCTTGATTTCTTCCAGGCGATCAATAAAATGAGTGTCGTCCGAGACTACATAGGCGATGCGAAGACCGGGAGCCAGGATCTTGGAGAAGGAGCCGAGGTAGACCACCTGGCCCGTCTTATCCAGCGACTTCAGGCAGGGGACATGCTCTCCTCTGAATCTGACCTCGCCGTAGGGGTTATCCTCCAGGATGGCGATGTGTTTATATTGGGGCCGGCTCATGAATTCCAAGAACTCCTCGCGCTTCTCAAGGGGCCACGCCTTGCCGGTAGGATTCTGGAAGTTGGGGATCACATATACTATCTTGGTGTTTGGATTGGCCTCAATAGCGGCCTTTAGAGCATCGATCCGGATCCCGTGCTCATCTGTATCGACGCCTACGATATTGGGTTCGTAGGGAAGCATGGCGTTGAGACCGTCCAGATAACTGGGCTTCTCGATCAGGATCGTATCACCAATATTGACCAGCGCGGTGGCGCACAGGGAGATACCCTGCTGGCAGCCGGTGACGATCAGCATGTTGTTGGGCGTAATTTTCATGTTTTCCAGCCGGTTCAGACGCTCCGCCAGGAGATCGAGCAACTCAGTATCACCTCGGGTAAGACCATATTGCAGCGATTCCATGTAGAGCTCCGGATTGTTGAAAACTGTTTCAGCGGCTTCCTGCAGCTCCTTCATGGGAAACAGGTTTTCATCAGGAAGGCCGCCGGACAGTTTGATCAGGTTGGGGTTGTTTCTGCTGGCAATTTCCGTCGCAACGTCGCGGATAACGGAGCCTCTTACGGTCATCATTCTGTCTGCATAAATCATAATATCCTCCTTTATGTTTTTAGGTCGACAGGTTGAGCAACGGACGATCTTGGCCTGGTCAGGATAAAGGGCAAACATACAGTTATCCCGCCTTCAATTCCCTATAGCAGAATTGAATTCTTATTTTGTGTTTATGATTATTATAGTTAGCTTTGGATGCCTTGTCAACAGCGTTTACGCTTTGCTTTGATTTTTATATATTTTTCAATTACCGCCCAAATAAAAACAGAGAACAGGTCACGAAAGACGCTGTCCTCTGTTTCATTCCGGGGTTATGCACAAAAACCACCGATGGGTGATCCATCGAAACATGAAGAAACACATTTTTACAAAAGAGGTCATCCCCTTTCGTGGAGATGACCTCTTTCGACTGACTCATCAGAGAAGTTGTTGACTCATTTCTGCGCTTACTTCCTGAAGACTGTGTATGATCTTTTCTATTCCGATATCATGGATCTGTCCCATATATCCGCTGACACTGATGGCCATGACGGCTTTTTTTTTGCTCTTCAGCACCGGGCAGGCCAAACAGTACAGCCCCTTTTCATTTTCCTCGTTGTCAACGGCATATCCAAGTTCACGGATCTTTGCGATCTCTTCGATAAACCGCTCCGGGTCAACGATGGACTTATCCGTATGGCGCTTCAGCTCAATCCTGCGAACCGCATCCTCGTCATAGTCCTCCGAAAATGCGAGCAGGGCTTTGCCCACGCCGGAATAGTAGCACTCGTAAGGCTTGCCTAGAGTTTCCGTCACGCCCAGCGCTCTCTTGCCTCCTCGCTCTTGAAGGATGGTGACCGCGTAATATCCCGGGCCTTCTGTATACTCTCTGACCGCGATATTCACTGTCTCCCTGAACTCCTTCGCGATCCTGATCGCATACGGCTTTGCCAACTGGATCAGCGCGGAATTTTCGCTGACGCTCTTTCCCAGCATACAGAGCTTATAACTCAAACCATATTTGGAACTGTCCATGTCCTGATAGACATATCCACGTTCCTTCAGCGTGGATATCGACCGGTGGATCGTACTCTGGTATTCTCCCAGAAATTGGGCGATCTCATTGATGCCCATGAGCCGCTCTTCCTGACAAAGCAGCTCCATAATATCCAGCGCTCGATTGACAGAACTGATCTTCGTGCGTTTCTTTTCTGAATTTTTGTCCATTTACGTATATCCTTCAGCTTTATATTTGGTTAATTATACTACTTGGCCGTGTAAATAAGCAAGAGTTTTTCCCGGGCGTTTGACACTTTGAATTCCGAAAGATCGCGGAAAGCATTGCAATATCCCGCATCCGTGGCATTGTCCACTCCCTCTCAATGGAAAAAACGGGAAATGAGTATAACTGTTCTGAACCGCGCGTCTGACGGGTAAATCGCCTGTACAAAAAGAACGGGCCGAAGCCCGTCCTCATTCTTCATTGCCCAGCCGCACCGGAGCGTCCTGGCCGCCCTGAGGTCTGGCCGCAGGGCGGCCGCTCTGCCGATCTGCCGCCTGCGTGGAACAGCCTGAAGCGCCTGCCTTCCCGCCGTCTCCCATCCTCATCGCTGTCTGGCCGTCATACCGGCCATCCTTTTGCCCCGCGGGCTTCAAACCCTTTTCACAGGTACGCTCTTCAAAAATCTCACGAAGGGCAGCAGACCGATCAGGCATCCCACTATAGCCGGAACGATCCATCCCACCCCCAGCGTATAGAGAGGGATCCTGGCCGCCAGTTCTCCCAGGTACCCCAGGGACAGACCTGCGTTTTCCAGCCCGTTGAGGATCCCGACGAGAAAGGCCAGGATCATGGAAAGCGCATAACACTCGGCTTTTCCTCCGATCAGACGATCCGCAAAGGACAGCAGCACCAGTGTGATCACCGGCGGATAGATCATGATCAGCGCAGGCAGAGTGATCTTGATCATAGCAGTCAGCCCCACGTTGGAAACAGCAAAGCTGAACAGGCAGACCACAAGTAAGATCTGCTTGTAGCTAAACCGCGGCAGAATGGTCTGAAAGTAATCGGAAAAGGAGGAAGCCAGACCGATGGAAGTGGTCAGACACGCCAGCAGAACCGCCACGCCGAGAATGATATTTCCCGCGTACCCGAACAGCTGGTTCGTGACCGCCGCAAGCAGCTTCCCGCCGTTCTCAAACAGCGCCGCGGAAGACGTGACGGCCCCCACATAGCCCAGAGCAAGATAGGTGATCCCCAGGCCGATCCCCGCAAAAACGCCCGTGATCAGCGTATATTTTGCAATATTTCCCGGCTCTTTAACGCCGTAATCCCTAATGGTATTGATGACCACGATGGCGAAGGCCAGCGCGGCCAGTCCGTCCAGAGCCAGATAGCCCTCCACCATTCCCTTGAAAAAGGGCATGGTAGCGTAGTCCCCCACAGGAGCTCCGATGGCCCCGCCAGGGTCCATAAAGCATCCGGCGAATATCACCGCGATGGACACCAGAAGCACCGGCGTCAGGATCTTTCCCACCACGTCCACCAGCTTGCTGGGGTTCAGGCAGAGCAGATAGGTCACAAGAAAAAAGACAGCCGTAAAGAGCAGCGATACCAGAAATCCCGGAGCGCCTTCCGGCAGAAAGGGCGCCGCGGCCATCTCAAAAGATACGGTGCCGGTCCTGGGCAGCGCGAACAGCGGGCCGATCAGCAGATAGACGACGATACCGGGCGCCGCGGCGAACTTCGGGCTCACCTTTGCGCCCAGATCGTTCAGATTCGTTCCCACCAGTACGATGGCTGCGATCCCCAGCACGGACAACCCCGCGTCGGTCACCATAAACCCCAGCACGCCGGATATGAAGTTGGTTCCCGCCTGCTGTCCCAGCGCCGGCGGAAAAATCATGTTTCCGGCTCCGAAAAACATGGCGAACAGCATCAGCGAAAGGGAAAGGATCTTTCCTCCGCCCAATTTTTCTTTCATGATACGTTTCTCCTTCACAGTGATAAAATGTGTGTCTGCAGCCTCCAGAGGAGACGTATCCCTATTTTACCACAATTCGGGGAAAAAGAAACGGGTATCGCTCTTCCATTTTCACCGCCCGCTCTGCGCGGCCCCCATGCTGCGGCTATTCGGCTTACGCCGGCCATACAGCGGCCACCTATCCGTCCCGGGTATTCAGTATTTCTTTCTCTGGATCGCTTTCTCGATCTTGTGAAAACCGTCCACATACCGTCTGTCTCTCACGGCGATCAGCGTGTACAGCGTGTCGATGATCGCCTCCTGGGCGATGCGTGAACTCAGCGCCACGATCCTGTACTGGGTTTCCTTGCTGGCCGTATACAGCTGGATGTCCGTTGTCTTGCTCAGCGGCGAGCTGCCGATGCTGGTCAGCGAAATAGTGACCGCTCCGTTGCTTTTCGCCAGCTTTGTATTGGATACCACGTCCTTGGAGCTTCCAGAATGGCTGATGGAAAAAACCACATCCTCTTTGGTGAGCAGAGATACGGCGATCGTCTGCATGTGGGAATCGGTAAAAGCCGCCGCATCGATCCCCAGACGCATCAGCTTGTGCTGCAGATCCACCGCCACGGAATGAGAGTTGCCCATTCCCAGGATGATGACTCTTCTGGCCCGGGTGATGCAGTCGACCGCTTTGATCAGCGAATCCATATTCAGAGAGTCGTGGGTAAATGACAGTGCCTGCATCGTTCCCTGAAATACCTTGTCCACGATGGCAGAGACGTCGTCGTCTTCAGTGATCTCTTCATGAATATTCTGCATCGGCGTTACAATATCCTGCGCCAGGGTCACTTTAAAATCCTGATACCCGCTCAGCCCCAGTTTACGGCACGCGCGTACCACCGTAGCCACGCTGACGCCGCTGGATTCCGCCAGCCCCGCAACAGACAGATATATTACCTTTTCCGGATTTTCCAGAATATAATCAACTACTTTTTTCTCCGCCTGTCCCAGGGAATTTTTCATCGCTTCCATTCGCAGAAGCAAGGTCGGCAGTCTTTCCGCATTCAAATTCTCACGCCCTTTTCCAATATTTTGTGGCTACATTCTATCAAGATTTTACTGAAAAGACAACAAAAACGGATTTATTTCACGTCGCCCGCAGGCGCTTCTTTTACATCCTTCCCTGCGGCCGCGCGCCGAAGTACGTCTCCAGCTTCTCCAAAAACACCAGGCAGTCCGCGATGATACCAACATCAGCGCAGTCGAAGACAGGAGCTTTTTTGTCCAGATTGACCGCGATCACCCGCGCAGCTCCCCTGACTCCCGCCATGTGCTGGACCGCCCCCGAAATACCGCAGGCGATATACAGCTCCGGGCGGATCGTTTTGCCCGACAGCCCCACCTGCCAGGAATACGGAGCGAGCCCCGCGCCTACCGCCGCCCGGGAGGCGGCCGGAACGGCGCCGATCCTGTCCGCAGCCCGTTTCAGCGCCCGAAATCCTCTGACGGATCCCAGCCCCATCCCCCCCGCCAGCACCACCTTCGCTTCGCTCAGACTTTCCTCCGCTTTTCGCTCAGCGCTGCAGCCTATGAGTTTCAGTGCGGAAGGTCCTGCTGCGGGGAGCGCACAGTCGATAATAACGCCCTGTCTGTCCGCATCCGGCTCCGGTCTGGGAAAGACGCCGCTCTGCACGGAGGCCATCTGGGGCAGCGAATGCCTGCATAGAATATCCGCTATCAAACTGCCGCCGAAGGCAGGTCTGGTCTGCAGCAGCCATCCGTCCTCGACGGAGAGACCCGTGCAGTCCGCCGTCAGGCCTGTTTTCAGCCTGGCAGCAAGGAGAGCGGAGGTCAGCCTCCCGTGGGTCTCCGCGGGAAAAAGACACGCCCAGGGCCTTCCTGACTCCATCAGATCTGCGATAGCCCACGCCTGCAAGTCTTCCTCCGTCCGGAAAAAACGGCTGTGACAAAATCGGTATACGATATCCGCTCCCAGCCCGATCGCTGTCTGCGCTGCGCTTTCCCCCGACATATCTTCAAAGATGACCGCCGCAGCAGAATACCCCAGCGAATCTGCAAGTTCACGGGCTTTTCCGATCAATTCACTGCTTGCAGCCGTCAGCCGGCTCTGTCTTTTTTCGCAGCAGACCCAGATCTCAGAACGTCTGTCTTCCATTCTTTTTATCATTTTGGCTCGCTTTTCTCCTCCGCCTTCCCCACGCTTTTTCTTATCAGTTCAATTCCCTCTTCCACGCTGCAGAAACGGCAGCTTCTTTTCCAGTCCGGGAAAAAGATCCGCCGTACCTCGGTGAAAGACCCGCTGCTCCCCACCTGCTCCCGCGGCAGATCCAGATCTACCCTGCCAAGACAGACCACACTGCGTCCCCCCGCGTGCTGCATGCTCTGTAACGAAGGGAACCTGGGATGGCCGATCCACTCCATTCCCTCCATCACGCCGACCACTGCCGGCAGCGCTGCCTCCACCGTCTCTTCGCAGTATTCCAGCATCCGGCGGAAGCGCAGTCTCCCCTCACCCGCATCTTCTATAGCTACCACATTCGTCACCGCAGGCAATCCCATCATAACCGCCATCTCCGCCGGGACTTGTCCTGTCTCCCCGTCCTGAGTCCGTCTTCCACAGAGGATCAGATCATACGGCCCGCTCATTCTCAGTGCCGCGGCGAGCACGTGCGCCGTGGCGTAGGTGTCCGCTCCGGCGAAATCCGGGTCGGACAGCAGAAACAGTCCGTCGGCGCCCAGCGCTCCCGCTTCATCCAGCAGGGCTTTGGCCGCCTCTGTCCCCATGGTAAATACATCCACTGCGCCGCCCCGCTTCTCCTTTATCGTAAGCCCTGCTTCCAGCGCAAAAACATCAGAGGGGTTGATGACGGAAAAGCGTCCGTCCCTGCGGATCTTTCCGTCCCCGGTCACACTTTTTTCCGCGTTCTCCGGCACTTGCTTCATGCAGACCGCCGTTCGGATCGGCGGCGCGCAGCTCCTCCTTTCCTTCTTTTCCGGCTTCACGCCCTTTTTCCACTCACCCATCATCCTTACCGCTCCATATCCGTGTAGATCTCCGCCAACGCGTCGTGGATCCTCTTGTATATTTCAAAACCCCGCTGATAACGTTTGAAATTTTGCGAGTCCGGCCTGACTACTGTCTCTGTCTCCACGCATTTTTCAACGCTCTCTTCGTAGGAGCTGAAAATGCCCGACGCCACGCCGGCCAGCATGGCGGAACCCAGGGATGAATCGTTGTTTTTTGTCTTGATCATTTCGATCCCAAGCACATCGCTGACGATCTGCCTCCAGAGAGCGCTCTTTGCGCCGCCGCCGATGATGACTGCCTGACTGATATCCAGACCTTCGCGCTCAATGACCTGATAGCAGTCTTTCAGGGAATAGGCGACCCCTTCCAGTAGCGCTCTCGTAAAATGCCCCCTGGTGTGAAAGGATCGGATCCCGGTGAAACTGCCACGCAGACTTGCATCAAAATAGGGAGTCAGTTCACCCTGCAGATAAGGGTGGAAGTACAGGCCGCCGCTCAGCGGCGGTATTTCCGCAGCCGCCCGGTTCATCCGTTCATAGGCGCCTTCCTCCGCTTTTCCGAAAACGTCCCGATACCAGCGATATGACGATGCACAGGATTTGGTCCCTGTACCGGGATACCACAGCCCGGGAATGATATGCTGATAATTCACCAGCCGCCGGTTGTCCAGCGCCCGGTCCGTGACCGGGCAGATCCTGCCTGCCGTGGCCAGCTTGACAGTCATCTGTCCGGTGTGGACTGCACCGTTGGCGTAGATCTCCATCACCGTATCTGTGGATCCTGCAATGACCTTGGTGCCCGGCCAAAGACCTGCCTCCTGACATGCCTTTTCCCCGATGGGACTGAGGATCTCCAGAGGTTCTACGATCTGCGGAAGCATTCCTCTGCGAACGCCTGCCAGCGCACACAGCTCTTCCGACCAGCACCGGTTCGGCACGTCCATCAGCATGGAACCCATGGCCTCTACGCGGTCTGTGACAAAGTCTCCCGTCAGCCGGTATCGCACGTAATCCTTGACGAACATGATCCTGTGTATTTTTCTGAAGTTCTCCTGCTCGTTCTCCCTCAGCCACATGAGCTGAGGAAGAGTCCACATCTCGTTGGGCACATTGTAAGAAAGCGCATAGATCTTTTCTTCCCGGCATTCTCTGAGAAAGGCCGCTTCTCTGCGGCTTCTGGTGTCCGTCCAGTAGATCGACGGCCGGATCACTCTGTCCTCTTCATCTAACAACACCGCCGTGTGCGTGGCTGCGTCAAGACAGATGCAGACGATATCCTCCGGGGCTGCCATGCCCTTTTTCATGACATCCCTGACGTTTTGTACAAACGCCTGGTAGGCGTCCTCCGGATCCTGCTCTGCCCAGCCATTCTGCGGATAATTTGTCGGATATTCTCTCGCCGCGACAGCTGCGATCTGTCCCTCCTGCGTGAGCAGGGTGGCCTTGGCGGATCCTCCGCCAAAGTCAGCTCCGATCAGGTATTTCATGAGTTTTCCCCCTCCCTGCCTGTCTGCTTCAGTCTTCGTAGGGAGGCATTTCCGCGTCTGCCTCCAACACCGCTTCCGCGTAAGCCTCCATTCCTTCCTCCAGCGCATCCTCGGGAATGGTCAGCGGCGGAGTCAGCTTCATGGTGATGCCGGCGCCTACAGCTGCGTAGAACATGAGCCCCTTCTCCACACATTTTTTTGTGACCTCCAGCGCAAATTCAGGCTGCCCTTTTTTCGTCTTCGGATCTGCAAAGGTGCAGGCCCAGGCCAGTCCCAGGCCGCCCACGTAGCTGATCCTGTCCGGTACCTGTTCCTTCAACGCCTTCAGATGCCGTTCTATGATCCTGCCCTTCTCTGCTGCGGCCTCGTCCAGTCTTTGTTCCTTCATATAGCGGATGTTTGCGGCAGCAGCGGCGGCCGCCACCGGACTGCCGGAATGGGTGGATGTCATGGTATTAGGTGCGTACATGTCCATGATCTCCCTGCGGGCAAACACGCAGGACATGGGCAGAGCCCCGCTCAGGCCTTTTGCCGCGGTGATGATGTCGGGAAGAATGCCGTAGTGCTGAAATGCGAACCATTTCCCCGTACGGCAGAAACCGGTCTGGATCTCGTCCATGATCAGCAGAATATCATACTGATCGCAGAATTGCCGAAGTTTCCTGGCGTAACTTTTGGGAATGGGGTAGCACTGTATGCCGTTGTACGCTTCTATGACGATCCCTGCGATGTTTTCATATTTGACTCCGTGGGCGTCGATGGTCTCAAGCAGCGTGGAAAACATCTTATCTTCGTCGAAATCAGGGCTGCTCTCATCGGCCCAGTGATGCTCATAGCCATTGGGCCAGGGGGCCTGAAACACATCCCTGTCCAGGTTGCCGATCCAGTCCTTCAGACTGTCCATTCCGCCTACCAGCTGAGAAGCAAGCGTTCTGCCGTGGAATGCGCTCTCATAGGAGACGATGACCTTCTTCTCCGGCCCGCCCTTCTGCTTTCCGTAAGTTCTGGCCAGTTTGAAGGCGCATTCCACCGCCTCCGTTCCGGCGCTGAGCATAAAGACCTTTGCCTCAGGGATAGGACAGACGCCTACCAGCTCTTTCGCCGCTTCCACCCGCTCTGCTGTGGGAAAGGCGTAGGACGCAAGCAGCGGTTTGTCTGTCATCCGCCGGATCGCGTCGATCAGTTCCTGATTTCCGTGGCCGGAATTGGTGATCATGACAGCGGATGAAAAATCAATAAACCGATTGCCGTACGGGTCGCAGATCTTATAGCCGTCCTCCGTGTGGTCCCACACGATCAGCGGCTGTCCCGCCATGGCCCTGGGTTCGTATTTCTGCATTTCCTCCAGCAGCGGAAAAGATCCGGGGACGGGGATAGGCGTACAGATCCGCCTGTTTGCCGTCTCGATGTGCTTTACATTTCTGGCCTCCATTTCAAAGCCTCTGCCGTTCATAAAGATACCTCCTTCTTCTCCGGGCACTGCAGTCCGGCGTTTTACCTGATCCTCTTGAAGATCTTGTCGATTCTGTCCAGTGTAAAATCGATATCCTCGGCGCTGTGGGCGATGCCGAATCCGTTGTGAGCCGGTACGGGACTGGTCCCGTAATTGTGGAAATAGATCCCTTCCTCCAGGGCTCCTGTCAGAAAACGGCCGTTCAGGTCCGCATCAAATTTTTTCTTTACGGTCCTCCAGTTAAAGTCATCCTCCGGGTCCTCCACACCGAAGTAGAGGCCGAACCGCGCTCCCACGCCTCTCACATGACCCTTGATGCCGTGTTTCTTCATCAGACTGTCGATCCCGCTGTAAAGGGCGTTGCCGATCGATTCCAGACGGTCGTAAAAATCCGGCTCCTGGACCATCTTTGCGCATTCCAGGGCCGCCATCACAGACATGAGCGCTCCGGAATAGGTGCCGCTCACTCCCGCCGGCCCTGTGGGGCCGCCCATTTCCATGATCTCTTTTTTTCCCGCCACCGCCGCGATGGGAAAACCGCCGCCTATGGCCTTTGCCAGCGTAGTCAGATCCGGCGTCACGCCGTAGTAAGCCTGAGCGCTGCCTGGCCGCATACGGTAGCCGCAGATCACTTCGTCGAAGATCAATACGATTCCCTCGGCGCTGCAGAGACTGCGGACTTTTTCGAGGTATTCTTTCTTTGCCGGATAGCAGCCGCAGTTATAAGAGATCGGCTCCATGATGACAGCCGCCGTTTTTCCCCTGCAGCGTTCCACCACCCGTTCCAGCGCTTCGAAGTCATTGAACTCCACGTTCTTTACCACATCTCCGAAGCACGCGGGGATCCCCGCTCCGTCGGGCACGTTGCGGATCTCTCCCACGCTGTCCATGTCGCCTTCTCCATTGTGGTTGTACCAGAGCAGCTCATGCATTCCGTGAAAATGGCCTTCGAACCGGATCACGATCTCTTTTCCCGTGTAGGCCCTGGCCAGACGCAGCGCCGACAGGGTGGCCTCGCTTCCCGTATTTACCAGACGCACCCGCTCCGCGCAGGGGATGATCCTGCACAGCTGTCTTGCCAGTTCAATGGTCTCCTGTGTATCGTATCCCCAGAAAAATCCCCGTTCCATGGCCTCCAGGGCCGCCTTTTTCAGCCTGGGATTCTTATAGCCGAACAGCGCCGGGCCGGCGGAAGAATGATAGTCGATATATCGCTTTCCTTCCGCGTCGTAGAGGTAAGCGCCCTCGCAGCGGTCCATGTAAAGGGGTTGGCCCAGCGTAGCGTTGAAACGCCCTCCCGCAGAACCTCCTCCCACCATATATTTCTGCGCTTCCAGATACATCTCTTTTTGAATTCCCATGCGATCTACCTCCCAACATATTTTGTGATGCCGCCATAGATCAGCGGATCAGCAGGTTCGGCAAAAATGACGTGAGCCCTGGAACGAAAGCCGCTGTCAGGATCACCGCTACAATGATTCCCACTACCACCAGCAGATACGGTATGATCTCCTGGATCTTCGCCTTTGCGATGGTCATGGACAGAAACAGATAAATTCCCACAGGCGGCGTCAGACCGCCCAGCACGGTACACAGGCAGAACATAACGCCAAACTGCGTCATATTGGCCCCCATACTTTCCAGCAGCGGATAGACGATGGGAAGAATGATCGGCATGGCCGCCAGGCTCTCCATAAAGCAGCCCACAAAGATCATAAAGCCGGCGGTCAACAACATGATCATGGTGGTGCTGTCCGTCAGTGAGAGGATGAAACTGCAGATCGTATCCCCTACGTTGGCCAGGGAAAAGATGTAGCCGTAGATGGTGGAAGCGCCGATGATCATCATGACCTGACAGGTATTTTCCGTGGCTTTTTTGAACAGAGGGATGATATCCTTCCACTTCAGCTCTTTATACACGAATGCACCGACGATCAGCCCGTAAATGCAGGCGATGACGCCGGCCTCCGTGGCGGTAAAGATGCCGAAAATGACGCCGCCGATCACAATAAACGGCATGATCAGTCCCCAGATAGAATCCTTAAAGGATCTCCACACCGTTCCCAGATCGAATTTCCCTCCGTAATCGATTCCGTTTACCCTCGCGTAGACATGGCAAAATACCATGAGACACAACCCGATCAGCATGCCGGGCAGTATGCCGCCCATGAACATCCTTCCCACGGACAGGCCTGTGATGGAAGCGAAGACGATCATATCGACGCTGGGAGGAATGACAGGCCCCAGGGATCCGGCCCCGCTGATGAGCGCGGCCACAAACCCAGGTCTATATCCCTTCTCCTTCATCGCCGGCGCCGTCAGACCGCCGATGGCGCTGACCGCCGCCGCGCCCGATCCCGAGATCCCGGCAAAGATCATGTTGGCCGCCACGCAGACGATGCTGAGTCCGCCGCGCAGCCAGGAGAACAGAGAGGATGCAAATCCTACGATCCGCTTGGAAATGCCCGCTTTGTCCATGATCGCGCCGCCCAGAATGAAAAGCGGCACGGCCATAAGCGAAAAGGAGTTCACACCGCTGATGAGCCTCTGCACGATGATGAACAGATCCAGATCCGTTCCGAAATAAATGGCCAGAAAGCCGGAAAGGCCGATGGCGAAGCAGATAGGAACACCCAGAATGATCATCACGATCAGCGATATCACAACGATCGCGATCATTTTGCCTCACCTCCTTCTTTGATCCTCCATGCATGGTAAGGGATGGCGCTGGCAAAGGACAGCAGCATGGATACCGCCCCCACCGGAAAGGACAGATAGACAATGGAATAGGAGATCCCCACCGCAGAAGAATAGGAGCTTCCCATTTTCATCACCAGCTCAACGGACGCGGGCAGCAGCAGCACCAGAAATGACGCGGCCACCAGCCTGGTGATCACATAAAGCACGAACTTGATCGTTCTGTTCTTCAATATGCTCTGCAAAATATCGATGGAAACGTGCCCATCCACCCGGATCGTCAGGGATGATCCGATAAAGACCATCCAGATACAGATAAATCTCATCGCTTCTTCCGCCCAGGTCAGGGAGTCGTTCAGGACATAGCGGCAGAAGACATTCAGGCCCCCGATGGCGATGATCAGCGCGAACAGAATGGCGCATACATACGTCTGGATGTCCGTCAGGGCCTTGTCCAGCCTCTTCAATAACATCATATAGGAAAACACCTCCTTCAGAGGGATGCGGCGCGGGACGCCGGAAAACAGCCGGCATCCCGCATTCCACATTATTTACCGCTGCCCGCCTCCTTCAATTTACCGATCAGATCTCCCAGACCGTAGTCCTCCGCATACTGATCGTAAATGGGCTGCTGCGACGCTACCATTTTTTCGTATTCGCCGTCCTCCAGTTTGTTTACCTCCACGCCGGCCGCCTCCATCACGTCTACGGCCTCATCGTCGGCGGTCTTCCTGGCCTTCACCTGCTCTTCCTGCACTTCCGCGCCCACCTTCAGTATGACCGACCGGTACTCTTCCGGGATCGTCTGCCATTTCTCTTCGTTGACGGCGACGATATTGATAGAACTGATATGCCCGGTCAGCGAGTAGTATTTGGTGATCTCCTGAAGATTGGAGTCCACGATCGTACATGCATCCACTTCCGCTCCTTCGACTACGCCCTGAGAGATGGCCGTATAGACATCGCCCCAGGGAGTCGTGGTGGGATTTGCGCCCAGGTTCTTCCAGGTGTCTACGAACAGCGATACCTCCGGCACGCGGATCTTTACGCCCTTGCAGTCTTCCAGCGTATAGATGGGCTTCGTCTTCATGATCGCGTTTCGGATCGATCCAGAGAAGGAAAAAATGGGACGGACGCCGCTGGGCACCATCATATCGGTCCCCTCCTGCAGCACCAGTTCTCTCATTATCGCCGCCTGACCGTCAAGATCGGAGCACAGGAACGGCAGTCCGAAAACGCCCAATTCCGGTTTATTGATAGCGTTCGCCCAGGATGAACCTTCGCCGAAGGCCATGTCGGTGGTGCCCAGTACCACCTGCTGCATGGTCTCCGCCTCGGAGCCCAGCTGACTGTTGGGAAAGATCGTGATCGTCACTCCGCCTTCCGTCTCCTCCTCCACACGTTTTTTGAATTCCTGGAAATACTGATCTTCGTTGCTGTTTGTGGAATAGATATGTGCCAGTTTCAGTTCGATGGTTTCCGCGCCATCCCCTGCGTCCTGACCGCCGCCCGCCGACCCTCTGGCTCCGCAACCTGTTACCATAGACATCAGCGCTGCCATCGTCAGACATACTGCTGTTCGCAAAAACTTTTTCATAGAATTCCTCCCGTCTGCCGAACCTCAGCGAGCGCTGCATACGCCCGCGTTCTGTCCGGGCTTTGTTCATTCGCTGCACCGTATCCTCTCGTTCAGAAATACAAAAATATCCTTTACCTCTGCCGTCCCGCTGCCTCCCCGAAGCACGGACAGACAGCCCGGACACGCCGTCAGGATCGATCCGGCGCCGATGCGGTCCGCGTCGGCCCGTCTCCCTGAAGCGGTCTGCTCCGCCAGACGGGGCGAATGGGACGCCAGTACCGTACCGCCGCAGCACTTGGTGATCTTCCTGCTCTGTATCATTTCCCTCAGCTCGCAGCCCATGGCCGCAATGATGTCCCTGGCCGCTTCCGTTTCATCCAGATCTCTGGCAAGACGGCAGGGGTCGTGGAAGGTCACGGGGCCTTCCATATCCGCCCTCTCAGCTTTTACTTTCCCCGACTTCAGGAGCTCCGCCGCAAAAACCGTGGCCGTCACCACCTCCGCAGAGAGCTCCAATCCCCAGGCAGGATACTCCTGCCTGAACATGCGGGCGGAGGAAGGATTCAGCACCACGACCCGCTCTGCCCCGCTGCCGTTGATCGCCTCTGCACATCTCACGGCAGTACGCTTCACTTCCGCAGTCTCGCCGATCAGATCAAACAGCTCGTTACCGTCGGCGGGCTCTTCCTCGAACATCAGATAGGAGACCCCTGCTTTTTCCAGTATCTCTCCGAAAGCATCCGCCATCTCCCTGTTTTTCTCAGACAGCCGGGCTCCCCTAAAGAACAGCGTGTCCGCAGTACCCGCGGCCCCGGCGCTTCTCACCTCCCGGACTGCCGCTGCACCGGGTGCATCTCCTGCTTTTAAATGATCGCCGATCACATCGGAGATTTCCCTAGGAGCCAGTCCGCCGGAAGCGATATTTCTTCTCGCCTCCCTGATAAAAACTGGCGGTTCATAGCCTGTCTCACAGGAAGACGCGCATGCGCCGCACAGGCAGCACTGAAACATATCCTCCGCGTATTCCCCCATCAGTTCCCTTCCTTTTTGTTCCATATCCAGCAGCAGCGCTTTTGCTCTGGGCGTATTCGCCTCCCTCCCTGTGACCAGCCCCACCGGACAGAGATGCCTGCACATCCAGCAAAACCGGCAGGCCCTGATTGTATCCATTGCCTTTCCAGATAACATTTTCTTTCCCTCCTTTCCTCGCAATGTCTTATAAGCCCAGCTTGAACGGATTCATAATGCCGTTGGGGTCCAGTTCCTTTTTCAGCGCTTCGAGCGCGATCATGCTCTCACCGTACTGCTCCTTCATCAGCCTGCCGAGCTTCAGACCCACGCCGTGGTGATCGTTCACCACTCCCCCGTTTTCCAATACGGCCCGGATACCGGCGTTCCAGATCTCATTGTGCAGACGCATGGCTTCCTCCGGATCCTGCGGAGGATCTTCGATGATAAATCTGTCATAGATCATCACCCCCCATTCGTACCAGTGAGAGAAATGAGCGATAAAACGAACGCCGCTGAAACTCTCAATGGTTTCTTTTAAGGCCCAGTAAATTTTTTCTATATTCGAGTATGTAGCTACCGTGTCAAGAGTACCGAACATCTTCGGCAGGTCTAGTGCGTGATCGGGATAGAAGAAGGTCACTCTGCTGTCCCACCATTTCTCTCCGTAATCCGACCCCAGATCCATTCCGCCGCGCTCCGCACACATGCGCAGGGCGATCTTCTCTTCGATCTCCACGATCTCCGCATTTCCTTCTACGGCAATATTCATGAAAGCTCCGTCCTTCTCCACCCCCAGAATGCTTTTGATGATCGATCTCGTCTCTTCCTCGTTGTACAGACGCATGATCGAGGGACGGAATTCCTGCAGCAGATCTCTGCCGAAGGCCAGTCCTGCCGGTACGTCAGGAAACAGGAATGCTCTGAATCTTCGGGTCTCAGGCCGCTTAAAGATCTTCATCGTAGCCTGCGTGATCACGCCCAGCGTGCCTTCAGAACCGATAAACATATGTAAAATTCCCGGACCGGAGGAGTGTTTCGGCACCGGAGCGGACCGCAGTATCCTGCCGCTGGGGACCGCCATCTCCAGATTCAGACACTGATCGTCGATCTTTCCGTATTTTGTGGACAGCACTCCTATGCCGTTGTGGGCGAGAAATCCGCCCAGCGTGCTGCAGGTGAGAGAACTGGGGTAATGCATCAGCGAATACCCCTTCTCATTTACATACCACTCCAGCTGCATATAATTGATCCCCGCCTCTGCGGTCACGCACATGGATCTCTCGTCAAATCTGATCACTCTGTCCATCCGTTTCATGTCCAGAAGGATACCGCCCTTTACCGGCAGCGCTCCGCCCTGCGAACCCGCGCCGCCGCCCCAGGGGAACACAGGTATCTTATAATAATTGGCGATGACCAGTATCCTCGACACTTCATCCGCACTGCCCGGGTACACCACAATATCCGCCAGCGGCATCGTCCTGCTCCTGTCCTCCCAGAGCCTTGAAAGCCAGAAATAGTCCACGCTGTGGGTGAGCCGGTCGCTTTCCGAAACTGAGACGTGTTCCCTGCCCACCACATCTTCCAGCTCACTTCGTATCATATGAGACATAAAATCATTCATAGCGCGCTCCTTCCCCTTATGTAATATTAATTCATTATTCAGACAATTATTTTGTAATAAATATATCATACGAGAAACAATATTTCAACTTATTATATTGAAAAATGTAATATTTTTTTATTTCATATTTTCGTTACCGCCCGGAGGGATATCGAAGCCGCAACGGCCATTTGGCTGAAGTCATTTTGCCCCGGCCGTACATGGACCAGGGCTGAGGGCGCACAACAAAAGGACAGCTCTCACGCGCCGATACCGGCGCCCAAAAGCTGTCCTTTTCTTTCTGAATACTATTTCTGCGGTTATTTTTTCCCTGCTCCCGGTCCTCCGTAGGCCGCGCTGCAAAGATCTCTCTCGTCTGGTCCGCACACCTACGTATCTAATTCAAAATAATACAGGATCTTCGTTTCTTCATCGTAGATCGCCAGCGTAAAATTGTAGGAATTCCGTTCAAAGAGCTGGGAATCGTCCTGGGGGTCCAGGCTCTGACTGCTGCGGTCCACAAACCGGTAATACCCCCGCGTCACCGGGGGAATGGCCGGTATGCCTTCCTCCGGTGATTCCACCAGCGATGCGTAATACGTCGTTTCATCGGGCTGCTGGCCGTAGACGGCTCTCTGCAGAGCATCCGTCAGCGGCAGCGGCTTCCAATCCGGGTCTGCGGCCAGCACCGCTCCCAACTCTGTGTCCGCAGCGGAATAATCCATCTCGATATAGGTCCTTCCGTCTCCGTGAAACCCGCCGTGCGTGTCCATACCTCTGATCACCTGGCCGCTCCACACGTCAAACCCCATCAGGTCCGCCGCCCGAAAGAGCTCGTCTCCGCCGGTCCTCTCGCCCGCTCCCCCTGTGAGCTTTTCTGCGATCCGCTCCGCCTGGGCTTTCTGGTAATTCCAACTGCGAAGATCTGTCCGGCTGTACGCCGGCTGTAAGAAGTCTCCCCGTCCCCTCTGGATCAGCGCCGTGTAGAGCTCCTGCTTCAGCCCGGGGTCTTCCGTCTTCTCATATAATTCGTACATGGGCGCGGCCGCAGCGTCGGACAGCCCGCTGAGAGCCGGCACATCCAGATCAGAGAGCGTTCCCTCCTGATAACGTCCGATGTTATAGGAGGCGATCAGACCGTCCGCATTGCTGTAGGTCATAGCCAGAAAACCGATCATACAAGTCAGGGCCAGCCACTTTCCGCAGTTGAAGACTCTCGCCTGCCGGGCCAGAATGATCACGAAGCAGAGGAACATCAGCGCCATGAACGCCGTGGTGTACAGGCGCAGCTGCGTCAGACCGTAGTAATGAATATACATGCCCATCTTGCTCACCGCGGTGGCGATCAGCAGCATGGTCAGCACGCAGAGCGCTGCTGTCACGGCCCGAAGCGCTGCAGGAAGTTCCCCTCCCCTCTCCGTCTCTCCCTTTTTCGGTTTTTCGATCAGCTCCACTGCGCTCCCAGGGTTTTCACCCTGCCCTGGTCCCGATGGGATCGGGCCCTGCATTGTCTCCCGCGCCGACCCTTTCGGCGTCGGTCCGCCCCCGCTTTTTTCTGTGGACTCCGAGAACAGAGCTGCAGCCGCGATCACCGTCAGATTGATCCCCGCCACCGTACAGAGCTGAAAAAATCCCCGCCGGGCGTATTCCGCATAGGTCATGGTCACAGGCAGACTGTTTCGGAAGGCGGAAAACAGGTACGCCGCCTGTGTGGCAAAAAACACCGCATAGATCAGCGTCAGCGCCCCCATGGCCGTCAACGTCATCGCTTTTGGCATGAACCGCACTGCCCGGGCCGCCCTGTCCATCGAATCCTTCGTGATGGCGTCCGTTCTCCTGCCCGTCACATCGCCGTACACCAGTCCGAACAGATAGCAGGCCACCGGGATTCCGAAGATGAATTCCGCCACATATCGAAACATATTTTCAGGAAGAGACCATTCAAAGGTAAAATGGATGCGGCTTATGAGTTCCTCAAAGGCTGCGTCCGCGTCGGCCAGCAGCTCCGTGACCAGTATCAGGACGGGAAGTATGACGACCAGCCCAGCCGCCGCGAACAGAATATTCATCTTTCTGCCTCTGTTGGCAGCCTTCTGTTCGGCGCTGAGAGTCTTTTTTCTGCGCATGCTCTCGAAGAGAGATACGAAATGTCGGCCAAAATTTCCGAAGGGGACCAAAACCATCTGACTGAAAAAGTCGCCCGCCGCATAAAAAGACAGATCGCCGCCGATCCGCCGGCCCGTGGTCACGCACACCCAATAAGCGGTCATACAGTGCAGAAATATCATGTTGAAGGCTCCCAGCACAAAGTTATCGAAAACTGCGAAATTCGCAGCCGACAGCAGCACGACAGCCAGATAAAACAGGCTGGTCCCAGTCTGGCCATAACCGTTCTTTCCCATGTAGCACAGCGCAGCTCCGCAGAAAACCACCGCGAAAAGCGCAGTTCCCAGCCCGGCGGCGCTGACGAAGACCCAGTCCATATAGAGAAAGCCGATGAGCAGCATGCCCCACGCCATCAGCCCCTGTCCCTCTGTCCTCCGGTGTTCCGTCAGCGGCAGGCTCACATTTCCGTTCATTCCCCCCGTCATCTCCGTATCCATATCCCCATTCCTCCGATCTTTCTTTACCGGCGCGCGCGTCCGCCCTCACTCATCCCGATACTCCAGAATATCTCCCGGCTGGCATTGCAGCACCCGGCAGATCTCCTCCAATGTGGAAAAACGAATGGCTTTCGCCTTGTTGTTTTTTAAGATCGACAGATTTGCCGGCGTTATGCCCACTCGCTCAGCCAGATCGCCCGCGGCAATTTTCCGCTTCGCCATGACTACATCGAGATTGACCACGATCTTTCCCACTGTCATCCCCCCCTATATCGTCAGATCATTTTCGTTTTTCAAAATGATCGCTTCCTCGATAACATTTTTTACTACCCGCAGGATCAGGCCGATGAAGGCCGCCGCGATGCCGGCTATGAGGAAGAAGAGATAATAATACGATACGAGAAGGATGACGGCGACGCCGAAGCAGCACCAGGATATCCTCCGCAGCAGAGCGACGTTTTCAGGTATGAAAACCTGGCTCTCTCTGATGTTGACCAGCAGACGGTCCAGACACAGCAGCGCCACCAGCGCTACCGCGCAGGAGGCGATAAGCGTTACCATCAGCGGTTGGGCCACAGACTGGCGTTTTTCCAGATAATACACATATCCGTTCACCAGCCAGGGAGTGCCCACAGCCACTGCGATCACTGCGGCGATCACCAGACGGTTGCAGACCAGCGACAGCGTTACCGATTTTTTCGCATTCCACATAAGTACTTTTCTCCTTGCAGTATAGAATTCTATTTGCGGCGCAGCCCCGAGAGACCAGTCAGGCCGGATCTTCCGTCCGCCGTCGCCCCGGGAATGCGCGCGGGGGTCATGACTTCCCCGCAACATGATAATACTACCAGTCCAAATGAAAGTCAATAATTATTTATCGAAAAACGATAAATAATTATTGACTTTCATGATCAGTTTACATGTCCGGCCATCTGTTCCGAGGATTCTGCAAAACGGGAACCGAACTGCGGCGAGATGCAAAAAAGAAAAAAAAATCTGACTATAACGTCCTGTGATTCGCCGCGCTTTAAACAGGGTAGAAAAATCACATCTTATATTAATCAGAAACTAACGGAGGTACCTCGCTTGAATCCAACCAATGAAGAAGCCACATCGGCACAGATGAATACGGGAACGGCCATCGGATCCGGCCGTCCCTTTGCCTCGCGCACCGCTGGGATCCTGCTGCTGGCCGTCATCGCCACCATGCTGTGGGGCAGCGCGTTTCCCGCCATCAAGATCGGCTATCAGATGTTTTCTATTTCCCCGGGCGACACGGCCGCTCAGCTGCTGTTCGCGGGCCTGCGCTTTGCTCTGGCCGGTCTCATGACGATTCTGTACGGTCTGTTTACCCAGCGCAAGATGGTGTTCCCCTCCCGGGCGAACCTGGGGCCGATCGCCCTGCTGGGACTGGTCCAGACAGCGGTCCAGTATGTATTCTTTTACGTTGGGCTCAGCCATACCAGCGGTGTAAAGGGTTCGATCATCGCCAGCTCCGGAGCGTTTTTCGCCGTTCTCACCGCCCATTTTTTCTATCGCAGCGACCGTCTGAACCTGCGTAAGGTCCTGGGCTGTCTGGCGGGATTTACGGGGATCATTCTCGTCAACCTGCAGGGAAGCGGCGGCCTGGGCGGCGGCTTCGCTCTCAACGGCGAGGGCTTCATGCTCCTTGCCGCCGTTGCCTTCGGATGCAGCTCCATCATCAGCAAGACGGCCACAGAGCGGGGCGATTCCATCACCGTCACCGGTTACCAGCTGCTGATCGGAGGCGTCCTTCTGATCCTTCCCGGACTCCTGCTCGGCGGCCGGTTCAGCGCCGCAGATCCGGCCGCCCTGGCCGTACTGTTTTACCTGGCGCTGCTCTCAGCCGTGGCTTTTACTCTCTGGACCGTGCTGCTCAAATACAATCCCATCGGGAAGGTGGCTCTCTTCAACTTCCTGACCCCTGTATTCGGCGTTATCTTATCGGGGATCTTCCTTGGAGAATCCTTCCTCAGCGTCACCACGCTGATCTCCCTTCTGCTGGTCTGCGCAGGCATCTATCTGGCAGAAACGCAGGGCGGAAAAAAGTCCGCGGCCATCGAGCCCCAGAGCGCGTGCCGATAGATCCGTTTCATCTGGAACACGCTTCGCGTTATTTCCTGCATAAAAAAGTTTCCTTCGGAAACATATTCGCCCTGCGGGCTCCCCTTCACAAGGTGAACTTTTTTGAAACATACGGAAATATCTGCGGACGATATTTCCTATGTTATAAAAAAACGGAGGATCCGCTGCAAATATGCGCGGGTCCTCCGGCCATGTTCCGGCTTTCTAACGCTTCTGATACGAATTCAGATAAAAATCCCTGTACTTCTCCGCTTCCTCCACCGTGAGCGCTCTGCCGCCTCCGGCGGTCTTCACCAGCAGATGGGTCTGGCAGGCCTTTTCCAGTATGAGGGCAGCAGCAAAGGCTTCCTCCATGTCCCTGCCCGCACAGACTGCGCCGTGATTTTCCAGCAGCGCGCCGAACCGTCCCGAGAGTGCGTCAAGAACGTTTTCTGTCAGCAGAGGGCTGCCCGTCAGCGCATGTCTGCTGATGCGGATGCTGGGTCCGATGATCTGCGCCATGTCTTCCAAATAGGGAGGAACGTCCTCTCCCAGCACCGACGCCGTACAGGCGTAGAGCGAGTGAAAATGGATCACGGCGTTTACCTCCGGTCGCGTCCGGTAGATCGCCGCATGCATGGGACTTTCCGATGAAGGTCTGCGTCCCTCAAAGGTGAGATCCTCAATTGACACTGTGGACATATCATCCGGCTCCAGCTTGTCGTAGGGGATGCCGCTGGGCGTGATCACCATCGCGCTGCCGCCGGCCCGGCAGCTCACATTGCCCCATGTCCCGGCCACCAGGCCCAGGCGCAGAAGCTCCTTCCCGCCGCCGCACACTATTTTCTTTGCTTCTTGACTATCCATTTCTGTTCTCCGTTTCGCCTCTCCGCTCCGCGGCCATGCCTTATTGCGCTTCCCTGCTCCGGAGTCAGGCCTTATTACGCGCCGCTCCTCCAGGGCCGGCCCTTGCCCGTCTCCGCCAGAATGGCGTCTAATATGGCGTGAGCCGTCTGCTCTTTACTCATCAGCGGCAGTTCCCGCTCCCAGTTCTTCGTGATCAGCGTCACCACGTTGGTGTCCGTCCCGAATCCGGCTCCGGAAACCTTCAGATTGTTGGCCGCGATCATATCCGCCTTTTTCTTTTCCAGCTTTGCTCTGGAGTTTTCCAGCATGTCCCTGGTCTCCATGGAAAACCCGCAGAGGAACTGTCCCGGCTTCTTGTGTTCGCCCAGCCAGCTCAAAATATCCCGTGTCCTCACCAGCGGTATGCTCATATCGTCCTCTGTCTTCTTTATCTTGTCTCCGCTGCACACGGCGGGCGTATAATCGGCTACCGCCGCCGCTTTGATCACGATATCCTGCTCCCCGGCCTCCGCCTGCACCGCCGCAAACATTTCCGCCGCGCTGAGGGCCTCCACTTTCTTCACAAAGGGCGGAGCCTGAAGGGTGGACCAGCCGCTGACCAGGGTCACCTCAGCGCCCCGCAGCATGGCGGCCCGGGCCAGCTCGTAGCCCATTTTCCCGGTGGAGTGGTTGGAGAGGAACCGCACCGGATCCAGCGGCTCTCTGGTCGCCCCGGCCGTTACCAGGACCTTCCTGCCGCACATATCTTTTTCGCAGGCTATCTCCTTTACAATATAAGAGAGCAGCACGTCCTCCGAGGGCATCTTCCCCTCCCCTGTGTCTCCGCAGGCCAGATATCCGCTGGCCGGATCGATGACCTGAAAACCGTAGCGCCGCAGACGTTCCATATTGTCCTGCACCACAGCGTTGCGAAACATATTGGTATTCATGGCCGGCGCCACGATCTTCCTGCAAGTGCAGGCCAGCGCGGTGGTGGTCAGCATATCGTCCGCCAGTCCCCACGCCAGCTTTGCGATCACGTTGGCGGAGGCCGGCGCGATCAGCATGACGTCTGCTTTCTTGGCCAGCGACACATGGGCCACGTGAAACTGGAAATTCCGGTCGAAGGTATCGACCATACATTTGTTTCCCGTCAGCGTCTCAAAGGTGATGGGATTGATAAAATTCACCGCGTTCTCCGTCATGATCACGTGAACGTCGCATTCCAGCTTCACCAGACTGCTGGCCAGCCCGGCTATCTTGTAGGCAGCGATGCTTCCCGTCACACCCAGCACGACTGTCTTGCCTTTAAGCATTGTCCTTCGTTCTCCTTCCGCTCCATTATCTGCTTCCCGTTTAGCAATGGCAGGATCTTCTGCGCCCTGTCCCATTACCTGCCGGAACGCCGTCTGTCCAGCTCCTTCAGCAGCTTCTTTCTCAGGCGGATGTCGCCGGGCGTTACCTCCACCAGCTCGTCGTCCGCGATAAACTCCAGCGCTTCCTCCAGAGAGAATACCCGAGGCGGAGAGAGTTTGATCGATTCGTCGCTGCCGGCGGCCCGCATGTTGGATACCTTCTTCGCTTTGCAGGGATTGACCACCATGTCTTCGCTGCGGCTGTTCATGCCTACGATCATTCCCTCGTAGACCTTGACGCCAGGATCCACGAACATGGTGGCGCGCTCGCTGATATTGTTCAGCGCGTAACCGGAGGTGGTCCCTTCTTCCTGGGCGATGATCACGCCGTTGGCGCGCTTGGGGATCTCTCCCTTGTATTCCTCATACCCGGCAAACCGGCGGACCATGGTCCCCTCTCCCCGGGTCTCGTTGATAAACTGGCTGCGGTAGCCCAGAAGGCTCCGCGTGGGAACGATGTATTCCAGTCTGGAACGGCCGTCCCTGCCGGACATGGATTTCATCATGCCCTTTCTCAGATTCAGCTCAGAGATCACAGTGCCGGAATACTCGTCGGGCACCTCGATGACTACCTCTTCAACAGGCTCCACCTTGTGTCCCTTCTCATCCCGGTGCATGATGACCTCCGGCTTGGAGACCGCCAGTTCGTAACCCTCCCGGCGCATGTTCTCGATGAGGATGGACAGATGCAGCTCGCCCCTTCCGGACACCTTGAATCCGTCGGTAGTGTCCAGCGGCTCTACCAGCAGGCCCACGTTGACTTCAAGCTCCTTTTCCAGACGCTCCTTGATGTGGCGCGAAGTCACGAACTTGCCCACCTGCCCTGCAAAGGGAGATTTGTTGACCATGAAATTCATGGACAGCGTGGGATCTTCGATGTGGATCATGGGAAGCGGATCGGGATGCTGCGCGTCGCAGATCGTCTCCCCGATGGTGATATCGGAAATTCCGGAGACTACCACGATATCCCCGCAGTCCGCTTCATCCACAGCGACACGTTTCAGTCCTCTGTAGACGAAGGCCTGATTGATCTTGCGCATGACCACGGAACCGTCTTCCTTCGTCACCGCCACCTGCTCCGCCGTGTGGATGGTGCCCCGGTCCACGCGGCCGATGCCCAGTCTTCCAATGTAGTCGTCGTAGCCCAGAGCGGAGATCTGGAACTGCAGCGGCTCCTCTCTGCGATCCGGATAGGCCTCCACATGCTGGATGATCGTATCAAACAGCGGCATAATGTTCAGACCGTTCTGTCCCGCGGCGCTCTTCTTGACTTTCGACTCGCCCTCTCCCACTTCCAGATCCGTGACTTCAGACGGGTCTCTGACTACGATACCCTGACGGGCGATGCCGTAAAGGATGGGAAAATCAAGCTGCGCGTCGTTGGCGTCCAGTTCCATGAACAGCTCGTAGACCTCGTCTACTACCTCTTTGATCCGGGCGTCTTTTTTATCTATTTTATTGATGAGCAGAATGGGGTTCAGCCCCTGCTCCAGTGATTTCTGCAGCACGAAACGGGTCTGGGGCATGGGACCTTCGCTGGAGTCCACCAGCAGGATCACCGTGTCCACCGTCTTGATGATCCGTTCTACCTCGGAGGAAAAATCCGCGTGTCCCGGCGTATCTACGATGTTGATCTTGTATTCGCCGTGCATAACGGAACAGTTCTTCGAATAGATCGTGATCCCCCTCTCCCTTTCCAGATCGTTGCTGTCCATAACGCAGTCGGTCATGGCCTCGTTTTCACGAAACACGCCGCTCTGAGCCAAAAAGGCGTCCACCAGTGTGGATTTGCCTGCATCGACGTGGGCGATCACCGCTATATTGATGATCTTCTGTTTTTCATTTTTACTCATTCGTTATCGCTCGCTTCCTTCAAAACTGCAGAGCCCCGTCAGCCCTCAGGCCGGCCGTCGTTCCCCGGCTCCGCCGGATCCCGCGCTCCATTTTTCGCTGTCTGCCCCTCTGCCCTCCGGACCGGATCCGCATGCGTAAAAAAATGGAAGCTGCAGGTGCTCTGCCTGCACTCTGATTATTTCAAACCGGGTCCGCCGGATGCGCACGCGGTCATTGTCCTAAATAACCTTTAAATTATATCATATAAAATTCCAAAACACAATTTTTTTATCCATATTTTTGCCCGCCTTACAGGAAAGACAGAGGATCACTCCACGATAATCCCGGAAGCAGTGAGCAGATTTACAGCCTCTGGAAACAGAAACCGGGCCTTCTTCAGCCGGTTGTTCTCCACGGACAGAGCGTAATTCCTGGCGTCACGAAAATCCGCCCCCATAAGATCGTTGTCCGAAAAGGCCGTATCCTTCAGCTCCGTATCACGGAACTTGCTTTCCGCCATCCGGCAGCCTTCAAAAAAGCTTCCCGACAGATCGCAGCCGCTGAAATCAAATCTCCGCAGTTTCAAATGATAGAAGCTGTTGTATTTTAAAGTGCACTCCTCAAAATAAAGAAACGGCAGCGTGGCGCTCTTTTCACGAAGCACCTGCGTCCAGTCCATTCCCACCAGCGTGCAGCGGCGGAATCCGTTTCCCGAAGCGTCCGTATACTGAAACCGGCAGCTGCGTATCGTACAATCCTCAAAAACACAGTCGCGAAACGTGCAGTTTTTTACCTGAAGCTCATAAAACCGGCACTTGACGAAGGTACATTCCCGAAACACCCCGTCCCGGACCATTTCCTCCTTCAATTCCAGATCTTCATATCGCTGGCACTCGTATTCCATCTCCGCTTCCCCTTCCCCTTCTTCTTATACTTCGCCGTGATCCGTCTTATTTTATCATACCGATCCGTCTCTTACAACAGAATACCGGCGGTCGGTCCGGCGGGCAAACGGCAGGCCGGAGGGACGGGCGGCCCGTGGCCCTGCCCGTACCCCTACGCCTCACGAAAGTAACAATTTTTCCGCCCGCCGCATACACTGACAGCAACCGAGCCCGTAAACCCGCAAAGGAGAACAGCTATGTCAAGTATTTATCTGAGTCCATCCGTACAGGAGCTCAATCCCTACATAACCGGCGGAAACGAACAATACTATATGAATCGGATCGCCGACGCCATGATCCCCCACCTCCAGGCAGGCGGCGTCCGCATCGCGCGAAACAGTCCTGGAGACACCCTGGAAGAGATCGTTGCGCAGTCCAACGCAGCAGACTGCGACCTCCATCTTGCCCTTCATTCCAACGCGGCTCCGCCCACTCTGCCCGGCGCTCTCCGAGGTCCCGACGTCTATTACTATGCTTACAGCGACGAAGGGGCCCGGGCGGCAAAATTCTTCTCCGACCGCCTGAAGGCCATCTATCCCCAACCGGACCTGGTGGCCGTCATTCCCAACACCACGCTGACCGAGCTCCGCCGGGCAGAAGCCCCGGCTATCCTCATCGAACTGGGCTACCACGATAACCGCGAAGATTCCCAGTGGATCTCAGACAGCACGGATGACATCGCCCTCGCTATGGCGCAGGCTGTCTTCGGATATCTGGGAATTCCGCTGGCCGGGCCGGATCCTTCTGCTCTGTGAGCAGGGAGGATCCCATCTTTTTTTCTCTTTCCATTGTAATTTCCGGACAACCTTGGTATGATATTTTCTGGACAAAACCCGCGCCGCGGGGCGCCGGACCGGCGCTCTTTTCCCCGCTGCGCACATGATCAAGGAAGAAAAGAGGGATCCATACCTATGCGAACGATTATCTGGTTTTTATACTTCTGGCTCTATCTTGTGAGCGTGCTTCCGCTCATGCTGTACGTAAAAAGCAAAATCAAAAACGGCAAAAAAGAAGAGATACGGCCCCTTGTGGAGCGGGTCGTTCAAAATTGGGCCTCCCGGCTGCTGAAAGCCGCCGGCGTCACTGTCACGGTGGACGGCGCGGAGCACATCCCCCAGGACGCCGCTCTCTTCGTCTGCAACCACCAGGGGAACTTCGATATTCCCATCGTCCTCTGCAAACTGGGCCCCCTGAAAAGCGTTGTGGCGAAAAAGGAACTGGCGAAGCTCCCAGGGATCCGCAGCTGGATGACCTTTTTTGACTGTCCCTTTATGGACAGAGAGGATCCGCGCCAGTCGCTGAAATGCCTGAACGACGCTCAGGCTCTGCTTCAGCAGGGCCAGTCCGTGGTCATCTTTCCCGAAGGCACCCGGAGCAAAGGTCCCCAGATGGGCGAATTCAAACCGGGAGCTCTCCGCTGCGCTCTGAAAGCCCAGGTCCCCATCGTGCCTGTGGCCATCGACGGCTCCTACCAGGCCATGGAAGAACACGGTTTTTCCATTCGCCCTGCTCACGTGCGGATCACCGTCCTTCCGCCCATCGTTACAAAAGATATGGCAAAAGAACACACGCGCACCATCAGCGAGGAGATCCGGCAAATGATCGCGGACGCCCTGAACGCGTCCGCCGTCAAAGATCGCTGATATACAGATAATATACAGAACAACGGGCCCGCCACAGGCGGCGCACACGGAGGAAAACAGAATGGACAAGTTCGCAGAGCTTCTGAGATCGCTCATCGACGGTCAGACTCTCATACAGCTGGTATTCGGAGCGCCGCGGAAAAAGAGCGCCCCCTGCCGCAAGGTGACGCTTCGCCCTCTGACGCTGCGCGGCGTCCTGCACTATCAGGCGGAATATCATTACGAAAAAAAAGCCACCCACGAAAACCTGACCGCCGCGGACGCGGCGGAGCTGTGTCTCCGCCTGCTGTCCGAAGAGTTTAAGCAGGCGAATATTTTCAGCCGCGAGGCAGACTATCAGGTGCTGGCCGCCAGACCCGAAAAACCAAAAATAATCAAAAAGCCGCCCACAAAGACCATGGGGGCTCTGTCACACGATCAGGAAAAGCGCTATCTCATCCCCGAGGGAAGACCCTGCGACTTTCTCATCCGTCTGGGCGTGATGACCAGAGACGGACAGGTGATCCCCAAACACTACAATAAATTCAGACAGATCAACCGTTTCCTTGAGATCGTATCAGACGTGATAGGCAGTCTGCCAAACAGTCTGCCGGACAGGCCGCTGAAGATCATCGACTTCGGCTGCGGAAAGGCCTACCTGACCTTTGCCCTCTATTATTATCTGAAGATCCTTCTGGGGAAAAACGTGAACATCGTTGGCCTTGATCTGAAAGAGGACGTGATCGAATTCTGCAGCCGTGTGGCCGGAGATCTGGGCTATGACGGACTGCGCTTTGAGATGGGAGACATCGCCGAGTACGACGATACCGCCTGCGCCGATATGGTCGTCACGCTCCACGCCTGCGACACAGCCACGGACTTCGCGCTGATCAAAGCCGTCAGATGGAATGCCTCCATCATTCTGTCCGTACCCTGCTGCCAGCACGAGCTGTTCGATCAGATACAAAACGATCTGAACGGACCCATACTGCGGCAGGGCATTCTAAAGGAACGGTTTTCCGCCATCCTCACCGACGCCCTGCGGGCGCTGAAGCTGGAGGAACACGGTTACGACGTCTCCATGATCGAATTTACCAGCCTGGAGCACACGGCGAAAAACATCATGCTGCGCTGCGTCAGACAGCCGGACGCGGAAAACGGCCCCGCCGGTCAGGCAGAAAAAGCCCGCCGGGAGTATCAGGCTCTGATCGACTTCTGGCAGGTGGATCCCTCCATCAGCAAAATGGACGGCGGCGCGTAACGCGCGGCCGTTTATCCTCAGTTCTGCATGAGTTTTCAGAAAAGGATCGAAAGGGAGCAGATGAATACTGAATTTATAAACGTGACAAAAGAAAATCTTGCGGATGAGCATCTTTGTTGTATCATCCGCAGCAAGAAGCCCCATCCGGGCGTCGAAGCAAAGCGGCAGTGGCTTTCTGACCGGCTGGATGAAGGCCACGTCTTTCGCAAGTTAAATGCAAAGGCCGTGGTGTTTATCGAATACTCCCCTCTCGAAACAGCATGGGTCCCCATAATCGGCGACAACTATATTTATCTGTACTGCCTGTGGACTTCCGGCAGTTACAAAGGAAAAGGGTATGGAAAATCGCTGCTGGAGTATTGTCTGGCCGACGCAAGACAAAAGGGGAGATCCGGCGTCTGCATGCTCGGGGCGAAAAAACAGAAATCCTGGCTTTCTGATCAGGCCTTCGCAAAGAAATACGGCTTTGAGGTGGTCGACGAAACAGACAATGGATATGAACTGCTCGCTCTGTCTTTTGACGGAACCGCGCCAAAGTTCGCAGAAAATGCGAAAACCGGAAAAATTGAAAACCAGGAGCTGACGGTTTATTATGATATGCAGTGCCCCTACGTCTGCCAGAACATCGGGATGATCAGGCAGTACTGTGACGAAAACGACGTTCCCGCATCTCTGATCCAGGTAGATACGCTTCAGAAAGCCAAGGACCTGCCTTGTGTTTTCAACAACTGGGGCGTATTTTATAAAGGTGAATTCCAGACCGTGAATTTACTGGACGCCGCATACTTAAAGAGAATACTCAAGAAATAACGGCCTCCTGATCCAGAAAGACCTTCGATCCCGTGGCGCCTTTCTGTCCCTGATACTTTCCGTTGTACGGATTCAGCGCCCGCTGGTCCATTTGGGCAAACACCAGCTGCCCCACTCTCCTGCCGGCCTCAAGCTCGATGGCGCAGCGGTTGGCGTTGAACAGCTCCAACGTGATCTCTCCCTGAAACCCGGGATCGACCCAGCCGGCGTTCTGAATGAACAGTCCCATGCGCCCAAGCGAACTCCGGCCCTCTACAAAAGCCGTCAGATCGTCCGGAAGCGAGATGTATTCCATGGTGGTGGCGAGAACGAACTGTCCAGGGAGCAGCAAATAACGCTCCGTCTTCATCGTCCTGTAAGGGATCTCTTTTCCCATGGTGATGACCCCGCCGGTGGAATCGTCCACCACGCTGAACGTATCGCCCAGGCGGATGTCCACGCTGGCCGGCTGTATCTGTTCTCTCTCAAGGGGCGAAATGGAAAGCGTCCGCTCCTCCAGCATCTTCAGGATCGTCTTGTCTGATAAAATCATTTTAACTCTCTTTCCTTATCTATTGTGTTTTGAACGGGGGCATATTTACCGTCCGCATATGCTCCGCACAGCCGCCGCCGCTTCTCTGATCTCATCCTCTGTATTGAAATATCCGAAAGAGAAACGCACGGTCCCCTGAGGAAACGTGCCCAGGGTCCGGTGAGCCAGCGGGGCGCAGTGCAGTCCGCACCGCGTCATGATCCCGTACTCCTGTTCCAGCGCAAAGCTGGCCTCCGCGTTGTCCAGCGTCTGAAAGTCAAGAGAGACCACTGCCGTACGCTGCGGCGCATTCTCCCCGGAGCCGCCCGGCAGCCTAAACGGAACTCCCGCCACGCGGACGCCCTTCACCTCGGCGATCTCCTGCAGAAACAGATCGGTCAGCCGCGCTTTCTTCTCTCTCATGGCGTCCATACCCTCGGATTCGATAAAGCGCAGCGCGTGATTCAGCCCCACGATCCCGGGCAGATTGATGGTGCCGGCCTCGAATTTGTCGGGCAAAAACTCTGGCATGGTCAGCTTATCGGAGGTGCTCCCCGTCCCCCCTGCCAAAAGCGGTCTCATGTCCGCCGCCAGCTCCGCCGAAACTATAAATCCCCCGATCCCCTGAGGCCCCAGCAGTCCCTTGTGGCCTGCGAAGGCCAGTATGTCGATGCCGCATTCCTTCATATTCACAGGGTATGTCCCCGCAGTCTGCGCCGTATCCACAACAAAGATCAGGTCATGTTTGCGGCAGATCTGCCCCACCTGGGCGATGGGCAGCAATGTGCCGCAGACATTGGACCCGTGCAGCATAAGGACCATTCTGGTCTCCGGCCGGATCGCCCGCTCCACATCGGCAGGATCAAGCTCCCCCATTCCCCCGCACTTTACAGCCTCCCAGCAGATCCCCTCTTCCTCCAGCTGTACCAGAGGACGCACCACGCCGTTGTGCTCCATGGAGCTGACCAGCACGTGATCTCCGCTTTTCAGCAGACCCTTCAGTATCATGTTGATCGACATGGTGATGCCCGCCGTAAAAATAACATTCCGGCTCTGCTCACCGCCGAACATCCGGCAGAGACGTTCCCGCGTATCCAGCACCGTCTCAGCCACCGAATAAGCGCTGTTGTAGCCGCCCCGGTTGATGTTGTAGCCCGCGCAGTCCAGATGCTTTCCGATGGCTTCACCCAGTCCCGGCGCCTTCGGAAAAGACGTGCTTCCATTATCGCAGTAGATCTGTCTCATTTTTTCTCTCCTTATAATACCTTCAGTTGACAAGGACCCACACGCCTGAACAGCCCAAATTTCAGCGCTGACTGTGTTCTCGTCCTCGCCTTGCCCCAGCAAGGTTTCGTCCTGCGGCCTTGTCATCACTGAAATTTGGGCTGTTCAGGTCCGCAGGAGTTTTCAGAGAACAAATTTTTCACAGAGCGCGGCGGATGAGCGAGGCGCAGCCGTTGCTGCGTAGAGCGAAGACAACGCTCACTCCGTTCGCTCCTACGGTCGCGTTGCTCCCTACGCTGTCCCATTTTACACTGCGGCTACAGCCGCGTAAAATGGGCAACAAAGCTCTGGGGGAAATTTGTCTCTGAAAACCGTGTGTGCTCTTGTCAACTGAAGGTATGCATCACTGTATGTCCTGCAGTCTAAATCGCCTGTCAGCCGCCGCGGGGCGGCTCTGCTCCCAGCGGATCCGCCCATGGCGTCCGCCGCGCACGGAATATTGGTATAATAACCGCTATGCGGTTATTATACCGTATTCTTCGCCTGCGGTCTCTGTTTTCCCGCCTTTTTGACCGCCGGTGTCCATAGATTTTTTCAATACCATCTCCGTGCTATATCGATATTTTCTTCCCCCTCCTCACCGGCCGGGCGGACGGCCCCGGCGGCGGATTGGCGGCCCCGGCGGATATTCTCCTCAGCTAATGTTATGTTTACCGGGGATCAGTATTTTTTAGGATCCGGGTCAGAAACGCCTGTGATCATGACGCCTGCTGATTTCTTGCATTTTGATCTGCCTGCGATCATCGAACCGCAAGCCCTTTCCCGCCCATAGATTTTTTCAATCTCCAACGCCCACATATCGAAATTAACGAATTTATGCGCCCCTCGATCTGTGGTAGATTTGGATTGGAATAATCATGTAATTTTGAAATGCAGAGCTGGCGGCCCTTCTTTTAAGGCTGCACATCGTGATCTGATCCGACGGTCCCAGCTGCATTTCCAGTGTGAAAGGAGTTTTCCGGATGCAAAACAACAAATTGCTCGTAGTCTTGACAGGGATCGCAGTGGGCGCCATCGCCGTCGCTTTGGTTGCTCTCGGAAATCCCGGAAATATGGGTTTCTGCATCGCCTGTTTTCTGCGCGACACCGCGGGAGCCGTGGGACTGCATCGAGCCGAGGTGGTTCAGTACGTGCGGCCGGAGATCATCGGCCTGGTGCTGGGCGCGTTTATCATGGCCTTCGCGGGGAAAGAATTTTCGCCCCGGGGCGGCTCGGCTCCTGTGACCCGGTTTACGCTTGGCTTCTGCGTTATGGTAGGCGCGCTGATGTTTCTCGGCTGTCCTCTGCGCATGATGCTCCGCATCGGCGGCGGCGACCTGAACGCCTTGGTGGGGCTGGCAGGATTTGTAGCGGGGATCGGCTGCGGTATCTTCTGCCTGAACAGGGGATTCACTCTGAAGAGGACCTACAGTGTCAGCAAGCTGGACGGTTATCTCTATCCGGCGGCTAACGTGGCAATGCTGGCCCTGCTGTGCGCCGCGCCGGCACTGCTCTTTTTCAGCGAAAGCGGTCCCGGTTCCATGCACGCGCCCATAGCGGCGGCGCTGATCGCCGGTCTTGCCGTGGGTGTTCTGGCCCAGAAATCCAGATTCTGTACAGTCGCGGGAATTCGTGATACAATACTTTTTAAAGACACACATATGCTGATCGGTTTCATCGCCGTCATCGCAGCTGTGATCATCGGCAATCTCATTATGGGCAGCTTTCACATCGGTTTTGAAGGTCAGCCCGTAGCCCACACCGACGGCCTGTGGAATTTCCTGGGGATGCTTCTCGTGGGTCTCGGTTCCGTGCTTCTTGGCGGCTGCCCTCTGCGCCAGCTCATTCTGTCCGGGGAGGGCAACGTGGATTCCGTGGTCACCGTACTGGGCTTTGTAGTGGGCGCAGCTTTCTGTCACAACTTTAAGCTGGCGTCTTCCGGAGACGGACCTACCTCCGGAGGCCAGATCGCCGTCATCATCGGACTGGCGATCACCGCGGCCATCGCTTTTGCCAATATCCAGAGAGAGACAAAAGCGAAGGCGTAGATCCCTGCCCCCAGGGGCCGCACCACGTACTGGACGGCTCCGATCCGGCAGCCGAAATCAATTAGCAAACAATGATAGACCGTTTAAAAGGAGGACCCGACAGATGGACAAGATCATCGTAGACGCAAGGGGCTGCGCCTGCCCCGAACCGGTATTGAAAACCAAGAGAGCCGTCGCTTCCGGCGCGGAAGTTCTGACCGTTCTGGTAGACAATAACACTGCTGTGGAAAATGTAAAGCGCTTTGCCGCTTCCAAAGGCTATCAGGCGGACGTCACGCAGGAGGGCGGCGATTTTCACATCGAATTAAAGAAATAGAGGATCTGATCCATGACATACTTAGCCACATTTCACACTCATTTTGATGCCATGAATTACCTCCGTTTTTTAAAAAAGAAAGGGATCGCCGGCGCTCTGAAACCGGTTCCCCGCAGGGTGAGCTCATCCTGCGGCACCTGCGCTGTCTTTGAGACCTCTCAGGAGATAGAGACTGCCGATCTCACGCAGGAAGAGGTGGCCGGTCTCTACCTCGTCGAAGGCGGCCGGCATACGCAGATCTACGCCCAGCAGGATGAAGCCTGAATCCTACGGCCTTCCCACGCCCGTATCTCTTAACGGCATGGGGCGGCCGTTTTTTCTTATCATAAAATACGGAACATAACCGCTGATGATCTACGTCTCCCCTCCCTTCCTCCCGGTCCCGAGCCCGACGAAAAGTCAAAACAGTCGGGAAAACCGGCCATGTCCTTTTCCAACTTTTTATATGAAAAACCGTTGTAGCGTTTACATGGAAAAACCTTACACGGCCCCGGAACAAAAGAGAATTGACAGGCGAAGTTCCGGATAGTATACTGAGATCAATATCAATTGTGAAACGAGGTACTTTGTGGAGATTGTTCTGTAAGAAACACGAATTGCATTAGCACAGAAGGGGGATCCTGATCCCTTTATTTTGTTGTGCATTCCTGTTTCATGCAGAGCTGTGTTCCAGATCGGTACTTTTTGAGTTCCCGGGACATAGTCGTATGACTGTGTCTTTTTTTGTGCGGCTGCGCGCGTTCTGCCGGTTCCACCGGCCTATTCTGCGAATGCAGGCCCACATACGGGAAAATAGAAATTAAGAGGTAAAACAATTGAATCAATTTAAGATAGATCAAACAAATGAACAAAATCTTTTAGTCCGTTACGGTGCAGATCCAGGCCGCTTTGCCGAGGCCTCCATGTATCCCGGGCTTCATCTGGCCCGTGTGGTCTCTCAGTATAAGGATCTGTACCGGATCGCAACCAGCGAGGGAGAATGCATGGCAGAGATCTCCGGTAAATTCCGTTATGGCTCTTTTGCCCTCTCCCAGTACCCTGCCGTGGGTGACTTTGTGATGACAGACCGGTCCGGGGACAGCTCCGGCAACGCCATCATCCATCAGGTGCTGACCAGAAAAAGCGTATTTGAACGGGCCGCCGCCGGCACCGCCCGTCAGACGCAGATAGTGGCGGCCAACGTGGATACGCTGTTCCTGTGCATGTCGCTCAACAACGATTATAATCTCAGCAGGCTGGAGCGCTATCTTTCCGCAGCATGGAGCAGCGGCGCATCCCCTGTGATCGTGCTGACCAAAGCAGATCTGTGTAAAGATCTGGACGTGGTCATGGCCGAGATCGGCGCCGTCGCCCCCGGCACGGATGTGGCCGTCACCTCAGGCAGCGATAACTGCTCCTGCGACCGTCTCCTGTCCTGGCTGCGACCGGGAATGACCGCCTCCTTCGTGGGCTCCTCCGGTGTGGGCAAATCCACGCTGATCAACCGGCTGGCCGGCAGCGAGGTCCTCCGGACCTCAGAGATACGTCAAGACGACAAAGGAAGACACACTTCCACCCGCCGGGAGCTCCTCGTTCTGCCTCAGGGCGGCATCGTCATCGACACCCCCGGAATGCGCGAGTTCGGCGTGGAGAACGTCGACTTGACCAGATCCTTCACGGACATCGACGCCCTCACAGAGCTGTGCCGTTTTCGGGATTGCACTCACACCTCGGAACCGGGCTGCGCAGTCCTGCGAGCCCTGGAAGAAGGCCGGCTGGACGCCCGGCGGCTGGAAAGCTATCGGAAGCTGAAACGGGAGGCCAAATACGACGGCCTGTCAGCTAAGGAGATCGAAACAGAAAAGCTGAACGCCATGTTCGAAAAGGCAGGCGGCATGAAAAACGCCCGCAAATATCTGCGCGAAAACGATAAAAGAAAGAGAAGAAAATAGATCTTTTCCTTTCGCTTTCCCTCACCATTTAACGAACGGGAAACTCTATCCCGTATTTTTCCATTTTATATCGCAGTCCCTGTTTTGTGATCGAAAGCGCCCGGGCGGCCCGCGTCAGTGTGCGATAATGATTTACCGCGTCCTGGATCAGCTGCTTTTCATAGCAGTTCACCTTTTCCTGCAGAGACTGCCGGGGCCTGTCTTCATCGTCAAAGGAAAATGACGTTTCAGGAAGCATATACTGCGGCAGATCAGACATTTGAATGTACCTGCCGGACATGATATTGAAACAGCCCTCGACGACGTTTTTCAGCTCCCGCACATTGCCCGGCCAGCTGTAGCTGCAAAAGAACTGGAGCACCTCTTCCGAGACTCCTACCACGTCCCGCTGCATGGAATTATTGAACATTTCTATGAAATGTTCAGCCAGCAGCGGGATGTCTTCTTTTCTGCGCCGCAGAGGCGGCAGAAATATCTGGACTGGCGAAAGGCGGTAATACAGATCGCTGCGGAAAAACTCCCCCGACAGCAATTCGGCCGGCGGCCGATTGACAGCTGAAATCAGGCGTACATCAAAGCAAATTTCCTTGTCTCCACCGATCCTGCGGACCTTTCGTTCCTCCAGGACCCGAAGGATCTTAGCCTGCATTCCGATCTCCATCGAATTGATCTCATCCAGAAACAATGAGCCCCCATCAGCCATCTCAAACAGACCTTTCTTATTTTCCGCGCCGGTATAGCTCCCCCGGGTCGTCCCAAAAAGAAGGCTTTCCAACAGTGACAGCGGGATCGCCGCGCAGTTTTGGCCGATAAACGGTTTTGCGGCGCGCAAACTGCTGGAATGGATAGACTGTGCGATCATTTCCTTTCCGCTTCCGGTCTCTCCGTAGATCAGGACGGAGGAGCCTGTGACCGATATCTTCTCGATCTGCTCCTTGATCTTCAGCATTTCCTCCGAATTGGTTATGATATCCTTCAGCGTAAACAACGGCTTTCCCAGATGAGAGAAGTCTTTTTTCACATCCAGACGCAGGTCGGCCGGCGGTTTTTCGGAAGGGAGATAGATCGACACATCCACGGCGCCGATCAGCTTTCCCGCCTGGTTGGTGATCGGCATGGTCGAATTGATGGAGTGAATGACGTCGCCCATATAGGTGTGATTCGTCTGGATCACATTCAGCATGGGCTTTCCTGTGCGGAGAACGTTCAAAAGCGTGCTGGACTCCTCCGTCAGGTTGGTCCACACGTCCAGGACGTGCTTTCGGGCGACCTTCTCATTTGTCAGATGATTCGAGCCCGGCCGGTGGGTCACATAGTATTCAATGAATCCGTCACAATTTACCACTACGATACCATCAACATTTTTGTACAGGTCCAGCATCTGTTCGATATATCTCCACAACATATGTACATCCTTTCTCCGGACCGAGATCCTCCAGTGATTCCAGGCGTCTGTCATACCGCCCCTCCGGCTGCGTTTTCGGCTTGTCCCCGCGGGTACTCATACGAACGTGTCCCCGCGCTGGCCTGCGGCCGTCATAGTATGATCCGGCCATGACGTCCGCCGCGGGCAGGATCTGTATAATACCCACTCTGTGGATATTGTACCATGGGCAGGCACCAATTTTGTGAAAATATTTTCACAAATAAGTTAAAATTTTTTCACTCACCTATCTGACCAACATGAGGATCTCTGTCATGATACGCAGATCTGACCGGACTCCTGCGCTGGCAGTTAGACCGCTGGGGCCGGCAGTCCAGTTGCCGATGCCGGCGGCCGGTTCGTTAACCGCATTTGGCATGAAACTTGCTTTGTTAGGAAAGCAACAGCCATGGCGAAACACCAGTAAAGGAGGAAATGTATTTATGGAAAAGTGTACGGCAGGCAGCCCGGAGAGTTTCGATCCGCTGGGCGGCGATCTATGGTTTCCGAAAGAGACGACCACAGAGGAGGAGATGCTGGATTATTGGGGCGATTGGGGCTGCAGCTCGGAATACGAACCGCTGAAGGCGGTCCTGATGCGCCGTCCCGGAAAAGAGATCGACGACTTTGATTACCGGGAGGTACGCTTTCGCAGCGCCGTCGATCCGGAGATCTTTCGCCGGCAGCACGACGGGCTGGCGCAGTTTTACCGCAGTCACGGTATAAAAGTTTACTATGTGGAGGAACAGCGGCCGGACAAACCCAACGCCGTATTCTGCCGCGACCTCTGCCTCATGACCCCGGAGGGGGCCATCGTATGCCGGCCGGCTCTTGAGGCGCGCAGGGGCGAGGAAGCCGCCGTGGCAAGACAGCTTGCCGCCCTGAACATTCCCATCGTGCGGACCATTGTCGGCGACGGCTATTTTGAAGGTGCAAACGTCATGTGGATCGACCGCAGAACGGCGATCCTGGCCCTGGGATCAAGGGCGAATCGCTCCGGCGCGGAGCAGGTGGCATTTGAACTGAAGCGCATGGGCGTCGAACTGGTCTATATGCAGACGCCCTGCGGTCAGGCCCATATCGACGGAGTATTCAACATAGCCGGCCCCGAAACTGTTTACATGTATCCGCCTCAGGTGCCCTACGATATCTCGGCTTTCATGAGGAAGCGCGGTTTTAAGATCCTGGAATGTCCTGAGACAAAGGAATGCAAAGAAGGCTTCGCCGTAAATTTTGTGGCCATAGCCCCCAATGAAGTGGTAATGCCCGCAGGAAATCCTCAGTCCCAGGAGCTCCTCGCAGCAAACGGCATCAAGGTCCATACGCTGGATTATTTCGAAGTTGTCAAGGCATGGGGAGGCATGCACTGCTGCACCGCTTTTCTGAAACGGGAAAAATGAGCATGCTGTTTTTAGAGATGATCTTTTTCCTGGGGTATTTCGAGCAGCAGATCACCGGTTTCGGAGCCGCGCTGTTCTGTCTCCCTTTTTCACTGCTGATCTTGCCCCGGGAAATGTTCGTTCCCATCACGCTGTCCTTTACGCTGCTGCAGTCCCTTTGCATCGCGGTGCGCTGGCGGCGGCATATCGTGAAAAAACAGCTGGCGTTCGTGCTGGTCTGCGCACTGCTGGTGGGCATTCCCGCCGCCGATATGCTGATTCTGCATCTGCCGGAGAAAACGCTCAAACTGATGCTGGCAGCGTTTACCGCGATCTATTCCATTCACTGCCTGCGTCAGCTCAGAAAACAGGACGAACAGAAATTGAGACCTGCGTCGGTCAGTTGGTGCGCCTGCCTTATGCCCATGGCCGGAGGGATCATACAGACCGCCTACGGCGCGGGCGGACCGCTGCTGATCGCCTACCTTTCCCGCACGGTAAAAGGCAAGCCGGAGCTCCGAGCCACGATCTGCTGCTGTTGGGTGGCTTTAAACAGCATCATTCTGTGCAAATATTTATGGGATGGTCTCCTCGACCCGGAGACTCTCAAAACAGGTCTGTTTCTGCTGCCCGCCGTACTGGCCGGCACCCTTACAGGCGAAAAAGTGGTCAGCCATATCAGTCAAAGAAAGTTTTCGATCCTGATCTATTATATACTAATCATATCTGCGGGATTTCTGCTGTTATAAGCAAGAGCGGAAGCCACAGAGAGGAGGAAGAACATGGAATACGGTATTATGTCTCTCGTTCCCACAATTGTAGCTGTGGGCATGGCATTGATCACACAAAATGTATACGCTTCGTTATTGCTCGGTCTCTTCTTAGGTAATGTCATCATCAGCGGCTATCATATATTCGCCGGCGTAGACGGCACCATCAACTCCATAACCGGGGTCTTCGCATCCGGCGGAAATGTGACCACAATGCTGGCCATCACCCTTCTGGGCGGCATGATCTACATGATCCAGACGGCGGGAGGTGTCAACGGCTTTGTGGAATTGCTGACCACCAGGACCACTCTGGTCAAATCAAAAAAATCGGCGAATCTCTTCACATGGCTGATCGGTATCATCGTATTCGTATCCGCCAGTATGAGCAGTCTCATCGCAGGCTCCATCACAAAGCCGCTGAACGACAAGTATCTCACATCTCATGAAAAACAGGCCTACATCGTTCACTCCGTAGGCGTGCCCGTCTGCGTCCTCATTCCGCTCAGCAGCTGGGGCGCTTACATGATCAGCGTTCTGGAGGGCGCCGGAGTGGAAAACGCGGCCGGAGTTCTGGTGAGATCCATCCCCTGCTCCATCTATGTGCTCCTAGCCGTCTTCACAGTGCCCGTCATGATCCTGACCGGATTCGATTTCGGTCCCATAAAAAAAGCTGAACTGCGTGCGGCGCAGCAAGGGCTTTTAGACGCACCGGGAAAAGGCGTCAAGGCCGAATCAGGGGACGCGATCACTGATAAGGTCAGCAGCGTTACAATCCTGGGAGTCCCCGTACTGCTGATGATCGCAGTGACCGTTTGGGGAATGTACACTACCGGAGACGGGAATATCCTCAACGGCGCCGGTATGAAATCGTTCCTCTGGGGCGTCCTCGCCGGCATCGCTGCGGGCTTTATCATGATCACAGGCAAAAAAATACTGACGCCAAAGGAGGTCAGCGCCGCGCTCTATAAAGGCTGGATCAATATGATCCCCATCGTCATCATCCTGACCTTTGCGCTGGGCGTCGGAGATATCGTCGCCACTCTGGGAACCGGGGAATATCTGGCCCACGTTTTTTCCGGCCTTCTGAACCCGGCCCTTCTGCCTATGATCGTATTCGTCATTTCCATGATCATCGCCTTTTCCACCGGAAGTTCCTGGGGAACCATGGCGGTCATCATACCGCTCTCCATGCCCATCGCCTTCGCCATGGATGTGAATATCGCCCTTCTCGCCGGCGCGATCTGGAGCGGCGGGATCTTCGGCGATCAGTGCTCCCCCATTTCAGACAGCACCATCGTCAGCTGTGCGGCCACGGGCTGCGACGTCATCGATCACATCAGATCGCAGCTGCCCTACACCCTGACCATGGCGGCCATTTCAGCGGCAGCGTTTATCCTTTTGGGCTTTGTGATGTAGGGCAGGGGCGCTGTACAAGGCTGACCGTCGGCAGATCGTCGCTCCCCCGCAGCTTTCGGTCCTGCGGCAAACACAGGCTCTGCCGGTAAATAGGCCAAATCTACATTTTTTCTCCGATCTCACCGAAAAAGAGCTGCCAAATAGGTGAAAAACTATTTCTTGACTCGTTTTCACCGATTTGGCAGCATGTATTGAGAAATGATCGCTGATTTTCACACGGATTTCAGCGAAATCTAATTTTTTTTTTGCTGTTTTCACCTATCCCGGCACCCAGCTCCCAGCTCTCGGCTTCCGACGGGCCGGCGGGCCAACTGACCGCAGGCCCATCCCCGTCCCTCAGCCTATACTCAGACCGCCGGCACAGGAACAAAAGGGCCGCTTATCCCAAGTTGCGGATAAGCGGCCTTTCAGTCATCTTTTTTCGGTTTTCATCCTGACGTTCTCAGTGGTTCCCAGTCTATTCCTGTATCCCCGGGATCTTCGGAAGCTGATCAAATCCGATCTGCAGATCAGCATCCGTAGGCACATAGTCGCTCATGGTCCCCTCGTGATAGGAGGTGTAAGCCGTCATATCGAAATATCCGGTTCCCGTCAGGCCAAACAGGATCGTTTTTTCCTCCCCTGTTTCCCGGCATCTCAACGCCTCGTCCATGGCGCCCCGGATAGCGTGGGCCGATTCCGGCGCGGGAAGGATCGTCTCATATTTTGCAAAGAAGGCCGCCGCTTCGAACACCTTCGTCTGTTCCACCGCCACGGCTTCCATGTATCCATCGTGATACAGTTTGGACAGGATCGGCGACATGCCGTGGTATCTCAGGCCTCCCGCGTGATTGGGAGACGGGATGAATCCACAGCCCAGCGTGTACATCCGCGCCATGGGCGTGATCCGCCCCGTATCGCAGAAGTCGTAGGCGTACTTTCCTCTGGTCAGCGACGGACAGGAGACAGGCTCCACGGCCACGATGCGCGGATCAGCCTTACCCAGGAGCTTATCCTGCATGAAGGGGGCGATCAGGCCGCCCAGATTGGAACCGCCGCCGGCGCAGCCGATCACTACGTCGGGATATTCGCCCAGGATCTCCATAGCTGCCTTCGTCTCCAGTCCGATGATCGACTGATGGAGCAGGACCTGATTCAGCACCGATCCCAGCACGTACTTGCAGCCTTCCGTCGTCACAGCCTTTTCCACCGCTTCCGAAATGGCGCAGCCCAGGCTCCCGCCCGTGTTCGGATGCTCCGCCAGGATCCTCCTGCCGGCTTCCGTGGTCTCGCTGGGACTGGGGATCACATTCGCGTCGAAGGTCTGCATAATGGCTTTGCGGAAGGGTTTCTGCTCATAGGATGCTTTTACCATATAAACGGTGAGGGGGATCCCGAAATACGAGCAGGCCTCTGCCAGCGCCGTGCCCCACTGGCCGGCGCCGGTCTCAGTGGTAAGTCTCTTCAGACCCTGCTCCTTAGCGTAATACGCCTGCGCGATAGCTGAATTGAGTTTATGGCTTCCAGAAGTGTTGTTGCCCTCGAACTTGCAGTAGATCTTCGCCGGCGTTCCCAGCGCTTTCTCCAGATTGTACGCCCGGATCAGCGGCGACGGCCGGTATATCTTATACATCTGCTGGATCTCCTCGGGAATATCCACATACCGCGTTTTCCCGTCCATCTCCTGATGGGCCAGCGCCTGGCAGAATACCGGATAGAGATCCTCTTCCACAGCCGGCTTTCCGGTGGCCGGATTGATCATGGGATCGGGCTGTTCTTTCATGTCCGCCCGCAGATTATACCATTGTGTGGGCATCTGGTCTTCCGTCAGATAAAAACGATGGGGTATTCTCGTAGTCTTCAATGTCATTTCTGTTTCCTCCTGTGTTCGGCCAATTCCTTATTCTCTGGTCTTCCGGCCCTATGACTGCCGCCGAAGCGGCTTTTGCTTCTGAAACCGTGTGATCCTCGCTGTTTGTTCCGTGCTGTTCCCTTTCGCATGGCGGACGATCGACCGTGCAGCTCATCCTGCATTTTCTCTGCCAGTCTCCGACACGCCGCGAAACGATCCGGCCGTTTCTGAACCAAACAAAAAAGACTTTCATCTCAGCTCCTGCTGGGACAAAAGTCTTGAACTTCTGCGGTACCACCCAAATTGACGTATACGACGCCCACTTGTTCTGCATACAACATGATATGCACTCCCTTGATAACGGGCGGAGATCCCGTCAGGCATTACTCAGCCGGCGCCCTTGCCGTCAGCCTTTCTTCCTGCCCTCATAAGTCCATTCAGTTTCAGCTTCCCTGCCGCGTTTCCACCCTCCGCGGCTCTCTGTAAGTGACCGGCTCAAACCTACTCTTCTTAATCAGCGGTTTCATTTGATTTATTGTTTACTACATTAAAGCATTTTCCCTCCCCTGTCAACCCATTTTTTCAGGAGGGAAAGATTTATTTTCTCCTGCTCCGTCCCGAAAGACGGTCTCGTGCTAGAATTTCCCCGCCTCGTCTATATCGTAGAACTGTTTTCCCTCTCCGATGACGCAGACCACGGGGAACACTTCGATGAAGGCGCGGGGATCCACCTGGCCCACATATTCCTTCAGCAACACGAATTCCCGCGGCGAACAGACGCAGTCCAGCTTGATCTTATCCTCGCCGGTGTAGCCGCCTACCGCATGGTGCACGGTGACGCCGCGGTGGAGATCGTTCAGGATGTAATTCCTGATCTTCTCGGGCTCTGAACTGATGATGTGGATCTGATAGATCTGCATTCCAAAGTCAAAGACCACATAGTTCATGACATTGGCGTATACGATCTGGCCGATGATCGCATAGGCCGCCAGATCCAGTCCATAGGTGAAAAACAGAATGGCGCAGATGACCGCATCCAGAAGCATGAAAATGACTTTCAGGGGAACAAACCGCAGCACGGTGGCTTTCAGGATCTTTCCCAGAGTGTCCGTTCCGCCGTAGGAATAGCCCAGCCGATAGGATATCCCCACCCCAAGCCCATAGAGGATGCCGAAGGCCAGGATCGCCACCAGCTTGTTTTCAAAGGTGATGCTCACGTTTATGAACTGTGTCACCAGCAGGACGGTGGGATACAGGATCGACAGAAATATTATGTTTACAAGCTCTTTTTTCCCCAGTATGGCAAAGGCCGCGATCACGATGACCAAGGTGATGGCGTAGCAGACAATGGTAAAGTTGACGCCGGTCAGCCCCTCCAGCACGATGGAAAGTCCCGTGGTTCCCGTGGTCACAAATCCGTTGGGAAGCAGTATCCAGTTTACAGCTGTCCCGCAGGCCAGGCAGCTGAGCACCAGCAGTAAATATGTCTTGATCTGTTTCTTGATTTTTTCGCCCATGGTTCCCTCCGGGATTCCCTTCACTGCCTGATATTCTGCCCCGCCCCAGCCAAAGCCGACGGGCGGGGCGTCTCTGCATTCTGATAATAAAAATCAGGTATGTCAAATAATAAAATGTATCCTGCTGCCGGCGCGCAGGCCTTCATTGATCCGTGCTGACGATCTCACACTGGCCGCTGCCGCAGGAAAGAAATATCTTCCTCATATAATACATGGCCTTCTCGGCCTGTCTGTCAGGCTTCCAATCAGGCTTTTTCTCCACCAGCTCGGAGAGGAGACCCTTAAAGAAGAAGATAGACAGCTCGTTGATCTCGTCGATGCAGGCGGTCTCCAGCATATCCTCCGCGGCGCACTTCTCCAGAAGCTTCCGATTGCGCTGAAAAATGTTTCCCTCCGTGAGCATGCCGATCAGCGGAAGGGACAGACCCTCCAGTTCCTCGGGAAAGATGTCGTAGTACCTGCGAATGACTTCCGGCGTGGAACTGCTGAGTTTTCCAAAAAACACACGGTAATAAAAATCCGGCAGCTGAAAAGCATGCTTGCTGAAGCACTCCCAGATGGCCAGGTATTCCTCGAAGGCGTTACCCGCCTGACTCAAATAGTTCGGCAGGTCTCTGATATACTCCTTCAGCCGGCTCACCGACGCGTAGACGATCAGGTGATCCAGATTATCGAAGTAATTGTAAAGCGTCGCGCTGTTGTACCCCGCGGCGTCTGCGATCTTTCGGATGGTTATGCTCTCCACATCCTCCTTATCCATCAGATCGATGGTCGCTTCGATAAAGTAGCTCATGATTCGCCGTTCCTTCAAGCTTTTATTACTCATATGGTCTCCCTCTTCTGTCCTCTACCCGTGATCCAACCTCAATTGTGATTTTAATCTTTTTCCCCCTATTTTTCAAGGTTTGCCGGGATATTTGTATATTTCCCCAGAATTCACGGTTAATAACACTGTCCCACGCCGTAAAACTCCTTTGAATTATTCAATATTTGGCATTCCGCCATGGGATATATGACTACTTTCTTCTTTTTCCCATCGTCCACAAGATCGATGATAGACATCTACTTTTGTGTATGGTACTCTAAAAACAAATTAAATCATGATTATTTAATAAACACGATTGACAAACTGTCTGTACAGATTATAATGACAGTAAGAAGGGCGGACGTACCGCCGAAAATGAAGCATGGGAGAAGGGACAAGCAGAATGAAACTGAAGATCGGAAATTTTCACGTAAAAGATATTGTGTTTGGGTCGGAGCTGTCCTATAGGGACGGCGTGCTGACCATCGACAAAGAGAAGGCGTTGGATTTTGTGCGGCAGGATCCTCATATCACAGAGGCCCAGCTGCACATCGTAAAGCCGGGAGATATGGTCAGACTGTTTCCGGTAAAGGAGGCGGTGGAACCCCGGATCAAGACCAACGGCGAACCGCTGTTTCCCGGTTTTTCAGGGCCGGTGACCGGCGCGGCCGAAGGAGAGACGAAGGCTTTAAAAGGCTGCAGCGTTCTGGCCGTAGGTCGTCACTGGGGCGGCTTCCAGGACGGACTGATCGATATGGGAGGAGAAGGAGCAAAGTACACCTACTTTTCCGGACTGATCAACGTAGTTTTGGTGGCTGATACGGATGAGACCTTCGAGCAGAAGGAACAGCAGAAGAAGAACCATGCGGTGCGTCTGGCGGTCCACAAGCTGGCCGAGTATCTGGCAGCCTGCGTGAAGGATCTGACGCCTGAGGACACGGACGAGTATGACTTTGAACCGGTGACAAAAAGGGACAGCGGAAAGAACGGCCTGCCCTCTGTGATCTATGTGATGCAGCTCCAGTCCCAGATGGAAGAGGACGGATACAACGATCTGGTGTACGGATGGGACGCCAATCACATGCTGCCCACCTTCATGAATCCCAACGAGATCCTGAACGGCGCCGTGGTCTCCGGCAGCTTCATGCCCTGCTCATCCAAATGGTCTACCTACGATTTTCAAAACGCTCCCGTCATTCGCAGACTCTATGAGGAGGACGGGAAGACGCTGAATTTCCTGGGCGTGGTCATGTCGAACCTGAACGTGGCTCTGGAGCAGAAGGAGCGTTCGGCAGTATTTGTGAAGGAGCTCGCCCGCTCTCTGGGTGCGGACGCGGCCATCGTTGCGGAGGAAGGATACGGCAACCCGGACGCGGATTTTGTGGCCTGCATCGCGGCGCTGGAGGACGCGGGGGTGAAGACCGTGGGCATGACCAACGAGTGTACGGGAAGGGACGGCCAGTCCCAGCCTTTGGTCACGCTGGATGAAAAGCTCACGGCGATCGTCTCCTGCGGCAACGTCTCTGAGCTCATCGAACTTCCGCCCATGCCGGTGGTGCTTGGCGAGCTGGAATCCCTGGCCAGGGACGGCGTATCCGGCGGATGGTCCGACGACGAACTCCTAGGACCCTCGGTGCGGCCCGACGGCTCTATTATAATGGAAAACAACGCCATGTTCTGCGGTGATCAGGTCATCGGCTGGTCGCAGAAATCAATGATTGAATTTTAAGGAGAGACAGGAGCATGAAGAAAGCGATCATGTACGTCAATCAGTTCTTCGGACAGATCGGCGGGGAGGACAAAGCGGATTTTAAGCCCGTCATACGGGCGGAGCAGGTGGGACCGGTGCAGCCCATGGCGGCCCAGCTGCACGGTGAGATCACACACACTGTGATCTGCGGCGATAATTTCATGGGCTCCAATACAGAGGAAGCGCTGGCCTTTATTATCGGCGAACTGGAAAAGCTTGAGTTCGACCTTTTCATCGCCGGACCCGCCTTTCAGGCGGGAAGGTACGGCGTAGCCTGCGGTTCCGTCTGCAGGGCGGTGAGCCGGCGCTTCGGAGTTCCAGTGGTAACATCCATGCACGTGGAAAACCCCGGGGTGGAGATGTTCAAAAAGGATATGTATATTATGAAGGGCGGCAACAGCGCCGTAAAGATGCGGGGCAATCTGGCTGATATGGCAAGACTCTGCAACAAGCTGCTGGACGGCGAGCCCCTTTTGGGAGCCGAAGCGGAGCGCTACTTTGCGCGGGGCATCCGCCATCAGGCCTGGACTGAAGGAAACAGCACCGCGGCGGACCGGGCGGTGGATATGCTGCTGAAGCGGGTCCGGGGCGAGGCGTTTGTCACGGAGCTGCCTATTCCCAAGCTGGACCGGGTGCCCATCGCAACGGCGATCCACGATCTGAGCAAGGCTAAGGTGGCCCTTGTCACCTCCGGAGGCATTGTGCCGGTGGAAAACCCGGATAAGATCCAGTCCGCTTCCGCCACCAGGTGGGGCAGATACGATATTTCCAGTATGGATCGCCTGGAAAGCGGCGTATTCAAGACCATTCACGCAGGCTATGATCCTGCGGCGGCGGACGCCGATCCAAACGTGGTCGTTCCTCTGGACGCTCTGCGGGAGTATGAAAAGGAAGGGCGGATCGGTAAACTGGACGATCATTTTTACACCACGGTGGGCACGGGCACCACACAGGGCGAAGCGCAGCGAATGGCAAGAGAGATGGTGGAATGCCTGAAAAAGGACGGGGTGGACGCGGTGATACTGACTTCCACCTGAGGAACCTGTACTCGTTGCGGCGCAACGATGGTAAAAGAGATCGAACGGGCCGGACTCCCCGTGGTGCAGATGTGCAATCTGCTTCCTGTGGCAAAGACCACCGGAGCAAACCGGATCGTGCCTACGATCTCCATTCCGTATCCGCTGGGCGACCCAAAGACCAGCCGTGAAGAGCAGAATAAGCTGCGGTATCACAGAGTGGGCGTGGCCCTCTCTGCTTTGACCTCAGATATTCAGGAACAGACCGTTTTTAAAGTGGATATTTAGCGTACCGTCGGCCGGCGCGCAGGCACAGGCGCGCGGCCGGCAGCGATCAGACTGGGAGGAAACAGAATGGCAGTGACGTTTAAAGAGACTTATGGATTGTTCATCGGCGGAGAGTTTACGCCGGCGTTGTCAGGAGAGACCTTCGACGTGTTCAACCCTGCTACCGGGGAAAAGCTGGCGGCTGCGGCTAAGGCGGAGGCGGCGGACGTGGACAGAGCCGTGAAGGCCGCCTGGAGCGCTTTTCCTCAGTGGGCGGCCATGAACGTACGGGACCGCTCAGAGCTTCTGTGGGCCATATCGGATATCGTAGAAGAGAATCTGGAATATTTGACAGAGATAGAGACCCTGAACAACGGAAAGCTGCTGCGGGAAGCCCGTTGCGATATAGAGGATGTGGTGGACCAGTTCCGCTATTTCGCCTCCTGCATCCGATCTGGGGAAGGAAGCTATGTAGATCAGGGCGACGGAAATTTTAATATTCTGAAGCGCGAACCTCTGGGGGTAGTGGGACAGATCGTTCCGTGGAATTATCCCCTCTCCATGGCCTGCTGGAAAATCGCCCCGGCTATGGCGGCGGGCAACTGCATCGTCATTAAACCGGCCAGCAGCACGCCGCTGTCGCTGTTGATCTTTGCCGAGCTGGTGCAGTCCGTGATCCCGGCAGGCGTTCTCAACATCGTGACCGGCGGGGGCGGCAGCTGCGGGGAAGCTCTGGCCGCACACCCGGATATTCGGAAGATCGCCTTTACCGGTTCTACCGCCGTGGGAGCGAAGATCGGCGCCATCGCCGGCGGAAACATCATCCCTTCGACCCTGGAGCTGGGCGGAAAATCGGCTCAGATCCTCTTCCCCGACTGCCAGTGGGATAGAGCCTTGGACAGCGTCTGCGAGGGGATCCTAAGCAACGCCGGACAGATCTGCAGCGCGGGATCCAGAGCTTTTATCCACGCCGATATTTACGATGAATTCGTCCAGGCGCTTACCGAACGGTTCCAGGCGGTGAAAGTAGGAAACGGCATGGACGATGAGAGCGAGATGGGCCCCGTCATCGACAGCCATCAGTTAGAGGTGATCCTGGACTACGTGACCATCGGCAAGGCAGAGGGAGCCAGACTGGCGACCGGCGGAAACCGCAAGTGTGGAGGAGATTTCGACAAGGGATACTTTATGGAACCTACCCTGTTCGCTGATGTGACAAATCAAATGCGCATCGCCCAGGAGGAGATCTTCGGACCCGTTTTGGCCTGTATTCGCTTCACCGATGAAAAAGAAGTGATCGATATGGCAAACGATTCGCCCTACGGTCTGGCAGGAAGCGTCTGGACTCAGGATATCAACCGGGGGATCCGCGTGGCGGGAGCGATCGGAGCCGGTCTTGTGTGGATCAACGCCTTCGGCCTGTATCCGGCGGGAACCTCTTTCGGCGGGTATAAGAAGTCCGGCTACGGACGCGAAGCCCACAAGACCACGCTGGACAGCTATTCCCAGATGAAATCCATCTTTGTGGCCACGGCGGAATAGAACTCCATATGCACTATCGTGATGAACCGCAGTTTTGCTTCTTCCAGAGAATTCAACATGAGGGATCCCCAGACACACATCAGAAGACACGCGGAGAAGGAGGCGCTATGACGGGGCTGGCCTTTAGGATCGAATTCCAGGACTGCAAACAGGGAAACAGACCAGAGTTATCATCAAAATACTTTTATTAACGGGAGGATGAAAAATGAAGACGACAAAAGGTTCCAAGATCGACCTGACATTGGCCGTTCCGACTCTGCTGGTTACCGCCGTTATCGCTTTCTGCCTGATCATCGCTCCGGACAGAAGCTCTGAAGTCATCAACACACTTCTGAGCTTTCTGACTCATCAGTTTGGATGGCTGTTTGAGATTGCCGGTCTGAGCGCTCTCGCCTTCTGCCTGTGGCTTTCATTGGGCCGATACGGCAAAATAAAGCTCGGAGACAAAGCGGATAAACCCGCGTACTCAAATCGTACATGGATCGCCATGCTGTTTTGCACCGGGATCGGCACCACGCTGTTCTACTGGTCCATTGCGGAACCTCTGTCCTATCTGGCGGGACCTCCCATCGGCGTGATTCCCGGCGTAGAAGCGGGTTCCACGGCGGCGAAGGAATTCGCGCTGACTTACGGCGTTTTCCACTGGGGCCTTACCGCGTGGGCTCTGTATATCATTCCGACCATTTCCATCGCCTACTCAGTTTATATAAGGAAACAGAGCGCTTTCCGTTTCAGTCTGGCATGTCAGGGTGTGCTGGGCAAACAGAGCAACGGCGTCCCTGGAAAGATCATTGACATTCTGGCTCTATTTGGAATTTTCGGCGCTACGCTGGCGTCTATCGGCACCGGCGTGCCCCTGCTGGCAGAGCTGATCCATACCCTCTTCGGCTGGGAAAACAATTTTGTTATGACTGTCGGCATAATCATCGTCTGGTTAGCATTATTCGGTACCAGTGTATATCTGGGACTGGACAAAGGGATCGCGCGTCTTTCCAACATAAACATCATCATCTCCTACGGTCTGCTGGCGATCGTCCTCATCGCCGGTCCCACCATGTATATCTTGAATCTGAGCATGGACAGCTTGGGACTGATGTTCAACAATTTCCTGCGTATGAGTCTGTGGACAGATACCGTGGCGGGGGGCGGTTTTCCTCAGGGATGGACCACCTTCTATTTTGCCTGGTGGCTGGCCTTCGGTCCGGTAATGGGTCTGTTTGTAGCCAAGATCTCCCGCGGCCGTACTATCAAGCAGGTCGTTCTGGGAGAGCTTCTGGCAGGCACTTTGGGCTGCTGGCTGTATTTTTTCATCTTCGGCGGTTATGGCCTGAGTCTGGAATTCAGCGGAAAGCTGCCCCTGTCAGAAATCCTTGCCTCTGCCAACGGCAATGTAGCGGTGGCAGAGCTTCTAAATACGCTGCCGGCCTCCGCCCTGATCTTGACCTTGGCCATCGTCAACGGCTTTATCTTCTCCGGAACCTCTTATGACTCCGCGGCCTATACCCTGGCGTTCAGCACGCTGAAAGTCCAGGAGGGAAAAAGCGGTGATCAGGAAGAGCCCTCCAAGTGGTGGCGGCTCGTCTGGGCGGCCATGCTGGCTTTCGGCGCTCTGGGTCTTCTCATAGTGGGAGGGCTGTCGTCTTTGCAGACCGCCTGCGTGGTGGTGGGTCTGCCCTTGATTTTCGTATTCATCATTATGACTGTCTCGTTCCTGAGGTGGGTGAAAGCGGATTTCGGTCCTGCCGTCGATCCAAAGGTATTGACGAGAGATGATATAAAACAAAACTGCTAATGAAAACAAAGGGAGGAAAAAGAAATGTTAAAGACAAATGATCAAGCCAATTATGAGAGGCTCTTATCGGAAATCCGTATGAACGAGCCTACCAGCGATCAGGAACTGCGCGACGCGGTGGAATCCGCCATCAAGGATCGGTCTAAATTCTTCTATTGCGTTTATAAAACTCTGCTGGAGCTTCATCCCGATATCGATGCCACTGAAGTTATGCGGGAGGCTTCCCGTAAATTTGGTTCCTGCCGGTCCGGCAGCTTCCACAATACCGACGACTGCCGCGAGGTAGTGAAGAACGACTACCCGAAGGAAGCGATGTTGGTTTATGAGGTTGAGATCGAAGAACTGAACGAGGACAAGGCAGTTTGCAACTTTAAACACTGTCCCCATATGGAAGCCTTTCGGGAGATGGGCTGCACCGCCGATGAAATGGAGCGTTTTTGCCTGGACATGCTGATTTACGGCGACTACGCGGCCTATGCCGACTGCAAAAATATTGAACTGAGCTTTCCCCGGATTCTTGCCCGCGGCGAGGATGTCTGCGAGTACACGCTGACTAAACAAAGAGACCGCTAAACGTATCTTCCGGATCAAACAGCTTGAATCCTGCGCGGTTTATCACGAACCCATAGACAAAACAAAAAAGGCGACAGCGGTTCATGCCGCTGCCGCCTTTCCGCTTAGATGCAGAGAAAAGAGGAAATATGGAAATGGACGAAACGGTAAAAAAGAAATACATTCAGATTCTGAAGGAAGAGCTGATACCTGCCGAGGGATGTACGGAGCCCATCGCCCTGGCCTTCTGCGCGGCGAAGGCCCGCGAAGTTCTTGCGGCGTCTCCCGATAAGATGATCGTCTATGCCAGCGGGAACATTATCAAAAACGTAAAGAGTGTGGTAGTACCAAATACAAATGGAAAAAAAGGTATCGAAACGGCCGCCGTCTACGGTGCCGTCGCGGGCCGACCAGAAGAGGGTTTAGAGGTACTGCGGGAACTCAAAAAAGGAGAAGCGGAAGAGGCGGAGCGTTTGCTTGCCATTCCCGGCTATGTGGAGGTCCGGCATCTAAGTTCCGACGCCAAGCTCCACATCATCGTCGAGGTCTTTTCCGGCACGGAACGGGCCCTGGTGGAGATCAAGGATCTCCATACCAACGTTGTTCGTATAGAGAAAAACGGAAACCTGTTGCTGCAAAAAATCGATCCTTCAAACAAAGGCGCGGGAGACGACGGCCACGGAGATTTCATGACGTTGAAGGGCATTTTAGAATTCGCCGAAAATATTCCGCTAGATGAGCTGCGCCCTATTATCCGCAGGCAGATCGAATATAATACAAGGATAGCGGATGAGGGCCTGGCCGGCAATTACGGCGTAAATGTAGGAAGAACAATGCTGGAATCCTATGGAAACGACATCAGAATGCGTTGTATTGCCAAAGCAGCGGCCGGTTCTGACGCCAGGATGAGCGGCGTTGAACTGCCTGTTGTCATCAATTCCGGCTCCGGAAATCAGGGGATGACTGGTTCTCTCCCGGTCATCGAGTACGCACGGCACATGGGAATAAGCGAAGATCGCCTGATCCGGGCCCTGCTTATCAGCAATCTAATCGCCGTTTATCAGAAGGCGGAAATCGGAAGGCTGTCCGCATACTGCGGCGCCGTCAGCGCGGCCACGGCCAGCGTAGTAGGGATCGCGTGGCTGGATTCCGCGTCCTATGAGGTGATGGAAAGTATCATCAAGAACGCGCTGGGCAATATTTCAGGAATCGTCTGCGACGGCGCGAAGCCCTCCTGCGCGGCAAAAATCGCCATATCCATGCAGGCCGCCTTCATGGGTTACGAACTGGCGAAACGGCACCGGACGTTCCGGGGCGGAGACGGTATCGTAAAGGAAAGCGCGGATCAGACCGTGGAGGCCGTGGGCAGGATGGCCCACAACGGGATGGTCCAGACAGACGAGGAAATCATTCGGATAATGATAAACGAATGATCGGTCGGTACGAAAGCATCATGGCTTCCCCTGCCCGCCGCAGCAGTCTTACAATACAATGAGAGCGAACGTCCGCTTCCGGATGCCCGCTCTCATTGTTTTTTTATGGATATACCTAAGTTTCCCGTTTAAAACCCGACATTTTCCCCATCCGCCCCGGAAGCATCCTGAACTCCTGCTCCTGGCACGGCTGCCGGCCTGATCTCGCCGCCGGCAGTTAAAAATAACTGGGCAGGCGGCGTCTGAGATGAAAATTGCATGGGGGACAATACGGCTCCATACCCGCCGGCGTTGGTCACCGCAACCACGTCCCCTGGACGCAGCTGGGGAAGCCGGATATCTTTCGCCATCACGTCCGCCGACGTACAGAGATTTCCCGCGAGGGTCACCGTCTCCATGGGTCTCTCATCCTTCGGCCTCCCGCTGAACGTCTCAAAGTGAAATGCGCCCCGCCGCGTAAACAGCGGTTCTGTGCCGGTAAGCTCCCGCGATCCCGATCCCGGCGCGAAAGCTCCCGTCCCATCCGCGTACTGCAGGATCAGCTGCTCCAGACAGGGGCGGAGAAAGCCATTGAGGGTATTGTGCAGCAGTACGAATTTCCTGCCGCGGGACACCTTCACATCGACCACTTTTGTCACATAGACCCCGCATTTCCCCACCAGGTAGCGCCCCGTCTCGATGAAGATCCTTGTCTGCGGGCGTTCCGCCCGGAAGTTCGAAAGCATCTTCCCGGTTTTCCGTCCCAGATATGTCAGATCAAGCTCCCCGTCCTCCTCCCCATAGGGTATCCCCAGTCCGGAACCCAGATTGAGAAAGCCCAGCGAACGCCCCAGGACCGTTTCCACCCGATCCGCCATGGCAAAAATCTTTTCATAGTATCGGGCAAGCGTATCCGCACGCAGTTCCTGGCTGCGCAGATGCACGTGGATGCCTGTCACCGTCACATGGGACAGTCCGCCGATCCATTTCGCCTCTTCAAGAAAAGTCTCCTCATCCACGCCGAATTTTGAAGGCTCGCCCTGCTCCGCAAAGAACGTGAAATCCGGGTTGATCCGGATCCCGATCTCCGCCGTTGTTCCTCTTCGCTCTACGATCTCCTGAATACGCCTCACTTCACTCAGACTGTCTGCCGTCACAACGGCGTGTCCCAGGGCCTCCTCCAGATCGCGGATCCCCTTGCCCGGGGCCGAGTAAAAGATCTCCCTTCCGTCCAGTCCCAGACGGCGGGCCAGGCGCACTTCACCTATGCTGGCGGCGTCCGCTCCCATGCCCATGCGAAAAGCCGCGGCCGCTATGTTCTCCAGAGAGTTAGCCTTGATGGAATACAAAAATTCCACACCCGGGAAACTTTCCATCAAGCGGTTTCCCCTGTGCAGTATTGACCCTTCGTCGTACAGATAAAAGCTGTCGTAACGCTCTGACAGCGCCAATATCCGTGCTCTGTCAAGTTCTGGCGCCGTCTCTCTGCGCCCCGTCGACTCCGCGTCTTTTCCCATTGCCCATCCTCCCTCTTTCCGGAATATCTCCCGATCCATCACTACTCTATTGGTCTCACCGCGTCCGCCGCGCACAGAATCCGTAATATCCGCTGTGCGGGTATTACACCATGACTGGCTGCAGGCCATCACCACAGATGATGTCTCTTATATTACAAATATTACAAAAAACGCGATCCGGCCCTCTGATTCCGAATCGCGTTTTTATCTGTCCCGCCGCACCGCCGCGGCCTTCATGCTGAAAGCCAAAGCCGGGCCCGCGGCGTTTTACCGGAGAAGACCCGCGCACATGCCATGAAGCGCGGGTCTTCTGCCAGCCGTACTGCTTGTTTAAAACTGATCATTTCAGCGAGGTCCGCGCCGTCGTCAGAGCTCCGCCGCGAAGAAAAACCGCTGGTCTTTCTATCCCGCTGTCTTAGATTATCTCCGGATATCTTACTTTATATACCCCGCCTTGGTCAGGATCTCCACCGCCTTCTCCTTGTTGGCGTCGGACATCATGACGATGGGGCCGGTGCAGCCCATGCCGCTCTCCGCGTAGATACCGGCGCCCCACAGAGCGCTGACCGCGTCCTCCAGGTCCATGACCTCGATGCCCGGGATCTGAGAGGTGCAGGGTTCCTTCGGCGGAGCTTTCACTTCCGCCGGAGCGGCTTCAGCGCCGCCCTTTTTGCCGGTCTTCAGTCCGGCAAGAATATCCTTGAATCCCGCTTTATTGACCTTCTCAAACTCTGCCTTCGCCACGGCGAAAACGTTGTTCTTCACCAGCTGAGCGGCATATTCCGCCGCTCCCGCGATGACAGGAGCACCGCTGGCTCTGGAGATGATCATGATGATGCGGTCGTAGCCCTCGCCGATCCCCGGCCCGTAGCCGTAGCCGGTGGCCTCATAGCTGCCTCCGGTGGTAAAAGCGGAAAACAGCTTCATCATCAGATTTCCGGTCAGGGGATCCATGACCATTACATCGGAGGACGCGGTCAGGAGGTCGTTTCCTCTCATGACCACGCCGCCGTCGGCTCTGGCCGACTCCGCGAACCGGATATCGTAACCGTTGTCTTTCAGCGCGATCAGCGCCTTCTCACACTGTCTCGCTCCGTCTATATTGGCAATCCCCACCGTGGGTTCAGCCACGCCGCTGGCCTTCGCCGCGATGATTCCATAGATGGCGTTCTTCACCATGCCTTCCACTCTGTCTGTGGAAGACGTTCCGGTGGTGGTAGCCAGATACATTTCTTTGCCCTTGCCCGGCGTTACCACCCGTCCTACGGTAGACACGCCGATGGGGAACGGATAGTGCATGGTCACCGCCGCGTCGATCTCGCCGGAATCCAGCATCTGCTCCATCTTTTTGTGTACGTCCTCGCCTTCGATGACCACCGTTTTGCAGCCTCTCTTTTCAGCCAGACGAGCGCCTTCATAGATGTTTTCCATGCCGTGCTCGCTGCCCTCGGCCGCAATGCCGATCACCGGCTTCTTGCCGAATTCTCCAGTCTCAAGGGCGTCAGCCATCTCAAGAAAGGTTCCGGCGATCATTTTTTTGATCTGCTTTTCTGACATTGATTTATCCTTTCTCATCCGCGGTCCGCTGTTCAGACGGCGTTTTTCCGTCTCCGGGATAGCCCGGAAAGGCTTTTTGCCTCCCTGGGGCCTGGGGCGCCGAGGTCGCTTCTGCCGACGCTTCGCCGCCTCATTCCCGCCGCCGGCCCATGGGACCGCCGCTATACCCCTGTACTATTCCTCGTCCGCCAGCAGCGCCGCCGCAAAGCCTTTCATGGCTTCGCCGATCAGGCTCTTGACCTTAGCCTCGGACACGCCGCCTTCCTCTTCCGCGCCGCTGTTCGCCTGAACGATGAAGGAAACTCCGTCGAACAGGTTGGTCATACGGCCCAGGAACAGGCTGCCCTTGCCGATGATCATGGCTCTATTGATCTTTCCGCTCATGATATCCTCTCTGGCAAAGCCCAGATAGGGAATACCGGAAGGAATGTGGCCCTGCGTGGGAGCGAATCCCACCATGCCGTGATTCTTTACAAACTCGGGAATACCTGCCCGCTCAATGTCGCCTCTCTTTACGCCCAGCGCCGCGATCATTTTATAGTTGGCCTCCGGCACGTCTCCGGCCCCCGCAGGCTTCGTGACGTCCGGATTCTGCATCTCCGGAGAGAATTTGTCGATATCGGTGATCTTAAGGCCCGCCGCGTCCAGCGGATCGGTCACCAGAGAGGTGATGACAGCCTGGGGAGAAGAACCGGTCCCTACCTTGTGGCGGCCGATGTAGTCCAGATTGAATTCCGGGCTCTCGCCGTCATTCTGAGTGACCAGAACAGCTACGCCGCCCAGCACGTCTTCCAGAATAGGCAGATCTTTCTTCACGTGATCCTTGCCGTTCATGCCCAGCTTGGCCGTGCAGCCGCCTGCAGCGACTACTACGTTCTTGTAAGCCCCGGACTTGACCAGAGCAGCGGCCTCCACCAGCGCGTGAGCCGGACCGGCGCAGAAGCCTCTGGTGTCGGAACCGGTGGCGTTCACAAACCCGGCGATCTCAGCGGAAGCCTTGGCGAAGTTGCCGCCGCCTCTCTGGTTTACGTCGCCGCACGCCTCCTCGCAGCAGTCGATGACGTAATCCACGTCCTCCGGGCTGATGCCGGCGTTCTTTACGATATGGATCAGGGCCAGGACCTCGGAGGCCTTGGACACCAGATTTTCAAAAATAACGTGGGCGGAGAGGTTCACGTCGACGTCGTGGGCCCGCTTTACGTAACCGACGATCTTTCCGCCGGTGCGCAGCGCTTCTGCGTGCTCATCCTCCACAAAGTGTTTGATGTCGGCCTCGTCCACGCCTTCCTTCACCAGCTCCATCATGCTCTCCGTCACCAGCGGATGAGCCGCCAGCTTGGGTTTTACCGCATCCACGAAGCTCTTCTCCAGCTTGACCAGATCGAAGGTATCGCAGATCTGCATCAGCAGAATAAACTCATCCTCCGGCATGATCTCGCCGAATTTTCCAAAGCGGTCCGCGCCGTCAAACTTTTTGTCTGACCAGGGCTGTCCCATTGCCGCCAGATCGTCGATAGGCAGGTTTCCGATATAAGTCTGGTTGGGCGGATAGGCCACCGCATCCTCATAGCTTCTGATATGCTTGGGCAGTTCCACCAGATACTCGGACTCGGGATTGACGATCCGCTCGGTGGTCTGCGTGCTTCCATTGTGGATTACCATATCCGGAACATGGACCAGGATATAGCTGGCTGCTTTCAAAACGCTGTTGCTCATGTAACTCTCTCCTCACTTTATTGATACTCTGATAATAATACGCTTTTCATCAACGCGCTGTCTGTCTCTCTTTATACTGCAACGATCGAATGTTGGAAGGTCTGAAACACCGGATTTTCGGCTTGAAAAAAGGGTGGTTCAAAAAGAACCACCCCTTCCATACCTCAGATTAGTATTTACAGAATTGTTCTCTGATCGAGCTCATCTCACTTACGATGTCATCCACGTCCAGTACCATTTCCATCATACTGATCTGCTCATCGTAGATTCCTGCATCTACTTCTTCTTTGATTTCCGGTTCACAAACGTGATATACGCTGAGTCCCAACGAGACTCCTGCCAAAGGACCTGCGAAAGTCGGGTCACCTGCAGTTACAGTTTCAGCGGCCAGTCCGGCAGCTTCACCTTCCGCTGCGCCGAGTAATACGACACAGTTTTCCGGTCCATACTGTTCTGCAAATTCCTTAACTCTCTTCTGGTTTTCCAGATCCATGGCTCCTGCGGCCGTTCAAACGAAGCATTCAGTGGAAGAGAAAACTACCTCTCCACCCGCAGAAACTACACATTCAGCAATAGCTGGACCCGGAATGCCATCGCGGTCACCGATGATGATGACCTTTTTTCCATTTAAAATGGCCATGTTCATTCCTCCTTCTCGCCGTCAATTGACAGTTGCCGCTTTAACGGCCCTTTGGGACCTGCTCCCGTCAGTTGAAGGCATAATGTTGCAATATGCTTATCTGCCTGCTTCGCGCCTCATGCCCGGCAGGCAGGATAAACCGTTCTAGATGTACTTCTGGATCATCGCCTCGATATTGGTTACGGTGGCGTCGTCCTTCACACACTCGTCTACCTTTTCCCCGCCTTTGTAAACGGCGATGACCGGCAGACCCATGATCTTCTGACCGATGGCCAGTCTTCTGGCTTTGGTGGTGTTCAGAGCGGCAAACTTCATCTTGCCCTCATATTTTTCAGCCAGCTCGTGCACGTGGGGCATCAGAGCCTTGCAGGGCTCGCAGCCGTCTCCATAGAAATCCACCAGCACGTATCCTTCAGCCTTCAATACTTCTTCTTCAAATGTGTTCTTATCTACCTCAAGCATTTTAACTCCTCCTTTTTTCAGCGGCAAAACAGACTCTCACCACTTACTACGCAAATCCCGTGCCACTTTCGGTCAAGGCCGCCGCCAAACGCGTCTCCGCCTGCAAACAGACGGTTCCGACGTGTGAGCTGTCGGCTCGACACGTTTGCAGTCTGCAGACAGTGCAGCGCCGCCGCGAACAAGTCCTCCCGACCGTGAAGTAAACCGCACGATACTTCCGTTTTCTCTATTCGTGCTCCTCGATATACTTTCCGGCCTGAACCGCAGCGATGGCGCCGTCGGCCGCCGCCGTGACTACCTGTCTCAGGCTCTTGACTCTCACATCGCCCGCGGCAAATACGCCGGGAATTTCCGTTTTCATATCGTCGTCCGTGCGGATGTAACCCTTTTCCAGAGCCAGCTTGCCTTCAAACACTTCGGTCTGAGGCTTGAAACCGATGAAGACGAACACGCCGAAGAGGCCGTCCTCTTCATCCGCAACGATCTCTCTCTGCTCGCCGGTCTTCGTGTTTTCCACGATCATGGAGGAAAGCAGTCCGTCGCCCTTGAGCTCCTTGATCACAGAATCCCACATGAAATCCATCTTCTCGTTCTTGAACGCTTTTTCCTGAATGGACTTGGCCGCCCGCAGCTCGTTTCTTCTGTGGATGACGGTGACCTTTCTGGCAAACTTGGTCAGGTACATCGCCTCTTCCACCGCCGCGTCGCCGCCGCCTACTACGTAGACCTCAAAATCTTCAAAGAATGCGGCGTCGCAGGTGGCGCAGTAGGAAACGCCCTTGCCTGTGAATTCTTTCTCACCCGGGCATCCGATATTCACCGGAGAAGCTCCCGCCGCAATAATTACGGTTTTTCCCTGATACGTTCCGTTCTCGCATTTGATGGTCTTTACATCGCCCTGAAGCTCCACATCCAAAACAGTGTCGAAGACTTTTTCCGCTCCAAAGTGAGCCGCCTGCTTGGACATACGCTCGATGAGCGTAGGACCGGATTCCTCTTCCAGAGATCCCGGATAGTTTTCGATCTCAGCCGTCTGTACGATCTGGCCGCCGTCCTTTGCCTTTTCGATAATCAAAGTGCTCAGTCTGGCTCTGCCTGCATACAGACCTGCGGAAAGTCCTGCCGGACCGGCACCGATAATGATGACATCATAAATTTTGCTCATGAGTGTGTACTCCTTTCATCTTAGATAAGATTAATCTTTCTCACATCGGTAGTCAAGGCAAAATTTTCGCCGATTAACGGCAGATCGACACCGACAGTTTTTTGTCGACACTTGCATCCCTTCCAATTTCTAGCGTCCAGCGTTTCGTAATCACGATTATTTTTTAAAATTGCATTTATGAAACAGTCAGAGAATTTCGTCAACTGATATTTTTCGTCTGGCCCCGGCACTTTTTTCCTGGGCCGAAACCCTTATTTCCGCCCTGGCGGACCGGGCCCGTAAGCCCGATTTTAAGTCTGCCGGCCCATAGAGCGGACCGGCAGACAGATATGTGTTTTGATTCGATCACATCAAAAGATCTTCGTATGCCCCAAAAATTCCTAGACCGTCACCCAGTCGAACACGGTCTGATCCGTCACTTCTGTGGACAGCGCTTCCAGAGCCTTGGAGAGCATCTTTCTTCTGATATCCTTCTCTTCTTCCGCAGACAGCGCCGGATTGCCAAGCGGATGCGGGATCGCTACCGCCGGAACGATCCGATTCGCTCCGACTGTCAGGGAGATGGGGACTACCGTACAGACGTGGACCACCGGAATGCCCGCTCTTTCAATTTCTTTTACCATCGTTGCACCGCAACGCGTACAGGTTCCTCAGGTGGAGGTCAGAATAACCGCGTCCACGCCGTCGTTTTTCAGTTCCTGAGCGTATTCCGCAGCAAACTTCTTGGCGCTGGCAACGGCAGTTCCATTTCCTGTCGTCGTATAGAAATATCTGTGCAGGCTTCCGATCCTGCCTTCCTTCTCAAACTCTCTCATGACATCCACGGGAAGCACTCGGTCCGCGTCGTCGTTGGCATAAACGGGGTCGTAGCCGCCGTGAGCGGTCTCATAGGTAGCGGCGGTCAGATCCGTCACGCCCTCGATATCGTATTTGCCGTAGTGGGAAGCGCTGGAGGACTCAATGTGATCCGGATTGCCCTTGGGCACGATCCCGCCGGAGGTCACCAGCGCGATCTTCGCCTTGGAGATATCCTTCACAGCTGGATTGGGCGTCACGCGGTCGAAGTCCGGCATGGGGAACTCGGTGACGTACTCTTTTCCGGCCAGTTTCGCAAGCAGCATATTCACCGCGCGCTTGGAGCCCCTCTCCTTCTCAAAGAAGTTGACGCGGATTCCGTTGGGAATATAGCCTTCCTCTGCGGAAGCGCCGATCTTTTCGCCCTTGGCGACCTTCAGAGCCAGCGGCGCCATTATCTTCACCGCGTCTCTCATGCCGGCGGCGCTGTTCTTTGTGGAAGCGATATAGACCTTCGCTTTGAACATATCCGCGCCGGGGTTCTCCTTGTACATGCCGGTGATGACCGGAACGCCAAGCTCTTCCTTGACGGCCGCAGCCACGGTGCCGCAGGCTACGCCGTAACGGCCGGCGTTGAATGCAGGTCCGCAGATCACGAGATCCGGGCTCTTGCTTTTGATCATATCGAGAACGGTCTTCTTGGCCGTGTCGAGATTTTCATTGAAATAGGAGTCGCCGCAGATCACGGTGGCGACGATCTCGGCTTCCTCGCCGAAAGCGGTGTTGAATGCCATTCCAGGGCCTACGAATCCGTCGCGCAGCTCCGGCTGATAATCCGCTTTTTCTTCTCCGCCGATGTTGGCAAAGAACTGGTTGATGTAGTGAACTACTTTAAGCTTACTCATTTCTTTCCCTCCTATCTGGCGCTCAGTCTGTTGAAGCCAAGCTCATTGGTTGCTCCGGTGATAACCTGCAGTTCGGCCTCGATGCTGCCGTCTTCCTTCAGGCTTCCGTCCCATCCGCCGGCTATTTTGTTGGCTACCTCCGGATGACCGATGACCTTATCCATGGGCGGCAGTTTGATGACTACGTTGGCGTTTCCTCCCGTGACCACGGCGTCGGCGCTGACATCGGCGTCCGCCAGAGACTGAGAAGCGCCGTCCTGACCGGCATACTCGTCGGTGATGATAACGGTCTTGATCCCCTTGGCTTCGATCTTCTTGCAGTTCATGATCAGGTCCGTATCCGGATTTCCGAAGCCCTCCTGAGAGATGATGACTCCGTCCACTCCCAGGAACTCGGCCAGCTTGGCGGCCCAGTTGGAGGAGCGTTCCTTGTCGGCCAGATATACGTTCTCATTGGTGATGATCACGCCCACAAAGTTTAATTCTTTTCCGTGCTTTTCGAACAGATCTTCTATGACCGGATTGTTCAGATGATGGTACGTGGTATTCTTATCGCAGGCGGACACGCAGTTTCCGCTGACGATGGCGCCGTCCATCAGTTCCGTGGGGCAGATCAGCGTGCTCAGAGACTGCTTGGCGTCCACGCCGTACACATAGGTGTCGTGCAGCAGACCCTGGCTCTGGAGCATGAGAACGTAAGCCACTCTCGGCAGATCCGGCATCTTTTTCAGACCTTCCGTCACGGAATAGGTCTCATAGGTCTTCACTTCTTCCGCTTCGATGGACTTCGCCAGTTTTCCCAGATAGTCCGCCGTCTTCAGACCGGCCATGCGGGTGGCGTGCTCATGAGCGTGCTGCTTTATTCCTTCCACCGGTTCGATCACCAGCACCAGGTTGTTCAGTTTGGAGAACGGCGTGTAGTCTGCCCCCGGACCGGTCATGTCGATGATTCCCTCCTGGAAACCGACGATCTTGCCTGTGGTGACCACAGCTGCGCCTTTCAGTACGTTCGTCCTCCCGCTTCCGACGGTCTCCACCTTGGAAATGATCCCCGGGAATACTCCGCCTTTTCCCTCGACCTTCACTCTCGGCTCGATAACGTCTTTTACGGGCGTGATCCGGATGCTGTCACCCGGCTTTGCGATTTCGATATCAACGGACGCGATGGTCTCATCCTCAAGCAGCATGGCTCTCACTTCGTCTTTATTGACGTAGAGCACGTCGCCCTGCACTTTGGATTCGGGACCAAATTGAATGTCATTGATATGGATGTAACCCAATTCTAATTTCATCGCAATGTCTCCTCCTCATCTGATTTTGGCAGTTTTATGCTTCCCGATATGGCCTTGGGTCATACGGGACATTTTTGCGGAGGACGCCTTCGGCTCCCTCCGTTTCCACGCTCCCCGCCTCCGGTCTTCCGGACAGGCGCCGGCGCTAGCCCAGCGCGCTTGCGAGCAGCGATAGATCGATCTCCCTGAAATCGTCTTTTAAACTTTCACTGGCATTTTCCCCGAGATGGGGACGCTTCATCTCCATGAATTTGTCGTATGTGGCTATACTGTGTTCGATCACCTGGAGAGATTCCATGCTCAGCGGGCCCGTCTCTTCGGACATGGCCACAGATTTAAAAGGCGTTTCGTTGGGTTTGACGCTTCCCATAAGCGGGTGCGTCAGCAGCTTCTGCCCCTGATGAACTCTGTTCCGCGCTTCGATCAGCACATCCCGATACGATCCGTCAATAAACATGATCTTGTGATCCTCGCCATAGCGTTCTCTGACCTTTTCATTGTTTGTGATGATAATCATATTGGTGTGATGTTCTCCTTTCATTTGTGAAGTGCCTGTATGCCTGACGCTCCGGATCCACGGCCCTGCCGGCCCGCCGTTTTTCGGCGTTTCGGCGTTTCAGCCGGCCGTCTGGGTCTCCCCCGCCCGCCCACGTGGGGGACAGGCGGTCTTTCCGCTTCTCTCAGGCTTTCGGTTCTCCAACAAAAAAGAGCAGAAAGCATGCAAGATTATGCCTTCTGCTCTGTTTCTAACCTGAGAGTTTCTCCCTGCAGCGGACTGCCTTTATGGCCTCCGCCGGAATTGCCCCTTCGGCGCTTTCGCTTTCCAGAGTTCTGTCCGACTGCGGTTCGGGTACCTGAGATCATCACGGCGCACGTTGGCATCATGCGCTGCTTATTCCTTCGGTGTTGCCTGAGCAAACTCTCCCGCAATCATCAACCAGTCAGTGTTCATTTACAAGCATATTTTAACATAGCATCAGATATAGATGCAAGCTATAATTGTTAAAAAATTAATAATATTCTCCTATTGCTCATGCGGATTTCTCATCCTGCCATTCGGAGACTTCATGGAAGGAACAGCAGGCTGTAAGGCCCCGTCCTCTCACTCCGCCGTCTCTTCATTTCGCGGCTTGTTTCAGCGCGTCTCTGCGCAGTTCCTGATATTTTCCTGTCACAAACCCGCGGAAGGTCTCCGCGATGGGCGAGAGAGTAATGCTCTTATTGTGTACCAGATAGAACATACGATTCATCTGAAGACCTCTGATGCGGAAAATCCGCACATCCGGACTGCCGGCGAGATCCTCCGCTGCCAGACGTGAAATGACCGCCGAGCCCATCCCGCCCTTTACAGCCTGCTTGATGGCCTCCAGACTGGAGAGCCTGGCCACCACGTTCATATTTCGCTGGCGGATCCCCAGGCCGGATATGTAATTTTCAAACTCCCGCCGCGTTCCGGAACCCTGCTCCCGCAGGATCATCGGCTCGTCCATAAAGTCTTCCGCCGCGATCTCATCCCCGCCCATCTGGCCCAGCCTGCCGTCCGCCGGGGCGATGACCACCAGTTCATCTTCCAGCAGAGCCTCATAAGTGAGCGCGCTGTCCTCCACCGACCCGGCAAAGCCCAGTTCGCCCTTGCCCGCCATGATGTTCCGTGAGACCTCCTCGCTGTCCGACTGCATCACATAATACCGCACGGCGGGATACAGTTCGTGAAATTCCGCCAAAAGCCCCGGAAGCATGTACTCTCCCGGCACAGCCGAGGACTGGATCTCCAGCACGCCCCGCATGTCCTTTCCGTATCCCTGAATGGCCATGGACGCCTTCTCCCGGGTGTTCAGCATGGCGGCGGCGTACTTATAGAATACCTTTCCCTGTCCCGTGGGCACGGCTCCCCGTCCGTTTCTGTCCAGCAGAGGCACGCCCAGTTCCTTTTCCAGAGTGCTGATGTGAGCGCTGATGGTGGGCTGAGTCAGAAAGCAGGCGTCGGCCGCCTTGGAAAAGCTCTTGTACTTGACCACGTTTACAAACGCTTCGATCTGTTTGAATTCCATGTCTACTCCTTCGTCTACAGCAGCGAACCCTTTCCCGGCACGCGCTCGTCGCCTTCCTTCACCGTCAGCTTTTTTTCATCCGTATAGTCCAGGATCATCAACGCAAATTTCCGCGAAGTGTTCATCAGGTCCCTCGCCTCCGCCAGCGTGATGCTTCCCTTTGCATTCATCTGTTCCTTTATCAGCTGCACAGCCTTGTCGTGATACTCCCTGTGCATATAGATCTGCCCCGTCATACGGACCAGCGCGCCCTCGTTGACCAGCGCCAGCACCGTCTGCTTCGCTCCGTTCTTGTCCTTCTCCCCGGCCAGCGCCTCCTCGATCTCCGGAGCTTCGAATCCCCGGCTTCTGTAGAATGCATCCAGCCTGTCTCTCTGTTTTTTCTGCTCCGGCGTGTAAGAGATCTCAAAATCTATTTTCGCCACGGCGTTGCCGGCCGTCCGCACGCGGCCTGCCTCCTCAAAACGCTTCAGCAGCAGATCCGCCTCCCTGACGTCGCTTCTGTGGAGCTTTGCCAGCAGCTTAGTGCGAAATTCTTCCTTCTGCATGCCCGGGGACAGCGGATTCTTCTCGTGGTACTCCTGAAGGAGCTTCTCCGCCGCCTGCGCCGCCTGCTCCAGATAATCCCGGTGTATGGGGACCCTGTCCATCAGCATGACCGCCTTCCCCTCCGCCACCAGCTCGTCCACCATCCGCGCGGTCTCCTGAGCAGTCCGGCGCAGCTGACGGGCCAGAGCGTCCAGATTCAGCATGTCCCTGCTTCCTTCCTTCACCATCTGCTCCAGAAGCCCTCTGTCGTCGCCCGACTCCCTCACGGAGAGTGCTTCGATCACCTTCTCGTCAAACCGCTTGTGCTTTCTGGGGTTTGCATCCAGTACCACTCCGCCGCCGATGGTCTCCACCGGCGAATAGAAGCGAATGACAAAATGATCGCCCTGCCGCACGGCGATCTCCCCTTCCACGCGCAGCTGCGCGTATCCGCTCTCCCCCGGAGCCAGCGCCTCAGCATCCAGAAGCACCGCTTTGCAGAGTATCTCGTCCGACCCGTAGTACAGATGCACCCGGCTGCCGTTTAAAAGCTCCCGTTTTGCGTCGGCCAGCATGGAGATCTTCGCGTCGATCATCATGGATGTGGTCAGAGAGCCCTTCGCCGCCAGCACGTCGCCCCTGCGGATCTCCTCTTTCTTTATGTTGACCAGATTTACCGCGGTCCGCTGTCCCGCTCTGGCCTCCTCCACCATCTTGCCGTGGACCTGCAGGTTTCTCACCTTAGCCGGCTTCTGCGACGGATAGATCTCCACCTCCTGACCCACGGTAATGCTGCCCTCCGTCAGCGTTCCTGTGATCACCGTTCCGAAGCCCCCGATGGTGAACACCCGGTCGATGGGAATGCGCAGGATGTCCGGGTTGCAGTTTTTTTCCGAGCAGTCTTTTACCAGCTCGAAGATCAGCTCCCTGAGCTTATCGATATTCTGTCCCGTGAAAGAGGATACTTCCACCAGCGGGGCGTCAGCCAGAAATGTACCCTTGACCGCCTCGCGCACGTCCTCGGCCACCATCTCCAACCAGTCCCCGTCCACCGTGTCCGCCTTGGTGAGCACGATGATCCCCCGCTTGATGTCCAGCAGTCTGAGGATGTCCAGGTGCTCCACCGTCTGGGGCATGACGCCCTCGTCGGCGGCGACCACCAGCAGCACCAGATCGATGCCGCCGATGCCCGCCAGCATATTCTTGATAAAGCGTTCGTGGCCCGGCACATCGATGATGCCGATGGTCTCGCCGTCCGGCGTGTGCAGATCCGCGAATCCCAGCTCAATGGTGATCCCCCGCTGTTTTTCTTCCTTGAGCCTGTCTGTGTCCACCCCGGTCAGAGCCTTGATGAGACAGGTCTTTCCGTGATCTACGTGTCCCGCTGTTCCTACGATAATATTGTTCATATGCGTATCATTCTCCCGTCATTTGCAGTCTGTCCATGGACCGCTTCTTTCTTATTATGCCATTAAATCCATGCTGATTCAATTGCAAATCACGCACAAAATTTTGGCGGCCGGTTTTTCCTTCCGTTTCCCTCACGCGCTCGATCCATCCCTGACCCACGGTCGATCCGCTTCTGACGCGTGCCCGATCCACCTCTGACACATGCTCGGTCCGCTTTTGACACATGCCCGATCCGCTTTCGACACACGTTCGATCCACATCTGAACCACACCCGATCCGCCTTCGACACAGGCTCGGTCCGCTTTCGACACATGCCCGATCCACATCTGAATCAAATCTGACGCATGGCTGACCCCCATTTGATCTGTCACCGGCCCGTCCTGATCCACATTTGATTTTCCTCCGATCCACTTTCGGCCCGCTCCGATCCGCTTTCGACCCATCTCCTGTCCATTTCAGACGTACGGGCGATCCAGATCCGCAGCAGAATACTGCACCGAATGCGGGTGACTGCGGATGTCCGGGCGGTGCTGTTTTCTTTCCGTGTTCTTGACCTCCGGCACGTTGAGACAGCCGATCCGAAAGATGATCCTCCGCTCTCGTGACAGAGTTCCCCTGCAACGTACCGTGAACGTACCATGCTGCTGGACGCATTCGTTCTGCGCCGGCTGTAGCCTGGGGCGCATTCCCCGGCAAGCTCCCGCCCCCGTCTCCCATCGCGGCGTCTGCTTTGAAAGGTCGCCGTTACCAGCCGCGGTTCGTTTCCTTACTGTAAAAGTAGACGGTTTGGAAAAATTGTGGTACAATACTGCTGTTTTCCGAGTCAGCAACGCAGGTGAAGATCACCGCGCTCCGGACCTTCCCGGACGCGTCAGAACAGCGCTCGCCCTGCCGTACCGGAGACATGTCCGTCAACACTATTTTTTACGAAGACAAAACAGAGGAGGTATGACTATGAGCTGCAGCGATCAGAACGGACCCAGGCTGACCGACATGACGCCTCACGCTGGGTGAGCGGCTAAAATCGGGCCCGACGCCCTGGCACAGGTTCTGTGTCACTTACCGAAATTCCACGATGAAAATCTAATAGTGGGCTTCGACACCAGCGACGACGCCTCCGTTTACAAGATAGACGAGAACACGGCGCTCATCCAGACGGTGGATATTTTTCCGCCGGTGGTAGACGACCCCTACGACTACGGCCGCATCGCCGCGGCCAATTCTCTCTCAGACGTTTACGCCATGGGCGGAAGACCCAAGCTGGCCATGAACATCTTCTGCTACCCGGAAGATCTTCCTCTGGACATGGTCCAGGGCATCCTCCAGGGCGGCTATGAAAAGGTGGCTGAAGCCGGCGCCATCGTCACCGGCGGCCACACGATCAAGGACGCGGTGCCGAAATACGGACTGTCCGTCTCCGGCTTCGCCCATCCTTCCGAGATCCTGACCAACAGCGGCGCGCGGGAGGGCGACGTGCTGATCCTGACCAAGCCTCTGGGCTCCGGTATTCTGAACACCGCGGCCAAGGCCGGCCTGACAGAACCGGAGACCTTCAAAGTCCTGGTGGAGACCATGGCGGCTCTGAACCGTACAGCCGCGGAGATCGCCTCTGCATCCCCGGTCCACGCCTGTACCGATATTACCGGCTTCGGATTTTTGGGACATGTGTGCGAGATGGCCCGGGGAAGCTTTCTGGCGGCGGAGATCGACTCGGCCTCCCTTCCCCTCATGCCCCAGGCTGAAGAATTTGCGGAGATGGGGATCATCCCCGCCGGCGCTTACAACAACCGGGGGTATCTGGAAGGAATGGTCCGCCTGTCCTCAAGCGTTTCGCTGGCTCGGGCCGACGTCATGTTCGACCCCCAGACCTCCGGCGGCCTGCTCTACGCCCTGCCGGAAAAGGACGCGGTAAAACTTCTCGCCCGCCTGAAAGACGCTCTGCCCTCAGCGGAGATCGTCGGTCATCTGAAGGCGTTCGACGAATATTTTATCGAGGTAAAATAGAACTGCAAAAAGGGCTTCCGCAGACTTTTATTCTGTGGAAGCCCAATATTTTTATATGAATGAAGAAAAGTTTCCTTGGGAAACGTGATTCGTCCCGCGGGCTGACTTTCATAAACTGACTTTCATAATGAGAAACAGGCCTGCACCCGCCTTGGACTCACCGGCGGGGGTTCTCTGTTCTCTAATGAATATACATTCTTGTCATTTCAGAATCTCCGTCTCCCTGGACCATGCAAAGGAATTTCCAACCGTAACGCTCATAAAAACAGGTATGGTCTGTTATCAGGTATAACGTGCCGATTCCCTTCTTTTTCATATCAGCGCATACATAATCCAGCAAATTGCCGGATATTCCGCTGCCCCGTCTATCTTCTTCTGTATATACTGCACAAACGTTTGGAGTAAGGTCTTTTCTATCGTGGAAATCATTCTCGATCACTCCCAGACCGCAGATGATCCTATTACCTTCCATTGCCATATACCATTGTGGAACTGTTGCGCCCTTCAGGCATTCTTCCATGCTTTCCAAATACGCTTCCAATGGAATACCCCATTTCTCATGAAACCATTGCGCCGCTTGTTCCTTTATCTCTGGTCTGTCTATCAGCCTGACTATTTCATAATCCATTTAATCAACAACTGCCTTTCAAATTTTGATCTTTTCGTTCATTTCATTCATTGCATTTCATTTCAAGTGATATGCGTCCTGTTCCTGCCGGTCATATTTCATACAGAGCAGGTCCCGGCTCTTCCCGTGCCATACCGCAGCCGATGTGCGGGATCGCCCTCCCGTTCTTTTGAAGTCTCTGGGGCGTTGGGCTTCTGGATTGGCCGCGGGGCGTTGGCTGTGGGTCCAGCGGGCCGTGGAGACGTTAGCTTCCGCGTTCATCGAGCCAGCATGCTTGTTGCCCTCTGCAGGCGTCTGGTCTCGGTGGCGGTGCGCCGCGGGGCGTTGGCCGCCGGGTCCAGCGG
>NZ_LR027585.1 GCF_900605495.1 Bacilliculturomica massiliensis
CAGGCCGCCCGGCCTCCTGCGTGCAGCCGGCGCGGCTTCGCGTTCTTCCGCTGCGGCGCCGCGCAGATCCGAGCTGTAGATGCGAGTCCCGTTGGCCGGTTGGATATGGGCCAGATCGATCCCCGCTCCTTCGGCCACGCGTTTTGCAAGAGGCGTGCTCTTCACCTTATGCTCCTGAATCCACGAGAGCACATCGGCCTTTTCGAGACGTTTCTTCCCCTGCCGCAAAGGTACCAGCCTCAGATCCACTCCGTTTTCCGCCGCGGCTTTCCGCGCTGCCGGCGAGGCAAAGACCCTCTCCCCCGGAACTGCGTCCCTGCCGGAGACATCGTCAGAAGCAGCCGGTCCTGAAACTGACGTATCTGGATCTGGCATACCTGACGCTGTTTGACCTGACGCCGGCCGATCCGGAGCCGGCTGCCCGGATGCGGACAGTTCAGATGTCCCCGGGGCCTCGGTCACTTCCTCACCCGCCTCTCCGATGGCTGCGATAGGTTCGTAAATGGGGATCTCCGCGCCCTCCTCTGCGATTATCTTGAGCAGCGTTCCACTCTCAGGCGACTCAAATGGAACAGTGGATTTATCCGATTCAATTTCAGCTATGACCTCTCCCTTTTCGACGGTATCTCCCACCTTCTTCATCCACCGCGTGATGACGCCTTCGTTCATCGTCAGGCCCAGTCTCGGCATATTAATCCATGTTATCAAGCTTCTCACTCCCTTCCGCTCTCTGCGAGCTCTGGCTATTCAAACAGTTTCTTCACCGATGTGTAAATGCGGTCCGTATTGGGAATGATGCGATTTTCCAACTGGGGGGCAAAGGCCACCGGCGTATTCTCCGCCGCCACGCGGACCACCGGCGCGTCCAGATAATCAAAGGCCTCCTCTACCGCAAAGGCCGTCAGCTCCGCTCCAAATCCGCACCGTTTGACAGCTTCGTGGACCACCGCCAGCCTTCCGGTCTTGCGTATGGAATTCAGCAGCGTCTCCCGGTCCAGCGGAACCACGGTCCGAAGATCGATCACCTCAGCGTCGATCCCATCCTTCTCCAGCATCTTTGCGGCTTCCAGCGCCATCTGGACCATACGCGAATAGGCGACGATGGTGACGTCGGATCCTGTTTTCCTGACTTCTGCTTTTCCAAAGGGGATCGTATATTCTTCCTCCGGCACCTCTCCCTTTTCCCCGTAGAGCATCTTGTGCTCGATGAACAGCACCGGGTCGTTGGAGCGGATCGCGGTCTTCAGAAGACCTTTTACATCGTACGCCGTAGACGGCAGAACGACCTTCAGCCCTGGAATATGCGCGTAGATTGCCTCCCAGCTCTGGGCGTGCTGAGCGGCCGAGGATTTTCCGGCGCCCTGCTGTGTGCGAAATACCAGCGGAACTTCCACCTGTCCTCCCGACATATAGCGGATCTTTGCCGCCTGGTTGACGATCGCGTCAAAGCAGCAGCCGGAGAAGTCGATGTACATGATCTCCGCCACCGGTCTCAGCCCTGCGATCGCCGCGCCCACCGCGGCTCCAGTAAGACCTGCCTCGGATATGGGCGTGTTTCTCACTCTCTCCGTGCCAAATTCCGTGGACAGCCCTTTCGTCACTTTAAACGATCCTCCAAAGGGGTCCGCAATATCTTCACCGATCAGAAATACGTTGTCATCCCGCCTCATTTCTTCTTCCAGCGCTTCTTTGATCGCATCTCTGTATGTAATCTTCCGCATGCTTGTATCCTCCTATTTCATCCGCCTTTTACAGCAGTCCTTCCTCATAGACATTTTCCAACGCAAACTCCGGGACCTGGGGCTCGCTGGCCTTGCCAAAAGCCACGGCTTCCTCGATCTGCCGGGCCACCTGATCCCGCAGCTGGTCGAGCTCTTCCTCGGTGAACAAGCCCTTTCCGGCGAGCTGCGCCCGGAACCTGGCTATGGGTTCTTTCTCGGGGCCCTTCCACATTTCCGCTTCTCCCTCCGGTCTGTAGATCCCCGGATCTCCCACATAATGACCGAACCAGCGATATGTTTTGGATTCGATCAGCACCGGTCCCTCTCCTTTTCTGCAGATCTCCGCGGCTTGCCGCGCTTTCTCGTACACATCCAGCACGTCGTTTCCGTCCGCTGTGAAGGATTTCACACCGTAACCCTCGCCTCTCTGCGCGATGTCATCGGGGCGCATGTGATACTTCTGCGACGTAGACTCTGCATACTGGTTATTCTCACAGGCAAAGATCACAGGCAGATTCCAGATGGAAGCAATATTCATGCTCTCGTGGAAAAAGCCTTCGTTCTGTGCGCCGTCTCCGAAAAAGCTGACGGCGATCCTGCCGTTCCCGCTGATCTTGGCGGCCAGCGCCGCTCCCGTCGCCAGCGTGGTTCCCGCTCCCACGATCCCGTTGGCTCCCAATATTCCACGGCTGCGGTCCATAATATGCATAGATCCGCCGTTTCCACGGCAGCATCCGTCTTTTTTCGCAAACAATTCCGCCATCATCCGGTTCAGATCCGTGCCTTTCGCGATCACGTGTCCGTGTCCCCTGTGAGTTGTCGAAATATAATCATCCTGATCTATTGCGGTCATTACCCCCACCGCCGCGGCCTCCTGTCCGGCGCACGGATGCAGAAATCCCGGAAGCTCTCCCGCCTGATACAGTTCTGCAGCTTTCAGCTCAAACTGACGAATTTGTTCCATCTTTACATACATTTCCTCTAATTTTTCTTTTGACAACCCGTTTAGATCTTTCATTGCCTGGATACCTCCTCTTACTTGTCGCAAAAAATCGACTTTTTTGTATTCTGCAGTCTACACATCGATTTTTTCTTTTCTTATTTTCGGCGCCGCCGCCGGAAACGGAACCGGCTCAAGTCCAGTCTTTGACGCGTTTCTTTCATTTCGACTTCTCCGAATTTTCCGTTTTCCAAGTTTTCTAACAATATAAAATGCAATTATTATGCCAAAAAATTAACAATGAAATAACGCTGAAGGAAACCAAATCATTTTGCTGCGGACGATCCCCAGCTGAGAGAGAAGTATGAATTCATCATGAGCGGCGTGCGGGACGAGGCCACCCGAATGAATCGTGCAAAGCAGGAAGTGCGGGAAGAAGTGCTGGAAGAAGTCGCGGCCCGCATGAAAGCTGCCGGCATGTCCTCCGCTGAAATTACGAAACTGACCGGGCTGACCGATAAGGGATCAGCGCATATCTGAAAATCTCTTCTGGCGTTTCCATAAGGCCCGATCCAACGCAGATCAAGTTCTGTCCATTAAAAAAATGTTGGAGTAATGCATTTCCTCTGCTTACTCCAACATTTTTTAGTTTAAACTATTCTCATCTCATGGGATGATTTTTCACATTCTGACACGCTGCTGACTGCTGTTGGCTGTACACATACAGCCGGGCTCCATGTGTACAGACAGCGTTACCCACCGTATTCGTTCAGCTTTTTGTAGAGCGATGTGCGATGTACCCCCAGCCGCTTTGCGGCCTCGGGCACGCTTCCGCCGCATGCGGACAGAGTCTCGAAAATATACTCCTTCTCCGTCTCCGCCAGATAATCTCTCAGCGTAGCGCCGTTGTCCGCAGCGCTGTCATTTACCGTCCGGGCCTCCGTCTGCTTCACCTCGGCGGCCACTTTGCGCCGTCTCTGTCTTCCGCTGTCCTCTGCTGTATAAATATCCTCATCCTGTTTGATCGTCATCTCCGATGCAAGAGTGAGCTGCTTGCCCGGGGACATGATATAAAGCCGTTCAATTACATTGCGCAGCTGCCGCACATTGCCAGGCCAATCGTATTGCTCCAGACATTTCATTGTCTTTTCACTGATTTCCTTTTCTCCCCCGTACTTCTGATTCAGCTCGGCCAGAATTCTTTCAGCCAGATGGACAATATCCTCCTTTCGGCTGCTCAGCGGCGGCATCGTGATGGGCACTACGTTCAATCTGTAAAACAGATCCTCTCTGAACTTTCCTTCCCTTACCAGTTTTTTTAGATTCTGATTAGTCGCCACGAGCACGCGCGTATTTACCTTATGATGAACAGTTCCGCCCACCCGAAGGATATAACCCGCGTCCAATACTTTAAGCAGCTTGGCCTGCAGGTGCATGGGCATCTCGCCGATCTCGTCTAAAAGCAGCGTCCCGCCGCTTGCCACCTCGAACAGTCCCAGCTTCCCCTCCGTGCTTGCGCCGGTAAACGCTCCCTTCTCATAACCGAACAGCTCAGACTCGATCAAATTGTCGGGAATCGCAGCGCAGTTGATCTCGATCAGACGTTTCGTCCTCCTTGGGCTCTTATCATGTATGTACTGCGCCAGCAGCCCTTTCCCGGTTCCCGTCTCCCCATATATGATAACGGTACATTCACTCCGCGCAACGATCTCTACCTGCTCCATCAGCTTCTTCATAAGCGGGCTATGGTAGACAAATTCCCTTTCCAACTTTGACAAGTAATGGTCCTTCACATCCTGCTTCCCCGTTTCTCTGACGTATTCCTCGTAAAAGGTATCCACCACCGACAAAGGACGGCAATTCGTGATGATCCACTGCAGCTCACCATTTTCATCAAAAATCGGTTTGCTGGTGGACATGATCTCCGTCCCGTTGCGCGCTTTGACCAGACCTGTAAAAGATTTCTTTGTTTCCAGCGCTTTTAAGGACGGCGCCCCCGTATAAATTCCATTTTTCAGAATTTCGCTGACATAGACCCCAACCAATTCCTTATACGATGTTCCCAGCATTGTTAAAATCGCCGGGTTAACCAAAACCACCTTTCCTTCCTTATCTACAATAAAAATGCCGTCCGTGGAGTTCATATAGAAGATCTCCACCAATTTCATCCCGTCACAATCCAGCGCCATTTTAAGCCCTCCCTCAGTGGAAACGCAATCCGCCCGCCTCAGCTGTCATTCTATTATGGCTTTTGTTCATTATAGCATTCGTAAAAGCCCCACGCAAGTTTTGCGATTTCATGGTATTCTTTACATTATATTTACTTGATTTAGTATAATATAGTTGATTTACCAATCGTACTGCCTGGCGAGCTGCCGGTTGATGACAGCTGTTAGCCTTCAGCGAGCTGCGGGCTCACAGTGTCTACTGCTTCTCAACATCCCATTGATTTTCGGTAGGATTGCCGGCGCCCGATGGACGGCCAATTCTCGCCTGCATTGCTGTTCTCCGGCGGACAGCAGATCTCCGGCTGCATCGCTGGCCCCCGGCGCGTGGTAGAGCTCCCGTGGAGTTGCTGGACCCCGGGGGACAGCGGATCTCCGGCTGCTTTGATGGCCCACGGCGCGTGGCGGGCGGCGGACTCTGGAGGCAGATAGGCGAAATGCAGATTTTTTTCTCGATCTCGCCGAAATAGGACCGCCAAATAGGTGAAACTACATTTTTTTCTGTATTTTCACCTATTTCACGTCAAATATGGCACATTCCTCCCTGATTTTTTTGCGTTTTTCGGTGATTCTTCATTTTTTTTGCTGTTTTCGCCTATTCCAGGATACTCCGATACCGCTATCTCGCCTTCCACGATCCAAAAAGAATGGATGGCCGAGCGACCTGGCGCCGCGGCCGCAGCAAAGAGCTTACCGATCTGTGCCGCGCCTGCTTGGGATAAGCGCCGTTTAAGACTGGCCTACAATACACGACTGCGGCAGGCTCTTGGCGGTAGGTACTTGGCGGCCAGCACCCACCCAGCCGTCTCTCTTTTTTCCGCATAACAAAAGAAGCGATCCTTTGGATCGCTTCTTCTCAAACTGGCAACGGTCAGCGCTGAAACGCTCCGCGTTTCCTCCATGCGCTTCCCTCCGACTCGCGGCCTGCGCCGCTCCCATGCTGTCCCATTTTGCACTGCGGCCGAAGCCGCGCAAAATGGGCAACGGTCAGCGCTGAAACGCTCCGCGTTTCCTTCATGCGCTTCCCTCCGACTCGCGGTCTCCGCCGCTCCCATGCTTGAACACCTAACCCAATTTGCAAGGCAAATTGCTGGTAGGTGTCATACAGAAATTGCACAGCTTCAGCTGTATTGCAATTTTTCAGTTTCCAGTTTTACACTAAAAAACGGAGCTACTTTCGTAACTCCGTTTTTTGTAAAACTGGCGACGTCCTACTCTCCCAGGCAGCTGCCCGCCAAGTACCATCAGCGCTAGAGAGCTTAACTTCTGTGTTCGGGATGGGAACAGGTGTGACCTCTCTGCTATTGTCACCAGATCTCTTGCT
>NZ_LR027586.1 GCF_900605495.1 Bacilliculturomica massiliensis
CAAGAGATCTGGTGACAATAGCAGAGAGGTCACACCTGTTCCCATCCCGAACACAGAAGTTAAGCTCTCTAGCGCTGATGGTACTTGGCGGGCAGCTGCCTGGGAGAGTAGGACGTCGCCAGTTTGAAAAATCTAATAAGCGACTCATCGGAAGATGGGCCGCTTATTGGATAAAAATGTATGATGGCTCCATGGTCAAGCGGTCAAGACACCGCCCTTTCACGGCGGTAACTCGGGTTCGATTCCCGATGGAGTCACCAAAGAAATAAGCCCCGAAACCTGTTAATATCAATGGGTTTCGGGGCTTTGACGTCTTGGACTTAATTTCCAGTGATGGCATATATATTGTAGTGATCAGGGGTGTTTTGGGGTGTCAACTCTGGAAAGTGGTCTGGAAAGTGAAGTGGAAAATAACTGGCCATTTTCAACTCCATTTCAGCATTGACATTTCTGTAAAAAATGAGCGACGGCGTTTTGCAGCAGGATCTACTGCCGGCCCCCGGCGGGCTGTGGGCTTCCGGAAGGCATATTGATCTGGCAGGCGGCGGATCTCCGGCGGGTTTGACGATCCCCAGCGGGCTGCGGATTTTCGGCTGCATTGTCGGCCTCCGGCGGGCTTGATGAGCCTCAGCAGGCGGCGGATTTTCGGCTGCATTGTCGGCTTCCGGCGGGCTTGATGAGCCCCGGCAGACGGCGGATTTTCGGTTGCATTGTCGGCCCCCGGCGGGCTTGATGAGCCCCGACAGGCGGCGGATTTTCGGCTGCATTGTCGGCCCCCGGCGGGCTTGATGGCCCCCGGCAGACTGCAGATTTTCGGCTGCATTGTCGGCCTCCGGCGGGCTTGATGAGCCCCGGCAGGCGGCGGACTCTTGGGACAGATAGACGAAAGGCAGATTTTTTTCTCGATCTCACCGAAATAGGGCCGGCAAATAGGTGAGATTGCATTTTTTTCTGTGTTTTCGCCTATTTCACGGCAAATATGGAGAGATCGGCCCTTATTTTCATGCGTTTTTCGGTGATTCTTCATTTTTTTTGCTCTTTTCACCTATTCCGGCGCCGACTCCTTCGGCCGCCCCAAAAAATGGAGACAGAATATGTAGATTTTTATTGCGGATCGGGTTTCACGACAGGGAAACAAGCTGTTCAGTTATTCATCCGCCGCACAGTCCGACCGAATGAAATATATGCGCTTGCACATCAGAACCGCGGGTCGCTAAATCGATGCTGAACGATTTTTCAGCAGTTATCAACGCTTGATAGAATTTATATTGACATTGTTTTTTTGATCTGGTAACATAAGTGAGATGGCATGAAGAGCTGCTCTGGTGGAACGATCAGAATATGATAGGCTGGATCTTCTATAAGTGATCGGGCCGGGCGTTTCGATCGCACAGGCGGTGAAATGAATATGCGGACGTGGCGGAATTGGCAGACGCGCCAGTTTTAGGTGCTGGTACTTCGGTGTGCAGGTTCGACCCCTGTCGTCCGCACCACAATTACATCCTGAAAAAGATGTCCTGCGGTAAAAACCGCAGGACATCAGGCTTTTTCGGGGGTTTTTACCCCTGAAAAGCCCGTTAATGGAGTGCGACTTTGAGGATCTCATTTCAATGATTTAAAGTCCTCTTGGTATTTGAACTCACACGAAATGGGCTTTTACAAAGAATTGAGAAGTCAAGAAATCTATTAAATCCTAGTAAATGATAGATCAAATTTAGGTGGCGCCCTTTTTTCTCTTCCCCGAGAAGCCAGTGTTTATGCGGCTTTCCTAGGGATTGGTAAAAAGGGCGCTACTTTTATATAAAAAATCGAGGCACAGGTTTCTTCCAAAGAAGTCCGTGCCTTTTCTAATTTTAGACAAGAATAAGAGGTGCGAAACTTAGCAACGCGCACATGACAGAAACTTTTAACACGATTAAAGCTCCAAAATGAGCCTTCTGTCAAACACTTTTTTTGAGACGGGATACCAATTTGTCGTAAAAACATACCAATTTCTCATTTCCCCCCATAAGCCGCCCCTTTTTTGCTAAAATAGCGGTAACAAAAAACCGGGCTGCTATCAAGGCGCGCCGCATAATGAACTGGCAGAGCATATTCAGATGAGGGGCAAGCCCCTTATCTGTTTCCGGGGGAACCCCCGGAAACAATCCTATTCTGACTATAAGGAGGGATCATCTATGAATACGTCCGCCGAAGTGAGCCGCCGCCGCAGAGAGGATCGCCCGCTGAAGGAGCCCCGGGTGGGCGGGAGCGTCTGGCCCCGCCAATGCTGCCCGGCGTTCACGCCCCGCACTGCCGTACTCCCGGAGGAACGGGTGTGCTGGTACTGTAAATACGCTGATTTCCACCTGAAGGAGCGGGTGGCGCTGGACGTGGGAATCTGCTGCTGGCCGAAAAAGCAAATCGACTGAGCAAGTGTATTTTAGCGCGAATCTGCGCATTTTGTTGAACAGAAGCAAGATTGTAAGGTTGTTTGCTTTTTACGGAACGGAGGTATCTGAAAATTGAGCTTTGAACCGCTTGTTTTTTTTCGGCGTTCCGCCGGAATATGAAATGTATCCCCCCAAAAATGAGCCGCCTGCCCTACGGCGGCGGAAGTTATCATCGAAAAAAGATAAGAAAATTATCAAGAGGAGGAATCAAGTTATGGATTTAATGCTGCAAAGATTGATACGCTTTGGAAAAAGGCGCAGGGCACATCTACCACTTGCTCTGCTTTGTGTCTTTTTCCTGTATGCCGTTTCGGCGATAGGCGATTGTGCGGAGCGTTTGGGAAAGGTGCTGCGGAGCAAGCCTGCGCGGCAGCTGGCGGCCGCGGCGCTGTCGCTCTGCTTAGTGTTTAACCTTGTGCCCATGACGGCCTTTGCCGCCGAATCGGACGCACCGCCCGTTGGAACGGAGCAGGAAAAAACGCTCACCTACGCTGAGGTTGTGGCTCTATTTGCCGCGCTTCCAAATGCGGACAGCATAACGGCAGAGACCACCGAGGAGGAAAAGGCAGAAATCACAGCGCAGATCAACGCCGCGCTGGACGCCCTTGATGGCCTTTCGGACAAGGACTTCGCGAAGTTTGCTGATGAGCATTCTGATCTGTTGGCGGCGGTGCAGGCACTGCAAACGGCGATAATAAACGATACCCCCACACTGCTTGCAGGTACCATCGCCGTGGAGCTTTGGCGTGATAACGCCAAGGTTGATCCAAATGGCGATTTTGCCACCCTGGCCGCCGCCATCACGGCTGCGCAGGACGGCGACACGCTGAAAATCATCGACAACATTGACCTTGGCACAACCGGCGTTGAAATCAGCGGCAAGTCTCTCACCCTGGACCTGAACGGCTATACCATTACGTACGGCGGCCTCGCCAACGGCCGCGCAATCAAACTGGAAGACGGCGCGGGGCTTACGATAAAGGACAGCGGCGCCTACGGCAAGCTGGCAACAACCGGCATGGCATCTGCCATCTATAACAACTCCAGCGGTACAGTCACGGTAGAGGGCGGCACGGTGTCAGCAGTAAGTGGCTATGCCATCTTTAGCTACTCCTCCGGCAATGTCATGGTAACAGGGGGCACAGTGTCGGCAAGCGGCGGGGGGAGTTGTGCCATCCACAGCAGCTCCGGCACAGTCACGGTCAGCGGCGGCACGGTGTCGGCAACGGGCCAGGATGGCATGGCCATTAAAAACGCCTCCGCCGGCAAGATAACGATTAGTGGCAATGCAGTTGTCACCAGTGAGAACAAATATAACATGCAAGGCACGATTTATCTTAACATAGCGCCCTCCCCCGCCGCCGTTGTGCTGGAGATCAAGGACAGCGCCCAGGTGACAAACACCGCAAACCCGGCGGGCTATTCGGTGTATTTTGCTGCCAATGGCGTGACCGCAGACAATTTGAGCAGCTATTTCAGCCATACCGGCGGCACGGTGGGCAGGGTTCATCCCGCACCGGCGGCGGTTCCAACGGTGGTATCCACAAGCATCTACGCCAACGGCGCGCCCCTGATTTTAGCGGCGGGGGCAAGTGACATCGGAAAAACCGTTATTTATGTCGATGAGGACGGCAGCGGAAGCGTTTCCGATGGAGATAGCATTTTCAAGCCCGGCGATTTCGCCGATGGTACCATCACGGGGAATAACCTTGTCGGCTACACCATCTACGGCGGCAGCGACAATACCGCCATCACAGGTGAAACAAAAATTACCATGCTGGGCGGCAATGTAAGCACTGTCTACGGCGGCAGCAAGAATGCAGCTGTGAGCAGCACCAATGTTACCATCAGCGGCGGCACGGCGGGCAGCGTTTATGGCGGCGGTGATGAGAGTACCACCGGCACAGCTACTGTTACGGGCACAGCTGCTGTCAAGATCAGCGGCGGTGAGACATCCTATGTTTATGGAGGCGCTTACAAAGGTACAGTAAACAATGCTTCGGTTAATATAACCGGCGGCAAGGTGAACAACGTCTGCGGCGGCGGCAGCGGCAGCGGTTCTTCTGTGAATACAGCCGCTATTACCATCAGCGGCGGTACAGTGACGAACAACGTCTATGGCGGCGCTGCGGGCGGTACGGTGGGTCGTTCCTCCCTCTCCATCGGCAGCGGAGCGAAAATTGGCGGGTCGTGGGTTGGTGTTATCATCAACAGCGCTGACGCTACCACCAGCGGCGCTGTCAAAAACGGCGTTGACAGCTTCAAGATTGACCCCGACCTTGGCACTGACGGCAGCGTCTATGTGTTTCTCCCCTATGGCTACACCGGCGGTGCCATTGCAACAGAAGCAGTGGAGGCGGATTTGGCGAAAATCACCCTCACCGGCGACGGCGCATCGGGTAAGGAAGCATATTTTGAAGACAGTACCATCAAGGTGCGGGCAACCACCGCCGCCGTGGAGCTTTGGCGCCGAGGCGCCGGGCCAAGCGCGCACGCCACACCTGCCCTGTCTCTTTCTCCCATCTTGTTGTGTATAGGGGACAGGG
>NZ_LR027587.1 GCF_900605495.1 Bacilliculturomica massiliensis
TCAAATCATCCTCCCCTTCTGAAGATAATTTGACATTATTCAAGTTGTTGTAAATGGTTGTAATGTTTGAATTTCATGGATTTTTTCTGATTGATAATGATGTAATACAATTTGAAGAACAAACATATTCGAGACAAAAACAAAAGCATAATAATACATTTAATAAATAATAGCGCATTATTATGCATGCATAAAAGGCTAGTAACCTATTAATAAATGTTTCAAATAAAAACTGCCTCCGCTGTGGTGAAACAGTGGAGGCAGTTTAAATGATCATAATTTGAAATCATTTAACGTATACAAAAGAATATCTGATCGATCGGAGGCCAGCCGTAGGAGACTCTCTGTAAAACCTGATTTGGAATACAAAACGTAGATGACTTTATCTGCATGAAATAATTGCCTGCGCTCGACCAAGGTGTTAAAAACGGATTCACCTACGAGTTCATTTCTCCATTTGCATTCGCCGAGATAGATCCCTTCTTTTCCAATTGCATATAAGTCGATTTCCTCCTGACGTTTTTTAAGGGGATTATTTCCCCACCATTTTCCCAGCTTTGAAAATCGAAAAGGAAGGTTTCTTTTGTTATTTTCACGACGGAAATGTTGATGACATACTGTTTCAAAACAGTGGCCATAGTAATTTGACAAGTCTCCTTTGATCTCCTCTTCAAAAACGTCTTCAATGTTTGAAGCTTCCAATTCAGAAATATTAGGGAAGACATAAGCATACCAAAAGCGGAAAAAGAAATCTTTTAACTTGTATATGCTTTTTCTGCTTGTCGGCGCCTCGTCCAACGGCAATTCTTTCTCCACAATCAACAATTCAATTAGAATATTTAGATATCTTGAACATTGATCTGAGTTGATCTTGGATTTACTCACGATCGTACCCATATTAGTGGCCCCCCGCGCGATCGCTTCAATGATCGCATTATAATTCATTGGTTCACGCAGTTCCTGTTTTAAGAGATTTTTGGGCTCCTCATATAGGTATGAGTACTTTTTCAGGATATTCTTTTTGATATTTTCTTCTATTGACAGTTGGTCATTAAATTGATCCAGATATAAGGGGATTCCTCCCAAAATAAAATACGCTTCCAATTGCTGCTGGATGTTATAGTTCGGATAAAACGATTGGCTCTCAAAAAAACTAAATGGTTCAATTCGCATCTGTGCAGTTCTGCGCCCATATAAAGGGCTATTATATCCAAGGACCTCGCGCTCCATAAAACTAACCTGCGAACCACACAGGATCAAAAATAATTTAGTATCTTTAAGACTATGGTCAATTGCATTCTGAAGTATCGATTTTATCTCACGCTCTGCCCGGGCAATATAAGGGAACTCATCTATTGCAACAATAAATCGCTTCTCCTGAGCGTGTTTGCCAAGAAATAAAAATGCTTTTTCCCAGTTGTCAAAACTACTCTGAAAATCTTCGATGCCTAAAGTGTGAATGACCTTGTCAGAAAAATCCTGCAGCAAAATTTGCGGAGTATTCTCCTGTGCTACATAAAAAACACCTGGTTTATCTCTCATGAATTCCGTAATCAACGTTGTTTTTCCGACACGCCGCCTTCCATAGATGATGACACATTGAAAACTATCGGTTTCGTAAAGATCATTTAACTCTCTTAACTCTGTTTCTCTTCCAAAGAACATAGCAATCTCCCATTTAGGTAATTTTGATTATGGTAATCTAGTTTACCTTATTATAACACGAGATTGCACAAATGATACTTATTTTATCAATAAAAACAAAAGCACTCCCCATACTTCATCTTTCGATGCGCTGAGGAGTGCTTTCTAGAAAAATGTTTTCAACATTTTCCTTTACGTCTAACGATATGCTTTTAAACTAAAGATATTCGCTATTTAGTGATCCGCAATACGGTTTACCTTGACAGTGGTCTTCGCATTATTGTCGAAAACTACTGTGACTGTTGTACTCTGATTTGCAGCAATTCCGAGCTTCTTCAGTCCATCCAGAGTAATCTTTAACTCGAAGTTTCCATCCAAAGTATAATCAGTATCGATCGTCAGTTTCGCTCCGCTAAATGTCATTACAGACTCAACAAAAGATGCACCGTTAGGAACTGTGATCGTCGCACCCGTGCAATTAATTGCTGCGCCAGAACTTACGGTAATTTCCTTGCTGGTAGCAGGCGTACTCGGGGTGGAACCAACAGCACCGCTCTCGTCGATCAGGATAATGTCATAGATACCATCCTCGTCGATTACATCGTAGAAACGGATGTTGGTGTTAGCTTTCAGGGCCCTCAGATCGCTGACGTTTCCGAGTTGCCATTCAGCATCTGCTTTATCGTACACGTATACGATTGCGTCTCTGTCGATGGTAATAGCCTCGGGGCTAGTATTCTTGGTTACAGCAGCAGTGGTCGCGTTGTAGTAATCATTATTGATGTTCTTTGCAGGTGCAGTGAATGTGCGGTTGTTCATGTTTACATCATTAACATTGCTACTATTAATCGTGATGGTAGCACGGTTAACCTTGTCTTTTCCATTGTTCCAGGACTCAAACTGCTTGATATCTCCGGAAGCATCAAACTTCACTCTGTACAGTTCACTGTCGGCATTGGTACTTACATTGTACTTCGCTATACTTTCAGAACCGTTAGAATCCGTGCCATTGTAAGTTACTTCCTTACCGTCGATCAGCATGTTGTAGTACGCGCCAGCAGCACTGTTGTTCTTACCCTTGCTGTTTACAACACCAAAGATGTCGTTGGAACTGGTAGCGTTATCCATCAGCATTGCTACGATCTTCTTCTTGTTGGTATCATAAACGTAGTAAGCTTTTACATCCTCGGAATCCAGAACGTTCTCATACTTCGCAATGCTGTAGTCATCCGCCTTGTCACTCATAGCCTTGCCGGGACCGAAGTTAACATCTTCATAATTAAAGAGAACTGCGTCTGTCGCCAGCTGTTTGCCGTTAAAGTAACCCTTTGCAGTGATGTCTGCCGTCGCTGTTCCGGTAAGGATGTCTTTGGCAGTGACGACGTCACTGCTGTCACCCTTGGTCACGATAACACTCAGGTCATCGATAACGCCGCTCTTGTCTACACTATACTTGACAATCGCACCGGTGGTGACTTTAGCTCTAACCCATGCGCCATTGGTAATTGCACTGCTCGTAATATCATCTTTGTCTACAGAGAAGATCTTGCTGGATCCATCTGCAAGGAGCAGTTTCAGCTGAGCATCTCCGGTTACTCTGTCGGTGGTGTCATCTTCGATTCTCAGCACGACAGCGTAGTTGGAGTCGCCGGCCGCGTCGCAGTCATAGATGTATCCATAAGCATCCATGGTCAGTACTACGTCATCGCCTGCTTCAATTTCATTTCTTGAAACTTCGCCGGGCGCGCCGTTTCCTGCAAGTTCTTCCTTGGCATACTTATATACTTTTCCATCAACGGTTACTTTCGTTCCTTTACTATTTACCTTCGTCGCTTCGCCGCTGATCCGCTCAACCGGGCCTACCGCAACACGAGCAATTTTATCATCATTATTCTTGTAGACGTATGCAGCCATATCGGCTTTGATATCATCCAGAGAATTTACTCCAACCAGCTCAAAGCTGTCCAGATCGATGTCATCATTGTTATCTTCATCGAAGTCAACACCCAGCAACTTGTGGTTTTTGGTGATGTCGTTCAGATCATCTGCTTCCAGTAAATCATAGTTGGTTACCTGCCAGTACAGTACGGAATGTACTTCATTGATTTTCTTTCCGCTCAGATCCACTGCCAGTGTGAAGTTTACCGCTTCATTGCGAGCGCTCAGATCATCGCTGGCAACCTTCTCCAACTTGGCCAGGGAGATATTATCTCCATTCTGGAAGTATTCCGCGGTCTTTGTCAGATCATCGATCGCATCTTTCTTCAGAGTATATTCGGTTCCATCTGCCAGGGATAAAACGTCATCCTTGATGGTGCCAGATACGAAGGTGGAGAAGCTTTCCTTGATCGCCAGAATGTCGCCGTCGCTGTTTACATAAGCGCTGACAGCGGCGCCCTTGTACGGAGTCAGGTTGATGATGCTGTCCTCGTCACCGGATACGATGAACGCGTCTTCATCAATGTCTTCTCTCCACGCAGCCACACCTTTCAGGTTGCTGCTGGACGCAATCTCTGCGCCCAAACGGTCCAGCATGGTGTCATACTTCTTAACCTGAGTAGCGTTTCCGTCACCCTTCTTCCACTCGATTACGGTAGCGTTAAAGTTTCCATCCTTGTCAACCTTACCGATGGCCTGGTCAAGAGTCTGATACAGCATGATCGCTACATCGCCTCTGTTGGCGCCGGCAGTTCCGGTCTGGATTCCATCCAGGATACCCAGAACCTTCGCTCTGGAAACGAAGCTGGCCGGATAGGTTCCAACCAACGATTCATCCGTGTAGCCCAGAGCCTTGATCAGCATGGTGGTCGCTTCGTCGTAGGTTACGGTCGCGTCGGGATCGAATACGGTCTCGCTTCTGCCGCTGATGATGCCCAGCGTGTTGGCGTAAGCGATGTAACCCTTCGCCCAGTGTGTTTTGCTGTCCGCAAACTTCGGTACAGCATCGGTCTCTTTCAGTCCCAGAGCCTTGATGATCAGAGACGCCATCTCCGCTCTCGTTACTGTCTGCTCCGGTTTGTAGGTTCCGTCTTCATATCCGGAAACTACGTCCAGGTTAGCCAGAACACGAACAGCGTCTTCACATTTTTGGCCATCAATGTCGCTCAAGCTTGTGTCGCTCGGCGTGGTGGCTGCGAAAGCCATTCCGAAGCTTCCCAGAACCAGAGACAGTACCAGCACAAATGAAAGTACTTTTCTCATTTTGAAATTCCTCCTTTAGAATTCTTCGAAGGGGAGTTTATTCGTTTTGGTTTGCTCAAATCATCCTCCCCTTC
>NZ_LR027588.1 GCF_900605495.1 Bacilliculturomica massiliensis
AGTGCAAAAGTGCTTTCAAAAAGAAAAAAGCGACATAAATCGACAAGGCAGATAATAGAACTGTCTGCTGCGTCCTCTGTTTTTTTCTTTTTTGATGTTGAATACAAGGCAAAAAGAAAAAATGGATTCTCTCGTGTTTTCGATCAACTGCTGATCTGCATTTTTTTTATATCGGAAGTTGTGAATGGAGCGTTTATGAATAATAAGAATCAATTCGTTACGATATGGAGGTAGCCATACAGGTACAATTTGAGAAGCATAGCGGGGTCATAGGCTGGCCGTCCCGTGCCTGCGGGAACTGCATGGGTAAACCCCAGTTTGTCCATCTCCAGACCGTCGACAAAGGCGTCGGCCAGCCGGACCGGATTGTCAGCAGCAATCTCTTCCTCCCAGGAGACAAACAGCCTGATTTGGTCACGCGGTGTTCCATTTACATAAGCCATGCGGCACCTCCTCTTTTCTTTTATCATTCCAAATAAAAGAAAATAATATCAAAATTGGATACGAACACGTTATGGGAAATCAGCATGACTTCACCTATTCACAACAATTTATAGATTTCATTATCGACGAGATACGCGCGTAGCTGAGACCGCACAAAGAATTGCCGGCCAAGACTTAGTCATGAAGCGTTGATCTCTGTGGAAATCGCCCCCCTGCATGGAAAATAGAAGCCCGGATTACTTCACAACCGCGTCAACAAACTGTTCCAGTATGGCCGCCGTTACCGGGCGTTCCTCCCTGACCGGCGGAGGAACGCCCGGTAAGAAGTTTATTTCCTTTTGCACCTTCCCCCATATTCCCTGATCAGCTCCTGAAATTCCTCATCCCCACGGAGAAAATCGTATCTCGGATTGTTCTCCAGCTCGGCCAGCAGCGGGGGAAGGATCGCCTTTCCCACTGCCCCGGGATGATCCGCGCAATGCTGCGCAGCGTGCCGGAACACTCCGGCGCTCCCCGGAGTCCAGGGCGTAAAGATCGCTTCCAGCATCGCTTTCAGCGCGGCGGTGCTGCCCCGGACGTCTTTTCTGGAAACGGCGACCTCCAGAGCGACGATATGCCCATTGTATTCCCAGAGTCCGAAGGCTTCGCATTCTTTTTTCGCGCAGTCGGCGACGGCGGCGGCCGCTTCCTCATCGCCTTCCATCAATGCGATCTTTGCCAGCTGGTCGCAGACGGACAGATTTGTCTGAACGCTGGTCAGCAGCTTGCGTTCCAGCAATTCCGCCGCCTGAGTGATCTTCCCCTCTTTGATCCAGAGATTTGCCTGCAGCGTGCGTTTATCCAGCGCGTTCCACTGGGGCAGCAGATCCAGTTTTTCCTGTGCCTTTTCAAACTGCCCGCGGGCGATGCATCCGGAGGCCAGCATGTAATTTGCCTTTTCGGCAACGCGGGGGTCGTCGCTTTCTGCGGCCCTCTCATAAAGTTCATTGATCTTCGGCAGATAGGATTCTTTTTCCTCCTCTGGCCTTCCCGACATCAGCAGGGCCCCTTCCAGCACCAGCGCGATGGAATGCAGTAGTTCCCCGGAGTTAGGGTATTCCTTCGCCTTTTCCATGGCCATCAGAAATCCCTCTTCAATGCTTTCGTCCCTGATCTTTTGACCCAGATCGTTTAAGAACTCCGCGACTTCCTGCTGGGTCAGATCTTCGTCAAAGCACAGCAGCGTGTTCAGGTCGGTCCTGAACAGCCGCGCCAGCGCGGGCAGCAGGGTAATGTCCGGATAAGTCGCGCCCTTTTCCCACTTGTTCACCGCCGGCGTGGACACTCCCAATAAATTTGCCACCTGTTCCTGGGTGAGACCCATTTTCTTTCGATTCTCCCGTATCCGGGCGCTTATATCCATGACGCTTCCTCCTCACTTTTATCCTCCGCTGACAAAACGCGTATGCCCCCGCCAACGGAAAGTATAGTTTCATTATAGAGAATTCCCCAGGACTCCGCAATTGAGCCGTCGTTTCATTGGAGGCCGGAAAATTTAACCGCCGGTTAATTTATCCGGCGCGGCCCCTTCAAACTGCAGCGGCGGCGAAGATCTTCTATATCTTATAGAGTTCCCATCTGCATTCCCTGATAAAATATCGAAGTTCATACAGCTTCATTGTATCGCCGATCTGCGACTGGCAGCGGTAGACGATCGCCGGAGCTCCGGCGATGTTCGTCCGTTCTGTCTGAAAGATCCGATCGATCTTTACGGTCTCCGCTTCTCCGTTTTCCGGGCGGCAGCGAAATCTGTAGGGTCTGGGCGTTTCCTTTCCTGTAAAATACACAGCCGCGTCGATCGGCTTCGCCACGATCTTCATTGTTCATACCCTCCCATCATTATATAGCGTCCCTCGTGCACGCCGCCCAGCAGCGGCGCGCGGCCTGTGTTGGCGAATGATCCGCGCATAACGGCTCCGTCGCCAAATTTCTTTCGTATGCGGTCCACCGCCTGATCCACGCGTTCCTCCCGTTCCCAATCCTGCTGAAACAGGGAAAGCTGCCGCTGTCCGGCGAAGGACAGATGAGAGACGAAGACGCCCGCCTGACGGATCGGCTCTCCTTTCCAGCACTCGAAGAAAAGCTGTTCGCTGCAGCGGTACAGCTCCGTGGTAGAGTCCGTCGTACAGGACAGCTCTCTCTGGTGGCTGCGCCGGATGAAGCCGTCGGTCTTCAGCGAGATCCCCACCAGAGACGCTGTGTACTGCAGCCGGCGCAGTCGCATTCCCACTCTCTCACAGAGCGCCAGCAAAGCCCGGCTGATCTCCTCCGGTTCCGTCAGATCATATCTCATGGTGGCGCTGTTTCCCACCCCCTTTTGAAAAATATCCGCGTTTGCCGTTACTGGTTCATCGTCCAGCCCGTTGGCATACCGGTGGATCAATCCGCCGTGAGAGTGAAAGACCGTTTTCAGATACCCGGGATCCGTCTGGGCCAGATCTCCTATGGTGCGGATGTTGACCCGCCGCAGCTTTTCCTCCGTAGCCCTTCCCACCATAAAAAGCTCGCGGACGGGAAGGGGCCAAAGTTTGTCCCTGATCTCCCAGGGCCAGATCGTCTCCGCAGCGTCCGGCTTCCTCAGCTCGCCGGCCATTTTGGCCAGCAGCTTGTTGGGTCCCACGCCTACGTTGACCGTAAACCCCAGTTCTTCCCTCATCCTTTCTCTGATCTGTTCCGCCGTCTGTTCCGCTCCGCCGAAGCGCTTTTCCGATTCTGTAAAATCCAAAAAACACTCGTCGATGCTGTATCGCTGTACCACAGGAGAATACTCCTGCAGGATTTCATACATCGCCTGACTGCAGTCCATGTAAAGCTCATAATCGGGAGGATAGACCAGCAGTTCCCGGCATTTGCCGCGGGCGGACGACAGGCTCTCTCCGGTGACGATCCCAAATCTCTTCGCCGGTATGGACTTGGCCAGAATAATGCCGTGCCGGTCGTCCGGATCGCCTGCGATAACGGCCGGCGCCGTTCTCAGATCCAGAGTGTCCCCCCGGTTCAGGCGGTCCGCCGCGGTCCAGCTCAGATACGCGCTGTTGGCGTCAATATGAAAGATAATGCGTTTTGCCCCGTCCATTCGCTGTTCCTCCATCCTCGTCTGTTCTCTTTTTATTATAAAAGAACATATGTTCTTTTATCAAGCGGAGGATATTTCCAGCTTTAAAACGGTTTCGCGCATAAGGAGCGGCGGTGCTCTCATACATTAGTAGTACTATGGATATCAGATACAATACAACGGGAAAAAAAAGAATACGAAAAAGAAGGCGGCCTTCGCCCGGTCTCCTGCGGGGGCTATTTGGCCCGGGAGGTCTGGGCGCGCGCAGAAGCCGGACCCGCCGGATCCTCCCCTGCGTTCAGAACCGGTGACAGACCCACCACCGCCCCACCTGGTGCGTGCGGCACCCCCACTAGGGC
>NZ_LR027589.1 GCF_900605495.1 Bacilliculturomica massiliensis
TATGTTTGTTCTTCAAATTGTATTACATCATTATCAATCAGAAAAAATCCATGAAATTCAAACATTACAACCATTTACAACAACTTGAATAATGTCAAATTATCTTCAGAAGGGGAGGATGATTTGAATAAACAAAAACGAATAAACTCCCCTTCGAAGAATTTCTAAAGGAGGAATTTCAAAATGAGAAAAGTACTTTCATTTGTACTGGTACTGTCTCTGGTTCTGGGAAGCTTTGGAATGTGCTTCGCTGCCACCGCGACGACTCCCAGCGATAAAAAGCTGAGCGACATCGACGGTCTGGCCTGCGAGGATGCGGTCCGTGTGCTGACCAGCCTGGACGTAGTTTCCGGTTATGAAGACGGAACCTACAAGCCGGAGCAGACAGTAACGAGAGCGGAGATGGCATCCCTAGTCATCAAATCTCTCGGCCTGAAAGAGACCGATGCTGTACCTAAATTCGCAGACAGCAAGAACCACTGGGCGAAGGGATACATCGCTTACGCCAACACACTGGGAATCATCAGCGGCAGAAGCGAGACCGTATTCGATCCCGACGCTACCGTAACCTACGATGAGGCTACCACCATGTTGATCAAAGCTCTGGGCTATACCGACGAATCCCTGAACGGAACCTATCCGGCCAGCTTCGTATCCAGAGCGAAGGTCCTGGGAATTCTTGATGACATCCAGACCGGTTCCGGCGGTGCGAACAGAGGCGATATCGCGATCATGCTGTATCAGACTTTGGATCAGTCCATCGGTAAGGTCGATAAGGATGGAAACTTTACGCGTACTGTAATCAGTGCGGCAAATGCTACCCCGGTCAAGTACGATACCATGCTGGAACGTTTGGGCGCCAAAATGTACAATGTTGGCGGATACTACGACAATGACGATGAGAATTTCATCGTAACTGGCGATGAGGATTCCGTAATCAACCTGACACCGTACAAGGGCGCACTGGTGAGCGCATACATGAACTCCGACAAGGAGATCATTGCGATTAAAGAGATCTTCTCTTCCTTCGTATCAGGAACCATCAAGTCTGATGTTCTGACAACAGCGGATGGTACTGAATATACACTGAAGGCTGAGGCTCTGGCAGACATTGGCGCAACTACTACAGCCAGTGCCGTTATGTTTAAAAACGGCGAGACTGTAGGAAGCTATCCAGTCAGCACGGCAGAAGGTGCGAACTACACCATGGCTGTAGATCTGACTGGAAAGAAAATCAGCGAAGTATATTCCGTGACACTTTGGACTGTAAACGCAGATGGTGTACTGGAAGCTGATGATGTTGCAGATATCAAAAGCAATCACAAGCTGTTAGGAATCGATTTTGATGAGGACAACAACGAAGATATCGATCTTGATACATTCGAATTAATCGGTGTTGATTCCTTAGATGACATCAAGGCTGATATGGTTGCTTATGTTTACAAAACAGCCAGCGACAACAATATCTCAAGAATCGCGGTTGGACCGACCCAAAAGGTGACCGGTGAAGTTTCGAAGGTTAACAGTGGCGGAACGAAGGTTACCATCGACGGAAAGACTTACAAATATGCGGTTAACGAACTGGCCGGCAACGGCGGCCCCGGAGAAGTGGGCACCGACGCTATCAAAGCTGGGGATGAAGTTGAGCTGACGTTGGATGCTTACGGATATATCTATGATTCCGAAAAGACCAGCAGCAAGGCTGACAAATTCGCTATCGTACTGAAGACTGAAAATAAAGAAACCGGAAAGATTTCCGCAGACGCCAAGATTAAATTGTTCCTGGCCGATGGGACCCACAAGATCTTCACCGTTGACGAGGATGAAATCGAAGATGCTGCTATTATCAGCACCGGTTCTTCCGTAACCTGGACAGCAAACGTTACCACTGGTGCCATTGTAAGATATGGACTGGATAAGGATGGTGTCATCACCTCTCTGAACGTTGACGGTGCGGCTTCAAATGCTGCTGATGATCTCCTGTTCACGACTGGCAGATCCAACATCAGCTCCAAGGGCTACTTTGCAAGCAAAACTGTAGCGAAGAATGCGGTGCTGTTTAACTACACTGCGAATAACTTTGCTACTCCGGGAGCTCTCAGTGATGATGAAGACGACTATGGCGTAACCACTTACGACAAGGCTCTTGACAGTGATACCACTGATGCATACTATGTATACGATACCAAGAACAAGGAAATCGTAGCCATGCTGCTGAACGATGTCGCTTCCGCTGACGACGTATTTGGTCTGGTTAATTCCAAGGGCAAGAATAATTCCGACGCAGGCGCTTACTATAACATGCTGATCGACGGTAAGGAAGTAACCTATAATGGTACGGAATCTAACGGCGCTGATAAGTATGGTGTAAGCACTTCCAGCACCTCTGCTATCTACATGATCAAGTTTGACTCTAACGGAGACATCAAGAGCTTTGATCCTTGGAGCGGTGGTTCTGACGAGAAGTATTCAGCTACTATGACTATGAATGCGTCTACGACAGCAGTATACAACAATCGTACCTTTAACCTGACTGGAAATACTCTGGCGATCACTCCGTTCAACATTGCTCCGGCGGGCAGCGGATCCTTAGGTGCCGCAACCACAACAGCTTCTATTACTATTGACAGCGATGTTGTAGTATATGTGTACGACAAGCAGGATGACGAGTGGCAGCTTGGAAGCACAAGTGATTTGAGAAGTCTCAAGGTTGGTGCGATCGTTAACTTCTATGACGCGGTTGACGAGGATGGTATCTTTGATATCGTTACGATAAACAACGCCGGCACAATCTAAAGAAAACGTTGTTCCGACTGTACTGAATAAAAACTACAATAGTAGAGACTGTTGTACAAACAGTCTCGAAAAAAGGATTCCCCCGGCACATCGAGAGATGTCGCCTGGGGAATTCTTTTGTTGCACCTGTAGCCTATGAACTACAATACATTATCTAAATTAATATTATCATTACGTATATAAGAAGAGAGTGTGCAAAATTAATTTTGCACACTCTCTTTAACCCATTCTAAAATACTTTTAGTTTTTACTGAAGATACTTGACCTTTACTGTAACTTTCGCGTCATTATCAAATACGACAGTGATGCTTCCAGTCTGACCAGCAGTAATTCCTGTCTTAGCCAAGCCAGTAGCCGTCAATCCTAAGTTATAGTCTGCGTCTAAAGTATAATCAACATTGGCCAACTGTACTCCATTGAACGTCATGACAGACTTTACATACGCAGCTCCATCCGGCAGGCTGATGGACGCAGTAGTGCATCCGAATGCCGGGCTGGAAGTTACGATAATATCTGTGGAGACTGTAGTCGACGGTTTTGAAGACGTAGAACCAGCTGTCTGGCTCTCATCAATGAGAATGATATCATAGATGCCATCTTCATCAATTACATCGTAGAACGTGATAGTGGTAGTAGCACTCAAGGATCTCAGATCACTCGTGTTGCCGATCTGCCATTCATCGTCCACTCTATCGTATACATATACAATCGCATCTCTGTCAATCGTCAACGACGTCTTGTCAGTGGTAGTTACAGCCGTAGTCGTCGCATTGTAGGCATTGTTCGTAATATCGCCCGCTTTTGCAGTGAATGTACGATTGTTCATCGCCACATCTTTGACATTGTTTTCATCTACAGTGATCGTTGCAACGTTTACTTTATCTTTTCCATTGTTCCAGGAATCGAACTGTTTGATGTCTCCGGAAGCATCGAATTTCACTCTGTACAGCTCACTGTCGTGATCGGTG
>NZ_LR027590.1 GCF_900605495.1 Bacilliculturomica massiliensis
TCCATCTGTACGGCAGGGTGGCGGGCTTCAACAGTACGGCAAGCATGGCAGACAGCAAGGACGGCATCGGCGATCTGCCGGGCACCGTCGTCTCCACGCGAAACGATCTGGAGTTTACCGACGGGACCAACAGCGGCATCCGCATCAAAAATATAGGGAAAGCGGGGGAGACCATCAGTTTTGAGGTGATCCTTCCGTAGCAGGCGCTCCACAGAACAGCACAGTTTCCGCATCCGATGAGGAAAGCCGAAGCGTGATGTTATATAGAACAAGCATCTTGGTTGAGCGAGAGGAGGAGAAAGAATGAAGGAGACAGCAAAACGCCGGGGCAGAAGCCTGCTGGCGTGGATCCTGTCATTAGCGATGACGATATCGGGAGTTTCTGTCTTTCCGGGCAGCTTCGCCGTTTACGGCGCGGATACGGCCCTTGTGGAAGGAGCAAGCTACGGCGTCGGTCTGAGCGGAGGAGAGTACGGAGACGGAACCTACACCTATGTGGGGGACATAACGGGGTACACCTACGCGGATAAAGCCGCCGCGGAAGCGGGAAGGCAGACCGAGGGGACGCGGGAACTTCTGGTATCGGATCAGGTATACACGGGCATGAGCTGGGACAGCTTGGACAGCCGGGGCCTGATCTACGGAGACTATGACGATCCGCTGACCGTAACGGTGAACGGAGGGGCGTATTATGCGGTAATGCGGGCCCTGTCGGCGGGGAATACGGGAGTAAACCGTGTCCAGGACGGACTGAAGGCGGGGACGGCGCTGGAGAACAACGCCGGACTGCCCGACGAAAATGAATGGGACCTCATCGTATCGAAGAGCTACGCGGCGGGAGCCGGAACGGGAAACGATACGTGCTACATCAAGAACTGGGACGGAACGGTGAGCTTCGCCCAGGACATCCACGAGAGCGGAGACGCGGCGGTGAGAGGACTGGCGGCCAGAGGGTGGAATCACTGCCCCACGGACTACACGCTGGACAGCTACGGATACCGTCCTGCTTTGGAGATCCTGGGACCGGCGGAGGAACCGCCGGCAGTGGAAGTTCCTGTGGAGCCGCCGGTAACGGAAACGCCGGCGGAACCGGAGACGCAGCCTCCGCTGGACCTCTCGGGAGCGGTGGGCGACATTGTAACCTATACCATCCCGGGTGGGCAGGACAACGCGGGAGAACCGCTGTACTTTCAAATCATGAGCGGTGATACCCTTCAATTGGTATCGCCGAACCTGTCGGGGGGCGTCAGCGACTATGCGGCGTATGTGAATCACCTGGAGATACCGGCCTCGGTGGCGGGACGCAGCGTGATGTCTATTGGAGCGAAGGCCTTTCGGGGATGTGAAAATCTGACCGGCGTGTCCATTCCGGAAGGCGTGGAGAACGTGGGAACGGAAGCATTTGCATTATGCAGCGGACTGATCGGGGATCTGATCCTGCCCCGCAGTCTGACCACTCTGGGAGATACTGCATTTGCAAGCTGCTCCAGACTCAATGCTGTTATTTTTCTGGGGAATCCCGGCTCAATAGGCGGAAGTGTATTTGTGGAGTGTACGCAGCTTAGCGGCATATATGTGAGCACAGACTGCCTTGCGTCAGACGACATTTTAAAGGTGGGGGCTCCAAACGCATCTGTATACAGAAACAATCCCGGTGAAGAGGTTAGATATTATTTGACGGATGAGAATGGTCTGAGAGCAGGACTATTGATATTTGTGGTGAAGGATGACCGGACACTACAATTGCAGAAGATGGACCCGGATTCAACTGTGAGCAGATTAGAGATTCCGGCTGCGTTGTCTGCACGTGTGACGAGCATCAGGGACGAGGCGTGTAGAGGCGTAAATAATATAACAAGCGTGATCATCCCGGATGGAGTGACAACTATCGGATCTTATGCGTTCGCGACATGCGCCGATCTGACTCGTGTAGTAATTCTGGGAAACGTGACAGAAGCGCGTTATCCATTTACTGGTGACGCAGCGTTGAAAGATGTTTATATCAGCGGGAAATCGACAGTAAGGGATGAGGAATTAGGCGTTGAGGCAAGCGTCAGAATACACAGAGGTATCACCGGAAATGTGGCCATAGAGGGAACGTTGAATCAGGGCCAGACACTGACTGCGGACATTTCCGGAATTCAGCCGGCAGAAGTGAGAAACGCTGTAACGTATCAGTGGTACAGAGGAACCACAGCCATCAGCGGAGCCACAGCGGCAACGTACAAAGTGACCGCAGCTGACGTAGGCCAGGAGATCAATGTGATGGTCACCGGAGGCGAAAGTTATGGCGGCAGCGTGGCCAGCGGATCGGTACTGCCAACGCCGTCCTTCAGCGGTGGAGACGGTACGGAACAAACGCCGTACCTGATTACCAGCGCAGAAGATTTCAATAATCTGGCGGAGATTATTCAAGGTGGAAACAGGTATACGGATACCTATTTCAAGCAGACGGCGGATCTGGATTTTACAGCTGTGACCTATGGAGGGATCGGCAGTACGCTGTTTGGCGGAACCTATGACGGCGGCGGGTTTGCTATCAGAAACTTGTCAAGCAGCGTGCCGCTGTTCGGCTCGACTTCCGGAGCGTCTATCCGCAACATCAATTTGGACAGTACCTGTCGTTTTTCATCCGGCGATGGGATCAGCTCACTGATCTATACCATGAACGGCGGCGTACTGGAAAACTGTGTGAGCAATGCGACCGTAAACGACACCATCGGCAGCAGTCGAAAGGCCGCAGGGCTTGTCTTGACACTGGATGGAGATGGAATCATCAGAGATTGCAGCGTCAAAAGTGATATAACGGTTAACAGTGGATGGGCGAGCCGCGCGGGCGGAA
>NZ_LR027591.1 GCF_900605495.1 Bacilliculturomica massiliensis
TCATGGTGTTGATTGTTTGTACTTGAATCTTTCCTGAAGTCTGCCGGCCGAAGCCGGTTCTCCAGTTGAGAACAACTTAATGTTCTCTTTGACTCAATTTCTACACTATGGAGTTATCAAGGTTCATTGCTTGCTTCTCAGGCTTTACAGCCTTTTCGCACGCTTTTCTTCGCCGCCGCCTCTCGGTGACAGCTATATTAGAATAACAGATTCCTTTCGGCTTGTCAACCGTTTTTTCGACTTTTTTCAAAGTTTTTCGGAAGACGTCTGTTTCTTCTTGTGCTGTTCCTCAGCGGGACAGCTATATTAGAATAGCAAACTTCGGATGGATTGTCAACAGATCTTTTTAAGTTTTTTGCAATTATCTCTGCAAAGATCCTCTAACCCCCTGCAGTCGCTCTTCTTGAGGGTATTATGTCCACCGTCTCAGGACTTATACATACTTTTTCCATTGAACATAAAAATAAATTGCAGCCGCACGTTTCGACGTTTCCTCAGAGTATGTTCGTTTCTGCTGTTCCCATCCGCGGTATTCCACGGCTATATACTGCGTCTGTATATATAATGTAGCGGTTTTACAGTTATTGTAGATTCCGTCAGCTTTTCTGCTTAGAAAAAATGAGACACGGTCTGCGTGTCTGCACACATCGACGGCGGTTTGGTATATTCCCGACAGCCGGCGGGCAGACTAGGTGCAAAATGCTTTAGATTGGCGGTGGTTTTTTGCTTATTATTTTAATACGTACTTTTATATTGTATGTGATCGTCCTTTTTGTGCTGCGCGTAATGGGAAAGGGCGAGCTGTCCAAGATGGATCCCTTCCAAATGGTTATTCTCTTTATGATCGCGGAGCTGGCTTCTCTTCCTATCGAATCGCCGGATGTTTCCATACTGACGGGGATCACGTCGCTGGTCACCCTGCTCTTTTTGCAGGTGCTCATTTCCGTGATCTCTCTGAAGTGCGAAAAGTTTAAACGGTTCATCAACGGAAAACCCAGCATCCTCATCGACAAGGGCAACATTGACGTAAAAGAGCTGAACCGGCTGAGGATCAGTATCAATGATCTGACGGAACAGCTGCGGCTGAAGAATTATCCGTCCCTTGCCGATCTGGATTATGCCATCATGGAGGTCAACGGCGATCTCAGCGTTATCCCATCACCAGATAAACGCGCTCTCACTCCTTCCGACCTCTCTCTCAAAACTGACAGCGAAATGCTCCCCATGGTCCTGATCTCAGACGGCAGCCTTTACGCGGGCAATCTGGATAAGGTAGGCATGACAGAAAAACAGTTCCTTACGAAACTGCATACTTATGACATCTCCGATTACAGCCAGGTCTTCCTGTGTTTTACGGACGAAAAAAAGGAGCTTCATGTCTATAGAAAAGATGAGCACACCGGCCGAAAGGTCTGCGATCTGAATCAGCCCGGCTCCGAGGCCATGAAAGCGCCGAAGTCCGGGACCTGCGATCCCGGAAAGCCTGGAAACTCCAGGGATAAAAAAGGGGGGAAACAGTAATGCGGTCCTTAATTATTTCTACGGTCAGCCTGCTCCTGATCTTAGGTATCTGGTTCGGTTTCATGACCTACTGTGAAGATACGCTGGGCGGCCTTGTGGCCGTCATCGAGGAAGAGATCGAAGTCAGCGTGGCGGCGGAGGACTGGCCGGCGGCGAAAGAAGAATTCCGGCGTTTTTCCGAGAGCTGGCACAAAGACGAGGCTGCCTTCTCTCTGTTCCTTGAACAGTCTTCCATGCTGGATACAGATTTTGCAATTGCCCGGGCGGAAGCGTATATCAACGCCGAGGACAGATCCAGCGCGCTGGGAGAGCTGGCCAGCATCCGCGAGCAGCTCCGTTTTCTTTTCCTGAACGAACGAATAAATCTTGAAAATATCATGTAAACATAGTATTCTAATAAGCAGTAGAGTAAACGATATGCGTTAAGTGTCATGAGATGGGATGTCGCTCATGAACGAAAGGCCCGCAGCCCGGGCTTGCGATATATCGTTGCGTCCGCTGCTGCATTAGAGAACATATGCGGGTCGGCTGAATTTTGCATACAGCTTCCCTGTCTTTAGTGTGGTACACTCGTTGTTTCTTACATTAAAGAAAGGGAGGTTTTTTATTATGAAGAAACAAACATTAAGTTCACTGGTACTGGCGTCTCTTTTCGCCACACTATCCATCGTACTGACTCAATTTCTCAGCTTTTACATCCCGTTTCTGGGCAACAATTCCGTTCGCATCGGGTTCGGACATGTGCCACTTCTGCTGGCCGGGCTGCTTCTGGGACCTTTTTGGGGTGCTGCTACCGGCGCGGTGGCCGATTTTGTCGGCGCTGTGGTCTTTCCCTTTGGAGGCGCTTATTTCCCCGGCTTTACAGTGACGGCCATGCTGACGGGACTGATTCCCGCCCTGCTGAAACGCTCGCTGGGATGGCAGCGCCTGGGATGGCTGCAGATTCTCCTGATCACACTGGTCACGGAGACGGTGGCTTCGATCTTCGTCAATACCCTTTGGCTCTCTCTCATGTACGGAATGAATTACTGGGCCACTCTGATGATGCGTCTTCCCGTTACCCTGTGCATGTGTGTGGTTTATTCCGCTGTCAACTATCCGCTCTATTCACGGGCGTCCAAAGAATTGAACCGTTTCAGCGTCTGAAGCGGAGTGTTTGAGAGATCCTGAAAGGCAGTGCCGGCTGCAGGACATCCTGGCGATCGGATAATTTTTTACACATTGCCCTTGCAATTTTCTCCTCATCAGGCTATAATATATAGCGATTGAAAGAGAGATCTTTCACAGTAAAACAGCCAGACTCACGGGAGACCCCATCAAAGCGTCACACACCGCCGGGGTCTCTCTATATTTTTTGTGCGGCCTACCGCTCCCGGGCCGGTCTCCATCCCAACGACGGACCGGATCCCGGCGGCGATGCGCCCCGGCAGCCTGGACATAAGCCGCCGGGTCACAGGCCCGCGATCACCATCCAGGCCAGCGCGCCGGGTATTCCAAGGACCCCTACCACCACAGCCGAGATCCAGCTCAGCGCCATGTGAAAGCCAAGGTAGCCCCCGATCCAATTGAACAGCAGAATGAAAGCTCCTCCCGCCAGACTGTTGAGAACCAGACGCAATACCAGTTTCAGCGGGACCAGAAATAAATACCCCACCACATAAAGCACTATGATGCCGAACGCATACGCGATCAAAATGCCGATCTCCGTACTCATGTCCATCTTTCTCATCTCCCTTCCTTCGTCCATCAAATTCACCTTATCCTGTATAAAATATTCCAGGGCGGCATAGAATAGACTATCAAGGTGATTCAAAATGGGGAAAGGACGTGGGAAAATGGGATCGAATAATTTTATCGGAGTGAAGGACATCATGGGACGCGCCTATCGCAGCTTCCTGAATATACCGGTGGCGCCGACGGAAGACGATCTGCTGATCTCCGCCATAAAAGGAGCGCGCAGAGACTATAAAATGGCCGAGAGCCGGTTCAATGAAGCCACCAATCAGGATCTGGTGGATCAGGCCATCTACGATATGCTTTCAGCCAAGACCAAATATACGTACTTGATGAAGCAGGCCAGAGAGAAAGACCTTCATTTCTGAACCGCGCTCCGTCCAACAAACGGAAACCTCATATCCAAGATCCGCACCGCCGCCGACGGCCGATGCGGATTTTTTTATGCCACGAGTCAACAAACTGTAGACGAATGGGGCAGGTAGGTACTGGAAACGTTCATTTACAGGATTTTTTTAATGGAATATAATGAAGAAAAAAGGCGAAACGATCAGCGCTTCCGCAGTTTTTCCCACAGGCTGTGGGACGCGCAGTAACGAGAACAGGTGGTAAACAGGTGGCAACGGATATGCAGACAGAAGACGATGGGGTGGTGACGCTCCTTGGCGTCAGAGGTTCCTGCCCGGTATGGGGCCCGGCTTTTGCCCGGTACGGCGGCTCCACCGCCTGCGTTTTTGTTCAGATGGGCGGCCAGTCCATCGTGCTGGACGCCGGTACCGGTCTGCTGTCTCTGGCCGATGTTTTTCCACATGGGGAGCAGCGTTTTTCCCTGCTGCTTTCCCACCCCCACGTGGATCATCTGATGGGCCTGCCCCTCTGTCCGCTGCTGCAGCGGAGCGAGTTTTCTGTATCTTTGTATTCTTCTCCACGAGATGGACGGCACACGCTGGAACAGGTGGCCGCCTTGCTTGCTCCCCCGCTGTGGCCGGTGGGGCCGGAATCCTTCGCCGCTCACATGCGCTGGGAGGACCTGCCGGCTCCGATGTTTGCACTGGGAGCCGTGGAGGTCAGATGTCTGGAAGTTGTGCATCCCGGCGGTAGCACAGCGTTCCGGCTGTCCTGCCAAGACCGCAGTCTGGTCTATGTCAGCGACGCAGAGGAAAGCGAGTATTCCCTGCAGCGTCTCGTTGATTTCGCCGCCGGCTGTTCCCTCCTTCTCATCGACGGACAGTTCACGAAGGAGGAACTGACGGATCACCAGGGTTACGGCCATATGGCGTGGGAGACTGCAGTATCCGTGGGCAGGCGCTGCGGCGCCGAAGAACTCCGGATCATCCATCACGCTCCGGAGCGGACCGACAGACAGCTGGATGAGTTTGAGGAACGACTGTTTCAGATGCGGGGCGACGATCATTATCGTTTTGCAAGGTGCGGAGAGAGGATCTGTCTATGAACAATTTAACCATGGAAAGACTCCTGCAGGTGAGTATCGCTCTGTCCAGCGAGAAGGACCACGACCGCCTGCTGGAGACGATATTGACCGCCGCCATGGATATTACACACTGCGACGGCGGCACGCTGTATCAACTGGAAAAAGACCGCCTGTATTTCAGGAATAAAATAACCCGCTCCCAAAATGTTTGGGAGGGCGGCAGCCACGGCCACGTGACCCTGCCGCCTGTGACTCTGAGCCCGGAAAATGCCTGCGCCTGCGCAGTCCTGTGCAATACGCTGATCAATATCAAAGACGTATACCGCTGCGACGGCTACGATTTTTCAGGACCCTGCCGTTACGACAAGATGACGGGATACCATACCCAGAGCATGCTGATCGTACCCATGGAAAACGATCAGGGGCAGATCATCGGCGTGCTGCAGCTCATCAACGCCCTCGACGACTCCGGCCGCACCATACCTTTCGCCAAAGAATTTGAACCTGTTATTCTTGCTCTGGGCGCTCAGGCCGCCATCTGCCTGACCAACATGAACTACGCCATGGAGATCCGCCAGCTGCTGGATTCCTTCGTAGGCGTGATGTCCGCCGCCATCGACGAGCGTACATCCTACAACGCCAATCACACCAGAAACATGGTCAAATTCGCCGTGCGCTTTCTGGATTGGCAGGAGGGCCAGGGCAACCCCTGGCATATGACCCGCCTGGGCCGCGAACAATTCCTCATGTGCGTGTGGCTTCACGACATCGGCAAGCTGAACGTCCCCCTCTCGATCATGGACAAGTCCTCCCGGCTGACGGAGGAAGAACTGCGTGAGATCTTCCATCGCCTGACGGAGATCGAGCTGAACTGCGAGATCGAATACCTGCGGGGAAAACTCACCGAAGAAGCGTACGCCCACAGGCTTAAGTCTGTCCAGCAGGACCGTCAGCTCATACTGGATGTGAACCGGGCAAGATATGTGACGGACGACCGCGTGGCTCAGATCGAAAAAATGGCGCAGAAGCCGTATTTCGACCGGAAGACCGGCCGCGCCCGGCCCCTGCTCACCGAGGAAGAGAAAGGGGCGCTCATGATCCGCTACGGTACGCTGACGGCAGTGGAACGGGCGATCATGCAGAATCACGTGGTCACCACATCCAAAATGCTGTCCCGGATGCACTTTCCCCGCATCTATGAAAAAGTACCCATCTGGGCGGGAGAACATCACGAATTTCTAAACGGTCAGGGCTATCCCAAAGGCCTGACCGAAGAACAGATCGCCCCCGAGGTCCGCCTGCTCACCGTGCTCGACATATTCGAGGCGCTCACCGCCCACGACCGTCCTTATAAGGACGCGGTCTCTGCGGAGCAGGCGCTGGATATTCTGGACGAAATGGTCTCCGAGGGGAAGCTGGACGCAGACGTGGTGGCGCAGTTCCGCCGGAGCCGCGTCTGGGAAGATCCCGAAGACGGCGAATCCATCGATCTGTATAATCAGCCCGAATACACGAAGGAGGTTGAGGACTTATGCTGAAACGCTTCATAAGCTGGACTCTGGCCCTTGCGCTGATGTTTTCCTGCAGTTTGGCGTCGCCCGTATTTGCCGCGGACAGCGCTGCGGCCACCACCATGCGGCTGGAACGGACGGAAGGGACCGTCTCCCTCACGGGAAAGAATGAAAAATCTCTGGTCATCACGGAAGGTATGAAATTGGCCAGCGGAAATACCCTGACCACAAAATTAAAGAGCTACGCTTACATCAGCCTGGACGACAAAAAGGCAGTAAAACTGGACGGCTCTTCCTCTGCCGAAGTGCAGAAATCGGGCAAAAAGCTCGAAGTCCTGCTCAACTCCGGCAAGCTCTTTTTCAACGTAAAGGTACCTCTGGAAAGCGATGAGAGTCTCAATGTCAGAAGTTCCACCATGACTGCCGGCGTGCGTGGCACCGCAGGCGTGATCGAGATCGTAAACGATCAGGTATCAAAGCTGCATCTGCTGGAGGGAACGGTGCAGCTGACCGATTACAGTTCCCCCTCCGGAAAGGCCCGTGTGGTCACGGTACAGGTAGGTCAGACGGCCACCTGCGTAAGCCCCACGGGAAGCGCCGGCGACGCGGCCGTTTCCGTGGAAAAGATGGAAGTTTCCGCGGTCCCGGGGTTTGCTGCGGTGGAGATCGCAAGAGATCCGCAGCTGGCGGACAAGATCAGAAAACAGTCCTCTCTGGATGTGGACAGCATGATCAGCGGCGCTCAGAGCCGCCTTGACCAGGACGAAGCCGCCCAGCTGAAAAGACAGCAGGCCGCCGGCTCCGCAGTAAGGGAAAACATCATTGCGGACAGCGGGATCTTTCGGGACAGCTCATCGGCCGTGGGCAGTAGCGGCGGCGGAGGCGGAAACAACGGCGGCGGAAACAGCGGAGGCAACGCCCCCACGTCTCCGGCGGAACCCACCCCGGACTCCATTACGCTGACAGGCGCTGTGACCGCAGACTTGGCCAACGCCGCCCTGACCTCTTTCAGCGCCGTGACCATCGCAAACGGCGCGGCCCCCTCTGCCACCACGCTTACCATCCAAGACGGCGAATCGGTGACGGTCCCCGCGGGCAGATCTCTCACCCTGGAGAGAGGCACACAGACCACCATCGACGGTTCCCTCGATGTGGCAGGCACGCTGGTTGACTCCGGCCTGATCCAATGCAATGTGGGAAACGCCGTCGCCGTGTCTGATACGGGAGTCTTTCAATTTAAAGGAGGTATACTGTGGGGCGTGCCCGGCCTGTCCGCTCCCCCCATCCACAACACCGGCGCCTTTCAGGACAGCTCGGGTTCCCGGCTTTCTGTAACGGGCGCCTGTGTGCTCAACGAAGGAAGTACTTACATGGAGAGCCTGAACGACGTCTTCGCCGCGCTTACCGGCGACAGCAATCGGCTGAGACTGGTGACAAGTTCGCCCGGCGCCAACCCTATCTCCGGCGATCTGGTCCTTCCGGCCGGGGTGGGTGTTTCTCTGGATCTGAGCTCCTACGAGCTTTCTCTGGGCCAGTACTCCATCACAGTGGAGGACGGGGCCTCGATCTCTCTTTCGGGCACGGGGATCATCTCCGCCAATGAGACCGTCCTGCGCAGCGCCGGGCGGATCGATATGTCAGGTACCTTCACGCTGCGCAGTCGTTCCGGCAGCGCGACGGCCCTTGAGATCTCCGGAGGCGATGTGCGGATCACCGGAGCTCCCAAAATATACGGCGGTTCCTCCGCCATCACAGGCGCCGCTCCCGCTTCCCATCTGACGATCAGCGGGGGAACGCTGCAGAGCGATTCCGGTTACGCTGTGACCTGGGCGGGGACAGGCGAAATGACCGGCGGCACGGTCTACGGTTACCGTCACGCCGGATCCGGCTCCCACATCTTCACGCTCCGAAACGGCAGCGTGTTGGAACCAGTCTCCCCCACCGCGGGAGATCCGTCCTCCCCTGCTCCCGTCAAGCTGGAGGCTGAAGGCTTTGTTGTGGAAGGCGGCGCAGCCGCCGTCGTACAGGCCGCTTCCGCTTCCGCGGTCATCGACAATGAGCAGGCGTCCTTCCGCTTCAACAGCGGAACCGTCGCGAAGGCAGCAGGCGGACAGTACTTTGCAGATCCGGAAAAGGTGGAATATACGGTCCCTTCCGGCTGTGCCGGCTTGTCTAACGACGAAAACTCTCAGCTGTCCTATGGAATATATGACGATCCAAAATCAGTTGTTGAGCAGATCAATATGGGGAGTATGGGGAGTATGGGGATCGATACGGTTTGTCATCTATACCTCAGGGACGGCCTGGAGCTGGATAAGAACATTATGGGCTATAATTTATCCATCACGGGGGTGGGCGACGCCCCGGTCACCATAAGCGGCAACTACTTCAGCGCCCTCGTCACGATCCAGCAGGCCGGCACGATAAACAACGTGGCGATCGTAAACAACTCCACTGATACTACCAGTATTCCTGCGGCTCTGGCCGCTCCAAACGTCCCCGACGGCTCGTACACATTGAAGGCCAAGTCAGAAATCGTCTGTCTGATTTCAAGGGATCAGCACATCCCGGGACAGTATCAGGACGACGGCTATTATACGCTGGCTTCCGACCAACTGCGCAGTGCGCTTCTATAATGACATCTTATAACCAATTCAAAAAGATCTGCGTCTGCCTGCTGGCGGCCGCTGCAATGACCGCCCTCTGCGGAAGCGGCCTCCTGTACCGGCCGGACAATGCGTTGTCCGACCGGCTCTATCAGCGGCCTCAGGCGCTGGACGGCAATATTGCCATACTGGAGATCGACCAGCGCAGTCTGGACGAACTGGGTCCCATTCAAAATTGGGGCCGGGGTCTCATGGCGGATATCATCCGAAGGCTCTGCACCGATCCGGAGAACGCTCCGGCGGTCATCGGCCTGGATATTCTCTACTCCGGCGAGACAGAAGCCGCCGGAGACCAGGCTCTCGCCGACGCCTGCTCCCTTGGCGTTCCCGTGGTCGCAGCCTGCGCCGCGGATTTCGGATCCCGGCTCGTCACTGCGGAAGACGGCTCGTTCTACATGGATCCCTCGTCCATCGTGGGATTCGACGGGCCCTATGACGCTCTGTCGTCGGCTGCCGCCGCTGCCGGCCATATCAATACCATGCTTGATGAGGACGGCGTTCTCCGCCACGCGATCTGGCGGCTGAAGCTGCCGGACGGCAGTGAAGTCCCCTCTCTGGCCGCACAGATCTGCCGGATCTATACGGAGAAAATGGATCTCAGGGGCGAAGACGGCGGACGATCGGCCGGACCCGAAACGGAACCGGGCCCGGAGACTGCGCCGCACATAGACGAGCACTCTCTCTGGTACGTCCCCTTCCGGGCCGCTCCCGGAGGCTACAGCGACGGCTATTCGGTGAGCGGCCTGTTAGACGGCACGCTGCCTCCTGAGATATTTGCAGACAAGATCGTACTGATCGGTCCCTATGCTTCAGGACTTCAGGATCACTTTATCACATCCATTGACCGCGCGCAGCACATGTACGGTGTGGAATATCAGGCAAATCAGATCGACGCCCTCCTGCACGGCGACAGGAAGGCGGAGGCGCTCCTTTTTCCGCAGCTCCTGACGGTCTTCTTTCTCTCGGCTCTGTGTCTGTACTTCTTTCTGGACCGCAGGATCCTGATCTCCGTCGCCGTGTGGTCTGCTGTCTGCTGCTTCTCACTGATATTCTGTGTGCTTCTGTACCAGAATGGTACCGTGCTCCGGGCGCTTTATGTCCCTTTTTCCGTGACGCTTCTCTTCATCGCCTCTGTAGCCTTAAATTACACGCGTGCGGCTCTGGAAAAACGCCGGGTCACAAACACGTTTCAGCGCTATGTTGCGCCGGAGATCGTCCGCGAACTGCTCCATGACGGCAGTGATTCACTGGAAACGGGAGGACGGCTTACGGAGATCGCCGTACTGTTTGTCGATATTCGGGGCTTTACCACCATGAGCGAGCGTCTGGCTCCCGCTCAGATGGTCCACATCCTAAACCGCTGTCTGACGCTGACCGCCGACTGCATCCTGGAAAATGGAGGCACTCTGGACAAATTCATAGGCGACTGCACCATGGCCTTCTGGGGCGCTCCACTGCCTCAGAAAGACAGCATTTTCAAGGCGGTAAAGACCGCTCTGGACATGCAGGAACGCTCCCGCCGACTGAACGAGAGTCTCCGCGCGCAATGCGGGTTCACAGTCAGCTTCGGCATCGGCATCCACTGCGGGCCCGCCGTGGTGGGCAACATCGGCTCACCGTTCCGCATGGATTACACGGCCATCGGCGACACGGTGAACACGGCCTCCCGCCTGGAATCCAACGCGCCTCCCGGAAATATACTGGTCAGCGCCGCTGTTGCGGACGCAGTGAGGGACCGCGTACAGCTCACATCTCTGGGGACAAATATCACATTAAAAGGAAAGACGGAGGGATTTGAAATTTTTCGCGTGGACGGTCTGTCCCCGGAAAAAACATCCCGAGAGGATCATAAAGTATGAGAAGAAGAATTTTTTCCGTCCTATTGGCGGCAATATTCGTCTGTGGCTCATATGCCCCTGTAAATGGGGCGGACGGCGATTCCGCTCCGCAGAATCCCGGCAGTCCGTCCGGCCTGTGCCGGACGGCGGACGGGGGCATGCTCATCACAGATGAATATTATAAAGTTATCTGGCAGCAGGGGCCCGACGGTACGCTTTCCCTGTTTGCCGGCGCCCTTTCCGGTTCTGGCGAAGACGGCGCGCCTGCAGGCGGCTATCGGGATGGAAAACAGGCCGACGCCCTCTTTTCCCATCCGTGGTCCGTCGCCCCCTTCCTCCGCGGGTACGCCGTATCCGATACGGGAAACAACGTGATCCGCTATATGGACGGCTCACGGGTGGTCACCGCAGCGGGGGACGGTCAGACGGGACTACGCGACGGCGCTGCCGCAAAAGCCCAATTCTCCCGTCCCACAGGTCTTGCCAGGGACGACAGCGGCAGTCTCTATATCGCGGACACCGGAAACAATGTGATACGCCGTCTCAGCGCAGACGGAACGGTCACAACCTTTGCCGGAAACGGCGAAGGCTGCGCGGACGGCGCGCTTTCCGACGCCCGTTTCCGCCAGCCCACCGGCCTGTGCTGGAGCGGCGGCACACTGTATGTGGCGGATTCCGGCAATCATCGGATCTGCAAGATAGAGAACGGGACCGTTGCCACGCTGGCCGGAGCAGTATTGCAGAGCGGCGACGCCGCTTTTCAGACCGGCTACCGAAACGGCCCTGCGGCCGCAGCGCGTTTCGCCAACCCGCAGGGGATCGCCGTGGGCGAGGACGGATCTGTCTATATCGCAGACACGGGCAACCAGGCGATCCGCCGTATTCGAGACGGTTACGTCAGCACCCTGACGGCCGCCGACACATCGCACGGCATGGACGCGGGCAGTCTGGACCCTTTGGATCCTCTGGCCGCGGCCCGACATCCGGTCTCTCCCCGATCCATGATCGCATACGGCGGTCTGCTGTACGCGGCGGATCCTTTTTCTCGGCACGTTTTCCGACTGAGCACCGAAGATATCCCGTCTTTTGCAGATGTACCGAAAGACGCCTGGTATGCCGGCGCCGTGTCCTTCGCCTCGGAAAACAGAATATTGGCCGGCACCTCTCACGCCGCCTTTGATCCGGAAACTGCGATGACCCGCGCCATGTTCGTCACCGCGCTTGCAAATCTTCACCTTTCCCTTTATCCTGATGAGCTGTTGTCTGGAACTGCGTATTTCTCTGACGTTCCGGCAGATGGATGGTATGTGAAGGCAGCGGGATGGGCATTTGAACGGGGCGTGATCAAAGGCGACGGCGACGGCTGTTTCCGGCCCGACGCCCCGGTGACCCGGGAGGAACTGGTCACTATGCTGAATAACTATGCGAAAAGCGGCCAAACCCCCGGCGCAGCCGCCGCGGGAAGCTCCCTGCAGGAAACGGAAAGCGCGGATAACGCGGATCTCCGTCCATATCCCGACGCCGCCGACGTGAAGCCCTATGCTCTTCCCGCTTTCCGATGGGCCTGCGGAGCAGGACTGATCAGCGGTTCTGACGGCAGGCTCATGCCGGCCGCGCCGGCTACCCGGGCCGAGACGGCGCAGATCATAAAAAACTTCGCCATGCTTCAGTGAGGCCCCGGCGGCCTTCGGTCCGCAGCAGGATCGAAGCGGCGGCGTTAAAAGGAAGCAGCGCCAGACAGGAACAATGAAAAGGAAAACGACATCGCACAAAACATCGTAAAGTGAGTTTATTGCAAAGGATTCTGATCATCTCTCTCGGCAATTCGTGCCGTAATTATAAAAAGACTCCGCCGGGCATATTGCGCATCCACCGGCGGAGTCTTTTCATATCCATATTTTCATCGGCGCCTGCCACTCTCAGTACAGTCCCGCCGCATTCAGCAGCCAGATCACGCAGGGCATGCTGAACATGACCAGGAGGTTTGAGAGGATCACCGTCTTGTTTGCCAGCATCAGGTCCCCTCCGTTGGTCTCCGACATGGGGCAGGAAAGCAGAGCGGCCGGCATGCTGAACAGCGTCACCGCGACCACGGCCACATCCCTTGGAGCAGGTATCAGAAGAAAAATTCCTGTAAATACCAGAGGACAGACCGCCAGTTTCACCAGAGTGATCCACCACGCCGTAGGGCTGCGAAAAAGCTCTCTGAAGGGAATTCGGCTGATGGAACTGCCCACGCTGAGAAGGATCAGCGGCACGGTCAGATTCCCTACCAGATTGATGGGCTCATAGAGCAGATGGGGCAGCTGTACACCGCACAGAAACAGGATGAAGGAAAGAACCGTGGCAAAAAGCCCGTTGTTCAGACACTGGCGGAACACGCCCCAGCCCGTCTCTTTGCCGAATATTTTGTAGCCGTAGGAAAACATCAGCAGATTCTGCGCCAGTCCGAACATGACCACATAAAAGATCCCCAGGCTGCCGAACAGCACCTGCATGATAGGTATACCCAAAAACCCCTGGTTTCCAAAGGTAAAAAGGAACTGTTCCGTGCCCAGCCGTCCCCGGTCCTCCTGTTTTGAAAACCGGCCCCAGACCTCTGAGACCGCCACAAAGAGAAACGTTCCCGCAAACCCTGCCGCGATCAGCATCAACGCGTTATGCAGCAGCTCCGTAGAAAACTCCCGCTGCATGCCGAAAATGATCAGACATGGATTGGTAATATTCACCACCACCTTGTTGATCGTCTCCGAGGCCTCCTGGCTGATATAACCCGATTTCCCTCCGTAGGCGCCGATCAGCATGATGAGAAAAAGCACTGCGATCTCAACCGCTATTTCCTGAAATTCCATACGCTTAAACTACTCCCAAAATTAAACTTGACGTCTGCTTCCATTATTGCCGCACCTATCGCCGCCCAGTGTGCGGCCGGCCTCGTTCGTATTCCTCCATGATCGCCGGGGAAGCGCTGGCTCCGATACGGTCCGCCCCCGCTTCGATCATCTCCAGGGCGGTCTTCAGGTCCCGAATACCGCCGGAGGCCTTTACCTGCAGTCTGCCGCCCACCGCCTCCTTCATGAGAGCGACCAGGCGGGCTTCCGCCCCTCCCGAGGAAAAGCCGGTGGAGGTCTTCACAAAGCCGGCGCCCCCTTCCTCCGCCAGCCGGCAGGCGCGCAGGATCTCTTCATCGGTGAGCAGGCAGGTCTCAAGGATCACCTTCACACAGACGCCGCCCCCCGCCTCCGCGGCGGCTTTTACCACCGCGCGGATATCCTCTCTCACATAATCGTCCCTGCCGTCCTTCAGCGCGCCTACGGCCAGCACCATATCGATCTCGCCGGCGCCCTTCTCACAGGCCTGCGCCGTCTCAAAGGCTTTTGTCTCCGCAGTGCACGCCCCCAGAGGAAAGCCCACCACCGCGGCCACTTTTACGCCGCAGTCCGCCAGCTCCCGCGCCGCCGTTTCCACGTAGCAGGAGTTGACGCACACTGAGTAAAATCCATACTTTACGGCCTCCGCGCAGAGTCTTTTCACATCCTCCTGGCGGGCCTCCGGCTTCAGCAGCGTGTGATCAAAATACAGATTCAGCGGTTTCTTCATTTCTTCCTCCCCCGCGCCATTCTGCAGCGCCTTTCTACCTTCGCAGGCGTCTCACCGTCTCCCGGCCGCCGCCTCCTGCGGTTTCTCTTTATCATCGGCCGTCCTTCGGCGGCCCGGGCGTCCGCATCTGCGGCGCGCCGTCCGCGCCCGCCCTCTGGCGTTCCAGTCAGCTGCCTGCAGTACCCTTCGCCGCCCGTCATCTGCTGCGCCGCAGGCGGAGCCTGATGCAGACGGGCCGGCCTTTGAAAAGGAAAGAAGGCCGCCCGCAGGCAGCCTCATCCCTTTGTCCTATGTACGTGTGGCTTACGCCAGGATCTCCACTTCCACATCGTTGGCCAGACCGGCGGCATTGCCCTCGTCGGTGTCCAGATGCATTTCTTTCTCGTGACCTTCTCCCGCACGGATCAGGACGTTCTCAAAGATCAATCCTCTCTCTCCGGGAACTCTCACGCTGACCATCTGGTGATCCGTCACGCCGGCTTCCTTCGCCTGATCGGCGGACAGATGGATATGCCGCAGCGCTACGATGGCGCCGTGATCGATCTCGATCTCGCCAGCCGGGCCTACCAGCTTCACGCCCGGGGTACCTTCCAGCTTTCCGGATTCTCTCACAGGCGCCTTCACGCCCAGAGAACGGGCGTCGGTCATCGCCAGCTCGATCTGAGTCTCTTTGCGGACGGGCCCCAGCACGCGGATCCCTTTCAGCGTGGACTTCGGTCCCACGATATCTACTTTTTCCTCACATGCAAACTGCCCCGGCTGCTTCAGCGGCTTGGTGGGATGAAGCTCGTAACCCTTTCCGAACAGCGTTTCCAGATCCGCAGCAGACAGGTGCAGATGCTTGTTGGATAATCCTACCGGTACTTTGTAACCCATTTTCTTTTCTCTCCTTTTTGCCCCGACCCCGGAAAAGCCTGCAAAACTCTCACCTTCCGCGCGGCTGCGTTTCACGGCGCCGGGCCTGTGTTATTTGAACTATATCAGCATAAGATCGGTCCCCGGAGCCTGACTCCCAGGACCGCCTGCCTCACTTGTTGATGAGAACCCCCGTCCTTATTTTTCCACCAGACAGGATATGTAGGGAAGATTGCGGTATTTCTGGTCGTAATCCAGACCGAAGCCCACAATGAATTGATTGCCTACCGTAAAACATTTGTAATCCGGCTGGATCTCCACCTTCCGCCCCTCGGGCTTGTCAAGCAGCGTGCAGATCTTCAGCGACTTGGGTTTTCTGCCGCTCAGATACTCTTTCAGATACTGCAGCGTGAGACCGGAATCCACGATATCCTCCACGATGATCACATTTCTGCCCTCCACGCCCGTATCCAGATCCTTCAGGATCCGCACTACGCCTGAGCTTTTCGTGGAAGCCCCATAGCTGGACACCGACATAAAATCTATTTTCACATCCAGGTCGACTTTGCGGATCAGATCCGCCAGAAAGGGCACCGACCCCTTCAGTATGCCGACCATCAGCACTTCCTCCCCCGCAAAATCAGCGGTGATCTCTTTTCCCAGCTCCGCGATGCGTTCCGCAAGCTGTTCCTCGCTGATGAGAACTTCCCCGAATGCATATTCCTTATCTGCCATTTATGCTACTCCTTCTTTTCATCATCCCCAGGCTCCCGGGAATCATCCTCTTCTTCCCGCACCTCATATTCTACACCGTCCACAATATTTTTTCCACGGTATTTTTTCTTCAGGTCCCGGTCCCGCTTCCCCGCGTCCTCTCCCGTCCAGTACTTATCCAGCTCGTCTCTCAGATAATAGAGAATAAACAGCCAGAGGATCAGATCGTCAAGAAAACCGAATACGGGGATGATCGGGGGGATGAGATCCACAGGGAGAATCAGATAGATCAGCCCCAGCACAACCAGCGCCTTCTTCCAAAAGGAGACGTTCTTGTCCTTCATCATATATTTGATGGCTTTGATCCGCTTGCCAAGGACGGCCAGGCTGATAAACTGCATCTCGCTACCTCCGCTCCCGATCCTTCACTCAAGGCTGAACCGCCCGTATTACTCCGCTTCGTTTCCGGGCGCGCCGTCTACCAACAGTTCCAAAACCTCCAGCAGCTGCTCCGTGCCCGTGCGCTTCAGCGCGGACACAGGGATGACAAGATCGTCATCCGAAAGCGCCAGCGTCTTTCGGATGACCGATATATTTTTCTGCATTTCATTCCTGGAGATCTTGTCCGCCTTTGTGGCCGCCACCACGCCGTCCAGCTCATAGTGCCGCAGCCATTCGTACATCTGAATATCCTGCGCCGTGGGCGCGTGGCGGATATCCACCAGCTGGATCACCTTGCGCAGGTTCTGACGGCCTGCCAGATAGGTCTCGATCATCTGTCCCCAGCTTTCTGTGACGGACTTCGATACCTTGGCATAGCCATATCCCGGCAGGTCGACGATGCGGAAAACATCGTTGATCTCGTAAAAATTTATGGTCCTGGTCTTTCCCGGATTTCCGCTGACTCTGGCCAGTTTCTTCCGGTTCAGCAGCAGGTTGATGAGAGACGACTTTCCCACGTTGGAACGGCCCGCGAAGGCTACCTCCGGCATGGTATCCTCGGGATACTGGGCCGGTTTTACCGCCACCGCTTTCAATTCGGCTTTTTTTATCTTCATGTTTGTTTTTGTCTCCCGTTAGACCAGCGCTTCCGCAAGCGCGTCCTCCACCTTGTCGATGAGAACGAAGGTCAGCTGTTTTCTGACGTTGGCGGGTATTTCCTCAATGTCCGCCTCGTTCTCCCTGGGAAGCAGTATCTTTTTGATCCCTGCTCTGTGCGCCGCCAGCACCTTTTCCTTGATCCCTCCCACGGGCAGCACATTGCCCCGCAGCGTGATCTCGCCGGTCATAGCGACCTCCTTGCGCACCGCCCGTCCCGTCAGCGCGGAGATAACGGACGTGCACATGGTCACGCCGGCGGAAGGTCCGTCCTTGGGCGTGGCCCCCTCCGGTATGTGGATATGCAGATCGCATTCCTTGTGGAAGTCCTCGCTGACGCCCAGCGCTTTGGCGTGAGCGCGGATATAGCTGATCCCCGCTTTGGCGGATTCCTGCATCACGTCGCCCAGCTGTCCCGTCAGCACCAGTTTTCCGCTGCCGGGCACCACCGTAGTCTCGATAAAGAGAGTGTCTCCGCCCACCACGGTCCAGGCCAGACCGGTGGTGACGCCTATCTCGTTGACGCCCTCGATCTTATCGTAGTGATAGCGTTTCTTTCCCATGAACTTTTCCAGGTTGGCAGGCGTAATGCGGCTGCTGCGCCTGCGGCCCTCCACCACCTGGCGCGCCACCTTGCGGCAGATGTTCGCCACCTCGCGCTCCAGATTTCGGACGCCGGATTCTCTCGTATAGTAGTTGATGAGATCCCGCAGCGCAGGCTCCGTGATCGTGAGGTTTTTTTCGTCCAGACCGTGTTCCCTGCGCTTTTTGGGTATGAGATACCGCTGGGCGATCTTGACCTTCTCCTCCTCCGTATAGCCGGAAACGCTGATGACCTCCATGCGGTCCAGCAGAGGCCGGGGTATGGTATCAATGGTGTTGGCCGTGGTGATGAACATCACTCTGGACAGATCGTAAGGCACTTCCAGATAGTGATCCATGAATTCTTTATTCTGTTCCGGGTCCAGGACCTCCAGCAGAGCGGAAGCCGGATCTCCCCGAAAATCGTTGCCGATCTTATCTACCTCGTCGAACAGGAACACCGGATTGCTGGTCCCCGCCTCTTTGACGGCGGAGACGACCCGCCCGGGGATGGCCCCGATATAAGTCCTCCTGTGGCCCCGGATCTCCGCCTCGTCCCGGACTCCGCCCAGAGACATGTGCACAAATTTCCGGTTAGTAGCCCTGGCGATGGAACGGGCGATGGAAGTCTTTCCCACTCCCGGCGGACCCACCAGGCACAGGATCGGTCCCTTGATATTGCCCACCAGCTTCAGCACAGCCAGGTATTCAAGGATCCTCTCTTTTACCTTCTCCAGGCCATAGTGATCTTCATCCAGGATCTTTCTGGCCTTCTTCAGATCCAGATCGTCCTTGGACACTTTATTCCAGGGAAGCGACAGGATCCACTCCACATAAGTGCGGATGACGCCGCCCTCGGCGGAAGAACTCTGGATCTTCTGGAGACGCTTGATCTCCTTTTCCACCTTCTCGTGGGTGTCCTTGGGCAGTTTCAGCTTCTTCAGCTGCTTCAGCCACTCCTGGATCTCATCCTCGATATCCTCGTCCTGTCCCAATTCCTCCTGAATGGCCCGCATCTGCTCTCTCAGGTAATACTCCCGCTGGCTTTTGTTCATCTGACTCTTCACTTTTGTGTTGATGTCGTTTTCGATGTGAAGGATCTCGATCTCCTTCATCAGATAACCGCTGAGCAGTTCCAGTCTCTGTTCCGCGTCAAAAGCGTCCAGGACCGCCTGTTTTTCATCTATTTTCAGATCCATGTGCGAAGTGATCACGTCGGCCAGCCGGCCCGGCTGATCTTCTCCGCTCACAGAGGCGTAAACATCCATGGACATTTTGGGACTGTAGTTCAGATATTCCTCAAAGGATGAAAGTACAGAACGCATCAACGCTTCCAGCCTCGGCGACATATCGTCGTATTCCTGCTCCCACACAGCCCTTACTTCCGCCTGGAAATAAGGGATCTCCTTCAGAAGATCCACCATCTCACCGCGGCAGATCCCCTCCACCAGCACGCGGATATTGTCTCCCGGCAGACGGAGCATCTGCTTGATCTTGGCCACGGTCCCCACGTGATAAAAGTCTTCGATGGTGGGAAGATCCGTGTCCGGGTCTTTCTGCGCCACCAGAAAAACGGTCTGATTGATCATCATGGCCTTCTCCAGCGCCGCGATGGATTTTTCTCTGCCTATGTCAAAGTGGAGTACCATGCTTGGAAAAACGGACAGACCGCGCAGAGGGATCAGCGGCATGACCTGTGTGTCCCTTTCCTGGTCCACAAGGGTCGGAGCTTCTATCTTATTTTCCTGATCTCCCAGTTCTTCTTTCTTCTCGTTTTCTAATTCAGCCATCGTTACTCCTCCTTTCTCTTCTCTTTTTTTGTTTTCTTACACTCTGCGCCCGCTGTCTTCACGGGCTGCCCAATGCAACAAAACAGGCGGCTCCCCGCCGTCTGTTTCATTTGGAATAAACTGCCTCCCAGCTGAGCTCAGGATGCGGATTCTTCTTCTTCTTTGGTTTTATCCAAAAGCACCAGCGCAGGTCCAGCGTTATTGTCGATCGTCCCTTTTGTGATGATGCACTTCTTAATGTCGTCCCGAGACGGAATGTCGTACATGACGTCGGTCATGACCTGCTCCAGTATGGAGCGCAGTCCCCGGGCCCCGGTCTTTCTCTCGATGGCTTTTTCCGCCACTCTTCTGAGCGCGTCCTCCTCGATCTCAAGCTCCACGCCGTCCAGCTCGAACAGTCTCCTGTACTGCTTGGTGATGGCGTTCTTGGGTTCGGTGAGGATGCGTACCAGAGCGTCTGTGTTCAGCTCCTCCAGCGTGACCATGACGGGAAGACGGCCGATGAATTCAGGGATGAGCCCGTATTTCATCAGATCCTCCGCCTGGATCTTTTTCAATGTCTCCGACGGATCCATTTTCTGTACGGAAATATCGGAATTGAAGCCGATGGTCTTTTCGCCGATCCTCCTCTGGATGATCTTATCCAGCCCGTCGAAGGCGCCTCCGCAGATGAACAGCACATTGGTGGTGTCGAACTGGATGAACTCCTGATGGGGGTGCTTCCTTCCGCCCTGAGGGGGGACGCTGGCCACCGTGCCTTCCAGGATCTTCAGCAGCGCCTGCTGCACGCCTTCGCCGCTGACGTCCCTCGTAATGGAAGGATTCTCAGATTTCCGTGCTATCTTGTCGATCTCGTCGACGTATATGATACCCTTCTGCGCCTTTTCCACGTCGTAATCCGCGGCCTGGATCAGTTTCAGAAGTATGTTTTCCACATCTTCGCCCACATAGCCTGCTTCCGTCAGCGCAGTGGCGTCGGCGATGGCGAAGGGAACGTTCAATATCTTTGCCAGCGTCTGGGCCAGCAGCGTCTTGCCCGAACCCGTAGGCCCGATCATGACGATGTTGCTCTTCTGGATCTCGACCTCATCGTCTCCGCGCTGCATATCCAGATTGTTGATCCGCTTGTAATGATTATACACCGCCACAGCCAGGCTCTTCTTCGCGTCTTCCTGATCGATCACGTAATCGGACAGAGTGGCGGAGATCTCCTTGGGCTTCGGCAGCGACTTGCTGTCTGTGAGAACCGCGTCCTCCTTCATGAAGGCCAGTTCTTCCTTGATAATGTCCTGACAGAGCTCAATGCACTCGTCGCAGATGTACACATTGGGCCCTGCCACCAGTCTGCGGACCTGGTCCTGAGACTTTCCGCAGAAGGAGCATTTCAACTGTTTTGATTCATCATATTTTGTCATATATACTCTTTCCCCCTATTATCTGGTGGAGATCACCTTGTCGATGAGGCCGTATCTGGCAGCCTCCTCCGCGTACATGAAATTGTCGCGGTCCGTATCTCTGGCGATGGTCTCCAGGTCCTGACCTGTCCGCTCGCTCAGAATACGGTTCAGCTTTTCTCTCGTGCGGATAATGTGCTCCGCGTGAATGCGGACGTCCTCCGCCTGACCCTGCGCTCCGCCGAGAGGCTGGTGGATCATGATCTCCGCGTTGGGCAGTGCGAAGCGCTTCCCCTTAGCGCCCGCCGCCAGCAGAAACGCGCCCATGCTGGCCGCCATCCCGATACAGATGGTGGACACATCCGGCTTGATGTACTGCATGGTATCATAGATCGCCAGACCGGCCGTCACGGAACCGCCGGGGCTGTTGATATAAAAGCTGATATCCTTATCGGGATCTTCAGATTCCAGGAACAGAAGCTGAGCCACGATCAGGCTGGCGGTCGTCTCGTTGACTTCCTCGCCCAACATCACGATACGGTCTTTCAGCAATCTGGAATAGATATCGTAAGACCTCTCGCCGCGGCTGGTTTGCTCTACTACCATTGGAACTAAACTCATTTCCTCAATACCTTCCTTTGTGATTATTCTTAGTAAATTCCGCCGGAGCGATACATTCAACTCCGGCGGCTCAGTTCATCCTTCTATATTTATTACTCAATTACCGCGTTTTCAAACATGAAATCGATGGCTTTTCTCATTTTAATATCCTGCTGCAGGTAAGAGAAGTTATCCACGTTCATCATTTCACGCAGTTTTTCCACTTCCATCTTGTACATTTCGGCCATGGCAGTCATTTCCTTCTCCATGTCCTCCTGGCTGGCCTCCAGCTTTTCGGCCTCCGCCACAGCCTCCACGATCAGCCGGGTCTTGACCTTCTTTTCCGCATCCGCTTTCAGCTCGCCCCGCAGATCTTCTCTGCTCTTCTGCAGGTACTGGCAGTACATATCCAGATTCAAGCCCTGATAGGACAGCTGCTGGCTGAACTCGTTGAGCATCTCGTCCAGCTGATCCTCGATCATGATATTCGGCACGTCGATCTGGTTGGCCTCGAACACCTTTTCGAGGACGGCGTTCTTGGTCTCAAACTCCACAGCCTCGGCGGCGGACTTCTCCAGCTTCTCTCTGGTGTCCTTCTTCAGTTCCTCCAGCGTGTCGAACTCGCTGGCGTCCTTGGCGAAATCATCATCCAGAGCCGGCAGCTCTTCTTCCTTGACCTCGTGGACCTTGCATTTAAATACGGCTTCCTTGCCCGCCAGATCCTCCGCGTGGTACTCTTCAGGGAAGGTGACCTTCACTTCCACGTCGTCTCCGGCCTTGGCGCCCACCAGCTGCTCCTCGAAACCGGGGATGAAGCTCTTGGATCCCAGCACCAGAGGCTGTCTCTCGGCGGTACCGCCCTCAAACTGATCGTCGCCCACGAAACCGGCGTAATCGATGAGGACCGTGTCTCCATCCTTCGCCTCTCTCTCTACGACCACCAGTCTGGCGTTTCTCTTCTGCAGAGCTTCCAGCTCCTTCGTCACATCCTCGTCGGAGACGGGATGCTCCACCTTCTCCACCTTGACGCCCTTGTAATCCTTCACTTCGAACTCGGGCATGCAGGTGACGGTGACGGTTATCTCAAAATCCTTGCCTTTCTCCAGCTTCGCTTCCCCGAATTCAACGTTGGGACGGTCCACCGGATTCAGCTCCAGATCGGCCAGAGACTGGGGATATCCGGAGGAGAACATGCTGTTCAGCGCTTCCTCGAAAAAGACGTCCTCTCCGAATCTGGCCTCGATGAGCTTCCTGGGAGCCTTTCCCTTGCGGAACCCGTCCACTACGTACTTTCCCTTTTCTTTCTGGTACGCTTCGTTCAAAGCCTTATCAAAGTCCTCCCCGGAAAAGGTCATTGTGAATTTCGCATCATTTTTTTCCTTGCCAAGTAATGTTGCTTTCATTTTCTCCTCCATTATATTTCATTATTTTTCCGATTAACTCACGAATTCAATTTTCAACGGCTCCGGCGTCTGACGCCCAGGGCCCTGACAGTCAAATGTGCCCAGCTTGGAAACTGCGCACATTATTATACCTTTTATTTATTGGAAAGTAAAGCAAAAAAGCTGAAAATACTGCAATTCTACGGTTTATGGCGTTAGAAGCACGGCGATTTCTCACGGCTCCGGAATTTCCCACGGGAGATGCTCCATATTCCAGAACTGGCGGTAGCGATTTGGCTGCACGGCTTCCACCTGAATGATCAGCGTGAACTCCGTATTGGCGTCGCTGCCCTGCACGGAATCCATGTCCACTCCGTCAAACAGGACGAGCTGTTGCTTCTGCGCCTTCACTCCCACGGCGGCAGAGCCGGAGACCGTCACAGCAGCCGACGTGACCAGAGAGGGCCCCACCGGCGTTTTATAATAATAACAATAATCATTTGCTCTGTTGTCGTACCAGCCGTCTCCCTGGATCCGGTAAGAGGTAAACGGCGCGTCCAGAATGCTGTCCGTCTTCCGGTCCACCCACTGTTCGAGAATACGTACCCGCACCAGCGCCGGAGATATGCCCTCGTAGTTCACCACATATTTCAGATCCCCCAGATATCTGTTGGACGACGCGGTGCTGATTTTTATGCCGCTCAGGTCGTCTGCAGCAGTCTGGCCGAAATACGCCTGTCCCGCTATGTGAAAGTCGCTGACCGCCACATCGGAGACCGCCTCCTCCTGAGGATTCAGCCACCCGAGGGTACCGGATCCCAGCAGTCCCACGGCCGCCGCTGCAGCCGCGATCATCAGGATCATCCAGCTTCTTCTGCAGAACCAATTGATTTTTTTCTTCTCGTCCATCTTTTTCTCCGTTACAGCGTGCAGTTAATGGTAAAGATCAGCCTGCCTTCCCGCTGTTCCAACGCTTTCCCATTGTCCCTGGCGCTGTCCCCATTCCAGGGCATCTGATCGTACTCCGCCCAGCAGAGCACGTCGATCTCAAAAGCCTTCGCCGTTTCGCCTTCTCTCCACGGCGGAAGCTTGCCCGGATAGACCACTGTATTGTTCGTCACGCCGTTGGTGATCTTGCTGTGATATTCATCCAGCGCAGCGCTGAGAGCGGCAAAATCTCCATATGCGCCGGTCAGCTTTCCCCGTATATACTGTCTGTAATTCGTCCCGGCGCCGTCCGCCCCGCGCACGCAGAAGTTCTCCGGTTCTGCCCAGGCGTCCGCCGGGATCACCATGGAGAGCATGCCGCTGTCCGCCGGCTGCGGCGCTGTCACCGTGGCCCGGATGCCCACAGGCAGTCCTCCTGTGTTGACGATCCGCGCCCGCACCAGCGTCACGCCCTCGTCAAACTCATCGTGTGCTCCGGTCACCGTTCCCGACGCCTGCGAACGCACCGCCGCCACCGGCTTCTCTCCGTCGTTGAGCTTCGCCGCGCCGGCGATGGGAACAGATACGGAGACCTGCTGGCCATTTTTTATCTTTTCTATATTCTCGCCGTTCATGTAGACGATATAGTCGATCACGCCCACTCCGTATTCCGCTTCCAGCCACGTACCTGAATCAGTAAACCACGCGCCTGTCTTTTCTGTTCCCAGCGCCGCTGAGAAGATCACCGCGGCGGTCAGGAGACATATGCAGATTTTGGTCGCTGCCATCTGTTTTTTCATAAGGCTCAATCATCCTCTTCCGCCGGTTGTTCCGGACTACAACGAAAACCTGTTCTGATAAAATACCTGCCAGTCCATGGCCTCGCGCTGTTTGGCCAGATATTCCACGGTGATCAACAGCCGGGAACCGCTGTACAGCTCCGTAAAGATCTGCTCCTCCTCTGCGGTGGGCAGTTCAGGGACTACCTTGACGGAAACCAGAGTATTATAACGGTCTCCGGCGCCGGCAGGGACCGCCACCGCCGCGGTGGACACCGTCTGTCCCGCGGGCACCAGCTCCCACTCGCAGGAGCGTTCCATCAAAGGCGCGTCCACTAAATTCCATTCGTATCCTTTTCCAGTTTCAAATGCCAGGTTCAGAAGCGGGACCATGAGCGTCCGGCCCGCCCTTTCCTCGGTTATTCCCAGCTGATATACATCCTGTGAGGGCCAGCAGACCGCAGAGTGGGTCGCCGCCTCCGGCAGGCCGTATTTCGTCACCACCTGCGCCGTGATCCTGATCCTGACGTTGGTAGTTACTGTGGATCTGTTCTCCAGACGCAGCACGTTCAGCGCTCCGTCCTTTACCTCGATCAGTTCTCTGCCCGGATAGATATAAGAATCATCCTCGCTCTCCACTGTGTTGGAGATAAAACTGCCGTAGGATCCGTCTGTATTGTCCTTTGGAAAATAACTGACGTCACCCGCCGTCAGCGGTATTTCTTCCAGTCCGGAATAGACGAACCAGGAATAGGTAGAGCCGGCGCCGAACATGCAGCCTGCCGCCACCAGCGCCAGAAGCGCCAGAAGCGCGATCCGCGGAAACGGCATACTCGACGCCGAGCCGCCGTTTTCTTTTTTTCTCCCATGCATGGCCCTCTCCTCCTTTCCCGTCTCGCTGTCTCAACCCGTTTTCCGCCCGGCTGAGATCTTTGGGCTACTGATCCGTATCGGTCCGGTACACGCCCCACGGCCATTCCGCCGCTGTGCTGGGGCTCAGCGTGATATTCAGCATGATGGTCCTGGGCTTTGTCACGCCGTTCAGTCCCAGCACACCCAGCTTATAGACTCCGTTTTCACGCTGCAGAGCCGGTTCCGCCGCGTTCTCCGTTGCGCCGCCCGCGTTCATGGCTTTTACATCCGTCCAGGTGGCGTTGCTGCCGTAGATCCGTGCCTCAGCCGAGTAGCTTATGGAGCGGTCCAGCAGCGGCATTTCCATCTGAAGCTCCTTGTTGAAGGAAACGTTTGAGAAATACGGGAATCCGAAATTCCAGTACGTAGCGATCCCGTTCATAAAGGAGTTTGCCAGCTCCGGATCCGCGTCTCTGTCTACCAGGTTGCGGACGGAGAGCATCAGCTCAAGCCGGCCCAGATCCATGTTCATTATGTCTGCGCAGGCCGGCTGCGGGTAGGCTCCGCCCTTCTGCACCCAGGTGCCTCCGTACAGGCTGCTGGACAATATCTCCGCAAATGCATCTTCGTTCATAGCGCTGTAGGGGACAAAGAACTTCAGTCCCGCTCCCGTGGCCACGGGCACATCGTCGTATACGTAGTCCATCTGCAGCGTCCCCGCGCTCTCGCTGTTTGTTCCGCAGTTGTAATAGCAGCTGCGGAACGACCCGGCGGCGTTGTTCCCCGCCATGGCCTTGATGTTGGTGTTCGTCATATTCGATGAGATAAAGCATCCCGTGAAGCTGCCTGCGTTCAGTCCGGCAAAGCCCCCCGCCAGATCCTCCACTCTCGAAGAATGGTAAATTCCAAACTCCGTGTTGGACACAAAGGACGAGCCTTCCACCCGGCCCCGGTTTTCGCCGGTCAGACCGCCCAGATAAGTGACTCCTGCAAAGCCGGAATTGTTCACGCGCAGCTGTCCGGTCACCGTCACATTGACCAGCGCGCCTTCGTTTCTGGCCGCAATCAGTCCGGCGTATAAATTCCCGCTTCCGGGAGCCTCCGCGGCGACCGAAAGGTTGGTGAGATCCAGATTCTTCACCTTGCCATAGGTCCCCACCGTTCCGAAAAATCCGGCGTATCCACCGGCGTCCACCGTCACGCCGTCGATGGAGCGGCCGCCTCCGTCAAATGTTCCGTTAAAGGGTCTCTCTTCCGTACCGATGGGCTCCAGAGGACCCACGGCGGCAATATCAGCGCCCAGCCGGTAGATCTTATTCTCCGTGATCTCCTGTCCGCTGTTGATCCGCTCCGTCAGCCGGCGAAGCTCCTCCGCGGTGTTGATCACCACGTCCGCCGTCTCGCCGGTTCCCGGATTCCCCGCTCCGGAGCCTTTTAGAATGTCCTGAAGCTCCTGCGAGAAAATGAAATGATAGCGGATCGAGATCATCGGTTTCGTATATAGGTAATACGGCTTAGTGACCACGGGCGATGTCAGCTCGCCGCCCACAGTCACGGAGGCTGTGAGCTGGTCGCTCCCGCCCTCCGACGCGTCGTCCACGCTGACCAGATAATCGTTCTCCACCGGCACGCAGCGGAAGACTTCTCCAGTGAGCTTCATCGCCACTTCCAGCGCTCCCGCGCCCTGACTCAGCTTCCGATTGGCCGTGGCCTGGGTGAATTTCGAATAGGTTCCATTCTCAAAGTCCAGCGCCAGTACCGAGAGCCCCCTGGCCGCGCGGAACAGATCCGACGTTCCCGATTCCGCCGCGCTGTCCTGATAATACCCTGCGGGCGCTTTCTCAGCCGTGTTTACGCCCGACGCGCCCTCCACAGCCGTAACTCTGCCTGTCATCTGTTTATCGAACCAGCAGCCCGTCACATTCCCGGGGGTGATCCCATAGCTTTGTCCCGAACCGCCGCTCAGAAATGCTCCAGCCGCAAAACAGCCGGCTACAGCGCCCGATCCTCCGTTCTCAGCGGCGATCCCCGCCGCTGCGTTGGAGCCGCTGACGATTCCCGTGAAATAGGAATCCCTGATGGTTCCTTCGTTTTTCCCGGCGATCCCCGCCGCCTGAGGTCCGTCGACCACGCTCATGGAAAAACAGCGTTTTACCGCAGTTCCCGCTTCCGCAGAGCCTGCCAGCCCTCCTGCATAGCCGCTCTCCCCCGTGATCTTCAGGGACGTAAAGCAGTTTTCCACCACGGTTCCCGCCGTGATCCTGGCCGCCAGCCCGCCGGTCAGTCCTTCGCCCTGCACGGAGCCGCCCTGCATTCCCACATTGCGGATGACCGCGCCGGAGGCGGTCCCAAATAATCCCGCCTGACCGCTGGTCTGCTGATTCAGATCAAAGATCACGTGTTCCTGACCGTCGAAGGTGCCGCGGAAGGGATGTTCCGGGGTGCCCGCGGACGTCCAGCCTGAGAGCTGATCCATGTGGACATCATCCCCCAGAAGCACCACGCAGTTTTCAAAGCTGTCGGAGAAAGCCGCGTCCCCGTCGCCGTGTTTGTGATTTCCGTTGGGATTGCTCACATTGACGGTGCCGTTTACGATGGCCGAAAACTCTGCCAGCTCGCTGGCCGCAGAGATGGTATATGTCTTTTTGCCGTCGATGATCACCGGATCATCGTACCAGCATCTGAGATTGAACAGCATGTCGCGCTGGGTTCCGGAAAGTCCCAGTTTCAGCCAGATCATGCCGCTCTGATCCATCAGATATTTCGGATAGCCCAGCGCATCCTTCGTCGTCACCGCCGTCCCCCTGGGAACGTCCCACGTGATGGACTGCTGTGTGATCGTCAGATCGTCACCCGCATAGAGGATGCGCCCCTCGCTGGCCGAGGAGGCAAACGGCAGAAATTCCGCCGGGATCGCCGCATTCCGCACAGATTCTTTTACCCCAGGGACCAGCGCGCTTCCCGAAAGAATCTCATCGGAAAACACGGCAGGAACCGGGTAATATCCAGCCGCCGCGACCCAGCTGTCGTCAAATCCCCCGTAACCGACCATCTGCGAAGTACTCTTCGCGGCTGCCGAAACGCCCTCTCCGGCAGCGTAGACATTGCCGGCGGCGTTCTTGTCAAATACATTGCCCACAGACTGATTGCCCCCTGTGGACCGGCCCACGATGGCGCCCTCGCTGACCGCCTCCACATAGCCCGCCACAAAGTTCTGGCGGAAGATGGTATTGGAGGCAGCCGAAGCGATCCCGCCGGCCGCCGCGGCGTCACCCGTCAGCTGCACCGCTCCGGTGAAGAAATTGTTTTCCACCGTATTCAATTCAGGTCCGCCGGCGGACTCGCCGATCAGTCCCCCGGCTTTGGAAGCGCTGCCGCCGCCCATCAGGCCCGACGTCGCGAAGCAGCTGCGGACCGCAGTTCCGTTTTGAATGCGCCCCGCCAACGTTCCCGCCGGACCGCTTCCCGCGCTCAGGTCCCACTCTCCGGAGAGGATGCCCGTATTCTCCAGCGTCGCCCCCGAAGTTTCGCCAAAGAGACCTACTGCGCTGTCTGTGGCTGTGATGTGCAGGCCTCCCAGCACGTGCCCCATGCCGTCGAATCCGTAGACGAAGGGCTGCGCTGCCGTTCCGATGGGACGGAAGGGCTTATACGCGTTCATATCGTTGATATCCCTGCCCAGCATGATGCGGTAAAGCGTCCTTGTGGTCGTATCGCCGGAGACGGACTCTCTGTCCGCCGGCACGTAAAACGAGCTGTCCGTCAGGGACACGCCGTTTCCGTCCTCCACGCCCCCTGCGATCTTCTCCGCCAGCAGCGAGATAAGTCCTGTTTTGTCCCCTTCCTCCAGCACTGCGGCCGCCGCCTGCTGCAGCGCCGGCCTGGCTCCGGGGTCGCCGGTCACTTCCGTCAGAAGCGCCAGCCCCTGCAGCTGGTCCGCCGTGTAAAGCGTCCAGCCCAGCTTCTCTGTCACCGTAGTCTTGACAGATACGGTCCCGTCTTCTCCTGTCTCCGCCGCCGCGGTCCGCACCGGCTCGCAGGACCACATGCCTTTGGGATTGATCACGTACCAGCTGAAATCCGCAATGCCGGAGGCCTCGGTACTGGCCGTGAACTCCCTGGTCTTTTCAAAACCTCTCCACCTGAGAGTCACCGCAGCAGGCGTGTTGGCTCCCGTGGCCACCCCCATGGCCCCGCTGCTGGTAAAGCGCATCTCCGGACAGACGACCGCCGCCGGGGACGTTTCATCCTCAAAGGTGATGAAAACATTCTGGTATTTATTTTCTCCCGCTTTTCCGGCGCGGGTCATAAACAGCGCGATCGAATGGAACTTGACCTTTTCCGCCAGTTTTACAGCCTCAGGTGAGACGGAAACGGCGTGAGTCAGTATGGGGAATACTCCCTTTTCCATGGTCCAGGAGCTGCTCTGCCAGGAATCCGCCGGCATCTCCGCCGGTCTGGTCCCCGAAGCCATATTCCAGGTCTGGTTTTTCCCGTTCATAGCAGGCTTTACGCTGCCCTCATAAGGCCGGTAAGCGTTTCGCGGATTCTGAGGATAATAGGTAAAGTGACCGTAGATATCCAGATTCATCGACCTGTACGGATTGAGGTCATAGCGGTACATACAGTTGACGATGCCGGCCGACAGCAGGTCGTCCGCCTGCTCCTGCACAGTGGGCACGCCTGTCAGCTCGTCGTCGGTGATGGTATTTCCCAGCGCGTCGGAGCTGTCAAAAGCCGGCTGCCCGGTCTCGATTACGAGACCGCTCTTTCCGATGAGTCCGCCAAGTGCGCTTTCCCGTCCGCCGGACACCAATCCGCTCTGATACACCTCGTTCATCGTCAGACCGAAGCCCGGCGATCCCGCGCCCTGGGTGTCGCTGTTGCTCAGGGCGGGGGAATTATAGCCGATAACGCCCCCCAGGATCCCGTCGTTTCCGCTGTAGGAAACGTCGGCGCCCACGGCCACCTGCGCCAGCGACGTTATCTTCGGATTCTTTTCGCCGGAATGATCGATTATCCCGATCAGACCGCCGGCCGTGCGGACGCTGGAAACGCTGCCGCAGACCTCCGCCCTCTCCACCGTCACGTCGGCCACCAGAATTCCGCCCGCCAGAAGGCCCGCGTTCTGATTGCCGCTCCTTCCCTGAAGGTCGGCCGCCACCGTGATATCCGAGAGTCTGGCCGCCAGTGTGTTTCTGCCGTCGATACAGCCGATCAGACCGCCGGCGTACACGGTGTCTCCCGATGGGATATGCATGATCCCCTCCGAATCCAGGGCGATATTGCGGAAGGTCCCCCCTCCCGCATAAGCCGCCAGACCGCCGGAATAGACTTTGCCCGACGCGGAAAATTGGCTGGTCCTGACGCCCCGGACAGTGAGATCCTCCACCGTGGCCGTGGCATTCACCCGGCCAAAAATACCCTGATAGGTATAGGTCACCCCGGCGTCCGTGGTGACGACAGTCTGAAGGGATACATTTTCGATGGTGCTGTTATTGCCATGCAAAGTACCGCTCAGGCCCATGGCCGGAGCGAAAGAGTAATCGTCCATATGCAGCGTGATGGGGCCGCCTGCCGTTTCCTCCGGCGTCACCTCCGCTATAATATAATGTACGCTCTGGTTGTCCCTGCCCTTTGACACAAAACGGACAAAGTCCAGAAACACATCTTCATTGTAGATGATGAAAGGATCGCTTTCCGTCCCGGTACCGTAGTCGAAAGCCTTCAGTCCCGCCGTATAATCTACGTCCAGTTCAAAACCGGCGTTCGAGCGATATTGGGCGGTCAAAGTACCTTCCTCGGTCAGGGTGTTTTCGGGCAGTATCACGTATTGATCGGAGCCCTCCGCCCGAACCATCATGGCCGTCTTCGCGCCTCCGGCGTTTACGTAATAAAGAGCCTCCGGCGTCACAGTCACCACAAAACCTGCGGGGCCGAATCCGGCCGCAGCCATGGGTTGGGCGCCATCGGCGGTCTCCGCCGCCCCGGCTGCTCCCAGGGCTTCCCCCGTCACCGCGCCCTCGCTCACGCCTTCTTCCTTCACGGCTCCGGTTCCAGCGGTTTCCTCTTTCACCGCACCTGCGCTCACGGACTCTGCCGCCGCGGCGGCTCCGCTGACGGCCGTCGGTTTTACTTCATTTACCGTGATGCTGCTGAACTTGATCCCCTGAAGATATTCGCTGGATGCGTCCGCGTCCAGGAAAAAGATCCTCCGGGCGGACATCTCCGATATCTGTCTCGTCTCTTCATCCGCGCTGCCGGCGAAAGCCGCCAGTTCCGGATAGCTGCCCGCCGCATCACGATCTGTAAACAGGGAGGGGTTCAGAACGTCTGCACGAATCCGATCCGCCAGCATACCGTTGTTCCCGCTGTCCTTGTCGGTGCCGATATTGGTCACCCGCCCCGCGATCTGTTTATCATAATACACGTTGGCAAGGGTCTTTATCCCAAAGCCGGCGGAAGCGTAGCCCACGATGCCGCCCCGTCCGCCTGCGCCGTGGACCTGACCGGCAAAGTACACGTTTTTGACGCTGTCCGAACTGGCGCCGGTCTTATTGCCCATCAGACCTCCTGCGCCCTTGTCCGCCGTGATCACCGCGTTGACATAACAGTCCTCGATGGTGGCCGTCTGCTTATCCGCAAATCCCACCAGACCGCCTGCATAATCATCTCCGTCTATTCTGCCGAAGGCGAAACTGCGCAATACCTTCAGCGATCCCGTCTGAAAACCGACGATCCCTCCCAGCTTATCATCCTTCGCCGACCTGTTCTCTACGGCAGTGCTGCTGATCCGACCCGCAAAAAAGCTGTCGTACACCCTGCCGTCGTAGTTGTTATAGGCGGCAATTCCGCCCACGCACATTCCAGCGAGCTCTCCTGTAAAGGAACAGCCGGAAATGGTCTTGCTGTTATTGATAAAGCCCGCGACTCCTCCTACATTGGAAGGATATCTTGAATTTGGGGCTTCGTTTACCTTCAGATAGCTGTTTCTTACATGCGAATCCACGATCTCACCGGAATTATTGCCCGCCAGACCGCCGTATCCGTCGTTATTGGCCTCGCAGGAATTCAGGTCCAAAACAGCGTTCAGATTTTCCACAGAACAGTTTCTGACCGATCCGCTTATTTTGCCGATCAGGCCGCCGAAGCTGTTCATGTTGTTGTTGTTTCCCGAACCGCCGGCCCGATAGTCGCCGATCCGTACATTTATATCGCCGAGGGATACGCGGTCGAAGGTGCTGTTCATAAGGTCTCTGCCGGCAAGTCCCCCGCAATAGAATCCGCTTTTCACGTTTTTGAGATAAAGCTCCAGACCGCTCACTGTAACTCCGGTCACCTTCGTGTTTCCTATATTGCCAAACAGAAGGCCGAAGCTGGCGTCATCCACATCCAGAGCGGCGCCCGAGATCCCCGCCGCGGCCGCCTCAAAGGAAAGATCCTTCACTTCGGCTCCGGTGGCGTTTCCCAGCAGACTGCGGCTGCTCTGCGCAAATTGAACGTCCGCCAGCGCAGCGCCCTCGCCGTTCAGCGATCCGCAGAACGCCCCCTGATTGTAATCCGGCAGCGGCAGAATGGGCGTGTTCAGGCTGATCGCTGAAGCGCTGATCATAAATTCACTGCCGCAGGGCGCGCCCCCTGCCTGCCAGTAATCCAGAAACTTATAAAACTCGTCCTCGTCCAGGATGATATTGTCCGCCTTTGGAGGCGTCAGCTCGATCCGGGATGCGGAGAGTCCAAATTTCATTTCCCCTGCCGTGAACACCCCGGAACGCTGGATCTTCTTTCCGACGATATTGCCGGGATACGTATTGTACACGCCCGCGATCTCCGTCTCCACGGCGGCGTTCATCACCGCAGAGCCAGTGGCCGGAGCTGGAAGAGTATTCATGGGATCCGAAGCAGTGGAAAGATCGGACAGGCTTTTCACCAGATCCGCGTACTCAGAAGAGACCGTGATCCCGCTCTCCGTGACGTTGTTCAGCATCACCGCGTCGCCGGCCTGCAGGCTTTCCGCCCACATCAATCTCGGATAATGATCGGAGGCGGTCAGCCACACGGCCCCGGAACTGGTGTCCGGCACAGCAGACACATTCTTCAGCCCGCTGAAGCTCTCGGAACAGAGGACCGCCGTACTCGTTGCCGTCACCGCCAGCGTTCTGCCATTATCGTAGACTGCAGGGCCGTTGGCCGTCACATCGCAGTCGTAAAAGACCCGGTCGTTTTCACTCAGGTTTCCGTTGGCCAGTCCTAAAATGCTTCCCGGCTGGGGAACCGTGATCCCGCCGGAAAAATAGGAATTGGAAATGGATCCTGTTCCGGAAGCGGTCACGCCCGCCAGACCGCCTGCCAATACAGACGGCGTCTCGTTGACGGCGCTGACGGACCCGGAGCAATAGGAATCGATCACCTTGACGCCGCGGCCGGCCACCCCGCCGCCTGCGTGGACTATGGAAAGGCTTCCCATGGCAAAGCTGCCTTCTACGGTGCCCGAACCTGACGTGCCCAGCCCCACGATCCCGCCGGCGCCCCCGTCCGTAGCGCTCTCTCCGCTTCCGCCCCACAGGATATCCGCATCCGAGATACACTGATAGATGTAACCTTTTTTTATGTCTCCCGCGATGCCGCCCACAGCATTCCGGCCCTGCGAGTCGGCTCCGCGGATGGATCCGCCATAGATACAGCCCTGCAGTGTAGGCTCGTCCCGGCTTCCGGGATTGTCTTTCGATTTAAAGTTCCCGAGAATACCGCCTATCTTCATAAAAAAGCCCACGCTGGTGTCAAACCTGCCGGGATCCGTTTCTGTCCGGCTGCTGCCGAAGGTGATATCCCCGTTGACGATGCAATTAATCGCGGCCGTGCCTGATCTTTTCGCCGTCAGCGATTCGTACACGCCGATCATGCCGCCGACGCCGCGCTCCCTGTCGCCGCTGTTGTCCTTTGTCTCTCCGCCGGAATGGATGCTTCCGATAAAGACACAGTTTGCCACCGTACCCGTACTGTAACCCGCGGCTCCGCCGAATCTGGCGGGAAAAACATCGCTTCCGCCGCCGTTTTTCTGCAGCTCAATGCCCGCATTTCCGCCGCTGTCCGGCGCATAAATGCGTGTATTTGCGATCAATCCGCCGTTGAAACCAGCCACAACGCCCAGAGCGCTGTCCCTGGTGTTCATTCGGCCGTCCGTCACGGAAAAAGCAGTGTCGGAGAACACGAGACCGTCTACCCGGGCCGCCGCTCCCAGCGTACCAAAAAATCCGTAACGCTCCGTGGTCTTGGTCACTTTGACTTGCGCTCCATCTTTATTCGTATAGGTAAAATCGTTTGTATAGGTAAAGCTGCTGATCGTTTTTCCGCCGCCGTCAAAGACTCCGTTAAACGCATAGGCGGAGCCGATGGGGATCCACATGGATTCCCATCCGCCGTCAGCGGCCGATATATATGTGCCGTTAAATGAAGACAGATCCACATCCGCTCCCAGCCGAAAATATTTACCTTCAAATCCGCTGATGATGATCTCCGGCGTAACGTAGGACACCGTCAGAGCCATGGGCATCGCCATTGCCTCTTCCGTGGCCGTCTCCATATCCAGGTCAAGGGCCCCATCGGAAGAAACGCCCTCCGGCGTCACCGCCGGAGGCGTGGATACCTGACCGGCGTCCTGCTCCCCATCGGAGCCCCCATCCGGAGCGGGATCCCCGCCGGACGTACTTCCCCCGCCGTTCCCTTCGGTATTTCCACCGGCATTTTCACCGCTTCCGTCCGGCGTGTCTGAGGGGGCGCCCCCCTGGCTTCCCGACCCGCCGCCGGATACATCGTCTCCGCCGCTTCCGCTTCCGGAAGCACTGCCTCCGCCGTCGCCGGAATTTCCGCCGGCCGTTTCGCCGCCGCTATTGCCCCCGTCGTTTCCTCCCGGGTTTTCTCCGCCGGTGTCAGAGCCGCCCGCGGAGCTGTCTCCCTCCTGGGATCCGCCGTCTCCGGTCCCAGACGTGTTCCCGGACGTTTCCGATCCGTCGGGAACGCCGCTTCCGGACGGACCGCCCGCGCTGCCGCTGCTGTCGCCTCCCGACGCGGACCCCCCCCGCACACATCCCTTTTCCCCCACCCCGCCCTTCTCCATTTCTATTTTTTTTGTGCTTTTTTTTAACCCAATTTGGGTTGAAAAAAAAGCCGGCGGAACCCGCCGCTCTGCCCCGCGCCGTCGGACGTCCCGCCGGTATTCTGTCCGCTTCCGGAGCTGCTGCTTTCGGAGCTTCCATTCTGACTTCCACCGCCCGCCGCCGGGCCGCTTCCTTCTCCGCCTGTAGACGAACTGCCTGCGCCCGTATCCGTGGTCAGTTCCCCAGTCAGTCCTGCAAAACACAGCTGCCGGACTGCAGATGAAAGACCGGCGCCAAGGGGCTCTGAACCGCTCTCTGCGCTGTGGCTGTCTTTTTTCTTCGGCTCAGCACCGTTCTCTGTCCCGGAATTCGCCGTACTCTCTGTCTTGGACGTCTCCGTCTTCCCTTCGCTGGCCGTATCCTTCGGAGTATCAGCAGAAGCGTCTTCTCCCGTCCCCTTGCCGCCGGGTACCGTCTCCGATGCTCCGCCGCCGTCAGATGTTCCGCCACCGTCAGACGTTCCGCCGCCGGCATTTTCATCACCTGCGTTTTCCGATCCCGGCGTATCATTTCCCGGCGTCTCATTCTGCGGTCCGCTCTGATCAGACGGGCTCTCCCCGGAAGGGGAACCGCCGTTTTCTTCCGTCTGTCCCGGCGTCTCACCCGCGGGACCGCCTGCTCCCGAACCGCCGTCCCCGGGGACGTCTCCCTCATCCGCGCTTCCTGGTCCCAGCGAGTCCGGCGTAGTGAGATCGGTTCCTGCCGCCCCGCCGGTGACCGTATTGGGCGCTTCTTCCAGACCGTTCAATTCCAGCGTCACAGCAGACATAGAAACAACGCCCGGAAAGGATCCCAGATCCATCTCCGCCATCCACCGCGCAAGGCCGTATATGTCCTCCACCGTATTGAGCAGATAGGGATACTCCGCCGAAGATCCCGGTTCGTTTCCTTCACCGTATGCGGCGTATCTGCTGTCTTCCGCATTAAACCAGCCGTAGGAAGGCACGATGATCCGGCTTTCTGCGGCCTGGGTCCTGCCGGGATTCAGCGAAAAACAAAAACAGGACACGACAATAAGGTCGAAAATAAGCACCAGAGAAATGATCCTTCTGGTAAGCTCATTGTAATATGACCTCCAATGTCCTCCCTGTTTTCTGTTTTTCAAGAATCCTCTTAATAATTTCATAAACACTTGCCTCGTCTGCCGGAAGCATCCGGCAGCTGACTATTCTATGCGGCAGACTATTCCGCCGCGCCGAACGTTTCCACCATAGTGAGGTCGGCCCATTCCACATGATCCGACTGCTTTGCCTGCAGGCGAATAACGATGCGCACCGGCAGACCCGCAAATACATTTTCCGTCTTCGGGCCATCGTAACAAAACCGGATGGAACCGTTGTCCTCCGTAAATACTTCCACCGGCTCTCCCGTCTGCAGGGCGCTTTCCGTGACGGCCGGCACTCTGGCGGTACGCGTCCACCATTCCCCCGCCATGATCCCGGAGTCCGTCACCTTTTGCAGCGCAAATCCTCCGTCTCCCGTTTTCAGACTCAGATTCAGATATTGATCGTCCTGCGGCGCGGACAGCGCGCCGTTGGTAATATAGATCGCCGTGGAGGATGTGACGTTTCCCGTCCCCCCATCCTCCCAGACCGTATACTGGATCTGGAATCTGACGTCCGTGTCGATGGAAGACTTGTTGGTCAGAGTGAATGAGGAAAACAGATTCTTCCCGGGAACCATCAAGCCGTTCTCCGCCGTATAATTGACTTCATAATGCACCTTGCCTGATTCCAGCGTGAAGGCGCTGTCGTTTTTGTCCGTGAACCAGGCGTAGGATCTGTTGGCGTTGTACGCCCCCACCAGAAAGCCCAGCAGGATCAGCGCGGCCGCGATCTTGTAAATGATCCCGCTGTTCCACGGATTATTCTGTTGTCCGCCAGTCTTTTTCACCTGGATCACCATCCTTTCGGCCTGTTCTTCTCCTTCTGGCAAACTCAAGCTCAAACGCCAGCCAAAGGATGACCAGCGCCACAGCTCCGATCTTCACCGCCTGTCGGTCGAAGGCCATCACCAGATAGCCCGCGTAAGGCACCGTCAGGATCACCTTCCCCTCCGCCCTCGAAAGCACCACAGGTTCCGGGTCGATGCTGTTGTTGGCGTCGCCCTTGGTCTCCGCCAGATCGCCGTCAATGGACACGATACGGTGGGTGAATCGTTTCACTTCCCCCGACCCCGTCGAACGGAAAGTCACGATATCTCCCGGTTCGTACTGTGCCTGCGGTCTGACTACCACCATGCTCCCATAGGGCAATGTGGGTTCCATACTGCCTGACACCACGGCCAGAGATCTATAGTCTGTAAAAACAGATAGATTCAGCAGAAGCGCCAGCAAAAGCAGTACGATGAGCACCGCGTTCAGCGCCGCGCGAAATACGATACTGTCACTTATCTTCTTCATGTTCCGACTCCCGGTCAAGCTCCGCCTCCGCCTCGCTGCGGATGATGTTCACGATATCTCCAATGTTGAAAATCACGATGAGAAGCAGCGGAGCCAGCACGAGAAAAATGTAGCCGTACTTGCTGGCCGCCACGTTGACGAAAGACCCGAACAGCGCTGAGCTGAACACTACCTTTCCCAGCAGGTTTTCCCCATATACCACATAAGGGTCCTTTATGGCGTTGGCGTCCCCCTTTGTGATAAAGCAGAGACGGCCTTTCTCATCTGTTCCCACTTCTGCGATCCTGTGAGTGTTGATCTCTCCCATGATCGCCGGATCTCTGGAATAAAAAGAGATCACATCCCCCTCTTCCAGGTCTTCCGGGTCAGTTTCCTTTACAAAGACCACCGCTCCCTCCGGTATATTGGGCTCCATGCTGCCCGATACTACCCGCAGCAGCGAGATCCCCCAGAGCTGGGGCGCGTCTCCTTTTTCTGTTGTAAGCACCGTCCACAGCGCGGCGATGGCGATCACGATAGCCCCCACAGCCGCCGCAGTAACGGCGATATCGATCCACTTTGACGTTTTCTTCAATGCTACTCTTCTCTTTTCCTTCAGCTCCCCATTTTACCAGGCCTTATACCGGCTGCCGCCGCGGCCTGTCTTTCTGTCTGCCGCCACGGTCTCCCGGACTCCTACTGGGCCAGCGTCGTGCTCACAGAGAACAGCCCCTCCGTTTTCAGCAGCGTAAAGCTGTTTCCCGCAGCAGCGCCCGTTCCCGTCTGCGCCTCAGGGCCTTCTCCTTCTGCCACGAACTGCACCCGATACTGAAGTTCCAATGTCTCGCCGGACTTCAGCGAAAAATTCCTGTCGAAGAAGAACTCCTTATCCCTTCCCAGAAACCGATACGCCTGCTCCTCATATATACCGGAGCCCTCCGCCTTCTTTAAAATAGAAAGCCGCAGCGCGTCAGACAAACAGTCCTCAGCGGAATCCGTCGGGATCTGACCGTACTCCGTACCGGCATCGTCCCGCCGATAATTCTTCACATCGGAAAGTCCCAGATAAACCCTGCAGGCGCCGCCGTTGTTCTGTATGGATACCAGATAGGTCAGCGTATCCCCCGGCTTCATGTTTTCCGCCCTCATGATGGCGTTTCCATCCTTTGACGGAAGAGGATTTCCATCCTGATCCGTTATGGTAACGTTCACGGAAAGGGACGGCGACGCAAAGCGAAATGCGTCTGTAAACGGCGTCATCCAGTTGATGAACCACGCCAGCGTCACGGCGGCCAGCATCAGCAGCGTCAGAAACAGCACGATCACGCCGCGCCTGAGCTGCCTCCGCCTATCCATCGGACTCCTTCTTCAGATCTGTCTGCGGTCCGGCTTCCGCCTGCCGCATATTATTGTAGATCGCCATCTGTTCCTTCTCCGCTCTGCGCCGGGCTGCTTCATTCGCCCTGCGCACCGCTTCCATCCGGCGTTCCATTTCTAGTTCTTCCGCCGTCTTTTCCGGCGGCTTCTTTCCATCGTCTTTGTTCTTTTCTTTCTCTTCCAACGCTTTCAGGCGTGCTTTCTCTTTCTCTTCAGCCTCCCTGGCTTTGGCTTTTTCCTTTTCTTCCAGCGCTTTCAGACGGGCTTTTTCCTTCTCCGCCGCGGCCTTCGCCTTGGCTTTTTCCTGTTCGGCCAGCGCTTTCGCCTTCGCCCGTTCTTTCGCTTTTTCTTCCGCGGCTTTCAGGCGGGCTTTCTCCCGCTCTGCCGCGGCCTTCGCCTTAGCTTTCTCTTTCTCCGCGGCCTCCCTGGCTTTGGCTTTTTCCTTCTCTTCCAGCGCTTTCAGACGGGCTTTTTCCTTCTCCGCCGCGGCCTTCGCCTTGGCTTTTTCCTGTTCGGCCAGCGCTTTCGCCTTCGCCCGCTCTTTGGCCTTTTCCTCCGCGGCTTTCAGACGGGCTTTCTCCCGCTCTGCCGCGGCCTTCGCCTTAGCTTTCTCTTTCTCCGCGGCCTCCCTGGCTTTGGCTTTTTCCTTCTCTTCCAGCGCTTTCAGACGGGCTTTTTCCTTCTCCGCCGCAGCCTTCGCCTTGGCTTTTTCTTTCTCCTCCAGCGCCTTCTTTTTAGCCTGCTCTTTCTCCCTGGCCAGACGCTCTTTTTCCTTCTGTTTCTCTTTTTCCAGCCGCTTTTTTTCGGCGGCGGCCTGACGCTGTTCGATGCGGGCCTGGGCTCTGGTGATCTCTTCTATGATCACTTTCCTGACTTCCACGTCGGGAATATCGTAGTCGTCTACAATTTCTTCCACGATCTGTTTCACGAACTTGGGTTTGATCTTTTTGCGTCTTTTTACATTCTGATCGATGGGACGCTCGTCGTTTTCCAGCAGAGACTTGAACACCGTATAATTCAGAATCATATTTGTATACATCTGATACAGATATTCTTCATCAAAATCAAGCGCCGTCTCCTTAACGTCGATGCTGTAGCCCACATCATCGTACTGTTCCAGAAAGGCCCACAGCGTGTAACACTTTTTGTAGTTCGGATCCTTCATCAGAAGATTGGTCCGCTGGACAGGGGATCTCACCTCTGAAGTTCCGGACATGATCTCCATGAACGGAGAGCGCTTGAATTCCATTACGATGCGGCGCACCCTGTCGATCCGCTTAAACACGTCCATGTGCTGGGCGTCCGTCTCCATGTAAGACTGTTTATTTTTGATGTTCATCTCCAGCGTGTAACTGATCGCCTCGTAATCGTCTTCCATCTCCGAGGCAATGCTCAGCCGGGATTCTTTTTCGTCCCCGGTGGACCAGAATATGATGTCCGTCCGCTTATCGATAAAGGTGACCAGCCGTTTGATCAGCGTGTAGATAAAACGGTTTTCGTAAAGGTTGTAGCTCTCCTCTGTGGTAACATTCAATATCTTGGTAGGCTGAATGTTACCCCCCTTGATCTCTCCGATAAACTGCGTGTTTCGGGCCAGATGCTTTACGGAGTCCGCGGTTATCTTTTTCGCCAGCTCGATGGGCACCACGGCCTCGTTGGAGGCGATGAAGCGGCGGGGCTTTGAAATGATCGCGTCTATGGCCGTGATCCCCTCTTCCACCCTGGTGAGCCACTTTTCATCCACTTCTTTATGTAAAATACGGTTGGTCTGCTGTATGGTGTGGGGACTGCACTCCAGGAGCTCGAACAGATACTGGTAGTACGCGTCGTTTTCCAGAGTCCTGGCGACTTTATTCCGATATCGCAGATAAAAATCGTTCAGCGTGGCAGCCATGGCCTGTTCCCTCCTCTCCCGCCGATGCTAGAAGAGATTCTGTATCTTAAGCAGATATCTCTTGGATTCCGGCAGTCCTGATTTGCCGAATGTTTTTTCCACAAAGGCGATCAGTTCTTTTATCTCATCCCTGACATAGGAAATATTCATACTCTCAAATTTTTTCAGGATCTTTCTGCCGATGATGTAGTCAAGCGCCTCGCCCTCCGTGCCTCCGCAGGCCACGTAGACGGGAACGAAGTCCTCCATCTGGCGCAGAATACGATTTCCGAACGACATCTTGAACCGCGTCATCAGATAGCCGTCCAGCTTATCCAGTTTGGTCCTCATGGCGGGACTGATGGGGAAATCCTCCTTTGCCTGAGCAAAAAGACTGTTCAGATACCCGGTCGAAATGTTGACGGCCTCCGTATCCGGCGCCTCAAAGGGCTCCGCCTTTTCATTGATCTCGATGGGAATAGCCCGGTCGTACACTTTGTCGGTGATCGTAAATGTGGAATCATCATTGTTGGCCGTACCAACAAACCAGATATTGGGCGACACCTTCAGCTTGCCCTCCGACATCAGTTTCGGATCGCCGGGCCAGCCCACGGGCACCAGATCCACGAGCCATTCGTCCACGGACGGCATTTCAAGCACGGACAGCATTTCCGCGAAATAGTATTCCACCCGGGCCAGATTCATCTCGTCCAGTACGATAAAACTGGGTTCTTCCCTGTATCCCGCCTCGTAAACGCTTTTCAGGAACTCCGTCTCGTTGAAGCGCTTCGTAAATTCATTGAAATATCCCAGCAGTTCCGTGCGGTCTCTGTAAGAAGGCTGCACGGAGACCAGGGCCGCCGGATTGTTGAGAAACCTGGAAAAAGAATAGGGAAGACTGGTCTTTCCCGTTCCGCTGATTCCCTCCAGAATCAGGATCTTTGTGGAAGCCATTCCCGCCACAAAGAGCCGGATGATTTCTTCCTTATAGTACAGGCCCATGCGGGAGCAGGCGTAATTCCTGTACCGCGCGATGAGGTCCTCCAGACTGATGCTCTCGTTAAAGACCGGGGCCTGATAGTCCTCATATTTTTCATCCACCATAGACAGCTTCGTAAAGCGCTGTTCTCCGGTTTCTGTTTTCTTCTCTTTTTCCTTCAGACTGACCAGTTGATCCGCGTCGTCCGGATTCAGTCCAAGCTGAGACACCTGCATGGCCATGATCTTATTCTTTTCGTCGATCAGGTCCACCACCTGGCGATTCAGCGCGCCGATCTCCCGCAGCAGATCTTCCTCATCCAGCTTATCCCGCTTCCGGGCGATCTTCCGTTTGATGTAGAGGACCAGTTTCAGGACCAGAAGCACCACCACTGCTATGAGCAGCGCCGCCAGCAGCACGGCCATCACCCACTGAAAGGGGCCGAAGAAGGCTGCGTAGCTCATGAAGATGGTGACGTATTCCTTTACATCGGTAAAAAACAACTTCAGAAAAGCGCCTCCGATGGTAGCGAAAAAGCCGAATATATTAACGGCGATCATGCCAAGCAGTTCATAGGCCAGCTTTAAAAACTCGCTCATGCTCTTCTATTCCTCTTTTCCAGATTCTCCGCTCTTTTCTGACGTGTGGGCAGCCCCGCGCTGCGCTGCCGCTCTGGCCGCTGCCGCTCTCGCCGCCGCGGCTTTTGCAGCTGCTGGAACTGCGGCATCGGCCCCGGCCTGAGCTTCCGCCGGCCTGTCTTTTGACCGATCCTCCGGCTCGCCGGCTTCCCGCGATCCATTCTCCCGTTCCGCCTCCAGCTTTTTGCGGACTTCTTCCTCGATCTGCTGTCTCGACGCCTCGCCCGCTTCTCTCACCGCTTCCTTTTTCATCTCTATGATGAGAAGGATCAGCTTATACAGCTGCCAGATAAAGAACAACAGGAGCGGCAGTACGATGATGACGAGGAATCCGGTGCTCGAACTGAGTATATTCAGGATCTGTCCCATAACCGGGATCTTAAAGCAGTACTCGCCGATAATATCGCCCTGAGAGACGATCAGATTATCCGGCAGCTCGTTGGCGTCACCTTTGGTCATGAACTGGATCATACCATTTTCGTCGTGTTTTTCAATGATCCTGTGGGTATTGATCGCCCGTTGATTCTCGATCAGCGTCCAGTAAGCGATGATATCGCCTTCCTGCAGCTGCGCCGCGTCCACAGCCTTGACGACGATCAGGTCATTCTGACCGAACTCCGGTCTCATGGAATCTGTCAGCACCGACATGGGCGTGTAGCCCCCGATGCTGGCCACCCCGGTCTCGCTCTTTGCAGAAAATGTGACGATGGAGAAAAACGCCGCAATAATGACCACAAGCCAGAGCAGCACGTTCAGTGCCACATTCAGCACTTTTGACGCAGTTTTCATTCCTTCTTTTTCCTTTCGTGTTTCAATGCAGGCCGGCCGCCCCTACCGCAGCCGGACGCCGCGTCGTATGCAGCGGAAACGGATCCCTCTTTATAATCAGACCTGGCCCTCAAAGCGCAGCCTTCCGCTGAAGGTGGCCTTGATCACCTTATCGATGCAGTCATCGTCGTCTCCCTCGATCCACACCCGCACCGTCACTTTTTTCGGCGTCTCCGCCGTCAGCGAAAACAGCTTCGCGTCGGCGTCGCCTGTCTTGGCCTTGGTAAAAGTGTCCTGCGTCCCCTTCCCGAGCACGCTTAGCGTGGTGGAGCCCACCTTATGAGGTTCGTAGATGACGGAGGACCCTCCGTCGGGAGCAAAGGATACCCGGATGCAGTTGAGCACGTCGGCCTTCCCACCTGTTTCCGACGTGGAAAAATCGGTGCCGTCCTTCTGTCCCGCTATGCTGTCCTCCTCAGTCAGATACACGTCCATGTCCTGGCTGGAGATAAAGTACAGATCAAATTCCAGAAAGTTTTTGGAGGAGCTCAGCACCTCCGCCGCCTTTTGATCGTGAAGTTTTTTTCCGTCCTCAGAAGTCAGCGGCGCCAGCTTGACGTCGTCCAGGCCGAAACCCAGCGCTTTCTGGATCGCCCTGTCTATATCTGAGCTTTCCAGCACCGACTTATAGGAATCGATGGTGTTGCCGTGGGATTCCGTATCAAACTTCAGATAGGCTCCCGCCGTCACTTCCATATCTATCGTCGTGATCTTCGTGCTCAATGAAAGCGTGAACCAGGCGTAGGTCGCCGTTGCCAGAGCGATCAGCGCCAGCGCAATCATTGTGAAGGTTATATTCAATCTTGTCTTCTGATCTCTGCTTATTTTCATGTTCCCACACTGTTTCTTCTCAGAGTATCGGCGGACGTCTCCCATCTGGGGGTCTCCGCTTTTCCAGTAAGTTGTTGGTTATTTTCGTAAAATCGGATCAGGTCGTCTCCAGGTTCACTCCGTCTCGCCGGCGATGAACGCCAGTTTTACGGAGAGCAGTCCGCCGGAAATATCGGAAATACAGTCGTAGTCCATACCGTCCAGCCAGACGTAGACTGTCACCAGTTCCGGTACGCCGGCATTTAATCTGAACAGCGGCTGCGGCCGGGCTCCTCCCATGGCGTCCAGCTGTTCCTTTGTAAATCTGATCAGTTCGTCGGTGACGAGGAACAGCCTTTCGCTGCTCTTTCTGTCCTGCGGCTGGATCGCCGCGATCTTTCCGTCATTCTTCAGCGAGGCGATCCCATATTTGTCAGGCACCTCCACGCCCTCTACTCTGGTCGTATTTCTTCTGGTATAGTTCCCGCCTTCCTCTGCGGGATCGGGTTCATACAGTACCGGCGCGCCGTCCGCTTTCGGCCGGAACCCAATCATGACAGCCCTTGTGAGCATGCTGCCCTTCGGCGATTCAGGCAGAGACGCGGCCGTTACCGCCGTTCCGCTGGTGGTCACATTTCCGCCCCGCAGGTAGACATCCACATCGGTGCTGGAACGGAACCAGATCGGAAGCGCCAGATACATTCCGCTGCCGTCCTCTACTTTTCTGAAAAACTCCGCTTTGTTTGTCACATCGAAGCCGTTCGTATCCGGTCCGCCGCCTTCTCCGCTCATACCCTCGTTGGTATAAAACGCTGCAGCCGATACGGTTGATACGCCGCGAAGGCCCTCTTCCACCAGGTCAGTGTACGCTTTCACATCTTCATTAGATAAAAAGGATTTATAGGACAGTCCGGTCTGATCGTCTTCCGTCGCCGTGCCGTTGTGGACGGCGATCAGCAGATCAGAGGCGGCTTCTGAGGAAAACGTCACCCGCTCCACCTCTGTCTTCTGATTGTTCACGAACCAGGCATAGGTAGCCGTCGCCAGCGCCACGGCGGCCACGACTACCCCGATCAGAGCCATATATGTACTTTTTTTCAGCTCATTCATGCCCATGGTTCCCTGTCCTTTTCCTTTTCAACTTCAGATCCGGATCTATACAAACGATGCGCCGCTATTTTGCCTGACCGATAAAGTTCAGCTTAACATCCACCTTGCCGCCTGAAACCGCGGTAACGCACTCTTCGTCGCAGCCCTCCAGCCAAATATATACCTTCACCAGCTGATCTTCGCCTGCCTTCGCATTGAAGATCGGCGCAGCTCCTGACTCTATAACATCACCCTCAACCCACACATTCGATGTGTTTTTCACGACCTTGAAACCGTCTTCATAAGCATTCTGCGCTCCAAACGTCGCTGCGCCGGTGCCCGTGTCAACGCTTGTAACAGCCTGCCCGGCATTTCCTCCGCCGCTGTTATTGGTCGCTCCTACCACCGTCTTGCTCGTATCTCCGGGGAATGCGAAGGTCTTTACCGTCGTCGCGCCGTTGCTGGTGCTGACAAAGGAGACCCGCAGCGCCTTGTCGATCTGATCGGAGTTGATACCCGGATGCCGGTCGACTGCGCCTACCGTGGCCGTCACTGCGCTGCCTGACGCCAGCCAGACATCCATATCCTGCGATCCACGGAACCACAGCGGAACCATTTTGACCACGCCGTAACCGATCTCGGTATCCGCCGTCAGCTCTCCGTATGTCTTTACCGCGCTGTTTGTCGTGTTCCACGTCTTGTCATAGAAGAACCTGCCTGCCTTCAGCGCCGCCTCGTCAGCCGAAGCCGGTCTCAGATCGATCGCGGAAAAGCTGGTCATGTATCCGTTGTTGATCTTCTGGATATCCGCCGTCGCCACAAGGCTTCCGTATACCACGCCGCTGGCCGTCGTAGCTCCTGTTCCCGTTCCGCTCTGGTTTACTCCGATCTCCAATGCCTGCGATGCGCTGGCCTGGAATTCCATGTTCCCGACCTCCACCGCCGCATTGTTCACGAACCAGGCGTACGTTGCGGTACCCAGAGCCACAGTAGCCACCAACAGCATAGCCACGGCAGTGAATAACTGCTTTTTCGTGTTTTTCATGTTTTTCTCTCCTTTTCCTTTTTGTCTTGTTTCCACACTCTTTTATTCGTTTTCACAAATATTATATTATTAAGTCCGGCGCCGTTGGGCGGACGTACGGACGAAAGACAATAGAATACGATTTTGTCAGCCTATCGGTCTTTGATAGGCTTGTCGACCTCCAGATTCATGCTCATGCGGATCATTCCTCCGATGATGGCGTCCACGCATTCGGGGTCGTCCCCCTCAAGCCAGCTCACCACCGTGTATCGGTCCACGTCGTTGACCTCGAAGTCCTCCACCAGCCGCGCCATGATCACCTGATCGTTGATAAAGGGAATGGTGCCGGGCTCCGGCTCGCCGTTGGCGGCCCGCTTGGCGTAAATGGCCCGCCTCCCCGTGTCGTCGTATACGGCCACCCGCACGGCGTCGGAGACGCCCTTGGCCTCCATCTCTATGATAATGTTGGCGATATAATCTATTTTTTCACGGCCGCCGTTTCTCACGTAAAAGGTATACGCCATATAATCCTTGCCGTTGTGGGATCCTTCGATCTGGTCCAGATCATCCGGCAGGTCGTCTACCGATATATTCGTGGCGTTTTCCACAGCCGCCGCTTTCAAGCGGCTTTTGGGATCTTCGAAATCCTCTGTCTCCGACAGCATCAGTCCCTGACGGTACATGTCCATACGGTTGATGTTTATGGTGAAGTTTCCCATGCGCTCCTGGATGACAGAAGCGATAAAGATCCCCAGGATCACCAGCGCCGCCCCCACCAGCAGCAGCGTCAGTCTTTTGGCCCGCAGCACTCTCCGGGCCGCCCGCAGAAGCGCTCTCCGCCGAAGCAGCAGCGCCGCCGCCCGCTTCTGTTCCTCGCCGTCGTCTTCCTCGTCTGTCTCCATGCCTTTTCTGCGGCTGATGCTCTGACGAGCCTGTTCCCGAAGCTCTCTCAACGATGCGTCCCCCGGCTCGGCCTCCTCTCCGGAGACCTGCCGCTCCGTCTCAGATAAAACGTTTTGCTCACCGGCTGCCGCCGTATCGTCTATGTATTTTTTTGAACGCAGTCTGAATTTCATCTGCCGCTCCCTTTGTCTCTGTTACTTTTGCGGCGGACGGTCCGTTCTTCCAAACGGGCACTGCAAAAAAATCCCCGTTTTGTTACGAGGTCCCTTTCGTCCGCCAAACCCGCAGCCTTATTTAGCTGTCCCCTGACAGCTCGCCCACCGCGTCCACGTACTTATACAATTTATCTTTGTCCTTCGGATTGATGAACACAAATTTCAGTCCCGCCGTATAGCGGAAAGCGTTGCCCTTTTCCGTTTCTCTGAACCAGCATGTCTCGCCGGAGACAGATACTTTCCGCTTTTTTCCCACCGGCGGAAGAGTCATATCCACCATCTCTCCCACATTCAGAGGAACATTTGTAAACATGGCAAGACCGCCGGCGCTGACGTCCATGGTCAGTCCCTTGACTTCTTCCGCAGAGTCTGTGCCGTCCGGATTCCACCAGCGCTTCGTAAAGGTCACATCCAGCTCCGCTTTAATACGTTCGTCGGTACGCTGGAAGTACGCTCTGTTCTCGTTGACCTTGCGTATTTTCCAATAATGGCGCCTGCCCTCCTGCAGTTCTTCATCCACGTAGCCTTCTACAACGTAGGAACTGCCGCCCATCTCATATTTCATGAGAAGCTTTTTCTGAGGGTCTGCTTCGACCCTCTTTCCGCCTGCCATGGGCACGGAAATGAGGAAGCTCACACTGTTTATATTTCGTTCGAAAGTTGAGGTCAAGGAGAAGTCTTTGTTTTTCTCTCCGTTGATCACCAGCCCCACCCGGGAACCCGACTTCAATTTCAGTTTTTCCATAGCGATTACTCCATGCGTTTAATTATACGAGTTACAATGTTCTCGATGTGTAACTCTTCCGTAACTGTTTCGTGACTCCATTCGAAAACTATGTCGAAAAATTAGGTTATCCGTCGCTTTCTCCGTCTTACATAGCAGTCAGAAATCCGGTCTCATTCTCCGCCGGACCAGACGGGTCAGATTAGCCGCAGTATTTTCAGCCCAGCTGTATTCCGCCATGAACTCTCCCATATAGGCGGCGCGCATCTCAACCGATCCCGCCAGCAGATCGAAATAGTCGCAGCTGAGTTTTTCGGGAAGGATATGGCATACGCCTCTCCCGGTCACGAACACGTCCGACGCCTCCGCCTCCTCCAGCTGTTTTCGCAGTGACATGACGGCCTTGCGGTACAGGGCCTTCGTCTGTTCATTGAAGGGCCGGTCTTCCCACAATTTATCCACGGCTTCTTCCATGGTGACCGTGCCTCCGTTGTGATCCACACACAGCGCGAAGAGTTCCCTGGCTTTGGCATTTCTGAACGTGATGGGCTGATTCCCGCAGAATACATCGAAACGTCCAAAGGTCTTTACCTTCAGCCTGGGTTCTCCCCCTCTGCACAAAAGCCTTGCTCTATGCATAGCAAAAACTACGTCGTCCTTGCTGTACGGTTTCATCAGATAGGTAGCCGCCCGCAGAGCCATGGCCTCCTGAGCGAATTCTCCGTAGCCGGTCACATAGACCAGCACCAGATCCGGATGTATCTGTTTGAGTCTCCTGCCAAGCTCCAGGCCGTCCATCTCCGGCATGGTGATGTCCAGCACCGCACAGTCTATCCGATGCTCCTGCGCATAGGCCAGCGCATCCAGAGGGAATTCGAAGCACCCCACGATCTCCACGGCGTCTATGTCCTCGCACTGGTATTTGAAATGTTCCAGCGACAGCATTTCGTCGTCAACCAATATCGTTTTCATCTATCTCATCCTCCTTCGCCGGGATCCGAATTCTCGCCGTTGTTCCCTCGTCCAGCCTGCTCTCGATCGATAGCGTTCCGCCCGCCACTCTCTCCAGACGATATTTAACATTCCGTATGCCGATCCCCGTCCCCTCTTCCTCCAGGATCGCCGTGTCAAAGCCGACCCCATTGTCGATCACTTCGATATAGATATCGTCCCGGTTCCGGTAAGCCCGGATGATGACCGAACCGCCGCCCCGCTTTTGGGCCACGCCGTGCTTGATCGCGTTTTCCACCAGCGGTTCCACCGTCAGCACCGGCAGCAAAAAGCTCCATTCATCGATCTCGTAGACCACGTCGATGCGTGGGAAGCGGATCTTCTCGATCTCCGCATACGCCCTCACATGGGCCAGCTCCTTTTCAAAGGACACTACGTTCTGCGAGCCCATAGCATCCATATTCGCCCTCAGATAGTCGGAAAAATTGGTGATCATCGAACAGGCCACATCGGGGTCTTTGCGGATCATAATATGGATCGAGTTCAGCGCATTGTAGATGAAGTGCGGCTGTATCTGGGAGAGCATCAGCTGCATCCGGCTCTGAACCAGCTGTTCCCGGATCTGGCTTCCTTCCTCCAGACGCATGTAATTTCTTCTCAGATACAGGATCCAACTGGCAGACAGCGCCGCAACAACGGCAAAGAGCAGAAGAATAGAAGGAATGGTGTTCGTTCCCTCTAACGGTTGGATCATGCTGTTTAGATAAAATAAGGCCACGCAGGCGCATAGGCCGCGTATCAGGGGCTGAGCGTCAAATCTGCCGTCGCTTTCCTTCTGTTTGACATAAACCGCACAGGCCAGCGCTATCATCAGCAGATGAAGAATAAAACAAGCGGACAGATCCCATCCGTACCGCAAAAAAAATGCCGGCGCTCCCAGCATCAATGCCAGCGACAAGATCCGGCAGACGGCCGCGAGCCGATCCTCCCACACATCGTTTCCGCGTTTACGTCCGGAATAGCGCAGAAAGTACAGATACAGAAAAGGCAGCGCGGACCGCGCTGCACACTGCAACAATTCTGTGTGAGCCTGCAGAATGAGGATCCGCACCAGCTCGCAATCTCCAAAATACCACAATCCCATAAGCAGACTGTTTCCGCCGAACAAAAGCAGCCTGCGGCGATGCACGCTCACCCTGCTGAACACGAATGCAAGCAGGATCACGACCACCGCTGTTACCAAAACAGCCGCGCTTAGACACAGAGGAAGAATGTTTCTGGAAGCCAGGACAGCGGCGACCTTTTCCACCAACACTTTTTGTCCATCTGCTGCCAACCCTGCCGTACCAAGCGTTTCATTCACTGCTGTTCCTTTCCCTCCGCGGCTACACCCCACGGATGCAGGAAACGGCTCTTCTATTATTTCCCCTTGCGGGCGAGGCTCAGGCCTCTGGCGTATTTACTGCGATTCTCCGGCACCAGCCCGTATTTTTCAGCCAGGCTTGCGCCGATCGCCTTGATCTCCTCCGGTTCGCCGGAATAGAGCTCGATCTCAAGCTCGCAGATCGGCATGGATCCGCCGTCTGTGACGATCTCCCCGGTGTCTATGGCGATCTCGCAGATCGCACTGCCGGAATCCGCGCGCATCTTGCGGCGCAGGAAGCGGTTTTCCATCATGTTGACCAGACGCTTGTCTCCCACCAGCTCCAGCAGCGCTTTGCCCTGCTCGCTCTCCTTGAAGAGGTCGGTGGGAGGATCGATCAGATAAGACTCTTCCGTAACCGGCACGTTCAATTCCTCCCGGGTGTGATAACCGTCCACCACGGAACCGTTCCACTTCAGAGAGGCCACGATGCGGCTTCCCTCCATCCTCACGCGGAACGCCATGTCGTTTTCGCTGAGCACATGGTCCTCCGTGTCGAAGTAGACGGCCTTCATCAGTACGGTTTCTCTGGAATCCAGATCACCGATCGCCAGCAACTGCGGATCTTCCCAGATCTCCTCCGCCCGTTCCTTGTCGGCAATGCCGTATTTCATTTCTATTTCCATATAACATCTTTCCTTCTAACTCTATATTAACCAGATTTACTCCGCAAAACAGCGGAAGTCCTGACTATAATATCATTATTTCCGCTGTTTTGCAACACTTCTCGGACGTGATTCTCACGATGGCGGCCTGGTCCCTGCTCAATTGAGCCATTTTCATATTTTAAACGTTCCCTTTTCTTTATGGGTCCTTGAAAAGGAATTCAACTTTTTCGTTTAAAGCCATCGTACCCCGGGTATACTGAAAACAGCAATAACAAAAAAGATGCTGGAAACTATTATAAATTTCACAGAGGAGGGAAAGACTATGTTATGGAAATGCAGTGTATGCGGCTATATCGCCGAGGGAGATAAGGCCCCTGAGAAATGTCCGAAGTGCGGCGCACCCGCCGACAAATTTACAGCTATCGAGGGAGAAGCCGCAAAGAAAATCATCGATGCGGACCGTACCAACGATATTCACCACGAGATCGCAGTCTATGCGGCTAAGATCGCGGAACTGTGCAAGGAAGGTCTGGCCATCAATCTGGACCCCGGCTGCAATGCCGCCTTTGCCGCTTCCAAGAACCGCGCATGGGAGATCAAACAGATGGTGAAAGCTGAGATCGCAGGACACGTGGGTAAAGAGAAATACTAATAGCCTGTCCTTCCCATTTTTCAGAGATAAAAGACCTGCCGCATTCTGCAGCGGGTCTTTTTTTGCGCCGAATCTTCAATCACAGGCCCGCGCATTTGCCCACGCTTCCCGCTCTGTTTCCCCGGCGATACACAGCGGGCATATTTGAGACAAAACGGAGGACTGAAAGATGAATTTAATGGGAACGAGAACCGACGCCAACCTGAGAGACGCTTTTTCCGGCGAATCAGAAGCCAGAAACAAATATACCTTCTATGCATCGGTAGCGAAAAAAGAAGGTTATGAGCAGATCGCCGCGATCTTCCAGGAGACTGCGTCCAATGAAAAAGAACACGCCGAACTGTGGTTCAAGGCCCTGAACGGCATTGGAAACACCGAAGCCAATCTGGAGGCGGCCGCCCACGGCGAACACTACGAATGGAGCGAAATGTACAAGGGTTTTGCGGAAGTGGCCCGGGAGGAAGGCTTTAACGATCTGGCCTTTTCCTTTGAAAAAGTAGCGGAAATCGAAAAGCATCACGAAGAACGCTTCCTCGCCCTGCTGGAAAACGTCAAGACGAACCGCGTATTTCAGCGCCCGGAAAAGGAAGTCTGGATCTGCCGCAACTGCGGTTTCATTCTGGAAGCGGATCAGGCTCCGGAAGTCTGCCCGGTCTGCAAGCATCCGAAGGCGTACTTCCAGCTTCACGCATCCAATTATTGATCCGCACCGCGACGGCTGCAGAAGCCAGCGGAATCCAGCCGCGCAGGGTCCCGGGAACTGCAGAGTTCAGGTGAATCCGGCCGCGCGGGACCCCGGTGTTGGCAGAATCCCGCAACGCGGGGTCTCTGCGACTGCAGAGACGGCGCTTGGCCCCCGGGAATCGGATAGATCCAACCCCATCGAAAAAAGCGCTTCCCTCAGCAAATGCCTGGGAAACGCTTTTTCTGTCCTTTGAGACAGCCATGTACCTGCTTATCTCTCAAGCATCTCCAGTACCCGGTCCAGCCTCGCTCTCTGCTCCTGATTCATCATCCCGCGCAGAGATCGAATAGCCCGGATCTGCTTCTGATAAGTCGCGGGATCCTTTTTCATGCTGTCCTTCAGGCGCATGATCTCCGCAAGGATCTCGTCCTCGCTTTTTCCCTGCATGCGGTCAGCCATCTGCTCCGCCTGCCTGACGCCTCTGCCGTTTTTCACTCCCACCTGTCCGGCCAGTTCCATGAGCATTTTTTCATTGATATCCATATGATCCACTCTCCATTTTCAATACTGATTCCGGCACAGTGCGCCGCCGACCGGCGCGCCGGTGTTCACACTTTTATATATATGCACGTTTCTCTGTAAGTTGTCATATAATAAAGAATCCTATTTCCGCAGGTACCGCGCGCTCCGGCTGCAGGCAGTCATGGGCCTGAACGACAGGCCACTCTGCAGCTTACTGCCATCTGCCGACGATCTGCGGCTGCAGGCTGAACGCAGGCCGCAAGTTTGACGGCCGGCTGCGTATCGCTGACCGGCAGGCTGCACACGAGCTCCGGAAATCTGCAAAGTCAGAAAAAAGTTTACATTACATATTGAAGGAGGCAACTATGAATCCTTTACTGCTGCTTATTGTCATTCTGATTTTTTCCAATAACGGCAGAGGCCGCGGCCCGCATCCGGGCGGGGCCTTTCCTCTGGCGCGCCAGTTTAACGCTCCCCATATCGACTACTTTGACACGTTCAAGATGGAACTGCTCCTGGACCGGCTGCGCGCCATCACCGATGCCCTCGACAAGCTCAACCACCTGAGGCAGATGCAGAACCTGCCGCCTTCACGTGAAAACTCCATGAACCGCATACAGGATTCCGTGGACGCGGCAAAAGGCTTTCTGGCGGACACGAAGGCCGCGGGCCAACTGGACACCATTTCCGATACGCTGTCCGGCGTGAAACAGCTTGGCGATATGAGCGGACTCATCTCATCTATGGGGCCCATCCTCTCCATGCTGACCGCAGGAAATGACAACAAATAAAGCAAATTAATGATAGTAAGTTCCCCTATTTCGGTGTATACTTTAATATAGACCATTATGAAGAATCTGTTCTGATAAGCACGGCCTTCACGGAGCTGTTTTCCATGAGTTTTTCCTGAGGAAATCTCGCGAAAGAGAATGGCTTTCGCCTGAGGGTGTCTTTCGTTTAGGGCTCGCCTGCAATTGAGTCTTGCAATTGAGGTCGCCTGATATCAGCGGGGCTCTATCGTCCCGCAGACGAAAACACCGGGCCGGCAGTTTATCGCAGCTGAAAAGGAGGAACACAGATGGCACTTGTTACATCAAAAGAAATGTTTGCGAAAGCGCTGAAAAGCGATTATGCGGTGGGCGCCTTTAACGTAAATAACATGGAGATCATTCAGGGGATCGTGGACGCGGCGAAAGAAGAACAGGCGCCCCTGATCCTTCAGGTTTCAGCCGGAGCCAGAAAATATGCGAAACCGGCGTACCTGCTGAAGCTGGTGGAGGCCGCGATCCTCGATACCGGCCTGGACATCGTACTTCACCTCGACCACGGCGAGGATTTCGATATCTGCAAAAAATGCGTCGACGACGGCTTTACCTCTGTCATGATCGACGGGTCCAAACACGAGTTTAAAGAAAATATCGCGCTGACAAAAGAAGTAGTGGAATATGCCCATGCCCACGGCGTGGTCGTGGAAGCCGAGCTGGGCAAACTGGCGGGAGTCGAAGACAATATCAACGTGGACGCCAGATCCGCCACATTTACCGATCCGCAGGAGGCTGCTGAATTTGTGGCCAAGACCGGGGTCGATTCTCTGGCCATCGCTATCGGTACCAGCCACGGCGCATATAAATTCAAAGGCGAGCCTTATCTGGACTTCGAACGTCTGAAGGAGATCCACAAGCTCATCCCCGACACGCCCCTGGTCCTGCACGGCGCTTCCACTGTTCTTCCCGAATTTGTGGCCCGCTGCAATGAATACGGCGGCAACATCCCCGGAGCCCAGGGCGTTCCCGAGGAGATGATCCGCACCGCCACAGCCCACGGCATCTGCAAGGTCAACATCGACACCGACCTGCGGCTGGCCATGACGGCGGAGATCCGCCGCTTCCTCATCGAGAAGCCCGCGGAATTCGATCCCAGAAAGTATCTGGGACCCGCCAGAGACGCCATCAAATCCATGGTACAGCACAAGATCAAAAACGTGCTCAACGCCAGCGGCCAGAGATAAAGCACAGACGATCAGCGGAGCGCTCCGGGCTGAGATCTATGCAGTCTGACTGAAGTTTCCCTGAAGATCGACGGAACTGCAGAGTGTTTTACCGCGCGACAGCAGCAGTGGGTCTATGACCGGCGAAGGGGCTTATACGGCACTGATGGGCGGCGGGACGGCGGCAGCAGTGTATGTAGGGCCGGCGGGACGGCGGATGGTATTGCAGCGGCGCAAACGGCCGGCGGGACGGCGGCAGCAGGGTGCTGGCCGGCGAAGTCATTGACTGCGGTATAACGGGCGGAAGGCTGGTTGCAGAGTGCCGGTCCGTGGGGGCATATAATGATGATCCCGGCGATCGGTAAATCATCAAGCGCCCACATAGGTGAAAACAGTTCAAAAAAACGATTTTCACCTAAAAACACGAGAAAATCGCCGCTAAATGCTCTGATATTTACCCGAAATAGGTGAGAATCAATATTTTTATTGTTTTTCACCTATTTTTTTATCGTATTTGGGGGAAATCACGAAAAATTTTCTGATCTCGCCCATTTATCTCAGCCCCGGAACACCTCCCACGACAATTTTCAACGCATCTCCCGGCGCAGCGCTTCCGGCCAACGTTTGTCTCATGTCCGCGCCGCGTTTGCATTTTCAGCGCCAGCCCCAAGCGCTCACGCGCCCCAGAGGATCTGAAATGCGGCGGCAGCGCACAGCCAGGGGCCGAAGGGCAGTTCGCCTCCCGCAGTCGCCTTCTTTAACAACAGCAAGACCGCCGAGACCGCACCGGACAGCAGAGACGCCGCGAACAATGCGTTCAAGCCGCCTTCCAGCCCCAGCAGAATCCCCATAGCGAATAACAGCTTCACATCTCCGAAGCCGAAAGCCTCTCCCCCGCATCCAATCGCCCTCACTACAGCTTCGGCCCCTTTGCCCACGATCCAAAACAACCCGGCGCAGAGCAGCCCGGCGAAAACGCCCCTGGCAGCAGCTGCTGCAGCTGCATGACGGAAAGTCAGCCCTCCGTCCGCCGCCTCCAGGATATTTCCGGCGAGACCCAATACAGCCAACGCGGCCGCCAACTGATCCGGGATGATCATATACCGCAGGTCAGCCAGGGTGATCAGTAAAAGGCACCAGAGCGCCCCCAACACAACAGCGGCAGTCAGGAACGCTGAAACCTCTGCAGCCCCGGATCCAGCCCCCGCGGCACCACCCAGCGCGTCCATGCCGGATGCATCCAAACCGACCGCACCGGAACTGACCGGTCCCATTCCAATGATGTCGTCCGCCGTTCTCACGCCATGGGCGCCCATGCCCTCCGGCGGACAATATACACGAATAGCCGCCAGTGCAAACACGGCTGCGTAAAACATGGGCCATCTGCTGTCATTAAGGCCCCTTTCCTCCGCTCCATGCCGTTCTGTCTCCGTTTCCCCGCAGTCGCAGAGCCAGCCGCCGGGCATCCGCCGCCAGGTGAAAACGGCGGACCAGCCACAGAGCGCCCCCGCGCACGCTAAAATAACAAATTCCATTTATAATTACCCCTGCTCTCTTTCAGCTTATGGCAGCTCTTTGGGAATCAGTTTGATCTGGTCATTCATCTGTCTGCCGCCGACGCTGTTGTTCCCCAGCGACCGGCGCCGCCTTCCAGAATCGCCGGCCGGAACCGTCTGACATCCCTTCCAACGCAGCCAATCTGAACCGCCGGAGATATCCTCCAACGCTGCCGACGACTGCAGCTGCCGAAGTACTCTTCCGAAACAGCCGGCGGGAAGCGCTAACCAAGACCGTCGCTTGAAGCCCCTAGTTTTATCCTGAGTTTATTATAAATGTAATTTATTTGAATTTCAATCTTTTATTTCATTTTATAGCGGCAGAATTTTCGCCACCTGACGCTTTCTGTGCTTCTGCCCGACACACGATCAGTTCGCGGACGATCTCATTCCGCACGCGGCTCTGCTCTTCTTCTGAACGGCCGATCTGTTTTTTCCTGCGCCTGTCAGCCGGCGCCCAGCGAAACAGCCGCAGTTCGCCTTGCATCTGCCCGGCATCGAGGACTGTCAGCTCCTTTTGAAAAGATTCCTGTATCTGAAAGAAACTCGGCCCCCGTAAGCGGTCCCGGCCCGGCAATCCGCAGAGCAGACAGGGACGGGGCGCCCGCACCTGCTGTAGCTCCCCTGAGATCTTCCGCTTTGCCAGGAGATCGCCGCAACTGTCTTCCTCAAATTCGAACACATTTGTGATGATAGGCAATCCCAGCAGCTCCGCCGTCATCAGACCTACGGCTCCCGCCTGCAGATCCTCGCTTCTATATCCGCAGAGCAAAGCGTCATAGGGTTCCAGCGAACGTATGGCCTCCGCCAGCACAGCCGCGGTTTCGCCAGGATCGAAATTCCACCTCACATCTCCCTGTCCCGCAGTACCATATCCCGGCGTTCCCTGTCCCGCAGCCTTCGTTTCCGAAGATGCAGTTTCTGCATTAGCTACGCACATCGCAGACGGCTCCGGTACCAAAAAAGCCCGCTCTGCACCCAGGGCCAGCCCCAATCGCAGTACAGTCTTTGCGCTTTCCGATCCCCGGCAGATCAGATCGATCGAGACAGCTTCCTGATCCAGCATCTGCAGCGCCAGCTCCAACATATTCTTATCATCATGGTTCATGGCCAGTCCACCGTTTTCATCGGGGACTGCTTTCACCAGCAAAAGCAGTTTCATCATCGTTTCGCGCCTCCTGTCGCGTGAATACACAGAAAGGGATCCGCAGCGGCGGCTCCCTTTCTGTAGAATATATCGAATTGACGGATAATGCAAGCTTACATTTCCTATTGACCGAGTCAAGTTATTGCAGTGTTTAAATGTATAACATAAAAGACCCGCAGCCCCGGACCTCTTTGACATGGATCAGGCCGCCGTCAGCTGATCATCAACGGAGAGACCCTGGCCAAAGGATACGGCTCCGCCGTGCCGGGCCATCCGGCCAACGCCGCCGCGACGCTCGCCGTCCGCATTCAGCAGTTCCCCGTGTAGACCGAAGGCAGATATTCCCGCGCCGTCTCGGCCAGACCATAGACTGTCTCCACCGGCGTGGCCCGCTGGTCTTTCATGCGCCAGCGCGGAAAAAAGCGGGTCACGTGGAGGGGGACCCGCTTCCCCGCCCTTTTCTCAACGGAAGACAGCCAGCCGGCCAGCCGCCGCATATCCTCCTCATCGTCATTTTTTCCTGGTACGATCAGGACCGTCACTTCCGTGTGACACAGCTGCGAAGCCCGAATGATCGTCTCCTTTACCATGTCCAGACTGCCTCCCACCCAGGAATAATACTCCTGAGTAAATCCCTTCAGGTCGATGTTGACGGCGTCGATCAGCGGGAGCAGCCGGTCAAGGACCTCCGGACCCGCCGTACCGTTGGTTACCAGCACATTTTTCATTCCCGCCTCCGCGATCAGCCCCGCGCAGTCCCGAACAAATTCCCAGCCTACCAACGGCTCATTGTAGGTATAGGCCAGCCCGATATTTCCCTTCGCTGCAAGCTCAGCCGCCTGTGCGGCAAGCTGCCGCGGCGACACCGTCATCGCCGCGGGTTCTTCGAAAACTTCCTTCACCGCGCCCTGCCCAGCGTCCCCGGCAGCACTCTTCACGACGGCTCCCTGCCCGGCGTCCCCGGCCGCATCCCCCACGGCGTTCCCGGCGTTTTCCTGCGCAGCCGGCCCTGCGGACCCATTCTCTGCGCAGCCGGCGGCTCCAACGCTCCTGCCCCATGTCCCAGATCCGCTCCTCTGCGGGATCCCCGCCATGGAGATCTCGTAATTCTGACAGAAGGGGCAGCGCAGATTGCAGCCAAAACTGCCGGCCGACAGGATCAGATTGCCCGGATAAAACTCTGCCAGCGGCTTTTTCTCTATAGGATCCAGAGCAAGCGCCGTCAGTTTTCCGTAATTGGCGCAGATCACCTTTCCCGCTCTCGCCTGTCTGGCGCCGCAAAATCCCGTCTCTCCCTCCGCCAGCCGGCAGCGGCGGAAGCAAACGCCGCATTCCACGCGTCTCTCTCCGTGCAGCCGGTGCGCCCTGTCTTCCCCTCTCATCTGTGTCTCACCACCTCGAAGCGCTGGATAGTCACCTGTTCACCTTCCCGGATCCCCGCTTTCCTCTTTGCGATGGAGAGTTGTTTTTCCACCGTGTCAACTCCGTCCAGACAAGGAAGCAAAAGTCCTCGTTTGCCTCTGTTTTCCACGATCACGCCGTATCGCTGCGGATCCAGCTGCGCCGGGGAATCCACCGGCTCCGGCTCGCCAAGCACATCCACGCTGTAGACCAGCCATTCCAGTTCTTCCTCCTCCACCGGGTCGAAACGCGGATCCTCGATACCGGCCGAGACCGCATTTTCAGCGATCTCTTCCGCCAGATTCCGGCGTACGGGACCGATGGTGCCGATACAGCCCCGCAAGACCCCGTCCTTTTTCAGCGATACAAAGGCTCCTGCCCGCTCTCTGAAAAGTTCTTCCGGCAGCTCAGCATTCCCGTCCTGTCCCCCGCAGATCTTTTCCCAGGTGAGTTTCGCTCCGGTCCGAACGCGGTATTCCAGACTTTTTCTGGCCAGGCTCACATAGGGGTCTTCTTCCTCTCTCAGGTCAGCCAGCCGCTTCCTCTCCCCCTCCTCATAGATCCGATCAAACTGCCGCGATCTCACAGACCGCTGGGACAGATCCGGCGTAAACACCGCCACTCCGTAACCGACGCCGAAGGTGCCTTCATAGGACAACAACTCCGAACGCACCGGAACGCCGTCCAGCGCTCCGGCCATGATCTGGAAAGAGCGCAGCCCGCACTCCCCCGCAGCCTGGCAGAGGGACTCCGGAAAGCTCAGCAAAGCAAGGAAATCCCCTTCCGCCATCGCCCGCGTCACCCGAGCGTCAAACTCCGGTCCCTCCGGATCAAAGCCGTAAGGACCGTCCTCCTTCAGTCTGTGTGAAAGATCGCCGCTGGCCGCCACGACGATCCGCCTGGAAAGCCGCTCCGCCGTCTGCGCAATGCATTTCCCGAAACGGTAGTGCACAAGCGGCGCCATTCCGGACAGGCCCACTCTCACGATCCTGGACGTGATCCCCGCTTCCCGCAGAAATCGCAGTGGTATCATCGTCCCGTGGTCCAAAGAAGGATCGCGCTCCCCCTGTCCTCCGGCGTAGATTCCGGCTTCACAGGCTGTCTGTCCCAGAAGTTCGGCGAATTCCTCGTCATACTCCTCATCGAATCTGACGCTTCCCGCCCGAAAGGCTCCCATGTCTCCCCTGGCCCGCCTGCCCGGAGAGATGTGAAAATAATCCGCGTATAACGTGGAGTGGGGCGAAAGGATCACGACAGTCTCCGGCTCCCACTCTGCCGCCCGCCGGGCGGCCTTCCTGCACGCTTCCGCTGTTTTACCGATCTTTTCTTCTTCTCCCCGGCCGATCTCCGGCATGATGATGGGCGGATGGGGAAAGATAACTGCTCCTGACACTGCCATCCTTAACACCTCCTGGTAGTTTCGATGTACCGGCTCTCACTGAGCCTGATCTGGTTCGCCCGCGCATGATGGACTGCCGCGCAATTTCGATCTCCCGGATCGCTGCAGCTGTCCTTTGCATTCAGTATAGCACAAACGCAGTATACACAAAAGACGCCCCTTCAGGCGTCTTTGGACAGCAGCCGCTGTTTTCATAGGGAGGGTGTGAAAGAAACGACAGTGCAGTTACAGCGCCAGTACCTGCATAAGCATCCCCGCGCCTGCGCCGATGAGATAGATCAGTCCCACGATGCGCAGGTTTTCCCTCCAGTTTCGATTGATCTGAAACAGCACCGCCGTACCGATCCCAGCGCCCGTAGACAGTCCAGCCACCACGGAACCGAAGCTGATGCCACCGGCCAGATAAAGCTGCGTCAGCACCACAGACGCGGCGCAGTTTGGAATGAATCCGAATATGGCTGTGAGCAGCGGCTGCAGCGGACTGTTCGTCAGCAGCAGTCTGCCCACCGTTTCCTCCCCCAGCAGATAAAACACGCTGTTGAGCAGGAGGGAGACCGCCAGAATAAAGACGAAGATCACCGCCGTGTGATGGAGAGCCGCCCGCAGGATCCCCCCCTCCTCGCAGCCGCAGTGACTGCAAATATCGTGGTGATGCTCGGCGGAGATGTTTGTCCGTCCCCTTCTCCTGTCGATCAGGTCGATGACCATACCGGCGATCACCGCCACCACTACTTTGACCGCGATCAGCCAGCCCAGCATCCTGCCGTTCCCCGGCGCTGAAAGCATGACCGGTATCGCCTCGTCAGAGGTGGACAGAAAAACCGCGATCAGCGTACCCCGGGTGATGACTCTGCCTGCGTAGAAGTTGGCCGCCACTACGGAAAAACCGCACTGGGGCAGCGCCCCCAACAGTGCTCCGCCAAGAGGACCGTACTTCCCCGAGCCGGCCAGCATAGCTTCCAGCTTGTCTCCTGCCCGATGTTCCATATATTCGATAATCAGATAAGCCGCCAGCAGAAATGGCAGCATTTTTACGCCGTCAAGCAGCGTGTCAATCAATACATCCTTCAAATTCCGCTTTCCCTTCTCTCAGCCTCCGCTTTACTCTTACTCTGTTTGTTGCCTCTCGGCGGGTTTTTTATTCTTCCTGGCCCTGCTGTTCCTTCTTTTCCTTCCGGTCTTTCCGGAATGCGATAAAGCACAGCGCGCTGACCGCCATCAGCACCGGATAAAACATATAAGGAATAATGTCAAAGGGCGTCAGCCCTGTAAATGCTGCAGCGGACAGCAGCTGAGCCCCATACGGGATGAGACCCTGAAATACCGAGGTGAAAATGTCCAGCAGCGACGCGGATCGGACGGGACTGATGTCAAATTCTTCACTGATCTCCCTGGCGATCGGTCCGGCCATAACGATGGCCACCGTATTGTTCGCCGTGGAGATATCCACCAGGGAAGCCAGAGCCGCGATCCCCAGCTGTCCCCCCTTCCTGCTTCGGATCTTGGATCTGATCAGATTCAAGATGAAATCGACGCCGCCGTTTTCCTTCACCAGCGATATGATGCAGGCCACGGTGATGGAAATGACCGTGATGTCGTACATTCCCGTCACTCCGCCGCCTACTGCGGTAAAGATCTGACTCAGGGGTATCGTTCCGGTGAACACGCCCACGACCAGAGACGCCGCGATGCCGCTGATGAGCACGACGAACACATTGATGCCTATGAGCGCTCCAAAGAGAACGATCATATAGGGAACGACCTTGAAAATATTGTACGGCAGCGCCTCTGTGATCTCAAAATCACCCTGCATCGTCAGTGCAAACAGTATGATCATCGTCAGGATCGCAGCGGGCAGCACGATAAAGAAATTGGCTTTGAATTTGTCCTTCATTTCGCAGCCCTGGGTCCGGACAGCTGCGATGGTCGTATCCGATATCATGGAGAGATTATCCCCGAACATAGCGCCGCAGCACACAGCGGAGATGCAGACAGGAAGCGCGAAGCCCGTCTTTCCGCTGATCTCCGCCGCGATGGGAGCCAGCACCGCGATGGTGCCCATGGACGTTCCCATAGAGACGGAGATAAAACAGCCGATGATGAAGAGTCCCACCACCGCGATCTTCCCAGGAAGTATGGAAAGCCCGAGATTCACCACGCTCTCCACGCCGCCTGCAGCCGTCACCGATCCGGAAAAACCGCCGGCCACCAGGAAGATCAGACACATGATGATGATATTCTCATCGCCCACGCCCCTTGCCACCACCGCAAATTTTTCGCTGAAATTCAGTTTCCTGTTCTGCAGAAACGCCACGAGAAGCGCGATCAAAAAACCTACGATGGCAGGCATACTGTAAAAATCCCCCATCAGCACCCCCGTGCCGATAAAAATGAGCAAAAATACTCCGATGGGCAGGAGCGCCATCGGATTTCCTTTTCTGTTCTGCTGATCCATACTTTCCTCCATCTATTTTTCTTATGTTCGTTTGTTCTCACCCGATCCATCCACGGCATGGGCGTTCCACACCGCCCTCAGGCCGTGTCCGCTGTTCGCAGGCTGCGCGCCGCCCGGCGCAAAACGCCGCATGCCCCCGGTCCGCCGCGCACAGGATCGTATAATAGCCGCTCTGCGGCCATTCTGTCCTGACCGGACGCAGGCCGGCGGGACAGAATCCGCGCATGGCGTCCGCCGCGCACAGAATCATATAATAGCCGCTCTGCGGCTATTATATCATATACCCGTAAAAAAACAAACGAACACGCTAAAGGGCCCTGGCAGGTTACTGCGGAAGTTTTGACATACGCGGTTTACTCATTGACTTTAAAGATACGGCGGAGCTTTTCCTTTTTGGAAGAATACCCTGACCTTACAAATCCATACTACAAACTTTTGCGATTATAACCCTAAAAACAATTGATATCTTTTAGAAAACACGGTACACTATTACTGACAGGAGGTGAAGTAAATGATTTACAGACCCATTTATATTGATAAAATAATGGCCTATGCGAATACGCCGTTTGTCAAAATTCTCACCGGAATACGCCGCTGTGGAAAATCGACCATTTTAAAAATGTTGATCGATGAGATGAAAAAACGAGGCGTTCGGGATGATCAGATTCTACACTATAGCTTTGACTCTTTAGAATATGAGGATATAAAGACTGCAAAAGCCCTGTTTGCCCACTTGAAACAGCATTTATTTACGGAAGGCAAAACCTACCTTTTTCTCGATGAGATTCAAGAAGTGGAATCATGGGAAAAAGTAGTAAATTCTCTTATGACAGACTATGAGGTGGACATTTATGTGACTGGTTCAAATTCCCGGATGATGTCTTCTGAAATATCCACTTACCTGACCGGACGTTATATTTCCTTCCGCATTTATCCATTGTCCTTTTCTGAGTATATGATCTTCAGAAAGGAATACACAGAAGTTCTTGATCCTCGCACGGAGCTTACAAATTATGTGCGGCTTGGCGGCTTTCCCGCGATCCATCTGCAAAAATATACGCAGGCTGAAATCTACACGATCGTTAAGGATATTTACAATTCTACGATCTTCACGGACATTGTAAGACGTAATCAAATCCGCAAGATAGATCAGCTGGAACGCATTGTGAAGTTCGCCTTTGACAATGTTGGACGGACATTTTCCGCTGCTTCACTTTCCAAATATTTAAAAAGCGAGAACCGTTCGATCGATAACGAAACGGTTTATAACTATCTTAGTAAACTGGAAAGCGCCTATATCCTTCATCGCTGCTCCCGCTTCGATATACAAGGTAAGGAGATCTTGAAAACACAGGAGAAATTCTATCTGGCCGACCCGTCGCTGCGTTACAGTTTGCTGGGATATACGGCAGATAGTGTGGCGGCAATGTTGGAGAATATCATCTATCTGGAATTGCTGCGCCGTGGATATGACGTATATGTTGGAAAATTTGACAACACTGAAATAGATTTCATTGCTGTCAAACAGGAAAACAAACTGTATATCCAAGTAGCACAGGAGATCGGCTCTCCCGAAACAGAGCGGCGCGAATACGGCAGGCTGCTTGATATCCGGGATAATTACCCCAAATATGTATTGCGGGCAGACGCTTTTGCCGGCGGTAATTACGAAGGGATCAAGACTTTGCACGTTGCAGATTTTCTGCTAAGTGATGAGTATTGAGCAGGGAAATGAAGTGTTGACTGCAGCCGCACGCCCGGCAGCGGGGCGAAACATTTTTACTGCACCGCAAAAAAACAGGTGGAAATACGATCGACCCATCGTTTTCCACCTGTTTTTTTAGCGTTTTAAATGAATTCAGTAAGAACAGCCCCGGCCCCGTTCACTTTCCGGCCCAGATACCGGTCTGCGCTCCTGGTCTGTCTGGATCTGCGTCCGGTTTTATTTCGTCACTATTTGTGATCCACCGAATACATATGCTTGATCAGCATGAGGATCTTGCTGGAATAACCCCACTCGTTATCGTAAAAGGAGATGAACTTGAAGAACTTATCGTTCAGCTCGATCCCCTCGCGGGCGTCAAAAATGGAGGTGTGCGGATCGCCGATGAAGTCGCTGGAGACCACTTCGTCGTCCACATATTCCAGAATGCCTTTCATGGTAGTCTCAGAGGCTTCCTTCACCTTCTTGCAGATGTCCTCATACGAAGTCGGAGTCTTCAGCATGACGTTCAGGTCCACTACAGAAACGTCTGTGGTGGGAACGCGGTAGGAAATACCCGTCATTTTTCCTTTCAGAGAAGGAATGACCAGAGCCACGGCTTTCGCCGCGCCTGTTGTGGAAGGAATGACGTTGCCGAACACGGCCCGTCCGGTCCTCCAGTCTTTCAGGGAACGGCAGTCGACTACCTTCTGCTTGGCCGTAGCCGCGTGAATGGTAGACATCAGTCCCTGGTCGATGCCGTAATTATCTTCAAGTACCTTGCACAGCGGAGCAAGGCAGTTGGTGGTACAGGATGCGTTTGATACCACGTTCATGTCAGGGGTATACGTTTCCTGATTCACACCCATTACAAAAGTCGGAGTAGCGTCCTTCGCCGGAGCGGAGATGACTACCTTCTTAGCGCCTCCCTTGAAGTGAGCGGAAGCCTTCTCGGTGGTCACATAGGCCCCTGTCGCCTCGATTATATATTCGGCTCCGCAGTCAGACCACGGAATATTGGCGGCGTCGCTCTCGCTGTATACCGGAATCTTTTTGCCGTTTACGATAACTCCCTTATCGTATTTTTCCAGAGTCCCGTCAAACCGCCCGAAAACCGTATCGTACTTCATCATGTAAACCATGTAGTCCAGATCGGCGTTGCGCACGTTGATGCCGCAGATGTCGATCTCCGGTTCCTGTTTCATTGCGGCGCGAAACACCACTCTGCCGATACGTCCGAAGCCGTTTAACCCTACTTTAATTCCCATATTAAATGGACCTCCTTTTTTACAAAAAACAGTGTTCTCTTCGCGCAGGGACGCGCCGCCCCCATCTGTCTCTATCCTACCACATATTTCTGGAACTGGCATGGAAAATACAAAAGTTATTTATTTCACAAGAGAAAAAGTAAACTTTTTTACCACTTAAAAAATGATCATCCCATGCCTCAGCACAAGATGATCATAAACGTTCAAATTTAGCTATAGAAAGCCATTTCCAGCCACATTCGCTCACGGGCCGAACGGGATCTTCGGACCCGCTCTCCTACTCCTGCAGAGCCGCCATGATGGACGGGATCAGCTGCTTTTTTCTGGACACGACGCCGGGCAGCCGGAAAGAATTTTTTGTCTTTTCCTGCCCTTCTTCCACGAAGGCCTGGGAGAGGATCATCTCCGCCTTTTCACCCTCGTAGATCAGCTCCGTCTCTTCCTCCAAAATGTCTGTGAGCATGAGACAGACCATGTCCAGTCCCCGCTCTCTGCTGGCCCCTTCCATATAGGGGATCAATTTATCCTTGATAGCCGCCAGCTCCGCTGCATCCAGAGAGTTGACCTGCCCCACCCCAAAACTGATATCGCGGATGGAAAACTTTTTAAAATCCTGATAGAAGATCTCCTCCGCCGACTTTCCTCCGAAATTGCTGCCTGCATGAAACATCTCCCTAGCAAAGGCCTCTGCCTCGATGCCGGCGATCTCAGCCAGCGCGCGGGCCGCCCGCCGGTCGGCTTCCGTACAGGTGGGCGAGCGGAACATCAGCGTATCGGAGAGAATCGCCGCGCAGAGCAGACCGGCCGTCTGTGCAGAGATCTCTTCCCTTTGCTCAAGATACATCTCATAGACGATGGTCGCCGTACAGCCCACCGGCTGGTTGCGGAAATAGACCGGCGCCATGGTCTCGATGCTGGCCAGCCTGTGATGGTCGATGATCTCCAGGATCTCTGCCTCGTCGATTCCGTCCACCGCCTGATTTTTCTCATTGTGATCTACCAGAATGACCTGTTTCCTCTGCATGTTCAGCAGGAAACGGCGGGAGATCATGCCCACATAATTTCCCTGGCGGTCCAGCACCGGGAAGTCCCGGTGGCGTTTTTCCGCCATGACCTTCTTCACGTCCTCGGTAAAATCGTCGATGCGGAAGGTCACGATGCCCTCCGATCTCATGAAATATCCCACAGGAGCGCTCTGATTGATCAGGCGCGCCGCAGAATATGTGTCGTGGGCCGTAGATATGATGCGGCAGCCCCGCTCCCGGGCCAGCTTCTGAATGGTCCTCGACACCGGGGCGTCGTTGCAGATGATCAGGCAGGCCGCCTCCAGCTCGATGGCGCAGAGCTGCGCCTCGTAGCGATTGCTTACGATGACGATATCGTGGGGCTCCACATACTCCTCGATCATGTCGGGACTGCCGGCAGCCACGTTGATCTTGCCCAGCCCGATGACTTCCTCCGGATCTCCCACGATCATTTTTCCTTCCAGCGTATCCAGCAGGTTGGAATACGGCGTTTTCGAACGGGAGAGGATCTGGCTGTCATACACGTCCATATAGGCGGTCACGATATCTTTCAGCGTGATGATCCCTTCCAGCGTATCGCCGCTGGTAACGGGAAGCGTCACGGCGCTGGCTCCCTTCATGCGTTCCCATGCCCTTTTCAGAGAGGTCAGACGGCTGATCCCCTCTACTTCACGGATCTTGATGTCCGATACCTGTGTGCCAACGTCCGCGATGTATTCCGGCACGGAGACCTGAAAACGATCCAGGACAAACTGCGTCTCCTCATTGAGCCCTCCGGCTCTCCGCGCGATATATTCTTTTTCTTCATCCCTGCTCTGCTTCAGCGCCGCATAGGCGATGGCCGAACAAATGGAATCCGTATCCGGGTTTTTGTGTCCGATCACTGTGACTCTTCCCCGCTGTACTGCCATTCCTTCTCCTTCCCGGGGTCCCTCCCCAGTTCAAATATCGTGCTGGGCCCCTAGGTCCGCGCCCCGGCCCGAATCCGTTCTGCAATTTCGTCCAATTTTTTCAGTCTGTGGTTGATGCCCGACTTTTTCATCGGCGGATCGGTCATCTCAGCCAGCTCCGCCAGTGTAGCCTCGGGATTTTCCAGCCTCAGCCGTGCCGTCTCGATCAGCTTTTCCGGCAGAGACGCCAGCCCGCGGGATCTCTCGATCAGCCGAATATTCTCGATCTGGCGTCCGGCTGTGTTTACGGTCTTATCCACATTGGCGCTCTCGCAGTTATTGATGCGGTTGGCTTTGTTTCGCATTTCCCTCACGATGCGCACGTTTTCGTACTGCAAGAGTTGACCGTGAGCGCCTAATATATTCAAAAAATCAATGATCTGCTCGCTTTCCTTCAGATAGACCACATATTGGTTCTTCCTTTTTGATACCTTTGACTTCAGTCCAAAGCTGTTTACCAGCCGTTTGACGTCCGCCGCCATATATTCGCTGGCGCAGACCAGCTCCACGTGATATCCCTTTCCCGGGTCGGTGATCGTCCCGCTGCCCAGAAAAATGCCCCGCAGGCAGGCTTTCTTGCAGCACCGTCTCCGGATCAGATCCGGATAGATTCCGTCGCTGATATAATTCGACCCTTCCTTCACGCGCAGAATACCCGTTTCACGCAAGATCTGCTCCGCGTTCATCTCCGACGTGATGGTCAGTTCGTAGGAATGCCCCTTCTTGAGCACGTGCGCCTCGCTGACCGACAGATCCGCTTTCGCCCCAAAATAGCTCTTGATCAGCTTGATAAAAAGCCGGGCGATCGCCGGGTTTTCCGTGGACAGCTTGATGTCCATCTTTCCGCCGCCGGCCAGCTGGATGCTTCCGCACATACGAAGAAATCCCGTGATCTCCGCCAGCATGCAGCATTTTTTGTCGGGCCCGATATGAGTCAATTCATTCTTTGTATCTGTCGAAAAGGACATGTCACAGCTCCTTTTTTACGTTTTCTCTATCATATATAAAAAAACGGAAACAGGCAAGCCCCGATCCGCTTTTTTGTCTCTCTTCTCGAATCCCGGCCTTACCAGCGGAAAAAAAACACGGACAGGCTCACTGCTTCCTGTCCGCGCGTACCGATCCGCTTTTCTTTTACTCCAGTGCGGAGATCATTCCATATTCTGACTGCAGAGCATTCAGCTTCTCTAATGTGGTGATCGGAACAGGAATGCCTGCCTCCACACGGCGCAGGCAGCAATTGTGTTCGATCTCTCCTGGGAAGCACAGGGGCGTGGCTCCTTCAACAAGTGGCGCTGATTCAAGATAGCTATGGTAGTATTCCATCCGCTCTTTCATTTCTTCCTTTGAGAGAAACGCCTGCAGATCGATCGCCAACATCATATGCCCAATCTGGCTGGGTTCCGTGGGATTGCGATACATACTTTTTATTTTGTCGGCAAATATGCCGCTGGTTAAAACGCCGCACAGGATATCGACCACATATGCGAGGCCCAGCCCCTTGTAGCCGGCGATTGGGAGCAGAAATCCTTTCAGCGCCGCCTCAGGGTCATCCGTGGGATTGCCATCCATGTCGGCAGCCCAGGTAGTGGGAATTTTAGAACCCTTCTCCGCAGCAAAGCGAAGCTTTCCTTCAGCTACGACAGATAAAGACATATCCAGCATGAACGGATGGTTGCTGTATGTAGGAATTCCAATACCGATGGGATTATTGCCAACCAATTTTGCCTTTGCTCCCGGCGCAGTGATTAACGTTGGAACGTCTGTCAGTACAATACCGATCATATCCCTGTCCACTGCCAGCTGCGCATAAGCGGCGCCTGCACCGAAATGATTGCTGTTTTTTACGGCGGCAATCCCGACACCAAATTTCTTTGCGGTCTCAATGGCGCACTCCATGGCTTTTTTCCCGGCAACACAGCCGGCTGCGTCATCAGCGTCAATCAGCGCAACTGCCGGAGACAACTGCACAATCTTCATATCCGGACAAGGGTTGATGGCTCCGCACTTTACGCGTTCCACATAATTGGGAACGCGCAGAATTCCGTGGGAATCCAGTCCCCGGAGATTCGCCGTGGTGATTGTCTCCGCAAACCACGCCGCGTCTTCTCCCGACATTCCTACTTTTTCAAACAACTCTGACACAAATGATTTGATTGTCTCAGCTTGGACTATTTTTATATTATCCATTTCAATCTCCCTATGCATCAATCTAGATTCTATTTACACAACATTCCGGAATTTTCCCGCTGAGGACGTCATCAATCCCCCTGGCAATCTGCAGTGACATTTGTTTTCTTGCGTCCTCACTGATTCCGGCAGTGTGAGGAGACAGCAGTACACGATCCAGCCCGTAAAGAGGGTGTGTAAAATCGGGGGGCTCGGGCGCAAACGCATCCAAGGCAGCGCCTGCAATTTTTTTATGGACGAGCGCCTGATACAGCGCGTCCTCATCCACCATTGCACCCCTGGAGAAATTAATTACATACGCCGTGGGCTTCATCAGAGAAAGTGTATGTTCATTTATAATACGCGTATTCTCTTCCGTCAGCGGCATGTGCAAGGAAATCACATCCGCTTTCCTGCACAGCTCCTCCATGCTTTCCGCGCATGTGTACCCCATGGTTTCAATTTGCTCGCGGCTTATAACAGCATCACAGACCAAGACCTTCATGTGAAAAGCCTTTGCAATTTGTGCCACCTGACCGCCGATTCGGCCGAGGCCCACAATGCCAAAGGTTCGTCCCGCCACATCGTAAAATCCGCCTTCGTCTCTGCACTTCCAATTTTTATTGTGCATAGCTCTGTCGAAGTAAACCGTTTTCTTATACATTGCACCCATTGCGAAGATGACAGCCTCGGCAACAGAACCGGTATTCGCGGCGCCGGTGGTTAATACCGCGATCCCGTTTTCTGTAGCCGCCTGAACATCGATGTTATCCACACCGATTCCGTTTTTTGCAATCGCTTTCAGGCATTTTCCCGCTTCAATGATGTCTTTGTCGATCTCCGTCAGCCGTGTAACAATTGCATCTGTATCCGCCACAGCATTTAACAAAAAGGACTTTGCTTCATTATTTGCCACCACGACATTGTACTTATTCCGCAATAGATCCATTCCTGCAGGGTGAATTGCTTGAATATATAAAATTTTCTTTTTCATGATTGGCACCAAACCTTAATCCTGTCATTACATACCGCTTGCAGCACGCTTAATCGCGTCGTCGTACGCCTTCCAAAGCTCCGGAGATACTCTGGATTCCACTTCTGACCAGCTCTCGCTCATCCGTTTTTTCATCTCGTCCCTGACTGCGGAATCAATCTGAATGTGTTGGCAGCCTGCATCCTCGAAGACCTGATAGAGCTCCTCGGAATGCTGATCGGTAGCAGCCTGGCAGGCCTCCACGCCTGCTGCCACAGCGTCTTCCACAACCGCTCTCTCCTCGTCAGTCAGACTGTTGTAGTAGTCCAGATTAACCGCGATGGGCAGGTTGTGGAACAGATGATTCGTGTCGATGATATATTTCTGCACCTCGTAGACTTTGGTGGCATAGCACAACTCCACGGGGTTCTCCTGCGCCGCGATAACTCCCTGCTGCAAAGAAGAATAGATTTCGGTGTAGGAAACCGGAGTTGGGTTAATGCCCAACGCTTTCCACGCCGCGACATAAATGGGATTTTCCTGAACACGAAGCTTAATATCATTAAGATCAGATATCGCATTAATTTTTTTGTTGGCTGTCAGTTTACGAAAACCCATGTCTCCCATGCCAAGGACCTTAATATTATACTGTTCAAGTTCGCTATTCAGCACAGCCCAAAGTTCCTTGTCATTGGCAACCTTGCGTCCGATTTCCTCGTTATCAATGGCAAACATTTTGTCATACACAAAGAACGGGGCCGCATAGGGCGCATAAGAACCACAAGCGGAAATATACATTGAAATTGTACCTGCCTGGACCGCTTGCACCCCCTCAGAATCTCCCACAAGGGATGCATTTGGATACACATCTACATCGAAAAGCCCGGAGTCTTCCATTGTTTTTTCGATTGCGTCACACATCTCGCCATAGCAAGTATCCGTAGAAACAACATGGGCGATGGTGAATTTCTTCTTGTCTGCCCCATCGGACCCGTCGTTACCGCCGGATTCCGGGGAATCTCCACAGCCTGCGAAGCTTAGAACCATAATCAGCGTAAGTACAACAGCTATTATTCTCTTTACGTTTTTCATTTTCTTCTCCTTTATTTTTATTCTCTTATCGAGAGCTATCAAACCAACCGGTTACGATCAAATCAAACACGTGCTAAAAAAGGGGATGAACGTAATCAGCGCCAGGGCCAATAAAAACATCAAAATCAAAGGCACTGCCTTCTTTGAAATGCTTACGACTGGAACGCCGGACATTGAGCTCGCCGTATAGAGGTTTATCCCCACCGGCGGGGTAGAGAAGCCGATCGCCAGGTTCACGACCATGATGATTCCAAAGTGGACGGGGTCGATGCCAAAGCTCTGCGCGATGGGAAGCAGGATAGGCGTCAAGATAACGATGGCGCTGCAGCCTTCCATGACCATGCCCACAACCAGCAAAATCAGATTGATCAAAAGCAGGAACACAATCTTATTTTTCACAACACCCAGCACAGCGTATTCAATCATTTGTGGCGCGCCCACCATGGCCAGAATCTTGCCAAAGACCTGAGCCGCCGCCACGACAAACATCATCGTTGCTACCGTAGACAAGGTATCCCGGAAAATATCCGCGTAGTCTTTCAGCTTGATCGTGTGATAGAAGAATGTGCAAACGATGAAGGAATATACGCAGCCTACAACCGCCGCCTCCGTGGGCGTAACAATGCCCCCATATATGCCTCCCAGAACCAATATCGGCATCAGCAGAGCAGGAATGGAATCCAGAAAAACCTTTCCAAACCCTTTTGCACGCAACTTAGTATAGCTTGCATTCAACTTTTCTCTGTCTTCTCCCACAAGTTTACAGTACACAAAACAATACAGGCAGAGGCAGAATGCGATCAAAACCCCTGGCAATACTCCGGCCAGAAACATGTCGCTCACTGAAACATTCGCCGTCAGCGCATACCAAATAAATGGAATACTGGGCGGGATAATGACGCCCAACGCACCGGCCACCGCAACGAGCGAGGCGACGAACATCTTGTCGTAGCCCAGTTCAACCAGCAGCGGGAGGCTCATCGCGCCCACGGCCGCCACTGTAGCCGGACCGGAACCGGAGATTGCGCCGTAAAACAGGCAGGTGACTACCACCGTCATGGGAAGGCCGCCGGAGACCTTCCCGATGAAAAACTCGAAAAACTCGAACAGCCTGCGGCTAAGCCCGCCTTTGCCCATAATCAATCCGCAGAGGACAAATAGCGGCACCGCCAAAACTGGAAACGAATCCATCGCTGTCACCATAGAGCGAAAGATAAACTGAGATTCCGTTGCAATCCCCGGAAAAAGAAGCGGTGCGGAAAGACAAGTCAGTACAAGGGCCGCGCCTATGGGAACGCTCAATAACAATAGGCTCACAAAAATAATGAAAATCCATCCAATTCCGGACATCTCTCACTCCCCCCTTTTCTCCGCTGCTAGTGATCTTTTCTTTTTTATGACCCCTATATATTTTTCAATCATACGAAAAATTGCCAAGCCACAGCCCAGAAACAGCGACGTGTAAATAATCCAAAGAGGAATCTCCAGTGCGGCGCTTTTCGATTGCAGCCGCATCATGCTTTGGATCACTCTGACGCCCGGCATCAACAGCGCCGCGCAGAAAATCACATAAAACGCGTCCGAAATCACGTCCAGCGCTCCTCTGATTTTCGGGAAAATGACGCCCAAAATATCAACGCGCAACGCCTCGCCTCTCTTGACGGCATAACTAACGCCTAAATAACACATCCAGATAAAGCTGTAGCGGCAGATTTCTTCAGGGGATGAGAGGGCATGGTGCATGATGTAACGCATGAACACTTGCAATGTCATAAAAACTACAATCGTCATCAAAGCCACACTCATCAAAATCTCTTCAAAATGGTCATCCAAAAATCTGATTACCTTCACGGTGCACCCTCTTCCTTACACGAAATTTTTTTCAACTTTGCTATAATCATATCCGCCGTCAAAATAGATCTGTCTGAACACGGCTTTTCCGTTCTTCAATGTCATCATAGGGACAAACACCTGGGCCGCGTCTGCACTTCCCCCAAAACGATCCACAAATTTTACCCTGCGAGTCTGCACTTCAAAGATAGCAATATCCGCCTTATATCCCGGTTTAAGCTCTCCGACTTTGCCGAGTCCCAAGTGCCTGGCCGGATTGACCGTCACCGCCCTGAAGATATCAATCACACTCATTCCGCACAGCAGCGACACGCACATGGGATACAGGATGTTAAACCCAGGGCGCGTATAGACATTATAGTCGACTATATCAGAGGATATAAAATCCGGGAAAAAGCCGTCGCGATATGCCTTTTCCATGTGATCCAGGCACCAGTGAATGGACCCGGTTCCCGAGGAGAACAGCACCCCGCGTTTTCTGGCTTTTTTCACGGCTTCGATTACCGTCCCGTCCTTATTGAAAATCGTGGGGCCGAGATTTTGATACGGGTGGGTGTAAATATCACCGGGGCGCAGCAGCTCCAAAATTTCTTCAATTTTTACGGTTTTCGGTATATTAGCCACATGCACCGCTACCGTACAAAAATGACCGGCGGCGTTCAAGTCATCAGCCAGTCTGACCGCGGCCTTTAACGGTTCCAAACCGTATTGCATGGTATGCTGCGATAACCGAACCTTGAGACCTCGCAGACAATCCGGATATCTATCAAACAGCCGAAAAATTTTCTCTCCGTCAATGGCCCCGGGATCTTGGTCTTCTTCATGCGTTGCCGTCACCGTGACGCCATTACCTGAAATATGCAGATACACCTTAGTGTCTGTCTGGCATCGCAGTATATTGGACCGATAAAACGCCTCGAAATTTTCTACCCCGGTGGAACCTGCGTCGACTGTAGTCGTGACACCTGAACAGGGACAGATCATATCCGCATTCAGGCCCAGACTTCCAATTTCGTACGCCCAGTGAGCATGTTCGTCTATCAATCCCGGAACGACAAGCATACCATCTGCATCAATGACCCTGTCTGCGCTTGTTTCTTGTTTCAGGTCCGGCTCCACAATATAACCATCCTGAATGTAAAGGTCTTTCACCGAGCTTCCCCTGCATTCAAAGTCAAAGACAGTCCCATTTTTGATGATCAAATCATATTTCAAATTGATCATCCCTCCCTTTTTAATTGAGCATAGCGTTCGTCTATCTCTTTGACCTTATTCCCAATCTTCGTCTCGTCTTCTTTCTCAATCACATCCTGCGGCCAGATGACTCGTTTATCTGTAAATCCGCGCAGCGAGATCGCATACTTAGCTGCGGCCGTGGCATTCCTTGACATCCCCAGGATTTTAGAGGATTCCCGAATTATCTCATTGTATTTCCAAGTCAGATCCATGTCTTTGCTGCGAGCCGCCTCGTAAGCGGACGTGAACATTCCGGGAAAGCAAGGCGCAAGCGCCGGCACAAAGCCGTCAGAACCCATCAAAATCGAAGAAAGTGCCATACCGGTCACACCCTGCATCACGCTGAAGGGTGTATCCCGATAGACCGAAACCACTTGCATAAAATCTGCATAAGCGCCAGAGCTGTCTTTATAGCCTTTTACCCGTTGGTCGAGCTTCGCAATGCTCAATACCGTTGGCACTGTCAGCTTTACGCCTGTAAAGGGCGGGATGTTGTAAATAATCAAATCCACATTGGTTTCTCTCAAAATCTTCTCAAAATGACGGATCGTCTCATCCTGCGACGTATGTCGGTCATAAAAAATAGGGGTTACCGCGGCACAGGCTCCGCCCATAGCTTCCAGCTGTTTAATGTTTTCGACTACACGCCTGGTACTGGTATCCATTACACCTGCAATAACGGGAACCCTCCCTTTTACCTGATCAAGCGCGATGCGAATGGCACGATTGCGTTCCGCCTGGGTCAACGCCATGGTTTCCCCATTGGTCCCAGCCACGAAGATACCGTGTAATCCGCCCTCAATACAGTAATCAATGAGCCTGCGGAAACCGTCCTCGTCAACGTTTTCTTTTTCGTCGATTGGTGTAATGATCGGCGGAATGACACCATGATATTTCTTTTCCATCCAACTTCCTCCTCACAAAAAATTTTCTGAATTCAGACTTGCCTATTATAAGAAGCAATTATGATGCCAAAAATCATCTCTAATCTATTTTTGTTCTTTTTCCCCCGCATAGCTGTACTTAAAACGATAAACGAGACCAATTAATCCCGATGTCCCGCCATATTGTACTGAGCGTTAACTCAGTTTTACCTGTTTACCCCACTTTATCCCAGCATTATCCTGTTGGCAGCGCCGCACAGCAATTGCATTTTGCAATTGCTTTCGCATTTTGCATTGCTTTTTTTCTCTCGACGGATATAATAGAAGTCACAGGGCTTATTATTATTATTTGAATGTTAAATTTTGTGGATTCCAGAAGGCGGAGCAGCCTGCAAGGGGGTTACAATATATGGACTATTCGATCGCTTTTATTCTGCCCAGCGCCACTGCATGTGAAACTATAAAACGAGTCTTGCATCGCATGAATTATGAATATCCCGTATATGCAAAGTCGAGAAATGATGCGGTGATAATCGCCCGGGAACTGTTACCGCATGGTCTGCGCATGGTTGTTTCACATGGAATTACCCTCTCCTGTCTCAACGAGAAACTTCCCATCCCCACCATGGAAATGCCTTTCAGCGGGCTAGATACTCTGATTGCAGTTCGCACCGCCCTGGGTCTGCCCGGGAAAAAAATTGTCCATGTCGGAACAAAGCACCTCTATTATCATATTCAAAAGAGCTTACGTATTTTGGGGGAAAAGGAGGACCTGATCTCTTTTTGCGAGTTGACGCAGGAAATATCCCAGGAAGAAGTCACACAGAATCTAATTGACGAGGGGTACGATATTTTTATTGCCGGGATTACCGTAGTCAATTACGTCAGACTGAAAGGAAAAACAGGACTGGAGTTCGATCTGGATGAATTGGGAGTGGAAGCAACAATTGTAAATGCTCAGACAGTGGTGAACAATATGCTTCGATTGGAAGAACGAAATGAGTACGATAAAGCAATACTGCACGCCACCTCCGACGCTATCATCGCGCTCGACTCATCGCGCCGCATTACGCAGGTCAATCCCGCGGCGTTGGACATTATACCCGCTCCAGTCCACGCGCTCACAGGGCGTTCGATTGCCGAAGTGCTATCGAAGTACCGGCTGACCGACATTGAATCCGGTCAACCGCAGGGTTTATCAAACTCGACCCCCATCCTGATTCAGGAGCTTCCCGTCATGGTGAGAGGCCATCAACAGGGCAGTGTCATCTCCATGAAACGTGTCTCAGACATTTTTGATTTGGAATATCAAGTAAAAAAAGATTTGCTTCTGAAGGGCCTGGTTGCAAAATACACTTTTGATGATATTCAGGGAATCAGCCAGGCGATCCGTGACATTAAACAGCAGGCCGCTGTTTATGCGGGCTACGACAGTCCCGTCCTGATTTACGGCGAGACCGGAACCGGAAAAGAACTGTTTGCGCAAAGTATCCACAATGCCAGCAAGCGCAAAACTCAACCGTTCGTTCCGATCAATTGCGCCACACTGTCTGAAAGTCTGATTGAAAGTGAGCTGTTCGGCTACACGCAGGGGGCTTTTACGGGCGCCAACAAAAATGGGAAAAAGGGCCTTTTTGAACTTGCAGACAAGGGTACCATATTCTTGGATGAAATCAGCGAGATTCCCATCCTTATCCAATCCAAACTCCTTCGGGCCATTCAGGAGGGAGAGATTATGCGCGTAGGCGGTGACAAAGTCATCCACGTCGATACACGTGTGATATGTTCGTCAAACAAAGATCTTCTGCAGCTCATACAGGAAAAACGATTTAAAGATGACCTATATTATCGTCTGTGCGTATTGGAAATTGATATTCCTCCTCTGCGCGAGCGAAGCGACGATATCAAATTCCTGGCCTTCTCTCTAATGCGCAGTTACGCAAGAAAGTATGGAAAGATCATCGACTCGATTGAACCCGAGGTTTTGGAATTCCTTGTAAATCTGCAGTTCCCAGGCAATGTACGGGAACTACGAAGCATCATCGAACGAATGGTGATTCTATGCGATCAGCCGACTCTGGACGCCGCAACGTTGAAAAAATGTCACATCCGCATTACAAATCAGAGCTCTCCTGCATGCCCGGAGGACTCTCTGAGCGTTAAGAATGCGGAGCAGCGTTTGATTTCGGAGGCATTGAAAAAAAGCAACGGGAACAAGGCCGCCGCAGCCAAAATGCTCGGGATAGATCCTTCTACCCTGTATCGAAAAATCAAGGCATACGGCGTACTATAATGCGGAAGGCTTTTGCGCCGTCTCCTTGAATCCAGGCCCCATCCGGCGGACAAAAAAACGCGGACAGGCTCACTGCTTCCTGTCCGCGCTCTGGGGAGCCGGAAAAACCGGCCCGTTTTGTCTCGTGCTATTGACTTGTCACAAAGGCGCCGCCCGCAGCCCTGTTAAAACCGCGGACGCCTGTCAATCTCCATTTTAATCTTTTAGAATCCGTCCGGCTTACCCGGCCGGTCCATCCCCGCACGCCGGACAGCTGCACGCCTCCGGCTTGAAAAAACTATTTCTTCAGGCTCAGGATCTCTCTGGCTTCCGCCGGGGTAGCGATCTCTCTTCCCAGCAGCTTGGCGATGGCTACCGCCTTTGCGACCATCTCTCCGTTGCTCTTTGCCAGCACGCCTTTTTCAAGATACAGATTGTCCTCGAATCCCACTCTCACGTGGCCGCCCAGCGAGATAGTGGCGGCAGCGATGTGCCATGCGTTCTTTCCCAGTCCGGTGGCGGTCCAGGTGGAACCCGGCGGAAGGCTTCCCGCCATGAATACCAGATCCCGCAGGGTCGCGCTCATCTGCACGCCCAGAACGAAGTCAAAATGCAGCGGGTGGACCAGCAGGCCCTTCTTGTCGGCTTTCAGCGCGATATCGATCATGCCCTTGTCGAACACTTCCAGCTCGGGCTTGATGCCTCTTTCCTTCATGATCTTCGCAAAGTTGAAAACTGTGTTGTCTGTGTTGATGAAGATCTCGTCTCCGCCGAAGTTGCAGGTACCGCAGTCCAGGGTGGCGAATTCAGGCGTCGGCGTGATATCCGTAGACTGGAGTCTCTCCAGATCGGTCATGCCTACCGCTCCGCCGGTGGACGGCTGAATGATAGCGTCCGGACAGGCCTTGCGGATCGCGTCCACCGCTTCCTGGAATCTGCCTTTGTCCTGTGTCGGAGTACCGTCGTCCCATCTCACGTGAAGATGGATAACGGAAGCGCCGGCGTCGTAGGCAGACTTCGCTTCCCGAACGATCTCTTCGATCGTGTAGGGAACAGCGGGATTCTGCTCTTTGGTAACTTCCGCGCCGCAGATCGCAGCACTGATGATCAGTTTTTCCATTCTCTTCTCCTTTTCTGATTTTATGAATAAGATAATGTACCGCCCCGATCGAAGGCCGGGCCGGTCTGTTTTATGTAAGCGGCACGGAGTGTGAAACCGTTCCGCCGACTATCAGTATATCACATGAGGGGGACTGTTTTCCACATGGATTTCGGCAATTTCGCCTTTTCCTTTGATTTATCCCTTCTGAAGCTCCCTGTCGTCGCTATCGACGTCCTGCGCCTGACATCCCGAAATCGGGCAATCCCCATCCCGAGCCGGGCATCCGGGCCGGGCAACCGGGGATCTGGCTCCCGGCTCCGGCTTCCGAAGTTCCCACCTGCTGTCATGGCGCCTGCGGTATCAGACCGTCTCTGCTATTACGGCCATCATGCGGCGTTACGGCAGATCCCGGTGGATCAGTACCACCCGTTTTCCCTCTTCTTTGAAACGGCGGGCGAATTCGTTCGCCATGGTGACGGACCGGTGTTGGCCGCCGGTGCACCCAAAAGCCAGCACCAGATGGTACTTTCCCTCCCGCGCATACATGGGGATCAGGTCGTTGACCAGCTTGTGGATCTCGTTCACGAACATCTGGCTCTCCGGAAACTTCAGCACGTAATCCTGGACCTTTTTGCTGTTTCCGGTGAGATTTTTCATGCTGGCCAGATAAAACGGATTGGGGATAAAACGCACGTCAAATACCCAATCTGCGTCCAGAGCCATGCCGTGCTTATACCCGAAAGATTCCAGAGTGATCGTAAAGCTGTCGCCGTTCTCGCCTTCTGAGAGCAGTTTTTTGATCTCCTCGTTCAGCTTGGCCGACTTCATGGTCGAGGTATCCAGAATGTAGGACGCCTCCTTGCGGACCTCCGCCAGCTTCTCTCTCTCCGCCTGGATCCCTTCCAGGATCGATCCGGACTGAGACAGGGGATGCGCCCGTCTGGTCTCTTTATATCTGCGGATCAGGACCTCGTCGGAGGCCTCCAGAAACATGATCTTGAACTTCACGTCCATGCGCTTCATCTCGTTGAGACTTTCCTTGAAATCGTCGAAAAATTCGCCGCCGCGGATATCCACTACGAAGGCGGCCTTCTCGATCTTGATCTTATCCTGTACTGTCAGGTTCATGAAATCATTGATCAGCGCCGGCGGCATGTTGTCGATACAATAGTACCCCAAATCTTCCAGACAGTGCGTCGCCTGGCTCTTTCCGGCCCCCGAAAGCCCCGTCACAATCATTACATCCATCATACTCTCCCGCCCCCTTTATCAAAACCGGCAAAGCGCCGGTCCTATCCCGTAAATTTTCTCTGAAGCCTATATGTCCGCCCGGTTCTTTCGCGCCGGTCCGACGGCTCGTCTCACTTCCTATGACTGTCTGCCGCGCCGCTTTTTGTAAACGGCGCGCATATCCTTTTTCCGGTAATTTTCCGAAATGCGGTAACGGTTCCTCTGCTTCTTCTCCGTCTCGGGCAGCCGCGCCGACGGCTCCCCGTGCCGGCGGCCCCAGAGCAGCGCTTCGGTATCGATCCCATCTTTCGTTCCTTCTGACGGCGATTCATCCGTTCGCTTTCCCATGCCCGTGGATGCCGGCTCCGGCGCGTATTCTGCGCTAAATGCCGGTAGATCTTTACCCAGTTCAGACCGATCCTCGATCTTCCGGGCGGGATTCCGGACAGGCTGGCGTTCCGTCTCCGGCCGCTGCTCACGGGAAGGTTCCTGCTCTTTTGCGGGCGCAGTGCTGATCTCCCGGACGGCTTGTCCCCGCTGCGGATCTGCGCTGTTGTCTGCTGCATGAGCGGCTTTGTTATCGACAGACCGGATCCTCTCCGCCTGATCTACAGCCCCTTCCTCCGCACTTCTGCCGCCGCCAGCGGCAACGGCAGCGGCGGCGGTCTCAGCCATTGCTCTCAGGTCAGAAGCAGGCGCTTCCTTTTCGATCTGAGTGGATTTCTCTCTCAGCCCGTCCAGGATCTCCCGCTGGCTGTCACTTCCGCTGTCGCCGGCAGGCCGGGCGGCGTTTTTCACTTCCTCGATGTTCACGATACGCTCCGGGGAAAGCCCCGCCTGCATTGCTCTCTCCAAGGCCTTCTCAAAGGTTCCCACCCCCTCCGGCGTGTGCGCGTCGCTTCCGATGACAAAAGAGACGTCGTATCTCGCCGCGATGGCGATCCCCGCTGCCGACAGATCTCCATGATAATTGTTGATCTCCATCCAGGTGCCCGTCTCCTGACAGGCGCGGGCGATACTGTGGATATCGAAGGGGCCTTTGTCCCCGGGATGGGTCAGCACCTTCGGCCGGTTGCGGCGCACGGCCGCAACCATCAACTCCGTATTGACGCGGCGAAGCCTATCCTCAAACGGTTCCCGCCCCAGTCTGCGGATGTTTCCACGGAAACTTTCCGCAAAATTCCAGACGGAACGCAGATTTGTATAGATCCAGTTTGCCCCGTGGATCTCAGCGGCATTCACCGGTTCCTCGCCGAATATCCCGTAATGATAACCCGCCATGACATAATTGAACCGCTCAAAATCCTCGGGCTTCACGTCCAGCAGCCCGGATGGATTGATAATATTCGCTTCCACCCCAAGCAGGATCTTGATATCCCCATACTTCTGCCTGGCCTCCTCGATCTGCCCGCGCAGTGTGGGCAGGCCGTCCTCAGGCAGACCGTAGGTAATATGCCCCGGACCGTGATTCGAAATTCCCACGCAGGAAAGCCCTTTCTCCCTGGCGGCCAGCACATTCTCCTCAACCGTTCCTTTCGCATGGAGGATCTCCCTGCCGTCGCTCCGCTTCATTACCGTGTGCGTATGCAGATCGAAAGTCATGCGGTATTTAGCCAATGATCCTCACCTCCGGCTCCAGCCTGACGCCCTTTTTGTCATAGACCGTTTCCTGAACCACGCGCATGAGGTCCAGAATGTCTCTGGCTGTGGCGCCGCCTTCGTTGACGATGAACCCGGCATGCAGTGGCGACACTCTGGCCCCGCCCAGCGACAGCCCTTTCAAGCCGCACTCTTCGATGAGACCGCCTGCGAAATATCCCTCCGGCCGCTTGAAAAAGCTCCCTGCGCTTGGCAGATTTACCGGCTGTTTCTCGTTGCGCCGCGCCGTCAGATCCCGCATCGTCTCCCGGATCTCATCCTGATCTCCCGGCTTCAGCAGCAGTTTTACACCCACGATGATCTCTCCCGTCTCCTGAAACACGCTGTGCCGGTAACCAAAACCCATGTCTTCTGTTTTTCTGTCTTTGATCATACCGTCGGGCCGCAGCGCCATAGTGGAGAGCACCACATTCTTCATCTCGCCGCCGTAAGCGCCGGCGTTCATAAATACCGCGCCGCCCAGACTGCCCGGAATGCCCGACGCAAACTCCAATCCCGTGAGCGAGTGTTCCATGGCTGCCTTTGCCACTGCGGAGAGCAGCATGCCCGCCTCCGCGAAGACGACGTTTCCTTCCACCCGGATCCGATCGATACCCGGGCCGATGCGGATCACCACGCCCTCGTAACCCCCGTCGCGAAACAACAGGTTCGACCCGTTTCCCATCACCATGTACGGCGCCCCTGTGCGGCCGCATACTTCCACTGCAGAGAAAAGCTCTGCCATACTGCCCGGCTCCACCAGCAGCGCGGCGTTTCCGCCTGCCCGAAACGAAGTGTACTCTTTCATGGGGCAGTCCGGCCGCAGCCTCTCCTCATCTATATTCAGCGCCATTTCTCTGTAAACCGCTTCAAAATCCAAACCGTTTCCTCCCTTTTCATTCTGTCTCATTCCCCCACCGGCTCTCTGATCCGGGCTCTGTAGCATTCCCGAACGCCGATCATAATTCTTCTATCGTATGGCCGTGAGCTGGACCATAAGGTCCAGCTGATTGTACACGCCCTTTTCCACCGCTTCGTAAAGCGGCAGATGATCTTCTTTCTTTAAGTATAGCACAATCGCGCAGTTGTATTCCTGTTCGCTCATCGCAAGACGGATCGGCGGCAGTCCCGCGCTCATCAGCTGGTAGAGCATGGCCAGCCTGGCCATGGCCGGTGAACACTCGCCGAAAGGATAGATCTCCAGAAGTTTATTGTGCAGCATCACGGAACGCATGATGGGATTCAGGTCCGGGTTGACCCGTCCTTCCTCCAGCGCCAGCCATTTGAACACAATATCCATCTGTTCGCTGATCTCATCCGCTCCCGGCGGCCTGTAGCCCCACGTCTCCACCGTCCGCGCGTCCTGCCGGTAAAACACGGGCTCCACGCCCTTATGCTCCGCCTCGCCTCGTGGATCGTAAAGGATCTCAAAAAGGTGCAGCAGTCCTGTTTCCGTCAGATCCGTCCCCATTTCCAGCATACTCTGCATATGACGCAGAGTCTCCAGATACCTGTGGATCAGCTGATGGTTTTTCAGACTCACATCCACCAGCAGTTCCCCCTGGATGATCCGCTGCACGCCCTCCTGGGAGATCGGCGTTCCCGACAGTCTGAGACATGAGGTGATCCAGTCGATCTGATTCATCTCCGCTATGTATTGCGCCGTTTCCGCCTGATACGGCTTTCGATTCTTCAATATAAGAACCTTTTTCTTGATCTGCCGATATCTCTCCTGATCCATAACCGCTTCCTCCCGCAGCTTCCGCATTCCAGGGGGCCCGTACGTTACTGCCCTATAGACTTACAGCATCGTCCCCGTGGCCTGCGCACCGCACAGAATCGTTGAATGGCCGCTTTGCGGCTATTCTGTCATAAACCTCCATACTTGGCTCTTTGCCGCATTGTAGTTTATGGCTCAATCATTTCCTCTTTGCGGCAGCGCCGCAAAGCAATGGTTGGAACTATTATACCGTGACTGGCCGCAGGCCATCATGGTATAATCCGCACATGGCGTCCGCCGTGCACAGAATCTATAATATCCGCTCTGCGGATATTATATCACAAATTTCTTTTCTCAACCTCAAAATTGTGGAGCGGCCCGCCGGGAGTGACGAAGGGGGGGGGACTGCCGGGGACAGTGGCCATCGCGGGCTGCCGGCAGTCGCAGACCTGCCGCTGCTGGTTGTCGTCAGGCCGCGAAAGGATGTAGAACGCGCATTGGTACGCAGTGATAGGACAGCACTGGTCTGTTATGCATGGCCCTGCGGTCTCCTCCGTCTGTTCAGACGCGAAATTCCACAGACGCCAAACGGCAATAGGTGAAATCACATAAAAAATTGCGATTTTGTCTATTTCCCGTCGGAATAACTGGTTCAATTTACATTTTAATCAATTTAATAGGTAAAAATCGTATTTTTGATGCAGTTTCACCTATTTCAAGCCATGAAATAGGTGAAATTCCGGAAAAATCATCAAATTCCCCGTTTCCTTACGCTCTGACCGCGCGCCTCTCTGCCGCAGCCCCGCCCCTCATACTGCAGACAGCAAAAAATTTTGCATAACCTTGAAGATATGCGGGATACAGTTGAAAACCAAGATGAAAAAATGATATAGTCCATATAACGAAGAAAGAATTGCATCTCAATATTTATTTAGCAATACGCCAATAATGTCTCATAAAATAGTATATACTTAAAAGCCGCCGCCTTTTAGCGTACCCTGCCTGGCGCCAGACACACAGACCGGAGGTCCGGTCCCCCCAGGTCCCCACAGGGCCGCAGACGTGCGGGCCACACCGCAAAGAAGCAGAAGTGCCCACCGCGGGACTGCCCGTCAGGACTGCCCGTCAGGACTGACCGCCGGGCGTCGGCTGCAGGGTAATGACCGCCAGCCCGGGAGCGCCTGATCATTGAACGCCGTCGGAACGATCCCCGCTGGTCATACGGATAAGCGGCACTCTGACAGAATGACGAAAGGAAGGAATCCACATGGATGATAAAAAAATAAAAGAAACTGCAGCAGAGCTGCTGCGAAACAAGGAAACGATTTTCCGGCTGCTTTCCTGGCTCCGGCCGGAGGATATCGAGCGGGGGACGCTGGTCCTCCCAGATCAACTGATCAATGAGGAACTGCGCGATTTTATCATTGACCGGGCCGCTCCTTATCTGAGTAATTATCAGCTTTCCTGCACCAAGACGGGCGGAAGCCCGGGCAACCCCGGCGGACTGGTCTTTCTCGATCTGGACCTCCAGATCCGCCAGCTTGGAAAGCTGCGGGCCCGTTATATGATCTCTGTCTCCGAACTGACTTTTACCGGCCAAAGCCGGCGGCTGGCCTTTCATTACCGGGAGGATGTCAGAAGCCTGGGAAATCCTCTGCAGGCCATGGCGCTGAAAGCCCTGCTTGGCGATAAGACACTGCTGATGAGGGCCGCTGAGATGACAAAAAACAGTCAGAAAGGCTTCAGCCCCGGTCCCGCTCTGTCAGTGGGCCGGGATTCGGCGCTGCTGGATCTGAATCGTCTGCCTCTGGCGCTGCCGGATTTTCTCGACTGCGTTGACCTTTGGCACGAGGAGACGGGGGACGGTTTTCTGCGCTTCCGCTTTGCCTTCCGACAGATCGCCAATCGTTAAAGTTGCAGGCGGAACCCTACGGCCGGGACCACTCACCGCGGCTGAACCGGACACCCAGGCCGGGATCACTCGCCACGGCTGGAATTACGGGCAGGCGCCCCATGATGCGTTTTGTCAAATGTTAATTTTGTTTATTGACACAATTTTTTCACGCAGACGGTTAGAAGCCGGTTTTAGGGGCGGGGAGATATAAACCCTTCCCACCTGCGGAGACGGGGCAATGATAGGGCAAAGAAACTCGTATTCATGTGGCTTTATCGGCTGGAAAGGAAGTCTAAATGCCTACATCGGACTGTCACGCTATGCCCTTAATTGTGTTCTGTTGGAGAGGCCGGGGACGCGGGGGCAGAGCCACCGCACAACCTAACGATAGCCGCGCCAGCGGAGCCGGTTTTGCCGTAGAATGAAGCGGACGGCGGCGGGGGCAGGATTGCTAAATCCAGTTCCCCCTTGTCGGCTCCACCGGAGCTTTTACACAACTCTCTTTGCTGCTTGACCAACGGTATTGTACTAAAATGGATTATGATGGGCGGCAGTTTCAACATCATTGAGGAGAACCAACTATTGTACCAAACCCTGTTTTTATAGGGTGCAATTTAGATTATTAAAGAATTTAATTGATTACAGGCTTGTAAAAGCGTGTTGTTAAATTATTCAACAGCTCACAACTCTTTGGAACTTTTTTAAACTTTGACGGCCTGTTTGTCACAACAGGCCGCTTTTATATAGTTATTGCACGCATGAAGGATGAGGACCTTTTAGCTATATCCTTCCCACTACTACAATAGAATTATGGATAGGGTACATGAAAGCCAGCCATGTCCATATCCTTCTTATTGCTACCGGGCGAATTCGGGACTTTCACCCGTTAGAACGTACGCTCTCCGGGCGCACGTACGTCCAGATGAAAAACTCCCCGCGGGCCGCCGCGATCCGATGATCAGACCGCGGCGGCCCCAGGGAGTTTTTTGTTCTATATTTCTCAGTTATTTCGCCATCTGATACAGCGCCTGAGCGTAGATCTTGCTCAGAAGCAGCAGTCGTTCGCAGGAAATGTGTTCATCCTGTTTGTGGAAGGACAGTTCTTCGCCCTCGATGGAAGGTCCGAAGGGAACGAAATTTTTCAGTATGCGGGCGTAGGAACCGCCTCCGTGAGAACGGGGTTTCGATGTCCTGTCTCCCGTCATGGTCCGATACACTTCCACCAGCATCCGGATCAGCTCATCCTCCGGATCCATGTAGAAGTGGGGATTGTATAGTACGACACTGTTCTCCATGCCTGCTCTGCCTGCCGCACGGTCCAGTTTCTCTGTCAGATCCTCTATGGTGGTGGTGACCGGACAGCGGATATTCATTTTTACGGTGAGCACATCGTCTTTATACGACAGCACGCCCACGTTATTGGTCAGCGGCCCGCTGTGATCACAGCAGTCGATTCCCAGGCCCCGGCCGTCCGAATCCCGGCCGATCTGCTCGGACAGGACCCGCAGAGTATGGCAGAGATCCATGGGTTCAAACGATATCTTTTCCAGGATCCTCAGCAACAGCGAGATGGCGTTAATGCCGATCTCGGGGGTGGAGGCGTGCGCCGATTTCCCCACAGTACGGACGCGCAGACCTCCGTCGATCTCTGTCAGCTCCACACGGCCGTCGAATCGTTCCCCGTCTTCCGCCTCCGCCGACAAGACCGCTGCGCGGACCTCTGCGATCCTTTCCGGCGAGCCTGTGAACGAGGCGGATGCGAAGGGGGCTACCACATTGTACGCTTCTCCTCCGCTGAGTTCTGTGATCCTGAGCTCAGTTCCGTCGACGGCCCCATTACCGGCGCCCCGGCATTTCCGGGTAAAATCATAACTCACGATACCCTTTTCCGCGAAGGCTGCCGGGAACCACGAATCCGGCACGATACCCCGCACAGGCATATCTTTCGTATGCTTTTTATAATACTGTATGCAGGGGAAACTGCCTGTCTCCTCATTGGTTCCAACGATCTGCTTTACGCGGTACCTGAGGGGCAGTCCGCTCTCTTTCAAAGCAAGACAGGCGTAAAAAGAAGCCACGAAACATCCTTTATCGTCCACAGCGCCTCTCCCATAAATGTTTCCGTTATCCACCACGCCTCCGTAAGGCGGGTATGTCCATCCCTCCCCTTCCGGCACCACGTCCAGATGGCAGATGACTCCCACGGATTTTTCACCTTCGCCGAAATTCATCTCGCCGGCTCGGTTTTCCAGATTCAGGCATTCAAATCCCCTGTCGGCCCCCAGCTTCATGACGTAGTCGAAAGCGGCCTGTATTTCTTCCCCGTAGGGCGCCCGGTCCCTGGACTCATCTACATCGCCCACCACGGACCGAAAGCGGATCAGTTCCTGCAGTGTAGATGTCATCTCTTCCGCGTACCCGTCCAGCAGGTCGTTCAAATCTTTGTTTATCTTGATTTCCATTTAACAATCTCCATTCAGTCAGTCTCACGTTTATTCAGTCACCAGCTGCCGGGCCGGCCATCGTTCGATCAGACAGCCACAGGCCGGCCATCGTTCGATCAGACAGCTGTTCGGTCAGTCGGCCGTCAGATCAGCCCTACGATCAGGAAAGCCACCACCGACAGCACATAGCTGATGACCGCGTAGGGAAGCGTTCCCATCATCTGATAATACGGCTTGATATCCATAGCCCGGGAGGATACCATGATCGCGTCCCCGCATACGTAGGTCGTGCTTCCGGCAGCCGACGCGCAGACCAGCGCCGCGCAGGGCAGGATCGGATCCACGCCCAGTCCGTTGGCCAGAGGAACGACGATGCCCATAAAGATCATGGCCATATCCCAGAAACCGCCCCCGAAGTAGGAATACACCGCGCAGAAGCCGAACACCAGCGCCGGCAGGAACGCGCCGTTCAGATAGGGGGCCAGCGCGTTGACGACGAAGTCCGCCATACCGGTGGCTGTATTGACTTCCACCAGCGTCATGGTCATGGCGATGATGATGCAGATGGAGACCATGCTCAGCACGCCCTGATAGGCGCTGTCCAGAATTCCCGTGATGGTGCTCTTCTTCTGGATCAGCATCAGGACCGCGGTCACCGCGATAGCGGCTCCGCAGCCCAGCATGACGTTTACGTCGCTGGTCAGAGTGATCACGATCAGCACGGCCAGCGGCAGGAGGAAATTCCAGGGCTGCGCTTTCAGTCCAGTGTTTTCCTTCATGATCGCCTCGAAGTCCGGAGCGACGATCTCTTTTCCGTCCAGACTGACCTCGGCCGTGCAGACGATGCCTGTCTCCTTAGCCAGCTGAGCATGCTTTCTGGTGATCCCGATCTCGGGAATAACGCCCAGAATCACCAGAACCATGACGATCAGCGCGATCCATGCAAAGAACATGTAGGGGACAGAGGCAAAGTACGCTGCTGTGCCGCTGCCGTTCACTGTCACGCCAAAATCTTCATACAGCCCGCTGTAGAAAACGGCCCAGGTGGATATGGGCACGATGATGCACACGGGCGCGGCTGTGGAGTTGATGATATATCCCAGGAACGTCCGGGGGATCCGATGGCTGTCGCAGACCTTTTTCATGGCTGTGGCAATGGCCATATTGTTCAGATAATCGTCCACGAAAATGAGCCAGCCCAGTATGTAGGTGATAAACAATGCCTTTCTTTTCGTGTTGGCGAATTTGCTGAGCCACATGGCGAACTCAGTGACCGCGCCGGAGGCGTCCAGCAGTGAGATCAGCATACCGAACAGGGCCAGCAGCAGGTAACAGTATCCCACCGTTCCTCCCATGAACGCTCCCTGCACCTTTTCAAGCCAGATGTTCATGAAGCCGAAGCCGCCCAGCAGCACGGAGCCGGTCATGGTGGCCGCTGTGACGGACAGCAGCATCCTCTTTGTGGTAAAGATCAATACAAACAGCACTACCATAGGAAGCAGCGTCAATATTCCTAATTCCATAAAAGCTCCTCCTCACATTATAAGCGCCAGACTCTGGTTTGAGAAGGCATGCTTCTTCCCGGTCTGACTTCTCTGTTTACCTGGCCGCCGTCAATGACGGGCACTCCGTTGACGATAACGTATTCGATGCCGTCCGGCGCGGCCATGGGATCGCCCAGGCCGGGGAACGTGGCGTTCTCTTTCACGGTCTTCAGATCGAATATCAGAATATCCGCGTCGGCTCCGGTCCCCAGGTATCCCTTGTTTTCAATTCCAAAGAATTGGGCCGGCATCCAACTGGATTTTTTCACAAAATCCATTACGGTCAGCACATCCTGCTCTCTTACCAGTTCTCTGAGGATCTTGGGATAGCTTCCCGCGCTCTGCGGGTGGCCCAGCCCCGGCGCCAGATTGGGGAATCCGCCGTCCGTTGAGATCATGGTGTAAGGCTGTTTCAGCGCCAGAGCTACCTCGTAGGGCTTTCCCACAAAAGCGGTGACGCTTCCGTCGGGATCGTTGGCGCGCATTTCCTCAAACGTTTCTTTCGTCAGCCGCTGACCCGCATATTTTCCCGTACCGGCCAGAATGTCGTGATAAGTGCAGTCGTAGATATCCTGCCAGCCCTCGCAGAATACCTCCGAGCCCACGGGACATGCAAAGTCGCAGTAGGCCCCGCTGTCCACGCCGATCTTGTAACCCTGACGATACGCCTTCTCAATGATCTTAAGGGATTCTTCCATCATCCCCTGCCCGCACTGATAAACGTGATGAGACAATAGAACTCTGACCCCTGTGGCTTCCTGCAGCTTGATCACCTCTCTGGTTGCCTCCAGAGAATTCCATCCTCCCGCTCTGGAGTGGATCGGCATGACCTTATCATATTTGGCGGCCACCTTAGCCAGCGCCACCATCTCGTCCCACTTTGTGGCGGGCGCATATTCCAGCCCGAATGATACGCCGATAGCCCCGCCCAGCAGATCTTCCTCCGCCCAGTCCGCCATCTGCGCGATCTGTTTTTCCGTGGCGGCTTCGTAGGGGCTTGTTATCCCGGCCCGTTCTCTCAGGATCCAGGATTCCGGCGTAAGCGCCGCCGTATTGATCGGATAACCTTCGTCGTCCAGTCCTTTCAGAAATTCCGGAACCGGATAGGGCCCCAGACCGCAGGAACCCACCACGATCGACGTCACTCCCATGTTGGCCATCACGTGGGCGCTGAACAGCTGTCCGTCCGCGTGGCTGTGGGGATCGATGATGCCGGGACAGACGATCTTGCCTGCCGCGTCGATGACCCGCTTCGCTTTCAGCGGAACCCGCGTTATCCCTGCGATCTTCCCTTCCGCCACCGCCACATTAGCGATGGTCCGCATCTCGGTCTTCGGGTCGATCACCGTTCCGTTTTCGATGACGAGGTCATACTCGCGTTCAAAAAACAACCTGTCGTTTTCATTCATGTCCATTTCCATCCTCCCGTCCTGCTGTGACCGCATAAATTGTACTGTTATATCCGTTTATATATCGCAACATCCGTGCCAATCCACGGCTCCGGACTACAGAAATTTTTTACTCCTTTAAAGCGTTATAACTCTGCGCTTTTTCGCCCTTATTCGACAGGTCTGTCCTCCGCCCCGGACGCCGATTCTGTCGCCGCAGCGATTTTTTGCAAGAATTTGCACGCAAAAAAATGCAGACGCGAAAATGTTTGCACATCTGTATTCCCGTCTGCATCTTCCTTATCCGCTTCTTTCCCGCTCCCTATTCTGTATATCCCGCCCTGAACCCACAGGCGTCCCAGGTCTGATCAGTCCAAATTCCAGCGCTGCCTTCATTCGATCTTATTGTAAACGCTGCGCACGGAAATGTTCAGTTCCCGGGCTGTCTTCGTTTTGTTTCCGCCGTTTCGCAGCAGCGCCTCCCGCACATATTTTCTCTCAAATTCTTTCACCGCCTCGTTCAGCGTCGACCCGTGTTCCACGCTCATGGCGCACACCTCCGTATCCCCGGCGCCGTGTCTGGTCCCCTTGGCGGGCAGATGACGTGCCTCGATCACCAGATCGTCCTGATCCATATCGATGATAGTCCTGCCGATATAGTTTCCCAGCTCCCGGACGTTGCCCTTCCAGGAATAGCTTTTCAGGACTTCCACCGCCTCCTCCGTGATCCCCCGGATCTGCCTGCCGTACTCGTCGTTATATTTTTTGATCATGTGCTCCGCCAGTATGCGCATATCCTCTTTCCTGCTGCGAAGGGGCGGTATCTCCACCGGCACCATGTTCAGCCTGTAATAGAGATCTTCCCGGAACCTGCCCTGGCGGATCTCTTCCTCCAGATCGATATTTGTGGCGGCGATCACTCTCACATCCACGCTGATAGGCTCGGAGGCCCCTACCCGTATCAGCTCCTTCTCCTGCAGCACCCGCAGCATCTTTGCCTGCAGGGTCAGACTCATCTTCCCGATCTCGTCCAGAAAGATCGTCCCGTGGTCCGCCTGTTCAAAATATCCCGCTCTGCCTGTCTTTTTCGCTCCTGTAAACGCGCCCTCCACATATCCGAACAGTTCGCTTTCCAGCAACGCCTCGCTGATGGCCGCGCAGTTGACGCGAATGAAGGGCATGAGAGCCCTGTCGCTTCCATTGTGGATCGCGTGGGCAAATATCTCCTTCCCGGTTCCGCTTTCGCCCATCAGCAAAACAGTGGCCGGCGTTTTGGCCGCCCTTTTCGCTTTCTCCACAGCCTGGGTCAGCTCTCTGCTGCAGCCCAGAATATCGTCGAAGATATATTTCCCCTCGATCTCCCGAATGACCTGTTTGGCTTTGTCCAGCTCCCTCGTCAGGCTGAGCAGTTCCGTCAGATCGTGGGCCACCGCCACGCTGCCGGACAGCTTGCCGTCCACAATGATCGGCGCCCCGTGTGCGATGATCTCCTTTCGCTTCTTGCCCACGAACATGTGAAATCCCCGTTTCTCACATCCTGATTCCAGCACGGCCCGGTGCACGCTCGCCCCTTCACAGTCCAGCTCGCAGGGCTGGCCGATACAGTCCGACAGCTCCGAACCCAGTAGATTGGCGTAGGCCTGATTCATCATGACGACAACGCCGTTCTGGTTCGTCACGGAGATAGCGTCCTGCGCAGCGGAAAATATGGCTTCCATCATACTTTGCATCTCTTCCAGCCGGTCTACCTCCGACGAAAGCTCCAGCAGCTGGGGCAGCTCCTTAAAAACAGCCACGGCCCCCTCTACTTTTCCTTCCTCATCCCAGATAGGCATGCGGCTGGTGACCAGCGTCAATTCGTCGTCGATCTTAATGCTGTGATTGATCTCCGCCGTACCGCTGGTGATCACCTGAGGCATCCTGGCCTTCGGCGTCACGTCCACGATATGCTCGCCTTCGTAAGATCTGTCCTGCAGCCTGAAAAACCGCTTCGCCGCTTTGTTGAACAATATGATCCTGCCGTCCTGATCCACGGCTGCAATGCCGTCGTAGGTGGAATCCAGTATTTTTAATAATTTTTCTAATGTGATCCGGGATCTCACTGCCCTTCCCCTCCTGCCGCGGCCCATGCAATGAAACAGCCTCGCCGCGCTTTTATATTATTTGTATCATAACAGAGTCCGGGACCGGAAACAAGGCCGTAAGCCTGCGCTCAGGACATAAAGTCCATTCTTCAGCCATTCCGCGCCATCCCGTTTCCTGTGCTCAAAACCACGGGCAGCAGCTATCGCTCCCATCATTATGATGTATACACAAATACCAAGCAGCCGGGCGACCGGCCCGGTTGTCAAGCCGCCCTTACATCTGCATGGGCCGTTATTTGACATTTCCGCACGCTGATATTAGAATTGATCTATCCCAAAGGAGGAATGAGCATATGCAGGATTTTATCAAAGCTTTGACCAGTGAAGGAAAAAACACAGCGCTGCCCGAAGAGTTTAATTATTTTGGGAAACTGATCGGCAGCTGGCAGATCGACTATATTGAGAGCAGCGATCCCCGCCCGATCAAAGGCGAATGGCATTTTTCATGGGTCCTTGAGGGCATGGCAATACAGGACGTTATTATCCTGCCTGATTACGAATACGGAACATCACTTCGTATTTTCAATCCTGATACACACGCCTGGGATGTTGCTTATGGCTATACGGGAAAGATCATACGCCTTGAAGCAAGAAAACAAGGTGAAATGATCATTCTTACATATACGAATGATGAAAGCAGAAAGTGGGTTTTTGTCAAAATCGACCAAAATACATTTCACTGGCAAAATGTCACTGTAAAAGATAACGGCGAATGGCATATCAATGCAGAAATACATGCGAAACGCATGGGATGATCACAGGCCGAACTGCATCAACTTTCGGCCTGTAAGGCTGATCTATGCGCCTAATAGGATTAAGGCATACTACGCCGTCTCCCATTAAGGCCATAAAAAAACAGATGAAAACGGCTTTTCCTCCATTTCCATCTGTCCGCATCTTCCGTCGCCCGCCTGTAGCATCCGTCTAGACGCCCGTCCTCAGATCCCCATATCTTTCTTCACCTTGGCAAAACATTCCACGGCGCGATCCAGATCTTCCTTCGTGTGAGCCGCTGAGATCTGCGTCCGGATCCGCGCTTTGCCCTGAGGCACCACCGGATAGCAGAAACCGATGACATAAACGCCCAGATCAAGCATTCTAGCCGCAAATTCAGTGGCCGTCTTCGCATCGTAGAGCATGATCGCCACGATCGGATGATCGCTCTCGATGATGTCAAAACCCACGCTCTGAATTTTTTGTCTGAAATATGCGGCGTTCTCGTGCACCCTGTCCCTGTATTCCGTGGAACGCTCCAGGATCTCAAGGGTCTTCACCGCTCCCGCCGCGATGGAGGGGGCCAGAGTGTTGGAAAACAGGTAGGGCCTGCTCTTCTGCCGCAGCAAGGCCACGATCTCGCGGCGCGCGCTGGTATATCCGCCGCTGGCTCCGCCCAGGGCCTTGCCCAGCGTCCCTGTGATGATGTCGACTCTGCCCGCCACGCCGCAGTGTTCCGGCGTACCTTTTCCTTTTGCTCCCATAAAGCCCACGGCGTGACTGTCGTCCACCATGACCAGAGCGTCGTATTTATCCGCCAGATCACAGATGGATCTCAGGTCCGCCACGATGCCGTCCATGGAAAAGACGCCGTCGGTGGCGATCAGACGGATCCTGGCGCCGGCAGCCTCCTGCAGGCATTTCTCCAGTTCCGCCATGTCGTTGTTTTTATAGCGCATGCGCCTGGCTCTGCACAGACGCACGCCGTCGATGATGCTGGCGTGGTTCAGCTCGTCGCTGATCACCACGTCTTCCTCTGTCAGCAGCGTCTCGAAGAGACCGCCGTTGGCGTCGAAGCAGGATGAATACAGGATCGTGTCTTCCATTCCCAGGAAAGAGGACAGTTTCGCTTCCAGTTCTTTATGGACGTCCTGCGTTCCGCAGATGAACCGGACGGAGGACAAGCCGTAGCCGTGAGCGCCGTAACTCTCTTTAGCCGCCTGAATGATCTCCGGGTTGTCCGCCAGACCCAGATAATTGTTGGCGCACATGTTGATCACATTTTTAACCTTCGTGGTGTCGATCCTGCTGCGCTGGGGCGTTACGATGATCCGTTCTTCTTTATAGGTGCCGTCGGCCTTTGACGCCTCGACTATATCATTAAAGTAGCGCAATGCCTGTTTCATTTTCTATTCCTCCCTGCCTGCTCCGGTCCAGTCCAGCACCACTTTCCCGCACATGCCGCTGTTCATGACGTCGAAGCCTTTCTGAAAATCCCGAAAGTCGAATTTGTGTGTGATGATCTTCTCGATGTGGAGACCGCTGTTCAGCATCGCCATCATCTTATACCATGTCTCAAAGATCTCGCGGCCGTAGATACCCTTGATCTCCAGGCAGTTCCAGACGATCTTGTTCCAGGGCACCACCGTCTCGCCCGACTGGATCCCCAGCACCGCGATCTTGCCGCCGTTGTACATGCTGTTGATCATCATATTGAAAGCGTTGCTGTTTCCGGACATCTCAAGTCCCACGTCAAATCCCTCGTGAATGTGCAGCTCCGCCATGGTGTCCTCCAGCTTCTCCTTCGACACGTTGACCGTGTGCACGTCGCTGATGGAGCGGGCCAGTTCCAGCCGATAATCGTTCACGTCTGTGATGACCACGTTTCTCGCCCCGATATGGCAGCAGATAGCGGCGGCCATAATGCCGATGGGACCGGCTCCTGTGATCAGCACGTCTTCCCCGATCACATTGTAGGTGAGGGCCGTATGAACGGCATTTCCCAGGGGGTCGAAGGAGGAACAGAGTTCCTCGGAGATCCCCGGCTCGCATTTGATCACGTTGGTCTGGGGGATCACCAGATATTCCGCAAAGGCCCCGTCCCGGTTCACGCCCACTCCTACGGTATTCTTGCACAGGTGCCGCTTTCCCGCCTTGCAGTTTCTGCAGTGACCGCAGACGATATGCCCCTCCCCGGACACGATATCTCCGATCTCAAAACCGTTGACGCTGCTTCCCATCTCCACGATCTCGCCCACAAACTCGTGGCCGATGGTCATCGGTGTTTTGATCGTCTCCTGGGACCATTGATCCCAATTGTAGATGTGCAGATCTGTGCCGCAGATCGAAGTGTAATGGATCTTGATCTTCACATCATCCCTTCCCGTTTTCGGGATATCCACTTCCGTCAGCGCCAGACCGCTGCCCGGCGCCTCTTTTACCAGCGCGTACATCTTTCCCTGTTTCATGTCCGTTTTCCCTCCGGTTCTCCCACAAAAGAAAATGTATTTTATACGAGGACACTTTTCTCGTTTTGTGTCCTCAACTCACGCACATAATATCACGGCTGTTTTAGAATTGCAATCGTTTTCTGAATATTTCTTCTTGCAATTTATCCGTGCCTGTGGTAGTCTGTTCTCCGTAAAAAAACAGCCGTTTTCAAGAGGTATACAATGAAATCCAATTCGACGAAATCAAACGCTTATCTGATCGTGGACAAAAAGGTGCTGCCGGAGGTGTACGAAAAAGTTCTCTACGCCAACGCTCTCCTGGAGAGCGGAGAGGCCGCCAGCACCTCGGAGGCCGTCCGGCTTGCCGGTATATCGCGCAGCGTCTACTATAAGTACAAAGACTGCATCCATCCCTATACGAAGAAGGACTCCTCCGGCATTCTGACAGTCCAGGTGATTCTCCTGGACCGCCCCGGCATCCTGGTCAATTTTCTGTCCGTCTTCTACGAGGCCAACGCAAATATCCTCACGGTGAACCAGAGCATCCCCGTAAAGGACCGGGCCTTTGTCTCTGTCTCCGCCCGTGCTGAGCATCTGAATATTGAGCTGGACGAACTGCTGGCCAGACTAAAGGCCGTGAAAGGCGTTCTTAAGATCGACAGTATTGTCGACTGACCGGCCGTCTCTGCCCCTCTGCAGGCGAAACAGGCCGCGAAACGAAAAAGCCCCGCACTTCCTGTCATCCCGACAGGCTGCGAGGCCTTCTTTTTTATTCGATCACTTTGATGCCGTTGTCTTTGAGCACGCCTACCGCCCGTTCCATGTCGCTGGTCTTCAGCACGATGTACGGCAGCTCATGTCTGCGCATCACGTAAGAGTAGATGTACTCGATATTAATGTCGTTGTCGGCCAGAATGTGGAAGATCTCATCCAGGCTGCCGGGCTTATCCTCCGGCTCCACGGCGATCACGTCGCTGACCTTGGCCACGAAGCCTTCCGACTTCAGCATGTCAAGGGTCTTTTCCGCGTCGTCCACCACCAGACGAAGTATGCCGAACTCCGTGGTGTCGAAAACGGAGATGGCGCGAATATCAATTCCGTTTTCACGCAGCTTGCTGGTCAGCCTGGCCAGCGTTCCTTTTCTGTTTGGTATAAAAATCGAGATCTGCTTGATCAACATGGTACGTCCTCCTTTCGGTGCGAAGGGATCTGACCGCGGCAGCTGCCGGAAAAAAATCCGGACGATCCGCGATCTCTGTATGAATCCATTTTACACGTTCCCGCGCCTGGGCGCAATACGGCCGGCCGCATTTTCACCCTGCCGGTGAAACGACCCGTTTCCGCCGTCGGATCTCCGGCTCCGCTTACCGCAGATCGATGACCCGCTTCGCCTTGCCCTCGAAGCGCTCCAGCGTCCGGGGCTCCACCAGCGTGATCTTTGAATCGATGCCGAGCACAGTGCGCAGTCTTGCCTTGATATCTCTGGTCAGCGCTTCCAGCTGAGTGTAGGAGTCCAGCACGCTGGCGTCCACCAGTTCCACCACCACCTCGATCTTGTCCAGATATCCCTTTTTGAAGACCTTGATCTGATAGTGGGGTCCGATGCCCGGCGTATTCAGGAGCACTTCCTCGATCTGGGATGGGAACACATTGACGCCGCCCAGTACCATCATGTCGTCGCTTCTGCCCTGGATCTTGGACATGCGCACGGTGGTTCTGCCGCAGGCGCATTTTTCGTAGTGAAGGGACGTGATGTCCTTCGTTCTGTACCGCAGAATGGGCAGGGCTTCTTTCGTCACCGTGGTGATGACCAGTTCGCCCGCTTCTCCCTCCCCCAGCACCTGACCGGTCTTAGGATCGATGATCTCCGGAATAAAGTGATCCTCGTTTATATGCATGCCGCACAGCGCCTGACATTCTCCGGATACGCCCGGTCCGATCAGCTCGCTCATGCCGTAATTTTCCGTGGCAAAAATTCCCCAGGCGTCCTGCAGTTCCTTGCGCATGGCCTCCGTGGAGCCTTCGCCTCCAAACACGCCCCATTTCAGGGACAGATCCTTTTTCGGGTCCATTCCCATCTCTCTGACCACCTCGGCTATATGCAGAGCATAAGACGGCGTGCTGATCAGAGCTGTGGTCCCGAAATCCTTCATGATCATGATCTGTTTCTTCGTATTGCCGCTGGACATGGGGATAACGGAGGCGCCCACGCGCTCCAGTCCCTGCTGCAGTCCCAGCGCGCCGGTAAACAGCCCGTATCCGAAGGATATCTGCGCCACGTCTTTATATGTAACGCCGGCCATGGTCACCAGACGGCCCACGCACTCGGCCCATGTGTTCAGGTCGTTTCTCGTATATCCCACCACTGTGGGTTTCCCCGTAGTCCCGGAGGACGCGTGGAATCGGACCAGCTCGTCTTTGCCCACGGCGAACAGTCCGAAGGGATAGTTGTCGCGGAAATCCTGCTTCACCGTCATGGGCAGAAGACGGATGTCCTCCAGCGTCTTGATGTCTCCCGGCTCAACGCCTTTTTCTTTCAGCGCGCTGCGATAAAAAGGGACCTTCTCATAGACGCGCTTCACGGTATCCTGCAGCCGTTCCAGCTGGACCGCGCGCATTTGTTCTCTGTCGAGGGTCTCATTTTCACTCCAAATCATTCCTTCTTACCTCCTGTTACACTGCCGTTTCTGCAAAACAGCTGGGGACCCGGCCTGCTTTCTAAACGCGCTCTTCTCTGTCAGTCCGCCGGCGCCCTTCGGCCCCGACGTTTCTATAACAAAAAAAGCCGTACCTATAGCAAATAGAAGTACCGCCGATGTCGCCTTCAGTCCTTTTGGGGGTTCCGTATGTTTTGCTTCCTTGCTACTTAACTACTTTTTCAGAATAGCATAATCACTGTTTTTTTTCAAGGATAAAATCCTGTTAAGCACTAATTTCTAAGGAATAAATACCGTTTCCACCGTGAATAAAAATAATTCACTTTTTTTACAGGACAGTCTTTCCAGATGACAGAAATGTTGCTATACTTTAGTTGTCAAAGTAGTGTCAAGTTGAGGCGTTTCTGTATCAGTCACATACATCACACAGTTTTGTGGGCGCATCACAAAGAGGAGGTCACTTAAAATGAAATTTTCCAGCAAGGTAGAAAAATGCAGCCTTTCGCCGATCCGGAAGTTCTATCCGTACACGGTGGAAGCGAAGAAAAAAGGAAAGAAAATTTACCAGTTGAATATTGGCCAGCCGGATATCAAGACGCCGGAAGAATATTTCAAAGCCGTTAGAGATTTTAACCTGCCCGTACTCGAATACGCTCCATCCCCGGGTATTCCCGAGATGATCAAGGCCGTTCAGGACTACTACGCAAAACTGGGCATTCAGTATGCGGAGAACGACATCACCATCACCACAGGCGGAAGCGAAGCCCTGCTGTTCGCTCTGATGAGCATTCTGGACGACGGCGATGAGATCATTATCCCCGAGCCCTTCTATCCCAACTACAACACCTTCGTAAAGGCCACGGGCGCCACGATCCGTCCGATCAACACCACGCCGGAAGAAGGATATCGCTTCGCAGACAGAGCGAAGATCGAACCGCTGATCAACGAGCGCACCAGAGCGATCATGTTCACCAACCCGGGCAATCCCACAGGCGTGGTCCTCACGCCGGAAGAGCTCCGACTGATGGCTGACATTGCAAAAGAGCACGATCTGTTCATCATCGGCGACGAAGTGTACAGAGAATTCGTATACGGCGGCGAGAAGCTGGCTTCCCTGGGCGAATTCGACGACATCGCGGAGAACGCCATCGTCATCGACAGCGTTTCCAAGCGTTTCAGCGCCTGCGGAGCCAGGATCGGCGCCGTCATGACGAAGAATAAAGAGCTGCAGCAGCAGATCATGAAGTTCTGCCAGGCCAGACTGTCCGTAGCGACTCTGGACCAGGTGGCTTCCGCCGCTCTCTACAACGTCGGACCCGAGTATTTCGCCGAAGTGAGAGAAGAATATAAGAAGAGAAGAGAGACCATCTACAAGGGACTGCAGGCTATTCCGGGCGTTGTGTGCAAGGAGCCCCAGGGCGCGTTCTACGTAATGGCCAAACTGCCCGTAGACGACGCTGAGAAGTTCCTGGTATGGCTGCTCACCGAGTTTGACGACAACGGCGAGACAGTTATGTACGCTCCCGGCGGCGGCTTCTACGCCACACCGGGCAAGGGCATCGACGAAGTCAGACTGGCTTACGTCCTGAAGCAGGAAGATCTGGCCAGAGCCATGGAACTGCTGAAGATCGCTATCGAAAAATACAACGCGAAATAAGATCGGGATCGGCTTATTCGATCCAATCAGATCCATACAAAAAAGGAAGGGCACGGCGGATGTCATCATTTCTGCCGGGCCCTTCCTTTTCATTATGGACGATGAAGTTAGTCACATCAGTTTTGATCCTGCTGCGGCAGCCCCTTCAAAACTTCTCGACCGGATCGCAGGCGCTTATCTCAATTTCTGTATTTCCTTGCTGCAATAAGATAGAATGCTGATGCAAAAGCCGTAGGTTCTGATTTCTTTATCTTCATCTTCGAAATAAAACGCATCATGTGCCCTCCTGAAGCCGATCATAAATCATCATCCATTTCTAGTGATCAAATTTATGAAGTCATTTTTTCAATCTTTTTACCACCACTGAAAATAATATAAAAAACGACCCCATGATTATAAAAAACTCTCCCATCTTTGATAGAAATTCAAAATGAAAAACAAAATGAAGCAGCAACAAAATAGCACCCATCACATAAAGTGTTTTCCATAGTATCGCCATTGTTGACTGTTCTCCTTCTATTTTCAAACCTCTGATATACACTGAATCTAACAATAATATTCATCATTTATAAAAGCACCCAGTGTTCAAACCAGGCGCTTTTAAATCCAATGCGCAATTTATTTTGAGATGATCTATCCAGCTATATGATATAATATTTGTCCGCAGCGTTTTTGTCCGCCGTACTAAAATCCTGAGTTACGATATTAACCGTTACTGATGAGCTGTTTGGTGATATTACCGGAAGCTACAATAAAACCGCATTTTACCGGACTTCCAGTGCGCCAGTAGCCCAAACGAGAATTCCCCCCGCCTCCCAGAAGTACCAGTGACAGGAGTTCTGACACTGGTACTATAATAATCGTAGCTTAGATGAATACTATATTTAAAAGCTAACCTGAATTTTTCCAGCACTGCTAATCGTAAAATAAGCTGACAAACCATACTTTCCGTAATTTACGCCTTGTTTCGTAATAGTAACTTGCGTAGCCATTTCTTTAGTACGTCCGCCATCAATGGTTGATATCGTTGGATAGATAGGACTGATGGTTGCAGCATAGGCTGTAGCGTTATAGGTCTTCTGATATGCTTTGTTTGCGGTAAATTGATTAAAAACATATTTGTTTCCGCCTGTTGTAATCTCGTAGGTAACAGAAAAAACAATCCCTAAGCCATATCGGCTCTTTAATTCAGTATTTTCTGCCTCCTTAACCGCTGCCGATCTTGGATTGGAAGAGGGGTGCTCAACATCCTCTTCATCTTCTTCAAGGCTTATCGTTAGTGAGTCCTCACAACCCTGACGTAAATTTTTTTCAAACTCTTCTACTGAAACGAAATAATCGTCCTGAAATTCCGAAATAGGCTGAAGTTTTATATAATCTAGTCCATACTCTTTGGTTACCTCTTCAACAATACGCTCGTATTTCTGATACAATTCTTGTTGTTCCAGTGTCATGGACTCTTCTCCTGCAAAAGCTGGTATTCCCATGGACAATACCATAATTATCGAAATAATTATGCTTACTAAATATTTTTTTTTCATTTTTCCCTCCATTACACCGCCGGCGGTACAAATATGTTATAGATAGGGGATGTTGAACCCCAAAATCTTTATATATGTCGCCTTTACAAGCACTACTGGACATTGAGAACACACACTGAACTTTACACAAACAAAATCAGATGGATTCGCTTAGATGGCAGTCTTGGCTACCTGTTCTTCTAGGGGTGATTCTTTGAAATCGTTTACCCCATTTGCCATGTTGTCAATATACACAAACGAACCTTTGTTGCCACATCGCCATTAGAGGGATTTCACAGGTCCTTCCACATTGATCGTGTCCAACAGCTTCGTTCCGTTGTAGGCCTTGACAGTCGTCACATATGTATATTCGAATCCAGTCTGCATCTTATAACTTTCATCGAATTTTACGTTGATTGATGTGACTCGCTTTGAAACATCCCAGGTTTTTATCGTAGTCCATTGTCCATTCACTTTTTTCTGCAATTCTCCGACAAAAGTCACTTTTGTTACTTTGTCTGTATCAACTTTTACAACTATATAAGGATTTACCGTTTCGCCGGATACAAACAGCTTCGGCTCTACCTGGGCCACACCCGTCCACCGTGGAGATATCGAACTATATTCTTGTTTCACCGCCGCGTCAGAACTTGCATATATCCCTGACGGTACAATAAAAAACACCATCAGGGCACATAGAATACAGCACACCCTTTTTTTCTTTTTCATACAGCTCACCTCCTTTCATACGGTTAACGTACTCTGGAGGTGCTTCGTTACATCATTTTCTGATTGTTTTTCGATTTATTTTTTTCTTAAAGGAACGTAGACAATATTTTCTCCTATTTTCACCGCGTTTTCTTTGGACTCCTGTACGAGCAGATCGTAGCAGAATCCATTCTGCTCCCATATAAGCATGACCCGGCCTTCCTTTTCCAGACAAGCTGCCTCGCTGCGGCCTATTTGAATTTGAGTCATCTCGCTGTCCTCGCTATCGGCCATTATATGTCTCTCCTCAGAAGAGTCATATGAGAAAGAGAGGTATCCCGTCTTGTCCGACTGAAAGATAAAGTCTCTGTGCTCATCCTTTCCATCCACTTCCACCAGCTCATACCCCTCCGGCAGCCAGCCCGGAAAATACAGCTCGTCCCAGTCCTCCGGGATCATCGCCAGCACTTCCGGCGGCAAACTGCCTGATTCCACTATGTTCACGTCTACGTACTCGCCGTGGTCCTGCAGAAGGATATCCATGAGTTTAATCCGGAAGGCGTCCACGGTGACGGTTAGAACGAATCCTCCGATCAGGACGCAGGCCAAAAGAATGACAGCAACACGGGTCAGGCTGCGGGCTCGCTGTCTTCTTCTCCCCTGACGGGCTTTTTTCGCTTCCCGCGTTTCCGCTTCGCAGGCAGCCGCGTTCAGCGCCCGCCGCAGCTCAGGGGGCAATTCCGCCTGCGCGCCCAAGATTTCAGCCTCTGCCTCCGCTTTCTTATATTCATTCAAGTTTTCTTCTGCAATCGCACAGGCAGCCTGCCGCAGAACAAGCTCCGCCTTTTGCTGCAGTATCTCGCGCCGTTCCTGTTCAAAATCCTTCACCGCTGATCACCTCCTTCCTTTTCCCTCATTCGCTCAGCCAGCTTCTTTTTCGCCCGCAATAGCCGAACTCGCACCGTGCTTTCCTTCATATCTAAAAGGGCTCCAATCTCCCCAAAGCTCTCCTCGTTGAAATAACGATGAAAGATGATACTGCGCTCATTCTCATCCAAACACTTGAGCTCCGAAATCAACAGCTCCGTCGCTTCCGTTTTGGCTAAGATTTCATCTAACGAATCCTCATCCTCCCTATAGGATAACGTTTCTTCCTCCCAATTCGCTACAACCTGTTCCCTCTTTCTTTTCCGCAAAATATCAAAGGCCGCGTTTTTCAGCATCTGCATCAGATACGCCGCTTCCTTATCCGGTCCTGCAGTCTCCAGCTTCTTCAGGTTTAGAAACAGCTTCAAAAAGCACTCCTGCACCGCGTCGGAAGCCAGCTGCTCATCCTTCAGGATCCGGACCGCGGCGCGATATAGCACGACGGCATGTTCCGCGACCAGCCTGTGGTATTTACTCTCTTCCTGTTTATCCGCAAAGGCCAATAACGCTATCATCTTAGCTTCCCTCCCCATCGCTCTTTTTCCCCTTCGGCTTACAACATCGCACACCCTGGTCAGCTAATGGTAGCCTCAGTTTATCTTAGAACGAACGAATTGTCAAAATTTATTTTTTTTGTGAGATCAGAGGCCCTCCGGAACCCGCGGACACAGGCATAGATACTATTTTTTCAATGCCGCCAACAGCGTCTGGCAACGCGCGGCGAATTTCCGCCGGATTCCTACGGGTAAAAACAGAGCGCGTGGACGGATCCACGCGCTCCCTAAATTCAAATTTCTATGTTGGTTCTATTGCAATCTATCGTAAAGCCAAAGGCTTCACGAGATAACCATTCATTTAGCTGCAGGTCATGCCTACGATCAGAAATCCGATGCAGGAGACGGCCGCCGCGGTCAGCGCGTATGGCAGCTGCGTCTTCACGTGGTCCACGTGATCCGACCCTGCAGCCAGCGAAGACAGGATCGTTGTATCGGACAGCGGGGAACAGTGGTCTCCGAAACATCCGCCGCCCATGATGGCGCCGATGGTAGCGTATACGATAGCTCCCGGCACGCCGCCGCTGACGCTGAAGGCCAGAGGTACGCAGATGGGCGTCATGATCGCGTAGGTGCCGTAGGAGGTTCCCGTAAAGAAAGAGATGAATGCGCACAGCAGGAACGACACGCATATCAGCACGGCCGGCGTCATCCAGCTTTCCGTGACACTGATCACGTAGTTGGCCGTTCCAAGCTGTTTGCTGATGGCGTTGATGCAGTAAGCCATGGCAAGGATCAGACCGGCCTGCATGACCGACTTGATGCCCTCCACCGCCACGTCGGCCAACTCGTTGAGGGTGCCCATCTTCTGGAACAGCATGACGATAAACATGTAGGCGATGGCCACGAAGAAGGCTTCCAGCGTCTTGGCGCTGCCCATGATCGCGTAGGTCCCCACGGTGACGGAGATGACGATGACCGCCGGCATGAAGAAATTCAAAGCGAGGCTCGTCTTCACTCCTTCCTTGGGCTTGATCTTATCCAGCTCCCCGGAAAGCAGAGGTCTGGCCGTGTCGGAATAAGGCTTTCCCTCGTCCCGGGCTCTGATCTCAGCTTTTTTCATGGGCCCGAATTCGGGGATGACGCCGAAAGCGATCAGCGCTACCATGAGGATAGAAAAAATTCCGTAGAAATTGAAAGGGACCATGCGTATGACCGCGTCGAAGGCGTGATCGTTGTCCACAAAGGTGCCGATCCCGATGAGAAGGCCCGCCATGTAAACTCCCCAGGACGAGAATGGGATCATGGTGCATACCGGAGCGGAGGTGGAGTCGCAGATGTAGGCCAGTTTCTCTCTGGATACTTTGGCTTTGTCTGTGATATTTCTCATGACAGTACCCACATAGAGAGGTGAAAAATAATCGCTGAAGAAGATAAAGATACCCAGCAGCCAGGAGACGATCTGCGCGCCTCTGGCCTTGATGTTTTTCTTTTCGATCATCGCGCCGAAGGCGGTTATGGCTCCCGACTTTTGAAACAGCGCGATCATGATGCCGACGGAGATCTCAATGCTGATGACCCAGATAAAATCCGCGTTTCCCAGGGCGCTCTGCATGATAGCGCTCAGGCCCAGGAAAATATTCTGGCCGGTGATGACGACGCCCACCACCACGCCGATCAGGATCGACACCAGCGCGTTGCGTGTGACAAAGGCCAGGACCAGCGCTACAAACGCCGGCGCCAGCGATAGTATACCATAATTGTCCATATTCTTTCCTCCATTCTGCTGCGCTCCGGCTTCCGCCGGAGCGTATGGGAAACTGCGCTGTGTTTATCAGCACTGACCGAGGGCCTCCATGACGTCCACATACGGGATCCCAAAGGCCTCCGCCGTGGGCTTAAAGGTCAGCATGCCCTTTACAAAATCCAATCCGTGGATCAGATCTCCGTTCTCCATCGCCGCCCGTTTCCAGCCTTTGTTTGCGATATCCAGAATATACGGAATGGTAGCGTTGGACAGCGCCGCGGAGGCGGACTGCGCCACCGCGCTGGGCAGGTTGGGAACGCAGAGGTGACGGATGCCGTCCACATAGTAGACCGGATCCTCGTGGGTGGAATAACGACAGGTCTCGATGGCGCCGTTGGGCTCCGCGTCGATATCCACGATGAGCGAATTGGGCTTCATCCCCGCCAGCATATCCCGTGAGATCAGCGTCAGACCGGGGAACCACTTCACCGCGTTGACCACCATGTCCGCATCGGCGATGGCCTTGATGATGTTCGCTTTGTTGGAATACATGGTGGCGGCTTCCGGAAGCAGCGACGCGTTGATCTCACGCATCCTGCGGATGTTCGTGTCCATGATGGTCACCTGCGCGCCCAGCGCGGCAGCCATCTTCGCGGCCCGCAGTCCCACGTTTCCGCCTCCGAAGACGACCACCTTTGCCGGCGGCACGCCGGGAGCGCCGCAGATCAGCGTTCCGTTCCCGCCCCTGGTGCACATCATGTAATGAACGCCGTACAGTACGCCCACATCTCCGGCCATCTCGCTCATGGGAGTCAGCAGTGGGAATTCGCCGCGCTCATCCATCACGTCCTCGTAGGCGAAAGCCACCAGCTTTTTTTCCAGCAGCACCTGGGTCTGCTGCCGCCGGTTGGCGGAATGAATGTATGTAAAAACAATGTGTCTGTCTTTCAGAAATTCATGTTCCGGGGGCAGGATCTCCTTTACCTTGATGATGAGTTCCGCCTGGTCGTAGACTGCTTCCGGCGTAGGGAGAACAGACGCGCCTGCAGCGCTGTAATCCCCGTCCTCAAACCCGGCCGCCCTGCCGGCGTCCTTCTCAACGAAGACCTGGTGACCGGCGTCTGCCAGCCTGCGGACATTGGATGGGATCATCCCTACGCGATATTCGCCTTCCTTGATCTCTTTCAGCAAACCTATTTTCATCTCTGTACTCCTTCTTTCACTCCGGCAGACACGCGGACTGCGCCGCTGTGTCCCCTTCCCTTAACTTTCGGCGGATCCTTGTTCCCCGCCGACCCTCCCTGACTGGCGCCGTCGATCTCTGTAAAGCGCAATTTCCGTGCCAACGCAAAAAAAACAGGCTGACGCCTGTTTTTTGATCTCAATTGGTTATTTTCGTGTATCAATGCGTAAAAAGGCGGTCAAGAAATCTTGACCGTCAAAACATCTTGACCTGACGCCCATCGCTCAGTACTGCTTCAGTTTGTATTTTTTCAGTTTGTAATCGAAGGCTTGTTTGGAGAGACCCAGCTTCTGCGCCGCCTCCAGATAAGTGGCGGAGACCGCCAGCGTCTCGCGGATGATCTCTTCTTCGATCTCCTCCAGGATCTGCGCCAGCGTGCCCCTGCGGCCCGAAGCGGATCCCCCGGCGCCGAGTCCTCCGGCAGCGCACACTCCCCCTCCTCCGGTTCCGAATCCGAACCGTTCTTTCGCCCCGGAGCGCAGGAGATATTCAGGCAGATCCTTCGTCTGAATGAAGCGGGACGAGGCCATATTGAAGGCGTTTTCCACGATATTGCGCAGTTCCCGCACGTTGCCGGGCCAGCTGTATCCCCGAAAGATCTCCTCCACCTCTTTTTCAAGACCCATGATGTCCTTGTTCATTTTCTCGTTGTAGCTGCGGATAAAATAATTCACCAGCGGCTCAAGATCCTCCATTCGTTCCCGCAGCGGCGGCAGCGTGAGCTGGACCACGCTGAGCCTGTAAAAGAGATCCTCCCGCATCTTTCCTTTGTGCACGCAGCGCAGAGGATCCTCGTTTACCGCGGAGACGATCTTCACATCCACGGCGATGGGCTGATACCCGCCCACACGCACCACCTGTTTCTCCTCGATGGCCTTCAGGATCTTGGGCTGAACGGACAGCTCCATGGAATTGATCTCGTCCAGAAACAGCGTGCCGCCGTTTGCCCGCTCAAAGAGTCCCGGCCGCGTCTCCGCTCCCGTGAAACTTCCCTTTTCCGTTCCGAACAGGATCCCTTCCAGCAGTGTAGAAGGGATCGCCGCGCAGTTTTGCGAGACGAAAGGCTTTTTTCTCCGTCCGCTCTCCGTGTGGATGGACTGGGCGATCAATTCCTTGCCCGTCCCCGTCTCACCGTAGACCATGATAGAGGAATCGGTGGCGGCCACCTTTTCTATTTTTCCCTTCAGCAAGCTCATGCTGTCGGAGACGGAGATGATATCGTCCAGACGGTAAAGCCCCTTTTCTTCCTTCATCTCTTTTCTGGAGAGAACGATCCCCTCCCTCTGGTAACTGGACACGTCTGCGGCTCCGACGATCTGTTCTCCCTCCATGATAGGCAGCGTGGTGGTAGTGGCCGTAGCGTGGTGGCCCCACACGTCTCTCAGCACCTGAACCTCGTTCAGAACCGGCTCGCCTGTCCGCAGCACTCTGAGGATCGTGCTTGAATCCCTGTCCAGCGTGGGGTAGGCATCCAGTATATACTTGCCCAGTACGTCGGACTCGCACTGCGCTCCCTCCCGGTTGCTGTAATAATACTGAATGACAGCGTTCTCATCGGTGATGATAACGCTGTCCACATAATTGAAAATATCGAAGATCTGGTCTGCGTATCTCCTAAGCATGGCTGATGTCTTCCTCCCATTATCACTGGTGCCTGTCTGAACGCTCTGAGCTTAGTATATCGCATCTGCACAAAAGTGTCTAATACAAAAGACGCCCCTGTACGCCAAAACGGCCTCCCGCCCAGGTCATCAGAGATGACCCGGACAGAAAGCCGCTTCAGCTTCGTACCTTTGTCGTTGTGTTGTTATATGAGGTTATTGCTAGAACTCTTTTACAATGTCGTCCGGGGAGACGAAGGGAATGTCGTGCTTAACAGCGGTCTCCAGCAGAGTCAGCTTTCCTTCGTAGGTGGTCAGGCCTCTGCGCAGGTACTTGTTGTCCTTCAGCGCCTGCTTCAGTCCCTTGTCGGCGATCTGGATCACATAGGGCAGCGTGGCGTTGGCCAGCGTGGTGGAAGCCGTGCGGGCGAACGCGGAGGGGATATTGTCCACGCAGTAGTGCGTAATACCCTCTACCTCGTAGATCGGGTCGTCGTGGGTGGTGGAGCGGCAGGTCTCGATGGCTCCCTCGTCGTCGCAGGCTACGTCCACGATCATGGAGCCCGGTTTCATGAGCTTCAGATCTTCTTTGTAGACCAGGTGATCTTTTCTGGTCTTATCCCACAGAATGCAGTTGATCAGCACATCTGTCTCCTTCAGGCACTTTTCCAGATTGGCTCTGTTGGAGAACAGCAGGGACGCGTTCGGGGGCAGCTTATCCTTCGCGGCCTTCAGTCCCTCGATGCTGACATCCAGAATGTTAACTCTGTTTCCAAACGCAGTAGCAAGCTCCGCAGCACCCATTCCGGACGCTCCTGCTCCGATGATGGTCACGGTGGGCGTCTCTACGCCGGCTACGTTGGCCAGCAGCATGCCCTTTCCGCCGTGGACCGCCTGCATGAAGTGCAGCGCCGCCAGGAATCCGCCTTTGCCGGCCAGCTCGCTCATGGGAATGAGCAGCGGGAACTTGCCGTTCTTATCGTCAACATCCTCGTAAGCGATGCTGGTGATGCCGCTGGCAAGGAGCGCTTCAGTCATTTCTCTGTGGGCGTTGGAGTGGATGTAGGTGAACAGGATCTTGTCCTTTTTCATATACTTATATTCCTCGGGGAAGATCTCCTTCACCTTGTAGATCAAGTCCGCCTTGTCATATACGGTGTCGCAGTCCGCGATCTTCGCGCCTGCTTCCTTATATTCTTCATCAGAAAAACCGCTGCCTACTCCGGCGTTGTTTTCCACATAGACCTCGTGGCCTCTGCGGGTCAATTCCTTGACCGCGGTGGGCGTCGCAGCGACTCTGTATTCGTTTGGCTTGATCTCTTTTAAAACTCCGATTATCATTTTGAATCTCCTCCTTGACTTCTGGTTCTGGCAATACTTTGTTTTTATATAATGCAATTTTGATGCCAACTTATGACCATCAAGAGAAATGGCTGAATTTCAAAGTTTGTGTCCCTGCCGCCAACAGCGTCCGGCAACGCGCGGCGAATTTCCGCCGCACATTTTAACTCATTCGACAATTTCCTGTCGAGCATTTCCAGAAAATACAATAGGCGGCGAATTTCCGCCGGAGACCCGAGGACAAAAAGAAACAGAGCGCGTGGAAGAATCCGCGCGCTCCGTAAAGATCTATATTATTTCTGTTAATCTATTCAAAACCTTAGGTCTCACAAGTCAACCTTTTTAGCTGCAGACAAAACCCACGATCAGGAATCCGATGCAGGACAGCGCCGCCGCGGTCATCGCGTAGGGCAGCTGTGTCTTAACGTGGTCCACGTGGTCCGAACCGGAAGCCAGCGATGAAAGGATCGTGGTATCGGACAGCGGGGAACAGTGGTCGCCGAAGCAGCCTCCGCCCATGATGGCCGCGATGGTAGCGAACACGATGGTGGTCAGCTCTCCGCCGGTCACGCTGAAGGCCAGCGGAACGCAGATCGGAGTCATGATGGCGTAGGTTCCCCAGGAGGTTCCCGTGAAGAACGCGATGAAGGCGCACAGCAGGAAGGACAGCATGATCAGCACCGTGGGCGTCATCCAGCTCTGAGTGGCGTTTACAACGAAATCAGCGGTTCCGAGCTCCTTGGAGATCGCGTTGATGCAGTATGCCATGGCCAGGATCAGCATGGCGCTCATTACACTCTTGATACCCTCTACCGCAACGTCGATCAGCTCGTTGATCGTTCCCATCTTCTGGATCAGCATGACGACGAACTGATAAGCAACAGCTACGATGAAGGACTCCAGCGTCTTGGCGCTTCCCATCACCAGATAGGTGCCCAGCGTTACGCCGATGATGATGATAGCCGGCATGAAGAAGTTCAGGAACAGATTGGGCTTTACTCCCTCGTTGGGCTTGATCTTTTCCAGCTCTCCGGACAGCAGCGGTCTAGCGTTGTCGCTGACGGGCTTGCCTTCCTCCATGGCTCTCTTTTCCGCTTTTTTCATGGGGCCGTAGTCAGGCAGGATGCCCAGACAGATCAGTCCTACCATAAGAACGGAGAAAATACCGTAGAAGTTGAACGGCACCATCTTGATGACGGCCTCCGAGGCGATATCAGGCGAGGTGATTGCGCCGATCCCCACCAGCAGGCCGGCCATGTAGATGCCCCAGGAAGAGAAGGGGATCATGGTGCATACAGGCGCGGAGGTGGAGTCGCAGATGTAAGCCAGCTTTTCTCTGGAAACTCTTGCTTTATCTGTGATACCTCTCATTACGGTACCAACGTAAAGAGGTGAAAAATAATCGCTGAAGAAGATAAAGATACCCAACAGCCAGGATATGATCTGCGCCCCTCTTGCCTTGATATTGTGTCTGCTGATCATGGCAGTAAAAGCGTCGATCGCTCCCGATTTCTGAAACAGCGCCACCAGCATACCGATGAATACCTCGATGCCGATGACCCAGATGAAGTCCGCATTGCCCAGGGCGCTCTGCATAATACCGGAGAAGCCCCATAAAATATTCTGTCCTGTGATGGCTACGCCTACCAGAACGCCGATAAGGATGGAGAATAATGCGTTTCTGGTGGCAAATGCCAGGATCAGGGCAATAATAGCAGGCGCTAATGATAAAATTCCGTAATTGTCCATGTTCAAACTCCTTTTTTACTGTCCGGCATTCCTGTATGCGATGATGTGTCTTTACAGCCTCCTTTCTTTTAAAATGCGAAGACCGGACAAACATTAACTGATAATTACGGAATTATATAATGCAACTTCGATGCCAACTCTAAAGGCCAACGAAAAAACTGCCGCGCACATTGAAATTTCAACAATGCGCGCGGCAGCTTATAGAAGGTTTCTATCCCATGCGGCGAAAAACCGCCGCCTTTTGCGACCTTCTTCGACAAAAATTTGTCACAGTTTGTCGAATAAAGCAGATTATCGACAATTTTCCGTCATTATTATCAATTGTGTCGAAATCCGAGCCGGAAAAGGGCCAAAACGCTTAGCTGCACATGATCCCCACAATGAGGAATCCCACTGCCGACAGGGCGGCCGCCGTGATGGCGTAAGGCAATTGTGTTTTTACGTGGTCCACATGATCCGAGCCGGAGGCCAGCGAAGACAGGATGGTGGTATCCGACAGAGGCGAGCAGTGGTCTCCGAAACAGCCGCCTCCCATGATGGCCGCTACGGTGGCGTAGATCACCGCATTGGTGGCGCCGCCGGTAACGCTGTAAGCCAGAGGAACGAAGATCGGCGTCATGATCGCGTAGACGCCCCAGGAGGTCCCCGTGAAGAAGGAGATGAACGCGCAGGTGAGGAAGGTCAGCACCATGAGCACCGTAGGCGTCATCCAGTTTTCCGTAACGCCCACGACATAGTCCGCCGTCCCCAGCTGTTGGCTGATGGCATTAATGCAGTAAGCCAACGCCAGGATCAGCATGGCGCTCATTACGCTCTTGATCCCTTCTACGGCAACGTCGATCAGCTCGTTGATGGTCCCCATCTTCTGGAACAGCATCATCACAAATTGATACATGACCGCAACGATGAAGGATTCCAGCGTTTTGGCGCTTCCCAAAATGATGTAGGTCCCCAGCGTGACGCTGATGATGATCAGCGCCGGCATCAGGAAATTCAGGAACAGATTGGGCTTGACGCCCTCGTTGGGCTTGATCTTTTCCAGCTCATTGGACAGCAGCGGCCGGGCTCCGTCCGCCACCGGCTTTCCCTCTTCCATGGCGCGCTTTTCCGCTTTTCCCATGGGACCGTAATCCGGGATCAGCCCCAGCGCGATCAGGCCGACCATCAAGACAGCGAAAATTCCGTAAAAGTTGTAGGGAACCATATGGATCACGACATCCATGGCCTGATTGGTGTCGGCGATGGCCCCCAGCCCCACCAGCAGCCCCGCCATGTAGATGCCCCACGAAGAAAACGGGATCATGGTGCACACCGGCGCCGAAGTGGAGTCGCAGATATAAGCCAGCTTTTCTCTGGATACCCGCGCTTTATCCGTGATGCCCCGCATTACAGTTCCCACATACAGCGGTGAAAAGTAATCGCTGAAGAAAATAAAGATTCCCAGAAGCCAGGCCAGCATCTGCGCCCCTCTGGCCTTCAGATGCCATTTTGCCACCACCGCCGTGAAGGCCTCGATGGCTCCCGATTTCTGAAACAGCGCCACCATAATTCCGATGAAGACCTCGATGCCGATGACCCAGATAAAGTCGGCATTTCCCAGCGCGCTCTGCATGATGCCGGAAAACCCCATGATAACATTCTGCCCGGTGATGACTACGCCCACCAGGACGCCGATCAAAATAGAAAACAGTGCGTTTCGCGTTACAAAGGCCAGAACCAGCGCGATCAACGCAGGCGCCAGCGATAATATTCCGTAATTGTCCATGTTGCACTCCTTTGATTTCTTGTAATCACATCCCCAAAATAGAAACAGACAGAACACGTGCATAAAACTCCGCCCGTTCCCCACGTTCCGCCGGAGGTCTTACAACAAAACAGCCCTATCCTCCTCTCCGTTGAGATTGGATCTCCGACCGGTTGTCCTTAGATAGAGCAAGGTTCGTGCCAAATATAAACTTGTTGAAATTTCAAGGTTTTCAAGAAATCAAATCGAAGATCGGCGGAAATCCGTCCCGCAAAATCCGACAAAACCGACGGCCTGCCGGCACTTTTGTCGAAAAAACAAACGAACCGGCGATTTTCCGCCGGTTCGTATTAAACGATACATTCTCACATTCATTGCCGCGCCCCGCGCCTATCTTTCGATCCGCAGGCGTTCGATCTTATATTTTAATGTCTGACGGGGCAGTCCCAGAAGCTGGCTCGCCCGGGTCTTGTTGCCGCAGGTGGCCTCCAGGGCTTTCACGATCAATTTTCTCTCGATGTCGTCGATGATATCCACAAAGGGGATCCCGCCGTTCTCGTCCTCGATGATCTGGTCGGACAGCAGATCCTCCTCCAGTTCAAGCCGTTTCTGCCGCTCCTTTTCCAATTCCTCGGCGCTTTTCGTTCCCAGACGCTGCTGCAGATACTGCGGCAGATGCACGACATCCAGCACCGCCTTGTCGTCGCTGAACTCGATCATGAGCTCCATGACGTTTTTCAGTTCTCTGACGTTTCCCTCCCAGTCGTAGGCCAGCAGAGCCTCCCGCAGTTCCGTGGTAATACCGCGGATATTTTTCCCGTACATGTCACCGAAGTACTTGATATAATAATCCACAAAGAGCTCGATATCCTCCTTGCGGTCCCGCAGAGGCGTCAGGCGTATAATACTGCTTGAGAAGCGGTAAAACAGGTCCTTGCGGATGAGATTGTCCTCCATGGCCTGCACCGGATCCACGTTCATGGCGCCGATGACCTTCACATCCACGCACTTGTCCACGCTGCCTCCCAGCGAACGGAAGGTGCCGTCCTGGAGCACCCGCAGCAGCTTTGCCTGCACATTGTAAGGGATGGAGTTCAGCTCGTCGAGAAACAGGATGCCGCCGTCGGCCTCCTCAAAGAGGCCCTTTCTGTTCTCCGCCCCGGTATAGATCCCCCGCTCCGTGCCAAAGAGGATCGACTCCACCAGATTTTCCGGCACCGCGGCGCAGTTCAGCACCACAGCCCTGCTCTTGGGAACGCCGCTGTGGTTGATCATGGACTGAGCGAACAGCTCTTTTCCCGTACCCGTCTCCCCATAGATCAGCGTGGGATTGGGAAGTTTGGCCAGCGCCTTTCCCATCTCGATATTTTTCAGCATCTGGGTATTTCTGGTCATGATCGTGTCGAAGGTGATGAGCCCGGACTCCCGCTGCAGATTTTCCACGAACGCGTCAAACTGCTCCGACGCTGCGGCGGCCTTCACATTGTCCAGCGGATCGATATCCTTCACCAGCTCCACCACGCCGAAGATCTTGCCCTTCCTGCGTATGGGCACCGTCACATTGTTGGTCGTATAACTGCGTCCCCTGTAGTCCGTATAGGTCTGGTTCTTGCAGACCACCACCTCCCCGGTAGTCATGCAGCGGACCACCGAGCTCCGCTCCCTGTCAAGGCCGGGATACGTCTCGAAAAAATTGCGGGTCAGATATTCGGAAGGCTCTTTTTCCGGAATCAGATTGTCGGAAGGGATATTGGTCCTCTGATCCAGCCGCGTATTGAACATAATATTATAATGGCTGTCCACGATCAGAACGTAATCAAGACTATTGAGTACCAGATTGCCGATACTGAGCATACATACTCCTCCCTTTCTTCCGCCGTTTTGTTTCCTGTCGATGCGCCTTTCGCATACAATGAGCATACCACATTTTTCTCTTCCGCGAAACGAAAATCGGCGATTTTTCGCCGCTTTTCCCGGCAGGGCCGGTGTGAGGGCGCAGTTGGAAGCCCCGCGACAGCCGCCGCCGAAAACTTCCCCAAACAAGGAAAAGCCGCCAGCACAAACGCGGCTGGCGGCTTGACAGAGGAGCAGACCAGGGTCCGCTCACCCGCCGGCGGTCACCTACCTTGTCTTATCTTTGTCTTATCTATCTCATTATACGTGATTAAAACTATTTCTTCAGGAGCTCCAGCGCGTCCACGACGATCTCCCGTCTTCTGACCTGCTCCTTCTCCGGAAGAAGATGGGGATCGCCCGTGGGATAGGGGATCGCCTGGGCGCCGGAAATTCTGGCCGCCCCTACGGTCTTGGAGATCGGAGTCACCGTACAGATGTGAGCCGCCGGGATCCCGGCCTTCTCGATCTGCTTAACGATCGTTGCACCGCAACGAGTACAGGTTCCTCAGGTGGAGGTCAGGATGACTCCGTCCACTCCTGCGGCCAGCAGATCCTCAGCCATCTCCTGGCCCATTCTGGTGGCGTCCGCAACGGAGGTGGAGTTTCCTGTTGTGGTCAGCAGATACGGATAAACGTCACCGATCACGCCTTCCTTTTTCAGCTCGTACAGCATGTTCATCGGCGCTACGCGGTTGGGATCCTGATTGGCATAGACCGGGTCGTAGCCGGCGTGCACGGATTCCCATTTTCCATTTTCCAGGCCCTTTTCGTCGGCCGCGTCATATTTCTTCCAGATCTTGGCCGTGGCCGCGGGCAGATGGTCCGGATTGCCCATGAGCACGATTCCGCCGGAGGTGCACAGAGCGATCTTCGCCTTGGACAGATCCTTGACGGGAGTCGCCGGCGTGACCTTCTCATAGACAGAGATCTCAAGCTCGGTCTCGTACTCCTCGCCCTTCATCTTGGCCATGAGCATATCAACGGCTCTCACCGCGCCGTTCTTCTCTCTGAAGATATTGACTCTCTGGCCTTTTGCATAGTACTGTTCTTTCTTGGGAGAACCAAGAGCTTCTCCAGACAGCAGTTTATTGGCGAAGTTCGCCATCAGAGGCACCGCCTTGCGGATGCCGGCTGCGGATTTTGCAGTTTCGAGGATGTAGATATTCTTCTTGTACATCTCCACGGCAGGATTTTCCCAGTACAGACCGGTGATGGCCTCAATGCCCAGCTCCTGTTTGATGAATGTGCAGACGTCGGCGCAGGCGATCCCGAAACGGCCGGCGTTAAAGGCCGGTCCCGCGATGACCAGATCCGGCTTGACGGCTTCCAGATGTTCTCTGACAAATGCCTTTACCTTATCCATGTTTTCCACATAGTAGTTGTCGCCGCAGATGATCGTATTCACGATCTCGGCGTCTTTCAGCAGCGGCGCGAAAGCGTTGGCCGGACCGATCTTCCCTTCATTGAAGGAAGGTTCAGTGTAAGCCATTTCCTCTCCGCCGATCTGGCCGAAGAACTGATTTGTATAAAATACAACCTTTTTCACTGGTTTTACCTCCTAAATCGTCGTTGCGCTGAGCAGCGTATTTCCCTGCAGATTGTGGCTTCCCATGATTCCGTGGATCTCTACCAGAAGCGTTCCGTCTTCCTTGATGGAATCCACATTTCCTCCGGTCACACGCTCGATCTCTTTCAGCTCGCCCAGAATGCGATCCACCTTCGGCAGCAGGATGGTGGCGTTGCTGTTTCCGGTGGAAACGATGGCGTTGGCTTCCTGTACGCTGTCCGGCAGCGACTCCGACATGCCGTCCACACCCGCGTCCTCATTGGTGATGATGACGGTCTTGATCCCTCTCTGCTCCAGACCCTGACAGGTGATCATCAGGTCGGTGGTGGGATTTCCGAAGCCCTCCTGGGAAATGATAACGCCCTCGGCTCCCAGAGACTGCACTTCCTTGATGGTCAGCATGGTATCGCGGAATTTTTCCTTCAGCGTAACCATCAGCGGGTTCAGTACTACGCCCATGAAGTTGATCTCTTTTCCGTGTTTTTCAAACAGCGCGTCGATGACGGCGTTGTTCAGATGATGATAGGTGGTCGTCTTGGAACCGGGAGATACGCAGTTTCCGCTGACGATCGCTCCGTCCATGAATTCCAGCGGAGAAACGATGGTAGGCACCAGCGCCTTGCAGTCCCTGCCATAGAAATACGTGTCGTGCAGCAGTCCCTGAGCCATGCAGTTGCAGACGTAAACGACCTTCGGCAGCTCCGGATACAGCGCGTAACGCTCCCCGATGTTGCCCCACTCATAGGTGACGGCCTCGTAATCCGCGTAATCCGTCCCCAGCTTTCCGATCTCGTGGGCGACTTTGATGCCGGCCATTCTCACAACTTCCTCATGCTCGTGCTGATCCACGTGATCCGCTTTCGTAATATGCATAACGATATTGAGCAGCTTGGAGAAGATCGTGAACTCGGCTCCCGGACCGCTCATGTCGATCAGTCCTTCCTGAAAACCTACGATGGGACCGGTGGTCACAACGGCGCAGCCCTTCAGCGCACAGGTGACGCCCTCGCCCACAGCGTCCATGGTCTCCTTGAAGATCCCGGGGAATGCTTCGCCGCCGACCTTGGCTCTCGGCTCGATCACGTCTTTCACCGGCAGGATCCTCACGGACTCGCCCGGCTTAGCCAGATCGAAGGAAACGGCCTTTACACGGCTGTCTTCCATGACCAGATCCGTCAGTTCTTTCTGATTGAGACAGAGAACGCCGTCCTTGATCCCGGCAGCGTCTCCGAATACCACATCTTTGATGCTGATTTTTCTTAATTCTAAAGTCATTTCACCATCCCTTTCTTTGTCGCGGATGACCTTGATTCAAAGTGATTTCCTTGTCTCTATATTATAGCAATTTCCATGCCAACTGCTTGTACCATCGAAAAAGTCGATATTTCAACGATCCTTCATACGAAAACCTGTATAAAAAAGGACGTGCGACAGGAAATTGTCGCTCGCCCACATTTCATTCGACAAATTATTGTCGCGCCAGGCATTTTCGCCAGTTTTCTGTCGCCCGTTTTCACAGACGCCCTCTTTCCTGCGGTCACTGCCTGCGCAGGATCTCATCCATCGAGATATTCCATTTGTCGATCTTATATTTCAGCGTCTGCCGGGGAATTCCCAAAAGCGCGCCCGCCTTGGTCTTGTTTCCCCCCGTGTAGCGCAGCGCCTTCTCGATGAGTTCGCGCTCGGTGTATTCCAGAGACTTTTTCAGATTCAGCAGCGCCTTCAGCTCTTCGTCCTCCTCCGGCGGTATGCGCACGATCCCCGCCGCAGCTTCCTCCCGCCCGGCCGCAGTCTGAGCCGCGGACTTCCGCGCTTCTCCCTCCTCTTTTTTGCCGATGCGGTCGTAGAGATAGGCCGGCAGCTGCCTGACGTCCAGCGTTTCCGAGACCCCGTCGTCCAGCACGCTGATCATGGATTCGATAATATGCCGCAGCTCCCGCACATTTCCGTCCCAGTGATAGTTGAGAAAAACGGTGCGCAGGTTTTCCGTGATCCCCGTCACGTTTTTTGAATATACCTCGCTGAATTCTTTCAGATAATGCTCCACATAGAACAGAATATCATCCGGACGCTCCCGCAGGGGCAGCAGGTAGATCATACCGCTGGAAAGTCTGTAAAACAGGTCCTTGCGCAGCATTCCCTTCTCGATGGCCTGCAGCGGGTCCACATTCATGGCCGCGATGATCTTCACATTGACGCGCTTTTCCGTGTTGGATCCCACCGGGCGGAAGGTTCCGTCCTGCAGCACCCGCAGCAGCTTGCCCTGCACGTGAATGGGCAGAGAATTGAGCTCGTCCAGAAAAAAGATGCCGCCGTCCGCTTCCTCGAACAGTCCTCTGCGGTTCTCTGCGCCGGTGTAGGCGCCTTTGGCCGTTCCGAACAGGATGGATTCCAGCAGTCCCTCGGGCACCGCCGCGCAGTTCTGCACCACGATCTTCTTTTTAGGCATGCCGCTGTACTGGATCATCGCCTGGGCGAACATCTCCTTGCCGGTGCCCGTCTCCCCGTAGATCAGCGTGGGATTGGGCGAGCGGGCCAGCACCTTGGCCTGTTCGATGCTCTTGCGCATGGTCTCGTTCTGGGTGAGGATCTGTTCAAAGGTAATGGCGTTCTTCTCCCGGCGAATGTTCTCCGCCAGTTCGTCAAAATCGCCGTTGTCGTACACCTGCTCTCCGGAGATGTTGTCGATGACCGTCACGTCCTTGATCATCTCCACCACGCCGATGATCTGGCCTTTTCGGATCACAGGGACCGTAATGTTATTGGTACAGAAAAATTTGCCGGTAAAATCGCGGAAACTCTGCTTCTTTTTTACGATGATCTCCCCGGTAGTCATGCACCGGAGCACGGAGCTGTGCTCCTTCTGCACGGTGGGATAGACCTCGAAGAAATTTCGGTCCACGTAGTCCGATAACTCCCGGTCTCCCGCGAAAGGATCGATGCGGCTGTCAAAGCGCGAGCAGTAGACCACGGTAAATTCCCTGTTTACCAGCAAGAGGTAGTCGATGCTGTTCAGCTTCATATTGCCTATATTTATCATGCCAAAACCTCGTTTTCAGATATTCGTAGAACGTTGCCGCCGTTTCTCATCGACCTTATCAGATCAGCTTGTTCAATTCTTCCTCGTAGGCAGAGTAATCCTCGCCCTGTTTTTTCATTTCGATGACATTCTGCAGCATTATAAATCTTCTCCTGCTGACAGGATAAGTATACAGCAAAGCCGCGCTCAAAATCAACGCGATGCTGGGATAGAGCACAAAGATCCGCGAAAGCTCCGTCATGGCCCGCCCGCTCTGCACCGCCAGATTGGCGTCAAACCCCGCCGCATTGAGAAAGAATCCGATCAGCTGCAGACCAAGGGCCGCCGCCAGCGTTCCCGCGATGGACTGCAGCGCGGCGATGCCGCCCTCTCTCCGACTGCCGTACACGTACTCGTCCACCTCCGTGATATCGTAAAATATGGCGTTGCTGATCTGCCAATAGCTGGACTGTACAAACATAAACACGATCACATACAGAACTGCCGTAAAATAATTGTGGATCCCCGCGGCGTAAAACCCCATTCCGAAAACGCCGGAAACGCAGATGGAGATAATGACCGCCTGCTGCTTGCCCAGCTTCATGGCCATCCAGGAGATGACCGGCGTGTAGACGGCCGAAGCGATCACCGAGATCAGGTACACCGCCGATATCTTTTCGCCGCTGAGACCAAGCCGGTACTGCATGAAAAATACCTGGCCCGAGGTGTAGAAGGTGAAGGCCACCATGAACATGACCTTCGCCGAGATGAGGATGGTCATGGACTTAATGCGCAGAAGCTGCCAGAAATCCCGAAACACCAGAAGCAGACTTTCCTTTTTCGGCACCTCCTTTCCCGGCGCCGTCTCCACAGCGCAGGGCTCCGAACCCCTTGTCATCCACCAGCAGATGAAAAGCCCCAGCCCTATGGAAACGCCGAATACCAGCGTGAAATAAAACCATCCCGAGGTCTCGCCGATCCCCATCCCCATGAGAAACTGGATCACCGTCAGCGGCAGAACCGTAGCGAAAAAATTGGCGATGATGTTGAAGATCCGGTTCAGGCTTCTGATCCTGATGCGGTCGTTATAATCCGTGGCGACCTCTCCCCCAAGCGCCGTGTACGGAATGTAAAAAGCGGCGTATGCGGTCCAGGCCAGGGCGCCCATGATCGTGTAATAAACGAACATGACGGCGGTGGACTGATGGATCGTGGTAAAGCTCAGCGTCATGGTGATCGGGATCGAAAACACCGCAAACAGTATAAACGGCCGTCTCCGTCCAAACCGTCCCCGCAGCTGATCGGAGAACTTGCCAATCAAAACGGAGCATACCGCGTCCATCAGGATGGTCAGAGACGTGATCGTCCCCGCCAGTCCCGGAGAAAGTTTCACCACTCCGGTGAGAAAGACCAGCTGAAACGCTGTCACAAACTGATAAAAACCGGCTTCCCCCACAGCGCCCACGGCGTATCCGAGGCTGAGCCTGAGACTGATTCCCTTTTTCAATGCGCACACCTTTCCCTATTCGATACAGCGCACGGTCACATCCGGCGCTGAAGACAAAAATACCATAGCCGCATAACACAGATCGAACTCCAGCACGTCCCCCACCTGTATCTCCTGCTCACATTCTTCGATATCCAGTATGGTGTGGTCGCTGCTTCCGCCGATGACCTCCACGCCCAGGAGCCTGGGGATCAGCTTATCGAAGGAGTAGCAGTCCACCTTTCCCACTGCCGCCAGCGCCCGCTTCCGCATGCCCCGGTCCACGTAATGGCCGCCCTCGCTGAAACAGTCAACAAAGATCTCGCCCACCGGATAACTGGGCTTGGTCTGTACCTCCACGATCTCCGCCTTCAGCGTAAACGCATCCTTATGTATATAATCAAACGACATTCCGAAATTATCTTCCATATCCCGCGCCAGGATCATACCGCCCCCGATCCTCGCGTGATTCATTCCCGGCGGCATCTGGTGTTCGTGGACCAGCACGATCGCCGGCGTACACGCCCCCGAGACGATCTCCAGCTTTCGCCCGATCAGCGCCTCCACCCGTCCAGCCAGAGCCACCAGTTCTTCCATCTTCTCCGGCGTTGTCTTGATCGAACCGTAACAGCCCAGATTCGTGCCGATACCCGCCAGCTTCACATGAGATAACTCCTGTTCCACATACAGACACAGCCGGCAAAGCTCGTCCTTGTTCCACATGCCCTCGCGCAGGTCACCCAGATCCGCCATGATCACCACGCTGTGAGTCTTATTCTGGGCAGCGCACTCCTTCTCCAGCGCATCGATGACCGTCCGCTCGCTCTGGAGACTGTACTCCGCCGTCCTGACCAGCCGCGGAAGCTCAGAGAGCATGGGGATCCGGATCAGCATAAACGGACCGTGAAGCCCATACGCCTTCACCTCCTCCAGCTGCGAAAGTCTCGAAGAGGCGATCTGACTGCATCCTCCCAGTTCCAGCTGCTCCGCCGCCTGCGGAAATCCGCTGAACCCTTTGATGACGCCGGCCACCTGAATGCCGGCCGCCCCGCATCGCTTCACCACTTCCTCCGCGTTCTGCCTCAGTTTTTTCAGATCGATCTCCAGCACAGGGTACCTTGTCTCCATTGTTATCTCCTTCTGCCGCCTATGCGCCGGCCCTGTCCACATCTTCACAGCCGTTTCACCACTCTTATATCATTTTTATATAGCAAAATCAATGCCAAAAATCAATTTTGCCCTTCCTTCACATTCATGGGGAAAAAGAAAAACAAGTCGCGGCCGCCGCCGTCAAATGATCAGCGACACGGCGCAGCAGACCAGCAGAAGCGCCATGATCAGATTGACCGCTTTCACATGCCGCCCCACAAACCGGTGAAAAAAAGAACCGAACAGCGTCCAGCAGCCTGTGCCCGCCAGCGCGGCCAGAGAAAGAAAGGCGCAGAACAGCAGGATCGCGGCCGGCGATCTATAATTGGGAATGATAAAGGTCGCAAATACAGATATTCCGTAGAGAATGGAATTGGGATTGACAAATTGCAGCAGAGCGCCGTGCAGAAACAGACGGTCTCCCGCCGTTCTTCCGGCCTCTTCCTGTTGGCCGCCCTCCGGACGGCTTTTCACCACGTTCCAGGCCAGCCACAGAATATATCCCGCGCCCGCCCAGATCATAACCGGCTGGATCTGCGGAAACACGGTCAGGATCGTCAGACTGAACGCGCCGCACAGAAGCAGCAAGAAAAAAACGCCGGCGGCGATCCCCAGATTAAACCGGAGCGCTCTTCTTAATCCGTATTTCCCGGCGTTGGACATCGACAGAACGGCGTTTGGCCCGGGAGACACATTGGATACGATAACATAGGATAAAAATGCGGCAAAATTCGGCATGGACTGCGTCTTCTCCTTCAGCGATGGATACCTTCAGTTGACAAGATCTGTACGCTGTCCATGGTATCACCTGCACATTTGACTGTCAAGAAGACGGAGCCCTCTGCGGCCGGTCTTTATGAAAAGAAGCCCCGGGGGGACAGCGCCGGACCGCGCTGTCCCCGGGGGCTTCCCGCAGACTTATTTCTTTACCAGAACCATAACGCCGAGCACGATCATGATCAGCGCCCCCAGGAGTCTCCAGCTGACCCACGGGAAAAACCAATCGAGGATCAGGTAGACCCCCACCGCGATCAACAACAGGCCCACGACCCAGCTTCCGGAGGACCTTCTCTGCGGCGCCGGTTCTTTTTTCTGAAACGGACCTTCCGGACCGCCCCATCCTGATCCGCCGCTTTCCGATCCGAAGGTTCCGGGTCCGGCCGTTCCTCCGTCGGCAGCGCCGCCGGCGCTCTCACCCTCTCCGGTGTTAAACTCCGCGCCGGCCGCCGCCCGCGTCTGTCCATTTTCCGTCCTCTCTTCATATGTCGTCTCGTATACCGGCCGTCTCGTGCCGTCGTTCATGCGCACCGTGGGTTCCTCCGGAATAATGACGGCGGCCACGATATACGCCACCAGCGCCACGCCGAAGGAGATGAAACAGAAGATCACCATCAGAAGTCTCACGATGACCACGTCGATGTCAAAGTATTCGGCCAGCCCGGCGCACACGCCGCTGATAGCTCTGTCCTCTCTGGACTTGTAGATTTTTTTATTCATTTCCCTTATTCTCCTTTTGACTACCCTGATCTGTGACTCCGCGCCGCACAGTCCCTGCACGGGTCCGCTGCGGTCATTATACCACTATTCCAGCCGACAAAACATTACAAATTGCGTACAATTATAGGCCTGACTGCGCTTGACTTCTTTGTTGCAGTTATATATAATTTTTCTAATGTTTATGTTATTAAATAACAACGCCTCTGCGGAAGGAAAGGGTTTCCGTCCTCCGGTCACCATCCGCCGGCAGCTTTGCCGGCGGAATGCCGAAGCCTGCGCCCTCCTCCCGCCCAGGATGACATTTCGGGTTATGTATAGGAAAAAGGAGGTAGGCGAAATGTTGGATATAAAAGTACAGAAAACCACGGCTCCCAAACAGAAGCCGGCTGCAGACGATCCGCTGAAATTCGGAACGATCTACACAGACCATATGTTTCTGATGGATTTTAACTCAGAAAAAGGGTGGCACGACGCCCGCATCGTTCCCTACGGAGACATCATGCTGTCGCCGGCAGCGGTGGTCCTGCACTACGGTCAGGAGATGTTCGAGGGGCTGAAAGCTTACAAAGGGCCTGACGGCACGCCCCTGTTGTTCCGCCCCGGCAAGAATATAGAACGCTCTCACATGACCGCGGAACGCCTGTGTATCCCTCCGGTACCGGAGGATGTATTCCTGACTGCGCTGAAAGAGCTGATCAAGATCGACGCGGACTGGATCCCCGACGCCCCCGCCACCTCACTCTACGTCCGTCCCTTCATGTTTGGAACGGACGCCAAGCTGGGCGTGGACGTATCCGATTCTTACCTGTTCGTCATCATCCTCTCCCCCAGCGGCCCCTACTACCCGGAAGGTCTGAATCCCATTAAGATCTGGACGGAGGATCAGTATGTACGATCCATCAAAGGCGGCCTGGGACACACGAAAGCCGGCGCCAATTACGCCGCCAGCATGAAGGCGCAGCAGGAGGCCCACGCCAACGGTTACTCCCAGGTCCTGTGGCTGGACGGCGCGACCCACAGCGTCATCGAGGAAGTGGGTTCCATGAATATCTTCTTCAAGATCGGCGGAAAAGTCATCACCCGTGATCTGGACGGAAGCATCCTGCCCGGCGTCACGAGAGATTCCGTCATCGCCCTCTGCAAGGACTGGGGCGTGCCGGTGGTGGAAGGCTCCCTGACCATCGAAGAAGTCTACGAAGCCTCCCAGAACGGCACGCTGGAGGAAGTATTCGGCACAGGCACGGCCGCTGTTATCTCCCCCGTCGGCGAGCTTCGCTGGGGAGACAAAAACATCATGATCGGCGGCGGTGAGATCGGCGAGTTTACGCAGAAGCTCTACGACACGCTGACCGGCATCCAGCTGGGCATGCTGCCCGATCCCCACGGCTGGGTCATGAAGGTGGAATAGCATCCTGCAAAATATAGAAGACCCCCGCATCGCACCGGACATCCGGTACCCTGCGGGGGTCTTTTGATCTCTGAAGCGGCCGAAGCCTGACCTCTGTTATTCCGCCGCCCGGAACAGCCTGCGGGCAAACGCCCGGGCGCGGCCGGCCTTGTCCCCGTCCATGAACACGGTATCGTATCCCAGATGGCGTTCCGCCAGCATGCCCAGATATTCCAGCTGCGAATGCTTGCAGTACCTGCGGAATCCCTCCTCCCACAGATCGGCTCCCTTTTCCGGCCGGTAGCCGCAGGTGGTGATCAGCGCCGTCTTCTTTCCCGCCCACAGGGACGGTCCCTTTTTCTCCCCGTAATATTTATTCAGGCCGTACACCAGCCGGTCCAGCAGCGCTTTCATGGGCGGCGTACAATACCAGGAATAGATAGGCGAAGCCAGTACCAGAAGGTCGGCTTCCAGTACCTTCCCTGCGATCTCCTGCATATCGTCCCGGATCCGGCAGGCGAATTCCGACCAGTCCCGCTGACAGACGCGGCAGGCCGTACAGGGGGCGATCTTCCGATCGCAGAGCCAGATCCTTTCATATATGTGATCTCCGGCGGTCAATTCATCGCAGAAAGGCTCCAGCAGCGCCGCCGTATTCCCGTTCTTTCTCGGGCTCCCCATCAAAATGCATACCTTCATAAAATCTACCTCCGCGTTTTCTTCATTTCCCGCCGGCCCCTGTACCGGGCACTGCGGATCTCATTTCTCTGACCGGATCAGTATAACTCCTGGGGACTCAGATTTCCACCACATATTGATTAAATTTCCGCCCTGCGGCGATCTCGCCGCGGTCACTGTGAAATACCTGCGTAAAAATCGGCGAACGCACAGCAGAAAGGGAGCGCCCCGGCCTTCTCTTCCGCTGCGCTCCCTTTCATCGTTCTTCCTGTTCAGTTTCGGTCGGATCCTCTCGCTTCCGCGCGCCTGCGCATCAGAAGTCCGACAGTTTCGCTCCGCACTGGGGGCAGTAATTCGGGGCCAGCTTGATCCGCCGCAGCGTCACCTTCTCCTTCGGCCGGTAGATGCACAAGATTTCCGCATGGGATTGCTCGGCAAAATCAACATAGACCTCGTCTGAATTCTTAAACTGATCTTTGATACAGTCACAGGTAAATTTCTTCATATTGGCTATTATTGCCGTCTTCGCCGTAATTATTCCCAGTGTTCTCCATCTGCTTCCTTGGCTTTCAGGGGGCCTGTTCCAACTCCAGCTCCAACTCCAGCTCTATCTCCATCTCCGGCTCCGGCGCCGCCGGCAAACCCGAAGCTGCCGCCGGCCCCGTCTGCGGACTCAGCGCCGCCTGCGGCGGTTCCGCCGCTCCCTGCCGCATCCACATTCGCCCCTTCGCGGTCTCCAGCCGCATCCGGGGTCTCCGCGTCCTCTGCTCCACTGTCTCCTGCCGCATCCATGTTCGCCTCGCCGTCTCCCGCGGTCTCCCCTTCCGCCGCTTTACCGTCTCCTGCGGTATGATCGTCTGTTTTCCGCCGCTTTTCTCCTCTTCTCTTCCGCGGCACGATCATATTTTTATCCCGCGTACGGCTGAATCTGCCGTAGAAATAATCCTGCCTCCGCCCGAAGAGCTGCAGCAGCGACTCCCACAGGAACAGCAGCCAGATCCCGCCCACAAAGAGGACCAACAGCGCCAGCAGGATGCTGAGCAGCGTGGGCACCACCGTAGCCAGATAAAAGCAGCCGATCACCAGAAAAGGACCGAAGATGATGAGACAATATAAAATGCCGTACCGCACCAGATATTGATAAAACTTCGGCTCCCCGCCCTCCTCGTCAGTGATCTTCATACGGAAAAACCACTTGCCGAAGGTATAGCCTCCTGTGGCCCAGGGCAGCACGCCAAAATACAGGGTCAGCAGGACCGCCGCTCCGACGGCGCCGGAAAAGATCCATTCCAGCGCTCTTCCCATCACCGCAGGCAGCAGGTTTTCCAACACATGCAGTCCTACGCGCAGAACTCCGGCAAAAAAGAACAGCGTGATCCAATCCAGAACCAGGGCCAGAAAACGGCGCAGCAGCGGCACCCGTTCTCCCTTCTCGTACGCCATCTCGTCGATGCGCTCTCTGGACGGCAGAAAATGACAGATCACCGGCGTCATCCAATACCCTTCCATACCGCCCAGCGTGTTGAGCATCAGATCATCCACATCAAAGAGCCGGTAAGGTCTCGGGTAGATGCCGTACAATCCGGAAAGCTGAGTCAGCTCAAAGAACAGGCTGACGCCAAAAGACGCCGCCAGCGTTTTTTTCCAGCTCCACTTGAAATAATAGCGCAGATAGATCCCCAGCGGCACGAACAGCAGCATGTTGAACAGCACCACGAAGAAAGTGGAATCCGTGACCGCCGCCCAGTAGGTGCCGGGATCCGTGATATTAAAATTGGACTTTTTAATAAAATCGCTGACAAACTGGAAGGGTATCAGCTGCATGGCCGGCCCCGTGTAGTTTGCCACCTCCTCCGCGGGAGGCAGCGGAAGGATCACGAAGAAGTACATGTTGATCAGGTACAGAATAAACGTGTACATGATCGCCGACCGCCAGAAGGGAATGGCCCCGAACCTTTTATACTGCGTCACGATATAGGGGAGCGTAAAGAGCAGGGCGATAAACGGAAACGCAACAAATGCGCTCTTGATCGGCACCAGATAAATTTCCATATTCCTCCTCGCCCCCTTTCCCCGCCGGACATTGCCCGCCGGCCTTTTTCACTCCAGTCTTTCCCGCCGGATATTGCTCGCCAGCCTTGCCCGCCGGACATTTCCAGCCGGCCTTGCCCGCCGGAGTCTTCCCGGATCTAGGCCCGGCGTACCGCGGCCTTCATCTCTCTCACATAATCGGCCACCGGACCGATGGAATCCGCGCCGTGCTTTGCCACCAGTTTAACGATGGCGCTGCCGACGATGGCCCCGTCCGCCAGCCGTGCCATCTTCTCCGCCTGATCCGGAGTCGCGATGCCGAATCCGATGGCGCAGGGCGTGTCGGTGCTCTCTTTGACCAGCTTCACGATCTCGCCCACATCGGTCCTGATCTCGCTTCTCACTCCCGTGACTCCCAGAGAAGAAACACAGTAGACAAAACCCTTCGCCTCCGAGGCGATCATGGAAATACGCTCTCTGGACGTAGGCGCCACCATACTGATCAGATCTACGCCGTATTCCTCACAGGCTCCGCTCAGCTCGCTCTTTTCCTCATAGGGCAGATCAGGCACGATCAGCCCGTCTACTCCCGCCTCCACGCAGCGTTTCATAAAGGCCTCTTTTCCATATGTAAAGATCGGATTGACGTAGGTGAGGAAAACCAGCGGCACTCTCACTTTGTCCCTGATCCCCTCCAGCGCGTCGAACAGCCGGTCCGTAGTACAGCCCGCCGCCAGCGCCCGTTCGTTGGCCTCCTGGATCACCGGCCCCTCCGCCACCGGGTCGGAGAAGGGGATCCCGATCTCGATGAGATCGGCTCCCGCCTCCTGCATAGCCAGGATCAGCTCCTGTGTCACGGCCAGCGTGGGATCGCCGCCCGTCACAAACGAGATAAACGCCTTTCCGTCCTTAAATGCTTCTCCGATTCTACTCATCGATCTTCACCCCTCTGTATCTTGCAATGGCCGCCACATCCTTGTCTCCCCGGCCCGAAATATTGATGACCAGCAGCTGATCTTTTCCCATGGAGGGAGCCAGCTTTCTGGCGTACGCCACCGCGTGGGCGCTCTCCACTGCCGGTATGATTCCCTCTGTGCGCGAAAGATATTCAAACGCGTCCACCGCCTCGTCGTCTGTCACCGGCACGTACTCTGCCCGGCCTGTACGCGCCAGCTCCGCATGCTCCGGTCCGATGCCCGGATAATCCAGCCCCGCCGAGATCGAGTATACCGGCGCGATCTGGCCGTATTCATCCTGACAGAACAGCGATTTCATGCCGTGAAAAACTCCCAGGGTACCGTTGGCCATGGTAGCTGCGTTTTTCGGATCGTCCACGCCCAGTCCGGCGGCCTCGCAGCCGATGAGACGCACGGAAGTATCCGGTATGAATTCGTAAAAGGCTCCCATGGCGTTGCTTCCGCCCCCCACGCAGGCCACCACCGCGTCGGGCAGCCTTCCTTCCTTTTCCAATATCTGTTCCCTGATCTCTTTTCCGATTATTTTCTGAAAATCCCTCACGATGGTGGGAAACGGATGAGGCCCCATGACAGAACCCAGCACGTACAGCGTATCGTCCATCCTGCGCGTCCACTCCCGCATGGTCTCGTTGACCGCGTCTTTCAGGGTCATGGTGCCGCTTTCCACCGCGTTGACCTTGGCCCCCAGAAGCTCCATGCGGTACACGTTCAGCGCCTGACGCTCCGTATCCTCCTTGCCCATAAAGACCTCGCACTCCATGTCCATCAGAGCGGCCGCCGTGGCGGTAGCCACGCCGTGCTGTCCGGCGCCCGTCTCCGCGATGACCCGCGTTTTGCCCATCTTCTTTGCCAGCAGCACCTGACCCAGCACGTTATTGATCTTGTGGGAACCGGTGTGGTTCAGGTCCTCCCGCTTCAGGTAGATCTTCGCCCCTCCCAGATCCCTGGTCATCTTCTCCGCATAATACAGCAGCGACGGCCTTCCCGCGTAATTTCGGTACAGATCCGCAAGCTCCGCCTGAAAATCCGGATCATTTTTGTAATGCTCGTAGGCCTCTTCCAATTCCCGTACCGCGTTCATCAGCGTTTCCGGTATGTACTGCCCGCCATAGGGGCCGAATCTTCCTTTTTTCTCTTCTGTCATCTTAACCCTCCTGTCATTTTCAACGGACCTGTTCGCCGGTCCCGCGGCGCTGCGCAGAAGCAGCCCGATCCTCTCTGTTATTTCGTCAAGTTCTCCCGCCATGTTTCCTTCATAAAAAAGTCTCCTTCGCAGCCTTTTTCGCCCTGGGGACTCACCTTCACAATGCAGGCTTTTATGTCATTCCGCCAATATCGCCAAAGAAAGGCCATATTTCCTACATAATAAAAAAGCTTTTGCCCCTCCTCAAAGGGACAAAAGCTGAACTTCTGCGGTACCACCCAAATTGACGGCAGAGCCGTCCACTCCTTTTGCGCACATCCATACGCATCCCACTGATAACGGACGGGATCCCCGTCAGCGTCTACTCCCATGTCTCTGGTTTCAAGCTGCCCTCGCAGGCCCATTCCGCAGACTCTTCTATCGCCGCACTCTCACCACCCGTCGGCTCTCTGTCATATCGCCCTCTGCGTACTCTCCCTGCTCATCGGTTTTTCTTTCAGGCAGTCCGCCGAAGCTCGCCGCCCTATTGCTTTAATGACATACAGTATAGACCCATCGCCGTCAATTGTCAAGAAACGATCCTGAATTCATCGCCGATATCTGCTGTTTTATCTCGTCTCCCACCTGCGGAGGCTCCGGTTCCGGTCTGCTGATCCAGTAACCCTGCAGGTAATCCACGTTCATGGAGATCACCGCGGCGGCTTCCGCTGAGGTCTCCACGCCCTCCGCCACGATAAACATCTGGCGCTCGTGGGCATAGGATACGATATTCTGCACGATCTTCTGTTTGTCCAGGTCCTCGTCGATCCCCCGAATGATGGAAATATCCACCTTGATAAAAGCTGGCGAGAGGAGCAGCAGCATGCGTTCGCTGTTGTAACCGCTCCCGTAGTCGTCCAGGGCCATGGATGCGCGCCATTCCCTGACCTTCCGCTTTTTGATCTCCATGCCGGCCTCGTCAAGCCGCTCTTCCTCCGTCATCTCAAGCACGATGCGGTCCAGATAGCCCCTGTACCTTTCATCAAACTCCAGCAGCTGCCCGTCCGTCATGGTCTCGCTGGCGATGGAGTTGATAAAGATCCGGCAGTCTCTGTGGATCTTCCCCGCCTCCACGCACTGGATAAATGTCTCCATGGCGCACCGCCACGTCAGTTCTTCTATTTGAGCAAGCTTTCCCTCCGCCCTGGCCAGCTCCAGAATTTGAGACGCCGTGTGCAGCGTGGGCATATTGGCCCGCATCAGAGCTTCGTAGGCGAACAGAGTTCCGTCTTTTGCGCTGACGATAGGCTGGAAATAATACTGTACCAGCGATTGATCGATGAGCTCCGCCAGCTCGATGCGGTTCTGACTCAGATACGCTTCCCGGTTGTATACGCCGAGATCAAACTCCTTCATCGCGCCTTTCTCAGATTGTTTTACCTTGTACATGGCAAAGTCCGAATACCTCAGCAGTTCGCCGTAATCGCTGCTGTCGTCAGGATACCATGCGATCCCGCCCGACGCCGCCACCGGCTGCGACCTTCTGTTGGGCAGTACGAACTGCTCGCTGCGAATGGACTGCGTCAGACGGTCCAGCCGCTCCCGTATCTCCTCTTTGCTCTTATATCCATAGAAAAACAGGTAAAACTCGTCGCCGGAGATACGGGAGACCACCGTGCGCTCCGGAACTGACGATACGAAGCATTCGGCCGCTTTCTGTATATAGTTGTCCCCGCACTCGTGACCGAAGGTATCGTTGATCTGTTTCAGATTATCCAGATCAAGCATGACCAGAGCCGCGATCCCCAGAGCATCCTTTTCTTTTTCAAACAACTCGTGCATGATCCTGGCAAAAGCCCTGCGGTTGATCAGTCCGGTGAGGAGATCGTGATCCCGCTCGTAGGCGATGCGGTCGCGCTCCAGCATGGACTGCGTCACATCCTCGGCCAGTCCGATACAGCGCACGCCGTCGTCAACGTATTTGAGCTTGACGAAGATCGGTTCCCCGCCGTCCGGAATGCGGAATATGATCTGATCCGCGTTCTCTTCCTCCCTCTGCACGTACTTCCCCAGCCCGGACATGATTTTTGCGAATGTTTCCACGTCCAGGGTCCAGGTGTCGATTCCCCTGATGTTGAAGACCTCGAAGAAGCCGTCGCTGATGAACAGCTTCTCCTGATCCCTCCGGATCTCGAATCCGGCGATCTTTACGCTGGCCAGCTCTACGATCTGGGTAAACTTTGTGGCGGCGTCGATGACGTCCCTGCTGAGATTTTCGATGGATTCTTCCAGACTGTCGATCTCCCTGATCCCTGTCCGGCGCAGTTTCACCGCATTCTTTACATTCATGACTCCGATCTCGCTCATCAGCGTCTCCACCGGCCGGGAGATCAGACGGCTGACCAGGAAACATCCCGCAACGCCGATCATAAGGGAGAACAGCACGCCCAGAACGAGATTGCCGGTGACCTTGTTTGAAAAGGAAAACAGATCCTGTTCCCGCACCGCGCCGATGAGCGCCCACCGTTGATCGGAAAAAGGAGCGTTGGAATTGTAAAGGTTGAGAAATTCCACAGCGCAGCAGAAATTTTGATCGTCCTTTTCGATCCGGCAGTCTTTGCCGTTTTCCAGCACCTTCGTCGTCTGTTCCCTGCCTCCGGCCTGCCGGTAGATCGGACCGCTGATCAGCACGTTGTCAAAGAGATTCCCGCCCTGACGCTCCACCCCCAGAATGTACGAACCCTTCTGGTCTTCCGCGATCTCCCCATAAGGAATGATCCTGTTGAGATAATCCAGCGTGATATCCACGCCCACTACGCCGTACACTGTCCCGTCGCTCAGGATCAGCGGCACGGAATAAGCGATCGCAGAACGCACGTCCCCTTTCAGCACAAAGGGGCCGCTCCAGTAGCCCAGATCCTTATAACCGATCCCCTGGTTTTTCTCATCGCAGGCCGCCTGATACGGAACCGTGAGAAATTCATAACTCTGCTCCGATCCTTCGGAGAACTCAAACCGCGGCGACCACCCGCTGTCCATGGGAATATTGATGGACTGTACCACCGACGTGGGCGCCCTCTCCAGCAGAAGATCCGTGTTGTCATAGGAAGGACTTGACGCAGGGTCCAGATCTCTGAAATACAGACCCGGTTTGCTTTTCAGCAGCCGCAGTTCTTCCCCCGTCTCCCCGTCCGCTCCGGTCACGATGGGGATCTCATTGCTGAACACCACAAATCCGCCGGTAGTCCTGCAGCTTCGCATCATGGAGATGATCTCGCCTGTGATGTCATTCAGCAGCCTGGCGCTTCCCTCCGTGTCCTGATCCAGCCTTTTCGGATCGATCAGGCCCGCCGCCGTCAATTCCTCCGTCTTTTCGTTGATCTGCCGCACGGTAAGATCCAGCTGAGACCAGCTGTTGATCATTTCATTTTCAAGATAGCTTTTTCGATTCAAAACCCTCTGGCCGAGAATATCCCGCGCGTTCTGATTCAACCTGCCCGTCAGACCGCCGCCGAATATGCTTCCCGCAAGCAGAAGGCTCTCTATCAACACGAGAACGCAGACCGGGATCAGGATCTTGATGTAGATCGATCTGCCTGCGGATTTTGTGTCACTGGCTTTTGCTGGCCTCACTGTATTCCTCCGCCGCCGTCGCTGCCGATGGCAGCCTCCAGCTCCGTCTTTGTCTTCTCATACCACCGATCAAAATTATCGTCCTGGAGATAGAGCGCGGACGCCTCTTCCAGCGTCATCCCCTGCTCGATTCTCTGTCTTACCAGCTTGCGGTCCGCCGCGGCCTGGCCGGAAAGCGACGTCTCCAGTACATTTCTGGCAGTCGTCCCATTTTTAAAAGCTTTCGGCGTATACAGCTTATTTTTCATCACCGTGTCTACGGACACCTGCAGGATCGAATCCATCATGCTCCCGTCGGATCCTATGTACTCCGTGATCAGCTCCGCGTCGTTGGCGGCCTTCGTCACCGGCAGATAACCCGACGCCACCGAGAAGCGAATATTCCTCTCATCCTGCGTAAACCACTTCAGAAACTGCACGGAAGCATATACCTTTTCCGGTTCGGACTTTGTGACCACCATGCCCGCTCCCTGCTGGACCGCATACGCCTCTCCCCCCTCGAACTTGGGACACTCCAAGGCCAAAAGTTCAATGGGATATTCGTCCTGATCATCGTCTCCGCCCACCACAGAGCTGGGGAAAAAGGTTGCCCCGGAGGACGCGCCCACGAAGGAGATAATGCTCCCCGTCTTCATGTCGCCGCTGCGGAACCGGGCGGAAGCGTCAAAATACCCATTTATAAAAGGAACATAATAATTGTCCCAGAGCTTTTTCATAACGTCCCGATCAAAATGCAGTTCCACAGAGCCGTCTTCCTTCACGGTAAAGATCTCCGTTCCCAGCTGCCTGGCTCCCAGGAGGAGATAATTTGCCATGGCGTCTCTGCCAAAAAATGCTTTTCCGTCGTTCTTCTCCGCAGTCAGGCTGTCTGTCCACCGGTAATACGCCTCCGCCGTCCGTGTAACGCCTTCTATCGTGGAAAGCTCAGAGAGTTTCCAGCCTGTCGCCTCTGCAAATTTATCCCAATCCGTCTTATTCAGCACCAGAATCTCTGTTGATTTCGCCACCGGAAAAATCTTCAGCGTACCCGCTCCGGAAAACTCTCCTTCATTGAGATAGCTGGCGATAAAACGATCCAGCTCCTTCTCAGAAAAATAAGGCATCAGATCCGCCACCAGATCCCGCTGGTCCACCGCGTAGGCCGTGTCGGCGTAAGCTGCAAAAATATTGGGTACTTGAGATGCTCCTACCTTCCCGTCCGCGGCGTCCAGAACGCTTTGTTCCAGCTCGCCCACGCTGCCCAGACTGTAGGTCTCCACAAATATGCCGCGCTCCCGCCCTTCCGTGCTGTTGAACTCATCCACCAGCCCGTTGAAGGCGTCCTGCTGTTCGCCGTTATAATAATTCCAGACGCTGATCGTCACGGGATTTTCCGGATCCAGCTTCACCTTGTCCGGATTTCCCGCGCTGTCGTTTCCGCAGCCACCCATAACCGCCGCGGAACACATTAAAATACCTGCCAGCAAAACGCCTGCAACTCTTCTTATCATATCGATTTCCCCACACTTTCAACCCAACGCAACGCTCCCTTGCCCCTAAAAGGTTCGTCGGGATCTTCGCCGGATACGGCCCGGCCTATCTGCCGCCGGGCCCTGATGATCGTATATTAACGATTGCCGCTGAATTCTGTCGATACCTGACCGGGCGGCCCGCCGCCCGCCGTCTCTGGCGATCTGATGCCCTTGGCGCTGTGATGCCCCAGTCAGCCTGCGGCCTGCTGTCTGCCCTTCGCTGTCGTCCTGGCTCCGTCTGCTGTCTGCCGCTGTCCATTGGCTTTCTGTCGCTGTCCATTGGCTGTCTGCCGTCGATTTTTCGTCCATTTTATCGCTTAATAGCGATAATCGTTTTATCCGCCGGATCGTCTGCAAAGATCCACCGGCCCGCCGGCGAGAGCCGCCCGCTTCCCCTCCGTCGGCGCCCTACAGAAAGAATTCCGGCTCCGCCCTGCGGGTATAGCCCTCCTCCAGCTCATGCTGGTGATAGAGGTAGCCCTCATCGTCGTAATACCGGGCATTCTCCGGACACTTCTTGATACAGGCCCCGCATTTAATGCAGATCCCCGTGTATCTGCTCACGTCTTCGGGATCGATAGAGCCCATGGGGCACAGCCGCGCGCACAGGCCGCATTTCGTACATTCCGGCCCGGTCTTTGGCAGTACCTTGCGGATGTCGATGGGCGTTCCCTTCCGGTCGCGGGGCTGGTAGTATCCGCGGATAGGCGTCTCTCCCCTGACCGGAACCGGTCCCTGCTCAAACGCCTTCCCGTCTGCGCTCTCCTTCTTTTCCCAGACGGCGCGCAGCTTCCCCGCCGCTTCCCGGGCGAACTCCCCGGCCAGCGCAAAATCAGCCTCGTCCGGCCGGCCGGCTCCCAGGATCCGGGAAAAGGAATGCTCTCCCACAAAGGCAGCCGCAGCCACGGTGTGAAATCCGTCTTTTTCCAGTATATCTCTCAGTTCTATCAGCGCATCGTCATAATTCCTGTTTCCGTAAAGCACTACCGGCACCGCCAAAGCACCGTTTCCCGCGATCTCAGCTAAGAATTTCAACAGTACGTTAGGGACCCGTCCCGCGTATACCGGAACCCCAAAAACGACGGCCTCGTCGCTGGAAAACGCCTTCCCCTGGGCTCTTTTCCGGGGCAGTGTAAAATCAAAGGGCTCCTCCGCCGGTCCCAGCCCCAGTTCCGCGCTGATTCTGTCCGCCAGAAACGTCACGACGCGCATCGTTGTATCTGTAGCGCTGAAATAAGCCGCGCGCACTTTTTTTTGACCCATATTCTCCTCCTTTACTTTTCCAGTGTTATGGTAACCGTCCTGCTTTCATCCAGCCAGTCCACCGCAGCGGACAGCGCCTCGGCCGCCGCTCTGCCCGGCACCAGCGTCCGCCCGTTGGCGATCTGCGCAGGCACGTCAAGCTCGACCGACCGCGTACCCTGAGCGTCCTTCACTGTCATCGTCTTGCTGTCGATGGTCATGAGCACCTCCGTCCCGTCTTTTTCGGCGGACACGGTCTGGGATGTTCCATCCCATCCCACCTCGGCGCCCAGCGCCTCGAAAACAGCGCGGAACGGTATGAGCACGCGTCCTTCCTTCAGCACCGGCGGCTGATCCATCTCCAGCTCCGAACCGTTAACCAGTACGGTGACATCCTTCATGACGCCCACGCGCTTCAGATATGTCTCCACCGCCTTGCCGGCCGCTTCACCGAATCGTTCCTGCGTGCTGCGCTGGATAAGCCATTGATAATCCATCGGGTTGGACATGAAGGAAGTCTCAAACAGCACCGACGGATAGCCGGTCATCCGCGTCATGGCCAGATTGCTGTGCCGCGGCGTTTTTGACCCGATCCCCATATTCTGCGTGATCGCCTCATTAATGATGGCCGCATCCTTCTCGTGATCCAGCGAATAGAAAGTCAGCATTCCCTTGGCGTTGTTGTAGTCCGCTGTCACCGGCATCGAATTGCAGTGGACAGAAAGACAGAGATCCGGCTTTTCCATGGCCACCTGATACGCCCGCTCCGAAAGCCCCACTGCGGTATCGTCCGTTCTGGTCATCAGCACGGCAGCTCCCCTGCCCTCCAGATAGCTCTGGATCCCCAGCGCGATACTCAGGTTGATATCCTTTTCCATCGGTCCAAAGACCCCGGGAGCCCCCAGCGACCCAGTGTCCGTTCCGCCGTGTCCCGCGTCGATGTGGACCCGCACCCCAGTCAGATCTCTGCCGTTGAGTACAGGACTGTGCTTAAATCCCACTTTCATGTAGCCGTCTTCAAATTCCGCATAATACCCGTTTACCGGCGCTCCGTCCCGAAAATTGAAACTCAGTATGGTATTCGCCCCGTTGCTTCCGCCTTTCCCATCTGCCAGCACCGTGACGTTCTTCAGTATCTTATTGGAAGTGATCTCCGGCAGCGTCCCATTCTGTTTCGTGTTGTACAGGATCAGCGACGCCCGATTCTGTCCCTCCACCGGTTCCAGGCTGTAAAGCGCGTTCTGGTCCATCCTCAGCCACAGTTCCGTGCAGTTTTTATCCGTCATGGGCACAAACTTCATCTCCGAAATATTAGAAGCCGCCAGAGTACCCTCCGCAGCCTTGATGTTGCTCTTATATACAAAAGTGCCGTCGGACAGCCGGTACAGATTGCCCGCGTCCCCCGTCAGCTGAGCCACCGTGCCCTTTGCCAGCGGAGTCAGCAGCTTTGTCCCGTCGGTCCCCGGCGAAGCCATGCGGGAGATATTGTGGCCCGTCACAGTGCCGTACTTCGGCGTAACGCCCGCTCCCCAGATATTGACCTTCGTCTGAGAGCCTCCGCCCCCTGTCCCCGCCTGCTTGCGTGTGACCGTCACAGTCTTGCTCCTGCCGTTATTGGTAAACGTAAATGTATTTTTACCCACATCCAAACTGACGTACTGTGCAAAGAAACCCTTCTCCGTCGTCTCGATCTGCTTGCCGTTCAAATACAGCGGGTAATCGTAATCACAGGCCCCATAGATACTGATCTGTCTGGCCGTGGTGCTGTAATTAAGCTCCGGCGCCTGAATAATGATATCGTGAGGATTTTCATAGGTCGCCGCCTTCACGGCCGCTTTCGCGCCCACCGCCGCCTCGCCGGTGCTGACCACCGCCGGATCCATCTGTCCCGTCGAATCCGCCGCCAGCGCGCAACCAGGAAACTGCCCCAGAAAACAGACTGCCGCAGCCAGGATCGCGATCCTCTTTACCATCTCTTTCTTTCCCTTCATCTTCCCAATTCCCCCATACTCGCTTTTATCGATCCCTCAGTTGATCCCTGCGCCCCACGCGGTCCGCCTGTCCGCCTGCCGATCTTGTGACCTGCCGATCTTCTGATCTGCCGGCCTTTTGACCTGCCGGACTTCTGACCCGCTGGGCTTCTGAACTGTCCGCCTGGTCTTCTGACCTGCCGGCCTTTGTATTTCGCGTGAGATCCCGGGCGGTCGCGCCCAGTCCGTGCGCTTATTTTTCATTTTACCATGACTGGACGCAGGCCATCATGGTAAAATCCGCGCATGGCGTCTGCCGCGCACAGAATCTGTAAAATAGCAGACCTATGGCTATTTTACCACAGATTCCGCCCTTCTGCGACATTTAGAGCCCAATTATTCACCGCAAGTCCAAGCTTTTTAGCGACCTGCTGCAGACTTCCGTGAAGAAACCGGAAGGGTTTTAAAAAACGGCCGTTTCCTCCGGTCCTCAGACCTTTCGGAAACAGCCGTTTCACTGCGTTTTAACATACCGGACGCCGCCGACCGCCTACAGCTGATCGAACAGCTTTTTCAGCTCCATGGCGCGGTCCCAGTTCCCATCCACGAAGACGCGTCCTTCTCTCACCGCCTGCTCAAAATCAAGCTTCTTCTCCACAATATCCAGAAGATCGTCAAATATCACTTCCAGTCTGGCGTCCCGATCCCGATAATCATAGGGCTCCACTGCCAAAAAACCGTCCACGATCTCAATGTAGAAGATCCCGTGCCCCTGACCGGCGAGATCTATCTGATAAGCCGCCTTCCCGGCTATAACGGCCGGATCGGTGGTCTTCAGCTTCTCTCTGACGAAATTCACCACATCAATATACTCCATCCCCGCCCGTTTGACGCCGGCTTTCTTCCGGGTCTTTTTTGCAGGTGAAGCCTCTTTTTCCTCTTTCTTCTTTGCCGCGGCTTTCTCCTTCTTTACGATGGCCGTCTGCGCTTTTTCCTTCTTGACCACAGAAGTCTGCGCCTTATCCTTCTTTACAACAGCCGTTTCCCCTTTTTCCTTCTTAACTACAGCTCTCTGCGCCTTATCCTTTTTTACCACGGCGGTCTCACCTTCGACTTTCTTGACAACAGCTGTCTCCGCCTTCTTCTTTTCCACGATTCCCGTTTCCATTTCCGGCTTCTCCACGACAGCGGTTTGTGCCTTCTCCGCAAGAGTGGTATTCTCAGTCTTTTTTTCGGCCATAGTAATCCCTCCTGACTTACGGCGGCGCCTCAGGTCGCCTTCTCTATTCTACTGTTGATACTTTAATTATATCACTGTTTCTCTTAAACCGGAGCGCCTTTTTCAATATTACAGCGAAAACATCCATCTGCGTAAAAAACTGCAAAAATGCTTGCAGACAGCGTGCAGCATGCCGGGACGTCATTCGGATAGAAGCCATTCTGAAAGCCTGGCCGCCGGGCGCGGTGCCGGACAGGGGTATCTGCCCGGGGGTGCGGTGCCGGACAGGGGTATCTGCCCGCCCATGCGGCGGGCATCTGGAAAATAATTCCTCGACATGGGTGAAAATGCTGATAATATTTCACTTTTGCATAATTAAGGCAGGAATATATGCGAAACCTTCCAAAAAAAATAGTTTTCACCTATTCACTCATGAAATATTGCAGTTTCAGTGGGTCTATACAGCTAATTTAGGTGAAACAAGAGATTTTTCTGCAATTTCACCTATCGTTCCGCTGTCAGGAACCTGCGGTCGCTTTGCGGCGCCGCCAGTCCAGCAGCCATCCCTCCGCCCGTTGGTCCTGCGGTCATCTGCGGCCGGCCGCGACCCGCCCGCCAGTCCGGCCGCCCGCCCCCCCCCCCCCCCCCCTCCCCCCCGCCCCCCCCCCCCCCCCCCCACCCCCCCGCCCCCCCCCCCCCCCCCACCCCCCCGGCACCCCCCCCCCCGTGGGCCCGCCGGCCCCCACCCGCCCGTGAGTCCATCGGCAGCCATCCGCCCGCCAGTGCCGCAGCCGCGCTCCATCCGCCCACCGCCGAAAACAAAAAACAAAACCGCAGCCGATCATTCTGCATAACGACCGGCCGCGGTCCCGTGACTCTATTTATTTATTCTTCATTGATTCAATGATGCTGTCGGCCAGGGCCCCGATCTCATCCAGATTGTCTTCTCTCATGGCGGAGGACAGGGTGACCTTCTCATCGAGTACGGTCATCTGTTTCATGTTGTTCTCCAGAAAATCTCTCATGAGGGAGCCGGACTTGCAGGCCCAGGATCCGTTTTCAATGATGGCCACAGTGCGTTTCTGCAGATTCAGCGCCTTCATATCCATCAGATAATTGTGCATCACCGGGTAGATGCCCAGGTTATAGGTGACGGAGGCCAGCACGATGTGACTCAGGCGGAAGGTCTCCGAAATAAGCTGCGACACATGGGTCTTGGAAACGTCGTACATGACCACGTTCGTCATGCCCCTCTCCACCAGCGCCGTGGCCAGGGAATTGGCCGCCGCTTCCGTATTACCGTACATGGAGGCGTAAGCGATCATAACGCCCGTTTCCTCCGGCTCGTAACGGCTCCACTTGTCGTACTTGTCAAGGAAATATCCCAGATCCGTGCGCCATACGGGTCCGTGGAGCGGACAGATCATCTTGATGTCGATGCCGCCGGCTTTTTTCAGCAGCGCCTGCACCTGCGGGCCGTACTTGCCCACAATATTTGTATAATACCTTCTGGCGTCGTCGATCCAGTCGCGGTCGAAGTTCACTTCATCGTTGAACAGCTTGCCGTCCAGCGATCCGAAAGATCCGAAAGCGTCCGCAGCAAAGAGCACGCCGTTGGTGGTATCAAAGGTCACCATGGCTTCCGGCCAGTGCACCATGGGCGCCGCCACGAAAGTAACGGTATGCTTTCCGAAGCAGCGGGTATCCCCTTCCTTTACCTCCTCGATCCGGCCGTCGATAGAGAAGCCGAACTGACGCATAAAGAGAAATGCCTTCTCTGTGCTGATGATCTTCACCTCGGGATAGCGCAGGATGATCTCCTCTATGGAAGCCCCGTGATCCGGCTCCATGTGATTGATGACGAGATAATCCAGCTTTCTCCCTGCCAGGACCGCCTCCACATTTTCGATGAACTGCCGGCCCGCGGACCAGTCCACCGTATCGAAGAGAACGGTCTTCTTATCCAGAAGCAGATAAGAGTTATAAGAAACGCCCCTGGGAATGGGATGAATATTTTCGAAGAGTGTCAGGCGACGGTCATTTGCGCCCACCCAATACAGATCTTCTGTTACTTTTCTGACACAATACATGGCTTCAGTCCTCCTTTTCCTGAAACAAATCTGCTGCTGTTTCCTGCTCCGTGCTAATCCGTTTCAAAACCGTTCCAGATCTATTATGCACGGGCTTTCGGAAATCCGCAAGACGTCTCTTAAGCCTCTACTTCAATAAACATATCCTTTTCTTCGCCGCAGTCCGGACAGATCCACTCTTCCGGCAGATCCTTGAACAGCGTTCCCGGACGGATGTCGCCTTCCTCGTCGCCCACCGCCGGATCGTATTCGTACCCGCAGCCGTTGCACACATACGTCTTGTAAGACGGAGCCGCTTTCTTCGGTACAAAGCGCTTCATCTTCTTCATGGGCGGAGCCGGCTGCTTGGGCTCTCCGTTATCCAGCGCGGCCGTCAGCAGCGGCAGGATCTCCATCAGGTCTCCCACGATGCCGTAGTCTGCGTTCTTGAAGATCGGAGCGTTAGGATTGTTGTTGATCGCCACGATCGTGGCCGCGTCCTTTATTCCTTTCAGGTGCTGTCCTGCCCCCGAGATACCGCAGGCAATGTACAGATTCCCGTTGAATTTCTGACCGGACATACCCACGTAACGGTTCAGCGGCACGTATTTCAGGGTCTCCGCCACCGGACGGGAAGAGCCTACGGCCGCGCCGGCCTGAACTGCCAGGGCCCGGATCAGCTCCATGTTCTTTTCCTCCCCGATGCCCTTACCAGCGCTGACTACCCGCTCCGCCTTTGTGATAGGCGTATCGATGTCGATCCCCACGGTGAAGTCGTATCCGTCTCCCTTCAGCGCCTCGACCAGAGCGTTCACCTGATCCTGCGCCGTGCCGTCCTTGAATATCATCTTCTTGCGCGCCCCTGTGACCGGTCCCCGTTTGCGGACGGGAGTCCCGCTCTCTGTCTTGGGCATCTTGCCGATGATGTGGGAAGCGATAACTACCCGCTGGATCTCGTTGGTCCCCTCGTAGATCGTGCAGATCTTCGCGTCGCGGTAAGCCCGTTCTACTTCCATGCCCTTCAGATAACCATTTCCTCCGAAGATCTGAAGCGCATCGTTGACGATCTCAAGACATACGTCGGAAGCGTACTGTTTCGCCATGGCGGATTCCATCCCGTAGGGTTCGTGATGCTCCTTCAGTTCCGCAGCGCTGTAGACCAGGAACCGGGCGGCTCTCAGTTTTGTCGCCATATCGGCCAGCTTGAAGGAGATGATCTGCTGCTGCGCGATCGGCTTTCCGAACTGTTCTCTTTCTTTTGCGTACTCCAGCGCGTGCTCGTATGCGCCCTGGGCGATCCCCAGCGCCTGGGCCGCAATGCCGATCCGGCCGCCGTCCAGCGTGGACATGGCGATCTTAAATCCCTCGCCTTCCTTGCCCAGAAGATTTTCCTTCGGCACTTTAACGTTGTTGAAGAGAAGCTGCGCCGTGGAGGAAGAACGGATGCCCATCTTATCGTAATGATCGCCGAAAGTGAAGCCCTCCCAGCCCTTTTCCACGATAAAAGCACTGATGCCGCGAACCCCGATATCCGGCGTCGTAACGGCAAAGATCACATACGTATCCGCTTTATCCGCGTTGGTAATAAATATTTTTTCACCGTTGAGGATGTAATGATCGCCTTCCAGCACCGCCGTCGTCTCCGTGCCGCCGGCGTCGCTGCCCGCATTAGGTTCCGTCAGACCAAAGGCGCCGATCTTCTCACCCTTTGCCAGCGGCACCAGGTATTTCTGTTTTTGTTCCTCCGTGCCGTAAGCAAATATGGGCCAGCTGCCAAGGGATACATGCGCGGAAAGGATCACGCCCGTTCCACCGTCCACCCTTGCCAGTTCCTCCACCGCGATGGCATAACTGAGAATATCCAGCCCTGCTCCGCCATATTCTTCAGGATAAGGAATCCCCATCAGCCCCATCTCGCCAAACTTCTTTATGGGTTCTGTAGGAAACATATTTTCCTTGTCCATGAGAAAGGTCAGGGGTTTCACCTCTGTCTCAGCAAATTCTCTGATCCTCGCCCGCAGAGCCTCCTGCTGTTCCGTCGTCTTGAAAAACATACAACTACCTCCTTCTCTCTTTCGGTTCTTTATACTGCCCATCGGCGCCTCCCAAATATCAATAACAATTATCATTATTAATTTCTTGGTAGAGATATACCCTCTTCTCACACTTCAAAACACATAAAATGAATAATGTGAAAGAAACCCGCCAGAACCGCCGCCTTACCCGGCCCTACAGCCAGCCGCAGCCCGCGGACACAGACTCGTTTGACAGCGCTGCGCAAAGACGTTAAACTGTTGGCATATACGTGACATACACGTTTTACGGCGTCGATCCGACGCCGGTTTTCCGATAGATCGTCTGATCAAAGAGAGGTTAAAACATGAACGACCACGATCACAACGCTGCAGAGTTGAGCATTGAAAGGGCGGAGAACGCCCGGGAGCTTGCGGCCTGTCTGAATATACGCGAACAGGTCTTTACCGGCGAAAAGGGGGTGCCGCGGGACATCGAGAGAGACGCCTGCGACCGGCTGAACGGTCCCTGCGACCATTTTGCCGTACGCTGGGGCGGAGAGTCTGCCGGCGCGCTCCGCTGCCTGCGGCTGGATCCCGCCGCCGTCAAATTACAGAGATTTTGCTTTCTGAAAGAATACCGGGATCTGGGTCTTGGCAGAAAGGTCCTGCAGTTTATCGAAGGGTATTACCAGTCCAGGGGCTTTACCCGAATCGTCATGGACGCCAAATTTGACGTTGCTGGATTCTATGAAAAATGCGGCTACACGAAAACCTCCGATCCTTTCACCGAGGCCGGCGTCGTTCACGTGGCCATGGCCAAGAATCTGCGGGGCGGGAGATAAAGACAGTCAGGGGCTAATAAGCGCTTCCTTTCAGATGGTAATAAAACAGGTACTGCTGGACGATCCCCAGCTCGCTGCCATAGCGCTCGTATGGAAAGTTACCGGCGTAATTGCCGGCGATGATCTTTTTGATATGCGTGTCTACCGGAAATACACCGGTGCGGTGAAGGCCGAACAGGCAGATACAGTCCGCTACTTTTTTGCCGATCCCGTAGATGGACATCAGCCGTTCTCCGGCCGTTTCGTCGTCCGCCCCGTCCAGCTCGCCTTTCAGCTGGGCCAGTCCGCCGTCCTTCATATCCTCCGTCAGAGCCTTCAAATATTTCGCTCTGTATCCCAGTCCCAATCTGATGAAATCCGCTTCTCCTGCCGCAGCCAGTTCTTCAGGCCGGGGAAATGCGTAATAAAAGCGGCCGCCATCCATCGGCATTTTCCGCCCGTATTCCCCGCACAGCCCGCGAATACTGTTTCGGATCCGGCCGATGTTGTTGTTCTGGGAGATCAGGAAACTCACCATGACCTCCCACAGATCCTGCTTCAATACCCGGATGCCGCCGCCGTATTCCACCGCGGCTCTCAAGTACGCATCCTCCGGATCGATGCGCCGTTTCAGCTGACCGTAATCCCGCTCCAGGTCAAAATAATGACTCCACACCTGCCGAAACTCATCTTCAGAACAGGAAAAGAAAAAGCGGTCTCCCTCCTGGACGGCCACCAGACAGCGGCCCAAGGCCTGGATGGCGTAACATCCTTCGTCCAGCCGGGTCCAGGTAAAACACTGCCCGGAATCGGCGATCTGGGCCAGATCCATATGCTCGATGACAATGGGACCCAGCCTTAAGTCCGTCCGTTTTTCACTCATCACAGTCTCTCCCTCAGACGCTTGAGCTTTCTGGTCAGCTGGTTCAGATCCTCAATACGCCGGGCCACCGCATAGGTGCTCTGTTCCCGATAGAGCAGCACCCGGGACAGGGTTTCATACAGCTCGTCGCAAAGCTGCTCCGTCTCGCCCCGCAGCCTTCCTGCCAGTTCCTCCAGCCCTTCTTCCAGACGGCCGCTGTAATCCTCCAGAAAAGCATTTCGCAGGTGTTCCAGATCTTCTCTCGTCAGCGGGGCCTCATCAGGCTTCGCCGGCGATCCCGCAGGCACGGCTTCCAGTCCCGGGAGCTCCCCGCCGGCCCTTTCCGCGCCTGCAGCCTGTCTGCCGGAAAGATCCAGTTCTGTAAGCTCGTAATGGTACTCCATGCCAAACTGGCTCAAAACAGCCGCCGACAGCGCCCGCTTCACTTCATTTCTGTGCAGCTCCATACCGTTTGCGATCTTTGCAAAATCGCGTCTCAGCTGCTTTCTCCCCTTTTCGTAGATCTTGCGCAGACAGGTTTCCGCTTCCGCTCTCCCCATCTCTGTCAGCTCGTCCATCCAATAATCGAATTCTCTGTCGATGATCTGCTCCAGCTCCGTCTCAATGCGGTCCGCCTCTTCGTTGAGACGGGCCACCGCCTCTTCCGCCGAAGTCCTCTGCTCCGCAAAGCTTTCCTCCATGGCCGCAAACCGCTCGTCGAAACTGCTGGGGACCATATTCAGCGCCTTCCAGTACAGATTCAGCTGCGACACCGCCCTGCCGATAATATCATAGAGCTTTTTCCGCGCCGAAGCATCCAGTATCTCCCTTACCGACTCGCGGCAGTCCTTTTCAATACTTTCCCGAAGCGCGCTCAGACCCGTCCCGGATCTGGCGCTCACCGGAAACATCTGCACCTCCTGCACATCCAGCAGGCTGCACAGCAGTCTGCGGCAATAATCCAGATATATCTCCAGTTCGTCCTCTGTCACCGTATCGATCTTATTCACGGCAAAATAAAACTTCGCCGCGTATTCCCTGGCTCTGCGCAGAAAATCGATCTCGATCTCGTTGATGGGGCTGTCCACGGACAGCATGAAAATAACCGCGTCGCTCTCCGCCGCAAAAGCGTAAGCCGCGTCGGAATTGTGCCGGTGCACGGAACCCACGCCCGGCGTGTCCACAAAGGTGATGCCGTCCTTCAGAAAATCTGCCGGAGTCTGCAGCGTGACCGATGCAACTCCCAGTCCGTTGTCCGGGTTGCTCTGCTCGCTGATATATGCGGCCAGTTCCTCCGGCTCCACCTGCTGCACCGCGCCGTTCTCAAAATGTACGGCCGCGGATCGCTGTCCGTAGCGGACCCTCGTCACTGCCGACGTGACCGGCACAATGCCCACGGGCATCAGCTGTTCGCCCAGAATGGCGTTGACCAGCGTGCTCTTTCCCCGCTTGAACTGCCCGATCACAGAAACTGTGATCTCCTGATTTTCCAGACGGCTCATCACCTCTTTGACCCTGGCCGCCTCTCCCCCGCACAGCTCTGAACTGCCCAGCAGTATGGCTGCGTGGTTGGCTATCGCTATGGTTTGATCGCTCATTTTATAAATCTCCTGTCTATCTTCCGCCTGCCGCGCCGCACATCCGGGAACTTCACGCCCCGCCGCGCCTGACCGGCCGCGTTTTGATCATGGCTTCTCACTGGTTTCCCCGCTCGCCTCCGCCGACAGCGAAGACCGGGCTCCTTCGCCCGGCCTTCGTCGTACCGTAATCGCCTTCGGCTCGCCAGTCGCGGGGTATGGACATTGTACCATAAACTCTAAGCTCTGCCTTCGCCTTCGGCTTGGCAGTCGCTAAGTGTTCTGGGCACCTGTCATACCGCCGCTCTGCCTTCGCCCTTGGCTCGCCAGTCGCGGGGTATGGACATTGTACCATACTTTCAGGTGTTGTGTCATGTAATTAGACCGAGCTCCGCTGTGGTGAAAAATGAGTTCGTCTCTGCAGCAGACCTTTCAGCCGATATCCTGTTGACAAAAACCGTATTATTGATATAATACAGTTAACCGTATTACTTAACTAACACAGTTTTCATTTTGAAAGGCAGCAGGTAACTCGCCGATGATTTCATTTGAATCCTTTACCATGGAGGACGGCAGTCCCATCTATATGCAGATCATCCGGTACATTAAAAGGGGTATTATCGCCGGAACCATACGGGACCGCGACGAGCTCCCCTCCAGGCGGGTCCTCTCCTCCCTGCTGGGCGTGAATCCCAATACGATCCAGAAAGCGTACCGCATGCTGGAGGAAGAGGAGATCATCGAGTCCCACTCAGGCGCAAAGAGCTATATCACCGCCGGGGAAACGCAGATCTCACGGATCCGTTCTCAGCTGGTGGAAAGCGATGTAAAAACGCTGATCAAAGCCATGCAGCAGATGGGCGTTTCCAGGGAAGACACCATCCGCCTTGTAGAAAAAATCTGGGATTGAGACAGGAGAGCAGACGATGAGACAATATTTTTCCGTTATGACGATCGCCGCCAGAAGCACGATTTATAAAATAATCAGCCTGCTGTTTCTCATGTCCGCGCTGGAAACGGTCCTGTTCCTGCGTCTTCTCCGGCAGACGGCCGCCCAGCCCTGCAGGCTGGAGGCGATGATCACTCTGAGCAAAATGCCCCTGGTCTGCGGCGGGGCCTTTGTGATCCTCTGCGCCCTGCTCAGTCTGGCGGGCTGCGAGCGCTGGGGCAGCAAGTGCGGATATACGCTCCGGCGTCTTTCCGTCGGCGAGGGGACCACCGCCCTGCTGTGGGCCTTTTACAACAGTATGTGTTTTCTTGTTTTCTGGGCGGTCCAGCTCCTTACGGCTCTGCTTTTGTGCCGCGTGTACGTGAACTCCCTGGATCCGGCTTATTGGAACGATCAGACTATCTTTATGGCATTCTACCGCAGCGATTTTCTCCACGGTCTGCTGCCCATGGCGGCAGTCAGTATCTGGCTCAGAAACGGCGCGCTGATCGCGGCGCTGGGCGCCGCCGCCTCCTCCTTTTCCATGCGCCAGCGGCGCGGAGAGAGGGGGATCGCCATCGTCGTGCTGGCAGTCCTGACCCTGGTCGCGTTTCCCCGGCAGATCGACAGTTTTGTCTCCGATATCATTACCCTTATCATCGCTCTCTGCACCGCCGCCCGCCTGTGCTTTGATATGCAGTGGGGGCGTTTCGGCAGAGAGCCGGACCCCGGCCAGATAGAAGAGGGAGGTGTGCGTCATGTCATATGACAGAGAGACCAGCAGCGCCAAGATCCATAGCCAGGCCCGCGATGCAGGAGAAAGCGTAACCCGCGGCATCGGAAACTGGGTCCCTCCCGGACTCGATCACCGACAGGAGGCCAAGTGGACCGCCTGGGCTTTTTCTCTGAGCCTCCTGTACAGTCTCCGCTTTTTCCTGGCCCTGTTTCAGGCCCGCGATTCCCTCTTCCTTCAGGCGGGCGCAGAAAAAATCCTGGATGTGAACGCTGTGATGCCGGATTTCATCCTGCTTCTCCGCGACAGCCTGATCGGGTTTCCCATGACTGCGCTGGGAGCTGCAGCTCTTCTGGCCTACCATTATTTTTACCATTTCCAGGGCAGCAAAAGCATATACCTCATGCGGCGGCTTCCCCGACGCTTGGAGCTCGTCCGGCGCTGCGCCGCGCTGCCCCTGCTGACGGCGGCTGCAGCCCTTCTGGCCGCAGGGCTGTTACTGGCGCTCTACTTCGGTATCTATCTGCTGGTCACGCCGGAGACCTGCCTGAGCTCCGGTCAATGGGACAAAATCTGGAATGTTTTGCGATAGGAGAATCACCATGCTGAAACTGCACAATGTAAGTAAATCATACAACTGGAAACCCGCCCTGAAGCAGGTGGATCTCTGTCTTTCCCCAGGTGAGATCGTAGGTCTCTTTGGTGAAAACGGCGCCGGCAAGACCACGCTTTTGAAATGCATATTGGGCTATCTGCCCTTTGACGGAGAGATCACGCTGGACGGCCATCCTATAACCCGGGCCAACATCGCGCGCGTCTCTTTTGCCACCTGCGAGCACTCCTTTTTCCCCAATCTGACGGCCGCGGCTCACCGCGAATTTTACGAACTGCACTTCCCTGCATTTCGCTCAAAGCGGTTTCACGGTCTGATGGATTTCTTCGAGCTTCCCGCAAACAAAGCGCTGCGCCATTTTTCTACTGGCCAGAAAAACCAGTTCGAAGTGATCCTGGCTCTCTCTCAGGGCGCCGACTACATCCTGATGGACGAACCCTTCGCCGGAAACGACGTATTTAACAGGGAGGACTTTTACAAGGTCCTGCTGGGCATACTGGAGCCCTCGGAAACAGTCTTTCTCTCCACCCATCTTCTGGCGGAGGTAGAAAACTTCATCAGCCGGGCGGTCCTGATCCACAGAGGGCGGATCGTCGGCGATATGACCACCCAGGAACTGGAGGATTCAGGCCGCACGCTGATGGGCTATGTAAAGGAAACCTATCAATATAAGTCCGACCGGGTCAGCAAAGCGCTGTCCGATCTGACAGGTGAAAGACAGGAGGAGCTGTGATGCGTAAAAGTCTGCTTCTCGCCGGCGTACTGTTTGTCCTGTCGGGCTTCCTGCTCTGCGGAGCGTACGGCGGACTGGACTCAAAAAAAGACGCGGTGACCATAGGGGAAACCGTGCTGGCCGGCCACGCCGCCGAGGCGAAGGGAATCTCCCTTACATCCCGATATCACTACGACCACCACCTGTTCTGGGACACCGTCATCACTCCCGGGGGACAGCCGGCAGCCGCCACCGACTTTCGTTTTTACCAGCAGAGCAAGTGGGAGAACAGCCCGAGGCCCCCCCGCGTCGACCTGAGTTTCTCCTCGAGCTTCAGTCTCAGCGGAAATACCATCGACCTGGAAGACGAATATCTGCTGCAGACCGGGGTAGCCGCGCCTGTCCGGGATGTGGCCGGCCGCACGCCGGCGGGACAAAGGCGGCGGGAGATCATTCTTCTGAAAGATTATTACGATGTCTATCCCCTTTTCATCGACGCCTACACCCCCGGACTTATCTTCCGCATGGACGACGAGAACAGGGGCGGATCCCTCGAAAAAAATTTCTGCATACCAGTTCGTCCGGACCACAGGCTGGAGATATCCGTGGTGCGGGACAGAGCGGGAAACATCACTGAAGTGGAGAGCAACACGCTGTCCGGCGGGATCGGTTTTGAGTCCAATTCCGTGATTCTGAAGGACGCCTGGTACCTCGCCCTGTCCCTGACAGACCTGGATACCGGAGGACCGCTTCCGGTCCCTGCGGAAAGTTCAGGGATACACCTCCTTCCCATTGAAGAAAAAGACGGAAAAACCTATCTTTCTTCAGACCGTATCCAGTTGGTCTATCCTCTGGACGAAACGACCCGCGTCTGTTCCCTGCAGGCTGAAGCCGCTTCAAGCCGGCTCCTGCTTGTCACTGAGGAACCCTCCGGCGAAAACGCCACAGCGTTTTACTTATCCGTCATCGATCGGTCTGACATGCGATTGATCCAGAAAACCCAGTTTCCTCTGCAATTGCCGGATCCTCCGGAAACGAAGAAATCAGACGACAAAACCGTTCAATTGCCCGCCTCGCTCCCGGACACAGCGGAGGCGCCCGCGCAGGCGACGCAGGCGAAAGGAACAGCGCCGGCAGAGCTCAAGACTGCATACCCGCATATCTCCGATGTTCAGATCGTCCAGTTCAAACAATGCGACGGCTTCCTTGCGGCTATTTTCAGCGACGGAAGCTTCTACGTGCTGACTCCTGATGCCGGCGGTCTCTATGAGCTCCAAATGTGCGGAGATCTGTACGAATGCGGGGATTTAGAAAAAGATATCCCCCTGTATGATCTGATCATGAGTTATGACGGACGGCGGCTGGCCGTCGCCTGCTACCAGAATTACCACAGCTCCCTCAGCACCTGCCTGCTGGTGTACCGCCGGGAGGAAACACAAAAACCGGACAGCCGGAACGGCTGCCATCCTCAGACGGCTGCGGACACCCACGCCGGGCTGGTCTACGCCGCAGTATACGACTTCAGCAACGATCGAACAGTTCCTGGCGTCAGCGGCTATCTCAGCCCCGTGGACGGGGACCGGCTGATCCTGGATATGTGAATAGATGCGAGACGGGGGAGAGATCAGTCGGGCCAGCCAAAATAGACGCGTCCTCCGATCAGCCGCGTCAGCAGTTCAGGCTCTGAAAAAGGCAGCGCGCTAGTGCAGAATCTCCGCTAGTTCATCCAGACGGCGGAGACGCGCCACCGCGCCCGGCGGCAGGTCCGGCTGCTCGTCCTGGGACAGAAACAGTCCCCGTGCCCCGCTGTTTTTCGCAAAGAGCATGTCGTTTAGAGAATCGCCCACCATGTAGACCTGCTCTGCGTCCAGACCGCAGGTCTGGCAGAATGCCTCCATCATATCCGGCGACGGCTTTGGTTTCATATCCTGTTCCGCCGTTCCCAGAAAGGCGAAGCTGCCCAGTATTCCAAGGCTCTCCAGACAATATCGGGTAGTCTGCGGGCTGTCCGCCGTGGCGATTCCCAGCACATACCCACGATGGGAGAGCTCTCCGCACAGCCGTCTCAGATCGGCAAGGGGCCTCACTTCTCCGAAACAACAGGCCATGTCCGCCAGCTCATCCGCCAGCCGCGCCGCAAAAGCTTCCCGCTCTTCGAGAGGGGACCTCCTGTCCCGCAGTTCCCAGAGTCTCAGCAGTTTTTCCCACCCGCGGCCGATATCCCGGTTCGTGCCCGCCGCCAGCGGGCTGTCCGGAATGATACGGCCGCCCCCGTCGATGCCGGCGGCCATCAGCAGCTTCTCCTGCTTTCCTCTGTCGTCTGAAAAGCCATACTCAAAAGCCACCTTTCCCGCCAGTTTTTTAACAGGCAGTTTCCAAAACTCCGACAGGCTGATCAGCGTACCGTCCTTGTCAAATAGAATTCCCTTTTTTTTCATCCCGTTCCCCTCTTTCCCCTGATTTTTCTGAGCTTCTCCATTCTCCGTCTTATTTTAACGATTGATGTTCCCTGATATATTCGCCAAGCGCGCGGCACAGTTCCCGGATATCTCGGGAGTAGATATCGCCGATGGTCCCGATGCGGAAGGTAGGCTGATCAGTCAGCTTTCCGGGGTAGATGACGAATCCCCGGGCCTTCAGCCACTGGTACATACTGTCAAAATCCAGCGGCATCTCCGCCCCCGTTTTCGGATCGCGCACCTTCAGATCAAAAGTCGTAATGATGCAGGACTGCCAGCCCCGCGGTACGATGGAACGGATGCCCAGCGCCTCCATGCCGCGGACCAGAGCTCTGTGATTTTCCATATAGCGCGCTTTCCGGGCTTCCTGACCGCCTTCGGCGTCGTATTCCCGCAGCGCCTGTTCCAGAGCGAGGACCACGTTGGTGGGCGACGTAAAGCGGAACTTCCCTCCACCCGGGTACAGCCCCTGGTACTGGTCGTACAGATCGAGACAGTGAGACCGTGAATTTCCCTTCGCGTTCTCGATCAGCTCCCTGCGCGCGATGACGAAAGCAAGCCCGGGGAGTCCCTCCAGACATTTATTGGCGCTGGAAGCCAGGCCGTCGATCCCCCAGGCCTTCATATCGATCTCGTAAGCGCCGAAGCTGGACATGGCGTCCACCAGCACAGTCTTTCCTCTGGACTTTGCCAGCCTGGCCAGCTTCTCAACGGGATTGATCACACCGCTGGTGGTCTCACTGTGCACAAACATCACGGTGCGGATCTCTGGATCGTCGTCCAGACGCTGCTCTACGGCGGCGGGGTCGATGGCGTGACACATGTCAAATTCCAGGATCTCAAAGGTCTTCCCCGCCATGCCGGCCTGACGCGCCATCCGCTTTCCGTACTCTCCGTTTTCCACGATCAGAAGCTTTTCCCCATCTCTGCAGAAGCTCTGGATCATGGCCTCCACCGCGTAGGAACCGCTGCCCTGCAGAAGCACCGCGGCATATTCTTCTGTGTTGGCGCTGATTCCGGCGATCCGATCCATGATCCCTCTTGTGATCGCCTTGTATTCCTCGTCCCAGGTGCAGTGATCCGCAAGCATGGCTTCCTTGACGCTGCGTCTGGTGGTCAGCGGTCCCGGCGTCAGCAGCTTCCGGGGCGCAGACTGCGCTAAACGTCTCTCGATATCCGCGATCACGCCCTCAAGCCCGCTCATATCCGCAATGATATAGTCGGCGCCGGCCTTATAGAATGTCTTTTTCACACGGCTGATCTCCCCGTCCAGTTCTTCCGCGGAAAGAGCCCCCGCTTCTTCCATCGTCAGTCCCAGTTCGCTGGAACCCATGACCACGCCTACGGTCCAGACACCGGCGGAAACGCCCTCGCCGATGTCCGACACGGTGTCTCCCACCTTCACCACCAGCTGCGGATCCGGTACTCCCAGCTGGGTCATGTTCGCCCAGATCATGTAGGGATACGGTCTCCCCGCCGGTACCTCGTCAGCGCAGACGCAGGTGTCGGGCCGATAACCGGCCGCCGCCACTTTGCCGATGATCCGATCCATCATCGCTCTGGTGTACCCTGTTGTGGAGCCCACGCGGATCCCCCGTTCTCTCAGCCGTTCCACCGCCTCGCATACCCCCGGCTTCACGTCAGTATAAGAGAGAATATTGTCCATCAGCGTCTTTTCAAACACATGATAGATCTCCAGCACATCCTTTTCCTCCGGCTCCCGGCCGTTGATCTGCGCGAAGGCCTCCCTCACCCGGGGCATTTCCGCGATGGCCCGGGTGTGATCCAGCTTCAGCATCCCCATCGGCTTTCTGGCCTCGGCGCTGGTGATGTGCACGCCCTTTGAAGAAAAGCCGTCCACAAAACCCGCCAGCGGCGCGAAGCAGCCGTAGTCGATGGTCGTTCCCGCCCAGTCAAAGATCACGGCTTTTATCTTCGGATTATAAATATCATTGTCCATCATTACATGTTTCATTCGTCGTCTCCCCTATGATATGTGATATCTGTCATTGTTTCATTTTCCTGCAGGCGCGGCTCCCTCCGGCCTTCCGCCGTACCCAGTCTGCAACCCCGATCCACGGGTCACCTACAGGTCATCCACGGGTCATCCACGCGTCGGTCCTGCGGCCCACTCTTCTGCTCACGAACTCGTAGATCAGGCGCACCGCGATGTTTACGGCCAAAATGACCATGCAGAGGGCCGCCGCCTCCGCGTCGTCCCCCGCGCCCTTCACGTTCAGCACCACTACGCTGGCCAGCTTGGTAATGGGCGTGTAGAGAAAGATCACGGCGGAAACAGTGATCATGGAATTGACGAAGAAATACACCATCATTTCCAGGATCGCGCCGAAGGACATGGGAACCGTGATGCGAAACAGCGTCTTGTAGAAAGGCACCGACAAGGAGTCGGATACCGTCTCAAACTCCTTGTCCAGCCGCTTCAGCGACGTGGACGCCGTCACAAAAGGCACTGAAAAATAATGGACGATGTTCACGAGAATGAGGATCATCGTCGTGCCGTACAGAAAGTTGAACCCATTTACCAGGGACAGGCCGCTTCCCGGTATGGGGAAGGTCCTGGGGTTGAAAAACAAAATATAAGCCAGACCGACCACTGTTCCGGGCACGGCGTTAGGCGTAATGGAGAACAGGTAAAGCAGTCTCCTGAGTCCGTAAAACACCGACAGCTTCTCGATCAGATACGCCGTCAGAAATGCAGCAGCCGTACCGATTACCGCCGTGGCCAGCGATACCCGCAGGGACTGGTAGATGGATTCCACCCCTCCCCCGGCGCCCACCGTCGAGAAGTCGTAGTGAGCCAGCGTCAGCTCCATATTGTAAGGCCAGGAAGTGACGAGAGATCCGTACAGCGACACGGCGAAAAAGGCCACGAGGAACAGGGACACAGCGCCGCAGAAAAACGTGGCCGCCGCGTCGGCGCCGCGGCTGGGCTTGATCCGGTAAGGAACCGACTTGGACGAAATGGCGCTTCCCTGCCTGACGCTGGTGATCCTGTCCACCGCAAAGGAGATCACCGTGGGGATCATCATGAAGATGCCCACTACGGCTCCCATGTTGAAATTCTGCTGACCGATGACCTGCTTGTAGATGTCAGTGGCCAGCACGTTGTAATTCCCTCCCACAACGCTGGGCGCGCCGAAATCCGTAAAACTGTATGTAAAGCAGACGAACAGCGCGTTGATCAGCCCGTATTTCACACCGGGCAGCGTGATGGTCAGCATCTTGCGCAGCGGACTTGTTCCCATGACGTCCGCCGCTTCAAACAGACGGTTGTCTGCGGCGGAAAAGGCCACCGTCAGGATCATCAGCGCCACGGGGAAACCGTAGATGGCCTCCGAAATCACGATCCCAACCGGTCCGTAGAGCGGAAGCGCCAGCCCTGCCTGGGTCACAAGTCCCTTGTTTCCGAACAGATAGATCAGCGACATGCCAAGCAGCATGGTGGGGGCGAACATGGGAAGCATGGCGATGAATCGGAATACGGGCTTGAAGGGCACCGCTCTTCTCGTCATGGCATAGGCAAAGAAGAACGCCGCGGTCACGGAAATGACTGTGGACGTAACGGCGATAAACAGCGTGTTGGTGAGAGATATCACCATGTTCGGCGAACTCAGATACGTGGCGAACTGTGTCAGCCCCACGAAAGCTCCCGACTTATCCTGAAACGCTTTGATGAACAACATGAGCAGCGGCCCCGCGAGAAACACCAGAAAACCGAACAGCACGCACAGGATCAGCACCAGCTTGACCGCATCCTGACCGGTGTAGCACCGAAGCCGGTCAAATCGGCCGGAGACGGCTCGATCCCGGGCTCCGCCGGGAAGGCCGGAACCGGCGCACGCCGGAGAGACCGGCGTCCCCGGATCCGACGCCGCGCCTGCCGTTTCCAATAAACTTCCTTCCATCCTACGCCCCCTGTTCCGCGAAGTGCAGCACCTGCTGGGAAGGCAGATTCAGATATACGACGCCTCCCACCTTCAGATCCAGCTGCTTCACCTCGCTGTAGGGCAGATCCACCATCAGCTCGTCGTTCCTCTGCATCCCGGTGAGACGGGCGGTGAGACGGCAGAAACTTCCGCGGAATTCCATGGTCTCCAGCTCCGCGCAGAGACTTCCCTCCTCCGGCTCCGTCCCCATGCGGATATTTTCGGGACGCACGGCGGAAAGACGGCCTCCCTTGTCAAAATCGGGATAGAAGTTGATGGCTCCGATGAAATCCGCCACGAATCTGCTTTCCGGGCGCTCGTAAATCTGCTGAGGCGTTCCGGACTGCATGATCATCGCCCTGTTCATGACGATGATCCTGTCCGCCATGGTCAGCGCTTCATCCTGATCGTGGGTCACCATGATGGTGGTAAGCTCCAGTTCTCTCTGGATCCGGCAGATCTCCCGGCGCAGCTTGATGCGGACCTTGGCGTCCAGAGCGGAGAGCGGCTCGTCCAGAAGCAGAAAACTGGGATTAGTGGCCAGCGCTCTGGCCAGCGCCACTCTCTGCTGCTCTCCGCCGGACAGCTGAGCCGGGTAACGATCCCGGGCCTCAGTCAGCCCCACCATGGCGAAATAACGATTTACCACCTCGTTGACGGTCTTATTGGCAAGCTTCTGGTTTCTCAGACCGTAAGCTACATTTTCAAAAGCAGTGAGATTCGGAAACAGGGCGTAAGACTGAAACATGATTCCGAAATTTCGTTTTGACGCGGGCAGAAACGTCGCGTCCTTTCCTTTTAAATAAATCTTCCCCTCTGTGGGCATATCCAGCCCCGCGATAAGACGCAGCAGCGTGGATTTTCCACAGCCAGAGGGGCCCAACAGACAGACGAACTCGCCTTCTTTGATATCCAGATCGATATTGTTCAGTACGGTGTTTTGTCCGTAGCGCTTGAACACGCCTTCTACACGGATCGCACTTTCTGTCATGGATTTGATCCTCCTCTTCTTTCTAAAACAGGGCATTTCCCGCATGAGCGGAAAATGTCCTGCTGCTGTCGTTTCCGGTCCGCGGCCGATAGCCGGCACAGGGCGCCGAAGCGTCCTGGCCCGGTCCGCCGGGTTCAGATACGCCGTACTATTCCGCCGCGCTTTTTCCGTCGTAGCGATTGGTCCATTCGGTGAGAATGCGGTCGCGGTTTTCCGCGCACCATTTCAGATCTACGTTCTTGATCAGCTGATCCACCGGATTCTTTTCGTAGCCCTCCGGGATGGAGTCTCCGATCCCCGTGGCCACGATGGGATAGTTGGTGGCGTACTGAGCCATGCGGTCGTCCTCGATGGCCCAGCTGAGGAAGGTTTTCGCGATCTCCTTCTCGCCCTCGGGCTTCTTGATCAGGCAGTTGGCCTCCACGTCCCAGCCGGAACCTTCTTTCGGAAATACCACGACGCCGTTGTCGCCCATCTCCTGTGCGGATTTGATGCAGCGATAACCGAAGCTGACTCCGATGCCGTATTCTCCTGTGGCCGTATTCTTCGCCGGGGCGCTTCCGGAGTGCAGGTAAACAGCCACGTTCTCGTGAAGTTTATCCAGATACTCCCATCCCTTCTCTTCGCCGTACAGCGTCAGAACCCCGTTCACCGTCAGCGTCCCCGTTCCCGATGAGGCGGGATTTGACATGGCGATCAATCCCTTGTACTGGGGATCCAGCAGATCTTCGTAACTCTCCGGTATCTTCGTCACATTGTGGCTGGCCAGCACCTCTTTATTTACAAGAAACGCCGTTTCCCAGGCATCGATGCCGACCCATTTCGGCGGATTCTCTGTATCTTTGAATTCCGGCAGAATGCGGTCCACACCCTCCGGAGCGTAGGGCTGCAGCATCCCTTCGCCGTCCAGTACAAGAAGACTGGCAGCGGACAGACCCCATACCACGTCGGCCTGGGGGTTGTCTTTTTCCGCCAGCAGCTTCGCCGTGATGATGCCCGTGGAATCTCTGGTGATATTCACCGTCACGTCCGGATACTTCTCTTTAAAATCGGCCAGATACTCGGAAACCTGCTCGTCTTCCAGTGCCGTGTAGATATTCAGCGTCTTCTCGTCCAGCGCCGCCGAGCCGCCGCCGTATTCGTCTCCCTCGCCGCTTGTCACGCAGCCCGTGAGCATTCCAAAGCACATTGCAAGGGCCAGGCCCGCCAACAAAATTCGTTTCATAATAGGTTCTCCTTTTAACATTGAGTTTCACGTCTGTAACGAGGTCCATTCTATGCTTCCTTTGTTAAAGACATATAAACGGCAGGTTAAAACGGTTTTAATCCTTTATTAATACCAGCCCCGGCAGCGGACAATCCTCCGGCGCCAGAACACTTCCCAGCGGCTGTCCCTTGGCCTCATAGATCCCATGAAAATCGCTGCCGCCCGTGCAGAAGAGACCGTTGTCCGCGGCCAGCCGCGAGATCAGCTCCCGGTGCTTCTGTGTGTTCGCCGGATGATTCCGCTCGATGCCGCTCAGGCCCACGCGGACCAGTTCCGGGATAAGATCGAAATTCTGCTGCTGCCCGGGGTGGGCAAGCACCGCGTAGCCCCCCGCCTCTGCCACAGCCCGCACCGCTTCCACGGCCTCCGCGTATTCGATATCGAAATCACAGGGCCCTCCGTTTTTAAACACCGTTCTGTAAACATCCCCGAATACGGCGGGACTTTGCCCCGTATCATAGAGATATTTCAATATATGTTGTTTATAGAAGGTCCCTCCTGCGGCGTAGGGAGCCACGGCCTCCTCCGATATGCAATACCCCAGATCCCTGAGAATGCCGATCTGCTTCAGGCAGTTTTCGTGCCTGCGTCTCAAAATCGGAGCGCAGACCGCTTCGATGGGCTCCGGCCGTTTATAATCATATCCCAGTATGTGCACCTTGCGTCCTGTGGTCCGGTCCGAGGCGGAGATCTCCACCCCCGGGATCACCGCCACGCCGGTCTCCGCCCCCAGCCGCTGTGCCTCCCCAGCGTAACGGGTACAGTCGTGATCCGTGAAGGCCAGGTGCGTAAGGCCCAGCCCCGCAGCTCTTGCCAAAATTCCTCGAAGGTCCTCGCTGCCGTCGGAGCAGGTGGAATGTACGTGCAGATCCGCTCTCACCGCTTTCTCTGCGCTCCCGCCGTCTCTGTTCCCTGCTCCATTCCGCTCTCCATTCCTCACTTTGATCCCCTTTCCGGCCCCTGGTCTGGCCCTCTCCCCGTTTCCTGTTCCGGTTCTTTCTCTGCACATCTCTCCCTTTGTCCGATGGTCCATTCATCCCTCATTTTACAGCGCGCTCTTCCCGATCTGCAAAGCTGCCCCGGGACAGGTTAAAGACCTGATCGCACAGCCCGTCCATAAAAGCCAGATCGTGGAAGATCCCCAGCATGGAAGTGCCCTGAGCCTTCAAACGGATGAGCAGGTCCCGCACCAGCAGCTTTGTGTCCGGATCCAGACTGGCCGTGGGTTCGTCCAGCAGAAGTAATCTGGGCGCTTTCACCATAGCCTGGGCCAGATTCAGCCGCAGCTTCTCGCCCCCGGAAAAAGTGACGGGATAAAGGGCCCACAGATCCTCGCGCAGCCTGAAATACCGCAGCATCTCCGCGGCTCGCTCTTCCGCCTCATCCTGTGGAAATCCCGCGTCCAGCGCCGCGTCTGTCACGTACTGAAACGCCGTCGTCCGGGGCAGTGTGGACAAAAACTGCGACACATAGCCGATCTCCGCCCTGCGCAGATAGATGATCTGGCGCTCCGCCGCGGCAACCAGATCCAGAGGGCCGTAGGCCAGAGAATCATAGACCACACGCCCCCCGGTGGCCAGATATGTGCGGTAGATACAGCGCAGCACCGTTGATTTTCCGGCCCCGGAGGTTCCGACGATGCCGATGAATCCGCCTTTCTGAAGGGATAAGGAGATATTCCTGCAGCTGCTGATCTTTTTCTTCTGCTCATGCAGATAAAACTCTTTGGAAAGATCTTCGATCATCAATATCGGTCTCATCCTGTCACATCCCCTTTCTCCCGGACCCGGTCTTCCCCTGCTTCGTCCTGCCCGCCGGGCCCGGTGCATAGGCCGCCGTAGTTCAGCTCCATGGCCGCTCTGCCGGACACCCAGGTCTGAAGCAGACGGGGACGGCTGTACCCCTCCGCCTCGACGATGAGGAAATCCGCCTGTTTCCCTTTCTCCAGGCTTCCCGTCTCCCGGGAGAGCCCCGCAGCTCTGGCCGGATTCAGTGAGACGAACCGGCAGGCTTGATACAGCGGCACAACTTGTTTTTCCGCCAGGCAGAATACTGCCCGCAGCAGCGCCTGGGGATAGTAATCACTGCACAGAATGTCGGCGCAGCCCCGGCGGATGGCCTCCTCCGCCGACAGATTGCCCGAGTGACTTCCGCCCAGCAAAATATTAGGCGCTCCCAGAAGAATTGCGATCCCGCGTTCCCGGGCGGCTCCGGCCACTTCCATGCTGATGGGAAATTCGCTGACAGATACGCCCAGCCTTTCATTCTCCGCCACCCGCTCCAGCGAGTCGTCATCGTGGCTGGACAGGGGAATGCCCAGCTGGTGAGCAAGCTCTGCCAGACAGAACAGCTTTTCCCCGGTCAGCATGGGCTTTTCCGTCTCCCGCTTCACCAACTCCGCAAATTCCCCGTCGGTCAGATCCTTCCCTGCAGAAGGGAGGTGGCGGCGATACACATTCAGATCCCGGTACTGCCCCTGTCCCGGCCGATGGTCCATGAGAGACAGCATCTGTACCCTGCCCTGCCGCATAAGTTCCGTCACCAGGCCGTAACACTCCAGATTGTCCATCTCATAGCGCAGGTGATAGCGATTGCGGATCAGTCCCGGTTTCTTCCGCATGGCGTCTATAAGATCCGCCAGTTCCCGTACCCGCGGAGCCGTGCGGATCTCCCTGGCGTCCCAGCTCCCCTCTCGAAACATAGACACAGAATGAAAGATCGTAGTGATCCCGCAGGCCGCCAGCTGCTTTTCCGCCTCCCAAAGCCCCGTTTCAAAATCCATCATGGCAGTGGATCTGGGCTGAAGCAGCCCTTCGATCATATCGGAATGAATATCGATGAAGCCGGGAAGCAGGTAAGCTCCCCTGACGTCCACCACTGTCTCACACGAAGTCCTTTCATCAGCAGGGCGCCCATCTGCGATCATCCTGCCGGCGGACCGGCTCTCCGCGAAGTTCCGCCTCTCTCCCCGCTGGCCGCAGGTGCTGGCCGCCGGGCTTTTGCCCCGCCAGATCCTTTCTATGTAACCGTCCGCCACCGTCATGCAGTGATCTTCCAGAACCTGATCCGGCGTGACGATGCGGGCGTTGATAAATGTCGTCTTCATATATGAATTGTTCTCCTTGTCGTTTACAGCAGCGAATGCACCAGCTGCTGTGTGTAGGGATGCTGGGGATCGTCCAGGATCTGATCCGTCAGACCCCGCTCGATCACCTGCCCGTCCAGCATGACGATAGTGCGGTCCGCCAGCATGCGGATCACCGCCAGATCGTGAGATACCAGCAGGATCGAGATCCCGTATTCCTGCCTTATCCGGCGGATCAGGTCCAGTACCCTGGCCTGAACGGAAAGGTCCAGCCCCGTCGTGACCTCGTCCAGAAGCAGCACGGCCGGATTGTTTGCCAGCGCTTTGGATATCTGCACTCTCTGCTGCATGCCTCCGCTGAAATATCTGGGCGGCTCCTTCATACGCGTCTCCAGGATCTCCACCGCCGCCAGCAGCTCCCTGACCCTTCCCGTCATAGCGGAAAAGCTTCTGCCCCCCGCCGCGATCAGTTTCTCAGCTATGTTTCCCGCGCTGGAATAGTCCATGCGGAGTCCCAGCACCGGATTCTGATACACCATTCCCATGATATGATTTCGAATGTACTTCTTCTGCTGAAGATTCTGATGAAATATATCGGCCCCGCCTTCCTTGTAGGAAGTCAGCCAGGCTCTTCCCTCTGTCACGGGAAAATCGAAGTATAAACTTTTCATCAGCGTGGATTTCCCGGATCCGGACTCGCCCACAACGCCCAATATCTCGCCGGGGTAAAGCTCCGCATCCACGGCGCGGCAGGCCCACACCGTCCTGCACTGCGGACACGTATTTTTCAGCAGAGCTCCTCCTTCCAGGCAATGCGGACAGCCCTTCCCATACCGGACGGTGAGACCTTCCACCTTCAGGACCGGTCTTTCTTCCTCTTTTTTCATCTCGCCATCTCCTCCCCCGAAGCGCCGGCCGAGACGCTCCCGCCCGTCTCCCTCTCACTTTCCGTAAATCCGGCGGAGATCCTTTTTTCCCCTGCCGCTTCGGCCCGGCGCTTTGCGCAGTAACCGGTATCGCTGCACTCACATACGCGCCGGCCCGTCATACTGTCCGTCAGTTCATCCAGATACACGTGCTCCGCACCGCACAGTCTGCACTTTTTTCCCGCGAAATTCTCCGCTTCAAAAGGCACGTCTTCAAAAGCCAGCGGGATCACGGCTGTATACGGCGGTACAGCGTATATTTTCTTTTCGCGCCCGGCCCCAAACAGGTATAAAGCGTCGCTGTCGTTCAGCTTCGGCGTATCATAGCGCGGAATCGGACTGGGGTTCATCACATACCGTCCCTCTACCGACACAGGATATTCCGAACTGATACCGATCCTGCCGCAGCGGATCAGGTCTTCATACAGCGTCAGCCACATGGGGCTGTACTCAGCCTCCGCGTGCATCCGCTTCGTGACCGATTCCCTGGGTTCCACCACACGAAGGGGTTCCGGCGTGGGTACCTGCAGGATCAGGATCTGATCCTGACGCAGCGGCGTCTCCGGTATCCTGTGCCGCGTCTGGATCAGCGTGGCTTCCTCCGAATCCGTGGTGACCTTTACGCCGGTGCAGGCTGCGACCAGCTTCTTGATATTCACCGCATTCACGCTGTCGTCGCTTCCCTGATCGATCACCTTCAGCACATCCTGCCTGCCGATAACGGAAAGGGTGATCTGTATGCCTCCTGTTCCCCAGCCTCTTCCGATAGGAAGTTCCCGGCTTCCAAACGGTACCTGATAGCCGGGAATGGCCACCGCCTTCAGCAGGCTCCGCCGGATCTCCCGCTTGGAGTTTTCATCCAGAAACGCGAAATTGTAATGGCTCTGATCAATCATTATTTCCCTCCTTCCCGGTATCCCTGCCGATTCCTTTCTCCCTGACCCGGTCCAGCTTCGACTGGAACGTAACGTAATGGGGCAGCTTCAGATGAGATATGAATCCCTGCATCTCCAGACAGTCTCCATGGGTCAGTACAAATTCCTCGTCCTGGGACGGCGCCGGTCCCTGGGTGTTCAGGCTGGCGTCGGCGATGGACATAGCGATGGCCTTAGTCTCGTTTCGCCCGAATACGCAGCCGTAGCCGCCGGAAAGGGTCATCCTGTCAAATTCCTCGTCCGTCTCCGCGCGGCTGGGCCACAGCGCTTCCACCTCCGTCACAAAGATCTCTCCGATGCAGATGCTCTCCCCCTCCTCCGTGGGACAGGGCACTTCGATGGAAAGCCATCCGGCGCGAAGCTCGCTTACCGTAGGATGGACCGCGCCGTAGCCGCGCATGGCGCTGTACGCCACTCCTTCCAGAAATCCCGACTCGCTTCTGGCCAGGGTCTGCAGCCTGGCGCTTCTGGGCGCCGGAAAGGTCATCACATGGCTGGTAACGTCAAAGGGCGGCGTGTCGTCCCCCTTCGGTTTTTCCATGATCCCTTCCTCCTGAAGCAGTTGGTCCACTCTGGGACAATAGATATCTTCCCCTTCCATCCCTGCTGAGCTGTCCGCTCCTGCCGGTCCTGCCGATCTCTCCGCTCCGTCCGGTCCGTGGAGCTCCGTGCTCTCAGACTCAGCCTCGCGGCCGGCCCTGCCGATCTCTCCATCTCCACTTCTCTCTCCGATCTGAACGGCCGCCCGGTCTCCTCCCCGCTCTTCCTCTCCGTCTCGCAGACCGAAATCCAGCAGCCTGTGCGAATAGTCGAAGGTCGGGCCCAGGATCTGGCCCCCCGGCACATCCTTAAAGGAAGCGGAAATGCGCCGCTGGATCCGCATCTCTCCGCAGTCCGCCGGAATCGAATAATAGTCGCGGCGCAGCGTGCTCCGATACGCTCTCAGCAGAAAAACGGCTTCCTCGATGCTCCCTTTCCCCTGCTTCAGCGCCAAAGCTGCATATTCCGGCGCGTAAAGTCCCGACTCGCTCATGACCTGATCGATGAGAAACGGCATGTTTTCTACAATATCCCTTATCTTTACCGATCGCTCCGCTCCATAGCAGATATCCAGCAGCCGCAGAGACTGCCCGATGGCGGCCTCGCCGCCCTTTACCGCTGCGTACGCCATGTGCCGCTCACCCTCCCTTCCTCATTCTCCGATCTCAGTTCCGCATCCCGTTCCGTACCGCCGCCTGGGCAGCTGCGGATGCTGGCGGCAGCGTTGTCGGCAGCGTTGTCGGCAGCGTCGGCGGTCACACCGGCAGCCGTGCCGGCGCCGTTACCAACGCCGTCCTTGACGACGACTCTGCACAGACGCGGCAAAGCCATTACCTGACCGTCCCCGCTCAGAAAAAACAGATCTATGCCGCAGGGGTAATCGCTGTCGATCTCGGTCCTCAGACCGCAGATCCCCGCCACATACGGTGACAGTGAGAGCCGCCGCGTCCCCTGTATTCCCGGCCCCCTGGCCTCCGCGGCCACATTCCCGGAAAGCTCCGGACAGCTGATCAGAAACGCAGCCGACTTCTGGGGATCCTCCAGCGTTCCCTTTTTCGCCCCCGCGAACAGGGTCCGGATCGTATCATAATTCAGCTGTGCTGATAAAAATATATAATCGGCGGCATTCGGTGCCGCGTGGCGGGCCAGCGTAAGATCCGCCAGTCCTTTTTCCAGATCTGCATCCATTTCCACGTAAAACGTCGTCTCGTTGTCCATCAGTGTACATCCCACAACCCAGAGTTCCGGATGGCTCCAGGAAAATCCCGGCAGCTGTTCCGCCACAGATCTGACGCTCATCGGGTGGGCGGACGCCATCAGCAGCTGACGAAAGACCGCCTGCGTGTCATGGACAAAATCAAACTGATATACCTGTTCCATCTTCTCATCCCTCTCCCATGGCGCTGAATTCCACCTTTGACTTTATGATCTCGCTGTTCCTGTGCATCCTGGCCGCCTTCTGAGCCCGGTCCATCTCCAGCAGGCGTTTTGTCAGTTCCTCCGTCTCCGGCACGCCCGCCGCAAAGGCGGCGTCCACCACTGCGGCGGCAGTCACCTTTTCAAAATCATCTCCCATCATGACGGAAAAACCTGTGGACCGCTCCACCTCCACCATACATTCGCAGCACAGCGCTTCTCCCAAATAAAAGAGCGAGGCCGAAACCGGCTCCCGCATCTGTATCATGGCCAGGGTCTTCTGCGCCGGACGAAGACTCCTCACCCTGTGGGTCCGCATTATCAGTTCACTGAGAGCACGCGCCTGTTCCCGGTCCGCGGCCGCCAGTATTCTGGAATACTCCCTTCTCGATAACTTCATCATTTTTCCATGCCTCCCGTATCGCATTCCGCCGGGCGCCCACCATCCTTCCGCCTCTCTTTCCGCGGCGTGTATTCCTGTGACCGCCCTGACTTTTTCGACCGAAGCCATCCGTCTTTCCGCAGTGCTTTCCGGCTTGGCGTCGATCTGGAAAAAGCATATCAGCAAAGGCATGCTCCGTCATAAAATCCATGTTAACTTCCCGTAAAACCCGTGTAAATCTGCAGTCGTGCTCATTTTGCGGCTTCAGCCGCAGTACAGAATGGGACAGCTCAGCAAGCCTGCCAGCGTGGGAGCGCGGCATGCCGCATGTTGATAGGGCAAGGCGCGGACGAAAATAAGTTTAATTAATACAATCGTTTTATGGCTGAATATGATATAATTATCAATCTGCAGCATGATGCAACTATGGCTGCCATGAACAGGGAGGTAAGAAATGAAACTTTTTAAAAACTCACATGGGAACGTGCGCTCTGGCTGGATCATTTTACTTTGCGTCGCATTTATCTATGGGCTGAACTACGTCCTGTCGTGGGGTCTTATCAAAGTTCTGGGCGCGGTCCTGCGCCTTACTGGCGACATTGACCCTGTGACCGGGTTTTACAGTCCGCTGGTGGATTGGCTCGAAGAAACGTTCCTGCCGATCACGCTGCAACTCCTGATGGAAATCGTCATGATCGCTGTCGTTCTGCTGATGTGGAAAGTCATGGGACAAAAATGGGAGGACTTGGGTCTACGGAGCTTCAAGATCCGCTTCCAGCGCGATGGCCTGGTAGGAATGATACTGGGGATCGTGTGTTGTTCCGTAATTTTTGCAGTTCTCCTGCTCAGCGGCAACGCGATTGTCGCTCCTGTGCAAATCCGATTCTCATCTGTGTGGTTTGGGTGGGTCATTATCTTTTTATTCGTCGGCATAGGGGAAGAGCTGATGAACCGGGGGTTTATTATGTCCTCACTGCGGCGGACAAACAATGTGTGTCTTATCCTGTTTGTCCCGTCAGCCATCTTCGGCCTGATCCATCTGACAAACCCGGGAGTGACCTTCCTGTCCATTTTGAATATTATTCTGATCGGTATGGTGTTTTCGTGGATGTATTACAAGTCCGGCAACCTTTGGATGTGCATTGGCTACCATATCACGTGGAATATCTTTCAGTCCTCGGTCTACGGCATGCCGGTCAGCGGCTTGACCGGTATCGATTCTCTACTTTCCACCCACTTCCCCACAGACAATCTTATAAACGGCGGAGCCTTCGGTATTGAAGGCGGACTGCTGACAACTTTTATGACCCTGCTGCTTTTTGCCTTTGTTCACTATTATTATCGAAACTCAGAGTATCGCTTTCTTCCACAAGATAAAACATCTGCGAAATAGGTATCATACAGAAGGGCATTGAGAAGGAACGAAAGGATCGTATTAAACTGAACGGATCCATTGGACCAGCACCTGCCGGATCGCTTCTGCCGGCATTTCTCCTCCCGTTCTATTGAGACAAAAAATAAAAACAAGGCCCTGGGTATTGGACAGTCTAAGAAAACTGTTCAATACCCAGGGCCTTGTTCATTTGGAGCGGAAGACGAGATTCGAACTCGCGACCCTCGCCTTGGCAAGGCGATGCTCTACCCCTGAGCCACTTCCGCACAGGTGTCTCACGAGTATTAATTATACCGGGATTCTCTGGAAAAATCAAGTCCTAATTTAAAGAGTTCCACGGAAAAAAGCGCCGCCTAATTTTTAAAACTTAAATACCCAAACGAGGCCAGCTCAGTTTACGCTAAAAAAAGCTGAGCTGTTTTCCGTCGTCCCTCGGCCGCTCCCAGACCACGCCCCTTTCGGCGGCGCGCTCCGGTATGTCTTCCAGAAACGGCGACGGCGTGTCCTTTTCCGTCAGCAGCGTCAGTTCGTCTTTCGCCCGGGTCATTCCTACGTAAAACAGACGGCGTTCTTCTTCCACATCAGTATGCCCCTTGAAGCTGCGCAGCGGGATCGTGTCCGACTTCACGCCGCAGAGAAACACCACAGGGAATTCAAGACCTTTAGAGCCGTGCAGCGTCATAAGGGACACTGCGTCGCTCTGATAAACCTTGCCGCCGCTGCGGCTCACATCGCCTTCCTGGCCCAGCGCAAGATTTTGCAAAAACTCCGGCATGGTTTTGTGCAGGACCGCCGCGCTGCGGAGCCTGCCCATTTCCGGTTCGCCTGCCAGACCGTTTTCCGCGATCCAGGTGTCCAGCAGCTTCCACGGTTTTTCTTTCGCCGCACTGCGGTCTGAAAAACCTCCGGCCAGCTGAGACAGGCGGTCTTCTCCCAGCGCAGCCGCGACCCGTCTGCATGCGGTCCCGTCGTCAGGATCCAGCAAATACCGGAAAAATGCCATTGCGACGCGCACGTTTTTGTCTTCCAAAAACTTATCTCTTCCAGTCACTATGTAGGGAATACCCTCTTTGTGAAAGCATTCTTCCAGGAGCGCAGACTGCCGGTGAGTCCGGTACAGCACCGCTATATCAGAAAAGCCGGAGACCGCGGCTTCTCTGTCTCTGCCCGATCCCTGCAGATGAGCGTCCAGCATATCGATGCCGCCCACCATGCGGTTGATCTCCTTTGCCACATACAGCGCTTCCGAAAAGGGGCTGTCCGCGGTGAGCACGCGCACGCTGCGTCCAGATCCACGGAAAGGCGTCAGAACCCGCCCGCCGGACGCGCTCCCCGGTCCCAGGCCGCATGCGGCGGCTTGATCCTGTTCGTCGCCTTCCATTCTCCCACCGGCTCCGCGCCGCTCATCCTGACCGCCTCTGCCGCCCGCCGGCCGTGCAGCCTCCGGCAGCTCCTGCCTGTTGATCACAGGCAGAGCGCAGTTCAGTATCTCCGGCGTCGACCGGTAATTCCGCGACAGCCGTATGGTCCGTCTCTCCGGAAAGGCCTCTGCAAATTTCTGAAAGCAGCGTGCGTCGGACCCGCGGAAGCCATAGATAGACTGATCCGGATCTCCGATCACAAAAAGTTCCTCATTTCCAGCGCTCCACACTTTCAGCAGTTGATACTGGACCTGGTTGATGTCCTGAAATTCATCCACCAGCAGGTAATTGAACAGATTTCTGACCCGCTCCAGCTCCTTCTCAGATACCAGCGTGCAAGACGCCCCCGGGCTGTCCATTCCCGCCGTACATTCGGTTTCCGCTGCATCTCTCGTCCCAGCAGTTCCTCCGGTTTTTTCTGCACCTTCTATCCCGCTTTCTCCCCCGCCGAAGGCCCGCAGCACTTCCAGCAGCAGATCGTCGAAGTCCAGCGCTCCGCATTCCCTCAGCGCCGTGCAGTATCGGTCAAAAAGTTCGTCAGGGATATCAACGCTCCCCCGGCCGGCCGCGCTGTTTTTTCGATCGGAGATGGCCTGGAGCAGATCCCGGGGCTTGGCGGTGATTCCCAGCGCCTTGCCCGCCTCCTCCGCTACGGCCAGCGCTTCGGTCTCGTCGGCCAGCGTTACCGAACCGCGCCATCTTTTTAAAAGATCCAGACAGATGCCGTGAAACGTTCCTATATTTACCTTCCGGGCAGCCCGCTTATCCGCCAGCTCCTGCTGCAGCCGCTGCCGCATCTCTACCGCCGCCTTATTCGTAAAGGTCACCGCTGTGATCTGTGCAGCCGGCACCTTTCTTTCCTCGATGAGATAGCGTATATGGCACACCAGTGTCTTCGTTTTGCCTGTACCCGGCCCTGCGATGACGGCGATCGCCCGGTCTTCCGCCCCTGCCGCCGCCCACTGTTCGCTGTTCAGTCCATAGAGCCGGTCTCCTGTGGAAGGGATCTCATGACTTTCCCCACTCCCCGCGCTCTCGTCGCCCGCTGCGATCCCGTGCTGGTCCAAACCCGCTGTCAGACATCCTCCCGGCATCTCCGCAGAGCTCGCGGCGAATTCTGCCGCAGAACCCTGCCCGGAATCTTCCCCAGAACCCGCTGCGGGATCCACCGCGGACCTCAGCCCAGAACCTGTCGCAGAGCCCGCTGCGGCGCTCTCCACAGAGCCCGTCTCGGAACCCGCCGCTGCGCCGCCCGCTCCATCTTCCGGCGTCCCTTTCTCCGCCCTGCATCCTTCTTCCTTATTCGTCCCCCAAGCCGAAGCCATGGAGAAAAAACTCATCTGCCCGGAATAACAGCTGATCTCTCCGGCGTCCAGCAGGGTGACCTTTCCGTATTCGCCGTCATAACCAGGCTCCCAGCGCACCTCCCCGGCGCGGATCCTGCGTATGCCCTCTGCCACGCAGGGACCGCCCAGCCGTTCCAATTCCTCGATGGGCACCTGCCGCAGGATGGGAAGCTCAGAACCCAGCTTTCGCAGCAGTTCCTCATACATGCCCTGTACCTTCTTGCTGGCTGCGGTCAGCCCCAGCGAAGCGGCGATCACTTCCGGCAGCGGTATGATACTCTCGAAATCCTTAGCCAGCGGCGGCCGGTAACCGTCTTCACGGTCTGCCAGTTCCTCCACACGGTGAAGGACGCCGACGGTGATTTTTCGCCCGCATACCGGACACACGCCGGCGGCCGCAATGGTTTCCGAAGGCTTCAGACACACCTTGCAGTTCCGATGGCCGTCCATGTGATACTTGCCCTCCTCCGGATAAAACTCCAGGGTTCCGAGAAAGGCCCCCGTTTCAGGGTGGCTCAGAGCGTTGGAGATAGCGGAATAGGAGAGCTCCGTGTCGAACAGGTTTGCTTCTCTGGCCAGCTTGGAGGGAGAATGAGCGTCGGAATTGGATACCAGCGTAAAACGATCCAGCGCGGAGATCCGCCAGTTCATCGGAGGATCAGAGGACAGTCCTGTCTCCAGCGAATGGATATACGGCGTCAGATCTTCAAAGCAGTCTTCGATCCTGTCGAATCCGGAATAAGCGCCGAAAAGAGAAAAATGCGGCGTCCAGATATGCGCCGGAATAAAAACGGCCTCCGGGCAGACCTCCAGCGTGATCTCCAGCAGGTCGCGGCTGTCCAGCCCCAGTATGGGTCTGCCGTCGGAATGGAGATTGCCGATCTGCTCCAGTCGGTGAGAAAGCTCGTCCGCCTGTTCCAGACCGGGCAAAAGGATAACATTGTGAACTTTTCTTGTCTTTCCATTTTTCTTATAGATCGAGCTGATCTCCGCAGATAAAATGAACCGCGGACGGCAGCTGTCGGAGTCAAAAGCAGAATCAAAGCTTCCGCGGCGCATCGCGCCCGCGGCGGCCGGACCCAAAGGCAGCGCTCCTGAGAGCGCGTTGCCGTCCACCCGATATTCATCCTTCAAAACATACAGCCCTTCCTCTGCCGTGATCAGCTTTTCACGCAGCTCTTCCCGCCATGCGGGATGGGTGAAATCCCCCGTCCCTATCAGGTGCAGTCCCTTGCGCCTGGCCCACAGATCCAGCATCTCCGGTACGCAGTCTCTGCTGGTGGCCCGGGAATACTTTGAATGAATATGAAAATCAGCCGTAAATCTCATGCTATGTCACTCCTGTTCTTTTCCGACTTTTTCCTCATCGGCAGCTGTACAGCTGTAGAAAGCAAATCCCCCTCTGCCTCCGTGTTTTGCCGCGTACAGCGCCTGATCGGCGGCCAGATACAGTTCTTCATAACCAGTCCCGTCCTGAGGACACAGTGCGATCCCAATGCTGGCGGAAAGAATCTGACCTCCCGTTTCCTCCAAGGCAATACTGCTGATGCCATCCAACAGGAGCCTGGCCCTCCGCCGCGCCGCCGTCTCTCCTCCCGCCTCAGGCACGAAAGCGACGAACTCGTCTCCGCCGATCCTGGCTGCGATCCCTTCCGATCCAAAGACTTCACTCAGCACCGCTCCGACAGCGCGCAGGAACGCGTCGCCCACCATATGACCGCACTCGTCGTTGATCTTTTTCAAATGATCCAGATCGATCATGAAAAAACAGCCCTGCTCCTGGCGCCGCAGCATTCCCCGGATCAGCTGTTCTCCCGCTCTGTTGTAAATACAGGTCAGCATATCCTTCTGCGCCTGCTCTTTCAGCATTTCCTCCCGGCCGCGCCGGTCTGTGATATCCGCCAGCTTTCCGATGACTCTTTCCACCCTGCCGCCGTTCAACAAATATTTATACGTACACCCAAACCAGTAATACTTGCCGTCACAACCCTTCATTCTGCCCTCTGTATAACCGGTCTCTCCGTCCTCCTTCACAGACTCCGGATGGAATATTGCCGTCAGTACGCCCTGATCATCGGGATGAAGCACGCAGAGCTCATAGCCCCGTCCTGAAATTCCTCTCAGGCACAGCTGGTCCAGATGCAGCCGCGCCTTGGCGTTCGATGTAAATTCCACCGCGTCCTCATCCACGCTGTATTCAAAGAGGATCGTATCGGAAAATTGGGACAAAGCCGTGTACCGCTGCTGCTCTCTGCTCAGACGCTTTCTCTGTCCCAGAAATACGCTTGCCATAACAACCACGGTCAGGGCCGTCAGACAGATGAGTATTACTCCCGTTACGATCAGACTGTGCAAGACCGCCCCCGACTGAATACGAACATCGGGAGAACGGACAAACTGAACGAGATACCATCTGTTAACGCCCAAGTCAATAGCAGACATAAAGTACACATTCCCTTTCCCTTCAAAATATCGCGTGAAAAGTTCCGTACTTCCAAATGATTCTTCAATTTTCCTGACATCCTCCGCCCGTATTCCATTCTTTTCCATTGACGAAAACAGATCTCCGGTGCTCTCATAATGCGTATCGGCATAAACGATCTCGCCGTCGTGCCGTACCAGCAGCATACTGCTTTTCTGAAACAAGCCCGCGTTCTTCTCCCCTGCAAGCAGGAGCGACGCGCTGATCGTTGCCCGGAGCGCGCCGATCATGGTTCCGTTTTGATATACAGGTCTGGCGACCATAAAAAAACGATCGTCCTGCCCTGAGAGCCCGGTATTATAAAAATCAGAAATGACCTCCTGTCCTGACAAAAGCCTGCGGGCGAATTCTCCTTTGTCCGTTCCCTCCGCCGCCGCTTCCGCATCTTCAGACAATTCATCTATCCCCACAAAATCTACCTGATACTCTGACCTCGGTATCTGCAATTGCTTCAGATAAGACTCTATCCACTCTCTCTGCAGCTCAAGATCAGAGGTCTCGATCACGGCTCCAACGCCGGCCAGCATGTTTTTCGCTTGCCCCAACATGGAATTGACCTGATTTTTCTGCCCCTGTACGCAGACCTCCAGATTGTCGGCCACAAGCCGGTCAAATTCTGCGGTCAGCTTTTCACTCTGTGTGAAAAAGACTCCGAAGACCGCCGCTGCAAATACCAACAGACATATGACGAGAACAGCAATATATTTTGTTTTATCGTTGTACCTCACTTTTTCCATCCGGGGCATCCTTCTCTGAAATATTCCATATCACTGTGATCTTCCGTGGCAGGGACTCGCTGCTGAAAAATCCATGGAGACCCGTCAGCTGAAGATCGGTATTCTGTATAAAGAAAAAACCGCTTTGTGTACCCCGTACGGCAGGCGGCTTTCATCCCAATTATAAAGCATTTAATTACCGAAACGCAATATATTTTCAGAGTCTGCCTCTGTACAAGTCGATCTGGATATAGGGCCCGGAGAAGCGGAAGGGTACGTTAAACACAGACAGACCGGATTTCGCCCCGCGTAAATCCGGCCTGTCTGTTCCTGTCTTCATCTCGTCTATCCTCATCCCGCCTATCCTTCTCTCGCCCTGCCTCCCTCCTGCTCGACTCCGCCTGCGGAGACAGCCCAGGTGCATGGGCAAAGATATGGCGTATAATGTTGAAATGTGTTTTTCAGCTGTTTTTACTGTAATTTCCCTTCAGGCACGCGGCTGTTGCGCACCTTTAAAATACACAGTATCAATGCCACCGCCGCCACGCAGGCCGACACACCATATGCAGCGTGAATGCCGCTGGCCGTTGCCAGCACCGGGTCTCCGGCATGGCTGTTATTCGTGACCACAGTCATGATCGTGACGATGATCGCGGTGCTGATGGAACCGCCCACCTGACGGCCCGTATTGCCGATGGCGTTGCCGTGAGCGATGTACTCATTTTTCAGAGAGTTGATCCCCCAGGTGTTCACCGGCATGTTGGCGATAGTCAGCCCGGCGGACTGGATCACATAGATAACGATCAAGTACCCCGCAGAGGTGTGGGGACCTGCGAAGGCCAACGCTGCCAGCGCTCCGGTCAGTCCGGTCAGACCGATGACCGCAATGGCTCTGGGACCAAATTTGTCAAACAGAACGCCGCTGAGCGGACTGATGAAGATCGTAGCCACTGCCCCCGGCGTCATCATGATCCCCGTGGCCAGCGCCGACAGTCCCAGCACATTCTGCAGATAGATCGGCAGTACGATACTCCCCACCGCCAGTGCGGAGTTGATCACCGTAATGATGATCGCCGAATAGGCAAACGTCTTGTTCTCCAAAATCCTCAGTTCCAGCAACGGCTCTTTCAGATGGAACTGTCTGCGGATAAACCAGATCAGCGCAGCGGCGCCGACGATCAGAGGCACAGTCACCAGCGGGCTGTGCCATCCCCTGGTACTGGCGGAAGAAAATCCGTAGAGCAGTCCCCCAAAAGCCAGAGAAGACAGCGCCACAGAAGCCAGATCCAGATGCGGACGTTTTCTCTCGCCCACGTTTGTCAGGAAAACGGCGCTGAAAATCGTCACCAGCACAGCCAGCGGCAGGATGGCCAGAAACATCGTCTTCCATCCGAAAGCATCGACGACCCAGCCGGCCACCACAGGCCCGGCGGCAGGAGCGCAGCTCATGACGATGCCCGCCATTCCCATGGCCGTTCCCCTCTTCTCTCTGGGAAATACCAGCATGGGCACTACCGCCACCAGCGGCAGCTGAATTCCCGCTCCCATGGCCTGCAGGATCCGCGCCGCGATCAGCACGGAGAAGCTGGGGGCAAAGGCCGCCAGCGCTGTTCCCACTATGAAGATCAACATGGAACTGATGAATAGCTTTCTGGTAGAAAAACGATCGATGAGATAAGCAGTAACGGGAACCATGATCCCGTTCACAAGCATATAAATTGTAGTGACCCACTGTGCCGTCCCTGCTGTTATCCCAAAGTCGGTCATCAGCTTCGGCAGCGCGGGCGACAATACGGTCTGGTTCAATATGGCGATGAAGGCCCCCGATACTACGATCGCGACGACCATGATCTCTCTCCCTGTTACTTTTCCTGAATCGCAGCGCGCGGTTTTTTCTTTGTTCAAACAAATTCCCCCTATTCTTTTTTAATCTTTGTGCTTCTCCAGATTGCCCCACACGCGTATGAGAAGATTCTTCAGCAAAAGCTGTTCTTCCTCGCTCAGTCCTTCCGTCATCAGGCGTTCCACCTCATCCAGACGCTTGAAAAACAGCGGCAGGAAGGTCTCGCCCTTCTCCGTCAGCAGAATCTGGTTGGCCCGGCTGTCCTTTGTGCTTTTCTTTCTGATGATGCACCCATTTTCCTCCATGCGGTCCAGGATCAGAGCCACAGTAGAACCCCGCAGCGAAAGATACTTCTCAAGCTCCTTCTGTGTCACCTCGTGTTCCGGTCCATTATTCATGCGCAGAAGATAGAGATGAAGGATAACCATGGACTGCACGTAAGTGATTCCGTGCTTCCACATTCCATTGTTCATCAGGGCATTCTGTCCATTGGCAATTTTCTTGAACACCTCGCTGTAATAGAAACGCTCGTCTTTCATAACCTTATTCTTCTCCCGGGATACATCCCCAGACTCAGCCTGATTTCTTTGAGTCTTCACGTGCAAAACAAAATAGTTAGTGCACTAACATAATTCATTAGTGCACTAACTATAATAATCCCTTCTGATGCTTTCGTCAACCCACGTGAATGAGAAAAAACAAACTTCTTTTGTTGAGCTCCACCTATCTGGCTCCCTTTCACAATTGCATAATATCGTGAAACCATATTTCCCGCATAATAAAAAAACGCTGAATGCGCCAGTCGCATAAATTCAACGTTTTTCCGTGTTTTCCCGTTCGATCTTTTCCCTTTTATTCATTTATACTATACCATAAAATTGAACATTTTTCAAGACTTGTAGTCCATGGGACGTTATTGTACAATGTAGAATCAGTCGAAATTCCTTGGAAAAACACATGAGATCAGAAAGGCGGTGCTATATGCAAACAGATTACAGCATGGCGGAAATTATGCCCATTGTGGCCGAGCTGTCCGCAAAATACACCCGCAGACAGAGTTCATCTATACCTTTCGAACTGGCGCGACAGCTTACGGAAGCCGTTCTCTACTGTATTCGGGAAAACGACAGCGTGGCCGATAACAGCGCTGTACAGGATCGTAGATCACAAGCTCAGCCCTCCCCCCCTCAGCAAACGGAACACGCCATCCCTGCCGCTCTCATGGCTTACCGCAGCGGCCGCCAGCGCGTTCTGGATAAAGTGATCCGCTCTCAGGCGCTGTACGAAGAACTTCTGGCAAACTTCAGAAGCTTCGGGAATATCGCTTACCGGGATACGGTCGAGCAGGGGCTGCTGGCCTTCTTTCAGTATTATGACGTTGAATTTGCTCCTCAGGACACGATCATCACGATGGATTACCCGGTTCTAGGAAATCTGCAGAATTTACAGGGAATAGACGCCATCTATGAATATCTGAACAGTCTCCGACTGGAACAGGCTTTTCTGAAACCATTCCCCGAGGACTACGTTCGGGACACGCTGATACAGCATCACCGGGACTGCGACGTACTGCTGCTCAATCCCTGCAGCCTGGTGCTGCGAAATGTTCTGGGCTGCATGATCGCCGGGCGCAGCGTCGCTTCCGGCCGCTTTACGGAAGAAGAATACCGGATGGTGGAGCTCTTTCTCGTACCCTTTTCAGTTTCCTTGCCTGACTGCTGCTCCCTGCCTGGCCATGACCTTCATTCTCTGACACTGAAGCTCGAACGCCTTCTTCTCCCCCTTATGCAGACATATTATCCCGATGAGCCCCTGCTGTTTGACTACCTGAAGCTTGACCTTCCCGATTTTGCAGCGGAGCTGATCACATCCGCGCGGTACGGCAATCTCTCCCGCTTTTTCTGATCTTTCTCCCGCTGCCTGTATACCGCGTTATTTCTCCCCGCAGTCCGCGTTCCTGCCGCCGGCAGGCAGTACACCGCGGACGCCAAGTTCCTAAACGTCCATTTTAGAAAGGATGGGATCTATTTTGGAATACACATTTGAAATGATGATCAAAGAACAGCGTCGACAATCCCTGCAGCGGATCCTGAGCTGCAACGAGAAAACGGCGCCCTACGGTCTGACATTATCGGAGGCCGAGGCGTCGGCCCTGCTGGTCTGCCGGGAGCAGTCCCTCGCCCAAAATCAGAGGATCGAATTCGGCGAAAGTATTCTTCCCCAGCTCATAGAAGCGTTCTGCGACTCTCCCTATATCAACTGTTGGGAATATTCCGATGTGCTGGCTCGGCTGCAGGATATTTTTTATCTGTACAAAAATGAATCATTGGACCAACTCAGTGACGACGAGCTGCTGGATTTTATGTCGTGTGAATTCAACGGAGTCTGCTGCGGCGACCTGGATTATTTAGAGAGTACCTGCCTGGAACGTTTCGCCCGGGCGATCCGATCCGGTTACGAGATCCGGGCGCACAGAGACCAGCGGGATGAATATACCATGGGCCGAAGCGGATCGGATGCGGAATACCGGGCATTTGACGAGGAGACAAGATGGGAATTTGACTTGTTCCGGATGAAGCTGGATGAGCTGGACTGAACACCGTCTTACAATATCTTTGCATTTTAGTTAAAAGGGCGGCGGTCTCCTTTTGGAAACCGCCGCCTGTGATTCTTTGGCTCTCCCGCCTTTGCGTTTTGGTTTGCTCTTACTGTGGTATCTTCAGCGCGTCGCCTGGGTGGATGACCGAATAGATGGTCTTGCCATTGACTTCCGCTAAGGTATGCATACTCACGTTGTGCTTTTCAGCGATCAGCCAGAAGCTGTCGCCCGCCTGCACTGTGTAAGTGCCGAAGCCGGTTTTCCTCTTCGGGAAGTCCAGCGTTACGCCGTAGGTGTTGAAGCTGTAATTCTCGCCGCCTACGTTCCTGGTCGTGTTTTTAACTGGACTGCCGTTCTCATAGTACATCCACTGGCCGTTGTCGCTGCGTATCCAGCCCTGTGCGGCGGAGGCGTCAATCATCAGCTCCATGAAATGGCGAAGTGTCGCCGCCGCCTCGGCTCTGGCGGCTGTGCCCTGGGGGTCGAACCTGTTTATGTTCTTGCCCGCGAGGACGCCGGCCATCTGCATGGCTTTCACAGAGTCAGCCGCCCACGGGGAAATAGTCGCGGCGTCCACAAAGGTGTTCTGTGCGTGTGCCTTTGGAAGCTCAAAGCCGATTGCCTTTGCGTAATTTGCCACCATGACCGCCATCTGCTCTCGGGTGACAGCATTGTCCGGCGCAAAAGTGGCAGATGTCGTGCCTTTCACAATGCCGTTTTTCGCCGCCCATTCCACATAGCTCATGTAGTAGGCGTCCGCTTTCACATCGGTGAAGCTGCTCTGCTTATAGCCGCTTACGTCCGCTCCCGCCAGCCTGCCGAGGGCGGTGACGAACATCCCCCTTGTCATGGCTGTGTTCGGGCTGAAGGCCGCGGCGCCTGTGCCGGAGAGCAGTCCGCGGTTTACTACAAACTGAATGTCCTCCTCTGCCCAGTGCCCCGCAATGTCGGTAAAGTCGGCCGGAGCCTGATAGCCCACGCCGTAGGTGGAAAAGTGGTTGGTGTTAAAGCGCAGCACCTTATTCTCGGCGTCATACACCGAGCTGGTCAGCCACTGCACATTTCCGCTGCCATCCACATAAACGGCATATACGCCGCCCGCTTTTTCGCCCGCGCCGAGGGTGTAGGGAATTGCCACGCTGACGCTGCCGCCGTCAAAGTCGGCCACCTGTTTCCCGCCGCCGTAGTTTACCCTGAGGTCGAAAACAGGGCGAGCGCCGATGGCGGTTTTTGCGTTGCCTGTCAGCTTGCTGTTGTCCTGCTTGGTGGCAGTAATGTTCACATCCGCTTTTGCCTGTGTGTTGATGGATGTTACCGCAGACAGATCCATGCCGATTTTAATGTCGGGGTTATTCACCACGATCACGGTGTTCACAATTTTTTTGCTGATGATGGTCTCCTGTGTAGTCTTTGGCAGATTGACGGTAACGCTGCCTGCGCTGCCGCCTCCCCGCACATTCAGCACAAGGGTGACGCCGTTATCCAGATTGCCGTTTTTGCGCGCCTCGTCCTCGGCCTTTTTAATGGCCTCGTCAACGGTCTTTTCAGGGAGGGTGACGGTAACGCTGCCGTTTGCGTCCACCTTGCCGTCCACCTTAATTTCGCTCTCGGTGGGGGCGCTTGGCTTTGCTTCGGTGGGCGGGGTTACAGTGCCGCCGCCCGAGCCTCCGCCTGACGAGCCGCCGCTGCCGGAGCTGGATCCGCCGGTATAAGTTCCGGTCTTAATTGCGCCGTTAAAGGCAGTGACTGCGCGGTTCAGCGCGCTCACTGCAGCGGTAATCTCCGCTGCCGCTGCGGCGGAGTTATCCATTACAGTCTGTGCCGCCGCAATCGCAATGTTCAGCGTCTCCATTTCGACTGTGGTTACAAATCTTGTGCCGCTTGCAACAGAGGAAGGCGAGAGGTCTCTGACGACAACGCTATTTTTGGCGCTGTTCGCCGCGGCAATGGCAGTGGTCAGCGCAGTCTTGTCGGGCAGTATGGCAATGATCTTGCTTACCGTGACGGTACCGTTTTCGCCGTTCAGCGTCAGCCTGAGCGTGCCTGTGATGGAACCTGCCGCCCCTGTGGTGGCCTCGGTCTTGCTAAAACCGTCTGTGCCGTCCCATGCAACCGCAACGCCGTAGAGCGTTGCCACGTTTGCCGCGTCCAGAATATCTTGTGCGGTGGCGGCGTTTGTAACCGTCAGATGATCAAGGGCCGCCGCAATGGCACTCTTCGCCATGGCGAGCTTTTGCGCGTCGGTAAGCGCGTCGCTCTGCACCGTTACCGCTGCCGAGCCGCTCTTGGTTGTATCCACGGCGGAGATTGCCGTTACCGTCAGCGTCGCTGCCGTTTCATCAGCCGCCACGGTCAGCAGGCCGGTGTTGGAAATGTCTGTGCCGGTTTTACCGCCGGTCACTGTCCATGACACGGTCTGTGCCGGGTTGTTTGTACCGCTTACTATGGCGGTAAACTGCTGGGTCATGCCCTTTTGCACGGCGGCAGGGTTCGGGGAAACGGTCACGGAGCTAACGGTCGGGGCGGCGGATGGCGGTGCGGGATGGACCCTGCCCACCGTGCCGCCGGTGTGGCTGTAATAGCTGCTCAAATTGTCGACGGTCACGCTATCGGGATAGAAATACACCGAATTGTCCGCCGGGCTCGCCGTGTTTTTTACCGTGCCGCCGATGATCTCCAGCACGACGGCGGCGGGGGTGGGCACTTCGCGGAAGTAAATTGTGCCCTCGGTTGCAAATGTATTCTCGCTGGTAACAACTGCGCTGCCGCTGATTGTGATTTTGCCGGTGGAGAGGTTACGGATGGCAATGCCTGCTGCGTCAGTTGCCTCTACCGTACCGCCCGTTACCGTGACTTTGCCGGTGGAGAGGTTACGGATGGCAATGCCATATGCGCCGGTTGCCGACACCGTGCCGCCCGTTACCGTGACTTTGCCGGTGGAGTCGTTGGCGATGGCAATGATGCTGCCATACGAACTGCTTGCCGTAACTGTGCCGCCGCTTACCGTAACTGTGCCGGTGGAGTCGTTGGCGATGGCACTATCCGCTGAATCGGTTGCCTTCAGCCTGCCACCGCTGCCGCCGTCTGTTACCGTAAGATCCGCGCCGTCTTGCAGTACGATTGCGCTGTAGACACCGCTATATGTAACGGTTTTGCCGTTCAGGTCAAGGGTGAGGGACTTACCGCTGATTTCAACGCCGGTTGTGCCAAGGTCAATGTAGCCAAGGATTTTCAGCGTATCACCGCTCTGTGCCGCCGTGATAGCACCGGAAAGGGTGTCATACTTGCCTTGCGCGGTGCCGCCGCGCAAAAGCTCCACGCCCTTTAGCGGTTCTGGATGGACCCTGCCCACCGTGCCGCCGGTGTGCTTGTAATAGCTGCTCAAATTATTGGAGGTTACCTTGCTGTCTGAGAAATACACCGCATAGCCATCGGTTACCGTATTTTCCACCTTGCTGCCGGTGATTTCCAGCGCAACATCGGCGGAAAGGGGTATCCCCGTGATGAAAATTGTGCCCTCGGTTGCAGATGCATTCTTGCTGGTGATGGCTGCATTTCCACTAATCTTTATGTTGCCTCTGGATAAGTCGGCGATGGCGACACCCGATGAACCGCTCGCCGAAACCGTGCCGCCCGTTACCGAGATTGTACCGCTGGTGCCATTCATAATGGCATAGCCCCCATTGCCGGTTGCCTCCAGCTTACCGCCGGTGCCGCCGTCCGTTACCGTAAGGCTCGCAGTATTTACCAGTGAAATTGCGTTTTGGTCGCCGCTATATGTAATCGTCTGACCGTTCAGGTCAAGGATGAGGGTTTTCCCTTTGATATCAACGCCCGTTGTGCCAAGGTTGATATCGGCCATGATTTTCAGCGTGTCGCCGTCCTGCGCAGCATCGATGGCTGCGGCGAGGGTGTCAAAGTCGCCGTCCGGCGAAACCTTGCTGTCGCCCCGCCAAAGCTCCACGGCGATGGCCGGTGTTGGTGCGGGACGAACCCTGCCCACGGTGCCCCCTGTGTGGCTGTAATAGCTGCTCAAATTGGCAGATGTTACCCTACTGGGCGTGAAATATACCGCATAGCCATCGGCCGCCGTGTTTTCTACCTCGCCGCCGCTGATTTCCAGCACAACGGCAGCGGGGGTAGGCACCCCGTTAAAATAAATCGTACCTTGGTTTGCAGCTGTATTCCTGCTGGTGACAACTGCCGTACCGCTGATGATTATTTTGCCGTTTAAGTCGTTCCAGATGGCCTTGCCGGAATGACCCGTTGCTGACACCGTACCACCCGATACCACAACCTTGCCGTTGGATCTGTTCGCGATGGCATTGCCATTGCCATTTACTGCACACACCTTGCCGCCTTCTACCGTGACTGTACCGGTGGATTCGTTCGCGATGGCAGTGCCATTTCCATTTACTATCGATACCGCGCCGCCTTCTACCGTGATTTTGCCTTCATTGTTGTTCATGATGGCAATGCCGTCCCCATTTTCTGCAGACACCGTGCCGCCCTTCACCGTGACCGTACCGGTAGAGTTGTTCTGGATGACATAGCTGCCATTGTCTGCCGACACCGTGCCGCTCTCTACCTTGATTTCGCCGGTGGAGTCGTTGCGGATGGCAACGCCCAATGAGCCGGCTGCCGACACAGTGCCCCCCTTTACCGTGACTGTTCCTCTGATTTTGTTGTAGATGGCAGTGCCCGACTCGCCGGTGGCCGACACCGTGCCGCCCTCCACCACCACTGTGCCGCTGAGGAAGTTGTTGATGGCAAAGCCCGCCTCGCCGGTGGCCGACACCGTCCCCCCCGTTACCTTAACCGTGCCGGCGTAGTTGTCGATGGCAAAGCCCGACGGGCCGGTGGCCGACACCGTGCCGCCCTCTACCACCACTGTGCCGCTGTCGTAGTTGTGGATGGCTCTGCCCAAGTGGGCGGTTGCCTCCAGCTTGCCGCCGCTGCCGCCGTCCGTTACGGTAAGTCCCGCGTTGCTGTCCAGTTCGATTGCGTCGCTGCCGCCGCCGTACGTAATGGTTTTGCCGTTCAGGTTAAGGGTGAGAGACTTGCTTTTTATGGCCACGCCCGTTGTGCCAAGGTCGATGTTGTTCATGATTTTCAGCGTATCGCCGGTCTGCGCCGCCGTGATGGCGGCGGCCAGCGTGGCGTGCTCGCTTTGCCTGGC
>NZ_LR027592.1 GCF_900605495.1 Bacilliculturomica massiliensis
TCTCATCGGTCTCAAAGGTGGTGGAGAAGACGGCGTTGAAGGCGTCCATGCCCACGCATCTCTGGAAGCAGGAAGCGGTCTTCTGTCCCAGCAGTCTCTGCATCTTGACTTTATTCTTCAGGTCTTCTGTGCTCTGATGGAGATGGCCGAAGCGGTTGATCTTCTTTCCCGTCAGGTTGGAGGTGACGGTCATCAGATCCTCGTAGCGGGGATCGTGAGCCAGCTCGTAAGTCATGGCGATACAGTTGATGGAGGGACGGATCATGGGATGATCCACCCAGTCGTCCACCTTCTCACCGAACATGTACACTCTCGTATTCAGCTTTCTCAGACTTTCAATATACTCGTATCCTGTCATCAACATAATCCTTCTCCTTTATCTTTGTCCGTTTTCTTTGTATCCCGGCGCGGAACCTGCCCCTGCGTCGGAAATGGTTTTATGATAGACTTAAAAGTGAATAGCTCTGCCGTCCGCCAACGCGTGCATGGCCTCGTGCATCACCTCCGAAACGGTGGGATGAGGATGGATACTCGCCGCGATTTCTTCCGCCGTGGCCTCCAGCTTCATGGCCACTACCGCCTCCGCAATCATATCGGTCGCGTGGATGCAGTAGAGATGAACTCCTACGATTTCACCGTATTTCGCTTCGGAAATAACCTTGACCATTCCCCGTTCCTCGCCTGCTACCTTGGCCTTTCCATTGGCCATGAGCGGAAAACGTCCGACCTTGATTTCCCCATACTTTTCTTTCGCCTGTTTTTCAGTCAGACCCACACAGGCGATTTCAGGCTGGAGATAAATAGCGCTGGGAACCTGACTGTAATCCATGACGCTGCTGTGACCGCATATATTTTCCACCGCCACGATTCCCTCCATAGAAGCTACATGAGCCAGCATCGCCTTTCCGTTCACGTCGCCTATGGCATATACGCCATCGATGCTTGTGCGCATTGTTTCATCCGTAACAATGGCGCCGCGTTCTGTCTTCAGTCCCAGAGCTTCGCAGTCGATACCATCCAGTCTCGGCCCTCTTCCAACGGCCATGAGGACCTTGTCCGCCTCCGCGCAGCACGTTTTACCGTTCTTTTCAAAACATACGCCGCAAGCGGTGATTTCCGTCACCTTTGCCGATGTATGAATCTCAATTCCCATGTCTCTCAGCTGTTTTTCAACCTGCTGCGTAATTTCCTCATCCACCATGGGAAGGATGCGGTCCAGGAATTCCACGACCGTCACCCTGGTTCCCACAGAAGCCAGGAAGTAGGCGAATTCGATTCCGATCACGCCTCCGCCGATGACCACCATGGATTCCGGCAGACTGTCAAGCTGTAAAAGCTCAGTGCTCGTCAGCACTTCCATGGCTGGATCTACAGGAATGGGCAGATGCTTCGCCACAGAACCCGTAGCGAGAATCAGACTGGCCGCTGTGATGATTTTTCCCGCCGCTTCCACCGTGTGCGCGTCTTTCACCACACCTTCACCGCTGACAATCGTGACGCCGTTTCCGCGCAGCAAACCGTTCACGCCGCCTACCAGCTGATTGACCACACCCTGCTTTCTCTTCTGCACAAAAGTCATATCCAGCCGGGCCTGCAATCCATCCACACCGACAACTCCAAAATCTGCACTCTCCCGGACTTCTTTCAGCGCCTCCGCGCTTCGGAGCAGCGCCTTAGTGGGAATGCAGCCCACGTTCAGGCAGGTGCCTCCAAACCGCTCTTTTTCCACGATAGCCACGGATTTCCCAAGCTGCGCTGCCTTGATCGCTGCCACATAGCCTCCGGGACCGCCGCCCACAACGATAATATCGTAATCAAAACTGCTTTCCTCCCCGCCAGCGGTTCCGCCCGCCGCGCCGCTGGTCCCTGCGCCGGCCTCCGTGTCCGGTTGGCTGCCGGAGGC
>NZ_LR027593.1:0-1844 GCF_900605495.1 Bacilliculturomica massiliensis
ATGAACCTTGATAACTCCATAGTGTAGAAATTGAGTCAAAGAGAACATTAAGTTGTTCTCAACTGGAGAACCGGCTTCGGCCGGCAGACTTCAGGAAAGATTCAAGTACAAACAATCAACACCATGATTGGTAAGAACATTCAAACGCAAGTTTGGAGGTTCGCGTACAATTTCTTTAAAAACAACAATAATTCTGAATGCGTAAGCATACAGAAAAGCGAAACGCGATGCGTTTGGCTGAGTCGAAAGACAAACTTGATTTAAAGAGTTCTTCGGAACTGTTTAGATACCATTTTATTAAGAGTTTGATCCTGGCTCAGGATGAACGCTGGCGGCGTGCCTAACACATGCAAGTCGAGCGGGAAATCTTGGAACGATACTTTGGTAAAGGGAAGAGATGGATAGCGGCGGACGGGTGAGTAACGCGTAGGTAACCTGCCTCATGCAGAGGGATAGCCTCGGGAAACTGGGATTAATACCTCATAATGCGGAGGAGTCACATGGCTCCATCGCCAAAGATTTATCGGCATGAGATGGACCTGCGTCTGATTAGTTAGTTGGTGAGGTAACGGCTCACCAAGGCAGCGATCAGTAGCCGACCTGAGAGGGTAATCGGCCACATTGGAACTGAGACACGGTCCAAACTCCTACGGGAGGCAGCAGTGGGGAATATTGCACAATGGGCGCAAGCCTGATGCAGCAACGCCGCGTGAGCGATGAAGGTCTTCGGATCGTAAAGCTCTGTCCTAGGGGAAGAATATATGACGGTACCCTTGGAGGAAGCCCCGGCTAACTACGTGCCAGCAGCCGCGGTAATACGTAGGGGGCGAGCGTTATCCGGAATTATTGGGCGTAAAGAGTTCGTAGGTGGTTTTGTAAGCGCGGGGTTTAAGGCAACGGCTCAACCGTTGTTCGCCTTGCGAACTGCAAGACTTGAGTGCGGGAGAGGAAAGTGGAATTCCTAGTGTAGCGGTGAAATGCGTAGATATTAGGAGGAACACCAGTGGCGAAGGCGACTTTCTGGACCGTAACTGACACTGAGGAACGAAAGCGTGGGGAGCAAACAGGATTAGATACCCTGGTAGTCCACGCCGTAAACGATGAGCACTAGGTGTCGGGGCCGCAAGGTTTCGGTGCCGCAGTTAACGCATTAAGTGCTCCGCCTGGGGAGTACGCACGCAAGTGTGAAACTCAAAGGAATTGACGGGGACCCGCACAAGCAGCGGAGCATGTGGTTTAATTCGAAGCAACGCGAAGAACCTTACCAGGGCTTGACATCCCGATGACCGGCAGGTAACGCTGCCTTCTCTTCGGAGCATCGGTGACAGGTGGTGCATGGTTGTCGTCAGCTCGTGTCGTGAGATGTTGGGTTAAGTCCCGCAACGAGCGCAACCCTTGTCATTAGTTGCCAGCAGTTCGGCTGGGCACTCTAGTGAGACTGCCGGGGACAACTCGGAGGAAGGTGGGGATGACGTCAAATCATCATGCCCCTTATGTTCTGGGCTACACACGTGCTACAATGGCCGGTACAGAGAGACGCAAGACTGCGAAGTGGAGCAAAACTCTAAAACCGGTCCCAGTTCGGATTGTAGGCTGCAACTCGCCTACATGAAGTTGGAGTTGCTAGTAATCGCGAATCAGAATGTCGCGGTGAATGCGTTCCCGGGTCTTGTACACACCGCCCGTCACACCATGGAAGTTGGGGGCGCCCGAAGTTGGTCAACAAATCGATTACCTAAGGCGAAACCAATGACTGGGGTGAAGTCGTAACAAGGTAGCCGTATCGGAAGGTGCGGCTGGATCACCTCCTTTCTAAGGAGACTTCAATTTCTACACTATGAGTT
>NZ_LR027593.1:1974-5373 GCF_900605495.1 Bacilliculturomica massiliensis
CTATGCACCTTGAAAACTGAACAATACAAAACAACAAATTTAAGACGAAATCGAGGTAATCGAAAGATTACAAAAGAAAGTTTAACTAAGACAGTCTTTTCGGAACGAGAGTTCAGAGAAGCTGACTGGGTAAACTACAATTTCAATTAAATTTACCGAGAAACCAGAAAATACTTTTCATTGAAGTTAATTAACAATAATGAAAACAGACTGCCATTACTCAGCAGTCGATTCACTGAGATCAAGTGAATAAGAGCATAAGGTGAATGCCTTGGCACTAGGAGCCGAAGAAGGACGTGACAAGCTGCGATAAGCTGCGGTGAGGAGCAAATATCCGTCAACCCGCAGATTTCCGAATGGGGCAACCCACTTACGGTAATGCGTAAGTATCCCGTACTGAATCCATAGGTACGGAGAAGGTAACCCGGGGAACTGAAACATCTAAGTACCCGGAGGAAGAGAAAGAAACCTCGATTCCCTAAGTAGCGGCGAGCGAACGGGGAAGAGCCCAAACCACACTTCGGTGTGGGGTTGTGGACCACTCATAACGTCGGCGATCTATAGTCGAAGCGCTTTGGAAAAGGCGGCCGCAGAAGGTAAGAGCCCTGTAGGCGAAATAGATCAAGGACCGAGTGGCACCAGAGTAGGACCGGACACGTGAAACCCGATCTGAAGCAGGGGGGCCCACCCCCCAAGGCTAAATACTACCTAGTGACCGATAGAGAATAGTACCGTGAGGGAAAGGTGAAAAGAACCCCGGGAGGGGAGTGAAAGAGAACCTGAAACCTTATGCTTACAAGCAATGGGAGCGGAAGTGACCATGTACTTTTTGTAGAACGGGCCAACGAGTTATGGTATGCAGCGAGGTTAAGCTGTTCAGCAGCGGAGCCGAAGCGAAAGCGAGTCTTAATAGGGCGTCCAGTTGCATGCTGTAGACCCGAAACCGGGTGACCTATCCATGTGCAGGTTGAAGTAACCGTAAAAGGTTATGGAGGACCGAACTCATGTCTGTTGAAAAAGGCTGGGATGACGTGTGGATAGCGGTGAAATTCCAATCGAACTCGGATATAGCTGGTTCTCCTCGAAATAGCTTTAGGGCTAGCCTCAAGGTAAAGATACGCGGAGGTAGAGCACTGAATGTCCTAGGGGCCTTCACCGGTTACCGAAGACTATCAAACTCCGAATGCCGTAGTATTATACTTGGGAGTCAGACTGTGGGAGATAAGTTTCATAGTCGAAAGGGAAACAGCCCAGACCAACAGCTAAGGTCCCCAAATGTAAGTTAAGTGGAAAACGATGTGGAGCTGCATAGACAACTAGGATGTTGGCTTAGAAGCAGCCACTCATTTAAAGAGTGCGTAATAGCTCACTAGTCGAGTGACTCTGCGCGGAAGATAAACGGGGCTAAAACTTACTACCGAAGCTTTGGAATTGCTTAGGCAATTGGTAGAGGAGCATTCTGTACGGGCAGAAGCCGAACTGTAAGGTGAGGTGGACTGTACAGAAGAGAGAATGTTGGCATGAGTAGCGAGAGGCAGGTGAGAATCCTGCCCGCCGAAAATCTAAGGTTTCCTGAGGAAGGTTCGTCCACTCAGGGTTAGTCGGGGCCTAAGCCGAGGACGAGAGTCGTAGGCGATGGACAACAGGTTGAGATTCCTGTACCACCGAAAGTCGTTTGAACGAAGTGGGGACACAGAAGGATAAGCAGAGCGCGCCGTTGGTTGAGCGCGTCTAAGCGTCGAGGGAGATAGGATAGGCAAATCCGTTCTATCAATTCTGAGGCGTGATGGGGAGGGAAATAAAGTACCGAAGCTGCTGATTTCACACTGTCAAGAAAAGCCGCTAGTGAGACCGTAGGTGCCCGTACCGCAAACCGACACAGGTAGATGAGGAGAGAATCCTAAGGCGAGCGAGAGAACTATTGTTAAGGAACTCGGCAAAATAACCCCGTAACTTCGGGAGAAGGGGTGCCAGCGAGAGCTGGCCGCAGTGAAAAGGCCCAGGCGACTGTTTACCAAAAACACAGGTCTCTGCAAAAGCGAAAGCTGAAGTATAGGGGCTGACGCCTGCCCGGTGCTGGAAGGTTAAGGGGAAGTGTTAGAGCAATCGAAGCACAGAACTTAAGCCCCAGTAAACGGCGGCCGTAACTATAACGGTCCTAAGGTAGCGAAATTCCTTGTCGGGTAAGTTCCGACCCGCACGAAAGGCGTAACGATCTGGGCACTGTCTCAACAATAGACTCGGTGAAATTGTAGTACCGGTAAAGATGCCGGTTACCCGCAGCAGGACGGAAAGACCCCGTGGAGCTTTACTGTAGCTTGATATTGGATTTCGGCGTTGCATGTACAGAATAGGTGGGAGACTAAGAGCTCGGTACGCCAGTATCGAAGGAGTCACCGTTGGGATACCACTCTTGTAACGTTGAAGTTCTAACTGCGTACTGTCAACCAGTACCAGGACAGTGTCAGGTGGGCAGTTTGACTGGGGCGGTCGCCTCCTAAAGAGTAACGGAGGCGCCCAAAGGTTCCCTCAGCGCGGTCGGAAATCGCGCGAAGAGTGTAAAGGCAGAAGGGAGCTTGACTGCGAGACAGACAAGTCGAGCAGGGACGAAAGTCGGGCTTAGTGATCCGGTGGTTCCGAGTGGAAGGGCCATCGCTCAACGGATAAAAGCTACCCCGGGGATAACAGGCTGATACCGCCCAAGAGTCCACATCGACGGCGGTGTTTGGCACCTCGATGTCGGCTCGTCTCATCCTGGGGCTGAAGTAGGTCCCAAGGGTTGGGCTGTTCGCCCATTAAAGAGGTACGCGAGCTGGGTTCAGAACGTCGTGAGACAGTTCGGTCCCTATCCGCTGTGGGCGTCGGAAATTTGAGTGGAGCTGTCCTTAGTACGAGAGGACCGGGATGGACATACCGCTGGTGTACCAGTTGTTCTGCCAAGGGCATGGCTGGGTAGCTAAGTATGGACGGGATAAGCGCTGAAAGCATCTAAGTGCGAAGCCCCCCACAAGAATAGATTTCCTCCGCAAGGTAAGACCCGTGGGAGACTACCACGTAGATAGGTCGGAGGTGGAAGTGCAGTAATGTATGGAGCTGACCGATACTAATAGGTCGAACACTTGATCAAGGTTTCAAAGGGAAGTTGGATTGTATTGTTTGGTTTTGAGGGTGTATGCCTTCAAAAGCAGGCCTGAGAGGGCCGGCAACGAATTGCGAAGGACTTGTTTCGTATGGCGCAGCTTGAGAAAGCATAGCCAGGGGGAAGAAGGACGAGCAAGAGATCTGGTGACAATAGCAGAGAGGTCACACCTGTTCCCATCCCGAACACAGAAGTTAAGCTCTCTAGCGCTGATGGTACTTGGCGGGCAGCTGCCTGGGAGAGTAGGACGTCGCCAGTTT
>NZ_LR027594.1 GCF_900605495.1 Bacilliculturomica massiliensis
GTCCTTGCCGTTCCGGCGGCCGGCCCTCGGGCTGAGCGCCGGAAACTTTGCCGGGCAGACGCCGGCAGGCCCGCAGCCCGCCGTACCTTCTGGGATCTCCCGCGCCGCACAGATCGGTGTGCGTCCCGCCTTGCGCGGGCTCCGCATGTCTGCCTTGCGGCAAATGATCCCTTTCCTCTGAAAGGTTCCCTCTACCATGAGCCGGACCCGCCTTTCAACGGCGGGCAGTCCGGTGCGGGATTCGAACCCGCGGATAGCAGGGACGCGTCTCGTCATGCCCTTCGGAAACGCCCGGGGCAACGCGGAACGCCGATGTTCTCCCCTGCCGGACCGGCGCCTTCATCAGGCCCCGCAGTCCGGCCGGACCCGCCCTGCAAGATCATCATACAAAAAAAGAACTGGACGATCATGGAAAAAAAGCTGCGAACGCATTTTGAGATCAAAAAAGATCCCCGCCCGGGCGATACACGCCCAAGCGAGGGTTTCAAACGGGGGTACTCAAAATGATCCGGGGCATCACCTACCCCTTCCGGGCAGCGTCCAGTTCGATCTGTTTCTTCAGCCGTTCTTTTACCAGACTGACGAATGATCCCGGCTCCGTCACCTTCAGAAACGGGCCAAAGGAAAGTACACGGATCAGTATCTCTGTCTCGTCCTCTGCCCGGTACAGGATCTCGATGCGGTAACACCTGTGGGCCGCCTGTTCCGTCCTTTTTTCCAGATCGGCGAAATGAAGCATGCAGCGCTCCAGCGCGTTCCGTTCATCCGTCAGCTCCAGCACGACCTTCTTCTTACGGCGGGCGAACCCCGCCCCTGGCCTGCGCCGGCCGAACGTGCCGGCCGCGCTTCCCTGCTCTCACACACGTCTGCCCCCGGCCCTCTCCCCTCCCACCGCGTCTCCCTCACTTCCCCCCCACCTCTCCTCGTCTCGCCCTTGTCCACCTATTGGCATACATAAAACAGAAACAGCGCCGGGTAGCGACTCCTCGACGGTCAGCCCGGCCCCCGGACCATCACGGCACGAGCC
>NZ_LR027595.1 GCF_900605495.1 Bacilliculturomica massiliensis
CGGCCGGCCCCGGCCGAGGGCGCCGGTTCGTGCGGATCATGCGGCGCCGGTCCGGATCTTATCCGCTGCTGCAATTCAGGACTCATACCGGGAGATCCGGCCGAGTCCTATCTGGTCTTTCGCGGCTGTCCCAATGAAGTGCGCGCGGTATGCGGCCGGCTGTTGATCGGACCGTTCCGCCTTCAGTCGAGTTTCGTCGGACAGCCGGTCATAACCATTGATCCGGTCTGCGACTGCGACGACAGCTTTACAGCTGATTTCGCCGATTTCTGCGGAAATCCCATCAACGCACCGGCCATCGGACAGGAGTTTTATCTGCTGATCCGGCTCTGCCACAGCAGTCTCTGCTTCAATGTGAGAGCTTCGTTCACGGGGACGGCGGTCAGATCGGTAGTTATGATCCCAACGGAAGGAGACAACTACCAGCCTATCGGTTCGAGCTTTGAGGATGTGAACGTCACTTTGAATGCGGAGATCTGCGTGTGCGTTACAAATCCGGAACTTATCTGCTCTGCACCGGGGACGGGATGCATTGCCGGCGTTGGGTGCGGTGATCAGGGAACGCAGCTGATCCGGACGAATACGGGCATCAGCATTCTGAATAATAACAACAACAATAATAATAACAATAACAGCAATAATAGCGGCGGCGCGGGAGAGACAGGCGGCCCCGGGATGGGCGTTGTCTGGCCGCCTGTGCCAGGTTTTATACCTCCGTTTGCACCCGGTTGGTGCTGGCCTCCGCAGATGTTCTGGCCGCCCTGTCCCGGCCCCCTCCCCCCGAGCCCGTGGCCTCCTTATCCGGGTCCTATCCCTCCGGAGCCATATCCTCCGTGTCCGTGTCCGCCGCCCTGCCCGGAGCCATATCCTCCGTGTCCGTGCCCGCCGCCCTGCCCGGAGCCGTGTCCTCCGTGTCCGTGCCCGCCGCCCTGCCCGGAGCCGTGTCCTCCGTGTCCGTGCCCGCCGCCCTGCCCGGAGCCGTGTCCTCCGTGCCCGTGCCCGGTGCCCTGTCCGGAGCCGTGTCCTCCGTGTCC
>NZ_LR027596.1:0-10723 GCF_900605495.1 Bacilliculturomica massiliensis
CCACTTAATCTCCTATCCCGTGAGTGTAACCGACGTCGTTGCAAAGGGTTCGGGGTGGAGAGGCGTGCGTTTTATACCCAGTGAGGTGGATAAAAGGAGAGGGCTGAGGCGAGAGGGGGGGAAGCAACGGAGAGAGGTGGAAATTGCAGACAAGCTTTGCAGGCGGCGGCCTCATGACCGCCGGCGCGTCCCCGGATCCCGCCGGCAGCGGCAGCGAATTCCCCGCTGATTTCTCCGCCGATCTCTCTGTGGATCCCGCCTCCGGCTTCCTTGCCCCCGTCTCCCGGGGCTCCTCCTCCGGTTCCGGCGCCGCCGTGGCCGCCATGGCTCTTACGCGCCTGGGCGACTCGTGCTTTCAGCCTCAGGCTGCTCCCGGCGAATATCTGGACTGCAGCGCCCTGGTCCAGTGGTGCTATGAACGTCTGGGGGCCTCCGTTCCCCGCACCGCCGCCGATCAGGCAAAGTATTGTCAGGAACACTTCCTCACCATTCCCCGCTCTCAGCTGCAGTGCGGCGACCTGATCTTCTGGAGCTTTGAAAAAAACGGCCGTTTCCAAAATATCAGCCACACCGGGATCTACGCCGGAGACGGAAAGATCATCGACGCCAGCTACAGCCGCAGCCAGGTGGTCTACCGGGATCTGTACGACCCGGAAAAGATCGTCATGTGCGGCCGCATCCCGGTAAAGCAATAAAAAAGTCCCCCGGCGCGCATTTCCTTTTCACCGCGCGCCGGGGGACCGCCGCGTCAGACCGGTCTCTAACGGCAGATCACCAGATAGCATTCCTTTCCGCCCGCCCAGAGCTGACGGCATACCCGGACCCACACATCTCTGCCCGCAAGAAGGCTGTAGATCGCTTTTTCCTCCACGCTGCCCTCCTGTTCCAGCGTCAGCACCGGGCAGCCCTCGCAGGGGCTGGTCTTTCCAAAAAAGCTGGCGTAGCACGTATGCCCGCTCTCTACCGAGGGCAGTATCGTTCTCGTCTGCTTATTTGCATATAAAATGCGGAAGCTGTCCTTTTCCACCGCATAGATCCATTCTTTCTGCAGATCCAATATGTTTTCCAGACTCTGCACCAGCTGCATCATGCCTGCCCGCGCCCGGCTTTTCAGCAGAAACGTGCTGATCATATGGGCGGTAACGGCCAGCGCGTCCACCTGCTCCTGCGTCCAGAAACGATTGATCCGGCAATCGTCAAAGCCCACGAGCCCGCGTATCTCGCCCTCGTCCTGCATGGCGCACTGAAGCACCGCCTTGATCCCCTGCCGCTCAAGAAGTTCTTTCTGCTCCAGCGGCAGCTGCGCCACATCCTTGCAGTAAAAAACGCCGTTTTCATCGAAGTTCTGCCGGAAGTCCCCCACTTCCTCATAGCTTACATGCTGAAGATTTTCCTGTTCCGGCTGTACTCCGCTGTTGCACCATTCAAACGTGTTGACGGTGTATGTCCCGTCCTCGCTGTCCTCGAAGATATAGACCCGGCTCACATCGTACCGCCGGCCCACGATCTCCAGCAGCAGCAGAAGATCCCGCTCCAGATCCTTGGACTCGTACAGCGTCCGGAATATATACTCCGCAAAGCCCTCTCCCCTGCTCTCTATCTCGTTTTCCGCCTTTTTCTCCCCTTTTCCGTCCCAGTCCCCTTTCTCTCTTCCCTGATCCTGCCTTGCATTCCACTGCCGCTGTCCCCGTTCTTCCTGCCCGCCGGGCTCTCCGCCCCCCGCGGCGCGCAGTCCGAAATCCAGCATATCATTGGAATAGAAGCGAAAATCGTCTTTTCCGCTGGCCTTGGCCTGATGCAGCGCGATATCCGCTTTGTGATAAAGGGTCCTCAGATCCCTGCCGTCCTGCGGAAACAGCGCGATCCCCATACTGCCGGATATGAGCTGTCCGCCCTGCTGCTGATACAAAAGCCGCCTGAGCCTGGCCAGCACGTCCCCGGCCTTTTTCGACGCTCCTTCCCGGTCCGCAGATCCCTTCATCACCGCCAAGAACTCGTCGCCCCCGGTGCGGCCGAGAATATCGTCCCTGCGGAACACTTCCTTCAGGACCTTCGCCACGTCCCCCAGCAGCGCGTCTCCGCTGAGATGACCGTAAACGTCGTTGATCATCTTAAAATTGTCCAGATCCAGCATAAACAGCGCGCAGGCTTCAGACTCTGCGATATTCTGCAGATATGCGGAGGTCAGTTCCTCTGCCGTTCCCTTGTTGTACAGTCCCGTCAGCGCATCCCGCTCCGCCCGCTCTTTCAGCTGCAGCGTATTTCGTTTCATGGAGTCTATGTCTCTGACCAGTCCGACCACGCGCTCAGAACGGCCTAATCCCGCTTTCTGACGCACGGCGCGCACATTGCACCAGATGTATCTGCCGTCCGCCTTCTGCAGGCGGAGAGATCCCTCCGCGCGATTCCTGCCGCTCCTCAGTTCCCGGGCCATGGCCTGTATTTCCTCCATATCGTCCGGAAAAACCCGGGATTTATGCCGGTCCAGAGCGTAGATCCCCTTCTCTGTGATTTCATAACCAAATTTTTTCTTCCAATTGGGAGAAAAAACCACCTGATCTTCCGCCACGTCCCACTCAAAGATAATGTCCTCTGATTCGTTCATGATGATCTCGTGGCGTTCCAGCATCCGGCGAAGCTCTTCTCCCGCCTTCCGCTCTTCATCTATATCCGTCAGAATACAGCAGTAGACCTGGCTGCCGTCCTCCAGCCGCACAAGCGATCCCTGATCCTGGATCCACCGGCAGCTTCCGTCCTTGTGCACGATCCGGTATTCCAGCTTCTTGGTATTTCCCAAGGCCAGCTGCTCCCGGACCATCTGATCCACTTCCTCCCGGTCCTCCGGACAGATCAGATCCCTCAGCCTGTTTCCCCGTTGTTCCTCCAGCTCTTTTCGGGTGTATCCCACGATCTGCAGAAAATTGTCGCTGTATTGGATCAAATTCAGCTCCGGCGTTGTATCGCAGCAGATCACTCCCCCTGGAATATTTTTTATAATGATGTTAAAATCAATCCTGCCCCACACAGCATCCGTTCCCATCATTTCACCTTGAATTCCTTTCCCTCTGTACGATACAGCAGCTTTTCAAACGCTTCCAGCGGCATGGGCCGTGCAAAGACGAATCCCTGTACCACATCGCAGCCCACAGAGCGCAGAAACCTTACCTGCTCCTCCGCCTCCACGCCCTCCGCGATGGTTTTGATCTGAAGCTTCCTGGCCATGGCGATGACCTGAGAGATGACCACCCTCTCCCGATATACGTCCGTCCCCTCCCGGAAGAAAAGCACATCCAGTTTCAGCACGTCGATGGGCAGATTTTTCAGCAGATTGAGGGAAGAATATCCCGATCCGAAATCGTCCATCGAACAGACGAAGCCCTTCTCGCGCATGGAGGTCACCGTGTCCTTGAACATCTCGTCGTCCACGATCATGCTCTCTGTAAATTCCAGTTCCAGACAGAGATCGGGGATCCCGAAACGCTCCTTCACCGACCAGTAATACTCAACGAAATCATGCTGCAGCATTCCCAGCCGCGAGACGTTCACCGCCACATTGATCCGAGGACCTCCCTCTGCAAGCCAGCCCCCGAACCACCGGCAGACCTGTTCAAAGATGTAGCGGTCCAGCTTCACGATAAATCCCGTTCGTTCGAAGATCGGGATGAACTCTCCGGGAGGGATCAGCCCTTTCTCACGGCTGTTCCAGCGGACAAGAGCCTCCGCCCCGTCCAGCCTGTCTCCGTGCTGAATGTCCACCTTAGGCTGCATGTACACCACAAATTCCCCGTTTGCCAGAGCCTGATCGCCGTTGGTCTCCAGCTCCGCCTCCTTCAGCGTGCGTTGGAGGATCTCACTGCTGAAAAAGGCGCAGCGGCTTCCCTGTCCCTGCTTGACCGACTTCTGGGCCATGTTGGCCCGGTTTACCATATCGTTCACGGAGATGGTCCTGTCCTCCGATTCCCCCACACAGTAAAAACCCATGCTGAGTTCTGCCCGAAGGCGGTTCGCCCCTATGCTTTCTTCGCTCAGACGCCGCTGAAGCTCCTGAAACCAGCGGTACAGCCCCTCTCTATCCTCATAGGGCATCAGCCCGGCGAAATTGTCGGCGCCCACGCGGCAGAACAGTCCGTCCTTCCCCACGCCATGATCCAGAATGTCCGCCAGAAAGATCAGCAGTCTGTCTCCCGCTTCATAGCCGAATACATCGTTAAAATATTTGAATTTCTTCAGATCGCAGTACCATACCGCGTAATGCGTTCCATTGGCCTTTCGCAGTACGTCTTCCGCGTCCATGACAAACCTTGCGAGATTTCGGCATCCGGTGAGCGGATCCTCATACGCCAGCTTCAAAAGCACTTCCCTGCTCCGGGTCATGATATGATTCTGTCGGCGCAGCAGAAACAGGAAGATCAGGCATGCGGCGGCGATGATCATGAAGGTGCCCAGCGCCGTCTGGCTGTAGCGATGACGCAGCGCCAGTTCCGGCACCATGCTGAAAATATACCAGTCGTCCACTCCCGCAGGTATAAAGACGCCTTTCTGAGTCCTGCCGTTTATCCGGTATTCAAAGCGCCCGGAAGCCCCCTTTTCCATCTGCCGGATGATCCCTTCGCGTTCTGCTTCGTCCAGCCCCTTTACCTCAGAGAGCCGGCCCGCTTCCATAAACGCCGCGTCCGAGTGGACCGACCGTACCACAAAATCTCCGTCGGAACTTATGACCGCCGAAAATCCTCTGCCGTTCAGAACCGGCGTGTCGATGATCTCACGCATCATGCGGGATGAATTCACCGCGCACAGCACGCCGATAATATCTCCGTCTTTTTCCACGGGCACCCCGTAGTAGTTGATATAGACAGCGTCCTCTTCCTTTTCATTTTCAGGACGGCCCAGAGTATCCCGAAACGTGCCCGAAATGGCGTCCTGACCGGACATGGCCCGATGATAAAATTCGCGGAAAGACACGTCCACGCCGCGGAAAACGTCTCCCCCCACATCCACCAGATCCAGCTTTCCCTCCCGGTCGGTCAGCCCCATGCGGATAAATGTGTTATTGTCGTTGATCTTTTTTAAAACGGTGCGGATCTCATCGTCGCTTCCCATTCCCGATTCACTGATGCAGATCGACACTGCGTCAAGGGTCTGCAGGTCCCCGGTGATCTGCTTCATCAGGGTGACGCGGTTCTGATCCGCCGCGTCGTAGAGATATTCCATATTCTCCGACTCGTTCTGCTTCATCATTCGAAAAACAAACAGGAGACTGAATATCATAAAGCACAGGCAGATGATACCGGCTGCTATATATGTCCTCCTGAATTGATTCGTTTCCTTTTCCGGCATGTTGTTTCCCCGCATCCAAAATTCTGCAAAAAAGAGTGATGGCTTACATCATTCTTCTTTATTCTACCGTATTTCCCTCAGAGGCACAACGAAAACCTGCATGGCCGCCTTTCCTTTTGCCTATCCCCCGTCTTTCCCTTCTAAAAAAGCAGAAAATGTGATACCATAAGACCAGCGGGCGGACAGGTCCGGTCATGTGCAAATGCGAAAGGTGAAGCCTGTCCGCAGATCTCAAACAGGAAAGGACGATATGAATATGGAAGACATCATCAGACACATCAGACAATATGTAAGCGAAACGCCGGAGCTGGGCATCATCCTCGGCAGCGGCCTTGGAGACCTGGCCGCGCAGATCGAAGATCCGATCTGCGTCAATTACGGCGACCTGCCGGGTTTTCCCGTCTCTACGGCTCCGGGACACGCAGGCCGGTTTGTTTTCGGCAGACTGTGCGGAAAATACGTGGTCTGCATGCAGGGCCGCGTCCATTACTACGAAGGCCATCCTATGGAGAAAGTCATTCTGCCTGTCCGCGTCATGAAACGACTGGGCATCCGGAATCTGATCGTCACCAACGCCGCCGGCGGCATCAACACAGAATTTCAGGTAGGCGATTTTATGCTCATCCGGGATCACATCAACTTTATGGGCGTCAATCCTCTGATCGGAAAAAACGATCCTGACTTCGGGCCCAGATTCTGCGACATGTCCTACGCCTACACCCCGGCGCTGCGCCGGCTGGCAAAGGATACGGCGGAAGAACTGGATGTGATCCTGCACGAGGGCGTATATCTGGGATGCAGCGGCCCCAGCTACGAAACGCCCGCTGAGATCCGGGCATTCCGCATTCTCGGAGCCGATGCGGTGGGAATGAGCACCGTGCCGGAAGTCATCGCCGCCAGTCACTGCGGCCTGCCGGTGCTGGCGATCTCGCTGATCACCAATATGGCCGCCGGCGTCCTGGACGTAAAACTGTCGGAGGAAGAGGTTCTGGAGATCGGCGCCAGACGGGCCGACACCATGCAGAAGCTGGTAAGATCCATCATTACAAAACTGTAGGACCGCGGGAGAGTACCTTATGAAACACGAAGAACAACATATCTTCTCCGGCGACGCGGCAGAGCGGATCCCGAACGCCGGGCCTGTGGATCTGGAAAAGCTCCGGGCCTTCTTCACCGCGGACCGATTCGCCATGGACGCCGGAATTACGCTGGACGAGGCGGAACCGGGCCGGGCCGTATGCAGCATGATCATACAGCCCCGTCATCTGAACGCCGGAAACACCGTACAGGGCGGCGCGATCTTCACTCTGGCCGATTTCGCCTTCGCCGCCGCGGCCAACGCCGGACAGCCTCTGACCGTATCGCTGAGCAATCAGGTCACCTTTCTGAAGCCCGCAAAGGGCGGCAGGCTCATCGCCGAGGCGGTCTGCATCAGCGGCGGAAAGCGCACCTGCTTCTATCGCGTGACCGTCACCGACGATCTGGGCACCAACGTGGCGGAGATGACGGTGAACGGTTATATCAAGCGTTGATCCCGGCCGCTCCGCAGCCCCAGAGCGCCGGAGACCCCAGTCTCATGCCGCGGGCGGGGCGGACCGGCGGACTGACAGATTTCCGCGAAACAGCTTCATCCCGCGGATGGAGCGGTCCGGCCACGGGACAAATTGCAGCCAAACAGCCGGCCGCTCCGCCCCGCCGGTCAGCCCGCATGGCTGCGGCCGGCGGCAGAGCCAGAAAAAGACCGTCCTCACTGAGATGAGGACGGTCTTTTTCTGGCTGAGCTGGTCGTGCATGTATGTGTTTTATTGGAGAAAGCATAGTACTAATACAGAGCGGCAAAGATCTCCCGGATCTCCTCTCTGTTAAACGGCACGTAATTGTTCTTCAACAAACGCTGCTGGTTTTCGATTGTGCTGTCGGTAAACTCGTCGATCTGTGTCTCTGTCATTCCGTACTCTTTCAGCGGCTTCTTCCCGATCAGCTGTCCCAGGAACCGGTCCAGCTCTTCGTACACCACGGCCACGTCGCAGTTCAGGATCTGCGCAAAAATGGCGTTGGCCTGAGCGATTTTTCCTTTCGGATCTTTCTTCATGTACATCTTAAAGACTTCTGTAAAGAACTGATAGTTGGCCTCCCCGTGGGGTACGTGGAAGGCTCCCCCTATACTGTAGGACAGCGCGTGCACCGCCGCGCATCCCGCGTTTCCAAAGGCGATCCCCGCATAATTGGACGCCAGCGCAAAGTCCTTCAGGTACGGCGCCCTGTTTTCCTTCGTGTTCCCATTCACCAGGATCTTCTGATAACCGTCCATGATCATCTCAATGGCCTTCAGGGAGTACATCTCCGTGAAGGGCGACGCCTTGGGCGACAGATATGATTCAACAGCGTGGATCAGCGCGTCGATAGAGCTGGTAGCAAACACGTAGTCCGGCAGACCCTGCAGGGACTCCGGCACCAAAACTGCCGCGTCGGCGTACGTTTCCTCTACCGCCAGCCCCTTCTTGGTGTGCAGGGACTTCAGCTCCGCGATGGCCACATTGGTCACTTCGCTTCCCGTTCCGCAGGTGGTGGGTACCACGATCAGCTCGTGTTTCTTCTTCGGCTTCACTGCTCCTGTGAACAGATCCACGGATTTCTCCGGCACCTCCAGAGACAGGACCTTGCAGATATCCACGATGGTGCCGCCGCCGAAGGCCACGATCCGGTCAAAGTCGTATTTCTTCATCTCCGCGGCCATGGCGTCGATCATCTCGTCGGAAGGCTCCCCGGAACCGAACTTCTCCTGATAGATCACGTTGATGTCCAGACCCAGCGGCGCCACATAGGGATCGTACATCCACTGATTGGTCACCAGCAGATCCCGCTTGCCCAACCGGAACGCCTCGTTGAACTCCTTAAATGTGTCAAAATAATGAATGGCAGGTACTACCCGCAATGCTTCCATAATAAATTGTCCTCTCTTTCTGTTGTAACAGTTTGAATCGACAGTACCGGCTTGCCCGCCATTCCTGCGTTCGCAGGCTGGATGACGCCCCGGTCCGCACGCCTGATTGTCATGCCGATCTGCCGGCCGGATTTCAATTCAGTCTGTTCAAAACACCTGTGTTTCTGCTCCGTTCATGCATTATATAGAGTTCATGTTCCGTTTAAAACTTCGTCTGGAACATTTTCTCGAAACCTTCCTTCAGCTCCTCCTGAAACTCCGGATGGGCAATTCCGATCAATGCTCTGGCCCTGTCTTTTACCGTCTTTCCCTTCAGCTGCGCGATCCCGTTTTCCGTTATCACATAATTCACATCGTGGCGGGATGCAGTCACCGGCTGTCCCTCTGCCAGAAGCGGCGTGATCTTTGATACCAGGCCCCCGTCCCTCTTCTTCGTCACCGAGGGCATGGCGATGATCGCCCGTCCTTTTCCATCCGCCGTCATGGTCGTTCCGCGGATGAAGTCTACCTGGCCCCCCACTCCTGAGAACTGGCGGTAACCGATGGTATCAGAGGCTACCTGTCCATAGAAATCCACGCCGATTCCGCTGTTGATGCTCACCATATTGCTGTTCTGCGCGATGACCATGGGATGGTTTACGTAGTCTACTCCTCTCATCTCGCAGATGGGATTCCGATGGCAGAAGTCGTACAGTTTCCGGCTTCCCATTACAAAATTGAACACAAATTTTCCGCGGTCGATGGCCTTGCAGCTGTTGTCGATGACTCCCGTCTCGTACAGATCCACCACGCCGTCGCTCAAAAGCTCCGAATGGATGCCCAGATGCTTCTTGTCCTTCAACTGATGGCACACCGCATCCGGTATACCGCCAATTCCAAGCTGCAGCGTATCGCCGTCCCGGATCAGCTCCGCACAATATCCGCCGATGGCTTCCTCCACAGGCCCGATCTTTGCCGGCGGCAGCGTGGGCAGCGGTCTGCTTTCTTCCACGAACATATGGATCTCACTTACAGGAAACACGCCGTCCCCAAAGGTAAAGGGCAGCTGATCGTTGACCTGCGCAATGACAAGTTTCGCCGACTTCATCGCCTGCACGGTATAATCTCCGGACACGCCCGTGGACACAAAACCATGCTCATCCGGCGGCGTCACCATCACAAGCGCCACATCCACCGGTATCGTACCGTCCCGCATCAGCCCCGGCACCTCATAGAAGAACAGCGGCGTAAAATCACCGCGCCCTTCCTCCACGCACTTTCTCGTCAGGCCGCTGAGAAACCACAGATTCGGGTGGAAGCTCTCCTTATATTCGGGGTTGTACAGGTCGCTCTCCCCGATATTTACCATGTGAGAGATCTCCACATTCCGCAAACTGTCCCTGCGTCGGATCAGGGCTTCGATCAGGGCCGACGGCTCAGCCACATCGTGAGCCGTCACCACGCGGTCGCCTGAGCAGACCTTGGAAACCGCTTCGTCGGCGGTACACTTTCTGCTCTCATATATCTCTTTCCAGTCCATACTGTATCCTCCTGCCATTGTGCTCGATCGAAAATCCGAATCAACACGGCCAAAACGGCCGCGGCCGGAGCCGCGGCTGTTTCCGCTCAGATTCCCTCTTATTTAATGCCGGCGATATCCTTGGCCAGCTGCTTCTTTCCGTTGATGTTGCCCTGTCTTGCGATCATGATCCGCTGCGCCTGCGGCGAGCCCGCTCCGTGCATGGACTCCGTACGGTATCCCACCGCCGAGCTTCCCAGACAGATGTTCTCCAGGAACCGCAGCACTCTCATCCGATCTTCCGTCTTCACTCCTTCGCGGGCCACATAGAACTTATTGCACACCTCTCCGATGGTCTCGCCATTCTTTCCTACCACAACGTCCGACTTGAAGTCCTTCTCCGACGGCATCGTCACCATCAGGCCTCCTGCGATGTCCTCCGCCAGTCTCACGATCTCATAGGGAAAACGCGTTACGTTCTGTTTGCATACGTTCGCCAGCAGCAGGTCGATCTGGTAGTTCCCCGCCTTCGTCTGGAATCCCTCCGACGAACACGCGATCCCGCAGGCGTACAGCGTCTCGTTTAAGTGCGTCATCTCGATCAGCTTATCCTTCACGTGGGACGCCTTCTCCGCTCCGTTGTACTCCGCCGCCAAAGCCGCCGCTCCGATCACCACGTCGCCGACTCCTACCTTGCATCCTCCGTAGCTCTGTCTGTGGTATCCCGCAAACCGCTCCACCATCATTCCTGCAAACTCATACTCGCCCGCCAGAAACACGTACTCGTTGGGGATGAACACGTTGTCCAGCACCACCAGCGCTTCCTGGCCTCCGAACTGTTTGTTGCCCAGGTCCACGTCCGCTCCCTCTTCCAGCTTCCTGGTGTCGCAGGACTGACGGCCGTAGATCATGTAGATCCCGTCCGCATCCGACGGACAGGCGAA
>NZ_LR027596.1:10853-122085 GCF_900605495.1 Bacilliculturomica massiliensis
CACCGCGCCTCCGCCATGTTCAGGCTCGCGTGGAAGCTCCCCTAGTTGTTGGCGGAGTCCCCAATAAAGGATACCACCCCCTCGCCGCTTTTTTTATAAAGGGATTAATCCCTGTCTCTTATACAAATCAAGAGGTGTAAAAGAAAAGGCTTCTCCAGCCGCCACAACGGCTATGGGCATAGTCACCGGCAGTGTATCTCCCGCCTCGATGAACAGCTTGCGCACCACGCCGTCTCCCGTGGCCTCGATATCCATATTTGTCTTGTCTGTCTCAACAGAAAAAAGAGACTCGCCCTTTTTTACACTGTCCCCTTCTTTTTTGTACCATTCGACCAGCTTCCCCTCGCTCATATTAAAACCGAGTTTCGGCATTATGATTACTTCTGCCATACTATACTCCTTGTTCCCTATACCATCAACGCCACGGGGCGCTCCAGCAGATCTTTGATTTCAGTTACAAACTGTGCCGCCAGAAGGCCGTCGATCACCCTGTGATCAGTGGTCAGCTGGATGTTCATCATCGGACGGATGGCGATTTCCTTCGTCCCATCCGCCTTCACAATGACAGCCGGTTCGTCCTTTGTGCTGCTCACAGCCAGAATACCCATCTCCGGCGGATTGATAATAGCCGTGAAATTTTCGATTCCAAACATGCCAAGATTCGAGATCGTGAATGTGCCGCCCGTGTATTCATCCGGCGTCAGCTTGCCTGCCCTGGCTTTCTCAAACAGCGCGCTGCTGACAGCCGCGATTTCTGTGACGGTCTTTGCTTCCGCGTTCTTCACCACCGGCACGATGAGCCCGCCGGGCGCCGCCACAGCGATTCCTACGTTGACTGTCTTGTACTTGACAATCGTGTCGCCCAACAGCGAAGCGTTCATTTCCGGATACTTCTGCAGCGCTTTTACCGCCGCTTTTGCAATAAAATCCGTCACCGACGTCTTCTGTTCCTGTACCGCGTTCACCTCCCTGCGCAACTCCAGCAGATTTGTCAGATCCACCTTCTGCGTGAAATACAGATGAGGCGCCGTAAACTTGCTCTGGGCCAGCCTGTCGCCGATAATCTTTCTCACTCCGGCGTAAGGCACTTCCTCCAGAATCTCCTTGCCGTCCTGCGACAGCTTCACCCCTGCATTCATCTCCGCCTGCTGGCAGGTTCGTGCCGCGCCGCCGGCCGCAGCTCCGGCCATAGCTGCCTGAATATCCTGTTTTGTTACTTTTCCGTTTGCGCCGGTTCCTGCAATGCCGTCCAGATCCAGATTTTCAGCGGCGGCCATATTTCTGGCCACTGGCGTCGCCGCAGCTGCGGCTCCAATTTTCTGTCTTGTGTCTGCGGGCAGGGACGCCGCGTAGGCAAGCACGTCCTTCTCGCAGATTCCGCCATCAAATCCGGTTCCCGTCACAAAACGGCAAAGATCGTCGGAAGAGATTCCCAATTCGCCGGCTTTTCTCCGCGCCCTGGGTGAAATCTTTGCCCGGCCGCCATCCGACTTAACAGCGGTCATCAGTGCATCCGCCGTACTTTCAGTCTGGCCGGTTGCCTCGCAGTCACAGACTTTCGAGTCCTTTCCCAGCAGCGCCAGCGCTTCCGCCAGAACCGCAGAAATATCCTCCGTACTATCGCCGACAATGGCAATGGGCAACGTTACGGCAATGGAATCGCCTTCCTTAATCAGCAGGCTGCGAACCACGCCGTCCCCCGTGGCCTCAATATCCATATTTGTTTTATCCGTTTCCACAGAGAACAGGTTCTCGCCTTTCCGAACCGATTCCCCCTCTTTTTTATACCAGTTCACCAGCTTTCCCTCGCTCATATTGAAGCCGAGCTTGGGCATTACGATGATTTCAGCCATATTCCTGCCCCCCTCTACTTAAAATAGGTCTTTACCTTCTCATAGACCTTTTCCTCCGATGGAATCAACGGAAATTCAAGAGCCGGGCTGAAGGGCAGCGGCACATTGGGATTGGCCACTCTTCCGCAGGGCGCGTCCAGATAATAGAAAATATCCTCCGCGATATCGGCGGCGATCTCCGCTCCGATGCCGCATCTCTCGTATGCTTCATCCGCCACGACCAGCTTTCCTGTCTTCTTCACCGATTCAATGACAGTCTGGCGGTCAAAGGGAACAATGGTGCGCAGATCGATCACTTCACAATCGATCCCCTCTTTTGCCAAACGCTCCGCCGCCTTCTCCGATTTCATGACCATAGAGGACGTAGCCACAATGGTAATATCCTTTCCTTCTCTGGCGATTCTGGCCTTTCCGAAAGGAATAGGCTCCACATCGTCGTCTATGGAAAATTTCTTGTTGTATTCCATCTTGTGCTCAAAGAAAATGACAGGGTCATTGTCGCGTATGGCAGTTTTCAGCAGACCTTTTACTTCCTGCGCCGTGGAGGGAACCGCGATCTTGATTCCCGGAAACTGCGCCACCATAGCCTGCATGGACTGGGAATGCTGGGCAGCGGAAGATCTTCCCGCGCCGATAGGACAGCGTATCGTCATGGGAACAGTCGCCTGCCCGCCCGACATGTAACGAATTTTGGCCGCCTGATTGATCACCTGATCTGCCGCCACCAAAAGGAAGTCGGAGAACATCAGCTCAATCACCGGCCGCAGACCGGTCAGCGCCATGCCTACACCCATACCCACGAACCCGGCTTCTGAGATCGGCGTATCTTTAACCCGCAGATCACCGTACTTTTCCAAAAGTCCTACGGATGTCTTGAAGTTTCCTCCGATGAAGCCCACGTCCTCACCCAGTAAAACGATGTTTTCATCCCGCGCCATCTCCTCGTCCAGCGCTTCGCAAACAGCCTGTGCATATGTTATCTCTTTCATTTTCCTACCTCTCTTTATTGTTTATTTCAACCCGTCATGGCCGGCGGACGTCTGCTGCAGCCCTGCCGGCCGTATCTGCGCGTCGGCATCCCGGCCCGGCGCCCGCTGATTTTTGAGCTGACCGCTATGCAAATACGTCTGTGTATGCTTCCGCCGCATCTGGATATTCACTTTCTGCCGCAAACTTTACAGCGGCCTGAATCTCCTGCTCCACCTTTTCTTCAACAGCAAGAAGTTCTTCTTCCGTCGCTTTCTTCGCGTCAATGATCGCCTTTTTCAGGTTTGCCACCGGACAGCGCTCCATCCAGTCTTCCTTCTCCGTCTCGCTCTTTCTTTTGCGGTATGTGGCGGGATCCCCCACGTGGTGTCCCTGCCAGCGATAGGTTTTGCACTCGATCAGTGTGGGGCCTTCGCCGTTTCTTGCCCGTTCTACCGCCTTTTGGGCCGCTTCATAAACCGCAGTCACATCCATGCCGTCCACCACGATTCCGGGAATATCGTATGCCTTCGCACGCACAGCCAGATCCGGCGTGTTCGTTACGTCGCGGATATCCACGGAGATACCATAGAGATTATTTTCAATTACATACACGCAGGGCAGTTTCCACGCGGCCGCCATGTTCAGGCTCTCGTGGAAGGTCCCCTCGTTGGTGGCAGAGTCTCCCATAAAGGATACCGCCACCTCGCCGCTCTTTTTATATAAGGATTTATACGCCGCGCCTGTGGCGATGGGAATTTCTCCGCCGACGATGCCGTTGGCGCCTAAAATACCCCTATCCATGGCCATGATGTGCATAGATCCGCCTTTTCCGTTGGAATACCCCGTCTTCTTTCCGAGAATCTCTGCCATCATGCGGTCAATGTCTGCTCCTCTGGCTACCAGGTGCCCGTGACCCCGGTGGGTGCTTCCGATATAATCGTGCTCTGCCAGCGCCGCACAGACTCCCGTGGCCACCGCTTCCTCACCCATGTACAGATGCGCCAGCCCAGCCATCATGCCTTTTTTATAAAATTCGAAAACCTCTTCCTCAAATCTTCTCATCTTATACATGGTTTCGTAAAAACCGATGAGCTGCTCCTTGCCGTAATTCTTTACTTTCATCCTTGACCTCCTATAGATATGTAAGAATAATAGGTGCTCCAATGCTGCCCGAGTTATGTCACATATTAGCAAAGCAACTTTTGTGCCAATTTGCACATTTTCATTCTGATCTCTTCTGTTTTTTGTGTCACACCCGCAAACCGCTTAAATTCCAACGACTTTTTGTCACATTTTTTAATTTCCACTTCTTTCTCCTGTGGCTTCAGCGACTTTTTATAATTTAAATGTTATTTCTTTTTTTTAAATGTCACACTTAAGTGTCTTTTTAGCACATTATCTGCGACATGTGCGACATTTTGCTTTACAAATCTGTGACATTGTTTATAATAAAACTAATCCAGTGAAATTTTTGCACCGATGCTGCCTGTCTCACTCCGGACCTGACAAGCCGGCCGTGCGCCGGAAGCAGCACCCAGTGAGTCTTGAAATGAGGTCTGCTATGAAAAATCCAGTAGATGATGTCTATCAACAGGCGCTGTCGATCGCCTGGGAAAAATTTATTAACGGTGAAGACTATGACTTTTCCTGTGTGCGCCCGGAGATTCTTGCCTCCTGGAAGCGCTCCAAGTCTTACGGCGTAGACCCTATGAATCCCGACAGCTCCGCAAATCCGGCACGGCACGTGCTGGGGGCAGACGAACTGAATATCCGCATCAATTCCAATTTATTTCTGATCGAGATCACACACCCCTACATGGAGATGATCTATTCAATCGTGGCGAGCACCGGGTCCTTTATCATGCTCTGTGACAAAGACGGTTATATCCTCGATACCATCGGAGATCCGGATATCATTCAGCGGGGCAAAGAAACTATGCTCGTCACAGGCGCAAACCGCCGGGAGGATATTGCCGGCACAAACGCTATTGGAACCTGTCTCACCATGAAAGCGCCTATGCTGATCTGCGGCCGGGAGCACTATCTGAAGACACACAAAGTCTACTCCTGTTCCTGCGCCCCTATTTTCGACGCGGATGGAAATATCCTGGGCTGTCTCAATATCACTCTGCGCTATGAAAACATACATCCGCACACCATGGGCATGGTCACCAGCGCGGCTGACGGCATCTCAAAAGAGCTGAAAATCAGACGGGCCTATGAATCCATCGAGTTGATCAGCGCACAGCGAAACACGATCATCCAAAGTCTTTCCTCCGGTCTTTTTCTCCTGAGCAATACCCACCGTATCATTCAGGTGAGCAACCCGGCGCTGGACATGCTGCACCTGAAATACGAAAACGTAATCGGCAGAAACTTTTTCGATCTGCTCTGCCTTGACGGCAATATAAAGACTGAAGGAAAATATGCAATCCTGGAACAGGAGCTGTACAATAAGGAAGTCAACGTCACGCTGGCCGGCTCAGGGCGGCCGGCTGAAAAATTTAATGTGAGCGTCAACTACGTGCGGGATGCCAGGGGCATCCGCCAGGGAACGGTGCTCCGCTTCAACGAACCCAAGCTCATCAACCGCCTGATCAACAACATCAGCGGTTACAAAGCAAAATACACCTTTGATTCCATCATCGGTGAAAGCGCCGCGGCTCAGTCTCTGATCGAAACCAGCCGCAGGGCCGCTCACAGCGACTCCAACGTGTTGATTTTAGGCGACAGCGGCACCGGAAAGGAACTGATCGCACAGGCGATTCACAACGAAAGCTCCTATGCCTCCGGCCCCTTCGTCGCCATCAACTGTGCCGCCCTGCCGCGCAGTCTGGTAGAAAGCGAGCTGTTTGGATACGAGCGGGGCGCCTTTACCGGCGCCAACCGCGAGGGAAGCCCCGGCAAATTTGAACTGGCGGAGGGAGGTACGATCTTTCTCGACGAGATCGGCGACATGCCCATGGATGTGCAAAGCTCCCTGCTCCGCGTCTTGCAGACCCGTGAGATCGTCCGCATCGGGGGCAAATATCCCAAGCAAATCAACGTGCGCATCATCGCAGCCACTAACTGCGATCTAGTGACCTCGATTCACGAAAAGACCTTCCGGAGCGACCTGTATTACCGTCTGAACGTGCTGACGATCAATGTGCCTTCCCTGGCTGAGCGGGGGCGCGACATCTTCCTGCTGGCAGACTATTTCGTTCGGGAGTACAATAAATCCAAGCACCGCAATATTACGATCAGTCCGGATGTTTATCCCGTGCTCCTGTCCTATTCCTGGCCGGGCAATATCCGCGAGCTGGAAAACGCCGTTGAGCGGGCTGTAAACGTATCCGATTCCAATCTGATCGAGCTGAAGCACCTGCCGAATTACATTACACAGGCGGAGTTGCCCGCCGCAGAAGTCCAAGCCAACGGATCTCCTGTTCCATCGGCCGCTTCTATCCCCCCCGCCCCATTGGACACTGCGAAGCCGTTGGACGCTTCCAATCGGGCGGCTGCTTCCAACCCGTCGGCCTCATGGGATGGCTCGTGGTCCGTCCCTCCCGCAGGCGAGACAGCATCCGCTCCCCACCGCCACGATGCCACGCTCAGTATTGAAGAACAGAACAAGCAGATCATTATCGACGGCCTGATCCAGTGCGGCGGCAACGTGAGCGAAACGGCCAGTCTCCTCGGAATGAACCGCCGGACCTTTTACAGAAAGCTGGACAAATACAACATTGACAGCAAAGCATACAGACATCGCTGAATATACGTCTACCGTACGCATAGAAAAATCCGCCCGGACGAGAATATCCAGGCGGATTTTTCAATTGAGGAGAAGCTGTCTGTTATTTATCCATCGCTACCGGAGGAGGCGCAAGAGAGCAAAGCAGAACCAGTGGTTCATTCCCCGTGTTCTTTGTATAATGCGGCTCCCCTCCCGGCATGAATACTGAAAGCCACGGTTCAAGCTGAATATCCTCATCGTAGCTGCCAAGTCTCATCAGGCCTGTTCCCTGTAAGACGAAATACGCTTCTTCGTTGTCGTGGCTGTGGAAGGGCAGCTCGTCCCCTGGCATCACGAAAGCCACCGTGACCCCCACGTGCTTCGATCCGTTGATGCTGGGATGGACGATACGCTTACAAAGTCCCCCCACACCTCTGAAGTCGGTCCCGTCCTTAATTCTCATAACCAGCTTTTTCTCCGCCAGTGTCGCCATACCTTACTCCTTTCTTTACTCTAAGGATGAAGCAATACCTTAATCGAGTGCAGTTTCTCCGCCTTGTCGAAGGCCTCCTCCCATTCCTCGAATGAAAACTCGTCCGTAATCAGCGGATCTACGTCGATCTGCTTCGCCGCCATCATCTGCAGCGCCTGATTCCAGTTGACATTTCGATGGCCGAAGGCTCCCCGGATGGTCAGCTCTCTCATAGCCACCAGGCCGTAGTCCAGTGGAATATTCGGCTTTGTCAACCCTACCTGAACCAGCACACCCTGTTTCTTCAGGCAGCGCAGGGCCAGGGAGACGGCGGGCGCCGCCCCGGAGCATTCGAAGGCCCAGTCCGCGCCCTTTCCTCCCGTAAGCTGGTCCACAAAGCTCTGAAGCTCCTCTGCTCCGGCTGCCGTAACCGTAAATCCCAGCCGTTCCGCGATCTCCAGCCGGAACGCGTCCGCCTCTGTCCCGCACAGCACTACAGAGGCGCCCAGGCTCCTGGCAGCCTGAGCCACCAGCTGCCCGATGGTCCCCGGACCGAAAACCAGCACAGTGTCTGTGGGCAGAACCTGCGCGTAATCGAACACCGCGTGCAGGGCCACTGCGGCGGGCTCGCACATGGCGGCTTCCCGCATGGAGACCCCCTCCGGTATCTGGTGTACGATGGCTCTTCTCACCGCGATGGAATCGCCAAAGGCGCCGTCCGTCCCATAGCCGATGGACAGCCGGCCGTCGCACATCAGAAAGTTTCCGGACAGACAATACTCACATTTTCCGCAGACCACCTGCGCGGTCTCCGACACTACGGGATCTCCCAGTTTTAAATCTGTGACGCCCTCTCCCGTGTCTGACACAAAACCGCTGTATTCATGCCCCAGAACCACAGGCGGGTTGCTCCAATAATCTCCGCTCCTGATCTTCAGATCCGTTCCGCAGATGCCGGCGTAAGCCACATCGATCTGCACCTCTCCCGGCCCCGGAACAGGCGCGGGCCATTCCGCAAAGGATATGCTCCCTGCTCCCTCTTTCCATTTCACTACTGCTTTCATCGGTTCTCCTCACGATCTGAAATACGGCGTCTCTTTGATCTCCACTATATTATTCGACGTGTCCTTCACATAAAAGCACCTGCGATATCCCACCACATCGTCCTCTGTCTCAGATTCAAAGATAAACTGAGCTCCGGCTTTGAAGTAATGGTGCCGCCACTGATCATAGTCGCCTGTCACCGCGAAGCAGATATGATTGATTCCCTCGCGGTCAGCCAACAGATCCCGGTGCAGCCCTTCAGACACCGGCTGAATCAGTTCAATACAGGAGCCGTTTTCCTTCAGGCTGATCATGGCGATCTTAAGCGCGTAATCTGTCACAGGCTCCTCATAGCACCACGCCTTGGTAGGTTTAAAGTCGTATATCTGATACTCGATTTCCCCCAAATTCGCCTTCATGACGGCCAGAGCGTCCTGCAGATCCTCCACTACGTAACCCACGTGATGAAGCCCATATTCGGGCAGCGTTTTGCTCATGACTCCCCGCCTCCCTTCCGAATCAGAAACTTCTCCTCCGCCAGTCCGGGCGGATAGTAGACCCACAAAATTTTCAGGGCTTCGGCTCCCGTATTTGCAAAACCGTGGGGCTCCTCCGTGGCCAAACCGATCACATCGCCCTTTTCCACGGGTATTTCTCCATCCCTTGTACGCATGACGCCCGCGCCCGCATAAATCACCTGAACCTCGCTGTTCAGCTCGTGCTCGTGTACCTCGTGCTCCTGTCCCGGCTCAATGATCGTCATGCCCAGGGCAAAATGCTCCGTGGCGATGTCTGAATTGGGCGAGCTGAAAAGCTTGACCTCCCTCCGGGTCTGGCCTTCTCCGATAAAGGTTCCCGGAAGTTCATCCAGTTTAAATTTAACCATGCTGTCTCCTTTTATCTCATGTAGAGTCCGCCGTTGATATCAACTGTCGTACCGGTCAGATAGGACGCTTCGTCAGAGGCCAGAAACGCCGCCAGATTCGCCACGTCCGCCACTTCCCCAAACCGGGGAAGCGCCAGCGTGTCCATATCGTAGGTGAGATCAGCCGTCATAGCGCTGGCGATGATTCCAGGCGACAGCGCGTTGACATTGATCTGAAACGCGCCAAACTGCTTGGCCATGTTTTTGGTCAGCGCCATGACGCCGGCCTTGCTGACGGCATAGGAGGCGGAAACGGAAATTCCTCCCGTAAAGCCTGAGCTGGAAGCCATGTTGACGATCTTTCCAAACTGCTTTTCCTTCATAGGTCCCACAAAGGCGTTCACGCAGTTCACCATGCCTAAAACGTTAATGCGAAATACCCTCAGCCATTCCTCCTCCGTAATCTCGTCCAGCGCCCTGGCCGGATAGCAGATTCCGGCGTTGTTGACCAGAACATCCACGGGGCCGTGGGATTCCCGGATGAACGCCGCCGCGGCGTCGACTTCCTCCCTGTCGGAAACATCCATTTTGACAGACGCGCAGCTTCTTCTGAACTTCCGGCTCAGGTGCTCTGCCTGCTCCGCTGCCATCGGCCCGTTAACATCAGTGATGATTACTTGCAGTCCTTCCGCGGCCAGCTTCTCCGCGATGGCCAGTCCGATTCCCTGAGCGCCCCCTGTGACAAGGGCCCGTTTAGCTGTAAAAATCATAGCCGTTTCCTCCTTACTTTCCCATCAGGCCGGGCAGGAACGTGGACAGCGCGGGTATAAAGGTGATGACCATCAGCGCAACAATCATCACGATGATAAACTTGAACAGCCATTTAAACATTCGCTCCACCCGAAGCTCTCCGATGCCCGCCGCCACAAACATGTTGACTCCTACCGGCGGCGTACACTGTCCGATGACCAAATTGCACACCATCATAACGCCAAAATGAATGGGCGATACTCCCAGCGGAAGTACGATAGCCAGCATCAGCGGGGCCAGAATGATGACGGCCGCCAGCGTCTCCATGAACATTCCGGTCAGCAGCAGCACACAATTAATAATAATCAGGATCACTACGGTATTGTCTGAGATCCCCAGTATCCAGTCTGAAACAGCCTGAGGGATCCTGGCCAGCGTAAGCACCTTTCCAAAGGCAGTAGCCGCTCCCACCAGGATCAGCACTGTGCCGGAGGTGAGGGCGCTCTTAAAGAATATCTTGGGCAGGTTCTTGAGATTGAGCTCCTTGTAGACAAAGCAGCCGATGATGATTCCGTAGTCGCAGGCGATGATCGCGGCCTCCGTCGGGGTCACCAGGCCTCCATAGATACCTCCCAGAATGATGACCGGGACCAGGATAGCCCACTTCGCCTCGTTGAACGCTCTCAGCCGTTCCCTGGCGGGGGCCTTTTCTTTTTTAGTCGAACCATAATGGTGCTTCTTGGACGTATAAATGACAAAGGCTGCCAAAATGAGGGCGATCACGATCCCGGGGATAATCCCCGCTATGAACAGATCCGTGATGGAGACAGATGCGATAATGCCATAGATAATGAAGGTGATGCTGGGAGGAATAACCGGTCCCAGGGAACCAGCCGCAGCGGTCAGCGACGTGGCGTAGCCCTCATCGTATCCGTCCTTTATCATCGCAGGAATCATGATTCCTCCGATAGCCGCGGTTGTGGCCGGACCTGAGCCGGAAATAGCCGCGAACAGCAGGCAGGTAAAAACAGTGATCAATCCAAGAGACCCGCTTACATGTCCCAGCATCGTCCTGCCAAAATTCACAAGTCTGCTGGATATCCCGCCCTCCAGCATGATATCGCCGGCCAGTATGAAAAACGGCACCGCCAGCAGCGGAAAGGTATCGCCAGAGGTAAAAAAGGTCTGTATAATCAGGTCTATGGGAACGATATTCGTCAAAAACACGACGGCCACCGTTCCGATTCCCAGGGCGTAGGCGATTGGAATGCCCAGCGCAAGGGAAATAAAGAAAAATATTAAAAACATGACTCCAACATTCATTCGTCTGCCTCCCCTTCTTCGACGCTGGCCAACACCTTTTCTTCCAGGCTCAGCTCCTTTGTCCGATTCGTCAGCCTGGGGATCAGCTCACGCTGTACGATCCTGACCGCCAGAAACGCATATCCCACCGGTATCGCCGCGTAGGGATAGGCCATATTGACATACAGGCTCAGCGATATCCGATTGGCATGATACAGCATGTTGGTATATTGAGCGCTGTAATACACGATCACAAGGGCAAAGGCTACCCATACCAGACACCCGAGTATCTCCACGTACCTTCGGATCTTTTTCGGCCAGATGTAAGTCATGGTTTCGATCGTAATATGCGCGTGTTTTTCCGCCGCCAGCCCCGATCCGACGAAGATCAGCCAGATAAAAAGATACCGGGCCAATTCCTCAGACCAGGAGTTTGAAACACCGAAAAAGCGGGAAAACACCTGTACGCTCAATATCGCCAGCATGATCAGCAGGCATATGGCGCAGATATTTCGCTCCAGGTTGTTAAAAAAATGTTTCATAATCTACTCTCCATCCTGCCACGAGGGCCATTATCCTCACCGGATAATGGCCTCTCGGCTATGTATGGTTGTTGTTTGCTTCTCAAAATGTATCCGTCTCAGCTACTGCGCCCTGAACTCTTCCAAAAACGCGGCGGCTTCATCGATGACGGCTCTGCCGCCCACCAGATCGGCTTTGGAATCCCACATGGGCTTGCAGAGATCGATCAGTACCTGCATCTTCGCCTCGTCGTAACGTGCCACATTCACATTCTGCTCCTCGATGAACTTGATCGCGTCTGCCTCCGCCTGTTCCTCCAGATCGCGCACGTAGCCGATGTACTCCTCCATACATTCGTCAAAGACGCTCTTCAGGTCGTCGGGCAGGCTTTCATACCAGGAATTGCTGATGATCGGATAATGGGTGATCTGATACGGGTCGATGCAGGCCATGGAGCTCTGCACTTCATAGAACCGGTCGGACTGCAGCAGACTGGTAGCCGTCATGATTCCATCCACGGTTTTCTGCTGAAGAGCTGTATAAGCCTCGCCGTAGGAGATCGGAGTCGGCGTGCCGCCCAGAGCAGAAGCAACTCCCATGTAGAACTCAGAGGAAGTGGTTCTGATTTTCTGACCCTTGAACGCCGTGGCCGGATCATCCACATTTGCTTTGTTGGACATGATTTTCACCCAGCCGATTCCAAAGGGGCCGTAGGCCTTGATGTTTCCTGTCTTGGCCAGAAGCTCCTCGCGCATGGCCATGCCCATCTCGCTGTCGCCGTAGGCGTAGATGTCCTCCGCGGTTCTGAATAAATACGGGATGTCAAAGATATAGAACTGCTTCAATTCTGAATTCATGGCCGCCATAATGTACGAGGGACAGGTGGTCATCTGCGCCATATCGCTTCTGATCATTTCCGCCTGTTCTTCATCAGAATTGCTGATGGCTTTATTTGCGTATATTTCCACCTGAATCCGCCCGTCGCTCTTTTCTTCCAACTGCTCCTCCAGATGCCGATAGCTGACATTGAGAGGATCCTGTTCCGCCGCCAGGTTGACGATCTTGAAGGTATATGTGTCTCCGTTTGCGCCGCCACCGCCGCCGTCTCCGCCGGAGCCGCTGTCACCGCAGCCGGTCAGCCCCAAAGCTAACATCAGCGCCATGCAAAGTACGAATGTTAAAACTCTCAGCTTTCTATTCATCTTCATATTCTTTCTCCTTCTCTTTTCAATGCTTTGTTGTAATCAGTTAACGGTTTGGCTTTCACGTATCGCCGATTTTTCTCCTCTCAGTGCGGTCACCATTTTAACATAGGCAGCAATGGCATGACATTTAGGCGTACATGAAATTAATTGGGACATTAAATGGATAAAGCAATATGCGTGCCATTTTTAGCACAAGATAAATTTTTCACACATTCATCTACAAAAAAAGCTGATTTTCAATGTTTTTTTTGAGACAATTCTCTGACACGGTTATGGTTTCAACCAATCAGCCACAAAAAACGTCACAGCCTTTGTCACACTTCTTTTCTATAGACACATATTTCTGTGACAAATGTGTCATTTTGACTCTCTCTTGATCTTCGTTTTCATATCGCCCAGCCGTCATACCTTAAAATTCAACCACTGTTCCTTTCTTCTCACGCGCCTCCTTTCCTTTCTTTCACGTACGTCATTCATTACCAAATTTGTCCCATGGTCATTTTACCTGTGAAAACAAATCTTGCATAGGGACTTCGCCAATGCAAAACATCCAATTTTATCCATTTGTTTGCGGCAAAATTTTTGAGTGACAGAAGAAAAGTAGTCAACAAAAAACTCTCTTCAGGTTTGAATCATTTCATACATGATTCTCACCCAAAGAGAGTTTTTATCGATTTTCAGCCTTCCCCTACAGCAGCTTCTCCAGAGGATCGCTGTTCTTGTAGGCTTCCAGCAGTCTGGCGGATCTGTTCACATCGCCCATCAGAATACCGCCGCAGAAGCGATTGTTCACAAAGTACAGCTTCTCATAAGTGCCCTTCGCCTCGTCTGTGATCTCCATGGTCTTGTATTTCTTCTGCGCGTCTTTCCCATTGTCGCCCACCGCGAACAGAGACAGCCGGAAACCGCTGAAGGCGTTGGAGGGGATCACCTGCCGGTAGACGGCTTCGTCTCCCACCGCATTGATGCCGGCCACCTTGCCCATGTCCACGGCCTGAGCCCAGATGGCGTAGTTTGCGCCCTCAAATTCAGCGCAGTCGCCGCAGGCGTAAATATCTTTCACGCCGGTCTCCATCTTCTCATTGACCACGATAGATCTTCCCGTCTGCGCGCCGGCGGCTTTGCCCAGCTCGATATTCTGTTTTACGCCGGTGGACAGAATCACCAGAGCGCCCGGCACCAGCGTGCCGTCGTTCAGCTTCACTCCGGCCGCGGCCCCGCTGCCGTCGGCGCAGATCTCTTCGATCCCTTTTCCCGTGTAAACGAAGGCCCCTGCTCTCTCCGCCGCCTGACGCAGCAGTTCAGAACCTTTATCGTCCAGCTGTCTGCCCATGAGTCCCGGTCCCATTTCCACCACGGACACGCTCTTTCCGGCTTTGCACAGTTCCCAGGCAGCTTCCAGACCCAGCACGCCTCCGCCGATGACCACGGCCTCGCCGATCTGTTCCATATACGCCTGTATTTTTTTCACATCCTCCAGAGAGCGGATCGTGAACACACCGGGGAGGTCAGCTCCCTTGATCGGAGGCACGAAGGATTCGGCCCCTGTGGCCAGGATCAGCTTGTCGTACGTTCTGTCTGTGCCGTCGGACAGGGTCAGCGTTTTTTTGTCCGGATCCACGGCCGTCACCTCTGTCCCCAGCGTCAGTTTAACGTCAAAGAGCTGATACCAGCTGTGGGACTTAATATACAGGTTCAGCTCATCCAGCTCGGAGAGCAGCCCCTTGGTCAGCATAGGCCTGTTGTAGCCCGGCACCGGTTCTCTGGAGATCATCTCGACTCTGCAGGTCTTGTTTCTCTTGCGGATCTCCTCCACGGCGGCCGTGCCCGCCGCTCCGTTTCCTACTACGATGATGGTTTCCTGACTCTTGGATCGGAAGGTCACGTCAGGCTCCGTCACTTCCACAAACTGCTCGGGTCCTACACCGCAGACAGGGCAGGCTGCAGGCGGTTCCTCGCCTTCCACCACCTCGCCGCAGATCAGGCATCTCCACTTTTTCACAGCTCCCGGTTTTTTGGCCTCCACCACCTTTCCGGCGAGAACAGAGGCTCCGAAATTGAAACCGAATTCGTAGGCGCCTGCAAGTTCCGCCTCGTTTGGCTTGAACCGGACCTTCAGGCCCTCTCCCACTACTTTCATATTCAGCTGCTTCAGCCGTTCCATGATGTGGGGCACGCCTTCCCCGCTCCAGCCGTAAGAACCGAACGCGGAAGCCAGCTTTTTGCCGTGGGTCCTGGCAAAGATGGACGTCGTCAGATCCCACACCGGCTTCAGAGCCTCTCCCACGATGGTGGGGGTGCCGAACAGCAGGCCGTCCGCCCAGTACATATCGGAGAGGACCTCGTTCACGTCGGCGGTCACCAGATCATAGCTGTGTACGTCGATATCTCCTGCTGCGCGGATCCCCTTTTCGATCTCCTCCGCCAGCATTCCCGTATAGCCGTAGGCCGATACGTAGGGCATGACCACGGTCTTTTTCGGATTCGGGTTGAACTCTGTGGCCCAGTTCTTGTAGATCCCGACGATCTCCTGCGGATTCTGCACCAGAACCGGTCCGTGGCCGGGGCAGATCATCTCATAACCGATGTCCTCGATCTTCTTTATGCCTGCCAGCACTTCCTTCTTAAACGGTCCCATGATCATATCGAAGTAATAGCGCAGCGCTTCCATATAATCTTCTCTGTTGGTGATCTTGTCGTTGGTCACCTCGTCCAGCGCATAGTGGGCGCCGAAGGAATCGCAGGTCACCAGCGCTTTCTCTTCCTCAATATAAGTATACATGCTGTCCGGCCAGTGCAGGTTCGGCGCGGCGATGAAACGCAGCGTCTTATTGCCCAGAGACAGCGTGTCTCCGTCCTTCACAATAATGCTGTTGAAATCTCTGTTGCAGATCTCCTTGGCAAAGTTGACGGCCGCCGCCGTCCCTACCAGCTTGATCCCCGGATTGATGTCCAGAAGCATCTCGATGGAGCCGGAGTGATCGGGCTCCGTGTGATTGATAATGATATACTCGATCTTATCTACGTCTGTCAGCGCCGTCAGCGCGTCGTAATAACACTCGAAACACTTCGCCTTCGCCGTCTCGAAGATCGCCGTCTTTTCCGATCCTCTCAGCAGATAGGAGTTGTAGCTCGTCCCGAATTTCGTCTCCATAATAATATCGAAAACCCTCAGCTCCGGGTCCAGTGTTCCGATCCAGTACAGATCCTTTGTCAACTGTTTTGATTCCATGTTTTCCTCCTTTTCGGCCTGCGCCTCTGTCCAGAAAATGGCGTCCGTCCGCCGGCCGCTCACCGCCCTGCTGTCTGTGCCGACAGCCTCTCTCTATGTAGATCCTCCCGGCGCGTTCCCTGGCAGATGCCGCCGCACCGGTTTCTGTTCTATTATTTACCCAGCCTCCCCGCTTTTAAACCCTATCGCCCCGTCCCCTTTGCGACAAATTTCGTCTCCCAGCGCCGCAGGGTGGGGGCGGCCGCGCCGCCGCTGTCCCGTCCCACCCCTCCCCCCTGAAAAAAATACGTCTCCCCTTCAGGTAGGGGGAGACGTATCTGTAAGCCTGCTCTCCGATCTCAGACCGCTTGGCCGTCTATGCTCTCTGCTTGATCAAGCCGCTGCGGTAGGCCACCAGCAGCTTTTTCAGGCTGTCGATCTTATCCTGCATTTCCATGCCGGTGTCCGTGGACTTGTTCAGGATCCGCGTGGTAATATTCTGTTTGGCCACCGTGGTGGAAAGGATATCCCGTTCCTCCTGCACAGCGATCTCCGCGGACTCGAAAGGTTCGTGAGCCGTGAGGATAAACCCGTAGGAATTGTAGATCAGCGAATAGCCCGCCACGCCCGTCTTCTTCTGATAGGCTTTGGCAAATCCGCCGTCGATGACGAAGGTCCTGCCGTTGGCGCGCACGGGATTTTTCCCCTTGCTCACCGGCATGTGGCCGTTGATGATATGGGAATCCTCCCGGGGCAGCCCGAACTCTTCCGCGATCTTGTCCACGATCTCTTCCTGTTCCGACAGCTTGTAATACGGATTCTTCTCTTCCACCCAGGTGGACTCGTCTTCGATGAAGCAGCGCTCGAAGGTAGTGATCTTTTTCTTCCCGAAAAGCGGGGACTTGTAGCCGCACCACAGATACCAGAAGAAATCCACGCCCCGCTCTTTCTGTCTGGAACCTTCCTCCCCGAAATAACCCTGCCGAACGATGCGCTCCGCGTAGTCGAACCACGCCTTGCCCGAGGCCTCTCCGCCGCTGGTCTTCACCATGGTGAAGCTGCCGTCCTCTTCCATGGGAACGCAGCCGTGGAACATCAGGTTGTTATTGCTGCACTTATAAATACTGCCTTTTGCGAAAAGGAACTGCACGTGCTTCTGCAGCACCTCGCTTTCCAGAAACGCCGCCCGAAGCCGGTTCATCACCGCTTCCTCCGCCTCTGTCAGCCGGTATGGATCATCCGGATCAATGGTGGGAAAATACTTGTTGTTCAGCTCGTAGGTCCTGCCGTCGATCTCCACGGTGGCGTTCTTGTAATCTACCTTGTGAAGCAGCCGCAGAGCGTCCATCTCGTAGTAGGGATGCTTTTCGATGAGCTGCCCTTCCAGTTTGAACTGAATGATGGCGATAGCCTTGCTCACCTTGGCCAGACTGTTAAAGTCCGACGCGTAGAGCGCGTCCTTGGAGCTGACGATCGGTTTGAAATTGGGACAGGGATCGTCCCCATATGTATCCATGGCGAAGATCACCAGGGGCCTGATACTGATCCCGTAACCCACCTCCAGCGTGTGCAGGTTGTCGTACCGGGTGCAGATGCGGATCACATTGGCGATGCAGGCCCTGTTTCCCGCCGCCGCGCCCATCCACAGGATATCGTGATTGCCCCACTGGATATCCACACTGTGGTGCTTCATGAGAGCGTCCAGCACGATATCCCCTCCGGGGCCTCTGTCGAAGATATCCCCCAGAATATGCAGCTTATATACGGAGATCCGCCGGATCAGCTCCGCCATCTTTGTGATGAAGTCGTCCGCCACGTTGATCTCGATGATGCTCTCGATGATGCTGTCCTTATAATCCGCTTTGCCCTGGGCCTCTGTGGCGCCGTACAGCAATTCTTCAATAATATACGCGTATTCTTTCGGTATCTGCTTTCTCACATAGGACCGGGTGTATTTGACCGTCACGATGCCCAGCAGCGTGATGAGCCGGTACAGCGTTTTTCGGTAAAAAGCATGGAGATCGATCCCGCTTTTTTTGATCAGCTCCAGCTTTTCCTCGGGATAATAAATCAGCGTGGCGAAGGTCCTGCGCTCCTCCGGCGTGGCCGAATCCGCAAAGGTCTCGTCGATCTTCAGCTTGATCACTCCGGAAGCGTTTTTCAAAATGTGAAGAAACGATTCGTATTCGCCGTGGATATCGCTGATAAAATGCTCCGTGCCCTTGGGCAGATTCTGGATCGCCATCAGGTTGATGATCTCTGTGCTGGCCTCTCCTATGGTGCCGTAGCTCTCCGACAGCAGCCTCAAATACTTCAGTTCACTTTCACTGATCTGCATCATGCTCTCCTCTTTCTTTTCATTGCGTGCCCTTCCGCCGCACACATCCACGCGGCTGCCGCCGGCATTCCGCCCGGCGCTGTTTTCCCGTCTCCGCCGGCCTTGTCTTTTCCTCTCCGGCAGATCCGCGAATTGCAGTCACATGTAAAAATATACAGCGGTTTCCATATCATTTTATCATAGTCCTGTAAGTTTTACCACCTGTTTTACTTCTGTGCCGGCGGCTCAAAATACGGGAATAAAATTTGTCCGGCTGCGCACCTTAAAATCAGATGAAGGTATTTTAGCCGTTCGTCTGTTGTGTACGTTTACAAGTACGAGAAACGGAGGTAATGAATTTGTTTAAACACGAAAAAAAATTGCTGCAGGACGTCCGCGTCGACCGTCCCAATCCCAACTACGCCGCGCTGCTTCAGGAACAGCTGGGAGGACCTCAGGGCGAGATGAAATCCGCTATGCAGTATCTGGCGCAGAGCATGCGCATCAAGGATCCGGAGATCAAGGATCTCTTTCTGGACATCTGTTCCGAGGAGCTCTGCCACATGGAGATGGTGGCCACGGCGGTCAATCTGCTGAACGGTCACGAGCCCGACGCTAATAACGCAACCATCGGCAATGTGGAAGCGCATGTGCTCACAGGGCTGACTCCCATGCTGGCCAACGCTTCCGGTTATCTGTGGACCGCCGCCTACATCAACGAGACCGGCGATCTGGCCGCCGATCTTCTCTCCGACATCGCGGCGGAGCAGCGGGCCAAGGTGGTCTACCAGAACCTGTACCGTCAGATCGACGATAAGGGCGTAAAAGAGATGATCGACTTCCTCCTGAACCGTGAGGAAGCGCACAACACCATGTTCCGCGAGGCGTTCAACCGCATTCAGGACAGCAGCGGTTCTCAGCAGGATTGGGGAGTCACGGCAGATTCCCGGGTCTATTTCGACCTGTCTTCCCCCGGCGGACAGAGTTTTGACCCGGCCAAAAGCGTGCCGCCCAGCTTCAGCGGCCTGAGCTAAAACAAAAAGACCTCCGCAGCTGTTTCACAGGAGCACACACGCTTGTGACGACGCCGGAGGTTTTTTTATTCATTCCTTTTATTCCACGTTCATAAGATACCCTGCTTCCGGTTAAACTACGGACAGACGGCCCGATCCGCGGGCCGGACAAATATTTGACGGCGAGGTGATCACATGGCAGCCACCCACAAAGGTGCGATATCATTTGGACTGGTCCACATCCCCGTAGCCCTTCACACGGCCACGCAGGATAACGACATCCATTTCAACCAGCTCTGTAAAGAGGACAACAGCCGGGTACGCTATAAAAAGATCTGCGCTTCCTGCGGCAAGGAAGTGAACAGCGGCGATATCATCAGAGGCTTTGAGTACGATAAAGACAAGTACGTGATCGTCACCGACGAAGATCTGGAAAAGATCAAAACGGAAAAAGACAAGACCATTCAGATCCTTCATTTTACGGATCTGACGTCCATCCGGCCCATCTACTATGACAAAACGTACCACGCGGTGCCGGAAGCCGGCGGCGAAAAAGCCTTTGAGCTTCTGCGCCGTTCCATGATGGAAGAGGGAAAGATCGCCGTGGCCAAAACCGTCATGGGCAACGGTGAAACGCTGCTGTGCGTCATTCCCACCGAAGAGGGGGTCCTTATCGAGAAGATGTTTTTCCAGGATGAGATCAAAGACATCCCCAAACCTTACAGCAGACCGGAGCTGAACGAGACGGAGCTCACCATGGCGAAAACGCTTATCGGCAGCATGGTCCATCCCTTTGATCCTTCTCTGTATCACGACGAATATCAGGTGCGGCTGAAACAGCTCATACAGGACAAGATCAACGGCAAAAACATCGTCGCTTCCCAGCCCGAGTCCGGAGGCAACGTCATCGATCTGATGGAGGCCCTTCAGCGCAGCATCGAACAAAGCGGAGACAGCGCGGGGGAGACTCCGAAAAAAAAGCGCGCTCCCAGAAAGAAGAGTTCCTAGATGGATCTCTTTGACAGCAGAGGAGCGCAGCCCATGCTCATCGGCGCAGAGAGCAAGCCTTTCGACGACCCGGATTACCTCTTCGAGCTGAAGCTGGACGGCGAACGATGTCTGGCCTATCTCGACCCAAAAGGAGACGTGGAACTGATCAACAAGCGCGATGTGCGGATGCTTTCCAAGCTGCCCGAACTGGAGTCCATCCATCGTCAGGTAAGAGACCGCTGTATTCTGGACGGCGAGCTCATCGTAATGGTGGACGGCGTGCCGGATTTCTCCGAGATCCGGCGGCGCAGTCTCATGTCCAATCCGTTTCGTATCTCACTGGCCGCGGACAAGCATCCCGCCTGCTTCACCGCATACGATATTCTGTATCTTGGCGGCGAGCCTGTGGTCCTGCGTCCCCTGGAAGAACGCAAGGATCTTCTGCGCAGGACCGTTATCGGCGAAACGTCCCTTCTGGCCCTGTCCCGGGTATTCGACGGCCATGGGACCGCCCTCTACTCTCTGGCGGAGCAGAAGGATCTGGAAGGCGTAGTGGCCAAGCGAAAAGGCAGTCTGTATTATCCCGGAAAGCGCACGAAAGACTGGCTGAAAATAAAAAATCTCAAAGACGACGATTTTGTAGTCTGCGGCTACATTCAAAAGCAGGATCATCTCGTCAGCATCGTCCTCGGTCAGTACCGCGGCTCAGCGATGCTCTATAAAGGACACGTCACCATGGGCGTGTCCCGCGGTGATTTCAACATTATCTCCCGGCATCCCCGGGCGGACCGCCCGCTCTTTTCTTCCTATCCCGAAACGAAAGGCGGAAACGACCGCGCCGTCTGGCTGCTCCCTGATCTCGTATGCACCGTGTCCTATATGGAACGCACCGAGAACGGAGGGCTCCGCCACCCTGTCTTCAAAGGACTCAGGGCGGACAAAACCGCTGAAGAATGCGTCGATCCCTTTCAATGACCGATTCCGGGCCTTCCGGACACCCGGAAAGAAAAAAAATAAAAAAGGGGCTTCCCAAATTCTCTGTTTATGGTACAATAGATATTGTGATGCGGGGGCATAGCTCAGCTGGCTAGAGCGCATGCGTCACAAGCATGAGGTCGCTGGTTCGAGCCCAGCTGTCCCCACCACATCAGGATCCGCTGAGAGCGCAGAAGGCGTCGACAGCGGATCTTTTTATGTGCAGGTCTCATATCTCACGGAGAACAGCAATATCAAGGCTTCCGGCGCAGGACTCCGCGCCGCCCATGACGCGGTGGAGCGGCCTGCGTCCGCCGCAAACATAAAAATGCAGGTTTTCCTTTTCGGATGACCTGCATTTTTATTATGTATTCGATTCTTTTTCATTTTATATCCGCCCAACAGCCCCATGGTCCCATGGCCGCAGCGCCGCCGTCTCCGCAGATCTAATCGTAAAACGTGTCGATCACCTTCAGCACTTTTTCATACGCTTCGCACACATCGACCAGAAACGCTCCCGCCTCCTGTGTGATCTGTCCGTCTCTGAGAGACTCCGTGAGCGCGCTTGCAGCGCCGCTCAGTTCTTCCAGTCCCAGAAACATGGCAAGTCCTTTCAGCGAATGGGCGGCGCAGAACGCCCCTTCCGCATTCTCCTCCTCGATGGCCTGACACAGCAGGGAAAAATTCTGATCCTTTGACAGTCTTTTAAAAAACTTTTCTACGCGTTCCGCCGTTACGAGCCGGTCGAGCGCGCCGGCATAATCTTCGCCCAGACATCTGTAACATTCCTGTATCGTCATTGCTAATACCTCCCACACATGACCGACAGTTCTCCGCTAAGGATGTGAACTCTGAACGCGGCCGTCCTTCCAGTTCATATGTTCCGGCGCCCGCGTCCCCTATTTTATCGCGTTCGGCTATATTCCGCAAGGGCAAATAAAGACCGTCCGTGCAGAAACCTTCCCTTTTCTCTCCCGCAGGCGAAGGACAAAAAAGAAAAGACGGCTTTCCTGTGAAAAGCCGTCTCCGCCGCTCTTAACTTACAGGCTTGTCCAGACTCTTCCCACGGGACCGGATCCCTGGCCGGTCAGGCAGCCTGAAACTTAAATGCTGAGATAGGAGCCTTTTTCCAATATTTCTTCCATCAGAGCCAGTCTGTTCTTCGTGTTCTCATAATCCTCCGCCATCACCGCCGTGATGAGATAGTTGGAGAGGAACATCGCAGGGATCAGGCTGTCCTTGGACATGATGCCGTTCTCCACATCGCAGAACAGGAAAATATCGCCCAGATGCCGTATGGTGTCGTTGGACGGCGTGGATATGATCACCGTCCTGACGTTTCTGGACTTCAGCCACTCCAGAGAATTGACCATTATTTTCTGGTAACGCGGAAACATATAGGCGATGCAGACGTCCCCCTCCCCCGCGTTGACCAGTTCCTCCGGATGCATGCCTCCTATGCCGCCCACCAGCGTCACGTTGTCGCAGATCTGGCTCATGTAGGCGGCCGTGTAGCAGGCCAGACTGAATGTGGCGCGGCAGCCCAGGATATAGATCCTCCGCGCGCCGGAAACGGCCTTTACAGCCTGATCCAGCGCTTCCGGCGAAACGTATTTCACCGTCTTATTCAGACGGCCGATCTCCTCCGTCAGAATGTCATCCAACAGGTGGCCTTTCTCTATTTTCGGATAACTTCCCTCGTACCGCTCCGGCAGACTCACCTTTTTCATGAGCTCCTTCTGGATGCTCTGCTGCATCTGCGTGTACCCTTCGAATCCCAGAGTCCGGGCAAACCGGATCACCGAGGTGGTGCTGACTCCTGCCTTGTCGGCCACCTCCTCCAGCGTGGAAAACGCCACCACATTTCCATTCTTTATAATATAGTCCGCGATCTTCTTTTCGCCCCTTGTAAAATCCGGATAATTTTCATTGATCTTCACGAGAACCAGCATCTGCAGCAATTACCTTTCCCTTAACATTCACCGGCGCGGGTGTTTCCGGCGCGCCGGGCCGGACGATATGCGGCAGATCCCTTAAAACCTGATCCAGCGTGACAGATCCGCAAAGGGAACGTCCGGATACTCATCGGCCGCCCGATACAGGCAGTTCATGGCGTAAACGCTCTCCCCTCCCCGGGGAGCGCAGCTCTTGCAGGCCTCTGCACCGAGACCTACCGCCAGATCGATGACCACATCCCAGATGGTTCCGCCGCCGCGCTGAGACGGTATGGTCATCATGCCGTGTTCTCCCGCGAAGCGTCTGGTCTCGATGGCCTCCGTTATCGTCCCCACCTGGTTGGGCTTGAAGATAAATCCTTCCGCCGCCTGTTCCTCACAGGCCCGCCGCAGCAGCTCCCGGTCGGAAACGATCAGGTCGTCCCCGATCAGCGTTGTGCGGCAGATCTCCCTGCGCGCTCTGCGGTGCCCCTCCCAGTCGTCCTGATCCAGCACGTCTTCAATAAACAGAAAATCGTATTTTTCCGTCAGCCGTTTTATATATGCGATCTGCCCGTCGGCAGTCAGTTCCCTGCCGTTCATATAGTATGTCTTCGTTTCTTTATTATACATTTCACTGGAAGCCATGTCCAGCACGAACGCCACTTTATCAGAGAACCCACAGTTCCTGACAGCTTCATCCATCATCTGCATGATGGCCTCCGGGTCCTCTGTGGGCGGTTTCCACCCGTGTCCGTTTCCCTTCTGCGCGGGAACGCCTCCCTGCTCTCTGGTGAAGATCGCTCCGATCTCCCGGTGCACGTGGAAAATGATCTCCATGGCTTCCTCCATGCTCTCCGCTTTATAGGGACAGAAGGAAAATTCCTGAAAGCATACGGTCCGATCCCCATACCGGCCTCCCAGTATGCTGTTGGCCACAGGCAGCGGCAGGCATGCGGGAGCCCCTCCGGCTATAGACTGGTACAGGCTTACATTTCCCGCCCTGGCCGCCGCCTGGGCGCAGGCGATGGAAACGCTGTAGACTGCGTTGCCCCCCAGCCGCGATTTGTCCGGCGTGCCGTCCAGCTCGATCATCCTTCGGTCTACGGCTTCCTGATCCGTGACGTCCATCCCGGCGACGGCCGGTCCCAACACCCGATCCACATTGTCGATGGCCTGAAATACGCTGAGCCCGCAGAATCTTGCGGGATCGTTGTCCCTCAGCACGGCCGCCTCATGGATGCCCACGGAATTGCCCGTGGGCGCCGCCCCGCGGCCCACTACGCCGTTTTCCAGCACTACGTCCGCTTCCAGAACAGGACGAAAGTTGCAGTCCATGACCTGCCGCGCGTGAACGGACCTGATCTTTGTACTATTGTTCATGTCTATCCCTCCTTCGCGTCAGAATCTCTTGATCTGGGAAAAATCGTACAGCTTTGCCTGGGGGTTCTCATCGGCGGCCCGGTACAGCATATTGCAGGCGTAGATCCGCTCTCCGGACCGGGGAGCGCTGTTTTTGACTGCAGGCACCTGCATGGCCAGGCACAGATCCATCACCACATCGTCGATGACTCCGCCTCCTCGCTGGGAGGGAATGGTGATCATGCCGTGTTCCTCCGCAAAGCGGTGGGTGCGCAGGCTTTCCGTGATCGTTCCCACCTGATTGGGCTTGAAGATGAATCCCTCCGCGGCGTGAAGCTCGTAAGCTCTGCGCAGGCGGTCTTCGCTGGTCACAATAAAGTCGTCCCCGATGATGATGGACCGTTTCACTTCCCGGACCGCCCGCTGATAGCCCTCCCAGTCGTTTTCGTCCAGAAGGTCCTCTATGTAGAGGAAGGGATACCGCTCGCTGAGTTCGCGGGCCAGGCCGATCATTTCATCGGCCGTCAGCCGGTCTCCTGCCATGTAATAAGTGCCGCTGGCCTCGTCGTAGACTTCGCTGGAGGCAAAATCCAGCGCGTAAGCCACCTTGTCCTCATACCCGCAGCGCACTACCGCCTCGTGCAGCAGCTCCATAGTGACGGCCGGATCCTCCGTGGGCGGCTGCCAGCCGTAATAGTGCCCCACCAACGCCTGCTTCCCTTTCTGGTATTCGGTGATCACCCTGCCGATCATGGGAAAGACGTGCATGGCGATATCGACCGCCTCCTCCATACTTTCCGCCCGGTAAGGACAGAAGGTGAACTCCTGAACTCCCATCCAGAAATCGCCGTACTTTCCGCCGTTGATGCTGTTGAACGTGGGAATGGGAAGCGTCCTGAGACTGCCGCCCGCCAGATAGCGGTACAGCGGCATTCCCTCCGTCTCCGCCGCCGCCCTGACACAGGCGGTGGAGACGGCATAGACGGCGTTTCCGCCCAGCTTTTCTTTCTGCGGCGTCCCATCCAGCCCGATCATCCTCAGGTCGATGGCCTCCTGATCGTAAATATCCATGCCGCGGATGGCGGGTCCGATGATATTATTTACATTGTCGATGGCCTTGTAAACGCTTTTCCCTGAAAAGCGCGACGGGTCGCCGTCGGTCAATATCTTCGCCTCATACATTCCCACAGAGGTGCCTGTGGAGGCCGATCCCCGGCCCAGTTTTCCGTTCTCTGTCGTCACGTCCACTTCTATGATCGGCCGGCATTTGCTGTCGAAGATCTGCCGAGCGTGGACGCTCTTGATCTTATTTCCATTCATCATTCATTCTGCTCTCCTTTTTCCCGCCGGATCTCCGGAACATACATCAAATTAAAATCACACACATTTGTGCCCGTATTCCCCGTGAGCACCGCCCCGTCGATGGATGAAAGGGCTTCGTAACACCCATGGGTCCTCAGGGCCTCATGGAGATCGATCCCCTTCTCCCGTGCACGCCTGTAAGACGTGGAATCTGTAATGCCTCCCGCGGCCGGCGAGGTGCCGTCGGTTCCCTCGCTGTCGATGGAAAGCATGCAGGCTCCGGGAGCCTTCTCCGCGGCGATGGCGAAGGCTGCGGTCAATTCCTGACCCGGCCCCCCGTGTCCGCTCACCGTGCTCTCCGGACCGATCTTCGTGGTCGTCTCCCCGGCGCTGATGATCACGCAGGGCGGCGGGACCGGATTGCCGTAGGTCTGGATCTCCCTGGCAATGGACGCAAACATGGTTCCCGCGTCCCGGCTTTCCCCCTCCAGAAACGAGGTAAGGATCACCGCCCGCAGACCCATCTCCTCCGCGGCCTCTTTTGCGTAACAGCAGGAATCCGGAAGAGAATTGAGCGCAAAATACGTAAACTCCGGGAATGCCTTCACGGTCTCCCCCTCCGGCCCGCAGTTCATCAGATAATCCACCACGCTTTTGGGCAGCCGGTCCGCCACATTATAATCCCGTATCACGCGTCTGGCGTCCTCCAGCGTGGTATCGTCCGCTCCTATGGGCGTTCCTGTGAGATTCGGATAAGGCACGCCGATGTCTCCCGTTTTCTCGTAGCCTACCACGTCAAAGATGGAAAATCCGATCATCTCCGCCCCCGCCGCGCGGATGCGCTTTGCCAGATTTCCCCCGTTCATCTGGGAAATATGACGGCGTATGGCGTTGATCTCCATGATCCCCGCCCCGGATTTCAGCATAATATCCGTGGTCTTCTTCTCATCCTCCAGCGTGATGCCGGAGATCGGACAGCTCAGAAGGGCGGAACTTCCGCCGCTCATCAGGGTGATAAACAGATCCTCCGGTCCCGCTCTATCCACGGTGTCCAGAATGATCCCGCAGGCCCGCAGCCCTTCCTCGTTGGGGATAGGATGGCCGCCCACAAAGACCTCTGTATTTCTGTAAACGTCCTCCGGCTCCGCGATCTTTACCACGGCAAAGCCTCTGGTCAGCCGGTCTCCCAGGATCTCATCCACTGCCATGGCCATCGCGTTGGCCGCCTTCCCCGCCGCGATGAGATAAACGTTCCGCTTCCGGTTCAGATCCCAGCTCTTCTTTCCGATCCGAAGCGTCGCCCCCTCAAGGCTCATGATGCTTTTTATCCGCGTTCCCGCGTCCAGTCTCTGCAGTACCTTCTCCGTAATATCCAGCACGATGCCCTTTGATCCCGTGTCGCCTGCCCATAACAGCCGGTCCGTGTTGCGGATCTTTTTCTTTGCCGTCGTCTCATTTTTCATTTTTTCTTCCAGTCTCTCCATAATCCTGTCCTCGTCTCCGCACCGATGGCGCGCTCACCTTTCCTATCTTCATTTCACACCGAGTCCGCCTTCCTTCTCCAGAGCATCCTCCCTCTCCGCCTCCTTTTTCTGACTGCGTCTGTGGGAGATGACAGAGAAGATCATCATGCCTACCGCCACCGCTATGAGCGCCATGGCAATGGGATGTTCCAGGAATATCCTGATGTCGTCCCCGCCCACCTGCAGCGACCGGCGGAATTCACTCTCAAATTTAGCGCCCAGCACCAGGCCCAGCACCGCCGGAGCCATGGGAAAATCGGCCTTGCTCATGATAAAGCCCACCAATCCCAGCACCAGCGCCACGATCACGTCAAAAAAGTTGTTGTTCAGCGCATAAGAGCCCACCAGAGAGAGAACTACCAGCATAGCGCTGAGGAAATTGATCGGAACGCTCAGGATGCGGATGAAGATCCGGATACCGAACATCTGAAGCAGTACCATGAACAGCGTGGCCATCAGCAGCGTGGTAAACAGACCGTATACCACGCCGGGGTTTTCCGCAAAGAGCAGGGGCCCCGGCTGCAGACCGTGGATGATCAATCCGCCCAGCAGCATAGCCGTCACACTGTCGCCCGGTATACCCAGCGTGGTCAGCGGTATCATAGCGCCGCCGCACACGCCGTTGTTGGCGGCCTCCGCCGAGATCACCCCGCGGACATTGCCCTTTCCAAAGCTCTCCGGGTCCTTAGACCATTTTTTAGACTGGTCGTAGGCGATGTAGGCGGCGATATTTCCTCCCGTGGCCGGGATCGCTCCGATGACAGTTCCGATGACCGAGGAACGAATGATCGTAAATTTCTCCCGCCACAGCTGCCGGGGGGACGGCACGAAATCGCGCAGGCGTATCCTTCCTCCATCCACCTTGACGCTCTGTCCCAGGCATCCGTTTAGGATCTGCGGAATGGAATAAAATCCGATCAGCGCCGGCATGAGACTGATGCCGCTCAGCAGATTCACATTGCTGAATGTAAACCGCATATTGCCCCAGATGGGATCGATGCCGATAAACGAGATCCCGATCCCCAGCAGTCCGGCCAGCAGGCCCTTCAAAATGGATTTTCCTGATACGGCGATAATGATCGACAATCCGAAAAACGCCAGGGCGCAGTATTCCGGCGATCCGAACTTGATGCAGGCGCTGGCCAGCAGCGGCGCCGCCAGCACCAGGATCATCCAGCTGAAAAACGTGCCGATCCCGGAGGAAAACGCCGCCCAGCCCAGGGCCTTTGCCCCCATGCCCTGCATGGCCAGGGGATGGCCGTCCATGGTCGTGACGCAGGCGTCCGGCGTACCCGGAATGTTCAGCAGGATCGCGGGGATCGCCCCTCCGGCGATCCCGCCTACGTAGCAGCCCAGCATCATTCCTATAGCCTGCACCGGTTCCATATTGTAGGTAATGGGAATGAGCAGGGCCACTCCCATGGTTGCGGTCAGCCCCGGCAGAGACCCGAAAATGAGCCCCATGCAGGTTCCGGCCAGAATGACCAGCAGTGTGGAAGGGTCAGTGACCACATCCGCCGCCGCGGCAAATACAACAGAAAAATCAGTCATGTCGGGTGCACCTCTCCCTTCTTATAAAATGCCCTTCAAAAATGTTTCCGGCAGATTGATCGAGAACAATTCCACAAAGATCATGTGAACGATGAAGACCGCGCCTGCCGTCACAGCGGCGCAGGCCTTCCAGGAGGTCTGTCTGCGAAGAACCTTCGCCTCCGCCATGATGAAAAGAACAGAGGACAGCGTGAAACCGATCACATTCCAGAGCGCCGCGTACAGGATAATCAGACCGATGGTGATGACCACGCGGCGGTCCAGCCCCTGAAAGTGGAATCTGTTTCTCTCTTCCTCGCTCAGCATCGCTTCTTCTCCATCTGACATTTTAAGGAATTCTTTCTTCATTTTCAAAGACAGCATTATATTTTTCACAAGCAAAATAATGCTCACAAGCAACATTATGGAATAGATGATCACAGGAAAAGTGTAGGAATCCATGCCGGTGACCTTGATCGTCGAGGGATTGCTCCGTGCATAGAGAATCATCACCGCACTGTACGCCCCCAAAATGACGCATGCGATCAGCTCGTATACACGCGCCGTCTTGTCCTTCATCGTGTACGCTCCTTTCCCCGCTCCGCCGTTCTCGCCCCATGGCGCCTGCGGGCAGTCTCATTGAAAAGGAGCGCCGCAAAATAACTGTTGACTGAAAATCCGGGACGCCCCGGAGCTGTTTCAGCGATTTGTTTTTGCGGCGCTCCCGCTAAGAGGAGAACCCTGTCCCGCCGGCTATTTCCCAGCGAAATAGGAATCGTATGCTTCTTTCAGGCCGTCATAGACCTCCGTGACGATGCCGTCCAGATCTTCGCCGGTGGCTCCCGAGGAAGTAAAGCTTCTCGAAGTGGCAAATTCCTGGTATTCTTCGCTCTGACAAGCCTGCTGGAACATGTCGCAGAGGATATCTTTCACCGCAGGATCCAGCCCCTTGGGCGCTATCATGAAGCTCATCTGACGGATATATCCCAGCGAAAATACGTCGTATCCGCACTCCTGGATAGTAGGAACATCGGGCAGGACTTTAGAACGCTCCTGGGTCATCAGCGCCAGGACCTTCATCTCGCCTGCGGCGACCTGATCCGCAAAATCCGTGTAGTTGCTGCACGCCACTTCCACGTGTCCGCCCAGCACCTCCGTCACGCAGCGGGAGCCGCTGTCATAGCAGACAAGTTTGGAGTCCATGCCCGTTAATTCGTTGAGGATCGTGCAGTAGACCGGCGCCGTACCGAAGGTATTGGACATGGCTACCACAGCCTTGCCGGGTCTGCCGGCAGCGTCGTTCACAAAGTCCTCCATGGTCTCGTATCTGCCCGTTTTGCAGACCACCGCGATAGGATCTTCCATGACCAGACAGATGTTCTCAAAATCATCGCTCAGCGCGTCGGATACAGTGCCCTGAGCAGCCAGGCCCAGATATGTACTGGTCATAAATCCCAAAGTGTAGCCGTCTGCCTCAGAGTTGATCGCCTGAGTCAGTCCCACCGCGCTGGATCCGCCGGCCACATTCTCGATGACCAGATCCACGCCGAACATGTCTTTAAAGATCGGCTGCAGTTCACGCGCCGCCACGTCGTTTCCTCCGCCTGCGTTCCAGGGGACGATCACCTTGATCTCCTTCGTGGGGAAATCCACCTTCTGCGTTCCGCCGGAACCGCCCGAACCGCTGTCTCCGCCGCAGCCTGTGACCAGCGCCAGAACCATGATAAGCGACAGTGCCACTCCAAGAATCTTCTTCATTGTTTTACCTCCTCATCAAATACACGCATTCTGATCAGAATGCTTCATATAAAAACCCGCTTGCGGGCAGGTTCCCCGTCTCCCTGTCAAAGGGCAGGCTGTACGGCTCCGTGGCCAGCTCAACGTTGGGCAGTTCCCGCGCCTCAGCGGCCAGGGCCTCGGACAGTTCCATGCGGTCCATGCACAGCGTATTTCGGATACGCACGATCCGCATGCGTTCATAATCCACGTCCGGCGCCGTCTTGATCCCCGCCTTCAGCGCCGTGAGGTCATTTTCCATGAAAATAGGCATCTTGCTGGGTATGGTCGTACGGGCGGTCAGCGAATTGGGATAAGTCTTCTCCATTTCCATCTTTTCATATACCTGCATCGAGGCGATATCCGCAAATCCGGCCCCCGCCGCGTTTCCGTCCGTGGCGTCGGTCATGCGTAGAATGACCAGTCTCTTGATAAAGGGATCCGCCGGCATATGCTCTGAAGAAAAGCGCTGAATGATATTGGGATCCATCCCCGTCCCCGTGATGTTCTTGCCGATCTCGTCCACCACCAGCATGTCCAGCTCCCGAAAAGGGATGCGGGGCATCAGCCTTCCGGCCGTTTCCAGCAGTCCCGGCTCTTCCTCCAGAATGCGTTCTTTTGATACGGCCCGGATCAGATACGTCTGGTCGTAAGCGTTTTCCACCACTGCAAGAGACAGCAGCAGATTGGATCTTTCCAGCGAGACCCTGCCGATCTTCAGCAGATTGTCCGGCATATTGGCCATCCCCCGGATGTGGCAGAAATCCGCGCCCCGCTGCTTTCCCAGACCGATCACGTTCATCTTTACCATGCCGCTCTCGTACGATCCCCGAAACGTGGTGTGCGGCTTTATCCTCGCTATAGTGACAGTGTAGTCTGCCCCAGCCGCGTTGGCGTCAAAATACACGGGCACGCCGTCCCCGGTCTCGCCGATCACTACTGGCTCCATGTCGGAGCGGATCTCCGCTCCCACCGCCTCAGGGGTCACGCCCAGATGGCGAAGGAGACTGGCCTGCCCTTCGGCGTCGGCTCCTCCGTGGCTTCCCATGGCAGGGACGATAAAGACATCCGCCCCGTGAGCCCGCAGAACGCCGACGGTGGTCCGCACCAGCAGAGGAAGATTCCGTATCCCTCTGCTTCCCACTCCCAGCGCCACGGTTTTTCCGCTCACCCGTTCCAGACAGCCGCAGCCCTCCAGCTGAGCTCTTGCTTCCGCCTCCACATCCATGACGCAGTGCGGATCGTAGGCGAGTCTGACCCCGATCATACGCGGAAGCCGGACGTCTTCCAGCATTCGGTCGTAGTACCCCTTCCGAGCCAGCTTCACAGTCCATCCCCCTCCTTTCTTCCCGCAGATACAGCGCGGGTTTTGTGCCGTCGTCTCAAATGTATTTTTTACTTCTTAATTGAACTATATAATACATTTTAGTCTTAGTCAATACATTTCCGAATAATTTAATAATTTACGTTTGTCTCTCTTTCCCTTTTTGTCCAGCTCCCTTTAAAACCGCCGGCGGCCCGCTCGTCCCTGCCTGCGGCAGGCAAAAAAAAGGCCGGACCGGCAGCTTTTCAACTGCCGGTCCGGTCCTTTTCCCCATCTCTGTGGCCTGTCCGTCCCATGGTCTCCTATCGCGGTCTCCTATATATAGTGCCGCAAATACCCGTTCATCAGTTCCTCCCAGCTTTCGGGGTCCCTTACCCGCCTGCAGACCTGGTCGATCTTCTGATCCATTTCCCTGTCCAGAAACATCATGTCTTCCATCGTCTCGACCAGATTGGCCCTGCGGGCCAGCTGAAAACGACGCTGCTCGCCTTCCGGAAGCCCCAGAAAGCTGTCGATGACCGCCAGCATATGCTCCCGGCCGCTTTCGAGGCTGCCCTCCACAGCGGGCAGCAGATTGATGATGTGATCGCTTTTCAAAACCCCGGTACAGCCGGAAACCCTCTCGATCAGCTCCCGGATCTCAAGGACTTTCTCTCTGTCCGTACAGGGGATCAGCCGTCCTTCCTCCACGTCCGTCCACAGACCGGTCCCCGGTTTGATCACGCTGGTGCGCAGCCGGACAAAGTCAGGATCTATGGCGCTGACCACCCTCGCCGTCTCCCGGGCGTTCTCCGCGGACAGCGCTCTGCCTCCCACGCCGGGCATAAAATAGACGGACAGCTCGATCCCGGCCTCCCTGATCTTTCTCCCCGCCGTGATCTCCTGCTCCGCCGTGGCTCCCTTGTTGATCAGAGCCAGAACCGCGTCAGAACCCGACTCGAAACCGGAATGGATGCGGTCGAGCCCCGCCTCAGCCAGTTCCTTCAGCTGCTCCGCCGGCACACGGGCCAGACTCTCCGCCCGACCGTAAGAGGTAATGCGCCGGATGCCCGGAATTTTTTCTTTCAGGTAGCGCAGCACGTCCGCCAGACGGCCCGAGGACAGGACCACGGTGTTTCCATCCTGCAGAAAAACCGTATCGCCGCCGCTGCGCAGCCAATTGTAGACCATAAAGTAACAATTCTGTTCCTCCGGTCCCAGCGTTCTCATGTCCGCCATCGCCGCCCGGTGATCCGGTACCGGCAGCGGTGTCCCTTCCCCGCTCGCTTCCCCGTCCGCCGTATCTTTGCCGGCCATACCTTTGCCGGCCGTGTCTTTGCAGGCTGTACCCCTTCCGGCCGCGTCTTTGTCGGCTGTGCCGCTGCCAGCCGCATCTTCGCCTGCTGCGTCGCTGCCGGCCGCATCTTTGTCGGCGGCGTTTCTTCCGGCCGTGCCTTTGCCGACTGTGTCTCTTCCTTCCGCCGTCCGCGCGCCCAATTCCAGGATCCGCTGCCGGTACGCCGCTATCATATCCACAGACCGTTTGACCTCCTGGGCGGAATACGCCCGAAACGGCGTGCTCCTGTAGACGTCGCAGAATTTACACTTGTTCCACGTGCAGCCCTGGGTCACCCGCAGAAGCAGGCTGCCCGCCTCGCTGGGAGGCCGGATGGGACCTATCTCAAATACCATTTCTTCTCTGCTCATCTCTGCTCTCCCTCACGTTTGCGCTCCGCGCCCAGCGGTATGCCCGCTATTGCACCCGGCCTACGTCGATGATTCGGCAGACCCATGTTCGGCGGCGCGCCCAGCCTATGTCTGATGGTTCGGCCGGTCCGCGTCTGCCTGCGCGACTGGCGGCATGCCCTGCGGCGCGCCTTGGCTACGTCTGACGGTTCGGCCGGTCCGCGTCTGCCTGCGCGCGGGGGACCCCCGGTGCTTTACAATTTTTACGGCGTGTTCTGGTCTCTTATACACATCAAGATGTTTAAAAGAGACGGTGCCAAGCCAGCCGATCTGGGGGATCTCACAGACCACTTCATCCCCCCGTTTCATAAAACGCCTTGGGCTGAAGCCCATGCCCACGCCCGCCGGCGTGCCAGTTGCTATGATGTCCCCTGCTTCCAACGTCATGCCCGCCGAGAGATCCGCGATCAGCGACGGTATGTCCGTCAGAAACAGTCTGGTGTTGGAATGCTGCCTTTCTTCCCCGTTCACTCGGCTGATCACATCCACTTCCACTGGAAAGGGCAGCGCGCTCTTGTGCAGGATCGCTGGTCCCATGGCCGTGCAGGTATCCAGACTCTTGCCTCTGAACCACTGCACATGACTTCTCTGAAGCGAACGGGAAGAGAGATCGTTGAACACAGAGTAGCCGAAGATATATTCCTCCGCCTTTTCCCTGGGAATATCCCGACCTGTCTTTCCGATGATCACGGCCAGCTCCACCTCGTAGTCCAGCTCCTCGTCAATATCCGGTCTGGCCTGGATTTTCTCGCCAGAGCCAAGTATGCGCAGCGCACGCTTCCCAAAATATACCGGCTTTTTCGGCGCTTCCTTAAATTGAATGGAAGACGCCCTGGATTCCTCCAGATGATCCCTGTAATTGACCCCCACGCAGATAACATCGTGTATGGGACGCTCGATGGGCGCCAGTATGCGTATCTCGCTCACCGGGAAAAACACCGCCGCTTTTTGGGGATCCGCCGCGGCCTCCCCGAGCAGTTTCAGCTCACCGTCTGATATCTCCCGTATCAGAGAGATCATATCTCCAAACTGCTTTCCGCCCAGAACAGCGGAGACCGCCGCAGCCCGCGTACCGTCGCCGCTCAAAATTCCCGCCTGCTTCACGCCGTCCTTTTCATACCATATAAATTTCATACAGAACCTCCATGCCTGTTTCCTTTAAAAGCCCCTGCGGCTCACGATTTGTTTTCATTTTATTCGCAAATATGGTCCCTGTCAACGGCGCAGAACCGTCACGACTGTATTGCACGGATGCCTCCCAAAGACCTGCGTCAACAAAGCGCCGGACTGACAGTTGAACAAAAGAGAGAAAAATTGCCGCCGGAAGTACCTCCCCAGTTTCAATTGTGTTATGATGTCATTGACGGCCGGCGGCAGCCCAGCCGGCTGCGGCAGCCCAGCAGCGCCAGCGCGCCTGCCAACATATAAGATCACAGAAAGGAAACCTTCTGAAATGAAGATCATCATATCTCCCGCAAAGAAAATGAATCAAAACACCGACGACTTGCCCCACAGACATCTGCCGGAATTTCTGTCCCGCGCCGAGATGCTCAGAGACTATCTGCGGGGACTTTCTTACGAGGACCTGAAAAAACTGCTCCGCTGCAACGACCAGATCGCGCGGCTGAACTACGAGCGTTTCGCCGACATGGACCTGCAAAACCGCCTTACACCAGCCATTTTGGCCTACGAGGGCATCCAGTACCAGTACATGGCGCCTGCTGTCTTTACGGAAAACGCATTTGACTATGCGGAAAAACACCTGCGGATTCTTTCCGGCTTCTACGGCGTTCTCCGTCCCTTTGACGGCGTTACGCCCTACCGCCTGGAAATGCAGGCCGGACTGAAAACGGATTTCTGCAGCAGTCTATACGATTTCTGGAAAGGCGATATCGCGCAAAGCCTGCTGCAGGAAGGCGAAGACGCCGGCGGCCGCGGCGGAGATCAATGTATTCTCAATCTGGCCTCGGAAGAATACGCGAAGGCGGTCCGCCCCTGGCTTCCGAAACAGGTTCGTTTCATCACGCCGGTATTCGGCGAGCTTGTAAATGGAAAGGTGAAAGAAAAAGGGGTCTATGTGAAAATGGCCCGCGGCGAGATGGTCCGTTATATGGCGGAAAATCAATTGGAGGAAGTCGGGCAGATCAGAAAATTCGACCGCTTGGGCTATCGTTTTTCGGAATCCTTTTCCGGAGAAGACACCTTTGTTTTTATTAAAGAAAGCGCTGCCGGAAACGAGTAAACTGCTATGGGTGTCCGCCGGCCCCGCAGTCAAACTGCTGAGGTCAACGCGAGAACTGTTCTGATTTGTGGTCAGGCAGCTCTTGAAAACTGAGATTTGGGTAGGGTAGTGACCGCTGTCTGCCGAAAAGGAAAGCGTGTGGGTCGTTTTCTGGATTTTTTCTTTTTGCCGGCAAATGTGGCGCGAAAACGAAAAATAAATGGGTCAAATATGTTTTTTATGAAAAATATAGAAATCATTTTTCCTTGTTTGACACTAAAACTCTTCCAAAAAGAAAAAAACGCCAGAAATCGACAAAATATACAATTGAAACGTCCGTCACTTCATCTGTTTTTTTCTTTTTTGGGTGTTGATAGATAGCAAAAAGAAAAAATGGATCATCTCACATTTTCAATCAACTGCTGATTCGCATTGCATAATAAAATCAGCCAGGCGGTTTCGCCTTCCGCCTGGCCTGCCTATCTGCTATGCTACATATGGACCCCGCGGCCAAGGGCGGCCATGCACGCCTCCCGGATCGCCTCCGATATAGATGGATGAGGATAAATGGCATTTTCCACATCCTCCATGAGGGCCTCCATACCGATCAGCCCGGCCCCCACCGTCACCAGCTCTGAAGCGGCGGGTCCCGCCATATGGAGATCTCCGCGAAATTCCCCCTCCGTATTCGATATCTACGCCAAAAGTCCGGCGCACTTTTAAATGTCTGGTCGCCCGACCCCGGTGAGCCCAGCCCCGTTCTCCCTCCTACAGCTGCCCGCCGGCTCCATATCCTCCGCCGGCATCCGCCGCCCCGTCTGCACTGCCCGCTCCGCCTTCCGCGCCTCCAACGCTCTGCAGTTCCTCCAGCGCCTGCATGAACTCCGCTTCAGTCATCAGCGTCTCCTCAAAGTAGGCGCGTCCGCCTGAGACCCCCTGCTCGATTTTTGAAGCTGTGTCCAGATAATATCCAAAGTAATCAAAATCAGAGGGCTCCGCCTCCTCGATGTATTTTTTAAGCGCCTCCGCCGCCTGCTCTATGCCCGGCGCCGAGCTGTGGCCGCCCACCGCAGGACCTGTGGGTCCGCAGTATACGCTTAGGATCAGCTGATTTCCCTTATCATCCGTGGCCTCCACTATATACTCGTAGGCATTTTCCAGATCTTTTGTCAGGTAGAGCGGTTCACCAAACCGCGTCAGCAGCTGTCCCTGGATCAGCGCCGCCCCCTCCCCGGTAAAATCGTCCGCCAGTCCCAGTATGTGCGAAGTGCCGTCCAGCACTCCCGCGTCTTTCGAAAATTCTTCCTGTGAAAGCGCTTCAAACGTAAACGTCCTGGGCTCGCCGGCGCCGCACCCGGCCAGCGCTGCCAGCACTGTCAGCATCGCCAGCGCCAGCGCCATCCCTGCCATCGTTTTTCTCTTCAACTCTCTTTCCCCCCTGCTGTTTTTCTTTTTTCAGTTTACCATAAATCACAGCGGAAAACTATTTCTCTCAGTATTTCAGAATTCCATTTCGCATATCCGGTATACAGAATGAGCGAAAAACAGCGGCAGCACAGTCCACAGAACGCAGCGGCGCACCGCGCTCACGCCTTTTTCATACACTGTACCGAGTACCTGCCGGGAATACGCGGCCCGGGGCGATCCTGCCTTCCGTTCCGCAGCCATGCGGATATCAGCCCGCTTCAAAGATCTGCGGCAGGTACGTCAGAAAAGGAGTGAAACACATGGCTGATCAACCTTACGCCGCGCCCATCACGGGCGTGCTTACAATGGGTGATTCCCTGATCATATATGATGACGGTTACTATTCTCTGGACGGCGGAAACACCATCTCAGCCGACACCATCGGCCCTGAGACGCAGATCTCGGCGCCTTCTGCCTCAGCAGCGTTCATAACCCTTCATAATTCCAGTGCGGTGAACGCAAAAAAAATATCGGTCCCATCCGGTTCACTGACGATCATAGGCCCCGGCGAGATCGTCGCGAACAATCAGGACGTGACGGAATACAGCCGCATATCCGGTATCCGGGTAAACGGAGACGTGACCATTACCGGCGGGGCCACCGTCCGCGCTGCCGGATCTACCGACGGGCTCAACGCCGTCAACATTTTGAGCAGCCGTCTTTCCGTTACCGGCGGCAGTTCCCTGTACGGATCCTTTACAGGCTCAAATCCCACTGTGCTGGGCGCCGGCAAATACGGCGTCTACAGCGGTTTCAGCATTTCCGTATCAGACGGCGGCCTCATCGACGGCAGGGGAGCGCCGGAGTCTTACAATTCTTACGGCGTGTTCTGCGACGCCGGCCACAACTCCGATGCCGCCATGAGCATCGGACCGGGCTGCAGTGTCACAGGCGCCGCCTGCGTGGGCGTATATCTGGGCGGTCCTACTGTGGTGGACGGCACGCTCACCGGTACCGGGGGAAATACGCTGAAGGTGGCTCACGGCATCCAGGGCGACAGAGCTGGCATAACTGTAAACCCCGGCGGAGTGGTCACCGCTGAAGCAGGCGCCGGCTCCTACGCCGGGATCATCATGGTCTACGGCTACAGGGTAAACAACGGTACGCTCACAGCGTCCGGGGGCGAATACGGTATCCGCAGCGCGGGAAGCGCAGGAAACAGCGGCATCCTGGTGGAAAACGGAGGCCTGCTCACCGGCATCGCCTCCTCCCAGGTGCCCAGAAGCTACGGCGTGTACGCGTACAACGGAGGTATTGCCATAGCAGCGGGGCGCGTCACCGGAACGGGAACCCGGGACGGTGTCTTCTCGGACGGAGACATCACAGTGCAAGACGGCATCCTCGAAGGCTTCACCTACGCCTATGGGCAGGAGGATACGGGATTTTTCGGTGCGGTGATCTCCGGCGGAGCGATCTCCGCAGAAAGCAGTTCCCAGATCATCGAGAATTATTCCCGCGTGGAGTATTTCGACGAAGTATACCAGATTCCCTACAACGGCGGCAAAAACATGAGTGACTACAGAAATTACAGCTGGACTATCTCCTCCGGTACGGGCTCTGTATCCGCCGACGCCGGCGGGCAGGGGATCCACGCGGTGCAAAGCGGCGCAGGCACGCTTACTGCTCTGCGCACCGGTCCGCGGACGGGGGAAGTGATCACCCTCAGCGCCGACAGTTCTCACAGAATCAATATCCCCGCAGATCTCAGCGTCATCGATGTACCCGAATACCAAGTCACTTACGACGGAGGCGAAGCCGACGGCGGGACGGCCCCGGAGGATACGGAAAACCCCTACGAAGAAAACCTCACGGTGACGGTCCTGAAAAATACCGGCGGGCTGTACAGAGACGGCTTCAGCTTCGCCGGCTGGCTCTCCTCCGCCGACAGCCGCATCTATTATCCGGGAGAGACATTCTTCATGCCCGCAGAGGATGTAACGCTCACCGCTCAGTGGACGCCCCTTCCTCCCAGGACTTACACTGTCACCTACCGTGAAAACGGCGCCGACGGCGGCACGGCCCCCGTTGATCCCGGAAATCCTTACGAGGAGAACGACTCAGTGACCGTGTTGGATAATTCGGGCGGCCTGCGGCGGGCGGGCTACCGGTTTTCGGGGTGGTCCCTCGATTCCAGCGGCAGCGGAACAGTATACCGGCCGGGAGATATTTTTTCCATGCCGGCGGGCAACGTGACTCTTTACGCAGTCTGGCAGCAGTGGTCCCCCCAGCCGCCATTCATTTCCTGCTGCGTCTGCTGGGAACCGGTCCCCTGTCCGGCGCCTTCCTGTCCTTCCGGTGCCGTTTCCAGACGCTGCGCTCTCTGAACGGCCTGTTCTGCCTTAAGGTCAGCCGTTGCCAGCGCCTTCGCTCTTCGTGCAAAAGACCAGGGTCTCTTCGGGGGCGGCAGTGAACGCCGCCCCCTCGCCGCCCTACCTCCTGGGCCGCGGCGCTGTCTGTACCTGTACGCCTCCCTCCCGCAGCTTGCGGTATAAGACCCCCAGCGCCATATCGCACCGGGCGGCAATTTCGGCGCCGGTCATATCTCCCCGTCTCCACGCAGTGTAAAGCTCCGGAAAATCCGGAGGCAGCTCTTTCTTCCGACGGCCAAACTGAACGCCCCGCGCCCTGGCGGCTGCGATCCCCTCCGCCTGCCGCTGGCGGATGCTCTCCCGCTCTGCGTGCGCGCAGTAGGAAAGCACCTGCAGCACCAGATCCGCAATGAAGGTACCCAGCAGATCCTTAGCGTGAGTGGTGTCCAGCAGGGGCATGTCCAGCACCCGTATATCCACGCCGCGTTCCTTGGTCAGTATCCGCCATTGCTCTATGATCTCATCATAGTTGCGTCCCAGCCGGTCGATCGATTTGATCACCAGCAGATCGCCGGACCGCAGACGCTTCATCAGACGTCTGTAGGCGGGACGCTGAAAGTCTTTCCCGCTTTTCTTCTCCATGTATATCTGCCGGCGCTTGATACCCGCCTTCAGCATAGCGTCGATCTGGCGGTCAAGGTTCTGGTCTTTTCCCGAAACACGGGCGTAACCGTATTCTTTCATTCCATCACTTCCTCCACAATGATATTCGACGGCTCTCTCCGTCCTCTCTTTCATTGTAAAGGATAAAAGGGACGGCGGGAGAAGACTTGCCCTCCGCGGCCCCATTGCAGGAAACAAAGTAATACAGAATAACAGCCGGTTTAACGCTAAAACGCCCCCTTCTCGGCAACAAGCTTTTTATATTACACTTGACCGCCCAAAAGGGAGCATCTTAATTTATCGGATTATTTGGGTTAATTATCATGCTATTTCCCAGCCCAAAATTGATGACCACATTTCAGACACGTTATAAGAACTTTCTCTGCGTTAATACTGCCCGCAATAAGACCAACTCCGCCAAACAAAGCGCCTCCAAGCGCCGCGGTTCCTATGTCAAATCCTTTCTTACCTGCGGATAGTGAAGTTTTTCGTGCTTTGGCTTTTTCTGGCGCTACTATTTGCAGCTGCCACCGCACAGCAGGCCAACTAAATTCGGATCGTTCGTGCTGTGATTATGCGCGCATGCGATCAGGCAGAACAAAAGCGCGCCATTTCTGACGCGCTCGGTTAACGCTTATTACATTCTCACTTCAAACCCATTTTCGTCTTTCTGCTGCATGTCGAGATACTTCTGGTAGGCCATATTGGCTGTTTCCGGTGAATCTTTTCGCAAGCCTTCCCAGCCAGTCTCTCCGACGATGACATACTCTATGAAATCCTTTACCATATCATACGAAACTGTCATTCAGCAATCCTTTCTCTAGTGTTCTTCTCCGCGCTGTTTCCACAACGGCAGGTACTCTTTCCGCCATTCATCGCTATGTTTTAGGCAGTATTCGATATATGCGGCTCTCTCTATCTCAAATTCATAGGCGGTCATTCCTTCATAAAAAAGGGATACTCCGAAAAACAAACTCCACTGTAGCGATCCAGTATAATTTTCTTCAGCTCATCCCGATCAAAGTAATCTGGTATCATGGTAACGCCTCCACACTCTTCTGCCAGCATAACGCGAATGTAATATAGACGCAATAAGATACGACTACCCTAAGCAAGTGGTAAAGATCCATTTCAAAAAATCAAACTTAGCCCGACAGTATACCCACATCGGTGATAATCACAAACGTAAGACGGTGAAAAACTCCTTTCTCACCAAGGCGAATACCGATGTATGAAAGCTGTGGAAAATTCAAAATTAATTAAAAAAACAGCCCTTTTCAATTCCCTGAAAACGGCTGTTTTTCAACATTTTTGGTGGAGAATAGGGGGATCGAACCCCTGACCTCCTGATTGCGAACCAGGCGCTCTCCCAGCTGAGCTAATTCCCCAAAACTGCTACCTTTTCATTATAACACAAAACTTGATCTGTGCAAGTCCCAAAAAATATTTTTTTGTATCCTCCGCTGTTTTTCATGATGAGATCTATACTGTAATGCAGAAGAGCTCCGGTCCCGGCCTGCATGCGTCCGGAAAAAGAAGGACGTGCTGCAGATCGCTCTGCAGCACGTCTATTTCACTGGGTCGGACTTAGCGGACGCTTTATTTCTTTCGCATCGATCCGTCTTTCCGGTCACCGCTCATCTGCCTACAGGATATGCTTCAGCAAAATCGTGGAAGTCACCGCGCCCACGCCGCCGGGAACCGGGGTGATGGCGGCCACTTTGTCCCTGACCGTCTCAAGATCCACGTCCCCGCACATCCTGCCGTCCAGAAAATTGATGCCGACGTCGATCACTACGGCGTTCTCATTGAAGTACTCGGCGCCAAAGAAACGCCCTTTTCCTATGCCTGTGACCACAATGTCCGCCTGATGCAGAACCTCCGCCAGATCTCTGGTCTTTGAATGACAGATGGTAACGGTGGCGTTTTCCTGTAAAAACAGCAGAGCCAGCGGCTTGCCCAGCACCAGGCTCCGGTTGACCACCGCCACTCGTTTCCCCTCTATGGGGATCTCATAATGCTTCAAAATGGCGATCACCGCCTCCGGCGTACAGGGGGCGATGGCGGAAGCGTCTCCCGTCAGAAGCCTCTGCAGCTGAATGGGATTCATGCAGTCGGCGTCCTTTTCAGGTTTTACCGCCCGGGCGATCTGGTCCTCGTCGATCTGCCCCGGGAGCGGTCTGAAGATCAGCATGCCGTCCACGCTGTCATCTTCATTCACCTTTTCTACCTCGGAAAGCAGGGCCTCCTCCTGTATATCCGCCGGGTAAGCCAGCGTCTTCACGTCGATCCCCAGCTCTATACCGTTTTTGCGCACCCTCTCTTCATAGGCCACGTCCGGCCCGTTTTCTCCAACCCGAAGGATGGCGAGACAGGGCCTGCGCCCTGCCCGGCTTCTGGCTTCTGCCTGTTCGGCGATCTGCTGCTTCAGCCGGGCGGCCACGTCTTTTCCGCTCAGTAACATATGTTTCTCCTGTTCGTTTGATTTGTTCTGCTCGTTCTGTATTTCCCGCGTCTTCAGCCGCCGGTGGCCGGACCGCCGGTCTTCTTACGCTACCTTTTCACGATGGTGCCGATGTCCTTTCGATACTGCATGCCCTGGAAATGAATGCGCTCCACATTGGCAAAAGCCTTTTCCCTGGCCTCGTCGTGGGTGGCTCCGGTAGCCGTTACAGCCAGCACCCGGCCGCCGTTGGTGACCACCGCAGGCTCCCCGCACCCGTCTTCCGCTCCGGCAAAGGCCGTCCCCGCGTGGAATACGATCACATCGCTGTCCACCTGATCCAGACCGCTGATCACACGGCCCTTGTCAGAACTGGCCGGATAGCCCGCGGATGCCAGCACTACGCTGACCGCCCGTCTGTCGCTCCACCGGATCTCCTGATCGCTCAGACGATTGTCGATGACCGCTTCGAATATATCCGTCAGATCGCTGTCCAGCCGCGCCAGCACGGACTGTGTCTCCGGATCGCCGAAGCGGTTGTTGAACTCGATGACTTTCGGCCCGTCCTCACCGATCATCAGACCGATGAACAGCACGCCTCTGAAGTCCAGTCCATCCTCCTGAAACCCTTTCAGCGTAGGCTCCAGAATGCTTTCCCGTATCTGTTCTTCCAATTCCCGTGTAAAGACCAGACTGGGGGAATAACTGCCCATGCCGCCGGTGTTGGGTCCTTTGTCCCCGTCGAAGATCCGCTTGTAGTCCTGAGCGGATTCCATGGGTACGATGGTATGCTGGTCCACGAAGCAGAGCATGGACGCCTCGATGCCCGTGAGGAACTCCTCCACCACCACCTTGTCGCCCGCCGTGCCGAAGACTCTGTCTCCCATCATCTCCTCCACGGCCTTCAGGGCTTCCGCCTCGTTTTCAGCGATGACTACCCCTTTGCCTGAGGCCAGTCCGTCCGCTTTGAGAACCATGGGATAGCCGTACATCCCCACCGCTTTTTTCAGTTCTTCTTTGTCTGTGAACTCTTTATATCCCGCTGTGGGAATTTGATGGCGGTCCAGGAACGCCTTGGTAAAGGCCTTGCTGGCCTCAAGCTGAGCGCACTTTTTGTTGGGTCCGAAGGCGCGGATGCCCCGTTTCTCTATCTCATCCACAACGCCCATGGCAAGGGGCACCTCCGGTCCGATGACCGCCATATCCACTTCTTTCTCAGCGGCGAAGGCGCAGAGGGCCTCGATGTCCTCCGCTCCGATCTTCACGCACTCAGCCACCTGGGCGATGCCGGCGTTTCCCGGCGCGCACCAAAGTTTCTCCACCCTGGGACTCTGGGCCAGCTTCCAGGCGATGGCGTGTTCCCGTCCGCCGTTTCCAACTATCAATATTTTCATTCTGTCGTCCTCCGTCTACTCCGCCGTCAGCTTCTATCCCCGCCCGTCCCAGCAATAGGTACAGAGCTTGCATGGGCTGATGCCCACCGCCTCTTTCATGCCGGATAACTTGTGGAAGCGCAGATCGTCAAAATCCAGCTTCTTCTGGATCTCTTCCACCATACGGGCGTTTTCCTTCGAATCCTCGTCCGCATATCTCGCCAGCGTCGCCTCGTCAGGCACGCTGCCTTCCAGCTCTTCTATGACTCTGCGTGAGATGAGTTCTCTGTCCGATACGGAGCGTGAGAAGTTCAGGTACTTGCAGGGATACATGATAGGCGGGCAGGCCGACCGAACGTGGATCTCTTTCGCATTGTTCTCTTTCAGGAACTGCGCCGTTCCCGAGAGCTGCGTTCCACGGACGATGGAGTCGTCCACCAGCACGAACTTTTTGTTCTCGATGATCTGCCGCACCGGAACCAGCTTCATTTTTGCGATGAGCTCCCGTCCCGTCTGATTGGGCGGCATGAAGCTGCGGGGCCAGGTGGGCGTGTATTTGATCAGCGGGCGCGAATAGGGGATCTTCGATTCCGCCGCATAGCCCAGCGCGTGGGCCGTGCCGCTGTCCGGCACGCCGGCCACGTAGTCCACATCCAGCGGCACGCCGCCGTTGTCGGCTATATCGGCCCTGGCCAGTCCCGCGCCGTTGCGGTAGCGCACCTGTTCCACATTCTGTCCTTCGTACGTGGTAGTCACGTACCCGAAATAGGTCCAGAGGAACGTACATATATGCATTTCCTCCCGGGGCTCCTGGACGGTCTCATAGCCCGACTCCGTCACAAACACCACTTCTCCGGGTCCCAGCTCCTTCGCCGTCTGATATCCCAGATTGATAAAGGAGAAGGATTCCGAAGCGGCGCAGATGCTGCCCTCTTTTTCTCCGATGATCATGGGCGTTCTGCCGAATTTATCTCTGGCGGCGTAAAGCCCCTTGGGCGTCAGCACCAGCATGGTGAGGGAACCCTCCACCTTATCCTGCGCGTAGCGGATCCCGTCTACCAGATCCCGTCCTGATGAGATCAGCGCCGCAGCCAGCTCGGTGTTGTTGATCTCCCCGCTGCTCATGGCCATGAACTGGTGACATCCCGTGCGGATCAGCTCCTGTACCAGCTGTTCCTTGTTGTTGATGCGTCCCACCGTGCCGATGGCGAAATGTCCCTGACGGCTGAATACGTTCAGCGGCTGAGGTTCCCCGTCGCTGATGGAGCCGATCCCCATCTTTCCCACCATATTTCCGATCTCGTTTTCAAACTTCGTCCGGAAGGGAGAATTCTCTATGTTGTGAATGGAACGGTTGAACCCGCCGTACCCGTCGTACACACACAGGCCGCCCCTCTTCGTTCCCAGATGAGAGTGATAATCCGTTCCAAAAAATAAATCTACGATACAGTCGTCCCTTGAAACCGCGCCGAATAATCCGCCCACTTTTCCCTCCTTAAATTAGTCACATTCTATTTTGCGCTCATACCAGCCGATCTGTCTTCCGCTCCTCCGGCAAGCCTGAAGTTCAGCGGCTTCTAACGCTCATTTTCCATTTTCTTTTCCGCCAGATAACGGATGGACTGCACCAGGATCCGGTGTTCCGTCTCAAGTACCCTGGCCGCCAGCGTATCCGCCGTATCCTCTGCCAGAACAGGCACCCTGCCCTGCAGGATGATGGGACCGGAGTCCACGCCCTCGTCCACATAATGGACCGTGGCGCCGCTCTCCTTCTCACCGCCGGCCAGCACCGCCTCATGGACGCGCTTTCCGTAAAAGCCCATGCCGCAGTATTTGGGAATGAGCGACGGATGGATGTTGATGATCCTGCCTTCGTAGGCCCTGATGATGTCCGGAGACAGGATGCTCATATATCCGGCCAGCACCACCAGATCGGTCTGGGCCGAATCCAGTTCTCTGAGGATCTCCCGGGCGCGGGCCTCCGGATCGGGGTAGTTTTCTTTTCCGATCACCGCGGCTGGTATACCGTGCTTCTTCGCCCGCTCCAGGGAATAGGCCCGGCTGTTGCTGGCGATGATCCGCACGATCCGGGCGCAGGGGATCTCTCCCCCCTCCACGCCGTCGATGACAGCCTGCAGGTTTGTCCCGCCGCCCGAGACCAGCACCGATATCCTCAGCATAGGGTCACGCCCTCGCCTTCTGTCACTCTGCCGATCACAGACGGCTTCTCGCCGGCCTCCTCAAGAGCTGCGATCAACGCCGGACTTTCCTTCTCATCCACGAACATCATGAGACCCATGCCCATATTGAACGTGGCAAACATGTCGCGCTCGTCAATATTGCCGCATTTCTGAATGTAGTCGAACAGCGCAGGCGCTTTCCAGGAAGATCTGTGGATCTCCACGCCCAGCCCCTTGGGCAGGATCCGGGGAATATTCTCAAAGAAACCGCCTCCGGTAATATGGACGATGCCCTTGATCTCGGCAGCCTTCCAGGCCGCGTTGCAGGCCGCCGTGTAGATCCGCGTGGGCCGCAGCAGCGCGTCGCCCAGCGTTTCTCCCAGCTCGTCGATATAGTCCAGCACATCCAGCTTCATCTTCTCAAAGAACACCTTGCGGACCAGCGAAAAACCGTTGCTGTGGAATCCGGAGGACGGAATGCCCACTACCACGTCGCCTTTTTTGATCTTGGACCCGTCGATGATCTTCTCTTTATCAACAACGCCCACTGCAAAACCGGCCATGTCGTACTCTCCCTCGCTGTAGAAGCCCGGCATCTCCGCCGTCTCGCCTCCCACCAGCGAACACTCGCCGAGCACACAGCCGTCCGCCACTCCCTTTACGATGTCGGCGATCTTCTCCGCCCCCACCTTTGCCGTAGCAATATAGTCCAGGAAAAACAGCGGCTTTGCCCCCTGGCAGAGAACGTCGTTGACGCACATGGCCACGCAGTCCTGACCCACCGTGTCGTGGCGGTCCATGAGAAAGGCTACCTTGAGCTTCGTCCCCACGCCGTCGGTTCCGGCCACCAGCACCGGTTCCTTCATATCCGCCACATCCAGCCTGAACAGGCTTCCAAAGCTGCCCAGCCCTGTCAGCACGTTGGGGGTGAAGGTCTTTCTCACGTGATCTTTCATGAGTCCTACCGCCCGCTCCCCTTCTTTTGTATCGACGCCGGCGTCCTTATAAGTGAGCTTTTCTTCCATTTCAATCCTCCATTATCTATCCTATTTTTCCATTCTCTTCAGAACGTTCTGATAGGTCTCCTCCACGTTGCCCAGATCTCTTCTGAAACGGTCCTTGTCCATCTTTTCATTGGTGTGAACGTCCCACAGCCGGCAGGTATCCGGAGAGATCTCGTCGGCCAGGATCACTTCACCGTCGCAGAGACCGAACTCGATCTTAAAGTCGATGAGCTTCAGATCTCTTTCCAGGAAAAATTCTTTCAGCGCGTCGTTTACCGCGTAAGCGTACTTCCTGACCGTAGCCAGCTGTTCTTCCGTAGCCAGCTCCAGAGCCAGAATGTGATCGTCGTTGATCAGGGGATCGCCCAGGGCGTCGTCCTTCAGCGAGAACTCAAGCACCGTGTGGGCCAGAGCTCTTCCCTCCTCCACGCCGTATCTCTTGGAGAAGGAACCAGCTGCCACATTGCGGATGATCACCTCCAGCGGCAGGATCTTTACAGCTTTGACCAGCGTTTCTCTGTCGCTGAGCTTTTCCACGAAATGAGTGGGAATGCCCTTCTTTTCCAGCATCTCAAAGATAATGTCGGACATGATATTGTTGACCACGCCCTTGTCGGCGATGGTTCCTTTCTTCTCTCCGTTGAACGCCGTTGCGTCGTCTTTATAGTCTACAATGTAAAGTTTCGGATCATCGGTCTTAAATACTTTCTTCGCCTTTCCCTCGTACAATTGCTCCAGTTTCTGCATGTTTCATTCCTCCCTTTCATGCTGTGCCGCAGTCCTGCCCGCGGTCCGCTTTCCCCCGCATGTCCGCGGGGATCCCTTTCCTTTTCGCCTTCCGCTGCGCCGCGCTGTCTGAACGCGGCGCCCAGTCCGTCCTGCTCGATCATACTTTCGATCTGCCTGCTGTATCTACTGCTTACCGCCGTTGAATTCTGCGTCCAGAGCCATGATATCCTCTTCCATTTTTGCCTTATAAGCCTTCATCTTATTCCGCAGTTCCGGATATTTGATGGACAACATCTGCACCGCCAGCAATCCCGCGTTCTCCGCTCCGTCGATCGCCACCGTGGCCACCGGAATGCCCTTGGGCATCTGAACGATGGACAGCAGAGAATCCAGTCCGTCCATTGTGGAAGACTTGACGGGCAGACCGATGACCGGCACCGGCGTAAAGGCAGCCAAAACGCCGCCCAGATGGGCCGCTTTGCCCGCCGCAGCGATGATCACCTCAATGCCGTTTTCCTCCGCCCCGGAAGCAAACCGCTCCGCCGCTCTGGGCGTTCTGTGCGCGGATATGATCCTTGTCTCGTACTCCACGCCAAAATCCTTCAGAATCTTCTCCGCTTTTTCGACAGTGCCGTAATCCGACTTACTGCCCATGACAATACCAACTTTCATGCGCCGCTCCTCTCTATTCCATAAATTTTCACTCAGGCGGCCTTTCCGGTCCCCTGCCGTTTATCCTCTGCATCGGCGAAGCCGCGGCGTCCTGCCCGCGGCTTCGCCGCTTTTTTCTATCTGAAATAATCCACGCCGGCCTCAAAGATCTTCTGATCCTTGCCGCCCTCCACGTTTCTGTACAGATCCTTTCCGATCCGCTCGGAATGGCCCATCTTTCCGAAGATCCTGCCGTCGGGCGAAGTGATGCCGCAGACTGCGGCCACACTGCCGTTGGGATTGAATCTGGGGTCCATGGTGGCGCATCCCTGATCATCCACATACTGGGTTGCGATCTGCCCGTTTTTGATCAGTTCATCCACCAGACTCTCGCTGGCGATGAAGCGCCCCTCTCCGTGGGAGATGGGAACGGTATGGATGTCGCCCGTGTGCACATTGGCCAGCCAGGGCGATTTTACCGAGGCGATCCTGGTACGGATCAGGCAGGACACGTGACGGCCTACCCGATTGTAGGTCAGCGTGGGACTGTCCTCCCCCGGCTCCACGATCTTTCCGTAAGGCACCAGACCCAGCTTGATGAGCGCCTGGAATCCGTTGCAGATCCCCAGCATCAGACCGTCTCTGTTCTCAAGGAAATCCTCCACAGCCTCCCGAATCTGCTGATTCCGGAAGATGGCAGTGATAAACTTGGCCGAGCCGTCCGGCTCGTCTCCGCCGGAAAAGCCTCCCGGTATCATGATGATCTGGCTCTCTCTGATGCTCTTTGCCAGACGGTGAATGGAACTGTTCAGATCTTCCTCCGTCCGGTTCAGGATCATCTGAATGGACGCCTCCGCTCCCGCTCTCTCAAAAGCCCGCTTGGAATCCATCTCGCAGTTGGTCCCCGGGAAGGCCGGGATCAGCACCCTGGGCCTGGCCAGCTTCACCGCCGGGCGCTTTTCATTTCTGCTTGTATATGCGATCTGCGGCGCAGGCTCCGCGTTCCTGTCCTCCGCGGCCACGCTGGGGAACACTCCCTCCAGCGGCGTCCTCCAGGCTCTGATCAGCTCCTCAAGATCAAAGATATAAAGCTCCTCCGCCGCGGCGTCCCCGCCGGTCTCACGGATGAATCCGATCTCGATCCTCTGATCGCCGGCGGTCTCTCCAATGACGGCGAACTGTCCTTCCACACCCGTCAGGTCCGTATCCGCCTCTACCTCAAGCAGCAGGTCGCCGTAGGCCGGGATCAGGTTCTCCGCCCGGATGCCGTACAGCTTCGCACCGATGCCGTTTCCCGCAGCCATGCGCAGGACCGTGGCCGGCAGACCGCCCTGACTCACCGTATCCGCCGCCAGGACCTTTCCCGCAGCCATGAGCTTCTGCACCGCCTTCATATTCGTTCTGTAGCCTTTGAAATCGATGACTTCATTTTCATCCCGCGTATTGCTGAAATAGATCAGCCTGCTGCCAGCTTTTTTCAGCTCCGCCGAGATGATGCCGCCGGCTTCCGCAACGCCTACGGCGAAGGAGACCAGCGTAGGCGGAACGTGAATGTCCATGAAAGTACCGGACATGCTGTCCTTCCCTCCGATAGCGGGGATCGACAGTTCCTTCTGCACCCTCAGCGCTCCCAGCAGCGCGGCGAAAGGCTTGCCCCACCGCTCCGGCTCCTTATTCAGCCGTTCAAAGTATTCCTGAAAGGTCAGCCGGGCTTTGGAGTAATCGCCTCCCATGGCCGTGATCTTCGTGGCCGAATCTATCACGGCGTACAGCGCGCTGTGGTAAGGGCTCTTCGATGCGATGGCCGGATCAAAGCCGAAGGACATCAGCGTCGCTGTGTCCGTGCTGCCCTCTGTGACCGGCAGCTTGGCCGCCATGCCCGCCGCCGGAGTCAGCTGATTCTTTCCTCCCAGCGGCATGAGCACCGTGCCTGCGCCGATGGTGCTGTCGAACTGTTCGATCAGCCCCTTCTGGCTGCAGCAGTTCAGATCCTGCACCGACCGCCGCACAAAGGCGTTCAGATCGTCCGAACTCCCTGCCGGACCCACCTGGGGGACCTGGAAGATCGGCTCCCAGCCGGCGGGTACCGACACCGCCGTATCCTGCTTCGCTCCGTTGGTATTCAGAAAATCTCTGGAAAGGCAGAGGATCCTCTCTCCCCTCCAGAACATGCGAAAGTACCCTGTATCGGTGACCTGGGCCACCACCGTGGCCTCCAGATTTTCTTCGTTGGCCAGAGCGATGAACCGATCCGCGTCTTCCCTGGCCACCACGGCGGCCATTCTCTCCTGAGATTCGGAGATAGCCAGCTCCGTGCCGTCCAGACCCTCGTATTTCTTCGTCACCAGATCCAGATTGACGTCGATGCTGTCAGCCAGCTCGCCGATGGCCACGGACACGCCGCCCGCGCCGAAATCGTTGCAGCGCTTGATCAGCGTGGAAGCTTCTTTTCTGCGAAACAGTCTCTGTATATTTCTCTCCACCGGCGGATTGCCCTTCTGGACCTCCGCTCCGCAGTTGAGGATAGATTCCTCCGTGTGCTCCTTTGACGACCCTGTGGCCCCGCCGCAGCCGTCTCTGCCCGTGCGCCCTCCGGCCAATACGATGACGTCGCCGGGTACCGGACGTTCTCTGCGCACATGGTCCGCCGGAGCTGCGCCGATCACCGCGCCTACCTCCATGCGCTTGGCCACATAGCCGGGATGATACACTTCCCGGACCAGCCCGGTGGCCAGACCGATCTGGTTTCCATAGGAGCTGTAGCCGTCCGCCGCGCCCTTGGTGATCTTTCTCTGGGGCAGCTTTCCGGACAGCGTATCTTCGATCCTGACTCTGGGATCCGCGCTTCCCGTCACCCGCATGGCCTGATACACGTAAACGCGGCCGGACAGCGGATCGCGGATGGCCCCGCCCAGACAGGTGGCCGCGCCGCCGAAGGGCTCGATCTCAGTGGGGTGGTTGTGCGTCTCGTTTTTGAACATCACCAGCCAGTCTTCCTCGCGTCCGTCGATCTTCGCCTTCACTTTGATGCTGCAGGCGTTGATCTCCTCCGATTCGTCCAGATCATCTGCAAAGCCGTGCTTTTTCAGATATTTCGCGCCGATCACCGCCATATCCATCAGGCAGATATCCTTCTCCCGCTGGCCGTACACATCTTTTCTCAGTTCCAGATAATCCTCATAAGCGGATTTGATCAGACGGCCGTAAGGGCCCTCGCCGTAGCGGATCTCCCTGATCCGTGTATTGAACGTCGTGTGGCGGCAGTGATCGGACCAGTAGGTGTCGATCACGCGAAGCTCGGTGATGGTGGGATCCCGGTCCTCTTTGGCGAAATAAGCCCGCACGAAGAGAATGTCGTCGCTGCTCATGGCAAAGCCCTGTTCTCTGCGGTATCTTTCCAGCTTTTCATCAGACCAGTTTTTAAAATCCGCCAGCACTTCCACCGCCGGAGGGACCTGAGAATCCATGGCCAGGGTCTCCGGCTTGTCCCAGTCCGCTTCCCGGCTGTCCACCGGATTGATGCAATAGTCCTTGACCGCCGCTTTCTCTTCATCCGTCAGACCGCCGCTGAGCACGTAGACCTTCGAGGAACGGACCGTCACCTTGGCCTGCGTGTTCAGCATCTGAATACACTGTGCCGCGGAATCCGCCCTCTGATCGTACTGCCCCGGAAGATATTCGCAGGCAAAAGAAAATGAGTCCGCATTCAGGGCAAGTTCCTCCTCGCACACCATGTCAATGGCAGGCTCGGAAAAAACAGCATGCTTGGCAGACTCATACGTAGCGTCGTCTATTCCCTCCACATCATATCTGTTTATGACGCGTACCCCTTCCAGCTGGGAGAGGTGCAGGTTGGTCCTCAGGTCCGTCAAAAGCTTCTGACCCTCCACATCGAAACCGCTTTTTTTCTCCACAAAAACTCTTCGTACCATGATTCTCCTCCATTTTACGAACATTATATATCATTTTATCGTTCAATATTCGTTTTTTAAGAAATAATTAGCGTTTTTCCACTTAATAGTACCAGATATTCCTCAAGATTTCAAATAAAACACGAAAATTATTTTAAAAAAGCGTAAAATTCCTCCTCTCATACCCACGCATCATTCAGGCTGCCCGCAGGGCGCTGCCGGCGCAATGCAGCTTATGTCGCAATCGTTCCTTCCCTGCGGCCATCCTCCCATGACCGGCCGCAGGCCGTCGTGGGATAATCCGCGCATGGCATCCGCCGCGCACAGAATCAATATAATAGCCGCTCTGCGGCTATTATCCCATGACCGGCCGCAGGCCGTCGTGGGATGATCCGCGCATGGCGTCCGCCGCGCACAGAATCGATAATAGCCGCTCTGCGGCTATTATATCATAAACTCCGCCCCGTGACTCCTCTATCTTTCGTTTTAAATAGGCCCGTCTCTGAGAAATTTCCGGCCGGACCCCCTGCGGACCGCAGCGCAAAAAGAAGCGGCCCCGGTCAGATGTCATTTTTCCAATTCAATGACATCGTCACGGGCCGCTTCTCCTTTTCCCAAAAGCAGCAGCTCCTATTTCATTGGCTTCCATTCATCCGCGGAAACGCGTATACGCATTTTTCCAGGGGCCGTGATCTTACGCGATCACCTTGCTCAGAAAGCTCTTGGTTCTCTCATGCTGGGGATGGTTGAATATCTGTTCCGGCGTGCCCTCTTCCACGATGGAACCGCCGTCCATGAACAGGACGCGGTCCGCCACTTCCCTGGCAAATCCCATCTCGTGAGTCACGATGACCATAGTCATGCCGCCGTGGGCCAATCCCTTCATCACGTCCAGCACCTCGCCCACCATCTCCGGGTCCAGCGCCGAGGTCGGCTCGTCGAAAAGCATTACGTCGGGATTCATAGCCAGCGCTCTGGCGATGGCTACCCGCTGTTTCTGACCTCCCGAAAGCGCTCCGGGATAGGACTCCGCCTTGTCGGCCACGCCCACTCTGTTCAGCAGCTCCAGCGACAGTTTTTTCGCCTCCGCTTCCTTCATATTCTTGACCCGCATGGGGCCGATCGCCACGTTTTCCAGCACGGTCATGTGCGGAAACAGATTAAAATTCTGAAACACCATGCCCATGTGCTGTCTTGTGGCGTTGATCTCTTTGAGACTTACTTCTTTGCCGTTTACGGCCACGGAACCCTCCGTGGGAGGATCCAGCAGATTAAGACATCTCAGGAACGTACTCTTTCCGGAGCCTGACGGTCCGATCACGCAGACTACCTCGTTATCTCTGATCTCCTCGTCGATTCCCTTCAGAACCTCAAGGTCGCCGAATTTCTTTTTCAGATTGTTGATCTTAATCATAAGTAGTACCCCCTCAACATCGATTTTCATACCGTTCTTTTTCGGTACAATGATGATTATACTACCGCATGAATAATTATGCAAGCTCTTTTATAAAAATCTGTGATTATTCTTTTATCCGTTCGACCGCGGCCCGATCTCCCCTGTTTCACGTCCCCTGATCAGCCCGCCTATAACCCGTGCCGCGGCTGCGATCATAAAATAAGAGCAGCCCCCGTTCAGGAGATCTTGTCTGCCTGACGGGGGCTCTGTTAAGAGAAGAAATAAGCTGTTTCAATATATTGCGGGTCCTTTTATTTATCTGCCCCGCTCTGTTTCGCCGCAGGATCGGGGACGCCGCCCTGAGCGTTCTGAGAACGCTCCTTTTCCATATCGACGATCCCCTCGATGGCGAACACCGTTTCCTCACAGATATTCGTAGCGTAATCGGCGATCCGCTCCAGATGGGAGGCGATGAACAGAAACATGACGCTCTGCCGGTTTTTTCTCTCATCCTCCCCGATCATTCCCAGCAGCTCCTCGTGGACGCTGCGGAACAGCTCGTCAACCTCTTCGTCTGCGATCCAGACCTTGCGCGCCAGACGAAGATCGCGGTTGACAAAGGCGTCGATGGCGTTTTTTACCATCTTTGCCGCCATATCCGCCATGCGCGGAATGTCGATCAGTTCCTTCATATATGTTTCATTCTCCAGACGGAGCGTGTACTTTGCAATGTCTTCACAGTGATCGCCGATCCGTTCCAGATCGCGGATCAGCTGCAGAATAGAGATGCACATGCGCAGATCCCCTGCCAGCGGCTGCTGCGTAGCCAGAAATTTTAACGTTTTGTCTGCGATGGCGTCTTCAATATCGTCTATTTTCTCGTCCCCGTCGATGATCGCCCGGGCAAGTTCGCCGTCCTTTTCTTTCAGCGAACGGACAGCGCTGTAGATGGTCTCCTCGACCAGCGACGTCATCTCCAGCAGGTCCCCTGTAATAGCGGACATATTGTGTTCCATTTGCGCTCTTGCTGCCATGGTTCAAACCTCCCTTATCAGCCGAATCTCCCTGTAATGTAATCCTCCGTTTTTTTATTGGAAGGATTAGAAAATATCTTTTCCGTCAGATCTGTCTCGATCACCTTTCCGGACAGGAAGAAAGACGTGTAGTCGGATACCCGGCCCGCCTGCTGCATATTGTGGGTGACGATAACGATGGTATATTTCTCTGACAACTGCTCCAGCAGTCCTTCTATTTTTGACGTAGCCACCGGATCCAGCGCCGAGGTCGGTTCATCCATGAGAACCACCTCGGGCTCCACCGCCAGGCATCTTGCAATGCACAGTCTCTGCTGCTGTCCTCCTGAGAGACCTGTCGCCGAGCGGTCCAGCCTGTCTTTCACCTCGTCCCACAGGGCCACTTCTTTCAACGTGCGCTCCACGATTGCGTCCAGCTTCGTCTTGTCCTTTTCCCCATGGATGCGGGGACCGTAGACGATATTTTCATAGATGGACTTGGGAAAGGGATTGGGCTTCTGAAACACCATTCCCACTTTCTTCCTCAATGTGATAAGGTCGTAGGACCTGTCGTAGATCTCCTGGCCGTCGAACTGGATGCTCCCCTCGATGCGGATGCCCTCGATCAGATCGTTCATCCGGTTCAGCGTCCGAAGAAATGTGGATTTTCCACAGCCCGAAGGCCCGATGAGCGCCGTCACACGGTTGGCGTAGATCTCCATATCCACGTCGATCAGAGCCTGAAACGCCCCGTAAAACAGGTTCAGCTTCTTTATATCAAACTTTTTTTCCATACCGGCCTTCTCCTCCGCGGCCTTCCGCGCCGCCTGTTCCTGAGATCTTTCCGGCATAGCCAATTTTACTGTCTGTTCCATTTCCTATTCCTTCTCTTTCTCCTGCTCTCTTTTCTCTCTTTCCGGTCCCCTCCGGATCAGCCTACAGGGTTCCCAGTTTTTTGCCGATCAGGTTCGCCGCCGTATTGATGATCAGCACGATGATGATCAGCAGCGCCGCCGTGGCGTAGGTCTTTTCTTCCGACAATCCTTCGGAGGCCAGCATGTACAGATGCACCGCCATGGTCCGCGTGGAATCAAACAGGGAGGACGGCAGCCGGAGGGATCCGCCCACGGTGAGCATGATCGCCGCCGTCTCGCCGATGGCTCTGCCGATGCCCAGGATCAGTCCGGTGAGGATCCCCGGGCGGCAGCAGGGCAGGACTACCTTGACGATGGTCTGCCATTTCGTGGCTCCCAGCGAAAGACTGCCTTCCCGATAGCTCATAGGCACTGTCTTCAGCGATTCCTCTGTGGCCCGGGTCAGAGTGGGCAGGATCATCATAGAGAGCGTCAGCCCTCCGGAGATCACGGACCAGCCCATGCCCAGAAACACCACGAAAAACGCGAAGCCGAACAGACCAAATATAATAGAAGGAATTCCCGCCAGCACTTCGGTGAAGAAGCGGATGATCTTTACCAGCCGGCCTTCCTTTGAGTACTCTGTAAAATAAATGGCCGATGCAATGCCGATAGGCGTAGCGATGACGATGGAGACCAGCGTCACCCAGATGGTGCCCACGATGACGGAAAAGATCCCGCCCTCTCTGCCCATGCGTCTGGGTTCCTGAGACAGGAACTCCCAGTTGATATTTCCCAGCCCCCTGACCAGTATAAATCCGATAATGATGATCAGACAGGCCAGCGTCAGCGCTGCCAGCAGACCGATCACTCCGTAAAACACCCCGTTGGCGGCTGATTTTTTTCTCTTGAGACGGTCTGTGTTTACCCCGCTCACTTCCCCTCACCTCCAAGCCGTTTTACCGTCAGCTGCGCGGTCAGATTCAGCAGCATGATGATCACAAAGAGCACGATGCCCACCGCGAACAGCGCCTGCTGGTGCGTAGGCGACGCGTAGGACATTTCCATGGCGATGGTACCCGTGAGGGTAGCCACGGAATCCAGAACGCTACCCGGGATCACGGCCATATTTCCTGTGATGAGCAGAACGGCCATAGTCTCGCCGATGGCTCTTCCCATACCCAGGATCACGGAAGAAATAATTCCCGATTTTGCGGCCGGGATCAGGACCTTGGTGATGGTCTCCCTCTTGTTGGCTCCCAGAGCCAGCGACGCTTCTTTATATTCCGCCGGCACCGCCGCAATGGCGTTTTCCGACATGCTCACGATGGTGGGCAGGATCATGATGGCAAGAATAACAGCGCCGGCCAGAATACTGAATCCGGTGGTGGTGATGTCCGGATCAAATATCTGAAAGACCGGCAATATATAATTTCGGATGGCCGGCACCAGGACCACCAGTCCGAAAAATCCATAGACCACCGACGGGATGCCCGCCAGCAGTTCGATGGCAGATTTAAACAGCCTCGCAGGCTTCGGCGGCAGGATCTCCGCAAGAAACACCGCGCAGGCGATGCCTGTGGGGATCCCGATGGCCAGAGCGCCCAGCGTGACCGACAGCGTTCCCGCGATCAGCGGAAAAATACCGTACTGCCCGTTTGTCGGTTTCCACGTAGTCCCCGCAATGAAGTCGAACACTCCGTAGTCTGCCATCACCGGCAGCCCCGACTGAAAAATGAACACCGTGATCAGTGCCACAGACAGCGTGGCCGCCACGGCGCACAGCAATATCATTTTTTCGATTACTTTCTCGTAAGTCTTCATCTTATTTCTCTCTCAGCGCTCTATTTTTCTCTTATCTGATCAGATTCTCTCTCGCTGCGCAGGCCCGGCCCCGAACCGGCTGATCTGGCCTGATCCGTCCCGGCTGGCTTGCCGAGGACAGAGGCCCGGTCTCCCGGGCCCCTGTCCCCCTGGCCTTCGCCGTATTGTATCGTCTCAATGAGGAGGTTGCTGCCGTATACCTGACGGCCCGCTCAGCGGACCGTCCCTGTCTTTAATTGACGGGGATAAATTCCTGCGCTACGATCGCCTGTCCTTCGTCGCTCAGCACGAAGTCAAGGAACGCCTGCGCCGCAGGGCTGACTTCTTCGCCGGACACATAGATGAACGGTCTGGAAATCTTGTAATCTCCGGAGAGGACCGTGTCGTTGGACGGAGCCACGCCTTCCACGTTCAGCGCCTTCACGGTATCGTCGAGAGCTCCCAGCGAGATATAGCCGATGGAGTCCGGGGTGGAAGCCACGGTCTGCTTCACCGCTCCTGTGGATCCCTGCACGATGGCGTTTGTGGTCGTCCCATCGATCTCGTTTCCAGCCTCATCCTTGGACAGGACTTTAGTGATCTCTGTGAACGCGCCCCGGGTGCCGGAACCCTCTTCTCTGGTGACCACAACGATCGGTGCGTCATTGCCGCCCACTTCGCTCCAGTTTGTGATCTCTCCGGTATAGATCTTCCGGATCTGTTCAAGGGTCAGATCACTCACGCCGCAGTCCGGATTGACGACCACTGCCACGCCGTCTTTCGCGATCACCGTTTCCGCCGCGATCAGCGCTTTTTCCTCTTCCTTCACTTCCCTGGACAGGGCGCCCAGATCTGCGATCTTATCTTCGATGGATTTGATTCCCTGACCGGAGCCGCCGCCCTGTACCTCCACCGTAATATCGCCGTTTACATCGGAAAAGGCCTCCGCCAATTCCTCTGAAAGCGGCTGTACGGATGTGGATCCCGCGATCACCACAGTCCCGGACAAAGCATCTCCGCCGTCTCCCCCGTTGCCGCCGTCCGTTCCATTGCCGCATCCGGTCAGTGCCGCACCTGCGATCAGCGCCAGAGCCAGTCCGGCGATCCATGTCTTCTTCAACAAATTTCTGCCCATGTTCAGTTCCTTCTTTCTTTTTTCTTTTTTCTTCTCATTGCTATTTTTCGTGTTTCCCTTTTGCAGTTCCTATCTTACGAAACCAATGTTAAAGGCAAATAACGCCTTTGTTAAATGCGTGTTAGACCGGCAGGGCCAATTGTTAAATCCATGTTAAGTCCGGCGATCCGCAGACGGTTATTGCTGAAATTTCAACGGTCCCAAGCCCTGTCCACGGAAAGCGCCGCCAGCGGAGGGCCGTGGCTTCCCCCGGAACCCGCACACAAAAAAACGAGCCCGCAGCGTTCTGCTGTCGCTCGTTTTTCTGTTATGCATATGGTATCCATATTTTTATGGGCCTGCGCTCTTCTTACTCCGGCAGGATCACCGTGAAGGCCGTCCCCTCTCCCAGGGCGCTTTCCACCTTGACCTCGCCGCCGAACAATCCTGCAATATGCTTGACGATCGCAAGCCCCAGCCCTGTTCCTCCGGCTTTCTGCGACCGGGATTTATCCACCCTGTAAAACCGCTCGAAGATCCGCGGCAGATCCTCCGGGGCAATACCCTGGCCGTCGTCCGCCACCTCCAGCCAAATGCGGTTCTCCGCCTTCCACACTCTTATCCGCACGCTGCCGCCCGCATCAGAATACTTCACCGCGTTCTCGATGAGGTTCAGCATCATCTGCTTAAAGCGGTCCCGGCTGCCGCCGATATAGATCTCATAGGCGAACTCCATGCTCACGCTGATCCCCTTCGCCTCGATCTGCGGCTGAAGAAAATCAACGATCTCCTCCACCGCTTCCCGCACGTTCACATCCCGGTCCACGTTCACCTCACGTCCGCTCTCTATGTCGGAAATGACCAGAATATCATTGATGAGACGCTTCAGCCTGGCGGCCTCCACCGCGATAATGTCCAGAAATTTTCTGCGGATCTCGGGATTCTCGTCCGCGCCGTCCTGCAAAGTCTCCACAAAGCCCGATATGGACGTCAGCGGCGTCTTCAGCTCGTGGGTCACGTTGGCCACGAACTCCCGGCGGATATTTTCCGCCTTCTCCATCTCCTCCACCGCCAGCGCCAGCTTGCCCGACATATCGTTGATGGTCTCTCCCAGCTCCTGCAGTTCATCGCCGGTCCTGACCTCAATGTGCTGCCGGTAATCTCCCCGGGCCATCTTCTCCGCGCTCTCCACGATGATCCGAATGGGCCGCGTGATCCTGCCGGCGAAAACGATAGAAAGGATAATCGCGATGACGATCCCCGCCCCCGCCGCTTTCAGCGACGCTTCCACCAGAAAATCTCCGATGAGATGGACCCGGTCGATCTCCATGGCCACCCGCGTGACGCAGATCAGCTCTCCCCGGTCCATCAGCGCTGCCGCCACATACAGATACTGATTTCCCATCGTTGCGCTGGCCCGGCTGCTTCTGCCCACTCCGTTTTCTATGGCGCCGCGGATCTCCTCACGTTCCCCGTGATTTTCCATGTCCGCAAGACTGCCCCTCAGAAGCGAATCGCCGATGACCTTCCCGTCAGGCGCCACAAAGGTGACCCGCTGGTCGATCTCCGCGGAAAACTCGCCGGCATAATCGCCGTAGTCCACGGTGAGACCGTGATCCAGATCTTCCGTGATTGCCCGATTGATAAGCTCGCAATAGTTTTGCAGCTCCGATTCCTTCTGCTGCATCAGGCTGTTCATATTCATCTGCACTGAAAGCCAGCTGGTGATCGCCACGCTGAGCAGGATCAGAGAGATGGACAGCGTCAATATTTTCTGTTTCATCGCTTCTTTGCCTCGATATGCCCTTCCCGGCCAACTCTGTTTTCAGCCCCGTATTTTCCCGGCAGCGATCCCTAGGGCATCTTGTACCCGATCCCGCGGACCGTCTGAATGTAGGCGCCGTCCTTTTCCGGATCTCCAAGCTTCTTTCTCAGATAACGCACGTGAACGTCCACCGTCCGGGTCTCCCCGATGTACTCGAAGCCCCACACTTTATCCAGCAGCTGATCCCGCGTAAACACCAGCCCCCTGTTTCTCGCCAGCGTGGTCAGCAGATCGAATTCCTTCAGCGTCAGCTCCACTTTCCTGCCTCCCACCGTCACTTCGTGGCGGCCCACGTCGATGACCAGATCTCCGTTGACCAGCCGTTCGCCTGAGGGCAGTGCTGCCGCGGCAGTTCTGCCTATTCCCTGGGCTTCGCCGCCGGCGGCTCCGTTCTCTGCTCCCATCCCGCCGCTGGATGGACCGCGGGAACCATGGGAGGCGGACGGCTTCTGACCCGCCGCATCCTGTTTCGCAGGCTCCCTCTGAGCCCCGGAGACAGCAGCCTTACCCACGCCGTTCACAGAATCTTCGCCGCCTGCAGGGGAACCGGCCGCAGCGCCCGCCGTCTCCCCTGTGCGCCGCAGCACCGCCTTGATCCGGGCGATGAGCTCCCTTATGCCAAAGGGCTTTGATATATAATCATCAGCGCCGAACTCCAGTCCCAGCACCTTGTCGATCTCTTCGTTCTTTGCGGTCAGCATGATGATCGGCGTGCGGTTTCCCGCCTGCCGCAGTTCTCTGCAGAGATCAAATCCGTTCTTGCCCGGCAGCATGATATCCAGCAGGATCAAGTCCGGTTTTTCCGAGACCGCCATCTCCATGCCCTGCAGGCCGTCCTCCGCCATCAGCGCCTCAAAACCGTTGGCGGTCAGATTGTACGCCACCAGTTCACGGATATTGGGCTCGTCCTCCACCATTAATATTCGCTGCATTCTTCCCTCCATTTATCCTGCGCCGTACGGTATTTCCGCTGTGCGGTCCGCTCGTTTTCCGTCCCGCCGCCCCTCCATCCCGTGCAGCCTGATCCTTTTTCTGTCCCTTTTCTTCCTGCCACCCATTATAGCGGATCGATGCCGAATGTCAAAGAAAATCTGCTTTCTCCCATCCCCTGCCGGCCGCTCCCCACGCAAAATCCCCCTGTCTCGCCGTTGAAACAAGGGGATCCCGCTGTTTGTACACTATTTATCTTCTGGACTTTTCTTCTTCTCTCACCAGCAGCTCCTCGTAGTCCTGCTGAGGCATCGGTCTGTAAAACACATAACCCTGCACGTAGTCGCAGCCGATCCTTCTGAGATATTCGACCTGTTCCGGATGCTCGACTCCCTCAGCTACGGTCTTCAACCGGAACTTTTTCACCAGGTCAACGATGCCCTGCACCAGGGCCATATCCCGGGCGCTGTCCGGCCCTCCCGTGAAAAAAAAGCCGTCGATCTTCAATATGTCGATGGAAAGATCTTTCAAAAGACTCAGCGAGGAGTAACCTTTCCCGAAATCGTCGATGGCGCAGACAAATCCCGCCCTTTTCAGCTTGTCCACGATCCGCACCAGCAGGTTGGCGTTATCGATAGCGATGGACTCGGTGAATTCGATCTCCAGAAGAGACGGGGGGATCTGATACTTATCCCGGATCTCCACATAGCGGTTCACGAAATTCAGATCGTAAAACTGGAGACGGGATACGTTGACCGACACCGGCAGCGCAGGCTTCCCTTCATCGAGCATATGTCGCAGCCAGCGGCACACCTCCTCAAACACATACTGATCCAGCCGGTTAATCATGTATTTCCGTTCAAAGACCGGAATAAAACGATCGGGCGGAATGACAGTCCCGTCCTGGCTCCGCCAGCGGACCAGAGCCTCCGCGCAGGCGACCCTGTTGGTCGAAAGCTCCACCTTGGGCTGATAATAAACGGTAAATTCCCTGCGTTTCAAAGCTTCCGCCATTCGATTTTCCACGCTCTTCTCTTCCCGCAGCCGGTTTCGTATGCTCTCGTCATAGTAGACATAATTTAAATTCGTGCCGTTTTTCACCGTCTTGCGTGCAAAATTCGCCCGGTCGAGAAAGCCGTCGATCTTCAGATTCTCGATCACGTCCTCCACACAGCAGATACCGCAGTAGGTGGAGATCGTCTGGCCGTCGTGGGAGTTGTGCATAAAATCGGTGATCGACCGGTCCGCTTCCCTCTGGCGGGCCGCCAGCTCTTCCTTCTCCTCATAGCGGTACAGCAAAACGAAATTGTCCGCCGAGACCCTTCCGCTCAGTTCATTTTCTCTCAATCCCCCGTTCAGGATCTCACCGTAGCGGGTCAGTATGCTGTCGCCGTAAGCGTAGCCAAACACGTCGTTGATATATTTGAAATCCGCAAAATCAGTGTAGAGCACGGCAAATTTCTCATCAGGCTCCGCTTCCAGCAGTTTCTGGGCCTTTTCTTTAAACGCTTCCAGCAGATAGACGCCGGTCAGGGCGTCTCGCTGGGCCAGATCGCTCAGCCTTTCATTGCTTTTTTCCAGACTCAGAAGATTCTTGGAACAAGCGACGAGAATGAAGATCCACGTCAGAAGCATGATCACCAGCATGGCCGCCGAAGCCGACAGCAAAATACCTGACTGACGGTACGAATAATCCTCAGCGGCAAAAACCGTATTGTTGGCCTGGGTAAAATAATCTTCGCTCAGCGTCAGCAGCACCTGGGCGTTATTCCCGCCTGTACGGTAATCAGCGATGTTCGCCTTCACTTCTTCCCACATCTGATCCAGTTCCCGCAGATTCCTCTGATACGCGGGATCCTCAGGACAGGGCAGCCCATAGCTGCCGTTTCCCGCTGACAATTCATCCAGAATACCGTCCAGATAAGCGATCATCTCATCGCTCTCCTGTCCCGCAAGTTCCAGCTTGACCAAGCGCTGCGACGCGCCCCGCACGATGCCCACATAATTGATCAGGCGGCCGTTGGTCTGAGATGAGACGATCGTATGGATCGTAACCCCTCCGAAGAGTAAAAGGAGCAAAAAAAGAGCGATCAAGCCGCCTGCCAAAAAACGTTTCATATGTTTGAACCTCACCCGAAGCTCTGCCGCTGGCCGCCGGCTCTTCCGCCGCTGCCGCGATCGAGATCTGAGGGACCTTATCCAGTCTCTCTGCTGTATGATATTTCTAGTTACTATGAAAGATTATATCCTATCATGGCGAATATTGCAAGCCGCCCAGGGGATCCAATGCTCCGATGGGGCGGCGGCCTCTGGGGAACAGGCGGCGTAAAAAAAGCATTGGAACGTCTAAATTCCAATGCTTTCGTTGTGGAGCGGGTGATGGGAATCGAACCCACGCTGCCAGCTTGGGAAGCTGGAGTTCTACCATTGAACTACACCCGCATATTCGCTTCGTGCTTTATTAGCATACCAAATTCGGCGGCGTTTTTCAAGGACTATTTCAACTTTTTTCAAAAGTCCCTCTCCCGCCGCCCCAAGACCGCCTCCAGCAGCCGGAAACAGGATCCGCCCCCACGGATCCGGACCCTGACCCTTTCCTTTCTCCCGGCCAATCAGTTCCGGCGCCCTTCCATGTCTGCAATTTTGTACGCTTTCTCCGGCTTCAGCTGATCCCTTCCCCTGAATATTTCTCAAGCAGGCGCTCATACTCCCCGTTCACAAAACGGTAGGCTTCCACCACCGGCCCGCACATGATTCCCACAGCCTCCATAATGCTGTCGAATTCAGCGCATATGAGCGCAACGATGTCCCCGTCCAAAAGCCCCTGACCGCTCATCTCCGCCAGAATATCCAGCGTCTTTTCCTTCGGGAACGCCTCTTTATAGCTGCGCTGGCCGTTCAGCGCGCTGACGATATCCGCCACCGCCACGATCCGATCCGCTCTGGTCAGTTCCGCCGCCTTCAATCCTCCGGGATAACCGGACCCGTCCAGTTTTTCGTGATGCCGCAGCGCGATGCGTTTCACCGTCTGCGATACTGTCTGGCCCAGGATCTGTTCCGTCAGATCCACATGAGTCCGCATCACCGCCATCTGCTCCCCATTCAGCGGGCCTGAAAATTCCAAAATGTCGATGGGGATCCCGATCTTTCCCAGGTCGTGCAGCAGCGCGCCCAGCGCCACGCACCTGATCTCTTCCCTGTTCATGCCAAGACGTTTTGCCGTCTCCATGCTGACTCCCGTGGTGGTGATCGTGTGCGTCACCGTATAATGACTCCGAAAATCAATGGCGAAGACCAGCATCTGCAGATACTCCACGATCTCTTCCCGCGAAAAGAACTCTACGTGATGTGGGAATTCCGCCCCGCCGTTTCTGCCGCCCTCCTGCAGGCCGGCGCCGTCCTCCCATCCGCTGAAGTCCATAGCCAGCGCCATCTCCGCGATCTCCGGCATAAACCGCCGTCCTCCAGCCGCCCCAATGCGGCGCTTCAATTCCGCCTCCGTCCCCTCGCCGCGCTGAAAAAACATGTCGATCCGGTCCGCCAGATTGATGGTCTGCGCCAGCCAGACCGTCTCCGCTCCAACCTCCTTCATCTCCCTCAGGATCTCCCAGGACGTGTGATGAAACAACACGGCGTCCGCATACTGAGAGAGAGGCGAGAAATGGCGGATGAACAGCGAGCCGTAAACCGAGTGCGCCCACACCTGCTCCGCCTCAAAGCTGACCATGCGATCGATCTCTTCTGTTTTATATGCACCGATATCATGAAGCAGCGCCGTGAAGCAGATATCGCGGATCTGCTTTCGATCGTACTGCCCTCTGCTGATCAAAAAACTGTGGACCAGCTGCGCTACCCTGCTGCCATGCTGGACCAGACGGGGGTCCACAAAATTCAGCGCCCGGCTGATAATGCCTGCGATACTGCCATCCGCCGCCTGGATATCCGTTTCCTCAGGCCGGATCGCCTTCCATCCTTCAAAACTCATATTCACTTCCTTTTCGCCGGCCCATCCTCTGTCCCGCGGCCCATGGCCCCAGGACCAATTATCCAGACAGCGCCTGCTGATATAATACTCAGTTTAATTCAACCTGACGGCCCTGTCAACGATATACAGGCGTGCCTTCTCTGTCATTTTCCGTCATATTTCAGCTTCCAGCCGCTTTATTCGACTTAACTCTTGATTTCTTTCTTCTTTCATATAAAATGGAATTGCACAGTCGGAAAACTCTTCGCAGCGCGCCGAAACAGCGGCCGCCGGAGTCTGTGCAGTCCTGCGGAGGCGCGGCGCTCCGCAGGCACAGATCATTTTTACATTGAAATAGAAAGGCAGACGCCGGATGAATTATTATGAAATACTGGAAGTACGCGAGAACGCTTCACAGGAAGTGATCGAGATGGCCTACAAAGCCCTCGTCCGCAAATATCACCCTGACGTGTACCGGGAGGACGAGGACTTTGCCCACGACATCACGCAGCAGATCAACGAAGCGCACAATGTCCTGTCTGATCCCGAGGCGCGGCGAAATTACGACGACGCCCTGCGTGCAGAGCGCAGCGAAAACGGTGACAACGACGAGAACGGCGAGAACGGCGGAATCAAGGGGGAAAAGTCTCGTTTTTCAACCCTTCTCTCGGGCTTTGGAAAATCAAATATTCCCGTACTGGCTCTGCGCATCGCAGTTCCTCTACTATGCGTCGTCCTTCTGTTTTCCGTCTATCATCTGTCTAAAGAAAACTCCGCTCTCTCTGACGAACAGTATCGTCTCAATACCGCTCTCAAAGAGACAAAGGAGACGGTGAAGAGCGCGGCGGCCAAAAGCGGCGAACTTGAGGAACGAAACGCAGCGCTCCTGAAAGATCTGCACTTTTACTACAACAGCACCTGCGTGGTCCCCACTTACAGCAAACGCTACCATCACTACGGCTGCGAATTTCTGAACCCTGATCACGCCTATATCCTGGATGTGGGCAATGCCAGACGGCTGGGTTATTCCCCCTGCCCTGAGTGCTGGGACATGGATTTTGAAGACTTCTACGCCGACTGACCGGATATACGCCGCAAATTTTCCTTGCATTCACGGAAAATGCCATATATAATAAGTACAATTAAAATCAAATAGTCTCACAGATACAGCGGGGATGAGAGCTGCGGTCCACAGAGTTGCTGCAGAGAGCCGGTGGTTGGTGCAAACCGGTGCAATACGGGACTTTTCCACTTTCGGAGCTGACGGCGAAAGCCGAGGGCTGCGCCCTTTACAGCGCGTTCGAGGGGTCGGCGGACAGGCCGGCAATTTGGGTGGCAACGCGGAGCTTTCCGTCCCATGATGATGGGGCGGTTTTTTTTAATTACGCAGGAAAACGGCGAAGCGGAACTGCAGACCGCCGAAGACACATAAATACACGCTGCAAGCACAAAATAGAAAAACAGGAGGAAATACCATGTTAGACATCAGAATGTTCCGGAACGATCCGGAGACGATCAGAGAAAATCTGAAAAAGAAATTTCAGGAGGAAAAGCTGCCGCTGGTGGATGAGATCATCGAGATGGATGTGAGGATCCGCGAGGTAAAATCCAAAGGCGATGTGCTTCGCGGCCAGAGAAAAACGGTCAGCAAAGAGATCGGCGGGCTGATGAAGGCAGGCAAAAAAGACGAGGCCGAGGTAAAAAAAGCTCAGACTGCAGCTATGGCCGAGGAACTGGCTCAACTGGAAGCCGAGGAAGAAGATCTGGCCGGCCGCATCAGAGAACGGATGCTGGTCATTCCCAATATCATCGACCCCTCCGTGCCCATCGGCAGAGACGACAGTGAAAACGTGGAAGTGGAACGGTTCGGCGAACCGGCCGTGCCGGATTTTGAGGTGCCCTATCACGTGGATATTATGGAAAAGTTTAGCGGCATTGATCTGGACAGCGCCAGAAAGACCAGCGGCAACGGCTTCTACTATCTGTCCGGCGACATCGCCCGGCTTCATTCCGCCATCCTGTCCTACGCCAGGGATTTCATGATCGACCGGGGCTTCACCTACTACGTTCCCCCTTTCATGATCCGCAGCAATGTTGTCACCGGCGTCATGAGTTTCGCCGAGATGGAGAACATGATGTACAAGATCGAGGGCGAAGACCTGTATCTCATCGGTACCAGCGAACACTCCATGATCGGCAAATTCATAGACACCATTCTTGACGAGGAGACGCTGCCTCATACTCTCACCAGCTATTCCCCCTGCTTCCGCAAGGAGGTGGGCGCCCACGGCATCGAAGAACGGGGCGTTTACCGCATCCATCAGTTCGAAAAGCAGGAGATGGTCGTAGTCTGCAAGCCCGAGGAGAGCATGGACTGGTTCGTCAAGCTGTATCAGAACACCGTGGACTTCTTCCGCAGCATGGACATTCCCGTGCGCACCCTGGAGTGCTGCTCCGGCGATCTGGCCGACCTGAAGGTCAAGAGCATCGACGTGGAGGCCTGGTCCCCCAGACAGCAGAAATACTTTGAAGTGGGCAGCTGTTCCAATCTGGGAGACGCTCAGGCCCGGCGCCTGGGGATCCGGGTACGCGGCGCCGACGGAAACCTCTACTTTGCTCATACACTGAACAACACGGTGGTCGCTCCGCCGCGTATGCTCATCGCTTTCCTGGAAAACAACCTGAACGCTGACGGCAGCGTCAGCATTCCGCAGCCCCTGCGCATGTACATGGGCGGCAAGGAAGCGATCAGATAAACTGACCCATGGTTCTTCAGCTGCCGGGCCGCGACGGAAACGTCCCGCCCGGCAGTTTCCATATCCGGCGGCTTTCAAAGACGGCGCCGCCGGCGGCACGCCCGCCCACGCCGCCTTCGTCCGGCCGCAGAACAGCAATTCGATCATTATTCAAGAGAGAGGGTGCATAGCATGTATGAATTGATCCACGCCGCAGAACGAACTTACTATATCGACTGTCCCGCCAAGATGGGCCTTTACCTGGAAAACGCCACAGACGTCTGGCTCATCGACAGCGGGAACGATAAAGAAGCCGGGAAAAAGATCCAAAAGATCCTGACAGCCCAGGGCTGGAACCTGAAAGCCATCATCAATACCCATTCCAACGCGGACCACATCGGAGGGAATCATCTGCTTCAGGACCGTCTGGGCTGCCCCATATACGCCAAAGGGATCGACGCCGCTTTCACGCGCTTTCCCATACTGGAACCATCCTTCCTGTACGGCGGGTATCCCTGCAAAGCCCTGCGCAACAAATTTCTCATGGCTCAGGACAGCCAGGTCCTGGAGCTTTCCACGGCTCCGCTGCCGCCGGGCATGGAGATCATCGACCTGCCCGGGCACTACTTTCACATGATCGGCGTAAAAACTCCGGACAACGTCTGGTTTCTGGCCGACTGCCTGACCAGTGAGACCATCATAGACAAGTACCACATCTCCTTTATCTACGACGTGGCCGCCTATCTGGATACCCTGGACCGGATCGAACAGCTGGAAGGCGCCAGCTTCATCCCTTCCCATGCCGAAGCGGTGCCGGATATCCGGCCTCTGGCCCGGGCCAATCGCCAAAAGGTGCTTGAAATAAAAGAAAAGCTCCTGGCCTGCTGCGGGGAGCCTCTTACCTTTGAAGAAATCCTGAAGCGTGTTTTTGACGATTACGGACTGACCATGGACGTGAATCAATACGTCCTCGTAGGCAGCACGATCCGCTCCTACCTCTCCTGGCTGTGCGACCTGGGTCAGCTGAGCGTTTCTTTCGAGGATAATCGCATGCTGTGGAAACAGAGGGCTGCAAAATAAATTTTGCCCGCCCTCTGCGAATCCTTTCGGCCCGGGCCGCCGCGGTTGAAAGGGTATTTTATACCGAATACACGGTTCTGCCGCCGGCCACGGTCAGAAGTATGTCTACATCCTTGATCCGATCCGGTTCGATCTCAAAAATATTTTCTGAGAGAACCACCAGATCGGCGTTCTTTCCCACTTCCAGCGTGCCGCTCCTGTCTTCGTCAAAGCTGGCCCAGGCTGCGTATGAGGTGACAAGGCGAACTGCTTCTTCCACGGAGAGGGCCTGCTCCGGCAGGAAGGTCTTCGTGCCCTCCAGGTTTTTGCGCGTTATGGCGGCGTAAAGATTGTTCATGACGTGAAACGGCTCGACGGGCGCGTCGGTCCCCCCGCTGACGTGGATCCCCATGTCCAGCATAGTCTTCCAGTTATATGTGTGCGCCGCGTCCTCCCCGTCGATCCTGTCGTAGATGACCTCCATATCGGCGTTGATGAAGATCGGCTGAGCGAATACCTGCACTTCCAGCTCCTTCATCTTTTCCATAATCTCCGGCGTGGTCAGCTGGGCGTGGACGATCCCATGCCGGATATCAGGCTTGGGGTTCTCCTTCTGGCAGCGCTGGAAAGCGGACAGCGTCCATCTCATGGCCTCGTCGCCGATGCAGTGGACGGCCACGGAGCAGTCGCTGTCGTGTGCCTGACGGACGGAGCGGTAAAACGCTTCCTCTGTGGAGGAGGCAAGCCCCTTGTTCGCCCTGTCGTGTACATAGCCCTTTTGGACCATAGCCGTACTGCCTCCCAGAGAGCCGTCCAAAACGATCTTTCTGGGGCCGATGCGGAAGAAGCCGTCGCCCCCGCGCTCCGTGCGCAGTCCCTGGGAAAGGAACTGGGCAAATTCTCTGTCGTCCGGAAAATAGCTCTGTTCAAAGATACGGCAAGTCAGTTTGCCCTCGTCGGAAAGGCGTCTCAGAACGGAGACGATCGTCTTCCACTCCACTCCCGGCATAACGGCGAAATCGTGGCTGTGAGCACAGGTGAGCCCGCACCGGTTCATCTCAGCCTGGGCGTCGAGGATCATCCGGACCAGTTCTTCCTCGCTGACAGGCGGAATGAGACTGGAATAGCTCAACGCCGCGTCCTCCTTCACCAGACCGGTCTCAAAATCCGTATTTCCCAGCACGTGAGCGCCGGGCTGAGAGGCTCTGAGAAGTTCCAGCGCCTTGCTGTTATAAACGGCGATGTGACCGCAGATACGGGCGGCGAAGATGGGGATCTCCGTGGAGATCCGGTCCAGATCCGCTCTTGTCGGGAAGGCCCCGCCCTCAAAATTTTCCTGATTCCATCCCATGCCATACAGGTAGGACCGTCCCGGATCAGATTTTAACTTTTCCTGAAACCGGCTGATCACCTCGTCTACGGACCGGGAGCCAAACAGATCCACATTGCGGGCAAAGAACGCGTACATCAGCATATGCATATGGGTATCCACAAAACCCGGCAGCATCAGCTTTCCCCCCAGATCCACCAGTTCTTCGGCCTGCAGCGCTTCCGCCTCTTTCCGCGAACCCAGAAAACAGATCTTTCCGTCCTCGATACCGATGGCTTCATAAAAAGTAAGATCGCGGTCCATGGATGCGATTTTTCCGTTCGTATATAATTTCATTCGTTCATTTCTTTCTGATTCATTGTCCTCTGCTTTGCATACTGCGTTCATCCCATGACAGACCCTAGGCCGATCATGGATGCAGACATGGCGTCCGCCGTGCACAGAATCATATAATTAATATCCGCTCTGCGGCTATTATACCACTGTAAAAAGACTTGGGAAAATAAAAAAACCCTCTCCATAGAGAGGGCTTTTTTCAGTTGCTTACTGCACCGGGCAAACGTTGACTGCTCTGATCTTGCTGCTGTTTCTGGAGTCAACTTCTGTATCGAAGGTCACTTTCTGTCCCTCGTTCAGAGTTTTAAAACCGTCGCAGACGATCGAAGAGAAGTGCACGAATACGTCATCACTGCCATCATCGTTGGAGATGAATCCATATCCCTTATCAGCGTTAAACCATTTTACTGTACCTGTATACATTGTCGGTACCTCCTTGATTTTTATTATATTCGGACGCGGCAAAATAAAAATCACATATTTTTGTAAACCATCAACCAAGCAGATGACTTACAAAAATATGTGAACCAATCGTGCCTTGTGAATATGTCTATATTGTAGCATAATTCACCAATTTGTCAACCGATTTTTGAAAATTAATAATATTAATTTTATAGCCGCCGTCAAAGCCCAGGATCAGCCTGCCGGAACCAAAAGAGCTGAATTTCTCCGGCCGTTCTGATATAATAATTATGCTTATGCCGGGCGGATCCTGTGATGGGCTCCGGCAGACAAACGTGGATCTGCATGACCGCGGCGCGTACTCTTGTTGGTAATATGGAGGTAACTCTGATGAAACAGATCGGGAAAAAGATAACCTATAATTCTCCGGTGGTCCTCACCTTTGCGCTGCTTTCACTGACTGCGCTGTTTCTTGGCTTTCTGAGCGGCGGCCGCACCACCGCAGCTCTCTTCAGCGTATACCGGGCGCCATTGAGCGATCCGCTGACCTGGCCGCGCATGGTGCTCCACGTGCTGGGGCACGCCAACCTGGATCATTATATCGCAAACACTACCCTGCTCCTGGTGGTCGGACCGCCCCTTGAAGAAAAATACGGAAGCCGCACCATGCTGCTGGCCATCTTCATCACAGCGGCCGCATCCGGACTGGTCAACTTTATATTCTTCCCCTCTGCAGCCCTTTTGGGCGCCAGCGGAGTAGTATTCATGATGATCCTGCTTTCGTCGCTTTCCGGCGCCAAGGAAGGGACCATCCCCCTGACTCTGATCCTGGTGGCCGTCATCTATATCGGCGGCGAGTTGGTCAGCGGCATCTTCATGCGGGACAACGTGTCGCATCTGACGCACATCGTCGGCGGAGTCTGCGGCACGATCATCGGCTTCGCGCTCATAAACAGGAAATGAAAGTTCTGACAATATCCAGTCCCCTCTCCCCTGCATGGCGGGCCGGCAGACGGAGCCTGAACCGGCGGCTCTATTGGCCGGACAGGAAAAGCCGAACATCAAAGTAGGCCGTCACCAGCCCGGCAACGGTCTGCGTACTGCCGGACATCTGAGAGATCTTTGGTTTCACGGCCCGGACCAGTTCTCTGGCCGCCTGGGGATCGAAGCCCCCCTTGATCTGCCATGCCTCATTGTAGATACTGCACTGCGCATCGAGAAAATCGATGGGCTCGCCGTTGTTTGTATAGCTGAGGTTGCAGCAGTTGCCGTAGATCGGCATAGTGAGCCCTGCCGCCCGGCCCGCTGAGACAAAGATGGGAGAAAGCAGCAATAGCAGAATAACGATGCCGGCGGCAGCCAGCGTTTTCTTACGCTTTTTTATCATGGTCTGTTCCTCCTTTGACGATCTTGCAGAGAATACTGTTCCTACCTGAATTATATAGCAGGAACCTCCTGCAGGCAAGCGGCAAAGAAGGCCAAGGGAAAGAACGTTTCACCCTGTTCCGCAGCGCTCCGAGACGCGGAAAAAATAGATTTTTTAAAATAAGCTTTGATTATCTCAAATAAATGTGGTAATATATAATACAGATGCGCACCCGTAGCGCAGTTGGATAGCGCGTGTGACTCCGACTCACAAGGTCGCAGGTTCGAACCCTGTCGGGTGTACCATATCAAGGAACAAACTTCTATACAAAAACAGCTTTCCATTTGAGAAAGCTGTTTTTGTATGCAGACACAGGGCGGCTCTGGTTTGCCAAAACCGCCGCTTTTTTACGCAGAACAAAGGAGACTGCCTATGAACTGGGAGCCGTGGACAGGCTGTTACAAAATAAGTGACGGCTGCACAAACTGTTATTTTTATGGACCCTATGCAAAACGCTGTGGACAGAATATGATTCTGAAAACAGATAAATTCGACTGGCCCATTAGAAGAAATAAAAAAGGCGAATACAACATCAAAGGAAATAAGATCCTCGCCACCTGCTTTGCCACCGACTTTTTCCTGCCCGAAGCTGACGAATGGCGGAAAGAGGCCTGGGCCATGATCCGTGAACGGACGGACATTGAGTTTCTCATCCTGACAAAGCGCATCGACCGTTTTCCGGTATCCCTTCCCGCCGATTGGGGCGAGGGCTATGACAATGTAAACCTGGGCTGCACGGTAGAGAACCAGGCGCTGGCCGATTACCGCCTTCCCCTGTTTTTATCCTATCCGATAAAACGGCGGTTTATCGCCTGCGCGCCGCTTTTGGAAGCGATCGACCTGACCCCTTATCTCTATGGAGTGGATCATGTTACCGTCGGCGGCGAAACCGGGCGGGAAGCGCGCCAGTGCGATTATGAGTGGGTGCTGAATATCCGGGATCAATGCGCAAAAGCGGGTGTGACCTTCTGGTTTAAGAATACGGGCTCCCTTTTCCGGCACGACGGCCTGGGCGAACGAATCAATCCGTATAAGCAGACCGGAATGGCGAAAGCATTCAATATAGATATTTCAGATGGAAAGCGGCTGTTTTGATCCTTTATCCCGTTGTCTTCAGCGGTATGAAATATACAGGCGCGGGACGCCGCTCATGGTCATGGCGCATAGGAGAAAAATGGGAAAAGACTAGTTATCCCATAGGCGCGCCGCATCACGGAAATAAAAAAGATCCGCTGAAAACCACATCTGGCGTTTTCAGCGGATCTTCTTTTGTTCTCGTTTATAATTCTACAGCGAAACGACAGTGCAGCTTCGCTCCTGTGAGCAGCGCGTCCTCGTCAAAGTCAAAGCCCGGATTGTGCATGAGGTTAACAAAGCCTTTTTCCTCATTGCGGGCTCCCAGCCACAGAAACGCCGCCGGAAAGCGCTCCGCCACGTAAGAGAAGTCCTCCGCGCCCATCTCGGACGTCTTTTTGTGGATGATATTCCCGCTCCCCACCACCTGGGCCGCGATGCGTTCCGCGCTCTTCGTTGTCGTCTCATCGTTGACCAGCACGGGAAGCCCGCGCTTGATCTCCAGTTCATAAGACGCGCCGGTGTAACTGCAGATCCCGCGGATGATCTTTTCCGCGTTTTCCAGAACATAAGCCCTGTTCTGCTCGGATTGGCACCGGATCGTGGCGCCCAATTCCGCCGTCTCGGAAACGATGTTGATGGCGCTTCCTGAGCGGAGAATACCCACGGAAAAAATAGCAGGATCAAAGGGATCCATCTTTCTGGACATGAAGCTCTCCATCTCCGTCACAAATTTGGCCGCCACGGACAGCGCATCCACTGTCTGATGGGGAGTGCCGGCGTGACCGCCCTTCCCCTTGATCTTGAGATAAAATTCATCTGTGGACGCCATGAGACTGCCGTATTTTACGGCCACGGTCCCAAGGGGGTACTCCGTGGTGAGATGGAGGCCGCCGAACACGCCGATGTGGGACGCTATGCCCAGCTTTTCCATCTCTTCCAGCATAGGCTTCGCGCCGCCGGGCTGCGGGCCTTCTTCGGCCGGCTGGAACATCAGGATCACATCCCGGGCCAGTTCTCTCTCAAATTCCTTCAGTACGCCGGCCGCTGTCAGCAGCATGGCCGTATGGCCGTCGTGGCCGCAGGCGTGCATTTTTCCCGGCCGCTTTGAGCAGTAAGGAACCTGATTGATCTCCTGCAGAGACAGGGCGTCCATATCCGCCCGCAGTCCCGCCGCCTTGACGCCCGCAGCAGCTTTTCCTCCTCTGATCCTGCCGATGACGCCCACGGAGGAGGGCAGCATCTCGATCTCTTTTTCTTTCAGGCACTCTCTGATATAGGCCACCGTGTTATCCACGTCGAAGCCGGTCTCCGGGTTTTCGTGCAGATACCGGCGATGTTGCACCAATTCCTCCCTGCACCCTTCCACCCGATCCATCATTTCCGTTAAAAAATCCATTTCCGTCATACCTCTTTTCTCCCTGCCGCTCTACATCGGACCGTAATTGGTCGCGATCGCGCCCATGATGAAGGCTACCTGCAGTACGAATCCCAACAGGAAGAACGGGATGATAAATCTGTAATACTTATTCAGCGGGATCCTGACCATAGCGCAGACGATCAGCATGAAGCCGGTAGGCCAGATCAGGTTGGAGAATCCGTCTCCGAACTGGAAGATCAGCACTGCGATCTGACGGTTCATGCCGATCAGGTCCGCGATGGGCGTCATGATAGGCATGGACACGGCCGCCTGACCGGAACCGGACGGGATCAGGAGATTCAGGAAGGTCTGGAAGATCAGCATTCCCACTCCGCTGATGTACAGCGACAGTCCTTCCAGCATGCTGACGCAGGCGTGGATGATCGTGTCCAGAATATTTCCTTTGGTGATGACGACCAGAATGCCTCTGGCCACTCCGACGATAATAGCCGCCAGAACGCCGTTGGACAGCCCCTGTACCAGGATCTGCGCGATCTTACTGGGGTTCCACTTGTTGATAAAGCCCACGACGATGGCCACGATCATAAAGATCGCCGCTACCTGATTGATATACCAGCCCAGTTTGATCAGGCCGAAAGCCATGAAGCCCACGCCGGCGAACAGCGCCAGCAGGGACAGTTTTCTCTGGGTGTTGAAGGGAGTTTCCATCCGGCTTTCGTCTACTTCCAGATCGGAATAGTCGATACCGTAGACCAGACTTTTCGTGGGATCTTTTTTCACGCGATTCGCATACCACAGCACATAGCTCACAGTGAAGGCCGTCATGACCACCAAAACCAGCAGCCGATATTCCAGTCCGGAAAACATGGGCAGCTCTGCGATGGTCTGCGCTACGCCGATGCTGAAGGGATTGACCGTAGCAGACGCAAAGCCCACTCCCACAGGAATGACGGAGATGCCCACGCCGACCAGCGCGTCATAGCCCAAAGCCATGGAGACCGCCACGAAAATAGGCGCGAATGCGATGATCTCTTCATATGAGATGGTACCGGTGGATGCCCATGCAGAGAGGATCACCATCAAGACCACCAGAATAGCGTTGGCAAACTGTGGATTTTTTCTGGTTTTCCGCACCATCACCGCGATAGCCGCGTCGATGGTTCCGGTGCGTTCCAGCAGATAAAGACAGGAGAATGCACAGAATATCAGAAAGGTGATATTGGCCGCCTCGATCAGGCCTTCCTCGATGGACACGAACATTTCAAAGGGATTGACCGGAGTACGTTCCACATAAGTAAAGGTGGTCGGGTCGATGATCATTTTGCCGCTGGCTTCATCCAGCACCCGTGAATACTGACCCGCGGGAATAATGTAGGTGGCGATAGTTGCCACGATGATAGCGATCAGAAGAATGACTAAGATGTGGGGAAATTCCTTTTTCTTTTTCATTTCAGACACGATAAAACCTCCTCAATCGGCGCAAGCATGCTTAACAAAGCATACCGTCCATTGCCGTTCTCGCTGCAGGGCCCTGAAAAAAGGTCCCGGCAGCCAAAGAATTAACAGCAACCACATCGCGATGAGGTTTGGTATACTATATACGGTAAACTATTGACCAGGTCCAATGTCAAGGGGTTTTCCAAAATATATTTTTTATTTCACAGGGACCCACACCTCATAGTAATCCGTATTCTGACGCTTGTCGTTTCTCATGGAGATAACGCGCAGCAAAATGTCCCCCGTGAGCACAAATCCATTTTCGATCACATACCGCTTCAGTTCGAGGATGGAGTCGTAGTCCACATTGGTGTAAAACTTCAGTATCGTATAGATACATTTGCGGTAATGTACCACGCGAAAGCGATCCCGCGGAAAATCGGCGCGCTCTGCCAGCTTCTCGTCATCTTTCAGGGTGACGGCGTAGGAGAATTTCTTTTTGCAGGTATTCACATCATCGAACTCATCGGATAAAAACAGATCCTTATCCACCACAAAAGTAAACTTGGGAACGTGGTAGTCGGTCAGTTCCGAGAAGTCCTTCGTGGTCTCGATCAGCGAGTCGCCCACATCCTTGTAGATGAAGACCGGGCTCTCCGTGATCTCGATCTTGCCCAGATCCGTCACGGCGCTGCGAAAACAGATCTTGTAATCCCACACGATGCTCCTCAGCCGCTTCATCTCCTCGATCTTTTCTTCGATCAGCCGCTCCTGAGTCTCCATCACCTCCGCCGCATGCTCGATGGAGCTCTCGTTCATCATCACCCGGATCTCTTCCAGAGAAAGATTGATCTTTCTCAGCTCGATCACATAGGCCAGACAGATAAAGTCCTCTCTTGAGTAGTGCCGGTAACCGTTTTTCTCGCTTTTTTTCGGCGTCACGATCCCCGCCTTGTCGTACAGCCGGATGGTATCCCTGCTCACCCCAAAATGCTGCGCCAACTCCCCTACCAGATACTCCTGTTTCATCTCGATCCCTCCGTTTTTCACCGCAGCCGCCGCTTATGCCGTCTCCGCCCCGGGCGCTTTTTCCCGGCAAGCGGTCTTGCCGCAACAGCCGTCGCCGCCGGCTATATTTAAAAAACCGGGAATATCCAACTCCCGGTTTTATCACACTGCTCCGCTCTAGTACTGCGACGCCTTTTTGTATTTGTCCGCCTGTTTGACCATGGTAAACGGTTTCGAGCTGGCGTTGGCCTGCAGATCGTAAGTGGGGTCCACCACGATCCACTGTTTTTTCGCCGCGTCGTACACCTCGTTCCAGGCGTGATAGCCCACCGCATAATCCGGCGCATATCCCTTTACCAGCTTCGCCGGTATGCCCTCGCTTCTCAGCATCGCCGCGTAAAGACTGGAAAAATCATAGCAGATACCGCTGCGGGCAGCCAGCGTGGAATCCGGCACCGGCAGATAAGTGCTGGGCAGGGACGCCAGTTTATTCTGATCGTACTTATTATTTTTCGCCATATAATTCCACAGAATATTCGCCTTTTTCTCCAGATCCGGCTCATTCTTGGTGAGTTCCACCGCCTTGGCCACTGTCTGAGGATTGACGCTCCACTCTATGCTCTGTACGGAATTCAGGTAAACCGCATTGGGATCGCTCAGATCCAGCGTCACTTTCTCCGAAGCCAGTACCTTGTACTTGCCGTCCGAAGTCTGCTGATACAGCGTGATCTTGTAATCCCCGTTTCCCATCTGCAGCGGAAAACTCTCTTTTTTCCCCGTGTTGTTCAGGTCGTAGGTGTAGGTCGTGGACCCGCCTCCCTGGATCTGTACCTTCAGACGTGTATCGGCGGTACAGGCCACCTTGATGACCCCTTTGTCCAGAGCGCTGGTATCGAAATACTCCGCGCCTGAAGACGCCGCAACGGACGCCGCAAACAGGATACAGACCACTGCCACGATGACTCCTGTTTTTCGTTTCATTTTATTCAATCCCTTCTCTTACATTCAGCGCGCAGGACCGGCCCCTCCCGCAGGCTCACCTTCCCGCGGACGATTCTGCCCTATGTCTGCCGCCGGGCGGCAGATCCCACGCTACCAGTCGGCCAGTTCTTCCTCACAGGGAGCCGCCTCCGCCATGAGTTTCATCAGCTCCAGCTCGCTGCGGAAATTGCGCGTCTTCTGACCCTCCAGCCAGGAAATGCTTCCCTGCCAGGTGGCGTTGCGCGCAAACTGGATCTTTATAGTAAACGTAGCGCTTTCACTTTTCTTTTCAGCCCGCTTCTTTTCCGTGCTGCCTTCTCTCTCCGTCTGTAACACAGGTGCCTCCTCCATACAAAAAATTAGCTTGATTGTATGGTAACACTGCTCTGTCACAATCAGGTCATAGATCCTTTCCCCGCTCTATATCCAGAGCGTTCATGATCAGCGTTATGAGTTCCAGCTCGCTGCGAAACCGCCGGGTCGTCTGCCGGTCCGCCCGTCTCAGCGTTCCCTGCCAGGTCGCCCCCTGCCGGAACTGCACGTGGAGAATAAAATCAGGCTGCCGGTCCGGTATCGCGCCGTCCTCCACATCCTTTACATGCTCCGGCATGGCCTCCCGTTTTTCGGGAGCGCTCTCACCGAAGGTGCGCCGCCTGGTGGCGGCCATGGGAAAATTTACATAATCCAAAAATTCATCCAGATAGCTGAACAGCTGACCCACGCTGGAATAGTCGATGCGAAAACCGTAATAATCGTTCACCAGAACTCCCGCCAGATCGTGATCCTTTTTTTCTGCGTACATGCGGAACAGTGAGATATTGGCCGATATCTTCCCTCTTTCCGGATCATTCATGACGTTTCTCCTCCAGTTCAACGGGATCCAGCGCTCTCACCTGACCGTGCACCTCGACCTTCTGCCCCATTTTGCAGGCGTTGATCTGACGGATCAGGCGATCCAGCACCATCCCCATATTTTCATATGTAATATTCGCCAGCATGATCAGGAACTGAGCCCGGCCGTACCGGCAAACCATGTCGTCTTTTCTCAGGAAGGACGAGATGACTGTGGTCATATTATCCACGATCCTCTCCAGCATCTCCGGCCGGATCTCCGCGCCGTCCCTGCCGGTGGCGGTCAGCAGCGCGATGTAGATGGAACTGCCGCTGCGCAGCGCAGCCCTGGCCTGCAGGCGGTAGATCGAGCGGAACACTTCAAAATTGCACATGAGCGCTCCCTTTACCTCCGTATCCTCCTTCAGTTCCTCCTTGATCGCCGCCAGATCCCGCTCGAACTCCGCATTCTGGTTGATCACATCCATGTAGATCTTGGTGATCGTGTCGGAAGGCTTGACGCCCAGTTCATCCAGATACAGGCGGCAGACGAATTCGTAGTGTTCACGGGCTTTTTTCTGATTGTTGGATCCCACCAGAGCGCGAATCAGATTGATGTGGTTCACTTCCACAAAAGGATCGCAGGCGATGGCCGCCCGGCATGCATCCTCCGCTTCCGCATACCTCTGATCTTCCAGCAGCATGCCGCTGAGCACTGCCGCGGCCTCCATGAAAAGCCTCTGATAATAGGCGGTCTGCGACTGCGCCCACTGCTTGTAGGACGCCTGAGGCATGTAATTGCCCTTATAAAGGGACACCGCCCGGGAGTAATGCTGATAGATCTCTTCCCGGGAAAGCCCCTGCTGCTTAGCCCGCTTCAGCTCTTCCTCAAACAGATCGGTATCAAAGACGCAGGGCGCCTCCATATTCCAGCTGTAAGTGCCGTGCTTGAACACGATATAATCAGAGGCCGGCAGCCCCAGACTGTTTTTCAGCGTAGTCCTCAGACGGTAGGCCAGGTTTTTCAGCGCGTTTGCCGGATCCTCGGCGTCGCCTTCTTCCCACAGCGCCTCTATGATCCGGTCCAGAGAGTTCTCCCTGCCCCGGTTTGCCGCTATGTACTCCAGCAGGTTCCAGACCTGCTTTGCCCTGACGCTCTCCCCCGAAAGTACTTTTCCGTTATATGTCAGACAGAAATCCCCCAGCATCTGCACCTGCAACATATCTTTTTCTGTTGAACTCTCCATATCCCTGCTGCCCCTTTCCATCCGGCCATAAGCATTCATATTATTATACCCTAATAATGACTGCTTGAAAACATTTATTCTCGTTTTTTCAACATCTGTCGGCAGCCGGTCCGGCACGTCCGGCTTTTCATATCTCCGCCGCAGAATTCTCACGGGCCCTTTCCGCTCTTCCGTATCCCCCTTCTTGCTTTTCCTCCCCGCTTTTAATATAATGAGGGTATTCTCAAGCGCGCTGCGCAGTCTCCCCAGGCGGCCGGTCTCAAAACAGATGCGGACGCCCGCGTTCCTGCGGCAGGCCGGCAGCGCTCCGATAACCGAAAGGAACCGTACCTCACTATGAAAAAACTATCCGCCCTGCTGATCCTTTTCGGCCTGGTCCTGATCGCCGTCCCGCTGGCGGGACGGGGCTTTACTTATCTGGAACAGCAGCGGCTTCTGCGGGAATATCAGGCCGGTCTGGATGAGTCCGAAGGCGGGCCGTCCATCATGGACGAAGCCTTTCAGGACCAGGTGGCGGACGTCCCCGATCTCACCGGCGCCGGTATAGACGGCCCAGGGGAAGGCGTTTCCGATCCGGCGTCCGGGACGGACAAAAAAATTCCCGCGGCAGTGATCGGCTCCATCCGGATCCCTTCCATCAAAAGCGATCTTCTTCTGTTGGAAGGCTCTTCCGCCAGAGAACTGCGCTACGGCGCCGGACACGTGACCGGCACCGCCATGCCTGGAACTGCGGGAAACTGCGCGGTGGCAGGTCACCGCAACTATACCTTCGGCACGTATTTTTCCAGACTGGACGAGGTGGCTCCAGGGGATGAGATCATCGCAGAATATGAAGGCAGGACCTATACTTATATCGCCGCTGAAAGTTTTCTGGTCCTCCCCACAGACACCTGGGTCCTGGACGCACCGGAGGACGGCGAAGAAAAACAGATCACACTGATCACCTGCGCCCCGAAGGGCAGCAATACGCATCGGCTCATCGTGCGCGGCACGCTGGCCGGCGTGGAAACGGAGGAATAATTTTATGGCACAGCAACAGTCCAAACACGATCAGCAGAAAGCGGCGGCGCTTTCCTCCCGCAGTTTGGCGATTTTCTGCGAGCAGACCGCCATGCTGCTGCGCTCCGGCATGCTCCTCTCCGACAGTATGCGCCTTCTGGCCGAAGACGCGCCCGAGGGCTCTCTTCGGGAGGCTCTCGCCGCCGCCTGCGGAGAACTTGACGACAGCCGTTCATTCAGCGACGCTTTAAAAAAGGCCGGCGTTTTTCCTGCTCATCTGATCCATATGGCTGAGATCGGCTCAGAATCCGGCAGCCTGGACAGCGTCATGGCGTCCATGGCCGATTATTACCGAAAGCTGGATTCCATGCAGGAAGCGCTGAAAAGCGCCGTCCTGTACCCTGCGGTCCTCATCGCCATGATGGCCGCCGTGCTGATCCTCATCTCCGCAAAGGTCCTTCCTGTCTTTCAGACGGTCCTGCAGAGCCTGGGCGCGGAGCTGTCTCCCGCCGCCCTGGTCATCATGCGCTTCGGCAGTCTGTTTACCCGCTTTTCCTGGCTGGCCGTGGGTCTCATGGCGCTGATCCTGTGCGCCGTTGTTTTTTTCAGATCTACCCAGAAAGGGCGGTCGGTCTTTGCCGGCCGAATGGCAGATACGAGGATGGCGGATTCCATGTCGCTGGCTTCCCTGGCTTCTTCCATGGCAGCGCTTCTGGCAAGCGGCGCGGATACGGAACGGGCCCTGGAGCTTTCCATTCCCCTCATCCGCAGCCGCAGGGTCGAACAAAAGGCCCGGGAATGCCGGCGTCTTCTGACGGAAGAACACCTGTCCTTTGCCGACGCATTGGAACGGTCGGAGCTGTTTTCCCGCATGCTGACCGGAATTCTGACTACAGGCGTCAGAGCGGGAACTCCGGATCAGGCCATGCGTTACGCCGCCGATCTCTGCACCGACCGCTTTGAGCGGGACGCCGCCGCCAGGCTGGCCCTGATCGAGCCCATATCCGTAGCGGTCCTCTCGGTATTGATCGGCATCATACTGGTATCTGTCATGCTGCCGCTGCTGGGAGTCATGTCCGCTATCGGAGCCTGACCGCCGCGCCCCCGCCGGGCGGCCCGAAAATATAAATGAGAGGAGGCGGCGTCCTATGCCGCATAACCATCGTCAAAATTCCAAATTGCAGGAACAGAGCCCCTTCCGTGAAAAGACCCGCGGACCCGTCCGCGGTCTGGCCGGTCCGCTTATCCTCTTTCTGCTGCTGATGCTCTTTCTCTGGACGGGATCCTCCGCGGTCTCCCAGAGTTCCGGCAGAGAGAGCGGCCGCATTCTGGAGGATGCGGTGCGGCGCGCCGTGGTCCAGTGCTATGTCTGCGAGGGGATGTATCCCCCGGACCTGCAGTATCTGACCGATCACTACGGGTTGTCCGTGGACACAGACAACTTTATCGTTCACTACGAGGCCTTCGCCTCCAATCTATTTCCCACTATCACAGTCATTTCTCTGAATGACTGAAGGGGAACCGGCCCACCGGGAGGAGTTTTCCATGGATTCACGCATCAATAACCAGCGCAGAAAAGAATACCGCTCGCCGGATACCCTGTGTATTCTGCTGCTTCTCTGCGTCTTTGCCTTTTCCGCTCTGATGATGGCGGTCTTTGGCGCCAACGCTTACACGCGGATCTCCACGCAGAAAGAACTGCATTTTCAGCGCACCACCCCGCTCTTTTACATCGCCGGGAAGGTCCGTCAGACCGGCGCGCCCGCAGCGGTCCGCCAGGACCAGTGCGGCGGCGTTCCGGCTCTGGTCTTCACCTCCGACGACGGCGGAGAGCCCTGCGAAACCTGGATCTATGAATACGACGGTTCTCTGTACGAGCTTTACATCGACGCGGGCGCCGAATTTGAACCGGCGGACGGCACTCCGATCCTGGACAGCGACGGCCTGTCTTTTCACCTGGACGGAGGCCGGCTGACCCTGACCGCCGCCGGCCAGAACGGCCAACGCTCAGAGATGACGCTGACGCTCCGGGGAGGTGAGGCAGATGAATAGCGCAGATCGACCCCGCTCCGCAGGCGTCTCCCGCCTGAGCGTATTTCTCTTGGAGCTGATCATCGTCATCGTGTTCTTTGCCATGGCCTCCGCCGTTCTGCTTCAGGTCTTTGCCAAAGCCGACCAGCTGTCCGACAGAGCAGAAAACCTGTCCTGCGCCGCAGCTGCGGCGACAGACGCTGCGGAAGGGCAGCGGATTCTCTCTCCCGAAGAGATCGAGACCCGGCGATATTATTACGATGAAAACTGGGAACCGCTGGCCGAAGGCAGCGGCCCGCCCTCATTTTACGCGGAAGCGGCACCGGAATTCAGCGTCGGCGAAGCCGGCACTCTGGTTTCTTTTACCATCACCGTCCGCCAGATCGGAGAGAGCCGGAAGGATGCAGACCAGATCCCTTTGTATACCCTTCAGACAAAAAAGTATTATTCCGGAAAGTACCCGCAGAGCGACGGGACTCAGGAGAAGGAGGAAGTCCAATGAACCGTAAACTGAACATGTCTTTCGGAACGGGCGCGCCTGTCATCCTCCTGGTCTTCGTAGTCCTGTGCCTGACCGTTCTGGCCTCCCTGTCTCTCATGACCGCCCTCTCCGACTTTCGGCTGACAGAAAAAAGCACGGATTATACCGCCGCTTACTATGCTGCGGACAGCGCGGCGGAAGCCTGGCTTGCGGAAGTGGACGCCGGTCTTTCCCGCGGGACGCTCCCGGAGAGCGTCACCGCCTCCTTTCCCGTGACAGACCGTCAGGCGCTGCAGGTCACCATCAGCGTCACCGACGGCCGGCTGCGGCTTCTGGAAGAAAAACTGACCGCCGTGGAAGTCTGGGATTACGACGAACACCTGCCCCAGTTCAGCGACGTCATCGTGGAGTAACCGGCCGTCCGCCGGATCCACAGCAAGTTTTATATCATGATGGAGGAAACCAATGGATTTTAATCTCTTTCTGGAGCGGATCACCGGACAGAAGGCCAGCGAGGTCTTTATCGTCGCGGGCCGCGCCCTGTCCTACTCAGTCAATAAACGCATCCTGACGGAAGGCGGCCGCCTGATGCCCGGAGATACGGAATCGCTGATCCGTCAGCTGTACGCTATGGCGGGCCGGGATATTCAGCCCTACCTGCAGAGCCACGACGACGATTTCTCGTTTTCCATCTCCAATCTGGGCCGCTTCCGCGTCAACACCTTTATGCAGCGGGGCACCATGGCTGCCGTGCTGCGCGTGGTAGCTTTTCGGCTTCCCGATCCGACGGAGCTCGGCATACCGGAAACAGTCGTAGATCTTTCATCCATGACAAAAGGCCTGGTCCTGGTCACCGGTCCCGCGGGCAGCGGAAAGTCCACCACTCTGGCCTGTCTGATCGATCGGATCAACCAGAGCAGGGAGGCCCACATCATCACGCTGGAAGATCCTCTTGAATACCTGCATCAGCACAAAAAAAGCATCGTGACCCAGCGGGAGGTTCCTCTGGATACCGCCAGCTACGGCATGGGCCTGCGGGCCGCTCTGCGGGAAGCTCCAAATGTGATCCTCCTCGGCGAGATGAGGGACTACGACACTATCGCCACCGCCATGTCCGCGGCGGAGACCGGCCTGCTGGTCCTCTCCACCCTTCACACCCTGGGCGCGGCCAACACAGTAGACCGCATCATCGACGTTTTTCCGCCCAACCAGCAGCAGCAGGTCCGCGTTCAGCTTTCCATGGTCCTGAACGCCGTGGTCTGCCAGCAGCTGATCCCCTCGGAGAAAGGCCTTCCCGTTCCCGCTTTCGAGATCATGATCTGCAACAATGCCATCCGCACGATGATCCGTGACGCCAAGGTCCACCAGATCGATTCTGTCATCTACAGTTCCTCCGATCAGGGGATGATCGGCATGGACAAAAGTCTCCTGAACCTCTTCAGCGCCGGCGTTATCTCCCGGGAAAACGCCCTTCTGTACAGTCTCAACCAGGAATCCATGCGCCGCAGCCTGGACAACCTGTCGAAAAATAGTTGACAACCTCGAAATATGTGATATTATTTTGATATCACATAGATTTCATTTTGTGTGCAGCCTCTGTCCTGCCGGCAGGCTCCGCGCAGATCCGAACGGACCGGTCCGTCCGGTACCGGCGGTGCCGCACGCCTGCGGAGGGCAGACTCCAACGCGCACAATGGATCACAAAAGGGGGTTTTTATAATGGATGAAACAAAACGCGCAGACTTTCAGATGGAAGAGAAACAGGCTCCGGGAGTGGGCGGCATGCCCATGCTTCTTCTGAATATTTTTCTCATGATAGCCGCGGTGGCGCTGATCGTGCTGGGCGCTTCCATCGCCTGGTATTCCGCCGCTCTCTGCGTACTTTTCTGTCTGGTAGGGGCATGCTATCTCGTCATCGCCGCTCCTATCATTTTCTGTGGTCTCAAGGTGCTCAAACCCAACGAGGCCTACGTGCTGACGCTGTTCGGCAAATACTACGGAACGCTGAAGGGACCCGGATTTTTCTTTGTCAACCCCTTCGTCACCGCAGCCAATCCCGCGTCTGAAACTATCGCTGCGGCGCCGGCCCCTTCTGATAACGGCAGCGCCGCCGTCACCATCAAGGGCGTCTCTATCAACGGCCAGACCATAACTACAGGAAAAAAGAAGATCTCTCTGAAGGCCATGACCCTCTCCAACGACAGGCAGAAGATCAACGACCAACTGGGAAATCCCATCATCATCGGGATCGTGGTCATCTGGAAGGTGGTAAACACCGCCAAGGCAGTGTTCAATGTGGATAATTATCAGGAGTACCTGTCGATCCAGTGCGACTCCGCGCTGAGAAACATCGTGCGCCTCTACCCTTATGATATCGCAGAAGGCAGCGACGAGAGCTCTCTGCGGGGCAGCAGTCAGGAAGTCGCCGAAAAGCTCAAGGAAGAAATTCAGTCTAAGGTAAATATCGCCGGCCTTGAGATCACGGAGGCCCGGATCACCCATCTGGCCTACGCGCCGGAGATCGCCGCCGCCATGCTGCAGCGCCAGCAGGCAGCCGCCATCATCGACGCCAGAAAGATGATCGTGGACGGAGCCGTAAGCATGGTGGAAATGGCTCTGAACAAGCTGTCCGAAGGCGATATCGTGGAACTGGACGATGAGCGCAAGGCTGCCATGGTCAGCAATCTGCTGGTGGTGCTCTGCGGCAACAAAGACGCCCAGCCCATCGTCAACAGCGGCTCGCTCTACTAACAGCGGGCAGAAAACCACGCGGGCCGGGAGAATGCCGCCGGCTCCATTGCGAGGAGGCCGAAGGAATCGTGGAAAACAAAGAGAAAAGCAAAAAACAGGTTCCCCTTCGTCTTTCCGCCGTATTGTATGAAGAACTCGCCGCCTGGGCGGAGGACGAATTCAGATCCGTCAACGGACAGATCGAGTATCTGCTTACCGAATGTGTAAAGCGCCGAAAAAACGGATCGAAAACCCATAAAGAATGAGCGAAGGCGGACAGGTCGGATCTCGATCCTTCCGCAGCGGGCAGAGAATGGACGCCGGACCGGCCTTTCTCCGCCCGCTTTTTTGTGAGCATATTTTCTTTTTTAGGGGTTGCATCTTTTTGCGCGGGATGGTATTATTATTCGAGTTAAATTTTCAGTGGTCAAAACAAAGGAGGAAAAGTAGCAATGAGTGAGTTACGAAAAGTCATTCAAGTAGACGAGCGCGTGCCCCTGGGTCAGTGCATCCCGCTCAGTATTCAGCATTTATTCGCCATGTTCAGCGCATCTGTACTGGTTCCCGCGATCTTCGGCATAAACCCCGCAGTGGTGCTGGTCATGAACGGTATCGGTACCCTTCTTTATATATTTCTCACAAAAGGCAAAGCGCCAGCCTTCTTAGGTTCCAGCTTTGCTTTTATTTCGCCCACACTTATCATACTGGCAAACCCGAACCTCGGTTTTCAATACGCCTTAGGCGGTTTCATTGTTTCCGGGGCTTTATTTTGTGTGGCCGCCGGCATTATTAAAGTATTCGGCACGAAATGGATCGATGTTCTGCTGCCCACTGCGGCTATGGGGCCTGTTGTGGCGCTCATCGGCCTGGAGCTGGCGGGCAGCGCCGCAGGCATGGGCGGTCTGGTCCTGAGCGATACGTACACGGAGATCAATCCCTCCTTCGTCCTGGTATTTGTGATCACTCTGGGCACAGCCGTTTTCGGCTCCGTGCTCTTCCGCAAATTCTTCAGCGCCATCCCGGTGCTTATCGCTATCGTGGTGGGCTATCTCGTCTCCCTGCCTCTGGGCCTGGTGGACTTCAGCGCCGTATCTGAGGCGGGCTGGTTCGCCATGCCCAATTTCAGCGCTCCCAAGTGGAATATGAGCGCTGTCATGATCATTCTCCCGGCTACATTAGTCGTCATCTCCGAGCACATCGGCCATCAGATCGTGACCGGAAAGATCGTCGGAAGGGATATCATCAAAGACCCGGGACTTCACAGAACTCTGCTGGGCGACGGACTGTCCACCATGATCTCCGGTTTCTGCGGTTCCGTTCCCACCACTACCTACGGAGAGAACATGGGCGTCATGGCCATCACCAGAGTCTACAGCGTATGGGTGATCGGCGGAGCCGGGATCCTCTCCCTGCTTCTGGGCTTCATCGGAAAGATCTCCGCCCTCATTATGACGATCCCCGATCCGGTCATGGGCGGCGTGTCCTTCCTGCTCTACGGAATGATCGCCTCCTCCGGTCTGCGTCTGCTGGTGGAAGGCAAGGTCAACTACGACAGATCCAGAAATCTGGCCCTGACCTCCGTGGTCTTCGTCACCGGACTGTCCGGCGCTTTCATTCAGATCGGAGAGGTGCAGCTGAAGGGCATGGCCCTGGCTACCATCGTCGCCATGCTCCTGTCCCTGATATTCTACATCATCGACAGAGCCAATCTGTCCAACGACGAAGGCGTCTCCGACACCATCCAGTAGTCCCCTGCCCCTCATAGAACCAAAAACCGGCAGCCGGCGGTCCCGGAGTTTTTCTGAAAGCTCCGTTCCGCCGGCTGCCGGTTTTCATTTCTCATCTGTCAGTACAGGCCCTTCTCTGTGATCTCAGTCATATCTGTCACCGTCCACTCTCCGTCCTCCGCCTCCAGCGTCACCCGCCGGCGCAGCATGGTCTCCGTTCCCCGGCCCCATTCCGCAACTTCAAGCACCACAGGGTTCTCGTCATACGTGGAATAATCCAGTTCCCTCAGACGGAACAACACACCGTCGTCAAAGGACGTATTGTCCCTCAGATATCCTCCCCTGGCCAGCTGTACCTGATTCTTGTCCAGGACCTCCGTCCCGTAGCGGTCAGAGAGTTCGGACAGGAATCGTTTTTTGTCATCCTTTGATCCAAATCCCGTCATATAGCGGGTGTCCACCGCGATATAATTCATGCCTTCTTCTTCCGCAAACGCCTCGGGGTCCTCCAACTGACCGATGGCCGTCAGATAGGCTTCCACCGGATCGCCCAGCGTATCCGACGGCGCCCCGCATCCGGTCAGCAGAATGGAAAGCATGGCCAGGACCCAGACCACAGAGGTCATGGCCCGCCTGATCTTATCCCGTTGTTCTTCCTGATCCCTTCCGGCTCCGGCTTCGGGCTCTGTTGCCGCTCCCATCCCCGCTTCCAGTTCTTTTTCTTCCTTGGCCATTTTACGATTCCCCGCTACTTCTTCATGCGCCAGCTGTCGTTTTCAAACCGCAGCGTAAGCCCGGAGAGGGACGCTCCCTCATGAGCCGAGCGAAGCTTCAGTGCGTCTGCCTTCATCTCATTGTTCATAAAATATCCGCCTGTAATTTTGAGCACCATTCCGTCCTCAAAATACCCGTCTTCGTTCAGATATCCCTCCTGCCCCAGCTGGGTGTAGGTGCGGTCCAGAACCTGAACGCCCCATTTTTCCGCGGCCATGGAGATCAGCTCCGCTTTCTGCGCATCAGTGAGCCACAGCATGTCCGTGGTATCCAGCGCCAGATACCGGAGTCCTTCCTCCTGTACCGCGCCTTCCGTGGCCGTCCCGGCCGTCCCGGCCGTCTCGCCCTCTCCTCCGCCGGAGCCGCTCTCAGAGGATCCCAATACGGGCTGATTCAGCTGAGGACTTTCCTCGTAAATACGCTCCAGTATCAACATATAAGCCCGCGCCATGACCGACGCGTCTCTCGTCTTCGCTCTGTCCTGGGCCCGCGCCTCGTCGATCTCCACAGCGGTCTCCGCCGCGTTCTGCGTACCCCCGTTCTGACCGTTGCTGCCGTTCTCCCCGGCTCCGTCTCCTTCCCCGCCGGCCTGTTCTTCCGCTCTCAGGTCCAGAACCCAGGTAGACCCGGTCTCCTGCCCGTCCCATTCTTCTCTCACGGTGATCAGCAGTCTGCTGCTGTCGATCCACCAATAGTTCTTAATGCTGGTCTCCACACCTTCCCCGATCCGCACGGCGTCGATCTTTCTCTCGCCGCCGTCCTTGACGCTCAGGATCTGCAGATACCGGTCGGCGCTGTAGGGATCCGGCGCGGTTAGATAGGCCAGCTGCGTGCCGTTCCGGTTCATTTTAGGCTCGCCCCGCATACTCCCCTCGTCCAGCTGATGATCCAGGATCAGCTCAGTCTTGCCGGCCTGGTCCACCCGATACGCCTGGATCCCCCTCTCGTCGGAGGATGCGATCACCGCGCCGCCGGCCGCGTATACCCGCATATCCTCGGGAGGATTTTCTCCAAAGAGCTCCAGCTCCGTGCGCCGGCCATGGGGATCCGCCAGAAAAACAGACATTCCGCCGCCGTCCTCCGTCTCTCCTCCCGCGCGTCTCTCCACGCACAGCAGCATGCCATCGCTGACCCAGCCTTCGGCCGTGAGATCCACGCCCGGTCCTTCCCCGGCCAGCAGCTGTTTCTCCGTCTGATCCTGCATGTCGTACAGCCATATCTCCTGCCCTGTCTGTCCGGCCGCCTGCGTGAGATCGGACCCGAAAGCCAGCAGCTTTTCATCAGGGGAAGGCAGCACGCCGGAATACGGGTACAGATAAGTCTGCTCCCCCCATTTCTCAAAAGCGGAATTGTAGATCTGCTCAAAAGGCATGCCGGTATAATCACCGTTCCCCAGCAGCTCAAGCTCCCCCTTCTCGATATGATAGAGCCACAGCTCCGGTGAATTCACCTGGATCAGGATCGCGTTCCGCTTCGGCAGGTACTGCGTGCCTATTCCAGACAGATCCCGATCCCGTGCCCTCAGCTGTTCCTTCGCCTTCTCCAGCTCGCCCCTGTAATCAAAGCCGCTGCTGATCAGCGATACCTTGTCTGTCTTCAGGTCGGCGTGATAGATCTCCTCCGGCTCCTCGTACCCCATACGCTGAATGAACAGACCCTTCGTCCCCATATATTCAGGCATTGTAAAGGGCATATATTCTCCGTCGGCGACCTTCATCCATTTCACATAAGACTTCTTGGGCTTATCCTCAATGTGGGCTTTTGGCGCGCAGCCCGTCAGAATGGACGCGCAAAGCAGCAATCCGGCCAGAGCCGCGGCGGCACCTCTCATTTTTTTCATCTGCGTTCTCCTCTTTTTCCATCCTGCTATCATTATACGATAGACTGGCGAAAAAAAACAGAGGATAATGCGGCGCCTGCCTGTTCCGGCAAAAAAGCACTCGGTTATTTTTACTGTGCCGTGACCGGCTTCACTTCCACGCCGCTGTAGTAATGGCTCAGGATATCTGTGTAGCCGAAGCCCGCCTTCGCCATGCCGTTTGCCCCATACTGACTCATACCTACGCCGTGGCCGTAGCCGGTGGTAGTGAACACGATATCGCTGCCTGTAAAGCTGATGGTGAAATTGGCGGAGCGCAGCCCGAAAAGATCCCGCACCCTGCGCCCTGTGACCGACGCGTTTCCCACCTTCATGGTCTCCACCCGGCCTCCCTCGCTGTGCTCTGTGATCTTGACCGTGTCCCTGCTGATCGTTCCGGCGTTTGGATACACGCTTTTGATCTTTGAGGCGAAGGTGGCCATGCTGATGCTGACGCTCTCCCCCTGATGGGGCGCGTCCTCCTCATAGGGACTGTCAACACTGCGCAGATAAGGCAGCGCGGAAGTAAACACGTCTTCCGAATTCTCTGTTTTCCCCCCGCTGGAGGAGTGAAACAGGGGCTGTTCCACCAGCGCCCCCTGGTAGTACATCACCTGACCCGCCGTGGCCTCCACGGCTTCTGAAATCTTTTTATACCCCTCCGCCATCCACTGGTCGCCTTTCAGCTTTTTCAGCTCCTCCTCCGTCCTGTAGACCTGGCAGTGCACATCGTCGCACAGCGGGGCGTCCGGATGCTCCGCTGGATTTCCCGTGGCGGAACGTCTCACCTTGGAGACGGCATACGTGCGGGCGGCCACGGCCTGCGCCTTCAGCGCCTCCACCTCAAAAGTGCTCGGCATCTCCCCCGCCACCACGCCCTTCACATATTCTTCCAACGGGACGGAGACCACCTTCCCGCTCTCATGGCGGTAGACATTGATCTGAATATCCGGCCCTGGAGCCTGCGTCTGACCGGGCACAGGCGGTTTTTCACCGGATCCCTGGGGATACAGGCCCACAATGATCCCGGGCAGCACAATCAAAGAAAAAATCACTGTAAAACAGATCACGGCGGTATACTTAACGATCTCCCTCTGGTATCGCTTCATCCTGCACCTCCACACTAAAAGATTCGCTTAACGCTGCCGGCCGTTCAGCCGCGTCTCTTCCGGCCTTGTCCCTTTTTCCGGCGGCTTGTACTTCACTCTCTATTTATATGCGAAGGGCTGGGGATAAGAACAAAAAAAGAAAAAGCCTTTCCCTGCGCTTCCATGCGCGGGAAAGACTTTTTCTGAAAAAAACGGAGGCCCGGGCCCTCTTACCTTGCGCCGTCCAGCCATTGCGAAAACTTCTGCACCACTGTCGCAAGCTCCGCCCTGACTGCAGGATCCTCCGGCACGAAACGATTTCCGGGCCGCCCTGTCATGATACTGTTCTCCATGCACCACGACACCGCATCCCGCGCCCAGACGGCGATCCTATCCTGATCCTCATAGACCGACGCCATATCCACCGCGGATGCGGAGAGAGCTGTCAGCGGCAATGACAGCGGCGATGACAGCGCCGTCGGGACGTCCTGCTTTCGTTCCCGTGCGCCCAGTTCCTCCCGGGACGTTCCTATCGTCCGGGTCCCGGCAGACCCGCGGCCCGCGTTCTGCCATTCCCACCGAAACATGGCGGAGATCTTCTGTCTGGCCGACAGAAGAGCCAGAGGGAACCTGCTCAGCTCCCCACGGCGCAGTAATTGTTCTGTCTCCAGTTGATCCCTGTCCTTTTCGCTGGGCACCGCCGCGATATGCCCGCTTTTTTCCAGCAGGATCAGCTCCGCCCCGGTTTCTCCGGCCGCCCCATTCCACGACGCCGCGCTCACGGTCTCCCGGGTCCCGGACCCGTGCCCTGCATCCCATCCGGCCGCCCGGCGGCTGAAATTGTAAAAGATCACCGCCAGTTCCTGTCGTGTGACCGGCCGCTCTGCTTCAAACCGGCCGCCGCCGGTACCGGCCACGATCCCCTGCTCCGCGGCCCAGTTCACCGCATCCTCATACCAGCTGCCCGGCTTCACGTCAGAAAAGTGATCCTTGCCTCCGGGCCGGGGCTTTCCTGCCATATTCCAGAGCGCCGTTACCGTCATGGCCCGGGAAGCTCCCTCTTCCGGATGGAACGTTCCGTCGCTCATACCGCTGAGAAAGCCCTTCTGAGCGGCGAAGCGAATGTTTTCTTCCGCCCAGTGGCCTCCGATATCGCTGAATACCGCCTTGATCTCCTCCGCGACAGGATCCGCAGGCAGGTTCGGACGGGACGAATGACCGTGTCCCGACCCGCTGTTTTGTGTTTCCACCTGTCCGTAGAGAAGGAACTGGCTGAAGCCGTCGGTCTCAAAGACCGCATAGACGCAGTCCTCTTCCCTGACCAGAATGAAATCCCGCAGGCGGTAAAGCGCGCCGCTGTCGGCCACATGCCAGATCTCCACCGAATCTTTGCGGCAGCCGGCCGGCACCTTCATCCTTACCAGGATCCGCCGCCCGGGCAAAGGCTGCAGCGCCAGCGTTCGGTAAGGCGCTTCCGTTGTCGGGTCCGCACCCGCATCGTCGAACAGCCGGGCCAGGATCCGGATATTGACGGAGAGCAGAAGCGACTTTCCCGCCGGCGCTTCTGGGGCGACGGCACAGACCTCGTCCCTCGCCTCCACAGAAAGCGTCATCTTAGCGGCCCCTTCCGCATCGGAAAAATCCAGACCGCCGGACAGGCCCCGAAGCTCGATGACCGTGGTGGGCGTCTCCGCCCTGACGCTGAAATTCAGGAATGCCATCAGCGCTCCGTATTCTATGCGCAGCCTTTCTTTTTCTTCCTGGGTCAACAGTTCCCCCGCGCGGTCCGGCAGCCCTGCGAAGTCCGCAGCCGCCGCCTCCAGCGCCGCCCGGTGCCGGCTGAAATCATGGGGATCCAGGACCTGTCCGCTGCAGCAGGCAAACTGCGGCCCGCCTGTGGACGGATCCCATTCATCGTGAAGGGGGATGTTTCCGATCAGCGTCTTCGTCCGCTCCGCGGCCGCGCACAGCCCGGACAGGGCGCCGGCCGCTCCGGAGACGGAGCAGTCAGTCAAACGCCTGCGAACCTGGCTCAATTCTTCAAATTGCTCCAGTCCAGCCTGCAGTACGGGAAGATCGCCCGGCTCCAGCGTCCTCAGATGATCCTCCGACCCCTCGGAGAGAAACCCTCCGAAAAGACCGGTCAGCTCCAACACGGCTTCCCGATCCGCCGAAAGTTCCGCCAGCAGCTCCGCTGCGCCGGATCCCTCTCTGACCGCCGTATTGTCATAGGCATTTTTTGCCGCCGGTTCCAGCGCTTCATAGGCCTCCTCCGCCTGCCGTATCGTCTCCACCGTGCGGTCCGGATCGTCGTATACCCGCAGCATAATGCGGACCGCTGCCGCCGCGGCTTTCGTATCCTCCGACCCTTCCAGATCTTCCGTCAGCCCGGCGAGCATAACTTCGTAGAGGGCGTCCAGCTTCCCCGCCAGATCTTCCGCGTACATTGCCTTCTCTTCCGCGGTAAGATCCCCATACGCCTCCAGCGCCGCTCTCAGCCGTCTCTCGTCGGACCGCTGAAAATCCTCCGGCGCGGGCAGTGCCTCCGCCAGTGCTTCCGCGGCTTCCGTCCTGTCTTTCATGACGATGAGAGCGTCGATCAGGCGGTTTTCAAACTCCGGGATCAGACCAGCCTGGTAGCCGCTCAGCTCCTGTCTGGCGTTCTGCGTTTCCGCGATTCCGGCTTTAGATGCCGGTCTATAGGGTTTTTCTACCCTGGAGAGAAGGCCCAGAACTCCATCTACCGCCGTCACATCCCCGACCATAGTCTCCAGCCGCTCTGTCAATCCCGGTTCATTTCCGAAGAGCTTTTTTTGACCATCCGTCAGCCCGCCGTAACCCCACTTGGAGAAGGCGGCCGCCTTCTGCTCTTCATAAGTCGCTGCGGACAGTACCCGGTCCACAGCGCCCTGCGCCGCCGCCCGGTCGGCGGCCAGCCTCTTCATAGCTGCGCCGTCGATCTGTTTTTTGTACTCCGGAGGCAGAATTTCATAGAGCACCTCCGCCCGCACGATGTCCCCTATGGCGGGGCCTCCCGCCTCCAGCACCTTTTGGATCTCCGCCAGCAGACCGGGACCCACGGCGTTCACCGCTGCGGACAGATCTGTCCACGCTTTCTCCCCGTCGTCGCTGTTCCTTATATGCTGCTTTTGATCCTCTGTGTAATCTGCGTAGGCTGTCAGAACGCCGTACAGCTGTTCAAAGCTCCCGTCTGCATCCCGCACCAGCCGCGCAAAATCGTCGATCACCGTGTCCACCCGCACGGTCCGAAAGGCCAGCTCTTCATTTCCCGCGGCGTCTCTCGCCTTGGCCCGCAGCGCGTAAACGCCGCTGGTCAGAAGCGCCGCCGGATTTGACACCGCGGCGCCGTTCACCGACAGCTCCAGCGATATTTCCTCCGGCCGGCTCCCCGCGCCGTCCTCCGCAGTGACCGCCACGCTCATCCCTCCGTGCCATCTGTCCTCTGCAATTTCCGGCTGGAAAAATACCGAAGGCTTATCTCTGTCGATTTTGCTTACGGTTATCTCCCGGCTGGCGCTGTTGCCCGCCCGGTCTGTGATCGTCACCTCATAGATCCCGTTTACATCCGCCGTAAATATGTATTTGCCCTGCGGATCCGGTCCCGTCACCGTCACTGCCGTGACGGCGCCTCCGGAGGACAGGGTCACGCTCACGCTTTCCACGCCCGAAATACCGTCTTCCGGCGAAAGTATAATATCCGGACTTTCCTTTGTCCAGCCCGAAGGCACGCCGGAAATTCCGCCGTCCTCAAGGACTGGAAGACTCTTGTCCATGCGGTAGAAGACCGGCAGCTCCGCCACCGCAGATCCGGCGCGGTCTTCTCTGATGTAAACGGCAGCTGTCCGCCCCTCCGCGGGAGTCTCCTCATCCATGCTCAGCGCCGCCGTCCACGGGCCTGCCTTGGGATCTGAGGCCAGAACGCAGCCCTGGGACGCCCGGATCTCAAAAGGAGCCCGGTACCAGCCCCGTTCGTTTTTCCCGCTCACATCCACCGAAAAACTTCCCGGATCCGGCTTTCCGTAGCCGATGAGGAACGCAGCGGTGATCGTTCCCGTATAGTTGCCTTTTCCCGTGATCAGCACTCTGGCGGAACCGGGATCCACGTTGTCTTTATAGTCCAGCGTGTAATCCTTTTCGCTCTTTAGTCTTCTTTCTCCATCCGTCACCACCGCCGCCGGAGAGAGGGGCAGGCCTGTATAGATCTGTGTGCCGATGGCAGCCACGGTGACTCCGCTGCTGTAAACTCCGTCGGATCCCAGGCTCCTGGGCCGGATCGTGACGGTGAGTCCCCGGGGCTGCTCCAGCCGGTAATTTTCCTTACCCGTTCCAGTCAGGCGATATCCGGTGACAGTCACCGCTTTTCCCCGGCCGGCATCCGAGTCTTCTATCGTCCCCCATGCCTGTGCGGAGGACAGTCCCACAGTGTCTTCATCCCCGGGCACCACGCCTGCCAGCGCGCCGCCGGTGACCTGTACCCGGCGGCTCTGATCGTAATCCCGCTCAAGGACGGCAGCCCCGGTGACAGTCACCGTTCTCGGGATGATGGCCGACGTATACCCGGCGTCTCTCTGCGGCGCCTTATAGTTCTCTGCCGCGCTGCCAAGCAGACTGTAGACCACTGTGACGTTCTTTGCCTCTCCCACGTCCGCACCGGCGTAGAAGGCAGCGGCGGTCAGCGTCACATCGCCTCTGTCCCCATCCAGTATCCCGAACGCATCCAGCGCTCCGGCAAAGCTCACCGCCGCCTGCGTGGTACCGTCGTACTCCTTTTCGGAACAGACCGCCGCGGGCGTGCTAAGCGAAAGCGGCAGCGCTCTGATCGTCAGCCTGGCAGTCCCCTCCTTGTCCTCATAACCCCTGGCCTGGGCCCGGTAATGGATGGTATACTCCCCTGCACTGGAATACCGGGGCGGTTCCGCTTCATACTTGTCCGTCTCCGGATTCAGGTAGGTGACGGACGCGCCGCTTTCCGGCGTGGTCACCTGCGCCCTCAGCGTGTGATCCAGCCCGTCGTAGTCCAGCGCCGAATCGGTGATGGTCAGCGATATGATCCCGCGTGCCGTGAAAACCTTCAGCGAACCCGTGTCCTCCTCAGCGCCGATCTTCTGCGCCCAGATATAGTAGGGCGTATCCATGGAAAGACCGGAGAAGGTATAGCGCTTCTCCGAGGTCACGATCCATTCCTCCGCTCCGGGCTTCTGTGCGGTCTCTGTGATAGCGTAGCGGTGCCCTGCGATGATCTCAATGGTGACCGAATCTTCTGTTCTGGCCGTCACCTGCGGCACCGCCGCCCGGCCCAGCGCCGGATAGCCTTCATTTTCTCCCGGCGCCGTTCTCCAGGGGGACAGACCCAGCTCGGCGTTGCCCGCCGCATAGGCGTTCAGGATGCTCAGCAGACTGTCGTACACAGCGCCGTCCTGCTCGGGAAAGGAGATCTCTTCCGACAGCGCGCCGTCAGGCCCTGCAAAGGACCGGTTCATGCCCCTGTCGATTTTATTTCCGCCCCCATCCGGGCCAAAGGGCAGAGACGCTCCCGCTCCGCCGGTCTTCCAGAAGCAGTAGCTCACTTTCTTTTCCAGACTTCCTACCAGACCGAACGCGCCTGACGAGACGCCGGCCCCGCCGCTTCCGGTCCCCTCCATGGCGAAATCAGCGGTGCTGTAGCAATTCTCCAGCTTTTCGTCGTAGACATTGTTCAGGCGGCATACCAGTCCCGCAAGACGTATGCTTCCCGGCTCCTCTTCCCCCGGCAGCGCCAGGATGTCGATCTTTCCCGACAGCGATCCCGTATTGCAGCTGTTAAAAATACTTCCGTCCGCGTATCCGGCCAGACCGCCGCCTTCCAGGACCGCCCGCCGGTACACTGTGTCGATGCTTTTGAGCCGCAGATCCAGACTGCCGCTGTTTGAGGAATTGCGGATGCCGCCGCTGATCTCGCCGGCCAGGCCCCCTGCGGCCAGCGTCACTGTCCATGGGCTGCCGCTGATGTCCGTCTCCACCGCTCCTTCGTTGGTGCAGCCGCTGATCTCCGCCGACGCGGCGGCCCCTGCGATACCACCCAGCCTGGAATTGCGGCAGGTCTTTTTGATCTGGACGGTTCCCGCGTTTGTGCAGCGCTGCACGGCCATATTCTCCCCGTGGCCCACCACTCCTCCGGTGTAGTTGAAACAGTCCTCTCCGGATTTCATCATTCTGCCTGTAACGGTTCCTCTGTTGCCGCAGTCCGCAAACATTCCGCCTGTTTCCCCGCCGCGGAAAGCTCCGGCCGCACCTCCCGCCCTGACGGACCGGGACCCTTCCCCTGCCACCGCACCGCGGTTTTCGCAGGCTTTCACATCCGTGGCCGAGACCCGTCCCAGGACCCCTCCCACGCAGACCTCGTATCCGACAGCAGAAACGGCTCCCTCGTTCGCACATCCGGAGACCGCTCCGCCGCTGCAAAATCCAGCCACTCCGCCTGCGTCGATGCTGCCTGTTCCGGTGAAAGATACCGTTACCGACGCCAGATTCGTGCAGTTTTCCAACACACCTTCACAGTATGCAGCCAGCCCCGCCGCCCGGAATGTTCCGTCGCCGGACGTCCCCGTCACCTTCACGCTGCCCTCTACCGTAAGATCCTTCACGGTTCCGGAAGCGCCGATCCTTGCAAACAGCCCGGTGTAAGCAGCGCTGTCCTTCTGCGTCATATCCACCGTGATCGTGTGCCCGTTTCCGTCAAAACAGCCTTCGAAAGCGCCGGCGCCGGCGCCGATGCCCTGCTCCTGCGTATAAGCCGCGTCTGTCTCCAGCACGAACCAACGGTCTTTGTAAGTCTCCTGAGCATCCGCTCCGTTGATCCCCTCTGCCATGGAGACCAGCTGTTCCTGGGTGGTGATGCGATAAGGGTTTTCTTCCGTACCGTCGGCGTCTTCCCAAAGAGCATAGAGAGTGATACTGCCGCTCACAGGCTTGCTGAAATCGAACCGCTCCCCGCCCCCCATGGGCTCCGTGGTCCAGGTCAGGCGACTGAACGGGCTGTAGCCTTCCGGCGTATCCGGCACAAACAGTTCGACCTTCTGCCCCGCATAGGTCACCGTCCTTTTATACTCCGCGCTGCCGTCCATTGTCTTAAAGACGACGCTGCACAGATTTTCCCGCAGGAATATCTTTCCGGTCTCCGTCTCCAGCACGGCGATGCATTTCGCTGAATCGCAGGCAAAGCGGGACGCGTCCTCCGCCGTGATCTCATAACCGGTCTCCCCGGAAGCTCCCTCCGCAAACAGGACCTCCCGCGTTTCCGTCACATCCCGGCAGGACGCGCCCAGATAGGCCCCCGCTTCCAGAGGGCCCTTCACTGTGACCGTCAGACCATCAGCTGCATAAATGTTGTCCGGCGCATCCTCCTGGCCGTCTCCCGTTTTTCTGTTGTCCCCAACTACCGGCACACCTGAGACCACACAGCCGCCCGACTGCAGCGACACGCCGCCCACAGGCCCGCAGTTGCCCCTGATCTCTCCTCCGGTCATGATCAGCGATTCCGATCCGCCGGTCCCGGAGCCTACGGTAACGCCCCCGGCTGCCTCGCTCCCCGAAATGGCCGCCGTATAGTTGTCTCTGACGCAGCTTCCCGGCTCCATGACCAGACAGCCCCCGGACGACGGGCCGCCCGCTATATACACGCCGCCGCCTATTCCGTTCGTTGCGCCGTCCCTGGCGGTGTTGCAGTTATTCTGAAGCACTGCGCCGTCTTCCAATACCGCTTCGCACTGGCCGCCCACATAGAGCAGCGGAGCCGATGCGGACCGTCCGGTATTTCCCTCGGGACCGGCTGCGCCGCCCTTCCAGACAGCTCCCCCGTCCAGCGTGATCTCAGAAAAGCGCACCGTTACGCCTGCGCTGTCCGGCAGCCTGATCAGCTGCTGGGTCGATACGTCTCCCCGAATGATGGTTCCGCCTCCCCGAATATTCATATCCTGGCCCACGATCATGGCCGCTCCCAGCCGGAGAACGGCGCCCGGCCGCACCGTCATGTCAAGCCCCTGCTGAATACTGAAAGCCCACAGGCAGTCGCCCTCCACCTCCAGCCGGCCTTCACCTGACAGAGTCAGCCTGTACTTGCCGTCATCCCGCTGTACCGCGGCGTTCTGAAACACCAGCGCCGCGTTCTCTTCCACGTTGATGGTGCAGTTCCACGCCAAACGCATATTGCCCTCTACCACGAAGGACGCTCCCGAAGCGACCGTCACGGCGTTGGCGATGGTTCCGCCTCCCCAGACCGTGTCCTCGCTGATGGTCACCGGGCCCTGAATATCGCCGGTGATCGTCCTCTGGCCTGCACTGTACGGCGCTTCCGCCTCCTCCGATCCAGACGGATCAGCCGCCTGGACCGGCACTGGAAACAGCGCCGCCGTCATGCAGAAGCACAGCAAAAAGGCGATCCCCCTGCGAGACCCACGCAAAAATTCCTGCCGGTATATCACCGCCAGGCTCCTGTACTTTTCTCTCATCGAAATGAGCGTGAAGAGAAAGCGCACGGTCTCACACGCCGGCCGCCTTAAAAAAGGACAGCGCTTCCCCATTTCGACTACGATACGGACCCCACTCTCCAGCATCGCAGACTTCCTCCTTCCAAAATTCCATATTCAGTTGTGATTTCCCACATTACTCATATATTGTATCAAAAAAAGTAGAAGTTTGGAAGAGATTTATAATTTTTAACTTTTCTACTACCGGCTCTTTCACGTTCCAGCTGAAATATTTTCAGTTCCATCACGGCTCTTTTCATCTGCGCCGACCGCCGCGTATCACCAGCGTTTTAAATAATGAACAGCAAAGCAAATAAACATGAGAACCAAGAATCATTAATGAAAGATAATGTTTTTTGCGAAATAGAAGCCGATCTAATATATATCCGTCCAATATGATCAGACAGATCATGAGCACCAAGAATCTTTTGTTTTCATACAACTTTGATCCAGCATTTACGGAGGCTGCAACCGTAACTCCTCCCATCATATAGATCAGAAGCTGTATATTCCAAATAACATCCAAATCATAATCCCATACATTGCCAGGTGGAAAAGACCACTCGATATACTCCACAAGATAAACAAGCGCAGCCAAAATATAAAACAAATACTCTTCCTTTTTAATTATATTTTTTATGATGCACACCCCCATCCTGCCAAATTATTTTACTCCTATTTTTACCTTAGCACACTTTACATAAAAAATCTAATCAGGGCATGCTGACTTTACATGAAAAACACATCGCCTTTTCATGTATTTCATGATTCTATACGCAGATCATCCTGTTATGCCAAATATTTTTTTCTTATTATGTTTATCCATGAATAATATCTTTTTTTATAAAAAACATTTTCATATAAAACCTAGGTCAAATTACTAATTCTGCCTCACGATAGACACCGTTGCCTTCGGCTATATTCTTTCCTTTAAGAGACGTGCGCCGTCTGGCACACAATAAAAAAGACAGATCTCCGTTTTTCACGTAAATCTGTCCTGCTGTTTCTGTTGGATCCGGGCCGCCGCTCTCAGTCGTCGATCCGGCTCACCTTGGCGCCCAGTCCGTTGAGCTTTTCTTTAAATTTTTCATAGCCGCGGTCAATGTGGTAGATCTCCGATACCTCTGTGACCCCCTCTGCGGTAAGTCCGGCCAGCACCAGCGCCGCGCCTGCTCTCAGATCCGTGGAGATCACCTGCGCCCCCAGCAGCTTTCTCTGTCCCGGTATCAGGGCGCTCTTTCCGTCGATCTTGATATTTGCACCCATCCGATTCAGCTCGCCAACGTGCATGAAACGGTTCTCAAAGACCGTCTCGATGACCACGCTGGGTCCCTCCGTGGTGGCCAGCAGCGCCATGAACAGCGACTGCATGTCCGTGGGAAACCCGGGATAGGGGAGCGTCTTTATATCTGTAGATATGAGCGGATTCACATTGCCTCTGACCCGCATGCCCTCGTCGGTATCCTCGATGACCACGCCGCACTCCACCAGCTTGGCGATCACCGGTTTTACGTGATCCGGAACCACGTTTCGGATCAGGATATCGCCTCTTGTGATGGCCGCCGCCACCATAAAGGTCCCCGTCTCGATGCGGTCGGGAATAACGGTGTGACGGGTTCCGTGCATCGCTTCCACGCCTTCGATCTTAATGGTATCCGTACCGGCGCCCTTGATCCTGGCGCCCATTTTGTTCAAAAAGTTGGCCAGATCGACGATCTCCGGCTCCTCCGCCGCATTTTCGATCACAGTCACTCCCTCAGCCAGCGTGGCCGCCATCATGATATTCTCCGTGGCCCCAACGCTGGGAAAGTCGAGATATACCTTGCCCCCATGCAGCTTTTCAGCCACAGCTTCCACATACCCGTGCCCTTCGGTGATCTGCGCGCCCAGTATACGCAGGCCCTTGAGATGCAGGTCGATGGGGCGCTCTCCGATGGCGCAGCCTCCGGGCTGTGCGATCTTTGCCCTGCCCGTTTTCGCCAGAAGAGGACCCATCACAAAGAAAGAAGCCCTCATCCGCTTTACCAGCTCATAAGGAACCTCCTCCGCTACAATTTTTTCCGTCTCTATAGAAATCGTCGCATTTTCGTAATCTTCCGTTACCACGGAACCCATGCTGCGCAGCAGGCGGCACATCACGTCAACGTCCCGCAGCGCAGGCACATCGTTGATCTCACAGCGCCCTTCCGCCAGAAGTGCAGCGGCCATGATCGGCAGCACCGCGTTCTTTGAACCGCTGATTTCCACTTCACCGCTCAGCGGTCCGCACTTCTCCACTAAAAATTTACCCACCGTTACCTCCAGATATATTGACAAAAAGACTGCAAATACTAATGAAATCGCCGCCGTCCGTTCTCTCCCGCACCGCTTTGAACATCGGCCGTCAGCTAACGATCCGTCATTATTTTAATCTGCGTCTGATCGTTTCATACTTGTTTTATTATAATCATTTTCACATACATTGTCAAAACAAACCGCAATTTGCCCTGCATATTTTCCGCTCTGGAAGGGTCGGTATCCGGATCAAAAACAGAATAAAAGGAAGAGACGGTAACGCATATGTTAAAGGGGGACAAAAACATATTTTATAATCTCTTCCTTCTGTCTGTAAGTATGGCCATTCTGCAGACAAATATACGCGCGTCCACATAAATTTGCGCTGACCGTGGGCGGCGCTTCTGTCACTCCGGCCGCTCATGGGATCGGATGGCCCTTTTTAAATGTACCGGCAGATAAAAACGGAGGCCAGAATGCCCGCCAGATATCCCACAAGTCCCACTGGCAGACAGTGACGCATCCGTTTTACGGAAGTGACTCCGAAATAGACGGCAAAAACATAAAAAACGGTCTCGCAGCTGCCCGTCATGACGGAAGCGCACCTTCCCACAAAGCTGTCCGGACCATAGGTAGAAAGCACGTGCTCCAGTACGCCCATGGATCCGCTGCCGGAAACAGGGCGTAAAATGATCAGAGAAGTCAGCTCCTTAGGCACGCCGAATGCCTGAAACAACGGCGCTGCCAGATCCTGCAGAAACTCCATGGCTCCGGAAGACACTACCGCCGCGATCCCCACGAAGATCGCGATGATAAACGGAAGGATCTCCACAGCGGACTGCAGTCCCTCTTTCACGCCCTCGATAAAATAATCGTAGATCGGCGCCCGCCTGTAAAGGCCGTAGCCGATGACGATAGACAGTACCGCCGGAATGAAAAAAAGTGAAATGGTATTTAAGATCTGCGCCATTTTTTCCTGTCTCTCCTCTCGTAATACTTGCAGAGCGCGATGGACACCGCCATGGAGAACAGCCCCGCCAAAATAGAGGGGATGATAATGCTTTCCGGGTTCGCTGATCCCGTCTCACTGCGGATGGCCAGCACCGTGATCGGCACCAGCTGCACCATCGACATGTTCACGGCGAGAAACATGCACATGGCGTTGCTGGCCGTCTCTCTGCCGCCGTTCTGCCGGTCGAGAAGCGTCATCGCCTGAAGAGAAAACACCGTAGCGCTGTTCCCCGCGCCGAATACATTCGCCATAAAGCTCATGAGGATGGCCGACACAGTCTCCTTGTCCGTCAGGCCGGGAAACAGGAAGCGCATGACCGGAGCAGCCAGTCTGGCGGCCGCGTCGATCAGTCCCGTCTTTCTCGCAATATTCATGATGCCCGACCATACCCCCATGATCCCCGCCAGCCCGATGACAAATTCCACGGCTTCTCCGGCGTTGCTGAGTATCTGATCGCTGAACGCCGCCATCTGTCCGGTGACGCCCGCGAATGCGATCCCCAGAAGCAGCATGGCGATCCATATGTAATTCATCATAAACCTACCACCCCCATATCACCCAATAGTTATAGGATTCCTTAAATAAATCGGTTTACCTACATTCTGGCTGTTGACTCTGCTCTCACTATGAAGTAAACTATGGATGTAACTGTTAGCTTTTACACATCATATGCAGAAAATGAAAATAGATGTTGTAAAAATTCATCCGGTAAGCGATAATAGAGAAAGAAGAAAAACAACAGTAAATTCTTAGCAGAGAGGACGGCTAATATGGCAGAAATAACAATTTCGCTGCAAGATCTGGGTATCCTTCTGATTTTCGCAGGTATTATTGCTTTACTGATTTACCTTATTGTACTGGTCAAAAATCTTATCCCTTCCGCAAAATCCATGGCGAAGATCATGGCGGACGCCGAGGTCATTTCCGGCGTAGCCAGAGACGGCGCGGAGGAAGCGGAGAAGGTCATCGGCGATGTGTCCGCTTCGGTCTCAACGATCGCGGATATTATCCGGGGAAACCAGAGCGTGGTGTCGGCCATGACCAATATTATCAATGCATTAGGATCCTTAAATAACCTTTTGGACAGAAAGAGCAGGGACGCTTCAAAATAATTTTGAAGATTATGTGAATTTGCCGGAAAATAGGTTGACTGTTTTTTTCCAAACTGTTAATATAAGGGTCATAATAAATTAAATCACACTCACTCACCAACGGGCAGGGATGCGCAATCTAAAAGGAGGAAGACTTATGAAAGCTACTGGCATTGTAAGAAAAGTTGACGAATTGGGGCGGATCGTTCTTCCTATCGAACTGAGAAGAACTCTCGATATCGAGATCAAAGACCCAATCGAAATTTATGTGGATGGCGACTACATTCTTCTGAAGAAGTATGAGCCGGCCTGTATCTTCTGCGGAAACGCAAAGAACGTATCCAACGTGAAAGGCAAGAACGTCTGCGCAGACTGTCTCAAAGAAATGAAAAGTCTTTAGCAGAGGCCGGACAAGCTAAGCCAAAAAACCTGATTGAAAGATTCTTCAATCAGGTTTTTTAATGCTCTGTTCAGGCCGGCGCCCGTAGATGCGCAGGACCTCTTCCGTATAACCTCCGTCGCCGTCATATACATTCAGCTGAGGCAGTATATTCAGCTCCGGATTGCCGTTTTTCACACACTGCAGAAGCAGAATATTGGGCGCCGCGCCCTCACGGGGAGCCACCATGCGCAGCAGCTTCGGCTCCAGACGATTCTCTCTGCAACAGACCAGTATATCCGCCAGCCGGGAAGGCCGATGGACCAGATAGAAACTGCCGCGGCCGTTGAGCAGCTCCGCCGCCGCCCGTACAAAATCAGACAGGGACGCCGTCGTCTCGTGACGGGCCGTCAGTTTGGCGGGATTCCGGCTGAGAAGTCCCCCTCCGCCGGCCATATACGGCGGATTGGACACTACTGCATCGAAGGTCCCTCTGCCCAGTTTTTCCGCCGCCTCCTTCACATCGCTCAGGAGAAAATGGAGACTCTCCTCCAGTCCGTTGATCCGCGCGTTTCGCCGCGCCAGCCGGAAGGACGCCGCCTGAAGCTCTACGCCCCAGATCTCCGCCGCTTTCGTCTTGTGGCGCAGGATCAGCGGTATAACGCCCGTTCCCGTGCCCAGATCGCAGATCCGGCCGCCGTCTCTCACTCGGGCAAAATCGGCCAGCAGCACCGCGTCGATCCCATAGCAGAATTCCGCAGGCCGCTGTATAAGGCGGTAGCCGGAAAACCCGATCTCATCGATCCGTTCCTCCTGCCCTTCCGCCCATCCGGCCCCGGAGTTCCCGGACGCAGCGCCGGAAACGGCGGAGCTCCCTTCTGCAACGGCGCCGCCGTTTCCGGCAGTCTTTTCGTCGTATCCGCACATATCAGTCCTTCAGGATGTCCTTGATCTCGGCCAGCAGGCTTTCGTCGATCTCATCGTCCTTCTTGTCCTTCTCTTTATTGCGGCGCTTATCGCTGCGCCTGATCTCTTCTTTTTTGTAGAAGTAAAAATCTGTGGACAGCTTTTCCGGCTTGTCCTGATTCTTTTCTTCCAGCACCAGGCGGCACTTGATCTTGTTTTCCAAAATGTTGACATCTACCACCACGGCGTTTCCATCCCTGGTCTTGATGTGTTCGCCCATGTCCGGCATGCCCTTTTTCAGTTCATAGTAAACTTCGTTCTCAAATTTGAGGCAGCACATCAGACGGCCGCATATCCCTGAGATCTTTGTGGGATTCAGAGACAGATTCTGCACCTTGGCCATCTTAATAGAGACCGGCTCAAAATCAGGCAGCCACGTGTGGCAGCACAGCCCGCGGCCGCAGCTGCCGATGCCGCCCATCATTTTCGCTTCATCGCGAACGCCGATCTGACGCAGCTCGATGCGCATCTTGAACACGCCCGCCAGATCCTTTACCAGCTCGCGGAAATCCACCCTCCCGTCGGCCGTAAAGTAAAAGATGATCTTGCTGTTGTCAAAGGTGTACTCCACATCGATCAGCTTCATCTCCAGCTTATGCTTGTCCACCTTCTCCTGACAGAGCGTCATGGCCCTCTCTTTTTTCTTCTGATTCTCCGCGTGCTGTTTTCGGTCCTTATCGTCGGCAACGCGCACGATCTTCTTCAGCGGCGCCACGATGTCTTTCTCATCCACATCGGTTATATCTAAAGTCAGCGTTCCGTATTCCATACCCCGGGCAGTTTCAACGATCACCTCGTCACCTTTTTTCAGATCCAGCCCGTTGGGATCGAAATAGTATACCTTTCCCGCTGTCTTAAACCGGATACCGGCTACTTTTACCATCTATTTTTATCCTCCATTAAAGCTTTAAAATCATATTTTTCAGCGCATACCCTGTATTGATATTTCGCGCCAGATCTCTGCGCGCTTCTTCTATGGCAGATACCGCCGCCGCCAGACGCGCCGGCGTCAGCATGCGCCCCTGTTCCTTCAGAGCCGTTCTGTCCTCCGGTTCATACAGCAGCGTCTCTCTTTTATCGTAGGCGCACAGAGCCATGTCCCGGAACCTTCTCTCCAGACTGTCCAGAAAGGCTCCGGCTTCCTCCCTTTTCTGGGCGATGTCCCCCAGCGCCGCGGACATCCTGTAGAAAGGCGCCCGTTCCACCGCCAGCTCCGCGAAGAGCCGGGCCCGTTCCCTCACCTCTTCCGCCGCCACACTGTCCTGGCCGTGGAGCCGGAACACGATGCAGCGGGACAAGATAGTGGAGACCAGATTCTCCGTATTCTCCGACAGCAGCATGATGACCGTTCCCAACGCGGGTTCCTCCAGCGTTTTCAGCAGACGGTTCTGCGCCCGCAGCGTCATGGTGTCCGCGTCTCTGATGACGACGATATGGCGGCTGCCCGCATAAGGCTTTTTCGCCAGCTCGCCCTGCAGCGCGAGGATCGCTTCATCCTTGATACTGCTTCCGTCCGCGCCGATCTCTATAAAATCTTCATAATTACCGTGGTCCATCTTTCTGCAGTTCACACACTGGTCGCAGGCGTCTCCCCGCAGGTTCTCCTCACAGAGCACAGCTTTTGCAAACTCCTTCGCCACCGCGAATTTGTCCGCGTGAGAATCGCCCTCGAACAGGTAAGCGTGAGACACTGTTCCCGTGCGCACCGACTCCGCCAGCCGCTCCACGATCCGCTCATTTCCCGCTATATTTCGTAAAGCCATTCCCCCAACTCACTTTCTATTCCTGTCTTTCCGTTTTCATCTCCGACTCGGCCTTCTCCAGCAGACGGCACATGTGGAGACGGATCTCCCCGGCCACTTCGTCTATGCTGCGGGCGGCGTCCACGGCGATAAACCGCTCCGGCTCCATCCGCTCCAGTTCCTCATAGCCGTGAAAGACCTCGTTGTGAAATTCGATCTTTTCCAGTTCCATCCGGTCCTGTTCCTCGGCTTTGATCCGGTCTTTTCCTGTCTGGGGGGGAAGCTTCAGAAAGAATGTCACATCCGGTTCCAGACCCTGAACAGCGATCTGGTTGATGACGCGCACCCTGTCGCCCAGGCCGCGGCCATAGCCCTGATACACGATAGACGAATCTGTAAAGCGGTCGCAGATCACAGTCTTTCCCGCCTCCAGAGCAGGTTTTATGACCTGCGCCACGTGCTGTGCACGGGAGGAGGCATACAGAAAGGCCTCGGTCAGGCTGTCCATTTCCCCGTTTTCTCTGTCCAGAATGATCTCCCGGATCTTTTCGCCGATGGGAGTTCCGCCCGGCTCTCTGGTGAGCACCGCCTCTATCCCACGCTCTTCGAGAAGCGCCTTCAGGCGCTGGATCTGCGTCGTCTTTCCCGAGCCGTCCGGCCCCTCAAAAGTAATAAACAACCCCTCGCTCATCTATAATATCCCCTGCGCCTGCGGTTTTGCTGCTCAGCAGCTTTACGCCTGCGCTCCTTTTCCTCTTTTTTTTCTTGATTGATGCGGATGTACTCGTCCATCAGCCTGATCAGCAGAAATCCGGCTAAAATGGCAACAGGTACGCACAACAAAACCACAAAGGCAATCTCCGGCAACATAATTGACATCCCGCCGTCTCACTCCTCTCCGGCGCGGCGCGTTTCTGAACAGCCGCATCCAAAATAAAGTATATCATAAAAACGTGGACACGCCAACTAAAAACGCGCTTCATGCCACGCCGCTCTTTTCAGCACACTGATCTTTGTGATATACTGTAAACAGAACGCAGGAAAAGCCCGCGAACACGGACTCATATGGTTCTTCCTCCGTGTCCGCCGCCGGCCGGTTAGACTGGCTGCCGTCTGACAGAAAGGACGTCATCATGGAAAATGTGAACGACAACAACAATGCGCAGAGCCGCGGTATTCTCAACAGCGAGACCGATTTTTACCGGATCCTTGAAACTCTCTATGACGATTTTACCATCATCAGCCCCGAGGGGATCATAGAAAGCGCTCTGCCCAGCTTTGAATCCATGTACGGCATCCCCATCGAGGAGGCCATCGGTCATTCCATCTTTGAAATGGAAGAACGCAAGATCTTCGATCCCTGTATCTCCGCTATCGTCCTCCGCACGCTGAAGCCTGCTACCATGCTGCAGCATACGGGAAACGACAATTATCTGATGTGTACCTCCATCCCCATCTTTAACGATGACGGGAGCCTGCACAAAATCATCAGCTATACGCGGAATGCGGAGAAATATGAGCAGCTGAAAGACGAGTACGATGATCTGCAAAATACGCTGGCGGCATACAGTGCGGAGCTGATCAGTCTCAGGCAGAAGCTGAACGGGGAGACGACTATCGTAGGCGTCAGCCCGCGGATCCAGGAACTGGTAAACATGGCCCTGAAAGTGGCCGGATTTGACGCCACCGTACTCATCACCGGTGAATCCGGCGTAGGCAAAAACCTATTTGTGGACATTATCCACCGCAACAGCAAGCGCAGCGGCGCGCCCATCATCTCCATCAACTGCGGCGCCATCCCCGAGCAGCTGCTGGAATCGGAATTGTTCGGCTACGAAAAAGGCGCCTTTACCGGGGCCGGTTCCGGCGGAAAAGCCGGGCTGATCGAACTGGCAGACGGCGGCACGTTGTTTCTGGACGAGATCGGAGAAATGCCCCTGCACATGCAGGTCAAACTCCTTAAGGTCATTCAGGAAAAGAAGGTCATGCCCGTGGGCGGCCTGAGAGAGAAGCCCGTGGATTTCCGCCTGATCGCCGCCACCAATTGTGATCTGGCCGGCCTGATCAAAGAGGGCCGCTTCCGCGAGGACCTCTATTACCGCCTGAACGTGCTGGAGCTGAGCATCCCGCCCCTCCGGCAGCGGAAAGAAGACATTATTCACCTGGTCAGCCACTTTACGAAAAAATTCTGTGAACAGTACGGCGTGTCTCACACTTTCTCCAGCGGCGCCATCGACTGCATGGAAAGCTACGACTGGCCGGGCAACGTGCGGGAGCTGGAAAACATTGTGGAGCGCGCCGTGCTCACCTGCGATGATTTCACCATCACGGAAAAGGAACTGCCCTCCCATATCCACACCGACGAGCTTCAGCTGGCGCTGCACTCCGAATCCACTTCGCTGAAAGGCATCCTGAATTCCGTGGAAAAGGCTGTCCTTGTGAAAAACTACGAGAAGTACAAGACCACCACCGGCGTGGCCAGAGCTCTGGGCATCAGCCAGCCCACGGCCTCCCAGAAGCTCAGCAAATATCTGGGCAAGGATTATCAGAGCGATAAATAAACTGCATTAAAAAACCGCGGAGACAGCTTTCGGCTGCTCCGCGGTTTTTTTATCCGTTCTCTCGTCACATGTCATCGACTATCAATACAGGGCGGCGAAGATCTCTCGGATCTCCTCCTCCGTCAGGAACACGTAGTTGTTCTTCAGCAGCCGCTGCTGGTTCTCAATGGTGCTCTTCGTGAACTCCTCGATCTGCTCTTCTTTCATCCCGTATTCTC
>NZ_LR027597.1 GCF_900605495.1 Bacilliculturomica massiliensis
GTGATCGTTGCAACGTTTACTTTATCTTTTCCATTGTTCCAGGAATCGAACTGTTTGATGTCTCCGGAAGCATCGAATTTCACTCTGTACAGCTCACTGTCGTGATCGGTGCTTACGTCATACTTAGTTGTTCCAGAGGAACCGTTAGAATCCGTACCATTGTAGGTTACTTCTTTGCCGTCGATCAGCATATTGTAGTATGCACCGGCATCGCTGTTGTTCTTGCCCTTGCTGTTTACAACACCAAAGATGTCGTTGGAGCTGGTAGCGTTATCCATCAGCATCGCTACGATCTTCTTCTTGTTGGTATCATAAACGTAGTAAGCATCTACATCTTCGGAATCCAGAGCACTCTCATACTTCGCAATGCTGTAGTCATCCGTCTTGTCACTCATATTGCCGCCGATACCGAAGTGATCATCCTCATAATTGAAGAGAACTGCGTCTGTTGCCAGCTGTTTGCCGTCAAAGTAACCCTTTGCAGTGATGTCCGCGGTGGCTCTTCCGGCAATAATGTCTTTCGCAGTGATGATATCATTGCCATCACCCTTGGTCACGATAACGCTCAGGTCATCGATGACGCCGCTCTTGTCTACATTGTACTTGACAATTGCACCGGTGGTAACGATATTTTTCTTCCATACTCCATCGGTAATTGCACCGCTGGTAATATCATCTTTGTCTACAGAGAAGATCTTGCTGGATCCATCTGCGAGGAGCAGCTTCAGCTGGGCATCTCCGGTTACTCTGTCGGTAGTGTCGTCTTCGATTCTCAGTACGACAGCGTAGTTGGAGTCGCCGGCCGCTTCGCAGTCATAGATGTATCCGTAAGCATCCATGGTCAGTACTACATCGTCACCTGCTTCGATCTCATTTTCTGCAACTTCACCAGGGGCACCGTTTCCGGCAAGTTCTACTTTAGCATACTTGTATACGTTACCGTCAATTGTTACTTTTTTACCACTGGAGTTTACTTTGGATGCCTCGCCGCTGATTCTATCAACTGGTCCTACAGCAACACGAGCAATTTTATCATCATTATTCTTGTAGACGTATGCCGCCATATCGGCTTTGATGTCGTCCAATGAATCTGCGCCAACCAGCTCAAAGCTGTCCAAATCGATGTCATCATTGTTGTCTTCATCGAAGTCAACGCCCAACAACTTATGATTGCTGGTGATATCCGTCAGATCATCTGCTTCCAGTAAATCATAGTTGGTTACTTTCCAATACAGTACAGAATGTACTTCATTGATTTTCTTTCCGCTCAGGTCAACAGCTAATGTAAAGTTCACTTTTTCATCGCGATTGCCCAGGTCATCACTGGCAGCTTTATCCAGCTTTGTCTTTGCGATGTTATCTCCGTTCTGGAAATATTCGGCACTTTCTGTCAGGTCATCGATCGCATCCTTCTTCAGGGTGTATTCAGTTCCATCTGCCAGAGATAAAACATCATCCTTGATGGTACCGGATACGAAGGTGGAGAAGGTTTCCTTGATTGCGAGAATATCGCCGTCGCTGTTTACATAAGCACTGACAGCGGCGCCTTTGTACGGAGTCAGGTTGATGATGCTGTCTTCGTCACCAGATACGATGAACGCGTCATCATCAATGTCTTCTCTCCATGCAGCCACACCCTTCAGGTTGCTGCTGGACGCAATCTCAGCGCCCAGACGGTCCAGCATAGTATCATACTTCTTCACTTCTGTTGCGTTTCCGTCGCCCTTTTTCCACTCGATTACGGTTGCATTGAAGTTTCCGTCCTTGTCGACCTTACCGATGGCCTGATCCAGAGTCTGATACAGCATGATCGCGATATCGCCTCTGTTGGCGCCTTCTGTTCCAGTTTTGATTCCGTCCAGAATGCCCAGGACCTTCGCTCTGGATACGAAGCTGGCGGGATAGGTTCCAACCAACGATTCGTCCGTGTAGCCCAGAGCCTTGATCAGCATGGTGGTCGCTTCGTCGTAGGTTACGGTCGCGTCGGGATCGAATACGGTCTCGCTTCTGCCGCTGATGATGCCCAGCGTGTTGGCGTAAGCGATATATCCCTTCGCCCAGTGGGTCCTGCTGTCCGCAAACTTCGGTACAGCATCGGTCTCTTTCAGTCCCAGAGCCTTGATGATCAGAGATGCCATCTCCGCTCTCGTTACTGTCTGCTCCGGTTTGTAGGTCCCGTCTTCATATCCGGAAACTACGTCCAGGTTAGCCAGAACACGAACAGCGTCTTCACAGTTTTGGCCATCAATGTCGCTCAAGCTTGTGTTGCTCGGCGTGGTGGCTGTTGTTGCGAAAGCCATTCCAAAGCTTCCCAGAACCAGAGACAGTACCAGCACAAATGAAAGTACTTTTCTCATTTTGAAATTCCTCCTTTAGAATTCTTCGAAGGGGAGTTTATTCGTTTTGGTTTGCTCAAATCATCCT
>NZ_LR027598.1:0-104301 GCF_900605495.1 Bacilliculturomica massiliensis
CCTGCAGGAGCCGGTGCTCGATGCGGTGGAGGAGGTCAACGCTACAGTGCTGGCGGATATGTCGAAAGAAAAGCAGGAGCTGTTCAAGTCGCTGCTGCGGGAGATCGCCGAGATCAGCCTGCCGGCGGACTAGAAAAGTGCAGAGGCTAGGGAAAGCTTTCAACTGAGGGCAGTACAACGGCGCATAAGAAGATAAATAATGACAACTATTTTTACAGCCACAAAAAACGCGGTAATCTGCGCGCAAGCCAGAATTGACAAAAGGAATGCTTGACAGAGCGTTCCTTTTTTTATATAATAAGCGTGCACTGTGCAAAAGTGCGGTTTTTTCGTTGTCCAAAATGCTGCGTTTTCTGCGGCGGTCCGGCCGGATCTGCTGCGGGGATGGAAGTTAGATATGGAAAAAGCCAGGAAAGCGATTGTTCTGGCTCTCTACCGGGGCCTTAACGATATTCATAAGGTACAGGCTGGGATTGACCGGCCGCGGCCGAAACGTTATTTCAGTAATGTTGAAAACGATTGGGTACTGGACAAGGTATGCGACAGATGCGGTAGGAAATCTGAACTGCGGAGGGTTCCGCCGGATTCCCCCATCGCCCGATCTGAGTAGGCAAGGAGGTAAACAATGAAATCTTTTATCGCAAAGCCTCAGGAAGTGGAAAGAAAATGGTATGTTCTGGATGCTGAAGGGAAGACCCTCGGCCGTCTGGCTTCCGAAGCCGCCGCTATTCTGAGAGGCAAGAAAAAGCCGATCTTTACTCCTCACGTTGACACCGGCGATTATGTCATCGTCATCAACGCGGAGAAGGTTGAAGTCACGGGAAAGAAGAGACAGGAAAAGATCTACAAGAGACACACCGGTTATCCGGGCGGTCTCCGCGAACTGACCTTCGAAAAGCTACAGGCGAGAAAGCCGGAGGAGATCATCCGTCACGCTGTTAAGGGCATGATGCCGAAGGGCCCTCTGGGACGCCAGATGTACAAGAAGTTAAAGGTTTATGCGGGTCCTGAGCACAAGCACGAAGCTCAGAAGCCGGAAATCTGGAACTATTAATCGAAGGGAGGAATCATTAAATGGCAAAAATGCAGTACTGCGGAACAGGCAGAAGAAAATCATCCGTCGCCAGAGTCAGATTAATCCCTGGTAAAGGCAACATTACCGTAAATAAGAAGCCGCTGGAAGACTATTTCGGTATGGAGATCGTAAAGAGAGAAGTCAGAAGACCGCTGGAGGTCGCTGGAAGCGAAGGCAAGTTCGACGTAGTTGCCACCGTGAGAGGCGGCGGTTTTACCGGTCAGGCGGGTGCGCTGAGACACGGTATCTCCAGAGCTCTGTGCGTTGCTGATCCGGAGAACAGACCGGCCCTGAAGGCTGCTGGTTTCCTGACCAGAGACCCGAGAATGAAGGAAAGAAAGAAGTATGGACTGAAGAAGGCCAGAAGAGCTTCCCAGTTCAGCAAGCGTTAATCGCTTACCATACAAAGAAAAAGCATACAAGAAACCGTCGCAGAATTCTCATTTTGCGGCGGTTTTTTTGTTTTTTGTATTAAATTTCAGACCGCGCGGTCATCTCGCGGTCATCTGCAGGCCAAGGAGCTGAAGATAAAGGCAGGACGGCTCAGCAGATCTGTTCCAGAAGTTTGCCGAACTCTGTCGCCCCGTTGGGATTCATGCCCATCTCCGTGCAGAGTTCTACCAGCTGTACGCCCAGTTCGTCTCTCACCGGTATGCCATTCTCTTCGATCTCTCTGAATTTCCTGAACTCGATCTCGCCGGGAACCAGAATTTCTTCTGTGCCGGGGGCTTTGCTGCTGCACTTTATGAAGTCGATATACTCCTCCATTCTTCTCTCAAAGAATTCCATGGGCATCAGCTTTGAGGGGTCGATGGCCATCATAAATTGACCGAGCCCTTCCGGCTTCGTGGTATAGATCTCGTTCATCTGCATCAGTTCTTTTCCAAAAGAAGCCTGGGCGAGGACGGAACAGAAGATGTCGATGATAAGAGCCAGTCCGTAGCCCTTGTAGCCGGCGATGGGCTGCAGCGTTCCCTCAAGCGCTTCAGCGGCGTCTGTGGTGGGATTTCCGTCTTTATCCTTTGCCCATTCCGGCGGTATGGATTCTCCGGCGAGAGCCTTCACCTGTATCTTGCCCAGAGAGACGACTGTGGTGGCCATATCCAGCACCACGGGGTCTTTTTTGCCGGCGGGGATGGCGATGGTCAGTGGATTAGTGCCGAACAGACGGTCTTTTCCTCCGGTGGGAGAGACCAGAGGCGCGGTGTTTGTAAAGATGATGCCGATCAGTCCTTCTCTGGCAAAATTCCAGCCGTAGTAGTTGCCGCAGCCAAAGTGGCTGCTGTGATTTACGGTCACCAGGCCTGCGCCGTATTTTTTTGCGGCTTCAATGCATCGCTTCATGGCGTAAGGGCCGTTGAGCAGACCGCAACCGTTGTCTCCGTCCAGGGCGATCACCACGTCCGAGTCGTTGATCTGGTGAATGTTGGGGGTAAGGTTCATGCCGCCGTTGCGGTAGCGCCCCATGTAGGGCTTCAGTCTGGCCAGTCCGTGGGTCTCCACCCCGCTGCTGTCGGCCTGGATGATCACCTCAGAAGCCTGAGCCGCATCTTTCGCCGCAACACCGGCCTGAAGAAAGACTGCTTCCACAAATTTTCTGATCTTCTCCTTGTTATAACGCTTCATGTTTGTTCCTCCTGTTTTTAACTGAATAAGATATTTACAGATAGAGCAAGACCTGTGCCAGTGTGTTTTATTGTGCTGCCGATTATTATTAAGAAAGCGCCGGCGTTGGATTTTCAGGCTTTGCGGGTAGATGGAGCGGCCTTTTTCGGGACAGGGAAAGCGGCGGGGCCGTATCCTGCTCGAAAGAGACCGCTGCTATTTTTACAGGATAGGAAAATTTGTTGCGTATCTGTAAAAATATTTTTCGGGGAGACCTTCCTGTGATATAATAGCCGCAAAGCGGCTATTATATGGATTCTGTGCGCGGCGGACGCCATGCGCGGATTCTGTCCTGACGGCCTGCGGCCGATCACGGCAGAATGAAAGTACAGCAGGCCATTTTGGATTTATCACAGTCAAACAGAGGGAACAGTATGGATAAAACATATAGTGAAAGTCTGATCAGTCTGGGCAGCGAGGTCCTGATCGATCTGGGGATATTCGCCGACGGCTACATCATCGTGGACAGGGAGGGGGTCATCCGCCACTGCAAAATCATCCGCTCCTGCCCGGGTATCTTTGAGGAAAAAGAGGTGCTGGGGAAAAATGTACTGGAAGTTTATCCGGAGCTGACGGAGGACAGCAGCTACGTGTACCGCGCGCTGCGGGGAACGGCCACTACGAACCAGTTTACAGAGCGCCACTTTGCAGGGGGAGAGAAGGTCACTTATCTGGAGAATGATTATCCGATCAAGAGGAACGGAGAGATCATCGGGGCTATCTGCATTGTAAAATACTCAAATTTCATGATCCGTGAGATCGATCTCAGCGGCGAACCGTCGGATGTTCAGGAGGCCGCGCCGCAGACGGCCGCAGCTAGGAAACCGAAGCGCTTCAAACTGTCGGATATCATCGGAGAGTCTGAGGCGGTCAGGCAGATGAAGGAACGGATCCTCCGGACGGCGCGCACCGGATCGCCTGTGCTGATCTATGGGCAGACGGGAACGGGAAAGGAGATGGTGGCGCAGTCTATCTACAGCGAGAGCGGGAGAAACAAGGGTCCGTTTCTGTCTCAGAACTGCGCCGCGATCCCTGCGAATCTTCTTGAGAGTCTGTTTTTCGGAACTGTGAGAGGAAGCTACACCGGCGCGATGGATAAAGAGGGGATCTTTGAACAGGCCAAAGGGGGCGTCATTTTTCTGGATGAGATCAATTCCATGGACTTGGCCATGCAGGCTAAGCTGCTGAAGGTGATCGAGGAAAAGCAGGTGACCAGGATCGGATCTTCGAAGACGATACTGGTGGATGTGCGGATCATTGCGGCCATCAATGAACCGCCGCTTACGTGTATCCGGCAGGGGAAGCTGAGAAGCGATCTGTTCTACCGGCTTAGCGCGGTGCAGATCGAGGTGCCGCCGCTCAGCGAGCGGCCGGAAGATATTCCGGTACTGGTGAGACATTTTGTGGATCGCTACCACCGTGAGATCAATCCGCAGGTGAAGGACGTCTCGCCGCAGGTGGCCTGGTTTTTTCGGACATATTCCTGGCCCGGAAATGTGCGGGAGTTAAAAAATACTCTGGAGGGCGCATTCAATTTCGCCAAAGGACCGCTGATCGAGGTCGAGGATCTGCCGGGTTATATGAAAAACAGGATGCGGCAGCCGTCAGGCGACAGGAACGATCCCATCGATCCCAGTCTGCCGGTGTTTTTAGACGAGCAGGAGCCTTGCGGCGGTCTGGGATCCATGCTCTGTCCTCCGGAAGCCAGGGCGCAGGTCATGCCTCTTAAGGAAGCCGTGGAGCAGTACGAGAAACATTATATCCTCTCCCGGGTCCCTTACGCCTACAACCTCACGGATCTGGCCAGGCAGCTGGGCATGACCCGCCAGGCGCTGAATTATAAGCTGAGGAAACACGGGATCCACCTGTGAGAGCCGCTGGGGAAGACCGGGGCGATGGGCGGAGGGAGATAGCCGGGGCGGCCGGGGGAAGGAGCCGGCCGCCGGAGCGAGAGGACGCGATGGGGAAAGAGAGGAAAAGGATGACTGCCGGTAGACAGCAGGGAAAAGAAAAGAGGAAGAAAAAACTGGTGCTGGTCACTTACGAGCGAAAAGCAAAAAACAGATATCTGGAGCAGCTTGAGGATTTCTTTGACGGGCTCATCGAGATCGGAACGTACTGCGTGGATGAGGATGAAGGGCAAATGGAGCTTTCCGGGGCTGATCTGCTGCTGTTGTCCTTTGCGGACGTTACCGGCTACGTGTCGCCTTTTTTGACCGGCGGAAATCAGATCATGTACATGACCAGAAGCTTTGAGAAGGATAAGCTGGCGCCCCTGGCCGGAGTGGCCGGCGGCGAGAGGGTGGGGCTGGCGGACTATTCGGAGACCCTGGCCTTCGAGACCATCGGCATACTCAACGCCTGCGGTTACAATCACCTAGAATACCAGATGATCGTGCCCGGCTGCGATGGGGAGAGCATGAGGGGGATCCGCACTGTGATCACCACGGAGAACGTGGTGACCATACCCGCTGCGGTGGAGAAAGTGATCAATATCGGCTACTACCGGATCAGCTGGACGACCTTCGCGGAGATCGCCCGCCGTCTGGACGTGCTGGACGATACGGTCAATGAAAGGCTGAACCGGTATTCGCAGGTGGTGGCGTCGCCCAATCAGGGGATCGTGGATTCCATAAAGTACACGTGGACCACGGAACGGCAGCTGGCGGCTGTGGTGGAGAGTATGAACGAGGCTGTTATCGTAACGGACCTGAATTACCGGATCGTGGAGAGCAACAGCGCCGCGGCGGCGCTCTGCGGCGCGGAGGAAAGAGGCGGGAAGGCGGCGCGGAGACAGCTGCGCAGCGTGGAAGAACTCCCCGGGTCTCTGAGGGAATTTCTCATGAGCGCCGGATCTGTGACCAACCAGATCACGACGGTCAGGGAGACCGGGCGCAACGTGGTGGTGACGAAAAAGCCTATCGCGCTGTACGGCGAAGTTCAGGGTCACGTATTCGTCATCAGAAGCGTCAACGAAATACAGAAATTAGAAAACGATTATCGGATCATGATGGCCCGAAAAGGATTTGCAGCGCGATACTCCTTTGACGATATTATCACGGTGAGCCCGCGGATGCAGGAGTGCATTGAGATCTGCAAGCGGATCGCCGCAACGGATCTGGCGATCCTCATCACAGGGGAGAGCGGCGTGGGAAAAGAAATGTTCGCACAGTCCATCCACAATCACTCCCGGCGTCAGGCCTATCCCTTCGTGGCGGTGAACTGCGCGGCGCTGCCGCGGGATCTGCTGGAAAGCGAACTTTTCGGTTTTGAGGAAGGTTCCTTCACGGGGGCGAGAAAGGGAGGAAAAAAGGGACTGTTCGAGCTGGCCCACAAGGGCACGATCTTTCTTGACGAGATCGGGGATATGCCGGTGGAGACTCAGGCAAAGCTTCTTCGCGTGCTGCAGGAGAAGGAGGTCATGCGGGTAGGCGGGACGGGCGTGATCCCGGTGGACGTTCGGGTGATCTCCGCATCCAACGCGGATTTCAACCGACTCTTCGGAGAACGGTCGTTTCGGCGCGATCTGTATTACCGGCTCAATAACGCCAGAGTCCGGGTCCCCTCCCTGAAAGAACGCAGAGAGGACATCCCGCTGCTGTGCCGGGCGTTCTGCGACGGCTGCGGACACGGGGACTACGGGATCAGCGGGGAACTGGCGGACCGGCTGCAGCGCATCCACTGGGATGGAAATGTGCGGGAACTGAAAAACTGCGTGGAGTTTATGACAGCGCTGTGCGGCGGCGGTACGCTGACCTTGGAGGACCTGCCGCCGGACTACCGGGAGACGGAAGAGAGCCGGCAGGAGAAGCGGGGAACGAGGGAAACGGCGGGAATGCCCCTGCTGCCTGAGGAGGCGGCTCTGGCGGAAGCGATCCTGGGGATTCTGCGCCGGAGGAAGCTGGGCAGGCGCAGACTGAAGCGGGTGCTGGAGGATCAGGGCGTGGAGGTCAGCGAATACAAGATCAAAAGGATCGTGGATTACCTGAGGGAAGAGAACCTCCTTCCCTGACAGGGCGCGGATCAAAATTTAAGAGCAAACGGGATGGATCGGTATGATATTCGGGCGAAAATGAATCCGGATATCGTACCGATTTTGTTGTTTTGAGCTGGACCCGCGGTCTGAGAAAAAAGGAGGGAGTGGGAGGATACCAGTTAGAAAGCCTGAAACACTGCGGCCTGCAGTGTTTTTTTTTTGGAGGGGCTGCGGATCTGGCACGGATGTTGCGTTTATAAGAAGACAGATAAAAAAGTTTCCTCTGGAAGCATGATCCGCCCCGGGGCTCGCTTCCAAAGGGGAGGCTTTAGATCAAACGGAGATATCAACGACGATGTTTCCCGTGTTATAAGAAAAGGAGGTCGCGGAGACGATGAACACATTTGAGAATTTCAATTTAAAAGAAGAGCTTGCGGTGAAGGGGAGGAAGGTCTACGGATTTATTCCTCTGGCACAGCGCCCCAACGGCACCTGGGTCAATCTGCCTGTCATGATGGCCATCGGCGCGGAGGATGGACCGACGATCGTGGTGGACGCCTGCGCCCACGGCGATGAGTACGAGGGCTGCGAGGGTATCATCGAGGCCTTCCGGCGGGCGGATCCTGCAGTCATGAAGGGGAATCTGGTCTGCGTGCCCGCGGTGCACGCGGAGGCCTTCGCGGAGATGAAGCGCTACAGCACGCTGGATTTCGTGCCCATTGATCTGAACCGGACGTATCCGGGTCAGGAAAAGGGCTATCTGACCCAGAGCGTGGCGGACTACTATTTCAACAATATCGTGAAGCACGCCGACGGGCTGATCACGATCCACGGAGGCGGAAATTATCTCTATCTGGAGCCGGTTACGCTGTACCAGTCCTACGGCGATGAGATCAGCGCCAGATCACGGGCCATGGCCGAGGCCTTTGGGCTGGACGCGCTGTGGAGAAACCAGGTATGCGAGCCCCAGAACGGAATTCTGGACGAGCTGGCCTACACGGCCGGCATCCCCGCCATCACTCCGGAGATCGGAGGACAGACCACAAGAGCCACGAATCGGGAGGAGAACGTATCGCGTATCGCGGACGGCGTCTTCAACGTACTGCGCCTGTGGAAGATCCTGGACGGAGAGGTGAAGCGTTTCGACAGCCAATATCACGTGGACGTACAGTATATCTATGCAAAGCACGGCGGCATCCACAAACCCCAGAAGAAAGGCGGACAGAGGGTGAAGAAGGGCGACACCCTTTCCATTATCACCAATCTGTTCGGGGAGGAAGTGGATCGCGTGCTGTCCCCCATCGACGGCCGGGTGATCGGCTATTGGGCTTACACTGTTTCGCAGCCGCGCTCCTGGGTCTACATGGTGGGACGGGAACTGGAGGAGTAGGATGGAAGAAAAAAAGAAATTACAGGTGCCTCATACCTTTGTGATCCTTGCGATCATCATTCTGCTGGGTTTCGTCATGACCTACCTGCTCCCCAGCGGAGTTTACGACACCGTGGTGGGGGAGACGGGCGTGGAGATGGCCGACCCGGGATCTTATCACACGGTGGAAAAGACGTTTCTCAATCCGGCGGCGCTGTTCACCGCTGTTCCGGAGGGGCTGGCCAACGTGGCGTCCATCGTTTTCTTCATTTTCATCGTGTGCGGCGCTTTTCAGGTGGTCAACGCCACAGGCGCCACAGTGGTGGGAGTATCCAGCCTGGCTAAGCTGATGCGGGGCAAGGAACGGATCGGAATTCCCGTGTTCATGGGCGTTTTCGCCCTGGCGGGAGCGTCCTTCGGCATGTCGGAGGAAACGATCATCTTTGCGCCCATCGGCATTATGCTGGCCAGGGCTCTGGGTTACGACGCCATGACAGGCTGCGCTATGGTCGTCCTGGGGGCCAACGCGGGATTCGTGGCCGGCTGCATGAATCCCTTTACCGTGGGCGTGGCCCAGAGCGTCGCGGAACTCCCCACCTTTTCCGGCCTGGGAATGCGGGCGATATTTCTGGTGATCTTTCTGATCTCCGTGAGCCTTTACGTGACCCGCTATGCCAGGAAAGTCGGAGAAAATCCGGAGAAGAGTCTGGTCCGGGATCTGGAGATCAGGGAACGGGATCAGGTAATCGACCTGGAAAACGTACCGGCGCTGTCGGGACGGCAAAAGCTGATCCTTCTGATCCTGGTGGCGGCCATCGGCGTGATGATCTACGGCATCATCGTGCGGGGCTGGTATCTGACGGAAATGGGCGCTATTTTTCTGGCCATGGGCATTCTCTGCGGCTTTGTGGGCAGGATCGGCGTAAACCGGATCTGCGAGGAGTTCGTGGAAGGGGCCAAGACGGCCACCTACGGCGCGCTGCTTATCGGCCTGGCCCGGGCGGTCATCGTCATACTGGAGGACGGACAGGTCATCGATACAGTAGTTCACGGACTGGCCAACGTCATCACGCTGCTGCCTGAGCAGGTGACGGTGGTGGGCATGTTCATCGTCCAGACGATCATCAACTTTTTCATCAACTCCGGCAGCGGTCAGGCTATGATCACCATGCCCATCATGGTACCTCTGGCGGACATCATGGATATTACGCGCCAGACCGCGGTAACGGCGTTTCAGTTTGGGGACGGACTGTCCAACGCGCTGTTTCCCACCTCGGCGGTGCTGATGGCCGTGCTCTCCGTGTGCAGAATTCCCTATGAGAAATACTTTCGGTTTGCGCTGCCCATCATTCTCATCAACAGTGGGATCGCTATGGTCCTGCTGGTGATCTGCGGCGCTGTGGGCTTTGGTCCTTTCTAAAGTCAGCGGGAAAAGGGCGCGGGCCTACCGCCGGACCCGCAGCCGGCGGAACCGGTTGAGACAGGCCATGATCTCCTGTTTTCTGGGCATGGCCAGCGATCCGGAAAAACGGTGGCTTCCCGCCAGCGCCGACAGCCCTTTCGCGTTGATCTCTTCCACGATGGAGTCCGCCGCCTGGGTCAGCGTCAGTCCCCGGCCGGCCAGGCGCTCTTCAGCGAATTCCAGGATGCGTCCCAGGGCCATGAGCTGCTCGGGATCCACCAGCTGCTCCACATAGCGCAGGTCGATGACGTCCTTATTGATGATCAGGCTGTCACGACCGTTTACCTTGATCTTCACGCCCCGGTCGCCCTGGGACACGGAGCCCGGCTCCAGCTTTCGCCCGCAGTCGATATGCAGTTCGGGAAGCGTCTTTGACCGGTCCGCAGGCGTCTCTGCGGGCCCGGCCGGTCCGGGGCTGGCCGGCGAAGGATCCGCCGGATTCCATTGGCCTGTCAGCCGGCGTACCTTCTCCGTGATGTCTTTCGGCTCATAGGCGTCCATCTGGATCACAGTGTCGGCCAGGCGGAAGTAAGAACCGGAGCTTCCCACTACCAAAATGGTGGAAACGCCCAGCTCGTCCAGCATGGGGCGGATCAGGTCGGTAAAGGGCGTGATGGGCTCCTTGTCCCGTGTGATCAGTTTCTGCATGACGTCGTCGCGGATCATAAAGTTCGTGGCCGAGGTGTCCTCGTCGATGAGGAGAAGGCGGCTGCCGGCTTCCACCGCTTCTGCCATATTGGCGGCCTGGGATGTGCTGCCGCTGGCGTTTTCCGTGGTGAATTCCTTCGTATCCTTGCCGTTGGGCAGATTATTGATAAAGGAGGAAATATCGGTGCGGCAGATGCTCCGTCCGTCTTCAGCTCTTATTTTTACAGCAGTGCCGTCGCAGATCACATACTCCCGGCCATCGCCTGCGATGTGATCGTAGACGCCCCGTTCCAGAGCTTTCAGCAGGGTGGATTTGCCGTGATAGCCGCCGCCTACGATGAGCGTGACGCCGCAGGGGATCCCCATGCCGGTGAGACGGCCTCTGTGGGGCAGATCCAGCGTGACGGCCAGGGACTCCGGAGAGCGGAAGGGCAGGCCGCCGTTCATGGGCCGTTCTGATACCCCGCTCTCTCTGGGCAGCACAGCGCCGTCGGCTACAAAAGCGGCCAGATTTCGGGCGCGGAGCTCCTGGCGGATGGCGTGCTGATCCTCGGATAATTCCACGCAGGCCTGGACCAGTTTTTTGTTCAGATTGCCGTAGATCAGAGATCTCTCTGCGATCTCCGGCAGGATGGAGAAGAGTATTTTCTCAAGTTCTCCGGCCAGGATCGTGCGCCCTGCGGCGGGGAAACCCACTTCAAAGCGCACCGTCACCCCCGCGGCGGCCACGTCCACCGCCGTGCGCTTCAGCACTTCCTGCCCGCAGCGGCTGATGGAGATGAGACCGCTTTTTCCGGAACCGCGGGCCCGGTCTCCGGCGCGGCCGATGGCGTTGTAAAACAGGCGGTTGATGTGATCCTCCAGAGCAGTCCGCTTCCAGGGGCGGTCAAAGAGCTCCGGGGGGAAGCCGCTGACACGGCGGTCCATGACGATGCGCAGGCGGGAAGGGGCGGCAAAAGGATCCCCCTGCACGTGGTCGATGCAGAGGGTGTAGCGGTCAAATGCGTATTGACCGGCCAGAGATTTGTATGCCGGATAACCCTTGCGGTCGATAGAAAGAAGCTGGCGACGCAGCTCGGATGATGTTTTCATAGTGTTACCTCCCTATGTGATCGGCCGTCTCAGAGGAAACGGCCCTTTTTTGTTATGGATTCCCTGCTTTTATAGAATAACGCGGATCGCGCCGATCCGTCAAATGGTATTCCTCCCGGCCGCCGGCTGTGATATACTACTGTATATGGCAAAGTCGGCTCCGGTCCTGGGGCCGCGGCCGGGTCTTTGAGAAAGGCCTGGAAGATGATAAAACGGCGGAGGTTGCGATGAATGATAGATGGAATGTAAAGGGCGCAGACTGGTCCAATGAAAATATCCAGCGGGAGCTGGAAAAGGTAGAGCAGAGGGGAACGTATCTGGCAAACAAATTTCTGCGGGACAAGATCGTTTTGCTGGCGGTGGTCGCAGGCGCGCTGCTGTTCTGTCTGCTGTATCTGGATTCAGTCATCGGGCTGGCGGTGGAATTTGTGATCCTGTTGGCGGTGCTCAGTTATATGAGGAAAACCGCCCGGCAGGCCAAGGCTCCGGTATACGAGATGTGCGATCCCTATCTGGAGTTCGCCTATATACGGGCTTACGCCCGCTTTCCCATGCCCCGGGGAAAGAGCACGATGATCCGGCAGATCCTCTCTCTGGCTCAGTGCATGGCGCTGGCAGGGGAACCTCAGGCAGCTATCGCCATCCAGAGCAATATTGAGGATCCCCGTCAGCTGAAAGCAGGGGAAAAGACGATCTACTTCAATACGCTGCTTTTGAGCTACGGTCAGTACGAGTGGACCGATAAGCGGGCGCAGACGGTGGCGGAGCTGGTGCGGATGCGGGACAGGGCCGGAAAGCGGGAAGCGATGCAGCTGGACGTGGTCATACGGCTGGAGGAGCTGAAGCGGCATCAGGACATGGGCGATATTGATTTCGTGGAAGACTATTTTAAAAGAATACCGCCGGTGCTCCCCTTTCAGGAGGTGGGGATGCACTACGCCCTGGGCATGATGTACATGAAGGCGGGAGATGCGGAAAAGGCCCGGCCTCACGTGGAGTTCGTGCTGGATAAGGGAAACAAACTGTATTACAAAAAGAATCTGGAAGAGTACCTGCGGCGGAGCCTGAGAAATGACGGAGGGCAGGACGGTCAGAAGGAAGAAGGCGGGCAGTCCGGGAACGGACCAGACGGAGCCGGACAGACAGGGGACTGCCGGCCCATATGAAAAGCGGCGGAGAAAGTGCAGAACAAAACCCCCGGCAGAGGAGAAAGCCGGGGGTCTTTCTATGGTAGGGGAAACATCGCCTGGACGTTTCCGACGATTTTGACTGATCTCAGTTTTTCAGCGGCGCTGCCGGCTGACTGTGATCGGCAGCGGCTATCAGATCAGCGTGCTCATATGTCTCAGCGTGCGGATCAGCTGAGAGACGTAGCTCATCTCATTGTCGTACCAGGAAACGATCCGGACCTGGAACACGCCGGTTCCGCTTCTGGCCACCAGCGTCTGGGTGGCGTCGAACAGGGATCCGTAGGACATGCCGATGATATCGGTGGATACCAGTTCCTCTTCAGTATAGCCGAAGGACTCGTTGGAGGCCTTTTTCATGGCATCGTGCAGCCCTTCCAGTGTGACGGTCTCAGAAGAATCTTTCAGTACCGCGTCAAGTATGGTGATCGAACCGCTGGCTACGGGGACGCGCTGAGCGGAACCTACCAGCTTGCCGTCCAGCTCGGGGATGACCAGTCCGATGGCCTTTGCGGCGCCGGTGCTGTTGGGCACGATGTTGATGGCGCCTGCCCGTGCGCGGCGGAAATCGTTTTTCTTATGAGGTCCGTCCAGTATCATCTGATCACCCGTGTAAGCGTGGATAGTCGTCATGAAACCGGTCCTCACTTCGCGGTAATCGTTCAGCGCTTTGGCCATGGGGGCCAGACAGTTGGTAGTGCAGGAAGCGCCGGAGACGATCGTGTCTTCTCTGGTAAGGATGCTGTGGTTTACGCCGTAGACGATGGTGGGAATATCGCTCCCCGCAGGAGCGGAGATCAGGACCCGCTTCGCGCCCGCGTCCAGATGGGCCTGGGATTTGGCCTTGGAGGTGAAAAAGCCGGTGCACTCCAGCACAATGTCCACGTCAAGGTCGCCCCAGGGCAGCTTAGAGGGATCGGCTTCTTTGTAGATCGGGATCTTCTTGCCGTCCACGATGATGGACGCTTCGTCGTGTTCCACAGTGTGGCCTTCGTAGGCCTTCTGTACACTGTCGTATTTCAGCAGATAGGCCAGCATATCAGGCTGGCTCAGATCGTTGATGGCCACAATGTCGAATTCATCGCTGCCAAAGATTTTGCGGAAGGTGAGCCTTCCGATTCTGCCGAATCCGTTGATCGCTATTTTTGTTTTCATTTTTAACCTCCGATATCAATTTCACTACTTCTTTATGTTTGGCATTTCATATCTATTCGGCGGGGACGTCCCGCGCCGGTCTCCGCTCTGTGATCTAATAAGATAATATCATATTTGCAGTCAAAATCAATCATTTTTATTCAAAAAACATCAAAAGAAATTAAAAAAAATCACGCCGTCCATACAGCTGCAGCTGATTTTGTGGTAAAATAGCCACAGACCGGCTATTTTACGGATTCTGTGCGCGGCAGACGCCGTGCGCGGATTTTCCCATGATGGCAGCAGGTCTTATGGGGGAAATAGCCCCAAAATGTGGGACTTCGTCTTCTGGCAGGCGGCAGAGACGGAGGGAACAGTAATAGGATGGTTGATTACAGCAAATTCATGCGCCGACTGATAAAAAGTCGACAGGACAGGAGGATACAGATGAATTTTAAAGTGGTCCACAATAATATCAATGTGCTTGATCTGGAAAAATCGCTGAAGTTTTACGACGAGGCGTTGGGGATGAAGGAAGCGCGCAGAAAAGAAGCGGAGGACGGGAGCTTCATTCTGGTCTATCTGGAGACGGAGGGCGCGTCCCATCAGCTGGAACTGACCTGGCTGCGGGACAGAAAGGAACCCTACGATCTGGGGGAGAACGAATTTCACACCGCTTTCGTGACCGACGATTTCGAGGGGGCGCTGAAAAAGCACCGGAAGATGGGCGCGGTCTGCTTTGAAAACGAGGCGATGGGTATTTATTTTATTGCAGACCCGGACGGATACTGGCTGGAGATCATTCCCCAGAGATAGGGGATAGAACCAGGTCCCGGCGCGCACGCTGGCAGAAAGCCCTGATATATCAGGGCTTTTTTTTATCCTCCGGTTCGGCATGCTGTCCGTCTTCGTCGGTAAAGACGCGGACACTGTGAATATCCTGAGCCAGACTGTCCTCTGGGGCTTTGCGGACCTCGGCCCGGATCTGGGCGCCGGGGTTGTCCTTTTCGCGGGAGTGCAGAGGCGCCAGCTGATCCATAAGGCTTTCCGTCCAGATGGGGACGCCGCTGCGGTAAGAGGCTTTGATGATCATGTGCGAACCGATGGGAATGGTCAGCAGCAGAAAGACCACGGCCAGCAGGCCCTTCATGGACAGGCCGATCCCGGCGTAGAGCAGGAACAGGATGTATGCGATGATGAGGTTGAAGATCCCCAGCGTCACCGGCTTGGAGAGGGCCTGCATTTTGCAGTAAATATCGGGAAAGCGCAGCAGCCCGATGCTTCCGCCCAGACAGAAGATCCCGCCTACCACCAGAAACAGGCAGATGATCAGCTCGAACATCCAGTCTGCCCCCTGAGTGCCGTGAAACAGTTCACTCATATTTCTGCACCTCCTTCTGTTTTTCCTCCGCGTCTTTGGCCTGAGTCCGCTCCCAGATCCCTTCTTCTATATGGAGGGAATTTTTTTCTTTGTGGGGAGCTTTCAGCGGATAGACGACGTTGCCCTGCTGGATGTATTTGCTCCAAACCACCAGGGCCACAAAGCTCAGTATGGATATGACCAGCACGGCGGACATGTAGAGATCCGTGCCGTGCTTAAAAGCATAGAGAACGATAAGAGCCATAACCTGCGTTCCCAGAGCGTCCAGGCCGATGACCCGGTCTGCCAGGGTCTTGCCCCGCGCGATGGTCACCAGATTGATCACGGCGGCCAGACCCGCCATGAAAAGGATCAGGTCTACGCACTTGCCGATCAGCGGATAGGATACGAGAAAATCGATCACGGCGCGCTCACCTCCTTGATGCGGTCCACAAATTCCCGGCGGATGTGGGCGATCAGCTTTTCCGGGTCAGAGCTGTCCAGCACGTGGAGAAACAGAGTCTTGTTGTCCGTGGAGATCTCAAGCGTCAGCGTTCCCGGCGTCAGAGTGATCATGTTGGCCAGCAGCACCAGCTCGAAATCCGTGTCGAAGTCCACGTGCATGGCGATGATACCGGGATTCAGGTGATCCAGCGGAGAGAGGACGTAGCGCAGCACTGTCAGGTTGGCGCTGATGACCTCTTTGAAAAACACAGCCAGCAGGACCAGAGACTTCCACAGCTTTTTCAGGTAGAAGGTCTTTCCGGCGTGCACATAAAACAGATAGAGAAACAGCGCTCCCAGGGCGTAACCGAAGAGGAATCCCGCCATGGTAACGGAGTCGGATAAAAAGGTCCAGATAAAAGCCAGGCTCAGGTTGAGAAGAAACTGTTGTGCCAACGGAAACCTCCTTTCTAGTGACGGCCGCCGACAGTGTACAAAACAGCGTCGATATAATAACGGGGATCCATCATCTGCTCTGCTGCTTCCGTGCACAGAGACAGAACGGGCTGAGCGAAGAGACCCATGCAGGCGGTCAGCAGTCCCAGTACCGCGATGGGGATCAGGCTGCAAAGGTACCGCTTGCCGCCGGAGGGCAGAAAGCCTTCCGCCGGCGTGTAGGATCGGGCCGGCGTTCCCCAGTAGGCGTACATGAAGATCTTTACCATGGAAAACAGCGTCAGCACGCCCACGGCCATGGCGCAGGCGATCATCCAGTAGTTTTTCAGATCGGCGGCGGCCAGGAGCAGCATCAGCTTTCCAAAAAAACCGGAAAGGGGCGGGACTCCGGCCAGGGACATGGCCGCAAGAAAGAACAGGAAGCCCAGAGCGGGATACAGCCCTAGCAGGCCGCCCATTTTTTTCAGTTCCTTTGTTCCAGTGATCTCCTCAGCCACGCCTGCGGTCAGGAAGAGACAGGCCTTTACAAAGGCGTGGTGTACGATGAAGTAGATGGTCCCGGCCACGGAGGAGACAGTGAACAGCCCCAGTCCCGCAACCATATAGCCTACCTGGGATATGCTGTGATAGGCGAGAATGCTCTTGTAATTCATCTGGCTCACCGCGCCGAACACGCCGAAGAACATGGTGAGGACGCCGACGATCATGATAAAGGTGTGGGTGTAAGCGCTGTCTCCCACGAAGATCAGCGTGAAGGCGCGGACCATGGAGCAGACCCCTACCTTGATGAGAAGGCCGGAAAAGATGGAGCTGACGGCCGCGGCGGCCACGGTGTGTACCTTCGGCAGCCAGAAATACAGCGGAAACATAGCGCCCTTGACGCCGAAGACGATAAAGAGCAGCATGGCGGATACTGTGGCCAGATGCGGGTCCTCCACGGTGGCGATCTTGGCCGCCACGTCGGCCATATTCACAGAACCGATCATGGAATACAGCGTCCCCAGCGCGATCAGGAAGATGATGGAGGAGACGATGTTGATGAGCAGATACTTGAAGGTCTCCCGCAGCTGCGGCTTAGAGCCGCCGATGACCAGAATGCCGTAGGAGGCGATGAGCATGATCTCAAAGAATACGTACAGGTTGAAGAGATCCCCTGTGACAAAGGTCCCGTTGATGCCCAGCATGAGAAATTGCCACAGAATATAATAATCGTGGATCTCCTTCTCCCTGTCGATGGTGCAGTAGCTGAACAGAAGGCCGGTGAAGGAGAGGATGGAACCCATGAGCACCATGATGCAGGAGAACAGGTCCACGGCGAAAGTGATGCCGTAGGGGGCGCTCCAGCCGCCGGCGCAGAATACCAGCATGCCCTGCGCTTTGACAGTGCAGAGCAGATAGACGGCGGCGGCCACCATGGCCAGGGCGCTGACAGCGCTCACCGTCCGGTGAAACAGCACCCGCTTTCTCGCGAAAAACAGCAGGATTCCCGTGATCATGGGGATCAGTATGGGCAGGAGCGGAAGGTTTGTATTAATGCCCATATTTATGCTCGTCCTCCTTTCCCGTAAGATCATCTACATCGTCGCTGCCATGAGAATGATAAGTGCGGTAGCACAGCACCAGACAGAACGCGGTGATGGCGAAGTTGATCACGATGGCGGTCAGGATCATAGCCTGGGGCAGCGGATCCGCATAGGTCTTAGCGAAGGGAGTGAGAATGGGAGACTCGCCTCGCTGCAGCTTGCCGGAAAGCATCAGAAACAGAAGCGTACCGTTGGAAAGCAGGCTGGTGCCAAAGACGATGCGGAGCAGTCTGCGGGACAGGATCATGTAGGTGCCCGCTGCAAACAGTATTCCGACCAGAACTGATATCAATGTTTCCATAAAATTTCTCCTGTGCTGATTACTTCGATTTTCCGATATTGTAAATGATGGACATGACGGCTCCGATCACCACGAGGAAGACGCCGAAATCAAAGATCATGGCCGTCGCCACCTCCAGGTGGATCCCTCCGAGAGCGGAAATGGTGTAGTGACCGAAGGTGTGGGTGAGGAAGGCCCTGCCAGCCAGCACGCCTCCCAGTCCGCAGGCTACAGCCACGGACAGCCCGATGGGAAGAAAGGAGGACAGATGGGCCGGCAGCCTTTCGATGGAGCGTTTGCCCTCGGTGATATACATGAGCAGCAGGGCGGAAGCCGTCATCAGTCCGGCGATAAAGCCGCCTCCGGGATTGTTGTGTCCGGCGCTGAACAGATACACGGAGACGAACAGGATGACGAAGGAGATGGGCTTGGCCAGCGTCAGAATGACGATATCATTGTCATTGCCCGGCACGTAGCTGTCCTGGGGGCCCGAATGGCGTTCCTCGGCGCGGGTCTTTCCGCTGCTGTCCGTGTACAGGGAGGTGAGTATGTAAACGCCCAGAGCCGCCATGCAGAGCACGGAGATCTCGCCCATGGTGTCCAGTCCACGGAAATCCACCAGCGTTACATTTACTACATTCTTGCCTCCGCCCAGGCGCAGGCTGTTGTGTGTGAAAAAGAAGGAGATCGTTTCGAACAGCCGGTGTGAATGGGCGAACATGCTGATGAAAAACATGGAAGCTCCCACAGCCGCGGAGATCAGCAGCCGGCCGCATTTTGCCGCGGGCTTGTCCTGCCGTTCCGGGGCGGGGTCCATGCCCGAGGGGAACTGCCGCAGGACCATGACGTAGAGGATCAACGTCACCGTTTCTACCAGAAGCTGAGTCAGGGCCAGATCCGGGGCGCTGAACATGACGAAGAACATGGAGACCATGTAGCCGGCGGCTCCCAGCGCCAGGATGACGTGGACACGTTTTTTCATGGTGGCGGCCAGTATGGCCGCGGCCACGGTGATGGCGGTCATTGCGATCTCGATGAGTTCGATGCGGGCCAGATCCGCCGTAAAGATCTCACTGGCAAAGCCGAACAAAACCACGGGCAGACCTACCACAGCCAGGCAGGCTGCGAGAATGTAGCCCAGGTAATGAGAGATGTTGCCTGTCATGTAGGCGTCTGTAATGCGGCCGGTCCCGCCGATGAGAGCAGGGAGACTCCAGTCGTAGGCTCTGTTCGCGCCGATGGGCAGTGAGAACCGCATGACGGCCCGGCGGAAGGGCCCAAGCCGGCTGTAGAGCAGCGCACCGGCGGCGACGACGGCTGCAGTCATCATCAGCGCGGGCGTGATCCCGTGCCAGAAGGCGATGTGCAGATGCGGCGGGGCGGAAAGTCCCAGGACCTGTTTCGCCGCGGGAGCCACCAGCGCTCCGCCGAAGAAATTGGGCGCCAGGGCGAATACCAGATTCAGAGAGACCAGCATGAATGCAGGAAGCAGCATGCCGGCAGGCGCTTCGTGCGGATGCTTGGGAGTATCCGACGTCAGCTCTTTTCCGAGAAAGACCTTTCCGAAAATGCTCAGGGAATAGACGAAGGTAAAGAGGCTTGCCAGAACCGCTGCAGCCGGTACCAGCCAGGCGGCGGCGCCCAGGTAGGACAGTCCGGAAAAAGGCGCGTCCGCCGCCGCCTCAAAGAACATCTCTTTGCTGAGGAAGCCGGAAAAGGGCGGCAGACCGGCCATGGCGCAGGAGCCGATGAAAGCCACAGCGCCGGTAAAGGGCATAGCTTTGCCCAGCCCGCGCAGAAGGGTCATGTCGCGGGTCCCGGTCTCGTGGTCCACGATGCCGGTCATGAGAAACAGGCTTCCCTTGAAGGCGGAGTGATTGATCAGATGGAACAGACCGCCCAGCACGGCGGCCTCGGTGCCCATACCGAACAGGGATATGATCAGACCCAGCTGGCTGATGGTGGAATAGGCCAGCAGCGCCTTCAGGTCCTTTTGCCGCAGAGCCATGAAAGAGCCGAAGAGCAGGGAGATCAGCCCCACGCCGGTCACCGTCGTATTCCACAGGACAGTGCCTCCCAGCAGGGGCGTAAAACGGGCCAGCAGAAAAATCCCGGCTTTTACCATGGTGGCGGAGTGAAGATAACAGCTGATCGGAGTAGGAGCTTCCATGGCGGAGGGCAGCCAGATGTGGAAGGGGACCTGGGCCGATTTTGTAAAAGCGCCCAGCATGATCAGCACGGCGACGGCGGGATAGAGAGCGCTCTGCCGCAGCAGTTCGCCCTGAGCCAGGATCGCGCTGATCTCAAAGGTGCCGCACACGCTGCCTATGAGAACGAAGGCCACCAGCATGCAGAAACCGCCGGAGACGGTGATCAGCATGGCTTTTTGAGCGCCGTAGCGGGACCGTTCCTTTTCAAACCAGAATCCGATGAGCAGAAAACTGGACACGCTGGTCAGTTCCCAGAACAGATACAGGATGAGAAGATTGTCGGCGGTGACCACGCCCAGCATGGCCCCCATGAACATCAGTAAATATATGTAGAAATGGATCAGGCGTTCTTTTTTGGATAGATAAAAGATCGAGTAGAAGATCACCACCATACCGACGAAGGTGATGAGAAGCGAAAAAAGCGCCGAGAGCCCTGAGAGTTCAAAGGATAGATTCAGATCCAGCAGAGGCACCCAGGATCCTTCCGTGCGGACAGACCCGCCCCCGGCGACAACAGGCATTTGAAACAGATACAGCGCAAAAAGCGCCGCGGGTACAGGAAGCACAAACCACCCCGCGCGCCCGCGGATCCATTTCTGACATAAAAGAAGCAGCAGCGCGGCTGCAAAAGGTGTGAGAACGTAGGCAAAAAGCAATTGGGATCTCCTTTCTGTCTGCTTTTGCGTTCTGCGCAGCCCCAGGCCCCCATGGCGTCAGGCGTTCCCGCATAACACAATACAAAAGTATTGTATCATAATCTGTCGAAAGGTTCAAAAAAAATAGATTTATTCTTCCAGATTGCTGCACCGTCCGGCGCTGCCGAAGCAGCTCTCGCGGCTGGTATTGCTGAGGTAATCGTATTCACAGATGCTCCAGTTGTTTTTTCCCCGTTCTTTGGCCCGGAACAGAGACAGGTCCGCATTGTCCATATTTTCTTTCAGGCTCAGGGCGTCCAGTCTTCCGTAGGTGATGCCGATGCTGCAGGAACCCGGCGGATATTCGTATTCCATAAAGAGACGGCTGACCATGTGACAGATCTCCGAGGCCCGGTTTTTTACGATCCTCTGGTCAGGGACATTTTTCATCAGCACGAAGAATTCATGATCGCCCAGGCGCCCCAGGAGATCGTCCGCGCGAAAGGCGCCGGTCAGCAGAGCGCCGGTGGTCTTCAGGATCTCGTTGGCCGTATCTTCTCCCAAAGCGCTGACCACAGCGCGGAAGTTGTCCAGCTCGATGCGGAATATGGCGTGGTTTTTATAATTGCCTACCCACTGGAGATAGCGTCCGCACTGACACTCCACGGCGGAGCGGACATAGAGCCCTGTCAGTTCGTCCCTGTCCACGCAGTTGTGCAGGTTGGAAAACTCCCGCAGGGGTCCGGTCACATCCGATAGGATGCAGATAAGATAAGAGCCCCATTCCGCATTTTCCGCCAGACCGCCGTCCAGACGGATGTGAATGGTCTCCCCTGTATTGCTGGAGACCGCGATATTCAGGTGGAGCTGTCCAACCGTGTCGATCTGTTTCTTTCCCTCGTAGAGAAGTTCCCGCACCGCGTCTGCGGGCGTGGAGACCGGAAGCGAGTAGGTGCCTCCGGGTGAGAGCTTAATATGCGAAAAACCGAAGAGATCCGCAGCGCCCTGGCTGAGAAACAACAGATCAAAATTGGAAGTGTCGTAGCAGACGATCCCGCCGGGAAAGATACGGGGCAGGACGGTGAGAAAAGAGCGCAGCTGTTCATCCGAAATATCGTCCAGAGAACGATAATTGGGTGAAATAGTAAATTCATAGATGTACTCCGGGTTCATGTTAAGACTTCCTCCTTCCGGGGTCTTACTCCGCGTTTGCCGATCCAGTCGATTTTTAGACGAATATGGTCTATTATAGCTTGTTTATCTGGGTTGGTCAAACAGTAAGAAAATTCTTGGCGCGAAGGGAAAAATCCCGGGATTTACTGCATATCCGCCACCATGCCGCGGAAGAATAAAACAGTAATGATGAAGCGAAACGGACAACTGGGGAGGAAAAGGATCAGATGGCAAAGAGGCGGGCGGAAACGGCGGAAATATTCAGAAACACCATTCGTTTTATATTCTGGGATTGGAGCGCCCTGCTTATTTTTATACTTTCGTGGAAGTTCCTTCTCCTCATGCTGATCCCGCTTCAGGACGGCATACTGTCACTGATCGTGAAAAAGGCTGGGACGGCGGGAATGTCCGGTACGGGCTTACTGCATCTGCTGATGGATCCAGGCGCTCTGGTGCTGGCCGCTGTCTGGCTGCTGATCCTGGCCTGCTCCCTTTACGTGGAGATCGCCGGAGTGCTGCTTTACTTTGAAGGGGCCCGGAACGGAAGCAAAAGAGGGCCGCTGCAGCTTCTTAGCGGCGCGCTGCGCAAAATGTTTCTGCTTTTCAGACCGGATAAGGCGCTCATGATCCCTTACCTGATCCTGCTCCTCCCATTTACGGGTTTTGCAATTTCGTCTGAACCGCTGCGGCGGCTGGAACTGTTAGAGTCCATGTCCGGAGGATCCGCACAGACGCCTGTGTTTCGCGGGGCCGCAGCCGTTCTGTTCTGCCTGTTTGCTCTGGCAGTCCTGCGACATAGCTTTGCTGTTCCAGAGGTCGTACTGGAAAACGGCGGCTTTCGGGCCGCCGCCCGCAGAAGCCGCCTGATGCTTTCGGGAAATGGAGTCGGAGCGGCGGTCTGTCTGGCCCTGTACTTTTTTTTCTGCGTAGCGGCGGCCGCACTGTTTTGCCTCGCCGTTCTCGCCGCTCTTTTTTTGTGGGCACAGATTTTTTACAGCGGAGAGCAGGCGTCCTACGCTTTCTGGTTTGTATGCGCAAAATTGAAGGATACGGGCAGTATTTTCGTCTCTGTCTACACGATCGTCTGCGGGATGGGAATATTGACCTCCCTGTATCACCAGTACCACGGAGGGAGGCCCGCCTGCGTAAAGCCGCTGTTTTCAGGCCGCAGATCCGCAGAAAAGAGAAGGACGCCCGCTTCGCAGCTGTTTGTGCTGGCAGTGATCATACTGTTTTATATGGGGATGTCTGTGGCGAGCCTTCACAGCTGGACTTCCCCGCCTCAGCCGCTGATCGTGGCTCATCGGGCGGGAGCCGAGACGGAGCGGGAAAATACGCTGGCGGCCCTTCGCAGAGCGCAGTTTACCGGTGCGCAGACAGCGGAGATCGACGTCCGTCAGACGAAGGACGGGGAACTGGTGGTGCTCCATGACGACACGCTGTTCCGGACGGAGGGCGTAGACCGACGGGTGTCGGATCTGACGCTGGCAGAGCTGAAGGCGCTGGAAGCCGGACTGTACGGCCCTTTGGATCAGGAGGGTGAGCGGATACCGGAGCTGAGGGAGATGGTAAGCGAAGCCAAAGGCCGGATCGAACTCATGATCGAACTGAAATCGGGGGACGGAAAGACCGCTGAAAATGGCAGAGGGATGGCGGAAGAGGCGGTGAAGATCATCCGGCGGTACGGCGGCGAGTCGTGGTGCTCCGTGGCGTCCATGCATTACGGCGATCTGAAAAAAGTAAAAGAACTGGAACCGGCGCTGCGTACAGTATATATCACGCGGGAAGCTCCGGAGAATCTCAGCCGCTTTGAGGCGGCAGACGCCTTCAGCGTGGGCGCGGGCTCCGTCACCGCAGAGATTGTGGACTCCGCACATGAACAGGGAAAAGCATTCTACGCCTGGACGGTAAACGGAGAGAGGGACATGAGGGAACTGATCCGGCTGGGCGTGGACGGTATCGTGACGGATGAACCAAAGCTGGCGGGATTTGTGAGAGATACCATTGCAGCCGGATCGCCGCAGGATTCTCTCATGGCAAAACTGCAGACCGCGCTGCGTTGACAGGAGCATAACCTTTGACTATTGGGAACCCAATCGGACCGCAGGGCATAATCTAAAGCAGGTGGAACAATTTCCGCCTGCTTGTTTTCTTTGCGGGAAACAGACGAATATTCCTATGGTTAAAAGGAGAATGACCATGTTAATTATAGATTCCGTGCAATCGGGTACGAGGGCTGCGCAGTTCCCTCCCACCCGACCCTTTGTACTGTATTCGGGGACTGATATTACCGGGACGGCAGACGGCAACAGCGGCCCCGGCGGGCCCGAAAACTACTGCGACTTATCATTTACATCCGCATCTCGTTACAGGCTGAATCGAGCGGATCACAACAATATATTTCAGTTTTATCTCACTGCGGGCGGGGGAACCAGACAGGCCTTTTGTCTGGATAAATTTAAAGACGGACCTTACGGAGTATCCTACCGGAGCGGCGCGTTTGAGACCGCGTTCCCCGACGCTGCCGCTCGCCAGAAAACGATGACGGCCTGGCTGCTGGCAAACGCGTATCCCGCGGTCAGCGCAGCGCAGACCTTCGATCTGGCAGGGGTGAACGCGTCCGCTTCGCCGGCTCTGGACGATAACGACGCCTATGCGGCGGTGCAGGTCGCCATCTGGGTCCTGCTGGGGCAGATCGCGCCCGCGGAAGCGTATTTCCTGGAATGCGGGGCAGACGCCGAACATCCCAAATCAGAACGGCTTCACACAGCGGTGATGCGGCTGATCGAACTGGCGGGAAACTACGCGGATGCTGTCTCTTTTATACATCTTTGAGACCGGCAGCGAGTAGGTGCCTCCGGGTGAGAGCTTAATATTGGAAAAACCGAAGAGAGCCGAAGCGCCCTGGCTGAGGCCCGTGCCCGGTGCCCTGTCCGGAGCCGTGTCCTCCGTGTCCGTGCCCGCCGCCCTGCCCGGAGCCGTGTCCTCCGTGCCCGTGTCCGCCGCCCTGCCCCCGGCCGAAGCCTGATTTTTGTTGTAAGATCGAACGGGACTGCAGGCCGGAGCCATGCCCGGGACCGGAACCACGGCGCAGGCCCGAACCGTGTTGCGGACCGGAACCGCATCCCAGGCCGCAGCCTCGGGTAAATCCCAATTTCACGTGCAGAATAGAACCTGCATGCAGACCGGAGAATCCCGGCGCGCCGGATACGCGTCCCGGCCCGGCACTCTGTCTGCCGGACCCAGGCGCAAGGCCGCGGCGCGGAGGAACGACGATCTATCTGTAACTGTAAATTACCATAGATGAAGCGCGCCCGGATGAGAACGGCTATTTTGCCTATCTTATCCGGGCGCTGTCTGTTCCTGTGTTTCTTTTTTCCTGGCCGTACATTCTCCGGGGAGAAAGCGCTTGCAGAGCATCGGAAGAAGCGTTATAATCTTCATATCCCCCATGGGGGGATATGAAAGGAGGATGACGTCATGGCTCATCATCACGAAAACACAAAAGCGGTTCTGAACCGGCTCTCGCGGGTCACCGGCCATATGGAAGCGATCAAAAGGATGGTGGAGGAGGATCGGGACTGCGCGCAGATATTGATCCAGCTCTCCGCTGTCCGTTCCGCTGTCAATAATATAGGAAAGATCATATTGCAGGATCACATTGAGCACTGTGTTGTGGAGGCGGTGCAGACCGACGATCAAAAGGTTTTAGAGGATTTGAAGCAGGCCATCGCCCAGTTTTTGAAATAGAGGCCCGCCATGAAAAGTGCAGAAGGCCGTACGCCGTCACAGGAGACCGGGTACGGGAAGCGGGATCGAAGGCAGGACCGAAGGCAGGTCAGAAGGGAATACGCCGGTCAGATCACGGTGCTGGCGGTTCCGATCATAATCGAAAATATTCTGCAGACGCTCCTTGGAACGGTGGATACTTATTTTGCGGGACAGATCCACGACAACGCCATTGCGGCGATCGGCGTCACAAGCCTGATCGTCAATATTTACATTGCATTTTACACTGCGGTCAGCGTGGGGACCTCCAGCGTGGCGGCCCGTTATATGGGAAGGGGCGACAGAAAAGCGGCGGAGGACGCCGCTCGGCAGTCGGTGGTCATGGGCGCGGCGCTGGGCATTGTGGTCGGCGCCGTCAGTCTGGGTTTCTGCGTGCCGATCCTTCGCCTTTCGGGAGCGGAGGAGGAGGTGCTGGCCTTTGCCGTGCCCTACTATCTCATCGTAGCGGTACCTTCGGTGCTGATCTGCCTGTCGCTGGTCCTCTCCGCCTGTCTGCGGGCGTCTAAAGATACGAAAACGCCTATGTACGTCACCGGATTTTCCAATCTCGTGAATGTGGCGCTGAACTGTTTGTTCATCCGGCTGGGATTTGGAATAACGGGACTGGCTCTGGCGACCACCGTCTCCCGTCTTCTGGGCGTCTGTCTGCTGGCCGCGAAGCTCTGCCGGCGGGATGCGGCGCTGAGGCTGTCCTTCAAAGAATTTCATTTCAACCGTGACAGCGCGCGGACCGTGGCTGCCATCGGAGGACCCGCCGGCATGGAAAAACTGATCATGCGCACAGGCCAGCTCATCTACAACGGCATGATCATATCCCTGGGAACGGGCGCCTACGTGGCTCACAATGTGGCGGGCACCATAGAAAACTTCGCGTACATACCGGATTTCGGATTTGGGATGGCCGCCGCGGTCATGACCGGCATCTGCCTGGGTGAACAAGATCCGCAGAAGGCCAGAGAGATCACAGCGCTTACCACTAAATTGGTGATGGGCCTCATGGTGATCTTCGGCGTTGTTTTCTTCGTCTTCGCGCCGCAGCTGGTCTCCTGCTTTACACAGACGCCGGAGGTGCGGCGCATGGCGGCTTCGGTGCTGCGGCTGATCGCGTTTTTTCAGCCCATGGGAGCCGTGACGCAGATCATGGGAAGCAGCCTGCAGGGAGCGGGAGATACGAAATTTCCCATGTACGCCACGCTCGTTGGGATCTGGGGGATCCGCATCGGTCTGGGCTACACGCTGGCGGCAGGACTTGGAATGGGGCTGTTTGGCGTCTGGTGCGCCTATGCCATGGACATCACTCTGCGGGGCGTCCTGCTGACGGTCCGTTTTCAGAGAGGGAAGTGGGAGTCCATACAAATATAAAGCCGCAGGAAGCGGCTGATTCAGACTGCAGAAAAAAGCCCCGTTTAAACAGGATCGCAGCATATAATTGAGAATAAATATACTTTGCTGAACTTTTGTTTTGAAATACTATATAATATGGCAAATTAGAAGTTGCCTTTGGTGTAAAAGACGCAGACAACAAACGAGTTTAGGGGGGGGAGAATTGCGTTATGAAGTTAGGAATAATCAGATGTATGCAGACAGAGGATTTTTGTCCCGGAACGGCAGATTTTCTTGCAATTAAAGAAAAAACAGGCGTTTTTCAGGGAATCACTGAGGATATAGAAATCATTGGATTTACTAATTGCGGAGGCTGTCCTGCAAAGAAATCCATATTAAGAGCAAGGGAATTAGTAAAAAGAGGCGCCGATACGATCGTTTTTGCAAGTTGTATTCAAAGGGGAACCCCGATCGGATACCCATGTCCATTTGCTAAGCGAATGAAGGAACTGATCGTGAAAGATCTGGGAGATAGCGTAACTATTTTAGACTATACACATTAGCAGCTTTCTACAGTTTAAAGCCGCCGTTTCCGGCGGCTTTTTTTGCGGCTATATTATCACAAATTTATATTCGGTGCGGAGAAACGCGCCGTCCTTGTAAACATCTTTGACGTCCAGATAATAGGTGCCGGTGGGATGTTTTTTAAATGCGTCTGTCAGACGGTCCCCGTACCAGGGCCAGAAGGACTGGACCGAGGAGGCGTCGGCGGGTATGCCGAACTGTATTTTGACCAGCGGCGAGCCCTTTGCGCTGCGCTTCAGACCGCCGTTTTCCCAGGTCGCCGGGTTTGCACAGATCGCGTTGTAGAGCGTGTACTGCATCCGGCGCATTTCATGGTAATTGGTGATGTAAAGATAGTCGGCGCCGGCGCTTTTCTTCCGCTCTGCCGTGACGGCGGGCTTGTCCACCTTGGGAAACTGTTTCCAGTCGCAGCTGGGTTCCGGCAGGGAAGCCATGGGACCGGTGAGAAAAGCTTCCCGGTTGTACTGGCTCATATCCTTGATCTCATAGCCGCTGCCGTCGCTTGCCACAATGGAATCTCCCACGTCTGGAATGAACAATTCACCGGTCTGCGGCACCTGCACGAATCCTGTAGACCCGTTGGGATCTCCGGTCTGCGGCGTGTAATGAACGGTGGTGTCGATGTTGACAGTGGAATTGCGGCCGTCCCAGACGAGGCCGAAATCCACCAGCTCGGCGAGATCTTTCAGCTGTACATAATTATGGCCTTCGATGAGATACGCCTGAGGCGTGACGATCTTGCCGTCCACTTTGATCACATTGTCCGAGGGCGAGGCGTTTACGTAATTGGCGGCAAAGACGGCGCCCCCGCCGAAGACCAGTCCGCCGACCACAAATCCCAAAATAAACTGTGTGTGTTTCATTTTTTTCCTCCCGATAGCTTCTGAATACTCTGACAATCCCCTTTTTCTATAGGGTATGCCCTGCGGAGGAGGATGTCAAATTACATTTCTTTGACGTTTTCGTGAAGATTCGCTGGATGACAGGGACGCAGGCGTCTGAGCAGATCGGATCACCGCTGCGGCGCTGCGCCTGCCGGCGGCCTGAACGGGCGTGTTTACAGGATCGAAGAATGACTGTAGATATAAAATTCTTCCTGACTTGTGCAGTATTTTTTTTCTAATCTCTCAAATCCCTCATCAAAAGAATGCACAGCGCGTTCGTCTATATCCATGGCGGGACTTTGGCGATAGATCCAGCTGTGCCCGTCCAGAGCTCCCGGTCTGAGCTCCTTTACCATCATTGCCGTGGGGTACCCTCCGCCCTCGACGGAGACGTGGTATTTTTTGCAGCTTTTAAAACCGCGGCTCACATAATTTCCCGGATTTCCAAAGATCACGATGGCGTCGTAGCCAAGGGCTGCCGCTTTCTGAAAGGAATGCTCCATGAGCTTTTTGCCGTAACCTTTCCGCTGGTATTCCGGCAGGACAGAGACCGGACCGAAGGTGAGGATATCCTTTTCCCTGCCAGATTCATCGATCAGTTTTGTTTTCGTATACATGATATTTCCCACCACCTGCCCATCGTCTTCGATCACCAGATCCAGCTCCGGCAGAAAGTCTTCGTGATCCCGCATAACATGGGCCAGATAGTGTTCCGCGCATCCGGGAACATATAAATTCCAGAAAGCTTTTCTGGTGATCTCCTCCACCCGTCTGTGATCTGTCTCCCATTCATTTCTGATCCTCATCTTTTCGCTCATTCCTATACCTCCCTGATCGCAGAGACGGCCCGCCGCTGCGGGGCTGCGCCGGCCCTGACCGCCTCTGGCTGTCTTTTCCTTTTAAATATAGCTATTATATTCTATTATTTTAATTTCAAACGCCGAGTCTGTAAAGCGTTGCGCCCATTTTCATATAAGGGCCGTGGGTCCGGCGCGGTGAACAGAACGAATCGTTCGCCTTTTTTTTCGCGGATGCGGACAGCCGAAAACCGCATTATCCGGCGTGCAGAGCCCCCTGCGCCGCAGAGCTTTTTATAAAAAATGAAGGGCGCCGCTATGGATCGACAATTTTTTCCTGCACCCGGAGTATAAATTAATAGCTGCTGCATAATAATGAATATGTAGAAGTATAAATTTCTCCAGATCAAAAAAGAAAACAGGAAAAGGAGATAAGATTATTTTAAACAATAGAAAGAATAAAATGGCGACAATTTTGGCGCTGACAGCCGCCATGACGTTTTGTCAGGGAGTTGTGGACAATCCTGTCCGCCTGCAGTCCCTGCAGGCGGAACACGGAGCGGCCGCCGCTGCCGGCGGCCAGCGCGGATATACTCGAACGATCCCGGAGACGGCGGGACTGCCGGCGGCCATCTGCATGCCGCTGGGCTGGGGGACGGAAGGAGAAGCAGAACTTGCCGGGCGGGATCTGGCGGCGGATCTGAGACCGATCCCCTGCCAGGTGGAGAACGGGATCCGTCTGGTCAGGGAAAAACCAAAGCCCGTGCAGGTGGCGGACGCGGTCTCCAGAGGCGGCGAGCGGCGGGTAAAGACCGTGGCAATGAGCGTGCCGGCGGTGGATACGTCCTTCAAGGCGTACATGGACTACCGGGCGATCACCAACCGCAGTTCCTGGCAGTGGAAGCTTCAGCAGAAAGCCGTGACGGACGAACAGGGATTCCGCAGAGTCGACGGGGATTACCTGGTAGCTCTGGGGACCTACTATGCCAAGGGGAGCGGAGAGCGGTTCCGGATCACCTTTTCTTCGGGGAAGACGATCACCGTCATGACGGGCGACATCAAAAGCAACCGCCACACAAATGAGACGCGGCAGTATTGCCCCAGGGGAGACGGAAGCGGAAACATGGTCGAGTTCATCGTGGATACCGGCCAGATGAGCAGGGACGCGCGACGACGCGGAGATCTGTCCTGTCTGGGCATGGCGGGCACCGTGACGGCCATCGAGAAGATCGTGCCCTGATGGCCGGCCCAAGCCGCAAAATGAAAATCACAAGAAGGTATTGCCAACGATATGATTCTGTGGTACACTGAAGACCGCTCGGTAGGTGAGGCTACTAGAGGGATACGGACTGCTGCCGCGAAGTGGTGGAGACACCATGAGAAGGTTTGAACAGGCTATATCGAATCAAGGTATAGCATAATGCAGTTTCATCGCCCTCCAGAGTCAAAGCTCAAACGGGGATATGTGGATCAGCTGTATTGCGCTCCCGTATGTTCACTGCCGAACATACGGGAGTTTTTTTTTCGGGAAGGAGGCAGTTTTATGGACGGTCATGATCGAAGGAGAATGATGGACGTCGTCAGAATGGTCGCAAATGAGATCCGCGGCAGGCAGGGCCCGCCGGCGGCTTGATTTTGCTGTGCAAAAAATTGTGACCATCGCTGACGGAACATCTCTGTGAAGCGGTGGTTTTTTTATGCCTTTTTACAGGGGCACCCGATGAAAAGCGATCAGATAGACAGTTTGAAAGGAAAGGGAGGTGAGGAGAATGGACGCCGGAAGCAGCTGTGGTGCGGAGCCTTTACGACGATATGAATGCACAAATATGAAATTTTGGAGGTACGGTACAATGAAAAAGATATTTGAAAAGAACAACAAGGCTGATCTGAGACGGAGGGAAGAAGTCCGGGACAGACTTTTGTCTGCGGCCGCTCACGGCGCGGAGACGGTGCTTCAGAAGCTGGGCTCCGGCGAAGACGGCATGGCGTCCAGGGAGGTCTTCGCCGCCAGGGAGCGCTATGGGGCCAATATAGTGAGCCGCGGCGGGGGACAGTCTCTTCCCAGACGTATCTGCGGGGCCTTTATCAATCCGTTTACGGCGATCTTGTCCGTGCTGGCGGTGGTATCTGCGTTTACGGATATTATCTTCGCGGAGGAAGGAGAAAAGAATTTTGCCACGGTGATCATCATTGCAGTTATGGTGATGATCTCCGGTCTGCTGCGTCTCGTGCAGGAGACCAGAAGCGGAAACGCGGCCGCCCGCCTTTCGGGAATGATCCGCACAGAAGTCCGCGTGATCAGAGAGGGGAAGCTGGAAGAGATCCCCCAGGAGGATCTGGTCGTTGGGGATCTGGTGGTGCTTTCGGCAGGAGATATGATACCGGCAGACGTATGCGTTCTGTCTGCAAAAGACCTGTTTGTCAGCCAGTCCGCACTGACTGGAGAAAGCGAGCCTGTGGAGAAGACCGCGGGTCCGTCCGACGGCGGCTCAGTCATGGATATGCCGAATCTGGCGTTCATGGGAAGCAATGTAGTCAGCGGAAGCGCGCGGGCGGCGGTGCTGGCGGTGGGCGGCGATACGCTGCTGGGCGGCATGGCGCAGGGACTGGCGGCTAAGCCGGAAAAGACCAGCTTTGAGAAGGGGATCAATTCCGTCTCGTGGGTGCTCATCCGTTTCATGCTGACCATGGTGCCCATTGTATTGCTGGTCAACGGTTTTACGAAGGGCAGCTGGATGAACGCGGCGCTTTTTGCGATTTCCGTGGCCGTGGGACTGACACCGGAAATGCTTCCCATGATCGTCACCGCCTCTCTGGCCAGGGGAGCGGTGGCCATGGGCCAGAAGAAAGTGATTATCAAAAATCTGAACGCCATCCAGAATCTCGGATCTGTGGATATACTGTGCACGGACAAGACGGGTACGCTGACGCAGGATCAGGTGGTTTTGGAGTGTCACTTGGATATCCGGGGAAACGAGGATGCGCGGGTGCTGCGGCATGCGTATCTCAACAGCTATTACCAGACCGGATTGAAAAATCTCATCGATCTGGCGATCATAGAAAAACAGGAAGAGATCGGAGGCGGGCGGTCTGTGAACGACTACGTGAAGGTAGACGAGGTCCCCTTCGACTTCAACCGCCGGCGCATGAGCGTAGTGGTCTACGACCGGAGCGGAAAAACACAGATGATCACCAAGGGCGCGGTGGAAGAAATGCTGAAATGCTGCGCTTTTGCGGAATACGGCGACCGTGTGGTGCCGTTGACAGAGGAAATGCAGGCGTTCGTCCTCAAGCGCTCTTCCGAGCTGGGGGGAGAGGGGATGCGTGTCATCGCAGTGGCCCAGAAGACTGATCCTTCGCCCATAGGGGAGTTTTCCGCGGCGGATGAGAGGGATATGGTCCTGATCGGCTTTCTGGCGTTTCTCGATCCCCCGAAAAAGACGGCTGCCGAAGCGGTCCAGGCGCTGGGAGAGCACGGCGTGGCCGTTAAGGTGCTCACCGGCGACAATGAGCGGGTGACCAGCTGTATCTGCAGCCAGGTGGGGCTGGACACCGGCCGGATCCTGCTGGGATCAGATCTGGACGCCGTGGACGACGGGGAACTGGCGCGGCTTGCGGAGCCGGCGGCGGTGTTCGCAAAGCTCTCTCCTGATCAGAAGGCGCGGGTCGTGCGCATTTTGCGTGAGAACGGCCATGTGGTAGGATTTCTGGGGGACGGGATCAACGATGCGGCCGCGATGAAGGCCGCCGACGTGGGGATCAGCGTGGACACGGCGGTGGATATCGCCAAGGAATCGGCGGATGTCATATTGCTGGAAAAGGACCTGACGGTGCTGGAAGACGGCGTGCTGGAAGGACGCAGGACTTACGCAAACATGATCAAGTACATCAAGATGACCGCGTCCTCCAATTTCGGAAACATGTTTTCCGTGCTGGCGGCCAGCGCCTTTCTCCCCTTTCTGCCGATGGAATCCATCCATCTGATCCTGTTGAACCTGATCTACGATATTTCCTGTACGGCCATCCCCTGGGACAATGTGGACAGGGAATATCTGAAGATCCCGCGCAGATGGGACCCTTCGTCCGTGGGCAGATTCATGCTGTGGATCGGTCCCGCCAGTTCGGTGTTTGACATCACTACTTTTTTGCTGATGTATTTTGTTATCTGTCCGGCGGTATGCGGGGGCCTGCTGTTTCACCAGGTGTCTGATCCGGCAGTACAGTCCTTGTACATCGCCACCTTTCAGGCCGGCTGGTTCATCGAATCCATGTGGAGCCAGACGCTGGTGATCCACATGATCCGCACGCCGAAGCTCCCCTTTATCCAGAGCCGGGCGTCGGCTCCGGTGACGCTGCTCACCTTCGCGGGGATCGCAGCGCTTACGGCGATCCCGTTCACTCCTGCGGGGGCAGCCCTGGGACTGGCTGCGCCGCCTGCGGCATACTTTGGATGGCTGGCCGGGACGGTGGTCTGCTATATGCTGCTTGCGACGGCGCTTAAGGCTCGCTACGTAAAACGCTGGGGCGAACTGCTGTAGAAGAGTATGGGTACGGCCGCCCGCCATGAGACTCAGGCGGTGAGCTTCTTATATCAAAGAAAAACGGGGTGCTGCAAAATCTTGTCTTGCAGCACCCCGCTGAACGATCAAAATATGCAGAGACCTGAAAGATCAGGCTTCTTTTTTCGACGGCAGAGGGACCTGAGCCAGAATGACCGCGGCGAACATGACGATGCAGCCAAGCAGTTCCTTCGTGGAAAGGATCTCGTGCAGGATCACGAAACCGCCCAGAGCGCCGAACACGGATTCCAGACTGAGGATCAGGGAAGCGATGGTGGGATCCGTATCCTTCTGCGCCACCATCTGCAGGGTGTAGCCCACTCCTGCGGAAAAAATACCGCAGTAAATGATGGGGATAGTACATTCCACGATCCCCGTCCAGGAGGGAGTCTCAACGATCAGTGCGGTGATGGTCGCAAGGATAAAGCTGACGGCGAACTGGACGCAGGACAGCTTTACCGGATTGGAGAGAGCGGTAAAATGGTCGCAGGCCAGAATGTGCCAGGAAAAGAAGATGGCGCAGATAAACACCAGAAAATCACCCCAGGCGATGGTGAATCCTTCTTTCACGCACAGCAGATACAGGCCCACGGTGGCCAGAGCCACGCCTACCCAGACCAGCCAGGTGGTCTTTTTATGTAAGAACAGCCCGAAAATGGGAACCAGTACGATATAAAGAGCAGTGATAAATCCCGCTTTTCCGGCGGTGGTGTAGACGAGTCCCACCTGCTGGAAGGAAGAGGCGATAAATAATATGACGCCGCAGACCCCGCCGCCGATGAGGATGCTCTTATTTTCCGCCTTCTTTTCCTCCGCGGTAAGCTCCCTGTACGTTCCCTCGGCTCTGGCAGTCTTTTCGCTGCGCTTATCCAGTATATAGATGATGGGAAGCAGGACCAGGGTGGCCAGCAGGTAGCGGCAGGCGCTGAACGTGAAGGGTTCGATGTGGTCCATTCCAACTCGCTGGGCAACGAAAGCGGTTCCCCAGATAAAAGCCGTGGTAAACAGCATCAGGTTGCCGATGAGCTTTTTTTTGTTCATGTTTGATACACTCCTTTTCTTGAGAAATAGACGTTTGTAATAGATATGAATATATTGCGGCCGTCCCGTGAAGGAAGGCTGACTGTCACAGATAGTATTCCAGCTGGCTGGTCAGCACGGCGATGCACAGCTGGGGATAGAAACCGGCGCTGTCCTTCTCCATGCCCATGAGTTCCCGGATCTTGCCGATGCGGTAGCGCACGGTATTTTCGTGCTGAAACAGAGCCGCCGCCGTCTGCTTGACGCTGCCGTCGTTCTGCACGTAGACCGCCGCCGTGTGGAACAGGTCTGCGGAATACTTTTCGTCGTACTGACGGATGGGTTCCACGATACTTTTGCAGTAATCGCTGAGCCAGTAGTCGTGCAGGTAGGGCAGTATGACCCGATAGAGACCGATCTCGCTGTAGAAGACGGTATGGCGGTTCTCCAGACGGCAGACGCTGCACGAAAACAGGCTCTGCTGTACGGCCTTATCCAGGTAATGCAGCTGGGAGAAGCAGTCGCTGACGCCCATGTAGTATTCTTCCGGCAGCAGGCCCGTCTGGGTGAGGAAGGCGGTCAGGATCTGCCGGGGCGTTTGGGAAGCGTTTCTGATCTCCGGACGGGAATCGTCCAGGATCTCGGCGGCGCTTCCGGTGGTGAGCACGGCGATAAAGCCATTTTTGTAGCGAAATACACTGTTTTCACTGCGAAAGTACTCCAGCCTGCGCAGGCGCTCCAGAGTCCGAAAGAGGACGCCCTCTTCCGCGTGGGAACCAGGACGGCAGAAGATGGCGCAGCAGCTTTCACGGAATACCGGATTGATGTCCAGCGCCAATTCCCGGACCAGCGAGCGGGAGAGCTCGTTTCCGATGAGATTGTCGACCTTCATCTCGATGAGCTGATCCCGGTCGATCAGACGCAGGGTATCGGTCACATCGGTGATAATATCCTCAAAATAAGCGTCGTGAGAAAACAGGAAAATGGAAAAATCTTTTTCCACCGCGTACTGCAGCAGGTCGGCGGGAAGCTCCTGATAATAAATATCTTTGATCCCCAGGAGCGATACGCCGTTGTCGATCAGCGTCTTTACTGCGGCAGACATCAGGTTGATATCGTCCTTGGCAAAGAGCAGACTGGAGAGTACAAAATCATTTTTGATGAACTCTCCCTGCATTTTATAGGAAATGAATTCATAGTCCAGTATTCCCATGCGGTCCACCTGATTTTGAAAACCGCTTTTTCCGGTGAGGATCTTCACGTTTTTCAGAGTGGGAAGCTTGTAGACTTCCGCGACTGTTATCGACATGATCTGGTCTCCCTGTCCGCCGGAAGTTCCGGCATGTGATCTGTATCGTCTCGGCCATATGGTATGTCGGGCATGGGCGGACACCGGCGGCGCCGGTTCGAAATGTACATCCGCTTACAAAGATTTACTTTTTTCCAACTATACTATACATCAATGTTTGTTGTAGGTTTTACAAAATTAAAAACGATATTTTGTAAATTATACAATGCATAAAGAAGAATTACAAGAGATACGCAAAACGCCATAGATTTTACAAGGGGGGCGGGCCGTTGGTTTGTGGTATAATAGCCGCAGAGCGGCTATTATACTGATTCTGTGCGCGGCGGACGCCATGCGCGGATTCTGTCCTGCCGGCCTGCGGCCGATCATGACAGAATAGCCGCAGAGCGGCTATTATACTGATTTTGTGCGCGGCGGACGCCATGCGCGGATCATACCGTGACGGCCTGCGGCCGATCATGATATAATATCATAAAAAAATAATGCGGGAGGTGTAGGGGGAAATGGACTTTATACTTGGAGAATACGATGAAAACAGCGAAGCGATCTTGGAACCGTATATGGTGGCGCCGCCCATAGAAGGGTTTCCGGAGACGGCGATCACATGCTATTCGCAAAAATTGCTGAGAGCGATCATGGACGGCCGGGAGGAAGATGTGCTCTGTGTATTAAATACGGAGGAGGGAGGGACCCCGGTCTTCCGCATCCGGGAAAACGGCAGGGAATTTGCCCTCTATATGTCGCGGGTGGGAGCGCCGGCCTGCGCTATTCAGATGGAAGAGGTCATTTCACGCGGCGCCCGCAAATTTGTGATGATGGGCTCCTGCGGCGTGCTGGACAGTTCGCTGGAAACGTGGAAGATCATCGTTCCCACCGCAGCCGTCCGGGACGAAGGCGTGAGCTATCACTATCTGCCCCCTGCAGAGGAGATAGAAATGCAGCCAGGATCCGTGGAACTGCTTTGCCGGGTGTTTGAGGAGTGGGGAGAAGAGTATGTCTGCGGAAAAGTGTGGACCACCGACGCCCTCTACCGGGAAACGCGGGCAAAGATGCAGCGGCGCAGAGAGCAGGGCTGCATCGCGGTGGACATGGAATGCGCATCCGCGCACGCGGTGGCGCAGTTTCGGGGGGTTAAGCTGGCTCAGTTTTTCTACGCGGAAGACAACCTGGCCGACGAGGTGTGGGACGGCAGGGGATTGTCCGGCGGCGTTCACCGGGAAGCGGACCGTCTGTTTGGAGCGGCCGCGGCCTGTGCCGCAAGGCTTTAACGGGAGTGGGAGAGGGTGTAAGCACGCGTTGCTTCCACCCCTTTCCCTGTAATAGGCGTCCGTCATTCCTCTTTTCGTAATGACTTATAAACAACACGATCCTCACGTGAGCGGGCAGTCTTTATCCCCTGTTTGATACCATTTCATTCTGCTTGGGTTTTCTTCTATGATGCATTGTTTACTATCTTATTCGTTCCCAATGTCCATTTTCGAAATCTATAAATTTCCAACGCGACGCGCCTCCAAGCGCTCCTGCTGCCTTTTTCCTGTTGTATTTATCTGAGGGATCAAGGAATTCAAGTTTTCTCATAGCATTTGCAACCGTTTCTTTTTGGCCTTGATGTGTAAATACCTTTTCGATCATTTGATATACCTTCCTTTTTTCTTCTTTTGCGCCGTCAACAAACCTAAAAAAGTGAGCAAAAAACAAAAGAGCGAGTTCATCATCGACGGCACAGCCGTTCATTTTATCATTGACATGGACGGTTGGCTCAGTTCTTCCCATGGCGCGGTGCGCTTATAATCAGCCCCATAAATGGGAAGTTAAAGCATCGTCCAATCAGAACGATCCAGCATCCGGCTTGTCACGGATTCGTTTAACTGTTCATCAAATATGGTCTGGCTAACTTCATTTCCATCAATTTCGTAATACGGACAGGGAGCGGGACTATTTTCGGGAAACAATTCATCCCGGGCAAATAGAAAGGCGATATCCTCTTTTTTTCCGCCCTCTTTATACCGAAAAATAGTATAGGAGCGGGTGCCGCAATAATCATATTGCCGCACCATGGTACTATCAATCAGAGGATAATCCCGGCAGGTCATTTCCACCGCGTCGCTGTTCCAACAGAAAATTCTGCCATTCTCAAAATGAAATACAGCATTATAACTGCATGGATCATCCGCCATTTGAACAAGCAGCTCCGCGGTGCCGTCGCCGTCTAAATCCAAGTAGGTATACTCCATGCCAGACTGAAATTCAGGTATCCACATTTCCGATTGTGCATCGTCCATAAGCGTTCTGTCTCCGGAAAGCAGTGATGAATAGGCGGCCAGAGCCGTTTCCTCCGAATGTGCATCTTTCAAAAATGATGAAGGATCTAAAACATCTTTATTATCGCAGCCGGGTAAAATCAACAAGCATAAGACCGCCAGTATCTTGAACGCGTTCATATCAAACTTTCGCATTTCGTTTTATCGCATACACGCATGTACGAATTTTACAGGTGCATCCATACGTTTTGCAACTTGCTCCGGCGTCATTCCGCTGTCTAAGAAACGTTTGCAGACCGCTTTGATGTTTTCCCCAACTTCGATGATATGCTTATCAGGGTCGTAAAAACGTACTGCGCGCTGCCCCCAGGAATGTTCCTTGACAGGGTGTACATATTCGACATCGCATTGTTTCAGCCTGTCTGCAAATTTGTCGAAATCATCTTCCTCAAAATACAGCTCAAAATTATTGCCGCCAAATGCGATCTCATCCGTACCGATAAACTCTTTGTATGTTTCCATCGTCTGCAGAGCCAGACCGCCGGTCAACGTTTTATTCGCGCCAAAATCCGTAATGACATGGAGTCCAAATACTTTCTTATAAAACTCAACCGACCTGTCTATATCCGTTACTATTAACATGGGATTTTTCAGTTTCATCTTCGCCGCCTCCATAAATTTCCGCTCAATCGTGCTGATATCATGTAAATTTCCTGCCGGCCATTTCTCGCAGGCATTGTTCAGACCGCTTTCATGATATCACAGAGCGGCAGATACCGCTACAAAACAATGAATGAGCATTTTGTTCTTTTTGATGGCTGTGGCAAAACTGGAGAAAAAATATTTTTGAAACAGACCCTTGACAGAGAAAACAGCTCGGAATATACTAAACTAGTAAATTTACTAATTTACTAAATAAAAATGAAAGCAGGAAATTGAAATGAAGATACCAACAACGCTGAAACATAAACCTGTTATCGTCGTTGAGAACTATGGAAACATCGATGGGAGGAAGGCCTACGACACCGACGCCCAGGGACTTTCGCTGGGGCTCGCCCAGTGGAACGACAGAGGCAAGGTGGACATATCCGCAAAGGTATGGCGCTATACGGGTGAAAAGTGGTCCCGGCAGTCGGAGGAACTTCCCGTTCATCGGGTCATCGATCTGGCTATTCTGGTTTGCAGAGCGCGGCAGTACTTCGCCGACGCTTATCGATACCCGAAGCTGTACGATGAATCGGAGCCCCGGATCGACAGGATCGCGCTTCAGGGCGACGCCATGACGGTGGAGGTCTGCACGGACAACGAGATGATCGACGAGGATATCAAATTGTTTTCGGACGCGCTGGCCCGCGACGACGAGCTGCTGGCCGAACGGCTCCACCGGCTGGCCAACATGCTCAACGAGATGGGATACGGGTACGGAACGAAAAAGTGACAGGCATCCGGGGGGAGGTCTGTCGGAAGAGAAAGAGGGGTAAGAAATGGATAAGGAACAGCGCAGACAGGCGGCTGCGGAGTATAAAATGAAGCAGGTCACCGGCGGCGTGTACATCGTGAGGAACCGGGAGACCGGCAGCTTTTTTCTCAAAGGCGACTCCAACCTGGAGGGATCCCGCAATCGTTTTGAGTTTGCAAAGAAGACCAGCTGTATGTATTTACAGCTGAAACGGGAGTGGGAGCAATACGGACCGGAGGCCTTTGAATTTGCCGTGCTGGAAGAGACCAAGCAGAAAGAGACGGAGAGCCCGGGAGCCTTTCGGGACCGCCTGAAGAAGATGGAGGAACTGTGGCGGGAAAAACTCAGTCAGTCGGGGGAAGATGGAGATTCAGATCAATAACAGACAAAAGAGACCGCGGGGCTCCAATCTGCCCTGCGGCCGCTTTCAAAAAAGTTACCTTGTGAAAGCGAGCCCGACGGGCGAATAAGTTTTCGAAGGAAACTTTTTTATTATGCAGGAAATGTGGCGAAGACAAGCGTGAGCCCTCGGCGCGAATTATATCTCCGAAGGAACCTTCTTTTCTGTAAAGATGATATTGTGAAGCTTTATGGCTCCTGTATAAAAACACTGAAAAACACGGAGACACACGGAGACCAATGCCGGTAACTATTCTGATGCGCGGCCGGACAACTCCTGAAAGCAGAGAGATGGGTGAGCCGGCGGACGCGGACGGCCTAAAAGGAAAATGAGTGGGCCGTTTCCATGATTTTTTCTTTTTGCCGGCAAAAGCAGCACAAAAACGAAAAGAAAATGGAATGAGCGATCTTTTTTATAAAAATATGGAAATTATTTTTCGTTTTTACCACGAATTCGCGATCAAAAAGAAAAAAGCGACATAAATCGACAAGACAAACGATCGAAATGCCTGTTATGTCCGCTGTTTTTTTCTATTTTGGGTGTAAATAGAGGGCAAAAAGAAAAAATGGATCCTTCGTTCACACTTTTGTTTTCTTAATCCTGCGCTGATCCATGGGCAGAGGGAGCGGCTGCTCCTACGATCTTGAACTGATGTGTTGGATGCTGGCATAAACTCGATCGATCAGATCGGTGATCTCTTTCCACTGTGTTTCATCAGCGCTTAAATAATAGTAGTTTTTCGTACCTTCACGGCGCATGGCAACGATGCCGGCGTTTTTTAATATTTGAAGGTGGTGAGAGACCGACGGCCTTGTGAGATGTGTTTTATGAGCGATTTCTCCTACGCGAATACCGGTCAAGTCGCTTTCCAACAACGCGAGCAGGATCAGTTGTCTTGTTTCGTCGCCTATAGCGGTAAAAGCGTTTTGACATTCCCGAAAACCTTTAATGATCTGTTTTAAATTGTCTTCGCATTCTCTGTCCATTCTGAGATCTCCTACATATATCGCACGTCTAATTCTTTATGCGGTGTGGATCGTAAAAATTTCACGTTGGGATAGCCGAGCACCAACGTCATAGCGACTTTTTTTCCTTTAGGAACAGCGATCGCTTTTTTTATTTTTCGTGAAGCATTGGCCGCCGACGTGAAGAACCCGCTATATAATACCCCTAAACCGTGCGCTTCCGCAACAAATTCCATATTCTGTGCGGCAAGAATACCGTTTACCCTGTCTTTTGCCAGGATGACGATTACGGCGGGAGCTTTGAAAAAGAAGAAATGTTTATCTATCTTATTGTTCTTCGCCATAGGACTGAACAAGTCTGCCAGAGGCTTTATTTTTTTGAATAGATCGACCGCCATTTTCTCAATACGGTCTTTTTCTCTGTCCAGTACGACAAATGATACATCCTGCATATTTTTTGCCGTATGCGTGAATCTGCCCGCCTCTAAAATCTGTTGGATGATTTCCTTTGGGATCTCTGTTTCCTGAAAACTGCGGATGCTCCTGCGAAAACGGATCGCATTTAAAACGCTGTCGGGATCAAGGCGCGGATCCTCTGTTTTTTCAATTTGGCCGCTTCCGCCGCCGGACACTGAAATTGCTTTTTTCGGGCAAACTGCGGAACATTGCCCGCACATGATACAGCGGTCCATTACAGTGGCCGCCGTTTCGTTATCTATTCTTATATTATGTGCGGCGCAGACCTTGCCGCACAGGCCGCATCCGACGCATTTCTCTGTATCGATGATTATCCCGTTATGTTTCATATTCTTATACCCCTTTCGTTAAAGTTCTTTGACCATTATACGGAACACGCGGTCAGAAAACAATATTGGTAAAGAGATTCGTTACCATAAAACTGACGGATGGATATTGTGCGGGCGTCGGGCAGTGATCAGGAATAAAAAATAGATTTTTAGTTGACAAACAATATTATATGAAATATAGTATTGATATCGAAACAATATTGTTTATGATGATAAAAACAAAAGGGACAGTGGGATCGTAAGATCAGAGTTGGAAGAAAGGGGGAAACAGGATGGCATTTCAGGTTGGTTCTGCGTTTCTGGATGCCTGCGTGCTGGCCGTGTTGGCGAGAGAAGATACGTACGGGTATGTGCTGACACAGAAAATGCGCCAGGTGGTGGATATTTCGGAATCTACTCTGTATCCGGTGCTGCGGAGACTGCAAAAGAGCGGTTATCTGAGCACGTATGACAGCCCGTTTCAGGGGCGGAACAGACGATATTATCGGATCACGGAAGAGGGAATGAAAAAATTTGAGGCGTATCGGGAAGAATGGATCTGGCACAAAACAAAGGTGGATGAGCTGATGTTCGGCGGGCAGGAAGTGCAGGAAGAAAGTTCCAGAAAGGGATCCAGGGAGACCGAGAAGGACGCCGGGACCGTCCAGGGGGAACAGCCGGCGTCCGGCGAAGGGAATAATGAGTTGGGGGGAGGGAGCGAAGAATGAACAGACAGGAATATTTGAAACGGCTTTCCGCGGCGCTTTCCCGGATCGCCGCGGAGGAGCGGAACAGCGCGCTGGAATTTTACAATGAATATTTTGACGAGGCGGGACCGGAGCGCGAGCAGGAGGTCATCCGGGAGCTGGGGTCTCCCCAGCGGCTGGCGGCTCAGATCAGAGCGCAGTGCGCTGTCAGGAATCTGGAGGAGCAGGGGACTCCCACTGTGAAAAAGGGGATATCGACCATCTGGCTGGTGGTATTGGGTATTTTCGCGGCGCCCATCGCGCTGCCGCTGGCCATCGCCATGGCAGCCGTCGTCTTCAGTCTGGTGGTGGCGGCAGCTGCAGTGCTGCTGGCTATCGTCATCGCGGCGGTGGCGGTCTTCGGCGCAGGCGCGGTGGCTCTGGTGGCGGGCTTTGGTCTCGTCGTGGGAGAACCGCTCACCGCCATGTTTTTCATCGGCAGCGGTCTTGCGATGATGGGAGGAACGCTGCTGGCGGCGGTGCTGGCCGTGGTGGGAATGGCGGCTTTCTTCCGCCTGCTGGCCAGGCTGCTGGGCAGGGGGCTGAGCAAAAGGCAAAAGGAGGGATTGAGAGATGAATAAGGTGACGAAAGGACTGTGCCTCTTCGCCGCGTGCCTGATGGTTTTGGGGATCGCCATGGCGGGTTCCGCCTGGCTGCTGGGAGCGAAGACTCACATGGGGTACGGCCCGTGGAACAGCGATTTCGACCGGCGGGATGCCGCTTACATGGCGGAAAAAAGTGAGGACGTAGGGGCGTTTACAGGGATAGATATAGATGTGGAGTATCAGGAAGTGTACATCGAGAAGGGGGATTCCTTCCACATCAGCAGCAGATACGATCAGCGCTATAGTCAGATCTCATGGGAAGTGACGGACGGCGTGCTCTCTGTGAGTGAGTCCATCCTGGGCAGGGAGAACAAAAACCGGGGAATTCCCTGGGATATGATCCGCCGGAACCGTCAGTCGGGGACGCTGACGATCACGTTCCCAGAGGGAACGGAGCTCTCGATGGTCTCAGTGGACAGCGACGCCGCAGGAGTCTACGTCACACGCGGTCAGATCCAGTCGCTGAAGGTGGACGCGGCCATGGGTTCCGTTGAACTGACCGACACAGCCGTGGGTAGTCTGGAAGTGGACGCGGCCATGGGAAACATCGATCTGGAGGACAGCAGCGTGGACACCGTGAAACTTTCGTGCAGAATGGGAAGCGTGGAGACAGACAACTTCGTCTGCCGCGCCAGATTTGAGTGCGAAGCGGATATGGGCAGCATCGAACTGTCCGGGGATCTACGGGGAGAGACCATACTGGACTGCGATCTGGGCAGCGTCTCTTTGGATCTGGCGGGAAAAGCCGCGGAGTACGGCTATGATCTGGACGCGTCCCTGGGCGGAGTGGAGGTAGACGGGTCCGATATGGGCGGCCGCGCCACGGCGCAGGGGCCTGGGGAAGATCATCTCAGGATCCGGACCAGCGCCGGGGACATTGAAGTAAACTTCGGCGATTAACGCCGCGGGGGAACTCCATGGGATATCAGAACATGGATCGAGACCTGACAGGCCTCCGGCACGCCCGGCATCCAGCCCGGCGTGCCGGAGGCTTTTTTGCAGCATCGGCCCGGCTGCTTGAGTTCATGGTCGTACTCCGTCAGTCTTCGTCAGTCTCCGTCAGCCGCCGCCAGTTGCCGGATGGTGCTGCGGCTGATCTCCTGCTGCCGGACCGCTGACGGGGCGCATTACTTTTGCCGGCGTGAAGAAAAACGGGGTCCAGATTCGTTTTTATAAAAGAAAGGGGGAAAAACACCTGCAGTGCGGAGAATTTTGACGGACAGGGAACAATGAAAGGGGACTGAAAGACTCTGTTTAGAAATTCTTAATAATTCGGTAATACTATGGTAACTTTTGTCGTTCATAATAGAATTACCGAAAGCAGAGAAGAAGCCGCAGGGGACAGAAAAAGACGAAAATGACGCAGAACTGTGAAACCACAGTGCGCAGGCGGCCGGGGGGCCGCCGGGATTTCAGGGATATAGTAAGGAAAGAATCAGAACAGGGGATGAAAACATGAAAGTATTGATCTTAACAGGGCGTTTTGGCATGGGCCACGTTTCCGTGGCCAGATCTCTGGAGGAACAGATCCTGAGCGAGTACGGCGACGTGTCCGTGGAAGTGGTGGATCTGATGGAGTATACGGCGCCGAAGACGGCGGGATTCATTTACAAAGCCTTCGGCTTCCTTGCCAGACACGGCCGGTCGCTGTATAATTTTCTTTATAAGCAGGCGGGGAAGCGGGACGAAAACGAGTGGACTGCGTTTACGGCGCTGTCCATGAGCAGGCTGACGGGACTTATGGAGACTTCGCGGCCGGATGTGGTGATCTCCACCCTTCCGCTGAGCTCTCTGCTGGTCTCCAAATATAAAGAGAGAATGGCGAAAAAAACTCCGGGCGGGGAGAGCATCACTCTGGCCACCTGCATCACAGACATCAGCAGCCATTCGGAGTGGATCCAGCCCAACACGGACTTTTATCTGGTGGGCGGCGATCTGGTGAAGCGGCAGCTGATGAGCAAGGGAGTGGAGGGAAGCCGTATCATCGTGACGGGAATTCCGGTGAGACGCGCCTTTACGGAAGCGGGCGAGTCCGGGGCTGAAGCGCCGGTCAGGGAAAAGCGCCTGCTCATCATGGGCGGCGGTCTGGGCCTGCTGCCCAGAAATCCGGAGTTTTACGAGCAGATCAACGCGATTCCCGGAATGAAGACCACGGTGATCACCGGGAAAAATGAAAAGCTGTTTCAGATGCTTTCCGGCCGCTATGAAAATATCGAGGCGGTGACCTATACGGAGCGAGTGGATCTGTACATGCGTCGGGCGGACGTGGTGCTGACCAAGCCCGGCGGGATCACGCTGTTCGAGACGATCTTTTCCGGCAAACCGATCCTCATGTTCACGCCGTTCCTGCAGCAGGAGGTCAACAACATGCACTTTGCGCTGTACCACAATATTGGACGAGTCCTGTCGAAGAAACAGCGTTCCTGGGCTGATGAGATCCGGAAGCTCATGAATGATGATCGCGCAGTAGAGCAAATGACGTGCTGTGTGCAGCGGCTGAGAGATCAATACCGGAAGGACGGTCTGAGACAGGTACTGACAACGGCAGGCGCCGTCGCGTAGAAGGACCGCCGCGGGTGAGGGAGCGGCACTGGCTGCGCCGCAGAGAGAACCTGTGGATACAGGATCACAGATAGATGAGGGTAGAGAGATGACGAAAAACAGGGGAATGATATTTACAGGGATCACAGCGCTTTTGACTGCAGTTACTCTGGCCGTACTGCTGAAGGGCATGCCGGTCTCCCAGCTGACCGCGGCGGTGGCCGGGGCAAAGCTGCGCTGGCTGGCGGGAGGCTTCAGTCTCATGCTGCTGTACGTTGCCCTTGAAGGGGTCTGCATCAAGATCACCATGGAGACGATGGAAGAACGGCCCTCGCTGTGGAACTGCGTGCGGTACGCCTTTGTAGGTTTTTATTTCAGCGGGATCACGCCGTCTGCCTCCGGGGGACAGCCGGCTCAAGTGTACTGCATGGGAAAGGACCGGTTCAGTCTGCCAAAGTCCACGCTGTGCCTGCTGCTTATCAGCAGCGTTTATCAGATCGGCATGCTGGTCTACGGCGCAGGGGTGTACGCCGCCCAGCATTCGTTTCTCAACGAGGCGGTGTCCCAGGTGAAGAAGCTGCTGTTTCTGGGAGCGGGACTGAACGTGCTTCTGGTGGGCGGTATTCTGGCTCTTATGTTCTCGCCGGCGCTGGTGGAGAGGACCGCGCTGTTTTGTGTCAGGCTGGCGGGACGTTTCCGGCGGCTGCGTCCGAAGACTGCCGCCATGGAGAGCCGGGTGCGGGCGCTGACGGAGGACTATGCGGCGGGAGCGGAGCACATCAAGAGGAACCCGGCACTGGTAGCGGGGCTCTTTGTCATCACGCTGCTTCGCCTGACCATTCTGTACCTGATGCCCTTCTTTGTGGCGCTGGCTTTCGGCGTGTCTGACCAGACCGCCTTTCACATGATCGGACTGCAGGCCATGCTGACGCTGGCAGTGTCTTCTCTGCCCTTCCCGGGTTCTGTGGGGATCAGCGAGGGAACGTCGCTGCTTCTGTTCGGCATGATGTTTTCTTCCGGCCTGCTGCTTCCCGCCGTGCTGCTGGTCAGGGGGATCAGTTTCTACGCCGTGCTGGGCACCAGCGGGCTGGTGCTGCTTTCCTCGCCCCTTTTTCCGAACAAGGGAAAACAGCCCCAGCTGATGTAAAGCGGTGTGGACCGGATCTTCTCCTTATTTCTGCCAGCACCACATGGGATTTTGCGTCGAGAACTTGGCCCCGCTTACGATCAGGCTGGTTCCGTCGATATAATCCGCGGCTTCCGAGGCCAGAAACACATAGGCGGAGGCCAGGTCCTGTGGTTTTCCCAGCCTTTTCAAAGGAATATTGTTTACCAGTTCTTCAAAATTTGCCGCCACGTTCTTTGAAGTCAGCGGCGTCTCAATATAGCCGGGGATCACAGACAGCACGCGGATGCCGTGAACGGCCAGTTCGGCCGCCGTCGTTCTGGTCAGACTGTCCACCCCGGCTTTTATAGCGGAGTACAAGGCGATCCCGCCTGTGGGTATGACAGAGGTAAAGGAACCGGTATTGAGTACGACTCCGCCGCCTGCTCTTTTCTTCATGATCTCCGCCGCTGCAGCGGTTCCAAAAAAGACCGATTTGAAATTCGTGTCGATGAGTCGGCTCCACTCCTCCTCCGTAACTTGATCGAAGGGCTTTCTTACGTTGGTACCCGCGTTGTTGATCCAGACGTGGATCGTGTGCCATCGGTCTTCCACCTCCCGGGCGAAGCCGCGGATCTCATCCACTTTCGATACGTCCGCCCGGACCGCCAGAACGTCGTTTCCGGCCTGCGCGAAGTGATCACGAAATTCCTCCAGTTTATCCGTCGAACGGCCGCACACCGCCACCCGGCATCCCTCTTCCAGAAATGCCGCCGCGGCTTCCCTTCCGATGCCGGTCGTTCCGCCTGTGATGGCTACCACCTTTCCTTTTAATCCTAATTTCATGTTATTCTCCTTCTTTTCGCTTTTTCATCCCTCAAGTGAGATCATCTGTCTTGTGCGCCGGACCGGGAACGGGGCGTCTGCCGTCCGCCGGCTGCCGGTCCGGCGCTCTCAAGCCTTTCGGGTCTCGGGCTTCCTCCCGGGCCGCAGCGCGGCAGTCGAGCTGACCGGGGAGCTAATTGGCTGAAAAGCGCGGCTCGCGGCCTTCCAGCACGGCTTCGATCCCCTCTGCTAGATTCAGAGACATTCTTGCTCTGGATTCCTCGGTGAAGGTAGAGCAGTGAGGGGAGAGGATGAGTCGTTCCGTTGAAAAGTAGGGGTGATCGGGAGCGGGAGGCTCCTGTTCAAATACATCCACAGCGGCGCCGGCGATCGTTTTGCTGTTCAGCGCCTCGCACAGGTCCCGCTCATTGACGATCCCGCCTCTGGCGAAGTTGATCACAAAGGCGCCCGGCTTCATAAGGGCAAGCCGTTTCTTGTCGATAAGGTTTCTCGTGGCGTCGGAAAGGGGCACATGCACGCTCAGTACATCTGCGGACCGGCACAGTTCTTCGATGCTGTCCACAGGCCGGCAGCCCTGACTTATGATCTCCTCCTTCGTCAGGTAGGGATCGTAAACGGCTACATCCATGGAAAAGCCGTTTTTGGCCATGTGGGCAAGTCTGCTTCCGATCTTGCCCAGCCCGGCGATGCCAAGGGTTTTTCCCGTCACCTCCACGGCTTTCACCTGATCCCGGCAGGCCCAGTTGCCTCGGTGAAACTCGCTGTCCAGTCCGGTGATGCCTTTGCACAGCGCGCCGATGGCGAAAAAGGCGTGTTCAGCCACGGACAGAGAATTGGCGTCTCCTGTGGTGAGCACCCGGATCCCTCTGGCGCTTGCCGCAGCCACGTCGATATTGTCCACGCCCACGCCGTGTTTGGCGACGGCCTCAAGTTTTACTCCTTTTTCGATCAGCCCCGCGTCGATAGTCGTCAGCCTGGTGACGATGGCTGCCGCTTCAGGGATCAGACTTTCTATGGTCTCTCTGGATGCATCCGGCGCGACGATCACCTCATATCTCTCTGCCAGCCGTTCCATCCCTGCAGGGTGGATGGGCTGGATATACAGCACTTTTTTCATTTTTTTACCTCCGTGTGGGTTGGATCTGATGTAGATCTATGGTTATGCTTTCTCTCTTATGACAGCGATCTTTTCAATTCTTCATGAAGTGCGCTCACGCGTTCTACCTGTGCCTTTACCCGTTCTTCCTCCTCCGGCAGGATGAAGTCCTGGGGCATGATCACCCGTTTGTCCATGAGACCGGTCAGCGATACGGCGTATTTTGCCGCCGCAGTGCCGTTTTTTGTCATTCCAAGTATGCGGGAGGATTCCCGGATCAGGCGGTTATATTTTTTTGCCAGTGGAATATTTCCGCTGATCCCTGCTTCATAAGCCTCGACGAACAGTTCGGGGAACAGAGGTCCCAGGGCCGGGACAAAGCCGTCGGCGCCCAGCAGCAGAGAGGGGAGGGCGTGGGGCGTGATCCCCTGCAGGCATACGAAATCACTTCCTTCAAAGTGATCCACGAGCTGAAGAAACTCCGTAAACGATCCGGAACTGTCCTTGTAGCCCACTACGCGGTCCAGTCCGGCGATCTCTGTCACGGTGGCCGCGCTGAGCTTCAGGCCGGTGAACGGGGGAATATTATAGATCATCAGGTCCAGTTCCGTGGAGCCCGCGATCTTTTCAAAGTGGCGGATGGTCTCGTCCTGAGATGTGTGCCGGTCGTAGAAAATGGAAGTGACCGCGGCGCAGGTCCCGCCCATCTGCTCCAGTTCCTTTATATTTTCGATCACCCGTTTTGTGCTGCTGTCCATGACGCCGCTGATCACCGGTACTCTGCCCGCCGCCTGGTCGATGGCGATCTTGATCGCGCGATTCCGCTCCTTCTGAGTCAGGGCCATGGTCTCTCCGTTTGTGCCCGCCACGAAAATTCCGTGAAGTCCTCCGTCGATACATCTGTCGATCAGCCGGCGGAAGCTTTCTTCGTCCACCCGTTCCTGTTCGTCTATGGGAGTCAGGATCGGCGGGATCACACCGTGATACTTCTTTGACATACTTAACCTCCTTGTTCTGCTTGTGTTATCGGATCGTCCTGGGACAGTTTTATATTCAAGCAAAAAGTGTGCCATCTTCATGACACACTTTTGTCTGCTTCATCCTGATGCCCCTGTTTCGTGACGTATTCCAAAAGTTCTTTCCCTTCCTGCTTCAGGAAGGTGCCCGTTCTCGTTTTGCTGCAGATAAGATCCAGATCCTTCAGCACGGCCAGATACCGCTTGACCTGGCTTTCTCTCCAGTCTCCCTGGGTCCTTGCACGAATTATTTTTTCCCTTGTCCAGATGCCCGGGGGGCTTCCCAATATTTTCAGCAGATCGATCACCGGCTCCAGAGCGCACTGGTTTTCGATCTGTCTGACCAGATCCTCTGCCGTGCGCTGCGCCGGGGCCGCCGGTCCTGCAGCCGTCCTCTCCGCCGGTCTTTTTTCAATGTCGAGAAAGACTTCCAGGACCTGTTCGATCCAGTCTGCGCCGGACTGCATGCAGTTGGCGGTGTATTCGGCCAGATTGTGAAGTTCTCTCACATTTCCGAAGAAAGGATGTCTCATGAGAGCGTCGGCGATCGCCTTCGGCGGGCGGTCCATGGACATTCCGAACTCTTCGGTCAGAAAATAGAGGAACAGAGGTATGATATCTTCCCGCCGGTCCCGGACCGGGGGGACCCGCAGGGGCAGCACGTTGATCCGATAGTAGAGATCCTCCCGAAATTCCTTCCGCCGGACCATTTCCAGCAGATCCTGATTGGTCGCCGCCACGATACGGATGTCCACAGAAATGAGCTTGCTGCCGCCGATGCGCATGACCTGGCGCTCCTGGATGACGCGCAGGATCTTTTTCTGGATATCCAGGGACGCGTCGCCGATCTCGTCTAAGAAGATCGTACCTTTATGTGCCAGCTCAAAGAGTCCCTTTTTTCCGCCCTTTTTCGCGCCGGTGAAGGCGCCTTCCTCATACCCGAAGAGTTCCGCCTCGCACAGCGACGACGAGAGGGCGGCGAAGTTGACGGCCACGAAGGCCTCGTTTTTTCGATCGGAGGCGTTGTGGATCGCCTGAGCCAGCAGTTCCTTTCCGCAGCCGCTCTCGCCGTAGATGGCCACTGTGGAATGGCTCTTGGCAAACTGCCTGCACTTCATGATCAGCTTTTCCATGGATGGCGACCGATATATAATATCCTTGAACGTGTATTTTGCCACCAGTCCGTCTGCCTGCAGCATCTTGCGGTAGTTATCCTCGATGCGCTTGATCTTCTGCACATCGTCGATGGTGACGATCACGCGCTGATCCTCGCCCTGCCAGTCGGAGGCCGCCTCGACGTAGTAGCTTTCTCCCTCTATCTCCTCGAAGAACTGATTGTCGCCGCTGCGTATCCTTTCCCGGATCTGAGCCAGCGGCCCCGGAGATGATTCCCGCAGCTTCAGGATCTTCTTGGCTTTTTCATTTGAAAAAAGCACTTCCCCGTCCTCGTTCAGCATTACCGCGCCGCGGTTTACGCGGTCGATCAACCGGCGCAGGTTGCTGGTCAAAATGCGGTTTTCCTTATACTGTCTGGCGTAGCTGTAAGATAACTGGATCCCCGGGCGCATAAAGGAATTTGCCACCGTGTCTTTGACCTGCTCGTAGATGCCGATCTCCATGGCCAGCTTAACGCAGGTGGTGACGTTCAGCGGCCTTGTTCCCAGGTCGATGAGACGGGCCTGGGGATCCGGCTTCAGATACCCTTCGCCGAAGGCCACGGCGTACTCGCAGCCCTTCTGATACGACGCGATCCCCGGATAATAGGGGTGCAGGGTGATATGATCGATCCCCCATTCTTTTATCTGCCGGATGGTCTCGCTGGTAATGGACTGAGTCACGTTCATGATGAGCACGTCGCTGCCCTCGGGGATGCCGTACAGCAGGCTGATGGTGTCTACGTTGATGACCCGGTCAGCCACCAGATAGGGCGTGCCAGGCTTCAGCACGGTCAGCGCTTCCACCTCGATCAGCTTGTTGGTGATCAGCACAGTCATATCGCCTACCTTTTGCTTCTGTTCTGATATGATCCCCTTTGAAATGACCGCGTGATCCCGGAAGATCTCCCGCAGCTGCTGTTCCGTGTGTTCCGCCGTATCGTGGGTGGAAGCCAGGATAAAAACAGATGGTTTTTCCATTGCGCTCTCCTTTCGGTAAGTATCTGTTATAAGTTTAACACAATTATACGAATTTGTATTAATATATTTCGTCCAAATTCGTATAATTTAGCTTTTCTTCTTTGATCGAGGAGGGGAAGGTTCCGAATTGACTCATTTTTCTGATTGGCACGTAATTTGCTTTGTTTTTTTATTATCATCCGGATGAAACACATTCAATTACCCTTATCCGCTGCCGGCGAATCCCTGCATGCCGCCGGCGCGGTTACAGTTAAAGGAGAGCAACATGAAAGAATCCATTATTTCACAACGCATTCCATATTCTCAGATCCGCGTCATGTCCGACGCTGCTCAGAAAATGGAATCCGAGGGCCGCAAGGTCATCCACCTGGAGATCGGAAGACCGGATTTTACCACTCCGGACAATATCGTAAACGCGGCCATCGACGCGTTAAAGGCCGGCAAGGTCCACTATTCCGCCAACGCCGGTATACCGGAGCTGCGAAAGGCCATCGCCCGGAAATACCAGGAACGCTATCAGCTTTCCTACGATTACGCAAAAGAAGTCATCGTGACGAACGGCGTTGCGGAAGGGATCTATCTGGCCATGGGAGCGCTGCTCGATCCCGGCGATCAGGTCCTCATCCCGGATCCTGCGTGGATCAACTACGAGATCGTTCCTCTGCTGAATCTGGCCGAGCCTGTCAGTTATTCTCTGAAGAAAGAGAATAACTTTCTTCCCGACGCCGCCGAGCTGGAAAAGCTGATCACGCCCAGAACAAAAATGATCTTTATCGTCAATCCATCCAATCCCACGGGCATGGTGATCCCCGCTGAGATCCTGAAGGAACTGGGAGAGCTGGCGGTCAAACACGATCTGGTCATCGTGTCCGACGAAATATATGAAGACATCGTGTACGCCCCCGCGTCTTTTACCTGTATGGCCACGCTGGAGGCTCTGAAAGAACGCACCATCGTCCTCAACGGTTTCAGCAAGTCCTATTCCATGACAGGATGGAGAATGGGCTACGCCCTGGGACCGGCCGAATATATCAACGCCATGCTTCGGCTGCATCAGTACACGCTTACCTCGACCAACACCTTTGCCCAGTGGGGAGCGCTGGAGGCCGTATCCGGAACGCAGCAGCCCGTGGCGGATATGCTGAAAGAATTTGAGGCCAGAAAGGAGTACATCTATAACGAGCTGAACGGCATCGAAGGGCTTTCCTGCGTTAAGCCTCAGGGCGCCTTTTATCTTTTCGTGTCCGTCAGAGAATTGGGCCTTACCGGATTCGAGGCCGCCCACCGCCTGCTGCAGGATTACGGCGTAGTGACGGTCCCGGGTGAAAGTTTTGGCGCCAATGGGGCGGGTTATATCCGTTTATCCTATGCAAGCTCCATGGAAAACCTGAAAGCCGCGGCGGCGCTCATCAGGGAATTTGTCGAAAACGTATGATATCTCAATGGCATCAAGAAAGGAAAGACTATGAAACAGATATCTGAAGACAACATCAGAAAACCGTCCTTCTCATTCTCCTTAACGGTCTTTGCATTAGTCGTTATTTTCCTCTCGCTCGGTCTGCTGGTATTCGGCGGAAAACTGCAGACGCTCTTGTTTCTAAGCTGGCTGATCGTAATTCCCGCCGGCCTGCATCTGGGCTTTAAGTTCAGCGAAATAGAAGGCATGGCCTACGACATGATCCGCCGGGTCCTCCAGCCGATCATGATACTTCTGGCGGTGGGAGCCATGGTGGGCGCGTGGATCCTGTCGGGGACCGTGCCTACGCTCATCTTTTACGGTCTCAAGATCATCACGCCCTCGCTCTTTCTGGTGACTACCGTGCTTTTGTGCTCCATCTGCTCCCTGTTCACCGGAACCTCCTGGGGAACCATCGGCACGGCGGGTCTGGCTATGGTGGGGATCGGAACCAGCATGGGCTTTGACGGCGGCGTGATCGCCGGCGCGGTGGTCTGCGGCTCCTATTTCGGAGACAAGCTTTCGCCGCTGTCCGACACTACGAATTTATCTCCGGCCGTATCCGGCGGGAAAGTGATGAACCACATCAAGCATATGCTGTGGACGACCATACCGTCATACGTGATCACGCTGGCCATTTTCCTCGTCATGGGTCTCAAATTCGGATCTTCCGACATTGATTACACACAGATCAACGAGGTGACCGACGGGCTGAACAGCCTGTTCCACATCGGTATCATACCGCTGATCCCCGCCATCATCGTTCTCGTTCTTCTGCTGAAAAACAAGCCGCCGGTCGTTTCGATCCTGATCGGCGCGCTGGCGGGTCTGGCAGTCGCAATGCTGTATCAGGGCGCGGATATTACCACGTCGCTGGTCTCGCTGTACAACGGCTTCAAATTGGACAGCGGAATGGAATTTCTCGATAAGCTGCTGAACCGGGGCGGCATCGCCAGCATGTGGGATACGGTGGGAATTTTCATCTTCTCCTGCGGTCTGGGCGGCATGCTGAACGGGATCGGCGTACTGGAAGCGCTCCTGCAGAGGATCGCAGCCAGGATCAAGACTTCCAGACATCTGATCATCGTCACCATGCTGGTGGGTTATATTTCAAACATGGTGGGCGGCACTCTGAGCTTTGCCATCGTCATGACCGGGACCCTCATGCAGCCGCTCTACAGAAAAATGCGTCTCCGTCCCGAAAACCTGTCCAGGACCATCGAGGACGTGTGCACCATGAGCGCGCCGATCATTCCCTGGAATACCGCGGCCGTCTATACGGCCGGCGTTCTCGGCATCAGCGCCGGGGCCTTTATTCCCTATATCTTTCTCGCTTTCATAACGCCGGTCTTCACGCTCATCTACGCGTTTACAGGCTTCACCATCGCCAAGCTGGATGAAGGCGAAGAATATGGAGAGACGGAGGAATATAAATTTAAGCCCTTTAAAAAGGCATGCTGATCCGTTTTAAACCAAATAAAAAGCCGCCGCGCCAGGTTTCTTAAACTGGTGCGGCGGCTGGCCGATGCCTTCGGAAAGAAGGGGACCGGAGTTTTCCTGATCACAGGGAGACTTCGGTCTTTTTAATGTCTGCAGAAGGAGCGGCGCCGGCTGCCGTATCCGCGTTTGCATCTGCGCTCGTATCTGCGTTTGAGTCTGCAGCGGCGGATTCGGGTTCCTGCCCGGAAGACGTTCCTTCCAGAGCCGGTTTGGCGTTGAGGATGCGCATGAATTCCTCGCCGGTGATGGTCTCCTTTTCCAGCAGATAGCCGGAGATCTCGTGCAGCTTCTCTTCGTTGTCGCGCAGGATCTGCTGGGCGCGGCTGTGGGCCGAACGGATGAGATTCAGGACCTCCTGGTCGATCTTCGCCGCGGTCTCCGCAGAGCAGGCCAGGGAGGCGTCGCCGCCCAGATACTGGTTGGTGACTGTCTCAAGAGCCATCATGTCGAAGGTGTCGCTCATGCCGAAGCGGGTGACCATGGCCCGGGCGATCTTCGTGGCCTGCTCGATGTCGTTGGAAGCGCCGGAGGTGCAGGTGTGGAAGATCAGTTCCTCCGCCGCCCGTCCTCCGGTGAAGGTGGTTATCTTGTCAAAGGCTTCTTCCTTGGACATGAGGACCTTTTCCGTTTCGTCCACCTGCATGGTGTAGCCCAGCGCGCCGGAGGTGCGGGGAATGATGGTGATCTTGTGGACCGGAGCGGAATGCTTCTGCATGGCCGCTACCAGCGCGTGTCCGACCTCGTGGTAAGCGATGATCCGGCGCTCGTTTTCAGAGACCACCGCGTTCTTTCTCTGGTAGCCTGCGATGACGGTCTCCACCGCCTCCTCCAGATCGCATTGAGCCACTTCCCTGCGCCCGGATTTGACCGCCAGCAGGGCGGCTTCGTTTATAATGTTGGCCAGCTCCGCGCCGGAAGCCCCTGCGGTGGCTCTGGCCACGGCGTTATAGTCAACGTTTTCACTGACCTTTACATCCTGAGAGTGGACCTGTAAGATCGCCTCGCGGCCCTTCAGATCCGGCAGTTCTACGGGGATCCTGCGGTCGAAGCGGCCTGGGCGCAGAAGGGCTTTGTCCAGGGTCTCAGGCCGGTTGGTGGCCGCCAGAACGACCACGCCCTTGCTGCCGTCAAAGCCGTCCATCTCCGCCAGCAGCTGATTCAGCGTCTGCTCCCGCTCGTCGTTGCCGCCGAAGCCGTTGCCGCTGTCCCGCTTTTTGCCGATGGTGTCGATCTCGTCGATAAAGATGATACAGGGCGCTTTTTCCTCCGCCTGCTTGAACAGATCGCGGACCCGGGCGGCGCCCATACCCACGAACATTTCCACGAATTCGGAGCCGGAGATGGAGAAGAAGGGCACCTTCGCCTCGCCGGCCACAGCCTTGGCCAGCAGGGTCTTGCCTGTTCCGGGAGGCCCTACCAGCAGAGCGCCCTTGGGCATCTGAGCGCCGATCTCGCTGTATTTTTCAGGATTGTGGAGAAAGTCCACGATCTCCTGCAGGGATTCCTTGGCCTCGTCTTCGCCTGCCACATCCTCGAAGGTCTTTCCGGTTTCTGTTTCCATGTAGACCTTGGCGTTGCTCTTTCCCATTCCCATGGGACCCATGCCGCCCATACCGCCCATGCGCTTCTGCATGCTGCGCATCAGCAGATTGCCGATAAAGACGAAGAGCAGAATGGGGAACACCCAGGACAGCAGGAACGTGGCCAGAGGCGAAGTCTCCTTGGGCATGACCCGGTCGATGGTGACGCCAGCGGCCTTCAGCGTGGGATAGAGTTCCGGATCGTCAGGTTTTCCGGTGGTATAGATCTTGATGCTGTTTCCCGAGGAGGCCGCGGCTTTGGCCGTGGGGGTGAAGGCGATCATGGTATCGTTGACCTCCACCTTGTCCACCTGACCTTTTTCTACCATCGTCAGGAATGTGGTGTAATCCGTTTTTTTGATGGTGTCGCTGTGATCGCTGAGCATAGGAACGATGAAGGCGTTGAAACACAGGACCACCAGCATGATGATGCCATAATAATACAGGATGGACCGTTTCGGCTTATTCGGCTGGTTTCCCGCGCCGTTTTGGCCTGCGTTTGGTCCGCCGGGAACGCCCGGCCCCATACCTCCCGGGCGCATGTTGCCCGGATCCATCCGGGGGCCGCCGCCCGCCGGACCCATGCCTGATCTGCCGCCTGCGGGGTCGGTGGGCCGGCTTTGGCTGCCGGCGCTGTTTCGGCCCAGGCCGCTGTTGTTTTGATCTGATTGCTGCTGTGTCATATGGAAAACCCCTTTCTGTTTTCGTTTATACAAACTGTTGCGCATTTGCTTTATTTTTCGTGATTTTGTGTGAGAAGCTCATTCAGCTTTGTCATGCCGGCTATGATAAGGGCCTTATCCTCGTCGGAGGCGCCTCCCAGCGAGCAGAGATAATCGGTGCTGATACGGGCTTCCATTTCCGTCATGAGTTGTTTGGAACTCTCGGTCAGATAGAGGTAGACGACCCGCTGATCCAGATCATCCCGTTTGCGGATGACAAAGTTGGACTTTTCCAGCCGCCGGCATATGACGGAAAGATTGCTGTTGGTCATATTCAGAGCCTTGGCCATATCGCTTATCTTACCCGGACCGCCGCGGTATAATGCGATGAGGATCATGGCCTGCGGGGCGGTGAGACCGTAGGGCTCATAAAAATCCTTCAAAATACAGGAAAGCTTGTCGGAAATGCTTTTGAACAAACATTCCACCTCGTTTTTAAATTCCGCGCAGTCCATAGTCCCCTCCCTCTGCAGTCCCTCCCGGGACCCCTTTCTTCCGCACAGCAGTCTGTACCGCTTGTGGCCGGGGACGGTATTTCCGTCCCCGGCCTTTTGCATCTCTGTGCAGATCGTTATATTCTAAATACCCGTCAATTGAACTATTAAACGTCAAAACATTTAATGCATTAAATATTATACAATAAAATAATTTTGTCAATGGCTTTCACGGAAACTACATGAAACTTACACAGGACAGCGATAAAAGAGGCCGTCTCTTTCGCTGTGAAAAAGACAAGATTTGCACGTAAGTGGTTAAGGTATCTACTATTTTCTTTTGGTCTGAACCTATAAAATAATAATAAAAAACAGGGAGGGACAAAATTATGATATATGATCTGCTCATTAAAAACGGGAAGGTCTATTTAGATGGAGAAATGCGAAAAACAAATCTGTATATAAAAGACGGCGTGATCAGAGAGATCTGCAGGGAGCCTGTCTATGAAGCGGCAAAAGTGATCGATGCAGAGGGCAGATATGTATTTCCCGGATTTATCGATCCCCATGTTCACTTAAACGATCCGGGCGCGACGAAAAGCGAAGATTTCTACACGGGGACCTGTGGTGCGGCGGCGGGAGGAGTCACAACCGTCCTGGAGCATCCGCTTACGTTTCCGCTGCCGGATGTACTGACTGCCTACGACGAAAAGAAGAAGATCTGCAAGAAAAAGGCTGTGACGAATTTCGGACTTTTCGGGGCCTGTTCGCCGGGCAATGAAGAAGAAATGCAGAAGATGATCCACAGTGGTGCCGTTGCATTTAAAGCGTTTTTAACCTATTCTCCGGAGATACCGAAGCTGAATGACGGGGAAATTCTTGAGAAGATGCGGTTCCTGGCGGATAAGGATATCGTTTTGGTCATCCACTGCGAGAATGACGATATCGTCAATTACAGCACGGAACACATGAAACGCGCGGGCAGAGTATCGCCGGAGGACTATTCGGACAGCAGGCCGGAAATCGCGGAAATAGAAGCTGTTTCACGCATGTGTCTCTTTGCCCGGGAAGCAGGCTGCAAGATAAGCATCGCGCACTGTTCTCTGAGCGGAGCGGTGGAGATCATTGAAAAAGAAAAGAGGATGGGCTGCAATGTCACAGTTGAGACGTGTCCGCAGTATCTGGTGTTGAACCGCGGGATGATGAATGAAATGGGCGTACTCTCCATCTGCAATCCTCCGCTGAGAAAAAGGGAGGAGACAGAGGCCCTTTGGCGATCGGTACTGGCGGGGAAGGTGGATTGGGTCTGCAGCGATCATGCCCCCTATACCGAAGAGGAAAAAAATCAGGGAGAGGACGATATCTTCCGGACGCCTGCGGGACTGGCCGGAATTGAAACGACCTATCAGATCTTGTTTAGCGAAGGTGTTGTCAGGAGAGGGATGTCGATTGAGCAGTTCGTCCGGCTTTCAAGCGAGAACGCGGCCAGACGGTATGGGCTCTACCCTCGAAAGGGCGCCCTTGCGGCGGGCAGCGACGCGGATATCGTGATCTTCGATCCAGCAGCGGAATGGGTGGTGGATCCGGGCCGGCTGAAGCAAAAGCTCCCGTTTACACCGTACGCGGGAATGCGTATCGTTGGAAAAGTCGTGACAACGATCGTAAATGGGATCGAAGTATACGACGGCAAGGAAATAAGAGCGGAAAGGGGGACGGGGAAATATGTATCACCCGGCCGGTAGTGGTATGAAACTGTTATTCATCAATCCGAATTCGTCAAAAGCAGTGACAGAGCGCATTGCGGAAGCCACAAAGAAATATGAAGATGAGACCACCCGGATCGACGTAATTGCCTGTCAGAATTCGCCGGAAGGCATCGTTACCGCAGCGGATGAGCTGACAGCGGGGGTCAACGTGATCCGATTACTGCAGGAAAAAGAAAAGGAATATGACGGAGCCGTAATAGCCTGCTTCGCCGATCCAGGTCTCAGAGCGGCGCGTGAAAAGATCAAGATCCCTGTAGCGGGCATCTACGAGGCCAGCGCCGTATTTGCGAAGCTGCAGGCAAGCCGGTATTCCATCATATCCTCCGGGGACCACAGGGATATAGATCCGTGGGTGCTCATGGCAAGAAGCAGAGGCGAAGTTGAGAACATCGCTTCGATCAAGTGCCTGAATTCCACGGTGGAGCAGGCGGTCCACGCAGACGAAGAAAAGCTGCTGAGGCTGATCGGTGCGTGCGTGAAAAAAGACGGAGCGGGCTCCGTGATCCTGGGATGCGCGGCTTTTGCAGGGCAGGGGGACAGGCTTTCCCAGCGGTCCGAAGTCCCTGTGATCGACGGGATAAAAGAAGCGGTCTTCTTTATTCGGATGATGATCTTATATAGGAAATGATCATTTTTAATTGTATGCGAAGGAGAAAGAAAGAGAGGGATCTGGCATGAAAAACAATTACAAATTTATTCGTGGGAAATATGTGCTGCCCATGAACGGGGACAGAGAATTCATACGGGATGGACTGGTCGTCGTTGAGAATGACCGGATCTGTGACATCGGCAGATATGATGCGCTCATCGATCGGTACAGAGATATGGACGGGGAATGGATGGAGTACGAAGATGGACTTATCATGCCCGGTCTCGTGAGCAATCACACCCATCTGTATCAGGCGATGATGAAAGGGATCGGCTCTGATCTCTGTCTGGACGATTGGGTGATCAACGTGATTTATCCCATGGCGCTGGCAATGAAAAAAGAGGATTTCTACGATATCGTCAGATTTAATATTTTAGAGATGATCAGCACAGGGACGACCTGTTTCGCGGATTCTATGTATCATCATCACAATCTGGACAATATCGACGGAGTTGCGGAAGCGGTGAGGGACATGCATATGCGGGGGATGATCGTTCGGGCCGTGCAAAGCGTCAATTTTGATGAGAGGATCCCGGATGCGTGCGCGGAACGGGAAATCGAGATCACCAGAGCGGAGTCGATCCGGTGCATCAAACAGTATGATCACACGGAAAACGGAAGGATCCGGGTGGGGCTGGAAGCGCTGAGCCCATTTGACTGCGACGAGCGGACGATCCGGGAATTATACGGAATCTGTGAGGAATATGACGTTCGGTTCCAAATGCATGTGGCGGAGGCGATCACGGAACAGGTGAGAATACGAAGCAGCCATAACATGGGTGTGATCGAATATTTGGATAAACTGGGAGTTGTCAGTGACAGAACGCTGCTGATCCACAACATCTGGGTCACCCCGTCGGAAATACAGCTCATCGCCCGGAGAAGGGCAAATGTGGCCCATAACCCGGTGTCCAATATGATCCTGGCGGACGGGATCGCCCCGATCCCGGAATATCTGGCAAATGGAATCACAGTGGGTCTTGGCGTGGACGGCGCGGCCAGCAACAATAATCAGGATATGTTTGAAACGATGAAGGCCTGCGTTCTTCTGCACAGAGTCAACCGGCTGGACGCGTCTATCATGAAAGCGTACGACGCACTTGAGATGGCAACGATCTCCAGCGCGAGATCGATCGGCTGGGAGAAAGAGATCGGTTCTCTGGAAGTGGGGAAAAAAGCAGACCTGATCGTGGTCAAAACAAATTCATGCCACATGGGACCCCAATTGGACGTGGTGACCAATCTGGTGTTTTCGGGAAACGGCCGGGACGTGGATACGGTCATGATCGACGGCGATATTGTCATGAAAAACAGGGAGTTTACCATGTTTCATGCAGAGGAAATCGTCAGAAGGGGTAATGAGTGCGCGCTGAAGATCGCGGAGAAAGCGGATGTGTTTAACAGAATAAATAATCTGGGAAAGAATTGACCCCGCGCATTTCCAGAGGACAGGAGAGTCTGAGATGGTGATCTATCACAATGTATGCAGGGCCGGATGCGTCAGCATACAGAAGCTGCCGTTCCAGGTCAATTATGATCTGGCAATCATTATGCCCCTGGACGAAGAGGTGTTATATACCACGGTAATGGGCACGCAGCTGCTTAAAAAAGGCGAGATCGAGATATTGAATGTCAAGGATCCCGTAAAAATTGAAACCATCGGCGATCGGGGCAGAATTGCTTTTGTCTCCTTTGACAGAACATTCACCGATACGATCTTCGATCAGATGGAATTCAATATCTACAACTGCAGCAATACCAATTTTTTCGGGGCAAAAGCATGCCCGGAGGATCTCGGAAAGCTGAAAAAGATGTTTGTGGATTTTATGACCGCCTGTATGGAGGAGCGCGATATTCCCGCCATCGAAGCAGGAGCAAAATCGATAGTGGATATCATCTGCCTGCGCTTTAACATCGTGGACGAGATCTTCAATACAAAAAGCAGAAAAGACGACTACAACGGTAAAGAGCGATTCAGAAAGATAAACGAATATATTTTCACCCATATATCGGAGAAGATCGCATTGAGCGATCTGGCGGCTCACACTTACCTGAGCACCCCATATTTGTCGAGAGAATTTTCAGCGAAGATGGAGCAGACCTACAGCAATATCATCAATCTGTATCGAACACTGAATGCGGGGATACAATTATTGGAAACGGACGACTCGCTGACATATATAGCAAATAACAGCGGTTTCTCGTCAACGAAATACTACCACACCTATTTTGAAAAATATTATGGGTGTCCCCCGGCAAAGTTTCGCAGCAATAATAAAAACAAAGAGATGCAGATAGAAGAGGAAGAACTCCAGGCAAGTGAACTTCAACGATTTCTCACGGCGGAGGAAAGCATATCCTCCATTTTCAACAGGCATATCGTGGATTTTGAAGAGGAAGACAGCTTTGAACAGATCGAGATCATGAATGACAGCGATGAGCGGAAAGGGTACGTCATAAAAATGGTGCTGGGACCAAAGGAGAAAATTATTTTAAAAAAGGAAAAGCTCTGACTTGCGGGAAAGAAAACGGAGTTTTGGTGCGGAGAGCGCGGAGGAAGGATAAGTAAAGTATAAGGAGGAGAAAGATGGAATATGGTTTTCTGAGTATTACACCGTTAGTTTTGATGATCCTGTTGGCCGTTATCACCAAAAAAGTATTGGAGCCTGCGATCATCAGCACTCTGGCAGCTTTTATCATTTCTGATAAGCTGCAGTTTTTCGGAGCCTGGGTGGACGGCCTGGAGGCCGAGCTGTCAAACTTCGGATATTATGCTATCGTTTTTGGGGCCATGGGAATCCTGATCCGGCTGCTGATGAATTCAAAAAGCGTGATCCGGTTTGCGGAAATGTTAGCAAGATTTATTAAAAGCAAGAAGAGCGCGTTGATGGTGACCTGGTTAGCCGGTATTCTGATCTTCGCGGACGACTACATCAATTCGCTGGGGGTCGGGACCTCCATGAGAACGCTGACGGACCGGTATAAGGTATCCAGAGAGTTTCTCGCCTACGTGGTCAATTCCACCGGCGCAGTGGTCTGTACCCTGATCCCCATGTCCACCTGGGGCGTGTTCATGATCTCTCAATTTGAAAAGTATCCGGTCAGCGGCAGTTCCATGAGAGATTATCTGCATTCCATTCCCTTTATGTTCTATTGCTGGGCCGCGCTGCTGATCGTTCCCCTGTTCATCTTTAAGATCATACCTGTTTTCGGTAAGATGAAGAACGCCGAGCTTCGGGCTGAAACGACGGGCCGGGTATTCCCGGATGGATGCGGCCCGATGGAAGAAATGGATGAGAAAGATGGGATCAACAGCACCGCTTTGGATTTTATCGTTCCCATGCTGCTTTTCGTCATTTTGGGAATCGTATGGGGCAATCTTCCGAGAGCCATTATCGTGGCGATCCTCGCCTGCGGACTGCTGTATATCCCGAGAAAGATCATGACCTTTGAAGAATTCATGCAGGGAGTGATCGGAGGGATCCAGGATATGATCCCGGTGATGACGTTATTGGTATTTGTGTTTCTCCTGGGGACTGCCAGCAATGATCTGGGCGCGGCAGACTATATTACCAGCATTCTTGGCCCGCTGATGCACCCTTCGATCCTGCCCTTCGCCACATTCCTTGGGGTATCCCTTCTGGCAATCGGAACGGGAAGCTTCTGGGGTTCCGCTGCGATCGCTCTGCCCATATTTTTAGAGTTGGGAACCATGTCCTCCGCAAACCCGTACTTCATTTTCGGAGCGGCGGCTTCCGCCATTACACTGGCCTCCCACATCAGCTTCTGGAATGACGCGGTATTGCTCACCTGCACCGCCACAGAGATCAGAAGCAGCGATTACTTACAGACGTCGATACCGATGATCTCCCTGCCGCTGGCCATCGCCGCCGCCGGCTATCTGGCCCTTGGATTTATAGGTTAAATGCAATTCAGAAAGTAAAAAGGAAAAAGGCAATGATGGAAACAGAACTGAATTGGCTGCTAAACGCGTTAGAGGAAGCCGGCAAGACCGCCGTAAAGAAAGACGGGGAATATTGGCGCGCCTCCTACACGGCGGAGGATAAAGCTGTCGTTGAGCTTTTGGCCCAGTATATGAGGGAAGAGGGGATGGAGATCTTTTTTGACGCCGTGGGAAATCTGCATGGCGTTCTGGAAGGAAAAAGCAGAGATGTGATCATGGTGGGATCCCACAGAGACACGGTGCGCCACGGCGGGAAATACGATGGAATGCTGGGGATCCTGGCGGGGATTCGGGCAGCAGGCAGCTTGTACAGACAATTTGGGAGGCCGGAAAAAACGCTGGAGGTCGTTGCCATGGCTGAGGAGGAGAGCAGCCGTTTTCCCGCGTCGGATTACCCTGGCAGCTCCAACATTGCGGGAATCATGCCCCGATCCGCTCTGGAGCTCACCGACGCCGATGGGGTCACACTTGGAGCCGCCATCAAAGAAGCGGGATATCGGGGGGAGCCGCTGGACCGGAAACGGCCGGAGATCAAGCGCTTTATCGAGATGCACATTGAGCAGGGAGGCGTCCTTGAACACGAGGGGAAGCAGATCGGCATTATCAGATCCATCGTGGGTCAGTGGGGCGGAAGGATCGATTTTGTGGGAGAGCAGAATCATGCCGGAACGACGCCAATGGATTTGAGACGGGACCCCGTACCGGTCATGGCGGATTTTATACGGGATATGTTCTGCCGGATCAAGCCGTATGAAGGAGATCTGGTGCTGACGATGGGAAAGATCGACGTGTGGCCGGGAAACGCCAATGTTATTCCGCAGAAGGTGTCAGTCACTTACGATCTGCGGTCAGCTGATTATGATCTGGGGAGAAAGGTATTTGCCGATATGCTGAATTTGCAGGACAAGTATCGTGGTGCAGTCAGAATAGAAGTGACTCCCGCATGGGAGGATAGACCTACGGATCTGGATCCCCAGGGCATTGAGGAGCTGGAAGCCGTGGCCAGGGAGCTGAACTATCCATATAAGATAATGAACAGCGGAGCTGGCCACGATTCTCAGAATATGGCGAAATCCTATCCGACTAACATGATCTTTGTGCCAAGCGTGGGGGGAGTCAGCCATCATGAAAAAGAATACACGAAGCCGGGGGATCTGGAAGCGGGCCTTGCCGTCTTGAAAGCTTATCTGAAAAAACTGAGTTGGTAAACTCCCGTCAAAACTTCCCGTCCATATCAGAGGTAATATGGACGGGAACACTTTTTTTGCCGCGTTTTCAGGCAGGCCGCAGCGCAAACCGGGGTCGAAATGGGCCAACCTCAGAACGGGCGGACGGAGACGCTGAAGCGCCGCGGCCGGCGCTGACAGGGTCCAGATTCCTGGCAGGACGCGTATCTCTGTTTTTGTTTTACTTTCCAGCTCCGATTGGGTATACTGATTAAGAATGGGCAGCAATTTCAGTTTTTGGTCGGCTGGCAGAGCGGTCCCTTACAGGAAAGAGAAGCAGATGAGAGGAACGGATAAATGAGATTGATTTTCGTGAGACACCCTCAGACGGAGGGGAATGTAAAGCGTCTGATATACGGCCGCTACGACGCGCAGTATTCGGAGGAAGGGAGGAAGAGCATCCCGGGCATCGTGGAGGCGCTGCGTGACGTGAAGTTCGACGCGCTGATCGCAAGTCCCCTTTCGCGCACCCGATACCTGGCGGAAGAGATCGCTGCGGATCACGGACTGACGCCGGAGGCGGTCCGGTATGACGACAGGATTCTGGAGATGAATTTCGGCGTGCTGGAAGCCATGACCACGAAAGAAGCGAAGGAAAATCAGAAGGAAGTCTACGACGGCCTCATGGCTGATTACGAGCAGTACGTCATCCCGGAGGGAGAGTCCTGCGTCATGGTATACGAACGCGTGGGCCAGTTTCTGGAGGATATCTACGCGGAGTTTGAGGGACGGCCGCAGAAGGAGGAGCTTTCCGCCTGGGAAGAATGGTCCGGCACGGTGAAAGAGAGCCGGGTGAAGGCGGAGACGCGGAGGGAAAAGACCATCGTGGTAGTCGCACACTCCATGGTGATCCACGTGGCTCTGGCTCATCTGCTGAAGATCGCGCTGCACGAGATCTGGCACATCAAGATAGAGCCGGGCTCTGTGGTGGATCTGGACTGGAGGTGCGATTTCGCCATGCTTCAGGGACTGGCGGGGCCCTTCAACATTCGGGAAATTAAGTGAGGTGAAAGCGGGCGGTCTGGGTTCGTTGATCAGAGCTGGGTCAGATGAAGCCGCCAGGATCGGCGCGAAGAGAATAAAACGAGCATACCGGCGCCTGGAAAGCGGGCGATCGGCATGCTCGTTCTTTTTTACAGCTTGGCCAGCAGCACGCCCAGAGCGAGAGAGGCGTACTTGGATCTTGGGTCGCTGGCCCTCGACGGCAGGATGATGGGAGCCTTCGTGCCCACAACGATCCCGGCGTTCTGGGAGTGCAGCAGATAATTCAGGGATTTGTTCAGAGCGTTGGCGGTCTCTATGGCCGGGGACAGGATGATATCAGCCTGTCCGCAGACTTCGCTTCTGATGTTTTTCTTCTTCGCGGCTTCCGCGGAGAGGATGTTGTCCATGGCCAGGGGGCCTTCCACCAGGGCGTTTCCGAAGGCGCCCCGGTCCGCCATCTTGCAGAGACAGGCGGCGTCCACGGTGGCCTGCATCTTGGGATTCAGCACCTCCACGGCGGCCAGCACCGCGGCTTTCGGCGTCTCAACGCCCAGGGCCCGGGCCACGTCGATGGCGTTGTGCAGGATGTCGGCCTTTTCCGGCAGGGTGGGGGCGATGTTCATACCGCCGTCTGTGCTGATGAGCAGCCGGTCGAAGCCGGGGATGTCCAGAACTACCAGATGGCTGACGAGCCGTCCGGCGTTCAGACCGCCAGCCTTGTCGAGGGCGGGTTTCAGCAGAGCGCCGGTGGCGATGGTTCCCTTCATCAGAATGTGGGCGTTTCCGGCGCGGACTGAGTCGATGGCGGCCTGCACCGCCTCCGCCGTATCCTTTACGTCGTTGATCTCAAAATTCGCCGGCTTCATGTCCAGCTCCTTCATAAGCGGGAGAATGCGGTCCGCGTCCCCAAAGAGAATGGGCCGGGCCAGGCCGGAATCCCGGGCGTCCTTTACCGCGTGAAGCGTGTTTTTGTCATAGGGTACGGTTACGGCGATGGCCACGCCCTTTTTTTCCGCCGCAGCGGCGACCAATTCTTCAAAATTGCGGATCTGTGTCATGTCCATGTTCCTCCTCTTGTTCTCTTAGCTATCGTTGCGCTTCATAGGTTTTTACCGGCAGGGCTCCCCGGAGCGCCGCGTCCAGGTAGTAGGCCAGACTTTCCATCTCCTCCTCGCCGGGCTTCAGGATGATCCTGCCCAGAAATCCTGCCCGCTCCGTGACGAGGTCTACAAAAGCCTGGGAAAAAGCGATGCCGCCGGTGAGAATGATCCCGTCCAGCCGGCCGCAGAGCACGGCGGCCATGGAGGCGATCTCTTTCGACACCTGGTAGGCCAGACCGTGAAACACCTGGTATGCGGCGGGGTTTCCTTCCTTCATCATCCGCTCCACGTCGCGGAAATCTCTGGTGTTCAGGTAGGCGGAGACGCCGCCGTTTCCGTTCAGCATCTTTAAAACTTCTTGTTTCTCGTATTTGCCGGAGAAGCAGAGCTTGGCCAGCTCCCAGCTGTTCAGCTGTCCGGAGCGATCCATGCTGAAGGCGCCCTCCCCTCTGCTGGTGGTGGAGTCGATGATGCGGCCGCCGCAGTGAGCGCCGATGGAGACGCCGCCGCCCAGGTGAGCCACCACGAATCGGCAGTCTTCATATGATTTCCCCAGTTCGGCGGCGGCGGACATGGCCACCCGCTTGTGGTTCAGCGTGTGCGTGCGGCCGTAGCGGGGAAGGAGCGGGTGGCCGGAAATTCTGGCCACATCCTGCATTTCATCCACAGTGATGGGGTCCGCGATATAGCCCGGCACGTTCCAGGCGTCAGCCAGTCCCCGGACCAGAACGGCGCCCAGATTGGCGGCGTGCTCGCCGTAGCGGGCGGCAGTGAGATCCGCCAGCATGTCGTCGCTGATCTCGTAGACGCCGGACTCCACGCTTCTCAAAAGCCCGCCGATGCCGATGAGACCCTGAAAGGACGAGCCGTCAAAGCCGGCGGCGGAGAGCGCGGCGCTGACTACAGACTGACGGAAATCCTTTTGAGCGATTATATTAATGTAAGGGGAGAGCTCCTCCGCGGAGTGGGAGATCGTCTCTGTAAAGATCGCCTCCGCGCCGCGGAACACGGCGATTTTCGTGGAGGTGGATCCCGGGTTGATGATGAGCAGTGATTTCATGGTGCTTGCTCCTTTCCTTCTTTAGAGTGGCGTTGTTGTGCGGTGGTTTCCAAGAGAACCTTACCACATGTTTAGAAAAAATGAAATAGAAAAACACAAATTTATTATAAAATTATTATAAAAAAGAGTTGAAATTATAAAATTAATATATTATACTTTGAGCATACCAACCAAACAGGTTCTCTGCCTGAGTCTGATCCTTGAATAATATTACAACAACAAATCGGCGCGGTTCTGCCGTGGGCGGTGCGCCGCGCGTCCAGGGAAAAGAAAATGGAGGGAAACATGAAACAAGTTATGCTCGGGAACGAGGCTATCGCCAGAGGCGCCTATGAAGCGGGCTGTCTGGTAGCGGCTGCGTATCCCGGAACCCCAAGTACGGAGATCCTGCAGAACACAGCAAAGTACAAGGAGATCAGCTCCGAATGGTCCGTCAATGAAAAGGTGGCGGCGGAGGTGGCCATCGGAGCGTCCATGGCGGGAGCGAGAGCCATGGCGGCCATGAAACACTTCGGTCTGAACGTGGCTTCCGACGCGGTATTCCCGGCAGTTTACGAGGGCGTCACCGGCGCGCTGGTCATCATCTGCGCCGACGATCCGGGGATGAACAGCTCCGGCACCGAGCCCGACAGCCGGAACTTCGGGCCCCACATGAAGATGCCCATCATCGAACCGGCGGACAGTCAGGAGTGCAAGGATTACACGAAGCTGGCTTTCGAGCTGTCGGAGCGCTTCGACACGCCCTTCATGGTCCGGACCACCACCCGGGTCAACCACGGCAGCGGCATCGTGGAGCTGGGTGAGAGAAAAGAAGCCGGCGTGAAGCATTATGAAAAAAATATCATGAAGAACACGAATATCCCGGCCATGGCCAGAAACAAGCACAAGAACGTGGAGGCCAGGATCAACGAGATCCGGGAATATTCCAATGTATGCGACCTGAACCGCATCGAGTTCAACACAAAGGAACTGGGCATCGTGTGCAACGGTATCTCCTACCAGTATGCGAAGGAAGTGTTCGGGGACAGCGCGTCCTATTTAAAGATCGGCTTTTCCTACCCCATGCCCGACAAGAAGATCAGAGAGTTTGCCGGCATGGTAGACAAGATCTACGTCATCGAGGAACTGGATCCTTATATGGAAGAGCACCTGAAGATGCTGGGCATCGACTGCCTGGGCAAAGAGGTTCTTCCTCTGTGGCTGGAGTATTCCGCCAATATCATCCGCAGGGGCTTCGGGCTGCCCGTCACCGAGGCGGCTTACGCGGTAGAAGCGGAGGCGCCGGTGCGCCCGGCCAGCTTCTGCGCCGGATGTCCGCACCGCGGCATCTATCATGAGGTGAGCAAGTACGCGGGCAAGATCGTCGCCACCGGCGACATCGGCTGTTACGCCCTGAACATTCAGCCCCCCTTCAGCGTGACGCACACCATGATCGACATGGGCGGAAGCATTACGGCGGGTATCGGCTTTGAGAAAGCGGAGCGGGTGGCCAGGCGGGATTACAAGGTCTTTTCCTTCATCGGAGACTCTACCTTCTTCCACTCCGGCATCACCGGGCTGATCAACGCTGTTTATAATAAGGCTGCCACCAGCATTTTCATTCTGGACAACAGCACCACCGGCATGACGGGGCACCAGGATAATCCCTGCACCGGCATGACGCTGATGAAGGAGGTCACCACAGTGGTGGATATCCGCAGTCTGGTAGTTGGCTGCGGCGTGAAGGAAGAAAACATTCGCACGGTGGATCCCTATGATCTGAAGGCTACGGAAGCGGTGGTAAAAGAAGCGTATGAGTCTGACGAGCTGTTCGTGGTCATCGTGAGACAGCCCTGCGCGCTGCTCAAGAGCGTTATCTCCGCGCGCAAGGACCAGCACTGTGTGGTCGATCCCGACAAGTGCAGAAACTGCAGGCTCTGCATTACGAAAACAGCCTGTCCCGCGCTGCAGCTGGCGGGCGGCAAGGTGGAGATCTCCAGAGAAGACTGCAACGGATGCACGATCTGCAGCCAGATATGTCCCTTTGACGCAATAGAAAAGGTGGGTGAATAACATGGCAGAGACGAAATCCATCGCCATCGTTGGCGTAGGCGGTCAGGGCACGGTTCTGACCTCCGATATTCTGATCGAGGGCCTGGTGGATCTGGGCTTCGACGTAAAAAAGACGGAACAGCATGGGCTGTCCCAGAGGGGCGGTTCCGTCAACTGCTTCGTAAAATACGGAGACAAGGTCTACGCGCCGCTGATCGCGGAGGGAGAGGCCGACGTTCTCATCGCCTTTGAAAAAATCGAGGCGATGCGCTGGCTGAAGCTCCTGAAAAAGGACGGCACGCTGGTGGTAAACGACCATGAGATCTATCCGATCCCGGTGAAGATGGGCAAGGCGGAATACCCCGCCGACGCCATCGGGCAGCTGTCCAGAGCGGTGGAGAAGACCTACGCGGTGGACGCCTCCGGGGAAGCACAGAAGATCGGGACTATCCGGGTGGCCAGCATCCTCCTGCTGGGCGCGCTGGTAAAGATCATGGGGCTTTCCGATTACGACTGGAAAAGCCTGATCAGCAGAAAAGTGCCCGCCAAGTTCGTGGATATGAACCTGCGGGCCTACGAGGCCGGTCTGGCCAGCATAAAATAGCATGGACGGCTATAAAATGAAAACTCCTCTTAGACACATACATATTGACAGGACGGATCCCGCGGGGTCCGTCTTACTCTATCCGGAGTACGCCGATACGATCTGTGAGATCAATGTGGGCCGATTGTACCACAACATTGATATCCTGGAGGAGATCGCAGGCGGAAAGGATAAGGTGACGGCGGTGCTGAAGGCCAACGCCTACGGCCACGGGGCCGTACCGCTGATGGGCTACCTGCTGGATTACGGCGTGACGCGCTATGCGGTGGCCAATCTGTGGGAGGCTCTGGAACTTCGCGGCAGCCACAGGGAGGGCCGGATACACGTTCTGGGGCGGACGCCTGACACTGGGCTGAAGCTGGCGGCTGAGAACGACGTTGCCGTATCTGTTTCAGAGCTGGATCAGGTGATGCGCATGAAGGAAACAGGCGCTGTGGCGGAATTTTATATCAAAGTGGACACGGGCATGCATCGCTTCGGCCTGCCCTGCGACGAGACGGGCGTGGCGGAGGCCGCAGCGATGGCGGAAGCGGGCGGTGAACGATGTCTCGGCGTGTTCTCCCATCTGGCGCAGAAGGACGAAGACTCGGACCGGGAGCAGGACCGGCGTTTTCGCTGGTTTCTCCGGGAGTGGGAGGCTGCGGCGGGCAGGGTCGTGGAACCGGCGGTGAAAGTGGGACCGGCGGTGAAATCAGGCGCCGGCCCCGCAGCTGAGGCGCACATTCTGGAGAGCCATACGGCGCTCCGATATCCGGATCTGACATACTCCGCCGTGAGAGCAGGCGCCGTCCTGTACGGCTACGGAGACCATCCGGACCTGCTTCCCGTGATGACCCTGCGGAGCAGAGTGTGCGCCATGCGGAGAGTGGAAGGCGGCGAAGGCGTGGGCTACGGCCTTCGGGACAGAGCCGACCACAGCAGATGGATCGCCGTGCTGCCCGTGGGGTATGCGGACGGGATCCCCTCTGCGCTGGGTCACGGAAAAGGCTTTGTGACGATCTGCGGCAAGCGGGCGCCCTATGTGGGAGGGCTGAGCATGGACAGCAGCCTGGTGGATGTGACGGGGATCCAGGGGGTAAAGCCGGGGACGCCGGTCACGGTGTTCGGCACGGGGAGCCGGGACATGACCTTCGTGAAGGCTGCGCAGCTTTCCGGCCGCATGCGTCCCGAGCTGCAGGCGGGTCTGGCCCGGAGGATACCCAGAGTATATGAGACGGAACGGCGGCGCTGATGCGCCGCCGCTTTTTAGTATGCAGAAAATATCGCTCTTTTGCCACGGCGGCCGGGATGGGGAGGATCGCGTGTCAGGATGCAGACAGCATATATGGCGAGATCTGCGGGGACGGGCAGTCCCGTTTGCCGTGAGTCGAAATGGATGAAGAAAAGAGCAGTTTTCAAGAGCAGCCATTTATGCTATTATAAAATTATTATAAAATAAAGATGAATCTGGAGATCGAAACGAAACAAAGAGGTAAAAGGATGCATGATTTAAAGGCGACACTGATTGAAATAGCAAAGGCCATCGCGCTTTCCATGGGGGAGACCTGCGAGGCGGTGGTCCACGATGAAAATAGGGTGATCATCTATATTGAAAATGGATTTATATCCGGCCGACAGACGGGACACGTAATGGACGACAGCGTGTTTGAATATCTGGCCGACCGGTCCAGAAAAGAAAACGGCAGCGTGGTGCGGCTGACGAAGAAGGCCAACGGAGAGCTGGCGAAATCTACTACGGTCATGTTCTTCGACGAAAATGGCAAGTACGAGGCTATGCTGTGCTTCACCATGAATCTGACGTCTTTGAATCAGGCCAGAAACATGCTGGATATGCTGATGAATATTCAGCCTTTTGAAGCCAATGAGGAGCAGAAGGACAATATGACCATCGCGGATTACACCAGAAATGTGATCGCTGATATCATCAAGGAGGTGGGAAAGCCTTCCACGCTGGGACCGAAGGAGATCAAGCTGCGAACGCTGCGGATGCTGGACGAGAAGGGCGTGTTCCTGATCAAGGATTCGATCCCGCAGGTGTGTGAACTGCTGTCCATCTCTCAGGCCACCCTATACAACTATTTACGGGAGATCCGCACAGATACGGTGGACCTGCTGCCCATGCGCGGGAAATAATGCGCGGAGCAGCGAGGGGAAAAGAGGAGTCATGCAAAAGGCCTTGTAATGGGTCTGACGCATGACTTTTTTAATGTAAAAGGAGGGCTTCCCCATATGTGGCCGGTGGGCATGGATATGGCTGTCTAAAGGGCGGACTGCTATATTTGAAATAATTTTATTATAAATAGAAATAAAATATAGACAAATTTTATAACACGTGCTATTATGAAGATGTTGTAATATTATTATAAAAATCAGACGAATGTAGAGTAAAATTATCTTCGCTCAACAGAAAACGAGGTGCTGATCAAATGAGAGATTATGAACCGGGCAAGATGAAAAAGGTTCCGTTCACCGGAATCCGCCGCGTGCTGGAGAAGGCTACGAAGCTGGAGGCGGAAGGAAAGAGCGTCATCCATTTCGAGATGGGGCAGCCGGACTTCGACACGCCGGAAAACATCAAAGAGGCCGCCAAGCGGGCGCTGGACCAGGGCGTTACCTCCTATTCGTCCAACTACGGTTATCCGAAGCTGCGTCAGGCTATAGCGGATAAGCTGGAAAAAATGAATAAGATCAAGGCGGACCCGGCCACAGAGATCATGGTGACGGCGGGCGGCGAGGAAGCCGTGGCCGTGGCCATATTCGGGATGCTGGAAGCGGGAGACCAGGTCATTCTTGCAGATCCGGGATACATACCCTACGCCAGTCTGGTCAAGATCGCGGAAGCCATTCCCGTCACCGTGCCGCTGGTGGAAGAAAAAAATTATACATTTGATATGGAGAAGCTGGAAGCGGCTGTCACAGATAAGACTAAAATGCTGATCCTCAGCACGCCGGGAAATCCCACGGGGACCATGATGGACGGGGAGAGCCTGAGCCGGCTGGCGGAGATCTGCAAAAAGCACGATCTGCTGGTGCTGGCCGACGAGGCCTACGAGCAGGTGCTCTACGATGGAAATCAGCACGTATCCTTCGCCTCCCTGCCGGATATGTGGGAGCGGACCATCACCATTCAGTCCTTCTCCAAGACATACTCCATGTGCGGCTGGAGGATCGGATACATAGCGGCGCCGGCCTATTTGATCAGGACCATGGTGCGGGCGCACCAGACCATGCTCATGTCGGCCTGTTCCTTTGGCCAGATGGGCGCCCTGGAAGCGCTGACCGGCCCACAGGATTCTCTTCACGAGATGCTGGCCGAGTTCGATCGGAGAAGACTGCTGATGTACAACGGTCTGACAGAGCTGGGGATCCCCTGCAACAGACCGCAGGCGGCCTTCTATCTCTTCCCGGACATCAGCGAGTTCGGCATGGGGAGCTTCGAGTTTGCGGAATACCTGCTGGACAACTACGGCGTGGCCGCAGTGCCCGGCGTAGAGTTCGGGCAGGCAGGGGAAAACCACCTGCGTATCTCTTACGCCAACTCCTATGAAAAATGTCAGGAAGGCCTGGCGCGGATCCGCAGGTGCGTGGAAGACCTGCGGGCCGGGATCAGAAAGTAGGCGGCGTCATGGATCTGTCAACGGAATTTTGCGGCGTGCGGTTTCAAAACCCTGTCGTCGCCGCCTCCACGGACATGAGCCGCGCGGCGGCGCGATTTGAAGAGCTGCTGAACAGCGGCGTGGGCGGAATCATCACCAAATCGGTGACCGACGCGGCGGCGCTGCAGGCCAAGGGCATCGCCCGGTTCGACATCCGGGATCAGGATCAGAAGCCGGTAAGCGGGGAGATCCCGAAAAACTACACCTTTTTCTCCCGGGGCGGCAGCATGGTGAGCATGGAGCGTTTCGAGGAATACGCCGGCGATCAGCTGGAGCAGGCCCGGGAGCGGGGCGTAGTGCTGATCGGCAGCATTTCTGCGGCGAAGAAAGAAAACTGGGTCGCCTACGCAAAACGGATGGAGGCCATGGGCTTTCCCATGCTGGAGCTGAACTTCGGAAACCCCCACGGCGAGGCCGCCGGCGGCAAGCTGGGCTTCCTGCTGGGACAGTCCGAGGAGCTGTGCTGCGATATCGTGGGCGCCGTTATGCAGGCCGTCGGTATTCCGGTCATCGTGAAGCTGACGCCTCAGGTGGCGGACATGACAGCCATCGCAGGGGCGCTGGCGAAGATCGGGGCGAAGGCCGTCACCGTCATGCACCGCTACCAGGGACTGGTGGTGGACGCGGAGACGGAGGAACCGTCCCTGGGCGGCTTTGCAGCCATCGGCGGACCGTGGATGAAGCCCATCGCCCTGGCGAACATCGCAAAGATCTATCGCGGCGGAAACGGTCTCTCTATCTGCGGCGGAAACGGCGCCGACACCGGCCGGGACGTGGCGGAGTACATGATGTGCGGCGCGTCGCTGGTGCAGATCGGCTCCACGCTGATGCTGCGGGGGCCGGAGGCGGTCTCCGGCATCCTGTCGGAGCTTGCGGAGACAGCGGAGGGCAAGGGCCTGAAGCGCGTGGATGAGCTGAGAGGGAGGATCGCGGACAAGATCGTGACCTACAAAAACCTTGGCGAACTGCCGGCGCGGGAGTCACACATGGATCTGGAACAATGCGAGGCCTGTGAGGAAAAGATCTGCGTCCGGCGCTGTTACTTCGGAGCGCTCTCCGCAGAAAACGGCAGGCTGGAGAAGGATGGGGAACTGTGCACAGGCTGCGGCATGTGCCGTCACGTATGCCCGAAGGGGGCTGTGACGCTTTCCTACATATAAAAAGCGTCTTTACCGCTGGCAGGGAATCATGGGCTCCCTTTGAAAGGGAATGAGAAAGAAGGCGAACAACATGTTAACAGATAAACAGATATTGGACGGACTGATCGACCTGCACATTCACGCCGGTCCGTCGGTCATGCCCAGAGAAGTGGACGCGGCGGAAATGCTGCGGGAGGCGGAGGAGGCCGGATACCGGGCCTTCGTAGTGAAGGATCACTTCGCCCCTACCGTCATGACGGCGGACGTTCTGCAGAAGCACATGGCCACGGGAAAGACGCAGGTCTTCGGCGGCATCGCGCTGAACAACTCTGTGGGAGGGCTGAACGTAAAAGCTCTGGACGCGGCCTACGCCATGGGGGCGAAGATCTTCTGGATGCCTACCGTGTCCACGGACAATCACATCAAGGCGCACACGGGCACAGGTGTAAAATTCCCCAGCTCCAAGGGTATGACTGTAAAAGAAAGAGCCATGACTTACATAGACGCCGACGGACAGCTGGCGCCGGAGGCTCTGGAAGTGCTGGAATACGCGGCGAAGAAAGAAGATCTGATCATGGGAACGGGTCACGGCAGTCTGGCCGAGGTGGACGCCGCCATCTGCAAGGCAGCTGAACTGGGTGTGACGCGCATCCTGGTCAACCACCCCTTCTACATGATCGGCGCCGATCTGACGCACATGAAAAAATGGGCGGAGCTGGGCGCTTACATCGAGCTGAACGCCACGGTCTTTGTACCGGAATCCAAGTTCTGCTCCACGCCGATGAGCGTGGCGAAGGAGATCCTGGAGAACATTCCGAAGGAACGCGTGGTCATCGACAGCGATTACGGACAGAACGGAAACGGCAGCGTGTCAGGTGGACTGCTGCGCTTCATCCGCATGCTGATCGACGAATGCGGATTGAGCGACGGAGACGTGGAGCTGATGGCAAAGAGAAATCCGGCGAAGCTGCTGGGACTGGAATAGCAAGAAAGGAGTTCGTCATGATCGAAGTAAACCAGAACAACTTTAACGATATCGAGTGGGAGGACGTCAGAGAGGGCGTCAGAAGAAAGATCTACACCGGAGAGGGCGCTACCATGGGCCTCAACGAGCTGCAGCCGGGACACGAACCCAAGCCCCACGCCCACCCATACGAGCAGATCGTCTACATCCTGCAGGGAGAAGGAGATTTCAACGTTGACGGGGAGGTGTATCACCTGACCCCGGGGGGCCTGCTGGTCATCCCGAAGGATGTGACTCACTTCATCACTGTTACCGGCACTGAGCCTGTGCTGAATCTGGACATTTTCACACCGAAGAGACTGGACTATATCCGGTAGCAGGAATGTGACTGGAGTTTCGGAGGAGGAAACGCATGAAGATAAAAGAACGGCTGAAAAACAAGGAGACCGTGTACGGGACCTTTGTAAAGCTGAACTGCCCTCAGATCGTGGAGATGCTGTCCTTTGCGGGACTGGATTTCATCATCATCGACATGGAGCATTCCACCATCAGTCACGAGGCTGCGGAAAACCTCATGCGGGCGGCGGGGGATATGGACGTTATCGTCCGCGTCCCGGCGGCTGCGGAGGAACACGTGCTGCACGCCCTGGACGCAGGAGCGTCGGGCGTTCAGGTACCGGGCCTTCAGCGGGCTTCAGAGGCGGAGCAGGTGGTCGGCTGGGGGAAGTATTTTCCCATGGGCGGACGGGGTCTGTCCTTTGCCCAGCGGTCCGCGCGCTACGGTTTTGTGGATAAAGACCAGTATATAGAGGAAAAGAATGAAGAGAGCCTGTTCGTCTTTCACATCGAAAATAAAGAGATGGTGGAGGAAATCGACAGGCTGTGCGAAAATCCGCAGGTGGACGTACTGTTTATCGGGCCCATGGACTTGAGTCAGTCCTACGGAACGCCGGGAAACGCCGGCAGCGAGCCCGTTCAAAAGGCCATACAGACCGTCATGGAAGCCGCGAAGCGCCATGACAAGGCAGTGGGCATTTTCGCTGCACAAATCGGGGATATAGAGAAGTACAAGAGACAGGGGATTCAGTACATTGCCGCCGCGTCCGACATCGGATTCTGCAAAGCGGGAGCGTCTGAATATATGAAGACGGCCAGCGCGCTGCAGGAAAGCGCGCCGGGTATTTAAAAACATAAAGGTATACAACACACAGTCATGGGTGAAGAGCCCATTCATGAGAGGTAATAGGCATGGAAAACAATAAGACCCCTAAAAAGCCATCTCTGGCACAGTCTATCCTGATCCTGATCTGCGTAATTGGAGCTGTCGCCGCGGCGATCCGCACGGGCGTAGGCATACAGATGGCCCTGGCCCTGGGCGCGTGTATCGCCATCGTGGGCGCGCTGGTTCTGGGAAACAAGTGGAATGATATTCAGAATAATATAATCAAAGTGGTCGGCGACTCTGCCGTCACCCTGCTGATCCTGATCAGCGTAGGTATGATGGTGGGCATCTGGATCATTGGAGGAACCGTTCCGTCCCTGCTGTATTTCGGACTGAAGCTCTGCTCGCCGGCCATCATCGTGCCGCTGACCTTCCTCCTGTGCGCGGTGACCTCGCTGTTCACAGGGACGTCCTTCGGCGCCATCGCCACCATGGGTCTGGCCCTCTTCGGCGTGGGACTGGGCATGGGGATCTCCGCGCCGCTGATGGCGGGCGCCGTCTGCGCCGGTTCCTTCTTCGGCGATAAGATGTCTCCGCTCTCCGATACCACCAACGTGGCGGCGGTCATGTCCGGCACAGACCTGTACGATCATATCGGATCCATGCTGCGGACCACCGTGCCCGCCGCGGTGGTAGCCACCGTTTTATACGCTGTTTTCGGTATGAGAGCGGCCTCCGCCAACGCGGACCTGAGTTCCGTGGAACTGATGAAGACCACCCTGGCGGAGAACTTCAACATCTCTGTCATCGCGCTGATCCCGGCGCTGGCGGTGCTGGTGGTATCGGCTCTGAAAGTGCCGGCGGTGCCCGCGCTGCTGGGATGTACCGTGGTCAGCGGAGCATTCGCCATGGTCCTGCAGGGAGTGGACCTGCAGGCTACCCTGTCCGCTGCTATGAACGGCTTCGTGTCCGATACCGGCGTGGATCTGGTGGACAAGATCCTTTCCAGAGGCGGAATGGCCTCCATGTACGGAACTGTGGCGGTGATCATCCTCTCGGCCACCATGGGCGCAGCCCTTGAACAGAGCGGCATCATCAAGGCCATCGTGGATGACGGCCTGCTGAAGATGGTGAAGAAACCCAGAGGTCTGATCCTCTCCACCATGGCGTACTGCTATACCCTGATGCTGATCTCCGGCCATCAGGTGATGCCCATCATCCTGGGCGGCCGTACTTTCCGTCCGGCCTACGACGAGATGGGGATCCAGTCCCGTGTACTCTCCAGAACGCTGGAGGACACTGCCACCATCGGCGCGCCCCTCGTTCCCTGGGGAACCTCGGCCATGTACATGATGGCGGTGCTGGGCATAGGGACCTCCTATATTCCCTACGCCTTCCTGAACTACATCGTTCCCCTGTTTGCTATCCTGTACGCATGCACGGGCCTGTTCATCTGGAAGACGGACGGCACCACAGTGAAAAATACCGCCGCCGCTGCGAAATAGAGCGTGCTGCCAAACAGCGTGGAAAGAGCGGCGGCCCTGCTGTGGACAGGCGCTGGTCACCGCTGTCAAGGTGGTGGAAAACCTGGGCAATTGAAGAAAGAACGGGGCGGATCATATACCCCATATACACAAAAGAGGCTGCGGATTTTCCGCGGCCTCTTTGCGCTTGCTCGGCAGGGACCTTGTTTTTAGAATGGCTGCCGGCTTTTTATCTGGATTCAATGAGCATCTTCAATGCGGTTTGGGCATGACTGGCGATCCGTTATAAGCATTAGACATTTCGTTTCTCTGATCTTAGACTGTTAATAAGGGATCCGCCGGCTGGCGGGAAAGTCCTGTGCTCTGTTACCGGTTTTGTATGCACAGTCCGGCCGAACAGGCCGGGAAGGATGGAACATGAACGAGATCCGGCATATGGGGCGACGGGGCCATATTATCAACTGAAGGTATCGCTTATAAATGTAAAAAACGCAGTAACAGGATGTTGAAAGGAGTACAAAGATGAGAAAAAAAGCATTTTTATTTCTGATGACTGTGGCCCTGCTGTTGGCCGTGGCCATTCCGGCTATGGGGGCAGTGGAGGACACCGGCTTTGCCGACGTGGACGCGGGCGCGTGGTATGCGGACGCGGTAGAGTATTGCAGGGACAACAGTCTGATGAACGGCACTACGGATACTGCCTTTGAGCCGGAAGCCGCCATGACGCGCGCTATGCTGGCCACTGTCCTGTATCACGCAGCCGGCTCTCCCCAGGTCGCCGCCGCCAGTCCCTTTACGGACGTTGCGGAAGGAAGCTGGTATGCCGACGCGGCCGTCTGGGCGCAGCAGAACAACGTTATCAGCGGGTATGGCGGCGGGCTGTTCGGAACCGACGACCCGGTGACCCGAGAGCAGATCGCCACCATGCTCTGGAATTATGAAAACAGTCCATCGGCTGAAAGGGGCAGCGATTTTGCCGACGAGGGCGCGATCTCCTCTTACGCATCCACAGCGGTGGACTGGGCGCGGGCCGAGGGCATCGTCAACGGCAAGGAAGGAAACCGCTTTGATCCTCAGGGCAATGCAACACGTGCAGAGGTAGCCGCCATGCTGTTGAACTACATGAGCAAGAATAATTCTGCAGCGCCCGCACCTGATCCGGAGTCCACTTCCGCCGCCGGCATTGGGACGAAGATCCTGGTCGCCTACTTTTCAGCCACAGGAAACACCAGGCCGTTAGCGGAATATGTATCCGACGCGTTGGATGCAGAACTGTATGAGATTATCCCTGAGATTCCCTACACCGCCGCCGATCTGAACTACGGCGACTCGTCCTCCAGAGCCACCGTCGAAATGAACGATCCATCCGCCCGTCCGGCGATCTCCGGTTCTGTGGAGAATATGGAGGAGTACGACGTCGTTTTCCTGGGCTATCCTATCTGGTGGGGGCAGGCTCCCAGGATCGTCGGCACTTTTCTGGAAAGCTATGATCTCAGCGGAAAGACTATCGTTCCGTTTTGTACCTCCGGAAGCAGCGGCATCGGCTCCAGCGCCATGGATCTGCACGATCTTGCCTCCGGGGCGGACTGGCTTTCCGGACAGCGTTTCAGCAGCGGCACCTCGCGTTCCGCAATGGTGAACTGGATCAACGGTCTGGACCTGGGCGTTACCGCGGAGTAGAGTTTGACCGGTTTTCCGGCTAAGGACAAGGGCTTATCATATTAAATGGAGGAAATATCATGAAATATCGAAATCTCCCACGGGGGGCGGAACAGATCAGCATTATCGGACTGGGTACCAGCTCCATCGGTATGGCCGGCGAAGGCGAGATCGAGGAAACCGTCGCTTATGCTTTGGAAAAGGGCGTCAATTTCTTTGATATGGCGTCCGCCGAGGCAAAGCCCTTCGCGGCCTACGGCCGCGCCCTGGCCGGGAGTCGTGAGAAAGCATTTTTTCAAATACACTTCGGTGCGGATTACACGTCGGGCAAGTACGGCTGGACGGTGGATCTGGACGCCGTCAAACGATCTGTTCACTGGCAGCTCAACATGCTGAAGACCGATTATATCGATTTCGGATTCATCCACTGTGTCGACGAGCTGTGCGATCTGGAAAAGATCAAGTCCGGAGGCGTTCTTGCATACGTACAGGAACTTAAAGCCCAGGGCGTGGTGCGGCATATCGGTCTGTCCTCTCATACCCCTGAACTGGTCAACAGGGTGTTGGACGAGACGCCCGTCGACATGGTGATGTTCAGCATCAATCCCGGTTACGATTACAGGCACGGCGATTACGCCATCGGCAGCGCAGACGAGCGCATGGATCTATACCGCCGATGCGAGGCGGAAGGCGTGGGCATCTCCGTGATGAAAGCTTTCAGCGGAGGCCAGCTGCTGGATGCCGGGACCTCGCCCTTTGGGCAGGCGCTCACGGAATATCAGTGCATACAGTATGCTCTGGATAAGCCCGGGGTACTGAGCGTTCTCCCCGGGATCCGGAACAAGGCGGATCTGCAGCGTATTTTAGGATTTCTGGATGCCGCGCCGGAAGAAAAGGACTATTCTGTTCTGGGTACTTTCACGCCCGGGGACGCGGTGGGGAAATGCGTTTACTGCAATCACTGCCAGCCCTGTCCGGCCGGACTGGATATCGGACTGATCAACAAATATTACGATCTTGCAATGGCAGGGGATGAACTGGCAAAAGAGCATTACAACAAACTGGAAGTGAAGGCCGGGGCCTGTCTGGACTGCGGGCACTGTAATGTGCGCTGTCCGTTTCATGTGGATCAGTCGAAAAGAATGAAGGGGGAGATCCTCTCATATTTTCAGCAATGAGCCGCTGACATTGAGAACCGGATCGGGCTGCGCGCCGGTCAGTTCCTGATGCATCTCTGATCATCAGTCTGACGAAGCTGCTGAACGGCAGGAGCGGCGGGTGCTGCAAAGCATGTGATGGTGAACGGAGAAAACCAAATGATATAGAGATACGGCATGACTGACTGCGAGATATGTTGGACCGGTGCGCCCCGCAGTGCTATACTCGTGGTAGAAAGGGGGCGTGCTTATGGAACTTCGCGTTTTGAATTATTTTTTGATGGTTGCCCGGGAGGAGAATATCACAAAAGCGGCTCAGCTGCTGCACGTAACGCAGCCGACGCTCTCACGCCAGCTCATGCAGCTGGAAGAGGAACTGGGCGTGAAGCTGTTCCAGCGGAGCAGCCACTGCATTATTCTCACAGAAGAGGGCATGCTCTTAAAACGCCGCGCGCAGGAGCTGCTCACACTGGCGGAAAAGACAAAGCAGGATCTCATGCAGAAGGATACGCAGCTGTCCGGAGAGATCGCCATCGGCTGCGGCGAGCTGCAGAGCGTGGATTGGCTCTCTAAGCTTCTGGCTCGATTTCAAGGGGAGAATCCGCTGGTTCACGTTAGTCTATACAGCGGGAATGCGGACAGCATCAAGGATCGCATCGAAAACGGGCTTCTGGATATGGGACTTGTCCCCGAACCGGTGGATATCACCAAATACTCCTTTGTGCACGCGCCGCAAAAGGAGATCTGGGGAGTTCTGGTCCACAAAGATTCCCCGCTGGCCGGAAAGCGGACGGTCGGTCCGGCCGATCTGGCCGGTCAGTCCCTGATGTTTTCGAATCGCGATCTGGTCCGGGATCTCATCGCCAACTGGTTTGGCGATGATTTTGACGATCTGCATGTTGCGGCCCGGTATAATCTGCTGTACAACGCGGCGATCATGGTGCGCAATAAAATCGGCGCGGCGATCTGTCTCAAACTGGATTGCAGCTACGACGACACCTGTTTTGTTCCCTTTTCGCCCCCTCTTGAGAGCGGTTCCGTGTTGATATGGAAAAAAGATCAGTTTGCCTCGCCGGCGGTAACAGAATTTCTGGCTCTGGCAAAAGAATGCATAAAAAGCATTTCTCAAGATTCTGTATAAGTTTTGGACATATCATTGGCGATCTTTTATGATGAAGGCGTATCGGAGAGGAAGCGCCCTTATTTTACACTGTATTTGGAGAGGAGCAAACGCCGGCATGACGAAGACGGAAGCAAGCGCGCTTTACAACATTCCTGTGGAGGTGCTGGACGAATATGAGCGCTGGGGCCTGTGCGGCGAGGTAAAAAAAGTCATGGGCGCCTGGCAGTATGACCACATGGATATCGAGCGGCTAGGCATGATCATGACCCTGCACGACATAGGTTTTGGCAACGAGGATATTGAAGAGTATATGCGCCTGATGTCAGCAGGCGATTCCACCGAAAAGGAGCGGCTGCGGATCCTGAATGAAAAGCGCAGCCACACGCTGAGCGAGATCCATTTTCGGGAGAAGCAGCTTGAACGGCTGGATTATCTCCGATTCAAAATGGGCAGAGATAAGTAAAAGTTATGGGCCGGCTGACGACCGGACAAGGGAGAGGAAGATCATCATGGAAAAACAGACCGCGGGACATGACGAACTCGGAGAATTTGCCCCGAAATTTGCGGAGCTGAACGACGACGTACTGTTCGGAGAGGTATGGGCGCGGGAGGATAAACTTTCTGCCCGTGACCGCTGCATTGTGACCGTGACCGCGCTGATGTCAAAGGGAATTTTGGACAGCTCCCTGCAATACCACATCGGCAACGCGAAAAAACACGGAGTCACTTCCGAAGAAATGGCGGAGATCCTGACACATGGAGCCTTTTACGCAGGCTGGCCCAACGCCTGGGCGGCCTTCCGGATGGCGAAAGAAGTATACGGCGAGAAAGAATAAGGAGGAAAGATCATGAGCGATAAAAAGATTTTGGCAGCGTACTTTTCCTGCAGCGGCGTGACGGCAAAGGCCGCGCGCACGCTGGCGGAGGCGGTAAACGCGGATCTGTATGAAATCAAGCCGGAGGTCCCTTATACTCCGGCGGATCTGAACTGGAACGATCCCAAAAGCCGCAGCAGCGTTGAGATGAAGGATCCAGGATCCCGCCCGGCCATTGCGGGCAGGGTAGAGGATATGGAGCAGTACGGCGCTGTCTTTGTGGGATTTCCCATCTGGTGGTATGTAGCGCCCACTATTATCAATACCTTTCTGGAAAGCTATGATCTTTCGGGCAAAATCGTCATCCCCTTCGCCACCTCAGGCGGCAGCGGGCTGGGCAAGTCGGAGGAGAGACTGCGGGCGTCCTGCGCCGCCGATTTCCGTCCCGGCAGGCTGCTGAACGGCGATCTGTCGAAAGAGGATCTTGCAGCCTGGGCGGAGAAGCTGGGTCTGTAGGAGGAAACGTAATGAAAACGGAGGAGCATATTATGACCGGGGAAAATGAAAGAGCGGGACTTTTTGGACTGGGGCAGCCTAACGACGCCTTTGCCCAGTATTTTGTCGGACAGAGCTATCTCAATCCGGTCACTACAGAGGGCATAGGCATATTCAACGTCACCTTTGAGCCGGGATGCCGCAACAACTGGCACATCCACCACGCGACAAAAGGCGGCGGGCAGATCCTGCTGTGCATATCCGGCCGGGGCTGGTATCAGGAGTGGGACGGGGAGCCGCGGGAGCTGAATCCCGGCGACGCCGTGGTCATTCCGCCGGAGGTCAAGCACTGGCACGGGGCGGCGCGGGACAGCTGGTTTGCTCATCTGGCCATCGAAGTGCCCGGCGAGGACAGCTCCAACGAATGGTGCGAGGCGGTGACTGACGAGGCGTATTCCCGCTTGAAATGAAAAAAGGGAGGGGTCCGGCAATCGAACCGAGCGCTGTGAAAGACAGGGCGCAGTTTGGATCGACGGGCCCTTTTCTTTTAGTTTTTCTTGATTTTTGGACAAGATATGGGTATAGTTTTAGATAAAGCACAAAACCCGGAGTTTTTCCGGGTTTTTATCAAAAAGTCGCCGCACTCATTCGTGCCGCGCAAAAGGAGAGATGAAAATGAGCGATACCAAGAAGAAAGAAAAGTATTATGTCTCAACCCCGATCTATTATCCCAGCGCCAACCTGCACATCGGGCATACCTACTGCACGGTCATGGCCGACGCCATGGCGCGGTTTAAGAGACTGCAGGGTTATGACGTAATGTTTCTGACCGGAACGGACGAGCATGGCCAGAAGATCCAGAAAATCGCGGAAGAAAATCACACTACGCCGCAGGCGTACGTGGATAATGTGGTGGGAGGGATCAAGGAGCTCTGGAAGACCATGGAGATCTCCTACGATGACTTTATCCGCACCACGGAACCGAGACATCATAAAACCGTGCAGACGGTGTTCAATAAGCTGTACGAAAAGGGAGATATCTATAAAAGCGAGTACGAGGGACTTTACTGCACGCCCTGCGAATCCTTCTGGACCGAAACGCAGGCTGTGGACGGCAAGTGCCCTGACTGCGGCCGCCCGGTGGAAAAGGCCAAGGAGGAAGCGTATTTCTTCCGTCTTTCCAAATATCAGGACAGACTGCTGGACCTGTTGGAAAACACGGATTTTCTGCAGCCGGAGAGCCGCAGAAATGAAATGGTCTCCTTCGTGAAACAGGGGCTTGAGGATCTGTGCATCTCCCGCTCCAGTTTTGACTGGGGCATCAAGGTGCCGGTCAACGAAAAGCACGTGATCTACGTCTGGCTGGACGCGCTGTCCAACTATCTGACGGGCCTGGGCTATCCGGACACAGAGGGCGAGCTGTTCCAGCGTTACTGGCCGGCCAACGTCCATCTGGTGGGCAAGGAGATCGTCCGGTTCCACGCTGTCATCTGGCCGGCTCTGCTCATGTCGCTGGAGCTTCCGCTGCCTGATCATGTGCTGGGTCACGGCTGGATCCTGCTGGAGGGCGGCAAGATGTCCAAATCCAGAGGCAATATCGTGGATCCGGTAAAGCTCATCGAGCGTTACGGCGTGGACGCCCTGAAATATTTCCTGCTGAGAGAGTACACCTTCGGACAGGACGGTCTGTTCACCAATGAGGTGATGCTTTCCCGCATGAACTTCGATCTGGCCAACGATCTGGGCAATCTGCTTTCCAGAACGGTCTCCATGATCGAAAAATATAACGGCGGCGTCGTTCCGGGACCGGGAGCCGACGAGGGCCCCGACGCGGAACTGAAGGAGCTGGCCGTCACCACGGCGGACCGGGTCAGCGCATATATGGATAAGTTCAGCTTCAGCCAGGCGCTGGAGGAGATCTGGATCCTGATCAGAAGAACGAATAAATATATCGATGAGACGGCCCCCTGGCTGCTGGCCAAGGACGAGACCAACAAGGAGCGGCTTTCCACAGTGCTCCACAATCTGGCCGAATCCCTGCGGATCTCATCCATCCTGATCTATCCCTTCATGCACACCACGGCCACCCGGATGAGAAAGCAGCTGGGCCTGTGGTACGCGGACGTGGTCTGGGAGGACGCCTACACTTTCGATATGATGAACGGCGATCAGGTGAAAAAGGGCGACGCGCTGTTCCCGCGTCTGGATATCGAGAAGGAACTGGCCGAGCTGGAGGCCATGAAGCAGGAGCAGATGGCAGAGGCCGCGGAAGCGGCGGAGGCCGGCGGGGACGGCAGCTGCGGCGCGGGCGCTTCTGCGGATCCCGCTGTCTCAAAGGAAGCCGGCGAGGCAGAGGGCGACGCCCCTGAGATCCCCTACAAAGATCCCATCGACTATGAGGATTTTGCAAAGATCGACTTCCGGGTAGGCCGGGTGCTGGAGTGCAAAAAGCATCCCAAAGCGGACAAGCTGCTGATCTTTAAGATCAAGATCGGAAAAGAAGTTCGTCAGATCATCTCCGGCGTGGCCGAGTGCTTTACGCCAGAGGAGTGCGTGGGGAGAAAAGTAGTCGTTGTGGCCAACCTGAAGCCCCGGAAGCTGAGGGGAGAGGAGTCCAACGGCATGCTGATGTTCGCCGACAACGGCGACCGCTTTGAGTTTGTCACCACCATAGCCAGGGACGGAGAGATCGTCAGCTAGAGTTGGAAAGATCGTGGGCCGGAGACGTGTTTCCGCCGCCGGTCATCGATGACAGATCCAATGGAAATAGAGATCGAGACAGAATCGAATCAGAAGTTAAAATGTCGACCGCTGGTCGACCTGAAACGCCGCCCGGGCAAAGCCTGCGGGCGGCGTTTTTATGGGGCGGAAGCCGGTGGATAAGGCCGGACGGTTTTGATCCTTTTATGGCCGCACGGCCACCTTGATCACGTTATCCCGCCGGTTTTCAAACAGTTCAAAGGCTTCTTCGATCCGGCTGAGGGGATAGGTATGGGTGATCAGGGGCGTAGTGTCGATGCGGCCGGCCTGGATGAGCCGGAGGATATCTGCACAGTGGCAGCCGTCCACGCCGCCGGTCTTGAAGGTCAGGTTTTTTCCGTACATTTCCGGAAGGGGGAGCATCTGCGTTTCCTCGTAGAGCGCGACGATGGTCACAGTTGCGTTGGGCCGGGCGCACTGCCAGGCCAGCCGGAAGGTCTCGGCCGTTCCGGCCGCCTCCAGCACCGAGTCCGCTCCGCCGTGAGCGCTGTGCTCCCGGACGAAGGCCGCCGCATCCGTGCTGTGAGGGTCCACGGTCAGCACGTCAGGATAGTGATCTTCTACAAAACGCCTCCGGACCGGATCTGTCTCGCAGACGATCACTCGTCCGGGAGATTTCAGCAGAGCGCAGAGCAGCGTGCAGATCCCTGTGGGTCCCGCGCCGATGATGAGGACCGTGTCGCCGGCGCCGATGTCTGCGATCTCCGCCGCCCAGTAACCTGTGGCCAGCACGTCGCCCACAAAGAGCGCCTGCTGATCGGTCACGCTGTCAGGAATGAGGTCCAGTCCCTGATCGGCGCAGGGAACGCGCACGTATTCCGCAAGCCCGCCGTCGATGCGGCAGCCCAGCGCCCATCCGCCGTTGGGATCTTCGCAGTTGTTTACATAGCCGTTCCGGCAGAAAAAGCAATCTCCGCAGAATGTCTCTACGTTGACGGTCACCCGGTCTCCGGGCCGAAACTTCGCCACGGCGGAACCGACGGATTCCACAACGCCCAGCATCTCGTGGCCCACCGTGATCCCCGGGACCGCCCGGGGCACGGAACCGTGCTTGATGTGAAGATCGCTTGAGCAGATGCTGGCAAGGGTCACCCTGACGATCGCATCCCCGGGGGCCAGCAGCACGGGCCGGGGTTTTTCCAACAGTTCAAATTTTCCTTTTTTAATATACGTATAAGCGAACATAGTCGGCATCCATCCTTTCCATTTTATTTTACATGATTTCTTTGGACATTGGAATATAGAATGATATACTATAAATTGCACTGAGACGGCGCGCCGGAGACTCCATGGGGAAACGCTGAGGTTTTCTTGTTGAAGAGGCCGCCGGAGGATCTTTGAGCAAGGGGCATCAGGGACGAAGCACATGGAAGTGGAGGAAAAGAGATGATTCGGGAAATATTGCTGTTGGGAGATCCGCGGCTTTACGAGGCCAGCGTCCCGGTCGCGGTGGAAGAACTGGAGACCGCCGGAGGGATCGTGAGGGACCTGCACGATACTATGATGGAATTTCGCAGAGTACACAGAGCGGGGAGAGCCATCGCCGCCCCCCAGATCGGCGTGAGAAAACGGATCTTATATATGAACGTGAGCAAAAGCGCAGAGCAGTCTGAAGGAATTGCGTTTCTCAATCCGGAGTTGATCTTTCCGGACGAGGATATGATGGAGGTGATGGACGATTGCATGTCCTTTCCAGGCCTTTATGTAAAAGTGATGAGACATCGACGGGCGGTCATCCGCTACAGGGATCTGGAATGGAAGGACCGCAGAATGGAGCTCGAAGGCGATCTGTCCGAACTGCTGCAGCACGAGTATGATCATTTGGACGGGATCCTGGCTGTCATGCGGGCCAGGGACGCCAGATCGTTTTATCTGAAACAGACGCTGCCCAGAGAGTAGCGCGTGACGAGAGGAGATCAAAATGCTGAAACGCGACAAATTTGCCCAGAACAGCGAGACGTGGTGCGGTCTGAACAGACCGGATATCACGGAAAAGGAAGCGGACGTGGTGCTGTTTGGGATCCCCTTCGACAAGGGAGTCAGCTACAGGGGCGGAGCGGGACAGGGACCGTCGATCCTCCGTGAGAATACGCTGTGTTCCACGCCGTATACGGAGCGCTTTGAGTGCATGGATTCCCTGAAGGTACACGACAGCGGAGATTTTGTGGGTGAGACGCGGGATGCGCTGTTCAAAGAGATCAGAGAATACACCGGCAGACTGGTGAGAAACGGCATATTCTTTACCATGGTGGGCGGGGATCATTCCGTGACCATCCCTGTTGAAGCCGGGATCAGCGACGGGCTGAAGGAGCAGTTCGGGATCGTCCACATCGACGCGCATTTCGATCTGTGCGATACGCTGGGAGGGGACCGGTTATCCCACGGCTCCACAGAGCGCAGGGCGCTGGAGCTGGCCAACGTGGCAGGTCCGGAAAACCTCTATTTTGTGGGGATCAGATCCATTGAGCCGGACGAATATCAGTTTAAAAAGAAGAACAATATTCAGGTGAAAAGCGCGTGGGACTGCCATCACAACGGAATGGAGTTCGTGGCGGCCGATGTGGTGACTGCCATGAGCAGGTTCGGGAAAGTATACATTACGCTGGATATCGACTGTCTGGATCCGGCTTTCGCCGCAGGCACGGGAACGCCGCAGTTCGGCGGTCTTTACAGCAGGCAGGTGCTGACGCTGCTGGAGATCCTGTTTGAGAAACTGAATATCATCGGCTTCGACGTGGTAGAGGTAGCGCCCCCGCTGGACCCCTCGCTGACTTCCATGTTCGCGGCCCGCAAGATCATTACGGAGTGCTGGGGATTCCACGCGAAAAAACTGGGAAAACTGGAACCGTAGGCGTGGGGCGGGTACGGTACCGGCGCTCCCGCAGGAAAGGAAATATGTAATGGAGAAAATATTGTTTGATTCGCATGCGCATATCAACGAGGAGCGATTTGACGGCTGCCGGGAAGAACTCTGCCGGGAGATCGGGGAGTCGGCGCTGGCGTATGTCATGGATATCGGCTTTGATCTTGAAAGTTCCGTGAGAGCCGTGGAGGACGCGGCAAAGTACGACTTCTGCTATGCGGCGGTGGGCTGCCATCCTCACGATGCGAAGACCATGGACGACGCTGCGCTTATCATGCTTAAGGGGCTGGCGAAGAAGAATAAGGTAAAAGCCATCGGCGAGATCGGACTGGATTATTATTACGACCACTCGGAGCGGGACGTGCAGCAGTACTGGTTCCGCCGTCAGATCCAGCTGGCGCTTCAGCTGAAGATGCCTATCATCATTCACGACAGAGACGCCAATGATGATGTGATGCGTATATTAAAGGAAGAAGGAGTGTTTCATACACAGCGAACGGACTGCTTTCCCAGGCATCCGGACGGCGGACCGGACGCCAGACTGCTGCTGCACTGTTTTTCCGGAAGCAGGGAGCTGGCGAGACAGTACGTGAAACTGGGAGCGACCATATCCATCGCAGGGCCGGTGACTTTTAAAAAGTCCAGAAAGACGGTGGAAGTGGTGGAGGAGACAGAACTTTCCCGTCTGCTGGTGGAGACGGATTCCCCTTATTTAACGCCGGAGCCTTACAGGGGCAGGACAAACAAGCCCGTCTTTGTGGAACACACGGCGCGGAAGGTGGCCGAGATCAAGGGAATATCCTTTGAGGAGGCCGCTGCAGCCACTTGCGAAAATGCCAGGCGTTTTTTCGCCATCGACTGATCCGCGTCAGACGCGGCGGCGATCAGCCGAAAAGAAAAGGAAAAAGGAGATGAGTATGGGTAAAAAAACAGGAAAACGAAGCCCAAAGGCCAGGGTGGCTGCGGCGCTGACCGCGGTGCTCTTGCTGTCACAGGCGTCCCTGACGCAGGCGGCGGCCGCAGAGACGGCCACGGCGGATCCGGCTGATTCGGGAGCCGGCATGATCGAAAGCTTTTTGGGCGCGCCCAAAACGGCGGAGGAAAAAGCCGGGCTGATCGTTTCGCAGTACGGCGCCGTCAGTCTTCAGTATGCAGTGATCGAGGACGGAAAGATCACCACCTCCGGACACAGCGGCGTTTACAGTAAAAGCGAAAACCGGGCGCTGACCTCCGACGTCATGTACGGCATCGGTTCAGTGAGCAAGATGTTTACTACGGTAGTGGTCATGAAGCTGGCCGAGGAAGGGAAAATAGAGCTGGACCGGCCTCTGACAGACTACGTGAAGGAATTTCGCATGGAAGACGAGCGATATCGGGATATAACGGTGCGGATGCTGCTGAATCATTCGTCCGGGCTGATGGGTTCCAGCTATAAAAACGCCTTTCTTTTCGGGGACACGGACGCCTACGCCCACGACACGCTGCTCGAACAGCTGAGGGTGCAGCGTCTGAAAGCGGATCCAGGCGCGTTTTCCACTTATTGCAACGACGGATTTACGCTGGCGGAGATCGCGGCGGAGCGGGTGACGGGCAAGAGTTTCACGGAACTGGTGCGAGAATATATCACCGGTCCGCTTTCCATGGAGTCTACCAAAACGCCTCAGGACAGTTTTGACAGAGATCGCCTGGCAAAGATATATTGGAAAGATTTTGAAAAAGAATTGCCGGAAGACACCGTGGGCATCATAGGAACGGGCGGGATCTATTCGACGGCGGAGGATATGTGCCGTTTTGCGCAGATCTTTATGAGGGGCGACGGGCAGACGGCGCCTGTGAAGATCCTGTCGCCGGTCTCTGTGGAGGCCATGGAGCAGAAGGAATTTGCCAGAGGGATGTGGCCGGATAAGGAAAGCCCGGAAGCGGATGGATTTGGGCTGGGCTGGGACAGCGTAAACGGACAGGCCTTTTCCCAGAGCAGTATACGGGAAGTGACGAAAGGCGGCGATACTTTCTTTTATCACGCCAGCCTGGTGGTCCTGCCGGAAAAGAATATGGCGGCGGCGGTCCTGTCCTCAGGAGGTTCCAGCCTGTACGATCAGCTGCTGGCGGAAACCCTTCTGCAGGAACGACTGGAAGCTGCGGGAGAGGCGAGCGGCGCGGCGGCCGGCGGATCAGCCGGCGGTGCAGCGCAGAGGTCATCTGACGAAGAGAAAACGTCAGAATCGCCGCAGGAGACGGCCGGAGAACCCACCGACGGCGCGGAACAGGGATCTGAAAGCCTGCCTGCCGCCATGCCGGCAGAACTACTGGAGAACCAGGGGTTTTATGGAACCCGCGGCGGGGTGATGAACGTGCGGATATCCGGGGACGGCGCCCTTTCCATCACTGTGCCGGGAAATGAAGAGTATGAGGAAAAGTACACCTACGCGGCGGGAAGCGCCGGGACCGGAGAGGGCGCTTATTTTACCGACGCTCACCATCTGGTCCAGATCTCTTTTGTGAAAGAGAGCAACGGAGAGGTCTATATCAAGGTGGAAGGCCCGTCCATCTTTCCGGGGCTGGGAGTGGTGAATTCTGCCGCTTACACGGCGCAGAAGCTGCCGGAGAGGGAGGCGGACAAGAAAGCTGCTGCCGCCTGGGAGAAGAGAAACGGCAAGCGATATTATGTGGCCGACGAGAAATACACCTCGTCCATCTATCTGACCGCGGCGCCGTTATATGAGTTTCAGACAGTGGAGGAACTGCCGGGGTACGTGCTGAGCATGGCCGTCGGCGGACCGGACGACATCCGCGCCGCGGTGCAGATACCAGGCAGCGCCGGGCGGGATCTGGGAGATTATCACGTCGAGACGGTAAACGGCGTCGAGTATATCAGCGGCTTTGGCGGCGTGGCAGTGGGCGAAGAGGCGCTGCTGCCGGTGGACGGCGAAAGCCCGGACGCCGAAGACGGCGTGGAGACCGGGTCCGAAGCTGCGGCGTCAGCGCCTGCATCCACACCTGCGTCTGCATCCACACCTGCGCCGGCGTCAGCATCAAAACCGGAGGACGGCCTTCGGACCTATGAGATCGGAGAGAAGGGTTATTCTGTCTGGCTCAGCGCCGGTCAGGCTGCCGGCCGGTCCGTGACTGTGACTCTGCCGGAAAGAGGTGCGTTTTTCGTCTATGACGGCGACGGCGTGTGCGTGGCTTCCTCGGTGGTATCGGACAGCGGCACGGCGGTTCTGCCGGAGGACGGCACAGTGTGCCTTGCCGGCGATCCGGGACAGAAGTTTACGGTGGAGCTTTCGCCTTACGACGATGTGACGCCGGATGACTGGTACGGTCAGGCGGTGCTTCAGATGAAGAAAAAAGGGCTGATGGCGGGAACAGCCGCGCATCATTTCAGCCCAGAGGAGACCATGACCCGGGCGATGATGGTGACCCTGCTGCACAAGCTGAACGTCTCGGAGCCTGAGAAATACGGGATCAGGGCGGAACGTCCCGCGCTGTTTGCCGACGTGGACGAAGGACAGTGGTACGCTGAGGCGGCTGCCTGGGCGGGCGGCGCCGGCATCGTCAGCGGCGTGGAGACAAAGGAGCAGGGAGAAGCGCTGTTTGGACCGGAGGAGCCTGTGACCCGGGAACAGCTGGCGCTGATGCTCTGCCGTTATACGGAGAAACTGGGGATGGAGACGCCCTCGGAGGGCATGGCGATCCGGGAGTTCGAGGATGGGGACCAGATCTCGTCCTGGGCGCAGGAGGCGCTGCGCTGGGCGGTGGAATCAGGACTTCTCAGCGGTAAGCCGGCGGCAGACGGCGGAATGCTGCTGGACCCCCAGGGCGAAGCGACACGGGCGGAGACGGCCGTGATCATAGATAAGTGGCTGAAGATGACGGAGGATACCGGGAGAGGAGCGGAATAGCAGGATGGCGGAGATTGATTTTAAGAAGCTGCAGAACGGCAGCGATATACGAGGCGTAGCGCTTGAAGGCGTGGCTGGAGAGAGACCGAATCTGACGGCGGCGGAGGCGGAAAAGCTGGCGGCGGGTTTCGTGCTCTGGCTCAGTGAGAAAACGGGAAAAAAGGCGGATGAATTGAAGGTCTCCATCGGGAGGGATCCCCGGCTGTCCGGCGAAGCGCTGCTGGCCGGCGCTGTCAATGGAATGCTGCCATGGGGAACGGGGGTGTATGACTGCGGTCTGGCCTCCACGCCGGCCATGTTCATGTCCACCGTATTTCCTCAGTACGCCTGTGACGGCGCGGTGATGATCACGGCCAGCCATCTGCCGTTCAACCGAAACGGTTTTAAATTCTTCGACCGGGACGGCGGGCTGAACAAAGGCGATATCGCGGCGATCCTGGCCTTCGCGGAGGCGGGAAGGACGCCGGAGAAGGCGGTACGGGAGGGGACGCTGGAGCCCTCGGCGCTGATGGAGGATTACTCCGCGTTTCTGCGGGATAAAATAAAGGACGGCGTGGCTCAGGCAGCGGGAGCCGGCGGAGCGGCGGACAGAGAAAAGCCCCTTGCCGGCCTGAAGATCACGGTGGACGCGGGAAATGGGGCCGGCGGGTTTTACGCGGAGAAAGTGCTGGCGCCTCTGGGAGCCGATGTGAGCGGAAGCCAGTTTCTGGAGCCGGACGGCCGTTTTCCCAATCACGCTCCAAACCCGGAGGATAGAGCTGCGATCCACGCCGTGTCGGAAGCCGTCAGGAAAAACGGATCTGATTTCGGTCTGATCTTCGACACCGATGTGGACCGATCTTCCGCTGTGGATCAATACGGCAGGGAGATCAACCGCAACGGGATCGTGGCCATGGCTGCGGCGCTGGTGGCGGAAGAGCACCCTGGGACCACCGTCGTGACGGACAGCATCACCAGCGATCAGCTGACAGAGTTTTTGGAAGTGGATCTGGGACTGCGCCACCGCAGATTCAAGCGGGGCTATAAAAACGTGATCAACGAGGCGATCCGCCTGAACGCAGAGGGAACAGACTGCCAGCTGGCCATCGAGACCTCTGGCCATGCGGCCCTGGCGGAGAACTATTTTCTGGACGACGGGGCGTATCTTGCAACGAAGATCGTGATCAAAGCAGCAAAACTGGCGCTGGAGGGCAAAAAGCTGGACAGCGTTATCGCAGGTCTGACTGAGCCGGCGGAGGCTGTGGAGGTGCGTTTTCCCATTCTGGCGGAGAATTTCGGCGCTTACGGCGACCGCGTGCTGGAGGATCTGATGCGCTTTGTGAAAGAGGGGGGAGCTCAGGCAGGCATGACTCCTGTTGAGCCCAACTATGAGGGAGTGCGCATCTCTTTCGACAAAGCCCACGGGGACGGGTGGTGCCTGCTGCGCAAATCCCTGCACGATCCGATCATGCCGCTGAACATAGAGTCCAACGAACCGGGGGGATGCGGAAAGATCGCCGACGTGCTGCGCGGTTTTCTCGCCGCATATGGGGAACTGGATACGTCGAAACTGTGCTGAACCCGGCAGCATCCGCGCCGGTAGATAGAGGGAGAGGAATATGAGATTTGACGAAGTCGCCGGGATGCTGAGGGAGCATTTTATGCTGGCGCTGGCGGGAACGCTTTTGCTGGCATGCTGTTTCCTGGCCGGGTATTTCATCGTGTACAGAAAATGGATGAAGGGCCGTCGGGAGCTGACCGCGGGCAGAGCGCTGCTGTGGTTTTTGTTTGCAGGATATCTGCTCATGGTGCTGGGGCTGACCCTGTTTTCAAGAGGCAGATATTCGGCGGGCGGAACAAATCTGCATCTGTTCAGTTCCTGGCGGGAGGCCTGGAATTCAGGCCGTCTCACTGCCTGGCAGTTCCTGACCTTCAACATTTTGATGTTCGTGCCCATGGGCGTCTTTTTGCCGCTGTGCATCCGGAAGCTTCGGAAGCCCGCGGCGGCTGTGGGGGTATCGTTCCTGTTTTCTCTGTTGATCGAGAGCGTTCAGTTGGTCACCGGCTGGGGCATTTTTGAGCTGGACGATCTGTTCAACAATACGCTGGGCGCCGTCCTGGGCTGCAGTCTGGTCATGGCGGTAATGGCCGCAGTGGAAAAGCCTCCGCGGCGGAGTATGACGGCGCTGTATCTTCTTCCACTGGTGCTCACCGCAGGTCTGTTCGGCGGTCTGGCGCTGAAATATACCTGGGCGGAATACGGTAATCTGGACACGTACAGTTATCGGCAGAATATGACGGGGGTCGAAGTTTCCGTCACAGGCGAATACTCTGGGGAGACAGAAAGGGCGGAAGTTTACCGGGTGCGGGTCATGGAGCGGGAGGAAGCGCTGACTTTCGCACAGGACTTTTATGAAAGACTTGGGGCGGACCGTTCTATCGTAACGGAGGACACCGCGTACAATGACAACGCCGTCTACAAAGCGTCAGGACCTGACGGGGAAGGCCCCTGGCTGCTCTGGCTGTATTTTATGGGCGGCCGCTACAGCTTTACTGACTTTGGGGCGGCCTACGGCGATGAGGGAGATCCGGAGAGCGCGGAGACTGTGGGGGCGACCGAGGAACAGGCCCGGGCCGCGCTCTCCGCTCTGGGCGTCGAGATCCCCGCTTCCGCGGCATTTTCCGCTCAGGAGGACGCCTACATTTTTGACGTGGAGACAGTGGAGGGCGGGGGCCGCATGTTGCGCGGCCAGGTGACCTGCCGGCTGGTGAGAACGCCTGCGGCTGCAGGAGACAGCGTCGGCGCAGCCGCCTCTGCCGCCGCTGCCGGCACAGATGGGGAAGCCGCTGCGCCGGTCTACCGTCCGTCCCGGGTGGAAAACAATCTGATCACCTATGAGCCCTACAAGTCGGAGACTGTGATCAGCAGGCAGGACGCCTGCGACGAGGTGCTCTCCGGCAGGTTTTCCATGCCGCTTTCAGAGAAACTGAGGTCTCTGTCCATCGGCGATGTGCGTCTGGATCATCAGCTGGATACCAAGGGCTTTTACCAGCCGGTCTATCTGTTTGACGCAAAGATCAACGACACGGAGGGGTGCGAGATCATGGTACCGGCGCTGGCAAAATAGGTGAAGACCAGCACGGGAAATCACGCGGCGGCATACGGGAGCATAAAAGTATGCAAAATACGCAGAAGGCTTCCCTGGCTGCACGCGGACGGCCCGCAGCGGCGCGTATGAAAAAGCAGAAACGAACAGACAATTTAAAAGGAGTCCTGGGGGCGCAGCGAACATGTTCGCCGCGCCCCAGGGCTCCTTTTTTATGCGTATGAGAGTGTGGCCGCAGATCGTATCTGCTGGTGATCAGGCGCAGTCTTCCGCTCCCGGGGCTTCGTCTGTGCGCAGGGTCTTACGCGAATAGCGGACAAAGAGCGTGACCGTGACGATGACGGCGATGAAATCCGTCACCGGCTCCGCTAAAAAGACCGCCAGCACGCGGTTTTCCATGAACAGCGGAAAAATAAAGATCAGCGGGATCAGCAGGATCACCTTCCGCAGAAGCGCCAGGAAGGTAGAGGTCCTGGCATTGCCCAGCGCAATGAAAGTCTGCTGGCAGGCGATCTGAGCGCCGAACATGAAGGAGGTGCCCATGTATACCCGCAGGGCCCAGTTGATCATATCGATGAGCTGGGGATCCGCCGTGAAGATGTTGGCGAAGCCGCGGGGAAAGGCCATACACAGCAGCCACAGGGCCGTTGAGTAGATGAGGCAGTATTTCAGCAGCAGGCGGAAGGCTTCTTTTACCCGGTGCAGATTTTTCGCGCCGAAATTGTAGCTGATGATGGGCTGCGCGCCCTGAGTCAGCCCCGTGAGAGGCAGCATGGCAAACTGCATGACGCTGGACAGCACGGTCATGGTGCCCACGGCCAGATCGCCTCCGAAGCGCAGCAGCGAGGAGTTAAAGCACAGGATGATAATGCTCTCCGTGAACTGCATCACGAAAGGCGCTACCCCCAGACTGACCACGGGCAGCAGCACAGAAGGACGCAGAGCAAAATGTTTTCTGCGAAGCCGCAGCAAACTCTTTTTGCTGCACAGGAAGCGTATGACCCACAGGGCGGAGACCGCCTGGGAAAGTATGGTGGCCAAAGCGGCGCCTTTTACTCCCATGTCGAACAGGAAGATAAAAATAGGGTCAAGCACGATGTTCAGCCCGGCTCCGATGACGATGGTGAGCATACTGGTCTTGGCAAAGCCCTGGGTGGTGATGAAGGCGTTCATGCCCAGCGTCAGCTGCACGAATATCGTTCCGCACAGGTAGATCGTCAGATATGACGAGGCGTAGCCGATGGTGTTTTCGCTGGCGCCGAAAAGGTACAGCAGAGGTTCCTGCGCGGCGAAGATCCCAGCGGACAGGACCACGGAAAGGCAGACCAGCAGCGCGGAGCACCCGCCCATGATCTCCTCCGCGTCTCCGTGGTTCTGCTGGCCCATTTTGATGGCCGCTCTCGGCGCGCCGCCCATGCTGACCAGAGCGGCGAAGGCGGAAATGATCATGATGATGGGGAATGTGACGCCTACGCCGGTAAGCGCCGTTCCGCCCACCTCGGGGATGTGTCCGATGTACATGCGGTCCACCATGTTATACAGCGCGTTGATGATCTGCGCTGTGATAGAAGGGACAGCCAGCTTCACCAATAGTTTTTTTACGTTTTCCGTCCGCAGGGCCTCGTCAGAACCTGAGACACTGTCTTTTTTCGATCTCACCAGATCTGTCAAATCCATTCACCTTACTTTCTTTTGCGTACGTCTGGGGAAAAGCCGGTTTGCCACGGGGATCCCGCCTGATGGGAAGCGGCGGAACGACGGCCGGACCGGGGAACTCTGTCCTGAAGATCTCCGGCGCCGCGGCGCCGGCCGGCCTTCTCTGTTCCGCGGCCCGTACAGCTTTTCAAGTATAAAGAATGCGAACCGAAATCAACGGTTCACATTATGCGCATAAATTATAGTTTATTCGGAATGCGGTATTTTGTCAACCCGTGAGAAGTGAGTGGGAGTGAGTGGGCGCAGCGAGTGGACAAAACAGAGGAGCGCCGTTATAATGAAACTAATAACGGTGATAATGATGGCGGTGATAATTAATGACGGGCAGAGGCATAATCAATTATAAACAGACGATCGAGAATTCGCCCAGCGGTTTCATCTATGCGGACAGAGATCTGATCATCACGCACGCGAACGCCAAAGCGGCGGAATTTTCGGTGCTGCACAGGACAAAGCTGGCGGGGGAGCCGCTGGAGAAGGCCTTTCCGCAGCTGAGCGTGCTCCGGGAATCGCCCGATGCGCAGGCGATCCGGAAGGTCCGGTTTGGCGATCGGGATCTGCTGGTGCGGATGTTTTCTGTAGATTCGCCCGTAAAGCCGGAGGAGACAGGCTTTGTCATCGTGCTCCACGATTTTTACGACGAGTTCCTTCTGGCCGCTGAGCTGGCGCAGACCAGCGGCGCGCTGGAAGAACTGAAGGATATCGTGGATAATTTTTTTGACGGGATCCTGGTCACGGACGGGGATGGGAACGTGCTGCTGTTCAATCAGGCGTACCTGAAAAATACGGGGATCGACAGCGGTCTTCTGGTGGGCCACAATATAAAGGAACTGATCAACCCAGTGTGGATGAAGACCTCTATCACGGTACTGGTGGCGGAGCAGCGCCGTTCCGTGTCCATGCATCATACGACACAGAACAACAAGAATCTCATCGTGACCGGCACGCCGATCTTCGGCAAGGACGGCGGCATCAAGCGGATCATCGTCACCTGCCGGGATATGTCGGAAATCTACAGTCTGCGGGAAGAACTGCTGAAGGCGAAGGAGATGGAGCGGCGCTATTTTCAGGATATGGCTCACAGCGCCGACAAGTCCGAGGGCGGCGGGAAACTGGTGATCGTCAATGAAAAAATGCAGCAGATCTACAGCCTTGCCAAGAGGCTGGGCAACTTTACCACCACCGTGCTCATTTCAGGGGAATCCGGCGTGGGAAAAGAAGAGGTCGCCCGTTATATCCACGAAAACAGCCTGAGAAAAAACAGGAAATTCGTGGCCGTGAACTGTGGGGCGATCCCGGAGAATCTGCTGGAGACAGAGCTTTTCGGCTACGTGGAAGGAGCGTTTACAGGCACCGTAAAAGGTGGAAAAGCGGGACTTTTCGAGATCGCAGACGGCGGGACGCTGTTTCTGGACGAGATCGGAGAAATGCCGTTGAGCCTGCAGGTCAAGCTGCTGCGGGCCCTGGAGACCCGGTCCATCACCCGGGTCGGGGCTGTGGAAAGCATTCCGGTGGATATCCGCATCGTGGCGGCGTCCAACAAAAATCTTTTTCAGAAGATAGAAGAAGGAGCGTTCCGCGACGACTTGTATTATCGTTTGAACGTCGTAAACATCGAGATCCCGCCGCTCAGAGAGCGTGTGGAAGACATCGGACCGCTGGCTCTGCGTTTCATGCACCGCTTCAACAAGCAGTATAACCCGGACGGCCGGGAAAAGAAACTGACACTGGAAGTGATCGAGGAGCTGGAGCATTACGGCTGGCCGGGAAATATCCGGGAGCTGAAAAATGTGATCGAAAATGTGACCGTGATCAGCAACAATGAATATATCCAGGTAGACGATCTGCCGTGGGCGAAGAACGAACCGGACGTGGGCAGATCGGCAGACAAGCTGCCCACCATGCAGGAAGTCACGGAGGCGGCGGAAAAACGGCTGCTGCGCCAGGCAAGAGAAAAGCTTGGATCCTCGCGAAAGATCGCAGAGGCTTTGGGGGTCGATCAGTCCACTGTAGTGCGCAAGCTGAAAAAGTATGGGTTGTCCTGAAATCGTTTTGCAAGTAAAAAATAAAAGGCCCTCAGACAATTACGTCTGAGGGCCTCTTGCGTCTGCTGATTTATGCGTCTACTTTGTTTTTTCGTAAGCCACCAGAATGATCTCTTTGTTGGCGTGGTCGGAAAGCTCCGCTTCCATGCAGCACAGCGCCTTTTCACAGTCATCGCTTATGTGGGCCGGGCAAATCGAGGGATCTTTGCTCATTGATAATGCTCCTTTCAGTTTGACTCATTTCTGTTACAAAAATAGTATCTGCCTCAGCAATGAAAATATCAGGTGTAATGAATGGGAAAAACGAACGCCGCAAAGTGATGCATTTGCGCATATATGCGTATGACGGTGATGCATCAAAGCATCATTTCGCTGCTATTGATTTCATATATTGAAACTTAAGTTGTTCTTTTTTGTGAGTACAACTGATAAATACAGAAAATTTAGGTGCGTAAATACACTTAAATTGATGGGTTTTTCCGCGGATGCGCAAAAAAATGATGAATGAAACGGGATATTCCGATTATTGGCACGGTTTATGCTTTGATAAAAAGATAATAATCAGAGACGCCGTCAGTTTCCACTGCTGACGATGGCAACGGCGGCGCTGTAAAGGACTTTTTCCGGAAACCGGCGGCCGGCGGCGGAGACCGGAGGAACCACGCACTGCGCGGGGACGGGCGGCGGGGTCAGAGAAACAGAAAAGCCGGCGAATGAAAACAGAGGAAAGGCGGGAAAGTGAAATGGAGATCAAGCGTGTGGCCGTGCTGGGCGCAGGGCTGATGGGAAACCAGATCGCAATGCAGGCAGCCATCTGGGGATATGACGTGATCTGTTACGATATAAGCGAAAGAATGGTGGAGAAGGCGGGCGCGTTTTCGGATAATTGGTTTGCGGGGCGTGTGGCCAAGGAAAAGATGACGGCGGAGACCGCGGCGGAAATACAGGGACGTCTGCTGTTTACACCGGATATAAAAAAGGCTGCGGCGGACGCGGATCTGGTGATCGAGGCGGTGTCCGACGTGGTGGAGATCAAGAAGAAGGCTCTGGCGGCTTTTGATGAGCTGACGCCGGAGCGTACCATCTATGCCAGCAACAGCTCTTATATCGTCAGTTCCCGGTTCTGCGATGCGGTGAAGGACACCTCAAAGGTCCTGAACATGCATTTCTTCAACCCGGCTCTTGTCATGAAGGTGGTGGAGGTGGTCAAAGGCCCGCACACCTCCCAGGAGACGGTAGAGACCGCTTACGGGTTTGTAAAAAGCATCGGAAAGACGCCTGTACTGGTCAATAAAGAGATCTATGGATTCGTGGTAAATCGGATCTTCAGCGCCATGACCAAAGAGGCCTGCTATCTGGTGGATTCAGGCGTGGCGTCTATCGAGGATATCGACACGGCGGTGAAGGGCGGACTGGGACATAAGATGGGACCGCTGGAGCTGTTGGACATGACCGGAATCGACCTGGAGTACAACGTTTTCATGGAAAAGTTCAGAAACAGCGGCGACCCGGCGGACAGGCCGGCCGTCTGCCTGACGGAGCGGTATGCCAAGGGCGAATACGGAAGAAAAAGTGGAAAAGGCTTTTATACATATGAGAACAACGGAGGAGAGAAGTGATGAGAAATGTGGTTATCGTCTCGGGATGCAGAACCCCCATCGGAACGATCGGCGGCCAGTTCAGGACGCTGACGCCGTCAGAACTGACCATTCCGGTCATGCAGGAGCTCGTCAGGCGGGCGGGGATCGACCCGGTGCTCATCGAAGACGTGATCTGGGGCTGCAACTATCAGCGGACATATAAGGAAAACAATCTGGCCAGAGTGGCCGCTGTAAAGGCGGGACTGCCCACCAGCGTTCCCGGCATCACGATCCACAGAAACTGTACATCCTCCATGTCCTCCATCCAGCTGGGCTTTTACCAGATCCGGGCGGGAGAAGCGGACTGCATCATGGCAGGCGGAGCGGACAGCATGAGTACCGCGCCGCATATGATGTTCGACGGCAGGTACGGGAAAAAATTCGGTCACAGCGAACTGAGAGATTCCATGTGGGATTCCCTGACCAATCTGGGCGTGGGACCGGCCATGGGCGTCACGGCGGAAAACGTGGCGGAGCGGTACGGCGTGAGCCGGGCAGAGCAGGACGAATACGCCCTCTGCTCGCAGAAACGGGCTGTGGCCGCTCAGGACGGCGGAAAATTTGAAGAAGAGATCATCCCCATCACAGTGCACGGCCGCAAGGGAGATCAGATATATACCTCTGACGAATACCCAAAGAGAGACGCCACGCTGGAGGGACTGGCCAGACTGAAGGCCACCTTCAAGGAAAACGGCACAGTCACTGCGGGCAACGCTTCTGGAATGAACGACGCCGCTTCCGGAGTGATCCTCATGGAGGAGGAGAAGGCTAAGGAGCTGGGCGTTCCCATATTGGCCCGGGTGCTCTCCACTGCCACCACCGGCGTGGATCCCGAGATCATGGGGATCGGTCCTGTCAGCGCCAGCAGAAAAGCGCTGGAGAAAGCCGGACTCACCGTTGCCGATATTGATCTCTGGGAGATCAACGAGGCATTCGCGGCTCAGTGTCTGGCCTGTCAGAAGGAGCTGGGCATACCGCTGGAGCGGCTCAACGTCAACGGAGGCGGCATCTCGCTGGGGCACCCGGTGGGAGCCACGGGCAGCAGGATCGTCATCACATTGCTGTATGAAATGCGCCGCAGAGGCCAGAAATACGGACTGGCCACGCTCTGCGCGGGCGGCGGCATGGGAACGGCCGTAATCATAGAAGTGCTGTAACGATAAGAGGCGCGCGTGTCGAGAGCTGCCGCCTGAAAGGAGAAGCGCCATGACCTTAATGACAGGAGAACAATACATAGAAAGTCTGAGAAAGCTGAATACGAGAGTGTACATGTTCGGTGAGAAGGTGGACGATTGGGTGGATCATCCCATGATCCGTCCCTCCATCAACTGTATCGCCATGACCTACGAACTGGCTCACGATCCCCGCTACGAGGACCTGATGACCGTCACCTCCAACCTGACGGGAAAGAAGATCAACCGCTTCGGCCATCTCCACCAGAGCACCGAAGACCTGAAGAATAAAGTCAAGATGCAGAGACTGCTGGGACAGAAGACCGCTTCCTGCTTCCAGAGATGCGTGGGCATGGACGCCTTCAACGCCGTCTTCTCCACCACCTTTGAGACCGATGAGAAATGCGGCAC
>NZ_LR027598.1:104431-186175 GCF_900605495.1 Bacilliculturomica massiliensis
CTGACGGGAAAGAAGATCAACCGCTTCGGCCATCTCCACCAGAGCACCGAAGACCTGAAGAATAAAGTCAAGATGCAGAGACTGCTGGGACAGAAGACCGCTTCCTGCTTCCAGAGATGCGTGGGCATGGACGCCTTCAACGCCGTCTTCTCCACCACCTTTGAGACCGATGAGAAATGCGGCACCAACTACCATGAGAACTTCAAGAAATTCCTCACCATGGTCCAGGATGAGGATCTGACAGTGGACGGAGCCATGACCGACCCCAAGGGAGACCGGAGCAAGTCCCCCAGCCAGCAGGCGGACGCGGATCTGTTCGTGCACATCGTGGAGAGACGGGAGGACGGCATCGTAGTCAGCGGGGCCAAGTGCCATCAGACAGGCTCCATCAACTCCCACTGGCATCTGTTCATGCCCACCATCGCCATGGGAGAGGCGGACAAAGACTATGCGGTATCCTTCGCCTGTCCGTCGGATGCGGACGGGATCTACATGATCTACGGCCGTCAGTCCTGCGACACCAGGAAGCTGGAAGAGGGAGCGGACGTGGACCTGGGCAACAAACAGTTCGGAGGCCAGGAAGCGCTGGTGGTGCTGGACAACGTGTTCATCCCCAACGAGTACGTGTTCCTGGCGGGCGAATATGAGTTTGCGGGAATGATGGTGGAGCGGTTTGCGGGATACCACAGACAGAGCTACGGAGGATGCAAGGTAGGAGTCGGCGACGTGGTGATCGGAGCGGCGGCTTTGGCGGCGGAGTACAACGGAGCGGAGAAGGCGTCCCACGTGAAGGATAAGCTGATCGAGATGACGCACTTAAACGAGACGCTGTACGCCTGCGGGATCGCGTGTTCGTCGGAGGGATTCCAGACGAAGGCGGGGAACTACCAGATCGACCTGCTGCTGGCGAACGTGTGCAAGCAGAACGTAACGCGTTTTCCGTATGAGATCGTGAGACTGGCGGAGGACATCGCAGGAGGTCTGATGGTGACGATGCCGTCGGAGAAGGACTTCAAGTCGGACGTTGTGGTGGGAAAGAAAGGCGAGACCATCGGAGAGGTGTGCAATAAGTTCTATGTGGCCCGCGAAGGAGTGAAGACGGAAGATAGGATGAGAGTACTGCGGTTCCTGGAGAACATCTGTCTGGGGAGCTCGGCGGTGGGATACCGTACAGAGTCCATGCATGGAGCGGGATCGCCGCAGGCGCAGCGGATCATGATCGCAAGACAGGGCAACATCAACGGAAAGAAGCAGCTGGCTAAGGACATCGCCGGCATTAAGGAATAGAACCGGAGTCAGGAGACGGACCGCCGGGCCGCTGAGCTGCCGGGCCGCGTCAAAACAGCGTTGCTGGCGGCTCGAACAGAGGCGCCTGAAACGGCGCCGGCTGGCTGGAGCGGTGTTGGAACAGCGTCGGCGGGCCGGGCAGAAGCAGCCGGCGAAGTATGCCGGAAATATGAGATTCAGAGGAGCTGAAGCACTGCCGCCCGGGGATTTGGGGCTGGATAAGTAAGAATTGAGAGATAATAGAAATGAGACGGGATTCTGGCGAATTTCGTCGAAAATAGGGATGGCAGTGCTTCTGATTCTATAGAAAGATCGGAGCAGAGACGCCGGCCTTGGCGGCCGGTCTCTCCGTTTCGCAGGGAGAGGTAAGTAAGATGATTCAATATAAAGAACACGAGGGCGTAGGCGTCATGCAGATCGACCGTCCGGAGGCGCTGAACGCGCTGAGCCGGGAGATCGTGGACGAGATGGATGCGCTGCTGGACAAGCTGGCGGAAAGCAAAACACTGCGCGTATTGATCGTGGGTGGGACAGAACATTTTGCAGCAGGAGCGGATATAAAAGGCATGGTGGACTGCGATCCCCAGGGCGCAAGGGCCTTCGGATTCAGCCCCACCTACAATAAGCTTGCTGCGCTGGCAGTACCCACGATAGCGGCCATGGGCGGTTATGCGCTGGGGGGCGGGCTTGAGCTGGCTCTGTGCTGTGATCTGCGGATCGCGACGGATTCAGCGAAGCTGGGACTGCCGGAGACGAATCTGGGAATTATGCCCGGCGCCGGCGGCAACGTCAGACTGCCCCGTCTGGTCGGCGAGGCGAAAGCGCTGGAGCTGATTCTCTTTGGGAAACAGATCGGCGCTCAGGAGGCGCTGGACATGGGACTGGTCAATACGGTAGTCCCTCAGGCAGAGCTGATGGAAACAGCGATGAAGTGGGCGGAAAAGCTGGCGAAAAGAGCGCCGGTAGCTCTTCGGACCGCAAAACGAACCGTCAAAAAAGCGCTGTCCTGCCCGACGGCAGAGGAAGGCATCGACTTTGAAACGGAAGAATGGTGCGGACTTTTCACCACGGCGGACCAGAAAGAAGGCATGCGCGCCTTCATCGAAAAAAGGAAGCCGGCTTTCACGGGAAAATGAGAGAATGACATTTTGGTATAGCGATAAGCGGTATGCGATTTTCCATATCGCTGTATCACTATATGATCTGTAACCATATAACATTGCGTTACTCTTCTCCAGCTTTCCGTCGGCGGAGACATACGCGCTGAAAGGATCGGATCCTATCTGCGCGCTCTGGCGGCGTAAGGCCAGACACTACACATACATTACGGAAAAAGGATACGCGCCGGAGACAATACCGGTGACGTATCCTTTTTCTTTTTCATTCTCTTTTCTGTCCTGTCCTTCCTCTCCGGCCTTCGGCTCGTCCTATAAAATGTCCGCAATATGTCCACAAAATATCCGCAAAAACGGGGTGCCGGGGGTGAATTGCCTTGATGCATTGGCGCATCAGCGCGCGGTTTGCTTCTTTCCGCCAGTGTCAAGCTTCCCGGGGCTGGTCGGGGCTTCCCGGGGCTGGTGTGCAGAGACGGCAGATATGCGAAAACGCAAAAAAATCTCCCGTTTCACCCAAAATACCTTCGAAAACCCGTTAAAATGGTAATGTTTTGAAGCAAAATAGGCGATAACGCATTTTTTTATCTTTTTTCGCCTATATTTCAGCTCGTATTCGGTGATAATTAAATATTTTTTGCGTATTCGCATATTTCGCACCGTTGACCGCCTGGCGGACGGTTATTCACGTCCAAAACCTGCGCCCGGCCGCCGGCCGTAACCCATGCCGTCCGCTCACGTTCAACAGTCCAGTACTAACGCCGCGCCGGCCCACGTCCACCATCAGTTAACAACGCCGCTGCCACGTCCGTCGGCTAACGCCTGTCAGTCCAAGACCACGCCTGTCAGCCCAGGGCCGGCGCTGGGCGTTCGCGCCGTCAGTCCAACCCTTGCGGCTGCTTCCAGCCTAGGGTGAACACAGTGATCACCGGTTTTCTGGAAGAAGGGCGAAGCCGCTTTTGTGGTATGCGGGGAAAGAAGATCAGATCCCCTCCGCGCCGATCTTATAGTAGGCCAGCAGGAGATCCACCATGCGGCCGTAGCTTTTGGCCCCGTCGCTCTGGGCGTTGGCGCGCAGATAGCTGTCGTTGGCGGCTCTGGCCGTCTGAGAGATGGCGCCGCGGACGCCTTTGCGGAACTGCTGCCAGTAAGTCTGGTTAGCCTGCAGATCCGCCAGCGCCTGGGCGGGTACCGTGCGCAGAACGGCCTGATATTCCTCGGGCGTTACGTTTTGGTACAGAGCGTTCAGACTGTAGGACAGCGCGTTCAGCGCGCCGCTGTACCGCAGCTGAGGACTGTCAGCGCCCAGGCAAGCCAGATAGGAGATGAATCCGGCCTCGTTTTCCTTGATGAAACCTTTCACGTGAGCCAATTCGTGGCAGATCGTATATGGGATGACGTAAGGCGTTACATCCCGGTTGTAATTCGCCTCCGTGGTGTAGGGGGAGAATATCCCGGTCAGGCTTACGGTAGACATGGCGCGGGAAAAGAAGATGGGCTTGGGATTGGGATAAAATCCGGACAGGGATGGATAGGTGGCGCCCAACTTTTCCATGGCGGCTCTGGCTTCCCGCCGGACGTCGATGTTGTCCAGCAGAAGCGTTCCATCCTGACTGAAATGCAGGGGGGCCCCGGCCGGAAGGGAGTTGGCTGAGATTGAACCGGCCAGAGCGGAGCCGGACGAAACTGAACCGGCCGAGACGGAGTTGGCCAGAGCGGAGTCGGTCGAAAGTGAACCGGCCAGAGCGGAACCGGTCGAAAGCGAACCGGCCGAGACGGCGTTCGATCCGCTCTGTGCGGAGGTAGCGCCGCCTGTTTTGGGATGGATCATTTTGTCGCGCAGAGAAGCGGAAGACTCATCCGATCCTGGGGCGTCCTGCGCCGATTCGCTTTGCGCCAGCTGTCCGGCGGAGCCCCGTTCGTATCCCGACTCTTCGATGACCGCGTACAGATCGTCGATGAGAAGGCCGCACAGCTCTTTGAGCTCCTCGTCGGATGCGGGATAGACGGCCAGGCCGATCTCCTCTGAAAAATCCATCCGTCCGTAGTTTAGAAAACAGGTCAGCGTCTGGGTCAGAAACATTGCGGAGATTACGCACAGGACGACGGGAACCGCCCGGCCAGTTATACGCAGAAGGATCCGGCGTCCGCCGCGCCGCCACAGGGCAAAGACGGCGAACAGCAAAAATCCTCCGGTCAGGAGTATGGCCAGACAGATCAGCGCTTCAAACAGGGAAAAGGGCAGAGGGGACAGGATCCGTCCCAGCGTGCCGGGAAGCAGCGGGTAGACATAGCGGTTGTAGGCCGGCCCAAAGCCGTCCACGTGACGGCCAAGAAAGATCAGCAGAAGGGAGAGCACAAAAAATGCGCCAGCCATTACAAACTGCCTGCGGTGTGTAAAAAGCCAGCCTTTCAGCCGACGGGCAAAGGGCGTTTTGCAGGTATTTTTTTTATCGGATACCAGGGCTGATCCAGAGACCGGACTTTCACGAAATCCTGATTCGGGTCCGGCGAATTCTTCAGTTGCTGCTGCTGTCTCTGGGCCTGTATCAGCTGCAGCGTCTAATTTTTCGGTCGGTCCAGGTACTGATTTTTCGGTCGGTCCAGGTACTGTTTTTTTCAGTCGATCCGCGCCTGGTTCCCGCTGTTTCTTAAGTTTCACAGCCTGCTTCCCTCCCTCCGCCGCTCACTAATATTTCCGCCCGGTCTTCATCCGGGCGGGCGTCCCTACAATTGTACCACAAAAACTGACTGGACGGAATAAGGTGGCTGCTGGAAATCAGGGCGCGTCAGCGGACCATTATCTGGCGGCAAGAGCGGCGGTCGCTCTGACTCTGCAAGACGGGACGTCGCAGCGTATCATCGATACGTTTTGCTTTCTGAATTGAGGGGTTGCGGCCCCATCACAAATAAACCGTCGAAATAACACGAAATCTTTACAAAAAGGGCGAAAGCCCTTTTTGCTTTTCAAGGAATGACATGGTATAATATAATGTCTCAGTATATATCAGAGGATAAGTCTGCCGGGGGCCATGCCTTCGGCGGCCGGACCGGCAAAGGAAAACAGGCCGGAAAAAGAAAACAGAACAGTAGAAACAGAACAGTAGAGAAGAAGACCCGCAGCGGAGCGGCAGAAAAGAGATCCGCGGCGCCGGCCGGCGCCGCGGCACTGCCGGCGGCGTTTTTCGCGGAGTGTGCAAGACGCCGGCGGGAGCAATAGAAAGAAGGGACAATTTACCATGGGACTAATGGAAAAGATCTTTGGCGATCTGAACGCCAAGGAAGTAAAGAAAGTAGAGAAGATCGTCGATAAGATCGAGGTGCTGGACGAACAGATGCAGGCGCTCTCCGATGAGGAGCTGCGGGGGATGACCGTCAAATTCAGGGAACGCCTGAAGGACGGCGAGACGCTGGACGATATCCTGCCGGAAGCCTTCGCGGTATGCCGGGAAGCGGCGTATCGGAGCCTGGGAATGAAACATTTCCGGGTCCAGCTCATCGGCGGCGTGGTCCTGCATCAGGGCCGGATCGCCGAGATGAAGACCGGTGAAGGAAAGACTCTGGTGGCCACGCTGCCGGTCTATCTGAACGCGTTGGAGGGAAAAGGCGTCCACGTGGTCACGGTCAACGATTATCTGGCCAAGCGGGACATGGAGTGGATGGGCAAGCTCTACACCTTCCTGGGCCTGACTGTGGGCTGCGTGGTCCACGGGATCACCACCGAGGCCAGAAAGGCGGCCTATCAGGCGGATATCACATACGGAACCAACAATGAGTTCGGTTTCGATTATCTGCGGGACAATATGGTCATCTACAGGGAAGCGCTGATGCAGCGCGAACTGAACTTTGCCATCGTGGACGAGGTGGACTCCATCCTGGTGGACGAGGCCAGAACGCCGCTGATCATTTCCGGTCAGGGGGAGAAATCCACCGATCTTTACCGGATCGCCAACGACTTCGTGCGGACCTTCAGGCTGGACGAGGATTTTACTATGGACGAGAAGGACAAAACCGTGTCCATCACCGAGGAAGGCGTGGCCAAGTGCGAGAAGTTCTTCGGCATTGAAAACTTCTCCGATCCGGAAAATATGGAGATCAACCATCACGTGCACATCGCGCTGAAGGCGCACAACCTGATGAAGCGAGATGTGGATTATATCGAAAAGGACGGCGAGATCGTCATCGTAGACGAATTCACCGGCCGTCTGATGTTTGGACGCCGGTACAGCGACGGGCTGCATCAGGCCATCGAGGCCAAGGAAGGCATCGAAGTGCGTCAGGAATCCAAGACGTTGGCCACCATCACCCTGCAGAATTACTTCCGTATGTATCAGAAGCTGGCCGGTATGACCGGTACGGCCAAGACGGAGGAACAGGAATTCAGAGATATCTACAACATGGATGTGGTTGTCATTCCCACCAACAAGCCCATCGCCAGGATCGATATGGACGATTCGGTCTACGGTACGGAGCACGGTAAGTTCCTGGCTATCGTCAATCAGATCGAGGAGCGCCACGCCACGGGCCAGCCGATTCTGGTGGGCACGATCTCCATCGAAAAATCCGAGGCCATCAGCGAACTGCTGAAGAAGAAAGGCATCAAACACAATGTGCTGAACGCCAAGCAGCATGAGCGCGAGGCGGAGATCATCGCCGAGGCGGGCCGTCTGAACACCGTCACCATCGCCACCAACATGGCGGGCCGTGGTACGGATATTATTCTGGGCGGCAACCCGGAGTTCGAAGCGCGTAAGGAAATGAAGAAGATGGGCTACAGCGATACGGCCATCTCCTACGCCTCCAGCTTTATTCCTCTGGATGAGCCGGATCTGATCGAGGCGCGGGCCAAGTTCGGCGAACTGCTGGCCAGGTTCAAAGAAGAACGGGCGGAAGAGCAGGAGAAGGTGAGAGAAGCAGGGGGACTGCACATTATCGGTACGGAGCGGCACGAGTCCAGGCGTATCGATAATCAGCTGCGGGGCCGTGCCGGACGTCAGGGCGACCCCGGTTCCACGCAGTTCTTTATCTCGCTGGAAGACGAACTCATGCGTCTCTTCGGCGGCGAACGCATTCAGGGCCTGGTGGGCAAGCTGGGCGTGGCGGAGGACGAACCCATCGAGGCGGGCATGCTGACCCGTTCGATCGAGAGCGCGCAGAAGAAGGTGGAAGGCAGAAACTTCTCCATTCGTAAATACGTTCTGCAGTACGACGACGTCATGAACAAGCAGAGAGAAGTGATCTACGGCGAGCGCCGCAGGGTGCTGTACGGGGAAAACCTCCGGGATCACGTCCTTTCCATGGTGCGGGAGATCGTGGAGGAAAATGCTGATTACTGCTCTCACACCTCCAAGTTTGCCGAAGAATGGGACCTGGAGGATTACAATCAGAAAATGCAGCGGTACTGCGGCCGCTTTGAAGGCGTAAAATATGGCGAAGACAGCCTGCACGATCTGACGAAGGATACGCTGATCGAGGATACGATGGAGCGCTTTGAAAAGCTGTACGAGGAGAAGGAGCAGGAGATCGGCGAAGAGAGAATGCGGGAGCTGGAGCGCATGATCCTGCTGAGAGTGGTGGATACCAAGTGGATGGATCACATCGACGCCATGGATCAGCTCAAGTCCGGCATCGGCCTGCGGGCTCTGGGTCAGGAGGATCCGGCCAGAGCCTACGCAAACGAAGGCTTCGATATGTTTGAACTGATGATCAAGGCCATCAAGGACGATACGATCAAGTTCTGCTTTAACGTCACCATTCAGACTACTACGGAGAGAAAGCAGGTCATCGGCCAGGGTCAGGGCGTGAAGCAGGAAGCGGACGGCACTATGACGGACGAAGAGGGCCGGCCCCTGCCGAAGGAGACCAAGGTGCCGGAGCGTCAGGGCAAGCAGATGCCCGTTCACAAGGAACCGACCGTGGGCAGAAACGATCCCTGTCCCTGCGGCAGCGGCAAGAAATATAAAAAGTGCTGCGGCGCGCATCTGGAAGATTAGCCTATCGCCGGCTGGTTTTTAAAGCTGGTTTATAAATAAGCAGATTTCAATACGGAAAGCAAAAAGGAGGCCCGATCGATATGGTAGAACTGGACCAGGTAAAATTTGAACTTCCCGCGGCGGCGGAGATGCTTGCGAAACTCGGAGAGTCTCTTTGACGTCGCCGGTATTGAGAATAAACTTGAGGACATGAACGTAAAAGTGGAAGTGGAAGGCTTCTGGGACAACGTGGAGCAGGCGCAGAAGCTGCTCAAGGAAAAAAAGGGCCTGGAAAACAAGCTGGAACACTTCCGCAGTCTGCAGCAGGAGCTGTCCGATATCGAACTTCTCATAGATATGGCCGAGGAGGAGGACGACGCAGCGGCGGCTGGGGACATTAAAAAGAGTTTTGAGGCGTTTAAGGAGGAGGCGGAGGCCCTTCGTCTGATCACGCTTTTGAACGAGGAATACGACGGGAACAACGCTATCGTTTCCATCCATCCCGGCTCCGGCGGACTGGATGCACAGGACTGGGCGGAAATGCTGCTGCGCATGTACACCAGATGGGCAGAGAAAAAGGGCTACCGCGTAAGGATCCTGGACTTCCAGAGGGATACGGAAGGCGGGATCAAGAGCGCCACGCTGCTGGTGGAGGGAGAAAACGCCTACGGTTATCTGAAGACGGAAAAAGGAGTTCACCGGCTGGTGCGCATCTCTCCCTTCGATACGGCAAAAAAGCGGCACACGTCCTTCGCGTCGCTGGATGTGACGCCGGAACTGGACGACGCCGTGGAAGTGGAGATCAATCCGGAGGACCTGCGGATCGATACCTACCGTTCCAGCGGGGCCGGCGGACAGCACGTCAACAAGACGGATTCGGCGATCCGGATCACCCATCTTCCCACCAACATCGTCGTGTCCTGTCAGAATGAACGCTCCCAGCATCAAAACAAGGAGTACGCCATGCGCATGCTGGCGGCCAAACTCTACGAGCTGGCAAAGCAGGAGCATAAAGATAAGATCGATGAGTTGAAGGGCGACTTTGGACAGATCACCTGGGGGAACCAGATCCGCTCCTACGTCTTCCATCCTTACACCATGGTGAAGGATCACCGCACCGGTGCAGAGGTGGGGAACGTACAGGCGGTCATGGACGGCGATCTGGACTATTTCATCAACGCCAGTCTTGATGCGAGAAAGAAAAATGGATATTGAGAAGAGAAAACGCTTTTTGATCAACGCGGCGTACTGCGCGACAGTCGCCGCGATCGTGTATATTGTGTTTCGCTACGCCCTGTTCTGGCTCATGCCGTTTGTGGTGGGCTTCGGCGTGGCTTTCGTGCTGAAGCCGGTCATCAACGGGATAGCGGCCGCGACACACATTAAGAGAAAGCCGGTGGCGGCCGTCACCGTGCTTTTGTTTTACGCCACCATCGGCGTGGGGATCGCCTACGCCGTTTTCATGCTGGCGGCGAATATTAAGGAGTGGATCCTCCAGCTGCCGGAGTTTTACGATCAGACGCTGGAGCCGGCGCTGCTGGCCCTGGTGGGAGAGGCGGAAAAGCAGCTCTCCCTGCTGGACCCGGTGTGGATCGATCAGCTCCAGAACCTGGCCGTCGACGCCATCGGGCAGATGGCGCAGCTTATAACGGGCTTTTCCAGGGGGACGGTGGGCGTCCTCTCGGGGGCCGCATCTTCAGTGCCGGTCTTTTTTGTGTCGGTGCTGTTTTCTATTATCTCGTCGTTTTTCTTTGCTATGGATTATTACCGCATCACCACATTTATCGTGGCGCAGTTCGACGAGAAAAAGCAGAGCATCATATTCGATATTAAAGACTATGTGGTAGGCACAGTGTTCAAAATGATCTGTTCCTATGCCACGATCATGTTCATCACTTTTGTGGAGCTTTACATAGGATTCAGCATTTTGGGCGTTGACGGAGCGCTGAGCAAGGCGGCGGTCATCGCGCTGGTGGATATTCTGCCGGTGCTGGGCACAGGCGGCGTGGTCATACCATGGATCATCATCGAATTTATTACGGGAGATATGGGCATGGCGGCGGGGCTGGTCTGCGTCTATCTGTTCGTCACTGTCGTGCGCAACATCATCGAACCCAAGATCGTGGGAAACCAGGTGGGTCTGCCGCCGCTGGTCATGCTGCTGTGCCTGTTCGTGGGCGTCAAGCTCTTTGGGGCGCTGGGGATCGTCATTATGCCGTTCATGGCGATCGTGATCAAAAATTTGAACGACAGTGGAAAAATACACGTATTCAACAGTCCGCGGCAGCAGACGGGAGAAGGCGGGGCTGCGTGACGGCGCGGTCTGCAGAACTGAAAAGTGAGCCGCCGGTCCGCCGGACAAAGGGCGGCCGGGGCGTGGCGGCGCGGCCGCCGCGGCTGAAAGATACCGGGACGTAAACGCACGAAAGGTTTCAGGAAAAGGAGAACGTACGTATGACAATGATCGCAGAAAAACTGGCGCAGGAATTTCATCTGAAGGTGTCCCAGGTGGAGGCAACCATCGCTTTGATAGACGAGGGCAACACCATCCCTTTTATCGCCCGGTACAGAAAAGAAATGACCGGAGGTCTGACGGACGTGGTGCTCCGCGATCTGGACGAGAGGCTCACGTACCTGCGCAATCTGGACGAGCGCAAAGAAGAGGTCATCCGTCTGATCGAGGAACAGGGGAAGATGACGGAGGAACTGGAGGCGGAGATCCGCAAGGCGGAGGTCCTGCAGAGAGTTGAGGATCTGTATAAGCCCTTCAAACAGAAGAAGTCTACGCGGGCGTCCAAGGCCAGGGAGAAGGGGCTGGCGCCGCTGGCGGACCTCATGCTGCGGCAGGAGCTGACGGCCGGAACAGCCGAGGAAGCGGCAGCGCCTTACATAGACGCGGAAAAAGGCGTGGCGGACGCCGGGGAGGCGCTGCAGGGCGCCATGGATATCGTGGCGGAGATCATTGCCGACGATCCCGATTATAACGGCTGGCTGCGGAACGCCACCTTTGAAAAGGGCATGATCGAAACTGAGGCTGTGGACCCGCAGGAGAGCACGGTGTACGATATGTACTACGACCGCTCCGAGCCTCTGGCTTCCATTCCCAACCACAGAGTCCTGGCCATCAACCGGGGCGAGAAAGAAAAGAAGCTGAAAGTCAAGGTCAAGACGCCGGTGGAGAGCATCCACGGCTGGCTGACGGAGCAGGTGGTCAAAAACGAGAAGAGCATTTTCACCGAGCTTTTGCGGGAGACCGTCGAGGACGCGTACAAGAGGCTCATGGCCCCGTCCGTGGAGCGTGAGATGCGCAGTCAGCTCACAGAACGGGCGGAGACGGAAGCGGTGAAGGTATTTGCCAAGAATACGGAAAAGCTGCTCATGACGCCGCCGGTGAAGGGGGCCAGAGTGCTGTCCATCGACCCGGGTTTTCGGACAGGCTGCAAGGTGGCCATGCTGGATGATACGGGAAAACTGCTGGCTTACGGAACGATCTACCCCACAGAACCGAAAAAGGATATCGCGGGAGCGAAAAAAACGCTGACCGCCATGATCAGGAAGTTTAAGGCCAACGTCATCGTCATCGGAAACGGCACCGCTTCCAGAGAAACGGAGAGTTTCGTGGCGGAACTTATCCGGGAACTGGCGGAACAGGGCGTGACCGACGATCTGCACTATACCATCGTCAGCGAGGCAGGGGCCTCGGTGTATTCCGCCTCCAAGGTAGCTACGGAGGAATACCCTGATCTTGACGTGACCACCAGAGGCGCCATGTCCATCGGCAGGCGTCTTCAGGATCCGCTTGCTGAGTTTGTAAAGATCGAGCCCCGCCACATCGGCGTGGGCCAATACCAGCACGATATCAATCAGGGGCTGCTCTCCGGAGCGCTGACCAACGTGGTGGAGGACTGTGTAAACCGCGTGGGAGTGGATCTCAACACCGCCTCGCCGTCGCTGCTTTCCTACATCGCGGGGATCAACGCCGGCATCGCCAAAAACATCGTGGCATACCGGGAAGAGCACGGGCGTTTTACCAACCGCAGAGAGCTGCTCAAGGTGGCCAAGCTGGGAGAAAAGACCTTCAACCAGTGCGCCGGATTTCTGCGGATATCCGACGGCACAAATCCTCTGGACGCCACTTCCGTGCATCCTGAGTCCTACGCCGCCGCGGAGCAGATGCTGGAGAAGCTGGGCATCGACAAGGCGGAGATCACAGGCGGCGGAGCCAAGCAGATCGACGAGCGCATTCTGGAAAGATATCCGGCGCAGGAAAAGGGCGCGGGGGCGAAGAACGCGAAGAAACAGGATACTTCCAGAGGTCAGGGACTCACTGGTCTGGCGGCGCTGGCCGTGCTGAAGGAAAAGAAACCGGAGAAGAAGGACAGCCGTCAGCGGCTGAAAAAGAGCATTGAGCAGATGGCCGGAGATATCGGGATCGGCGTCCCCACCCTGTCCGACATCGTGCAGGAGATCAAGAAGCCGGCCAGAGACCCCCGTGAAGGCATGCCGCCGGTGGTATTCCGCAGCGACGTGCTTTCCATCGAGGACCTGAAAGAGGGCATGGAGATGACGGGGACCGTGCGCAATGTGGTGGACTTCGGAGCATTCGTGGACATCGGCGTCAAGAACGACGGGCTGGTCCATATTTCTCAGATCAGCAATAAATACGTCAAGCATCCCATGGACGTGGTGGGAGTGGGCGACACGGTAAAGGTCAGGATCCTCAGCGTCGACTACGAGAAGCAGAAGGTCTCGCTGACCATGAAGCTGTGACCGGTCTGCTCCGGCCCGGCGGGAGACCGTCGGAACGCCGGCGGTGGATCCGGGCGGAACGGACAGAACAACTGGAACTTAAAGAGGTAAAGATGAAGAACATAAAAGCAGTTTTATTTGACTACGATGGAACGCTGATGGATACCAACAATATCATCATAGAATCCTGGCAGCACACCTTTCGGACAGTGAAGGGCGTTGAGAAGCCGGAGGCGGAGCTGTACTGCACTTTCGGGGAGATCCTGCACGACACTATGGAACGCTTTTTTCCCGATGAGGATGTGGAAAAATGCGTGGACATTTACCGCAGCTATCAGGTGGACTGCTATGAAAAGCTGATCGAACTGTTTCCGGGGATGCAGGAGACCGTCCGCCAGCTGAAGAAACGCGGTGTAAAGACGGCTATCGTAACGTCGCGTCTGCTTCGCACCACCATGCAGGGAGTGGACAAATACGGACTGGCAGACTGCTTTGATACCATCGTCACCTGCGACGACACGGAAAAGCACAAACCGGACCCGGATCCCGCGCTGTTAGCTATCCGCCGTCTGGGGATCCAGCCGGAAGAAGCGCTGATGGTGGGGGACACGGTGTACGATATCGTCTGCGGCAACCGCGCGGGCGCGAAGACGGCGCTGGTGAGCTGGAGCGCTGCCTGCGGAGAAGCCAGGGCGCTGTGCGGGGAGGAAAAGCCTGATTTTATCATAGATCGGGCGGAGGAACTGCTGGAGCTGGCGGGGGATAACTGTTGTGAATGATCGTCGGTGAAGCCGGCGGACGAATGGTAGTTCCGGCTTTTTAAAGAGAGACGAAGAGGGCGGCCCGGAAGTCGTGAAATGACTTCCAGGCCGCCCTCCTTTTTTTAAGATTACTCTGATGCGGCGGCTGATATTTCCCCATGTTTCAAAAAAGTTTACCTTGTGAAAGTAAGCCCGCAGGGCGAATTATGTTTCCAAAGGAAACTTTTTTACTATATCCCCGCTGTTGGCGCTGCAGGCCGGTTCGCCGTCCTCGGGCAGTATGCCGCTCTTATATCTCAGATAGAAGAAGACGGCGAAGAACAGGGTCAGAAATTCAGCCACGGGAATCGCCAGCCAGGTGCCGGGCTCGCCGATGGCCATGGGCAGAAGCAGCATGGCAGCGGCAGAGAAGACGAGACACCGCAGCGTGGAAATGATGGCCGCGATCGTGCCGTTTCCCACTGCCGTGAACAGGGCCGCCATAAACACGTTGACTCCCGCGAACAGGTAGCACAGTGAGAACAGCCGGTTTCCGGCCTCCGCGATCTGAATGACCGTGGCGTCTGTGGAGAAAATGCGGATCAGCAGCGGGCCGGCGGCGAAGGAGACCGCGAAGATCAGCAGCGACATCCACAGAAGGCTGATGTAGGAATGGCGCAGTACCAGACGGCTCCTCCAGGTATTCTTCGCGCCGTAGCTGTAGCTGATGATCGGGGCCGCTCCCGCGGAAAGCCCCATGTATACGGCGATAAAGAAGTAGTAGAGGAACATGATGATGGACACGGCCGCCACGCCCAGCTCTCCTTCGTATTTCAGGATCATGATATTGAACAGAAACGTGACCACGCCGGTGGACAGCTCCGTCAGCAGCTGGGAACTCCCGTTGATGCAGGACTTGCCCAGGTATACGAAATCCGCCTTCGGTTTTGTAAATCTCAGCACCGAACGCCGGGACATGAAATACCAAAGCCCCATGGCGCCGGAGATGGCGATGGACGCAAAGGTCCCCAGGGCAGCTCCCAGAATTCCCATCTTCATCGGAACGATGAACAGGAAGTCCAGAACGATATTCAGGATCAGTCCGGCTGTGGACATGACAAAGGCCAGATTAGGATTGCCGTCCACGCGGGCAAAATATTCGAAAAACAGTTTCAGCATCATGGGCAGCGTCATCAGGACCGTCACAAATCCGTAGGGTATGGTATAGGGCATGAGCACGTCTGTGGAGCCCAGCATACGCAGAATGGGCTGCAGGAAGACGAGACTGATCACGGTCAGGATCAGAGCGATCACCGTGAGCGCCGCCACTGTAAAGGTGAACAGGCTGTCTGCTTCCTCTTTTTTTCTCTCGCCCATCTTCATGGACACATAAGCCCCTGCGCCCGAGGACAGCATGAGGGCGATACCGTACACCACGCAGGTGAAGGGCACGATGATATTGATGGAAGCCAGCGCCTCCGGCCCAACAAAACGGGATACGAAAAATCCGTCGATGGTGGTGTAGAACGAGATGGCGATCATACTCATGATCGACGGGAAGATAAACCGCAGAAATTGCGGATAGGTTTGTCGTTGTGTAAATACAGTTTCCATAATAAAATACCTCCTGTGCTTTGGACATATGCCTCTATCAGGATCATATGTGAAAGAAACGGGTGAGGCGCATCCGGATGCTCCCTTAAGTTTCTACTCCTTTAGCATAAACCCTATAGTAACTATAAGGTCAAGAGGTTTTTCAAATATTTGTGAAATAGTTGAGAAATTATTCTTCTGCGGACAGCAGGGCGTAGATCCGGTAATATTCCTGAGCCGGCTCGGCCCCGTAGTAGACGATGCTCTGGCGGCCGTAGATCTGTCCGGTCAGAGGCAGGCGCTGTTCCCGGGCGTATTCCAGCAGAGGGGTCAGCATCTGACGGGCGTCATGCTTGTAGCGGACGACGGTGAACAGACAGCGGGGCGCGGATTCCTCCACCAGACCGGTGCTGACAAATTCAAAGGGCAGATTCTTGGCCACGCTTTTATCCAGAGAGATGTAGCGGTGGAGCTCAGGGTCTTCTCCCTCGGAAAAATCACAGAAGAAAGAAAAGGTCAGAAAGAACGCCAGATCCTGCTCTGTCCGGGCGTCTCTGCGGAAGGTGGCGAGCATCTTCGCATAGTCGTCATAGGAGGTCTTGCGCCGCAGCGCCACAGGCATGGGGCGAATGTCGAAGCGGCCCAGATACTCGATAGACTCCCGATGCATCTGCTCCCAGTTTTCCAGTTTGGTCAGAGAGTCGGTGAGACGTTCGATCTTGGCGTGGATCTCCTGCTTTTTTTCGCTGATCAGGTCAGACACTTCGTCTACTTCCATACCGCCGAAGATGGACTGAATGTCTTTGATGGGGATACCGATGTCGCGGTAAAACAGAAGATCGGTGAGAAGAAACAGATCTTCGAAATCGTATTCGCGGTAGCCGTTTTCTCTGTTTTTTTTCGGGGAGAGAAAGCCCGCCTGTTCATAATACCGCAGAGTTTCCGTCGAGATGCCGAAGAGCTTTGCGACTTTGCCTATGCTGAGAGTCATGGCGTATCCCTTCCTATTTATATAAAGAACATGTAACCGCTCTCCGCCTGTTCCTGTTCCGCCTGTCTGACCAGATCTGCAAGAGAGACGGAGGAGAGAGCGCCGCGTACCGCATCGTCCAGCGGGGTGAACACCGCTTTTTTCATGGCCCGGTCCAGATCCGGAGAAGAGGCTTGTACCGTATGTTCCGTTTCCTCAAAGAGAGAGCGGTCGATGGCGGAGAGGATATCCATAGCCGACATCTTTTCGGGCTGACGGGCGAGATAATAACCGCCCTGGGAGCCTTTGACGGATGTGACCAGACCGGCTCTCCGGAGCAGGGAAAAGGTTTGTTCGAGATAGATCTTCGAGATGCCCAGCCGCTCTGAGATGCGGACCAGGGTCACGGCCTCGCAGCCGGGGGCGTCGGGGCCCTTTGGCTGCAGCCGGGCCATATAGGCGAGAGCCGCCAGCGCGTAGCGGGCCTTTGCGGATAATTTCATAATGCTGTCCTTCTTTTTCGCTTAGTGTGCCCGGTCTGGCCGAAATAACGGCGCAGAATACATGCCGGAAGCAGGGCGGACCGCCGCTTTCGGCATGTGTTCAGGACAGTTACTATTGTAATGGAGGGAACTCAAATAGTCAAACGGGAAAGAAAGGGCTGCAGAGCGTACATGTGATTCAGCGGTCCGGCGCCTTTTCCCAGGTCCAGTCCGTCGGCGATAGCGCCGGACAGATAGGATTTCGCACGCTTTACGCTCTCCTCCCTGCCCAGTCCGGCCGCCAGGCCGCAGGCGATGGCGGAGGAAAGCGTGCAGCCGGTACCGTGCGTGTTGGGATTGGCGATGCGGGCTGAGCGATACCAGGTGATGCGGCCCCGGTCCATGAGCAGATCTGCCGCGTCGCCGCTCAGATGGCCGCCTTTGACCAGCACGGCGCAGCCAAAACGTTTGCACAGGCAGGCCGCAGCCGCGGCCATATCGTCTTCTCCGGAGATGGGAAAGCCGCAGAGGGATTCCGTCTCCGGTATGTTGGGCGTGAGGAGATCCGCCAGGTGAAACAGCCGGGAGACCGCTTCAGAGAGGGCCTCGTCGGAGAGAAGACGGTTTCCGCTGGTGGAGATCATCACCGGATCGATGACGATATTGACGGGCCGGTACTGTTCCAGCTTTTCCGCAGTGACAGACACGGCTGCGGCAGAGCCCAGCATGCCGATCTTCACGGCGTCGGGGAAAATATCCGCAAATACGCTGTCCAGCTGTGCGGCCAGGAAATCCGCCGGCGTCTCACATATGCCTGACACGCCGGCGGTGTTCTGAGCGGTGAGCGCGGTCACCGCGCTCATGGCGTACATGCCGTGCACGGTGATGGTCTTGATATCTGCCTGGATGCCGGCCCCTCCGCTGGGGTCGGAACCGGCGATGGTAAGAACTGTTTTCATTTTTCAGCCTCCCTGCCGGGCAGTCTTCTGTCCTCCGCGCTGGTCCGGCGGCGTGCAAAACGGCGCGGATCCGCCCGCGATGGCTTCCGCCAGCTGCCGAAGCCGCCGGCACTCCCCCTCGATGTCCTCCGCGCTGAAGATAGCTGAGACAAGCGCCACGCCGTCCGCGCCGCAGCCGGAGAGACGGTCCATATTCTCCGCACAGATGCCGCCGATGGCGCACACGGGGATGGAGACGGAGCTGCAGATGGCCTTCAGTGTGTCCGTGGATACGGCCAGCGCGTCAGCTTTGGTGGAGGTGGGAAACATGGTGCCCACTCCCAGATAGTCGGCGCCGTTTCGCTGTGCCAGAACGGCCTGCTCGACGGTCTGGACGGACACGCCCAGGATCATTCCGGCGCCGGTGAGCCCGCGGACGTCCGCGGCCCCCATATCATGCTGGCCCACGTGGACCCCGTCGGCCCCGCACCGCAGGGCCACGTCGACGTTGTCGTTGACGATAAAGGGGACGCCGTACTTTCGGCACAGCGCTTTCACAGATCGAGCCTCCGCCAGAAAATCTTCCGCCGGGAGATCCTTCTCCCGCAGCTGTACGCAGGTCACGCCGCCCCGCAGCGCTTCTTCCACCTGCTGGAGCAGCGTTCTTCCGCCTGTGGTCCAGGCCCGGTCCGTAACGGCGTAAAGCAGCAGGGAACTTCTATCGCACTTCATAGACGGCCTCCCGTTCCAGCACGCTGCCGCTCAGCTGGCAGATCTCGTCGATAATATAGTTGCGGTAAGTGGCGTTCCCGTCCCTTTCAGTGAGCCGGGCGTGGGCGCGTTGGCCGCAGAGACCCATGGCGCAGACCGCGGCCGCCGCCGCTTCCAGAGGACAGTCCGGGTTTGCGGTCAGATAGGCCGCCGTCATGGCGGAAAGCATACAGCCTGTGCCCGTGATCCTGCTCATCATGGGGTGTCCGCCGCGGATCACGTAGGCTTTATCGGCGGAGGCTACGATGTCGATGGCCCCGGTGACGGCGATGACGGCCCCTGCAGCGGCGGCAAATTTTTTCACAAAATCCACGGCGGCGTCCAGCGTCTCCTCGGTGACGGCGTCCGCCACATCTGCATCCACGCCCTTGGTATCGCCGGATCCCAGAGCCAGCGCTTTGATCTCGGACATATTGCCGCGGATGGCCGTGAAGCGGATCTGGGACATCAGTTCCCGGGCGGTCCTGGTGCGCAGATCGGAGGCGCCGGCGCCCACGGGGTCCAGAACCACGGGATGGCCGCACTCGTTGGCTTTTTTGCCGGCGGCGAACATGGATGGGATGGTGCGCTGATTCAGCGTGCCGATATTGATGTTGAGACCGCCGCAGATCGAGGTGATATCCGCCGCCTCGCTGACGTCGTCGGCCATAATGGGAGAGCCGCCGCAGGCCAGCAGCGTGTTGGCGCAGTCGTTGACCGTGACGTAGTTGGTGATATTGTGCACAAGGGGACAGCTTTTTCTGACGTTTTCCAATTTATCTTTCAACATGTTTTTTACTCCTGCTGTTATCTGATGGTCCTTTGAATGTATCGTGTATTTTTGATCTCTGTTTTCTAGATCTGAATTTTTATTCGTCGAATATGGAGACGATCTCTCCGTCCAGAATGCGGTTCATATTGCGCACAGCGCAGAAATTGCCGCACATGGAGCAGGTGTCGTCTTTCTCCGGCACGGAGGAAGCCCGGTAGGCTCTCGCTTTTTCCGGATCCATGGCCAGACGGAACATGGACTCCCAGTCAAGAGACTTTCTGGCCAGACTCATCTGTCTGTCCCATTCCGCAGCCTGGGGCACGCCCTTGGCGATATCCGCCGCGTGAGCGGCGATCCTGGCGGCGATGATGCCTTCCTTCACGTCGTCCACGTCGGGAAGACGGAGATGCTCGGCGGGCGTTACATAACAGAGAAAGGCCGCTCCGGCGGCGGCTGCAGCCGCGCCGCCGATGGCGGAGGTGATGTGGTCGTAGCCCGGAGCCACGTCGGTGACGATGGGGCCCAGCACGTAGAAGGGAGCGCCGTGGCACAGCGTCTTCTGGATCTCCATGTTGGCCGCGATCTGGTTCAGCGGCATGTGGCCCGGTCCTTCCACCATGATCTGGACGTCCTTTTCCCAGGCCCGTTTGGTGAGCTCGCCCAGCGTGATCAGCTCCGCGATCTGGGAGGCGTCGGTAGCGTCGGCCAGACACCCGGGACGGCAGCCGTCCCCCAGGCTGAGGGTAACGTCGTATTCCCGGCAGATATCCAGGATCTGATCGTAGCATTCAAAGAAGGGATTTTCTTTGCCCGTCATTTCCATCCAGGCGAAAATAATGGAACCGCCCCGGGAGACGATGTTGGTCAGGCGTTTGGCAGATTTGAATCTGGCCGCGTTTTCGCGGTTGATGCCGCAGTGGATCGTCATAAAATCCACGCCGTCCTCCGCGTGCATGCGGACGATGTGGATCCACTCCTCCGTGGTGATCTGCGCCAGCGGCTTGTGATAATACACCACGGCGTCGTAGATGGGAACCGTGCCGATGATGGCGGGGCAGTTGCCGGTCAGGTATCTGCGGAAGACGCGGGTGTCCCCGTAGGAACTGAGGTCCATAATGGCTTCCGCGCCCAGTTCCACGGCCCGCCGGACCTTTTCGTATTCCATTTCAAGATCGGTGAGATCCCGGGAGGTGCCCAGATTGACGTTGATCTTGGTTTTGAGCATGGAGCCGAGACCGCTGGGGGAGAGGGCGCTGTGGAGCCGGTTTGCTGGGATGATCACTTTCCCTTCGGCCATATAGTTCATCAGCTCGCTTTCGGAAAGTTTTTCTTTTTGCGCTACGGCCCGCATTTCTTCTGTGAGGATGCCTTTGCGGGCGGCTTCCATCTGTGTTGCGTACTTCATTTGTCATTCCTCTTTCCTCCGGTGAAACCCGATCTGTTCCTGAAGCGCCCGGCCTTTCCAGCGCATAAAAAAACGGAAAAGGCCGATGTTGGCATTTTCCGTAAAAGACAAGCGACAATCTTCTTCCTACGTTGGCATTACCCACATCAGGTTAAAGGGTCGAAGTTTGATTACTTCCTCTCAGCCCGCCTGCGAGCTCCCCCGGATTTTTTTCTGTATTGTATCATCGCCGATTCCGTTTGTCAACGGTATGGGACGGAAAAAACTCCGGCTCCGCCCCGCCGGCGCATCTCTGCTTTCGCGCCCCCTGCCGCCACAATGCGCGATGCACGGAAGACGCCGATCTGGGTGCATCTCTGCTCCCGCTCCCCTGCCGCACCCCGCTGGAGGCAGGGATGGGAAAATTTAAAACGGGACGGCGGAGGGAAAAGTGTTGACTTGGGAAAGAAATTGGGTATAATAAAACATATAAATCTAGTATGTTTAATATGTTTTGAGTTTTGGAATGAAACAGAGCGCCGGACCCGCCTGCGGGCGAAGTCTCCGGCGCGGCGGCCCGGTGCTGCGGAAAGGAAGAGACACATGAAAATATATAAGAATCTGCCGGAGCTGATCGGCAAAACACCGCTGATGGAACTGTCCAATTATGAGGAGAATCACGGTCTGCAGGCGTCCATCGCCGCAAAGCTGGAGTATTTCAATCCGGCGGGGAGCGCCAAGGACCGCATCGGAAAGGCCATGATCGAGGACGCGGAGGCCAGGGGGCTGCTCTCGAAAGGCTCCGTCATCGTCGAGCCGACCAGTGGAAATACGGGGATCGGTCTGGCGGCGGTGGCCGCGTCCAGAGGGTACAGGGTCATCCTGACCATGCCGGAGACCATGAGTGTGGAACGGCGGAATCTGCTGAAGGCTTACGGTGCGGAGATCGTTCTTACCGACGGGGCCAAGGGAATGAACGGCGCCATAGCCAGGGCGGAGGAACTGGCCGCGGAGATCCCCGGCGCCGTCATTCCGGGACAGTTCGTCAATCCGGCCAACCCTGCGGCGCACAGAGCGTCCACCGGTCCGGAGATCTGGGAGGACACGGACGGAAAGGTCGATATCTTTGTGGCGGGCGTGGGCACCGGCGGAACGCTGTCCGGCGTCGGATCTTATCTGAAGGAGAAAAATCCCCAGGTGAAGATCGTGGCGGTGGAGCCAGCGGCAAGCCCTGTTCTCTCCGGAGGACAGGCAGGTCCTCACGGCATTCAGGGCATCGGCGCGGGTTTTGTGCCGGATACGCTGGACACGAACGTCTACGATGAGATCATTTTGGTGGAAAATGACGACGCCTATGAGACAGGCAGAGAGATCGCGCGCACTGAGGGCCTGCTGGTGGGTATTTCCGCCGGGGCGGCGGTCTGGGCGGCCGCTGAGCTGGCCAGGAGACCTGAGAACAAAGGAAAACTCATTGTGGCGCTGCTGCCTGATACGGGAGAACGCTATCTGTCCACGCCTATGTTCGCGGAGTAGGCCGGGCAGGAACGCCTGAAATTTCGGCATTCAGGCATTAATGACAAAAAATTATACTGAAAAGCGTCCGAAACACTAGAAAAAACTTCCGGCATTGTATATAATACAGCCGGAAGTTTTGCTGTGCCGTCTCAGGGCGGATCCTGCCGGGATCCCAGGACGCGGCGCGCAGACAGAAGAAGCTGCAGAAGGAGTTAATGAGAATGACCAAACAGAGAAGTTTTCTCTACGATACACTGCGGGGGCTGCTCATATGGAGCATCCCCATCTCGCATTTTACCAGAGTGGGCGGCCACTTTGCCAGCGCATCGCTGTCAGGGGTGGTGTACATTACGATCAATGTATTTGTCATGCAGGCTTTCGTTTTTCTGTCCGGATTTTTCTCTAAGAAGCCGGACCGGGCCAGACAGTCGGCGTTCAAGACGTTTATGCTGCCATATCTGGTGTTTACGCCGATCTTTTACCTGTTTCGGTACGCGTATTTCGGTAAGGCGCATCTGAACTTTCTGCTGCCGCCTTTCGCCCTGTGGTTCCTGTTTTCCGTGTTTTTCTACCGGTTCTTTCTGAAGGATCTGGTGAAGATACCGCACATACTGGCCATCAGTTTTGCCGTCTACATATTTGCGGGGCAGATCCCGTATTTCAGCGATTTTCTGGCGCTGGGGCGGACCGTTTCCTATTTCCCGTTTTTCATGCTGGGGTATTACTGCACCACAGAACAGGTGGAAAAGATACAGCGGATGAAAAAATGGCAGTGCGCGCTGCTGGGAACGGCCCTGACAGCGGTCTCCTGCTGGCTGGCCTTTGGGGTAAAGGCACCGGTAGGATTCTACCTGCTCAAAGGTCCGGCGTCGGAGCTGGGGATGGCCTGGTACACAGACATTCTGCTTCGCGTGCTGATCATTTTTCTGGCCTGCGGCTGGATGGCGTTTCTGTTTGCCGTGCTGCCCAAGACAGACAATTACCTGACTTATGTGGGCAGGACCACCATGCCTGTCTATATTTTTCACCTTTTCGTGCGATACGTGGTGAAGGTGCATGGACTGCCGGACCTGAACCAGCCCGTCTATTACGCCTGCCTGTTCGGCTTCGCGTCCCTGTGCGTGATCGTGTTCTCAAGCCCGCCGGTAGCCAGAGTTTACGACGGGTTTATGGAGCTGTGCTACAGACCCTGCGAGGCGGCGAAGAACGCTGTCGTAAAACTGCTGGGGAAAGAGGACCGGCCGCCGCAGGAGTGAGTTTTTTGCCCGAACTGATCGGGCCGCCGTATCAAAAAGGACCCTGCTGCCGAATCTTCGGCAGCAAGGTCCTTTTTGATAGCATAGGAAATATGGTCCGTTGATATTTCTGTACGTTACATCGGAAGTTCAAACCAGAAGGTACTGCCCTGGCCGACGACGCTCTCTACGCCGAATCTGGCGTGGTGCAGCGTGAGGATCTCCTTCACGATGGACAGACCCAGCCCGGATCCCCCGGACACGGCGCGGGTGCCCGTGCGGCTGACTTTATAGTAGCGGTCCCAGATGTGCTCCAGCTCCTCGGAGGGGATGCCGGGTCCCTTGTCGGAGACGCTGACGCGCACAGCTGAAGGAGATCCCCCTTTTGCGCCGGCGCCGGGCCCCGCCGCCGCTGCCGCCGGTCCGGAACCGGGACGGAGGGGCTCCAGAGTCCGGAACCGGGACGGAGGGGCTCCAGAGTCACGGTGATGTCGCGCCCGTCCTCGCCGTAGCGGACTGCATTGTTGAGCAGATTGGAGATCACCTGCTTGAGCCGGTTTTCGTCGCCCTCCACCATGACGGTTTCCTCCTGACACAGGAGACGGAAGCGGTAACCGTCCTGCTCTTCCAGGATCGCATAGGTGTTCAGAAGGGAGGAGACGCTTTCCTTCAGATCGAAGCGGGAGACCTGCATGGTCTCCACTCCCGACTGCATTTTGGACAGAAGAAGCAGATCGTTGACAAGAAGGTTCAGCCGGTCGGCCTCGTCGATGATCACCTGCAGGTGGGCGTTTCGCTTCTGAGGGTTGTCGCCGGAGAGATCCCGGATCATCTCGGCGTAGGATTTTACCATGGTCAGCGGCGTGCGCAGATCGTGGGACACGTTGGCGATCAGATCCTTCTGCAGGTCGTCGGCTTTGGCCAGTTCCGCCGCCGTGTAGGTCAGAGTGCTGGCCAGGTCCTGGATCTCGGAGTAATGACCGCCGTCGAAGGTGACGCTGTACTCGCCCACGGCAAGTTTGCCGGCCTTTCTGGTGATGGCAAAAATAGGCCGCGTCACCCGGCCGGAGATCCACAGGGACAGCACGCAGGCCAGGAACAGGGAGGCCGCCGTCACGATGATGAGCTGGCTGGCCAGTATATTAATAGTAGACTCCACCGGCGTCAGGGGCGTGGAAATGCACAGCACCGCGTTGGGGCGGTATTCGCTCTCGATATTCAGGCCGTAGTTCATACGGTCGTTTTTTGTGATGATCGGTATGGAACCGGAGGGGCTCTCCGTGACCATCTGAGCCACGATGCCCATGAAATCCATGGCTTCTGGGAATTTTTTGAAAGCCGAGCTGGAGCCCATGTCGGGGGTGATCAGAAAAGAGGAACTGCCGTCGCTTATCTGAAAAAAGATCCACATATCGTTTTTGTAGGCTGTCGTTGAGATCTCGATGATCAGGTCGTCCAGATCAAAATCCTCGCTCTGACTGTAATCGGTGCTGAGAGCATGGGCGATGCGCAGGATCTCCTTTTTTTTCATGTTTTGGTAATAGGGCTGGAGAAAGATGGTCTGGAGCAGCCAGAGGGCGGCCATCAGACAGACGGCAAACAGGAAAAAATAAGCCCACAATTTAAAACGCAGACTGTTTGTGTCAAAATTTCTTATTTTTGTCCTGCAGTTGTCCAGCGCTTGTCTAAGCTTCAAATTTGTAGCCTACTCCCCGAAGGGTTACGATATGGTCCCGGTATTTGCCCAGATTGTTCCGCAGGTTCTTGATGTGGGTGTCAATGGTGCGGTCGTCTCCGAAGAAATCATAGCCCCAGATGTCGCGCAGGAGCTTGTCCCGGGACAGCGCCAGGTTTCTGTTCTGGACCAGATAGAAGAGCAGTTCGTACTCTTTCGGGGTCAGATCCACGCGCTCTCCGTCGATGGTGACGGTGCGGGCGGGAATGTTGATGACGAGACCCTCGAAGACCAGCTGGTCCTGAGACTCGCTGGATTCCGGAACTCTGGCGCGGGCCAGCACAGCGTTGATCCGGGCCATGAGCTCTTTGGGGGAGAATGGTTTGACTACGTAATCGTCCACCCCCAGCTCAAAGCCGAAGAGTTTGTCGTACTCCTCGCCTCTGGCAGAGAGCATGATGACGGGGATGTCTTTTATTTTTTTGATCTCCTTGCAGGCGGAAAAACCGTCCAGCCTGGGCATCATAATATCCATGATGATGAGATCAAAGGAATGCAGCCGGCACAGGGATACCGCCTCCATGCCGTCGGCGGCTTCCATCACTTCGTAGCCGTTGAACTCGGCGTATTCTTTGATGACCTCGCGGATCTTCGCTTCATCATCCACTATTAAAAGTCTGGCCATAGCAGGTCTCCTTTCGAAAATTTAAATCTGATTTTGTCTCTGATTGAAATAATTGACCGGCAAGCCGATGTATTTTGGTAAGAATTACGGCCCGGCCGCGTTTTATGCCGACAAATTTATAGGTTTTTACCGTTTAGCTTGATTATACATTAGAATCCTTTGTATGTGTGAACACTGAGTGATTTTTTTATAAAATATTTGTGTTGACAGAATTTTTGCTTTATGGTAGACTAAAAAATTGTTTTCTTGACAGAGACTCGTCCCCTGTTCTATAATGGAAATAGACTGGGGGAATGAGAATGTTTACAATAGGCGATAGGATCGTTTACCCGATGCATGGTGCCGGCGTAATCGAAAAAATTGAGGACAGGAAGATACTGGGCGAGACCAGACGCTATTACGTTCTGAAGATACCCTGCGGAGACATGGAAGTGATGATCCCCACAGACAATTCCGGACAGATAGGCATACGGTCTGTAGTATCGGAGGAGCACCTGACGCAGGTGCTGGACATGATGGAAGAAGGATCCTCCGTCATGCCGAACAACTGGAACCGGCGGTTCCGGGAGAATATGGATAAACTGAAGACCGGAGAAATTGAAAACGTAGCCGAGGTGGTGAGGAACCTCATGCGGGTGGACAGAGAAAAGAAGCTGTCCACGGGAGAGAAGAAGATGCTGGCCAACGCCAGACAGATACTCATCAGCGAAATCATCATGGTGAAAAACGTAGACCAGGAGACGGCCAGCGATATGATAAGCGCGGCTGTTTAAAGGATATACCGGCAACGATCAAATGACTGAGGCCTTTATGGTTCCCAGTCATTGATATATTCCGGGACAGACCGGGCTGCGGGTGGGTTGCCGCAGCAGTGAAGGAAGTTTTTTTCGGCTGAAGATTTTTCGGATCTGAAGACAATTTTCAGCCGATATAAAACTTTTAAATAACTTTAGAAAGGAGGTGAAGAATACCAATGTTTATGAAACTTTTCCGCGCGGTTTTCGCACTGTGCGGGTTATTGTTCGGATATGGAGTGGCGTCTTTTCTTCAATCGGCGAAACTGTTCTCTTATCTGGGAGACGAGATCGTTCTGACGAGCGTACAGGAAAATATCATCAATGTTGTACTCTCGCTTATTTTTGGACTTATATTTTATAAAATCACGCCGCTGATCCGCAGACATGGTGTGGAAGTTGCAAAAAACATTGAGTCCGATCTGCAGAAGGTGCCGGCCAACGAGATCTTGTCCGGCGGACTGGGCATGATCGCCGGACTGATCGTGGCTTTTTTTGTAAGCCAGATCATCTACGGCCTGAGCATCCCATTTGTGCATACCTATTATCTGGATACGATCCTGTCGATCCTGATCTATCTGTTCTGCGCCTATCTGGGCATGACGATCATGCAGAAGAAGGGACGGGACGTGCAGTCTCAGTGGCTTCTGGCCCGGCGGGAAAAGCCGGCCAAGGGAAAAGCCAAAGGAGCCACGCCGAAGATCCTGGATACCAGCGTCATCATCGACGGACGCATTGCGGATATCATGAAGACCGGCTTTATCGAGGGCGATATCGTGATCCCCGAATTCGTTCTGGTGGAACTGCGGCATATCGCCGATTCCTCGGACAGCCTTAAGAGAAACCGCGGGCGCAGAGGACTGGATATCCTGAACCGGATCCAGACAGATTACGGGATAGAGATCTACAACACCGACGCTGAAAAAGCGCTGGAGGAGATCCCGGAAGTGGATGTAAAACTGCTGAAACTGGCGCAGATCATGAACGGCAAAGTCGTGACCAACGATTTTAACCTGAACAAGGTGGCCATGATCAAAGGCGTGGAGGTACTGAACATCAACGAACTGGCCAACACGCTGAAACCGGTGGTCCTGCCCGGCGAGGAGATGCAGCTCTTCCTGGTGAAGGAAGGCAAGGAGAACAATCAGGCGGTGGCCTATCTGGACGACGGAACGATGATCGTGGTGGAAGACGGCAAACGCTTTATCGGAAAGACTATCGACGTGACCGTGACCAGCGTGCTGCAGACCTCAGCCGGCCGCATGATCTTCGCAAAGCCGAAACGATAGGGAGCTTTTCCGGTCGGTACGGCGGGACGGCGCCTGAGGGCGCGTATCTGTAGAAAAAGGTTGCTGTTTATGTATCAAAATAAAAAGATCGGCGTTATTATTGCCGCCGCCGGATCCGGTTCACGGATGGGCGGCGGCATTTCAAAACAGTTCAGAAAAATCGACGGTATGCCGGTGCTCTCCATGGCTTTGGCCGCCTTTGAAGATCACCCCTGGATCGATGAGATCACAGTGGTGACCAGGGCGGACAGTCTGGATCTCTGCCGGCGGGAAATGATAGCCCCCTATGGATTTCGCAAGGTGAACCGCATCGTTGAAGGCGGAGAGCAGAGGCAGGATTCCGTATACAGGGGGCTGCTTGCGTTGCCGGAGGACACGGCGCTGGTGCTGGTCCACGACGGAGCGCGTCCTTTCGTCAGCCGCCGGATCATATCCGATTCAGTGGAGGCCGCCTTTTGCCGTGGCGCGGCGGTGGCCGCCGTTCCTGTGAAGGATACCATAAAGACAGCGGAACACGTCTCTGAAGGAGAAAGCGGCGGCCCGGAGGATTCTTATTTTACCGGCACTCCCGACCGCGGAAAGCTGTATGCAGTGCAGACGCCCCAGGCTTTTTCCGTCCCCATCCTGAGAGAGGCGCTGGAACGGGCTTTTGAAGAAAAATTTTATGGCACGGATGACAGTGTTTTGGTTGAAAGACTGGGCAAAACAGTGTATCTTGTAAAGGGTGAGTACGAAAATATAAAGATCACCACGGCCGGGGATATGGAGACCGGCGCGGCTATCGCCAGAGGCATGAAACGCGCCGCCGGACCGGAGAAGACAGAAAGAGCGGAGGAAATTGCTGTGAAAGAGACGCTGACTCTGCGGGTGGGGACGGGTTTTGACGTTCACCGCCTTCAGGAGGGTAGAAAGCTCATATTGGGCGGCGTGGAGATCCCGTGGGAAAAGGGCCTTCTGGGCCATTCCGACGCGGATGTTTTGATCCACGCGGTCATGGACGCGCTTCTGGGCGCTGCAGCGCTGGGAGATATCGGACAGCATTTTCCGGACACCGACCAGGCTTACCGGGGCATATCCAGTCTGGAGCTGCTGAAACGCGTGGGGGAACTTCTGCGCGGGAAAGGGTACGGTGCAGGCAATATCGACGCTGTTGTGATCGCGCAGCAGCCGAAGATAGCGCCGTTTATCCCGTCCATGAGAGAAAAGATCGCCGGCGCGCTGGCGGTCAGTCCGGAACAGGTCAGCGTAAAGGCCACCACCACGGAAGGTCTGGGGTTCTGCGGACAGGGCGAGGGGATCGCTGCGCAGGCAGCGGCCACTGTCGTGCCGTCTGCCGCGCTGTATTCAGACCGGCAGGCCGGCGGGGACCGTTAACAGAACATACAGCGCCGGTCGCAAAAGACTGGTCTTAAAAGAGAATCAGCAGGCGGGAAGCCGCCTGTCACAGATAAAGGAGTGTTAGCGCTATGAGACTTTCAAAAATGCACATGAAAACTCTTCGGGAGGTACCCGCCGAGGCGGAGATACCCAGTCATATTCTGCTGCTGCGGGCGGGGATGATCCGCAAGCTGGTGTCCGGAGTATACGGCTTTATGCCCATGGGATACCGCAGTCTTCGCAAGATCGAGCAGATCGTCAGAGAAGAGATGGACGCCAAAGGCGGTCAGGAGATCCTGATGTCGGCCATTCAGCCGGCGGAGCTCTGGCAGGAGTCGGGCAGATGGTCCGTGTTCGGACCGGAGATGTTCCGGCTGCAGGACCGCAACGCCAGAGATTTCTGCCTGGGTCCCACTCACGAGGAGATCTTTACGGACATCGTGAGGAATGAGGTGGACTCTTACCGTCAGCTGCCCCTCAACCTCTACCAGATCCAGACGAAGTACCGCGACGAAAAGCGGCCCCGTTTCGGGCTCATGAGAAGCCGCGAATTCATCATGAAGGACGCTTATTCCTTCGATCGGGACTGGGAAGGTCTGGACAAGAGCTACCAGGACATGTACGACGCCTATACGAAAATATTTGAACGCTGCGGCCTGACCTTCCGGGCGGTGGAGGCGGACACGGGAGCGATGGGAGGAAATAATTCCCATGAGTTCTGCGCTCTGTCCGAGGTGGGAGAGAGCGAGATCGCTTACTGTTCCCAGTGCGACATGGCGGCCACCACGGAGCGGGCGGCCTGTGTGGATGAGAAGGCGCCGGCGGAAGCGGAGCTGCCGCTGGAGACGGTATACACGCCGGGGACCAAGACGATCGAGGATGTGGCCAACTTCCTGAAGCTGGACAAGAAAAAGACCATCAAGGCTCTGCTGTTCGCCGTAAGCGATCAGGATTACGATTATGTGGCGGCTTTCGTGCGCGGAGACCGCGAACTGAATATGACGAAGCTGATAAACGCGCTGGGCTTGGCGGAGCATCAGATCGAATTTGCCGACGAGACAGCCATGCACGAGCAGACGGGCTGCGTGGGCGGCTTTACCGGGCCTGTGGGTCTGCACGACTGCAAGATGGTGGTAGACTCGGAGCTGGTGGAGGCGAAGAACATGTGCGCCGGCGCCTGCAAAGAAGATCATCACATGATCAATGTGAACTACGGCCGGGATTATAAAGGCGATCTGGTGCTGGATCTCAAGCTGATCAAGGAAGGGGATCCCTGTCCGGTATGCGGCGCGCCGGTGAAGATGGCGAGGGGCATCGAAGTGGGCCAGGTGTTCAAGCTGGGCACGAAGTACAGCCAGGCCATGGGCGCGTATTACAAAGATGAAAACATGCAGGATCAGGTATTGGTGATGGGCTGCTACGGCGTGGGCGTGAGCCGTACGCTGGCCGCTGTAGTGGAACAGCATCACGACGACAAAGGAATTATCTGGCCCATCTCTGTGGCTCCCTACCACGTGATCATCACGCTGGTCAACGGAAACGACGAGGGGCAGAAAGATCTGGCTGAGGAGATCTACGGAGAACTGCAGGCGGCGGGAGTAGAGGTGCTGCTGGACGACAGAAAAGAGCGTCCCGGCGTCAAGTTCAACGACGCGGACCTGCTGGGCATCCCCATCCGCATCACTGTGGGCAAGAAGGCCGGGGACCGGGTGGTGGAATTCAAGCTGCGCAGCGAGAGTCAGTCTGTGGATATGAACGCGACCACGGCGGTGGAAGAGGCCGTGGTGATGGTAAATACGCACCGTCACGGTTAAAGGCCGGGGACGGCGGAGCCTTCGCGGGCCGCGGAGGCTTTGACAGCCGTGATTTCCATGACCGTGCAGGGAGGTGGATCGTATGTGGTTTGGCGGAGTGCGAGTGATCGCTGTCGATGAAGAGAACAGAGTGCTCATGGTGAAGCAGCACCACGAGGACCGCGATATCTGGATGCTGCCTGGAGGCGGGATCGAGGAGGGCGAAAACGCCAGGGAGGCGGCCGCACGTGAGGTCCTGGAGGAGACGGGCCTCAGCGTGGAGGTCGGTCCCATGCTGTGGCATGTGGAGGAGGTCTCGGAGACGAGAGGGCAACGCTTTGTCAACTTCTTTTTTGCCCGCGCGGCGGGAGGGGAGCCGGAACTGGGGCGGGATCCCGAGTTCGACGCAGCGCATCAGGTACTGCGGGAAGTGCGGTTTCTCAGCGCGGAGGCCATCGCAGCCCTTCCGCACGTCTATCCCGAATTTTTGAGGACCGAACTGCCGGCTGTGCTGGAAAACTCTGCACAGGGCGGAATGTACGACGCTTTTCGGGTCCGGGAGCGGAGACCGGAACAAGCGTAGAGAAAAGACGCATGATAAAAGGAGAAAAACATGAGAAAAATAGTTACGATCGAGATGGAAAACGGCGATATGATGAAAGCGGAGCTTTATCCCGAGATCGCGCCCAAGACCGTGGAGAATTTTGAAAAACTGGTGAAGGAAGGATTCTACGACGGAACCATCTTCCACAGAGTCATCCCCGGATTCATGATCCAGGGCGGCGATCCCACAGGAACGGGAATGGGCGGACCGGGCCATACGATCGAAGGCGAGTTTGCGGCCAACGGATTTAAAAATGATCTGAAGCACACGGCGGGCGTGCTCTCCATGGCCAGGGCCATGGATCCTAATTCCGCCGGTTCTCAGTTCTTCGTCATGGTGGAGGACGCTCCCCATCTGGACGGTCAGTACGCGGCCTTTGGAAAGCTCATCGAGGGACTGGAGACAGCTCAGAAGATCGTAAATGTCAGAAGGGACATGCGGGACAAGCCGAAGGAAGAGCAGAAAATGGTGAGAGTCACCATCGAGGAAGTAGAGTAAGAGACAGTATCCAGCTTTATCTTTAATTGTCAGCCAATGAGTTTGTGGTGAAATGCGCCTGGGATCCAGGCGCATTTCGTTGTTTGGGCGAAGGCAAGCTGTTTTAGAGGGCGTTCCGCGGTTCCTGGCCCGCTGGTGTGCCGCCGAAGCCCATTGCGTTCAGAAGCCCTGCCCCCTTGCCGCAGCGTTCTGCCTGACGGTACAATTTCGCCTTAACAGGGGCATATGGCTGATTATAATTTATTTAACATATATAAGAAATTGCTGGATGGACGATCCAATTCTGAAAATTTAGAATCGGAGACAAAACTTGGATTAAAAATGTTGGAATTTCAACGTTTGTGTGTGTCGGGGCTATGTGATGACTCTGTGAAGTTTCAGGCAAAAACCCCCGGTTGACTTGACTTTTTTGTAATAATACTGTAACATTTGTACTGTCGGGTGCATAAGATCACATGAGAGAGAAGGATTCCGCGGCCTGGGATGCGCCGTGAAAACGGCGAAAATGCTGCGGAGCAACATGTGACAGTGTGCTTATGAAACGGGATTTAAGGAGATTAAGATAAAAAAAGGAGCGTGTCGGCTCCGAAGAAAGGTGGGATGAAACAGAATAAGTTGCAACATGTACCAGGAGAGGAAAAATGAACTTGAAAGCGAATTTTAACAAAGATGAAATTTCAAAAGCATTTAATAGGATAAAGGACAAGCTTCCCGCAATGGGCGTCAATGTGATGAACGACGAGAAGCTGTTCGGTCAGAAAGCAAACTTAAGAAACGCAATCCACACATTTTTGGAAAGAGAAAAGGCCATCTGGGCCGAACTGGGCTACGCGGAGACCTTTGCCCGCGGCGTGGACGCCTGGGACCGCATGAACACGAGACGGATCTTCGCGGCGGGAGGGGCGCTTCTGGCCGTAGGTATGATCGCGTTTACCGTCCACGTGGCGACTCAGCCCAACGCGTTTTCGCTGGAGATCAACGGCGTGCCCGTAGGGTACGTGGAAGCTCCCGAGATCGTGGATCAGGCGGTAGCTGATCTGAAGCTGGAGCTGCTGGCATCCGAGGGCGTCAGCAACGTGGTGATAGGCGAAGATGTCATCGCCTGCACGGCCACCAGAGAGAAAAAGCTGAACCTTCTGGACGAGGAAGAGATCCAGGAAGCCGTACTGGAAGCCGACGTGTGTCAGCTGGACGCCTGGGCTGTGACCGTCAACGGAGAGAGGATCGTTGCCGCGGCCACGCAGGAAGCGGCGGATCAGATACTGGCCGATGTGGCGGACAGCTACAAGTCAGAGGGCTCTGAGATCATCAGCTTCGGTTATAAAGAAGACGTGGAAGTGGAACCCTGCACGGTGGGCGTGGGAGAGATCATGCCGTCGGAGCAGGCTGTGACTTTCATCCTGACCGGTTCCGAGGAGCCGCAGACCTACACGGTCGTCGAGGGAGACACGCTGTGGGATATCGCCTTTGCCAACGGTATGAAGCCCGCTGAGCTGGTAGCGGCAAATCCGGATTTCGAGCCGGATAAGCTGAAGATCGGCCAGGTACTGAATCTGGTGGCAGTTAAGCCCTATCTCACCGTGACGATGACAGAAAAACTGACGGCCAAGGAAGCGATCCCCTTTGAAACGATCTATGAAGACAAAAGTACGCTGACCAGAGGGAAGACGGAAGTCAAGACGGCCGGTGTGAACGGCCAGAAAGAAGTGGTCTCTCAGGTGGTGAAGGAAAACGGCAAAGTGGTTGCCAGTACCGTGCTCAACGAGACCGTGATCTCCGAGCCGGTAGCGCAGGTGGCTTACCGCGGGACCAAGTCGGTTGTTCTGACAGCCAGCGCCAGAGGGTCCGGCGTGCTGGGAAATCCTCTGTCGTCGATCGTTCCTTCTCAGAACGGCGGTATGTACGGAGCCAGCAGAGGCGGAAGACGCCATGTGGGAGTGGACCTTCGTTCCTCCAAGGGCGCGCCGATCTACGCGGCTGACAGCGGCACAGTCACGAAGGTGAGCAGCAACGGAAGCTATGGTAAGCTGATCGTCATCAGCCATGGAAACGGGCTGACCACAAAGTACGCGCACTGCAATTCCATCGGCGTGTCTGTGGGACAGAAGGTCCAGAAGGGCGAGCAGATCGGAACAGTGGGCAATACAGGCAACGCTACAGGCTACATCCTCCATTTCGAGGTGCTTGTAAATGGAACCAATGTGAACCCGCTGAATTATCTCTAAAATCCAGAAAAAACTTTATAAAGAATAGAAAATGGTATATAATTTAGAGCGAGTATTCGACGAATACTCGCTCTGCTTGTTTTTCAGGGACTTTCGGCGGGCGCTGCGCGGCGGACGAAGGGGAGAAAAACAGGGGGATCCATATCCATATGCGGAGGCTGATATGGCGTTTTTTAGAGAAGTAAATGAAGATATAAAGGCGGTGCTCAACCGGGACCCTGCAGCCAGAAACGGCTTTGAGGTCCTTTTGTGCTACCCGGGGATCTGGGCTCTGATCCTGCACCGGCCGGCAAACTGGCTGCACCGCCATCATATGAAGCTCCTGGGGCGCATGCTGTCTCAGCTGGTGCGTTTTCTCACCGGCATCGAGATCCACCCGGGCGCGGCCATCGGCAGACGATGTTTTATCGACCACGGCATGGCTGTGGTCGTAGGAGAAACCACTGAGATCGGCGACGACGTCACGATCTATCAGGGTGTAACTCTCGGCGGAACGGGTAAAGATACAGGGAAGAGGCATCCGACCATCGGGAACAATGTGGTCATCAGTTCCGGAGCGAAGGTGCTGGGGCCATTCAAGGTGGGTGACAACTCCAAGATCGGAGCGGGTTCCGTGGTGCTCAAAGAAGTTCCTCCCAACTGTACGGTGGTCGGCATACCGGGCGCCATCGTGAAGCGGGGCGGAAAGAAGCAGGCGGAACAGGATCTGAATCAGGTGGACCTGCCGGATCCAGTGGCCGTGGAACTGGAATGTCTGCGCCGCCGGATCGTAATGATGGAAAATAAAATAAGAGAGCTGGAGAAAAGGAGCGTGTGATTATGAAGATTTACAATACATTGACGCGGAAAAAAGAAGACTTTGTGCCGATCGATGAAAATGAGATCAGGATCTACGTGTGCGGACCCACGGTGTATAACTTTTTCCATATCGGAAATGCCAGACCTTTCGTGGTGTTCGACACGCTGAGAAAATATCTGGAGTACCGCGGAAAGAACGTGAAATTCGTTCAGAATTTTACCGACGTGGACGACAAGATCATCAATAAGGCCCGGGAGGAAGGCGTCTCCGCCGGAGAGATCAGCGAGAAGTACATCGAAGAATACTTCAGGGACGCGCAGGCGCTCAACGTAAAGAAGGCCACCGTGCACCCCAGGGTGACGGAGAATATGAATGAGATCATCGCGTTTGTGCAGGACCTCATCGACAAGGGCTACGCCTATGAGGCGGAGGGCGATGTGTACTACAGCACCAGAAAATTTGCGGAGTACGGCAAACTTTCCGGGCAGAATATCGAGGATCTGGAATCGGGAGCCAGGATCGAAGTGGGTGAAAAGAAACAGGACCCGCTGGATTTTGCGCTGTGGAAAGCCAGAAAGACAGATGATGAGATCGCATGGGAATCCCCCTGGGGCATGGGCCGGCCGGGCTGGCACATCGAGTGCTCCGTGATGTCCACCAAGTATCTGGGGGAGACCATAGACATTCACGCGGGAGGGCAGGATCTCACATTCCCTCATCATGAAAACGAGATCGCACAGACAGAGGCCCATTCGGGAAAACCCTTTGCAAATTACTGGATGCACAACGGGTACATCACCATCGACAATGAGAAAATGTCGAAGTCCAAAGGCAATTTCTTTACCGTACGGGACATTCTGCAGAACTATGACGGCGAGGTCATGCGCTTTTTCCTGCTCTCCGGGCATTACAGAAGCCCAATCAATTTCAGCCGGGAGCTGATGGAGCAGGCGAAGAACGGTCTTGCCCGCATGCGCAACGCCAAGCTGCATCTGGAGCACCTGATCAGCACAGGCAGCGAGGGAATGACGGAACGTGAGACGGCGGCGTTTGCGGAATTGGGCAAATACCGGGATAAATTCATCGAGTGCATGGAGGACGATCTGAATACGGCCGACGCGATCAGCGCAGTGTTTGAGCTGATCCGCGATATCAACACGGACACGAAGGACGGAGGCTCGAAAGAGTTTGCTGAGAAATGCCTGGGACTGCTGGACGAACTGACCGCCGTTCTGGGGCTGCTGAGGAATGATGATTCCGCAGGAGAGCTGGACGACGAGATCCGGAAGCTGGTCGACGAGCGCCAGGAAGCCCGCAAGGCCAAAAATTTTGCAAGAGCGGACGAGATCAGGGATCTGCTTGCGGCGAAGGGGATCACGCTGAAAGATACCCCCCAGGGCGTACAGATCATCCGGGAATAAAAGGAGCGCCGCGGCAGGAAGGGGCGGTTCCGGTCACACGGAACCGCCGTCTGAGCGGCTTCTGCGTTATGGCTGATAAATAAAAGAGGATGAGATGCTGAAAGGTAAATGGGATTCGAAGTACGTCAACTGGGGAATAACGGCGCTCTGTGTGATCTGCGCCGCTATTTTGTTTTTCTTCCTGCTGCTGAAGCTCGATCTGGTGTTTCAGACCGTCAGGATGATACTGGGCATCGCCGCTCCGATCATTTACGGGCTGGTGCTCTGTTATATTCTGCGCCCGGTGTACAATCGCATTGAGAGGCGTTTTGTCAGTGTGCCGGAAGGGGCGGGGCCTGTGCCGCCCGGCGTCAAAAAGTTTGCCCGGGCGGTGAGCACGGTCATGACGCTGGCTTTACTGCTGATCGTCATCTTTACACTTGTGGAACTGATCCTTCCCCAGCTGCTGACCACCATCTACAGCATCGTGGACAGCATGCCGGACAATCTGAAGCATTTCAGCGAGTGGCTTTCCCGGCTGTTCGAGGACCATCCGGAGTGGGAAAAACCCGTAATGAATGTGGTGACGGAGATCACGACTAAGCTGGGGACCTGGGCGGAGACGGAAATGATCCCGCAGATCTCATCCATCGTGACCAACGTTTCTCTGGGGGTCATCGGCTTTTTCACGGCGCTGCTGGACGTGGTGGTGGGGCTCATCGTCTGCGTCTATGTGCTCAACAGCAAGGAAAAATTCTGCGCCCAGTCCAGAAAACTGTGCTTTGCATTTCTTCCCGGCAGCTATGCCCGCAAGATCCTTCGAGCCGTGCGGTTTGTGGACAAGGTGTTCAGCGGTTTCATCAACGGAAAGCTGCTGGATTCGCTCATCATCGGCATTATCTGCTTTGTGTGTCTGCGGCTCATGGGGATGCCCTATGTCATGCTGATCAGCGTGATCGTGGGCGTGACGAATATCATTCCCTTCTTCGGCCCGTTTATCGGGGCGATCCCGTCGGCGGTGCTGATCCTGCTGGTCAGTCCCATGCAGTGTCTCTATTTCATTTTGTTTATTCTGATCCTGCAGCAGGTGGACGGGAACATTATCGGACCGAAGATCCTGGGAGATTCCACGGGACTCTCCAGCTTCTGGGTCATCTTTGCTATCCTCCTGTTCGGCGGACTGTTCGGCTTTCCCGGCATGGTGCTGGGGGTACCCACCTTCGCGGTGTTCTACCACTTTGTAAAGTACATGGCGGAGAAATTCCTGCGGGATAAGGGGCTGCCTCCCGACACCGACGACTACACAGATCCGGGATTTCCGGCAAAGAACTGATGAAAACGGCAGGACGGTCACGGGCCGTCCCGCTTTTTAATAACATAGGAAATATCGTCCGCATATATTTCCGTGTGTTTCAAAAAAATTCACCTTGTGAAAGTGAGCCCGCAGGGCGAATATGTTTCCAAAGGAAACTTTTTTATTATGCTGGAAATGTGGCGAAGGTAAGCGTGAGTCCTCGGCGCATTATGCAGCAAATATGGGGAAAGTAAGCGTGAGTCCTCAGCGCGAATCATATTTCCGCGTGAGCCCTCAGCGCGAATCATATTTCCGAAGGAACCTCATTTCTGTGAAGATGATATTGTGAAGCTTCATGACTCCAGTATCAAAAAACACTGAAAAACACGGCGGCACGGCGGCCCACGGAGGCACGGCGGCACGGGGACCAATGCCAGTAACTATTCTGATGCGCGGCCGGACAGCTCCTGAAAGCAGAAATATGGGTGGGGTAATGGCCGCGGACGGCCCAGCTACTGCGGATGGCCCGGAGGCCGCGGACGGCCTAGCGACCGGGGAGACTCAGCGACTGTGGAGACCCAGCGACCGCGGAGACCCAGCGGCTGCGGATGGCCCAAAAGGAAAAAATGTGGATCGTTTCCTGGACTTTTTCTTTTTGCAGCGAAAAAGAGCTCAAAAACGAAAAAGAAATGGAATGAACGTTCTTTTTTATAAAAATATGGAAGATATTTTTTCTTATTTACTACTAATTGCGTTCAAAAAGAAAAAAGCGACATAAATCGACAAGATAAACGATTGAAATGCCTGCTATATCCGCTGTTTTTTTCTATTTGGGGTGTAAATAGAGGGCAAAAAGAAAAAATGGATCCTCTGATGTTTTCGATCAACGATCGATCTGCATTGCGAAGGAAACATCGCGAAAGGATATTGACGAAACAATAAGCGCAAACAAGGTTCCGAAGGAAACTTTTTTATGCTGCAAGGATATGGGCGCGATTTATACGAAAAGACAGGGAGGAGACACATTGCGTATTTTGGTTTTAAGCGACACCCACGGTCTGGTGCAGCCGGCCATGGAAGTGTACCGCCAGGTGCAGGAACAGGGACCCGTGGACTGCATCGTTCATCTGGGCGATCTCATCAGCGATGCCAGAGCGCTGCGGGCGCGGCTGGGCGCCCAGGTCATCGCCGTGAAGGGCAATATGGACGGGGCTTATTCCGACGACGAATATGAGATCATGGAGACGGAGTACGGAAAGCTGCTGCTGACCCACGGCCATATGGAAAATGTAAAGTTCGGCACACAGAACCTGCTCTACCGGGCGGAGGAACTGGGATGCCGGGCGGCGCTGTTTGGCCATACCCACGCGCCATGCTTTATGGATGCGGGAGGGATCTATCTGCTGAATCCAGGCAGCCTGACGCGGCCCCGCGGAGGCGGCGAAGGGTCCTACGCCGTAGTGACTACCGGAGAAGAGGATTTCCGCGCCTCCATTTTGTTTTACCACCCGGGTCCGCCGAAGGTGCAGGGCGGCAAGCTGCGGAGTATGCTGAACTACAGCGACCGCTTCTAGGTGAGACTGCTGCCGGTCGGCGGCCTGTTTTCGGGCGTAGGAATGCTGCCGCGCGGGACACTGCTGCCGGTCGTGGGAATGCTGCCGCGCCGGAGACTTCTTTCAGGCGGAGGTCTGCTTTCGGGCGTGGAAACGCTGCCGCGCCGGAGACCTGCTGCCATGCGTGGATACACTTCGGTGCGGAGAGTTGCTTCTGCCTGTCGTCTCTGGAAAAAAGACAAGTGAAACGTCTGCGGGGCGGGGGCGGAAGGATGGAGAGACAAGCTTTGGAATTGGAGCGAGAGATGAAAAAAGAAATAAGTTGCCAACAGGAAGGCGGCGGGCAGCCGGCATCGGGGACAGGCGGGCCGGCCATGACGGATGGTGCAGCCATGACCAGTGGTGCGGCAATGACAAGCGGGACAACCACGACAGGCGGGCCGGCCATGACCGGCGGCGCAGCTATGACAGGCGGGCCGGCCGTGACCGGCGGTGTAGCCATGACAGGCGGGCCGGCCATGACCGGCGGATCCACCACGAAAAAGCCAAACTCCCTGATGATGAATACGACGGTGCTGGCCTATCTGGGAGACTCCGTCTATGAGGTCTATGTGAGAAAGAGGGTCATCGATACGGGCCAGGTGCGCGCGGACCGGCTGCACCACTCTGCGGTGCGCTACGTGCGGGCCGGCGCGCAGGCAAAGATCATAAAAGCGGTCTTTGACGAACTGCCGCCGGAACAGCAGGCTCTGGTGAAGCGGGCGAGAAATCACAGGAGCGCTACCAAGCCTAAAAATGCGGACCCGGTGGAATACAAGTGGGCTACGGCCTTCGAGGCGCTGGCGGGCTACCTGTTTCTGGAAGGAAAGACAGAGGAGATGGAGGCGCTGTTTGCCAGAGCGGCGCGCATTGTTGAGGATGGGGAATGAAGAAGACGATCGCCGTAGTGGCAATGGAAATGGAATACGCGGAAATTCTCTGCGGCAATCTGTCGGAATACCTGTCCCGTTATGCGGACTTCCGGTATTACTCGCTGGAGGAGATCGGAGCCATGGACTTTATCCGGGAGGATTTTGTCGTCATTACCACCTTTACGATTTTTGAAGCCATCAAGCGAAAAATGCGCAGCGGTTCTGAGCTGATCGTCGTGAGCCTGACGCTGAACAAGAAAGGGATCCGGCCACTGTATGAACTGCCGAAGGGCACGAGAGCGCTGCTGGTGAACTTCGACTACCGCGCCTGCGTGCAGACCATCACCAATCTCTACGGAGCGGGATTCAGCTATCTGGAACTGGTGCCTTACTATGGGCAGCGGGAGTACGACAGGGGCATCGGGCTTGCCATAACGCCAAACGAGGCGAGACTGGTGCCGCCGGGAGTCCAGAGGGTCATCGACATCGGTGAGAGCGTAGTGGATTTCAACGGTCTGTACCACATCGCCGAGGCGCTGGGCGTTCAGGAGGTCTTCGCCGCCAACGAAGGGATCCTGGCAAAAAAGTCCGGTATATTTTCCAATTACGGCATCGAGCGGGTGCTGGGCGAAAACGAGAGTCTGATGCAGCGGGTCAATACGCTGCTGAAATTGATGAAGCAGGGGATCGTACTGACGGATGTGGTGGGGAATATCCACACATGCAACGAAAAGGCTCAGAAATTGCTGCAGGGGCGTTCCAGCCTGCTGACAGGCTTCAATATCGGAGAGATCCTGCCGGAGCTTCGAAGGGGAAGGCGGCGGGGCAGCGATGTGTGGCTGATGGAGCAGAAGGAGGAGCTGATCTGCGTGGACGGTGAAAACCTCATCGCAGCAGTGACGGCCATCGAGACCGACGGCGTGATCCACGGCTACATCGTGACGCTGGACGACTTTGAAGAGATCGAGGAAAAACAGCACGGCATGCGGAGCAAGCTCAGCAAGGTGGAACATGTAGCCCGCTATCATTTTGAAGACATCAGGGGGAGCAGCGGAGCGCTGCGGGAAGCCGTCGTTGCGGCCAGACGCATGGCGCGCTCCGACGCGTCCATCCTGATCGTGGGCGAGAGCGGTACGGGAAAGGAAGTCTTTGCCCAGAGCATCCACAATGAGTCCGCCAGAGCGCGCTACAATTTCGTGGCGGTCAACTGCGCCGCCATACCGGAAAATCTGCTGGAAAGCGAAATGTTCGGTTATGAGGAAGGATCCTTTACCGGGGCCAGAAAAGGCGGGAAGATCGGTTACTTTGAGCTGGCGCACAGAGGGACGATCTTTTTAGATGAGATCGCTGAACTTCCGCTGCTTCTGCAGTCCAAACTGCTGCGGGTCATCGAGGAGCGGGAGATCATCAAGATCGGCTCCCAGAAAGTAGTCAGCGTGGATGTGCGCATTATCGCGGCGACGAACAGGAACCTGTACAAAATGGTGGAAGAGGGGACGTTCCGGGAGGATCTCTATTACCGTCTGAACGTGCTGCCGCTGAGGATCCCGCCGCTGCGGGAGAGGAAGGGCGACCTGCAGGAACTGCTGGTGCACTTTATGAAACAGCAGGGCTGTCCCATGACGTTCACCCCCGAAGCAAGGGAAGCGCTGCAGCGCTATCACTGGAGGGGAAACATCCGGGAGCTGCGCAACGTGGTGGAATACCTGAGCAGCCTGGAAAAGGTCGAGATCGCACCGGAAGATCTGCCCCGTTTCGAAGGAATGACCGCGCAGGGGGATCCGGACGGCATTTCAGACCGGCCGGTATCCAGCTCCCATGGAGTGCCGTACGGCCCGCAGACACAGGAAAAAGGAGCGGGGGACGCCGCGGCGGCCGCGGCGGGGACAGTTCCGCAGATGGTTCCGGAGGAGGAAAAGGAATCGGTAGGGGAGCTGACGCGCAGATTTCTGCTCAGGGAGGGCAAGAGTCTGGAATTGTACCGGTTTTTGCTGGAGGAGCTTTTGGCGGCCAAGGGGAGACGCCAGCGGCCGGGCAGATTGCATCTGCTGCGGCGGGCGGAGGAGACGGGCGTATTTTACTCGGAAGCGGAGATCAGAAGAGGGCTGGCCCGCCTGGGTGAATACGGTCTGGTGCGCACGGGAAGCGGCCGCAGCGGCAGCGTGATCACGGCGGAGGGCGAAGAGCTTCTCCGGGGTATCCGGAGATTTCTGGGGTAGCTGTGCGAGGGATCCGTCGCAGGCGTTTGTTTCCCAACGGGCCCTTCTGCAAAGCGGAAACGCCTTGCGCATTCACAGAATTAACAGACAACTAAGCGGCTTTGTGGGTCGATGAAAACCCCATAAAGCCGTTTTTTCTTTTCGGAAAGGATGAAAACAGGGCGGAAATGTCGAAAAAAGGCGGAAATGCCCTTGGCACGGTATTTGCTTTATATAATTATGCGGGCGGAAGGAAAGCGGTCTGCAATCCGCCGCCGCAGGGTACCGATCTGCAATCATCCAGGCCACAGGATCACGGAAAGAAAGTGAGGAATCATCATGGAATTATTGGCACAAATTTTAGAGCGGGTCGACGGCATCTTTGTCTACATTGCGCCGGTCAGCGATATGCTCTGGGTGTTCCCCCAAAACTTTGAATGGTATGCAAACATTCCGATTTTGGGTCAGTTCCCCTTCGCTATTTTGCTTCTCATGGGAATGGGCGTCTATTTTACCTTCCGGACCAGAGGCGTACAGTTCCGCTTCTTCAAGAGAGGTGTGCAGGTTCTCGTAAAGAAAAAGAGGGGCGACGTGGGCGTCAGTCCGCTGGCCGCCTTCATGCTCAGCACGGCTATGCGGGTGGGCCCCGGAAACATCGTGGGCGTCACCGGCGCGATCTCCATCGGAGGACCGGGAGCGCTGTTCTGGATGTGGCTCTCAGCGCTGTTCGGCATGGCCAGTTCCTTTATTGAATCCACGCTGTCCCAGCTTTTTAAAGAGAGAGACGGAGACGAATATGTGGGCGGCCTGCCTTACTACGGCCAGAAGCTGATGGGCGAGAGAAAATGGGTAGGAGCAGCTCTGAGCATCGCCTTCACCGTATACGCCATGCTGAGCCTGCTGCCTCAGACCTTCCACGTATTCACCGCCACCGGCACTATGATCACCACCATGACAGGAGCGCCGGCGGATCGTCAGTCCACCCTATATTACGTGCTGGCCATCGTGCTCATCGTGGGCGTGGCGCTGTCCATCTTCGGAGGGATCAAGCGCGTTACGGCGGTGACGGACCGCATGGTACCGGTCATGGCCGTCATCTACGGCGTTATCATCATCGGCGTACTGCTCATCAACATCGCGCAGTTCCCGGGCTTCATCATTTCTGTTTTCGCGGGCGCGTTCAAGCCGGAAGCCGTTTTCGGCGGGGCCTTTGGCGTAGCGTTGTCTCAGGGGATCAAGAGAGGGCTGCTGTCCAACGAGGCAGGCCAGGGTACGATCACCATGTCCGCTGCGGTATCCGATGCGGATCATCCCTGCGAGCAGGGCTTCATTCAGTCCCTGGGCGTTTTTCTGGACACCATCATCATCTGTACGCTGTCCGGATTCGTGGTAGGCGCCGCCAAGCTGTGGAACGCAAGCACGGCTAACTGGGATGTGCTGCAGGCGTCCAAGATCGATCTGTTCCTGGAATCGCTGAAGGAGCTCATTCCGGGCACGGCGCTGGACAATACGCTGGCGGTCATCGTCTGTATCTGCTACGCGCTGTTTGCTTTTACATCCATACTGGGCCTGGTCTCCTTCGCGGTGATCGCGGGCACCCGGATCTCCAAGGGAAAGACCTTTGTGAATGCGGTCCGTATTATCGGCGTCTTCATCTTCGTTCCCATCGGCACCCTGTTTGTACTGGCGGGCCTGGAGCTGGACGGGATCTGGTATATAACGGACCTGATCAACATCGCGCTGGTGTTCGCCAACGCGCCGATCATCCTGGTGGGAGCGAAATACGCTTTCAAGGCGCTGAAGCAGTATGAACACAGCGACGGAAGGCGGTTTGTGGCTTCCGATATCGGGCTGGAAAGCGATGTGTGGACCGCGGAAGAGAGAGACAGGATCGAAAAATTAGGCTGATCAAGATAGTGAAACAAACGGCGGCCGGCAGGTATTCCCGGGAGGGGAGCGGGCCGGCCGCCGCAGACCTGACTGGAGGCGAATGAAATGAACGAGCTGAAATGGCCCAACGGATATAAAAGCGCGGCCATGTTTACTTTTGATCTGGACGGCGATACCACCTGGGAAAACGGAAACAGGGGCATGCCCAACGGAGAGAAATACATCAAGTCCCTGTCTGTGGGACAATACGGCCCCAAGCGGGCTGTGGATATGATCCTCGATAAGTTGGAGGAGTACGGCGTGACAGCCACCTTCTTCGTGCCGGGACTGACTGCGGAACGGTACCCGGAGGTGGTGAAAAAGATCGCGGCCGCGGGCCACGAGGTGGGACATCACGGTTATGCCCACGAGCGTTTTGTGACGAAGACCGTGGAAGAACAGATCGAGATCATCGACAAGACCCAGGATATCTTTGAAAAACTTCTGGGCAAAAGGGCTACTGCATTCCGCACGCCGTCCGGCGACTGGAGCCCGGAGACGCCCAGGCTGCTCTGCGACCATGGATTTTCCTATTCCAGTTCCATGAGAGGCGACGACCGGCCCTATCGCACGGTCATCGACGGAAGGGCCACGGATTTCATCGAGATCCCCACCAAATGGGAGCTGGACGACTACGTGGAGATGGCTTACAATATGTACCCGGCGGAGCCGGCCGGGCAGGACAGGATCTCCTGCTACAGAAATGTGCAGGATAATTTTATGCGCGAGTTTGAGGGCTGTCACCGCTTCGGGCTATGTATCTCCTTCATGTTCCATCCGCAAGTGATCGGAAGTCCGGGACGCATCCGCATTCTGGACCATCTGCTGAAAAATATCACCTCCCGCGAGGACGTCTGGGTGACCACCGGCGAGCACGTGGCGCAGTGGTTTCGGAAGAATTATTGAGGGGAGGATACGGAAATGTACAGAGAAAAAACAGTGTGGCCCCAGGAGAAAAAATGCGCGGCCATGATCACGGTAAATCTCAACGCAGAGTTGTTTTGGCTTCAGCTGGAGCCGAAGAGCATCAATATGCCCAAGACCCTTTCCATGGGCCAGTACGGCATGCACAGAGGTCTGGAGCGGGTGCTGGACGCGCTGGCGGCCAGAGGCCTGAAAGCCACGTTCTTTACACCGGGCCGGGTGGCGGAGATGTATCCGGAGAAGCTGGCTCTGGTAAAAGAGCAGGGACACGAGATCGCGGCGCTGGGGTATGCCCACGAAAATATGGCTCTGCTCACCCCCACGGAACAGAGCGAAGCGATGAAAAAGAGCGTGGACGCCATCAGAAGCTGCTGCGGCGTCGAACCCCGGGGATTCCGGTCGCCGGAGGGGGAGCTGACCCTGGACACCCTGCGGGCGGCCAGAGCTGCCGGCCTGACGTATTCCAGCAACCTGAGCGACGACGATCGGCCCTATTACAAAGATCTGGGCGGAGACGGAACGCTGCTGGAGATCCCTATCCACTGGGCCATGTACGACCTGCCCTATTTTGCCTTCAACTATGCGCCGGCTTTCCCGGCGGGACAGGGGCGGATCGCCAATTATACCGGGGTACTGCAGAACTGGAAGGATGAATTCGACGGTTATCACGAATACGGCCTTTGCTACGTGCTGCAGGTGGATCCGCAGACCATCGGAAATCCCGGGCGCATCGGCATCTTTGAAGAACTGCTGGATCATATCCAGGCGGCGGGCGATGTGTGGTTCGCCACGGGAAGCGAAATGGAGGAATACTGCAGGACGCGCCGGAACGGGGCGGTCTGATCTGATATATGACGTGATTTCGGAGAACGATTGAAACGGCGGCAGCTGAATATGGGGGTGCAGAACATGAAACAAAATCTTTGGGGAGGCCGGTTCGACAAACAGATGGACCACTATACGGCCGATTACAACGAGTCTATCAGTTTTGACAATATTTTATACAGACACAGCATTCAGGCCAGCATCGCTCATGTGACCATGCTGGCGAAGCAGGGGATCATCCGGCCGGAGGAAAAGGACGAGATCGTCAGAGGGCTTCAGACCGTCTGCGGCAAGCTGGAGCGGGGCGAGATCCAGTTCGATATTCTGGACGAGGATATTATGATGACCGTGGAGAAAAATCTCATCGCGGAGATCGGCGACGTGGGAAAAAAGCTCCACACAGCCAGGAGCAGAAACGATCAGAACGTGGTGGACGAAAAGCTGTTTCTCAAAGACGCTACCCGGCGCACTGTGGAGTATCTCACCGATCTGCTGGAGGTACTGGTGAAAAAGGCCGAGGGGGAAAAGAACGTGATCATGCCGGGATTTACCCATCTGCAGCACGCGCAGCCCATCACGGTGGGATTTTACTACATGGCGCATTTCCAGGGCCTGAAGCGGGACGTTCAGCGGTTTCTGTCCTCCTACGACAGACTGAATCTGAACCCGCTGGGAGCCTGCGCGCTGGCGGGGACCACCCTGCCCACCGACCGCATGGAGACCACCCGTCTGCTGGGGTTTGCGGCTCCCACGGAAAACGCACTGGATTCGGTGGGCGACCGGGACTTTATAGCGGAATACCTGTTTGGCGCCGCGCTGTGCATGAGCCATCTCTCTGGATTTGCAGAGGAGATCGTGGTCTTCAATTCACAGGAATTCAGTTTTATCGACATTGACGACAGTTTCTGCACGGGCAGTTCCATCATGCCTCAGAAGAAAAACCCTGACATCGCGGAGCTGGTGCGGGGCAAGGGAGCCAGAGCCATCGGCAATCTGACCACGCTGATGACCCTGCTGAAAGGCACATTCCTGACGCTGAACAAAGATTATCAGGAAGATAAAGAAGCGCTTTTCGACAGCATCCATACGCTGGACCGGACCGTGCATATTTTCGCCCGCATGCTGGAAAATCTGAAATTCAGAGAAGACGTATTGACGGAACAGCTGAAAAAAGGATTCATCACGGCCACAGACGTGGCGGAATATCTGGTCTGCTGCGATATCCCCTTCCGCGACGCGCATGAGATCGTGGGAAATATGGTGAAATACTGCGAGAAGAACGGCAAGGTCTTCGAGGATCTGACGGCAGAAGATCTGGACGAATTGGAATTCCCGGTGAAGATCGAAGACCTGTCCCGGTTCAGCGTGCAGGCCTGCATCGAGAACAGAAAGAGTTACGGCGGCACGGCGCCGGAGGAAGTGGATCGCCAGATCGCCGCGGCAAAAGCGTTCATTCAGGAGACAAAGGAGTTTCACTGGTAAAGGCCGGCGGACCAAAGCCGTACAGGGCCGGTCTTGGATCAGGCCCCGCCCGCTGAGCCGCCGCGGTGTATGAACGGCGGGACATGCCGGACCCGCGGAGTGAATATGCGGGCCTGCGGGGTGAATATGCGGATCTGCGGCCCGGAAAGTACAGACCGGCGCGCAGGCCCGGTTCAGATAGCGGTTAAGCTGCGGTTTTTCCTGTCTTTCATCGAGAAAGAGGAAGACCGCAGCTTTTTTAGGTTCTGTATCTTTTTGTTTTAGGCGTGTTGAGGGCGGCAGCCGGGATCGCGGGGGGAGTCGCGCGCCGGACGCAGGTCCCGGGGAGGGCAGTCACGCATCCGGCTGCCATGAAGGTTTTCGATGGTCAGAGAAAAGCCGCTGCCGGAAGGCGAAAGCGAGGTTTCGCAAAGCCGCCGTTTGTGGTATGATACTGTCATTACCTCCAGCTGGCAGGGATGCACGCCGGCGGGAGACGGGAGACGAAAAGAACTTGGGCGGGAGGATGACCCATGAAGCGGATCGCTGTTGTGGCGGGGGAGAAAAAATACGCGCGGTATCTCATGGAAAACCTGGCGGGTTTTCTGGGCGCTTATGCGGAGCTGCGGGCCTATTCCGTCAGCGAGGCGGAAGAACTGGAGTGTTTCGAGGAAGAATATGTGGCGGTTTCCGCCTACACGCTGTTTCAGAGTGTGAAAAGCAAGGTGAAGGAGAGTTCCGAGATGGTGATCCTGAACCTGACGCTGACCAGAGAAAACGTGGAGAAGCTGTGGGAGCTGCCCGCAGGTACCCGGGCGCTGCTTGTCAATCTGGATTACAGGACCTGCATACAGGTGATCACGAATCTGTACAGCGTAGGGTTTCGCGGGTTGGAGCTGATCCCTTATTTCGGAGAGGGAGAGTATGACCGCAGCGTAGGTCTGGCGATCACGGCGGACGAGATGCAGTTTGTGCCAAAGGATATCCCGCGGGTCATCAACATCGGCCAGCGGTCTGTGGATCTGAACTGTGTGATCGGCATCGCCGACCGGCTGGGAGTGGGGGAAGCGTTCCGCGGATCGGAAGTATTCCGCAGCCGGAAAAGTCTGTATTTCAGAAATGAAGGCATCGAGGGGATCCTGGGAGAGAATCTGAATCTGGCGGGACGGATCGACGGTCTGATCCGCGTGATGAAGCAGGGGATCTTCATCACAGATCCGGCGGGGGGCATCGTGCTGTGCAACGGCAAGGCGGCGGCGCTGCTGAGGGCCCGCGTGGATGAACTTCAGGGATTCGATATCTCGGACGTGCTGCCGGGAGTCTATCTCACAAAGGAGCACTGCGACAGAGAACAGGTGGTGAGGGCCGCCGGCCAGACGCTGGTGGTCACCGCCACGGAGGCGGATGCGGGCGGGATGCGGAGCGGGTTCGTGGTCACGGTGGACAGCTTTGATGAGATGGAGGACAAGCAGCATGGGATCCGCGCTAGGATCAGCGGGGAGAAGCATCAGGCGCGGTACCGTTTCGCCGATATCAAGGGAAGCAGCGCGGCCCTGGGGGAGACGGTCACCGCGGCCAGACGAATGGCAAAATCTGATTCTTCCGTGCTGATCACGGGGGAGAGCGGTACCGGAAAGGAGGTCTTTGCCCAGAGCATCCACAATGGATCCAGGCGGGCCAAATATAATTTCGTGGCGGTCAACTGCGCCGCGATACCGGAAAACCTTCTGGAAAGCGAGATGTTCGGCTACGAGGAGGGGGCGTTCACGGGAGCGAAAAAAGGAGGCAAGACGGGTTATTTTGAACTGGCCCATCGGGGAACCATCTTTCTGGACGAGATCGCCGAGCTGCCGCTGGTGCTGCAGTCCAAACTGTTGCGGGTCATTGAAGAACGAAAAGTGATAAAGATCGGTTCACACAAGGCGGTGGATGTGGACGTGCGGATCATTGCTGCTACCAACAGGGATCTCTACGCCATGACGGAAGCGGGAACGTTCAGGGAAGACCTGTATTACCGTCTCAGCGTGCTGCCCGTCCGGGTGCCGCCTCTGCGGGAGCGGCGTGAGGACGTGGAAGAGCTGACGGACTGGTTTATGGAATGCCTGGGCTGCCGCCTGTCCTTTTCGGATGAGGCGCGGGAAGTGCTGCGCGCATATCCCTGGAGGGGAAATGTGCGGGAGCTGCGAAACGCCGTGGAGTACATGGTCAGTCTGGAGAAAAACCGCATCGGGGCGGAAGATCTGCCGGAGCTGATCCGGCGCTGGGCCGCTGAGACGTCCGGGGGAAGGAACGGAGGGGAGGCGGCCGCTGAAAGGACCGCCGCGCCGAAAGCGTGGAAATCGTTTGGAGAGACGGAAGCGCCGGGAGCAGCGGCGCCGCCGGTCAAATGGGTCCCGGAAGCGGCGGGGGCCGCAGGGGCTCTCCAGGCGCCAGGAGTTTCCGGGATACGGGCGGCGGGGGCGGTCCGGACGGAACTGCCGGAGCGATTTCTGCTGCGCGAGGGGGAAAATATCGAGCTCTACGGTTTCGTTTTGGAGATGCTGGATCAGGCCTATCGTCTCAGAAAACGGGCGGGGAGGAATTCCGTGGAAAAGGCGGCGGAAGAGAGGGGACTTTTTTACAGCGAGGCGGAGATCCGCGGCGCCCTTCACAAGCTGGATCAATGGGGATTCATCCGGTCTGCAAGAGGGAGAGGCGGCAGCAGGATCACCCCGGAAGGTCAAGAACTGTTGGAAAGGATAAAAGGATTAATTGGTTGAATATTAACCAATTAATCCTTTTAATTTTGACGGGTATGGGCGGAGCGCAGTGGGAACAGGAGCCCTCTGCGGGAGGAAACCGGGTCTGCAGAGTGGAGCGGATGGAAGAGAACCGTTGAAACAGAGCGTTCATGGCCGTGAGACGAGAAAAGATCCCGCGGACGAGGAATATCTGGCACGATAATTGCTTTATTATATTGGCGTCTTAACGATTCAATGAACGGAATGGGGAGGACGGAAAGGTACCTGCATATGGATGATAAGCTGAAAGAGAAATTTTATGAGGGAAAGAGCCGGGAAGAGATAACCGAGCTGTTCTTCGACATGTTTTACGCCGCGCTGTCCAGACGAGTGTGGCTGACCTGCGGGGAGGAGGGCCGGACCTGGCTCGCCGCCGCCCTGACCGCCTTCGGGCGTGACCGGGGAAAAGAGCTGGTGGCTTTATTTGAGAAAAACGGGCTGGAGAAGACGGTCCCGGAACTGGTGCGCTGCTTTGATTTCATCATCCGGGGCGTGTACCGGCTGCGGGAAGAGGAGGAACAGGGCCGCTTTCAGCTGGTGGTGGAGGATTCGCCAAGGCTGGAGAATATGAAAAAATACGGGAAGGATGAATGCATAGAGCTGTATATCCGCACCGTTTTTCCGGCGCTGGCGGCGGCCTTTTCTGCTGAGATCAGAATCACCGGCGCGCAGATCAGTCTGGCAGAGGGTCAGATCCGCCTTCTCATAGAGGGACCCGGGGCCAGCGGCGGCGCGTTTTCCGGGCGGAGCCTGGATCGGGGAAAGGAGTACGCCGCGGCGGTCAAAGATCTCTACGACACCATGTACGGATTCATCGCGGCTGAAGTCATGGAAAAAGCCGGCGCGGAGGGAGAACAGATCGTGCGCCGCGGCATCAGGGATTTCGGGATGTTTCGGGGCAGGAGGCTGCGGATGATGCATGAGGAAGAGGGGCTGGAACGGAATCTGTTCAACCTCATGGATTATTACGATATTCCTTCGGTGGAAGGCTACCACGAGGATAAGGAAGTCTTTACGCCGGTGCAGGATATCTGCAATGTGGAGACCTGCAATCATTTCCAGCGCTGGCGTGACAAGGGCATGCTGCGGTACGGCGTCATGTACTGCGAGGAAGTGCACAACGCATTCTGGACGGCCTACAATGAAAATATCGTGGTGTGGCAGCCGGAGATCCTGACCAGAGGCGACGGCAGGTGCCGGTTCGTCACGAAGATCGAGGAATAAGAGAAATAAAGGGGAGCCGAAGCCGGCTCCAGGCGGGGATGGGGCGGGACTGTGACGAAGCGGGTTTGTGACGAGGCGGGCCTGTGCGGGGGCCTGGTCCTTTAACGAACCGGTGGTTACCGGGATAAAGGGCCCCGGGGCGCGCCGCGCCGAGTCATGCGGGCCGTTAGGGCGCGCGTATCCCTGACAATGGAAGGTTATACTAGTCTAAAAATAATAATATATAAGCGTAAAAGGAAAAGTGATTCAGGAGGAAAAAATTATGGCTAATCTGTGGAGCGGACGTTTTGAAAAAGGCATGGATGAGATCGTTGAAAAGTTCAACGCGTCCATCGGATTTGACACCAGGCTTTACGCCTGCGACATCCGGGGCAGCATCGCTCATGTGACCATGCTGGCGGAGCAGGGTATCGTCAGCGACGAAGAGAAGGACAGGATCATCGCCGGTCTGGAGAAGATCAGGGGGCAGATCGAGAGGGGCGAGCTGGAGTTTACAGTGAAAAACGAGGATATCCACATGGCGGTGGAAGGTACGCTCATCGGCGAGCTGGGCGAGACCGGAAAGAAGCTGCACACGGCGAGAAGCAGAAACGATCAGGTGGCCGTGGATACCAGACTGTATGTGAAAGATGAGATCCTGCAGATCGTCGACGTGCTGACCTACATGGAGAAAGTGCTGTTGGAGAAGGCGGAAAAATATGCGGACAGTATCGTTTCCGGTTTTACCCACATGCAGCACGCGCAGCCCGTCACCATCGGATTCCACCTGATGGCTTATTTCCAGATGTTCAAGCGGGATATCGAGCGGCTGCAGGACACGTATGAGAGAATGGATTACTGCCCGCTGGGCGCCTGCGCGCTGGCGGGGACCACGCTGCCCACCAACCGTCACAGAACGGCGGAACTGCTGGGATTCAAAGCTCCCACGGAGAACGCCATGGACAGCGTCAGCGACAGAGATTACATTATCGAATTCCTCAGCGCCGCCTCCATTTCCATGATGCACATCAGCCGTTTTGCAGAGGAATTCGTGTGGTGGAATTCTCAGGAATTCGGATACATTGATATCGACGACAGCTTCTGTACGGGCAGCTCCATCATGCCTCAGAAGAAGAATCCGGATATGGCGGAACTGCTCCGGGGCAAGGTGGGCCGGGTCTACGGCCATCTGTTCCAGATCCTCACGGTGATGAAAGGAACCCCGCTGGCTTACAACAAGGATTTCCAGGAAGATAAGGAAGGACTGTTCGACGCCATCGACACGTGGAAGGCTTCCGTGCGCATCTTTGCCAAAATGCTTGAAAAGACGGAATTCCGCATGGACCGCATCGCCCAGACGCTGACCAGAGGATTCCTGAACGCCACGGATATTGCGGAGCATTTCGTTACCATGGGGATCCCCTTCAGAGAAGCGCACGAGATCGTAGGGAAAATGGTAAAGGCCTGCGAGCACGGAAATAAAGATTTTGCAGATCTGACGGACGAAGAACTGAAAGAGGTGGACGGCAGACTTTCCAGAGCTTCCATGCCGGATCTGACCATGGAAGGCTGCGTCAACGGCCGGACATCTTTCGGAGGCACGGCGCCTGACGAGGTGAGACGTCAGATCCGGGTCGGAGAGGAGTGGATCGAAGCGCTGTAGGCGCCGAAGATCCGGCTGGCCTGAGATGGGGCGGCGGGGGAGAGCCCCTGCCGCCTGTCTTGTTTTAGTTGGAAGACCCATATGCGCCGGGGCTGCGGGGCCCGCGTTTATAAGGCGGACTTTTTGATCTATACGGAAATATCCGCAGACGATATTTCCGTGAAAAAAAAGCGCAGCGCGCTGCTGATTATGGTAAGATATAAGCTGTAAATGACGGAAGCCGGAAAAATTCAGCTGCAGAAAGGTCCGAAGGGGGAAAAACCGGACTTGCGGCGGCGGAGGATGGCATGGAACCACACGGAAACGGAGGAAGAGAAACATGGCGGAGAAGACAGAGGCACTCAGGAAACATTTGGAGTGGGAGGGCAAGATCGAAATTATTACCCGGGCCCCCATCAATACGAGAGAAGAATTGGCGGTGGCTTATACGCCGGGAGTGGCGGAGCCCTGTCTGGAGATCGCAAAGGATGAGAGCCTGGCCTATGATTATACAAGAAAAGGGAACCTGGTGGCGGTCATCACCGACGGGACGGCGGTCCTGGGACTGGGCGACATCGGGCCCTCTGCGGGCATGCCAGTCATGGAAGGAAAGTGCGCGCTGTTCAAACGCTTTGCGGGGATCGACGCCTTTCCCATCTGCATCGACTCCAAGGACCCGAACGTCATCATCGACACTGTGGTGAATATATCCAAGAGCTTCGGCGGCATCAATCTGGAGGATATTTCCGCGCCGCGCTGTTTTGAGATCGAAAGAGAACTGATCAAGCGCTGCGATATTCCGGTGTTTCACGACGATCAGCACGGCACGGCCATCATAACCTCGGCCGGTCTGCTGAACGCGGTGAAGCTGACGGGCAAGAAGATGGGAGAACTGAAGATCGTCATCAGCGGCGCGGGTGCCGCGGGCATCTCCATCGCTCGGCTGTTTCTGCAGATGGGCTTCGGGGACATCATTCTGTGCGGCAGCAAGGGCACGGTCTACGACGGCGCGCCGTACATCAACGAGGCGCAGCAGGAGATGGCGCAGATCACCAATAAAGGAAAACTGGCCGGCAGCCTGGCCGACGCCATGAAGGGGGCGGACGTCTTTATCGGCGTCAGCAAGCCGGGTATCGTATCTCAGGACATGGTCCGCTCCATGGCGGAGGATCCCATCTTCTTCGCCATGTCCAATCCCACGCCGGAGATCATGCCTGATCTGGCCAGAGAGGCCGGAGCGGCGGTGGTGGGAACGGGCCGCAGCGATTTCCCCAATCAGGTAAACAACGTGCTGGCGTTCCCGGGGATATTCAAAGGCGTGCTCTCCGTGCGTTCCCGCGCGATCACGGATTCCATGAAGGAAGCGGCTGCCAGAGCGATCGCTTCTGTGATCAAAGACGACGAGCTGACGGCGGACTACGTGCTGCCCGACGCGTTCAATCCCGCCGTTGTGGAATCTGTGGCGGCGGCCGTGGCGGCTGAGGCGGTGCGGCTGGGTCTGAACCGGAAATAGGGAGGACGAGATGGAATACAGAATCGAACACGATACCATGGGGGAAGTGAAAGTTCCGGCGGATAAGTACTGGGGCGCGCAGACGCAGAGAAGTTTTGAGAACTTCAGGATCGGAACGCAGAAAATGCCGCTGGAGATCGTTCACGCTTTCGGAGTGCTGAAGAAAGCGGCGGCGCTGGCCAATGAAAAACTTGGGATGATCGACGGGAAACGGGCGGCGGCCATCGCGGCGGCCTGCGACGAGATCACCGCGGGCAGACTGGACGATCAGTTCCCGCTGGTGATCTACCAGACGGGAAGCGGAACGCAGTCCAATATGAACGCCAACGAGGTCATCGCCAACCGGGGCAATGAGATACTGGGCGAAAAACTTCTGCATCCCAACGACCATGTGAATCGTTCTCAGAGCTCCAACGACACGTTTCCCACGGCCATGCACATCGCGGCGCTCACCGCGGTGGAGACGAAACTGATCCCGGCTGTCCGGCAGCTGGAGGACACGTTCAGGAGACTGGCGGAGGAGAATCGGGACGTCATAAAGACGGGGAGGACGCATCTGCAGGACGCCACGCCGCTGACCCTCGGGCAGGAGATCAGCGCCTGGGCCTACATGCTGGAGCGCTGCCGGACCATGCTTGCCGATTCTCTGGCAGGCGTTCGGGAGCTGGCTCTGGGGGGGACTGCCGTGGGGACGGGATTAAATGCTCACCCGGATTTTGCAGCCGCGGCGGCGGCTGAGATCTGCCGGCTGACGGGGCTGGACTTCGTTACCTCCCCCAATAAGTTCCACGCGCTGACCAGCAAGGACGCGCTGGTCCACGCCCACGGAGCCATGAAGGCGCTGGCGGCGGACCTGATGAAGATCGCCAACGATGTGCGCTGGCTGGCCAGCGGACCCCGCTGCGGAATCGGGGAGATCCTGATACCGGAAAACGAACCGGGAAGCTCCATCATGCCGGGAAAAGTGAACCCCACCCAGTGCGAGGCTTTGACTATGGTCTGCGCCCAGGTCATGGGAAACGACGTGACGGTGGGGATCGCGGCCTCCCAGGGAAATTTCCAGCTCAACGTGTACATGCCGGTGCTGATCCACGCTTTCCTGGAATCCGCCGGACTGCTGGCGGACGCTCTGCGGTCTTTCGACGTGCACTGCGCTTCCGGGATCCGGCCAGACAGGGAGAAGATCGACGAAAATCTGAAAAAATCCCTGATGCTGGTGACGGCGCTGAATCCCCATATCGGTTACGAAAATGCGGCGAAAGTGGCGAAAACGGCGCATAAAGAAGGCACTACGCTGAAAGAAGCTGCGGTAAAGCTGGGACTTCTGACGGAGGAGCAGTTCGACGCGGCGGTGATACCGGAGAAGATGGTGAGACCTATTGAACGCGATTAAACAATACGCCGGACTGCCGGGGCAGATCTACCTGCTCTGCGTGGTCCGCGTCATCACCTGCATGGGCATGTTCATCTATCCGTTTCTGGCCATGCTGCTGAAGTCCAGGCTGGGATTCAGCGAGCTGCAGATCGGCCAGGTGATGCTGCTCATCGCCGGGGCCAATATCGGCGGCTCTCTGCTCAGCGGCAGGCTGTCGGACCGTCTGGGAAGAAAGCGGGTATATCAGTGGTCCCTCCTGCTGGGCGTGGCCACGCTGATCGCAGGGGGACTGGTGTGCGAAAGTCTGGCTGTGATCCCCTGCGTGATCATCGTGTACTTTTGCGTGAGCATGACCATGCCGGCCGTCGCCGCAATGATCACAGACTGGTCGGAACCGTCCAACCGGTCCGAGTGCTTTTCCCTCATGTACCTCAGCACGAATATCGGGTTTTCCGTGGGGCCGTTTATCGCGGGATTTCTGTTCTACGATCACACGCCCTGGATCTTCTGGGGGCAGGCCGTGAGCTTCGGCGCCACGGCGGTGATGGCGGCGTTTTTCATCCACGACTCGGCGCCGGGAGGACCGGGAACCCAGGCCGTGTCAAGGGCGCCGGAAGAGCAGGAGAAAGCCGGGGACGCGGGGCCTGAAGGGCCGCTGAAGGCCGGGGAGGCGGGGCTGTTTCGGCTGGTCCTGCGCTCGCCGCTGCTGACCTGCTTTGTGATCTGTCTGGCGGTGCTTTCCATCTGCTATATTCAGATCGATTTCCTGCTGCCTCTGCAGGTAGGAGATATTTTCGGCGAGGAGCTGGGTTCCCGCTACTTCGGCATGATCTCCGCGGCCAACGGTGTCGTGTGCGTGGTGGCCACGCCGTTTCTCGTCTCGCTCACCAAGCGGAGAAATCAACTGCTGAGCATCGCGCTGGCGGGGCTGCTCTATATGGTGGGTTTCGGCGGATATGCCCTGGCCAGAAGTCTGCCTGCCTTCATCGCGCTGGTGGCGGTGTGGACCTCGGGGGAGATCCTCATTTCCACAGGTTCCGGCGTCTACATAGCGGAGCACTCCCCGGAGACGCACAGGGCCCGCTTCCAGTCCCTTTATGAATTCAGCCGCGGCGTGGGCAAAGCCTTTGGACCCACGGCTTTCGGCTATTATCTCATCTATGGAAGCATCCGGAGCGCCTGGGTGCTGGTGGGAGGGATCTGCCTTGCGGCTTCGGTCGCCTTGATGATCATGGCCTTCTGCGAGTCGAGAGCGCGCGGCAGGCATCGGGACGCACGGTAAGGGAGGTCGTGATGAAACAGATCGCGGTGGTAGCCAATCAGCGGAAATACGCAGAAGAACTGCGCGTCAATCTGCTGGATTATTTTGAAGGTCTGGTGCGGATCAACACATATACCATGGAGGATCTGGCCTCCATCGATTTTCTGGAGGAGGACCTTGTGGGAGTCACGTATACGATCCTGCAGGATGTGAAGCCGAAGGTGAAGAGCACCTCGGCGCTGACCGCCTTCAATCTCATGATGACGAAGAACAATGTGGAGAAGCTGAAGGGTCTTCCGGGAAATACCAGAGCCCTTCTGGTCAATCTGGACCAGCGCTCCTGTCTGCAGATGATCGCCAACATTTACGCTCTGGGCTACCGGGACATCGAGCTGATCCCCTATTACGGAGAGGGGGATTACGACCGGTCCATCCGCCTGGCCATCACGCCCGACGAGGAACGTCTGGTGCCTTCGGGGATCGAACGGGTCATCAACGTGGGACACCGTGAGATCGACATGAACTGTATTCTGGATATCGCGGACCGTCTGGGGGTCAAGGACGTCCTGCGGTCCTCCGATCGATTTGCCAGAAAGAAGGACACGCTGTTCGGCAGTTCCAGCGTGGAAAAAATACTGGGGGAGAACGAGGAACTGTCGGATCAGATCGGCATGCTGATCCAGCTGATGGAGCAGGGGATCCTCATCACGGACAATATGGGCAGGATCTATCTGTTCAACGAGAAGGCGGAAGCGCTGCTCCGGGGCCGTCAGGAGCTGTCGAAAGGACTGCTGGCCGCGGAGATACTGCCGGAGATCGATCTGGGAGACCCGGACTTTTTTGAGGAAGGGAGAAAGGAACTGCTGATCTCCGACGGCGCGCAGAATCTGATCGTTTCCATCGTTCCCATACGGGCGCGGAAGGGGATGGGCGGCCACATCATATCGGTCAAAAACTTTGAAGAGGTGGAGGAACATCAGCACGGCGTACGGGCCAGACTGAGCCAGCGCAGCCATACCGCCAAGTATGATTTTTCCGATATCAAGGGCGGCAGCAGGGCGATCGCGGAGGCTGCGGCTGCAGCGCGGCGGATGGCCGGATCGGATTCGTCCATTCTCATCACGGGGGAAAGCGGCACGGGAAAAGAGGTCTTTGCCCAGAGTATTCACAACGCCTCTGCCAGACGCCGTTATAATTTCGTGGCGGTAAACTGTGCGGCGATCCCGGAAAATCTGCTGGAAAGCGAGATGTTCGGATACGAAGAGGGATCCTTTACCGGAGCCAGGCGGGGCGGCAAGATCGGGTATTTTGAACTGGCCCACAAGGGAACTATTTTCCTGGATGAGATCGGGGAGATGCCTCTGCGTCTGCAGGCGAAGCTGCTGCGGGCCATCGAGGAGCGAAAGATCATCAAGATCGGTTCCCAGAAGGTGATCGACGTGGATGTACGGATCATCGCCGCTACCAACAAGGATCTGTACCGGATGGCGCGGGAGGGCGTTTTCCGGGAGGATCTGTATTACAGGCTCAACGTTCTGCCGCTGAGCATTCCGCCGCTGCGGGAGCGGAAAGGCGATATTATGCTTCTGATCTGTCATTTTATGGAGCTTCATCGCCGCCGGCTGATCTTCAGCCCCGAGGCCCAGGGGATCCTGGAAGCGTATGAGTGGCGTGGGAATATCCGTGAACTGAGAAATGTGGTGGAATATCTGACGAACCTGGAAAAGCGGGAGATCGGAAAGGAGGATCTTCCCTCTGCTCTGCTGCAGAGCGGAGGGGAGCCGGAGGTCCATACGGAGCGGCGCTCTGCTCCCGGAGGGGGAGACGGATCTGCGGCGGCCGTAGAATATGGGCTGCTGGGCAGACTTCTGCTGCGGGAGAGCAATCGGCTGGAGATCTACCTCTTTGTGCTGGAGGAGTTGGAAAAAGCGGCCCTGTGCGGCCGGCGCACGGGCAGGCCCGGCCTGGCCGCGTATAAGAGACGGGGCAGGCCCGGCCTGGCCGCGGCAGCGCGGGAGCAGAAACGCTTCTTCACGGAGCCGGAGATCCGGGCTGCTTTGAACCGGCTGAACGACTGCGGATTTGTACGGTCCGGCAAGGGCCGCGGGGGAAGCGTCATCACAGAGAAGGGTATGCTGCTGAAAGAAGAAATAAAGAAGGCCAACTGGTGAATATTTCGCCAGCTGGCCTTCTTTGTTCATGGCATTATCCGTAAAAAAGCGCCTTTTTGGCGCTTTTTTGTTGGCACGATATTTGCTTTTTACTATGATAGACAGATAACCGGATCCGTTATAGTGGACTGCGTTTGCAAGGAGAGCTGAGATGAAAAAGACAGTATGGCCCAATGGATGCCGCTGCGCCGCCATGTTTACCTTCGATCTGGACGGTGACACCACGTGGGAAAACGGCGCCAGGGCGATCCCAGGCGGAGAGGATTACATCCGCTCCAGGTCGGTGGGAAATTACGGGCCGAAGCGGGCGGCCGACATGATCCTCGATATGCTGGACCGCTACGGTGTAAAGGGTACCTTTTACGTGCCGGGATTGACGGCGGAGCGCTGGCCGGAAGTGGTGAAGAGGATCGCCGGCGCGGGTCACGAGATCGGACACCACGGGTATGCTCACGAACGGTTTGCGGGCAAGACGGTGGAAGAACAGATCGAGATCATTGAAAAAAGCCAGCAGATCTATGAAGATCTGATCGGCAGGAAGGCGGCGGGTTTTCGAACCCCCTCGGGAGACTGGTCTCCGGAGACGCCGAAGCTCTTGTGGGAACGGGGATTTTCCTATTCCAGTTCCATGCGGGGCGACGACAGACCCTACCGGACGGTGATCGACGGCAGGGAGACGGACTTTATTGAAATTCCCACCAAATGGGAGCTGGACGACTATGTGGAGATGGCCTACAACATGTATACGCCCACTCCGAAGGGTCAGGACAGGATCGCCTGTTACCGCAGCGTACTGGACAATTTCGTCCGGGAATTCGAGGGCTGTTACCGCTACGGTCTGTGCATCGCCTTTATGATGCACCCGCAGGTCATCGGAACGCCGGGCAGGATCCTGATCCTGGAAGAGCTGCTGAAAAAGATCACGGCCATGGAGGACGTCTGGGTGGCCACGGGCCAGGAGGTGGCGGACTGGTACCGCGAGACCGCGGCGAAAGAGGAAGAACAGGAGGGCAAGCCATGTATATGCAGACAGTAAAATGGCCGGAAGGGCGGAAGTGCGCGGCCATGGTCACCGTTAATCTGGATGCGGAATTCTTCTGGCTGGAACTGGACCCGGCGTGCGTCAACATGCCCAAGACGCTGTCCATGGGCCAGTACGGCATGACAAGAGGACTGGGACGCCTGCTGGAAGCCTTTGAAAAGAGAGGGATCAAGGCTACCTTTTTCGTGCCGGGAAAGACGGCGGAGCTTTATGGAGAACAGATGAGGGAGATCGCAGCGGCAGGCCACGAGATCGCCTGCCGGGGTTATGCCTGTGAAAATCTGGCCCTTCTCCCTCCGGAAGAGCAGCGGGAACTGATCGCCAGGGGAGCCCAGGCCGTGGAGAAAAGCTGCGGTGTGAAGCCGGCGGGCTTTCGGGCGCCTAACGGAGAGATCACGTTGGAGACGCTGAGGATCGTCAGGGATCTTGGCATGAGTTATTCCAGCTGTCTGTCCGACGACGACCGGCCTTACTACAAGGATCTGGGCGACGGCCGGCTGCTGGAGATACCCGCTCACTGGGCGATGTACGATCTGCCCTATTTTGCCTTCAATTATAATCCCGCCTTCCCCGCGGGACAGGGTCGGATCGCCAACTATTCCGGCGTGCTGTCCAACTGGAAGGACGAATTTTACGGGTACCACCGCTGCGGTCTGTGTTATGTGCTGCAGCTGGACCCGCAGACAGCGGGAAATCCGGGACGGATCGGCATAGTGGAGGAACTTCTGGATTATATGGAAGAGCTGGGAGGTACCTGGTTTGCAACGGGAAGTCAGATGCTGGATTGGTTTGGATCCGGCGAAAATTAGGAGGGGACAACTGTGGAACAAAAGAAAAGTCGCTTTAAGATACCTCACGTTTATATCATTCTCGTACTCATCATCATTTTTGCCGGTGTTCTGACGTACATCGTGCCGGCTGGAGAATACACCCGGGTGGAAGTAAACGGCATGAACGTAGTGGATCCCGCCAGTTTTCACTACATAGATCAGAATCCGGTCTCCTGGTTTGAAATGATCACGGCCATACCGGAGGGCTTTCTGGCGGGAGCATCCATTATCGTACTGATGTTTGTCAGCGTTGGCAGCATCGGATTTTACACATCCACCGGCGCTCTGGAGCGGGTCCTGTCTTCCGTCACGAAAGGCGGCGGGGGCGGGAGCCGGATCGCGCTGATGATCGGCATCATGTTGTTCTTCTTCCTGAACGCAGGACTGACGGGCGCCATGAATACGCCGGTGGTCTACGTGCCGCTGATCGTCAGTCTCTGTCTGGCGCTGGGCTACGACGCCATGACCGGACTGGGCATGATCGCGGTCAGCGTCATGATCGGCTTTGGATCCGGCCCCACCAACCCCAATACAGTGGTGGTGGCCCAGGAGATCGCCGAGCTTCCCATCTATTCCGGACTGGGTTTCCGAACGTTCTGCTACCTGTTTCTGGGGGCCGTGGGATTCGCCTATGTGATCCGTTACGCGGAACGGGTCAGAAAGGATCCAAGCCGAAGTCTCAGCAGCGGCGTTGCGGCGCTGGAGCCGGTGCAGAGGGAAGAGGAGATGCAGCCCGCCACATTCCGGGATAAATTGCTGGTGTTCATGCTGCTGTTTTCCACCATCGCCATCGCCCTTCTGACCATCTGGCTGCAGCTGGGCCTGAATGAGATGACGGCGCTCTATCTGATCTTCGGCGTGATCGGCGGAGTGATCGCCGGTTTCAACGCGGAAGAGATCGCAGATAAATTCACGGAATTTGGAAAGACCATATTTCTGGCCGTCATGGTCATCGCCCTGGCCCGGGCTATTCCCATCGTGCTGGAAAAAGGGCAGATCATCGACACGATCATCTACGCACTGGCGCAGATCCTTCAGAATCTGCCGGCTTCTGTGAACGCCATCGGAATGTTCATCGCCCAGACCTTTATCAATTTCTTCATCAATTCCGGGAGCGGTCAGGCCATGGCCATGATGCCCATTATGTCTCCCCTTTCCGATCTGATCGGCGTCAGCCGGCAGACGGCCATATTGGCTTTCCAGTTCGGCGACGGTTTCTCCAATCTGGTGTGGCCCACGTCGGCCATCGTCATGGCTTACATTTCCGCGGCGAATCTGGATTTTGGGCGCTATCTGAAATTTGTGCTGCCGCTGTTCCTGCTGCTGGTAGTGCTGAGCTCGGCGCTGCTGTTTGCGGCCACGGTCATCGGATATTGACCGGATAAAGGGTTGGATCAAAACGCAGCCGGAGCAGGCAGGCGCATAGGAGAGCTGCCGGCCGGTCTGGAACCAGACCGGTCGGCGGAGACGGGAGGAAGCATGGACGTTTGTGAAGTGTACAAGGTGCTCCACGGCATGCCGGAGACGGCCCATCAGGAATACAGGACATCCGCTTTTCTGGCGGCCCGGCTGCGGGAGATGGGGTTTGATGTGGCGGAAGGCGTGAACGGAAGCACAGGTGTGGTAGGGACGCTGGACAGCGGCCGGCCCGGGCCCGTACTGGGACTGCGAGCGGACATGGACGCGCTGCCCTTTGAGAGAGAGGGGAAGACCTGCGCCATCCACGCCTGCGGCCACGACGCCAACTGCGCCATGGTCCTGACGGTAGCCGGCAGATTGGCGCGGAAAAATGCGTTTTCCGGAACGCTCCAGGTGATCTTTCAGCCTGCGGAGGAGGGGGACGGGGGTTCCCGCAGCGTGATCGGCAGCGGACTGCTCTCGGGACTGGACGAGATCGCAGCGATCCATCTGCTGGAGAGCGGAGACGGCCGGGCAGGTCAGGCCAGTCCCGCCGTCTACCACTGCGCGTCCTCGCAGATCAGGGCCAGACTGCTGGGGGTCTCCGCCCACGGCTCAAAACCGCACCTGGGGATCAATGCGGCGGAGGCCGCAGTGCTGGCGGCCAACGGGCTGAGCGCGGTCCACGGCGATCCGGCGCTGGTCCATTCATTAAAAGTGACGCAGATCGTTACGGCGGAAGGCGGTTTGAACACCATACCGGCGGAAGCGCTCATGGGCATCGACCTGAGGTGCGAAGACGACCGGGAGATGGAGCGGCTGGCGCAGAAGGTGAGAAAAGTTCTCGAATGCGCGGCGGAGACGGCCGGCGCCGGTCTGGAGCTGCAGCCCATCACATACGGTCCGGCGCCCGTCTACAGCCAGGCGATGCGGCAGAGCGCGGCGGACAGCATCCGGGAGGTACTGGGCGAACAGGGCCTGCTGCGGGATGTCCACACAACGGTAGGGGAGGACTTTCATTACTATGCCGCCCTGCTGGGGTGCGAAGCCATCTACATGGGATTGGGAGCAGATGTGAGTCCGGTACTGCACCATCCCGATATGTGTTTCGACGTCAGGGCGCTGGAACACGGAAGTGAAATATTGAGCCGTTTTGCTGAAAAACGGCTGTGTAATATGGAGGAGAGATAAAATGGGTAATCTATGGACAGGCAGATTCGAAAAGGGTCTGGATGCCTTCGCTGCGGAGTACGGAACGGCCATCGGTTATTATAAGGGCCTTTACCCGTCGGATATCAGGGGGAGCATCGCTCACGTGACCATGCTTGCGGAGCAGGGGATCGTGACGGAGCAGGAGAAGAATAAGATCGTGGAAGGTCTGAACGTGATCAGAGAAAAGCTGGATTCCGGCGAGATCACATTTACCTACAAGGACGAGGACGTGCACATGGGCGTGGAAGGAGCGCTCATCGAGATGCTGGGGGAGGCCGGGAAGAAGCTCCACACGGCCAGGAGCCGAAATGACCAGGTGGCCGTGGACACCAGGCTTTATGTGAAAGACGCCGCGGCGGAGATCACGGCGGGGCTGAACTATCTGGAAAACGTGCTTCTGGACAAGGCGGAAAAATACGCCGACATGATCATGCCGGGATTTACTCATATGCAGCACGCCCAGCCAGTCACGGTGGGCTTTCATCTGATGGCGTATTTTCAGATGTTCCGTCGGGATATCGAGCGCCTGCAGTCGGCGCTCACCCGGGTCGACTGCTGCCCGCTGGGGGCCTGCGCGCTGGCGGGGACCACTCTGCCCATAGACCGTCACAGAACGGCGGAGCTGCTGGGTTTCGGCGCGGTGACGGAAAACGCCATGGACAGCGTCAGCGACAGGGATTACATGATCGAAGTGATCAGCGCGGCGTCCGTCAGCATGATGCACATATCCAGACTGGCGGAGGAGATCGTGTGGTGGAATTCCCAGGAATTTTCGTATGTGGTCATCGACGACAGCTTTTGTACGGGAAGCTCGATCATGCCGCAGAAGAAGAACCCTGATCTGGCGGAACTGCTGCGGGGGAAAGTGGGCCGGGTCTACGGCGATCTGATCCAGCTGCTCACCGTGATGAAGGGGACGCCGCTGGCGTACAATAAGGATTTCCAGGAAGACAAAGACGCGCTGTTTGACGCTGTGGATACTTGGTCCGCTTCGCTCCAGCTGTTTTCCAAGATGATCGAGCAGACGGAATTCGACGGAGAAAATATGAAGAAGAATCTGAGCAGGGGTTTTCTGAACGCCACGGATATAGCGGAGCATCTGGTCACGATGAACATTCCCTTCCGGGAAGCTCATGAGATCGTAGGGAAGATGGTAAAGACGTGTGAGAAATGTCAGAAGGATTTCGGCGATCTGACAGATGAGGAGCTTTCGGAGATCGACTCCAGGCTGTCGAGAGCGTCGCTTCCGGATCTGTCCATGGAGGGCTGCGTGAGCAGGAGGACTTCTTACGGCGGGACCGCGCCGTCGGAAGTGCGGCGGCAGATCGGCGCAGGACGAAGATGGCTGGAGGAACAGATCGGATAAAGCCCGCCTGAAAAGGAATGGATATACGGGGGGGATCAAAGCATGGGGATGGCTGTGAGAGGACGGCCGCCCTGTGCTTTTCTGCGTTTTGGAGACCTGCAGGGAAAGGGTTTGACCGGCCCGGAAGGGCCGCCGCTGAAAGAATGTGTTAAACTGGAAAAATTGGTTCTTTCTTTTGGTTCCCTTTTGGAACTTAATATGATATAATATCACGCAATCAAATGAAAAGCGACATAATTGACATATTGGAGGAGCATAGATGAGCAGAGCCGATCAGATTTTTGTGAACATGTGTACGGATATTATGGAAAACGGGTATTCCTCAGAAGGACAGGCGGTGCGGGCGGTCTGGGAAGACGGACAGCCGGCTCACACGATCAAGAAATTCGGCGTCATCAACAGGTATGATCTGTCGGAGGAGTTTCCGGCGCTGACGCTGCGGCCCACGCCCCTGCGCAACGCCATCGACGAGATCCTCTGGATCTGGCAGAGAAAATCCAACGACGTCAGCGATCTGAAGAGCCATATCTGGGACTCCTGGATCGATGAAAAGGGCACGATCGGTAAAGCCTACGGGTATCAGCTGGGGGTAAAGTATAAATTTGGACAAGGCGTTATGGACCAGGTGGACAACGTGCTCTGGCAGCTGAAAAATACGCCCTACAGCCGCCGTATCATGACGAATATCTACAATTTTGCAGATCTCTCGGAGATGGGACTGGAACCCTGCGTCTACAGCATGACCTTCAACGTGACGGACGGCAGGCTGAACGCGCTGCTGAATCAGAGATCTCAGGACACGCTGGTGGCAAACAACTGGAACGTGTGCCAATACGCGGTGCTGCTGCACATGTTCGCCCAGGTCAGCGGTCTTCAGGCGGGCGAGCTGATCCACGTCATCGCGGACGCGCACATCTACGACCGCCACATGCCGATCATCAAAGAACTGATCCAGCGGCCCCAATATCCGGCGCCTAAGTTCCGGATGAATCCGGATGTAAAAGATTTTTATGAATTTACTCTGGACGATTTTGAGTTTCTCGATTATAAAGCAGGCGAACAGGTCAAAAATATACCGGTGGCGATCTGATAAAACGGCCCTGAAGGCACGGAGGCGGAATGAAAGCGATTGTTGTAGCGGACGAAAACTGGGCGATCGGTAAGGATGGAGGACTTCTCATCCATCTTCCCGGCGATCTGAAATATTTTAAAGAAAAGACTTTAGGCGGCGTGGTCGTAATGGGACGGGCCACTCTGGAATCTCTTCCAGGCGGGAGACCGCTGCCCGGAAGAGAGACCATCGTGCTTTCCCGGGACGCAAAACTGCGGGAACGGCTGGCCGGGCAGGAAAATGTATCGGTGGCGGGCTCCGTAGAGGAGCTCAGGGACGAACTCGTGCGCAGAGGGATGGAAGACGCGGCTTTCGCGGCGGGGGGCGAACAGGTCTACCGGCAGCTTCTGCCCATGTGCGATGAAGTCTACGTGACAAAGATCGCGCGGAAGTTCGAGGGGGCCGACTGTTTTTTTCCGGAGCTTTCGGAGGAAAATGGCTGGAGACTTACCTGGGAGGACGAACCGCGGCAGGAGAACGGTGTGAGCTACCGTTTTACCGTATATAAAAGAAAGTAAGCGCGTCTGGGGGAACCGGCGCCTTGGAAAGAGAAAGAGGAACGGCATTGTCGAAGAGAGATAATCCGCGGATCGCCCAGCGCGAAGCGGAAAAGAAACAGAAGCGGGACCGGTATCTGCAGGCGAAAAAGACCAGGGAAGACAAAGGGGCGGCAGGGACCCGGCAGACGGGAAGGCCCAAAGCGGCGGGCAGAAGCCGGTTCCCGGAGCGCGAAGAAGAACGGCGGGACGATCCCGGTCTCATTATCGGCAGAAATCCGGTGATGGAGGCGGTGAAGAGCGGCCGGACCATCGAAAAGATCCTCATGCAGAAGGATGGGGAAGGTTCTGTGCGCAAGATCGCTTCTATGGCCAGGGAAAAAGGGCTGCAGATCCAATATGTGGAGCGGGCGGCGCTGGACAGACTCTGTCCCGGACGGCCTCATCAGGGGGTGGCGGCCTTTGCGGCGGCCCACGATTACTGCCAGCTGGAGGATATACTTGAAAGCGCGCGGGTCAAAGGAGAGGAGCCGTTTCTCATACTGCTGGACGGTCTGGAGGATCCCCACAATCTGGGGGCGATCATGCGGACGGCGGACGCGGCGGGAGTCCACGGCATCGTCATTCCCTCCCGGCGTGCCGTGGGGCTGACAGAGACGGTGGCAAAAGCTTCGGCCGGCGCCATCGAATACGTTCCTGTGGCCAAGGTGGGCAACATGGTCTCTGCTATTGAAAAGCTGAAAGAAGAGGGCCTGTGGATCGCCGCCTGCGATATGGACGGGCAGATCTACTATGAGGCGGAGCTGTCGGGGCCCATGGCTGTCGTGGTGGGCGGAGAGGGACAGGGAGTCAGCCGGCTTGTGAGAGAAAAATGCGATTATGTGCTGTCTATCCCTATGAGGGGAAAGATCAGTTCTCTCAACGCGTCCAATGCGGCGGCGATCCTGATGTACGAGGTATTCCGCCGGCGGACCGGCGGGATGCAGGAAGGATAACAACAGAAGATGACGGAAGTGCAGTTCCCGGATTTTCAGGGAAAGACGGAGGAAGAACTGGTTTTGCAGGCCCAGAACGGGGATGAGGATGCGGAAGAATTCCTGATCCAGAAATACAAGGAAGTGGTGAAGGCTAAATCACACCTTTATTTTATGGTGGGCGCAGACAAGGAAGACATCGTGCAGGAAGGGATGATCGGAATGTTTAAGGCCATCCGCAGCTATGACGGGGCGAAGGAAGCTTCTTTCCGCACCTTTGCGGAGCTGTGCATCAACCGCCAGATCATTACTGCCATCAAGCGCGCCACGCGCCTGAAGCATTCTCCGCTGAATACCTCGGTGTCGCTGAACAAACCGATCTCGGAGGATGACGAGGCTTCCCAGACGCTGGCGGAAACCCTGTCCTCGGACAGCGCGTCAGATCCGGAGGCGCTGCTTCTCCTGAAGGAGGTGGCCAGCTATATTGTGGGAAACGGATCGGACATTTTCAGCAGTATGGAGATGACGGTGTGGAATGAGTATCTGCACGGAAAGAGTTATACGGAGATCGCAAGGCAGATGGGAAAATCGCCGAAAGCCATCGACAACGCCATACAGCGCACGAAACGCAAATTGAATCTGTATTTTGACATCGGATGCTGACTCCGGCGCGGTCCGGCCGGACCGCGCCTACTGTGGGATCGGTCCTGGCGACGAGGCGGCCGGACCGCGGTCTTGAAACGGCGGGCCCGGCCCGGCGTCATTTGGAGAAGAAATCCTGAACTGCAGCGCTGAATGAAGACCGATTTCAGGTTTTGCAGCAGAGGACGGCTGAGCGCCAAAAAGAAAATAAAAAAAAGAAAATGAATATTGACAAGCTCATCTGATTATCATATAATTGAAAAGCGGTGAATTTGTCGGACTTGTCCGCCGCGCATTTTGAACTGTTTTATATGCTGTTATAGCTCAGTCGGTAGAGCGCATCCTTGGTAAGGATGAGGTCTCCGGTTCAAATCCGGATAACAGCTCCATAGACTGTCCGAAAAGGCAGGAAAAAACACTGTAAATCCAAGATTTACAGTGTTTTTTTACGTTGAAATAAGGGAAAAGGGCAAAAAACGAGGGGTTAAATCCCCCTCATTTCCTCCACAAGGGCCGGCCCCCCCCTTCATATTGATGGCTCTCTTCATATTGTACGCAACGGCTTCGCCTCCGACTCGCTTCGCTCCCTGCTGTCCTTTTTTCCATTGCGGCTGAAGCCGCGGAAAAAGGCAAGAAAACTAAGCCCCGCTTCCGCCGAGGTTTTTTGGATCCCCTTGCAAAGAAAGTAGTAGACCCCATGGGATCGCTTTACCGTGCCGAAGGGATGCTCCGACACGCACAGTCGGAGCTTCTGTTTGGGTATGTCGTCCGCCACCCGCAAGCAGTGAAAGCCGTTTTTGCTGTTCATCATGGGGGCCTGGGGATCTGAGAAGCATGGAGATCAACGCTGGGGACCGTTTTGATACGCGGAAAGATGGGACGTCTCCTGGATTTTTTCTTTTTGCCACGCCAAATGACGCAAAAACGAAAAAAGAATGATCGAAATATACTTATTATGAAATATATGGAAACTATTTTTTCTTGTTTAGTGCAAAAGTGCTTTCAAAAAGAAAAAAGCGACATAAATCGACAAGACAGATAATAGAACTGTCTGCTGCGTCCTCTGTTTTTTTCTTTTTTGATGTTGAATACAAGGCAAAAAGAAAAAATGGATCCTCTCGTGTTTTCGATCAACTGCTGATCTGCATTTTTTATATAGTATAGATTGGATTGGACATGAACAAGAATCGGAAGTTGTGAATGGAGCGTTTATGAATAATAAGGATCAATTCGTTACGATATGGAGGTTGCCATATAAGTACGATTTGAGAAGCATGACGGGGTCATAGGCTGGCCGTCCCGTGCCTGCGGGAACTGCATGGGTAAACCCCAGTTTGTCCATCTCCAGACCGTCGACAAAGGCGTCGGCCAGCCGGACCGGATTGTCGGCAGCAATCTCTTCCTCCCAGGAGACAAACAGCCTGATTTGGCACGCGGTGTTCCATATACATAAGCCATGCGGCACCTCCTCTTTTCTTTTGTCATACCACACAAACGTTGGAATTTGAAGATTTTCATGGATTGCTGCGCTTGTTTTTTCCTGTTCATATGCGTATTTGGTTTTCGGACAGCCTGTCCAGAAGATCCCGAAAGCCTAAGCTCTCAGGATCTTTTTTCTATGTAGTCAATATCGCCTTTCTTTGGCGATATAGACGGAAGAATAAAAAAGCCTACATTGTGAAGGTGAGCCCGGAGGGCGAATAAGGCTCCGAAGGAGGGAGTTTTTATAACATAGGAGATATGGTCCACTGATGTTCCGTGTGCCGCTTGTATTTCTTCCGACAGGTGCGGAAGACATTTGGCGTCCTCCTGCAAAATACGATCGATAGGGGGATCGGTCTGCTGCGCAGGCTGCATCGTGAAGGTATGGCAGAACCGATGAGGGAAGCGGCAGAAACCATATGCGCTTTCATCGGATGACCGGCCAGCCGGGATATTGATATGGGTTTTCACAAACCTGTGATTTCCGCCGCGGAAAGCAAGCTGAATTAAAAAAACAACGCTTGCCAAGGAGCCGCATCTTATGCTATAATTGCCTACGAGAATATGGACACGACAACAGCCTTGCCAAAACAGCGTGGCACTTTGTGTGTTGCGGTATTTTTTTCTGTGTAAAGGCAGATAATTTTTAGGGACGGGCTGGCTGAGTCCCCGGGTCCGACGCGGTACACTGCCCGGCTTTCGGCTTTTGACAGAAAGGCCGGAGACCGGATCAGCTCTTTGGCTCTGATTTTATATGTAAATATAAATATAACGCAAAAAGAAAATGTGCTGATAGTTTCTCCTGTATCAGGTTGCAAGAGAACTTGAAAGCAAGAGGAGGGTATTAAAATGGCAAAGGAAAAATTTGAAAGAACAAAACCCCATGTTAATATTGGTACTATCGGACACGTTGACCACGGTAAGACCACATTGACAGCGGCGATCACCAAGACTCTGCACCAGAGATACGGTCTGGGAGCCGACGTAGCCTTCGATCAGATCGACAAGGCTCCGGAAGAGAGAGAGAGAGGAATCACGATCTCCACGGCGCACGTAGAGTACGAGACCCCGAACAGACACTACGCGCACGTAGACTGCCCGGGACACGCGGACTATGTAAAGAACATGATCACGGGAGCGGCGCAGATGGACGGAGCGATCCTGGTAGTAGCGGCGACGGACGGACCGATGCCGCAGACCAGAGAGCACATCCTGCTGTCCAGACAGGTAGGCGTGCCGTACATCGTGGTATTCCTGAATAAGTGCGACATGGTAGACGACGAAGAGCTGCTGGATCTGGTAGAGATGGAAGTGAGAGAACTGCTTGACACCTACGAGTTCCCGGGAGACGATACCCCGATCGTAAGAGGATCTGCGCTGATGGCGCTGGAAGATCCGGCAGGACCGTGGGGAGATAAGATCGTAGAGCTGTTCGAGCAGGTAGACGCGTATATACCGGAGCCGGTAAGAGCGACCGACAAGCCGTTCCTGATGCCGGTAGAGGACGTATTCTCGATCACGGGCCGCGGAACGGTAGCGACGGGAAGAGTAGAGAGAGGAATCCTGAAGGTATCGGACGAAGTAGAGATCGTAGGACTGACGGAAGAGAGAAGAAAAGTAGTCGTAACGGGAATTGAAATGTTCCGCAAGCTGCTGGATCAGGGAGAAGCGGGAGATAACATCGGAGCGCTGCTGCGTGGAGTGCAGAGAAACGAGATCGAGAGAGGGCAGGTACTGGCTGCGCCGGGAACGATCCATCCGCACACGAAGTTCAGCTCAGAGGTATACGTACTGAAGAAGGAAGAGGGAGGACGTCACACGCCGTTCTTCAACGGATACAGACCGCAGTTCTACTTCAGAACGACAGACGTAACGGGGAACGTAACGCTGCCGGAGGGAACGGAAATGTGTATGCCGGGAGACAACATCCGGATGGACATTGAGCTGATCACCCCGATCGCTATCGAAGAAGGACTGAGATTCGCTATTCGTGAAGGCGGAAGAACGGTAGCTTCCGGCGTTGTCACGAAGATCAACGAGTAATTCTTTGACCTGAATAAACGTTAAATAGAGAGCGTACAAAATTTATATTTTGTATGCTCTTTTTTTTATGTGCGGAAAACAACTGAGGACTATGAAATATTTTAAAGATTTAGAAAATAAAAAGAATTTCATATTGTTGAATTAATAAACCAAAAAATCAAAATTAGTAAAACGTTAAAATGCTATATAAATTCTGCAAATACATAAGTTGTGCTTAAATAATATCCGAATACTAAAATTGACATAACCAATAATTAAAATTAATATTAATTAAAAGTGATAGCGGAATCATTGATTCCACTATGCGGAACGGACTTCGGGCCGATGAAAGGGGGGAGCGAGAGGGTCGGGAATCCGCTCTGATCAGAAGTGAGGTTGTATGCAATCGTAAGGTAACAGGAGGGTTGCTTGTTATGGAAGACAACACACAGAAGAAGCTGGGCTTTTCATCACCGCTTGCCATGGCTATCGCTATGATAGCCGGATCGGTAGGGACGGGAAATATCTGGAGATTTCCCCGTGTAGCCGCGGTAAATGGAGGCGGCGCTTTCGTCATCGCTTATATTTTGATTATGGCGCTGGCGATCATCCCGCTCATGATGGGAGAACACGTGATCGGCCGCTCCACGAGAAAAGGTCTTCCCGGCGCGTTTCGGGATTTTATCGGCACGAAGAAAGGGACCTGGTTCGGCTCTTTCGTATGGTGGATCGTGACCATCACCATCAGCTATTACACCGTGGTGCTGGCCTGGGTCTGTTATTACTTTGTCATGGCGCTGACCAACGGGTATGCAGGCGTGGATAAGGCGGCGCTCTTCGCCACTGTATGTGAAAAGAACGTGGCTATGGTTATCGTGTTCATCCTGCTGCAGGCCTTCTCGGCCTGGGGCGCTTATAAGGGGATATCCTTTATTGAAAAGGCCAACAAGGTATTTTTGCCGGTGCTCTTTTTGAGCGTGATCATTATCGCGGTGCGGACGGTAACGCTGCCCGGCTCCGCCGAAGGACTGAATTATCTGTTTGATTTTGAACTGCACGATTTCCTATCATCTAAGGTGTGGCTTGAGGCGCTGACACAGTGCCTGTGGTCCGCAGGTCCCGGCTGGGGCATCTGCATCGCTTACGCCGTATATTCCAAACGCAAGGCGGATATCTCGCTGGCCACCACCATCCAGGGGCTTGGCGATATGTCCGTTGCACTGCTGGCAGGCATCGCGATCATACCCGCGCTCTTCGCCTTCATGCCTACTCAGGAGGCGCTGGACATGTGCGCTTCAGGCAACAACGGTCTGGCGTTCATCGCGCTGACCGGCGTGTTTGAACAGATGCCCGGCGGCCGCATCATGGCGATGCTGTTCTTTACATCGCTGATGATGGCCGGAATTTCTTCCGTCATCGCTATGTACTCCATTGTCTACCAGCCCTTTGCCGACGCGAAGGTGAGCAAGAAGAAGACCTTCGTCATCATGCTGGTGGCTACGGTGCTGATCGGAACGCCGTCTGCCTGGAGCAATACGTTCTTCAACAATCAGGACTTCGTCGTGGGCATGGGAATGGTCATTGGAGCGGTGTTCTCCTGCTATGCGCTTTACCGTTTCGGAGTGGAGAAGGTCCGCACCAAACTGCTGAACAATCCGTACAGCGGCATGACCATGGGGAAATGGTGGAATTTCGCCATCACCGTACTGGCGCCGCTGCTGGCAGTGGCTATGTTCATCTGGTGGTGCATTCTCTCTGTGGGATGGAATCCCGATTGGTGGAATCCCTTCGGCGTTTATTCTCTGGGCACGCTTATCCTGCAGCTGGGCGGCGTGGGCCTGGTCCTGTATCTTTTCAACAATCGTATCGCCGATTCTGCAGGTGAGAAGCTGTTTGACGGAGAGAGCTTCCCGCCGGTACCGGATAATGGATTCAGCAAATAGCGGGGAGGGATCAATATGACTATCAAAGCGATCATCGTAATGCTCGTCTGTGTAATTCCTATCTGGGGCGGCCTCATCGGCTGCATCGTCAAACTGCAGAAAATGAAACGCTCCGGGGACGAGGACTAGGCCGCGGCGGCCGCAAAAGAGCCGCCGGCCGGGAGGTACGTTGGAGGACAGGCGGGGCCTGGCCTGCCGTAGAGCCCGCCGGCAGCCTGCTGCAGAACCGGTTTAGCGGTGTGAAAGGAGAGAGAGCATGATTGATAAGGTATTAAAAAACGTTCAGGTGGAATCTAAGGCCAACGTCTACTTCGACGGCAAGGTGACCAGCAGGACCTGCTACCGTCAGGACGGCGGCAGATTTACACTGGGGATCATCACTGCAGGAAGCTACACCTTTGACGTGGGAGACCGGGAGGTGGTACAGCTGATCGCAGGCAGCGCGGAAGTGCTTCTGCCGGGGGAGGAAAATTGGCGCGCCGTCGCCGCGCAGGAGAGTTTTGAGATCGGCGCAGACTGCAAATATCAGATCCGGACTGACGGCGTCGCCGAGTATCTGTGTGATTATTACAAGGATTGATCGGATCGTTCTGCAGAACGGACAGGACGGCCGGCGAAATAAATAGATCTCTGATGAGAATATCCAGCCGGAAGATCCGGCGGCGTATGTAAAACAGGCGCTGCCGGATCTTTTTGTGGCGCAGATGGGGGGACGGGATGTATTCTTCAGAGTTTCTTAAGTTCTTTCAGAGTAAATTAATTGAACGCATGGACCGTTGGATGATAAAATAGAGAAAAGAATTCAGGGGAGGCGGGATCATGAAACGGGACGGAGATTCTGACCGGCGCGAAAAACGCCCAGGCAGAGAGCAGGGGAAGACCGGGAGCGCTGAAAAGGCGGAAGACGCGGCGGCCGGAGGGCGAAGACGAAGCCGCCGGCAGCTGGCGCTGTATGGCTGCGGGGGCGTTTCTCTGCTGTACTTTGCAGGGCTGGGGATCTATTTGGGAGCGGTCTATCTTTTTCAGTGGTTCTGGCTGGCGCTTGGCATCCTGCTCATGGGCGCGGGCCGGCTGCTGCCGGTCTGGAACCGCTTTCCGGGATGGTTTCGCGTGCTGTGGAAAGCAGGCGTGGCATTGTCGCTGGCTGTATTCTGTGTCTTGATGGGGCTCATCATTTCCGGTATGGTGGACGAGCCCTCTCCAGGCGCCGATTATGTGATCGTACTGGGGGCAAAGGTCAACGGGACAAGGCCGTCTCTTTCCCTGCGCTACCGCATCGAGGCTGCGGCCGATTACCTGAAACAGAATCCCCGGACCAGGGTGGTCGCCAGCGGCGGGCAGGGCGCTAACGAGGGGATATCGGAGGCGAGAGCCATCGCCGAGATGCTGGTCCGCATGGGGATCGGGGAGGAACGCATCATATGGGAGGACCGTTCAACCAGCACCACGGAAAATCTCACGTATTCCTGGGAGAAGATCCGGGAGGAGGGGGCTGATCCTGGGTCGGCCAGAGTCGTAGTCGTGTCTTCCGATTTCCACGTGTTTCGTGCCAGGGCCATAGCCAGGAGATGCGGCTACGGCAGCGTGGAGGGACTGAGCGCCAGATCGGTGCCGGGACTGCAGCCAAACTACTGCGTCCGGGAATGCTTTGCCATTCTCAACGACGGTCTGCGGGGCAATCTGAGCTGGTAAAAGAGAGGAGAGAAGAGTATGGAAGTAGCGGCGTGTCTGTTGCTGAGCTGGAACGCGCTGGCCTTTCTGGTCATGGGATGGGACAAGCACCGGGCCAGGAGAGGGGAATGGAGGGTGCCGGAGAAGGTGCTTTTCTTCTTCGCCTTCTGCTTCGGCGGGCCTGGGATCCTGGCGGGTATGCGGGTGTTTCGCCACAAGACCAGGCATCTGAGCTTTCAGATCGGCGTGCCCGCGGGGATCTTGTTCTCCTGCGCTCTGGCGTGGCTGTTGTTTCAGGGGTGAAGGATCTTTTCGCCCGCTGCCTTGTGTTTTTTGATCGAAAGGTGTAAAATAAGGGCATTCGAATGTGGCCTGAGGCAATGCGCACAGGCCATTTTAAATGTAAACGATTTCCGGAATACGATTTGAGGAAAGGACGGAGGAATATGGGCTACGAGACAGTTGTTCAGTATTTTAAGGAGAGAAATATTCCCAACGAGATCATTTTGCTGGACGAGAGCAGCGCGACGGTGGAGCTGGCAGCCAAAGCGTTGGGACGGGAGCCGGGGGAGATCGCCAAGTCTCTGGCGTTGGAACTCAAAGATGGCAGCCACATCGTCCTGGTCGTCATGGGGACGGCGCGGATCAGCAATCAGAAATACAAACAGGCGTTTCAGTGCAAAGCGAAAATGCTGTCCTTCGACGACACGCTGGCCGTCACGGGACACCCGGTGGGAGGCGTCTGCCCGTTTGGCCTGCCGGATGGCGTAAAGGTATATCTCGATGAATCGCTGAGACAGTTCAAAGAAGTATTCCCTGCGGCGGGGACGGGAAACTCCGCCGTGTGTTTTACTCCCGAGGAACTGCAGAGAGCCACGGACGGCGTCTGGGTCGACGTGACCCAGTGACGCGCCGCTGAGGCCGGCGCCGCATTTGAAAAAACTGATCCGGCGCCGGTCCCCACGGTGATCTTTCACCTTTCTTTTCTTTTATCGTTTCTTTTCTCGCATATCTCATTTTCTCTGTATCCTGTCCGCGGCGGATCATCGTCTCCTTTTTGCATAATAAACTACAGTCAGATACATATTTATAATTGCCAGGCGTATCCTGCTGTGACGTTGTCGCGGCCTTGTTGTTCTGCAATGCGGAATCAAAATTCCAATTGACATGAATTGTGTATAATATTATAATGAATAGCGAAAATGGAATTCATAATTCTGCATTATGGAATAAAGACCCTGTTTGGCCTGATCGGCAAAATCAGTTTCTGGAGATCAGGTGCGGCGGTCATGATCAAGGAGGACACACATGGACAAACAGAGTAAAATGAACTGGAAAACGGTTTTTGCGGTGGGCGGCGCGTCCACGGCATACTGTATCGGAGCCGGATTTGCGTCGGGACAGGAGACGCTGCAGTATTACGGATCCTGGGGCGGAGCCTATCCGTTTATACTGCCGGCGCTCACGTTTCTATTGATGCTGCTTTTCTGCGCAGGTACGTATAAAGCGGGCAGTGTGCAGGATTTCAAGAACCCTGACGAAGCCTACGCCTATTACTGCGGCAAAAAGCTCGGTCTTGTGGTGGATGTTTTCTGCAGCCTTTCCATCGCTTTGAGCACGCTGATCATGTTTGCGGGAAGCGGCGCGACGGTGAATCAGTATCTGGGACTTCCTGTATGGGTCGGCACGCTGATCATGGGTGTGGTCTCTGTCATCGTGGTGTGCCTGGGGCTGGAAAAAGTCACGGGCGTGCTGGGATTTGCGGGCGTATTGATCATCATCATTTTGGCCGTCGTGGGAGTTTACTGTTTCTTTACAACGCCTGCAGGCATCATGGAAGCGCAGCAGCATGTTCTGGAATATGTAGAAGAGGGAACGTTCCTGCAGGCGCAGTTCCTGGGGATCGATAATCCCATCGTATCGGTGATATCTCTGGTGGGCGCCTATGTCACGCTGGGGATGGTATTCAACGTATCGCTGGGACATAACTGCAAAAATAACAGGGAGATCTGGGGCGGAGCAGTCTGCTCTGCGGTGTTTTTTACCGTTGGACTTACCATGGTGCTCTTTACCATCCTGTTTAATATGGACTATATCGCAGAAGTAAAGGCGCAGGTGCCCATGCTGGCTGCTATCGAAAACATACTGCCGGCGCTGGCTCTGCCGTTTTCCATCGTGATCCTCATCGGTGTCTTCACGACGATCACAGGCTATCTGTGGGCGTTTGGCCGTCGGTTTGCGGAAGATAAGACGGCCAAGCAGCGTATCGTTGTACTCGCGGTGGCTGTTATCGGCGTGTCCGTAGCGTCCTTTATTCCTCTGAACAAGCTGGTGAATACCATTTACCCGCTGATCGGCGTCGCGGGCCTTATCATCTTCGTGGGCATTCTTATCAGAATGTTTACCGACAGGAAAGCCTCCCCCGGGGGAACGGATGAGAAGAACAGATAGCGAAAGCGCCGCCGGCCCCGGATCTGCCCGATGACAGATATCAGCATGAACAGAGGGTGAGCTTCGGTCAAAATAAAAGGACGGAGACCGAAGAACAAAAAAAGCCTGAGCAGCGCCTTGACATTGAAGAAAAAGTGTGGTAGGTTTAATAAGTGACTCTATGGTAAGATGCTAAAATTGAACACAGTATGTCATCAGATAAACCGGGGGCAGCGGTTTTCGCGCCCTTAAAATAGGAATGGAGGTCAGTCATGAGAGTAAAAGTTACGTTGGCATGTACAGAGTGCAAGCAGAGAAACTACAACACGATCAAGAACAAGAAAAACGATCCCGATCGTCTGGAGTTCAACAAATACTGCAAATTCTGTCAGAAGCAGACACTTCACAAAGAAACAAAATAACTAGAAGGGCGTGAATAAAAATGGCAGAAAACGTTAAGAAAAAAGCCGGAGTGATGGATTACTTCAAAGGCGTCAAGACGGAAATGAAGAAGGTCATCTGGCCGACGAAAAAAGAGACGTATAATTACACCGGTGTGGTTATACTGACTTGTGCTGCTTTTGCGTTATTCTTCTGGGTCCTGGACACCGGATTCCTCTTCGCGCTGGAGAAGATTTTGGACATTACCCTGAGCTAGCCTGCGGGCCTGCCGGGTAATAGAGAGAGGAAACAGAAATGTCAGAAGATAAGTATATGGAAGAATTGGAAGCCGAACGGGAAGAAACGGCTCCGGAGACCGGGGAACCGGAGTGGTCGGAGTCGGAACCGGAGGAGACCCCGGAGCAGGCGCCGCAGTCTCAGGAGCTTTCCAGGGCGGACAAGATGCTTTCCCGGCTGAATGAAGAAAGTCAGGTCAGCGGAAGAGATTCTTCAAATGCAAAGTGGTATGTGGTCCATACCTATTCCGGACATGAGAACAAGGTGAAAGTGAATATCGAAAAACTGGTTGAGAACAGAGGAATGCAGGATCTGGTTCTCAGCGTTGTTGTGCCCACGGAAGACCGTGTGGAGATCAAGAACGGCCAGCGCAAGGTCAAAACCAGAAAGATGTTCCCCGGCTACGTAATCGTCAAAATGATCGTGACCAATGAGTCCTGGTATCTGGTGAGAAACACGCAGGGTGTTACGGGGTTCGTGGGACACGGCTCCGAGCCGATTCCTCTGAGCGACGACGAAGTGCGGCGCATGGGAATCGAAAAAGTCTACATTGACCTCGATATCGACCCCGGAGACAGCGTCCGGGTCATCAACGGCCCCTTTGAGAGCTTCATGGGCGTGGTGGAAGAGGTCAACATGGAAAAACAGATCCTGAAAGTAAAGATCTCGATGTTTGGAAGAGAGACCCCTGTCGAACTCGAATTCGGACAGGTTGATAAGATATAGACGCATCCGGCGTCTGAACCGAAATTGTTTTACGCGCAGACACATTTTCTTTCAGCCTGAGGGCCTCTGGGTTACACGTAAAACGGAAAGGAGAAGAAGATGGCAAAGAAAGTAGAAGGCTTTATCAAGCTGCAGATCGCCGCAGGCGCTGCGACTCCCGCACCGCCGGTAGGTCCTGCTCTCGGTCAGAAGGGCGTGAATATCATGGACTTCTGCAAGCAGTTCAACGCAAAGACTGCGGATCAGCCGGGAATGATCATTCCTGTAGTGATCACGGTGTATTCCGATCGTTCCTTCACCTTCGTCACGAAGACGCCGCCCGCAGCTGTTCTGCTGAAGAAGGCAGCCAAGCTGGACAGCGCTTCCGGCGAACCGAATAAGAAGAAGGTCGCTACGCTGACCACCGCTCAGGTGGAAGAGATCGCCAAGCTGAAGATGCCCGATCTGAACGCGGCCAGCGTTGAGAGCGCCACATCCATGATCAAGGGCACCGCCAGAAGCATGGGTATCGTTGTTGAAGACTAGAACGTGGGAGGCCGGCCGGCCGTTTGTACCACAGGGAGGTAATGTAAATGCCTAAGAGAGGTAAGAACTACAAGGATTCTGCGAAATTGATCGACAGAACCGCACTGTACGAAGTGACCGACGCTCTCGCGCTGATTCCTCAGACTGCGAAAGCGAAGTTCGACGAGACCGTTGAAGTCCACATCAAGCTGGGCGTTGACGGACGGCATGCTGACCAGCAGGTCAGAGGCGCTATCGTTCTGCCCCACGGAACCGGCAAGAGCAAGAAAGTGCTGGTGTTCGCCAAGGGCGAGAAGGCGAAGGAAGCCGAGAATGCAGGAGCTGACTACGTTGGAGCGGAAGAGATGGCTCAGCGGATTCAGCAGGAAAACTGGTTTGATTTTGACGTTGTCGTAGCGACTCCCGATATGATGGGCGTGGTCGGAAGACTGGGTAAGATCCTGGGCCCCAAGGGCCTGATGCCGAACCCGAAGTCCGGTACCGTAACCATGGACGTGGAGAAGGCTCTGCAGGAGATCAAAGCCGGTAAAGTTGAGTACAGACTCGACAAGACCAACATCATCCACACGCCGATCGGAAAGGTCTCCTTTGGAGCTGAAAAACTGACGGACAACTTCAACGCGCTCATCGAGGCGGTTTTGAAGGCGAAACCGGCAGCCGCCAAGGGCCAGTATGTGAGAAGCGTGACCGTGGCCACTACCATGGGTCCCGGAGTGAAGATCAACCCGCTGAAACTCACCTTATAGTATCTGCGGACCGATCCCGGACGATGTCCGATTGAAAATTGAATAAAAAACTGTAGACAGCCGGTGCGCGGCGACGCGCTTAATATCCTGCCGAGGTTATACTTATATTTTTCAGGCAGATAAACCTGACAAACAAAGCCTTTTTCAGTCTACAGCACCGAAAAGGCTTTTTCTTTTTCACAGAAAAGCCGGAAAGGAGACAATATGTCAGCAGAACATTTACAGGCAAAACAGCTGATCATTGACGAAATCAGAGAGAAGCTGGAAAAAGCACAGTCCGCAGTAATCATCGACTACATCGGAACCACAGTAGCGGAAGCCGATGCCATGAGAAAAAAGCTGCGTGAATCCAACGTGGATTACACGGTATATAAAAATACCCTGATGGCAAGAGCCATCGAGGGAACCAAATACGAAGGTTTGAAGGACGTTCTGGAAGGACCCAGCGCCATCGCGATCAGCTATGAGGATGCGGTCGCTCCGGCGAGAGTACTCAACGGGATCATCAAAGATTACAAGAAGATGTCCTTCAAGGCCGGCGTGATCGAGGGAACGCTGTACGACGCCGCGGGCGTGGAGTCCATCGCATCTCTGCCCAGCAGAGACGAGCTCATCGCGAAGTTCCTGGGAAGCATTCAGTCGCCCGTATCCAAGCTGGTACGCACGTTCCAGGCTATCGCGGACGCGAAGGGCGAGGGAGCGGAGCCTGCTGCGGAAGCGGCAGAACCCGCCGCCGAGGCTGCCGCTGAGCCCGTTGCCGAAGCTGCCGCT
>NZ_LR027599.1 GCF_900605495.1 Bacilliculturomica massiliensis
CTCTCGCCCAGAATGCTCATCGGAAATCCATGCTCCTCAAGGATCTGCCGGGGCAGCTTCCCCTTTCTATATTCTTGATAAAAGAGTTCCTTGAATTCTTTCGTGAGATAGAGGGTGTTGGGTGTAATGTTGTAGGTATATGGGTTCTCTTGCAGCAGTTTTATCTGCTCTTCTGTGAACGGTATTTTGCTCATGACGACCTCCTGATGTCCCTAGCGTACCATACACAAAAGCGAATGTCTATTTTGCAGGATACACCAAAACCCTAGCGGGCTGTGTGTCCATAATTGGGGTATCTAAAATCTGGTCGTGTCCACACTTATGGGTACAGTATAGAACTCAATAAATAATGGGATCTCACCTATTATACAGCTCTTTTTCGGTGAGATCGAAAAAAAAATCTGCATTTCACCTATTTACCCTAAGATGCCTCCACCGATCAGGTACTGACAGCTGCCGGGGACCGCCAATTGTTCGCCGCCAACCTAGAACCTGTCCAGTATCGACATCCCGCCGCCGGCTAACGATCCGCCGGAAGGCCCAACACCCCGACGCCGGCCATCGATCCGCCGGGAGACCAACACCCCGCCGGCCATCGATCCCGCTTTCTCACTGCCGCCCGATCATTCCAACTTCTGTGGAACTGACCGGTCAGCCGAAGATCTTCCGGTCGATGTCCGCTATTGTGATATGCTCCAGCTTTTCCCTGCACAGCGTATCCAACTGCGCGCAGATGCCGTCCATGATGTCCGCCATACCCGAAGCCACCAGACATATCATATCTTTATTTCCCGATCGCCAGGATGCGGAGACCAGTTTGGCCTCCACCGCGTCGGATATCTGTCTCAGATCCACGCTCTTCGGATCTCTGTCGAAGAGGTAACCTCCCTCGGCTCCTTCTTTCGTCACTACCAGCCCCGCTTTTTTCAGCTTTGCCATCACCTTCCGGATCCGGGCCGGATTGGTACAGACGTTCTGCGCCAGAAGTTCGCTGGACAGCGTGGTCTGTTTGTGATTCAGATAGACCAGCGCATGAACTGCTATGGTAAATTCTCCTGTCATGAGTTCCTCCTTTCCGACGCGTTGGGCATCACAGATAAACCTGTAAACCCTGTTCAATGCATCCGTTCCTGTTATTTATCATATCAGATCATCCGCACAGTTGACAAGAACATCTATTCTCAGGAAAACAGATCGTTCAGAGCTTCACTCATCGTGGGGTGAGTAAAGATCTGGTCCCGCAGCACAGTGTAGTGCACATCCAGATCCATCGCCAGCTTGACGATATTGATCATTTCGTGGGATTCCTCACAGAACAACATAGCGCCCAGGATCCGGCCGGTCTCCTGGTCGATGACCGCCTTCAGCAGGCCCCGTGGCTGTTTCAGCACCTGCGCCTTTGGAATGGCCGCCGCCGGAAGTTTTGCGATCCTCACATGATAACCTGCGGCTCGGGCTTCTCTCTCGTTCAGACCCACCCGTGAGAAGGAGGGCTCCAAAAACACGCTGTAGGGCACATTGCGGCGCTGATCAGCCGTGTAATTCGGCTTCCCGCTGCTGCATCCCTCGCAGAGCTGCGACCACACGATGCGGAAATCGTCCAGCGAAACGTAAGTAAACTGCAGGCCGCCGGCCACATCTCCCATGGCCCAGATATTTTCCGCCGTAGTTTTTCTGTTGTCATCTACTTTTACGGCGCCCCGCGGCGTCAGTTCTACTCCTGCAGCCTCTGCGTTCAATCCCTCTGTATTCGGTCTGCGCCCTGTGGCCACCAAAATAGCGTCTGCCTCCAGTTCCAGACTTTCGCCTTTCCACCGGTACACGATCCGGGAGACCTCCGGACCATCCTCAAACTTTTCCACTTCCGCGCCGAGCCGGAAGTTCACGCCTTTTTCTTCCAGGACTCCGCGGATCTCCGCCGCCATATCCTCGTCCTCTTTCGGCAGGAAGACCCCGCCGTCCTGAAACACCGTGACCTGAGAACCGAATCCGGAATAAATAGAAGCAAACTCCATTCCGATGTAACCGCCTCCTATGATGGCCATACGCCGCGGCAGCGTCTCCAGATCCAGCATGGTCTCACTGAAATAGACCCGCGAATTGTCTTTCAGCCCCTCGATAGGCGGGATCACCGGCTCCGCTCCTGTGTTGATGAAGATCTTATCCCCCTCCAGGACCAGCGTTTCCTCCGCCGTGCTCACTTCCACGGTATCGGCGGAAAGAAATCTGGCCTGACCGTTGTAAATGTCCACGTTATTCATATCGTTCAGCTTATCGAAATTCTTCTTGCGCAGCGCGGTGGTCAACCCGCGCTTTTCCTCTATAGCGGCTGCGTAAAACGCGGCCTTTTCCTCAAAGGACCATTCCGGATTGTGCGCCGCCTGCTTCGCGTTCTTTACCAGAGATTTTGAAGGAATGCAGCCCACATTGATGCAGGTGCCGCCGTACATCCTGTCTGATCTCTCGATGACCGCCACGGTCTTTCCCGCAGCCGCCAGCTTTCCTGCCAGTGTCTTCCCGCCTTTTCCAAATCCAATTATGACCGCATCGTATCGTTCCATATAGAAGCCTCCCCCACTTTATTGCCCTGATCCACTATTTTGTTCTGTCCCCGGTACGGACCGTCAGTTAGCCGCCTTCCGGACCTCTTCCAGCGTTTCCCGGATGATCTTTTCCCACTTGTCCTTGGTCTTTGAGCCGCTGTAGACGTCACCGGTGAGGTTTCCGTCCTTATCCACGAAAAACGTAAAGGGGATCGTCCTGACGGAAGCTACTCCCGCGTAGAGCAAGTCCTCCGACGGGATCAGGTGCAGATAATCCGCTCCGGTCTTTTCGATGATCTCCTGAGCCGTCTCCAGCTGTTCCTTTGAAACGGACAGATCCTGATTCAGCACGTCTGTGACGATGCCCACGATCTGAAATCCCTTTCCTTCGTATTCTCTGTTGATCTCTCCAAGCTCGGGCATCTCTCTGATACAAGGTCCGCAGAATGTCCCCCAGATGTTGACCATCGTCAGATCGTAATCCGCGAATATACTTTCATCCACCGCGTTCCCATTCACATCCTCCGCCTTAAAATTGGAGAAAGAGGGATCCGCTGATTCTTCAGGATCCTGCGTGTTGGGAGACGCGGTTCCCGCCTGACCGCTGCCGTCTGCCGTACCTGCAGCGTCCCCCGTCTGTCCTTCTCCGCCCTGTGACCCTTCTGCCTGCCCTGCTCCAGCCTCTGCACTGCTGTCGTCAGCCGCCGGACCAGAAACAGTCTCATAAGGCCAATCTTTGATTCCTCCGAAATCAAAAACGTTGGTGTAACCAAGACCGATCAGCTTTTCCGCCGCCTGCTGGCTGTCTTCTCCGCTTTTGGAGTAGATCAGGATCTCCGCGTCCTTATCCGGCAGCTGGGCGGGCGGTTCTTCCCCAATGGTCTCGCTGGGGATCATCAGCGCCCCTTCAATATGACTTTCTTCGTATTCTTCCTTTGTCCGCACATCAACCACGGCGACGTGGTCTTCGCTGTTGATGCGGTCGTATGCTTCCTCCGCCGTCAGCTTATTGTACGATCCGTCAGCGCTGCCGCCGTCATCTTCGCCTGCGCCTCCGCAGGCCGCCAGAACGCCGATCAGCAGTAACAATACGGCAGCTCCGGCCCATAACTTCATTTTTTTCATTCTTTCACCTCTCCAGACTCATGGTCTTATTTCTCACTACTCTGATTTTCCCCTGCGTCGTCCGCTCCGGCGCTGATCTACGATTCTTCTCCGAAACTGTAATTCCATAAGTTTCAGTTTGTACTGTAATAATATCAATTACAGTTATGTTTGTCAAGTACTCATTCGTATTCTTTTTCATTTCCAGAGCAGAAAAATGTTTTATTAAAAATTCCCTTCGGAAACATATTCGCCCTGCAGGCTCACTTTCACAACGTAACTTTTTTGTAACATGCAGAAATGTAACCGACCATATTTCCCCTGTTATAAAAAAACAGACGATCCGGTGGTCTCTTACCTCTCCGGATCGCCTGTTCTTAAAAAATCAGATAGAACGATCAATGTCTGTCCTCAACGCTGTCCGCACTGCTTTCCACCGCGCCGCTGGTCCCTGCATTTCCCACGGCTCCGCCCCTTCGGATCAGGTCCGCAGGCCCCGTGAGCCGGATCGCCCCGTGGGGGCAGGCTTTCACACAGTCGCCGCAGCGGATGCATTCCACGCTGGCCGGCTTTTCCCACACCGGAATGTCCATGCCGCAGGTCTTCTGACAGACGCCGCACTTCGTACAGATATCCCGGTCCACCTGCAGCCGGCAGAGCGAGACTGGATTGAATACGCCGTACATGGCCCCCAGCGGACAGAGATACCGGCAAAACGGCCGATACACGACCACGGACAAAAGCACCAGCACCGCCAGCACTGCCACTTTCCACAAAAACAACCCTCCCGCAGCCTCCTGCAGGCCGGGATCGCCCGCTACCAGAGGAATCCCCGCCATCAGCGTGCCGCTGGGACAGATATACTTACAAAACCAGGGCGATCCCTGCCCGATGATATCCACCACTGTCATAGGGAGCACGATAACGAAGCCCACCAGAATGACATATTTCAGATAACGAAGCCAACGATCTCCCGGCAGTCTGCGGAACTTTTTCACAAAGGGGATCCGGTACAATAGATCCTGTACCAGGCCGAAAGGACACAGCCAGCCGCAGACAAACCGCCCCATCAGCGCGCCCACCGCCATGAGAAATCCCACGATATAAAAAGAAAAATTAAAATTTCGACTGCCCAGCACCGCCTGCAGCGACCCCAGCGGACAGGCGCCGAACGCCCCTGGACAAGAATAACAGGAGAGACCGGGCACGCAGAAATGCTTCAGATCTCCTGCATATATGGTTGTATTCGCAAAACCCGCCGCGTATCCGTTTGTCAGCGCTGTGAAGCACAGCTGCACAAACAATCTGAGCCGGTTTCCTTTTTTCTTCCCGCCGCGCCCGGCGCTCCGGTTATTTTCCGTCTGCCGCCGGCCTGCGCCGTTCTGCATGGCTGCCGGCCCCTGACGGCCCTGATCTGATGTTCTCATATTTTCCCCCATTGAAACACTCTTCTATCCGATGCCGATGCATTCCAGGCATATATTGACTGCCTTAATAAAAACCGTTGCCATTTCGCCTCTGTAAATTCCAACCGCCATAAACACCGCGCCCGCCGCTAACAGCAGCACACCCGCTGTCCGGCGCTTTCCGATTCCACCGCTTCGCTCCTTCATCGTACCTCCTCCAGCGTATCTCTGATGATCCGCTCCCATTTGTCCTTGCTCCTGGCTCCGCTGTAGACGTCGCCCACTAAATTTCCGTTCTTATCCACAAAAAAGGTCGTAGGATAGCTGCGGATGGACGCGATCCCGGCGTAGAGCAGGTCGATGGAGGGGACCAGATGCGGATAATTTGCCTCTGTCTTTTCCACTACCTCTCTGGCCAGCTGGATCTGCTCCGTGTTCACGCTCAGATCCTCGTTCAGCACGTCGATCACGATCCCCACTACCTGCACGCCCTCGTCGGCATACTCTTCGCTGATCTCTCCCAGCTCGGGCATTTCCTGCAGGCAATACGTGCAGAAAGTTCCCCACACATTCACCATGGTGAGATCGTAGTCCGCGAAAATGCTCTGATCCACGTCGTTGCCGTCTATGTCCACTGCCTTGAAACTGGAAAAGCTGGGCGTCCCGACGCCGTCTCCCGCGCCCTCTTCTCCCTCCGCTCCCGTCTCTCCGTCTGTTCCATCGGCCGTCCCCCCGGCTCCGTCATTCCCTGAAAGCGCGCCGCCGGCTCCCGCGGCAGCTTGTTCTCCTGCCCCGCTGATCCCGTTCTCCCCCAGGGCTTCCCCGCCGCCACAGGCGCCCAGCACGACCAGCAAACTGACCATTAAAAGCAGCGCTGCTGTCCGCGGCAGAAGTCTGCATTTCTTTTCTCTCATTCTCATTACCTTTCCCCGTGTCCACTCTGCAGAGTCGTCTGAAATTTTCTTGCTGAATATGATGGCTCTTTTCTTCCTATATAAATTATCTCCGTACACAGACCGCGGCGTATATCCCTGAATTATTAAAACAAAACGCCCCGGACAACGTTTATAACGTCCGTCCGGGGCGTCGATCTCTGGCGGAAGTATGTGGGAATCGAACCCAACTAAAAACAAACAAACTCGTTGAAAACACTAGCCTTCAGCGTTGTTGTGTTGAATTTTGTGTTGCATCACCGTCCGTTTCTTCCTTATCGTCAAAATCGTCCCCTACGAAACGTTCTAAAATTCCGTACTCAATATCATCATATAGTCCTATGTATACCATGTCAATCCTTCTTTCTCCTCGATGCTTGCTGACCAAAAACACACCGCGCGAAATTTCCCTGAAAACATTATAGCGCGAACATACGTTCTCGATCAACCGTTAATCCTGATTTTACACCCTGTAATTTTTACTTAATTGTAAATCACTTGAAGCCATAAATTTTTGATTATAGCATATAACCAGGAAGTATATTGTCACAATAGATATGCCATTATATACGCTCCCCTTTCGTAGTCTCTCGCAGATGCTATGATGTATTCTACATAATATAAGATGCTTTTTGGGCACTGCTATCGCGCAAATTTCGCGCTCCAATTCTTGGTATTTTTTTTGTGTTCCTTCATATTTATATATGCGTTTTCAAGGCACAAAAATAACCCGCGCTCCCACAACGCGGGTTATCGTCTCCTGCTTGCCTGATAGGTAAGTGAGAGGATACATTTACTATACCCTGGCCGCTTTGCAGCGGTCAAGAAAAATTGCAGTTTATGTAATAAACAACACGTTTTATGTCATCAAGTAAAACGGCTCGGTGGGTCCGCGTAGGAAAGGACGGTTTTCCCGCTTGCTAAACTAAGTGGTTTTTCTTTTCCGTGGACAAATTCAATAGTTTTTCCCCTTTCTGTGGACTTTACATTTTTCATGTTATCGCAGTAAGGCTTGCGCAAGTAAAAAAAGCCGGCCAGGGATCTCTCCCCAGCCGGTCTATTACTTATCGATCAAATACTGCTGCAGGTCTGTCCTGCATCGCTTGAGATTGTCAATCCCGTTTCCGGTGACGGCGTGGTCCAATAGAGCCAGCAGCGCCCGGCAGATCGCCCTGTCCGCTTCTCCCAGCTCGTTGAGATGACGATAATCGTTATCTGCCTTTTGCTCAAGGATCCTGACCCGCTTATTGACATCAGCTGCTGGGCGGATGACCTTGTAGATCACCGCCCCCGCTCCGCCCACGATACTTATCCCGCCGCAGATAGCGAGGATCGTCTGCATAAACTCCATCATTGCCCCCTTACTTGCCGCCAAGCTGCTTACCGATCTGATCGACACCGGTCGCAGCCAGCCCTGACACGATGCCCACGGCAACAGCGGTTATGTAATCCTGTGCCGGGTAGTCCGGCATGATGTACATTGCCGCCACGCCCAGAGCGCCGCCAGCCACGCCGCAGATCACCGGCAGCCACTTGTTGTCAATGGCTGTCGCCTTGCAGATCTCCGCCACCACATAGCAGATCACGGTGATGGCACCTACTCCTACAATTCCAATGTCCATATTACTTGCCACCTTTCTGGATCGCCGCTGCCAGCTTTGTCAGCAGCGCTTCATGATAGCGATAAGCTTCCAGGAATCGGATCGTCTGATCCTCAAAGCCGCACGTCTCCTGTATGATTTTCTTCGCTTCTGCTTCTGTCATATCCTTCTCCTTCCCGTCCAGATATCCCTGGACCTTTCCGCAGAACGTCTGCCAGTCGTAGGGCCGCCCGGCCCGGATCATCTGCGGGCAATTTTTCCCACTCCAGACGTGATGCTGATACAGGTGTCCTTCCGCGTTTCTGATCCCGTGACGGGCCAGAATATCGGCCGCCAGCACCGCGGCGTTTTCCGTGGCATTCCGCAGATCCCCGTCTGTGTTCATGCAGATCTCGATTGCCACAGTCTGCATATTTCCCGGACCGCTGCCGTCCCCCGCGTGCCAGGCCACCTCTGTCTCCGGTATGGATCTTGTGGCCCTGTGTTCGTCCACGCAGTAATGCCAGCTTGCGGCGGCATCCTTGCCCCCTCCACGCAGATATCGTGCGTGTGAGAGAGCGTCAGCGCCCTTGCCGGTGTTTCCTGTGTTGTGGATCGTCACGCCGCGAAAGCCGGTCAGCTTCCGCCCTGACCGGCACTTGTGCCCCGCTGGTGCAAGCATTTCGATTATTTCAATCATAGTACCTCCCTCCCAAAGAGATAGGCGGCCCGAAGGCCGCCCGCTCTTACATCAACTCAACCAGTCTATCAAGTGTCATGAGCTCCGGATCGCCGGCGCTGATAGCGTCGTTGATCAAATGCAGGAATTCCACCCGCTGATCCTCGTCCCTGATGCCGCTCTCCAACTCCCACATCTTGCAGGCGACAAATGTGTCCACCTTGTTTTCCTTTCCCAGCTCCCTGATCCGTACCGCTGCTTTGATGTACGGATTGTCCTCGTTGATCTCGTAGTTCTTGGTAGCGCCGGCGCTTTTCGTGATTGTGATATTTTTCATTTGTTCCTCTCTTTCTGCTGGTATTTCCAGCCTTAAAAACGGTATAAAAAAACACGCTTGATTGCGTGTCTTTTGCTGGTTATTCTGATGTCGTATAGCTCGCCAAGATTTTTGGCAAAAACTTAGATGTGTTTCTTAGAAAAAGACCGGGCAGTCTTTCTTTATACTGTATCCTCTGTTTAGGTACTACAGTTAATCCCATATTCATCCTTATTTGCTTTACTCACTCCTGCAAAAATGATATTATTTTGACGAAAGGATGTGAGCATATGGATTTAAAATTTGAGCTTCCACAATTAGTAAATGAAGCTTTCAACCCCTTAGCTCAAGCAATTGGAAATACAATTCGTTCCATTTGGAGTATTACTTTTGGCTGGATTGATGCCGAGAGCGAAAAACTTGATTTAAAGCGGCTACGGGATTTGGAAGAGTTTAAGCTGCTCCTTGAATCAAAAGTCGCAGAAATTCCTCCTGGTAATCTTAAAGAGCCTGACCTTTCTATAATTGGACCTGCAATTGAATCATCAAAATATTATTTTGATAATAGTGAATTAAGAGAAATGTTTGCCACCATCATCTCTAGAAATATGAATGATACTTTGAGTTATCATACACACCCATCATTTATCGATGTAATAAAGCAATTATCTACAAACGACGCTAAAAATCTTAAATATCTTAGAGATCATCGCCGTTGTCCAATTTGTAGATTTAACGGAATTCTTCCATCTGGTGGCTCAACTCCTCTTATTTCTGTCGCGTTCGTTAGGGATGACCAAGTGATGACTGACTTTTTGTTGCATGAAAATTCATTTTCTGTAAGTAATTTAGTTCGTCTTGGTATCATAGCCTTAGATTTTTCAGTGCAATTGCTTGATGAATCTAAATATGAACGTCTACAGAAATCACACGCTTGCAGCTCAAATATTACTTGTGATAAGGGTATTTTAGAAGTTACTCCTTATGGCCGTGAATTTTTTCTGGCAGCCATCCCGTTTGCATAACAATATTTGCTATTCCGTATAGAAATTTTTCATCTGATGATTCAATTTTTTTTACAAACATTTTAATGCAGATTCTCGATGTTATACAAGATGTTATACAAGCAGTAACAATACTCGTTGTTACTGCTATTATTATTGTTCCTAACATTTTAGATCACTCCCTTCCTGTACTATGGTCAACCACGGGTTTACCGTAGTACAATGGTTTGATATATAACGACATCCCTCGGCGTTATACTGCTGGGGTTTCCGGTTCTTCCGAAACGGCAGGCTCCACAGGCGGTTCAACCGGAACCGGATTATACTTTTCCTCTATCATAATGGACAGGTCTGTATACTCATCCGGATTAATCCTGTTCGCCATGAGAAACGCGTCCAAGATTTCATACGCCGCTTCTGCTGTAGGATAAAATTTAATACCGATGAGCTTCTTCATATTGTTTACTGTTCTGTTCATTCTGCTTTCTCCGTTTCCAGCCCCAACTGGGCTACTACTGTTTGATATTCTTCATCGATCATTTCCGCTATGACTGAGACAGGAAGGTCATTGTATACCTGATCCACTGCACGGTCTGCGGTGACTTTGTTTTCGTGGACGACTCCCACGGCCAGCGCGTCCATGATCTGGTTCAGGCTCCGTACCATTACCCGGCGGAAAGTTTCGTCGTCCATGAGCAGTGCGGCCTGTGTGTTGATTTTCTGCATCAGATCACCTCCTTGCCGTAGAATTGTATTTCGTCAATCGATAGCTGGGCGTTGCCGTAATTATCAAGGCAATACACTCTCCATCTTGCGGACTTGGCGTTACTATTAATAGTAAAGTTTTGGAGCGTGCTATTATTGAGCAGAACGGCAGACAGTGCGTCTATCCACACCCCAGAACAGTAATGTTGGATTTTAAAATTTTTTATGTTTTGTTCCGCATATGTAGTCCTCGGCATTATTTCAACCCGATACACGGAGACATTTTGTGAGAATTCATATTCTATCCACTGGTTTGTATTGTAGCCAGAAGCGGTTACCCATCCAGCATTATTACGTATTCTGTCAAATGCCTTATATGCATCATAGGATGCATTTACAACATTGCTTGCGCTTGCAACTCCCTCCGGCGTTGTATTGCTCGTCATCAGCGGCACCGTCTTAGCCACGCTGTCCATCGCCGCCAGACTCACCGGGCACATCAGCATAAACTTCCGCCAGTGTGAATTGGTAAACGCCGCATCGTAGGCCACTGGGCTGTTGACTAACGCCGACATGGCAGTCTCACTGTTGCAGATCGCCGCCATGAGCGTTCCGGTGCAGGAGATCATATAACTGATCGCATCCCGGTTGCTCATGAGGATAGCCATTGCTGAGCTGTCGGACAGCAGGGCATCAAGAGTGGCGTAGGATGCTGTCAGACCGCCTTTTGTGGCCCAGGTTTGCCAAGGGTCGGAGCGGAGGGCACAGAGCAATTTGTATGACCCGCTCGCAGCTACAGCCGTGGCTCCAGTCCCAATTAAATCAATGATGATATACCCTATCCTTCTAACCGTTGGAACATCAAATATCTTTGCAACATATCCTTTGTTAACTACTGTTTGATCAGAATTTAACGCAAGAGCTTGCACCGCGTCAGACGGCCATGTCGTATCTTTTGCAATCCGAAAGCTCATGGAGTTTCCGTTTTCTTTAACTGTCGAAGAAAAACTAAAGCAACATAATATTTTTTCATGTTCAGATAGATCAATACTGTTCGTGCATGCCCTATATTTCCACGTCAACGCCCCTGATGGAACAGCGCCGAACATATCAGACTGGCCTAGCGTAAGCTGGCTTGTTGTGTAATTCCCAGGCTCTTTATATATTCCGTTCCATCCCCCCGTCACCGCTTCGCATTCGTCCCCCTGATCATACAGCATCGTATAACCAAGCAGATCTTTCGCGGCAGGAATAATCCCCGCGAATTTGCTCCAATGAGGATTGCTCATGATGATCCGATATGCCTCGTCATTTGCCTTGATCGCAGTGATCCAGTCAGCGTTGTTGAGGATGGCATACATCAGATCCCCGGTGCAGGTTAGAGTCATGATCTTGACTGCCTTGGGGTTTGAGAGGATCGCGGACCGGTTTGATGCATCCGCGGCAAAGGCATCTGGGGTGGTGTAAGGTGTGGTGATACCGGCGGTGGAGATCAGACGGGCGGGGTCATCGGATTTGAGGATGGATGCGGCACGCATGATATATGTACCACTGCGCGGTGCAAAAATAAATCCGCCTAGATATCCGTTTGCTATCTGCGAAACATCAAGTTCTGTAATTGTTCCGTATAAGCTTGCCGTATCTGTATCAGAGAATTCGATTGAACTTCCACGAGTCGATCCACTTTCCCACCCATTTGTACCACTAAGCACCGTATTAGTAGCGGTCGTAATATATCCAATATAGGTACTATACTTTATTCGTTCTCCGTCAGCGCACACAAAGAATTTATTAAAATTTGTAAGATCGATCAAGTTTGACGTTCTAAGTCCAATACCAACTCCTTGTGATCCCGCCGCCATAATCTTTAAGCAATTGGATGAATTAGTTATTGTTCGGTCAAATGCAGCCCCGCTTCCCGAATTTGCCGATTCCCACCCCCCCGTCACCGCCGCACACTCATCCCCCTGATCATAGAGCATGGTATAATTGATGACCTGTTCGGGATCCGGTTCTGGCGTTACTGTCCCGCCGTACTGCTCCCACCACTCGGGTTCGGTGACCGCATGGCCGATATTGTTGTCCTGAAGGCTTTTGTAGATGGATCCGTCCTGCGTGACGAGAGCGTTTGCAGCGTAGGTACGACCGGATTCGTAAGAGCAGAGGGCAAGGGCCTTGACGTAGTTCGGAGTGGTTGCTGATAACGACGTGGAAAATTCGTTTCCCGGTACGTTGGCAAGTGTTGTAATCCCGTGAAGAGTTGTTGTCGCTCTTCCCGGCATACCGACAACGCGCCATGTAGCAGTGTCCGACACAGTACTTAACAGGAGTGTGGCACCGGACATCAAGCTCATCCCTTTGTTTCCTGCTGACATGTTTGCGGCAAAGCTTGAATAAATCGCTCTCGCGGTACCGCCATTGACTGCTAATTTAAGAGCACTACCTTCCGTATAATTTATACCGTCCCTAAACATCACCGCTATAATTGGGTGTTTTTCAGGGTTATATCCGGATATCGTAACCTCTTTTATTGCTTCGGTGACCGCCGTTTCGCACACCGCATAAGGGATGTGCGTAAAGTCGTCGTCCGCCTTTTCGCTAAGTGCGTCGGCTTGTTCTTTCAACGCTGCATCAACTAAATCCGAATTTCCATTGAATATTCCTATGTCATAAAATTCATTTCCGTAGGGCTTTGTAAGCCCGTAATTTGTAGTTTTGTCTGGCATTTAGGTAATCACCTCATCTCTTAACTGATCAAATGTATAGGCGGACAAATAATCATGTACAAACTTAGTCAGCGTATCGAATTGATTATAAAGTAAGCTCAGATCAATGATCATATTAGCCGGAACGATACGATGAAGCAGATCATCTACATCTGAAAAATTTGCTTTCGCTATCAACGCCACTTTTACAGTCAGGGTATACTCTTCGTTTTTCAGCTGCATCGTGTACCCATCCTGCCCGCAGAGTGTTGATAGTTGTTGCGCCAGCATACGCCATGAATACGGCAGCTGCTCATTCAGCCGGGTCAGAATACGGAATTTCCGTTCGTCGAGCTTGTCAGTGCCCTTCGGAACAATGTTCAGAATGGTTTCCCACCGCCCAACCCCGTTTGGAGTAGCGCTTTTAACAAACTCGTCATTTAAGGCGGTTTCAAGAGCAACCCATAATTTCCGTATCTCAGGGTTTTCTGCGTCTGTCACCATCTTAAAATCTCGCACCACTTTCATAATTTCCGGAAGATACCGAATCAGATTGATTTCTCTATCCAATCAGTTCACCCCGTTTCGGTATGCTGTCGGTGCCAAGAACAAGATTCTGTTCTAAGCCGCCTATTTTGGTTCCACTGATATCGACCACGCCTGACACATTCAGAAGCCTTGTTTCAATCTGGCTGATTCGAACAATTAACGAGTCTGTATCTGCCCACGACCGTGCCAGTTCTGAAAAATATCGGTCGATCTCTGATTCCGCATAGGGTTTCACGTCCTCCCACGTCCATCCTTCTTGATAAGTGATGTTCGTTTGTATGTCGACCATCGTATTCGTCACGCCATCTACTGTTACAACATGCCCAATCGGCGCATATCCCAACCCCTCACCATGATTTTGCTCCGGATCGACTTTACCCTGTACCTCCGCTACTAATTCGACGCTGGGGACCTGATATTCAGAGTTGATAACGACTGCCTTTACTGTTCCGCCACCGTTCCAAGTCGGGTAAATTTTAACGCCGCCCACGCCCGCAATTCCATTGATTTTCTCCTTGTAGTCCTGAATATTACCACCGAACGACTGCGAATCGAGACTATTGTAATATCTTTGCCGTAAATGTTCGGTGTCTTCTTCATCTTCTCCGGGTATAAGCAATTCTGTAAGCTCCGCGCTAGTGAGTCCTGTAACGTAATCAATTGGCACAAGCGTTCCTGTCTGGCTGTTTCCAATCCGGCCTTCCGTCTCGCAACGCATGCGAAACACTCCATCACTGATTTTTTCAAATGCGACGTAATTCAGTTCACCCAGAGAAAACCGTGCTCCGATTGGCACGTCAGTATTAAATTCGCCTTTCAATACGGCGCATGTGGCTTTTTCGGGGATTATCCCACGTTCAGCAGCCCGCCGAATCAAATAATCACGGCTTGCCGTATCAGCAAAGGATTCATTCAGTATACTGTCGATTTCGATATACATTTGTATCAGTTCTACCGCCGCAGGTGCCAACGCATCATAGATCATGGATCCTTCGCGTTTGTCAACTGTGTTCGGCACCCGATCCAACATTCGGCGCATAATGATTTCGTAAGTTATGTCTTCATACATTTATAATCATCCTTTCCCCTTCAACGTCGCCATAAATACTATGGACGGTAAAGGTCACGTGAAGAGTGCCGCGCCCTTGTTCAAAAGAAAAAGCATCAACGCTTTGAATTCGATCATCCTGCGTCAATGCTTCTTCAATCCGTCTCTGTACCGTTGGCATCGTATACGCCATCGGCTGCCCGATCAAGTCTGACAGTTCTACCCCATAATTCCAACTATAAATCGGATAGCGATATCGTTCTGTGTTAAGTATTTTATATATAGCTTGTTTCACAGCTTCCATCTCGTCTGTGTAGTCCATTACCTTTTCGTTTTCGATATCAAGCCGATAGGTTCTCCCTGTCTGCCGCTCTTCCTCCGAAAACAAGATCACATCGTCAGTTCTCTGTGGTATCATTGTCCCCCCACCCTATCTAATACTAGGTATTTTTGTCCGCCCTGTACGCGCATCATCACAACTTTTTCCCCACTCTTCAGTGCGTTGTGAAAGGTAACCGTTTTCTTTCCAGAAATCCCATGTATGTGCGGCGGTGATCCGTCCTTCTCCGTTGCGTGTGAAACGGTAACATCCCCCGTATAATCCGTAACATTCCGCGTCAGCACCAGTGCTTCACCTTTTAAGGTGATCTTCTGGCTGATTTGTATGGAGAGCGGCGACGCGCTTTTTACCGTGCCGTACACAATATTAACGGGCTTTTTCGCGTCTAGCGCTTCGATTGCGGCCAGCTTTATTATCTGTACCATATCAGGCAATAAAATCGCCCCCGATCAATGTAAGATCCATGAAGTGAGATTTACCGCTTAATGTATGCTTCACTTTCTCCACGATCATGTAAGTATTCGCAATCAGATCGCCTAAATCGAGCGTTACAGGAACAGAAGAACCGCCCCTGACAGATATGTCGCCAAACGCATTTTTGATGCTTAAATTACGCGATTTTCGGTTGTAGTATTTCAGCAGCGCATTGGCTTTCTTCACTGCGTTTGCGTCGTTGTCAATCTTCTCGAAATACTGCAGAACACCCCACAGGCCAATTGTGTAGGAATCCATTGCCTGAAAAAATTGTCGCTCTCCCGCATCATCATTTTCGTACATGAGTCGAACCTGATTATACGTTTCACTGTCAATGCTTGTAGAGTAATCAAAATTTTCCGCCGCGTCCTTGTCGATCAACAGATTCACACGCATTGATCCAATATTCTTAAGTGTCAGCTTCCCGCACAAATCGTAAAGAACATACATTTCGTTAGTGGCCTGCAGTGTTTCGTTGAGCGCACTTTGGATCATGTCGAACAATGTCTGATCTTCTTCCAGCCGGTACGGAATCACATACTTTGTATCTTCGATTTCGCCGCACGTCAGTTTGAAATCGTTGGCAAGCGTCTTTATAAACGTACTGGCCGTCATATCCTCGTATTGAATGGTATCTTTGTTTTTCAGGTACCTAAGCTGATCATATGCCGTTACTTTGATCGTTCCATCCTTGTTCCTGCTTTTTGTGAAGACATAGCCCCAAAACACATCGGTTTCGCCTACGCGAAACAATACGCTGTCCCCCTCCTGAAAATTGAGAACGCCATCCTTAACGACTGTGAAGGTCAGCTTGCCGGGTGCTCCCCTCCGCTCTGTCTCCCACACGATATCGTCTCTTACGACTGGGTTATAGATCTTTCCATTTTCCTTATTACCGATTCTTAATTGTAGTTCAGGCAAATCGGATCACCTGCCCCGGATGGATTAAATTTGCATTTGCTATATTGTTGAGTTTCGCAATCTCTTTATACTTGGATCCGTCACCCAGTTCTGTTTTGCAGATCATCCAGAGGTTATCCCCGGACTTTACGGTATAAGTTTTTTCGGGCTGCTTTGCCGGACGTTCCTTTGTGACCGAAACCGCCGGTTCTCCGCTTGTGGTATTCTCGATCACCCCGACGATTTTTGCCCCATACGAAACATACTGTCTCAACTTAATATCGACCTCCACATCGAACCCATTTCCGGAATCCTCGTTGATCGTATAATCTTCCAACAACACCATAATGTCATTGTCAAAACTTCGCTGCCCTCCCTCAAAACGTCGGTTGACGATAAACCGGAACGGCGTTTTACCAACCTTAAGCATCTTTAGCGCTCTGAGGTAATATGCTGGATCATGGAAGCCATCCGGATAGACAGCGAATGGATATCGAGTTACAGGAAGCAGGACGGTAAAGCTGATATCTGACAGGCCTGGAACCTCTGGAATATTGATCTCCTGCCCAGAAATCAGATTAATTGTTTTGTTCTGGTTTTTTGTCTTAATTCCGAGGGATTCCGGGGCTACAGGGAACTGCAAGGAATCAAAAAGGAATTCGTACATCTTTTACACCCCTTCCGCTACGGCCAGCAGTCTTTCATACGTCTTATCTTCCAACTGTGCTATCACTCCATCAATATCCAAATCGCTATTTATGTGCGCGTCTGTATTCATGGTTATGGAGAGTTGCGCGGTCGTGAACCGGTTGATCACATCACGTTCCGCGATATCCCGGAGATATTTCAAATCTTCACTACTGATACTTGTGTTACTCGCCGTTTTTCCAGTATTTTCGGCAATCGCGGCCATGTTATCGTAAACGTCAGAATGTGCCCACGGATCACGATTTCCCATCTTTCCGCCGTGGTCAACGGCGAATAGATTCGATCCCCAGTTATACCCGGTGTTGAATGCCGCGCCGTAGTCAAAGTAATCTAACGTCTTCAGTTTTTCTTCCCATCCGGATCTGTCTTTAATGTCTTGCGTAGACTTCTGTATCTGATTATAAAATCTGTCAATTCCGCTTGTAATGTCAATGTTCACGCCCGGAATTTTGTTCACTAATCCTTCAATAGCGTTGGCGATATTAAGGATATATCCGATTACATTTTTCGCCAGATCGAGGAATAAAACCTGGATGGCCGCTATCGGATGATTAAAAACATTGCCCAGGAAGTTGATAAACGCGGCAAAGGTATTCCAGAGCGGTGCAACAAAATTATTCACGATTCCGGCTCCTAGTGCCGAAAACGCCCCGGCGATGATTCCGGTCGCGCTGATTGATTTACCTGCAAATTTATTGATCGCCGCCACAGCAAGATAAATAACCGCAACTAATGCGATAATTGCCAATACTATCCACGTGAGCGGACACGCCAAAAGGGCCGCATTGAACGCCCACATGGAAGCCGCCGCCGCAGAATTTGCAACCGCAGCTTGAGCCTGAGCCGCGTTAGCCATTGCAACTCTCAAAGTTACTCCTGGTATTAAGATACTTGCCAACACTCTTTGAATATTTGCAATTGCCTCTGCACCGGCTGCCGCTAAAGTTGCAACTTTATATGCAATCAGCGCACTCGTCACCCCTAAAATCACAGGCCTTAACATTGACCAATTTTGTATTATGCCGTTTGCCAGACGGCCCATAACACCGAAGACCTTCACCGCCGCTCCTGCCAGCATCGAAAGGGCGTTGATCGCTCCCGAAACCACCCGTTGAAAATTGTTGCCGTTTGCCATATCGCTTAATTGTTGCAAAATAGGGCTAAATTTTTGTATGACTTTATTCCCAATTTCAGTCCATATCTGCCCGAATTTCATTGGCATAGCTTCGAACCGCGCCTCAATCTCGTCTGCAGAAGCAAATAGCGCATTTTTTATGACCTCTGCAGTCAGCATTCCTTTTGATGACCATTCCTTCATCGTCCCTTCTACTTTCAGAACATTCCTCATGTAGTCCTCGATTGACTTCGAAAGGAGCGGCGCATTTTCTATGATTGAGCGGTATTCGTCACCTTGCAGCCTGCCAGATCCTAACGCCTGATTAAGCTGATACATCGCCGCGCTTGATTCTTGCGCGGATGCTCCGGCGATTACAAAATTTTTGTTCATTAATTCCGCGAAACGAATAATTTCATTATTGTTCGAAAACGCATTACCAGCAAGTAATCCGAATTTCGATACACTTTGCATCACATCCAGATATCCAGCCCTTGAGCGTTGCGCAGAATCAAAAATTCTTTTTTCAAGCGCCGCGACAGATCCATTGTCATCAACGAGCAGATTTAACCGGGCCTGTGCCCCGGACATCCGATCAGATAACCCCAAAACACCATGCACCGACTGAAAACTCATATAAGCAGCCGCCAGCCGCTTCACGCTGTTCATCATGCTATTTGCCGCAGTGGTCCCATCCCGCATTCTGTTGTTTAACTGTTCTTGCTGTCGCGTGCTCTGACAAATAGATTCTTCGATACTATTTATTGCTGCTTCTGCGCTTGCCAGTTCCGTTCGAGCCGCCCGCAGACCAGAGGTATCAATCATTTGCCGCGATGCATTTTGTGCGGATAACATCGAATTAATTAACGTATCATTCGCATGAATAATTGACTTTAGCGGGCCTGTCATCCCGTCTCTTAATGCGATCATCGCCGATATTGTTGGCATTGTATCTCCTTTCTTTTTAGCATTACAAAAGCGCGTCATTTCTGACGCGCCTATGCATCTTGATAGTATTGGTCATCACCCATCCTTGTATAGAGAGCGACTAGACAGCGCGTTGATCGTGCCATCAATCACCTGTTATTACAGTCTTAATAATTGTTTTTTCTTTTCGTTGAATTCAGCTTCTGTAATTATGCAATCATCTAGTAGCGATTTATATTTTCTTATCTCCTCAGCAGCATCAATCGTCTGCCTTGATTCATCACATTCTCGTCTACCCTCCGCCATGATAACGGAAATTGAAGAAAGAATATCATTAGCAAACATGTTCGCGTTCTTGTATATTTCAGATGATGTCTTTACTTTAAAAGATATAAGTTGAATATAGGCAGTCGGTGATGAAAGATTGTTAATAGTTAGTTTGACTTTAAGTTCGTTGACATACGATTTGCCTGAAGTTCTGGAAGCTGTCGAAGCCCCGACTACCGCACCTACTCCACCGGCAATCAAACCTCCCGCAATCGCGTTTGCAAGACCACCGTTAGTTTTGCTCATAGAATCTTCGATTATGTCACAGTCCAGAATGTCTGCATAATTAACCACTACATACTGAGGTTTCTGTCCCTGCATTGTATTTAAAAATTTTATTCTTTTATCATTTTCGTCAAACGCAATAAAACTACCTATGCTTTTAGTGGGTACGAAACTATCCGAAACCGCTTGATTGTGCTCTTTTTGATAGAGGAGCTCTTTTATCCTATTTGTGTCATACTGCATAATAGGAGTCGTGAGCGTAAATCCACACTTTTTAAAACACTTTGCGCAAATCCACCCATCCACGGTCTTAAATCTAGTGAGACCCGCCTTGTTCCCGCAAATATTACATATAGCCATCCCCTTTTACCTCCCCATTACTAAAGGCGACAATCTTTTCCATCATTATACCGTAACAGGGAGGTCATTACCATTATTTTTTCCGCTTCATCTTTTTTTCTTCCTCTTTTTCCGCCTTGATCCGCAGGTCAATTGCAGCATAGATAAACGCCCGCTCCTCCCGCGGCAGCTCCATCAGCTCACCTGGCAGAATCCGAAGTTTGTGGAGGGCGTAATAGGCCATGTTTGCTTCAAGATCGCCCCCCGTGATTAGTTTTTTGCTTCGTCAACCTTATCTTCTATTGGAGCGTCGAATCCTGTCATTTCGTTTACCGCAGCAAGCAAGGCGGTAAGTTCGCCGGGGAACAACATTTTTCCGATCAGTTCTTCCGCGCTCATAGCTCCATACGAATTCTGAATCTCAGGATCGTTCAGATTCGGATATACGACGCAGGCCGCTGCCAGATAGCGCATATACTTCCCACGATCCATCGTTTCTGTAAACTGGCCCCGCTTTCCAGCGACTGCAACCCGTTTCATGCATTCTTCCATCAACTTATCGTTTTCTGTGGCCGTTATGGGCTGGATCTCCCATTCTTCCGGCTTGCCGTCTTCGTCGACGAATCTATTTGATACAACCACTTTCTGGTTCTCCGGCAGTATCGCAGACTGTTTTAAAAAAGATTTTAAGCTCATATTCTCGATTCCTTTCTGATTAAAAAAATGCCGCTTACGATGCAAGCAGCAGTGACGACTTGTATTTTGTTTCTATAAAATCCTTAATTTCTTTGTAACCCATTCCGACCCCAATCAGGCTTCCGACCAGCATTTCCAGCTGTTCTACTTCTTTTAACTGCTCACTTGTCAGATAGTCTCTAAGGCTTTCTTTTTGTTTTATTATGTTTGTTGTTCCCAATCTCTTATTTACTGCATGCCATCCAGCAGGTCGAACTCCTGCGGCATATCCCAGTCATCGAACGTTCCAGAGAGTTCCTCGTCTAAAATTTCGTCCCCGGCGGAGAACTTCGAAAGAATCATACTGTCGATCAAGCAGCCGCGATGCGTGATCGTCTGTTTCCCTGATTTTGATCCCTTATCTTCGTTCGTCACCTGAATGTCAAAGGGAGTCAGCACTCCGGTGTTTTTGTAAGTCAACAGCCATTTACGAAATACGGACTGATTGTAGTGGGCGGTTCCTGACCATGTGCCTGATCCGCCGCCGGGCTTTTTACCAGCGGTCACCCTGCCCAAGATGGGAACGTCGATCAGATTAACTTCGTATTTGGATTCGAACTCATGAAGCTGCATCATTTTGTAACGATTGCCGTCCAGCGTCACGTAACATTCTGCCAGTGCCCCATATACTGCGTCTGTAGCGTTCATCAAAGGTTCATTCATTTTAATCACTCCTTTACTGTATCATCACTGTCATATACAGTTGCGTCATTGCATTAACAGGCTGAACGGTATTCTGCACCACAACAGCCTTCTTCGTATCTCCGGCTGAAACCGTTACATGATCTGACTGAAAGCCCTCAATCGCACGGATTGTCTGTAACTCCTGACGCAATTTGACGATATCATTCCACAGCGAGATTCTCCCCGCATCATCGTTCGGAACCTGTCCCAGATACTTCGTATTGAACAACAGTGCGTCGTCGTTTCCAATCTGATCCAGTACTCTTATCGTCTGATTCTCAGAAAAATCGGCGCTCTTCTCATCGGTGAATGTCACAAAGGTATTGATATCAGAAAGAACCCGTATGTCTTCCCCTACCTTGTGAAGCATGAGTTTTCCGGCTTTGATCCCGGTTTCGAGATCGCTCTGCTTGAAATCTGTGTTTACTGCAAATTCTCCGTTGTATTTTGTGTTGGTCATGGACTTATTCACGGCGCACCCCGCCTCAGCTCCGGTCATCCAGTATACCGCCGAAGATTCCGGCCACCCTTCATCCGTCGTCTGATTCTCCACAGAGATCACGCCCTCAAAATCTGCCGCAGTCCGGTAAAGTACCGCCTGGAACTTTACACCCACATCATTTCTCATACGCTTTGTGAACTGTGTGAAGAGCGCGCAGACAGCTTCGTCTGTAGATAAGCACCCCAAAGCGTTGAAGCTGTAGCTTTCCATTTTGTCAAGAAACGTCTGGTAATCGTCACCAGTAACAGATGACTTATTCGTCCCTCCGGTCAGTTTAGTCCCTGCTGTGGCGGCCAGTGTCGCCCCGGTCTTCCATGTCACATAATCGTTGTCCTTCAGATCCACCATGACCTTCACTGTCTGCGCGTCCACCTCCCTCGCGCCGAACACGGTCTTCACGTCGAAGGCTGTAGAATCGTCCACATTGGGCGAAATAACGATTGTGATATCGTTGCCCTTTACGCCACTATAACGCGCCGTTGCAAAATCGTTTGTTGCTTTCTCCCCACTGTTAAGACGGTACAAATAAGCTGTTCTTAACCCGTTTTTAAAGAGATCTCTAATCCCTTTCAATTTTTCATCCGTAAACGCATAACCAAAGATCTTCATGGACTCTTTCTCTAAATCCACCTGCGTTACTGGAAAAACTTCACCGTCTACACCCCAGTCCAGTTCCAGCGCCATTGCCGCTACACCCCTGTCAGAGAGGGCCGCCGATGCTTTTGACGCAGAAACAAAATTGATATATGCCCCCGGCAACACTTTATTCTGAGTGAGGAAGGTTCCTCCACCTAATGCCATTTATCTTACATCCCCTTTCAAAAAATTGTCGATCATGCCATCTACCTGACCGATACCGTATGTCTCTCCGTCTTTCAGCAGCACGCCAACCAGATCGAGCTTGCCCTTATAGCGCCGACTTGATAATATCTGCGCTTTTGTATACTGGGCCTGCTCTGATTCCATCGCAGATTCCATTTCGGGATCCAGCTTCTTCTTTTTCTCTGTCATAGTTCATCCTTTCATTTTAGTGTCTTCCTGCATCTGCTCCATCGGCGTTTTCTGTACCTGCCGAATCACAAACAGGTTATACGATACAAAAAAATGTAAAACGCCGTCAACGACCTCATAATGAAAATTGGTTCCCCGCACCATGTCTCCGTTTACTGTGATATATTCCAGCGCCGTGTAAAGCCGATCCGCCACATTTTCTATTTCACTATTTCGCTCGTAACGACTTTTGGGGAAATAGTGGATATCAAACGGATTCTTCCGCTCATATCTTGCTGCAGGCATCGGTGTTTGAGATGGATTCAGCGGGAAGATGAAAAAGCAGGGTTCTTTTAAACCCTGCTTGATTTCTTCACTGTATATGGTGTATTCATCCCCAAATTCTTCACTCAGGCAAACGGAAATGCCGTCTATCACATCACTGCCCAGACCCATTGAAAACACCCCCTAAAAACCGCATTAACTTCTTTTCTACGATCCCCTGTGCCTGACCCTGAAGCTCCTGCACTGACATGGTTAACATGAATCTCCCCGGTACCCATCCGTTATGATTTGCGGTGCGATGCCCGTACTCCACATAGGGGGCATATTGTACAGGATTGGACACCCTGATACAATATAACCCCCCAGTGCGGTATATACGGGATGAACTCACATAATCCTTTGCATTTTTACCGTTTCCGCTTCCAGAAGCAGCTTCCGCATGTGTTGCCGCCGTCCATCCGCGCCGCAATGTTCCGCCGGTTTTGGCAGATCGTGGGGTAAATGACACGGTACGCCCATCTGCTGTTTTGAAATTGACAGGCTTATTATATTGTCCTACGGGTGTGCGCTTTGTTACTTTTCTGAGCAGCCGTGCCGCAAGTTCTTTTGCACATTCTTCGCATAGTTGCTCCACTCCGGAATCTGCAAACTGTTTCAATTTACTGTTTAACCGTTGGAGCTGCCGAACATCGACCCGAATCCCTGTAGCCATTACGCCCACTCCTTCCAATTCACCAATTCGATTTCCTGATGCGTCCGATAAACCGCTGGATCACCGCTGAAACCATACTCAGCAGTGGCTGCGTGGTGGGTTACTTTTATTTTGCTGCCGGGATGAATGGTGATCTCCGGTGCAATAAATAACCGAATTGTCTGTTTCAGAGCCGCTCCCGTCTCCGTGCCCGTTGCCGCAGGGATCGACTCAAAGGATATCTTGCATGGTTGATTCGCGACTACAACAACCTCTCTTTGCGTGGTACGCTTTGTTTCAGGGTTCTTAATGTCCATATAGGCTATGATGGTGCAAATATCATCATACTGGCTTTCGATCGCTTTCCTGACTGCCTTATAAGCGCTATCCAGATTCACCGAAACACCAACTTTCTGTATTTAAGTATCAGGCGTTTGTCGATCACTGATAAGCTCGACACAGCAGAAAGGAACTGGGAGTCAGGGTTCACGCCCTCCTGAAAGCTCACGTCGGTGTCACCTTCTTTGATCTTCGATACGATCAACGCCGTTTCCGCCTCGCCAAGCAGCCCCATCTGCTTTTTCTGCAAAAGAAAAGCGCCGCAGACTGCATCCACCATAGCGTTATACAGATCGTCCGGCACTTTCTTTTGATTTGTTTTGATCAAAATTTCTTTTTCCGTTTTCTCCCAGATAAATTGAATCGGCCATGAATCTCCATCTTGGACGGCATACCCAAGGGATTCCAGCCGCTTTTTTATGTCCTCATTCATGGCCGCCACCATTATGCGATCGTGGCCATAAAGACCTGATCAGCATACGGGAAGGACGGAAGCGCGGTAGCAACGGCCTTAGTCCACTTAGCGACTGGATCGATGGTGGCATACTGCACAACGGTGATATTCCCGATTGTTTCCATGTCAACAGCGGGATTTTTGCGTAATTCCAGCTCCTCCGCAGTGAGGCCGTACAGGGTCTCGCCCATCATGCCATCAGGCATCAAGATAAAACCTGCCTCCGGGAAGAATCTATTTACGGTGTATCCTCCCTTTTTGTTGTCTTTGCGGAATTTCTTGTCGTAGATCGCGATGGTCGGAAGACCCTGCGAACTCAGGAAGGCGTTCAGCTCAGCCTGGGACAAAAGTTTATCGCTGTTCACTCCAAGTGTGCCCTTCCGAATCTTCTCATCTCTTAAAATGATGTTCAGATTTCTCTTACTGGTCAGGGCTCGCGTCGGCGTAAACCCGGTGTCATCAACGATCTTGTCGCAGGCGTCGTAAATGTCCTGTAAAATATCCGGCGTTCCGCTCCCCCATGTAAATGATTTCTTGTGATCTGTCGGAGCACCGTAGTCGATGGCGAGCTTGACCCCGTTTTCGTTGATCGCCAACTTCCCAGTTGACAGCGCTTCCATGCGCAGGGCTTCTACTCTGGTTTCAATGTTTTCCGCCAACTCCTCGACGTCGTTGAATATCTTGTCAATAATCTGCTGCTCTTCCATGCTGTTTCTTGGGCTTTCCAACTGGATGATCTGTTCTTCCGTTAAACGCTTCTTTCTTTTTATAAATGCCAACTCTGCAAGGTCATAGTTCACACCATCTCGTCCGCCTATCTCTGCTTCTGTGTCGAATCCGTGGATGCTCGCGGATATCGGCAGACCTCCGGCGCCCTTTATCAACTCTGCTTTTAAGCCTTCGATTTTACGCTCCGGGAAGAGCGTCGGACCCAACATAGGAATCGTCGGGCGCTCTTTGATGTAATTTATCAGTTCCTGTGCAGACAGTAATTCTTCGATTGTCATGATATTTCCCTCCTATCTAAATTTAACTTCGGGGAGCTTCGCCTTGATCTGCTCGGCTGCCTCCACGATGTAGTCGCCCTGAAGACGCTCAGGGATAACGTATCCCTCCACCAGCACACCAACCGGCTGATCTCCGTATCTGACGTTGACCGTGCTCATTGTAATGCCAGCGGGGTCCTCGGACAGCGTATAGGTGTAACTGCCGGACGACCCGCTGCGGGTAATCTTTACCGCCTTACCGCTCGCCCCGATCAGGGTACCGGCCTTGACGTACTTGTCGCCGTTTTCGTCGGCTGTTACGCCCTCGGAAACCGCCGTCGCTGTAAACGACACGAATTTTTCGCTTGCAAGAAATTCCGGCGAACTCTGCGCCGGGATGTTTTTGTAATACATGATTTGCCTCCTTACTTTTGTGCCCACGCCGAAGCGTAGGGGTTATCCGTTTTCGCCGCCTCTTTACGTGCAGCAGCGATTGCCGCTGCCCTGCTGGTCTTTGCGGGGTCTCCGCCAGCCTTTGGAATGTAGCCGGGTTTTCCTGGTCCCGCCAGGGCCCCAGAGCCCTTGAATGCGGGTACGTCCTCAAGCACCTTGTTGATCGCCGCCTTGATTGCCTCATCGTCCGTCGTGCCGTCGTCCTTGACCGCTTTGCTCATATCAGCCAGCTTGAGCACATAAGGAATAGATTTTGCTTCAACGCCCAGTTCCACTGCCATCAGAACAGCCTTGCTTTCTACAATAGCCTTCTGTGCCGTCTCTTTTGCCGTTTCCACCTCCTTTTTTAACGCAATGGGGTCGGGTTGGTTCTTTGCTTTTTCGCTCTTAAAAGTGGCGATTGCCTGCTGAATCTCATCCTGACTCAAACCCTGCTGTTTGAAGTAGTTTTTTAAGACAGCGTCCTCTTTGACGTTCTGTGCTCCTGCAACAAGCTCCATTACCTTCTCAAGGTCAAAAGTGGGTGCGCCCTGGCCTCCGGGTTGTCCTCCAGCGGCTACTCCGGTGCCTGCGCCCGCTCCTGCCTGAGCGCCAGCTCCGGCCTGACCTCCAGTGGCTCCCTGGTCGCCTGCTCCAGCGGCTCCGCCACCAGTCCCATCTGCCTCCAGCAACGGCAAAAATCTTCCGAATAATCTTCCCTTTAACATTTCCTTACCTCCAGTTTTCCGTGTGTCTCACGATTTCAGTTTTTATGGGTGTCTCCCTTGCCAGTTGTTCCGGGGTGTCTCCCCGTAGTTTAAGCTCTTCGGAGCGCATAATAAAAGAGACCCCGAAAGGTCTCCTGCTGCCAAACTGATTCTATCTATATTTTTCCTGTATCTCTTTTAGCCTGCGGTTTAATTTCTCATCAATCGGGCGGAAATATTCTTGATTCGTGTCCAGCCCGCCTACGTACTTCCCTTCCGCTTTCAATTTCTTTTCCATCGCTTCGGACTCTTCGATGTTCTCTCTAAGTGCTTGTTCCCACTCTTCTTGGGCGAGCTCATTCTTCTCTTCCCTAGTCACGCTTTTTCCTCCAATACCCCACCTTTATATCCTTCGCAATTTGTTTCACTTTTTCGTGGCGGCCGTCACCTTCGGCAATTTCAAAGACCGATCTTGCGGATGGCTCCACTGATTTCGATTCCCTCGATAGCTCGTATATGTACTTTTCATCAATGCCACGAAGTTTCGCTAGCTTGCAATCTCTAAATAATCCAATATCTTGATTGCTAAAAGAGTACTCGTTGTTCGACCCAGCCGGATGATTGTGAGTCATAATAGATCCGTTTAATACTTCACCCAACGCTAATGGATTCACACCGTTTTTGTCTCCTACAAAATGATATACCTTTCCATTCTTGAGGATTACATAAGCATGTTCTTCGTTAGAATCACGTATGAGCGCTTCATACTCTCTTAGCTTTGATTCTACCAGCGCTGTATTATCTCTGTCAATTCGTTCGACGAATTTGGGTGGTGCTATCGAGGTGATTGCGCCTCCACCTGCGCCTAGTCCACCTTCGGAAACATATTGCTTCCGCCACTCTTTATACGTCATATTCGGAACCATCGTCGTCTTTCCGTCCTTGCCCCTGGCTGCCCGAACCTCGCCCTCGGTAAACTCGTCGTTAAAATACGGACACGTCGTCCCACGGCAACGCGGATGAAAAGGCGGCGCGGTTACGCCTACTTTGAAATCTGACATTTTGAATACCTTACCGTCGAGATCGCCGCATACGCCGCACGTCTGGCTGTCCAGTGTCTCTACCAGCTCATAACGTTCTACCCCGAGATCATTAAAGCAATCCCGTTGTGATGCCGACGCAAAGAATGCAGACTCTGTCATAACCAACGTCCCGGCCCTCATTTTACCGACCCCGAACCGTTTCGCGATTGCCTTGATCGCCCGATCCGGCGCTTCGCCCCGGATAATCATCTGCGTAAGCTGTGTGTGTAGTTCGTCAACCAGCTTTGTCCGATCTTTCCAGATTCTCGCGCTGAAATTCGATCCGTCAGCCGCCCAAGGCTTTGAGAGGACTTTGTCTATCCGGTTTACATCAATAGCCGCCATAGTCCACCCGACACCCGCTGCGCGCTGAATCTCGAACGCAGTGCGATAGTACCCCTCTGTATAGATATTTCGCAAAAGGGCATCGGTATCGTCCAGATGGTTCCCATAAAGTGCCTCCGCCTGCTGCTGAAGCTGCAGCTTGACCGCTTCCAGCCGAGAAATATGAATTCTTGCAGAAGCGTTTTCCAACTCCTTCAGCCAGCGCTGATCAATCGCATTTTCCCGCCCCGCTCTTATGTATTCCTCGACTGTCCATTTGAATTCTTCGAGCTCCTTGGCGTCCAGCAGCCGCTTTGCCTCCTGAAGACTGATGCCGTTATTGTCCGCCATACGCTGATACCAGATTGCAAGATCCTTTTCGATGGAAGCTGTGGCCTTTTTAAACTCCCGGTCTAAATCCACCATGTAAGCTTCGCCCTTGTTCAGCAGCGACTCTTCCAACTTTGCGAAACGTTTCCTCCAATAGGCACTATTCTTCATCACCATCACCCTCTATCGGATCAGCCGGCGGAAAAGCATCTTTATAAACGGTATCCTCCTTTGCCTTCTGGTTCTCCAGCCGTTTCTTTTCCTCCTCCACATCCTCTACCCACGGATGACGCTCGATGATTGTCTTGTCCGAGATAATCCCGACGCTTTTCTGTGCGATGTCTGCCAGCTCCGTGTCGTTGGTCACCCTAGTCCGCGTCCACGTCTGGCGGATTTCTCCAACCTCAAATCCTCCAAACTTCCCGAGCACGCGGATCAGTTCTCCGAATCCCAGGCGGAATTCTGTCTCTTTTAACCCCATCTTGAGTTCCAAGAGAGAATAAAGGTACCCCAGCGCCACACCTGACGAATTTCCAAAGTTAGCCGGATCCGGGTCAATTCCCTGCCCCTGTTCAAAGATTGCTTTGCGCGTCATATTGAGCATTTTCTCCCGTGCCTCAACCGGAATGTCAATGGTCAGCGTAGTCAGGCCGCCGGAACTGTCCCCCGCATCATCCAGCTTTACGGTTTTGTACTTTTTTAGAGCGCCGGTAAACTCGTCCAGGTCGGTGCCGCTGTATCCCGACAAAATAAAAATGACCTCCTGGATATCTTCAAGGTCATTGAGAAAGCCGCTGTACACCTTGTCATAAGCGTCAATCAGGCTTTTAATATTTTTGAGATCGTTTGACGGAACGTTGTTGTTGAAAAACGGGATAAAGGGGACGAGACCGAATTCGTGCCGATATACATTCGTCGGCTCTTCTCTGCCAAATACAAAGTGCGGTTGTATGGTACGGTACGTTCCTGCCGTTACCAGCTTCCGATATACCGCGCATTCCGTGTCCGTCCACACCTCTATGATCTCGTACCGTTTCCCGTCGTCCAGCAGTTCCACGTAGGAGCGAATCACCGCGGACAGTTTGCGATTGAGATCGTTTGTCCAAAACGGAATGATCTGTTTCGGATCGATGGCCGCATACTGCGGATGATTGTCATCATCCTTCCAGACGTGAGCCCAGGCGACCTTGCAGTTGCTTGCATTGATGCACATGTCCTTGCAGAACTTTGCATATCGGTCGCCCAGAATTTCCCTCAGACGTTTGTTCGCCGCGTCATTTCCCAGATCAAACATAGGAGGGTCCGAAAAACCATATGCGGCCTCCTGATTTACGAGTAACCCATGAAAATTGCTGGGAATGCGGTTATCTGCGTTTCTGAGCGGATCATCGCATTCCTTACGAACCACTGCGCCGCGCTTTAGGATATCTGTTTCATTTCGGTAATAGCGTTCTGCTTCCTCCGCGTCGCGCACAAACTTTCCGTGCGCAATCGCAGAGGTCTTCAGCAGCTCTTTGACCGCTTCTATTTCCATTACTATGCTCACCTTCCTTTCGGCTTCAGGACGGACACGCCACCCTTTTTCTCCATCTTCTCTGCAATTCCCGTTGTGGCGTCAGGCGCGTCATCGTGGGCGTTTTTTCCCTCCCGCTGATACTTGATCATCGCATCATAATATTCTGGCCAGCAATCCCGCCAGTTAACGGGATAATAAACGTGATTCATGACCCACGTTGCGTTTGACAGTATTCGCGCCTGCTTGTTTTTCGACTGGTGGAACCATCGAACGGAACAGCGATTGCTCCCGTACCGCTCCGCCAGTATTCGTTCGACAGACCGGGCAAACCCTCGACCGCCGTTGTTGCTCTCAATGTCCGCTGTATTGACACCGCCGTCATGAAGCATCTGCGCCGTGGCCGGCTCCGTAACCTCCATCGGCTCTTTGGTGTAAAGGACATCGAGAATATACGCCTCATTGTTGTAAATGCCGTAGTTGATGGAGCACAGATAATCTTCTCCCGTGTCAGCCGTATCCGTATAGTTGCAGATTCGGGTAAACAGCGGGTTTCCGTTCTCGTCCCTCGGAATATCCGTATAGGTCTTGAAACTGCTGTACAACCGTCCTTTGAGGTCAATCGGTTCCTGCTGGTAGTTCGCTGAGGCGATATCCGCCCCCATTGCTTTTTTCTTTGTCTCGTATGATCTTCTCGAAAGAATCTCAGGACAGAGCATCGTCCCATCATCCTGTAACGCCTTCATACTGATGTGCCGGATTTTGGTCCCCGCCTCTTTGAAATGATCCAGCGCCCGGCCGGCCAGATCACCGGTGGCCCATCTGGTCATGATGATAATTATCTTTCCACCCTCCTCCAGACGGGAAAACATCGTATTGGTAAACCAGTCCCATTGTTTTTCCAGCACATCGGCGTTATAGGCCTCCTGAGCGTTTTTGATCAGGTCATCGATAATCATCAAGGAACAGCCGAACCCTGTGGCTGTGCCCGTGGGAGACGTGGCGAGATAGTTATTGTATCCGCCCTCTAAGCTCCATAGATTCATCGCACCGTCACCCTGTTTGATTCGGACGCCGGCGAAGACATCGGAAAACACTGGCTTATACTGATCCGCCTTGGTCTCCTGAATATCATCGCGAACGTTTTTCGAAAACATGGTTGATAGTGTCTCGTTATATGATCCGGTCATGATCTTTGCAGTATGATCCCGACCCAGTACCCACTCGACAAACAGGCCCGCAGTCCGGCTCTTTCCGTGGCGCGGTGGAAGATTAAGAATCATTACCTCGTCATCAGATTCAAGGAATTGCTGAAAATCGTTACAAAGTTCCACAAGATACTTCCGGTTGCTCTGATAGAAGCCAGGAGCCTTAAGCTGGCAATAAAAAAAGAACTCACGTCTCGCAAGTTCGATCTTTGCTCCCAACGTTATGAGTTCTTTATCCATCGCCGATCAGCTTCTTCAAATCCTCGGTGGAGAGCGCAGCATAAGGGTTATTGACTTCTCCCTTAATCTCTACCTTATCCGTGAACATACCCAGATGCCGCGCCAAGCTGTCCAGTGCTCCTCGTTTGTCTGCCAGTTTGTATTTTTTGATGTAGCCAGCGAAGACTCGGTTAGACCCGACGCCCTCGAAGACCTCCTGCACATCCAGACCGGCCAGAGCAGCCGCCGTCTCGTCGTCCAGCTCGGTGATCGACTTCGGGCTGCCGTCCGTCTCAAACAGGTTTCTGGGGTCGAAAAAAGCGAGCTTGGCGTACTCCGCTAATACTCGCTCCTGGGTTATCTCTGTTTTCTTCTGTAATTGTTTTTGCCGCTGTTTTATGTAGTTTGCGACATCAACATCCTTCAACAGTCGTTGCCCCTGGCTGTGGGCCGTTTTAGGGCTGTACCCCGCCCTGATCGCCGCCTGGGTGGCATTGAGATCAATGAGATATTCTTCTGCAAATTTTTGTTTCTTTCCAGTAAACATCAATGCCACCTCCTTCCCTTTCGGTGTTATTTAATAAAATTTATAAGCAGTAGCCATAAATTGTAGAAACTGCTTCGTGCCAAATGTATCACCCATTAGCAAATCATATACATTTTCATCGCTTAGTGGTTGAGTTTTCTCATTTTTTATTTTAGGTTCGCCTGCTCCGTATTCTATATCATGTGAATATAGAATCCACCCATCTTCATTTAAACCTACAAATTCGTCCGCGTCCTCCTCTCTTCCCCAATCATTTACCTTCCTGACATTTCTCGTAATAGTCATAAAACTAATCATTTTTTTTGCCTTCATTACTGTTTGTGTATTCCGCTTCAAACTCAAATCTTTCCGTTCCTTTTTCTCGTGATACACGAATAATTTCTTTTAAATCAAACATGTAATTTCCACCCTCTTTCCGCCATTATTCTACCAAATCCAACCAGAAAAGGCAAGCTAAAAGCCCCGACCTCCGCCGGGGCCAAATAAGGAGGAGAAACAACAAAACCGCAGGCTGATCACCTACGGTTCGTTTGTTATATCAGAGAGCCCTCCGTCTCCGGAAGGCTTCTGTGGGTGGGTAGATACCTATTAGTCACTTTCACCCAATATCATAATAGCACACTACATTTCGGATTTTTCGGTCATTTTCAAAAATCTATCATATCTTTTTCGAACCACGCTCTCGTCTGCATAGCCCAATTCGCCCGCCACTCGCCGCCAACTGAGACCATTGCGGTATCGCATCCTCAGAATGTCCCGCATCTCTGGATCGTCAACGCCGTCCAGCCAGTCCTCCATTCTCTCGATCTCGTCCTGTATGTCCGCAAGTTTTCTTTCCAGCCGTTTTCGTAACCGAACACATCGAGACTCATCAACGCCGTCAATCAGTATTGTGCGCTCTATGTACGGATGCTCGATCATGGATCCCCTTACGCTGTCTGAGGTAAAGGGCAGGCTGTGCAGTTCTTCTTGCAGGTGTCGGGCTTCGTTGATCAACGATCTCAGCTGCTCTAATTCCCCTTTTGTCAATCTCCCACCTTATACCTTTCAGTGTTTATATTGCTTGTAAATATTCTATCTTATATTACCTATTCATGCAAGTGCTTTGCGATCCGGTTGAAGTTCATGTATTTACTGAGCACCCTTATCACCTCGAATCCAAATCCATGCAACGCAGACATGGCACCTTCCGATTATATCGATTGACCATGGTCTTCCGTCTCCTCCATCAAAACCGTCATGTCCCTTCCCAGCGCATATCCGTATTCTCTGTTTGCTCCTCTGCTGTTCCGCCAGCCCGCAAGCATATACACCGTATCGCACATATCCATCATGCACATGGCGATCTTCATACACTCCTCATACGCCGCCCCTTCAAAGGTGAGTTGCCCCGAAACCGCTTCAGATGGGCATTGTTTCTTGTTCTTCATACTCCACCTCTTTCAACAACTTCTCACACGTCTTGTACTGTGAAAGCGTCCCACACATCAGGCCGATGCATTTCACCGCTTCAAGAAACAGCTCTTTAGACATCTCTCCTTTATTTACTGCATGGTTGATTCTGATCCTAATTTGTTCGCTCGTTCCAATGTTTCCAGCTTGATATGCAAGAACCGTTTCTAAGGTCTCTTCTTTCTGTTTCAGTTCTTCGTACTCGCTAATCAGCCGCTCCTTTTTTCTCGTTGCATTTTCACGAGAAATCAGCTTGTTTTTATATTCATAGTTGATACAAGTTAGTATGTGATAGGCGTACTCGTCAGCCATTGATGCTGTATTTGGAAGATCGCACCCCTGAAAGACAAGATCTGTTATCTCTTTAAAATTCATTATTTCACATCCTTCCAGTGTAACTTGTGTAACTCGGTGTTACTCATGGTTACACTCTACAAGCAAGTGTTTTCAACGCTTTCATAGATTGGTGTAACTGTGTAACTTTTTTAGAGGTTCCCATACGCGCGAGGTTTTTTTAGTTTACATATTCTACCTTTTTTTATTCAATATATATATCCTATATAGTTGTATATATTTTTGTCCAAGTTACACGAGCCAGGAAAAAATCTCTGAAACGCAGTTTCCGCAACGCTTTCGTTCGGTGTAACAAAGTGTAACCACTTCCTAGAAACCAAGCAGATTTTGTATTTCGTTTACATTTTCATCATGCATTTCCTCAAAACCGCACAGGCGAAGAACGACACAATTGCACGGAACCCCATTTACTTTTTTAGTTTTAGTGAATCCTTTTACTGGTATTTCTATCAGGTTATTGCTTCTAAGCCATGTTAGAAAACTTTTTGGGTTGAACCCATTCTCACCGCAGGCTTTATCAAATATGTTGCGGATAATACAGACCGTATCCTCATCCTCGAATCTTCCCCAGAAGTCTTGTGCGACCGCGCTGGTCGTGTCAAACTTGTTCCGATATTGCGCCACCCATTCACACAGCCAGGCATAGGCCCTGCCGTTCTGGGATACTTCCGCCTTTGTAGACAGAAACGGGGCAATATCCTTCTCTGAAAGATATCTGTCATCCTTGAAAATCAGGAGGGTTGTCATCGTATCCGCCGCCAGAATCAGACTGGCGGAAAGTGACTGTTTTTCCGTCGTATCACCTGCGGAAAGATTCTTATAGATGGCCTTCTGTATGTCTTTGACCTGCTGCATGACTTCCGGCTTCTGGAGCTCTGAAATCCAGAGTTTTCCCGCATGACCATAATTCTTTTTTACTGCATCCGCCACCCGGGCCGGATCGTCAAACAGTTTCAAGTCCTCGCAGTTGATTTCAATGATCCGGTTCACCGCTCCACCGCCGGAAGAACCTCCCGAAATGGGCTGCTCTCCCGTAGTGATGATGCAGTTGTTCCACGTACCTGTTTTCTGGAGCCCTCCAGTCTTTTGACCGCGATTTTTTCCCACTCCCTCTGAGAGTTGGTAAATTGTATTGTCAAAGTCTTTCCGGTCTTTTACGATCTGAAGCTCATCCATGATCAGTGGAAGAGAATTGACAAATGCCGCAGAGAGTTCCTGCGCCACGGCAGTCGAGTTGAAGGTGTGTATGTATCGCCCCATTTCAGGGTTAGCCCACACGCTGGCGGCCAGCATGAGAGCCACGGTCTTTCCAGTCTCCGTGCCTCCCCACAGGTGGACGAAAAACGGAAGGGCGCCGCAGGGCTCCACCAACACGCTGGCAAAAGAGGCTGCGAGAACAATCCGTGCATAAATGCTTCCGGCCCGAATCTCTCTGGCTATCTCCAGCCACCGCTCAAGGCGTCCACGTTCGCTCACAGCCTCGAAAAAGTGTTTGAAGGATAAATCTCCATCAAAGATCAGATCGTCCACGTAAGGCGAAAATCCATAGTTTCCGATCCATCCGAGCCGCCCTACGGAATTGTTCTCCGGTATGCGCTCATAGTTCAGGTTCTCCACATCATGGATATACTGGACCAGATGCTTTGCATTTTCACTGGTCACCGCAACGCCGTAGTCAGACAGCTCGACAATTTTGTTCGCACTGGCAAGCTGTTTCCGATCACAAATGATGGATCGCCACCCTTTACCTTTTCGGTAGGCAATTTTTAATTTCTCGATTCCTGAATCGATGTTCACCAGACGTTGCACCGGCATCAGCGGATGGACACAGGCGACTACCTCACCCATGACTCCCTCCCTTGTAATGCCGTAATCATCTGCTGTCCATGTACCGGTATCCAACGTCATTTCCTGGCCGTCAAAATTGGTGGTATTCTCCGCGTATGCCGCGCCGCTGACCTGTTTCTGCATGGCACAGTATTCCCTAAACATTTTCTTGAAATTTGTTACCTTGACAGCCCTTGCGGCCTCCGACATTTGCTCAATAGCTCTTGTCAGCTCAAATTGATTATCTTTGTATCTATAGACTTCCTCGAATGGGGCCGTACTACCGAGAAAGTCTTCTTTTGTAAATGTAGTAGTTATTTCGTTCAAGTTCTGACCTCCTCGCAATGCTCATCCAGCCACAGGTCAAGAGAGTCCACGTATTCCGCAAGACCCTCTATATCCGGATTCTTGAGCAACGAACGATACAACACTGCGTGCAGCTTGCATGCCATCAGATATATTTGGCGTATCCGCTCGTGCTCTGTCTGTTCTTCCCGAAATACCTTCCTCCGCTTCTGTGCATCTGCCCGCTGACGCATGGAAGATTTACCAACGGGCAGATTCAAATTAAAGTCACAGTTCATTTTCACTACAGCTTGCGGAAATTTCAGACCGAATAAACCCATCACAAGGCTGATAACATTTCCCTTCGCCCCACATGTCCAACAATGATAAACTCGTTCGTTATAAGAGAAATTAGGGTCCTTTCCAGCGTGTAACGGACATGGAATACGGCCATGTCTCCCGAGATCGTAACCGTAATAGCTCAACGCCTGCGGTATTGTCACCCTCTCCACGATTTCTTCTGCCGTTCTATTCTTCATTCTGCAACAACTCCTTCAACTCATAATGCAGAATATCCGCAATAAGAGCGCCGGTCGTTTCTTCTTTGCAGAAATGTGTATGGATATCGTACCGGCAGGCCCACGCCAGCATGCTTGCTTTCATTGCCTGCGGGTTGAGCCTGCTCCGATACTTTGCGCTGGAACCGTATTTCCCCGAAAGGATCTTCTCCCAGTTCTCATTTTCCACGATGAGATAGATTCTGGCGCCGACCTCCATACTCCGCTGAAATTCCCGCTCAAACCGTTCCCGCTCCTTTGTGAAACACATAGCCAGTTCGTTGGCATCCATTTTGCGCTCCACGGCTACTTTCCCGGCCAATGATCGTTCTCGTCCATCCAAGTCTTTATAAGCACAGGAATAGTCACCAAATTCCAGTTTTCGGCGTTCGAAGGGATATCCAAATGTCTCCGTGCGCCTCTTAAACTTTTTTCCTGGCTGTTCCCTCGTATCCACAAGAATGATCATGGATTCCAACATCTTCTCAAGCTCAAAAGGTGTGTATTTCATAATCCACCCTTAAAACGGCATATCTTCATCCGACAAAGGCTCAAATCCTTCTGGGATCTCGGAGGGTATAGAAGTGCCTTGCTCTCTGTTGAGCAACCAGTCAGCGGGCACCTTAAAACTTCCTTCCCGAATCGCGTGAACCGCTTTGAAGTTCCTGCAGGTGGTGTAGAATCCATGCCGTCCGTCGAAGTCGTACTCTTTACGCCCGAAAACTCCCCCGACAATCTTCCCTTTGAGCTTTATTTCGTCCCAGTCCCAGTGATAACCTTCGTTGCTGTCCTCAATGGCAGTGATCATCGTTTTGAACGCCCGCATAGCCTTTGCATCCTTCTCGCTCCCATCATCGTTCGGGACATTCCAGCGGGCGGTTCCCTTCCATTTCTTGTCTTCCTGAGTTTGCGCCTTATAATTCTTCGAGAAAAATCCCTTATAATCTCCTTCTTCAATGTCAAAACTGATTACCAGCGAAGATCCTCCCCACGAATTTTCAGTTTCCCTTGCATCGAGAATCTTTAAAATATATCCACCCACAGGCAGCGGAGCCTGATCTGCATAAGGGGCCGCCTTCTCGAATCCTGCTAATTTTTTCATTACTGTACCTCCGTTTTCTTCACTGCCGGCGTTTTGTCCAGCTCATAATATTCTCTGATTTTCTGATCGACCATTTTCAGGTCATTGTCGATTGATGTTTCTTCAAACAGCCCGATCGGTGACTTTACCGTGTCCATTCCGTTTGTCTGCGTCGAAAACGAATATTTCCCGTCCTGCACAGACGTTTTCAGCACAATGGAAAACAGTCCTTCTGTCGTGATTTTTTCATCCAGCATTTTTCCAACCGTTTTAAATTTTTCGTGCCCGTCCGCGTCTCTTTCCAGATGCCCGAGAAAATAGACAATGATATCTCCTGGGAGTTCATTGATTACAGTCATAATCAGGTCCCAGAAATTTTTCCCGATATCCGTAAACTTCTGATATCCGGTCTCCTTGGACCGCCGCATAAACTCGTTTGCCATAAGGTACTGCGCATCATCAACAACCAGAGATTTTGTTTTTGCCTTATGCATGATTTCCTTTATGCGGTCATAATTGTCAGTTGCAAAGCTCCCAAGATTGCCCTTGAACGGAAGCGGCTTGTTTGCCACGTTGATAATGCCGACTTCTCCTTTTTTAAAATTTCTCATAGAAGCAGATTTACCCGAACCACTTTCTCCAATTATTAAAACTGGAATCCCCATTACGTCTCTTCCTTTCCGGCCTCAATCATGTTTCCAACCATATCAAGTACAGTCTTCATATCCTCGTAGCTCTTTATGTAACTTGGCGATCCCGCCAGCATATCAATGATCTTTGAAGCCATTTTCCCCATTAGATTTAACTGATTTATTGGAACATTTCTCCGCTTTTCCATTTCCATAACGCGCCTACTTTATCTGCACATTCTGCTTCTCGATCAGCTCGCAGCCCGGAATTTCATTTCCCGCTTTGATTGCAGCTTTCACCAGTGTTTTGTTCACCGTCGGTTCTGCATAAGTGAGAAAATCTTCCGGTACTACCGCAGCATTGACTACCGACACAGATTCCGATTTCCTATAAGATACTGCTACCTTAGTAGTACTGAATTTGTTTCCGTTCAGAGCATACACAAGCCAGTCCTTCAGCGATTCTACTTTGTTCTCCGCTGCCCTCTGCCGCTCTGCAAAGCTGTCCTTTTCCGCCTTGTAGGCTTCAGCATCCGCTTTCAGATTCTTGATCCACAGCGCAACGTTTTCTATTTTCTTATCCCGCTCCATCTGCAAAGCGTTCAGTCGTTCCTCATCTAAAATTTCTCCCGTCTCAAGATCCAGGCATTCCATGATTGCCTCATCAATTTCATACAGTTTATTCATTTCTGAAAACTCCTTCCTTGACGTTTCCTGGACGCTCTTTTTTCTTGATCATAGTCCATATTTTCAGCCGTCCAATACAGCTGTACATCTGATCGTAATTCCGAGTGTATGGCTTAACCGGAGTTTCCCCAAACAATCTGCGGTACAGATCGTTATCCACGCGCACGGAATCCGCATTAGGGTCGGCATCCTCCATGCCCTCGGCTCTAAGTTCTCTGGTATGCTCCAGATAGTCGGAAAGTTTTTCGATCAACGTTTCAGTCGCAATTCCTGTTGCTTTCATATTTTTTTCTCCTGTTTAATAGAGTTCATCTTATTGGTATGTACTCTGTCCGGTCATCCGGGTCCTCCCCGGCGTCTCGCCAGCACTCCCGGAGACCACAGCAGCCGGTCTCTGGGTCCACCGACTGGCAGATCGTGCCCCGCCATTTACACCACATTAGATTGTCTCCTTTTGTTATAAAGCGGCAAAATCATCGTCACATGTTTTAATCGCTTCCTGTATTTTGGACGCAACGAGTATTTTAACTATCCTCCCAAGCTCCCCCGTTGGGTCAATTACAGCAAGGTCGATTTGATTGCCGCCGTTTATACGAATCATCCTGATCTGATCCACTCGCCCCAGCTCGTTCTCACTATTTATCAGCCCGCTCTTCCTTTTTCTATTTGCCATACCAACTATCATTTTTTCTTCCGTCATTTTCTTCCTCCTTGACTTTTCCCGTCCACCGCGGTATCCTGAAGATGATCTTTTACAAGTGCGCCTTGCTCGGATGGCCGTCCGGCAGGCGCTTTTTCTTTCCACGACCCAATTTCTGCTTCGCAATCCGTGCATTTATTCATTTTATTCTTCTCCTTTACTTCCCCTCACGCTGAATTGTGATATTGGCACGAATACGCTGTGCGCATCCACTTTCTTCAAACACCCTCGCCGAATAGTCCAGTACCTCGGTAATCTCTGTTTCTGCCCGTGCGCGGGGAAGACCAATTTTTTCTGCAGCTTTTAATGCTATTTCCTTTCGAACCAATAAATCGAAAGCTACCTCACCAAGTATCTGTGCTGCAGCAGACTTAAAATCCCCCTCTGCGATTACAATTTTCTTTTCCATTTTCTCCTCCTTACTTATAAAACTTGTGATTGCCGATCACCCCAGCAACCTCTTTATTCGCCGCCCAGTAGGGTGAGATCGATACCTCCGCAAAGTGTGTCACCGGCCGATCCAGCGCACTGGCCCCGTCGATCAGGCAATCGTTGACGGCCGCCATGGTCTCCGGCCCGATCTCGCCCTGGTACGGCTCTGCAAATTGCCCGGGTGCCGTTACGACCTCCGCCGGCGTTAAGCCCCAGAGCCGCGCCCGGTCTCTGATGCACTGCGCCACTGCCAGCTGGCCCCCATAGCTCTCTCCGCGGGCTTCGGCGGCTACCACTCTGCAGATCAGCTCGTAATCCTCAGCTGTCAGATCAACCGCAGGATCCGGAGACGTCTCATCCAGCAACACCGTTGCCACCGGTATGATATCTACCGCGTCCGCTAACTCGTCGCCCCCCCGTCGCAGCTCCATCACTTGATCCAGTGTGTCCTCCTGCGTCATGCACACCGTGTCGATCCGATACAGGCAGACCAGCATCACGATCAACAGCACTGCGGCAAATGCACTTGCGATCACCCTGCGTCGGTGGAGCTTGTCCGCGTCCTCTCTTATGTACATGGCTTGTCCTCCAGCATCATGTCCAGCTCCTGCTCCTCCTTCGCGATCTCGCTGTCCAACCAGTCCACCAAGACATCCTGCACATTTGCCGCAACATCGTTCGGAGGCTTTGCGCCTGCATACCCGCCCCAGCCGTCCTCTATGGTTACAAGGAAGGGCGTGCTTACCTTGGCAATCGTTTTCCGCTGTTCCTTCAGGGCTCCGATCCTCGTATGGACCTTCAGCGCTTCCTCAAATTTGTCTCTGTTCATGCTCTTCCTCCTAATTAATCTACAAAGGTCTTCCGGACGCTGTCCCAGATGCCGAAAAACTTGTTGCCCAGATACACCTTGTAGCGGTCAGTCGTCTCGTGATGACCCAGCTCGACCGGTATGACCCGCACATCTGGCTCGTGGACGCCCAGCTCGTCCAGAGCCTTATTGATCTGGTCGATTATGCCGTTTTCGCGGATCGCGGTAGCGGCTTCTTTGGTGTTTGTGTAATTCATATCAACCCTCCTCCTACCTGTCTGAGTCTCTTGTGATAATCTGGCCGTGTTCGTCGTACACGGGCCCGCTACCTGTCCAAAGGTATTCAGTATCATAGCTAATCAGGCCCCTTAGTCCATGAGTGGCGTTGTCTACACAATCGGCCCAAACTTGCAGTTTAATTTTTTCGTTGGTCTTTCTGTGCCGTATTCCGACTACAAACAGCTGTTCTTTCATTTCTGTGTCCTCCTTCTTACGCCGTCAGCATTATGCTACCGGCCTACCCGACTATACTACTTGGCTCTTTTCTTCATCCGTAAACCCCAACATCTTAAATAAGGAGCGGAGTTCCTTACGCGTGAACCTGTCGGGATTCTTCAACTTATAATTCAAAGTTGAACGATTAATCCCCAACATCTTAGCAATTTCATCCTGGCTACTGATTTGACGCAATGCCATATTCTTGGCCAGGAATGCGGCAAAAAGCCGGTCTTGCTTCTCATCTTGCCGTTCTTTCAACTTTGGCATTTATGTTCTCCTTATTAGTTTGTAGATTTAAAATCTACACTTTGTTAAAAAAAATTTCGTCTCGTTTAGATTTGCTCATGCCGAACTCAGTTACAAATACTGCTATCTCGCTGGCTTTAAACTCAGTCATATTGTCAATTTTTTTTTGTAAGGAATATGGAGTTATGTGCAATTCAGAAGCTATTTTTTTCATTTTTAACCCTTTTGCATCTATCCAATCCCTTAAAGCTTTGCTATCCGTCAACACCATCACCCCCTTTCTTTTGTAGATTTAAAATCTACAATTTCATAATAGCACTGAGTAGAACTAAAGTCAACATATTTTTGCGAAAATCTATTTTTTTGTTGATTTAAATTCTTCAATATGTTATGATTACGTTGAGGTGATAATAATGGAAAAGCAAGACCGGCTTCTCGCCATAGGAAATAGAATAAAAGAAAGGCGTATCGCTTTAGGCATATCGCAAGAAGCCCTTGCCTTTGAAGTTGGATACAAATCAAGAACATCTATCAATAAAATCGAACTTGGGAAAACGGATATTGTTCAATCTATGATCGTAAAAATTGCAAATGCATTACAAACTACACCAGCCTTCCTTATGGGATGGACCGACGAGTTTGAATCTGAATATAATCCTGCAAAACCAAGCGGAAACGTATTTGCATTTGAAATAAAGGGCCATAGCATGGAACCCCGCATGTTTGACGGTGACACAGTCATAGTCAAAAAACAGGACGACGTAGAAAGTGGTGAAATTGCGATCGTTGAGATCGAGGGAAAAGTCGTGGCCAGAAAGGTGATAAAACAAGATTCTGGGATCATGATTGTTGGTCTTAACGCAGCCGCTTTTTCGCCTAAGTTTTATCCGTATGATCAAGTCCGGATCATCGGAAAAGTTGTTGAAGTCCGCGGAAATGTAGATGGATGGAACAATTAGAGCACTGAATGAATAAAAAACAACCGCCCACCTGTTGGCGCAGGTGAGCGGAAGTTATATATGAGGCTCGTTGTGGAACCTCTCTTGACAAAGTAAGTATAACACAACGAACCTCAATTTTGCAATGCGCACAAGGAGGTTTTTTTATTATGGCAAAAGCAAGGCAGTTACCGTCTGGTAATTGGCACGTGAAGGTGTACGACTACACAGACGAGAACGGTAAGCGCCATTACCGGGCCTTCACGGAAGCAACGGAACGAGAAGCGAATAAAAAGGCAGAATTATTCAAAGAGCATAAAAAGGCGCTGTCTAAGGATAGTGGAAATATGACATTGAATGAAGCTATGGATTCGTTTATAGAAGCCAGATCTAACATTTTATCCCCATCAACCATAAGGGGATATAGGAAAATTCAGCAGGAACGTTTTAAAGAGCTTATTGGCGTTAGGCTGAATGACTTAACAGAAGAAACTATACAGAAGGCGGTTAATCGAGAATCTAAAAAATACGCTCCGAAAACAGTAATTAATGCATACGGTTTTGTAGCCACCGTACTGAATGTATACAGAAAAGGGTTTAAGCCGGATATCCTGCTGCCGCAGAGAAAAAAATTCATCCCTCAGCGGATCACCGCAGAAGATATAAGAAAGCTGATGCTGGAAATACAAAAGGATAGTTTAAGCGCTGCCCTTTTACTCGCAATTGTACTGGGCCTGAGAAGGTCTGAGATAATCGCGCTGTATTGGGAAGACATTAATTTTAATCTTCAAACGCTGACAGTTAAGCGAGCTATGGTCAGGGATGAGAATGAAAATCTCGTCATTAAAGATACAACGAAAACAGAGCAGTCAACCCGGACCATACATATTCCGAAGTTTATTCTTGATGAGCTTGAAGCGATTATTCCAGAGGAAGCCAACGGACATATCTTTAAAGTGAATCCAGAAACTATTCTGGCGCATTTGAAAAAATGCTGCGACCTTGCCGGTATACCACGGTTGAGACTGCATGATCTGCGCCACATAATGGCAAGTGTTGGGCTTATGTTAAATATTGGAGATAAATATTTAATGGAGCGTGGCGGATGGAGCAGTAAAGACGTTATGAAGAATGTCTATCAACATACCTTATACGAGGGCGCAAGTCAAGCAGAATTGCTGATAGAAAATTATTTTGAATCCCTTATTGAAGATAAAAACAAACCAAACGAATAACATTTATTGGAATGCAACACAACATGATTTTGTGTTGCATTTTATGTTGCATTTGATAAAAAACTATGCAACATACAGTCTATTTCATGCAACAATGTGTTGTAAATTTTTAAAATAGCAACATGCACAAAACGTTGAAAAATAAATAGGAGCCACTGTTTCCAATGGCTCCATTCTGGCGGAAGTATGTGGGAATCGAACCCACCCAGGAGGCTCCTAACCCCCCGAACTGGTTTTGAAGACCAGAAGGCACACCAGCACCCATCTACTCCCAAATCGTTCTATTTCCGCCATTCATACACCGGTCGACAGGGCGTGCACCACGCTTTTTCAGCTGTATGCCCCTGCCGGCTGAGGGTATTCTCTGCAGCAACCGCCGGCCCTTGTCTCAGAATCTCTTCTGCACACGGCCGCCGGATCGTTCTCACGAACCGAACGTCTGCCGCTCTATGATTGTACTAAATTTGAGGAAAAATAGCAAGCATTGCTTTCGCGATCACAGAAAATTCTTTCTCCCCGATCGTCCGCACATCCAGCAGAAGCCTGTCCCGGGATATGCGGGCAATAATTGGAATTTCATGGTCTCTAAGTCTTTTCTCCAGCTGATCCACCGTCATTACCTCCGGCGAAAAAGCCAAAGCAAAAGTGGGCAGATCCAGCATAGGCGCAGACCCTCCGCCGATCTGCGAGCACTCTTCCACAAGTTCCGCACGACAGCCCCCCATGCGGCCCTCGATCAACGCCAGCAGACGCAGGGCCTTTTCCTTCAGTTCCTTTCTGTCCGCCGAGATCATCTCCAATACGGGGATCTCCTTCATCGCTTTTTCCCGGTCCAGATAGATTCGGAACGTCTCCTCCAGTCCGGCCAGCGTCAGTTTATCGCTTCTCACCATCCTTGCCATTGGATGTTTTTTCATGCGCTCGATATACTCTTTTTTTCCCACGACGATGCCTGCCTGAGGCCCGCCCAGCAGCTTATCGCCGCTGAACATGACGACGTCCGCTCCCGCGGCCAGTCCCTCCTGCACCGTAGGCTCGTCCACGCCGTATTCCCGCAGATTCAAAAGCAGGCCGCTTCCCATATCGTACAGGACCGGCAGACCTCTCCGGTGGCCCAGCTCAGCCATATCGCTCAGCGCCGCCTCCTCCGTAAAACCGATGATCCTGTAATTACTGGTGTGCACCTTGAGCAGCGCACCCGTGTTCTCGCCTATGGCATTTTCGTAATCGGAGAGCTTCGTCTTGTTGGTGGTCCCCACTTCTTTCAGGAACGCGCCGCTCTGCTCCATGATCTCCGGTACGCGGAAGGCTCCTCCGATCTCCACCAGCTCTCCCCGGGATACCACCACCTCGCGGTCCTGCGCCAGCGCGGACAGGCAGAGCGCCACCGCCGCGGCGTTATTGTTTACCACCATGGCGTCCTCGGCTCCCGTGATCCTGGCCGCCAGCGCCGAAATATGCTGATGTCTCGATCCCCGCTGTCCCCTGTCCAGATCGTACTCAAGGTTGGAAAAATTTTCAGCCGCCTCGGCTATGGCTGCCGCGATCCGCGGATTCAGCCTGGCCCGTCCCAGATTCGTGTGCAGGATAATACCGGTGCCGTTGATCACCCGGCGCAGGTTTCTGCGTTCCAGTCTCCTGATACGGCTCTTTACCGCCTGCAGGATAGACTCCATCTCGATCTCCGCGTCCTCTCCGGCCAGGATCGACTGGCGCAGCTCGTCCACTGCTCCGCGCACCGCTTCCAGCACGATCTCTCTGGAAGATCCCGCTATCTCTGAAGCCAATTCTTCTCTCTGTATGATCTCGTCAGTCTTTGGTAGATTTCTTAATTTATCGTTGATTCCGCTCATTTTGGATACCGCTCTCCCTGTAAATTAGCATATTACGCCTGTTTGCCGCTGCACACCGCGGCTGTCCTGAATTTATTCTATTTCACCGAAAGAGTTAATGCAACAGTTTTTCGCTTTTTGCCCCCCTCACATTCAGACAGAACCGTGCAGCCCAGCGCCCCAGCGTGGGGCAAGATTCGATGCGGCCGGGCGAGGCGGCGCTGTACGGGCCCGGCACAAGATCCTCCTGTACAGCACCGGTTCAGCGCGGAGCACCGGCACACCGTGGAACTCCGGTTCAGTGTGGAACCCGGCACACCGTGAAGCACCGGCACAATATGGAGCGGCGCCGCACTGCGCAAAACGCCGGGGCGCGGTCGTGTGCGCGCCTCCGGCGTTCTGTTCCTCATCGCTGTGCGATTATTATCTTTTGTATACTCCCTTTGCTCCGACTTTAATCCGCTTTCAGCGCCCGCATGGCGTTTAAGATCGCGATGACCGAAACGCCTACGTCGGCGAAAACTGCCTCCCACATGTTCGCCATGCCGAAAGCTCCCAGAATCAGGATCAATCCCTTAACGCCAAGTGCAAACACGATATTCTGCTTGACGATGCGAAGGGTCTTTCTGGCGATCCCGATAGCGGTCAGAAGTTTGGAAGGCTGATCGTCCATGAGCACCACGTCCGCAGCTTCGATAGCCGCGTCCGATCCCAGCCCTCCCATGGCCACGCCCACATCAGCCTGTGCCAGTACAGGCGCGTCGTTGATGCCGTCGCCCACGAAAAGCAGCTTTCCTTTCGGCGATTTCTGCTTCATAAGCGCTTCCATCTTCTCAACTTTATCCCCCGGCAGCAGCTCTGCATAGGCAGCGTCCAGACCGATCTGTTCTGCCGTGCGTTCAGCCACATTCCTGGCGTCGCCCGAAAGCATAACGGTCTTTTTCACACCCAGCCTGCGCAGCCCTGCCACCGCTTTCGCGGAATCCTGCTTGATCTCGTCCGATATGAGCACCGTGCCGCAGAAACTGCCGTCCCGGGCCACATATACCACCGTGCCCGCCTTATCCTCCGGCGCGCACTCGACGCCGAATTTCTGCATCAGTCTGAGGTTTCCGGCCAGCACCGTCCGGCCGTCCACCAGCGCCTTCACACCGTGTCCTGCGATCTCCTCCACGTCCGTGACGCGCTTTTCTTTCACAGGCCCTGACGCTCCATCTGTGCGCTCCGTCTCAGACCGCACTGTCTCTGGCTGATCTGTCCCGGGCAGCGCTGCTTCCCCTCTGTTCCCAGCCTGTTTGACCTGAACTGCTTCAGACTGCGCCGCCTCCTGCGGTGTATTTCGCTCCATCCAAGCCTGTTTCAGCGACAGGGAAATGGGATGGTCGGAATAGCTCTCCGCCAGCGCCGCCATCTCCAGCAGCGCGTTCTCGCTGACTATCCGGCCTCCCTCCGCCGTATCGGCGCCACTGGCGCCCGGCGTGACTATCTCGGACAGCTTTCTGGACGGGTTGATCTCCGTCACGCGGAATACCCCTTTTGTCAGTGTGCCTGTCTTGTCGAAGACGACGATCTCTGCGGAAGCCATCGCCTCCAGATAATTGCTTCCCTTCACCAGCACGCCGCTTTTCGATGCTCCTCCGATCCCCCCGAAAAATCCCAGAGGAATAGAGATGACCAGCGCACAGGGACAGGAGATGACCAGAAAGATCAGCGCCCGCTGGATCCAGTCCGCCCAGGCAGCGCCCGGCACCACCAGCGGAGGGATCAAAGCCAGAGCCGCCGCGGCGATAACTACCGCCGGCGTATAATACCGCGCAAATCTGGTGATAAAGTTCTCCGCTTTTGCCTTCTTGCTGCTGGCGTTTTCCACCATATCCAGGATCTTAGATACGGTGGATTCCCCAAACTCTTTCGTCACGCGGATGACCAGCAGTCCGTTCTGATTGACACAGCCGGACAGCACCTCCGTGCCGGCTGAAACACTGCGGGGCACGGATTCTCCTGTCAGCGCCGAGGTATCCACCATAGAATTCCCCGATACCACCAGACCGTCCAGAGGGATTTTTTCGCCGGCCTTTACCGTGATCAGGTCGTCGATCCGCACTTCCTCCGGGTCGACCTGGACCAGCTCTCCGTCCCGCTCGATGTTGGCGTAATCCGGCCGGATATTCATCAGCTCTGTGATGGACTGACGGGACCGGTTGACCGCGTAACTCTGGAACAACTCTCCTACCTGATAAAACAACATGACCGCTACGCCTTCCGGATATTCTCCGATCAAAAACGCTCCCACGGTGGCCAGCGCCATCAGGAAATTCTCATCAAACACCTGCCCCCTGAAAATATTCCTGACGGCCGACAACAATACCGGTCCGCCTACCAGAAGATACGGTATGAGAAACAGCGCCAGCCGCAGATACCCTTCCGCAGGGGCAAGTGCCGCGATCACAAGAAGCACGCCGCCTGCTATAATCTTTGCCAAATCTTTTTTCTGTCTTTTGCTCATAATCTCTACTCCCTGCTATTCTGGGTCCGGGCCGCAGCGGCGCACCAGCCGCCCCGTTACGGTCCTGCCGTCCCGATCACCCCTATTTCACAAAACAAAACGCCTCAGCTTCCCTTAGATCAGGATCGTGCAGTCCGGCTCTACCTTCCTGCAGGCCTTCACTACCTCCTGCATGATCGCGTCAAAACGATCGTCTACCGCGTCTATAGTGAGCTTCTGGGTCATAAAACTGATAGTGGCGCTGTTTACCCCATCGATTTTTTTCACGGCGTTCTCCATCTTAGCCGCACAGTTCGCACAATCCAGATCTTTCATTTTAAATACCTTTTTCATTTTGATCACTCTTTCCTTTCCTCTGCCTGCGTTGATGTATGCTTCTTGCTTATTTCAACGGCTGCCTCGCCGCTGTTTTCATCTCTTATCCTCTGACGCGTCATTCACCTGCCGCGCTCGCCTGCCGCCACCTGCAGACGTCACTTTCCAGCTTCCCGCCACGGGGCAGCCTGCTGTCGTTGCTTTAACCGGGGCACCTTCTGCCGCCACGTTGACGGTCATGTTCTGCGATCTTGTTCCACGGTCGCATTCCGCCGCATAGAGCGGATCCCCGACTGGCCGCCCGGGCTACTCCATGATATGCTCCATCCCCTGATCGATGATCGTTCTCACGTGATCATCTGCCAGAGAGTAGATCACCTGCTTGCCTTCTCTGCGAAACTTTACCAGCTGCGCCTGTTTCAGCACACGGAGCTGATGTGAGATAGCCGACTGTCCCATGGAAAGCGCTTCCGCGATATCGCAGACACACAGGTCTGATTCAAAGAGAACATACAGGATCTTGATCCGCGTGCTGTCTCCGAACACCTTATACAACTCCGCCAGATCATACAGGATCTCATCCTCCGGCATCTGATCAGTCACCGATTTCACCACTTCGCCGTGAACCTGTGTCACCTCGCAGTTCTCGATCTCGCACCCGGCATCCCGGTTCCACGCGTTCCTCGTTTTCTTCTCTGCCATTTCGTTTCTCCTTTCCCACATAGCCGCCGCTGCTCCGCATTATTGCTGCGGTTCTCCCGCATCCAGAGACCTGCCTGTCATTTCAGTTCCACCGGTCCGCTATTTTCGTCCAGCGTCATTTGGCCCTTCGGCCAGTGTATATCATGAACGAATTAACATATGAATAACTGTTCATACGTTCATTATATGCATACGCCGAAAAATGTCAATAGCTTTTAAAAAATAAATTAATATTGATTTAGTTCTATCCGAAGTTTCTGATCCCACGCATCTTCTATTAATATGAAGAACCGTGTTCGCCGGTCAGAACGGTCTTTGATCTGTCTCCAAATAAAAAAGTTTTCTTCGAAAACTTATGCGCCCTACGGGCTCACTTTTACAAGGTAAACTTTTCTAAAATATACGGAAATATCAACGGACGATATTTTCTATGTTATTAAAAATCGCCTGGAAAATCCAGGCGGTAATACAGACCGTTGCTCTCAGATAGATCAAAAGGAAACGTGTCTCACTCTATGGATAATAGGAATCCGCAAAGGGTTCCGGACGAGTTGCGGCAGAGGATCATAAGCTCCAAGTGGGGAGCTCCGATCAGACGGCCGCAAAGCAGGGAACGCCGATCGAGTTCATACTCTTGTACTGCTGAAGATCCATGACAATGGGCGAGAATAGCTAAAAATTCGCTGTTTCACCTAAAACAGCACGTTTTTCCGGCAGATTTTATATATTTTTCCACTCAAATAGGTGATATCTGAAAAAAAAATCGCATTTCGCCTATTTCAGTCCGCCATTTCGGTGAAAATTGGCTTTTCTTCGCCGTTTCGCCTATCTGCCCTGTCCTGTCAAAGCGCTACGCCGGCCAAGACGTTCCATTCGCTCAAAGTGGCGCGCCGGCCGCCATGCCATTCGTCCAAGGCGCCGCTCCGGCCAAGAAGTCCCCTCAGTCAAAGCCCCGCCCCGGCCGCGACGCCCATTCGCCCAAAGCGCTACGCCGGCCGCCATGCCTTTCAGCCAAAGCGCCGCCCCGGCCGCCATACCATTCGGCCGCTGCAGGCACCCGTCCCGGCGGCCAAAATATTACCTCCGCCGATGCGCGCGGCTCCCAGGTGACCCGCCGCGCCAAAATAGTCCCCAGCTGTCCCATGCCTTTCGTTCAGATCCAGGATTTCCCTTCCGATGCTCGACCTGAACTATTCCTTTCTCCTGCGCACAGTGGGATAGTTGTCCACGATTTCCCTGTATCGAAAACAATCTTCCAGATGATCGTTGATGATCCCGCAGGCCTGCAGATGAGAGTACACGGTAATAGACCCCAGATATTTGAACCCTCGTTTTTTCAGATCCCTGCTCACCTGGTCAGAAAGCGCGTTTTTCGCCACTATCTTTCCCTTCTGATGACCGGCGTATAATATCGTCTTTCCGCCGGAAAACTTCCATATGTATTCGCTGAAGGATCCGTATTCCCGCCGGACCGCCTGAAAGCACCTGGCGTTGCTGATCACAGCCTCCACCTTGCGGCGGGATCTGATCATCCCCTCCTCATTCAGGATGCGGGCGATCTCCTCTTCACCGTATTCCGCGATCCTGTCATAGTCAAAATCGTCAAAACACCGGCGAAAGATCTCCCGTTTCTGGATCATCATATTCCAGTTCAGCCCGCACTGCATCACTTCCATCATCAGAAACTCGAATTGCTTTCGGTCGTCGTGAAGGGGCACGCCCCACTCCTGGTCGTGATAGCGCGTCATTTTTTCATTGCAAAGACACCAACTGCAGCGTTCCATTTCTTCTCAGCCTCTCTTTCTCTCGTCTTTCTGTCTCATCCGGCGATTATCCCTATCCGATCCATCAGGCGGCCAGCGATGTACACGATCAGATCATCCTGCTCGATGTGCTCTTCTATATATCTGCGGGTGGCGGCCCGGAATCCTTCCAGGCCCTCAACATCGCGTATTGACGATACAGATTCTATCCGGTTTTCCACAAAGGACGCTGTATCTTCCTGACCTGCTCTGCGGTATTCCATCGTTCTCCTCCTTTGCCGCCTGCGCACGACTGACCATACCTTGCCGCCTGCGCACGACTGACCATGTTCGGCCGCCTGCGCCCGTCATCACTTTTTCTTCGGTTTCTTTTTCAGCTTCAGTTCAATTCCCCGGACTGCCGCCGCATCCTGCAGCGCCTGGACCGCCGCCGCGGCCATTTCTTTTACCGTGGTCCCCTCCGGCGCCAGGGACTCCATCCTCTCCACAGCGGCCCGAAGCTCCTGGATCTCCAGAAGATTTACAGCCGTGCAGTAAAAGCTCTTTCGCCGCCCGTCGTTGCAGCGTTCCAGCAGATGCCGCAGTATGACCGATTTTTCCTCCAGTTCAGCCAGATAGCCCTCCAGACCGATCTTCTCAGCCCGTGCAAAGTTTTTCAGCTGGTTGTGAGGCAGGAAAGAATCGAATTGGTCGATCCCAACGTATTTTTCGCAAGGGTGTTCGCCGCACTGAAAACAGTACGCGATCCCAGCCCTCTTCATGCTGCACCTGGCGATGGAGCAGGACTGATTGCCCTCTCCGCCGCCGCAGCCGGGACAGTAACCGCCCAGCTTCATGGGACACAGGGCGCAGTTCAGCCCGCAGAGGGAAAAGTTCAGGTCCTTTCTCGAAAAATCTTTCATCTGTATATCTCCCATTTTTGATCCGTTGAATCCGAAGACCTCATTCCGCGGCTCACTGAGTCTCGGCAGATTTCTCCGTCCCCCCGTACCAGCGCCCCCACGGCGACCCTGCAGTCACCCTGCCGGGTCTTCCCTCGCCCACGACCGTATTGCTCCGGTCCCGATATGGTGTCGGCGATCCCACCGAAAAGGTAAACGGCGGCAATCGGCCCGGTTCCATATTCAGATGATAAAGGCGCTGCTATCCGGGCTTTTCTGATTTTCTGCGATCAACGCTTTCACTATGCCAAGACCGCGCTCCAGTTCATCCGTGGATACGGGCGAACAGGTGGCGATCCGCACGGCGTCTGCGTCGTATTTCCGGCGGCAAATCGGTCCGAACACAAAATGCGCACCCCCTGAAGTTTCGCCTGCGCCTCAAGGGGATATCCGCCGCAGTCTCGGGGCAGCGGAAGCCACTGAAAAAAGCTGCGGCCGCTGACTTCAGCGCCCGTTGGGCCGCCGGCAGCGTTCATCGGAAAGAACCTGTGAAAGATCCGGTTCCGCTCTTCCGACATTTCCCTCTTTCTGCGGATGATCTCCCACGCCGCGCCGCAGCTGATCAGCCGGCTGGCCAATTCTGCGTTCAGCAGCGGAATTTTCAGATTGATATTGTTGGCCGTATTCAGAAACGCCTTACGGTAACTGCTGGGGATCACCACGTAGGCGATTCGCAGCCCTGCGGAAAGGGATTTCGACAAGCCGTGAACGTACACGGCGCGCTCCGGCAGCAGCGATGCGAGAGGTGCGGTACTGTCATCTGATAAAAAACCGTAAGTATCGTCCTCGATCAGGATCAGTTTCCGTTCTCGGATTACTCCCGCGATTTCTTTCCGCCGTTTCGGACTCATGGCGATTCCTGTGGGATTACAGCAGGAAGGCATGAGGAATATCCCCTTTGCATCGCACTGCCTGCACTGTCGTTCCAGCAGATCCGGCCGCATGCCGCCGATGTCCGCCCCCACGGAGACAAGCTGTATACGCAGCTGTCTGGCCAGACTGATGAAGTTAGGATATGTAAACTCGTCCGTGATCACCTTATCTCCCGCCTCAAACAGCGTCATCAGCGAAATAGCCAGCGCGTTCTGCGTGCCGGCGGTAAGAACGATATCGTCAGTCCTGGCGTTCATGCCAAAACCGGCCAGCCACTTCTCAGCAACGCTTCTGTGGTATGCGTTTCCCAGCGTGAGATCGAATTCAAACAATTTGTCGGAATTGTGGGACCTGAGCATCTCCCCGGCTGCGTCGGCCACGATCTGATTGCAGCAATAATACGGTCTTATGACTCCCAGCTCGATGTATTCGTCCGATCCTGCCGAAGGCTCAGGCAGCGTAGCCCTGGGCGAAACGAAGGTTCCCCGGCCCACGATCGCATAGATCAGGCCTTTTCGCTCGCAAAGTCTGAACGCCCGGGTGATCGTGCTTAAATTCACGTCGAGATAGTCCGCCAGTTCTCTCTGGGGAGGCAGCTTTGTGCCCGGGCGAAGCCTGCCCTCCGCAATATCCCGCTCCAAATTTTCCGCAAGGGAACGATAGACAGGCGATCTGAGCTTCGATCTCTCCGGTCTCCACGACATGGGATAATTCTCAAAGGAATTGATCGGCAAAATTTTTCCCCCCTAGAAATTGTCTTGCATACAATTCTACTGTTGAAACCACACAAAGTCAATGTTAACGTAATATTGTACGCATTGTATGTATTGTTTCGCCGGCGCGAGAAGCCAGCTTATGAAAGGAAAACATAAAATGAGTGAAGAGGACAGAATCTTTGCGGGAAAATTGTTTGACGCACAGAGACCGGAACTGAAAAATCTCAAGCATAAGGCTCACATCCTGTGTCAGGAATACAACAGTCTTGACGAATACGACGGCCGGCGGTCTCTGATCATCAGAGACCTGATGGGAGAGATCGGAACCGGTTTCTATCTGCAGGGACCGATCCAGGTAAACTACGGCTGCCATACGACCGTGGGCGATCACTTTTTCGCCAATTTCAACCTGACTATCATGGACGACGGAAAGATCACCATCGGCGATCACGTCATGCTGGGACCCAATGTCTCTCTGATGGCCACTTCTCATCCGCTGCTGGCCCTGGAACGGTGCGCCATGAAATATCCCGACGGCCATGTGTCCGTTTCCGAATATGCCCCTGAGATCATTATAGAGGATTACGTCTGGATCGCCTGCAACGTAGTGGTATGCGGCGGCGTCCGGATCGGAAAGGGCGCGGTGATCGGAGCAGGCAGCGTTGTGGTGAAGGATATTCCCGCCAACTATCTCGCCTATGGAAATCCGTGCCGCCCGGTGCGGCCCATCACTGAAAAAGATTCAAAAATGCATCTTCTGTAAGCGATATCATCGCCTGCGCTCCAGGTCTGGGAATCCAGCAGCAGACGCAGACCGCCGCGTAAATGAAAGGCTTGCCGGTCCACTGCGGATCTCCAGGAGATGTGTTAAGAGTTCCAGCGGCCCATCGTACCGCAGAACACATTTTCACTGTGCTCTGCGGTTTTTCTTTGTCTTTTTTCTAAATAGAGTGTACAAATACTCTTTCTCAATTTATAATAGAAACGCGAAGTTAGGTCTGACTAACTCAAAATTTCTCCGCGGAGCAGATGCGAAAATGTCTTCCTCCGGCGGAATCGATTCAAATATAAACCTATCTTCGGCGGACGGGGATGCACATCCCTGAACAGCTCAAATTTCAGCGTTGACACACATCAACGGCCAGAGGCAGACCCGCCGTCTGGAAACCGTGAGCTCTGGAGAGCCGAAGGCAGATCATTATACAAAGAAATGAGGGATGAGTGTGACATTGGCAGAAGGAAATGTGGGACAGGTATATACGGTACTGAACTCGGCGCTTCCGCAGCAGGTGGAAAAAAGAATGGAAGCTTTGGGCATGACCCGGGGCTCACAGCTCAGGGTGCTGCACAAAAAAAACAGCGGCACTCTCGTAATTTTGCTGCGCGGCACCCGGTTCGCCGTAGGCAGAGGACTCACGTCTAATATTCAGGTCAAGGAGGCGTCGGAATGGAAAACGAAATGACGGTAGGGTTTATCGGTAACCCCAACTGCGGAAAAACGACATTGTTCAACGCCTTCACAGGCGCCAATCTGAAAGTCGCCAACTGGCCGGGCGTCACGGTGGAGAAGGTGGAAGGCGCAATGAAATATCACGACAACATCTTCAAGCTGGTGGACCTACCCGGCACCTACAGCCTGACCTCTTACACCATGGAGGAACAGGTGTCCCGGCAGTATATCCTCAGCGACGATGTGGACGTGATCGTGGATGTGGCAGACGCTTCTTCTCTGGAGCGCAACCTCTACCTGACCCTTCAGCTGCTGGAGCTTGGAAAGCCCGTGGTCGTAGCGCTGAATATGATGGACGTAGTGGCAAAAAGAGGCATGGAGATCGACCTGCACCGGCTGCCGGAAATGCTGGGCGTTCCGGTGATCCCGGTTTCCGCCCAGAAGCGCAAGGGTCTTGACATACTGCTCCACACCATCGCACATCACCGCGACACCAGTCAGGCGGACCGGCTGATCCACCATCATTCTTCCGACCATTCAAAAAAACACGAACAGCACGCCATGGTCTACAGCGATGGGCTGGAAGACAAGATCGACATCGTTTCCGAGGAGCTGAACAAAAAATATCCCGGTATCAAAAATCCCCGCTGGCACGCCATAAAGCTGCTGGAGCAGGATCACGAGATCATGGAAAGCTATCCCGTCGATCTCCCGCAGGTGCTGGACCGCAGCTACGAGAGCGATATCATCAATGAGAAATACGATTTTATCGAGGAGATCATCGGCGAGACTCTGGTAAACAAAGAAAAGCAGGCGGCGCTCACAGACAAGGCCGACGATCTGCTTCTGAACAATTGGCTGGGGATCCCCCTCTTTCTGGCGATCATGGCCATGGTGTTCGTACTCACCTTCACTCTGGGCGACTGGATCAAAGGATATTTTGAAATACTGATCGGCTGGATCTCCGACGGCACGGCGGCCGGGCTCAGCGCCGTACACGCGGGCCCCATGCTGACAGCGCTGACAACGGACGGCATTATCGCCGGAGTGGGCGGGATCCTGTCCTTCCTCCCCAATATTGCCATCCTGTTTCTGGCTCTGGCCTTTCTGGAGGACAGCGGCTACATGGCCCGGGTAGCCTATGTGATGAACAGCGTCATGGGAAAAATGGGACTTTCCGGCCGGGCGTTCATCCCCATGATCCTGGGTTTCGGCTGCACCGTCCCCGCGCTGATGGCCTCCCGGGTACTGGAGAATCCCAAAGACCGGCGGCGCGTCATGCTGATCACCCCGTTCATGTCATGCAGCGCCCGGCTTCCGATCTACATTTTGTTCTCCGACCTGTTCTTCGCAGAACACGCCATGATCGCCGCCTACTCCATGTACCTGATCGGCATCGCCGTGGCCATGATCGTAGCTCTGGTACTGAACTGGCGGGACAAACAGCGGTCGAAAGACATGCTGCTGATCGAACTGCCGGAATATAAAATGCCCAGCGCCCGCACCGTATTCATTTACGTGTGGGAAAAGGTGCGCGATTATCTGACGAAAGCCGGCACGACTATTTTCGTAGCCTCCGTCATCATCTGGTTTCTGCTGAACTTCGGCTTCCAGGGCTACACCGACGACATGACCGCCAGCTTCGGCGCAAAACTCGGTACGCTTTTGATCCCTGTGCTGGCCCCGGTGGGGCTGGGTTTCTGGCAGGTGGTAGTCGCTCTGATCGCAGGGATCTCTGCCAAAGAAGTCGTGGTATCCAGCTTCATCGTGCTGTTTGGCATGCAGACCGTTGGAAGTGCCGGAGACCTGTCCGCGCTGCACGCCTCCCTGGCAGGCATCGGTTTCGGGCCGTTGAACGCTTTCTGTATGATGCTGTTCTGCCTGCTGTACATCCCCTGCGCGGCCACCCTGGCCACCTTTAAAAAGGAAACGAACAGCGTGAGAAGTATGTTTCAGGTAGCCCTTTTCCAGCTGGCAACCGCCTGGGTCGTCACCTTCACCGTGTACCAGACGGCGTCGCTTATCCTGGGAATGTAGCGGGCAACGACGGCGTAATAAGTTGATAAAATCAAAGATAGAGAAGGAGCAGAGAAACCCCACCGTTTCCCTGCTCCTTTTCTGATCCCGCGCTTACCGTGAAAAACTGACGACGCCTGTATGTCCCCCACATGCCGCCGGCAGGTTCCTGTCCGCCTCCGGCGCCCAAACCGGTGCTGCCGTCAGGTCAGCCGGTCCTCTCCGGTAGAATTGCCGCCAAAGCCGGGCAGACCGCCAGCGCTCCGCCAGTCTGCCGCCACTGCGATGCAGATGCTATAAAATGTGCACAAAACAGTGCGGCAGCCTGCACTGCAATGACCGGAAAACCCGCCGCCCCGCCTTTCCGATGACGTTCACCGTTCTTGCTTAATTTAACAATGAATCCTTTTCGATCCGCTTCGCAATGCTGCCCGCAAAATAAAATAGGCGAAAACAGAAAAAAATTAACGTTTTCGCCTATATTCCCGCTTTTTCAGCTGTTTTAGCAGCTGATTTTCTTCAAATATAGGGGAATCTCAAGTTTTTTCCTGCATTTCGCCGAAAAGATCTCCTGATATCGGGGAAATGTGAAAAAAATCATGATTATCACCTATTTCCAATACATGGTTTCACAGTCGGCGCTGACGGCCCGGCCATATTCCATCGTTCCTTCAAACTGGCATTCAAACTGGCCTTCAGACCAGCTTTCGTACTGGCCTTTAAACGCCCCTTTGGGCTGCCCGAAGCACTGCCCGTGGCATTGCGCGCCGCACCGCCCATCACCCCGCCGCACCTTCCGCACTGCCCGTCAGAGACTTACCCGTCGTGCTTAACCTTTCATCGGGCTGCCGCACTTCCCTTACGGCCGGAGCTCTGCCCCGCGGCCCCCTATCCGCGGATCTCCGCCAGCGCATCCGCATCCGCCACTACCGTCAGGCGCGGATGCATCTGCAGGATCGATCCCGGTATGGCTGGGATCACTGGTCCAAACAGCACTTCCTTCAGTATGCGGGCCTTTCTCTGCCCGCTGACGCAAAGCAGGATCCGTCTCGCCTGCATAATGCGCTTAACACCCATCGTGACGGCCTGCTTCGGCACATCTTCCTCAGAGGAGAAGAATCTGGCGTTGGCCGCCCGCGTGCTCTCGCTGAGCTCCACCACATGGGTCATCTGGGCGAAGGACTGATGGGGCTCGTTGAAACCGATATGTCCGTTTTCCCCCAGTCCCAAAAGCTGCATGTCGATACCTCCCAACTGCTGGATCAGTTCTTCGTAATGCAGGCACTCCGCCGTCAGGTCTGCGGCCGTCCCGTCCGGCAGATGGCATCTCCGCGGGTCGATATTGATATGCCGGAACAAATTTGTGTTCATATAATAGCCATAGCTGTTGGGGTCCTCAGACGAAAGTCCGGCATACTCGTCCAGATTTACTGTGGACACCGCTGAAAAGTCGATGTCTCCCTTGTTATACCATTGGATCAGCTGTTCGTAGATCCCAAGGACCGTGCTGCCCGTGGCCAGTCCCAGAACGCAGTTTTCCTTCAGAATGACCTGAGCGGACAGAAAATTCGCCGCCTTTCTGCTCATATCTCTGTAATCCGTTGCCCTGATAATTTTCATGTCGTTTCCATCCCTGTTCAAATATTTTATGTTCCATCCAGGATCCGCTGCGGCCGTCAACTCAGGCCGGCTCCGGCGCCCAGCTGGGCCGCAGTCAGCGCGGAGCTCTGCAAAAGCTGGACCGAGGGCCCCGCGGAGCCCCCGCAAAACGGAACGCTGTAAAACGGGGGCCGCAGGCCCCGTTAAGCGCCTTGCGGTCCCCGTCTTTTCCATCCTATTTATTGATCTCCGACTCTGTCCGAAAATTTTTTATCTACATGCCCAATCGTTTTTCAACAGCTGCGGCCGCTTCCTCCGCCTTCGCCAGCGTGTCGTCGATGTCCTTGTCGGTGTGCGCCATGGACACGAAGAGGTTTTCGTAATAGTGCGGGTGGAACAACACGCCGCGGAACAGCATTTCCTCCCACCAGAGCGTAAAAATGTCGCCTCTGGCATACTTTTGCGCATCTCTGTAGTTTTCGATGGGATGATCCGCAAACCATACCTGGAATACAGGTCCCAGTCCCACGCAGTAAGCGTCCACTTTGGAATTTCTCCAGATTCGATCCAGACCTTCTCTCAGCTTATCGCACTTGCGGTAGAGCTCCTCGTACAATCCCGGCGTCCGCAGATAATCCAGCGTAGCCGAAGCCGCGGAGAGCGCGATCCCGTTGCCGCTGTAGGTCCCCGCCACGGACACGGTCCCCTTGTCCACCAGACTCATGATCTCCGCCTTGCCGCCCAGCGCCGCCACCGGAAATCCGCCGCCCATGCCTTTGGCAAAGATGGACAGATCCGGATCGATCCCATAATACCCCTGAGCGCCTGCCAGAGAGATCCTGAATCCCGTGATGACCTCGTCGATGATCATGACGATCCCATATTTTTTGGTCAGTTCCCGCATGCCTTCCAGATAACCAGGTTTGGGCAAAATACAGCCCGTATTGCACATAACGGGTTCGCTGATCACCGCTGCAATATCCTCGTAGTTTTCCTCGATGGTCTTTTTCAAAAGGTCCAGATCATTCCAGGGCAGGATGATGAGCGTGTCCGCCAGCTCTTCCGGAACTCCGGGACCCTGAGGCTCAGGAACAGGCATGCCGTCCACCAGCGCCGCTTCGGAGGGATGCTTGCTCCAGTAGATCGTGTCCGCGAACCCGTGGTACATGCCCTCGAAACGAATGACCTTTCTTTTTCCGGTGTAAGCCCTAGCCAGACGCAGAGCATAGGTGACGGCTTCCGTTCCGGAGTTGTTCAGACGGACTCTCTCCAGACTGGGCACACACTCGACCATCTTGCGGGCCACATCCGTGTCCGCCTGCGAGGCCAGCGCAAAAACCGTTCCGATGCTGCGGATGTGATTGACCACCGCTTCCGTGATGTTGTCCGGCCGGTGCCCAAGCAGCGCAGGTCCCAGGCCCAGAAGATAATCTATGAACTCGTTTCCGTCAATATCTGTTACCTTAGACCCCTTTCCCTGCTCAACGTAAAGAGGAAACGGATCCCATCCCGACCAGACCGCGCGGGCCGTGCTGTTTACGCCTGCGGGAATATACTGCCTCGCCTCCTCGAACAGCTTCCTGCTGGTGGGAAAACGCCGCTCATATTCGGCAATATTGCGTTTGATTTCCTGAGACATTTGAATTACCTTCTTTCTTTTAAAACTGATTTGGATACCTTTATATAGGAACTGTAACACTGGTTATAAACTTCTTGAATCTTGGGATCTGGAATATACACTCTGCCGTCTGCCCCTGACGCTGCTTTGCCGGGCGCTCCCAGGGCCAGCAGAGCGGCGCCGTATGCGGAAGCGTTGTTCACCTCCGAAGCTGTGCAGGGCAGTCCGAGCACGTCCGCCGTCATCTGCATGAACACAGGATCTCCGGTGACAGGTCCGGTCATGATCACCTTACGCGGCTGAAGTCCACCGGCGCAGAAGGCTTCCACACAGCGCCTTCCCTCAAATACGATCCCCTCGTAGCAGGCTCTCGCCATGTGGCACAATCTGTGAGACAGCTTCAGCCCGGCAAAGCCCCCCGTCAGCCTGTCGTCCCACAGAACGCCCTGCTCTCCGCCCGCCAGGTAGGGCATGAAATATAATCCATCCGATCCCGCAGGAGCTTCCCCTGCAAGCCGGGACAGATCCTGATAAGTCAGGTCTTTTCTCCCTCGCATCTCGTTCAGCAGGTCCAGCAGCCAGCCCATAGTATTTCCCGTGGAGAGTATGTCGGCCTCCATTCCCACGGCGCCGCTGTTCAGAAGCGGTGTGAAGAAGAACTGTCCGGCGCCCTGATCTGCCGCCGTCGCGTCCTCATCGCCGCCAGCCCCGCTGTCTGCCTTACTTCCGCCTGCCCCGCCGCCTGTCTCGCATCCATCCCTGCGGTCTTCGTCTGTACTGCCGCCTATGCCGGCCGCGTCTGCGGAGCCAACCGCCGTTCCGGCCGCGTCTGCGGAGCCCACCGCCACGATGGCAGTGCTGGAACCGCAAATCTGGCAGATCGTACCCTGCTCTGTGCCGCCCATACCGTAAACGCCTGCCACGGAATCTGCCCCACCGCAGACGATCTTCACATCCCATGAAAGTCCCAGCGCCTCCGCGGTCTCCCGGCGGATGAGCGCTGAACTGTCGAAGGAGTCTCTCAGACAGGGGAGCAGTTCCATATTGATGTCCGCCTCACGGCACAATTCCTCGTTCCAGCAGTTTCCGCGCAGATCGTAAAGACCGTATCCCGAAGCCGTGGAAGGATCTGTGCAGATCTGCCCGCTGAGCCAGAAATACAGATAGTCCTTGGCGGACAAGATCCAGTGAGGTTTCTCCACTAATTCGGGTCTGTGCCGCCTGATCCACAGATACATGGGCGCAAGATAACGTCCGTCCAGAAAAACGCCGGTGACCGCATAGTGGCGTCTGTCTCCCCAGAGCTCAAGCAGCCGCCTGCCTTCCTCCGCCGCCCGGTTGTCGCACCAGACGATGGCATTACCCAGGACCCCGGCGCCGGCGCCGAACTGACTGCCGCCGCTGAACTGCGCGCTGTCGCCGGGCCGGCTGCAATTGCTGATCCATGCGCCGTCACTGGACTGGCCGTCGGCGCAGACCTGTGCGACTCCGCCGGGCCGGCTGTCTCCTGCTCTCCGTGCGCCGTCACCGCCCTGTCCGCTGCTGTTCCGCTCCTCCTTCTGTCCTTCCTTCTGTCCTTCCCGCCGGGCTTCCCGGCTCAGAAGCACCAGCGTGGGCATCTGTGCAGAAAGACCGATCCGGCGTATATTTCGCCAGGCAGATTCCATATCTGCAGACGGAAAGTCCCCTTTGGCCGCAGCAAGATCCCCATCTTCAGAGCCCCGCGGGGTTCCGGCTGCGGCAGCCTCCGGGAAGTCCGATCCCTCCCGCGTACCGCCGGCCCGGAGCTTCGCGGCGGCATGCCGGATCGCGTCCAGCCATTCCTCCGGTCTCTGTTCGTAAAACCCCTGTGATCGCCCGTGCATCGGATAATCCGCTGACGCCTGGCCCAGCACCCGTCCCCTGCTGTCCGTCAGGAGCAGCTTGACGGAAGACGTGCCCAGATCCAGTCCTAAATATGTTCCGCTTTCCTCTGAAGCCGCCGCTGTGGAGGGATATCTGTCTGTGTCATCCGGGCCGGTCTTCATCGGCAATACCTCCCGATCACGTCCACAGTCACCGCTATGAGCTGTTCCATCTGAGAGATGGAGACCCATTCTTCAGGCGCGTGGAGATTTCCGCCGTCGGCTCCTACTCCCAGCGTGGGAAATCCCGCGTCCTGGAAGAGCTGAGCGTCGCCCCAGGAGTTATCGCCCACGGCCCGGGCCGGTACGCCGTGAATTTTTTCGATGGAGTCCGCCAGGATCTCGTAAAGTTCCTCGTGCCCTCTGGCCACGAATGGATCCCTGGCCAGCACGACTTCCACCCGTCCGTCGAAGTTCGGACAGATCTCCTTTACCTCCCGGAATATGGCCTCGATCTCGTCTACCCGGTTTTGGATGGTCTCCCCGGCCTGAGTGCCGATCTCGATCCCCAGGACGCATTCCTCCGGATAAGACGCAAAATCCGTTCCACCTCGAATGGTGCTGGTATGATACACCGTTTCTCCGTTCTGCGGGTCCGCGTTGGGCGCGAAAATCTCCCTCTGATTCCTCTGCAGCCGCACGATGACCTCCGCCATGTGATAGATGGCGTCTGCGGATACGGCTCCGGCGGAACCGTGTCCCGCCTTCCCCCTGGTGATGATATTCAGCCACCCGAAACCCTGATGGGTGTAGTTGATGCTGGATAGGGGCGCGGCCTCCAGGATCAGCGCGGCCTCCGGCTCGTGCTTCTTCACGTAAGCCATGGTCCCTGAAGTCTCCCCTTCCTCGTCGGCGACAAAGCAGAAATGAATGTCTCCGCTGTGGGGGATCCCATTCTTTTTGATCTCCGCCAGAGCCAGCATAATGGCGGCGCAGTGGCCCTTATCATCCGCCGCGCCCAGCCCGTAAAGTTTGTCGCCCCTCAGCTCCGGCACAAATGCTCTGTCCCTCCAGAGCTCGCAGCCTACCGTGTCCGCGTGGGCGTAAAGCGTGAGCCCTTTGCCGCCTCCGCTCCCCGGCAGACAGCCCGCCAGATTGTAATGCCCGTCGCTGACCTCCTCAAAGTGGGACTCGATCCCCAGACGGCTCAGATATTCCTGCATGAAAACCTGGGCGTTCTTCTCGCCGCTTCCCTCGGGAATGAGCCATGAATTTATGGATTCTATTTTTACCAGCTCTGAGATCAGTTCCACTATTTCTTTTTTATCAGCCATGCAAATCTCCCCCTTTTTCCTCCGGCCCGGCAAAATGGCAGGCCGCCTGATGGTCCCCGCCCACTGTCACCAGAGCAGGCTCCTTCTGGCGGCAGACCTCCGGACAACCCTTCTCCTGATACAGCCAGCAGCGCGTGTGAAAGCAGCATCCGGAAGGAATGCTCATAGGCGACGGCGTCTCGCCCCTCAGCACGTGGCCCTTGTCCTCGTCCGCCTCCTCTCTGATCTTGGGAATGACCGATACCAGAGCCTGGGAATAAGGATGCATACAGCGGTGGACCACATCGTCCGCCTGACCGATCTCCACCAGCTTTCCCAGATAGAACACAGCGATGCGGTCGGCGATGAGCCAGGCCAGCGACAGATCATGTGTGATGAACATATATGTCAGATCCGTGCCCTTCTGCAGGTCCAGCATGAGCTTGAGGATCTCCGCCCGAATGGATACATCCAGCATGGAGACAGGCTCGTCGGCCACCACGAAATCCGGTTCCAGGATCATTGTGGCGGCGATGGAAAGCCGCTGGCGCTGACCGCCGGACAGGTGGTGCGGATACCGCTGGGCCATGGTTTCCGCCGGGTGAAGGCCCACGGCCTCCAGGTACTTGTAGATCCGTTCCTTTTTTTGTTCCGGGCTCATGTCCTTCCTGTGAATGTCCAGCGGTTCCTCCAGGGCTTTGTACACGCTCTGCCTTGGATCCAGGGACTCATAGGGATCCTGAAAGATCAGCTGCATTTTCTGACGGAGGCTCTGAAGCTGACTTCCCGACAGCTTTGAAAGGTCCTGTCCGTGATATTTGATGGTTCCGGAGGATGAACGGATGATGTTCAAAATGGCCTTTCCCAGCGTAGTCTTCCCGCAGCCGGATTCGCCTACCACCGCCAGGATCTCTCCGGTCCGGATGTCCATGGTAACTCCGTTGACAGCGTGAACGCATTCGTCGTCTCCCGCCTGATTCTTCGCTTTCTTGCGCTTCTTGCGGACGTTGTAGGTCACGTACAGATCATTGACCTCAATGGTCTTGCCTCTGTCCGCGTTCCGCTGTTCCTGCACTTTTTCTTCCATTGTCTTTTTTTCCAGATTCATACTACCGCCCGCCCTTCTGTCTGCCTGCAGCATGCGGCGTAATGCCCTCCGCCCAGATCCACCAGTTCCGGAACGCGGCTCCCGCACTCCGGTATCTTTTCCGTGCACCGTTCGCAGAACGGACACCCGGCGGGAGGCGTGATCAGGCTGGGCGGATATCCGGGGATCCCGTTGATAAACACTTTCTCCCCGTAGATATCAGGAAGCGAATGGAGCAATTTCACCGTATAGGGATGCTTCGGATGAGTGAAGACCTCCCTGGCATAGCCGTATTCCACCACCCGTCCCGCGTACATGATGGCAATTTTATCGCAGAGCTCGCACAGGACCGACAGGTCGTGGGAGATCATGATCATGGAGAGTGAGTACTTCTTCACCAGCTTCTTCAGCAATTCCAGTATCTGCGCCTGGATCATGACGTCCAGCGCCGTGACCGGCTCGTCTGCGATGACCAGTTCCGGATCGCACACCAGCGACATGGCGATCATGACCCGCTGGCGCATGCCTCCGGAGAACTCGTGAGGATAGTTCGTAAAGCGGTTTTTTTCAATGCCCACCTGCTCCAGCAGTTCCTTGACCCGCTCCTCCGCCTCTTTTTTCGAGACGTGAGGTTCATGGAGCAATATGGGTTCCATCATCTGTTTTCCCACTGTCTGCAGTGGGTTCAGCGCGTTCATGGCGCCCTGAAAAATGACGGAGATCTGTTTCCAGCGGACCTTTTCCATTTCCTTTTCCGTCTTTTTCACCAGATCTTCCCCGTTGAAGAGGATCTGGCCTTTGGGGATGAACGCGTTCTGCGGGAGCAGACCCGGTATGGCCAGCGTCGTGGTGGTTTTACCGCAGCCTGACTCGCCGGCCACTCCCAGCAGCTCTCCTTTTTCCAACCAGAGGTTCACGCCTTCTACAGCGTGGACCGTGCCTGCCCGGCTTTTGAAATGCACCGACAGGTCCTTTATTTCCAGCATATTCATCAGCATTTCCTCGATCCCGGTTTCTTTGTATTCGTGGTTTTAAATCGGTTCGGAACGCGCCGGTCTCCGCCGGCCCGCAGCCGATATCCTGTCCGTCAATATTCCCGCAGCCGCGGATTCATGATTTTGTCCAGCGTGTGACCGATCAGCGTGAAAGCCAGCACTACCAGCACGATCCCGATCCCCGGCGGCACCAGATACCACCAGGCGCCGCGCCCGGCCGCGCCTGTCACAAACGCGTAGTGCAGCATCGTCCCCCAGGACACGCTCACCGGGTCGCCAAGGCCCAGAAATGCCAGAGTGGCCTCCGACAGGATAGAACCGGCGATGACCAGAACGGTATTGGCGTAGATCAGCGGCAGCACGTTGGGCAGGATGTGGATCATGATGATCCGGGAGTCTTTTGCTCCCAGCGCTCTGATCCGCTCGATGTACTGACGTTCCCGTATGCTCACTACCTGAGAGCGGATGATCCTGGCTGTAGACGGCCAGCTGGTCAGTCCAATGACTGCGATGGTGATGGTGATGCTCTGTCCGAAGACGGCGGCAAGAACGATGATCATGGGCAGGACCGGCAGGGCGATGAAGAAATCCGTGATCCGCATGAGCATATTGCTCATAAACCCTGAATAAAACCCGGAGATCAGACCCACCAGCGCTCCTACCAAAATGGAGATGGCCGTGGCCGTCAGGCCCACAAACAGGGAGACTCTAGCTCCCAGCAGCAGCTCGCGGAACACATCCCGCCCCATCTCGTCCGTTCCCAGAATGTGCTCAGCCGAGGGCGCTTCCATGATCTGTGCGGCCGACGTTCCCACGTCTTTTGCGTCAAAGGGAAAAAGAATCGGCCCGATGATGCTGATGACCAGAATGAGAGCCAGCAGTATGATCCCCGCCCGGCCCAGGCCGTCGCCCCACATCTGTTCCCAGACTTCATTTCTCTTTTTTTCTTTCATTTTGCTCATATGTCTTTTACCCTTGGATCTATGATCGTATAGAAGATGTCCGATATGAAGTTGGCGGTGACTGTGACGGCCGCCATCAGGAAGAAGCTGGCCTCCAGGATCGGATAATCCCGCTTCAAGACCGCGTCATACATGAGCTTGCCCATCCCCGGGAAGGAAAACACCGTTTCCACCTGGATCGCCCCGCCGATGACCAGACTGACGTACAGCGCCAGGGTGGTGATGATGGGAAGCATGGCGTTTGGCATGGCGTGCCGCCAGAGAGCCTTTTTCGGAGACAGTCCCTTGCCCTTGGCCGTCAGCATGTAATCCTCCGTCAGCACGTCCACCAGCGTACTTCTGGTGATGAGGAAAAACTGCGCCATATCCACTATAATGAGCGCGATGGTCGGCATGACCAGATGTTTGGCATAGTCCATGATCACCTGACTGTAGGTGGCGTACTGCATGCCCGGCGTCAGGATCCCAGAGATCGGGAATATCTTGAGAAACACGCCGAAGACCACGATCATCAGAAGTCCGGTCCAGAAGGTGGGCAGACTCCAGCCCACCATGGACGCCACCACAAAAGTTTTGTCCAGGCGGCTGCCCCTGCGCATAGCGGCCACGATCCCTGTGCCGATGCCGATAATGATGATCATCACTGTGGCCACGGCCAGCAGCGTAACGGTATTTGCCATGCGCTCGGCGATGATGCTGCTCACCGGCTGCCGGTACGTCATGGAAATGCCGAACTGGCCTGTCACGATATTTTTCAAATAGATAAAGTATTGCATCCACATGGGCTGATCCAGCCCAAACAGCTCCTTGATCCTCGCAATCGATTCAGCCGAGATCGCTCCCGATCGGGCCAGCAGGCGGATGGGATCGCCCGGCATGATGCGGAACAAAATGAAATTAAACGTAATGATCGCATACAAAGTGAGAATCAGCTGCATCAATTTTTTGCCGATATATTTTAGCTTGGACATCAGGCGTCTATCTCCTTTGCTATTTCAGCTATTTTATCCGGCCTCCGTCCCCGAAAACAGCGCCCCGGAAGCGAACGCTCCGGGGCGGATGCTGTGCATCGGGATCCGGGCCTATTCGACCGGCTGAATCTCTTTGTAATTTACGTAAGTCGGACAGTAGATAATACCTCCGTCACACTCCTGCCAGCCCGTGAACCGGTCTGTTCTGTAAGCCTGCAGCTTATCCTGGTACCACAGTATATTGGCCGCGCAGTCGTCGTAGAGCATCTTCTCCATCTCGTTGATGGTGGCCTTCCTCTCCGCGGCGTCCACCTGTGTGGACTGCTTGCTGTAAAGCTGATCATATGCGGGATTGGAGTAATAAACTTCGTTGTTGTTTCCGATCTGTTCGGTCAGCGGCATGCCCAGCAGGTAGCCCGGATCGGGATAATCGGAATCCCACGCCCAGACAAACAGGTCGAAATCGGCGGATTCCGTGTCGTAGACCACGCCGCCCATAGTGTTTTCATCCATGGTAGTCAGCGTCAGCTTGATGCCCGCCAGCTCCGCAGAGTCGCGCAGCAGCTGAGCCGCGCGCACGTCGCTGGCCGTGGTCTCCACCGTGAAGATCCGGAAGTCCAGTTTCTCCCCGTTCTTCTCGCGGATACCGTCGCCGTCAGAGTCCACATACCCCGCCGCTTCCAGCATGGATTTAGCCTTCTCGATGTCGTAACCGATCAGCTCCTCATCGGTAAACTGGTGTTTCCATTCGTCAAAGGCACTGGGCAGAATCGATGTTCCCACCTGTCCGTAACCGGACAGACAGATCTCCACCATCTGCGCCTTGTTCATGCAGTGTGCCAGAGCCTGACGCACCGTTTTGTCCAGCAGCAGCTTGTTGCCCTGAGACACAGGATCCTGATAACAGTTGATCCCTACATAATGGAAGGAATAGGAGGGCAGGTTCACCGCCACGATATTCTCCGCATCCTTCAGGCTGTCGAACAGAGTGGCGGAAACCTCGGTGAGGACATCCACTTCACCGGCCTTCAAAGCCTGAGTGGCCACTTCCTCGTTCCCGTAGAGCACCCAGGTCACGCCGTCGGGCCCCGGCTGCGTTCCATGATAGTCTTCATTGCGCGCCACGGAGGCCACGGTGCCCTGCTTCCATTCTACAAATTTGTAAGGCCCTGTTCCGATGGGTTCGTTGTTGGGAAACGCCTCGATCTCTTCGGCGCTCATCTCGCCCCAGATGTGCTTGGGAAGGATAGGCACTACGAATGCCATGTTGAAAGCCTGCGGCTCGCTGAATTCCATGACTACCGTATACTCATCAGGAGCGGTTACGCTCTCCAGATGTTCCGCGAACTGCACCGCCTCGCTGAGCTTATCCACCTTGATCCTCATGTAGGTGTCCACCACGTCGGCGGAAGTAAACGGTTCCCCGTCATGCCATTTGGCGTCATGCACCAGATGGTAGGTGACGGTCTTGTTGTCGTTGCTGTACTCATAGCTTTCCGCCAGCTGATATGTAGTGTTCATATTGGCGTCATATCCCAGCAGCGTCTCGTAGATCAGACTCGTCAGCTGCAGAGATTCCGTACTGTAAGACGTGATCGGGTTCAAAGTGTCCGGTTCCGTGCACCAGCCCACCTTCAGAATGTGACCTCCTTCTCCGCCCACAGTGACGTTTCCCGGAGCGCCGCACCCGGCGAACAGTGCCGCCGTCACCAAAAGCGCCAGTAACAATCCCAGGGCTTTTTTGTACTTCAACATATTCTTTCCCTCCTTGTTTCAGTCGTTTTACTGCTGTTCTCCTCTATTTTCTTTTCATTGACCGGTGACCGTCCTCCATTCGCAAAATTTTCAGACAAGTCCGTTGTTTAGAAATATTTTATCAGACTCATCAGCAAAACAGAAGTTCATAATTCTTATATTAAATATTTACATCTTCTATATTAAGGCGCGTTTATCTGTGATATTATAAAAACAATATCAACGAAACGCATATTTGAGCAGCCGCCGTCCTTACCACTTGGGTGAAAAAATCCGGGCAGTAAATGACACCTGCAGCGCGGTCCACTGAAATTCTTTGCGGAAACTCCTGGAGACGCAATCGGCTAGCCGGACAGCCCTGGTCACCGGCCGACGCAATCGGCTGGCCGGACAGCCCCGGTCGCTGGCCGACTCCAAATGGGTGTCCACGCAGCGGGGCCGGCGACTGGGCGACTGGGTCTCCCACAAGTTTTTGAACTTACACAAGGAGCTGCAAAATGGACATTCTTCAGCTTGAAACCTTTCTGGAAATCGTAAACACCAAAAGTATCAGTGAAGCATCGCGCCGACTCTTCATCTCCCAGCCTACAGCCAGTCACCGGCTGAATACGCTGGAAGAGGAACTGGGATTCCCCCTGATCGAGCGTGGCAAGGGCGTCCGCAAGATACGGCTGACTCCTTTCGGTGAAAAATTCATCCCCGTTGCATATAAGTGGTCTGATCTGTGGAAGGATCTGCAGTACCAAATGAATTCCCAGTACAAACTCCCACTGGCCATCGGATGCACAGAAAGCATGAACATTCACGTCTTCGCTCCCTTTTACAAGGAACTGCAGCGGGGTCAGCGAGGTCACGCTTTCGACCTCATGATCCGCACGGAGCGTTCCACAGAGATCCACCGGATGATCGAAAACCGCGACTTGGACGTTGGTTTTGTCTACAGTCTGCACCCCAATACCAACATCCTCATCACGCCGCTGTTCGCTGAGCAGATGTTCGTTCTGCGTCTCGACGAGAGCGGCGCCGGAGCCGAACGGGAGCAGTACCATCCCTCCGAACTTGACACAAAATACGAGATCTATACCAACTGGTCCGGCGACTTTCAGATGTGGCATCAAAACTACTGGAACTATGCCTCGCCCTTTGTCACGCTCGATTCCGAATATCTGATCATAGATTATCTGGATTCCCCGGAGCTGTGGGCCATCGTGCCTGACTCCGTGGCTCGTGTCTTCGTTCAGCGAAATCCCCTGATACGTGCTTATCCCCTGGCTGAAAACCCTCCGAAGCGGGTCTATTACAAGATCACCCACCGGGTCCCCAGGGAGAACCGTCTCAACAGCCTGCAGATTTTCTCCGGATTGCTGGCAGAATTCATCTTCTGTCACGAGGACATAAGTTCGCTGTAAAATCAGAGGACGTCCAGTCCATTGTGTTCTTTTTCCTTAGCATTAAGGCCATATCCCAATGAGATATCATCAGACAGGATAGGTACCGCTCTGTCAGTACCCTTCTGCCGTGATATCGTCGGGCTTGGCCTTCCACTCCTTTGGGGCTGGGGGATGAGTCCGGTGAACCGAGGGATCAGTCCGGCCGCCCGAACTGCGAAGCTGCGGGGCAGCTCTGGCCGAGGGACTGTTCTGCCGGGGGACCGTTTTGCTCGGGGGGAGCGCTCTGCCCAGGGGAGCGTTCTGCCGAGGGACCGTTTTGCTCGGGGGGAGCGCTCTGCCCGGGGGACCGTTTTGCTCGGGGGGAGTGCTCTGGCCGAGGACCAATAGGTGAAAACATCAAAAAAAATTGAAAATCACCTAAAATAGCGTCGAAACAAGCATTATTTTCTATATATTTACAGGCAAATATGTGAAATCGCAGAAAAAAATAAATTATCGCCTATTTGACAACGCTTTATCTGCAAAATCGAGAAAAAAATCAACATTTCGCCTATTTCCCCTCAAAGTCCGCCGCCGTCCAAGCCATAACTGCCGCCGACAGCAGACAGTCCGCCTCCGGCCAGACCATAACTGCCGCCAGCCACCGACAAGCTCGTCGGAAACAAACACCCGGCCAAGTCCAACGCTTCGCCAAGGTCTTACAGCCTGCCAGCCGCCGACAGATCGCCGGGATCCAACGCTCCGCCAAAAGTCTGCGGTCAGCCGGGGATCACGGACTGGACCGGCGCAGGTACAGTACCGTAAAACAGTGGATACGCCCGGGTGCGCCGCAGTCCGGAGGGAAAAACAACGGGCGCGCCGCAGCTCACTGTGAAAACAACCGCTACTCCGCAGTCAACCGAAAAGCCAACTGATGCGCCGTAGTCCGGGAAAAAACAACCGGCGCGCCGCCACCCGTAGAAAAACAGAGCAATAAAAAAATCAGCGTCTCCTCCTGCTGTTGCTAGCTGGAAAAGACGCTGTTCATGTAGATTGCAGATTACTGCCACAGATCTGTTTGCCGCGTCCCCCCGTATTCCCATTACATACGTTAGCATGCGGTCACATACATTTATATACAGTTACCTATATATGCAGTTACCCACGGCACGCCGGCATATACGGTACGCTGTGGGCGGCAACGCCGTCTCTATCTGAGAAACAGACGAAGCCAGCCTTCCTTTCCCTCATAGGGAGGATAGCGCAGCGGTATATCGATCAGACTGGATTTGCGCAGCACGCTCTTTTCGTGGGTGAAGGTGTCGAACCCCCTTTTTCCGTGATAAGCGCCCATACCGCTGCCGCCCACACCGCCGAAGGGCATGTGAGGATTTGACAGATGGACCAGCGTGTCGTTGACACAGCCGCCGCCGAAGGACAGTGTCCTGATGACTCTGCGCTCTCTGGCCCGGTCGGAAGTGAACAGATAGAGCGCCAGCGGCTTCTCCCGTTCCTTTATAAATCCCACTGCGTCTTCAAATCTCTGATAGGATAATATCGGAAGGATCGGTCCAAAGATCTCTTCCTGCATCACCGGACTGTCCGGATCCACATCCACTAAAACTGCCGGGGCGATCTTGCGGGTATTTGCGTCGCTCTGGCCTCCGAAACGGATCTGCTGCCCCTCCATCAGACCCACGAGCCGCTGGAAATGTCTTTCATTTACAATGCGCGGAAGGTCCTTATTGGTCAGGGGCTCGCTGCCGAAAAAGGCGATCAGGTACCGCTGGATGGCGCTGATCAGCGGTTCTTTCACCGCCTCGTCCACAAGTACATAATCGGGCGCCACGCATGTCTGCCCCGCGTTGACGCATTTTCCCCAGACGATCCTGCGGGCCGCCAGGTCGATCTTTGCGCTGCGGTCCACGATGCAGGGACTCTTACCTCCCAGTTCGAGGGTCACCGGCGTCAGATTCCTGGCTGCGGCTTCCATCACCGTCTTTCCTACCTCAGGGCTCCCCGTGAAAAATATGTGGTCGAAACGCTGTTCCAGCAGATCTCTGTTGGTGTTTTCCCCGCTCTCGACCAAGGCAATATAAGATGGATCAAAATAGCTGCCGATCATCTCGGCCAGCGCTGCGGCCGTCGCCGGAGCATTGCGCGAGGGTTTCACTACCGCGCAGTTTCCGGCGGCAATGGCGGAGATCAGCGGTGTCAGAGCCAGATTTACCGGGTAATTCCAGGGAGACAGGATCAGCGCCACCCCCAAAGGCTCCCTGTACACCGCTGATTTGGACGGGAACTGCGCCAGCGGCGTTTTTACCCTGGTCCTGCGCATCCAGCTTCCGAATCTCGCCTGCGTAAAGCGCAGTTCTTCCTTTACCATTCCCAGTTCTGTCTCGTAGCTCTCAAAAGACGACTTCCCCAGATCCTCCTCCAGAGCCTGGATCAGCCGGCCCTCGTACGCCGAAAGCGCTTCTGCAAGGACCTTCAGCTTCTCTCTTCTGAAGCCTGCGGAAAGGGTCCGTCCCGTTGAAAAACGGGCGCGCTGACTCTCTACGATCCTCTGGATCCTGCTTTTTTCCATCACATCCATGGTCTCTTTCACGTCATTTTCCGTCGCCATTTCACCACCTGCTTTCTGATTTATCCTATTACCGTCTCATCTGCCGCCGCCGGGAAAAAACTCTCTGAAGCCCCGAAACGCCGACGGAACCGCATAGACGTCCGCCAGCTCTCTCTCGCCGGCAAAGATCAGAGTCTCTGCGGAAAACTCTGCAGAATCTTCCCGCGCCTCGGCTTCCCGGCGTCTGCGTTCTTCCACATCTCTCAAGTAGACCGCCGGCTCTTCTGCGATGTGCAGCGCTCCGCCCCGGCCTGCATCCCAGCTTCCCACGGGGTCATCGCTACAGCCCGCATCCCGGTCTCCCCCGCGGCCTTGATTCTGGCCTTCATCCCGGCCTCCGCAGCAGCCCTCGCTCTGCGATCCGGATCCCGTCTCCGTCCGTACCTGATATCCGATCATATGCCATTCCACATGGCTGAATATATGCTTCGCCTGGCCCGCCGGGCGGATCTCGCCGCAGGGAATTCCCTTTCCTTCCAGACGCTGTCTCACTTCTATTTCGCTGAGCCGGCCTTCAAAAGAAGGAAGCTCCCAGAGTCCGGACAGCAGTCCCCTGGAATGACGGCGGCTGAGCGCCATGCGGCCCCTCTCATCCATCAGGATCAACACTGTCTTTTCTTCTGTCCGCCGTTCTTTCTTCGGCTTTTTCACTGGCAGTTCTTCCTGTATGCCCGCCTGTCTCGCCCGACACAGTTCCGCCACCGGGCATTCTTCACACTTCGGAGCGCCGTTTGGCAGGCAGACGATAGCTCCCAGTTCCATCAGCGCCTGATTGAAGTCCCCCGGCCGATCCTGCGGCATCACGGCCTGCAGCTCAGCCTCGATCTTTTTCTTTACAGATGCCTTTGCTATGTCGTCCTTACGGGCCAAGATCCGCGATACCACCCGCAGAACGTTGCCGTCCACCGCCGGCCGCACGATGCCGAAGGCGATGGAGCCGATAGCCCCGGCTGTGTACGGACCGATCCCCGGCAGTTCCAGCAGTTCCTCATAGGATGCGGGCAGTCTTCCGCCGTATCGTTCCATCATTACGCCGGCGGCTTTTTTCAGATTTCTGGCGCGGTTATAATAGCCAAGACCCTCCCACAGCTTCATCAGCAGTTCATCGTCCGCGTTTGCCAATGCCTCCACATCCGGAAGCTCTTTTACAAAACGCTGAAAATACGCTTTGCCCGCCTCCACTCTGGTCTGCTGGAGCATGATCTCCGAGATCCAGACGCGATACGGCGCGGGATCTTCCCTCCAGGGCAGTATCCGCCTGTTTCCTGTATACCAGTTCAGCAGAGGATCCGGGATCTTTTTCAGATGCTCCTGATCCGCCGCGCCGCCGCCCTGCGGCGATCCCTTTTTCTCATCCGCCGCGCAGCTCTTTTCCGCGGCTTTCTCTCTCTTTCCTTCTGCCATAGTCCCCCTTTTACAGCCTTTTACACAGCGTATGTCGCTGCATTCTGCTTATGACACTGTTATCGTATTCGTTCGTTACGCCTTTTCTATCATCGTATCTGCGATGTGTGCGGCGAACTGCGCCGCCTTTTCTCTGATCCCCTGTACCTGCAGGATACTTCCCGGATTGTTGGCCGTTTCCAGCATGCAGAAACGTGACGGCAGAATGAAGGTCTTGTTCATGTTCAGCGCGCTGATCAGCTGTTCCGCCACCAGATCGCCGCCGCTGTATCCCGACACGACGATCCCAAACAGATACTTGTCGTAAAACTGCATCTTGCGGAACAGCGCCGTCAGGCGGTTGATGAACGCGCTGAGATTGGCGCTGAGCGCGTCGTTGTAATTGGGACAGAGCATCAAAAGTCCGTCGCAGTCCCGAATAGCCGGATAGACCTGTTCTACGATAACTCCGCCGTAATAGCACCTCTCCTTCTGTGCAAAGTGAAGGCAGGTGGTATATGGACAGCCGGCGCAGTCCTGAACCGCGCCGTTTCTCAGGGATATTTCCACAATATCGATCCCGCTCAGCTCCTGCTTGACCATCCCCCACAGCGTGCTCGTATTAGAAGTGTTGGCGTTGCTGGCGTGAAGCACCAGCAGCCTGGGCCGTTTTTTCTTTCTTTCTCTGAACTCCACGATCTGTCCCACCAGCGTCCGGGCCGCCGAAACATAAGCTCCTAAATTGTCGGTCTCCAGATTCCGGGCCTGGATATTGAAGTTCTGCAGGGTGGCCGTTCCTTCCACAAGCGGACGGCCCGGAAAAGTACATCCCGCCCTGTTGGCGGTAAAGACAAAATCTCTGGCCAGAGATTTTGTAAACAGTTCGCTGTTTCCGTCCACGATGATCCCGCCCACCGCGCCTTCCAGCATGTCGGTGTTCAATCTCAACGCCTTCAGAAATCGGTAATATTCCAGATTGATCCCCGATTCTCCCTGTTCTATGGCAAAGAGCAGCCGTCTGCCCTCCAGATCTTTAAATTCCTCCAAAGTACTGATCTCCCGGTACCCTCTCCCAAACAGCGCGTAGGAAAGCACATCGGAAAGCCGTTTCTCTTTACGCTTTTCAGCACAGGCAGGGCGCACCAGAACAAGTTCAGACTCCTGCAACCCGATCCCTCCATCCTATAATAAACATACCTGTTTTCCGTTCTCAAATGCGCCGCGTTCTGCGCGGCGCGGACTGTTTTGAACTCGGTATACCAGTCCGGTCCGCGGCCTTTTCCATCAGGCACAAGAATCCCCTGGCATATCCTTGGGATCCGGCAGCCGCCGGATCTCGACGCTGCCCGCAGTCCCCGCAGCTCACCAGACCCCAGCGGCTCGCCAAAATCTCTACACAGTCTGTGTCCCGACGGCTCGCCAACTCCCTAGCAGCTCGCCAAAATCCTGACGCTGTCTGCGGTCCCCGAAACTCACCAATTTCCCAGCAGCTCGCCCCCCGACGATCCGCCAGCCCCCCGGCAATTCTCCAAAGTTCCCACGAGGCCTTGCTGCCCCGGCGGCGAAGCGCCTTACGCAGGCTGCTGCGCTACTCGATCCGCTCCAGCTGTTCATAGGCGTACTTCAGCCTGTCAAACAGTTTCTCCGGCAGCGGCAGCGCCTCTGTCTCAAGTCCGGCGGGAGAAAAGCGATTCTTACAGCCCATATACACGCCGCCCAGAAAGACCGAACTGTAATGCCATTCCTCCCGCAGCGTGAGGATAATGGAGATCGCCGCGGAGGACAGCGCCGGGGCCACATAGGGCTTGAAGCCTGTCTCTCTGGTGCGCAGATTAGCCTCCGCCGCCAGCTTCGTCAGCTCCCGGGAGATCTGGTCGTCATAGTGTTCAATGCTGTTGGCGATGACCAGATCCTTTCCGTGGGGCCCATAAGCGCGTCCCTCTGTGAGAAAGGAAGCGAACCGTTCGTCTTTCTTGGCATAGTATGCCGCTCTTCCGTTCATGACGCCAAGACCGTAACCCTGGATCTGCTCCGGGCGCAGACCTTTTCCGTCAAACATCCGGCCGTCCAGATCAGCCGCCGCGCCGCAGCCGTCCACGCTTTCGGGCCTGTTGCTCTCCCGGAACGCCTCCCGGCAAAGGGGCTCCACCGGGTCGGAGACCACGGCGAACAATCCTTTAAAATTCGCTTCACGCGCCATTCTGGCGTAGGTTCCGACGATTTTCCTGTTGGCGTCAAACTGGGCCATGCGCACGTCGGTCCCTTCCTGCCCCAGCGCAGGCACTGCCTTTGACGCGCAGAATACAAACGCGTCGCAGTCGAACAGGTCCCCGCTCTCCACGATCCTGACCTCCGGCAGCGCGTCATAATCCCACGGATAGGCGGTCTGATTCATCTCGTATTCCCAGCGGCGGCACATCTGCGGGTCCAGATCGCAGATCCCGATCTGGGAGATCACATCGCCGCCCAGCAGCTTCAGTCCGATGAGGACCGTGCCTCCCACATCCCCCAGAGCCAGAAGGTTGACTCTGGCTTTTTTCCGGGGCTTTTCTCCCGCCCCGCGTGATCCTTCCGCTATGTCAGCCCTGCCTGCTCCGTCAACCCGGTCTGCTCCATCCGCAACGTCTGCTCCGCCAGCCCCGTGTCCGTCTGCTCGGTCTGCTCCGTCCGCAACGCCGGTCCCGGACGCGCCCAGGGCAAAAAACGCCGGTCTCACATCCTCAAGCAGGGTCTCCGCGCTGCCCCAGGCCGTGTTCAGACAGGGCGCCGGTTCCGGAAGAACAGGTCCCAGACGGGAGGAATCCAGCCAGCTGATCCCCTCTCCCCCCAGCATGCCCATGTGGGTCACGGCACAGATCCCCCGCCCGCGCAGCGGATCCTGCTCTACCTCCCAAAAACGCAGTTTATTTCCCTGTTCCTGTTTCTTATCACTCAATTCACTCATTCAAATTCTCCATCTTATCTGTTTCCATTCTTTCCAGACGCCCCAGCATCTCGATATCGTTTTCCACGTAGACCGAGGCCGCCAGATGATAGTCGTAGGAGAGACAATTTCCACGGTCCGGGCAGCTGGGCGAAATGACCACCTCGCTGAGCCGGTTCAGGGTCAGCTTCCGTTCAAAGCACTCCTGATATTCTTCCTCCAGGGCTTTCAGAATATCCCTGGCGTTTTCCAGACAGGTCATGGAAAAGCGGCGTATCGCCCTCCTCGACGTGCCGTCCAGGAACGTGGGAATGGCGTAGGGCAGGATCATATTTACGGAATTCAGGAGATTGGCCTTCATCTTCTCGGGCCTTCCCACCCGGTCACCGCCGATAAAGGGATACATGGTGGATTCCACGAACCACACGCGCATGTTAGGCAGGAAGTAAACGCTCTCGACCTTCCGATTCTGAATGGCCATCAGGTCCTTTCCCCTGCCGGACAGAATGCCTACGATGATCCTGTCCACGTTCACGCCTTCCTGCTCAAACAGCGGATTCAGTTCCCGGATACGGTATCCCTTGTGCAGCAGATCGTCCACCAGTATCACGTCCCTCCCGAAGGATTTGATCGTCCGGATCTGGTTTTCCAGAGGCGAGTAGTTGGGATATTCTGTAATGCGGAAAGATTCCACGGAGGGATCGAACGTCTTCTCCGTATGGAGGGCCTTCGTGACGGTGTTTGGCACCGCCACGCCGCGCAGGATCTTTCCAAAGGGAACGCACATGGCTTTGCCCAGCGTGCGCACCGGAAGCGGTTCCTCAGGAACGCCGTTGGCCGCGGTGATCAGTTTCACCAGTTTGTGATGCATCACGGATGCGTTTACAGAGAGCACCAGATTTCCCGGATACAGCTCTGTCAGGCTCTCCTGCAGCCGCCTGTGGGCCGCGTCGATGACCGCCAGCACCCGGGGGCTGTGATTGAAGGGCTCTTTGATGGCTGTCTCAATATTTTTGAACACCGTCACCGGCGATTTCATATCTACCACGTAGACCGGCCGGCCGTTCTCCGCTCCCGCCGCTCTCACAGCCGCGCTCCTGCTTCCCGCGTTCCGGCCCGCAATGGACCGAGCCCCTGCGGACCGATCCACGGCCGCGCGGACTTCTGCGGACCGGACTTCTGCGGACCGTCCTGCAGGGCCCCCCGATCTGCGGCGCTCCGCCCATCAGCAGTCCGGCCGCTTTCCCGCAAAGCGTCCTCCGGAAGTTCTTCCTCTCTGACCGGGCTTCCCCCTCTGCCGGCGGTCTCTGAGGCGGGCCCGCCGGGGATCTGAAGAAATCCCTGACGCCGCAGCAGTTCACGCAGGGGCGTGGGCGGCGGCAGGATATTTGAACTGTATATACAGTAAGTAAAGTCTTCCTGCAGACAGGCGGCGATGGCCTCCGTCAGCAGCAGCTGGCTCCTGTCTTCGTCGATCTCCGTTTTTCCAAACAGGAAGATACCGTTGATGAGCATCATCTTCCCGGAGGTATGTTCCCGGATGTAATTGACCACGTTTGTATTGCGGAATTCTCCGTAAAGCTCCATGGTGCTGATCTGGCAGAACAGCAGAACGCCCACTATGACGTCCTCCCTGTGTCCGTCGCGCAGCACCGCCGCCCGGCCTCCGGGCCGGGACAGTTCCCGGCGAACCGCCTCAAGCATTTCAAAATCCGGCGCGAAAGCGCTGAGGATCTCCCGGCTCAGCCTGTGATTCGTCTCTTCCACTGAGAGATGGATCGCCCTGGCCTGGAGGATGGGCTTATACTGCGGCTCCCGCAGATAGAGGCTGTTCTCATAGATATAGTTCTGAGCCACCGGATCGATGAGGTTGGAAATATCCCTGTTATAGTCCACGTTTTCCCTGATCCGCGTGGAACTGATATCTTCCAGCTGCAGGGGCAGCTTCAAACGCACCACCCGGCCTGTGATCAGATGTTCACCGCCTTCCGCAGAACCGCTTCCCTCCATGGTGTCCCGCAGAAAGATGATATGGTTCAGGGAATGGATGGACCAGGGCTCCGGCGGCTTTTTGTACGATGAAGCGTTGCTCACCACGTCGCTGCCCACCACGATGTAAAGTTCCTGATCGGGAAACAGCTCGCGCAGCCGCTTCAGATCCGCAGGATTTGCGATGTTCACGGGTATGTCGTCGGGGAACAGGTAAATGTCGTCCTCATTGGCCACGGACATAGTTATGATCTGGCGGCGTATCATGCGGGGCTGAGTCTTTTTCGACCAGGAAAACTCGTCCAGCGCCAGGTACACCGTAAATCCCAGATCCCGGATCTCTCTGGCGATCTCCTTGTGGCTGAGAGAGAAGGGGTCGAAGGTGCCGGGGAAAAAGGCCACCTTTTCCTTTTCCTCAATGTCGAAGCTGCCGTAGGTAAACAGCCAGTCTCCGATAAAACGATAAATGTGGTTCAGCGACGCCGCGCTGTTGAAAAAGCTCAGTTCTCCCGTCTCCTGCTCCGGCACCAGCGTCACCAGCTTTTTGTAGATGACGGAAAACAGCTCCATACGGTCCTCCAGCGTCAGCTTGCCGCCGGCAAACAGGTACTGGCTGATGACGAGAAACGCCTCCTGATTGATGGCCGGCGTATAATTGGCCAGGCCGGAGAGCAGCCGGCCCAGTATCTTTTTGCGCCGGGCGCAGAACTCTTCCTCCCCGCGCAGGAAACGTTCTCTGTATACCTTGTAGTGCTGCAGGATGACGCCCAGCGTGTCCAGCGCCACGCAGACCACCCGGTCGTTGGCGCTGATGAGCAGACGGGACAGATCGTTGATAAATTCGTCCAGTTCCGTGGGATACAGGTAAAGGACGAATTCGCCCAGATATTCGGGAATGTACTTGGAAAACTCGTATTCTCCCGTTTCCAGCCCCTTCATGAGCTCGATGGCCACCTCGTTTCTCTGATCCCTGGACATGAGCGGCGCGATCCGGACAAGAGCCTGCCCGGCGCTGTGGCGCACGGTGATCCGCTCGCTGACCTTCAGCAGATTGGAAAAATGGGTGGCGATGTGGAGCACGTGGGTCTTGCGGTTTTTCTGAATATATTCCAGCAGCAGTTCGATATTCACCGCCTTGATGACCCAGGGCGTGCCTGTTTTCAGATTTTCCAGGAAAATATCCGACACGATCTCCGGGTTACCGTACACGATCCGCCGGTAATCATCGTCGGTTCGGTCCGCTCCCGGCAGCTCCCAGTTTCTGCTGACGCAGGCGCAAAGGTAGCGCAGGCTCACGTTTTCCTCAGCCGCAGGCCCGCAGGCCATCCGTTCCACCGCCTGATCCCAGGGGGCCTGCGCCTCGATCTTCGCCGTAAAATATTTCAGGAACCGAAGAGCCGCCGTGCGGATCTCCAGCGAATCCCGGCACAGCGCATCTTCCGTAAAGCGTATGAGAAAATTCAGATCGCACTCCAGAAGCAGATCCAGAGGGATGATCAGCGCCGTGTCGATCAGCGTGAACACCGTGCTGTCGGGTATATCCTTTCTTCTATAATGGCTTAAAAGCAGCTCCAGATAGGCGCTGCGCTCGGAGATCTTGCAGCGGGACAGCACGGACTCCACGGCGATCTTCAGCGCGTAGCCGATCCAGCGCCGGTGCTGGTCCGTCACCTTGTGATCCGGGTAGACGATCATGTTCAGATAGCGCTCCCAGAGCAGCAGTCCCGTCATTTCTCCGGAAGCCCGCACCGCGTCCTCCGGCAGCTCTTTGCGGTATTCTTCATCGAAATGGACGATGATATTTCCCATCAGATTTGCGGCCTGCCTCCGGATGTCGCCCTCCCGGTGCATGAGCAGCTCGTAGAGAAACTTCAGCGTCATCATCTTCTGTCTCTGGGTCATATAGGTAAAATATTCTTCAAACAGATTGATATAGGCCCGGCTGTTTTTCCAGTTCTTTTCGCTGCGGGCCGCTTCCAGAACGTTTCCGAAGGAAGTCTCTCCCGACAGCTTGTTCATCAGCCGTATGTTGTGGGAGATCGCCATGTATTTCAGCCGGTCTACGGACTCCGCAACGGTGAGCAGCGCCGCGTCCTTTTCTTCTGCTGGCGTCAGTTCTTCTTTCGTCAGATCCACGTTGACGCCCAGGCTCACCATGTAATCCTCAAAATCAGCCAGCTTGGCGTAAACGTGGCGGTAGCGGTTTTCCTTGGCCTGATCCACATTGTCCAGCTTGTTCAGAATGACGGAAAATGCCTCCTGCAGCGTAAAGATCGCGATCTGTTCCTTCCCGTTCTCGTCCCGGCCGCTGCTCTTTACCCGGAAGTCCGCGTAGATCAGCACCAGAGATTCTACGGGCAGATTTTCCAGTTCCAGATCCCAGGTTGAATGATTGGACGCGATGTGGGCCGTGGCCGGCATATCGTTCTTCTTCAGCCACTGGTCGGTATAGTAATAGTGCAGATACGGTATGCGGCCGGCCTCGTGGGCTCGGCATCCGTATTTTCCGATGTCGTGGGCCGCGGCGGCAGCCGAAGTCAGTCCCAGATCGATGGGAACGCCCGCCGCGTAAAGCTGCCGCGCCACATGCATGGCGATATTGTGCACGCCGGAGACATGCCCCAGCGCGTCGAAGCTGGTCACCTCTCCGCCGATCCGCATGAGCTCGCAGACATACTGCTCCTCAAAGCACTCTCTGAAATGCAGGTATTCCTCTCTGTACTCCGATTCCCCCGCCTCTCTGGCGCTGAGAAAGCGGAAAGAATACTTCGGCTCCCGGCCCGTGATCTGTTCCTCGTATTTCAGAAACAGTTTCAGCACCGCCAGATAAAACAGCACCGCCCGCTGAAACTCAGGCCGGCGGTCGAGCTCCATACATTCGGGGAACAGTCCCACCATTATGTAATGATAGCTGTAGAGCAGCCAGCCTTCCTCCGGCTTCTCAGCCGACAGACGCTCCATGGTCTTTTCGCAGCATGCCAGAACAGACGCGCAGGTCACCCTGCCCGCCGCGCAGATCTCTCCGATGCGCTCCTTCCAGTTTTCTTCCTTCAGAAGATCCGCCACGTTTTTTTTCTTTACGCCCGCCTCCCGCAGAAACCTCCGGTCCGTCAGGCTCTCAGTCAGCTCCTTATATAGATTCTGTATCAGCTTCTTTGACATTCCTATCTTTCTCCCGTTCTGCCGAAGACAAGGCGGATCCGCCTGCAGGCGCTGTATTTCATCGCTTTATCCCCAGCCGCATATAGTTATATTATGCCCTTTCCCGTGGGAAAACTCAACGTAATTTTGGACAAACAGGCATACATGTCCCACACTGCGAATAGATATTAGGACAAGATCAAAAATGCAAAATACCGATGCGCCGTCAGCCGCAGGACCGCCAGGCACGCCGCTCCGGGACCCCCTCCGGAGATCGGCCGCCGGTGGGCCGGGCGCTGATGACGCGCAGAAGAAAAGGAGAAATGAGATGGCAAACGTTAATTCCTTCGAAGGGCTGTCCGCAGAACAGGTGGAGCAGTCCAGAAAACAGCACGGCGCAAATGAGCTCACGCAGAAAAAGCGAAAGAGCTTTTTGCTTCAGTATCTGTCCAGTTTCGGCGACCCGATCATTCAGATACTGCTGGGCGCTCTGGTGCTGAACGTCCTCTTTCTGTTCCGGAACGCGGACTGGATGGAGGCCGCTGGGATCGCGGTGGCGGTATTTCTGGCCACCTTTGTTTCCACCCTGTCCGAATATGGCAGCGAAGCGGCGTTCTCGAAACTGCTCACCGAGGCCGACGCGATTTCCTGCCGCGTCAAGAGAAAGGAAGGGATCCGCTCCCTGCCCATCAATCAGGTGGTATCCGGCGACCTGATCCTGCTGCAGGCCGGTGAAAAAATCCCGGCGGACGGTTATCTCATACAGGGCAAGCTGAAAGTCGATCAGTCCGCCCTCAACGGCGAGAGCTCCGAGGTGAGCAAGATCACCGCTCCCGCTTCCTTCCGCGAGCCCGCTCCCCAGGAATGGGATCTCATGTCTGATCACCACCTGTTCCGCGGCAGCGTCGTGGACTCCGGCGAAGGCATCATGCGGGTGGTCAACGTGGGCGACACCACCTTCTACGGCCACATGGCAAAGGAGATGCAGGACGAGACCCGGGACAGCCCCCTGAAGGTCAAGCTGGCGGGCCTGGCCAGGACCATCAGCCGTCTGGGCTATCTGGCGGCGGCTCTCATCGCCTTCACCGATCTCTTTCACTCCATCTGTTTTCCGGGAGGCGTGGTCCAGTTCCCCATCATGACAGTAGTGATCCCCGACCTGTATTCTCTTACAGAATACATTCTTCACGCGCTGACCCTGGCGATCACCATCGTGGTGGTGGCCGTGCCGGAAGGTCTGCCCATGATGATCACCGTAGTGCTCTCCTCCAACATGCTGCGCATGCTTTCCGACCATGTGATGGTCCGCAAGCTGGTGGGCATCGAGACGGCGGGCAGTCTCTCCATTCTCTTCACCGATAAGACCGGCACGCTGACCGCGGGCAAGCTCTCCGTGGCCTCCTTCGTCCGCGGAGACGGACGTTCTCAGAGCTTTCCGGAGGGCTCCCTGAAAACGCTTCTGCGGCTCTCCGGCTTTCTGAATACCGCAAGCGTTCTCTCCGAGGGAAAGGCCCTGGGCGGAAACGCCACGGACCGGGCCATGATGGAATATGTACTTCCCTTTATGACCGATGAAGATTTCCGCATTCTGAAAGGTTACACCATCACGTCCTCTATGCCCTTCAGCAGCGCAAAAAAATTCAGCGCCGTGACCGTAAAAGCGCCGGCGGTGACCCCTCCGCCGGACACGGCTTCCGGACGCCCCGATCCCGACAGCGGAGCGAAGCAGCTGACTCTTGTGAAGGGCGCGCCGGAACGCATTCTGGCAGGCTGCACCCATTATTACGACGAGACCGGCGCCCGCCGGACCTTCACCACCGCCAACCGCCGCGCTGTGGAACGCTGCTGGAAAGATATGACGGAAAACGCCGTCCGCGTTATCGCTCTGGCCGCCACGGCTTCCGCCACCGCTAAAGAGCTGGAAAACAGCGCTTCAGCTGCCGCCGCTCATCCGGACGGACGGGGCTATGCGGCAGCGGCAGGCAAAGGGGGCGACGGCGTACGCGCCCGTTCCGGCTTCGGCGGACTCACCCTCATCGGCCTGTGCGGCATCAACGACCAGCTGCGCCCGGAAGCCGCCGACGCGGTCCGTGAAGTGGAAGGCGCCGGCGTTCAGGTGGTCATGGTCACCGGAGACAACCGGGACACTGCCGCCGCCATCGCAGAGAGCTGCAAGCTGCCGGGTCAGGTCATCACCAGCGCCGAGATGGCGAATTTCTCAGACGATCAGCTCTCCCGCATGCTGCCCTCCATCGGCGTGGTGGCCAGGGCCCTTCCAACGGACAAAAGCCGTCTGGTCCGGCTGGCCCAGGAACGGGGCATGGTGGTGGGCATGACCGGCGACGGCATCAACGACGCGCCGGCCCTGAAACGCGCCGACGTGGGATTTGCCATGGGCGACGGCACGGAGGTGGCCAAGGAAGCCGGCGACATCGTCATCCTGGACAACAATATCGCTTCCATCGCCAAGGCCATCCTCTACGGGCGGACCATTTTCAAGAGCATCCGCAAATTCATCGTCTTTCAGCTGACCATGAATCTCTGCGCGGTGGGCGTCTCCCTCATCGGACCCTTTATCGGCATGGACACCCCTATCACCATCATCCAGATGCTCTGGGTCAACATCATCATGGACACCCTGGCGGGCCTGGCCTTCGCCGGCGAACCGCCGCTGAAAGAATATATGAAAGAGATGCCGAAGCGGCGCGACGAACCGGTCCTTACCCGCGATATGGTCGAACAGATCCTGTTCATGGGCTGCTTTACCATCCTGTTGTGCCTGTTCTTCATGACCTCCGGGCTCATCCGGGAGTTTTATCATTACTCCTATACGCCCATGTGCTTCATGACGGCCTTTTTCGCCCTGTTCATTTTCAGCGGCATCGCCAACAGCTTCAACGCCCGGACCCACCGTCTCAACCTGCTTTCCCACCTGCGGAAAAATCCGGCCTTTATCGGTATTATGACCTTAGTGGCTCTGGTCCAGATCGTTCTCATCTACCACGGCGGCTCCCTCTTCCGCACCTGCGGTCTGACCGCCGGCGAACTGATCGTCACCCTGGCCCTCTCCGCTCTGGTCATCCCCGCGGATCTGATCCGCAAGGTCTGGCTGCGGATGCACGGGCGGGACGGTGCGCTGTAGGTACGATCCCCTATCCGCGGTCTGCGGAGTACAAACTGGCCTGAAGCGAAATGATCCGGCCCTGTTCTCTCATGAAAACAGGGCCGGATCGTTTATTTCCCGCCGTAAAAAAACAGCTGCGCCGATCCTCCGCCCTCTGCGCAAACCCTTTGGAAACATGACCGCCCTGCGGGCTCACTTTCACAAGGTAAACTTTTTTGTTATTCCGTCAATATCGCTTCGCGATATTTCCTGCATAATCAAAAAAAGCGCACAGGGTCCTTTTTCGCAGTTCCGTCCACTGGGAGCGGGTCTCCTCCCTGCCGCCGCTCTGCTCTCGATCCCATTCCTCCGCGCCGCCGAGAAACTCCGGATAGTTTTTCGCTGCGCTGTGGATCTTCTCCGCCAGTTCCTTCTGACCACTGAGCAGCGTGGGCGCTGCGATACGCCTGATCCGGGGCGATTCCTCCGTCAGGGCGGGAATATACCACTTGGGAAAAATGCCTGCCGCTGCCGCCAGAGCCAGCTGCTTCAGGTCGATCCCCCGGGGCCTTATCTCCTCAATGATGCGCAGAGCGTGTTCCTGCACGATCCCGAAAAACGCCGGACGGCCCTTCAAATCCGCTTCCCGCAGACGGTCTGTCATCCGCCTTCGGAGGGCTTCCGCCTGATCTGAGCCGTCCTGCTCCAGCCGGCTGCAGAGCTCCGCCAGCCGCCTTCGGATGATAAGAGAATTGGGACGGTCCAGCCGGCCCTCCCTCTGCATAAAGGCGTTGGCGTTGGCGGCGGTGTGCCAGTGCATGAGTTTGTCCGCGTACTTGTGCAGGTCCAGACCTTCCTGGGCCGTTCCCGTGGCGGCCAGCACCATGGGATAAAAGGGAGAATTAAAGCGTTCCTGCATCTGCATCTGAAAGTCATCCCTGTGACCCCCGTTTTCATCAGGATCGTCCGTATACTGCGCGGAAAAGGTCAGCGCATACCCGTTTACCTGTCCCATCCACATCCCTTTGCCCCCGGCGTCTCCAGCCAGCGTCTCCCGCAGCTTTCTGTGAAAATCCTCGCTGCCGCCGGCCCCGCACACCTCGTAATACTCCGCCAGTACCTCCTTCAGACAATACTCCCTGCAGTACCGTATCACCGTTTTCTCCGTATAGCTTCCATAGAGGGAGCAGACCACCTTTTTGCAGTACGTCTGATTGAAGAAGGCCAGCAGAGCTGCCGTCGTTTCCTCATCGCACAGATCCCCGCAGGGGGTCTCCGCCAGAAACGTCCTCAGTTCCCCCGCCTGACCGCAGCAAAGATCTTCCGACCCGTCTTCCCACTGCTCCGTCAGACGGCGCTCCAGTCTGGCGTTGGCCTCCCTGCTCACATAATAAGCCGCGCTGCGGGAGGACATCCGGTATCTGGCGAAGACCAGCGTTTTTCCGTAGGCGGAAAGCGCCCCAAAACCGCTGTTTGCCCCGCCGCCCCGGCTGGGCGGCACCCAGAGCAGATTTTCAGCGCCTTCCGGCATACATTCCCGGATCAGCGTCTGCAGCAGAATGTGATCGTATGGGTCGGAGGTCCGGTCAAGCTCCTCCAGCGCTGCATGCGCCTGTTTTGTCAGCTGATCCGGCCCGCCGGTCCCGCTGCCGCCGCCAAACAGTCTCCCCATCTTCTTGTAATCGCCGCTGAATTTCCAGAAATGAGGGGTGTGGGAAATACAGCTGCCCACAACGGCCGCCGCCTCCGGACCCTCTGCGCCCGGCGCGCCGTCCCCTCCTGTCCGGCCGTCCATATCTGCCGCGTCTCCCGCTCCTGTCCGGCCGTCCATATCCGCCGCCTCTCCCGCTCCTGTCCGGCCCCCTGCGGCCGCCGCGCCGTCCTCTTCCTCAGAGCCGGACGGGACGCCGCACAAGCCGCGCAGGACGCTCTGGATATAATTCAGATGTTTTTTGTACTGCTCCGGCTGCAGCTCAGGCACCCGGAAATCCTCATACAGTTTCCGGTCCTCTTCCTGGAAAAACATATTCCTCTCCGTCCGGCTCATGAAGTCCGCCGTCCGTTCTGTGCGGCCGCCCAGTTCTATCATAGCCGCTTTCAATTCGTTGAAATCGGAATACGGCCCCTCGGATCCCGTTCGTTTTTCCGTCCGTCCGGCGCTGTCGCCGGACAGCCACGGCGGCTCCTTGCCCCCCTCCGGCTCCATCTCTGCAAACGCATTGTGATCGTAATCGTAGGGAGTGGCCGACAGCAGCAGGATCTTCGGCAGCCGCGTGAAGATCTCCGGAAACGCCCGCATAAACCGAAGCATAGTCAACACGCTGTAACCGTTGCCGGTATTCTCAAGAAATCCGCGGTAGCGCTGAAACTCATCGGCTACGATCAGATCCGGCTTCAAAAGACACGCGGCGGCGTTGCTCATGATCTGGCGGAGCCGGCGGAACCGGCTGTTTTCCATCTGGGCATACTCTTTATTCTCTCTCAGATCCAAAAGATACGTCAGATGATCCTGCAATTCCCGGCACGCCGTCTCTCCGCTCCATTCTCCCGGTCCCGGACGGCGTCCAAATTTCTGGTACGCCGCCGCCAGCAAAACGGCCTCCGAGACCGGCTCCTGCCGGATCACCTCGCCGTTTTCCTCCGCTTCCTGTCTTTTTTCGCAGAACCTCGCCGCCTGCCGGAGCGCCGCTTCCATGCAGCTCCGCTCATCCTGCGAGCCCGTGTACTGCAATCCGGCGTCTGTGTTGAAACTGGTCCTGGGCGTTATGGGAAATGTGATGCAGAAGCCGCGGCCCTGGTTTCCGGAAGGCCGGACCGACGCCAGCACGTCTCTGTCCACCGCCGCCATGCTGAGCCGAAACGTCTCCGGCGCCCGCCGGATCTCCATGGCCCTCTCCGCGCTGCCCACATATCCGTCGCCGTAACCGAAGGCGGCCAGCGCTCTCTCCGCCGCTGCTCTCTGGCAGCCCGTCAGATCCCTGAAGTTTTCCTCCCTTATGTGAGAGATCTCTCTGTTCGTCCCGTCAAAATCCTTTATATTATTTCGTGCGATGCGGGCGTTGGAGGCCAGATAAAACACCGCCGCCCGGCCGTTCATCCTGGCCATCTCGAACGCCACCGTGCGGGCGATCCTGGTTTTTCCAAGGCCCACCTCGTCGGCCACCAGGAAACACCCGCTAGCGCCGCCTGCCGTCGTCTGCTCCATCTTCCCACTCCTTTAAATAGCTTCTGAACTCCTCCGCCTTGTGTCTGAATCTGGCAAGTTCGCCGCGAAGGGCTGCATAATCGTACGCTCCAAGGTCGTCCTCGTCCTCGTCTATCCCGACTTTTTCCAGAAACCCTTGGATCTCCGCCGCGATCTTCCCGCAGCGCCATCCATCCCTGTCCCAGCCTCTGTCGACGGCGTATTTACACAGCCGCATTTCGGCGGTATCCGCGCTGTCGTAAGGAAACGGAGCTTCTCCAGAGAGCGGAGGCACAAAGTCCCTCAGCTTCGGAAGCATATTTTTATACAACAGCCTGATGTAAGCTTCTGCGTCCACGGAATTTTTCGCTCCCGAGGCCCTTCCCAATTCCGCGCCTGCATCCGGATCCCCGTCCTCTTCAAAGCGCAGACGTACGGGGATCAGGGCCACATCCTCCATCTTCCTGGCTACCCGGACCAGACCCGCCCGGTCCGCAGGAAACTGCTCCTGCGTAAAATGGATCTCAAACTGGCTGTTTTCGCTCTTTGGCAGTGAAAATTCACACATGCCGCATTTCCCCGGCAGCGTAAAATAAAATTGAAACGGCTCCGGCAGTCCCCAAGGATCGTCTTCTCCGGGATCCTCCTCCGCTGCCCGCCGGCCTTCGGCCGGAGATACGGATACGGATAGCCTGCCCGACCTGAGAACGCTGCAGGAAAACACCGTCTGTTCCTGAAGCAGCTCCCGAAGGAGCTCCAGCAATCGTTCCCTTTCTCCGGACCGGGAACATCTGTATTCTTCCAGACGCTCCGGCGTCACCGGTTCCAGCCAACGGCGAATTTCCTCAAACCTGTCTCCCCCGGTCTCCGTAGGGTCCGTTTCGTATTCGTACCGCGCCATACATTCAAAGTTTTCGCTGACCGCATTTCGCGTTCCGTTGGCAGACCCTGCCCACACCACAGTGCGGCCGCCTCCAAAGCGGGCGTAAAGCTTTGCGTGGATATAAGGACGCCCCTCGCCGCAGCATTCGTCGTCCGTCAGTCCCTGTCCCACGCCCTCTTTCAGAAGATACGCATAGGAAGGTATGGCGGACCTGCCCCCGTTCTCAAAGGCTCTCTCCCACGAAGACGGATTGCTCACGAAGAGGATCCTCTCCGACTCCGTCTCATCGCCCAGCAGCAGGCGCGGAAAATCAGCGTTCAGCGAATCGCATAGAAACAGATAGCGATAGGCCCCGTCCGGCCCCGCCAGTTCCCTCCGCGCCCGATCCTCCTCCGGGCTGAAATCCCGTTCCAACTGGTTCTTCAGGTGGAAGTTCGTCTTTTCCGGTCTTTGGCTATCTAGGCCTTGGCTGTCCGGCCTGAGCGCCGGCGGAACGTTGAAATGAAAACTCACTTTCCCGCAGCTCCCGGGCTCTGCGGGCGCAAACTCAGTCCCCGCCGTTCCCTCCGCCAGAGCGGTGAGAAGCCTACGGACGTCTTCCTCTTTTCCATCCCTTTTTTCACCCTGTCTCTGCTGCGAAAGCAACAGCAGAAAATCGGCGACGGCCTTGCCGTTGGCCGTCTGTCTGCCGCTCCATCCTTCCAGTACCATGCCCAGCTGAAAAAAACGGTCGTAGACCATATTTTTGCTGGAAACGATGAGCCGGTAAAACCGCCGGGTCCTTTCCTCTCCCCCTTCAGGCGCAAATTCTGCCAGCATGATCTTCGGATGAAAAAAAGCTCCGGCCGAGGGAGGACGGACAAAAGTGACCAGCTCTTTTTCCACGATCCCGCTGCAAAACAGATCGACGCCCGCGTTTTTTCGCGACGAACAGTTATATGTTTTCTTCAGAACGTCGTCAAAATCGTGGGCAAATACGTGCAGCTGCCGTTCCGGATCTCTTCTTCCGACGTATCTCTGATAATATCTCTCAAGCATCAGGCGTTTCTGCAGCTCGGACAGATCAGACAGGCCGCCGCCTGCCTCCGGAGAGTTTCCGCCGCCTGTGATCCCATCCGCCGACGCCCCCATATGCAAAAGCGCGTCGGCGATCATGCGGCTGTTCAGCGTGAAAGTCGTCATAAACGCCCGGCGGACCTCGCATCCTTTCTTCGGCGCAAACAGCCTGGCCAGAGCGCTTTTCACGCTTCCGTATTCGAGCCGCCCGTCAGTATCAATCGTCATTGAATATCTCCTTCGCCACATGGGCGGTCCCCGTGCTCAGCTTTTTCATTTCCGTCCGGTCCTTGTCGTCTCCCACATATCCTTCGGCGCCAGGCGCGGTCTTCCGGCTGAAATTGATCCGATAACGCCTGACCTCCTGTTTCTCTCTGTTCATCTCCGCGTTCCATCCGCTCCCCACATCTTCGGGATGAAAAATGCAGTACCAGGTAGGAGAACTGTTTCCGCTCTCCTGCCTTTCCCAGAAGATCAGGCATATGAGTTCCGCCCGGGCCACGCCGGGAAGGCCCGCGCCGGAAAGATCCGCGTCAGCCATCGCCGCCGGGCAGCTGTACCAGGGCAGGCCGGACCGCTCGGTCTGCCTGCAGGTATAGTATTTGATCCGCTGGCTGCTCAGGGTTTTTCCATCCCCGCCCACGTACCGGAGGCAGGCCATATTGTTCCGTTCCAGCTCCGCTTCCACCTTCCTGCCTCCCCGGGGCCTCGCCCACTCCGCAGCGTAGATCTTGCACAGCGTGCGGCGCAGTTTTTCCCTGTCCATAGGCAGCGCCGATCTGCCGTAAAACAGAGAACTGCCTTCTTCGATCCGGTATAGATAACTCATCCTTCTCCCCTTCTCCTCAGCTGCAGAAATACATTCCTCTTCAATATACCAGATATTTCTCCCGTTGAAAAGGACCCGCAGAACTCCGAGCCAGGTCTCCGAGCCAAGTCGCTGCCCGCCCCCTATCTATCTCAGCGGCTATTGTAAATTTTCCTCAGATCCGTTAAAATACAGACAGACATTATTTCAGCACATCGGGAGGTCATCTTACATGTCAAATTCATCCAGCCGCAGTTTCGCCGGAACCACCGCAAAAAAAAGAGAATCCGCGCAGAAAAATAAAAACCCTTCAGCGCAGGCCGGTAGCCACAGGAGACCGGAAGACGCCGCAGGGGATACGGCCGCCTTTCCGGCCGATCCCATGCTCACGCTGTCCCGGATCACGGCCTGTCTGAAGGGCTTTGCCGAGGATGAATACTTCAAGGTCTCTGAGCTGATGAAACGTATGGAAAACCTGTACGGAAAGGGCGTCCTGTCCCGGGACACCCTTTCCAAGGCGCTTTCCCTGCTGGAAAGCGAGACTTCCAAAGAATACTCCATCTTCGATTTTGTGCTGGAAAAATACATTCTCCGGGACAAAAAATACGTGCTGTTCGACGATTATATGGACGAGCTGGAAAGCGCGTCCGAGCATTCCGGCCAGGACGGGGATGTCTGCAGCAGACCCGGCGCAAGTTATTATTACCGCGTCCTTCCTGACATAACGCGGGCGGAAGTCAAAATGCTGGCGGACGCCATCAGCTCCTTCACCCTGCTGACCATGGAGCAGACCAACATCCTGCTGCGGGATCTGAACCGCCTGTGCAACGACCCCCGGCAGCATCTGATCACCAACGTCAGCGACGACGGTTATCCCTACAAGCTTACAGACGGCCAGAGAGCCGCCGACATTATGAACAGCATCGACACCGTCACAAAAGCTCTCCGCAGACACCGCTGCGTATCTTTTGATTATTACCATTATACCGCGCAGCGCACCTCGCCTGAAAACTACCGCCTGGCCTTTGAAAAGCGCAGCGAGCACAGGCTTCACCCTGCCTTTTTCGTCTGGTCCAACGGCTATTACTACCTGATCGGCAAGTCGGTGGGATATGAAAACTCCAACTTCAGCGTCTTCCGCGTGGACCGCATCCGTTCCATGAATATCCTGGACAGCGTGCGGGCCCTGGAATTCCATATCAATCCTGCGAAATACCGGGATGAAAATCCGGTCATGTACGGCGGCCAGACGGAGGAGATCGTGCTGCGTGTCCGCAGCGAACGGCTCAACAACGCTGTGGACGCCTTTGGAAAGAATTTCTTTATCGTACCCGCTCAGGAACAGACCGCCGGACCGCTTTCCGCAGGCCGGGCCGACCGCTGGCTGGAGCTGCGGTTTGTGGCCAATCCCAAGGGCGTGGCTCTCTGGGCCACGCAGCACTGCACGGACTGCCGCGTCCTGAAGCCGGACAGTCTGATCGAAGCGGTGAAGGATAATCTGAAGCGCGGCCTGGCGCTCTATGAGACAACGACTGACTGATCCGCGTCATAAGGCGGGCTCCGTCACTCCCTCCCCCAGCAAGGCTACCGTCACCCAGTCGGGGATCCAGCCCATTGTCTCACAGTCGCACCACAGGTCCCCGGGGATGACGAATACCGTTTCATAAGACGTGGGCTTTTCAGGAAAATCTCCGAATCCGTCGGAGAAGAATATCAGCCCGCGGAGTCTGCGGTATTCTCCGTTTTCCATCAGTTCTTCGATCCGCTGAAACACCGGCTTAAAAGAGGTGCCTCCTCCGCCTCTTAACTGGATGTCTCCCATATATTGATCGAACTCCTTCTCCGTCCGTATCTCTTTCTCCGCCTGAATGTTCCAGTCGCACTGAATGATGCGCAGCCGGAATTTTCGCCCTGTCACCTCCATGTCCCGCACCACCGCCGCAGTCTGCTTCAGGAAATCGTTTAGCGTCTCGCCGCAGCAGGATCCTGACGTATCGATGGCGATGATGAATTCCTCCACCACGTTGACGTCCCTGTACTCGTTGTACTCGATGATCGGAAGATCCCCGTAAAGGTCCAGTCCGGTCACATACCAGGCCAGGTCCATGGTGTCCATATCCACTTTCATAACTTCCGCAGGCGCGGCAAACCGTTTCAATATCTCCCTGTAGGAAACAGGGGACACCTCTGTCACGCTGCTCTGAGAGAAGAGCATGCCCATCCCCCGTCCCGCTTTTATCTCCCCTCTTTTCAAAGCTTTCCCATACAATTCCGCAGACTTCGTAAGCGCCCGGCGCCAGGCTGCCCTCAGTGATTCCGTCCCGCGTCCCCCTCGCACCCCTCGTCCCTCTTTTTGCGGATCCATCCCCCAAAACCGGTGATCGTCACAGACCGCATGGGGACCGGCTGCGGCAAGAACCGCCTCCGCCCCTTCTTCTCCACACCCTTCGATCCGCTCCTGCCTGATCATCTCATAGCACTGCTCCGCCGAGCGTCCGCGAAAGAACTTCGCCGCAGCTTTGATCTCAGAAAGACTTTTCCTCGGATCTCTGCCGCATACCCCCTTCAGGGCGGATGTGATCTGAAGCGCTGCCACATCGCAGCAGCTGTCGTACAGCAGATGCTCCCGCCCCGTCCTTTTTTCCGTATGGCCCAGAATGCAGTGAACGATCAGGTGCATGATCGTCAGCGGGATCTCCTCCGGCGCTTTCTGATACACCTTGACTACAGCGTCCGGATTGTAATAGATCCCAAAACCGTCCGTTCCCATCCAGGGCGTATCCTCAGACCGTATCATCTGCAGCACATACAGTACCGGCCCCAGGTACGGGTACGCATTCCGCAGCTCCTTTCTGCTGTACCGCAGAATATCCAGAGCCAGTTTATTCTTATCCATTCCTCCGTTCCTCCAAGGCAGCTCTCAGCTTTTCTTCCTCCTCCTGTACCGGGTCGTCCACCGCATCCAGGTAACGGATCAGGCTTTCCCCAACTCTTCTGAGAAAAACGCGCAGATCCGCCAGAAGAAGCAGGATGAGTACAGTCCCCGCCGCGCCGCCGGCCAGCACCACCGTCTCAATGATCCGCCGCAGCACCCAGAATCCTTCATCCATCAGATACATTCAGTCTCCCTCCTTTCACCGTCCAAAACAAGTTTCTGTTCCCGGCCGCAGATCCCGTCGATGAGACCGTAGCGCAGAGCGGTCTCCGCCTCCATGTAGCAGTCGCGCACAGTCAGCTTTTCGATCTCTTCCGCACTGAGATTTGAATTCCGGGCCAGTTCTCCGTTGAGCAGCCGCCGGTAACGTAGAATTTCTTCCGTGCGGATGAGCATATCGTCCGCCGGTCCGCTGCAGCCTCCCAGGGGCTGATGGATCATAATACCGGCGTGGGGAAGCGCAAACCGCTTTCCCCGCGTTCCTCCCGCCAGAAGAAAAGCTCCCATCGAGGCTGCCTGTCCCATGGCGATGGTGGATACGGGACATCTCAGCGCGCGCATGGTGTCGTAGATGGCCAGCCCCGCCGTCACGCTGCCTCCGGGGGACTGGATATACATGCGTATATCCAGCGAATCGTCGGCCGCTTCCAGGTACAGCAGCTGCGCCGTGATCAGGCAGGACAGTTCCTCTGATATTTCTCCTCCCAACAACACAATGCGGTCTTTGAGAAGGCGGGAATAAAGATCAGACTGCTCCGCCCCTCCGGCCCCTCCTTCTCTGATGATGGGTATAATCATATTTTCTGCGGCGCCGCCGGCCGGCGGCGCCTCCTCCTTTCCGTATTCTCTTCCTGTTTCGTATGGTTTCTCCGCTCTCCAAAAGCGCAGGCGCCGGCCATCAGACTCCCGCGGCCCCACAGGGCTGAAACCCGATGATCTGAACGCCGCCTTTTCCGCTCTGTTCGCGCAGCAGCTCCCCTGCCGCCTTTCTGAGGATCTCGCCGGTGAGCAGATCCATTTCAGCGCCCGGGCTTTCGCTGTCAAAGGCTTCCGTTCCCCCATTCCATCCTGCCACGACGGAGTTGGCCAGGACGCCCTCCGCCGTTTCCAGAAGCCGCCGGGCCTCCCGGCCGCCGCCGAAGTCCTTCTTTTTCGCCGCTCTGCGGAAATAGAGTTCCAGTACCTGCAGACAGTCCTCTCCCAGCCGGTAGCCTCTCCTGCCGGCCATCCCGCGGAAAATTCTGATCAGCTCCTCGACGCTGTAATCGGGAAATTCCACCACTCTGGCGATCCTGGACCGCAGTCCCTCATTGGCGGAAAACAGTTTTTCCATCTCCCCCCCATAGGTGGCGAAGATGACCACGGTCTCTCTCTCGTTTTCCATATGGCGGACCACTGCCGACAGCGCCTCTACGCCGTACTGATCGTGATCTCCCCCGATCAGAGACCCCGCCTCGTCGATGAACAGAACTCCGCCCCGGGCCTTCCGAAACATCGCGGCTACCTTGTGCGAGGTCTCGCCCATATAACGGCCCACCAGATCTTCCCGGCCGGCTTCCAGAAACACGCCGTTGGTCACGCCAAGCTCTGCCAGCCGGACCGCCATCGCTCTGGCCATGGTTGTCTTGCAGGTTCCGGGCCTTCCGACGAAGGCCATGCTCCCCGCCGGCTGCTCTGCTTCGTACCCGCCGCGGGCGGCGCCCCGATCCTTTTCCCGCTCCGCCATCTTCTTTCTGTAAGCCAGACGATTGGCCTCCGTCTCCACGATCTTCTTTACCCGTTCCAGTCCCACGATATCTGCAAAAAGCTGCGCTCCGCCCCTCTGGTCTCCCTCGTAATGTTCCACCGAAAAATCCCTGACGACCCTGTTCTGAAAGCCGTTTTCGCCTGTTTGGGCCCGCCGGACAGCCAGCGCAGCCAGACGGGCCACGTCGTTTTCACAGAAAAGCTGCCGTCTCGCCTTTTTCAGGTCCTGGATCACAGCCTCCCGATCTACTTCCTCAGCGATCTGACAGCCCTGCTCCGCCACCAGATCCCTGAGGAGCCCGGCCAGAAAGACGCAGGACGGTTCCTCCGTCCCCGCCAGCACGAATCCCCCCTCAAAAAGCAGGCGGTCGATCTGCGCCTTGTTGGCCTTCTCCCGCGGCAGAACGATGAGAACCGGCTTTTTCCAGCCCAGCAGGAATTCCGCCGTCTGTTCCGACAGAGCCGTCATCCCATCGCACAGCACAATGATCGCCGCGGCCGCGTCGGGTTCCAGACGGGGTCTCATCGACAGTTGGACGGGTCCCTGAACGTCCCCCGCGTCATCACAGCTTCCACCGTCCAGCTCGCGCTCTGAAAACAGCACGAATCGGTCTTCCCGCAGGATCGACTCCATATCCCCTTCCCCGCAGCATCCGCCGGTCACAGCCGCCCGCATCCCTGTCAGCAGCTGCCCTTCCAGCAGGCCGCCGTCTGTGAAATACCCGTCCGCATCCCCTTCCTCGCTTTCGTCGATCTCAAAAACCCCTGTGTCAAACTCCCCGAAAAACCGCTCTTTCCTTTCCCAGGGCGGATCCTTCTCCTGCCGTTTCTGCAGCAGGAGCGCGTCCGCCAGAAAACCTGCGGCCGACAGCCCTCCCGCCATGGTATCGCAGAGCAGGATCACCCTGTCTCCCGCGCCGTCGGAAAGCAGCGTCATGCAGTCTCTCATGTGCGGACGCTCCGACAGCGACAAGGTCAGCTGCGCGCCGGTCCGTCCTCTGCCCTGAATATAGCGCAGCGGAATACCGCCCGCTTCCGTTTTAATCCTGATCCGCTCCACCGCCGTGGGCATCCGGTCGGCGCAAAATTTTTCTGTCTGCATTATTTCCCTTCCTTTCTACAGTCCCTGCAGCCGCACATCGTTCTATCTCCGCGGCGTTTCTGCCGGTCACGCCTCATTTTTGTTCAGCGCCTCTTTCACTCTTTTATTCACGCTGCCTTTTGATATGGGCGCAAATACCGCTCTCCGTTCCTCTATATAGCGGCTGTTTCCCGTCTCCGCCAGCAAACGCACAACATCCTCCGCCGCGTCCAGATTGTTCAGCAGGATCTCCATCTCGCTTCCCTCTCCAAAAACCTGACTTACAAAGTTCAGCGTATTCGTAACGGCTTCGTCCGCCAGATCCCGCGCCTGTTCCCGCTTCCTCACCAGAGCGGAAAATTCTCCGCGGATCTTTTCAAAGCCTGACGCCGGTTCAGTCTCTTCCGCCAGCTCCCGGTACTTCCCTAGAATGCGCTCTACTTCCGCCGTTACCGCCGGACGCTGACCCTCCGAATTACCCTCTTTTTCCCCTGCGCTCCCGCCGGCGTTCAGTCCTGCCGCGGGCAATTGTCCCAGTCTGGAAAACAACTGCAGACCACCGTTATTTTCATCCGCCGGCTTAGGTTCCCGGAGCTGCCCGGACAGCGGCTGCTCCGTATCCGCGGCGGTCAGAACAGCGTAAAGTCTGTCGCAGACCGCCGTCTTTGCGGCATAATCCGCTGATCCGGTCAACAGGCGGTCTGACAGCAGCCAGATCAGAGCGCATCTCACATCGAAAGGCTTATTTCGAAACCGCACCCGCAGTTCTCCTGAGGCCTTCCCTTTCAGGATCGTTTCTACCTCCTCGGGTCTGACGATCTCATTAAATATCTTATAATAATTGATGAATCCGCCCGCGATCTTCGGGCAGGGAAGATATTGCTCCGCAAGCCCTGCGTCTACCGGCAGGTTTTCCTCCTCGCAGATCCTGATCATCTGCGACAGCTCTTCCCACCCTCTGGCTGTGGCCAGATGAAGTTCCCCTTTTTCGTTGGCGAAGTAATAGAAATGCGATCGGTTCTGCGACAGGTACGCCAGAATGGTCGGATGGACGCTCTTCCCCACCGCGTACTCCCGCCATGCATCGAAGGAGGGCTCGATATGGATCTCCCGTATCCGGTCCCTCGTCACCACATCCGTCTCTCTGGCGGATCGGTTGTATTCCCCGGGATTTCCCGCCAGCACCACCACCCAGCCCTCCGGTACACTGTGGCATCCAAAGGTTTTGTTTTGCAGGAACTGCAGCATCAGCGGCGCAATCGTCTCCGAAGCGCAGTTGAACTCGTCCAGAAACAGCACGCCCTCTTTTTTTCCCGTACGTTCCATGGTCTCGTAGATCTCTGATATGATCTCGCTCATCGTGTAGCCGGTCACATGGCAGAGCGTCCCCCCGTACTCCCTCTGCTCCAGCCGCGGTAATCCCATGATGCTCTGACGGGTGTGGTGAGTGATCGTATAGGAGAGAAACGCCACGTCCATCTCCGCAGCGGCCTGACGCACGATATCGGTCTTTCCCACCCCCGCCGGTCCGATGAGCGCCAGCGGTCTCTGGCGATTGACCGGAATGCGGTACCTCCCGCCGCCATCCTTTGCCAGATACACGTGGATCGCATCCTTCACTGTCTGTTTTGCTTCTTTTATGTTCATCTGTATCCTCCTCCTTACATTTTTGCCGGTCTTCTGTCTTCCCGCATCTTTACCCTATCACAGTCCCCTCCGCCCTCCGCCGGAGGTTTCAGATCCGGTCACTTTTTTTGCAGAACCGTGAGATCCACCGCCTCAGAGTCTCTCTGCGTTTTCTGGCGGCGGCGGTCCGGGAAAGATCGGCGGCCATCGCCGCCGAAGGACAATTTCCTATAAACAGCGAACACATGAGATTGTCCGGATCGTACGAAGCGCCGGCTTCCAGCAGGAGCCGGGCGCAGTCCTGATCTCCTCTGGTCACAGCCGCCATCAGCGGACTGCCGGTCTTCAGCGTAAAGGTCCTGCCGCACCAGCCCTGATCAACGCCGTCAGCAGACACACACCTGGTCGTCCAGCCGACCGGTACGCTGCAGGAGAAGCGGTCCATAGTGTAGCTCCGCTGTAAAATCAGCCCCGCAAAGTCCACATAGTAGAAACCATCCTCCCAGCCATCCGGCTTAAATCCGGATTTTAAAAGCAGCCGCACCAGCTCCGCATCCCCCTCAATGACTGCCGCGCCCAGCAATCCGCCATGCATCTGGTATTCCATCTCTCCCACCCGATAGTCCACTGACAGTTCGATCGTACACCCGACCTCCGGCACGCTGCACAGGATACGGGCCGCCCTCTTCCACGCCGCCCTGTCCTGCTCCCAGAGCAGCTGTGTAAAATTTCCGCTGTTTCCCATCGTATTCCAATTCCCAGCGCCTGTCTGCCAGTGACCGCCCGTGAGACCCGCCTGTAGAAGACCCGTATAAAAAGGATTATAGAATCTTCGCTGCAGAGCCAGAACCAGCGGCGTCTTTTCCGCCTCGTTCACTATTTCATCAAACTCGCCTGCCTGAGCAAGCATTTCGACCCTGCTCATAAGCATCCAGATACGGAGGCCTTTGTCATTCTCCCTTTCATCTTCTTCCCTCTTCCCCTCATGTTTCGAAGTCATACGATTTTTCACCTCCCACCCCGGCGGCCGTCTCCACCATGGGTCCATAGATCCGTTCCAGTCCGTTCTCCGCCGCGTATGAGATCCCCAGGCTGATGTTGTCCTTCCGCAGAAGACCGCATTTTATCAGCAGGCGGATCCCGTCTTCTGTCTGTTCCCGCAGTATCTCTTTTGTCACCTCATCCAGCTTCCCCTTCTCCGGGGTCTCTATCTCCGCCAGTCTGAGGATCTTTCGCAGCCCGCGGCGGCCTAGTCCAAAGCGGCACGATTCTGCCGCGGGCCGGAAGATCAGACGGATGCCGCTCTCCTTCAGGCGGCGCTCGAACTCCTTTCTGTCCGGCTTCAGCTCCCACACATATTTTGTTATATCCACGGGCCGGCGTCCCGCCCGCTTTGCCACATAGCGCATCAGACGCTGATCGGCGGTTTTTAGCATGATCTCCGTCAGAAATTCAAGCTCCGCCCCAGCGGGCCGCCGCCCCGCTTTTTCCAGGATCCGCAGGCATCGCATCAGATCGCCGTTCAAACGAAATTCCCTCGGCGCTCCTGTCAGCCGCTGATGTAATAAGCTCTCGGAAAAAAATTCCGTTCCCAGCTTTGCAAAAGGCTCGGACGGAAGTTCCGCTCCCTCCGCCAGAAGGCTCTGCAGCAGATCGGCGTTCACCTGACGCAGCGCAAATACGGGAGCCACGTCCCTCATCAGTTTTGGTTTCCTCCGCCACAGCATCGCGATCATCTGCGGATCTCTCACCTGGCCGATCAGAAGCGCTATCCGATCATTTTTCCTGTCTTCGCCAAACTGCAGAAAATATTCCGCGGCTTCCGCATCTCCGCCCAAAATAGTCATCGCCCATGGCGGGACCCCCATGAAGATGTCTGATGTTACCATACGGTCTGCTCCCCTTTTTTTCGGGGCCCATGCTGTAAATCCCACGCGCTTTCCGTCATATCCGTCTCCATCCCACATCCTTCTCGCCTGGGCCGCCTGCTGCAGAAACGTAGGACCATCAGGTCTTGCACCCAATTTTATCAGACGTTCCGCCATCTCCTTCCTTCCGCAAAACGCGCAGAGTCCAAAAATCGTAGCAGAAAAGTTATATTCGACCATATAGTTTCGGCCGCCGATCTCCAGCGTTCTATTGGCACTGCAGACGATAGGCGTTTCCAGATCTTTCAGACGCGACAGAAGCCGTAAAAAAACATCCTCTCTGTTTTCCTCCACCGCCCGCCACAGCGGACAGGCATTTCCATAGCCAGCCGATACGGCAGGGGATATACCTTCCCCCAACAGAGTTTCCAGCAGCTCCGGATGTTCGGGCCTGTCCATAGCCGCATCCAGCAGGATTGCTTCCTGAAACTCCGATCTTATTTCCACATCATCTCTGCAATAAAAGCGATACAGCTCCCGTACCAGCGAAGGTCCGCCGTTTTGCACCGCGTAAAGTACGGTGCTGAACTCCACCTGTCCCTCCCCCATGTCAAAGGGATTCTTAAAGCCCATATCGGTAACCCCCTTCCATCTGTGCCGCCAGTTTCACTACCGGCTCGTAAAGTTTATGAAGTTTGTTCTCAATAATAAACTCAACGGCCGCCCTCATATTCTGAGAACAGAGCAGCCCGCTGCTCACCAGCAGCTTCAGCCCGCGCTGAGTCTGCCCCAGCAGGATCGACTTCGACAGCCAGTCCAGCCTGCCGTCGTGCTTTATCTCCTGCTCGGTCAATTCCAGCAGAGCCGTCAAATCGGCGCAGTTGAACTCGGGGGCCCACCAGATTTCAGTTTCTTCCAGCGGCAATCTCAATTTCAGGCGCAGGCCGCTGTCCCGGACCGCCCTGGCAAATTTCCGCTGGCCCGGTCCTATGGGCAGAAGGTTGAACAATTTCGTCGCGTCCACAGGTTCCGTCTGCCTGTATTCAGCAATGCGCTCTATCATCCTTTCGCTTCTGCTCCCCAGAGCCATCTCTGTCAGATGTCCCAGTTCCTCCGTATCCGGCTCAGCGCCCTGTTCGTCGAGAACATCCAGGCATGCGAACAATTCCTGTTCTTCATATAATTCGAGCCTGCTCAGAACGTTCACATCACAGGCGTCATCATCTCCCAGCAGTCGGAAGGGACGCTTGGGCAGTTTTCCCCGGCTGATAAAATCCCGCAGCAGCCGCTCATTGCAGGCTCTCAGGGGATATTCTGCAGGGATGGACGCCATCAGCTCCGGTTTATTCTGCCACAGCAGATCCAGCATAGGCCCCTTTGCAAAATTGCAGATCAGGCGGCTCACTTCCCTATTCGCTTTATGCGCTGCTTGTTCCAGCCTGAGAAAAAATACGGCCTCCTCCGCGGGCCCGCCTGCCACGACAAAACTCCACGAGGGGATCCCGACAAAATCACTGCGCCGACTTAGACCGTCTGGTTCAGCCTTTTTCCACATAGTATAATTTATGCTCTGCATACCGGCTATTCTGCCGAAGGCGTCCGTGTCAAAGTTCAGTTCCTCATCCCGCCAGGGCTGAAACAGATCCATCGTCAGCAGCAGTTCCGCCAACCGGCGTCTGCCATAAAACGCGCACAGCGCCATAGGCGAAGCTGTCAGACTGTATTCGCCTACACATTCGGCGCCGTCCATCCTGAACTCTATGTTTGTAACGTGCATGATCGGTCTGCCGGGGTCCTCCATGTAAGACAGCGCTAAAAGAAAATTTTCCTCATCGTCGTCGGCGATCAATTTTCCAAAGATAGATTCGCCCACTCCGTCCTTCTGGCCGGCCGGGGATATCCCCGCACGCAGCAGGAGCTCCGTTATCTGCCGATTCCCCCGGCGCAGCGCCTCCTCCAAAATAGCGTAATCCTCCGCAGGTTCTTCGCCCAGCGAACAAAAAGCGCGCCGTATCTCCAGAAATGCGTCGACGACTTCCTGAACGCTGTCCGGCGGTTCTTTTCGCACGGAACAGAGCACATCTTCCAAACGACTGTACATGTTCGTCATTCCTCCCTTTTGTCTCCGTGTAGATTTCTGTTCTTTTCCTTTTCTCCTGCTTACTATACCAGCTGCCGCTGCGGAGCTTTTCGGAGGTTTTCTGAAAGTAAACTTTTTTGTTATAACGTCCATATCGCTTCGCGATATTTCCTGCACATAAAAAAATCACGCGGCGGACGCGTGATTTTCCAACATTCTGAACCGTACTTCAACCTTCCTCCCCGGCTCCTGTTCTGCAGGGGATATGGTACAGATACGCCTGCGGTTCTCGTTCCGGTTCAAACAACTTCTTTAAAACTTCCCGATACAGCGTGAGCTGCCCCTCATAATGTCCGTAGAGGCCATCCCGACGTAAATTTGTCTTATAGTCGCATATGAACCACTGACTCCCCCTGCGGTAGACCAGGTCCATGACGCCATTTAAAAACCCGCCCTTACGCCGATCTATTTCCAGAGCGTCCGCCAGCGCGCGCAGCCAGCTGTCCCCCGCCGTCAGATAAAGTGTAAAAGGCAGTTCCGTATATACCTCGTCGGCGGCGCGAAGGACCGCCGTCAGATCCGCCGGTACCTCTTCCGGGATCCACGGAAAAAGCCGGCGTTCCTCCGGCGACGCCGTCTGCGGGTATCCCCCTCTGCCCATGCGCTCTGCAATGGAGAGCAGCATCTGCTCCGGATCTCCGCCGCCCCGGGAGCTCTGTCCATGGATATTCTGGTCACGGCCGTTCTGTCCATGGCTGTCAGACAATCCCACGGACCGCAGGATCCAACGGATGATCAGGGTCAGTTCATCTGATCCCAGACGCTCTTCCCGGCGGTCGGCCAGCGTCTGCATCAGCCGGTGGACCGCCGTGCCCACCGCCGCGCTGAACGATCCTTCACTTTCCGGCGGCCGGCTCCCCCCTTCCGCATGGTCATTTCCGTGCGAAAGAAGCTCTCCGCAATGGGTCTTCATTTTGACGCCGCTGGGATTGATCGAGTCGTAAGAAGGAGCGGAGGAGAAACGCAGCGCCGGCCCGGAGACCGCCTGCAGGACGGGACGGGCCGAAGGCGCGGGCGGGACCGGGATCGAAGTCTTCCCTTCCTCTGCATGTCCCTGCTCTCTGAACGGCCAGAATGGGATCGGTCTTTTGGAGGACGCGATCAATTCTTCCCAACGACCGGCCTTCTCCTCTCCCCTGGCCGCCGCGCCCTTTTCCCCGACGTTTTCATACAATCGCGGGATCAGAAGGACGGAGGCCGCTCTGGTGGCCGCCACATAGCGCAGCCGCGTCTGTTCTTCCGCCAGTCTCCCTTCCTCTTCCTCCATCAGCGCGTCGAACTGCGCTGTGCGGATCAGTTCGTTATAATCTTTTTTGATCGTTTTGATGTAGACCTTTCGCCCGGAAAAATCTCTGCATATCTGCGCTTTTCGTTCCGCCGGGGCCGCCGCGTCGGCCAGAATGACTACAGGGGCCTCAAGCCCTTTCGCCTTGTGCAGGTTCAGCAGCTTGACGCCTCTGGTCCGTTCTTCTCTCGACATCTCATATTCATGATCTCCGCAGATCAGTTCTTCCTGGATGAAGCGGACCAGCTCCCCGCCGTTTCGCACCCGGCCCTGGGCCGTCTCCGCCCGCAGCAGCTCCAGACCGTAGCAGAGAGTATCCGCCTCCCTGTCCACATCCATTTTTCCAGCCAGCAGTTCCATAGCCCGGCGATACATGGCGGGAGGATCCAGTCCGCTGATCTCTTCAGCAAACCCAGAGAGCTCCGCGAACCCTCGGCCCGTCCCCCCTGCTCCCGCCTGCTCTTCCTCCGCCTGCAGACGATAGAGCTCTCCCTCCGACAAACAGAAGGGCGGTTCCATGAGACAGAGACAGCTGAGATAGCGGTCTCCCTCAGAGAGCGCCGCCTCCAACAGGCGCTTCATGGCAGGCAGCGCCCCGCTTGCGGCAAAACGGCTGCTGCCCGCCACACTGTAAGGGATCCCGGCTTTCTCAAACGCTTCCATGTAGGGAGACAGGCGATCCTTTTCCGCCGTCATCACCATAATATCTTCATAACTCACCGGCCGCAGTCCCGCCCTTCCCGTGCGATGATCGTACGCAAAGACCTGCCTTCCCAGAAGGTCCCGGATCAATCTGACGATCTGCCGCTCCTCGTTTCCCGGCAGACCGGAACGGCCGAAACGCCCCGGTCTGTTTCCGACGACCTCGTAGAGATAAACTCCGTCTGCCGCAGGTTCGGCCGCCGCATCCGCCCTTTCATTTTGACTCTCCGCCCACTCAGGCCGCTTCCCTTCCCTTCCGCTGGGCCGCCGTGAAAACAGACGTTGACGATCCGACGGTTCTATCCGGGGAAAAGAATCTCCAAAAAATACAGAACTGGAAAACACTTCGTCAAACCACCGGGTCAGGGGCGCCGATGATCGGAAATTGCAGGACAGCTGAAGGACCTCACACCCTTCCGATTCTTCAAATACTCTGCGCACCCTTCGGTAGTTGTCCACGTCTCCGCCGCGGAACCGGTAGATCGCCTGTTTCTCGTCCCCCACCAGAAAGAGAGCCCCCGGCAGCAGCCGCGCCGCCCGCCAGTCACCCTGCGGTTCCTGAGCCGCCAGTCGGAAAAACAGCTCTGACTGCAGCAGGTTGGTATCCTGATATTCATCCACCAGATAATACCGGTAACGGCTCTGGATATAACGCGTCAGCGCTCCTCCCGAGACGGCGTCTCTGCGCAGCATGTCCACTGCTGCAGCCAGACTGCTTTCAAAAGTGACGACGCCCCTTCGTTCCATCTCATCCCTGGCCCACCGGCAGAAATCCCTGCCAAAGGCTGCGCTCTTATAGTATTTCTCACGCTCAAAAGCCTCCAAAAGCGGGCCGCACTTTTCGGCCGTCTCTTTCAGCGCGCCGTAGCTTTTCGTGATGATCTCCCGTTCCTCCGCAGTGAACTTCTCCCTGAGCGCTTTTTTCACGTACTTGTCCGGCAGACTGTCCCAGAAATCAGCCAGCGCCTGCACCGCGCGAAGTACCGCCGTTCTGTCTTTGAATCGGGCCATTCGTTCTATGCGCAGCAGCCTGTCCAGCTGCGTTTTGGCCAGAGGCTCCCGGGCAGTGGCCGGATCGGCAAAATATCGGTCAAGCAGCTCCGAGAATACGCTCAGATCCCTGCCGGCCCTGGCCATAAAGGTATCGTCCGTCTCCGGCTCCACGGGAGGTTCGCCCGCTTCCACCGTGAAACCTCCGAACCCCCATATCGTACGGATCAGCGCCAGAAAGTCTCCGGTTCCCATGCCCAGCTCCCGCAGTTCCTCATAGCGCAGCCACAGTTCCTGCGGTTCCCTGCTGCGGATCAGATGTGTGAACCGTTCCAGACAGAAAGCCTCCTGCTCCTGCTTTTTCTCCATTGGAGCAAAATCGGAGCGAAGCCCCGCTTCCTGGGGATGTTCTGTCAGCAGTCTCCTGCAGAAGCTGTCTATGGTTCCGAAAAACGCCTGATCCAGATCTTCCATCGCCCGCGTCAGCAGATAGTATTCCCCCGGCCCCCAGGCCTCCTTCGGCAGTTCATGTTTCCGGGGGGCGCACTCCGCCAGCGCCTTCTCCAATTCTCCGCCGATCCTGCTGTAAAACATGCGCGCCGCTTCCTTTGTAAAGGTGATGGCTACAATGGAACCCACCGGTCTGCCGCTCTTAATCAGGGCCAGGATCCGCCTTACCAGACTTTCCGTCTTCCCCGAGCCTGCGCCGGCATTCAGAAATACATTTCGCTCCAGCGAATCCCGTGTCTCTATCCACGCTCTGACTTCTCTGTCGTCCGCCATATCAGCCTCCCCTCCTTTCATCGCGGTGGCAGAATTCTTTCACGCCGCACCACCGGCAGGCCGGGTTGAAGTCTGCGTCTGACCCGCGTCCTGAGGCTGCGTCGGTGGCTTTCCAGTTTACTCCGGTCTCTATGGCGTCCAGCGCCCTGCCGACGGCCTCTGCGATCTCCTCTTTTCTTTTCCTGTCATATGTGCAGGTCACCCTGATCCCCGCCAGCGGATAGAGATATTCTGTGAACAGCTCGCAGCCTGCGTATTCCTGCTGCTCCAGCATCATACAGTAAAGCAGAGTCTGGATACAGCTGGCCGTGTGATTTTCTCTGTGATGGACCTGTTTCCCCGTCTTATAATCCAGAACGCCGATACGCGGCGGTTCCCCGCCGAAGTTCATGACCAGATCCGGGACCCCGTGACACAGGAGCCTTCCAGGAAGGATCACCCTGTCCCCGATCTCCTGTTCCGCCATCTCCAGCGTACCGATGCGGCCGCTGTCCCACAGTTCCACATAACCCTTCAGTATCTCCCGCACCTCCTCCGCGCTGCGCCGGCCGTCAGAGCGGCAAGGCTTGCGGATCTCGTATTCCCGCAGCAGCCGCTCCCCGATCTCCCGCATTAATGCGTGCTTTCTCTCTCTGCGTTCCGGCTGTGTCAGGCCGTTGAGACCATCCTCGTACTCCCGTCGGTTATACTCCTCAAAAGCGCTGTGACACAGCGTCCCTTTTTCTGCCGCCGTCAGCCAGGCAGTCAGACTTTCCCTGTCCTCCGGCTCCCGGATCTTAAGCAGTCTGGTCAGAGCGAAACGATAAGGACAGGTCAGCAGCAGCTCCGCCGCGGAGGGCGTGACAGTGAGCATCGGAAGCGTTCCCAATCCGCTCCCGGCAGGTTTTTTCTCCGTCCAGGCCCGGGCTCCTCTTTCAGAGCCGACCCCATTCCCATATACGGAAGCAAAATTTGCCCGCCCTGCGGGTCTCATGGACAGTTGGCTGAGAAATGCCGGAACCGCCGTCTGCTTCAGCTCGCTCAGACTGAAGTCCGACCAGGAAAGCGTCACAGCGCTTCCTCTCTTCCCCAGAAGCTCCGGCAGACGTAGAAGATCCCTTTTCCGTGCAGCCGTTCTCTCCTCCGAGGTCAGAAGCGTACAGCCCTTCGTCCTGCTTCGGATCTGCTGGATATCGCCGTCCAGGATCACCGCGTTTTCAGCCTCGCTGCCCGTCAGATGCTGCAGACCGCACAGATAGATGTAAGGACGGTTCAAAAAAGCTGCCTGCTGCAGCGTGCAGAAATGCACCGCGCCTGCTTTCTCCGGCCGTCCGCCCACAGCCCGTCTGCGAAACAGGTCGATCACATCGGCCAGGATCTCCCCCTGGTCTATCCTTTCACCGGCCATGGCGGGAGCGCCGCTTTCCCCACCGCCGTTCTTTTCCTTAAGCGCCGCGCTGAACAGCTGCAGAAACCCGTCGCAGCCGTCGCTGTCCGCCGGATCGTTTTCTCTTCGGAAGGTAAAACTGCGCAGGATCCCCTCCGCTGTGAACAGCTCTGCCATCCGGTAAGCGTAAGGCAGCGCTCTCCACTCCCAGTCCAGGGCCGCCCGCTCCCGGGGCGCGGCCCTGAGCCGGTCCCGGTCAAGCAGCGTCTCATAGGCGCGCAGGCGATCGGCGTTCTCCTGCGTATTCAGGGTAAAACTCAGTCTCCGTCCAAGATCCAGCGCTGTTTTCCACAGACGCCCGCGATCCTCCGCCTCCACGCCCTTTTTCTCCATGTAGTCCAGGATCGCGCTCCCGTCGAAGAGTTCAGTCATGGCGTCGTAGTCGTCCCTGGCGAACGCGCTGCGGCTCCAGGCCACGATCCTTTCCGCCAGTATGCAGATCCGGGAATGGACGCCTTTGATCCCCGCTCCCAGTGTGACGGGCAGATTCCCTTCTTCCAGAAACAGATGGACGTAATCCTCCGGGGAGGCCGCGGCCACTGCAAACCGGTCCGCAGCCTCTCCGGAAGCCGCGATCTCCTGCAGGATGCGGGCTGTTTCGTTGGACGCTCCATAAGCTGTAAAATACACGGGATCGTCCGCTTCTCCCTTCAAGACGTCCGCCCCCATCAGTTCGTCCCACTCAAGCCGGCCGAGAGTTCCGAAAGCCGTCTCCGCAAGCCTTCTCTCCAGCGGGCTTATCTCGAACCCCTCCGCCGTGAAGCCCTCCCCATCCAGCAGCGGTCCGCCTGTCTGTTCTCCGCAGAGAATAATGCGCCGGAACAGCATGATATTATCACAGCATTCCCGTTCCGCAAGCCGTTGGAAATAAGGGGCGGCCAGCTCTGTGATGATCGCGGCGTTCTTCTCCGCCATGACCGGTCTGCGTCCCGTCCCTGATCCCGTCTGAAAGTCCGGATCAGCGTCCGCCTGTTTTTCGCCCACAGCGCCCCCTGCGCCCTCAGCACCCTCAGCGCAGAGCAGTCGGTACAGCCCATCCAGCTCGTTCTCCTCCGCGCCGGAGAGCTGCAGTCGCAGATCTGTCAGCGCCCGATACAACATTTCCGCGTCGGCTATGCCCGCGCTGTCAAAATAGGGTCTCTGCGCGGACCTGCGGTTCTCACGCAATATCGAGCGCATGATAAAAATACCTTCATCGTCTGTGACCGCCGCTTTGCATGAAGAGATCCCTCTTGACTGAAGCATTTCCTCAGCCAGCCGCACAGGATCCATAATATGTAAGTTCACAAATATCTCCCCCGCCATGGCGCGGCACTTCAGCAGCGCCTGTCCCGGCAGTCCTTTTGCTATGATATATCGCTTTTTCCGATCCATGAAACCTCCCAGATGACGCCGTCCCGCCCGACAGTTTTATAAACCGCGGCCAGCCTTTCAAAGCGTCGGATCAATTGAACACTCTCCGGCCATTATACATCATATTTCGCCGCGCGCCAAACAAAAGGCCCTCCCCCTTCCAGCCGCTTCCAAAAAAGATCCGGACCGGCGCATTTTATCCCAGCGCAGGTCCGGACCTTTTCAGCGCTTTTCAGCCGCCGGAACGGGCATGGCTTTCAAAGCGTTCCATATTTGATCACATCAGGATGCCCAGCGCCAGGAAGATGACGATGGAAGCGGCAAACGGCACGGCCACCAGCGGCGCGGCGGTCCTGAAGTATTCCGCATTGGTGGACTGCGTGGAAGCCGACGTCAAAATGACGGTGTCCGAGTACATGCAGATGTGTCCGCCGAAGCAGACCGCTGAGATCAGCGCTCCTGCGCACAGAAACAGGTTGGCGTCCAGCGCCGCGGCCAGCGGTCCCACGATGGGAAACGCGATGGCGGCCAGTCCCCAGAAACTTCCGGAAGCGAAGGACAGCAGTCCGATCACCACGAATACGGTCACAGGCAGCAGCGCGGGACTCACCGTCTTCAGCGCCACGCCCACCACGAAGTCGATGAGCCCCAGCTGACCGTTCACCTCGATCAGCGTGTAGGACAGGATGATGATGACCAGCGTGGGGAACATATCCACCAGACCGTCCATGATGCATCCGAAAAATCTCTTCACGGACATCAGACGCTGAGGGATATACATTACAAAGCAGAGGGCGATGGCGGCGAACAGGCCCACGAGAATATCGTCGGCCGATATGGTCAGAATGCAGACAAGCAGAATGGGAAGCAGGAAGTTCAGCGCCCTGCACTTCTTCCCCTCAAACTTTTTTTCCTCATCCGGCAGATCCACCAGGGCGGCGCTGGACTCTTCCGACAGGACCTTCCCGGTTTCCAGCGCGCGCTGCTCCGCCTTCTTCATAGGGCCGAAGACCGGCAGTATCCCGGTGGCGAAGAACGGCACCAGCAGTACCGCCAGCCAGCCGTAGATCACGAAGGGCACTGTGTGGATATAGGCCGACGTCACGGACAGCCCCCCGGTCATGTCCGCCGTCTCCATCTGCGCTCCCATGAAGGCGGACCAGGTGGAAAAGGGAATGATGGCGCAGACGGTCACGCCTGTTGAATTGATAATGTAAGCCAGCATTTCTCTGGAAACGCGGTGCTTGTCCGTAATGTCGCGGACGGCGGCGCCCACGGCCAGGCAGTTCAGGTAATCGTCCACAAACACGATGATCCCCAGTATCCACGCTCCCACCACAGATGATTTCCGCGTCTTCAGATACTTCTGCGCCAGACGGGAGAATCCAAGCACGCCGCCGGACTCCCGCATGAGCATGATCAGCGAGCCGAACAGTCCGCACAGCATCAGCACCCAGGCCGTATTGCTCTCCGCCATGACAGTGTAAAGGCCGTCCAGCAGTCCGTTGAACGCGTCGACGGGATTGCCGGAGCTCACCATGAGAAAGCCCACGGCCACGCCTACCACCAGCGATATGAACGTATCTCTGGTGATGACGGCGAACACGATAATTACGAGAACAGGAATAAGACTAAAAACTCCGAATGTATCCATGATCATCCTCCTTTATCATACTTCTCAGATATTTTTTATCGGAACGACTCTTCCGAACAGGCGATCTTCTCAATGGTCAAAGCGAATATCTGGGCGTTGGCCATCAGGCTCTCAATGGAAATATACTCGTTTTCCTGGTGACAGGTGTCCTCCTCGCCGGGAAAGATGGGTCCCCAGGACACCACGTTGGGCATGGCCTTGGCGTAGGAGCCGCCATAGGCCAGCACGAATTCGTTTTCTGTGCCGGTGACTTCCTCGTACGCCTGAGCGCAGGCCTTGAGAAAAGGCCTCTCCCTGCTCACATAGACAGCAGGCAGGACCGACTGGTTTTCCAGCCGCCCTCCGCAGCTCTCCGCTGTCCGCCGCAGCCCCTCCAGTATCTCCCTGGGGTCTGTTCCGTAGGGGAATCTAACGTTGATGTGCACCCGCGCTTCCCCTCCTTCCGTGCGGAATATGGTGGGAGAAAAGACATTTCTGTGGACGAACTCACCGTTGTAGTACTCGCTGCCGCTCTCCATGCCCAGGGCTTTTCCGTACAGATCTCCGAATTTTTCATCCACCATGTACAGCAGCCGCAGCAGCTGGCTGTCCTCCGGCGCCAGGCCGTCCCGCTCCCTTTTTCGCAGCTCACGCGCCATGAGAAAGATGGCGTTCTCTCCTTTTTCCGGCTGGCAGGAATGGACCGCTTTCCCAACGGTCCGGACCTCCCGGCGAATCTTCGTTTCCATTTCTTCCAGCACCGCGGTGCAGCTCCCCGGTACGATGTTCTGAGCCGTGCCGGCTTCCAGCGAGATCAGCCGGAACCCCCGTCCGGTCTGTTCGCACGCCGCGTCCTCTTCCCCCAGCGGAAACATCAGATCCACGTCCACGCCGCCCTTTTCAATATTGCAGATCGGGAATTCGCCGTCCGGCGTAAAGCCGTAATCCGGCAGCGGGTACTTTTTTACATAAGCCCGCATGTCTGTCCAGTCCACCTCCTCCTGCGTCCCAAGGATCAGCTGGACCTTTTTGCGGAAAGGCCCGCCGCACTCCGCCGCCGCTTTCATGGCATAGAGCGAAGCGATGATGGCTCCCTTATCGTCCAGCGTTCCTCTGCCGTACACGGAGCCGTCCCGGACGACGGCCTGAAAGGGCTCTGTCCTCCACACCGACCGGTCTCCGGCGTCCACCACATCCACGTGGGCCAGGATCCCCAGGACCTCGTCGCCGCCGCCGGCTTCGATAACGCCTGCCTGTCCGTCCAGCAGCGCTTCGGCGTGAAATCCCATGGACGCCCCCAGCTCCAGAATAAAGTCCAGAGCTCTGCGCACGTTTTCCCGATCGTTGGACACGCTGGGGATCTCCACAAAACGGCAGAGGTCGTCCAGCATTCGGCTGCGGTTTTCCCCCAGCCAGCTCTTCACCTGTTTTTCCTCCATACTCCATCATCCTCCTTTCCTGACTCCGGTCTTTTCTTACAAAAAAGAATAGACCCCGGAGCAGGTCCGAGGTCAAGATTTTTTTCAGATTTTTTTGTCTATTCACTTTTTCCATCTTTTTTTCGGATCTCAGGCCCGTCTCCCCGTACCATGGCGAGAAACTCGTCGTGATCCCCGATCTCCGCCAGCAGCCCGGCCCGCCGTATGGCCGAGATCCGCTCCGCCAGTCCCCCTCCGGTAAAATCCTGGCAGTGGGAGTGGAACACCACAGGGACGCCCAGCTCTTCAAGCCCCTGCAGATTATTGATATTGGCTGCTCCGAAGGGAATGTCCGCCACCAGAATGACGTCGGCGTCTTTCATCATCTCAAGATTCTCCCGCTGTTTTTCCTCCGATATCATGGTAAAGGGCCTTTCCTCCGACATGGGAATGCCAAGGGCCCTGCACACCGCCCAGTCGTCGCTTCCCTGATTGAGTACGCCGGCGCTGACGTCGTGTCCCATCTCGTCCAGTTCCTCCAGCACGCGGCCCGCTCCCGCTCCGCCGCAGATCACGTGGATCCGCAGCGGGCGGTCCGTGGCCGCTCCGGAGAGTACGCGGATCGGCAGGATCTCCGGACAGTCAAAAACGGGATGTTCCCTCACTATCACCTTCATATTGTAGATCTGATTCAGGTTTTTCCTGGTCACTACCTCCCGGGGGCTTCCCTCGGCGATCCGTTTTCCGCCCTTCATCATGACCAGTCTCCGGCAGTAGCGCGCCGCCAGATTGACGTCGTGAAGCACCGCCATGACCGTCAGCCCTTCCTCTGCGGACAGCTGCCGCACCAGCTCCATCACCTCGATCTGATGGGACAGATCCAGCGCGGAGGTGGGCTCGTCCAGCAGAATGATCTCCGGTTCCTGCGCGATCGCCCGGGCGATGATCACCCGCTGCTTCTCTCCGCCGGAAAGCTGGGAAAAGAGCCGCCCTGCAAATCCGGCCGTACCGGTGCGCTCCATGGCCTCTCTCACGATCCGCCGCTCCCTCGACGCGCTTTTCCCCTTTTCTCCCGCGTAGGGGTTCCGCCCCATAGTCACGATATCCTCCGCGGTAAAATCGAATTCCACATTAAAATTCTGCGGCACCACGGCCACCTTTCTGGCCCGGGCCGCCGGTCTGAACCCCGCGTTGTCCTCCCCGTCCAACAGGATCCTTCCTGAAGTCAGCGGCAGCAGTCCTGATACGCAGCGGATCAGCGTGGATTTTCCGGCTCCGTTGGCCCCGATCAGCCCTGTAAGATCACCCGGCTCCAGCGTCATGGAAAAGTCGGAGAGCACCTGCGTTTCCCCGTAGGACGCGCTGACGCCGCAAAACTCCAGCCTGCCTCCCATATCAGCCACCCGCCTTTCCCGACCGTCTCAGCAAATACAGAAAAAACGGTCCTCCAAAAGCCGCCGTGATGATCCCCACCGGGATCTCCGAAGGACTCAGACTTCTGGCCAGCGTGTCGCAGATCACCAGGAACGTCCCTCCGAAGAGCAGTGAAAAGGGCAGGAGGATCCTGTGCTTCGGCCCCACTGCCAACCGCACCACGTGGGGCACCACCAGACCCACGAATCCAATGATCCCCGTCACAGAGACCAGTACCGCCGTGATCACCGACGAGGAGATCAGCACCTTTTTCTTCAGCCGTTCCGTATCGACCCCCAGCTGTGTGGCCGTCTCTTCCCCCATGAGCATAATATCCAGCTCACGTCTCATGGAAAGCAGCACGGCGGCGCCTGCCGCCAGCCATGGCGCCGCCAGCATCACCTGGGGCCAGCCCTTTCCGTTCAGACTTCCCAGCGTCCAGAACATGATCTGATTCATGCTCTGCACGTTGAAGATCATCACCAGCGACATGAGGGCGGTCAGCGACTGCCCCACAGCGATCCCCGAGAGCAGCAGAGAGGCGACGGGAACGGTCCTTCCTCTGCGAGAGATATGGTAGACCACAAAGACCGTGGCGAAAGCCCCCGCGAAGGCCAGCAGCGCCGTGAGGGAAAGTCCCGCAAACCCGCCGGATCCGTGCATGATGATACCCAGGCTCGCCCCCAGCGCCGCTCCGGAGGAGACCCCCAGTATGTACGGATCCGCCATGGGATTTCTGAAGATGCCCTGATAGGCCGCCCCGCAGACGGAGAGTCCTCCGCCCGCGAGAAATCCCAGGATCACGCGGGGCATTCTCACTTTCCAGATGATCGCTTCGCTTCCCGCATCCACGGCGCCCGCCCCCGCGCCCAGCAGCTTTGAGGCCAGGATCCTGTTGATCTCCCCAACCGGTATTGAAGTGATGCCGGTGATCGTGCAGATATAGATCAATATAAGGCAGCCCGCCGCAGCCAGCGCCACGATCCCTTTTTTTCTTCCTTCTTTACTCATCCGGACTCCTGTCTGTTCCTTTACTCTTCTTTTCTTTCATCCGTAGGCCTTCTCTCCCGTCATTCAGCCGTTGAATGGACGGCGCCGTCATTGAAAAGCTTCCGGTACGATATCCTTTGCCAGCTGTTCCAGACCGTCCGCGATCCGGGGACCGGGACGCTGGACCAGATCGCTTTCCGGAGAAAGCATTTCATAGTACACGATCCTGTTGTTCTTTACTGCGTTGACTGTATCAAAGCCCGGCAGCTTTCTGATCTCCTCCGGCCGGGTATAAAAAGAGACGTAAACGTCGGGGTCTGCGGCGATGATGGACTCCGCCGGCAGCTGGGGCCACTGCATGCCCGTATCGGCGGCGATATTTTTCAGCCCGAGTTCCGAGAGCAGAGACCCCAGAAGGGACCCTTCTCCCGCGCTGTAGAAATTGCCGATATCGATGAAAACGGACCGCTCCCCCTCTGACGCAGCTTCCTTCAGCGCCGCCTTTACCTTCGCCGACACGGCGGCGCGCTTTTCCTCCATGGCCCATATCAGAGCCTCCGCCTGCTCCGGCGTTCCCGTAATGCTTCCGGTCTTGCGGATATCCTCTTCCACCCCTTCGATGCTGGCCGCGTTGTAGACGATGACCGCGGCCCCCGCGCTCTCCAGCTGGGCCCGGATATCGTCCTGAATAAAATCCGTGGCCATCACCAGATCCGGCGCCATGGCAATGATCTTTTCCAGATTTGGCGCGTTAAAATCGCCCACGGAAGGTACCTCCGCCGCATCTGCCGGATAGTTGCAGTAGTCGGTCCTCCCCGCTACCTTCCCGGAGAGCCCCAGGGCGAACAGGATCTCCGTGTTGGCCGGTGACAGGGACACGATGCGTTCCGGCTCCCGGCGGATGGTCACCTGATTTCCCAGATCGTCGGTGACGGTCACCGGAAACAGTCCGCTTTCCGCGGTCTCGTCCGCGCCCGCGCCGCCGTCCGCCGTCTGCGGTAACCCACAGGTTCTGCAGATATTCAATGACTGGCTAAAACCCGGCTGCGATGGCGATTCCGCCTCAATCGGAAACCGGGGGAAAAAACAGAGCGAAATAGGCGCGGTCTCTTATACACATCAAGATGTGTAAAATAGACAGCATCAGCAGTGCGATCAATATGAGAACCGCCGGCCTGCAGTTGATGCGGCCGCGTTTTTTCCCTGCAGTATTCAAACTTCATTCCTCCGTTCCCGCGCTGCGGACCTGCGCCACGATGGGCGCGTAGATCCTGTACAGCGCCATCCGCTTTCCATCCACATAGTAATTGGTGTTTTCCCGGCCATAGATCTCCCCGCTGAGCCGGTAACCGTTCTCTTCCGCGTAGGCTACCAGCGGATCGATCATCTCATGCACGTCGTCGCTGTAGTGCACCTCTGTGTAAATACAGCGCTCGGCGCTCTCCTCGATCACGTCGTTGTCCGTATTTCTGGCGGCGTTGGCCGCCGTCTTGCTCAGAGACAGATAACGCCTGAAATTCAAATCTTCCCCGCCGATATTGCAGCAGAAAGAGAAAGAGGCGATCATCCAGTCGTCCTTGCCGATATTCAGGCCATTTTTGATATAGTGGGCAATGTGATCGGATTCGTCGTAAAACCCGTCCTTGCGGATCTCCGGCGGCATCCTGCCGATGCGAAACTCGTTCAGCAGCTCCAGTTCCTCGTAATACCACTCGCCCCAGAACTGATTCTTTTCCAGGATCTTTGTGTATTTTTCTATATTTCGAATGGCGTCCATCTTTTTTTCTTCAATGATCTCGCCGATCTTTTCCAGTTCCAGCCCGCCGAAAATGCGCTTGATGTCGCTGAGGGACAGATCCAGATTGCGGTAAAACAGTATGTCCGACAGCAGCATGACGTCGTCCGACGAATATTCCCAATAATTGTTTTCCCTGTTCTGCCGGGGCTTGATCAGCCCCTCTCTCATGTAAAACCGGATCATCTCGCTGGACATGCCCAACGCCTTGGATATCTCGCCTACCGTCAAATACATTTTACCGCCCCCTTCCACAGGATCGCCAAAAAAGAAAAATTTTCCGGATAAAACTCCCCCGGGACTGAACGGCCCGGTCTACATCGACGACAGGGCCGCAGAACGAACGGCCTGGCCTCCGTCCGTCAAAAGATCGGCAGTACCTGCTGTTCGTACTCCCGATGGCTCTGCAGCATCGGATTTTCCTTCGCCAGTATCTGCTCCAGCGCGCCGTCCTCGCAGATCCAGGTCTTCAGCTCGTCCCGCTCCAGGATCAGCGGCATCCTGTCGTGGACCGGCCTCACGGAATCGTTCGCCTGGGCGGTGAGAATGACGAACCGCTCTTCCGTCTCAAAAACACTGTAAAACCCCGCCATGAAGATCACCGGCTGCTCCGGCTGCCGGAAGGTCACCTGATTTTTTCCGGCGTCCCACTCATAGAAATATCCCGCGGGAATGACGCAGCGCCTGTGCCTCACGCTTTCACGAAAGGTGGGACGCTGCAGCGCCGTCTCCGCTCTGGCGTTGATCAGCAGCCCCTTCCCCGCCCTGCCGGGAAATCCCCAGCGCATGGTGTCCGCAGTGAGACCATCATTGGGGCCTGCAGTTTGGCCTGCATTGGGATCTGCAGTCAGGCCTGCGGTCCGACCTGAAAAAGAGCCGCCGCTGCGGCGGATGACCACCGCTGACTGGGAAGGGCGCACATCGCCCCCTGCCCGGTCCCTGATGCTCCCGTCAAAACTGTCCACCACTCTCATGATCTCGTTTATCATTTCACTGTCCGCATAAAATCTGCCGCACATATCCCGCTCCCTTATTCTTTTACGCCCGTATCCCACAGGGGACAGGCGGGCATCGTCTGTCCAGCCATCTGAATATATCCTCGTAGACCAGCACGCGTCCAGACTCGTTGAGCAGTTCGTGACGGCAGCCGGGATACAGGCGGATGATCAGATCTTTCGATCCGGCAAAGGCCAGACGGTCGTGGACTTCTTTCACGCCTTTTCCATACCGTCCCACCGGGTCCATGGATCCGCTGAGCAGCAGCACAGGCAGATCCGTCGGCACCTCCCGCGCCCAATCTCTGCGGGAGATATACCGCAGCAGATGATAGAGATCCAGAAAACCGCCGAGGGTAAAGACGAAGTTGCAGCGCGGATCATCCCGGAAGCGTTCCACCTGCTCCTCATCGTTGGACAGCCAGTCGTACTCAGTCTTCTGGGGACGGAATTTCGCATTGTAGGTCCCAAACGCAAAGTCGTTGACCAGCCGGCTCCGGAAGCGGTCCCCTCTGGTTTTGCTCATCGCTTTCACCAGCGGATATGCGGCGGAGGACAGCGGATTGGACCCGCTGGTGCCCATAAGCACGGCCCCGCTGTACTCGTCCCCGTAAAGGCTGATGCAGGCCCGGGCGATAAAGGAGCCCATGCTGTGTCCCAGCAGAAAATAAGGCGTCTGTGGATACTCTTCTTTCATTCTGACCGTCAGCCTGTGAGCGTCCTCCACCAGGCAGCGCCACCCGTCCCGCTCTGCAAAGTAGCCGAAGTCCTCCCCGCTGTCCACAGAACCGCCGTGGCCCAGATGGTCGTTTCCGCAGACCAGTATTCCCCGATCGTTCAGATAGGCGGCGAAATCCCCGTAACGCTCCAGATATTCGCACATGCCGTGAGAGATCTGAACCACCGCCCGGGGCGCGGGTCTCATGCCGTCTCCGGCGCCGGGCCTGTCCGCTTCCGTTCCCAATGTTTCCGGGCCTGCCGCCGGGCCTGTTGTTCCCCACGGCGCCCCGGCTCCGGGTTCGTACACATAATAAGCGATGGTATTTCGCCCATTGCTGCTGGGATACGTTCCTTTTCTCATAGATCTTTCCTCCCCTCCCGCCTGATTCTTTGCCGTTCATGCAAAAAGACGAAGCTCTGCCCGCCGGTGGGCAAAGCTTCGTCCCTGTTCGTCCCCTAACCCTCGTGCTCTTCGATCAGGCGATTTTTTAACTCCCACAGTTCCCTGGACAGATCCACGTAATAGATATGCGGGTATTCAAAGCGCAGGATCTCCTCCCACAGCGTGTCGATCTGGTCCAGACAGTGCTTTCTGATGTCGTGGACCGACGGCGACTTGTAGATCAGTTCGCCCTGACGGAATACCTGCACATGCAGCTCTTTCGCATAGAAATCTTTCAGCTTCTTGCGCTTCCACGTGGCTTTCGGATTGAATATTTCATAATCCTGTCCCGCCGGAGTATCCTCATGGTGCAGCGTGATCACATCGGCAAAGGCCTGATTGGTCGTCTTGTCAAAGAGACGGTATACCTTTTTAAAGCCGGGGTTCGTTATCTTTTCAATATTTTCACTGATCTTGATCTTGGGAATGACCTGGCCGTTCTTCTCCATGCCGGACAGCTTGTAAACGCCGCCGAAGACAGGATCGGATTTGGCTGTGATCAGCCTCTCGCCAACTCCGAAGGAATCGATGCAGGCGCCCTGACTGATCACGTCCCGGATCAGGTATTCGTCGAAAGAGTTGGAGACCACGATCTTGCATGCCTGCAGCCCCGCCTCGTCCAGCATTTTTCTGGCCCGCTTGGTCAGATAAGTGACGTCTCCGCTGTCGATGCGGATACCCATATTCTCCGGTTTTTTCTCCAGAAAGACCTTGATGGCGTTGGGCACGCCGGACTTCAGCACATTGTAGGTGTCCACCAGAAGCGTGCAGTTCTGCGGATAGAGCTCCGCATACTTTTCAAAGGCTTCCAGCTCTGTGGGAAACATCTGCACCCAGCTGTGAGCCATCGTTCCCAGCGCCGGGATGCCGTATTCCTCGTCGGTGATCGTGCAGGCTGTGCCCACGCAGCCGCCCACATAGGCCGCCCGCGCTCCGATGATGGCCGCCGCCGTACCGTGCGCCCGTCTGGAACCAAACTCCATCACGCCCCGTCCCTGGGCCGCGCGAACGATCCGGTTGGCCTTCGTGGCGATCAGACTCTGATGATTGACGATGAGGAGAAGCATTGTCTCAATAAACTGCGCCTGGATGATCGGCCCCCGTACCGTGATCAGCGGCTCGCCGGGAAATACCGGCGTTCCCTCCGGGATCGCCCACACATCGCAGGTAAACTTAAAGTTTCTCAGATATTCCAGAAAATCCTCGTGGAACATCTTCTTGCCCCGAAGATAGGCAATATCTTCATCGGTAAACCTCAGGTTCTGCAGATATTCAATGACCTGCTCAAGACCGGCTGCGATGGCGATTCCGCCTCCATCGGGAATCTGGCGGAAAAACAGATCGAAATAGGCGATTTCCTCTCCGACTCCCTGTTCAAAATAACCGTTCGCCATGGTGATCTCATAAAAGTCGGTCAGCATGGTCATGTTTCTTCGTTCCATGTCTCTTTGTCCTTTCTTTTCGCGGAGTTGAGTCCGCAAATTGCTGCTTATCTTTACTAGTTTAACAGAAAGCACCTGCTGTTGACAAGACACATGCAGTCTTTAGTGACAAATATTTCATTATTTAAGGTTTTTTCAGACTATTTTTCACATCATTTCTCACATTATTTTACACATTTTCCCCGGCGTCCCACGGGCCTGTCTCCATCTCCCGACAGCCCGGCTCTCCTCCCGAAAACTTCTAAAATAGCGGCCGACTGCTCTCAATGTTCATCCTGCCAACTTATTTTTTCCACGTGCAGACGTATTTATGCAGCTGCAAAAGCGCCGTCGCACGGAAGTACCGCGGCGCCATTCAGCGCCCCAGTCAATCTCCCGCATTTCATATGATATAATCTGTTTTAAACTGCATAAAAATGCCGTCAGCCAGTAAACTGGCTGACGGCAGAAACATTTTTTTTCATTGTCCTCATGACCGGCGGCAAACCACTTTTCCGAACAGCTCACCGTCTCATTTCGTCTCTAAGTCGGGACATTCTTTCCAGTTTCCAAGGCCCGCGCCCAGAAGCCGCATTCCATTCAAGGTTCGGCTATCCTGGCCGGGCTTGCCGTTTACGAAGGTCACCGACACAAGGGAAAACGCCATCACCTTCCCGGTTTCCATGACGATCCTGATATTATTCATCACGGTTTCCAGTTCCGGTCCATTATCTTCCACAAAAAGGGAGTTGGGAATGTACTTTCCATCCAGAATATCCAGGTCCATATGCAGATAGATCATGTCGACTTTGTCCGCCAGCCGCCTGACCGTCTTTTCCCATGTTTGCGTATCATTGAAGGCCGCCGTATCCACTACGGTCATATTCCCTTCTTCGATAGCCTGCTTTTCGGCAGCGTCCAGGTTCCTGCCGTCAGTCAGGATAATGTGTTCGGTGGGGATGGCTGATTCCAGCCCTGCTCCTTTGCGCCAGACGTCGCAGCCGCGTCCGGCGGCCACCGCTAAGGGCATACCGCCAGGGCGGCCGCTTTCGCTGGTTTCAGGCGTATTATAATCGCCGTGGGCGTCCATCCAGATAAAGCCGATCTTCTTGTCCGTTCCAAAGGTCTGCTGGAGGCCTCCCAGAACGCCCACCACATGCTCGCAGCCTCCGCCAGTCAAAAGCACGCACTCTCCCTTTTTCAGCCCGGCGGCTGTCTCCCTGCAGATGCTGTGGGAAAGCTCGCCCAGCGCCTTGCAGAACACTTCCGGATCGCTGTCAAAAAAAGCGTCCTTTTCTAAAGGATATTTTTCATGATCATAGGATACCTGCGCTACTTCAAAGGGCACATCGGCCTTGTAGTACAGGCCGCACAGCTTGTAATCATCAAATTCCCGTCTATAGTAGACCCGCTTCATATTGCGGTAAGGTACTTCTACAACTTTGATCCCGGTAACCGGTCTTGCACTCATTTCGATTCTCCCTTCCTGTTATTAAAATGGGCCTCCCGTTTATGGATAAACGCGTCAACGCCCTCTTTGGCGTCATCAGAGGCCAGAACCTGGCTGATCAATCCCAGAGAATACTGGATCCCCTGAGACGGAGGCATCTCAAAGATATCATCGACTCCCCGTTTAATGGCCCGCAGAGATTGCCGGGGCATTTCCGCCAGCTGCCGGGCCAGGGCGATCCCGCGGTCTAACACGTCTTCTGCGGGAAGGACTTCGTTTACCATGCCCATTTCCTTCGCTTCCGCGGCTGTGATCATATTGCCAAAGAACATGAGCTCCTTGGCTCTGGCGCGTCCGACCAGCCGGGGCAGACGTACCAGTCCGCCGCTGCCAGGGAACAGGCCGATCTTTATTTCAGGAAACCCAACCTTAATGTGATCCGCCATCAGGATGTAATCGCAGCACAGGGCCATTTCCAAGCCCCCTCCCAGCGTAATTCCATTCAGGGCCGCAATGACAGGCTGGGGCAGTTCCGCAAGTTTATTCAATACATGGCACTCAAATTTTAATTTTTCGGAGACCATCGTGCCCTTTTCCACAAAGGTTGAAAACTCTTTGATATCGGCTCCCGCGGAAAACGCCTTCGCGCCTGCCCCCGTCAGTATGACTACGGAAATGCTGTCGTCTCCGCCCACTTCATCCAGGATCTCGTTCAAGCGCTCATTGAGCCCGACCGTCATCAGATTAAGGGGGGGCGTATTCAGCGTGATTTTCCCTATCCCCTTTTCCATCCTCTCAAATAATACTGTATCAGCATTCATCAAACATCTCGCCTCCCAGATCCCTCCGTCTCATTTTTGCAGTAAATGTATCGCAAATCCTTCGATCTCCTCTTTCAGGTAGATCGTCCTCAATCCGCCGTCGTCGTTGTATTGCCGGGAAGAATCAAGAAACTCCACGCCTTTTCCTTCCAGGTAAGCGACCGCTGATTCAATGTCGTTGGTGCGTATGGCCACATGGCCCTTTCTTCCCGGACAGGGAGGCTTCACGCATTCAAATAGATCGCCCACAAACAGCGACGGCTTCCCTGGAATAAGAGGCAGTCCAAATAATTGGCTTAAATAGCCGGCCTCCCTGCAGGCCTGGTCTTCGCTGTCAAAATGAAAGCCTATGTGCCCGATTTGAAATTCCAGGAGAACTCCCTGCTCCATTGCGTCATTCATCTGTTTTTTCTCCTCTCTGTGGGTTATCCGTTCAGCAGTCCGCTTTCCACCAGGGCCTGGCGAATTCTTTCCTGTTCTTCCGGGCCGATCGGCGCCAGCGGCTCCCGGACCACGGCGCGCTTTTGACGGCCAAGCAGCTTTAACGCTGCCTTCATCCGATTGTGCATATCCAAAAGCGGTGTTCGATAGAAAACCTGCATCAGCGGGAACATCTTCTGGTAGACCTCTCTGGCGGCAAAGAGATCGTTGTTCTCAATTCCATGAAATAATTGGGCGAGAAGTTCCGCAATGACGCTGCCGGAACCAGAAATTATGCCGTCGCCTCCGACGGCCAGGCTGGGCAGAAGCTTGGTGTTATTGGTGCATAGGATCGAGACCTGATTTTCACACCTGCGCAGAGCCCGCAGGTTTTCTTCGTAACGCTGCAGATCATCGGATCCTTCTTTGATCGCCACGATCGACGGGATGTCTTCCACCAGACTCACCAGGGTATCCGTGGTATAAGCCATTTTAGATTGGACGGAAAACTGGAAAAGAACAATGGGGATATCGGCTTTCTCCGCAACGGTGGAAACGAACCGGCGGGGAAGGTCCGACGTGACGGTCCCCCCCAGCCCGAACACGTTGGGAGGAAAGAGCAAGATCCCGTCGGCGCCTGCTCTCTGGGCGATCCTGGCCTTTTCTGCCGCGGCCTTTGCCGTTTCGCAAACCACGCCGGAAATAATGGGAAAATCCTTGCCCGCTTCATCCTTTGCGACTTCGATCACGCGTATGTACTCCCCGTCCGTCAGCGCCGTCACTTCGCCGGCGTGGCCATTGGAGATAATGGCGTTCACGCCGTCTACGCCGGCCAGATGGGAAATATGCCGGCGCAGCTCGGTCTCATCTAAGCTGAAATCTTCCCGAAAGGGCGTAATATGGGCGGGAATAATGCCTCGCGGCTTGAATGCTTGATTCATCACAACCTCCTGATCTAAAATTCTGCACGGATCGGCGGCTCCACATCTTCCACGATGGCCATCCCCGCCATATCCTTCATCAACGTTTTGATATTGGAGTATTTCGTATCTCCTTTTCCTCCGTCTATCATTTCCCTCATGCGTTTCCCAACAGCAGCTGTACAGCATACCGGAACGCCGTATCTGTCTGCCAGGCGCTGAACGCACTCCATATGCTTTTCAGCGGTTTTCACCTTCCATCCCGGAGCGGATTCCTCCTCAAAGGGCAGCCCAGCCAGATAGCCATTCCAGGCGCAGGCCTGGCTGAATGCCTGCAGCATGGTAGATACGCTGATTCCAGCCCGCATGCCTATGGAAATCGCTTCAATATTGGCTTCCTGGATCACACCGGACAGCAGGTTGTTGATCAGTTTCATGGTGTGACCGGCGCCGGCGCCGCCGCAGCAGATCACGTCCCTTCCCACTGCGTTTAAAACGGGCATCGCCTTTTCTATGGCTTCTTGCCTGCCGCCGGCCAAGATCAACAGATCTCCTGTCTCCGCATGTTTCGGGGAACGGCCCACCGGCGCATCGATGAGACTGATGTTCCGTTCCTCCGCCTGCCTGGCTAATTCCTCCGTTATAAAGGGATCGCCCGTAGTCATGTCGATCCAGACGCTCCCTGACCTCATGGCGCAAAGCAGTCCATCTTTCCCTGCCGCCACCTTCACGACCGTTTCCGCATCCGGCAGCATGGTAATCACTACGTCGCAATCCAGGCAGATCTCCCGGGGCGTTTTACCGGCCCTCGCCCCATACTCTTTCTCCATGATCTGGACCGGAACGGGATCGATATCCAGGACAGACAGCAAATATCCACTCTTTCCAATATTTTTTGCCATGGGAAGCCCCATGGCGCCCAATCCAATAAAACCAACTCGCCGAGTCAACTTTCATCCCCCCTGTCCATCCTTTTTATCCCTGCTTTACAACACCGCTCTGCACAAGCCCGTGAATCTCCTTTTCGCTGTACCCCAGTTCCCGCAAGATCTCATCTGTCTGCTCACCCGGCATAGGCGGCGCTTTCTTCAGTAAAGGCCGCTCCCCGTCAAAACGGATGGGGTTTGACATGAGACGGACTTTTCCCGCCACAGGATGCTCCGTCTCGAAAAATACGTTGTTCCACTGAACCTGGGGATCCTTTTCCACATCATTATATGTGTTTATGAGTGAATACCAGATGCCCATTTCATCAAATTTCTGGATCCAGTAGGCGTTTGCCTTTCTGGCCATATGCTCCGCGGTCTTTTCGTTGATCTCTTCCCGTTTCCCGAACTGGCCGTCCTTTTCCCACTGGAGGAACGTGTCGTCGTCAAATACAAGGGCCAATTTGTCCAGCGAAGTCATGGACAGGCATATAAAATCATCCGCCGTCTTGAAAACGCCGTAGGGCGCCTGCCCAAACCGGGAAGAAATACCGGACTGGCTTCTTTCATAGAGGGGATAACCGTTCAGATGAATATTAAAGGGTTCAATTTGCAGGTCCAGAGCCGCGTCCAGCAAATTGCTTTCGATCTTTCGGCCTTTTCCCGTTTCCATTCGATCGTACAGCGCTGCAAGAATGCCGCTGGCCGCCAAAACAGCTCCGTGAATGTCGACGACCGGCGCTCCCAGAGCCATGGGCGGATCGGTTTTTCTGCCGCTCAGCGTCATCAGTCCGCTCTTGGCCTGGGCCAGGAGATCCTGCCCCGGCGCCTCTTTGCAGGGACCGTCCTGCCCATATCCCGAACAGGAGCAGTAGATAAGACCTGGATTCCTCTCTCTCAGTGTCTCATAACCAAAGCCCAGACGCTCCATGACGCCAGGCCGGTAGTTCTCGATCAAAACATCCCCGTCTTCTATTAATCTGTAAATTACTTCTTTTCCTTCTTCCCTTTTTAAATCAACGCACATGCTCCTTTGATTCCGGTTTCCCAGCAGGAAGTTTATACTTACGCCATTGAGATAAGCGTTGCACCCGGACCAGCGGCGTTCAAAAGCGCCGGTCAGGGGCTCGATCTTTATTACATCCGCTCCAAAATCCCCCAGTGTCTGCGCCGCCAGCGGCCCCTGCAAAAAGTGGGTAAAGCTAATTACCTTAATCGATTCAAGCAAAACAATCTCTCCTTACCATTTTATCCGCATTTCACCACCATGTTTTCGACAAGGCCCTGGATTTCTTCCTGGGAATATCCCAGATCCCTTAAGATCTCCTGCGTGTGTTCCCCCAGGCCGGGCGGCAGTCTTCTCAACTCCAGCCGGCGGCCATCGTACTGAACGGGGTTCGCCAGCACACGCACTTTACCGGCTGTGGGATGGTCGAACTGAGTAATGCTTTTATTCCATTGCACCTGAGGATCCTTCTCCACATCATCATATGTATTTATGAGGGAATACCAGATTCCAAGCTCATCAAACTTTTCCAGCCAATGGGCGCTTTCCCGCTGCCGCATATGATCTGCCACCCTTTGATTGACGTCTTCTCTGTGGTCGAACTGATCCTCGTCCTCCCATTGCAGGAACCAGTCGTCTTCAAATACCGCGGCCAGTTTCCCGGCCGAGATCATGGAGAGACAAATATAGCGGTCCTTCGTTTCATACACGCCGTAGGGGGCCTGATGCACACGGGTGGCGATGCCTGAACTGCTCCTGTCGTAGATCGGCACGCCGTTCAGGTGATAGAGCAGCGGCTCCATCTGCAAATGCAGGGCCGCGTTCAAGAGACAGTTGTCGATTTTTTTGCCCACGCCCGTTTTCTTCCTCTCGCACAGCGCGGCCAGGATGCCCATCGCCGCAAGCTTTGCCGCATGCTGGTCGGCGATGGCCGTGCCTACCGGGACGGGGGGATCGCTCTGCCTGCCGTTGATGGTGGTAAATCCACTCAGGGCCTGAGCCAACAGATCCTGACCTGGCTGCTTACTATACGGACCGGTGGCTCCAAACCCGGAGCACGAGCAATAGATCAGGGATGGATTGATTTTTTTCAGCTCCTCATAGCCGAATCCCAGTTTCTCCATTACGCCCGGCCTGTAATTCTCAACGATCACGTCTGCCTGGCCAGCTAAATTGCGTATGATTTGTTTTCCCTCCGGCGCCTTTAGATCGATGCTCAGGCTTCTTTGATTTCGATCCACTGAAAGAAAATACACGCTGACGCCGTTGAGAAAGGAATCGATCCCGGACCAGTGCCGCTCAAACGCCCCGCTGAGAGATTCCACTTTGATCACATCCGCTCCCAGATCGGCCAGCGCCTGAACAGCGGAAGGTCCCTGCAGATAATGAGTGAAACTTAAAATTTTAACTGATTCTAACAAAAATTATTCTCCTTTCCGCCTGCACGCTCTATGCAAGCCCCAGGTATTCCTGCTGAATAGAGGGATCGTCCGCCAGATCGCACGCCAGACCTTCCCGGACGATCTGGCCCGTCTTCAGGACATAGACCCGCTTCGACACCTCCAACGCCAGAAACGCGTTTTGCTCAACGATTAAAATGGCCTGATTCCGCAGGCGGTTGAGCTGCTGTATTTTTTCAAATAGCTCGTCGATAATGATCGGAGCCAGACCCAGAGACGGTTCATCCAACAGCAGGAGTCTGGGACGCGCCATCAAAGCCCGGCCCACTGCCAGCATCTGCTGTTCCCCGCCGGACAACGTGCCGCTCATCTGATGGATGCGCTCTCTCAGCCGCGGAAACAGTTCCAGCACTTCCTCAAAATCCTCTGCGATGGAGTCCTTGCCGTCTTTGCGGCTGTACGCGCCGACCTTCAGGTTTTCCTTCACCGTCAAATTGGAGAAAATCCGCCGCCCTTCCGGAACAAGTGAGATCCCCCTCGACACAACAGCATGGGACGCGTTGGGCAGCCGCTCTCCCTGAAACGAGATGGTTCCCGATTTCGCTTCCTTGTCTCCCGCTATCGTGCGAAGCAGCGTGGATTTTCCCGCGCCATTGGCGCCGATAATGGAAACGATCTCGCCCTCATGAATGCGCAGCGACACGCCGTGAAGGGCATGAATGCCGCCGTAATACACTTCTAAAGAATTGACATCTAATAAAACACTCACTGTTTTGTCCTCCGCGAGCCCAAATAGGCCCTTACCACTTCCGGGTTTGACTGGATCTCTTCCGGCGTGCCCTCAGCCAGCAATTGGCCAAGGTTAAGCACGTAGATTCTATCGCAGAGCTTCAGTACGAATTCAATATGATGCTCGATGAGAATGACGGTGAGATCGTAGTTTTTATAGATCCGCCGCAGAAGCTCCGCCAGCTCGTTGCACTCGTCGTTATTCATGCCTGCGGCAGGCTCATCCAACAACAGGAGCTTGGGAGAAGCCGCCAGCGCCCGGGCGATTTCCAGTCTCCTCTGAAGGCCGTAGGCCAGTGTTCCCGCTTCCCGGTCTTTGTATGCTTCCAGTCCCAGATCACTCAGGAATTCCAGAGCCCTCTTTTCTGTCTCCTTCTGCTGCCGCGTGACTTTGGACAAGCCCAGCATGGCTGCCCACATCGAATAGGAAGGCGCGCTGTGCATGGGGATGGTCACGTTGTCCAGCACCGACATCTTAGGGAAAATACGGATGTTTTGAAAGGTCCGGCTGATGCCTAAACGGGAAATCTGATCGGGACGCTTCTTTGTCAGGCTGTGGCCGTCAAAGACAATGCCGCCGCCAGTAGGGCTCACATTGCCCGTAATGGAATTGAAGAACGTGGTTTTTCCCGCGCCGTTAGGCCCGATCAGCCCCACGAATTCACTTTTATTTATCTGGATGCTCACATCGTTGACCGCCTTTAATCCGCCGAAAGCGATGGTCATGTGATCGATGTCGAGCAGCGCTGTTTTGCCGTCCATTTTATCCCCTCCCCGTCCTTTTCTGTCTTTCACCTATCCCTGCTTTTATCTTGTGATACAGCCTTCCGACCCATTTGAAGGAAATCTCTCTATAACCAAACAGGCCGTCGGGGCGAAACAGCATGATGAGAATAAAGGCCAATCCGTAGAAAACAAGACGCCAGACGGCGAGAAAACGAAGGATCTCCGGCAGTATGACCAAGATCCCGGCAGCCATGAGCGGCCCGGACAAACTGCACATGCCGCCGAGAACCACCGCCGCCAGCAAGTCGTTGGACTTGGCCTCCGCAAAGGACATGGGCGAGACGAACGTGGCGTAGAAGACAAAGAGCCCCCCTGCCACGCCGCCGTAAAAAGCGCTTATCATCAGGGCCCGCAGCTTTGTCCGAAGGGGATTCACGCCCACCATCTCCGCGGCGGATTCCTGTTGCTGCACTGCCATGCAGTTTTTCCCATAATCCGATTTAATGAAATTTCTCATGCAGTAAACCATGATCGCAGTAATGAGAATAACAAGCCAGACAGAAGACAGCCGGGGGATGCCGGTAATGCCTATGGCTCCGCCCAGTACGGGCTTGATGTTGGAAATGGCCACCCGAACCACGGTAACAAAGCCGAGCATCACAATGCCGAACGCATCTCCCTCCAGCTTGTTTCGCAAGGCGGGATAACCCAGGATCACGCTTACGATAACAGCGATAAATCCGCCCAGGACCACGGCCAGCAAAAACGGAACGCCCAGGTTTTTATACAGAACAACAGCGGCGTATCCGCCTACCGCCATGAAGCCCGCGTGACCAATGGAAAATATACCTGTATAACCGGTCAATAACGAGAGCCCGCTGACAGCTATCCCATGAACGCAGACAAAGACGATGATAGAAAATATGTATAACAAAATTCGCTCCCCCTTTCTTATAGCTTATCCTGGACTTTTTTGCCCACGATGCCGTTGGGAAGAAAGATCAGTACAAGGATCATGATGCCAAATGAGAACAAGTCCCGAAGAGCGGAGGAAATATATCCGGAGACCATAGTTTCTATGACTCCCAGGATAAAGCCGCCGAGAACGGCGCCGGGAAGGCTTCCCATTCCTCCGATGACGCTGGCGATAAATGCTTTGTTGGCGATATCTCCCAAATTCGGATAAACCGTATACTTCATGCCCATAAAAGTACCGGCGATTCCCGCTGTAATGCCGGAGATCGCGAATACGATCAGGGACACCTTGTTTACGTTGATTCCCATCAGCCCCGCCGTGTCCGTATCGTGGGCCGCGGAGCGGATCGCCAGTCCCTGTTTCGAGAGATAAAGGAAGACCCAGAGAACTGCAAGGGATATCAGAGACGCGAAAAGCGAATAAACATCCAGGGCGCTGACCACGATACTGCCCATATGTATGGAGTCCGTGGAAAAGGTGGATGGGAGATAGCGCACATTGGCGCCCAGCAGCACCACCGCCAGGTTCAGAAGGAAAATGTTGAACCCCATGGCGGTGATCATCAGATAAAGTCGAGGGGATTTTCTCTTCCGCAGCGGACGATAAGCCACAAGCTCCGTGATCAAAGAAATAAAAACTGCGAATATGATCGCGAAAACCAGACCGATCAAAGTGGGAAATCCCAGCTTTACCACTGCAAAGTAGGCGGCGAATGCGCCGCACATCATGACGGCGCCATAGCCAAAATTGGTAAAATTAAAAATGCTGGTAATCAGCGCGTATCCCACTGCCAGCAACGCGTAAACGCTGCCAATAGAGAGCCCGATCACTAATTGTTGTAAAAATAGATTCATGCTAATCTCTCCATTTCAAGGAATCATACCTTCCGTTAACAAGGATGCACACGACCAAACAGTTGAGATTCCAACCCCGGCCCCATTCCAGTCCCCGGCTTTCCAGGGGGAGAGAAGGCCCGTGGGCTTCTCCCTCTGTGGGCTTTTCTCCCTGCGGGCTTCTCTCCCCTGCCGGAATCTCCATGGGGCTTCAAACAAACTTATTCTGGTTTGTAAGTTTTATAGACGGAATATGCGCCATCCTTGACGGTGAGGACCGTTATGGACTTGTTCAGCGGGTTGTGGGTCTCGGGATCGATGGTGATGGCTTCCGTGAAGCAAGGGGCGTCCTTGGCATTTTCAAGGGCGTCGCGAATGGCCGGACCATCCAGGCTGTCTGCCGTCTTGACCGCATACTCAAGAAGCATGAAAGAATCCAACGCATAATACGTATAGATGTTCGCGGTGTAGCCGGAATCCTTATGCTTCTCGTCGAAGGAAGACTTAAAATCAGCGAAGGCCGGATCGTTTTCATCGGCGCCTACGGAGATATAAGAGCTGCCCAGGGTGTCTCCCGCTACGTTGAGCAGCTCGCTGGCATATACGCCGTCCGGAAGAAGAAAAGTAAACTCCAGGCCCAGGTCCGCCGCCTGATTGGCGATCAATCCGGCGTCCTTGTACTCGCTGGCCGCCACCAGAATGGCAGTTGCTCCCGCGTCCGCCGCCGCAGTGAGCTGGGCGCGAAACTCTACCTCAGTCTCCTGATAGCCAAGCTCCTTCACGATTTTGCCGCCAAGCGCCGTGTACTGTTCTTTAAAGTATTCCTGAATACCCATGGCATAAGCGTTATTCACACGGGTCAGCGTTGCTACTTTCTGGATATCCAGGTCATTGTAAGCGAAGTCCGCCAGCGCGGTCCCCTGATAGGGATCGATAAAGCAGACCCGGAACAGGTAAGGATACACCTCTCCGGTATCCTCATTCATGGTGACCTTGGTATTGGTGGCGGCGCTGGCAATACATGGGGTCTGGGTCTCATTGCACAGAGAGATGATGGGCAGTGTGGAAGCGGTACCGGAAATGCCCACGATGCCGATGACCTTGTCCTGTTCAATCAGGCGAGTGGCGGCAGTAACCGATTCAGTGGCCGGGTCCTTGGAAACATCATAAGAAACCAATTGAACCTGTTTGCCAAGCCAGCCGCCATTGGCATTGATCTGTTCAATATAGTCTTCAATGGCCATTTTGGCCGCAGTGTCGACATAGGCGCCCGAACCGGCAAGTGTACCGTAGAATCCCACTTTTATGGTATCTGATTGGCCCGACCCGGAACCGCAGCCGGTGAAAACAGCGCCGACGGAAAGCACCACGGTAAGCAGCAACGCAAATAACTTCCTGTGTTTCATTTTTGTCCCTCCTAATTCCTGTTAAACATCCATTACAGTGAAACCATTTCTTACCCTTCGCGTTTTAACAAGACAGCAGATCTCATCTCTGCCTGTGTCCCTAAGACGCCTGCTGCCCATACCTTCCGCCGCCTGATCCCGTCAGCGGAGAGGAACGGATGGAGAAATCTTCTGCCCTGTTATATATCCACCGAATCGATTCGGCTGATACCATTGCTTTCCGATACGCTTTTTGTTTCTCCTGCCTTTGCCGGATTTGATTTTTTGGAAATCCCGTTGTATACTTTGTCTAATGATCTACATCCATTCTTTAGCTTGCGTCGGTTATCTTTGCGCTCATTATATTGAGGGATAACAGTAATGTAAAGCTATGATTTTTAACGTTGCTTTAAGTAACACTTAAAGGAGAGAGAAGATGGAAACCGCACGATGGAAAGCTTTCCTGGCCGCAGTAGATACCGGCAGTCTTTCCAGCGCTGCCAAAGCTCTGAATTATACGCCCTCCGGCGTCAGCCAGCTTATCAGCGCCCTGGAACACGACCTGGGCTTCGCCTTGCTTCACCGGACAAATAAGGGGGTCTCGGCCACCTCCGAGGGGGAACGACTGCTTGCCGCTATACGCAGCCTCCTGCAGCAGGAAGAGCGCATCTATCAATTGGGCGCGGAAATCAAGGGCCTTTCCGTGGGTAATATCACCATCGCGACATATTCCAGCATGGCCACCTGCTGGCTTCCTCAAGTAATCCGGGCGTTTCAGGAGGATTTTCCCAACATCCATATTCGCCTGGTGGAAAATCAGCGCCAGACCATACTCCAGCAGCTCAATGACAACCAGGCTGATCTGGGCTTTCTCAGCCTGCAGGAGGACATGCCTTACGACTGTATTCCCCTGGCGGAGATTCCTCTGATCGCCTTACTGCCTAAGATCCATCCCCTGGCGGAAGCGGACAGCTTTCCCATTGCCCGCTGTACGCAAGAGCAATTTGTGGCCTGCGCCTTTGGTCATGACGACGACATCGAATCCTTTTTCAAAAAGCATGACATCGATCCCTATATCCGATTTTCCACACTGGAAAATTCTGCATCGCTGGCTATGATCGAAAATGGCCTCTGCATAAGAATTACCAATCTGTTGGTAGCCCAAAGCCTGCCATCCTTCGACGTAGCGGTGCTTCCCCTGGACCCACCGCAGCGGCTCACCATGGGCATTGCCATGCCCTCCCTGAAACACGCTTCCCCTGCCGTCCGAAAATTTACGCAATACGCAGTTCGTATTCTAGCTCCATGCGGTCCGCAGGTGAAATCAATTGAGCCAGTGCGTCGACCGTTTCTGAATGAAACTAAATGAAACAGAAAGCAACAAGACCTTGGGCAAAACGATGATCAAATATAAATGGACCGGCCGTGGAAGTGTTTGTTTCCACGGCCGGTCCATTCGCTTTTATCATCTTTCATTATCCGTTAGATCAAGTTCGCCGTCACTGCGCGGCGGTCAGCATTCCGCCCTTTCCGGTATAAAAACGTGGAAAACGCTGCCCTGACCCAATGTGCTTTCCGCGCTCACCACAAAGCCATGGCGTTCAGCCGCGGCTTTGACGATGGAAAGTCCCAGCCCCACGCCTCCCAGTTTCTTCGACCGGGAAACATCCACACAGTAAAACGGCTCGAAAATGTGTTCCAGTTCCTCCGGCTGCATCCCCTGACCGGTATCTGAAACAGAAACCACGATACCCCGATTCTTGCGTTCCACAGTCCCCTGCGGCCCGGCGTCCCCGTGAGGCTTTTCTTCGATCCGATCTTCTCCGTCCAGCCTTGTCGGGGTCCCATCTTCTCCGGCAACCCTTGCCGCGATCCGCACCGTGCCCTCCTGCCTGTTGTATTTCATCGCGTTTTCCACTAGATTGAAAAACAGCCTGTGGACCAGCCCTGCGTCCCCGCAGATATAAAAGTCTCTCTCAAATTCGAGATCCACATGAAGTTTCTTGTGCTCATAAACCGGCTGCAGCTCCGAGATCACATCCTGCAGCAGCTCAGAAAGACGGATCTCATCCGTCATCGTCAGCGTCCCCTCGTTAGTCAAAACCAGCAGATCGTTTACCACCCCGATCAGCCGGTCCACGCTGCGCTCCGCTATGGTGAAAATACCCGCCGCGTCATCGCCGTCCACGCTGTTTTCCTCATTTTTTCCCGCGTTCCCCTCATACTCCAGCCGTCCCATCTGCAGGCTCATCTTCATAGTGGCAAGGGGCGTCTTGAGCTCATGGGCTACATTTGAAGAAAAACGTTTCTGCCGCTCAAAAGACTCTTCCAGTCTGTCCATCATTCCGTTGAATGCACAGGTCAGCTCGCCGATCTCATCCTTCGCCGGGCATTCTTCGATCCGCTCCGCCAGATTGCTGCCGCTGACCCTTACGGCAGCCTCGCTGAGCCGTCTCACCGGCGCCAGCGCCCGACCGGCCAAAAACCAGGACGCCGCCATTCCCAGACCCGCGATGAGCAGAAGATAGGCATAACTCCAGTAATTAAACTGTCTCTTCATTTCCACGACTAATCCTGCGGGGAGCGTATCCTCCCTGGTAGCACGGCAATTTACATCTCCAGCAGGCGCGACCGGACCGTGATCACTCAAACCTCCCGTATCTCCCTGGTTTTCCCCGATCCCTTCGCTCCCCTGTTCGTCCTGGTGCACGTCGTTTCTCTGACTCCCCTGATTTCCCTGGCCTGCCAGTTCTCCCTGGCTTACCGGGTCTCCCTGGCTTACCGGGTCTCCCTGGCTTACCGGGTCTCCCTGGCCTGCCGGGTCTCCCGTCGTGTCTATCACTGCGTCATAAAAAGCGTTTAAATGGGCGCCCGCATTGAACATAGACGCCCAGGTCAGCGTCAGCGACACTGCCAATATGATGCCCCCCGTCAGCAGCGCGATACGCCCGCGCAGCGATATGCCTGCCATCCATTTCATCCCAGATCCCCTCTCCCGGCGCAGTTCCCATCCGCCTGCGGCGCCGTTTCTTCTTCCTCATCCCCCCTGATCAAATATCCTCTGCCCCGAATGTTTTCGATCCGCGCAGCCGCGCCGGCCTGATCCAGCTTTTTCTTAAGACAATATATATGGTACTTCAGGGAATTGGAAAAAGGATCGGCCTCTCCATCCCAAACATGTTCGATCAGGCGCTCAGCGCTGATAACAGCCCCGCAATTCTGCATGAGATATTCCAGAATGGCAAACTCTTTTCTGGTCAGCCCCAGAGCGCAGTCTCCCACTTCCACCTTTCCCGCCGCCATGTCCAGCGCCAGAGCGCCGCACCGCAGGATGGAATCCTTCTGAATAAAATCCCGCCGGATCAACGCCCGTACACGGGCTTCCAGTTCAATAAAATCGAAGGGCTTGACCATGTAATCACAGGCCCCTGAATCCAGCCCCAAAACTCTTTCCTCGATCCTGCTTCTGGCTGACAGGATCAGGACCTTCGCACTGTCGTTCCTGCGGCGGATCTCGCGCAGCACTTCCATACCGTCCAGTTTGGGCAGATTCAGATCCAGTATGACCAGATCGTATGCGTTGACGTCAAACATGACCAGCGCTTCCTCCCCATCCTCGGCCAGATCCACGGCATAGCCGCTTCTCCGAAGCCCTCTGGCCACCATAGCGGCCAGATCCCATTCATCCTCAACCAGCAGCAATCTCATCTTTTCCTCCGTCCCTGTGTCACTTCACGATTTCTCTCAAACGGCAAACGGCGGGGCAATAGCCCCGCCGTTCTGCCGGCATTACTGCTCCCCATCAGTCGGACCGGCATCGGCAACAGACGCAGCGGGGACCGCGTCTGTGAGATCTGCCGGCGTCATTTCTTCCATTTCAGACATATCGGCTGAGTCGTTGCAGACTGCATCCAAGCCTGTTTCCGGTTACTCCTGCGGTTCCAGTACCTGATCGTCGGCTATGGTACAAAGTATATCGCCGCCTTCCCCGATCTCTGTGACGAAGCCTTCCATCTTCGGCTGACCCGGCTGACCCTCCACGATCACAAATACCTTATCTTCCATTACCGCATCCCTGGCCGGATCTGATTTGGGAAGTCCTACCCCAATTTGCTTCGGCGGCTCTCCTGCAAAAGCCATGGCCGACATGCCGGCTACCACTGTGAGAGCGGCCAGCGCCGCGCCGATTACCCGTTTTGTTCCAAATGTCATTTTTTTCATGTTTTCCTCCATCCCGGGGCGGACGTTCTCTGCGCCCATCCCCTTCTGTTTGTTTTGTTTTATTCAGTGCTATAGCCTGTAAACAAAGTGTAGCAAACCGATGGTTAGGTAACAGTTAGTTTTACACATTGATTTAAAAATTATTTTTATCTCTTTCACACAGACGCTGCCGACCTGTATTTTCCCGGCATTCCGCTGCTGTCGTTCTCTGGATCTCCCATCTTCTTCAGCGCTTCAGCTCTTCTGCACTTCCGCGCTGGCCGGGTCTGTCTCCCGGTCTCGATCTGCCGCGCTGTCGGGGCTGGCCGCCAGCTTCGGTTCATCTGCCCGGTCGGGACCGGCCGCCTGCCCCAGCTCTTCCGCCCGGTCAGGACCGGCCGCCTGCTTCGGTTCTTCCGCCCGGTCAGGACCGGCCGCCTGCTTCGGTTCTTCCGCCCGGTCTCGATCTGCCGCGCTCTCCAGGCTCTCCATACTGTCTTTCTTTTTCTGCGATAGCTCCGGCTCCTGAAAACCGTAGCCGTAAGCCTCGTCGTAGGAAGTTATCATGATCAGCGCATGGGGATCCACTTCGTAAACTGCCCGGCGTACTTCGTAGATCTCCCGCTTACTGCAGGCGCAGATCAGCAGGTCCTTTGCTTCCTTCGTGAAAGCGCCCACAGCTTCCACCATGGTAGCTCCGCGCTCTGTCTCATCGGATATTTTTTTCGCCACCGCCGCTCCGCAGTCTGTGACGATCATGGCCATCTTTCCTGATCCGGCGCCGTAGACGATCTTATCGATGACGATATTGGAGACCACCGTAGCGATGACGCCCTGCAGCACGGCGTCGATCCGTCCGTAGACCAGGCCGCCGGTCAGTATGACGATCCCGTCGATCGCCAGGCCCAACTGTCCGATAGACAGATGGGGCTTTTTCTTCCGGATGCTCATGATCACCAGATCTGTCCCTCCCGTGGACGAACCTCTCATGTAGATCAGCGCCAGACCTGCGCCGGAGAGCGCGCCCGTGTAAAGGGCCGCCAGGATCGGCTCCCCCGTGTAGATCGGGATCAGCGGAAATACGGTATCCATGATGAACGCTGAGATCAGCGTGGTTTTCACCGTTTTCAGCAAAAAAGTTTTTCCCAGTACCCGGTAGCTGATAATGATCAGCGGAATATTCATCATCAGCGTGGCGACGCCGATGGGCAGGCTGAACAGGTAATTCAGTATGATCGCCAGACCCGAGACCCCTCCCGGAGCAAAATTCGCGTGGGAGGCAAAGGTATAAATACCCGCAGCGTAGAGACAACTTCCTATCACATCGTATCCCAGATCGGCTCCGAATTCCTTCCAGCCGTATTTTCTATTCAATGTCATTTTAATCACCCCTTAAAAAACCGCAAAGAAAGACGAAGACCCCAAAACGGTCTCCGCCAGCTATGTTCTCCGTTTTGAAAGCCGGTTGGATCTGCCGCCGGATCATAGTGTGGATCAGAGTACAGATCCATATCTGCATGCGCAGCCGGATCCACGGCTGGATCGGTGGATCTGCCGCTGAACCGGCGATTGGACCCACTGTTGATCTACAGCGGGATCCGTGTTTGGACCGGCCGCTGTTCTCTGCACCTGCAAGATCCTTTCAGCTTTTCCTGAACCGTTATGGCTCCGCCGGATCGCAGTTTTTTCCCGGGATATCATTTTGGCAGGCAGTCTCCACAGCTGCTCCAGACCGTTCTGTTACGCTGAACGGAGGCCGGCCGCCGTCTGTGCGCATTGTCACTTCAAAGGGAATCCCGCCGTTTCTCACGGCCTGACGCACGAACATGTTTACCGCTGCAGACATATTCAGACCCAGTTCATTGAACAGATAGTCCGCCTGCTTTTTCAATTCTTCATCCATGCGGATATTCACATTGATCATCTGGCCCATTTCATTCCCTCCATTCCATAATTTGTTTTTCCACTAGCTATATAGTATGCTTTTTTATTTACAACGTCAATATTTCTATCTAATATTTCACAATATATTCACAAATATATGCAACATGTCTATCATTTTATATACGTTACTTGTTTTGAACCGCGAAGGACATATCCCATACATACCAATCTGCATACACATAAGCTGCCAATTGGCTGCCGAATTCGGATTCGAAGCCGACGCAGATACGGGATCGGGGCCGGTATCGAATGCTGAGGGCGGTATCAGATCCGGGATCTATTGCCGCGGCAGGAGGTTGAGCCTGTTTCGTGCAGACCTCCCCGGCCCGACTCCGAACAACACCGAGCATGTTGAATAGGCGAAAAAAGCAAAAAATAATTCATTTCACATAAAATAGCCTCTTTTCCCTCTCATTTCTTCACGTATGATCCTCATTTTCGGTGATTTTCTAAATTAAAGTCAAATTTCACCTATTTCGAGGGCCCATTTAGGCGATATAACGATTTTTTATACTTTTTCGCCTATCCTCTCCAAAACAAATGCAGCGTACAGATCCGAAGAGAGGGTGACTAAATAAGCTCTGCACGGCTCAGAACAAAAAATACGCACGGCGCAGTGAGGCGGCAGGCCGATCCGACTGCCGCAAGTCTGCGCCGTGCGTATTTTTTGTAGAGATCATACTTTAATGCAAAAGATGCATGAGCCGCAGCGCCGTGGCGCACACAGCAGCACCATGTGCCGCGGCCTGCGGGGCAGCGCGATCATGGGGCAGTGCGACCGCAGGCCAGCGGGCAGCGCGATCATGGGGCAGTGCGACCGCAGGCCAGCGCCTCTGGGCCGCCGAGCTGCCGCGAAATCAATTCGCTTCCACAGCACCGCCGGACCCTGCCGGCGCACGGTCAGACAACAGCACAATCGGACCCTGTCACCACACGGTCAGACAACAGTGCAGCTGGACCCTGCCAACGAACGGTCAGACAACAGCACGGCCGGACCCTGCCAACGCATGGTCACACAACAGCACGGCCGGGCAGCCGGATCCTCGCGCCTCCACATGACAGCTCTACAGCATCTTTTTCAGGAACTGCCCCGTGTAGGACTCCGGGACCTGCGCCACTTCCTCAGGCGTTCCCGTGGCCACGATGCGCCCGCCGCGGTCGCCGCCGTCGGGTCCCAGGTCGATGAGGTGGTCCGCCGTCTTGATGACCTCCAGATTGTGCTCGATCACGACAACAGTATTGCCCGCGTCCACCAGTCTGGACAGCACCTGTACCAGCTTATCCACGTCAGCAAAGTGCAGGCCGGTGGTGGGTTCGTCCAGAATGTACATGGTGCGCCCCGTGCTGCGTTTGGACAGCTCGGAGGCCAGCTTGATCCGCTGCGCCTCGCCGCCGGAAAGCTGCGTGGAGGGCTGGCCCAGCTTAATGTAGCCCAGACCCACTTCCTCCAGCGTCTGCAGCTGCCGGGTAATGACGGGAAGGTTCTGGAAAAATTCCAGGGCTTCCGTCACGTTCATATCCAGCACGTCGTAGATGCTCTTTCCCTTATATTTTACCTCCAGCGTCTCCCTGTTGTATCTCCGCCCCTTGCAGACTTCGCAGGGAACGTAAACGTCGGACAGGAAGTGCATCTCGATCTTGATGATGCCGTCGCCGCCGCAGGCCTCGCAGCGGCCGCCCTTGACGTTGAAGCTGAACCGGCCTTTTTCATAGCCCCTGATCTTGGACTCGGGCAGACTGGCAAAAAGATCGCGGATGTGGGTGAAAACTCCAGTATAGGTGGCTGGGTTCGATCGGGGCGTCCTGCCGATGGGCGACTGGTCGATGTCGATCACCTTGTCGATCTCCTCGATCCCCTTAATGGCCTTGTGCTTTCCCGGATGAACGCCGGAGCGGTTCACTTTGGACGCCAGACCCTTGTAGAGGATCTCGTTTATGAGACTACTCTTTCCGGAACCGGAGACGCCGGTAACACAAACAAATTTCCCCAGCGGTATATCCACGTCGATGCCCTGCAGATTGTTCTCCGCCGCTCCCGTGATCCGTATTTTCTTGCCGCTGCCTTTTCTGCGCACCTCCGGCACTTCGATCTTCTTCACGCCGCTGAGATACTGTCCCGTAATGGATTCGGGACACGCCTTGATGTCTTCCACCGTCCCCTCGGCCACCAGTTCTCCGCCGTGGATGCCGGCGCCGGGACCGATATCGATGATGTGGTCCGCCGCGAACATGGTGTCTTCGTCGTGTTCCACCACGATGAGAGTATTTCCCAGATCGGTGAGATTGCGCAGGGTCTTCAGCAGCTTTTCATTATCCTTCTGATGCAGACCGATGCTTGGCTCGTCGAGAATATACAGAACCCCTACCAGGCTGGACCCGATCTGAGTGGCCAGACGGATCCGCTGGGATTCTCCGCCGGAAAGGGTGCCGGAGGTCCGGGACAGGGTGAGGTAATCCAGACCCACATCCACCAGAAAACTAAGTCGAGAACGAATCTCCTTCAGGATCTGTCTGGCGATGGCCGCGTCCTTCTCGCTGAGCTTCAGCCCGCTGACGAACTCCAGAGACCGGCGCACGGACAAGTCGGAAAACTCCGCGATATTCATGCCGCCTACCGTCACCGCCAGCACCTCCGGCTTCAGCCGTTTACCGCCGCAGGCCTGGCAGGGGACCACGCTCATATACTGTTCCATCTTCTCTTTAATGTATTCTGAACCAGTCTCCTCATAGCGCCGTTCCAGATTGCGCAGCACGCCCTCAAAGGGGTGATTGCGGTAAGATTTGGAACCGTTGTTTCTGCTCTCATAGTAATATTCCAGCTTCCGCGTTCCCGTTCCATAGAGCAGCTCTTTTTTAAACTTGGCCGGCAGATCCTTGTAAGGGGTGCTCAGATCCACATTGTGTTCCCTGGCCAGCGCCTCGATCATCTGACGGTAAAAGGTGCCGTAATCCATGGAGGCGAAAATAGCGCTCAGCGCCCCGTCGTTGATGGAGATGTCCTGTCTGGTGATGATCAGATCCGGATCGATCTTCTGGATAAATCCCAGGCCGTTGCACTCAGGGCAGGCCCCGAAAGGGCTGTTGAAGGAAAAGGTCCTAGGCTCCAGTTCTTCTATGCTCACGCCGTGATCGGGACAGGACAGCTTCGTACTGAAAGTCAACTCATAAGGTTCCGGCATGGGCACCGCCGAAAGCTCCTCTGCTGAAATGTCCGCCGGCAACTCCGGAGCCTTTTTCTGGACGAGCACGTCCACCAGCCCTTCGCCCTCCTTCAGGCACAGCTCTATGCTTTCTGAAAGCCGCCCCTCCGCGCCTTTCTTCACGACGACCCGGTCCACCACGATCTCAATGGTGTGTTTAAAGGTCTTTTCCAGTTTGATCTCTTCCTCGTTCAGATCCCGCACTTCACCGTCGATGCGGGCCCGCACGAAACCCTCCTTGCGGATGCGTTCCAAAACCTTTTCATGTTCGCCTTTTCTCTGCCGGACCACGGGCGACATCAGCGTCAGCCGGGTTCCCTCCCCCAGATCCATCAGCTGTTCCACGATCTGGTCCACCGTCTGACTGGCGATCTCCCTGCCGCAGACAGGACAGTGGGGAACGCCGATCCGCGCGTAGAGCAGACGAAGATAGTCGTGTATCTCTGTCACTGTTCCCACTGTGGATCGGGGATTCTTGTTCGTGGTCTTCTGATCGATGGATATGGCGGGAGAAAGTCCCTCGATGGACTCCACCTCCGGCTTGTCCATCTGGCCCAGGAACTGCCGGGCATAGGAGGATAAGCTCTCCATGTAGCGGCGCTGTCCCTCGGCGTAAATGGTGTCAAACGCAAGCGAGGACTTTCCCGAACCGGAAAGCCCCGTCAATACCACCATTTTGTCTCTTGGGATCACCACGTCTATATTTCTCAGATTGTGCGCTCTGGCGCCTTTTACTACTATATCTTTCGTCATCTTCTGTTTCTTTCGTCTCTCCTTTCCTCCGCGCTAGAGTCTGGCTTTAAACTCCATCATCCGGTCGCGAAGCATGGCCGCCCGCTCAAACTGCAGCTCCTTCGCGGCTTCCTTCATTTCCTTTTCCAATTGTTTTACGTAGTCTCCCAGCTCTTTTCTGGTCAGCTCAAGGGGACTCTTACCCTCGTAATATTCATCCGCTTCCGTGGCAGCGCGGGTGGCTTCGATGACCTGACGCACTGATTTTTCGATGGTCTTTGGCGTGATGCCGTGCTCTTCATTGTAAGCCTGCTGGATGGCCCGTCTGCGGTTGGTCTCAGAGATGGCTGCCTTCATGGCGTCGCTGATGCCGTCGCAGTACATAATGACACGGCCGTGGGCGTTTCTCGCCGCCCGGCCGATGGTCTGGATCAGCGAAGTCTCCGTTCTCAGGAAACCCTGCTTATCCGCGTCCAGTATGGCTACCAGAGAGACCTCCGGTATGTCCAGACCTTCCCTCAGCAGGTTGATGCCCACAAGCACGTCGAACTCGCCCAGACGGAGATCCCGCAGGATCTCCATGCGCTCCAGCGTGTCGATCTCCGAGTGGAGATAACGCACGCGGATGTCTACGTTTTTCAGGTAATCCGTCAGGCTCTCCGACATTTTCTTCGTAAGGGTGGTCACCAGAACGCGCTCGCCCTTCTCCGTCACCTTGTTGATCTCGCCGATGAGATCGTCGATCTGTCCCTCGGTATTTCGGAGCTCGATCTCCGGATCCAACAGACCCGTGGGACGGATGACCTGTTCCGCCCACACTCCGCCGCTGTGTTCTTTCTCGTAGGCGGCCGGCGTGGCGCTGATGTAGACGGCCTGATGCACCATTTTTTCAAATTCCTCGAACTGCAGCGGACGATTGTCCAGAGCCGAGGGCATGCGGAATCCGTACTCCACCAGAGACTGCTTTCTGGATCGGTCCCCGGCGTACATGCCCCGGACCTGAGGCAGCATGACGTGAGACTCGTCCACCACCAGCAGAAAATCATCCGGGAAGTAGTCGATCAGGGTGTAAGGCCGCTGACCTGCGGGCAGTCCGTTGATGTGGCGGGAATAATTCTCGATGCCTTTACAGCTGCCGATCTCCCTCAGCATCTCCAGATCATAGCGGGTGCGCTGCTCGATGCGCTGAGCCTCGATGAGTTTTCCCCTGTCTTTGAACCAGCGGACCCGTTCCTCCAGTTCTTCCTCGATGGACACCACCGCCCGTTCCATGTTTTCTTTCGATGTGACATAGTGGGACGCGGGAAAAACGGAAACATGATTTCTGATCCCCACGATCTCTCCTGTCACCGGATTTATCTCTTTTATGACCTCGATCTCGTCTCCGAAGAGCTCCACCCGCACGGCGTGCTCCGCGCCCGCAGGAAAGATATCCACGATATCGCCCCGCACCCGGAAGGTGCCCCGCTCGAATCCCAGATCGTTTCTCGTATACTGAATGTCCACCAGCTTGCGCAGGATTTCCTGCCTGTTCTTCTCCATGCCCGGCCGCAGTGAGAGCACCTGATTTTCGTAGTCTACCGGGCTTCCCAGACCGTAGATGCAGGAGACGCTGGCCACGATGATAACGTCCTTTCGCTCTGCCAGCGCGGCCGTGGCCGAGTGGCGCAGCTTTTCGATCTCATCGTTGATGTCGGAATCCTTCTCTATATATGTGTCCGTCGAAGGCACGTAGGCCTCCGGCTGATAATAATCATAGTAAGATACAAAATACTCCACCGCGTTTTCCGGAAAAAACTCCTTGAACTCGCCGTGAAGCTGCGCCGCCAGCGTCTTGTTGTGTGAGATCACCAACGTGGGCTTCTGGACCTGCTCGATGACATTGGCGATCGTAAATGTCTTGCCTGATCCGGTAACGCCCAGCAGCGTCTGATGCTTTTTTCCTTCTTTTATGCCCCTAACCAGCTGTTCCACCGCTTTGGGCTGATCGCCCATCATCTGATAAGGCGCCACAAGTTTGAATTTATCCATGCCCGTTTCCTCTCCCGGCCGCCGTCAAGCTCCTCCGTGATCCGCTCGTATCGCATCCTTGTCCGTATGGCAGCCGCCGGTCTGTTGGATATCCCGTTGGGTATCCCGCAACAGTCTGCCATCATGCGTCCGCTGTCGTTCCTGCCGCCCGTCGTCCCGCCGGTCCGCGGCCAATCGCATCTGTTTGCCGTCCTGCCGGTCAGCCCTCCCGCCGCCGGCCGTCATCCTGCATCCATCCGTCGTCCCGCCGGTCCGTCCCTCTCGCAGGCGCTTTCGCCCGGGGAGCGCAAATTTTTCCCCTCTCAGTTAGTCTGCACCGTCTGCCTGAGGGATATGACGAAAATATCTCTTCCTTATTCATGCGCATTCGGACGCCGCGCGCGTTTCCGCACAGACGGATCCGCCCGCCGAAAATATTGCAACAATCTATATATATCCCGATCATCGGGCATAAAACATTTTATCACAACAATTATTCACAAGCAAGAACATATGTTTTCTTTTTGTTTTCTGTAATGAGGGAAGATAACGCCCTCCGGGCAGGGGATTCCGCATTCCGAAATGTTTTCTGTAAATCTCCGGCTGCTTCTTAATCCTGCTTGTACTCTGCCTGTGAGCGTAGTATAATTAATGAAAATTACCCGATTACGTCGAAGATTGTATACTTTATCACGCATTGTACCGAAAGGAGGCTGCTGATTTGAAATACATCCATCACACCCATCGCGAGACGAAAGACCTGGAAAAGGTTTTTATCGAAAGCATGACGGACTCGCTCAAAGAAAAGAACCAGATCGACAATTCCCTGTACGGTAAGTACGACTACGTAAAACGCGGTCTCCGGGACGCCAACGGCGCCGGAGTCGTGGTCGGACTGACCAAGGTCGGAGATGTTCACGGCTATCGGATCAACGAAAAACACGAAAAGCTCCCAGACGAGGGCAGGCTGTACTATCGCGGCATCAACGTGGCTGAGATCGTGGAGAACTGCCTGAAAAACAACCGGTTCGGGTATGAGGAGACCAGCTATCTGCTGTTGTTCGGCGAACTTCCCACGGAAAAGCAGCTGGATACATACAAACAGATCCTTGGCGCCAACAGGAGACTTCCCGACGGCTTTGCCCGGGACATGATCCTCACTATGCCCAGCAGAAACATTATGAACAAGCTGTCCAGAACCGTTCTGGCGCTGTACTCCTACGATCCGGACCCGGACAATACGGAGGCCGGAAACGTGCTGCGGCAGTCCATCAACCTCATCGCCCAGTTCCCGTCGATCATCGCTTACGCCTATCAGGCCCAGCAGTTCTCGTTCCACAACGAGAGCCTCTACCTGCATCAGCCCGACCCGGGCATGTCCACGGCGGAAACGATCCTGCGGCTGCTTCGCCCCACCGGCGAATACACGGAGCTGGAGGCGCGGCTTCTGGACATTTCCCTGATCATCCATGCGGAACACGGCGGCGGAAACAATTCCACCTTTACGACCCATCTGATCTCGTCCACCGGCACGGATACCTACGCTGCCATCTCAGCGGCGGTGGGTTCCCTGAAAGGACCCAAGCACGGAGGCGCCAACATGGCGGTGCCCAACATGATCACCGACCTGAAACGGCACGTAGCTGACATCACGGATCACGGACAGGTGGAGGATTATCTCGTCAAGGTCCTTCAGGGCGAAGTCAACGATAAGAGCGGCATCATCTACGGTCTGGGCCACGCGGTCTACACCCTGTCCGATCCCAGAACCACTCTGCTGAAGCGCATGGCGCAGAAGCTGGCGGAAGAACAGGGCAAGATGGACGATTTCCTGCTCTACGACTTCATCGAGCGCCGGGGCCCGGAACTGTTCCACGAGATCAAGGGCACCGACAAACCCATGCCCGCCAACGTGGACCTGTACTCGGCCTTCGTCTACAGCGCGCTGAATATCCCCTACGAGATGGCGACGCCCATCTTTGCCACGGCCCGTATCTCCGGCTGGTGCGCGCACCGCATCGAGGAACTGGCCGCTCACGGCAAGATCATGCGTCCCGCGTACAAGAGCGTGCAGCCGCCCCGTTCCTATACGCCTATGGAGGAGCGGGAATAGCGCTCACGGCGTTGCCGATCGGAAGCGTTTTATTCTCAAAAATTTCATTCCCAATAAAAAACCCGCCGCGGAATCCTTTTCGCCTTCTTTCGGAGTGATCCGTCAGAGGGCCGAAACCAGGGTTTCGGGCGAGTTTTACTGTATGATCTCGTACATGGACGCGGCCATCTCTTTCGTCACATGCTCAGGCGTAGCCTTGATCACGGCTTTCAGCTCTGAATTTCCAAAACGGATTAGGATCTCGTCCCCTTCCTTCACCTCGGCGCCGGGCTTGGCCGGTTTGCCGTTCAAAAAGATCCGCTCCTGTTCGCAGGCTTCTTTCGCCACCGTACGGCGCTTGATTAGCCTGGAGTTCTTTAAAAATTTGTCGATCCTCATAATTTCCCCTTTCAGCCGGTCTTCCGCAGTCTGTCTGCGGAGCGTGATGTGTTTCCTCGGTCTCGCTGCCGGGCGTGGATGTGTGTCGTCTCGGTCTCGCCGCCGGGCGTCGATCTGTTTCCGTCGGTCTCACCGCCAGGCATCGATCTGCCTCCGTCGGTCTCGTCTCCGGGCCTCCAGCGATTTCGCCGCCGGGCGTCGATCTGTCTCCCCGGCTTCGTCCGATCCCATCTCCCGTCAAAAAAGAGCAGCCCGAAGACTGCTCTCGTTTTATTAAGCTTATTTGTTTACAGCGTCTTTCAGAGCCTTTCCAGCCTTGAATACGGGAGCCTTTGCAGCGGCGATCTTGATCACTTCGCCCGGCTTTCTGGGGTTTCTGCCCTGTCTCGCCTTTCTGTCTCTCGTTTCAAAAGTTCCAAATCCGATGAGCTGTACCTTATCGCCCTTTACCAGAGCTTCCTCAACGCTTACAACAAACGCATTAACAGCAGCTTCTGCATCTTTCTTTGTGAATCCTGTTTTTTCCGCCACGCTGGCGATTAATTCCGCTTTATTCACGAATGTAACCTCCTTTAAATTTGAAAAGATATTAATTTGAAAAAGCACATGACGACTACTTTTCTTTGGATTTGGCCTGTTCCCACAGCTCGTCCATTTCCGCAAGAGTCATGTCCGGCAAAACACGCCCCTGGTCCCGCGCTGTATCTTCGATATAGCCAAACCGCCGAATAAACTTGTCCGCGGTAAAGTGCAAAGCCTCCTCCGGATCAATATGAAGAAATCTCGCCACATTCACCACCGCAAAAAGCAAGTCACCAACCTCTTCTTTGATGTGGTCCATATCGCAGCCATCATAGATCTCCAACAGCTCAGCAGTCTCTTCCTTCACCTTTTCAAAGGCTTCATCCACAGAATCCCAGTCAAAACCTACTTCAGCCGCTTTCCGCTGCACTTTGTCGCTGAGAAGCAGCGCCGGAAGTGATTTCGGTATGCTTTTCATGGAATCTGTCTGTGACCTCGCCCCGTGCTCGTTCCTTTTCACATTCTCCCATCTTTCCAGCACATTGTCAATAGTTTCTGCCTGATTGCCCTCAATTTTTGCGCCTTTTTCGTCAAAAACATGGGGGTGCCGGCGGATCATTTTGTCGGAAACACGATTGGCAACCGTTTTCAGACTGAATCTTCCAGATTCTTCTCCGATCTCAGAGTGCATGACCACCTGAAGCAGCACGTCGCCCAGCTCTTCCTCCAGATTATCCGCATCTTTTTTTTCTATCGCGTCGATCACTTCATAAGTCTCTTCGATCAGGCAGCGCCGCAGCGATTCGTGCGTCTGTTCCCTGTCCCAGGGGCAGCCGTTTTCACCCCGGAGAATGTGGATGATCTCTTTGAGACGTTCCACCGCTTCCGCGTCAGTCTCCGCCGGCCTATAGTATTCCTCATACATAATATCTTACTCTCACTTTCTCTTTTCCGGGGACCCGCCGTGGGGTCTCCTCCGCCCGCTTTATTTTCCGAATTTACCAGCCAGCTTGGCGATCTTGTCGCCCTTTGGCAGCATGGACAGCTCCTGCGGAGTGATCGTCTTCGTGGCGAAGATCATCACAATGTAGACGATACCGCCCACGGCCACAGCAAGAAGCGTGGCCAGCGAATTTCCCAGCACGCCCACGATCAGCCGGTGAGCGCCCCAGGCGCAGACGCTCATGGCCAGCACCGAGATCAGCGGCCGCAGGAAAACCTGACCCGCGCTGAAATCGGCCTTCGTGTACTTTTTCACAGCCGCCAGATTCAGCAGGAAAGTCACGATGTAAGTGGCCACGGTCCCGATAGCGGCTCCTTTGACGTTGATGGATTCCACACCAGTCAGATAGAAGGTGCAGGCCACCTTGACCAGAGCGCCGATAAAAAGATTGCGCACGGGTATATTCTGCTTGCCGATCCCCTGAAGGATACCTGTCAGGGTCTGGATGCCGGACAGGAAGATGATCCCCAAAGCCAGAATAAACAGCAGCGGCGCTGCGCTGACTGCGCTGGCTTTTTCCAGCGGATACAGCAGCAGCATGATCGGTTCTGACAGCGTCATCATGCCGAAGGCGCAGGGCATGGCGATGATCATGGCCGTGCGCAGTCCGGTACTGACGTTAAATCGCAGAAACTCCATATCCCGACGCTGGTGAGCCGCGGCGATCGTGGGCACCAGACTGATGGCGATCGCCTGGATCAGGACCTGAGGAAGATTGATCAGCGGCGCGGCGAAGCCCGACAGTTCACCGTACATGGCCTGTGCAGATTCTGACGTATAGCCGATATCCACCAGACGATTCATAACGATCTGCAAGTCGATCATATTCATGAGGGGCATGATCGCAGCCCCGATGGTGATGGGCAGCGCGATGATGAAGATCCGCACCAGGATGCGGCCGGAACTCTCTCCGCTGGATTTTGAACCGCTTCTGCGGATCTTCTGCGCAATGGCTTTTTTGTGAAGCAGGTAGATCAGCGCAATGACCAGCAGGCCGAACGCGCTTCCCGCCGTCGCTCCGAAGGACGCCCCCGCAGCGGCCACCTCCAGCCCTTTCTTTGCAAGCACGATAGCCAGCGTCAGGCCTACCGCTACGCGGAAAAGCTGCTCGAAGATCTGAGAACACGCCGTGGGCTTCATGTTCTGCGTGCCCTGAAAATATCCGCGGAAGGCCGCCATCAGCGATACCAGCAGGAGGGCTGGCGCAATGGCCCGGATGGCCAGCACCGCCTCATCCATATTTGCGGACTTCGCATAGGCGTCCGCTCCGAAATACAATATTGAAGAAGAAAGGGTGCCGATGATCAAAAGCAACAGAAAAGAAACTTTGAACACCCGGTGCGCTTCGTAGTGATTGCCCTCCGCGCAGCGCTCAGCCACCATGCGGGAGATCGCTACGGGGATCCCCGCCGTAGATATGGTAAGAAACAGATTATAGATCGGATACGCAGTCTGATAGTATCCCATCCCCACCGCACCGATGATATTGGCCAGCGGAATGCGGAAAAACGCTCCCATCAGCTTGATCAGCACCGCCGCCCCGGCCAGTATGGCCGCACCCTGCAAAAACGATTTCTTTTTAACTTCCCTGGTCTCATTTGCTCCCATAGTTACCTATCCCTCATTTTCCATATCATTTCAGGCTTGCTCCGGTCCCCGCGCCATAGGCGGCGGCCACGGGCCATCGCCGCCGCATCCTGCCCGGCCTCTGCATTCGTTTCCGCCGTTCCGGAACCGTGCCTGTTGATTGCCTACCCGCCATTGCGCGGCCGCGCCTGTTGATTGCGGCCGTCCTTCTGGGCGCCGTGCCTGTTGATTACGCTCCTGGCCTTCCGTGGCCGTACCGATTCATTGCGTTCCTGGCCTTCCGGGGCCGCACCGATTCATTGCGCTCCTGGCCTTCCGGGGCCGCACCGATTCATTGCGCTCCTGGCCTTCCGGGGCCGCACCGATTCATTGCGCTCCTGGCCTTCCTGGGCCGCGCCTGTTCATTGCGGGGCTGTCATTCCGTTGGCTGGGACAACGAGCGTCCGCTCCGGCCTGAATCAGCGCTATAATAATATAATTGCGCCGGCCCGGCTATTATACCATAATGTGGGCAGATCGTCACAGTTTAATTAGCCTTTTCACCCGTCGTCCCCGTATCAGCGCACCCCTCCATGCAGTATCCGGCTCCGGATACTGATCAGCTGGAAGCCGCTCACTTTCTCGCCTTTATGATCAAAAAAGTCGGCTTAATAAATTCTTTCGCCAGCTCCGGGAGTTCCTCCAGCGCCCATTTACCCGGAAGGGGTTCCACGAGCTCTTCGATTACGAAGCCCGCCTGAGCCAGCGTCGTAACGATCTCTCCCATAGTGCGGTGATAATTCTCCACACCGTCCACGAACCAGGCGCCAACGCGCCGGCCGCCGGCCGCGTAATCGGAAAAAGTATAGGACACGCATTGACCGTCCACCGTATTGTAATGCCCACGGCAGTCCACTGTCGCGGTGACGATAGGGTGTTCCTGCGAGTACAGCAGCCGGCCCCCCGCTCTCAGCAGGCGGTATAAATTTCCGGCCAGTCTTTGAAAATCCGCCGCATAGTGGAAGGCCAGGGAACTGTAGATCAGATCGAATTCCTGTGTCAGCCCGCCGAGTTCCTCCATGTCCATCTGCAGGTATTCCACATCAGGGTGACTGTACTCCCGTCTCGCCAATTCCAGCATTTTTCGGGAGATATCCACGCCGATGACCTGTTTTGCTCCGCTCTGTGCAAATAAATAGCTTTCCCTCCCGTAACCGCAGCCGATATCGAGGACGGTTTTTCCTCTGACGTCAGGCAGTAGTTTTCTCATGGCAGGCTGTTCCAACAGATCGTTGTAATTTTTTCCGCGCCGCAGCTTTATGTATTCTGAAAAGAAAACGTTATTGTCAAAGATATTCTGACCCATGAGCGCCTCCCTTTTCCTGTTTTTTCATCTGGACTTATTCGACTTATCCTACCACACCGCAGGTCGATTTTCAAGGAACATAACGATGACAGGCGTGGGCGTGAAACATAAGCGGCGGCTTTGAGATCTAAAATGATCTATTTTTTCTTTTTGCCCTCTCCCACACCCTAAAAAGGAAAAAATAGAAGCCGCAACAGGCTTTTCAAATTGTTTGCCTTGTCGATTTATGTCGCTTTTTTCTTTTTGAATGCAATTTTATTTAAATACGAAAAAATACTTTCCACATATTGTATGATTGATTTATTTTAACCATTTTCTTTTCGTTTTTGATCCTCTTTTTCCGGCAAAAAGAAAAAATCCAGAAAACGATCCGCACACTTTCCTTTTTCGGCCGGCCGCGGTCACTTTCCCACTTATCCCGCCACGCACCAGAGCGATTTATGTCATTATACATCTTGTCTTCCAGTATTTTTATGTACGAAAAGGGGGACATGGGATCGATTTTCTGCCGCTGATCCACTTTACCTAATAAAAAAGACGGAGCCGGAGATTTTCTGCACTCCAGCGTCAGCCCGTCCTCTCTCAAACATCCGTTTTATATCGGCCCATCTTCATCCGGCCGGCAGTCCGCCGCACCCGATCAGCTATCCGCCGCGTCTAGCCAGCCGGTCACCGCGCCCACCTGGTCATTCACCGCCGCGTCCGGCCATGCAACCGTTGCATCCAGTCAGCCGACCGTCGCGTCCGCCTGGCCATGCAATCGCCTCATCCGTCCAGCCATGCAACCGTCGCATCCAATCAGCCGACCGTCGCGTCCGCCCAGTCATGCAACCGTCGCGTCCGCCCAGCCGGCCGCCGTCTCCAGTCGGTCTTCTGCCCCAGCCCTCTGCCATGTTTGTTCGGCCATCCAACCGTCATGGCCATCTGTCGCGTCCGCCCGGCCGGCCTGTCGTCCCAGCTCTCTGCCATGCAGCCGCCGCCCGGCCATCCGCCGCGTCTAATTGTCCATCTGCCGTGCCAGGAAGTCCGCGCCGATCTCCGCCGTCTTTACGGTGGTATCGTCAAAGGTCCCGCGCTTTGCCATGAAGATCACCGTGCCGATGCAGTCGCCCTGTACCACCACCGGGACCACCACCTGCTCAGGATGGTCGGCTCCGGGCACATCGTCAAATATAATGCTCTCCAGACGCGTCACACCCTTGAAACGCTGTGTCTTCTTTTCCTTCATCACCTGTTCGATAGCGGGGTTTACTCTCTTTTCCAGATACTCCTTCTTCGGTCCTCCGGAAAAAGCGATGACCTGATCGGTATCCGTGACCGCCACAGCGCATTCCAGAATGGCTGCCGCCGCCTCCGCGTATTCCGCCGCAAATTCATTCAGTTCGCCGATGGGCGAATATTTTTTCAGGATGACCTCGCCTTCGCGGTCGGTGAAGATCTCCAGGGGATCTCCCTCTCTGATGCGAAGTGTTCTTCTGATTTCTTTCGGAATCACCACTCGTCCCAGATCGTCTATTCTTCTCACTATTCCCGTTGCTTTCATAAAAACAATCCTTTCATCTATTTTTTATTTCAGATAATCTGCCGCTTTTTCAGCTGTCTCTATTGTTCACTTCATCAGGAAAATTATACATACGGCGAGAAAAATTAAAGACGGCCCCAGCTGTGCAGGACAACTATTTTTGAATCAAAAAAACACCCTGACCGAGCGTTGTCTCCAACGCTGTCAGGGTCCCTGTCCAGCGCAAAAAAATTCCTTATTATTCACACCACAAAAAAAGCGGCGCAGAATACGGGCCGGACCGCCGGAATGAAAGACAGATCTTTCACTCCGGCAGACCGGTCCGCGGCTGCCCCGCCGGTTCCCCGCCGATCTGAAAAAATAAAACGTTCACCGCGCCTGCAGAAGCTCTCTCAGTATGGCCGCAGCCTCCTCCACATCGGCCCGGGACACGTCATTGTGCGTCACGAAACGGAAGACGCCTTTCGTATGGGAGCCGATCTTGACGCCTTTTTCCAGCATCCGATCCGGCAGACCCTCCAGGATCTCCTTTTCTCTGTCGATGCGGAAAAAAACCAGATTGATCTGCGCCCTGTCCCGATCCACCGTCACGCCGGGGATGGCTTCCAGCAGTTCCGCCATATACCTGGCGTTTTCGTGATCCTCCGCGATCCGGCCCGTCATCTTCTCCAGCGCGATCATGCCCGGCGCCGCCAGCACTCCGGCCTGAGATAGGCCGCCGCCCAGCTTTTGGCGGTTTTTCTTCGCCGCCGCCACAAACGCCCGGGACCCTGCCAGCACGGATCCCACCGGCGCGCAGAGTCCCTTCGACAGACCTACGGCCAGAGAATCCGTGTACTGCGCCATCTCCTTTATATCCACAGACAGGACCGCCGCCGCGTTGAACAGCCGCGCTCCGTCCGTATGGACGGGAATGCCCAGTTCCGAGGCGGTCTCATAGACTTCTCTCATCCGTTCCAGCGGGACCACAGTCCCGCGGCCCAGGGCGTTTTCCATGCACACAAGTCCCGTCCGCGGCGCGTGGATGTCGTCTGCCGGCCGGACGCAGTCCCTTATGTGCGACGCCCGCAGAATGCCGTCCTCCGTGGGGACGGCGCGGATCATCGCCCCGGAGAGCGCAGCCGCCGCTCCGCCTTCAAAGTCAAGAATATGAGAATCCGCGCTGAGAATGATCTCCTCCCCTGGTCTGGTAAAGCACATGATCGCCAGCTGATTGCACATGGTCCCAGTGGGAATGAACGCCGCGGCTTCCTTGCCGGTCATCTCCGCCGCCATCCGCTCCAGCCGGTGCACCGCCGGATCGTCGTCCAGAACGTCGTAGCCCACCTCCGTCTCATACATGGCCCGCCGCATCTCCGGCGTGGGCATCGTCACGCTGTCGCTTCTCAGATCAATATATCGCATACCGTTCGCTTCCTTTCTCTGATATTATCACTGCCGCCTGCATCCCTGCTTCTGTCTTCATCCTGGCGGCCGCTTTACGCCCGCCTTCACTGCCGCCCAATGACGGAGTGCAGAAACGCCCGGGTCCGCTCGTTTTCAGGATCCTGAAACAGCCGGTCCGGCGCGCCTTCCTCGATGATCTGGCCGCCGTCCATCATGACGACCCGATCGGCGGTGTCTCTGGCGAAATTCATCTCGTGAGTGACGATGATCATAGTCATGCCTTCCAGCGCCAGCTGCCTGATGACCACCAGCACCTCTCCGATCAGTTCCGGGTCCAGCGCCGAGGTGGGCTCGTCAAAGAGCATGTAATTCGGTTTCATGGCCAGCGCCCGGGCGATGGCGATACGCTGCTGCTGTCCGCCGGAGAGCTGCGCCGGAAAGCTGTCTTTTTTATCCCGCAGTCCCACCTTCTGCAGCAGCTCGTCCACCAGAGGGTCGAGCTCTTCTTTTTTCTTTCTGTGGATCAGCCGCGGCGCCAGCGCGATATTATCGTAGACGGTCAGATGGGGAAACAAGTTGAAAGACTGAAACACCATGCCCATGTTCTGCCGGATTTTCCGGATCTGCTTGTCGTTTCCATTGATCTCAGCCCCATCCACGCTGATCGAACCGCCGTCGATCACTTCCAGACGGTTGATGCACCGAAGCATCGTGCTCTTGCCGGATCCGCTGGGTCCGATCACGGCCACCACATCTCCGTTATTCACAGTGAGACTGACTTTTTTGAGTACCTGCAGATTTCCGAAACTCTTGCAAATGTCTTTTACCTCAATCATTTGGCCTCGCTCCTTTTTTCAATGTAACTGACCAGCTTGGACAGCGGAAAACAGATGATAAAATAACAGAGACCCACCACGATGTACGTCTCAAACGGTCTGGCCGTCATGTTCATGATAGTCTGAGATTTCTTTACAAGCTCCGAATACCCGATCACCGACGCCAGAGAGGAATCCTTGATCATTCCGATATAGAATCCCACCAGCGAAGGAAAAGCGATCTTCAGGGTCTGGCGGAATATAACGTGGCCCATGGTCTGAAAGTAATTCAGGCCCAGACTCTCCGCCGCCTCCCACTGTCCCTTCGGAATGGCTTCGATCCCGGAACGGGTGATCTCTGCGATGTAGGCCCCGCCATACAGCGTGAACACCAGCACGGTGGTCATATTCAGACTGATGTTTACCCCCACGTGGGGCAGGCCGAAATATACCATGAAAAGCTGGACCAGAAGCGGACTTCCACGGAACAGCTCAACGTAGACCCGCACGATCCCTCTAATCAGGCGGAAACGGCTGGTGAGAAGTATTCCCGCAGCCACGCCGAGGACGGTCCCCGTGGCGATGGCCATCAGCGCCAGCTTCAGGGTCAGAAAGAACGCCTCAAAAAACATCCCGCCGTATGCGGGCAGCCAACTGAAGTCCATGCCTTACCTCCTCTCCGTCTTCGCCGCGAACCAGCGCCTGTAGCAGAACCGGCACACAGCCAGGGCCAGGGTGGTCACGCCGTAATACAGAAGCATCACAAATGTAAAGATCTCCATACTGCGGAACGACTGCGAATTCAGGATGGAAGCCACCTGAGTCAGCTCCTTTACATCAAGGATCGACAGCACGCTGGTCCCGAAGATCACAAGCACCATCTGGTTGGTGATGGATGGAAACGTGTCGCGGATCACCTGGGGACAGATGATCCTGGTAAATACCTGGGGCCGCGACAGGCCCAGACAATCCGCGGCCTCCCACTGGCCTTTGGGAATGGACTGGATCCCGCCTCTGAGGATCTCGGAATAATAGGACGCGCTGTTGGCCACCAGACCCAGCATGCCGGCCTGCATGGGGGACAGCATGATCCCGAACTGCGGAAAGCCGAAATAAATGAAGAACAGCTGAACAAGCAGCGGAGTATTGCGAAAAACTTCAACAAAGGCGGTGACGATGGGGTACAGGACCAGCGGTTTTTTGTGAAACCGCACGATGGCGAAAAGCATGCCCAGAAAAAAGGAGAAGAGGAATGCCGCCGCGCTGGTCTCCAGAGTGACGGCGGCTCCTCTCAGCAATTCGGGCAAATGATATATGGGAAAAAGCCAATCTAAAAACATACGCATTCTCCTTTTTCAGTCTGCCGATGGGATGTCGGAAAGCGATAAATGAATGCACAAAGCCGGTCCGTCCGGCAGACGCCGGACAGACCGATAAAAAACACATTAGAATGAAGGATTCAGTTCGCTTGACGGAGGGGCGCCCACCCATTTCTCAAACAGCTCGGCGTTTTCTCCGGAGACATTGAAGTTGTAGACAAAGCGGTTTATGTAATTGATCCACACCTGATCCGCCTGCGGCAGCATCATGGCGTTATAGCTGACCGTGTCCAGCGGATCGCCTACGACCTTGAGCCCGCCGGCCTGGCTGGCCTGGTACAGCAGGAAGTTGGCGTCCTCCGCAAATGCGTCTACCTGTCCATTTTTTACAGCCACGATACCGTCAGTGGGGTTGGAGAAGTAGACCAGTTCCAGCTCCGGACGCCGCGCCTTGAGCACTGTATCCAGGGTAGCGCCCTTGACCACTCCCACCTTGGCGGTGGCCGGCAGAGAGTCGATGCCTGTGATCTGGCTGTCCTCCTTCACCAGCAGTCTCTCGCTGGAAACGATATAGGTGTCGGAAAAACCTACCTTTTGGGCCCGGGGAAGAGTGGGTGTGGAATTTCCCATAACGATGTCCGCTTTTCCCGTTTCGATGGTCGCCACTCTCGTATCTGAAGTCACCTCCAGCAGCTCCAGTTCCGCATCCAGAGAATCGGCGATCTTCTGAGCCACGTCGATCTCAAAGCCCACGTACGTCCCTTTCTCATCCTGATAGGACAGCGGGACGAAGCCGGAAATGACAGCTACCGTCAGCTTCTTCGTACTCAATACTTTGTAAAGGGTACTGTCATATCCGCCGTAGTTCCCGCCGCCCCCCGAGCCGCCGGACGAACCGCAGCCGGCGAAGGCCAGAGTCAGCATCAAAAGCGCCAGTGCCAAACATGCCGGTTTATAGTAGCGTTTCATTTTAATTTCCCTCCTTTGATTTTAGTAATCGTTTTAGTAAATTAACTCAAATCTCTTTCTCCTTTTGTCTTGTTGGTTTATTCTAGCACGCGATTTTTTAAATGTAAACACGTATTTAGTAAATTTCAAAAATAATTTTTTAATATTCAGTCTAATATTCCAGAATATTTTTCGTTATATTGAGTAAATCTCACTTTAAACAAAATATTATTTTGCCAATCTCATTTGGCCGCTTTAATAATTTTTAATTAATATTCACTAAAACAACTTGACTCGTTCAGCTATTATTGCTAAAATCATCACAAGAATATTCTTTCATTTCTAAATCAGAAGAAAATCAGAAAGGTTGGGTGCTCTCTCATGAAGAAAATTCTAAACACACCGGAAACATTCGTGGACGACATGCTCAGAGGCATTTATCTCGCTCATTCCGACATGCTCACCTTCGTCAACGACGATCTCCATTCCATGGTGAAAACCAGGATCCGGCCCGGCAAGGTAGGGATCGCCACCGGCGGCGGCAGCGGGCATCTGCCTCTGTTTCTCGGTTACATCGGAGACGGCATGCTGGACGGATGCAGCATCGGGGAGATCTTTCAGTCCTCCAGCGCGGAGCAGATGCTGGCCGTGACGCGGGCTATCCATTCCGGCGCCGGCGTTTTGTACATCTACGGCAACTACAACGGCGATAAATTCAATTTCCAGATGTCCTCCGAGATGGCAGACTTTGAAGACTCCATACGCGTGGAATCCGTGGTCGTAAAGGACGACGTGTCATCAGAGGACCCGGAAGCGCGCCGGGGAGTAGCGGGGATCTTTTTCGTGTACAAGTGCGCCGGAGCGGCTGCGGATGAAATGATGAGTCTGGACGAAGTCGCGCGGATCGCCCGAAAGGCGGCGGACAGCGTGTGTACCATGGGCGTGGCCCTCTCCCCCTGTATCGTTCCCCGGGTAGGCCATCCCAGCTTCCAGCTTTCCGACAATGAAATGGAGATCGGCATGGGCATCCACGGCGAACCGGGAGTCCGCCGCACAGAGATCCTGCCCGCCAACCAGATGGTGGACGAGATGATGGGACACATCTTCCGCAATATGACTCTCGGAGACGGCGACGAAGTCTCCGTTCTCATCAACGGACTGGGCGCCACCCCGCTGGAGGAACAGTATATTACATACCGCCGCGTTCACGAGACGCTGCGGGACGCCGGCGTCAGGATCCACAAAGTATACGTGGGAGAATTCGCCACCTCCATGGAGATGGCCGGGCTTTCCATCTCCGTCTTCAAATTGGACGACGAGCTGAAACGCCTGCTCTCCAAGCCGGCGCACACGCCGTTTTTCACACAGATCCAGCTGTAAAGGAGGAATCAGCCATGCTGCTCACTGCTAATGAATTGAAAGAAGTGTTTCTGTCCTGGGCCGCCGCCATGGAGGCCAACAGGGACTATCTCATCGAACTGGACGGAGTGGCCGGAGACAGCGATCTCGGTCTCTCGATGAACGACGGCTTCAGCGCAGTCCGCGGGTTTCTGGAAACGTTCAACGATCCGGACCTGGGAAACCTGTTCTATTATGCCGGAAAGACCATGGCCTCTTCTGCGCCTTCCAGTCTGGGGACGCTGATCGCCTCCGGCTTCATGCAGGTTGGAAAGACGCTGAAGGGCTCCACGTCTCTGGAACTGTATAACATTTCATCCGTCCTGGAAGCCCTGGAAGCGGGAGTGATCCAGCGCGGCAAGGCCAAACTGGGCGAAAAGACGTTTCTGGACGGTCTGCACCCGGCCATCCTCGTCCTCCAGTCAGCGGAAGAGACCAGCGATCTGAAGCTCCTGCTCAAAAAAGCCCAGGAAGCCGCCCGCGAAGGGGCGGACAGCACCGTGAACATGGTGGCCAAGCACGGACGGGCCGCTGTCCGCGGCGAACTGTCCGTGGGTCTGCTGGACCCCGGCGCCGTGGTAGCCTCCCTTCTGGTGAGCGCCATGTGCGAAACGCTGTTGTCTCTGCTGTAACGGTTTCATCTGGAAGCCCCTGCGGGGTTATTTGAAGGGTTACGATTGATAATTATTTCCTTATCATATATAATGTTTATTATTTAATGAGTTGGATGGTGTTTTCATGACTTTAAAAGAGATCGCTCAATCACTGAACGTTTCACCGGCTACCGTTTCGCTGGTCATGAACGGAAAGCCAGGCGTCGGCGCAGATACCCGCTCCAGGGTGCTTCAGATGCTGCGGGATCAGGGATATGAGGCAAAGCCGTTCTCCGCGCCCGTTCCCCCCACAGCTTCCAGGCAAAAAAGTATCCGCTTCTTCAAATATACAAGCAACGGCTATCTGGTCCACGGCAACGACGGCTTCGTCACCTCTATCATCGACGCCATCGAGATCGAAGCCCGCCGCCTGGGCTACGCGCTGGTCATGACCTCCTGCCAGGAGACCATGCTGGACGAGGTGTTCGCCATGATCCGGGAAAATCCCCTGGACGGAATGATCCTGATCGGCACGGAATTTATGCCTCAGCACTATCACTATCTGGACAACCTGAACGTTCCCGTCATCGCCGTGGACAATTATATGCACTACTGTTCCATCGACAGCGTATCCATGAACAACCGGGATACCGTATACACCGCGCTCTCTTTTCTGTATTCTCTGGGACACCGTCAGATCGGCTACCTTCAGAGCCGGTTCCAGACTCCCAATTTTATGGAACGCTATGAAGCCTATCGCTGCTCCCTGGAACAGCTGGGGATCTCCTTCAGCACCGAGTTCATCTACCATGTGGGCGCCACCGTGGAGAGTTCACTGGAAGATATGAACGAACTTCTGCGGCAGGGGCGCAAATTCCCCACCGCGCTGTTTGCAGACAACGATACCATCGCCATCGGCTGCATCCACGCGCTGGAACGAAACGGCCTTCAGATCCCCGGAGACATTTCCGTCATCGGCTTCGACGATATTCCTTCCTGCAAAATAATCGAACCGCCGCTCACCACCATGCGCAGTTCTCCGGAATATCTCGGCTTCAACGCCGTAAGGCAGCTGCACGCGCGGATCAACAATCCCAACCTGCCTGTCACAAAGATCCAGTGCAACGGCGAATTGATCTGCCGCAAGAGCACCCAGAAACGGCCGGACGGCGGCAGTCAGCAGCGGACGCGATGAGACCGGAAGGAACCCGGAAGATCAGGGCCGCAGGATGAGATACTCCCGACGGCCAGATCCGCAGGACGAGATAATCCCAACGGCCAGAGCCGCAGAACGAGATAATCCCGACGCCATAGCTGCAGTAAAAGATGTAAGTCGATGGCCAGGGCCGCAGACGAAGTCCTGTCCATTTTACGAAACAGCGTCCATTCCGCCTTTTTCAAGCCGGAATGGACGCTGTTTTCTTGTACGTGATTTTTCTGACGGACGATGACGGACCATCCTGCACCGGGCCTGCGTTTGCAGCTTCAGTGCAGTTGTTTTGTGTTTTCGCTCCCGCGCGGCGGCTGTTCGAAATCCCCGGCGGTCTGCTGGTCTCCAGCGGCTGTCAGCCCCGGAGGGATGCTGGTCTCCAGCGGGCTGTCGGGTTCCCGTGGACTGCCGACTCCTGATGGGGCGCCGTACCCGGCGGCAGTCAGCAGCCGATCAGCAACGATCCAGATCGTATTAGGCCAAATTGAGATTTTTTTCCCGATCTCCCCGAAAAACAACCGCGAAATAGGCGAAAACACAATAAATAATTGATTCTCGCCTATTTCGCAGCAAATATCGAGAGAATATCGCTGTTTTTTACGTGATTCTCGGGGATTCTTATTTTTTTTGCTGTTTTCACCTATTCCGGAATCCGGCTAGCCCCCATCCTGCCCATTCCAAGATCCGTCTATCCAAAGCACCCGCGATACCGCGGTCCTCCTATCACGGATCCAAAGGAACCTGCAGCCAGATCCGGATGATCCGTCGGATCACCCGGCTACCGCCTATCCCCAAATCCAAGACAAGGGGGCGAACGCTCTGACGCTGCAGCCACAGTAAAACGCTCCAGCGCCGCGACTTCTCGCCTTTGATACAACCGATCTTCAAATAAGCCAAAAGAGCGATGGCCAAAAAAAGAGAGGCTTGCCGCAGATCATCATTTTGCGGCCGCCCCTCTTTTCTGTGTTTTATTGGTCTCCGTCCTCCAGCCGGCGGGGAGACCGCTCCGTCACGACCTGCAGTCAGAACCCGCCGGCGCAAACCGCCGCAGATCCATCCGGGCAGCCCTCGCCCACGGGCCGTCGGGCCGCCGTTACGCCGTTGCCCCGTCATTGCGCTTCTGTCATTGCGCTTCTGTCATTGCGCTACCGTCAGGCCGCTCTTTCTTCCGGTCCGCTGCTTCCTGACTTTTTCACAAAATGCCCGATGACCGCTCCGACTATCGTTCCCAGTATACAGGGCACGATCCACGTGAAGCCCACGTCGGCAAAGGGTATGGAAGCCACGAGACGATCCAGTCCCGGGGTGGAAACCGTCAGAATTCCGTTTCCCCTCATCGCGTTGAAGGCGTCATAAGCACCTATCACCATGGATGTAATGATCGCTCCTTTCCACGCGGCGTCGCTTGGAATGAACTTTCTCAGCAGGCCCAGGATCGTCAGCACGATAGCCATGGGATACATAAACAGGAATACAGGAGCGGACCACTGAATGATCTTGTTCACGCCGCCGGACGCCTGCACCACGCAGATGATGGCGATGATAAAAGAAGACGTCTTGAAACTGACCTTCCCCTTCGTCATTTTTTCAAAGAAATCGGCTCCGATGGCCGTCAAGCCGATAGAAGTAGTCAGGCAGGCAAGGATGACTGCAATGCCCAGAGCTACCATACCGCCGTTTCCGAGAAGCGTCCTGACAACACCTACCAGCAGCGCCGTATCGTCAATATCGGCGGGGAACAGCTTTTCGCTGCACGCGCCCAGATAGAGCAGGCCGCCGTAGACCACGAACAGTCCCACAAATGCGACGACCGCAGCGTTTCTCATGATCTTCATCTTATCTTTTTTCAGCGTGTAGCCCTTCTCCGTGATGGTGCCCACATAGATGGACGCCACCGCCAGTCCCGTCAGCAGATCGCCCAGCTGATAGGCGTATATAAAGGCGTTGGAGAAAGAATTTTCCACGTGTCCATCCCCTACAGGCACCCCTATGGGACGGATGAAGGCCATCACGACGATGAACAGCAGAATGGCCAGCAGGATCGGCGTCAGATATTGGCCGATATAATCCACGATCTTGGATTTATTGTTTACAAACAGGTAGGTCAATCCGAAATAGACGATCAGAAAAACATAGACGCTCCAGGAGGGCAGATCCGGAAATACGCCCTGAAATCCTGTTTCAAAGGCCACGCCGCCGGTCCTGGGCGTGGTGATAAACGGAATGATAAACAGACCGCATGTCATAAATGTTTTCTCAAACCAGGTCCCTACCGGGCGGGCGATGTCCGAAAAGCTGTCACCCATATTCGCCGTAGCGATAATGGATAAGATCGGAATGGCGATGCCGGAGAGCGCCAGCCCTGCTACCGCCGGCATCCAGTGCGCTCCAGAATCCAGTCCGATCCCCGGCGGAAAGATCATGTTTCCCGCGCCGAAGAAAACTGCGAATACAGCGAATCCAACGACCAGACTATCCTTTAATATTTTGTTCATAGTATCTTCTCCTTCTGATGCCGCTTCCGCCTGCGCCGGTCAGGCCTCATCGCGGAAGCGAAGACTGGATATAAATGATAACAGTCTCTATAAAAGCAATTCCCATGCCAAAACGATCTCCCTTTCATTTCTTTTTTCTTTTCTCCGGGTAAAAAGCCGCAGACGAGGTATTTTCCCCCTTTCCCTTAACATCGTTGAAATTTCAGCCTTTCTCCATTCGACAACATCCCTTAAAATTCGCATCATTGTCGAATTTCGCCGCCAAAAAATGTGTCACACTGTAAAATAAAATTTACATTGAGGCAGCAAAAAAAAATTATAAACGATACACACTTGACAGCCCGGCCGAATATTATTATATTATAAATTACTAATATAACTTGTGCGGATCTGCGGTCACTTAAACGTCGTTCCGCGCCCGAAAGGAGTCCCTATGTCTTCCAGTTCCAAATCACCTGCCGATGTCAACATGATCTCCGGTGCCAATGCAGTCTCCGGTGTAAAAGTAAAAAAGATCGCCTCCGTGGCCGCCCAGTGCGTTGCCTGCGGCGTCTGCGCCAAGGCCTGCCCTCTCGGAGCCATTTCCGCAGCCGGCGGTCATTCCGCCGCTGTCATCTCGGATAAATGCGTGGGCTGCGGCAGATGCGCCGCCGCCTGTCCGGCAGGCGTAATCTCCATGATCCCCCGGCCCGCGCCGTCCCCTTCTGACGGCGGTCCAACCGTCTCATCTGCACCGGCTGCCGGCCCCGCTTCCAGTCAGGCCGCCGACGTGCCTCACTCCGCACCGGCTGCCGGCGGATCACACTCCGGATCGGCTGCTGGCTCCGCTGACAGACCGGCTGCCGGCGGATCACACTCCGGATCAGCTGCCGGATCCGCTGACAGATCGGCCGCTGGCTCCGCCGACAGACCGGCAGCCGCGTCCCTCAAATCCACAGCAACGTCCTCCGGACCTGCCTGCCCTTCAGCCCGCGGCGCCGGGAAACGCTGGTATGATTATCTGTGGATCGCTTCCGCTCTGTATCTTACCCTGGGATTTTTCAACATATTATTCGCCTGGCTGGGGCTGATCTGCTTCCTCGTCCCCCTGCTCCTGGCCATTTTCGGAGGCGGCAAAGTCTACTGTCACAAATACTGCGGCCGGGGCCAGCTATTTTCCCTCCTGGGCGGAAAGCTGCGGCTCTCCGCCGGACGGCCGGCCCCGGCCTGGCTGCGCTCCCGTTGGTTCCGCTACGGCTTTCTGGCCTTCTTCATGACCATGTTCGCCAACATGCTCTACACGACCTGGCTGGTCTTCTCCGGCGCGCGGACCATGCATCAGATCGTCACGCTGCTCTGGACCTTCAAACTGCCCTGGAACTGGGTCAGCGTCGCAGGCGTCGCTCCCTGGGCAGCCCAGTTCGCCTTCGGCTTTTACAGCGTTATGCTGACCTCCACCGTGCTGGGTCTCATCACCATGGCACTTTTCCGGCCGCGTTCCTGGTGCGTCTACTGCCCCATGGGCACCATGACCCAGGAGATCTGCCGACTGAAAAATCGCGGCGGCCGGAGGTAAAACTCCGTTTGCCGCACCCCCATACATGGCGCCCAAAACACCTGACGGTCAAAGTGCCTGCAGAGTGTCTGCAAAGTGTTCTCAATGCACCTGCAAAATATCTGACGCCGGGCGCCTGACAGATAAAAGGAGAAAACTCATGATCGATATGACGGAACAGGCAAAGGAAGTCTCTGAGCTTCTCAAAGTTTTGGCAAATGAACACCGGCTGCTCATACTCTGCGCCCTTCTGGACGGCCCTCTGGCAGTCAGCGAGATCAGCGGTCGCGTAAGCGGCATCGGCCAGTCAGCCGTCTCCCAGCACCTGGCCCGGCTGAAGGCGCTGGGGATCCTGTCTTCCAATAAAAAAGGCCAGCACGTATTCTACGAGATCGCAGATCACCGCGTAGAAAAAGTGCTGACCGCACTGAAAGAAGAATACTGCTCCTGATCAATTGTTTCGGCGGTCTGCCGCTAACGGTATTTTTTCTTCGAGGTAAATCCCCTGCCCCGCACTTCACTGACCTGATTGATGATGAGGAAGGCATCGGGATCGATCTCTGAGGCCATCCGCGTAAGTTTCGGCAGTTCTCTGTTGCTGATCACGGTGAGGACCACCATCTGTTCCTCCCTAAAACGTCCGGTGACAGAGCGCACCAGCGTGGATCCCCGATCCAGAGACTTCTGGATCATGGCGTTGATCTCCTCGTATCTTCGACTGATGATCTTTACCTGCGTCTGGCTCTTTCCTGCCAGCAGTACTTTGTCCAGCACCACGGTATAGATCAGGACCACAAGGATCCCATGAAGCACCTGCTCGGCCGTGGAGTGAAACATCTGCAGGATCAGAATACCGCAGTCAAACACGTAAAGCGTGGCCGGCACAGAAAGACCGAACAGCCGGTTGAGCAGCAGCGGGGGAATGTCCATGCCGCCTGTGGACGCCCCCTCCCGAAGTACCAGTCCGATGCCGATACCGATCAGTCCGCCGGCGTAGACCGCCGCCAGCAGCGGGTCGTCGGTGAGATGCGAAAGCTGTGGTATCTTCTGGGCGCAGGCCAGCAGCGCCGGATAGGCAAATGTGCTGACCAGCGTGGTCACTGCAAAATTTTTCCCCAGTACGGCCGCTCCCCCCAGAAACATCACGCCGTTAAAGCACAGTACAAAGGCGGCCACCGGCAGTCCCAGCAGATGCTCGAAAAACAGGGCCAGTCCGGTGCTTCCGCCTGTGATCAGTCCTGCGGGCACGATAAACGCCGCCACGGCCACAGCGTAGACCGCATTTCCCAGCAATACCATGACCAGCCTGCGCAGCGTCTCTAATACCGGACTGTCCCCGTGGCCGCTACGCGCTTCCCACTTCTTCTTTTGCTCCATCTCCGTCACCTCCGCCGCTAAAATGCCCGCTCTTTCTATTCTTCTCCAAAATATATCCATTAAAAGTTTTCTTCAAAAATACCATACGCCCTTCGGGCTCACTTTCACAGGAAAAACGTGTGCAATCCGCCAATATCGTTTCCCCATATTCCCGCAATAAAAAAAGACCCTCCTCTATTATAAAAGGAAGCTCTCAGCTTGTCACGCAATACTTTCACGAATTAACGTATAAAAGCATCTCTATTATCAATCTCATGCGCACCCCCTGCGGCACACCGGCTTGTCAGATAGCCGGCTGGCCCATGACCCACGCTCCGGCTTTTTTCCAGGGTCCCTCCTGCGATCTATTCCAGAATCTTTCAAGGGAAGGTTCGGAACGGCATCGACCCGCCGCTGCATTTCTATTCTCTATTATAACCGCTTTTCATCAGGCTGCAACAAGGAAGATGATCTCGGCTTTTCCGGCGCGTTCCACGCAAGCCTTCCTGCGCGCCGGAAAAGTTTTTTGTTTTTGGTGTTGACTTTAAAAAAGTATCGTTGTATTATAGTGCCATGCAACAAATTGAGGGAGTTTTTCCTTCTATACTGATAATGGCGACGACAGGGTAAAGTAAGTGAGTTTCCTTTGTTTACAGAGAATCGGATAAGATGAGAACCGATAACAGAGCGCTTGCCGAAGTTCCCCCTTGAGCTGATGCGTTGAACCGATAGTAGATGCGTCCGGGTTCTCCCGTTACAGAGATACGGATAAATGATTGTCCTGAGAGGCCTTTTCCTGTGAAAGGCAATGAGAGTGGTACCGCGGGTTTTCCCGTCTCTTACGAGACTGGAAAACTTTTTTTATGTCTCGAAAAGTCTCACGCGTACCGGAGCAAAAGAAAAAACCGGTCCGACAAGGGACCGGTCGGTGAGCAGAAACCGAGGCGGCGAAAAAGCCGGAACGGTTTCTGCATCGGTATGGAAATTAGCAGCAGCAGTTGTCGTTGCTCCCGCCTAACAGACTGCTTCCGCAGCTGCAGTTGCAGATGAGAATAACCAGCAGTAAGAAGAAGAACAGAAGGCTGTCATCAATTCCGCCTCCGTTGTTGCAGCAGTTAAACATAAAATTGTACCTCCTTTTGGGTTAGCAGATTATCTGCTTTATGTTTACAAGATATGACGGAGTATCCGGATTGGTGACAGCCCGCCGGATAAAATTCACAAAGATGGACCAGCTGAAATGAAGCGAACCAATCAGAAAGTATGGAGAAGGCCGGACCGCCTTCTCCCAAAATGGAGGTTGAGAGAGATGATTTGGAACGTACCCGTAGAAACCATGAGCAGAGACGAAATGCATCATCTGCAGAGCGAACGATTGAAAGACACCGTGTCCCGCGTTTATCAGCGCGTGGATTTCTACCGCAGGAAGATGCAGGAGCTGGGTGTGGAGCCAGGCGATATCCACACCATTGACGATATTGTAAAACTCCCCTTCACCACGAAGAAAGACCTGCGGGATAATTACCCCTTCGGTCTGTGCTCTGTTCCGCAGAGCGAATTCGTGCGCATCCACGCTTCCTCGGGAACCACGGGCAAGCCCACGGCGGTGCCGCACAGCCGGAAGGATCTGGATCTGTTCGCGGAGTGCGTGGCCCGTTCTATCTGCTGCGCAGGCGGTACTCAGGAAGATACCGTTCAGGTCTCCTACGGCTACGGCCTGTTCACCGGCGGTCTGGGACTTCACGACGGAGCCAGCCGTCTGGGCGCAGGCGTCATCCCGGCCTCCAGCGGAAATACGAGAAACCAGCTGACACTCATGCGGGATTTCCGCCCCACGATCCTGGCCTGCACGCCGTCCTACGCCATGTATCTGGCGGAATCGCTGGCGGACGAAGGGTACGGACCCGACGACATCGCCCTGCGCATCGGTATCTTCGGCGCAGAGCCCTGGAGTGCGGAAATGCGTTCCAAGATCGAGAAGGGGCTGGGAATCACAGCACACGATATTTACGGTCTCTCTGAGATCATGGGCCCCGGGGTTTCCTGCAGCTGTCAGATGCAAAACGGCCTGCACATCGCCGAGGATCACTTCTATCCGGAGATCCTGAACCCTGATACGCTGGAACAGGAAGCGGACGGCGTGGTGGGCGAGCTGACCTTCACCCATCTCACAAAGGAGGCCATGCCCCTTCTGAGATACCGGACCAGAGACCTGACCAGCCTGGATCACTCTCCCTGCCAGTGCGGCAGGACCAACGTCCGCATGGGCAGGATCATCGGCCGCTCCGACGATATGCTGATCATCCGCGGAGTCAACGTATTCCCCTCTCAGATCGAGAGCGTGCTGCTTGAGGTACCGGAGGCAAGCCCCAACTATCTCATCGTCGTGGACCGCCAGGGTGTTCTGGACACCATCGAAGTCCAAGTGGAGATCGACGACAAGTACTTCACCGACGAACTGGTCGAGATGGAAAACATCCGCAAAAAAATCAAGCAGAAAATTGACAACGTACTGCGTATTGGTGTTATAGTTAGATTAGTAGAGCCCAAGACCATCGAACGCAGCCAGGGCAAAGCGAAGCGCGTGATCGACAAGCGCAGCATTTAACATTCCGATATCCAGCAGGGAGGAAAACAACATGATTGCAAAACAGTTATCTGTCTTTATTCAGAATGAGCCGGGACGGCTCCTTGAAATAACCGAAGCGCTCAGCGCCGCCAACGTAAACATCTCCGCTATGAACATCGCGGAAACGGCGGATTACGGCATCGTCCGCATGATCGTGGACGACACGGAAAAAGCGGTAAAAGCCCTGAAGGCGGCCGGCGTCATCGCCCGCTCCACAGACGTGCTGCGCATCATCGTACCTGACGTACCCGGCTCCATCAACAAGATGCTCATCACTCTGGCCGGAGCCGGCATCAACGTTTCCTATATGTACGGCTACTCCAACAACGGCGAAGCCCCCATGGTCATCCGCGTCAGCGATACGGAAAAAGCCGCCGAAGTACTGTCCGGCGTTGGTCTCCATTAGATTTCATATGCCGCGGTGCCGCTGTAATACGGGACTGCAAACTGCGGATCCCAGTTCCCGGATCCCAGTTCCGGCCCGGCGCCGCGTAATTGTTCTGCACGGTAGGTTCGGCAAGTCAGACCTGACCGGCCTGGGTTTGCTGGACGGTTCGGCTGATCCGGCGGGTTTAACATGGCTGGACGGCTAAGTTGATTCAATCGGTTTGGCATAGCTGATCTGGCGGGTTCAGCATGGCTGGACGGCATAGCTGATCCGGCGGGTTCGGCATGGCTGGACGGCATAGTATGTTGGATCGGTTGGGCCTAAAAATTGATGCGGCGGGCTTGAGCCCACACGGTTTTCAGCTCCGAAATATGAAACCGACAGTTGAAATAGGTGAAAACAGCAAAAAATATCGATTTTCACCCATTTTCAAGCAAAATCCGATGGGAATATCCAATTATTTGCAGCAAAATAGGTGCGAACTAGTAAAACATCTGGTTTTCACCTATTTTTTCGCTCTTTTTATGCAAAATCGGTAAAAAAACATAGATTTCGCCTAAGCCCCCCGCCCCCCAATACTTTCCCCTCTCCGCTCTCTGACCCATGCGATCCAGGCAAACCGCCCTTCCCCTCCCCGGCGTCTCCAGCCAAAGCACGCCCCGAACTGACCCTGCGATCCATTGACTGCTGCGTGTATCTGAACTCAGACATGATCTCAGCCCGGACGCGCTAACACTGTCCGGGCTGTTTTTGAAAAGCTTAAACACTACGCGCGTGCGTGACATTTCATGCCCGCTACGCAGCGCGTACAGTGCATGCGCACTCTTCACCCGCTCCCCGCCGGTTTCAACACATTCTCACAGGGTAAACTCATCCGCGGTCCGACATCTTCGCCGGCATCACACATGATCTTCGCCTGCATCACACATGAGCTTCGCCGGCATGAAACACCATCTTCGCCGCCATCACACCAGCTGTCCAGATAGGTTCTCATACCTGACCTCCATGCCGGACAGCTATGTTTGCGGGCGAAACGCTGCGCCGGAACAGACACTGCCGTGGAACCGGACTTCGCTGCCAGGCCAGCGCAGCGTTCCCCACACGTCAGTGGACCGAGGACTTCTCACTGCAGATGCAGATCGTTCAGCAGGCGGCCCAGTGCCGCCGTCTCTTCCAGACTCAGCGTGATCCCCCGTCTCATGCGCGTGTGCTCTTCACACCAATCCCGTATATCGTATTTCTCCGGCTTTCCGTTCCAGGATACCAGATTAAGTTCTCTGGTCCAGCCTTTCCCATTGGAAGATAGAACACCAAAATGCTCTTTTAATACGAACGAAACCTCCCGTTCTCTCTCAGTTTCCGCCATAGTTCTCCTCCTCTCACGTTTCTGTATTCCTGGCGTTTACCTTATCTCCCTCCTCCCTCTTTCGGGACTGCTGATGAAACTCCGGTAAAAACGCGTTCCTTCTTTCCCCTGGGATGAAAAGCGAAATAAAAAAACGCGTCTTCTGTCGGCAGCATTGCCCCTGTCGTCTCACGTCCGGCCGGTCGTGTATCCTCATCATACATTATTTGTAATTATTTGTCAATCACGCATTTCAAATTATTTCCACAACATTGCATGGCATTGCAGTCGCAGACCATCAAGCCATTACATCGCTGCACACTCGATCATGAACTCCTCCACAGCAGCACCCTTGACTTTTTTGCCATTCCCCGTTGCACATTATCCCCTCCCAGAGTCATTTCGCCTGCGGTCATTATGCCCACGACCGTCGCTTTCCCGGCGCTCATATTCCAGCCATTGCATCTCTATCCATTACGACCTCGTGACGTTATGCTGGGCCGTTAAGCTCCGACTGTTAAGCTCGGGTTGGTATGCCCTCCATCCCTTCGGTCTCGGCCCTTCACAATGGTCAGTCTCACAGCATAGCTGCGCCGGTTTCTTCATCTCATCTTCACGGAGAGATCACCGTTCTTCACCGGATCTATGGTAATATTTTCATTATCCGCTTTTGCCGCCGCCTGCCCGACGCTATTCCTCAATTTTATTGCCAGACACAGGTCCGCCATCGTCAGGGGCAAGCCCGCAGTTTCATTGCCCCACGCCCCCCAATTTCATTGTCAAATACAAATCCGCGATTTTATTTGACACCGCCCCGGATAACAGATAAAATCTTCGAGGGAGTTTCGTGACAAACACAGAACGACAGACGAAACTAAAATCAACGTATATAAAAGCCGGTACGGCGGCAGACCGGCGGATGAATAGACAGCAGAAAAAACACACAAAGGAGCAATATCTATGAGCGTATTAATCGCAGAACACGTGACCCACGGCTTCGGCGGCCGAAGAATTCTGGAGGACGCATCCTTCCGCCTTTTGAAAGGCGAACATGTGGGACTGATCGGCGCCAACGGCGAGGGCAAAACTACATTTTTAAATATCATAACGGGAGCGCTGTCCCCCGACGAGGGTAAAATACAGTGGTCCAAGCGCGTAACGGTGGGATATCTGGATCAGCACTCCACCCTGAAAAAGGGAATGAGCATCCGCGACGTGCTGCGGGACGCCTTCCGCAGTTATTACGATCTTGAACAGGAGATGCTGGCGCTGTACGAAAGCATGACCACCGCGGAAGGCGAAGACATGGACGCCATGATGGAGGATGCGGGAGAGATCCAACAGCTCCTGGAGCACAGCGGGTTCTACACCCTGGACGCGAAGATCGAGGAGGTGGCCAACGGGTTGGGACTGGGCAGCATCGGCCTGGACAAGGACGTGTCCGACCTGTCCGGCGGACAGCGGACCAAGGTGCTGCTGACCAAACTGCTGCTCTCCGACCCCACGATCCTCATTCTGGATGAGCCCACCAACTATCTGGATCAGGAACACATCGAATGGCTGACCCGCTACCTGAAAGACTACGAGAACGCCTTCATTCTCGTCTCCCATGACATGTCCTTCCTCAACCAGGTGGTCAACGTCATCTATCATGTGAACGACGGCGTTCTCACCCGTTACAGCGGCGATTACGAACAGTTCCAGAAGATGTATGAGGTCAAGCGCAGTCAGGAGATCAAAGCCTACGAAAAACAACAGCAGGAGATCGACCGCATGGAGGATTTTATCGCCAGGAACAAGGCTCGGGTAGCCACCCGAGGCATGGCAAACTCCCGTCAGAAAATGCTTGACCGCATGGATGTGCTGGAAAAACCGAAAGAGAAGATCAAACCTACCTTCGGTTTCCGCGAGGCGCGCACGCCCAGCCGCTACATCGTACAGGCCCGGGATCTGGTGCTGGGCTACAGCGAACCCCTTACCAAACCCGTGTCTTTCGAGCTTGAGCGCGGCTTCAAGGTCGCTCTCACCGGAACAAACGGTCTGGGCAAGACCACCCTGCTGAAAACCATACTGGGTAAGCTCCCGGCCATCTCCGGTTCCGTTGAGCTGGGAGATTTTCTGGTCCCCGGCTATTTTGAGCAGGAGGCGGAGCGAGACAGCGGTCAGACGGCGCTGGAAAGCTTCTGGGGCGAGTTCCCCACGCTGACCAACGGCGAGGTGCGGGCTGCCCTGGCCAGGTGTGGTCTCACCTCCGAACACATCACAAGCCAGATGAAGGTACTGTCCGGCGGCGAAAACGCCAAAGTCCGCCTGGCCAAGCTCATGCAGCGCGAGGTCAACTGGCTGGTTCTGGACGAGCCCACCAATCATCTGGATGTGGATGCTAAAGACGAGTTAAAACGGGCGTTGAAAGCGTTCAAGGGCACGATCCTCCTGGTCTGCCACGAACCGGAGTTTTACGAGGATTGGGTGACTCACATATGGAATGTGGAAGATTGGACAACGAAGATCGTGTAGCGATCCCTTTAAATGAGTCGTTTCTCTGGGTTGGCCCGCCAGTTCCCATTATTTTAAAGTTTGACCACACGTAAAAAAGCGCCCGGGCGGAGATATGCTTCCATATCGCCATCCGGGCGCTTCTGCTCTCGGTATTTCTTCTTTCGATCACGTCTGCCCTCGGCAGCCTCTTCTTTCGATCACGCCTGCTCTCGGGAGTCTCTTCTTTCGATCGCATCTGCCTTCGGGAGCCTCTGCTTTCAGGTGTTTCCGCCTTCGGGAGCCTCAGTTCTCAGGTTCTGCTGTCTTCGGGTACCTCTGGCCGCTGGCATCAGGTGCCGCTGCCCCCTCTCAGGAACGCCCCGTCCCATCTGCTTATTTAAAAGCACCTGGCTTAGAGACGCCTACAGTTTTTTCGTCACCTTCAGCCGAGCCATGGCTCTGGCCAGGGCCGCCTTGGTGTGATAATATTCCAGAATAGCCTGCCTGTGGCGCAGACGTTCCTCCGCACGCTGACGAGCCTCGTCAGCCCGGCGGATATCGATCTCTTCCGGCGATTCCGCCGTGTCGACCACCAGTACCAGCTTTTCCGGTGTGATCTCCGCAAAGCCGTCTCCCACAGCCGCGATCACCCATTCTCCATCCACGAGATAACGGAGCTCACCTGCGGCCACTGCCGTCACCATGGGTTCGTGATCAGCCAGCACGCCCAGCTCGCCGTCTATAGCCGGCAGGACCGCCATGCTGCATGGGCCGTTATAAAAGAGCCTGTCGCTGGCCGCCACTCTCAAATGAAAATTTTTATCTGTCATAGCAGAAGTTTTGCTCAATGCCGCACCTCTTTTCTGTCCTTCCGACTTTTCCGGCTCTGCCCTGCGGCCCGGTCTGCCAGACGCCGGACTTCCCGCCGCTTACTCTTCCTCGGATCTTTCGGCCGCTGCGCTCCCGTTTTCTCCGGGCTGCCCAGGCTCAAAACCCATGGACCTGGCTTTTTCTTTCACTTCCTCGATGCCGCCCACCATCATGAAAGCAGCTTCCGGATATTCATCCATCTCGCCGCTGATGATGGCCTTGAAGCCGCGGATCGTATCCTTGACCGGCACGTATTTTCCCGTCATGCCTGTAAAGTTCTCCGCCACGGAGAACGGCTGCGACAGGAACTTCTGAATTTTTCTCGCTCTGTAGACCGCCAGCTTATCTTCCTCTTCCAATTCTTCCATTCCGAGGATGGCGATGATGTCCTGCAGTTCTTTGTAGCGCTGCAGCAGTTCCTGCGTCTTCCGCGCCACGGTGTAATGCTCCTCGCCTACCACATCCGGTTCCAGGATGCGGGAGGTGGACTCCAGCGGATCCACGGCCGGATAGATCCCCTGCTCCACGATCTTTCTGGACAGTACCGTGGTAGCGTCCAGATGAGCAAATGTGGTGGCAGGCGCCGGGTCGGTCAGGTCGTCCGCGGGCACGTAGACCGCCTGCACGGATGTGATCGATCCGTTCTTCGTGGATGTGATCCGTTCCTGCAGTTCTCCCACCTCGTTGGCCAGGGTGGGCTGGTAGCCCACCGCGGACGGCATACGGCCCAGAAGCGCGGAGACCTCGGAGCCCGCCTGCACGTAACGGAAAATATTATCAATAAACAACAGTACGTTCTGATGTTCCTGATCCCGGAAATATTCTGCCATGGTAAGCCCGGTCTGGGCCACCCGCATACGGGACCCCGGCGGTTCGTTCATCTGCCCGAAAACCAGCGCCGTTTTCTGGATAACGCCGGATTCCGTCATCTCCGTCCACAGGTCGTTTCCCTCTCTGGACCGCTCGCCTACTCCGGTGAAAATAGAATATCCGCCGTGTTCCGTAGCGATATTGTGGATCAGTTCCTGTATGAGTACGGTCTTTCCTACTCCCGCCCCTCCAAACAGCCCGATCTTGCCGCCCTTTGCATAGGGCGCCAGCAGGTCGATGACCTTGATGCCGGTCTCCAGGATCTCCACCACAGGACTCTGATCTTCAAAAGAAGGCGGATCTCTGTGGATGGGCCAGCGCACTGCCGCCTCCACGGGTTCGCCCCCGTCTATGGTCTGTCCCAGCACATTGAACATACGGCCCAGCACGGCCTTCCCCACCGGCACCTGTATACAGGAGTCCATGGCTGTGACTTCCATTCCCTTTGCCAATCCTTCGCTGGCCGCCAGCATGATGCAGCGCACCACCCGGTTGCCCATATACTGCGCAGCCTCCATCACCTTTTCCTCACCGTCAGCAGTGACCGTGAGGGCGTCCTTGATGAAAGGAAGCTCTTCCGATTCAAATTCCACATCGACCACAGGTCCCATTACCTGGACGATTTTACCTTTCTTCATAATCCGCCTCCATTGCCGAATTTTTCCGCCTACTTAAACGCTTCGGCTCCGCTCACTACCTCGTTGATCTCCTGTGTGATGGCCGCCTGTCTGGCCCGATTGTAGAGCAGAGACAGATCCTTGAGCATATCCTTCGCGCTGTCCGTGGCCGATTTCATCGCAGTCATGCGGGCGTTCTGCTCCGCCGTGAAAGCTTCGACCATGGCTCCGAAAATGATCCCCTTCACGTAATTGGGAACCAGATGGTTCATGACCGCCTGGGGCGACGGCGAGTACACCGTGAACTGTTTATACATCGTATCCTCGCCTTCGGATACGAAATTTTCAGGAATCAGGGGAAGCAGCTGGATCATGCGCGCCTCTTCTTTAAAAGAGGTTATCATCTCCGTGAAAATGAGATAGACTTCATCCAGTTCTTCCTCATCAAACGCCGTGAGCACCGTCTCCGCAATATTTCTCGCCCGGAACCGGGTGGGAGTCTGATTGGTATAGTAAAAATCAAAAGGTACGTTGGCGTCCATCCGCAGAAAATGCTGGCGGCCGATCTGCCCCAGAATGTAAAGAGTATTGTTCTTCCCTCTTTTCATCTCCTGTTCCGCCAGCTTGATGACGTTGTGATTGTAAGCTCCCGCCAGTCCTTTATCCGCCGTTATGATAATATATCCGCGCTTTCTGTCCGCATCCGCGATCAGCCTGCGCTGGTCGAAATAGTTGTGCGAGATGTCAGGCGAATGCAGCAAAATATCGTGGATCGTGCGCTGCAGCGTCTTAAAGTAAGGCTCTGTGCCGTCCAACGCCCGTCTGGCTTTCTTCATCTTTGAAGACGAAATCAAATACATGGCGTTGGTTATCTTCATCGTATCCTGAATGCTTTTCATCCGGGTACGGATCTCTCTCATATTTGCCATCAGCGCCCTCCTTCCCTGTTTTTATATCTGCCTGCGGCCGCTTCCGCCGCAGGCCGCGCGTTGTCGTTCCTCTGTCCGCGGCTATTTTTTCTCAAGCGGAACGCCTGCTTCCGGCGTCAGCTCCAATGACTCTTTATATTCCTTTACACCGGCTACGATCTCCTGGATCATCTCGTCGGTGAGCACTTTTTCCTTCTCGATCTTTTCCACCAGTTCCCCGTGCTTCTCTTCCATGTAGTCCAGCATTTCTCTCTGGAAACGCTTGATCTCCCTCACAGGCACGGAAAGCATGAGCTTGTTGGTGGCCGCCACCAGAGAGATGACCTGATCGTGCAGACTCATGGGTCTGGACAGAGGCTGCTTCAGCATCTCGATCAGCCGGTCGCCGTAGTCCAGCAATTCTTTGGTGGACGCGTCCAGATCAGAGGAAAACTGTGTAAAGACCTCCATCTCGCGGTACTGAGCCAGATCGATACGCAGATTTCCGGACGCCTTTTTCAGCGCCTTTGTCTGAGCGGCTCCGCCTACCCGCGAAACGGAAAGTCCCACGTTCACCGCAGGCCGAACGCCCGAAAAGAACAGTTCGCTCTCCAGGAAGATCTGTCCGTCGGTGATGGAGATCACGTTGGTGGGAATATATGCGGAAACGTCGCCCGCCAGCGTCTCAATGATCGGCAGCGCCGTGATCGATCCGCCTCCATGCTCGTCGTCCAGACGGCTGGAACGTTCCAGAAGTCTGGAATGCAGATAAAATACGTCGCCCGGATAGGCCTCGCGCCCCGGCGGTCTCTTCAGCAGAAGCGACATGGCCCGGTAAGCCACCGCGTGCTTGGAGAGATCATCGTAGACGATCAGCACATCTCTCCCCTTATACATAAAATATTCCGCCATAGCCGTTCCGGCGTACGGCGCAATATACTGGAGCGGCGCCAGATCGCTGGCAGAAGCGGACACCACCACCGTATAGTCCATGGCGTCGTATTTCTGCAGCGTATTCACCAGCTGGGCCACCGTGGAAGCTTTCTGACCGATGGCTACATAGATGCAGATCACATCTCCGCCCTTCTGGTTCAGAATAGTGTCCACCGCGATGGAGGTCTTGCCGGTCTGCCGGTCTCCGATGATCAGCTCCCGCTGCCCCCGCCCGATGGGAAACATGGAGTCAATAGCCAGGATCCCCGTAGCCATGGGGACCGTTACTGATTTTCTCTCCACTACGCCGGGGGCCGGATTCTCTATGGGACGGGTCTCGCTGGTCTGGATGGGCCCTCTTCCGTCGATGGGCTCTCCTAACGCGTTGACCACGCGGCCGATCATAGCCTCCCCAACGGGAACGCCTGCTTTTTTTCCGGACCGCGTTACCCGCGACCCCTCCACGATACCGTGGTCGGAGCCCAGCAGCACCACGCCCGCCGTCTTTGACTCCAAGCTCTGCACGATGCCTTCTACGCCGGTCTCGAACGTGACCAGTTCGCCGTACATGGCCCGGGTCAGTCCATACACTGTGGCGATCCCGTCTCCTGCCTGGATGACGGTCCCGATCTCCGCCACAGCGGTCTTATCCTCATAATTCAATATTTCGTTTCTAAGTACGGAAATGACTTCTTCAGGACGAATATTGCTCAAATCCTCACCTCCATGCCAGCTTCCTGTAAAGCCCCGTCAGCCGGCCCTTCGCGCTCCGGTCGTACTCCTCGTCTCCTACACGGAGAATAAAACCACCCGCAAGCGAGGGATCTCTTCTGACGGTCAGCTTTACGCCGGCCTTCTTATATTTCTTCTTAAGCGCCTGCTTCAAGGCTTCTACACGCGTTGGATCCAGCTTTTTTGCATAGATCAGCTCCGCCTGCAAAATATTTTTTTCCTCCAGGCGGCAGTCTTCATAAACCTTTTCTACCAGACGGATATCGCCCATGCGTCCGTTGTCGCAGAGGACCTTCGCAAAATTCTTTATTTCGTCGGGAAACAGGCGGTCTATGATCCTGTGTTTTTCCCGGTTTGCCACAGCGGGACTGCTGAGAGCCTCCGCCAGCGCGGGGTTATCCTCCAGCAGCGCCTTGCATTCCGCGATAATTCTCGGCGAAATGTCCAGATCGAACAGCGCTTTGCCGTAGCTCTCCGCTATCCTAATCATGCAGCACACCTTCTTCTTTCAAAAATGCATCCATCATCTCTTCGTCGAAGGCTCCGCCCTGCGCGTCCACCGCTTTTTCCGCGGCGGCCACTGCAAGTCCGGCCAGCTCCGATGAGAGAAGGCGCAGATTGCGTTCCCGCTCTGCCTCTATGTCGCGCCGCGCCTCGTCCATAATGCGCACCGCGTTCTGTTTCGCTTCCTTTATTATGGCGTCGTACTCCGTCGTTCCGCGATCCCGGGCTTTTTCCAGGATCTCCTGCGCATCTTTTCCTGCGCCCGCCATAGTCATCTCGTACTTTTTCTGCAGCGCGGCAGCCTGATCCTCTTTTTCTTTCGCTGAGGTAAGCTGGCCTTTTATCAGTTCTTCCCTCTGTTCCATAATGCCCCTGATGGGTGCGAACAGAAAATGTCTGAGCAGCAGATACAGAACGAGCAGGTTCACGATGGTAAAAACAAAGCCCCAGTTAATGTCAAACAGCATCGTTACCGCCCCCAGCGTTTATTTTAAGAACATGATGATCATGATGGCGACTACAAAGCCATAGATCGCGGTCGCCTCCGCCAGCGCGCATCCAAGCAGAAGATTCTTGCTGATCTTTCCTTCCGCCTCGGGCTGTCTGGCGATCGCCTCTGTCGCTCTCGACGTTGCAATACCAATACCGATACCTGCGCCTAAACCGGTGAGCACGGCGATTCCGGCTCCAATAGCAATTAATGTGGTCATGATTCTATCTCCTTTTCTGTTACTTCGATCTCTCTTTTAATCTTCTATTGCTTCCTTTATAAATAAGGAAGTTAAAAGCACAAACACATAAGTCTGGATCAGCCCGTCAAAGATGTCAAAGTAAAAACTCAGTGGAATGGGCACCAGCAAAGGCGCCGCAATCTTGACCATCTCCATGACGACAAAACCGCCCAGTATATTTCCAAACAACCGCATGCACAGCGACAGCGGCCGTATGAAAATCTCCATCACGTTGATCGGCGCGATGATCGGCATGGGCTCCGCGAAGCTCTTGAGCCACCGCTTCGGCCCTTTTTGGGCAATACCGGCAAATTCGATCAATACGATGCTCATGACTGCCAGTCCCGCCGTTACATTCAGGTCCTTCGTGGGAGGAAACAGACCTACCAGTCCAACCAGATTGGACGTTCCGATAAACAGCGCCACTGTGGCCATATAAGGAATATACCGTCTTCCTCTCTCGCCCATAAGGCCTTCGAAGAAATCCCATATTCCTCCCACCGCGATCTCCAGCGCCAGCTGTTTTTTCCCCGGTATGATCTTCAGATTCCGCACCAGTATAATAGAACCTAACACGAGAAACGCCATGATGCCCCAGGAAAGAACAACGCTCTCCGTCACCGGTATGCCGCCGAGGATGGGTATCTCGAAAACGGTCCGTATATTCATTCGGTTCAGCAATTCTTCCGTAAACGTTTCCACAATTTCTCACTCCCCTCCTTCATATTTTCTCAGCGGTCAGGCTTATTTATTCTCTGTTTTCCCACGGCCGCTGAAAAATGACGTTCCCAGAAGCGCCATGTGTAGTCCCGGCGTTTGGCCCGAACACATGGAAAGCTGTATAAAAAGCGAAAATAGAGGCAACCTTGATTACCTCTATTCTTTCAGGCTCTACTCTTCCGTCCGGCCTACCGCTTATCACTTATCCATACTAAATCGAATTGAGATTCTTGTAAAATGAGCATTTATTATAACCACTATAACTATTTTTCATTCCTGTTTTTATTGTCAAATTGCGACAAAAACCGCCTTGCTGCCATTGAAATGGTATTTTTTTTGTCGATAAGAATGCAGGTCGTCTGCTGCGGCAGAGGGGGCTTGACCTGAAGTTCAAAGATTCTGCCCGCCCGGATGGAGTCCTCTGCAAAATTTCGGGCCACGATCCCCACGCCCAGATTGCGCTCCGCGAAGGGCACGATCAGCGTTGTAGTCGTCAGCTCGATGTCAGGCTCAAACTCCAGTCCCTGTTCTGTGAAGAATTCGTCCAGATGCTTTCGGGCGCTCATATCGCTGACCAGCGATATGATTGGGTATTCGAGAATATGCGCCAGCGTCCAGGTGCGCTCCCGCATGTACTCGTACTGCCTTCCCACGATAAAACTGTACTGGACCTGATTCAGCTGAATGATGTCAAACCCTTCAAAGTTCTCATTCTGACACATGACCACGCCAAAATCGATCTCTCCCTCCCGGATCGCCCGCAGCAGCTCCTGCCGTCTGTAGCTGGAAATATCCATCTTGATCTTCGGGTACTCGCTGTTGAAACGCTCCAGCCTGGGCAGCAGATCGAAGTGCACCGTCATTTCATCGGTGCCCACGCGGATGGAACCGGCTTCCATGTTCATCATCTGGCACACGCGTTTCTGGCCTTTAATAATATTTTCATAGGCCTGAGCAATATAATGATACAGCTCCCGTCCCTCCTCGGTCAGCACCATCCCCTTCTGGGTGCGGAGAAAGAGCGGGCATCCAAATGCCTCCTCCAGATGATGTATGGACTTGCTCACCGCGGGCTGCGTCAGATACAGCGCCTCTGCGGCCAGCGTCATGCTGGAACGGGACGCCACCAGATAAAACACTTTATACGATTCAAAATTGATGGAAAGATTGTCTCTGCAGATTTCAGATTCCATGTATGCCTCCAAGTTCTATATTTTTTTTCATGCCCGGTCCGTGGTAATCGGAACCCGCCGTGGCGATAAGCTGATATTTTGCCGCCAGCTCCACCAGCCATCGCTCCTGTGCGGCGGTGTGGCTGCTGTAGCAGCATTCCAGTCCCGTCAGACCCAGCCCGATCAGCTGCTGAAGGATCTCCTCGATCCTTGCCGGATGGCTGGCGGGGTCCTCCTCCCACTTCCCCGTCCAGGATACCTTAAACGGATGGGCCAGCGATGCGAAGCCTCCCGCCCCTCTTATGAGCGCCACCGCCTCCGCCGCCTGGATCTTTTCCCGATGAATGGCCTTGATCGAGGGCGCGGCCATCAGGCGCTCCGAGGCAAAAGCTTCCGCCGTGTCCGCCGCATATCCCCTGAGGACCAGCGCCCTGGCAAAGTTCGGCTTGCCGATATATTCCTGCCCCGGGTAGACCTGGATCTCTTCCTTAGTGAGCGGATAGCCCAGATCTTCCAGGGCCTTCAGCATCTTTTGATTCCGCTCTTTTCTCTGTTCCCGAATGTGGGCCAGACGCGCCAGCAGCGCCGGATCTTCCGGATCAAAACCGTAGCCCAGTATGTGCATGTATGCCGTCTGTTTTTCCCCGTCCCCAAGGGGCAGTTTTGCCGAGAACTCCACGCCGCAGATAAAGCGCACCCCTCTTTCCGCAGCCGCCTCCGCACCTTCTCTCAGTCCGAAAATACCATCGTGATCTGTGATGGCCAGCGTGTCGATCCCTTTTTCAGCCGCCATCTCCACCAACTGCCGGGGAGAAAGCGTCCCGTCCGAATACCATGTGTGCGTGTGCAGATCAATCATGACGTTCCGCCTCCGTCCCTCCGGATACCGGGGCGGCTTTCCCCCCCACGTTCCGGTTTCTGTAGAGCAGGATCACCTGCAGCGCTGTAAACACAGGTATCATGAGAATGATCGTCTGGATGCCCCAGTGGATGGAAAAAAACGAACCGATCATGGGCGCCAGCATCATAGCCACGCTGTTCACCGTGCCCAACGTTCCAAACAGCGCCCCCCTCAGCATGGGAGACGTATTTTCCGACGCGGCGGAGGTGAGGATCGGCTCGATCCCGCCGGCGAAGAAAAAGAAGACGGTGTAGATAATGATAAACAACGTCAGGGAATGGAAGGGGATCAGCAGCGCGGCCACCGGCAGCGCGATGAACGACAGCAGGAAGGCCAGATGAAATTTGCTGTACTTGTCGCCCAGTCTGGTGATGGTCAGCGCCGCCACAGCGGTGGCCCCGCCCGTAGTTCCGTTGATGATACCCGTGTAAGTGGACGCTCCGCTCAGGCCGCCCAGCGTGTCCTGCACAAACAGCGGGACAAAGGGAGTGAAGATCGTTCTGGCTACTCTGGCGATAAACAGCGCCGCGATGACCGACAGGATCATGGGAGTCAGCAGCTTCGCTTTCTCCGCGCCGTTTTTCTCCTGATCCTCAGCCTTCAGCCTGGCCATCAGCGCAGGACCGTAAGATTCCTTGTCCTCGATGACGAGAAACAGCACCATCAAAAGTCCGGCCACCATCAGCGCGCCCCCCGTGAAGAAGCAGAAACTGTAGCCCAGGTTTTCCGCCAGCAGCCCGCCGATGAACGGTCCGATGGCATAGCCCAGAAAATTCGACGAGGTCATAAACCCCAGGGCGTAGGACATTCTGTTTTCCGGCGTATTGGCGGAAACAAAAGCCATGGAAGCGGTGATCGTCCCCGTGAAGATCCCCTGTACCAGCCGCAGAACGAGAAACATCAGCACGCTCTTGACCGCGCCCATCAGAGCCAGAAGCACCGCCGCGCAGAACATGGCCCGCATGATCATCATTTTCCGTCCGAAACGGTCGGACAGGATCCCCCACACCGGGGCGGCGATAGCCATGGACGCCGCCGGCAGAGTGGAAGCCAGCCCCACCGCCAGATTCAGCTGCGTGGGGTCCGTCAGGCCCATTTCCTGAAAATAATAGGGGATAAAGGGCACTCCCAACCCAAAACTCATCAGCGAAAAAATCTGCGTCACCCACAGGGTATATAAATTGATCTTCCACCGTTCCATCTGATATCAAGCCTTCTTTCTCAATTTCCGTGCGTTATCAAAAGAGAGCCGGGACAGAATCCCGGCTCTGCTCTTCTCTTTATATCCGGACAGTTCCGGTCTGCGCCTTCTCCGGCGTCGATCCCGGCTTTTATTTCAGCAGCATATCCGCCGCCACCGCATCCGCTTTTTCCTTTCCACAGAGGACCTCCACCAGCTTCAGCGCAAATTCAGCTGCAAGCCCGGGGCCTTTTCCTGTCACGAAGTTTCCATCCTTCGCCACGTTTTCAGCGGAGATCTTCGCGCCCTTCAGATGCGTCTCCATACCGGGATAGCAGATCGCTTCCCTGTTTTTCAGCAGGCCCAGTTCCCCGTAGACCATAGGCGCCGCACAGATGGCGGCCAGCCATTTCCCTTTCTCCGCGAAGCTCAGGATCCGCCGCTCCAGCTCCTTGTGATTCTGCAGGTTGGCCGCCCCGGGCATACCGCCGGGCAATACGATCATCTGGCAGCCTGCCGCGCTGCTCTCGGAAAACATCAGATCCGCTTCCACGCGGACGCCGTGAGCGCCCTCCACGATCTTTTCATCCATCACTGAAACGGTCTTTGCATCCAGCCCCGCTCTCCGCAGGACATCCACTGCCGTCAGCGCCTCGATCTCTTCAAAACCATCCGCCAGATAAATGTGTACGCTCATGTCTTTTCCTCCGTTTCCCTGTTTCAACTTGCAGACGTTTTACCCACTAACGCCTGGTCCGCCTGTCTCTTCCAAACATCCGATACGGTCTGGTCACGCTCCACGTAGCCATTCCAACCACCAGATAGATGATCGCAGTCACCGCTCCGGCGGCTGCCGCTCCGTGAAGCACAAATTTTTTCGTAAAAACATAATACAGCAGGCCGTCTTCTGAAAACGAGCCCCCCATAAAGACGTCCTTCAAGAACTCCGACGGTCCCGGCGAAAGCAGACCAAAAACGCAGAATCCTGCGTAGACGACAAGCAGTGCCACAGACGCCAGAAACGCCCTCCGCAGCTGTTCCTTTCCGCCGTCCCGGATCCACAGGTAATATGCGGCCGCTGCCGGCAGAAGCGCCACGGCTCCCGCCATACTGACCAGATTGAGGATCGTGCGGAACCGCTCCATTGCAGCCTGCTCCTCCGGTGGAAAAACGCTCTCCTCCTGATCTGTCGCGTCGTTGGCCACAAGAAGTTCAAACTCTTTTTTCTTGCCCCACATAAAGTCTGAAAAGAAATCGGCGAAGTCGTCATTTTTCACATTGAGATTGATCGTTTTGGGAGTCTCCGTGCGATTGAACTCAAATTGATAAAAATCAGGCATTCGCACGATCAGATTCACGGCGCCCGCAAGGATGACCAGCGGAAGAAGAAATACCACCCAGCACAGCAGCACCCTCTTGACCCATACCATAAACTTCCAGCCTTTCCCCACACAGCTTAGAATAAATATCATTTTGAATCGTATATTTGGCTGTTTCCGACGGACTCACAGGACATGCGTCTTATCCCCGTGCCTGCGGAGACCTGCCAAGAAAATGACCGTCACCCACTGCGGCCACTTTCCAATACATACCTATATATATCATATAGGAAAATTGGGAAAATGCAAGACCTTGATTTCACTCCGCTTTCATTGTGATCTCCGTTCCTGCCCCGGGACGCCGCCCCGATGGAGGATCACGTTCAAAAGGGATGGGCGGTATATGCCGCCCATCCCCTTTTTCAATCATCGCCGCAGCTTTCACCCGGCGGTCAAACTCTAATGCAGCCACACCGTCGCTCCGGAAAAGCCCAGGGGCAGGTGAAACACATACCAGACCACGATCACCGCCACAAAGACCACCAGATTTGCCGCGCCGTAGGGCAGCAGGGCAGACAGGGCGGTGCCGATGCCGCAGCGCTTGTCGTACCTGACGCACAGCGCCAGCATGGTTGGGAAAAAGGGATTCATGGGACTCAACGCGTTGGAGCTCCCGTCGGAAAGCCGCAGTACCATCTGTGTAAAGGCGGGATGGATGTTCATCTGCATCATCAGCGGTATCACGATGGAACCAAAAATCAGATATTTCGTGCTGCCGCTCATGATGAGAAGATTGACTCCCGCGTACATGAAGAACAGGATCAAAATGGCAGCCAGGGGCGGTACAGACAGACTGGTCAGGGCCATTCCTCCTTTTATGGCGATGATCTTTCCCAGATTGGAGTAATCGAATATGGAAATAAACTGGCTGATGACCACTGCCAGAACGAGAAAGGACAGCAGGCTTTCAAGACCCCGGGCCAGCAGCTCCGCCAGCTCCCTGATGGTTCCCGCCATCCCCATCTTGCGGGCGTAAATATAGCCGGGGATAAAGAACAGCAGGAACAACAGGTTTTCCAGAGCCGACATGAGGGGAGCGTTGATGACCAGGGAGCCCTCCGGCCCCCGCAGGAAACTGTTGGACGGCAGGCACAGGGCAAACACGCAGAGGAGAAACAGGAGGATACCCAGCCCCGCCGCTTTCACCGCGCTTCTCTCCCGCGGCGTCAGCTGGTCGCTCTGTCCGCCCTCCCCTTCCACGGCCTGAAACTCCTTGAAATGGGGCTCGACGATTTTGATCGTCACAAAGGCATTCACCAGGACCGCCAAGATCGAGCCGGTCAAAACGGGGAAATATTCGCTCATCAAAGGCATGGAGAAGCCGGGATCCGCGATCTGGGCATAGCTGTTGGTGAGCGGCGTGAGGACCACCTGCCAGAAGCCCGGTATAAATTCCATGGCCGCCCCTGTCGACGCCGCGGAAAACCCAGAAAATATGCCGATCAATGGGTTTTTTCCCATGGAATAATAGATCGTGGCAGCCAGGGTGGGAACGATGATCATGGAGACCGCCCCGTCGAAGCTGCACATGAACACGCCGAAGAAAGCAACGAGAAATGCGATAAACTCCGATCTCACATTGCTCAGACAAAACCGCACCGCAGAAGAAAAGAAGCCGGAAACGTCGCACAGTCCCATACCCATGCCCACTACCAAGGTGACTCCAAGTATGGGAAACGCGCCAAAGTTTGCTACGAATTTTGTGAGAAGAAACAGCAGTCCGTCTGTGCTGACCAGATTGACCACCCCCACCGTCTCTCCCGTGGCCGGATCCACCGCCGTCACATTGAAGACGGACATCAGGAAGGTGAGTACGAATATAATGGCCAGCAGCCATAGAAATAACGTCAGAGTGTGGGGGACCCGATTTCCGGCCCGCTCTATGGCGGCCAGCACGCCGCCCCTTTTATTGTCTCTCGTACATCCGCTCATGCCGCACCTCCTCTTGACACATCGCCGGATCGTCTAACCTTTCGCGATCACCAGTCCGCCGGCGGCGACCACCCCTTTCCCCACCTCATACAAAAACAGGGGATTGATATCCATTATTTATCCGGCTGTCGGCCCTATGCCGCCTCCTGTCCGACGGACTGACGGCCCGCCGCCTTTTCCCTCAGAAACTTCATCAGTATCACAATGCCGATGACGGCTGTGACCACACCGTACACGAAGATATAGGTATATCCCTGGTTTCCGTATTTGTCCATCCAGTATCCGAACAGTACGTGCTGAAACAGATCCGGGGAAAAACCGATGGCGCTGCCAAATCCGATGGCTGAAGCGTGGTACCGCATGGGCAGGCCCGCCTCCACAGGGATCGCGTACTGCACGCCGCCGGCCAGATTATTTGCCAGAGACGCCACCATGATGATCACCATGATCACAGTCAACGTCTTCAGTTCCGGGGGCAGCACGATGACGATCCCGATCATCAACGCGCAGACAAAGAAGGCCGCGATGATCAGTTTTGAAATAGAGCCGATCTTATCTGCGAAGATCCCTCCCAGAGGGGATCCTACGATCTTCATCCCGTACTGTCTGACGATGGCGATGGCCCCGCTGAAGACCACGGTCATTCCAAGCACATCGGTGAAATACGGCGTGAAATACTGAATGGCGATGTTGGTGGAATACATACAGAATAACGTCAATCCAAAATACCAGACGCTCCTGTACTTCGCCACCCCTTTCATATCCTCGATCAGCGAGACCTTGTCGCCGTCATCTTCCTCCAGCGCCTGAGAGTTCATGATCCCCACTTTCTTCAGCACCACCACCGCCAGCAGGGTACACACCGCCATGACTGCGGCAAAGCTCACGAACACTGCTTTCATCCCCGCCGCCGGGTCCGTCGCGGCAAATTTACCGTAGGCGTACAGGCTCACAGAATTGACCAGAAGATAGCCGATGCCGCACATCCCGTAGAACACGCCGTTCATGGTTCCCTGTACCTTGTCGTCCGCCAGCAGTCTCAGCGTTTTAAACCAGGTGCCCCACACCATGAACAGGGTGGAAAAGACCAGGATCATCCACACAAAGAGCGTCATCGTATAGGAGGGAAACAGGGCCATGAGCAGGCAGGCGATGATAGTCCCCACGCTGGAGAAACCGATGATCCCTATGTAATTGAATTTCCGGGCCAGTATGCCTCCGATCCCCGGCGTCAATACCTCGCCCAGCCCATAGATGGTCATGAGAACGCCCAGTTTGGCGTTGCTTACGCCGGTCAGTTCCAGCATTCCATCGTAGAAAACCGCCTTGATGTAGGGCACGCTGTAGGCCACGGAAAATACGATTCCCAAAAACAGAAGGGCCACATATACGTTTAATCCCACTTTGTTTTCTCTCATCACGGGCCTCCTTCACCCTTTATTCTCTTGTACATTGCGCCGTCTCTTTTGTTCCCTCTCTTCCCGCAGCTCCCTCAGGACCTGGGGATCCTCAAAGATCCGCAGACCCAGGCAGGCCAGCAGCTCGCCGTATTCTTTCATCTTTTTCCAGGCGTAAGGGGCGTTGGCGGCTTTCAAAAACTCCACCGTGTGAGCTTTCTCCCCATTCTCCACCATTTTGACCAACGGATGAATGGTGGGAATGATCTGGTTTACTTCTCCCAGATCCGTGGAGCCCATGTCCACGCTTTCCTGCTCCTCATCCATGTTAAACTCCCTCATGAGAGTCTCAAATTCCCTGACCAGGACAGGGCTTGGCACCAGAGAAGCGCAGGTAGGCGCCGACTGTATCCATTCCATTTCGCATCCTGTGGCAAGGGCCGCAGCCTGAGCACAGCGTCTTACCTGCTCCACTACCTGATGATAATAATCCATGTCCAAAGAACGCACCTCATAGCGGATGGAACATTTATCCGGTATAGAATTGGATACCGTGCCGCCGGCCAGAACGATGGCTCCGATCCGCGTCCCGTCCTTTAACTGCTGCCGCATCATGCTGACGCTGTCATACATGGTCACTACAGCGTCTAGGGCATTGATCCCTTCAAAGGGAGCTGCTCCCGCATGGCTTTCCTTGCCGATGAACGTAAAATCGTAGACCCCTATGGCCGATATACGGGGCGCCACGCAATTTCCATAAAAAGGATGGAGCATAATGCCGATGTCATAGCCGTCAAAACAGCCCGCTTTCGCCATCTGCGCCTTGCCGTCCCCAGTCTCCTCCGCCGGCGTTCCGAATACGGCTACCTCGCCCTGATACTCTTCCAGACACTCTGCCAGACCTATGCCCGCCAGCAGGCTCATACCCGCTATGAGATGGTGGCCGCAGGCGTGACCGATCTCCGGAAGGGCGTCGTACTCGGCCATGATGGCCACTCTCGGCCCCGGACCGTTCTTCTTTGCCGCTTTGAACGCGGTGGGCAGGCCAGCGCAGTTCTCTTCCACCTCAAAGCCTTCCCCGCCAAGGAGATCTTTCAGGACCGCCGACGCATGTACCTCCTGCAGTGCGATCTCGGGATTCTCGTAAATATCCCTGCAGACCGCCGCCACCTTTTCATAATTTCGATCCACTGATTCTCTTATCCTTTTTCTCATTTTCCGGCCTCCTCTCTGCGCCGCGGCCGCCGCGGCGGCACGTCCCGGCTATCGCTTATAGACTATTGATGATCAATGACGGGCTTCCTACTGGCTTCCTACTGGCTTCCTACTGGCTGCCGCCCGGCACAGCACATTCGCCGGCCGCCTGATCCCCTCTGTGATCTCCTGAGGGGCCACCGCCGTGAAATTCAGTCCGGCGGCGTCCCTGCTCTCGCATCCCGCAAAGAAGGAGGCTCCCGGTATGTAAGCCGCTCCCTCCTCCAGGGCCTGGGACAGCAGCTCTCCAGCGTTGACCAACTCCAGTATCTCGATCCACAAAATATCCCGCTGTCCGGAATCTAATTCCGAAAATTTAAATCCAAACAATTCCGCACACCGGAATTACATTCCGATAATCAATCATAGCACAGACAATCATCTTTTTCAAGTAAGCAAAGTGAATTTATTTAATTTTCAGTCAATTTGTTTGTCGAGTGTTTCCTGGATCGGCCGGCGGTCTTGCTGATCTCTCCCGCAATAAAAAAGTCTCCTTCAGAGCCCTTCGGCCCTGAGGCTCGCCTTCACAATGCAGACTTTTTAGGTATTCCGTCAATGTCGCCAGACAAGAGCGATATTTCCTGCATAATGAAAAACGGACCGGCTGACCGCCGGTCCGTCTTCTATACTGTTTGCCTCCGCGTTATGCTCCCAGCAGGGAAGCGGCTATCTCATCCGCGGTTTTTTTCAGGCTTTCGATCAGGTTTTCAACGCCTGCGGACAGGATCCTGCTTTTCAGACCGCTTATGCTCAGCGCCGCAACAGCGCCGCCCCTCCGATCAGGTATGGGACAGGCCACACAGAAAAGTCCCAGTTCCCGTTCTTCTTCATCCAGCGCATATCCCTGTTCCCTGATCCGCGCCAGATTTTCCATCAGCTCGTCCGCGTCCTTCAGGGTATTCTTTGTGTACGCTGCAAATTCTTGAGCCCGGATCCTGCAGGTCAGGTCTTCTTCCGAAAACGCCAGCAGCACCTTGCCCACTCCCGAACAGTAGCAGGGCGTAGACTCGCCCAGAATCTGACTGGAGCCCAGGACACGCTTCGCAACGCTTTCCTGATACAATAGAATACAGTTCAGCTTTTCCTTTTCACTGTGATCCATAATGGAGAGATTGACGGTCTCGTTACACTCCTTCGCCAGCCGGACCATAAAAGGCTTCGCCACATCCAGCCAGGAAAACGCATGCTTGGCCACCATGCCAATGTGATAAAGCTTGATGCTGAGTCCGTATTTACTGTTGTCGGGATTCTGATACACAAACCCCTTTTTTATGAGAGTGGCCATGGTTCTGTGGATCGTACTTTGATACACCCCTGTTGCCTTGGCGATCTCCAGCACGCCCATCTCGCATTCTTCTTTGGAAAGCAGAATCAGTATATCAAGCGCTCTCTCAATTGAGTGGATCGTTTCTGAACCTTTCTCCATCGGCTCCTCCCATATTTCCTATCGGTCTTCCCTGAAGTAAGAATTGCCCAGGTCCCCGGGGGGCTGGCTCTCCTTGCTTTTTTTGCGGGTGCTTATGATAACGATGAGGATGGTCGCCACGTAAGGGATCATGTCCACCAAATACTGGGAAACGTTGAAGCCCATGGCCTGCAGCCGCAGGCCCAGAATAGACAGGCCGCCGAACAGCACCGCTCCGAAAAAGGCCTTCACCGGATTCCAGGAGGCGAAAATGACCAGCGCCACGGCGATCCAGCCTCTGCCCGAAACAACGTCGGACTGCCAGATCGGCACACGGACCAGCGAGAGATACGCCCCTCCCAGACCGCACAGCGCTCCTCCCACCAGAATATGCACATACTTGTACAGGTTGATATTGATGCCGGAAGCGTCCGCCGCCGCCGTATTCTCGCCCACGGCCCGCAGGTTCAGCCCCATGCGCGTCTTATAAATGTAGACCGCCGCCAGGATAAAAACCAGATATCCAAAGTACACGAACACGTCCTGTTTAAAAAAGATGGGGCCGATCACCGGTATCGAGGACAGCCCCGGAATGGGCGTTTTGGCAAAGAAGGCGATGACCTCCTGCGGCGCCATATTGCCCAGCATGGGCTGACCGACGAAGCTGGCGAATCCGGTTCCGAATATGGTCAGCGTCAGTCCGGTGACCACCTGATTGGCCCGCAGGCTCACGGTGAGCACCGCATAGATCAGCGCTCCCGCCGTGCCCGCCAGCACGGCGCACAGTACGGCGATCCACGGATTCGCCGTGCTGAGGGCTCCCACGAAACCCATGACGGCTCCCATGAGCATCATGCCCTCCACGCCCAGATTCATACAGCCGGCGCGCTCCGTAATGATCTCTCCGACGGTGGCAAACAACAGCGGCGTTCCCGCTACGATACAAGCTGCCAGAAAGGATTCCACTTGTTATGCCACCTCCTTTTTCGCCTGCGCCGCTCTGCGGGCCAGGCTGACCCTGTACTGCAGGAAAAATTCACTTCCCAGAACGAAAAACAACACGGTTCCCTGAACCACGGAAGCCACGGCGCTTGGCACGCCCAGCGCGATCTGGATATAAGCGCCGCCCTGAGTCAGCATGGCAAAGGCGATGCAGACGAAGAGACAGGCCACCGCGTTCAGCCTGGAGAGCCATGCGGTAATGATGGCCGTAAAGCCGTAGTTGTTGGCGATGGGCGCCACCAGAGTCTTCTCGATGCCGGCGGCCTGGATCATGCCCACCACGCCGCACATGCCGCCGGAAATGAACATGGCCGTCACGATGATCTGGCTGATATTCATGCCCGCGTACCGGGCGGTCTCCAGGGACTCGCCCACCACGGTGATCTCGTACCCTTTTTTCGTATAGTTGATAAACAGGTAGACAAACGCCACGCAGATGATGGCGATGATCCATCCGATATGCACGCCGAACAGCGACGGAAGCAGAGCGTTATCCGGGTAATAGGCGATCCTCGGAAATCCGCCGGAATTGGGATCTTTCCAGGGACCGTACTGCAGATACGTCACGAATTTGATGGCAATATAGTTCAGCATCAGGGTAAATATGGTCTCGTTGGTCCCCATCTTCGCTTTGAATATGGCCGGAATAAAGGCCCAGACGCCGCCGAACAGCATGGAGGCCAGCAGCATCAGCAGCAGTTTCAGCGGCGCCGGCACCGACTCTGGGAGAAACAGCGCGATCACTGTAGCGCCCAGCGCGCCCATGGTGATCTGTCCCTCCGCTCCGATGTTCCAGAACTTCATCTTAAACGCCACGATTATGCCCAGCGAAGTGATCGTCAGCGGCACAGCCGTCAGGATCGTCTGTCTGATCCTTGTGGGCGTGCCCACCGCGCCCTCGATTATGGAGCGGAAGATCTCAGCCGGATTGAGTCCAAACATCATGATGATGACGCCTGAAAACAGGATGGAAAGCAGTATGGCCAGGATCCGGATCACGATCTCCTTCTTTTTCGGAAGGTCGTCCCGCTTGGAAATTCGTATCAAGTTCATCAGGCTTCACCTCCCTCTCCCGGAAATTTATTCCCATCGCCGCTCTCCTGTCTCTGGCCGGTCATGAGAAGGCCGATATCCTCCTTCGTCACTTTGGACGGGTCCACGATACCGGTCACCTCGCCGTGGCAGAGTACCAGGATCCGATCGCAGAGATCCATGAGCACGTCCAGATCCTCTCCCACGAAGAGGACCCCCACGCCTTTGGCCTTCTGCTCGTTGAGCAGATCGTAGATCTTGTAGGACGCGCCGATGTCCAGACCACGCACCGCATAGGCGGTGATGAGCACTTTGGGCGCCGAATCGATCTCCCGGCCCAGAAGGACCTTCTGGATGTTTCCGCCGGACAGCCGTTTGACCGGCGTATAGATACTGGGAGTCTGAATGTCCAGCTCCTTCACGATCTTTCTGGCCTGCGCCACACAGGGCCCCCGCCGCAGCGCGATCCCCGGCTGGTTCTGATAATCCTTGAGGATCATATTGTGGACGATGTCCATGGACCCCACCAGTCCCATTCCCAGACGGTCCTCCGGGATGAAACCCATGCGGATGCCCAGTTTGATGATATCCCTTGGCGTCTTGTCCACGATATTGCCGCCTTCGAAGTAGATCCTGCCCTTGTCCGCCCGGGCCAGCCCGGCGATGCACTCGCACAGCTCCTTCTGCCCGCTGTTGGCCACTCCCGCCACGCCGAGGATCTCATGTCCCCGCAGCGTAAAGCTCACGTTGGACAGCGCGTCCTTGCCTTCGCTGTTTTTTACCGTGACCTCGTCCAGCTCCAGCAGAGGCTTTCTCTCCTCAAAGGTCTTCTTCTGGATGGACAGCTCCACCTTTTTTCCTACCATCATCTCGATGAGAGACGAAACGCCTACGTCTTTCGTAACGACCGTCTCCACGGACTGCCCTTTTCGCAGTACCGTGACCCGGTCGGAAATTTCCATAACCTCGTTGAGCTTGTGGGTGATGATCACCACCGCGCAGCCCTGCTCCTTCATATTGCGGATGACCCGGAAGAGCTTCCTGATCTCCTGGGGAGTCAGCACAGCCGTGGGCTCGTCCAGAATCAGAATCTCCGCGCCCCGGAACAATACTTTTATGATCTCCAATGTCTGCTTCTCGCCCACAGACATATCGTAAACCTTTTTATCCGGGTCAATATCCAGCCCGTACTGGTCGGAGAGCGCCTTCACCTTTTTGGACAGCGCTTTCCCCTGCAGGAAAAATTCGGCCGGCTGGCCGATAATGATATTTTCTTTCGCCGTCATCACATCCACCAGTTTGAAATGCTGATGGATCATGCCGATGCCCTTGCGGATCGAGTCCTTCGGCGACGTGAACGCCACCTGTTCTCCGCTGATGGCGATGGTCCCGCTGTCCGGCGTGTAGATGCCCGACAGCATATTCATGAGCGTGGACTTCCCAGCGCCGTTCTCGCCCAGCAGCGCGTGAACTTCGCCCTTTTCCACTGTCAGATTGACGTTGTCGTTGGCCTTGAGCGCACCGAAGGTCTTGGTTATTCCCTTCATTTCAATTGCAATTTTCTGCTGCACTGTGGTCCTCCAAAAACACGGAATAACCACTGTACTGCCAGTGGTTATAGCTCCGAAAACACTTCGAAAAAATTCGCCTGTCTGCCTTTTAAAAGATCACCGGCGGCTTCAGACGCTTCAACTCTGTCTGAAGCCGCCGGTCTGCTGTCTCAGTTCCGTCCCCGGTCCGCAGCAGCATGTGCAGAAGCGGTCCGGCGGATCAGTTTTTTGGCTCCGAACGCTTACAGATCAGATCCGGTAGCGCCCTTGACCAGCGGCAGAGAAGCGGGCCAGCTTGCAACGCTGTCGTAGACCGCAGTCTCGCCTTCGTTCAGCCATACGGTACCGTCGCTGAACGTGATCGGACCAGTGAAGGGTACCAGCTCGCCGGAAGCGATCTTTTCCTTCGCCGCATTGACTTCATCCTTCACCTCGGCCGGGATCAGATCGGACAGGTTGCCCAGATCCACATAACCGTCCGCCATGGTTCCATAGTAAACGGAATTGTCCCAGGTTCCGTCCATGATCGCCTGGATGGTGGGGATCAGATATTTTTCGTGGTGCCATACGGGAGCTGTCAGATAAGCGTCCGCAGCAACCGGATTGTCATAGTTGTAGCCGATGGCATACGCGCCCACTTCCTGCGCCGCCAGCTGCGGTGCGGTGGAGTCGCAGTGCTGCGCGATCACGTCGCAGCCCTGAGTCAGCAGCTGCTCTGCCGCTGCCTTCTCCAACTCGGGATCGCCCCAGGAGTTGATGTAGACTACCTTGACCTGAACGTCCGGGTTCACAGCCTGTGCGCCCAGCGTGAAAGCGTTGATCCCCATGTTTACTTCCGTGTAAGGATAGGCGCCCACATAGCCCAGCTGATTGGTCTTGGTCATCCTGCCGGCCACCATTCCGGACAGGTATCTGGCCTGTTCGATGGAACCGAAGAAGTTGGTGAAATTGCTGTCGTTCTTCTGCTCTCCGGAGAAGTGCAGGAAGTACTTGTCCGGATTTGCCTCAGCCATTTCAGCCAAAGCGTCCTTGAAGCCGTAGGAGCAGCCGATGATCACGTCGCAGTTCTGATCCATCAGGTTGGTTCCCGCGTTCAGCGCAGCCTGCTTGTCCGTGTCCGCCACGTTCTCCACGTAAGCGACTTCGACCTTGCCGCCGAAGTTCTCCACCATCTTGTTCATGGCCTCGAAGTGCGCCTGAGTGTAACCGCCGTCGTTCTTCGCACCGATGAAAATGAAGCCTACCTTCAGTTCCGCCGCCGCTGCGTCGCCGCCGTCGTCTGTTCCGCCTCCGTTGCTGTCGCCGCCGCAGGCTGCGAAGCTGAAGACCATGACCAGCGCGAGCAGGATAGCCAATACTTTTTTCATTTGTTTTACTCCTCCTCTTAAAACTGCAATTGTTTTATTCCGAGCCTGCATGGCCCCCTGGCAGGCCGGCGCTGCCGCCGGTTCCCTGGGGATCACGCAAACTCTATGTTACCGTCCTTGATGGACTTTATAACCGCAAGTGATTCCACGCGGACGCCCGCCTCTGTGAGCTTTTTTCCGCCTCCCTGAAATTGCTTTTCGATAACGGCTCCCACTCCGACCAGCTGCGCGCCGGCCTGCTTCACCAGGCTGGCCAGCCCAAAGGCCGCCTCCCCGTGAGCCAGGAAATCGTCCACGATCAGGACTCGATCCTCAGGACTCAGATACTTTTTTGAGATGCGCGCCACCGAGACCGTTCCCTTTGTGAAAGACTTGACCTCCGCCCCGTAAAACTCCTCCGTCATGGTGCTGGGCGCCGCTTTTTTTGCGAAGACCACAGGCACGTTGCCAAAGTGGACCGCCGCAAAACATGCGATGGGAATTCCGGACGCTTCGATGGTAAGGATCTTCGTCACGCCGCAGTTTGCGAATATCCGCGCAAACTCCGCGCCGATCTGGGAGAGCAGGACCACGTCGATCTGATGGTTCAAAAAGGAATCTACCTTGAGTATTTCCGTTCCGATCGCCACTCCGTCTTTTATGATTCTTTCCTTTAATATTTCCATTGATACAGTCCTTTTTATATGTAATTAGAAATAATTGCAAACCTGCATCCGTACAGGATGGGGCCGTTCAGGCAAAACCTCGCCGCCCGCCGCTTCTGCGCCGGCTGACGGCGGACATTTCAAAAACAGGAAAACGCGCAGCCCGGTCGTCCCTGTAGTAAGCGCGTTACTTTTATTATAAATTAAGGCACATGCAGCGTAAAGTATTTTTCATCAAAATGTCACAGAAATCACATAAAAAAAGCAAACGACCCCTAATAGGCGAACGATCATCATTTTTTCACACGTATTCGTCCGTTATTTTCAAAATCCAGTTCGGACTGGTTCGTCATCCACCCAGAGGTGTAAACGTCTCCCGAAAACGTACCTATAAATTTGTTCAATAAAAAAGAAGCATGTGTAAAACGGATCCGTTTCCCCATGCTTCTTTTATTCTTATCAGCCACCGGCGGCTGCAGGCGAGAGCCGGGCGTTCTCCCCTCTCTACCCCAGTTTTGCAGCCAATTTTTCCAGATCGGCCTCATTGATATCCTTCTCCAGAACCGCAACCACCTGATTGTTGTTGATCAGCACCGCGGATGGGAAAACGGACACGTTCAACTTGTCGGCGATCCCTGTGGATTTGTAAACGTCAACTCTGGAGACAGGGATCTCTCCCTTGTGCTTTTCTTCAAACTGCTCGATCAGCGGAAGCAGCTCTCTTCCCGCCGGATCAATGGCATTATAGATGTACACAAAGGACGGACCGCCTTCATTGAGGATCTGACGACTGTAGACCTCGCCCTCCGCTATGTATTTCTCCGCGGCGTAGCCTGCCACCGCGCCGTCGCCCACAGCTGTGGCGACCTGCTTCAAAAACTTATCTCTCACGTCTCCCACGGCGAAAATACCGGGGATATTCGTCTCCATTTTCTCGTTTGTGAGCAGATAGCCGCCTCTGTTCATATCCAGCATGTCGCGGAACAGCTCTGTGTTGGGCAGGTAACCGATGAAGAGGAAGCAGCTGTCCACCGTGTACGGCGTCAATTCTTCCGTCTTTACATTTTTCAGCACTACCCGCTCCAGCCGGCCCTCGCCTTCGAAGCTGTCCACCACCGTGTTCCATGCAAACTCCATCTTCGGGTTTGCCAGAGCCTCCGCCTTGGCGATTTCGTTGCAGTCCATCTTGCCGTCCTCGTGCATGACGGATACGATCACCTTGCTGGCAAACTTCGTGAGGAACATTCCCTCCTCGATGGCCGCGTCGCCGCTGCCGATCACCATGACCGTCTTGTCGGTATTGGCCGCCGCGTCGCAGGTGGCGCAGAAGGAAATGCCCTTGTCATACAGGAAATCCGCTTCATTCTTCGCGCCGGTGAGACGGGGCTTTCCGCCGCTGGCCACGATGACCGCCTTGGCCACATAGCGGTTACGGAAGGTTTCCACGATCTTTTCCTCGCCGGAAAAGTCCACGCTTCTCACATCGGTGAGTTTAAACTCAACGCCGAATTTTTTCGCCTGTTTGTGGAAAAGATCCATCAGGCCCAGTCCGGAAGATCCCTCCGGGAACCCGGGATAATTTTCAATTTCATTGGTGTAGGTCGCAAGTCCGCCTACCAGGGCTTTCTCGATCAGAAGCGTCTTCAGCCTGGCGCGTCCGCAGTAAATGCCCGCCGTAAGGCCGGCGGCTCCCCCGCCGATAATAACTACGTCATAACGTTCCGTTTTCTTTTCCAAAGTTTTCCCCTCCATTCAGTTCCCGGCTACATAAAGTATTTAGCCAGAAGTTTACTGCCGATAAACGCTCCTGCCATAAGAAAGATCGCAAACACCCATCCGGACAGGGACATAGAGCTGATGGCTGTAAACAAAGCTCCAATATTGCAGCCGTGAGCCATTCTGGCCCCATAACCCATGAGCAGACCGCCCAGTATGGCGGCCACCACCTGACGGACGGCCTTTATTTTCTTGATCTTAAACTGGGATGCGTATAAGGTGCAGACCAGCGCTCCTAAAATAATGCCCACATTTCGTATCGATCCGCCATCCATCCAAAACCCATTTGCCAGGGTCTGCTGTGCCTTCTCGCTTGCAAAATAGCTCCACGAGCTCACATCTCCTCCAAAGGACTGGTAGATCCAGGCTCCCCAGTTGGCTAACGCGCTGGAGACCCCCCACCCGCTCTCAAACAGGCCGAAGTGGGCGATATTGAACAGCGCCAGCAGCACCGCTCCGCCGACATATGTAAGGGGTTCTTTCATCAGTCTTTTATAAATGGGCTGATTCCCCAATTTTTTAAAAAATTCGTTCAAGCGATTCACCTGCTTCCTGGATTTGATGAAAGATCAGTTTGTCTTTTCAATGATGACTTCCCACTCGCCGTCGTCCACTTCCTCGATCTCCACATTGTGGCCCCGGGTCCTGGCCCATTCCGGCACGTTTTTCATAGCGCAGCTGTGGTCGATGGAGACCAGCAGCACGTCTCCCACTTTCAACTCATTCATCTTCTTCTCGCACTTCATCAAAGGAACCGGACAAGCCTCACCCATGCAATCCAATGTAAATTCTGCCATTTTCATAACCTCCTGATTATCTACTTTTTTACTCACCACAATTTGTTCTTTTCACTAACTTTCACTTACTCCATACTTCCCATTTTCTTTTCCTGCCACTTCAGAGCCGCGATGTAGAGAAGTACGATGATTCCTGCCTGGACCACCACGCCTCCAAACCACCCGAATATGTCGGGAAGAAAAATTTTCGGCGCATTTTCGTTGAATCGATTCCAGAATGTCATATCGTGCGCTCCCCACAGCGATCCGATAACGAAGAACGCAAGGGACAATACCTGCATGGTGAATCCTTCACCGACACGCATCAGCGTGCCCGAGGCACAGCCGCCGGAAATGACCATTCCAATACCGAATAAAACGCCGCCCAGCATGAGCGGAAGACCGATGGGAGCGACCCCTTCCATGGCAAGAGTCTGATCCGCGCCGCTCAATACGCTGTTATACTTGATCGCCGTAAACCCGATGGCCGCCAGCCCAAAGGCGATGAGCGCCGCTCTGGTAAGCGAGGTGCTTCCCGTGATCCACGGGTCGCGCAGCGCCGCCGTAAAACAGAATCGGGAACGCTGAAGGACATAGCCAAAGGCCACGCCGAAGATCAGATACGCTGGAAGCTTGGCTCCCAATGAGCTGAGATAAAGTCCCAATCCGAGAATCAGAATTGTGACAAGTATCGCATAGGGGATCTGACTTTTCTTCGGTTTCCTAGGAGCTCTGGCACGTCCCGAGAGGGAACTGTTGTTGTTTTCCATTGCTTTCACCTTTTAATCGTTAAATATTTATCAGCTGATTGATATCAGTATATCACGCATTCCACACGAATAGTTAATGCATTTTTTAATTGACATATAAGGATGCCTTATGGCATACTTTCTTCATAAAAGTCCCCTGCTCCGGAGGAAAACGCGCCCGTGGCGGTTTTCGCCCGCTCATAAAAGCTATCCCGTCAGATCGGTGAGCGAAAAAGGAACGTGAAAGGAAGAATGAGCGATGAACATTGAAGTATTAAGATCATTCCTTGCTGTCATGAACGAAAAGAGTATTTCCAAAGCCGCTGTGACGCTGAACATCTCACAGTCCGCTCTGAGCCAGCAGATCAAAACCATGGAGCGGGATCTGGGTCTGCCCCTTCTGACCCGCAGCAACGCAGGGGTCACCCCCACCGCATCCGGCCAGATAGTGAGCCAGTACGCCCAGGTCCTCACCGACACCTATTCAAACATGCTGGACGATCTGGAGATGATGTCCAGCACACACAAAAAACTCAGAGTCTGCGCTTCTCCGAATATTTATACATATGCTCTGCCCTGCACTATTTTTCATCTCAAAGAAAAATATCCAGATTTTGTGCTGACCATGGAGCAGGCTCCCAGCCTTCACTCGGAAAGCCTTGTTTTAAACGATAAAGCGGATATCGGCTTCATCTACGGCAGACCCCAGTCGAAAAAACTGCGCTATCGGAAGATATACTGCGACGAAATGTGCCTGGTGGCGTCTTATAAGGCGAAATTGCCGGAACTCCTCACGTTCCAGCATCTGTACCGTCAGCCGCTGCTGACCTTTTCTGCCGGCTACCGGACCCGGGAGCTTCTGGATCAATATCTGTCCGATATCGGAGTGGACCTGTCCAGGCTGAACATTCTTTACGAAATGGATTCAGCCGAATCCCTCAAGATGTCCGCGGGAAACGGCTACGGACTGGCCTTCATTCCCTATATGGCAATTAAAAAAGAGCTGTACAACAAACAGCTCAAAATTGTAAAACTGGAACATTTTCAAATGATCAATGAATATTATGCGATCCGCCGAAAGAACCCGGACCAGTACACTTCGCTGCAGGAAAAGCTGATGAACTACCTGGAGCGGATTCTGCAGGATACTATTTGCTGACGGTAATTTCCCACACGCCGTTTATCACCTCGTCGGCTGTATACGTCAGATGATTCCGTCCACAGAAATCCCTTACCGCCGCAACGGTACAGCTGTGATCCGTGACCAGAACCATGGGCTCGCCCCCGAGGATCTTCGGCACGGCCTTTTGCAGACGCATGATGGGAATAGGGCAGAATTCACCCAGGCAGTCAATTTTCTCCATGAAAACCTCCAATATTCGATATTAATTTAACAACGCCGTCCCATTCATTGTTAAAAAATCAGGAAACCATGCTGATGCTGATATGCGTATCATAATATATAACATATTGACTGTCAATACTTTCTCTGGCTGGATTTTGATGGGCGCGGAGCGCTGGAGCCGCCGGCGCGGCTGCACACAGCGGTGTTTACCGGCACGCCGGCGGCGGTCTGGATCAGGCGTTTTTTTCTCAGTTTATCAAGTCTTTTTTAGCAAAACAAAGAGCCTGCTGAAACAGCAGGCTCTTTGTCGCATACACTCATAATAAATATAGTCTTACTCGTATTAAGGAGTCCTCTCTATCTCTGACAGCCGCCGGACCGGTCTATTTGGCTGCCGCAGGAGAAGCGATGGTATCCTGGCCGTTCTTCCGGATCTTCCAGATAAAGAGTCCGAAGCAGGCCGCGGCGAAGATGATGCCCACAGGATAGGCGATATTGGTGCCGATCCAGGCGCCGAAGCCCTCGGGAGCCATCAGGATATAGGTCATGCTCACCGCCGACATAAAGGTCGCCGGCACGGAGGCAAACCAGTGGGGACAGTGATTTTTGTGAAGATACACTGCGCCGGCCCACAGAGCGATCATAGCCAGCGTCTGGTTGCTCCAGGAGAAATATCTCCAGACAATATTGAAGTCGATCTGAGAAAGCAGCGCGCCGATCGCCAGAAGGGGAACGGTGAGCCCCAGTCTCTTCTTGATGTTTTTCTGATCGACTTTGAACCAGTCAGCCAGGGTCAGCCGGGCGCTTCGGAACGCCGTGTCGCCTGAGGAGATAGGACATGCGATTACGCCGATCATGGCGAGAACCGCGCCGACAGGCCCCAGCAGGTTCTGACAGATATCATATACAACGCCGCCCTGTCCGCCGAACTGGGTCAGAGCCGCCTGCAGTCCGCCGGTGGTCTCGTAGAACGCTACTCCGGCAGCCGCCCATACCAGCGCGATCACGCCTTCCGACACCATGGCCCCGTAAAATATCTTTCTGCCGTACTTTTCGCTGGGCAGGCAGCGGGCCATCATGGGAGACTGTGTGGCGTGGAAACCCGAGATCGCTCCGCAGGCCACGGTGATAAACATCAGCGGCCAGATGGGGGAACCGTCCGGGTGCATATTTTCGAATGTGAGTTCGGGAATCGTGTAGCCCTGGATGATGATCCCGGCGCCCACGCCTACCGCCATGATGATCAGGCAGATACCGAAGAACGGATATACCTTTCCGATCAGCTTATCGATAGGAACCAGCGTAGCCAGGAAATAGTAGGTCAGAATGATTCCCAGCCAGACAGCGCCGTTCATCCAGCTGGGCGTCAGCATAGCCGGAAGTCCCGCCGGTCCCGTGGCGAACACCGTTCCGACCAGAACCAGCAGCACCACGGAAAACACGCGCATGACCTGCTTCATCACAGGTCCCAGGTAGATGCCCACGATCTCAGAGATACTGGCGCCGCCATGTCTCTCGGAGATCATACCGGACAGATAATCGTGGACTGCGCCCGCGAAAATAGTACCGAAAACGATCCACAGAAACACGGTGGGGCCCCACAGGGCTCCCAGGATGGCTCCATAGATCGGTCCCAGCCCGGCGATATTCAGCAGCTGGATCAAAAAGATCTTCGCCGGCTTCATCTCAACATAATCCACGCCGTCAGCCATGGCGATGGCCGGCGTCTCTCTGTCGTCGGGCTTAAACATCTTTTCGACGATCCGGCCATACACCAGATAGCCTACGATCAATAAAATAAGTGCGCAAAAGAAAGTAATCATAATATTCCCTCCTTCAAGGTCTATCTTGCTTTCTCCCCCGTAATCTTTCCCCTTCCACGGGTCCCTTTTGAACTCCCCTCTTTTTTACATGTTTATCATACCACTGTCAAACTCTATGTCACCACCATCCAGACAAACTGTCGTTTTCACCGCATGAATGGTCCTTTTTTCTACATAAAACGCCTTATTTCATCAAAATTCCTCAAAATGCGCACAAAACGAACTGAATCTGTACACAGATCGTTCATATTATCGCATATTTTTAAAGGAATGTCATCACCGTTGCCGATATCAACTCCCGGCCGGGCCGGCCCCCTCCGGCAGTCTATTATTTTTATAAATATTTTTGAATAAAAATTCATTTTTGGGTTGCATTTGAGTTTTTATGCGCGTATAATGGGTTTCATTGAATAATTAGTCATCAAACACCTTTAAAACGGCGATGAACGTGAATAAAAAATACAGGAGGACTGGTATCATGGCAAAAGAAAAGATCGTACTGGCATATTCGGGCGGATTGGACACATCCGTTATCGTGACCTGGCTGAAGGAGCACTATGACTGCGAAGTTATTACAGTCTGCTGCAACGCCGGGCAAAACGAGGATTTCGACGCGATCGAAAAGAAGGCTTACGCCACAGGCGCATCCAAAGCATACATATTGGATATTCAGGAGGAATTTATTACCGATTTTATCTGGCCCACTCTGAAAACAGGGGCGGTCTACGAAAACGACTACCTTCTCGGCACATCCATGGCCAGACCGCTCATGGCAAAAAAGCTGGTAGAAGTAGCTGAAAAAGAAGGCGCCTACATCATTGCTCACGGCTGCACAGGCAAGGGGAACGATCAGGTGCGTTTCGAGACGACCATCAAGGCGCTGAATCCCGCGATCAAGATCATCGCCCCCTGGCGCGTCTGGGATCTGCAGTCCAGAGAAGACTGTATCGCCTACGCGAAAGCCCACGATATCCCCATCGCGCAGACCACTGAGAAGATCTACAGCCGCGACGAAAACATCTGGCACATCAGCCATGAGGGCGGCAATCTGGAAAATCCCTGGAATATGCACAAGGACGATATCCACGTACTGTCCTGTACGCCGGAACAGGCTCCGGACACCCCGGCTTATGTGGAGATCGGATTCGAAAAAGGCGTACCTGTTTCCCTCGACGGAAAAGACATGGGCCCGGTAGAGCTTCTCACCGCACTGAACAAGCTGGGCAGTGAAAACGGAGTCGGCACCATCGATATCATCGAAAATCGTCTGGTAGGCATGAAATCCAGAGGCGTGTATGAGACGCCGGGAGGCACGATCCTTTTCAAGGCTCATGCCGACCTGGAAAAACTCATACTCGACAGAGATACCATGCAGTACAAAAATATCGTCGCTCTGAAGTATGCGCAGCTGGTGTACGACGGACTCTGGTATACGCCTATCCGCGAAGCCATCGACGCCTTCGCGGACTGCACCCAGAAGGAAGTGACCGGCGTGGTGAAAATGAAGCTGTACAAGGGCAGCGCCATTCCCGTGGCCAGCAGATCCGAGAACGCCCTCTACAGCGAGGAATTCGCCACCTTCAGCAAAGACGAGGTCTACAATCAGAGCGATGCCGAAGGCTTCATCAATCTCTTCTCCCTGCCGCTGAAGATCCGCGCCATTCAGAAGCAGAACAAAGAAGGCCTTCCTCAGGAACACGAATCTCTGGAGAGAAAAGTCATCCGGGGCGGCGAGTTCATTCAGTGACGGAATCAGATCTGAAAACGAAAAAAGGACTGCTGCAGATCATAAAAATCCGCAGCAGTCCTTCTGTTTGTTCGGCCGTAGTTTCTTCGGCCGCCGCTTGTTCGGTTCGGCCAGGTGTTCAATACAGACTTGTTATCAACTCCGCGCATTTCTCGATCCCCAGTGCGCCGCTGTCCAATGCTATGTGATAATTCCGGGCCTCCCCCCACTTCATATCTGTATAGAATTGATAGTAGGCCGCCCGCCGCCGGTCCTTGTCCCTCACCCTCTTCTCCGGCAGTTCCCCAGTCTCGCCGTAAACCTTGACTATCCTCTCCGCCCGCTTTGCCGGGTCAGCGTGAATGAATACCCTGAGACAATCCGCCTCTTCACCCAGAATGTAATCGGCACAGCGGCCCACTATAACGCAGGATTCCTCCTGCGCCAGTTTTAAAATGACCTTTCGTTGAACGATCCACAGATAGTCCTGATTCGAGAAGCCCCCCAGCGAACCCTCGGAAAAAGCGTTTGCGATCCAATTTCCATGTCTGGTGCATTCGCTCTGTTCCGCCACATAGTCCTCTGTAAAACCACTCTGCCCGGCAATTTCCCTGATCAGTTCCTGATCGTAACAAGGAACGCCAAGCTTTTGCGCCGCGATCTTTCCGACGGTTCTGCCTCCGCTTCCAAATTCACGGCTGATGGTGATAATTCTGTTCTTCATAAAGACACGCTCCCTTCTGACGTTCTCACTTCTGCCTCTTTCTTCCGGTCGGCCTGCTTTGAATCACAAGTTTCCTTCTGCTTGATTCCTGTATCTTGGCATTCTACTGCTCCGATTCCTGCTGCTCCCCGCCGCCTATATTCAACATTTCCTCTCCCCTCTGGCGCTCCGCCGGGCCTACCGCCGGACGAAACGGGATCAACCGGGCTGTGATCGGGCTGCGCTCTCCCCAGTTCTCTATACGTCAGGCATATGGCCACCGCCGAGATGAGGAAAGTCAGAGCATCTGAAATGGGCATGGAGTACAGTACGCCGTCCAGGCCAAAAAATATTGGCAGCAGCAGAGCGAAACCCACTCCGAACACCACTTCCCGCACCATGGACAGCAGCGTGGAAGCCAGAGCCTTTCCCAACGCCTGCATATAGATGAACGCCGCTTTGTTCACGCATGCCAGTATCAGCATGCAAAGGTAAATGCGGAACGCTTTAACGGCAAAGTCCGTATAATAGACACTTTCGTTGGCCGCTCCAAAAATAGCGATAAGCTGGTTCGGAAATAATTCAACGATAAGAAGACCCGCCGCACCCACCGCCGCCTCTGCGACCAGCAGCAGCGTAAACAGATTTCTGGCGCGATCTCTGCGGCCGGCGCCAATATTGTATCCCACCACAGGGATGCAGCCTGCAGCCATGCCCACCACTACAGAAATCACGATCTGGAAAAATTTCATGACGATACCAACCACAGCCATGGGGATCTGGGCATATTCTGCCTGCCCGAAGACCGCGTCCATAGCGCCATATTTCCGGATCATGTTGTTGATAGCCGCCATGGCTGCAACCAGAGAAATCTGTGACAGAAAACTGCAGATACCCAGCGGCAGGAATTTTGCCATCATCCCGCCGTACAGCCGAAAGCTGCGCCGTTCCAGGCGTACGGCCTTCATGTGACAGAGGTACCAGACCGCCAGAACGGCCGTGAGCAATTGACCAAGAACCGTGGCCACGGCGGCGCCCATCATTCCCCAGCGGCACACGAAAATAAAAACCGGATCCAGAATGATGTTGACCACCGCGCCGGCAAGAGTGGAGACCATAGCAAAACCCGGGCTGCCGTCTGAGCGTATGATCGGATTCATAGCCTGCCCAAACATATAAAACGGAATTCCCACTGAAATATAGGTAAAGTATTCTTTTGAATACCGAAAAGTCTCTGTGTTTACTCTGCCTCCGAACAGCGTCAGGAGCTGATCCCGAAAGGCAAAAAACACGGCGGCGAGGACCAGACCGGCCATCACGCACAGAAGGATCGAACACCCAATGCTTTTACCGGCGCTCTCTTTATTTCCCGCCCCCAGACTGATGCTCACGAAAGCGCAGCATCCGTCGCCTATCATGACGGCTATCGCCAGCGCGGTCACCGTCAGCGGAAAAACAACAGTGTTTGCGGCGTTTCCAAAGGACCCCAGATAATCGGCATTGGCGATAAAAATCTGATCTACAATATTGTAAAATGCAGCTACCAGCAGCGATATAATACACGGCACCGCATACCTTTGCATCAGCCTGCCTATTTTCTCCGTTTCCAGAAACGAATTGGACTTTTCTTCCATAAATTGACCTCCTCCATCGAATTATGATCACTCAGCGATCTTTTTCCATTAAAAAACGCGCGGCAGACAAGCTGGATTTACGCCTCAGGCCACACGCTTCGTTGCCCTGGTTCCAAACGCCCCAGGGCCATCCATGAAATGAAATATCTGTGATCTTGCCGCTTCGACTTCGCTGATCCCGCTCCTTTCCTCCCTCAGCGGCCGGGACCGGGCCGCGTGTCAGCAATCATGGCAACTTTCAAAAACAAAAACAGCGAATAGCCGACAACTGGATTTACGCAGTCAAGCCACTCGCTGTAATAATAATTATAACAAAATTTCTGGATTCTGCAAAGCATTTTTGCAGCGTTTCCTACCGCTGCATTCTCTTTTCCATTACATAATTGGTCAGCCGGACGCCTTTGCGCTCCACCTGCTGTTCCTTTAATGTTACGTAGCCCCGATTCTCAAAAAAAGGCTTTGCGGTGATCGATGCGTGTACTGTGATCCGGTCTGCACAGACCGACCGTTCCAGTTCCTCACAGATCGCAGAAGCGATTCCCTTTCCCTGGTGATCTTTGTGGACGTAAAGCCGGTCCAGATAACCTGCAGGATCCATATCTCCAAAGCCTGTGATCCCGCCGTCTTCCACGGCTACCACCGTATTGTGCTCCAGAAACGACCGGTTCCAGCTCTCCGGATCCCATGTTCCATCCGACCACGCGTCCAGCTGCCGCTGGCTGTAATCCCTGGCATTCACGCTGTGCACCGTATCGTGATACAGTCTGAACAATGCTTCGCAGTCCTGCGGGCCGTACTTTCTGATCCTCATGATCTCTTTACCTGCACCTTTCTGAGATACACCTTCGGCATTCGGCAAAAGCATGGGCGCTCTTGTCTGCAGAAGATATGCCTATTGTAGCAAAAAGTACAGCCGGCTTCAACAGCCGCCCGATCCCCCGATTCCTTTCACTGCTCCCACTCACTGTTTCCGCACCTCACCAGAACTCTCTAACAAAATCGCAGAGACAGGCCAGCGCGTCTTCTTTTTTCTGAAACTCCACCTTCCGGCCGCAAAGATAATGCACTGTATCATTCCAGTCTTCTATGGTATATTCTTCAGGCACGATCTGCTCTAATATGAGCAGAAATCGCTTTTCCCTCATTTTTTGCCGCAGATCAGACAAATAAATGCAGCCTGTTATACCGGCCAGCTCGTCCAGCAGACAGTGCTTCACTGCGACCTTCCCCTTTTCTGCTCCCATTCAGGCCTCCGCTTCTGTCGCGCTAACAACATAATACTCATTATGTTGTAACAAAGAATTACATAAAAATTACATCCGTCATAATTATACCATAACCGACAGTAGAATCAAGAGAATTAACACACGCATACAGACAGCGTAAAGATCATGTTTCCCGGCCGCCGGCCTGCCGGAGGGGACGAAGGGCGTTCACAGGCCCCAATAACCCGCTGCAGGCTGGAAAATAGCGGCTGCGGGCTGCCATTTTATTTTAATCGTCATTGTAGAAAGCAGGAAAGTCCCAGTGCCGACAACATAATGAGTATTATGTTGTATTTTTCTTTACCTTCACAGAACAGACGCTTGATCAGCGTACTGCGGCCAGCCGTCCTCACCCTGCCGTACCAGCCCCATCTGTGACAGCGCGCTGCGGTGTTCGTCGCCGCTTGTCGCCGTATAGATCCTCGTAGTTTCAATACTGCTGTGGCCCAGCACATCGGCCAGACCGGCGATGTCTTTTTTCAGTCTGTAAAAGGTCACCGCAAATAGGTGCCGCAGATTGTGCGGAAACACCTTCTCCGGCTCCACCTCCGCCTGACTGCAGAGCTTTTTCATTTCTGTCCATATATTGCTCCGGTCCACCGGCTTTCCCGTCTTTGTCACAAACACACATCCGGAACGGATCCCCGCCTCCGCGCAGTAGCGCAGCAGGAGCCTCTGCAGTTCCTTCGATATGATCACCACTCGTTTCTTTCCTTTGCAGGAAACCTGCGCCCGGCCGGACTTCACAGCCTCCACTGTGACGAAACTCAGTTCACTGATGCGGATCCCCGTTGCGCAGATGGTCTGCATTATGGCGCATAGCCGCTGATTCTGCTTTTTCTCAGCCGTTTCGATCAGTCGAAAATACTCCGCCTTTGTCAGCTCCCGCTCCCCTGTGCAAAACCGGCGCTGCATCTTAAGCGTCTTGACGCGGCATTCCTGCATTTCCAGAAAAGAGAGAAAGCCGTTGACTGCGATCAGCATGGAATTCACGCTGTTCACTGCGTAGCGTTGTTCCAGGTGGGCCTTAAAGTCCAGCACGCTTTCTTTATCTGCTTTTTTTGTTTCCCCCAGAAATTCGTAAAACGCTCTCACATCGTGCATATATTTACGCAGTGTGGCGCCGCTCCGCTCTTCTTCGATCAGATAGTCCCGGTAACGGTCCAGATCTGAAATCGTTATTGTTCGCTGTTTCATCTTCATGTCTCCTGTTATTTAATCTCTGTTGTTAGTATTTCCCCTCCATTCCGAACAATGCGAACCTGATGTAATGTAGCTGTAAAATCATGCATTTTTCATGATCCCCGGGCTGCCGCCCGCCTTGATCCTTCACCACCTCCTTTCGACGAATATCGTGTTTCCGAATTCATAACTTCTCTCTGAAAGGGTTTATTCCCATCCGGTAATATTTCCAGCACAATAAGAAAAGACTGTTCTGGACAAGAACAGTCTCCCCGGTCTATCTGATTTTCACCGTATGTTCAGATCGCGGCCGGCGGCCGCGGGCCCACGCCGCTCCCTAGATCCGGAATATCTCTTTCAGCCTTCTGATCTGGGTCCTGCCCACCGGCAGCGGCGTCTTCTCATAGCCCTTCATCTTCACGCAATAATTTTTCGCGTAGAGCATGGCGATCTCTGACACGAATTCCAGATTGATGATAAAACTCCGGTGCACCCGCATAAAACGTCCGCCTGCCAGACGATTTTCCAGTTCCGTCAGCGTCACGGGCGTCACATACTGTACGCCGCCGCGGCAGCAGATCCTGCAGCTGCGCTGGACGCTCTCCGCGAAAACGATATCCCTGGGATCGACCAGCGTCACTTTCCGGTCGTGATGGATCGCGATCTTTCCCGTATCCGGCTCTCTGACTCGGACCCCATCCATCCTCCCAGCTTCCCATCCGGTTTTCGCGCCATTGCACGTTCTCGCCCCGGGGCCTGCAGGCCCGGCAGCCCCGGCAGGCCCCGCGGCTCCAGCAGACCCGGCCCCGCGGCCCCCGCCATCGATCCCGATGACCGGCCCGCTTCCTCCATCTTTTCCAGCCGAGCGAGATTCCTCATCTGAACCGCTTTTTTCAGCGCTTTTTCCACCCTGGCCTTATTGAAAGGTTTCATAATATAATCTACGGCGTTCAGCTCAAAGGCCTGGGGGCCGTACTCGCCGTAAGCGGTCACAAATACCACCGAGGCTTCCGGCGCCGTCTTCTGCAGCATCAGCGCCAATACAGTGCCCTTCATATCTCCCAGGTTGATGTCGAGAAAAAAAATATCAAACGGTTTGGAATTGGCCAGCTCCACTGCGGTAAACCCGCTGTCCGCCTCCTCGATCTCGGCGTCCGGGGCCAGATCCTTCAGATAATAGATCAGATCCTTCCGTATGAGCCGTTCGTCGTCCACCACCGCAATTCTCATTCAGCAGACCTCCTCTCCCCATGATTATTCGTTCTCCCCGCCGTCGTCTCCCCGAGGAATAAAAATCCGCATGCTCGTGCCCTGCTTCGGTGACGTATCGATGCGCAGTCCGTTGTCCGGCCCGTATATATTCTGCAGTCTGCGGTGAACATTCATGAGACCGATTTTGTTTTCCGGCATATTTCCTTCCCGAAATGCCTTCAGAATGTCTTTCTCCATTCCGGGTCCGTCGTCTGTGACCCGGATCTCCGCGCCCTCCTGCCCGTCCCGAAGGACCGCGCGGGCGCAGATCGAGACCGTTCCGCCGCGGCCGTTCCACATGGCGCCGTGTTTTACTGCGTTTTCCACGATGGGCTGCAGAATAAAGCTGGGCACCATGCAGTCCAGCGTCTCCGGCACGTCCACGTTCAGCTGAAGTTTCTCTTCAAACCTGGCTTTTTCCAGAGTAAGATATGCGTTTACATATTCCATCTCCTCCTGCAGCGGTATCATGATACTGCCGGTCTGGAGCGTTCTGCGGAAATAATCTCCCAGCACCACCAGCAGTTCTCTGGCCCGCTCCGGCTTTTCGATGCAGAAGGCGGATATGGTGGAGAGACAGTTGAACAGAAAATGTGGATTGATCTGCGATTGCAGCGCGCTGAACTCCGCCCTCTGCAGAAGTTTTGTCTGTTCCTCCAGCCGTGACAGCTCCAGCTGAGTCGAAAACATCTTTCCCATGCCGTCGGCAAAACTCTTTTCTGTCTCGTTGGTCATACGGTAGCTCTCCACGAAAAAGACCACCGTGCCGACGATCTCCTCGCTGACGAAAAGCGGCGCTGCAATGGATGCAATGCTCTTCGCCGACGGGATCAGCTTCTTGTGAAAGGTTTCCTCTCTGACCATGGTGACCCGGTGCTTTTCCAGCGTCTTTTTCGCCGCTTCGGGGAGCTCCGAGCCGCCGCCCTGGATCAGACCGGGCGTCCCGCAGCTCACCACCTTCTCCCGATCGGTGATGACCGCGCCTTTGATGCCTGGAAGACCGGCGATGATCTGGATCGCCCGGTCCATGGCCTCGCTGTCTGAAAGCCCTCTCTTCATGTACGGCAGACAGCTGTTCGCCACCTCAAAGGCCAGCGAGGTCCGGCGGGCTGCCTCCTCGTCCATCGTCATAAAAACAGAATTGAAGACCGTGACAAACAGCGCCACGCCAAACGAATTGAAGGTGATCATGGGAAAAGCGATGATCTTTACCAGATCAAAGGCCGCGTCAAAAGGCCGTGCAACCAGCAAAATGATGATCATCTGGCAGCACTCCGCCGCGGCCGCCACCGCGAAGGCAAAGATCCAGTCGTTTCCCGACTTCCGGTATCTGGTCTGAAACAGACCGCCGATCACGCCCTCCGCCACCGTGGAGATGGCGCAGGCTACCGCGGTAAAACCGCCGATGTCGATGGCCCACCTGTGGATCCCGGCGATGAGACCGGCCCCCACGCCCACGATGGGACCGCCCAGCAGACCTCCAGCCACCACGCCCACCACCCGCGTGTTGACGATCGCCCCGTTCACCTGCATTCCCATATAAGTTGATATAATGCCCACCGCTCCAAAAAACACGATGAGAAACAATTTCAGCATCCAGTCGCCGCGGTTGTTGATGATAAACTCTCTCACCAGCGGCATCTTTGTGACGAGATACGCCATCAACACCAGCAGACCGACGTTAAACAGCATATTTCTTAATATTTCTGTCATTCCTTAACCCATGCCCGCGCCGGCCTGCCACGGCCCGGCGCTCCGCATTCCTCCATCCCTGTTTTGCTACACAATTATCATACGGGAGAATAGGAAAAAAGGCAAAACTTTTTTGTCCTGCCTCTCACCTGCGGCGGCGCCCCATGCCCCCTGTCCTTCGCGGGATGGCTACAGTAAAATGTCTTCGTTCACCGCGGTATAAAACAATTCTTTTACCCGGGCAAAATCCCGGGTGACGGCCAGGATCCACATAAGCTTCGTCACTACGGCTTCCAGCGTCATATCGTAGGCCTGCAGTACAGGGTAGTTTTTCAGCGCCCGCAGCCCCACCTCATAGATGGAAAGATCGCTGCCCTCCAGCATGACCTGCGTTGTGATCACCACGATCTTCCCCTGATCCGATAAGCACTCCAGTTTTTCCAGAAAATTTCTCTGATCGTGGAAGGGGAGCCCTCCGGCGCCGTAGCTTTCGATCACGATCCCTGCGTAACGCTCGCCGATATAATCCAGCACATCCGGCTCCATGCCCGGCGTCAGCTTCAGGGTGAAGATGCGCGGGTATAGGCCCCGGTAAAACACCGGGCCGCCGGTTTCCGGCTCTCCGGCCGTAGACCGGGGATCTGCGGCGGAATCTGCGCTTTTCCCCGCGCCGCACCTGCGCCCTGCGCCGGCGTTGTATGCAGCGCTCCCCGCGCCATTTCCTCCGTGCAGATAATGGGTGATACGGTCGTCGCCGATAAAGGCCAGGCAGGGGTAATTGATGCTCTCCATGGCGCTGTAGCTCTTGCTCCGCGTCTTTTTTCCCCTGGTGCCGAGTATGGCCTTTCCGTCAAAAACGATCGTCACGCCCGAAGCGCAGTCTTCGCTGGCGTACCGCAGACTGTCCCGCAGATTCTTTCTGGCGTCGGTTATGTACGCGTCGATAGGCTTCTGAGCCCCTGTCACCACGATAGGTTTTCGGCTGCCCTGGATCAGATAGGAGAGGGCTGCGGCGGTATAGGTGAGAGTATCTGTGCCGTGGGTCACCACGAATCCGTCGTATTTCTCATAATTCTCCTCCAGAGCCTGCTCCATCATCAGCCAATGTTCAGGCTGGATATTGGTACTGTCAATGCTCAATAACTGCAGCGTATCCACATGACAGATACTGGAGGCGTCCGGTATATACGCCATGAGTTCCTCCGGGTCCAGCCCCGGGGCCAGCCCCTGTTCCGTCTTCGTGCAGGCGATCGTGCCGCCTGTGGCGATCAATAAGATCCGTTTCATCTTTCTGTCAGCCCTCCCTGTCCCTTCCGCAGCTGCTTTCTGCCGCAGCTGCTTCTGCCGCCGGTATCGTGCTGCGCCGCCCGGGGCTCTGCGCCATTCCCGGGCGGCCTTTGCCGTCCGCCGCGCTGCCGTGCGTCGTCATCGTTTGAGTGAAGTATACATCACGGTTCATCCGGCGTAAAGCGGCAATTTCTCACCGCTCCCCCTCCTGCCCCAGGGTACAGACAACGAGTTCGCTTTTCATTCCGTTCAGCTCTATTACGTTATCCGATTCCTGCACATCAAAGGCATCTGCCGGCTTTCCATCCTTTTCAAAGGAAATGCTGGTGGCAATGCCCTTCTTAATGACTGCAAAACCTGCGTCTGCGGGGACAGTAATTCTTGAGGTGGCGGATATCTGATTGATCTCGACTGCACCGTTCAGACTCGTACAGAGGATATTCATGTCCAGATTACAGTTTATTTCCACATTGCCGATCACCTCGTCCAATACAACATTAAAAGTTTTTGCGTCAAACTCAATGCTGTCGCACTCAAGGTCATGCACCTCAATCGCTTCCGCGTTTACCCCACACTCGATCTTTCCCGCATAAGGCGACGGGATCTGGACAAAAATATGCAGCGCTTCTTTTGCAGCTGCTTCTGTCACTCCATTTTTACGGCTCAGATCCACATCGATACGCTTTCTTGTATCATCGATCTTCACCTTAAAATCACTCTGAAGCGCCGGCAAGGTGTTGGACGTTAAGCGGACGCGGATTTTCTCACCTTTATATCCGGACAAGATCAATTTTTTTGCTCCGCCGAATTTCATATCATAGTGCTTCTGTTCGGCAATGTCGTATTCCGTTACACTTTCAAATAAGAAATCCTCCGTCTTCTTTGTTCCTGTTTCATTGGAAAGCAATTCATCAATAGAAATATCAAACAGGGCGGAGATCGCCATAATATTTTCAACGTCGGGGATACCCGTATTGGTTTCCCATTTTGTGACCGCCTGTCTGGACACCCCAAGTTTCTCAGCAAGCTGTTCCTGTGAAAAACCAGTCTGTTTACGGATCGCTTTCAATTTTTCTGCAAATGTCATTTTCCTGACCTCCATTTTTATGATACGTCAAGTATAGGAAATCATACTTTGCATTACAAGCAAGAGTAGATTGCATTCTGATTTTTTATGCTACTTTTCGTGGCATTCAGCAGGCGGGCGCCGATCGTTTACGCTTTTGATGATAAAAAAACTCCGGACAGGTATCCGCCTGCCGAAGCTTTTTCTCTTTCATCGTATTCAGATTTTTCTGCGCCTTCCGCTACAGTACGCTGTTCAAAAAGGCGATAGTCCGTTCATTCTGGGGATTTCCAAAGATGTCTTCCGGTCTTCCCTGTTCGACGATGACGCCGCCGTCCATGAATACTACCCGGTCCGCCACCTCTCTGGCAAAGCCCATCTCATGGGTGACCACGATCATGGTCATTCCCTGCTCCGCCAGCCGCTTCATGACCGCCAGCACGTCTCCCACCATCTCAGGGTCCAGCGCGCTGGTCGGCTCGTCGAAAAGCATGACGTCAGGGTTCATGGCAAGGGCCCTGGCGATAGCCACGCGCTGCTGCTGGCCGCCGGACAGATTGTCGGGGTACTCGTCTGATTTGGAAGCCAGACCTACCGTTTCCAGCAGCGCCACGGCTTTTTTATCCGCTTCCTCCTTCGTCATCTTCTTCCGGTCCACCGGCGCCATCATGACGTTCTTCTTTACTGTCATATGGGGAAACAAATTGAACTGCTGAAACACCATTCCGATATTTTCGCGCAGCTTATTGATGTCCTGGTGCTTGTCTGTGATCTCGTGATCGTCCACGATGATGGTGCCGCCTGTGGGCACCTCCAGCGCGTTGATGCAGCGAAGAAGCGTGGATTTTCCCGAACCCGAGGGGCCGATGACGCAGACCACTTCGCCGTCGTCCACGGTGAAGTCGATATCTTTCAAGACCTCCAGATCGCCGAAGCACTTACGAAGATTTTTTATTTGTACTTTGACCATAGGAAGTCCTCCTCTCCACGTAGTTTGCCAGCTTTGTCAGCAGGAATACGACGATGAGATAGATCGCGCCCACCGTGGTCCAGATGATCGTGGACTCCATATTCCTTGCGGTAATGATCTTTCCGGCCTGAAAGATCTCCGCCACGCCGATGGCGGACAGAATGGATACGTCCTTCAGCGAAATGATCACCTGATTGGTCAGCGAAGGGATCGAGCGCCGCAGCGCCTGAGGAAGGATGACCTTTCTCATGGCTGTGCCGTAGGGCAGCCCCAGGCTGCGCGCCGCTTCCATCTGTCCCTTGCTGATCGACTGGATACTTCCCCGGAAAATCTCCGCCATGTACGCGCCGGCGTTCAGGCTGATCGTGATGATGCCCACGAGATTTTTGCTCAGCTTAAAAGGCAGAAGCTGCGCCACGCCAAAATACAGGAAAAATGCCTGCACCAACATGGGCGTTCCCCGGATGATATAGATGTACGCTCCCGAGACCGCGCTGAAAATTTTGAAGCGCGAGATCCTCGCAAGGCAGGCGATAAGACCGATGATAAACGCGATGATAACGCCGAACAGCGTCATCTGGATGGTCAGCGCCATTCCCGTGCAGAGTTTCGGCAGCGCCTGTGTCACAACTGATATCACATGCTCAAACATATATGCCGCTCCTTAACCAATTCTTTCTCAAATTGCCGCGGACCGCCGCACGTGCGGTGGTCCGCGGTATCCCGCCCTTCTCCGCAGCCGTCATTTCGGCCACGAAGGCGGATCGTTCACTTTTACAGCCTACTCGGCATCGGCTCCATCTTCAGCTCCATCATCGCCCGCGACTTCCGTCACGATATATTTGTCCAGGATCTCCTGATATTTGCCGCTGTCCCTGAGATTTTTCAGTCCTGCGTTGAACATTTCGATCAGTTCCGGGTTCTCGCCCTTCAGGACCGCAAAGCCGTAAGACGAACCGCGTTCCATTTCAGTTACGATCTTCAGTCCGTTGTTCTGGGACACACCGTAGCCAAGAACCGGATAGTCCTCAAAACAAGCCACGGAATTTCCGCTCTTTACGTCCTCATACATGAAAGCAGAGTCCTGAAGATGAGTCATTTCGAAGCCATACTGATCAGCGATGGATTCTGCAAAAGCCTCGCCCTCCGTACCGATCTTTACAGCCACGGTCTTTCCTTTCAGATCTTCGTAGCTCTTGATCGTATCATTGTCCGCCGCGATGCCCATGACCACGCCGGAATCGAAGTACGGCTCGGAGAAATCATACTTTTCCTCACGGTCGGGCTTAATGCTCATTCCCGCGATCACACCGTCCACCTGACCGGCTTCCAGCGCCTGGCAGGCCGCGTCGAATCCCAGGATCTCCAGCTCATACTTAAAGCCCTGGTCCTGGGCGATGGCATCCAGAAGTTCCATGTCGATGCCCACGAAATTGCCGGCCTCGTCTTCAAATTCAAAAGGCGCAAAGGTGGTATCCGTTCCGATGGTATAAGTCTTTTCCCCGTCTCCGTTGCCGCCGTTGTCGCCTCCGCATCCCGCAAAAGCGGTCAGAACCAGCGCCAGAACAAGGAATAATGCAAGTAATCTGCTCTTTTTCATAATGATTCTCCTTTTCTCCTCTTCTCTTTTTTACACATCTTCGGCGCCGGCGCGTCTCCTGCCGCGTCCCGCCTGCACGGCGGCCGCGCCTGACCCTTCGTCAAGCCTGCGTTTCGTCCGCCCTGCTTCTGTCGCTACCCGGGGCCTGATGCTCGCACTGCAAAAACAGGCTGCCTCCCCAGGGAGGAGCCCCGCGGAAACATTACCATGCTTAACTATTATTTTACTCCTTTTGTATACAAAAGTGCAATGTGCAATAGTGCTCTAAATTGTTCTAAAATCGCTTTTATGCATGCAATAGGCCCGATTGTATGCACTTATCCGATTTTCGATGGGCCAAAAAACCTTTTTACTCCGGAATACGCCAGTCTACCGGTCCTTCCCCGCATTCCTCCAGAAAGCGGTTGGCCTTGGAAAAATGCCGGCAGCCGAAAAAGCCGCCCGAGGCGGACAGCGGGCTGGGATGGGCAGCGGTGAGGATCAGATGCCTGGGGTTCGTGATCAGTGAAGTCTTCGACCTGGCGTTGCCGCCCCAGAGCAGGAAGACGATGGGTTCCTCCCGATCGTTGAGCAGAGAGATGATCTTGTCGGTAAAGATCTCCCATCCTTTTCCCCTGTGGGAATTTGCCGCACCGGCCCGCACCGTGAGCACAGTATTCAAAAGCAGCACGCCCTGCTCCGCCCAGGACTGCAGATACCCGTGGCCGGGCGGCTGGATCCCCAGATCGTCCTGGATTTCTTTAAAAATATTGACCAGCGACGGTGGCTGAGGAACGCCTTTCTTTACCGAGAAGCACATTCCGTGGGCCTGTCCGGGGCCGTGGTACGGATCCTGTCCCAGGATCACCGCCTTTACCTTTTCATAGGGCGTAGCCTTCAGCGCGTTGAAGATATCGTACATGGAAGGATAAATACGCCTGGTCTTATATTCTTCCACAAGGAACTCCCGAAGCTTCAGGTAATACGCTTTCTCGAATTCTTCTTCCAAAAGCCCGTCCCAGTCATTTCCGATGTTTACCATAAAAACTTTCCTTTCTTAGTATGTATCTTTTTTTATTTTACTTTCGCGCTTTTTCCGCTGGGGACCTGGGAAAAACGTCTGCCTGCCGCCGCCTCGGCAGCTCTGCGGCCACCAATGCTTTTCCCGCGGACCCGGGGAAGACGCTCTGGCCGCCGATCCGGCCGCCTTAACGATCCAGCGACCTTAACGATCTGGCCGCCGGCCCGTACGCTGATCCCACTCCGCCCGGTAGCGTTCCTGTCCCAGACTGTCGTCCCTGCAGAAACGGAAGAGCAGCTCCGGGTACTTCTCCTCAAAATAGGCGCGGTTGCTGCCCCGGTTGCCGATCATGTCGGAAAAACTTTCCCCGCAGCTCGAAAACAGGACGCGCCGCCGGCTGTTCCCGCCGCCGGGCGCCGTCCGTTCCCGCACTTGCGACCGTTCCTGTCCTGCCATCCGTTCCCGCTCTTCCGGCGGTCTCCCGGTTCCTTCGGCCAGAAGGGCGGTCAGCTGCCTCTCCAGTTCCTCCTTGGCAAGCTCCGCGCAGATCAGCTGCCGAAAGGCTGGATGATACGTCTCCGCCACAGCTGCGCTCCCCTCTTTGCCGCTGATAAGATCGGTGCTCTTCAGCCCGACGCGGATGACATTGACGCCAGCGTCCCGCAAAATACGGTACATTTCTTTCGTCACATCCACCATAGCCTCCTGGGAAAAAGGCTGAAACCGCCCTGACTTCCAATCCTCGTAAAGGGCCGTCTCCTTCAGGATCACCGTAGGGTAAAGTCTTGCCACAGCAGGTTTCATCCCCACAGCCTCCCTGACGGAATAAAGGGACTTTTCCTTTGTATCTCCCGGCAGGCCGATCATCAGCTGGATGCCAAGTTCAAATCCGGCTTCTCTGATCTTCGCCGCGCTTTCATATACGATCTGCGGTCCGTGTCCCCGGTTGGACCGCCGCAGGACCTCCGGATCCAGCGACTGGACGCCCAGCTCAATGAGATCTACGCCCCAGATCCTCAGGTTTTCCAGTATTCTGTCGTCGATATAATCCGGTCTGGTAGAGAGCCGGATCCTCTGCACCAGTCCCCGGTCCTTATATTCCTTCGCCACAGCGAGATAAGCCTGCTGTTCTTCCAGAGGGATCCCCGTAAAACTGCCGCCGAAAAAAGCGATCTCCAGCGTGGAAAGTCCACGGCCCAGCAGTGTGGGCAGATATTCTTCAATGCGTCCCCGCACATCGGAGATCTCGAAGGGCTTCTGCCTTGCCGTGATCTTTTTCTGATTGCAGAAGACACAGTCGTTGGGACAGCCCTTGTGAGGTATAAAGATGGGAATGATCGCATTTTGTTTCATCAGGCTTTCCTCTTCCTTTCACTTTCCATGTGGAACAGGACCTTCTCTGCCGCTCTGCTGCCGAGACCGTTTTTCAGCCAGACAAAATGAAGGGGATGACTCACATTGTAATTGAGCGGCTGTAAGAAACAGAGTTCTCCTCTCTTCACTTCCTCCTCCGCCACAGCCTCGTACATAAAAGAGATCGCGTTCGATTCCCTGAGCAGTTTCTTGATCATCACGAAACTGCTCATCTCGATCCGATGGTCAAAGGATCTGATCGAATCGTTCTGTTCCCGGAGATAATTCTCTAAAATATCCCGCGTACCCGAACCGGATTCCCGCAAAAGCAGCGGATAGGTGTAAAGCTCCTCGATTCGCATATTTCTGCCTGCCAGAGGATGGGACGAGGCGGCTACCGGGCGAAAATCGGCGCGGCAAAACTCTTTGTACGCGAATAGTTCCCGATCGAAATTTCCCTCCACAAAAGCACAGTCCAGCTGCCCTTTTACCAGCCGTGAGAGCAGCGTCTCCGTGTTGGCCACGGAAATGCGCACCTTGTTTTCCCTGTCCAGTATATATGAATTCAGTGCCGGCTGCAGGTAATAATCCGCTGCAGAGAGTGTGGCTCCGATACGCATGGGGCTTTTCATCCCGTCGATCCTGGAAATCAGCAGCCTCTCGTTGACCTGCTGCAGCAGCGCATATTCGTACAACGCTCTTCCTCCCTCCGTCAGACGGAAGGAACGCCCGGAAAACTCCACCAGCCGGCAGCCATAATGCTCCTCCAGACGGTGGATCTGCTGCGTCACCGCAGGCTGCGTCATATGCAGCACATCGGCCGCAGCCGTATAGCTCTTTGTTTCCACCACTTTTAAGAAAGTGACGATTTTCAGATCCAGCAAGTGAACTCCTTTCCCCCCTGTTTCGCGGGTAGTGTACAAATATCATAACATATATTTATTATATATAAAATATGATAATTTGAATTTATGATATGACAGGATTATACTGGGTTCTGACGATAACTATTGCGAACACCAGATAAAGCGTGTTTTCCGGTCCCGGACCAAGGGGCCCGGCGCAGATACAAGAAGACATAATATTACCAGATACATTGTTCCGGTAATTGCAAAACCCAATCTGAAAGGAGACCAATGCCATGAAACCTGTCCAGACCTCCGTCGACGCGAACATGACCGCCGACGCCTCCGCCGCCGCTATTCAAACTCCCGCGGAAGCAGCCGCAGCTGCAGCTGCTTCTGAGTTATCCGCAGCCGCATCGGAACTTTCTGCCGTCGCTTCCGTAGCAGCATCAGAATTTTCCACTGTCGCTTCCGCAGCCGCATCAGAATTTTCCACTGTCGCTTCCGCAGCCGCATCGGAATTCTCCACCGCTGCCTCCGCAGCCGCGTCGGAGTTTCATGCCGCCGCAGCAGTGGCCGCAGATCTGACGAACAACGCCAAGACCGCAGTCCATACCCATGCCGCAGCCCCCGCTGCCGCCGGCACGCTTCCAGGCGTTCTGCTGTGTCTTGCCATCGCGGCTCCGGCCTGGTACCTGGGACTCCGGCTTCCCATTATCGGCGGACCTGTTTTCGGCATTCTGCTGGGAATGCTTCTGGGAGCCACCGCATTGAGCGGGGTCCGCTCCGCGTCTGCTTCCGCAGGCATTAAATTCACGTCGAAAAAAATACTGCAATATTCCATTATCCTGTTGGGATTCGAAATGAATTTATTCAATGTGATCAAGGTAGGCAGCCAATCCCTCATGGTCATGCTGTTCACCCTTTCGGCTTCTTTCCTCACAGCATGGATCGCCGGAAGAGCGCTGAAGATCGATGGAGGAACCATGACGCTCATCGGCGTGGGCACCTGCATCTGCGGCGGTTCGGCCATCGCGGCCACCGCCCCTGTCATCCGGGCCAGCGACGAAGATGTGGCTCAGGCGATCTCCACGATCTTCCTGTTCAACATTGCCGCCGTATTCCTCTTCCCGGCGCTGGGGCACGCATTAGGTCTCACAGACATCGGTTTCGGAATGTGGGCGGGGACCGCGATCAACGACACTTCCTCCGTAGTCGCCGCCGGAGCGTCCTGGAGCAGCGCGGCGGGAAACAATATAGCTCTGGATTTCGCCACTATCGTAAAACTGACCCGCACACTGATGATCGTTCCCATCACGCTGATACTGGCGATCTACACCGCCGGAAAAGCGAAGAAAGCGGCCGCTGCTTCAGCGGCAGACGGCGCAGCCGCAGGCTGTGAGGGCGCAGACAGCCAGATGGCTGAGAACACCTTCAGCTTTGCCCGCGTTTTCCCCTGGTTTGTCTTGGGCTTTATCGCCACGGCGATCATCAATACGTTTGCCGGAATTCCCGTGGAGTTTTCCCACGGGTTGGCGACCTTTGGAAAATTCCTCATCGTTATGGCAATGGTGGCCATCGGGCTGAATACTGATCTGAAAAAATTGTTCACCAACGGTCTTCGCCCTATTGTCCTGGGACTCTGCTGCTGGTTCGCCGTAGCTTCTGCTTCCCTCATCGTCCAGCACTTCATGGGAACGCTGTGATCGAAGTTCCCGATTATGATCGGACCTCATCAAATCCGCAGGATTATAAAACCGGAACCGTCCCTGTATCCCCCACAGGTACGGTTCCGGTTTTTATTTCACAGTGAACGGCAGCCGGTCATCTCTATGCGCCTGCCTCCCCCCGCGCCGTCCTCTAAACCGTCCGACGTCTATTCCCAATCTTCGTCCCAGTCGTCCGCCGGCCCTGCCGATTCCTCGTCCATACGGCGCAGCGGTCTGCGCCGATCCGGCTTTTCCACCGGCTTCGGCATGGTTGCCAGGATCCGCATAAACTTCGTGATCAACGGAACATAGGTCGCGACAAAAACAGCCATAGCCCCAAAGATCACAGGCTTTTTTGCCTTTTTGGGAAGAGCCGCTCCGATCATCAGACCCACGGAGCACAGACAAAGCTTTACCAGCGCAAAATCTTTCCAGTCAGATTCCTGAACATAGACATTTGCCGTATTGATTATTCGTTTCACTTGTTCTCGCCGCCTTTCCCCATCTCCGCCCAAAACGGTACACACACGTCCGGATCGGAACAAAGACATACACCAGTTTACACCAACTTACATTTTTTATAAGTCCAGTATACCACGAAGGCATCCGGGGGCAAAGTTTTATTTCAGAAATTTCCTCTGGCCCGCCGAAGTGTATATATAGCGCCCCTCATCCTTTTCTCCCATATTGGATCCGAAGGAGCACAACGGCGCCGGCGAAGACAAGGGCCATGGCCAGCCAGGCCGCTTCATCATCGGCTCCGCCTCCCCCTGAGCCGTGGGTCTCCTGACCGGTTTCCAAACCTGTACCCGATTCCGAGACCGATCCCGCTCCCTGGACCGGCCCTGTTCCCGGACTTTCCGGCGCTCCCATCCCCGGCGGGTCTGGCTGTTCCCCCTGGGACAACGAACTCCCTTCCGGGAGATAAGGCGTCACCGGCTCCGTGGGCTCCGCCGTTTCCGCGATGACCGCCACCCCATCCAACAATTTGCGCGGATAGAGACTCATCTCCTTCTCTTCGCTGTAAGGGCTGTAAGGATCGAATCCTGTGATCCACAATTCACCGGTTTTGGTAACAATGCAGACGCCGGTTATATCATAATTGTTTATGGCGTATGCCACGCCGTCCATCAACTTTACAGGGACCGTTTTATCTTCTGTGGTCCCATCTCCTATCCTGCCGTGATTCTCACCCCACAGCCATAAACTTCCGTCCGTCTGAACGATAAGTCCGTAATCACAAAATCGGACGCCCTCCATCACCTTTTCCGGGCCGCTTTTTCCGTCCTGCGGTATTCTCCAGAGACTGTTATCCGTCAAAATCATAAACAGTTCATAACCCGTAAAGCAGGCTGATCTCACATTTCCGGCGATCCTCACCGGTTCGTTCCACGATACCGGACCTGCAGCCCCCCTGATATTCATCCGGTCTCCCCACCCGTACAAGACCCCGTCCCTGCCGATGGCCAGACTGGCATAGCCGTCTGCCCGGGCAAAGACCGCATCTTCCATGATCTTGACCGGCTCATAGCTGATCTTCGTTGTATCTACCGGATTTTCCACCGCCCCGTCATTACTCAGCCCCCAGGTCCAGACGCTGCCGTCCTTCTTCAGCGCAACGCAATGAAAAACGCCCACAGACGCCATCTGTACGTCTCTCATGACCGGCACCGGCCGCTGAGTCGTATCGGCTTCCGCGCTGACTTTGCCTAAAAGCCCGAAGGCCCCCGGGCCCCATCCCCAAAGCTGTCCGTCCCGCGCCACAGCCAGACATGCAAACTGCCCTGTTGAAACGGAGGAAATGTCGGGAAGATACACCTGCGACGGCTTCTCTATGCTGACCAGATCCCCCTGCCGGTCGATATAATAACCTTTCGTCACATCCGTATGCGGGGCTATAGGCGCGTCGGATGTTTTTCCCGTTCCTGCAAACACTGGCGCAGCCGCGCCCATAAACGCAACTGCCGCTGCCAGACTTATCGCTGCGGTCATACTCATCGCTGCGGCTATGATCCCCCGCCGCCTCATACTCATACTAGTCCTTATCCCCATCCATCTCACCCCGTCTCTCATTATTTATTCGATCCGCTGCCTTAAGCATATCGCTCTTCATTGGATCCGTCAATAAAATGCAGCCAGGTCCGGCCAAGCCCGGCGGGACCTGGCGGGCCCCGCGACGCCTGGCACAGCCTGCACGGCTCACAAGGTCCGCAAGGCCCCCGCAGCAGCATTCTACAAACTTCGAAGGGCCAGCAATTCCGGCCAGGTCCGCAAGGGCCAGGCAACGCCCGCAAAGCCGTGCCAGGGTCCGCAAGGGCACTGCAACGCCTCGCCAGAGGTCCACAAGGCCCCCGCAACGCCCGCAGCGCCTCGCCAGGTCCACGCACTGCAACGCCCGGGACATCTGGTGAGGTCCGCAAGGCCGCGGGATCCGGCCTGATGCCGATTCCTTCTTCCTCGCTGATCCGATCCAGGAGCCTTGGATGATCCGGAGCAGATCCATTTCATTTAAAACTCCGGATAGGTGAAATCACTGAGAAAATGCCGTTTTCACCTATTTACACGCCAAAATTGGCATAAATCTCACGGATCTGAGAGTAAAATAGGTGAAAAACCGTAAAAACAAATAATATCACCTATATTCTTTCGCTGTTTAGACAAATTCCAGAAAAAATCATAGATTTCACCTAAATGCTCTGTCCCCCGACGCCCGGTCCCACCCCAGCAGACCGCGGACGCAAACGCCAACTGGCAGATCCAAGCCGCGTCCGTAGCCGCCAACTAGCATACCGCAGACCGCAGGCCGTAGCCGCCAACCGGCAGACCGCAGGACGGGGCCGGTGACTGAACGCACGTACCCGCGCCGAATCATCCGCCAGGGGGTGGGGGGATCGCCCCACCGGCTCCGCGCTAAACGACCCGGGCCAGCGTAAGAGCCAACCGCCGGGGGGACCCACGCCCAACCAACCGGCCGGGGGTTTGAGAAAACCGCCCCACCGGCTCCGCGCTGAACGACCCAGGCCAGCATAAGCGCCAACCGCCGGGCACCGAATACCCGCTCCAAAACTCCAAAGCCAGCGTTGCAATCATCCCGCCGGGCCGCAGACCTTAATAGTCGGTACCTGCGCCGCGGGCTGCGGCGGCCGCTGCTTTTTCTTTCCAACGGCTGCTGAAATAATATGTTGTGCCCACGAGGGCGGGAACGACTGAAGCCAGACATTCAGCCCAATATATCCCCATAAATCCTCCGCTGAGGACGGTCCCCAGCAGCCAGCTCAAAAACAGCCGCAGCACCAGCGAGTGAAGCAGCGCGTTGCACATGGCGAAAAAGGAGTCGCCTACACCGGTAGCAAAGGAATCTATGGTGTACATGACAGCATACACAAGACAGTTCAGCGAACAGCAGACGCGCAGATAGATCACGCCCTGCCGCACAGTTTCCGGATCACTGTCGAATACGGAAATGATCTGCTCCGCGAAGGTCTGGACAAAAAGCATCATGAAAAAAGTAGCGCCCAGTGCCAGGAACACACCGGCGCGGGCTGTTTTTCCGGTGCGGCTCAGATCGCCTGCGCCTGCGTTCTGACCGGCCATAGCGGTCACCGCCTGACCCACGGCCCAGCAGGGCATGGCTGCAAAGGTGTTTACCTTCAGCCCGGCGCCCGCAGCAGCAGCCACCGTCACGCCAAAACCGTTCAGCATGCCCGTAACCAGCAGATAGGACAGGTTCAACACCGCCATCTGGATCGCTGCAGGCAGACCGACCCGCAGAATCGCCGCGCAGACAGACGCATCTGGTCTGCCGTTCTCCCGGAAAAAACGGATCAGCGACCCCTTTCGCGCCCCGCCGGTAAAACCGCTGAAAAAGCCTCGCCTGAAAAGATGGACCAGCGCTGTCACAAAGGAGAAGCCCTGGGACAGAACGGTGGCCAGCGCTGCTCCCCGCGTACCCATTTCCAGCGGTCCCACCAGTATCAGATCCAGCGTCACATTCAAAACGGAGGCGACCGCCACAAAGATCAGAGGACTTGACGAGTCTCCCAGTCCCCTCATCACCGCGCAGACCGCATTATAGCCGAACACAAATACTGTTCCCAGACACATGATCTGCATGTAGCTCACTCCGTGAGGCATGGCCGCCTCCGGAAGATTCATCCAGCAGAGCGCCGGTCTGTACAGCAAAAGTCCCAGCCCTGTGACGAGGACCGCAGCGGCAGCTGAGATCACAGCCAGCATGCAGATCGTACGTCCCTGCCCCGCCCTGTCCCCGGCGCCTTTAAACTGTGCCGTAAGTACAGAACCGCCTGTGGTCACACCTGTGCAGACTGATTGGATGATAAAGCTGATCATGGCCGCGCTGCTCACCGCCGCCAGCCCCGGACTCCCCGTAAAATTTCCCACCACCGCCATGTCCACAATACTGTATCCTGACTGCAAAATATTGGCCGCCAGAATAGGAAGGGCAAATTTTATCAACTGTACCGGCACTCCGCCGGTAGTCATATCACGTTCCATTTCCATTCACTCCTCAACAGAATTTACAGGAGCGAAGCTTTTCAAAACCAAAAAATAAAAAACCGCAGGCATCATATCAATAAGCATCTGCGGTTTCATTTCTCTGATCGACCCTACGGCAAAACAGCCCGGCAGTCAGTCCCTGCAGCTTTCTCTAAGCGCCGCAGATCCACCAGGTTCTTTCGCCGATGAAAATAGATATCCTCGCTCCGCACAATGTTTCATCGTATCCATTTGTCCGGAGCATATCCAATGCAAAGTTTCACGCTTTTCCTCACTTTTTCCCAATCGCGGCCAGCGGCTGCGGTACCCTTTGAGCGCCAGCGGCCAGCGGCGGCAGTTGCTGTTTGAGCGCCCATCAGCAGCATCAATTGCTGTTTGCGCACCCGCCACCTGCCGGCATCAATTGCCCTTTGCGCGCCGCCCCCTGCCGGCGGCAGTGCAGCGTTTAAGCGGCGCTTCCCGCGCTGTCGCCCGGCTCGCCGGAGCCGGCCGCACCGCCCCCATCATCTTCCCCGCCGGCATCTGTGCGGTCATATATCTCTTTCAGCATTTCCTCCACGCCGTCTTCGTCCAGGACCCACACGGAAGTTCCCTCCCGCATTTTGGGCTCGCCTGGCAGCGTATAACTTGTAATACTATCTGATTCAAGTCCGCCGGCCTTCGTCACCAGCTTCCAGACCATGTCCATATCCAGATCGCTCTCTACGTTATCCATGACGGCGCCGACCACCTTCGGAAAATTAGGTCCGAGCGACTGCTTAAACGCCGCTTTCATGAAAGCCTGGTGGGTCTCCATGCGCCCTACATCCATACTTCCATAATCCTTATATCCCTGCCGTTTGTACCAGGGATTGGTCTGACGGAACCGCAGGAACTGGACTACATTCTTTTTCGTCAGGAGCTGTTCCCCCGACGGTATATCGATATGGAGCTCGTGTCCTTTCGTGGTATCGTCGTATTTCATGTGGAAAGGCACGTTAAATTTGACGCCTCCGATGGCGTCCACGATGTTTGCCACACCTTCATAGTCGATCAGCATATAGTAGTGGATCGGCATTCCGTCCAGCACATCGCTGACCGCTTTGGCCACTTCCGTGACCCCGCCTTTCTTGCTGTGATAGATAGAATTTATCTTGCTCCAGGCGCCGGAATAGCCGGGCCGCGGATAATAAGTGTCTCTGGGCACGGAGATCAGATCCACCCGCTGATTCTTCATATCGTAGCTGGCTACCATGATCGTGTCCGTCAATCCGTCCGCCGAACCGAGAAACATAAAATTCGCCCGTTCCGACTCCCCGAATTTTTCTACGAATTCATCCTTTTCCGTCAGTTCCGGATCTTCTTTCAGTACCGCCTCGTTCTCGAAAACTTTTTTCTCTCCCAGGGCCGCAGCCGCCGCGCGCACTCCCGTCACCAGCACAGCCAGCACCACCAGAGCAATAAATACGATCATAAACACTCTGGTCTTTCCGCTGTCTGTCTGGTCCGCCGCCGCGTGTCTGCCTCCCCTGACTTTATTGTGTCTATCCGCCCGCACGATCTCTCCCCTCTCTTATTCCCCAATACTCCGTATCCCGCTAAAATCCAAGAGCTTCTCCCACCACGATCACCTTGATCCGCTTTGCCGGACGGCACATTCTCGTGGTCACGATATAACTGCAGATGCAGTCCGGAGACTTGCAGTTTCCACAGGTGCCGTTCACCGAGCAGGGCGTCTTCATGCCCGGAAATCTCTGTGCGTTGATCGGCGCCGCGGTTCCGCGGGCGCGGGCATACGCATCCTCCACCGTCTGCACGATCTTGTTCACACCCGCCAACACGATGACGCTCCTGGGTCCAAACGACATGGAAGCCACCCGGTTTCCGGTGCCGTCGATATTCACCAGCTGCCCGTCCTCGCTGAGAGCGTTCGTCCCCGTCAAAAATACATCGCAGGTCAGTCCCCGCCGCATCATTTCCGTTTTTTCTTCCGGCGTATCCACTGTATCCCGGTCCAGCAGCGTATAATTTCCCGCCCGCAGCTTATCCTTGATACCGGTCTCGTCCACGCTGACGGAACCGCCCCAGGAAATGCTGGATCCTTCCGGAATGAGACTGAGAGCCAGCTCCGCGGCTTCTTCCTTTGTATCGCAGTAATACGCTTCAAAATTCCTGCCTCCCAGCGCCTTCACCACGGACGCGCCCAGCTTTTTTACTCTTGTTTCCACTGCCTGACTGCTCATGTTACGTTTCCCCCTTCTACTCCCGCGCCGACCGCGCTGTCCCGTTCTCTTTGCCGGCAAAAAAGTCGGACAAGCCTGACGTTTTTTGTCGTATATTGTTCGAAATATTATACACCATATCCCCGGCTTCCGCAACGCGTGTTTTAACGACTTCCTTTTTATATATTTGCTGCTGATAAAACTCCGCCGATTTGACTGGAATTTTTGGATATCGTATCGAAAATTGAAGGCCGAGAAGGTACAAAATTATTTATCGAATACCATGTGCCTGGGAATATGCATAGGGGTTGCAGTTTCCGCTTCTTTTCATATTAATATGGGGAATGAGCGTCGGCTTGGAAATACTTTGGGCGTAACAGTTGGAATGGTGGTCAAAAAGAAATAGAGAAAGAAAAAGACCAGATCGGCACCGGTCTCCCAGTCCGTCTGGTCTTTTCGCCGTCGTCTTTCCGCCGGCTCGTTTTGTGTTTATTTTGAGTTTACGCTCTGCACAGTTCTTATCTGAAGATGCCGCCGCTGATGACCAGCTTCTGGATCTCGTTGGTTCCCTCGTAGATCTGGGTGATCTTGGCGTCTCTCATCATCCGCTCCACGTGGTAATCCTTCATGTAGCCGTTGCCGCCCAGAAGCTGCACGCACTCCGTCGTCACATGCATAGCCGCGTTGGTGCAGACCAGCTTCGCCTTGGCCGCCGGAATGGTGTAGGGACGGCCCGCGTCCTTCTCCAGCGCCGCCCTGTAAAGGATGTACTTGGCCTGCTCGATCTCCACCTCAAGCTCCGCCATCTTAAATGCCAGATACTGCTGCTTGGCGATGGGCTTTCCGAACTGGATCCGCTCCATCATATACTTTCTTGCGATCTCGAAAGCGCCCTCGGCGATGCCCAGACCCTGAGCCGCCACGCCGATCCGGCCGCCGTCCAGCGCCTTCATGGCCGCCTTGAATCCCTGCTCTTCCACGCCGCCTAACAGATTTTCCGCCGGTACGATCATATCCTCGAAGAACAATTCCGATACCTGAGCCGCGCGAATGCCCATCTTATTCTCGATCTTGCCTACACGGAATCCGGGGAAGTCCTTCTCAACGATAAAGGCGGACAGACCCTTCTGGCCCTTTTCCGGATCGGTCAGAGCGATGATCAGGAAGATATCCGACAGCGGTCCGTTGGTGATAAAGCACTTGGACCCGTTGATCACGTAGTGATCGCCCTGCTTTACGGCCACCGTGCGCACGCCGCCGGCGTCGGAACCTGCGTTGGGTTCTGTCAGTCCGAAGGAGCCGAAGGATTCACCGGAAAGGATCCTGGGAATATACTTTTTCTTCTGTTCTTCCGTGGCGAAGTTATTGATGCCGCCGGCGCACAGGGAGGTAGCTACGGAAAAAGAAATACCCATGGAAGCGTCTACCTTGGAGATCTCCTCCACGGCCAGCACATAACCCATGTAGCCACCCTCGGAGCCGCCCAGTTCCTTGGGGAAGGGCAGACCCAGCCAGCCTCTCTTACCCAGTTCCTTAAAGGCTTCTACCGGAAACTCGCTCTTTTCGTCCCGCTCGATCACGCCGGGCAGAAGCTCTTTCTCCGCAAACTCTCTTACACTCTGCTGCAGCATCTGCTGCTGTTCTGTCAGTTCAAAATTCATATTGTTCTCCTTTCATACCACGGCTGAGATCAGCGCCGCAGCCCACAGATCAGGCAGTACGCTTACAAGGACGCTCCTCATGCCTTAAGACGCCCGGCAGGGCCGCTTTCCATCTTAACAAGATGTTTGCTCGCAAATACTTAGCATGCAATTTATTTGTTAAGCAAATAATATCAGGAGATGTTTCAATTGTCAACTGCATTTTGTGGTATTTATCTGTTCAATTTTTTGCCTTATCTCTAGAAACGAAGATCACCCACAGGATTAGCCGGTGTAGAAGTAGATCTTGCATTAGGAGAGACAGACTTTACTCTTGCAGAAACGCTCGGTCCTGATTCCCGGCATCATCGCAGATTCTCTAAACCTTTACTTGACAGCCATAGGTCTTTCCAGAAAAATGCATTTCTCCATCTGTTTTAAATTCGCTGAGATGTGGGGCGTGAAATCCATATGTGCAAGGATGTCCTTCTCCAGATCCACCCCCGGCGCGATCTCTGTCAGGTACATGCCGTCGCTGCGCAGTTCAAACACGGCCCGCTCCGTGATGTACATCACCGGCTGCCCGGTCTGCGCCGCATATTTCCCGCTGAACGTGATCTGCTCCACCGCCTTTACAAATTTCTTCTGCCTTCCCTCCTGAATGATCTCCAGGCTGCCGTTGGCGATCTTCACTTTCAGCCCTTCCGCCGTGAATGTGCCGCAGAAAAATACCCGTTTGGCGTTCTGTGTAATGTTGATGAACCCCCCGGCTCCCGCGATCCGCGGACCGAATTTGCTCACATTGATGTTTCCCTCTTCGTCCGCCTCGGCCAGGCCCAGAAAGGCCAGATCCACTCCTCCTCCGTCGTAGAAATCAAACTGGACCGCCTGATCCATGATCGCTTCCGGATTCATACTGGCTCCGAACTGACTTCCTCCCATGGGCACTCCGCCCACCGGGCCCGCTTCCACCGTCAGCACCATATCGTCCCCGATTCCCTCCTCGTTGGCCACCCTGGCGATATATTCCGGCGCTCCTATGCCCAGATTCACCACCGCGTTCGCCGTCAATTCCATCGCCGCTCTGCGGGCTATGATCTTCTTCGGCGACAGCGGCACCGGCTCGATGCTCCCCAGCGGCGACCGGGTCTCCCCTGTCAGCGAGGAATCGAACTCCCAGCCGAAGCACTGCTCGTGATCTTCAGGCGACGCCACCACCACGCCGTCCACGTAGATTCGGGGGATCTTCACCAGTCGCGGGTCCAGCGTTCCCGCCTTCACGATCTTTTCCACCTGCACGATCACCGTGCCGCCGCTGTTGTGACAGGCCTGAGCGATCGCCGCAGCGTCCAGCGTCCCGATCTCCCGCTCCAGCGAAATATTTCCCAGCTCGTCGGACAGACTCCCGCGGATGAACGCGATGTCGATCGGAACACTTTTGTACAGCAGACGCTCCTGACCCCCTATCTCGATCACCTCCACCAGATCCTCCCTGGTGATCTCGTTGAGCTTTCCTCCACTGATCCGGGGATCCACAAAGGTCTGAAGGCCCACGTGGGTGATCGTTCCCACCCGCTTGCCCGCTATGTCCCGAAACATCTGGGAGATCGTTCCCTGGGGCAGATTGTACCCTTCGATCTCATTCCTGATGACCATGGCTCCCAGGTTCGGCGCCATATTCCAGTGGCCTCCGATCACCCGTTTCACCATCCCCCTGTGGGCGAAATGATCCGCGCCGCTTCCATCCCGGTTTCCCTGGGCCGCCGCGTAAATCAGCGTCAGTCCCTCGGGCTTTCCCGTCTTCAGAAACCGCATCTCCAGACCCTTGGACAGCGCTTCCGGGCAGCTGCTTCCCACAAATCCGCCCGTTACGATGGTCTGTCCGTCCTGCACCAGCTCCGCCGCTTCTTCCGCGCTCATCACTCTGACTTTCTTCATCGTCATTCGCCCCTCTCTAGAAGAAATCGCGGAACTCTGCCGACCGCTTTTCCAGAAACGCGCTCATTCCTTCTTTCTGATCCTCTGTGGTGAAGCACAGCGCGAACAATTCCGCCTCGTATTTGAAAGCCGACTCCGTATCCATATTCATCCCGTCGTTGACCGCGGCCTTCGCCAAACTCACGCCGAACATCCCCTTGCTCATGATCTTTTTCGCCAGATTCTCACACTGCTCCATCAGTTCCTCCGGCTTTACCACCCGATTAGCCAGACCGATGCGCCAGGCCTCGCCTGCGTCGATGGGCTCCGCCGTGAAGATCAGCTCCTTGGCGATCCCTCTGCCCACCAGCCGGGGCAGCCGCTGAGTGCCGCCGAAGCTGGGCAGGATCCCCAGATTGACCTCCGGCTGACCAAACTTCGCCTTCTCGGAAGCCACCCGCAGATCGCAGGCCATGGCCAGCTCGCAGCCGCCGCCCAGAGCGAAGCCGTTTACCGCGGCGATGACCACCTGGGGCAGATGTTCGATGGCGGAGAAGACCTTCTGGGCCTTCCTGGAAAACTGCTTCGCCTCCGCTGGGGACTGATCCCGCATCTGGGCGATATCCGCTCCCGCTACAAAGGCTTTTTCTCCCGCGCCGGTGATGATCACGGCGCGCAGATCTTTTCGTTCGGCGATGCATGCCGCCGCGTTTCCCAGTTCGTCCAGGGTCTCCCCGTTCAGCGCGTTCAGCGCCTTCGGCCTGTTGATGGTGATGTATCCGATGCCATCCTTTGCCGCAAATAAAATATTCTCATACTGCATGGTTTGTCTCCTTTCACGCATTTGAGAGAAAGATCCGCGCTGCCGACGACTGCGCGGATCTGTTCCATCGGTTTTACCGGAAGATGCCGCCGCTGAATGACCAGCTATTGGTTCTTCCTACTTCCACAACGCCTCATAAATTGCAATGATATTTCCCTTCGTGGGCTGGCGCCTGGTATTGGCCGGGCTGCCGCTGGCGATGGCATCATCAGCCATTTTGGAGATGTTTGACACAAAGTCATCTTTACTTACCCCAAACTCCGCCAGCGTCTGCACATCCAGACTTTCACAGAGACTGCAGACGGCCCCTGTGAACGCGTCCGCCCCCTGCCGTTCCGTCATGCCCTCCCGGTAAATACCCGTCTCTTTTGCCAGTTCGCACAGTGGAGTCTCCGCGCCCTCGGCGATAAACTTCAGGCATTCCGGCAGCAGCATGGCGTTGGATAGACCGTGGGGCACGTGGTACAGCGCGCCGATGGGACGGCTCATGCCGTGAACGATGGTCACGGAAGAATTGCTGAAGCTGATCCCCGCTTCCAGCGCAGCCAGCGCCATCTGTTCTCTGGCCTCCATATCGCCGCCGTTGTCATAGGCCCGTTTCAGATAGCCAAAAATTCTCTTTACCGCAGAAACAGCGAAGGAATCTGCCAGCGGAAACGCCTTCCGTGACGTGTACGCTTCCACGGCGTGACACAGCGCGTCGATGCCTGTGGCCGCCGTGACCGCTGGAGGCGCTGTGGCTGTGAAAGCAGGGTCGATGACAGCCAGATCCGGCAGCAATCCCGGTCCCCTCAGAAGCATCTTGACGTCCTTCTCCGTGTCGGTGATGATAGTAAACTGCGTGGCCTCAGAACCGGTCCCCGCGGTTGTGGGGATCGCCACTGAGGGCGGCAGCTCCCAGTCGATCACCGTTCCCATATATTGCGTGATCTCACCGCCGCCGCTGGCGGCGGCGCCGATGGCTTTCATGGAATCCATCGGACTGCCGCCGCCCAGGCCGATGAGGAAATCACAGCTTTCCGCCTGATAGATCTTCACGCCCTCCGCGATCATGAGGTCCGTGGGCTCGCCGGAGATACCGCTGTAAACTGCAAAGCCCACGCCTTCACGCAGAAGGACGTCGGTGACCTTCTTCAGGTTTCCCAGCCTTTCCATAATGGAATCCGTTACGATCAACGCCTTCGTGCCCATGGCTTTTATGTAAGTGCCGCCGGCTTCCAGCGCACCTTCGCCGGATACGATCCTGCCCGGTATTGTAAATAAATTCGCCATCTTATTTTCCCCGTTTCACGCTTTCGCGTACATCATCCACATAATTGCTCAGCGCCTTGGCGATGATCCCCTGGCTGCCCGCCAGGATCAGCTGGACGCCCTCGTCCATCCACTTCTTTGTGGCCTCGACGGTACTGGTAAAGATCCCTGTCTTCTTCCCCGCTTTATGCGCCTTCTCGATGATCAGCCGTATTGTTTTCTGTACCTCCGGATTCCCCGTCTGACCGGGCATGCCCATGGACTGTGAGAGGTCGCTGGGTCCGATGAAGACCAGATCCACATCCTCCACCGCCAGAATTTCATCCAGATTTTCAACAGCTTCCATCGTCTCGATCTGTACCATGATCAGAAGTTCGTCGTTGGATGATCTCAAATGCAGCTCCTGATCGACCCGCACGTTATAATGGGCCGCCCGTGAAGAAAAGGTAAGCCCCCGGTTCCCCTTCGGCGTATAAAGTGCGTGTGATATCACCTGTTCCGCATCCGCTCTAGTGTTGACCATGGGGACCAGTATGCCCGAAGCGCCCCTGTCAAGGGCCTTTAAAATATCCTGACGCTGAAAACTGGGAACCCGGACAAACGCCGCCGTGTCCCCACACTCGGCGGCGCGGATCTGCCCTTCCAGCAATCCCGGATAAAGCCCGCCGTGCTCCGCGTCCAACACTACAAAATCAAATCCTGCATAGCCCAGTATTTCTGTGATCTCCGGTGCATCGTAGCCCTGAAAGGCTCCCAATACCGTTTCGCCGCGCATCAATCTTTCTTTTACCTCGTTCTTTTTCATTATTTCTCCCCTCTGAGTTCGTCGCAGAACTCCTTTAACTTCTCTAATCCATCTGAGATCTGACTTTCTGATGTGGCGTAAGAAATGCGGATGTGGCCCTTAAAATTCTCGCTGAAGCCGGAGGCCGGAACCACCGCCACACCCTTTTCTCTGATCAGCCGCTCCGCAAATTCGCCGTCCGACAGACCGAATTTCGAGATGTCGATCAGGGTGTAAAAGGCTCCCTGAGAAGGCACATAGCGTATCCCTTCGATGGCATCCAGTTTTTCATACAGAAGATTCCTCCGCTTTTCAAAAGTAGCCCGCATGTTTTCTACCTGCTGCAGACAGGATTCCTCCAGCATAGATCTGGCGGTACCGATCTGGATAAATGTGGGTACGCAGGTGGTGGTATACTGATGTACCTTCAAAATTGCCTGGATCCACTTTTCGTCGGCTACTATGTACCCTAAACGCCATCCGGTCATGGCATACGCTTTCGAAAACCCGTTTATCGTGATCACATGCTCCCGGAATTCCGGCACAGATGCCAGCGAAAGACAAGACCTTCCATCATAGACGATCTGGTCATAGATCTCGTCGGACAGGATCATAATATCGTTTTCAACTGCCAGTTTTCCAATCTCCATCAAATCTTCGGGACGAAATACCACGCCCGAGGGGTTATGGGGGTTATTCAACACGATCATTCTCGTGCGGTCGGTAATTTTCTCTTTCAGCTCGCTGATCTGGATCTGATAACCGTTTTCCGGCTTCAGCGGTACCTCTACCACTTCAGCCCCCGCCATCTTAATCGTATTCTCATAAAACATGAATGCGGGAGTAAGAATGATGACCTCGTCACCCTCGTTTACCACCGCCATGATCCCGGCGAATACAGCTTCCGCCGCGCCCACGGTCACGATGATATTCTTCGCTGGATCCGCCTCCACGCCATTCCTTTTCTTCAGCAGCTCTGCAATCTTATTCCGCAGTCCTATGTCGCCCAGATTGGAAGCGTAATGCGTCTTCCGCTCATCACGCAGCGCTGTTACCGAATTGCTCACGATCAGATCCGGCGTATCAAAATCTGGTTCTCCGATCTCAAAATGAACGATATCACGTCCCTGGGACTGAAGCTCGTTGGCCAGATTCAGGACCCGTCTAACCGGAGAAAATTTCACGTTATCCAGTCTGTGCGCCGGACCTCTTTTCTGTCTTTCCATTTCGATTCCCCTTCTTTCATTTTAAAAACTTCGCTCAAGTCTCTCGCTCAAAACCACCTGTTCTTCCTGATATCAGTTCTGCCGCCGGCTGCGTTCTCATGCGGCTTTCCCATCTTTCCCGCTCCCTGTCTCCCAGACGCTTCTGTCAAGCACCTTCTCAAGCTGACTTACTGTCGTAGTGCAGGCCAGATCGCCCAGAATGTTCACAGGCGTCATTCCCATGTCGATGAGACGGTAGACCGCAATGACCAGAGCGTAAGCCTCAGTCGGTATGCCGAACTGGGCCAGAATCGCCAGTGTAAAGACAATGGCGCTTCCTGGCATGCCCGCCACTCCCACGGCGGTGATGCAAGTAGTAAAAATCAGAGCGAACATTTCGGTTATCGTAAAATCGAGATTGAATACCTGCGCGGAGAACAGCACGCAGACTGCGATGTTGATCGCCGCGCCGTTCAGATTGATGGTTGCGCCCAGCGGAAGAGTGAATCCTGCCACCTCCTCCGGTACACCCAGTTTTTCCGTGGCGGTCCGTATGGTCAGCGGCAGCGTCGCGCTGCTGCTGGTGGTGCTCATGGCCATGGAGATCACCGCGCCGCACCGCCTGACAAAAGTCAGTGGATTGACCCTGGCAAAGATCAGCAGCATGCTTCCCATAATGATGAATACTTGAATGAAGAACGACAGATAATCGGTGAGCAGGACTTTCGAGATGGACAAAAGCGCCTCCGGGCCATAGGACGCTCCGGTCACCGCCATCAGCGAGAACACGCCAAGCGGCACTGTCTTCATCACGATCTCCGTCATTTTGATCAAAGCGCTGACCATGGTCTCAAAGAAATCTGTGACCGGTTTTTTCTTTTCGCCAAGCAGCACCAGGGAAACACCCAGAAAGACCGCAAATACGATGATCTGCATCAGCGTCATATTCGTCAGCGCCTCGAATATATTTTTGGGCACCATTGCGATCAGCGTACTTCCGATGGTAGGAACTGCTTTGTCTGAGACGACAGCCTCCTGCAGCTCCATGGTGAACCCCCGGCCCGGTCCCACCAGACCCGCGATCCCTAGACCCACCAGCGCAGCCATGATCGTGGTCACCGCGTACAATCCCACTGTTTTTAATCCGATCCGACCTGTTTTTTTCAGGTCGCTCATGCTGGCTACTCCCATGACGATCGAACAGAAGATAAAGGGCGTAGCTACCATGAACAGAAGATTGACAAAGATCTGCCCGATGGTGTCAAAAAACGGAACGATCGTTTCTCCCGCGATGACGCCAAAGATATAGCCGATGATCATCGCCACTATCGCCTTCGTTGTCAGCGACATCTTTTTTACTCTTTCCATATTTTCCTCCTTTAAATGATTGCAGAGAGCCGGCTGCCGCCCTCCATCACTGTCTGGAGAACGGACGAACTAATTTAATATTTATTTCCGAACTGATTGTATTATATTCAGAAAACTTTGTCAACCAAAAACAACTTATAAAACATAAAAAGTTTTTTCAACAATACGATTCGTACACACCGCCGATCTATCACATTTGCCATCCATGATTCCGTGTGGTTTCCCACCGCTCGGCGCATATGAAAAAGAGCCTTTTCCGCTCCCTGTATTAAAACAGGAAACAGAAAAGGCTCTTCTGTCCGTATCGCTCACCGTCTTCGCCGCTGTGCTCTGTCCCTTTCCATCAGACATAATCCATTTTTTTCAGATTAATTACATCGTTCGCCACACTGATAATGTGATTCCTCATGCTCTGCTCCGCCAGATCTTTATCCTTTGACAAAATTGCATCCACGATGAGCATGTGCTCGTCAAAGGTAGTCTGCGCCCTGGACGGAGCGTAACGCGACAACAGCATGATACGGTTCAGCTGCGCAGTTATATTCAGTACGTATTTCATCAACAGCTCATTACCTGTAGATTTCAGAATCTGATTGTGAAGCTGCCTGCCCAGCATAAAGCTTTTCTCCTGATATTCCTCTTCCTCCAGATTCGGGATCGCTTCCAGCTTCCGCTTTAAATCCATCGCCACCTCCGGATCCATGCGGTCGCAGGCCAGTCGCACGGCGAAACCCTCCAACGCCTCTCTCACTTCTGAGATCTTGACGATATCGTCCGCGTCCAGTGTGGCCACCATCACGCCCTTATTGGGAAAGGCGTGAACGTATCCTTCGTTTTCAAGTTTGGTCAGCGCTTCCCGCACAGGAGTCCTGCTGATATTCAGCTCAGCTGCCAGGCTGTATTCATTTATCATCTCACTGGGACCTAACTGTCCATTCAGTATCATCTCCTGTATCTTTTCATATGCGATATCTTTCATCCGTTTGCGCATTTATTCTCTCCTGTTCGCCAAATCTCAATCTATATCTTTTAATATACATTAAGCAGCAGGTTCAGCGCAAGGCGAAACACATTTTTTCCCTGTTGCGATTCTTACTTCACAGATCCTGGATGTTCATCTTGTCCACTTCCCTGTTCCGCTTTTTCTTTCCCCTGCACACCGCATAGATAAGCAGCAGTATGATCGCCGGAACGCTCATGGTGAAAAACGGCACAATTGCTGCCGCCGCATCGCCGGCAGTTACCGGCCCCACAAAGGCCAGGAATCCAAAAGCGCCCATAGCGGCCCGCAGCAATATGATACCGGGCAGGATCAGCCCCGGCCGCCAGCTAATTAAAGTCAATCGTTATTTTTATTTTATCATTCTTAAACTCCCCATTGCCTGCGCCGGCTCCGGTTCCCCCTTTTCTCAGACCCGGACAGTCTTCCCGTATTTCTGCAGGGGCTCCGGTATTCCGCGCTGAGATAAAAGCAGCACAGGGCAAGGGAAAACAGCGTGGCGGCAGGCGCCGCCGCTCCCACCGGAGCCAGTACGGCGGACTTACGGCTCAGAAGGAAAGAAAAGGGGATCCTCACTACGAATGTGGAGGCCAGACTGTGAAGAAGCGGAAACAGCGGCCGGTCGCTGCCGCTGAAATAGGCGTTCATGCAAAACACAAAACTGACCAGTATGCAGTCGGGACTGTAAGTCTTCAGATATCCCGCTCCCGCTGCAATGACCTCCTGATCCGATGTAAAAAGCCCCATCAGCCCTGTTGCGTCCAGCTGGGAACACACGAAGAATCCGGTCCCAAACAGCAGAGACAGCAGGATCCCTGTGCAAAGGCACCGGCGCGCCCGCTGCGGCATGCCCGCGCCATAGTTCTGAGCAGCCGCCACCGCCACTGCGGAGGCAAAAGCTGTGGCCGGAAGCATGCTGAAAACGATCAGCTTTTCTACCACGCCAACTGCGGCGGAAGCCGTCACGCCCATCCCGTTGATGATCGCCGTTATGATGAGAAACGATAGATTGACCAGTCCGTCCTGCAGCGCCACCGGTATGCCTATTTTCAGAATATGCGCCGCCTCGCCGAGGGATACGGCAGGTCTGCCCCGCATCAATTTCCCCACATATCCTTTCCGGACCAGATAGACGAAGGCCAGCGCCAGACTGGCTCCCTGGGCGATCACCGTCGATATCGCCGCCCCCGGCGCTCCCATGCGAAACCACCCCACGAACAGCAGATCCGTGGAGACGTTGATCCCGCACGCGGCCATCATGAAAAAGAGCGGCGTTCTGGAGTCCCCCAACCCGCGGAGTATACCGCTGACCGCGTTGAAGCAAACAATAAATACAATGCCGCAGGCGCAGATCCCCAGATATTCTTTTGTCACCGCCAACGCCTCCCCCGGCACCCTCATCATCCGGCATACCGGCTCCACATAAGCCAGCACGCCCGCTGTGAAGAACAGCGACAGAAAGGCGAAAAGCGCCAGGGATGTGACGGCCGCGCCGGCTGTGGCCCGGCTGCTGCGCTCCCCGAAGTGTCTGGCGACTACCACCGTCCCGCCGGTGGTCAATCCGATGGCCAGACCTGTGATCATCTGCATGATCTGGCCTCCCGTGGCCGCTGCAGACACGCCGGCCGAATCAGAAAAATGTCCTACCATGAACAGATCCGACGCGCCGTACAGAGCCTGCAGTATATTCGACATTAAAAAAGGCATTGAAAACCGGATGATCGCCGCGAACACGTTTCCTTCAGTCAGCCCGCCCCGTCTCTCCATCTGCATTCCCCCTCGCACAAGCATTCCTTCTAATTTATGCGCGGTCTGAAGAGATCATGTCGGAGGATCGGTGAAGCAGCAGGAATTTACCGACGGCTCCTGTTCTAAGCCGTCAGGTACATGATCAGATAAAGTGCGATCACGAGAAACACCGCTGCGGCTACCACGTTCCGCCACCGGCGAAACTCACGGTCCAGCTGAAACAGCTCCTCTTCCCCGGGAAGCGGCGGCAGCGGCGGCAGATCGGGCAGCGGGCGCGTTTCTCCGCGCAATATCCCCTTCCCGGTGCCCCGCTTTCCCAGCAGGTAATAGCCCAGTCCCAGGGCGCACCAAATGATTCCCGCCAGTATGCCGCCCCTGTCCAGCTGCGTCATCATCAGCAGGTAGACGGCCATGCTGACCGGGACTCCCACCTTGAAAAACGGCGCCCGGTACGGCCGTTCCAGTTCCGGTCTGCGTCTGCGCAGTCCCCAGGCGGCCGCAATGCCGATGACATAGTAAAAGAGAGTCGCAAAGAGCGATAAGGATGCGATATACGCGATGGAACCGGTTCCAATAAGCAAAAGTACCAACGCGCCCAGCCCCAGAGACGCGATCCAGGGCGTACGGTATACGGGATGGATCCTGGAAAAAATTGCAGGCGCGTTTCCCTCCCGCGCCATGGTGTAGAGATAGCGCGCCGGCGCGCTCATGCTGGCGTTCAATGTAGAAAAGTCTCCTCCAAAAGCGACGCCCGCGCAGAGAAGGATCAACGGTAGTCCCGTCAGCCCGGCTTGCTTCATCCCCTCCGCAAAGGGAGCGGCCGCCTCCGCTACTTTCCCCAGCCCTGAGCTGTCTGCAATGCACAGGAGCGCCCACTGAAAAAAGCCATTTACCGCAAAGACGATAAAAGGAGCCAGCATCAGCGCTCTGGGAAGATTTTTCTGCGGACAGCGGATCTCCTCACCCATGGCGCAGCACGTCTCAAATCCTGCAAAACACCACCAGATCATAGCTGCCGCCGGCAGAAAGCCTCCGATCTCTGCAGTCATTCCCTCTGCAAAGACGCTATTGTCCAGAGAAGGCAATATGCTCACAAGCCAGACCGCGGCCACGCCCCAGAAAAAAAACAGAAAGCCATTCTGCATCCGTCCTGTCAGCTCCGCGCCTCTGACGCTTAACAACAGAAACGCCCCGGCGGCAGCGCAGGCCAGAGCCGTATCTCCAAGCGGAATGGAGATCCCAAGTCCCTCAAATAATGTGCGCATGTAAAAGCTGAACGCCAGAGCCTCTCCGCTGGCCACCGCCGCCATGGAAATGATGAAATTCCAGCCCGCCAGCATGCCCCACAGCTCTCCCAGCCCCAATGAAGCGTACTGATAGGTCCCTCCCGCAAAGGGCAGCGCCGCGCTCATCTCCGCGTAGAGCATAGACGGATAGACGCTCACAGCCAGCGCCGCCAGCGTGGCCCAGAATACTCCCGGCCCCATCATGCCGGCCACATTCCCTCCAACCGTAAACAAGCCCACTCCGATCACCGTTCCCACAGTAATCGTGATCGACTCTTTTAACCCAAAACAGCGTTTCAGACCGGCGCCGTTTTCCGGATGATCCTTCGTTACAATAGTTCCCATTCATTCCCTCCATTTTTGCTTGATGTATTACACTATGCAGATGGAGGTCGTCCCGTTACCCTGTGTCAGATGCCTTCCGGCATATTTCCCACTACGGCGGAGACAAAAAGATCCTCAGAGCGCGCTTGCCTTCCAAGGCGCTCTGAGGATCTTTTTATTGATCTCTGCCTAACGGTCATGTACACATGATCCGCCCGGCAAAGAGATAAAAGAGATATGGATCACTCTTCATTCCCGTATTTTTCTTTCCATATTAGGCACTCACACTTATCACAATAATAAGCAGGAGAACGGTTGGAAAACACTCCTGCAATTTTTATATCTTTTTTATCCAGCGGATTTTTGTATACGAAAACAGATTTCTCATTTTCAGAAAAGATGACGCCTTGTCCGCCCTGAATGTAGCCGGCTCTCATATCTTCCTTACAATATGGACATTTCACAGAAACACCTCCACAAAATCCCGTTGATCTTTACGCTTCAGAATACAGATCGACTTCCGTATCGTCCCTTACAGGTTTAATTTTAACGGCACTTTCATCATATCACATTCATCCCGCAGTTCAACAATTTATTGGGGATCTTACTGGGCGCCCAATGTTATTGTAGGCACCCAGTATGGAAACGAATGGGTCTTTGAAAAACGTCTCAACAACCGGATCTGCGGGAAAAGAGAACGCACTATCTTCCTATTCCTGCAGTTGCTTCTTTTAGATCTTTGGCGTCAGATAATCCAGGGCCGACATTACGAAAACTGCGGTCAGATCCACCAGCTCGTCCACAGACACATACTCGTCCTCCCGTCCCGCGTTGTGCGCCGTCAGGCCGCAGTTGACCGCGGGGACGCCCCGCTGGCGATAATAGGCCGAATCGCTGGCGCCTACTCTGCACGTGACCGTCACCGGACTGCGAAAAACAATATCGCAGTTTTGTCTGACCACATTCACCACAGGTTCTGCCGGCTCCGTCCAATTCGGCTCCACAGCATCCACGATCCGATAGCTGAGACCGCGGTTTTCTCCGCATACTCTGCCAAGAATATCCGTGATGTCTTTTGTCGTAAACCCGCAGGGGATCCGTATATCCAGTCCTGCCACGGCTTGATCGGGAATGAGATTGACAGCGCTTCCGCCTTTTATATAGCCCAGATTAGAAGTGATGGAACGCAGAATTTCCGCTTCCCCTTTCAGACCGTAGTGCTCCAGCACGGGGGCGGACGCTGCAATGAGGCTGTCCAGCTCCGACGATCCCTGGCTTTCCTGCAGCTTCCTCAGGGTCTCCCCGATCTCCTTTATCCCCCGTATCAATCGTTCCGCCGCGTTGATCCCCTGGTGCACAAAGGCTCCGTGACCGCCTTTGCCTTCCGCGCGTATCTCCGTCCACACCAGCCCCTTTTCCCCGATACGGATAATACAGGGCGAGCCCATGTCCCCATTTATCACACTGTCCGCAGTCGTTTCCGGGATCTCTTCCAGCAGATATTTCGTGCCGTAAGTTCCTCCCCGCTGCTCGTCACCTACCAGGATCAGTCTCAGTTCGCCGCGCCATTCTTCCCTGCGCTCCCACAGGCAGATCAATGTAAACAGATAGGCGGCCACCGCCCCCTTCATGTCCGCGGCGCCTCTCCCGTACAGCCACTTATCATCCTCCAGTTCCCCTTCGGGTTTTCGCGTCCACAGAGACCTGTCCCCCACCGGAAACGTGTCCAGATGCCCGTTGAAAGCCAGTGTTTTTCCTTCGCCGCTTCCCTTCACGGAAACGATCAGATTTTCGATCCTGCCTTTTTTGACACAGGACTTCCATGTGACCCCCTCTCTTCCGGACAGCGTCTTTTTAATAAAATCCGTTATTGCCGACGTATCCTCCTGCTCTGTTTCACAGGGAATTTTCAACAGTTCCAGAGCCAGCGACAGGATCTCGCTTCTGCGGCTTCGCACTTCGTTTATGACAGTCTCTCTCATATACCACCACTCCATTTATCAATAGGCACGATCGATCAGAAAAATAGATTTGTAACCAGGACGATCAGCGGCAGGGCGATCAGCGTCTTTTCTATAAACAGGATGATCAGGTGCCCCAGCTTCACAGGGATGCTGGAGCCCAGGAGCACTGCACCCATCTCCGAAAGATAAATGATCTGGACCAGAGACAGGACCCCCAGTATGAATTTTGTTCTGACGGAGGTCAGACCGGAAGCAACGATGGCCGGAAGGAACATGTCCGCAAATCCCACGATCGTGGCCGGCGCTCCGGCGAAAGCCTCCTCCACGCCCAGCAGGTTCAGGTAATAACCCATCGGCATGGATATCCACTGAAAGATCGGCGTATATTCGGTGAGGATCAGCGCAGTCACGCCGATGGTCATTACGATAGGAGCCAGAGTCATCAGTAAATCCAGATACATTTTTGTCCCCGATTTTAGAATATCGACGACGTTTCCGCCTGTCTTCGCTTTTTCTACAGCCATCTGAAGGCCCCAGCGCGCCCGGCTCATCCCATCCGGGATCACTTCCGTATAAGCGGTCTGCTGCGCCCCCTGATAGTAGGAATCGTCAAAGGTGGACAGCGGGGGAATGCGCACCATAATAATGGTGGAAAGGATACCCACCAGACACAGCGTGAGATAAAACTGAGCGAACAGATGCCCTACGTCTAACATGTTGGCAATGACCAGGCAAAAGGGGATCGAGACTACAGAGAACATGGTCGATATGATAGTCGCTTCCCTGCCATTATAATATCCTGTCTCATACTGGCGGATCGTCAGAATAATTCCGGAACTGTTGCCGCCCACCCAGGATGTGAGCAGATCCACTGCCGATCTTCCGGGCAGTTTGAACAGCGGATGAATGAATCTCCTGCATACGGTCCCCGTAAAATCCATGATTCCGTAATCCATGATGAGAGGCAGTGAATAACAGCACACGAAGATCGATACGAGCGTGGTGACCAGAAGCCCGCTCACCGTTCCGCCGGTATTGGGCGACGTGACGATTTCTACTGGCAGCTCAAAAAATATAATGACAGCGAATACGCTGCCCGCAACCCGCAGCAGCAATTGGAGATAGTTGGTATAAAAAATTCCTGACAGAAATTCATTGTCCAGAATCGCTTTTGGTTTAAAAAATTTAGTAATCAGCGTCATCACCATCGACAGCAGTATAAAAAAATAAATGATGACAGACGCGGCGGATCCGATCGCCGCCTTGATCCAGTCGATCAGAATACCGATCGGTATGGTGATGGCCCCGTCCTGCCACACCGGACATAAAAACAGAAACACGCCGATCAACGATGGAATCAGAAATCTCCACAGTTCTCTGGAGCTGATCCTTTTTTCCCTTCCAATTTCATTTTCTTTCATTACCGTTTTCCTCCTTAACCCTCATGTCTGGCATACCAATAACGTAATGAATCCACAGACGGCTCCTATTGCAATGCAGACAGGAGCCATGAACCGCATGACCTTTAATTCCTCTCCTCCTTTCCCTACGATCGACAACCCCAGCACGATATTTCCGGCGGCTACCAGATTTCCCACGGACCCTCCGGCGGTCTGCGCCGCCAGGATCGCCGCCGCGTTCAGTCCCTGCATCTGCGATAAGCGGAGCTGAAGCTCCGTAAACAATATATTAGACGCCATATTGCTGCTGCTTATAAAAGAGCCCAATATGCCGATAAACGGCGATGCAAATCCTACCCAGCCGCCGAATAGTTCTCCGATCCCCGATGCAAGGAAACCGATCTGCCCGCTCCCGCTCATGATTCTGGACATCATGACCAGAAATAACACCGGCCAGACTGCATTGACCGTTTTGCGCCCCGCATTCCTCAGCATCTTCCCCGTATCTTCCCGGCACAGATATTTTTTTCTGCGATAAAACCAGAAGCTTACAGCCACTGCGGTCAACAAGATTGTTCCGGAATGCGTAAATACCGAAACAGCCCCGTATAACGTCCATCCGCCGCCGGGATCCGGAACGGGCATCCCCACTCTGCACCCTTCCAGCGCTGCACTGAACTTCGTTGGCATCACCAGCAAAAATACAATTGCGCTGAGGATAAAAAAGGGGAAACCCATATCGACCACGGGGACGCTGCCAGCGTTGCTGTGGCTGCTGCCGTTTCTGCCACTTCCTCTCTTGCCGCTGACAGGAGTCCGACCGCGGCAAAGACTGCGGTCCCAGACGTACAATACGGCCATTGATGCCGCTGAAGCCAAAAAACACGCCAAACTTTCATTGAAAAAAAGGGCGAATAACAACTGCCCCATACTCTGCACCGAGGAAATCAGCGCGACTGCCATCAGCTCTCGCGCTTTTATCTTTTTACCCTTATAAAGAGCACAGATCAGCAGGCCGCAGATGAAATTGTAGATCCCAAGCAGAATGCACGTATACAAAATCGTCTGACCCATATACACGTCATGTCCATCAGGCAGCTGCAGGAGCATGCTGTTCCATGCGATGCCTAAAGTTCCAAAGGTTCCGCCCCAGGCATGTCCCAAAATACATATGATCACCGCTTTCCGCGGCTCTACGCCCAGCCCTGTCAAAATGGGAGCCGCCACCGCCACCGGTACGCCGAACCCGGTCACCCCCTGCAGGAAGCTGGTGAATACCCAGCCGATCATCAGTATTTGATCGACTTTGTCCTCAATGTGGCTGCCCACCCACTGGCTGAGAGCGGACAGCATTTTGCTTTTTTCCAGCAGTTCATACAAAAGCAGCGCAGAAAACACGACTACCATAATGATAAATGTATTCCACAGACCTTCCAGACAACCGGAAAATAACATCGACAGACTGGCCCCCAGAATACATCGCCCAATGAGAAACGCCAGTATAAAACTAATCAATGCGGCAACACCGATGCTCTTCTTTAAAAAAGACATTGAAAAAATAAATGCGATTATCGGTATGGCGCTGAGCAAACAATAAAGTTCCGTCACGCTGCCCTCGTTTCTTTATTATCGAAATATTTTGCTTTCTATTTGTCTGATATTTTTAAATTATCATTTATTATAGAATTCGTCAATATTATTTTTGAAATTGGCAGAATATTCTTTTCTTTTTTTGATCTGAAATTTGATTGCTTTTCAACCCGTTCCCCTGTAGTATTAAACGTAGATTAACGTAGAAAAGGAGGATCCTCTATGTTTTTAGAAAATATAAAAGCTCTGGACGCCATAGATTGCAGAATACTTGAACTCCTCTCCGAAAACGCCCGCATCTCTTACGTGGATATCGGTGAAATCGTAGGTCTTTCCAGAGTCGCTGTCAAAGCTCGTATTCAGGCTCTCGAAGATAAGGGGATCATCGAGCAGTACACCGTCATCATCAATCCCCAAAAAATCGCAAGCACGTTTTCCGCCTATTTCGAGATCACTCTCGATCCCACAAAATATGAGGAGGCCATCGACTACCTGAAAAAAAATGACTGTATTACACAGATCTATCAGGTACTTGGCAACACGAAATTTCACATTCACGCCATCCTCAACGGTGAAAACGAGGTGGATGCCCTTCTTCAGAATTTCATATACAAAACGCCGGGGTTGAAAGATCTTTACTTTAACTCCATTGTGTCAAGGATCAAAGATATTAAGAACATACGCCTATAATGCAAAAAACGTCAAGAAACAGCCTTTCCGTTCTCTGATTCCCAGATCAAAGTGCTGTGCTATCATCTGATTCCGGCAGCGTTGAGCGAGAAGTATTCGGTTCGCGGGGACGCCCCGCTCACAGAATCAGCCGCCCATGCCTGCCTATCGCACTCTCGGGCTCAGTTTTCCGTGGGGCTGCCGCACTGCCGGGATCAGCCCCTGCCGTTCCATGCCGGACAGCCCCCGGCCCTGCCGCTCCATGCCGGACAGCCGCACTCCCGAGATCAGCCGTCCCCCCTAGTCCAGCTGGCTCTGTAATAGGTGAAAAACCAAAAAAAAATTGCAGATCCCCGAAAACCACACGGAAATCAGCAATATTTTCTCAACATCTGCTTCCAAATAGGGGAAAGCTCACTAAATTATCGGGTTTCACCTATCTGGCGGCTCTTTTTCGGTGAGATCGAGAAAAAAATCTAGATTTGACCTATCTCCTTTCAGAGTCCACCGCCCATCGGCGGCTAACAGACGCTGGGACGCGAAGAATCGGCGTCCTGACACTTATCTTTTCTCAAGCCGGCGGCGCTATGCCGTCGCTTAAACGGACGATCTCCTCCGAAATATTTCCGTGCAGATCCAGACTGATCGTGACCGGCATATCATTTCCCACTATTGTTCTTATCTCAGATAACAGAAAGCTTCCAGATCGGGAATTCCCTCGGCGACGCCGGCTCCATGCAATGCAAAACAGATCCCGTCGCTGTCAGAGAAATTGTCTCTTATCATTTCCAACAATTCACCCGCAGTCTTTCGCAAACAGTCCTCTGTCAACACGGGAGCGGCGTTCTCGATGGCCACGGTGAGGATCAGCTCTCGGCGCCGTATTCTTCCGCTGCAGAGATCATGCCGCTCAGATAGCTGTTAGAATGACGAAACTTCGAGTATTGTCTCCGGATCGTTTTAAAAAAAACGAATCATCTCTTGCCCCGCCGCCGCGATTAAACTAAAATATAGACAACTGATAATTGAAATTTAATTTGTTTTATTTCATCCAGCCGAACGCTGCTGTCAGTCAGTTTTAACCTCAGTAAATCCAACAACCATCTGAGGATAAAGCAGGCTGAAACGGCTTGGATCCAGATATGTCACGATACCGATCAATTTTAATTATTAAAATAATCATCCGTTTAGACAGCATATGTTTACGGCATCGCTTATAAGCGATGCCGTAAAAGAAGAATGGGGGCGCGCTGCAATGGATTTACGAAAATTTGAGGTTTTTTCGCTGGCTGTTCAACTGGGCAATCTCTCGAAGGTGGGCGACGCTCTGGGATACACCCAGTCCGGCGTGTCTCACATGATGAAAAACCTGGAAAACGAATTAGGTTTTAAACTTCTTGTGCGCTCCCGCAGCGGTATCAGACCCACCCCTGAGGGCGAACTTCTGCTGCCTATTATTCAGAAAATGCTAAACTGCAACGAACAGTTTGAACAGACTGCGGCCTCCATCAACGGCCTGAATGTGGGCCGGCTTCGCATCGGCGCCTACGCCAGCGTGGCCTGGCACTGGATGCCCACCATCATCAATACATTCCGCGAGGCCTATCCCGATGTAAAGGTCATGCTCTACGAGGGCGACGCCGACGAGATGGAGGAAAATCTTGAGAAAGGTTTTATCGACTGCGCTTTCATCAGCAAGCAGCCGCACCACACGGCGGATTGGGTCCCTCTGAGAAAGGAATCCCTGGTGGCGATCATTCCTTCCAATCACCCTCTGAAAGATGCGGACGAATTCCCCATCAGCGCGTTCCGGGACGAATCCTTTATTCTGACGGCGAAGGGTCTCGACTACGATGTCAACCGCATATTCTCAACCTACAATATTACTCCCAAAGTCATGTTCAACACGATCAACGATCTGACCACCATTTCTCTGGTTAAGGGCGGCGCAGGCACCAGTATCGTTACGAAACTTTCGATCAAAGACCATCTGAATACCATCTGTTGGAAAAAGCTGAACCCGCCGCAATTCCGGGAGCTGGGAATCCTTCTGCCCTCGCTGTCGGAGGCCTCCCCCGCCATGAAAAAATTTATCGACTGTACCAAGCAGCTGGTGGACAATAATATCGTGTAGCCAATCGGTTATACGGACTCTTCCTCCGGCTCATCGTCGTTTCCCATGATCATAACATCCAGCCCATGGCTGCGGAACAAGTTCCGCACTTCCTCCAGATATTCGTCGGGAGGCGTCTCGAACTCCTCTGCAGCCCCGCCCATACTTCTGGTCTTTGAGGTCCCCAGCGAATGATACGGCAGAAGATTCACCTTCTTCAAGCCCAGTTCTCCCATAAATCTGCAGGTCAGTTCCAGATCGTCCATCTGATCGTTGATATTGTGGATCAGCGGCATTCGGATGATTATTTTGTGTCTGATGTCGCCGTCTGCCGCCAAAGCTCGTAGATTATTGTGAATGACTTCAGTCCCAACGCCGGTGAGCCGGCGATGTTTCTCGTCGATCATCGTCTTGATATCGAACAGCACCACCTGCGCCTCTCTGCAAAGGCGGAGCAAATCTTCCCTGTCAGCAAAGCCGCAGGTGTCGATAGCCACCGCAAGACCGTTCTTCCGGCACTCCTGCATCACCGTGTAAGCATAGTCGGCCTGCGCCAGCACTTCGCCGCCGCTGAAAGTGACGCCGCCGTCGGTTTTATTGTAGAAGTCCCGGTCGCGGCCCAGCAGTTTGACCAGCTGGCTCAATTCACGCTTCTCCCCCGCGGTTCGAAGCGCCTCGGAGCAGCACGCGGACGCGCATTTCCCACAGCGGAGACATTTCCCCCTGTCTATGGCAATCCCCTCCTCTGTCGCGGAGATCGCCTTCTGTGGGCAGACTCTGACGCACATGCCGCAGCGGATACACCGCTTTGGGGAATACAGGATCTCGAACTCACTGCTGATGAGTTCCGGGTTATGACACCATCTGCACTTCAGCGGACACCCTTTAAAGAAAAGCGTCGTCCTGATACCCGGCCCATCCTCCGTGGAAAACCGCTGGATCCCTCCCAACAATCCTTCCGTCACATTGTCCATTTTGTCCCTCCCATCCGGATCAGCAGTCGTGCGCGGTTCTGGCTATGATATTATCTTGCACCTCTTTATCCAGCTCTGTAAAGTACGCCAGATAGCCTGCCACTCTCACCAGCAGATCCCGGTAATCCTCCGGATGTTTCTGTGCGGCCTTCAACGTCTCATCAGATACCACGTTGATCTGGATGTGTTCTCCGAAATGATCGAAATAAGTTTTGATGACGCTGCCGATTACCTGGCGCCCTTTTGCGCCAGCGATGGTCCGCGGGTCAAAACGCAGATTGAACAGCGCTCCGTCGTTTGTGTTGATCTGATCCAGCTTCGCTACGGAAAGTACGGTGGCCGTAGGACCGTTGACGTCTCTTCCCATTACCGGCGAACAATTGTCCGCCAGCGGAGTGTAGGCATATCTTCCGTCCGGCGTGGCGCCGATGCACTTGCCCTGTACGATGTTCAGAGACTGGGACTCGATGTCCAGCACGTACTTGCCGCCACGGGAATCCCTGTAATTCTCCAGATGCTCTCTGGCACATTTCACGATATCCGCTGCCATCCTATCCACGCTGTCGATGTCGTTGCCGTACTTGGGCGCCTTGTTGAGCAGCAGCTGACGGAGCGGCTCGCTGCCTTCAAAATTGTTGGTCAGAACGTCCAGCAGCTCCTGTTTAGAAATCACTTTTTCATCGAATACGAACTTTTTGATCGCCGCCATAGCGTCCGCCGTATTTCCCAGCCCGGTACCCAGGCAGCCTGACTCGTTGTACTTGGCTCCGCCCTGCTGAAGGGATCTGCCCTTTTCGATGCAGTTGCTCACCATAATGGACGAAAACGGCATGTTCTGACGTACCGCGTGCATAGAGGTCACGGCCGTGTAACCTGTCAGCATCAGGTGGTAGCAATATCTGAGCTGATCGTATACCGCTTCCGTGAATTCTTCCATGGTTTTAAAATCAGTAAATTTTCCCGTCTTCGGTCCGATCTGCCTGCCGGTCAGTGGATCCACGCCATCGTGCATGGCCAGTTCCAGGCACTTCAGGAAGTTTACATACCCCACCTGCGGCCTGCCGTCCGAATAGCCTGCCACGCAGGGCTGCACGCATCCGTAAATGCCCCAGTATCTGGCTTCCGGGATGGATGCGCCTTTGGACAGCATGATGGGTACCACCAGTTTATCGTTGAAGAACGCTGGCGTGGACAGACCTTTCTGGATCATGGAAACGCCCATATCGAACACATCCTGAGCCATTCCGTCGTGATACCTGAGGGATACGGCCGGCTGAGAGGTCTGAACATCGGCGTTGGCCTTCAGCACCAGGCGGGTCACCTCGTTGCACGCGTCCGTGCCGTCCGAATCCATTCCTCCGATCACGAGATTCTGCCATACCGGATACCCTGCGAATGCCTCGCTGTAAAAAGCGTCTCTCAGCTTAATGATATCGGTGAGCTTGATGAAGAAGCACTCCAGGATCTCAAGGGCTCTCTCCTCGGTAATTCTGCCCGCCTTCAGGTCTTCTACATAATACTTATTGGTATATCGGTCAAAGGGTCCGAAGGAATTCCCGTGTCCGTTATCCTCAATGCTCACGATCAGCTGTACAAACCAACAGTATTGAACCGCCTCAAAAAAGGTAACAGGGCCGTTCGCGGGGATATTCCTGCAGTTTTTTGCGATCTCAAGCAGTTCTTCTTTCCGCCTTGGATCGTCCTCCGCCTTCGCTTTTTCCTCAGCCAGATCCGCATAGCGGCCGGCAAACTGGATAGCCGCCTTTGCCGCGATGATGCAGGCGTTCCAGAAATCCACCTTTTCCTGATCTTCCCTGCAGGTTATCGCTGTCTTTCTGATATTCTCCTGACACTCCGCGATGGCTCTGTTGAGTCCACCGTCGAAGAGACGGGGATAATCCGCCAAAATATGGCCGGTGCAGCAATCCCTGGCGCCTACGGTGAAAGCTCCCGCCGCTTCCCCCGCCAGCGTTTCCGGCGGACAGACCCCGGCTGTCGCCTGATCGAAGGATTTGCCCTCCCATTTCTTCAGCACTGCTACCAGTTCATCCTGCTCCTCTTTTGTGATATACATTTTATCCACATTTCTGGTGGTAAACTCCTCGATCTGATCAATGATCCATTTTGCGGCGAACTCCGGATAAACCGGTGCGCACCGCTGTTTGTCCGTATGATTTCCCACGATCAGCTCGCCGTCCAGAATAAAGATGGTCATATTCTTCAGAATATGCTCCAATGCCTTGGCCTTCAAGAGAATATTAGGCTCAGCTCCATACTTTTCATATGCCTCCGTGACCAGTCTCGCCCTCTCCACACTGAACGTAGGCTTTGCAGCCGCCTGCTGTCTCTTCAACCTCTCAACTCTTGGTGTCATCATGGCTAAGTACCTCCTCAACCTCACTCGCTTGCCGCTCCACTGCTCATTGCAGTAGATCATGCATTTCAGAACGAAAGCTAACTTCTGACAATTCCATTATACTGGCGTGGGGGATGCGAAAAAAAGCGACGTTATGTAATACTTGTATGATGAAACGTCATAGCGGGCCTGAGGATATATAACTCCCGGGATCGGCCGCCTGAGAGGGAAACCGGCTGAGGGGGAGGCCGGCTCCGAAGCCTGATCGTTCAACAGAAAGGACGCCGCGGCGCAGTCAAATCAACTGCGCGCGGCGTCCTTTCTGTTCAGCATTATCCCGTTCCCTGTCTCCGATCCACGATCTCCACAGGCCGGTTATCCGCTCAGCCCCATCTTCTTTTCCATGAAAATCTCTCCCCACATTTCTCTCAGCTCTCCTTCTATTTTCGGCTGAAAGTCCATATGGGCCAGGATATCCCTTTCCAGATCGATCCCCGGCGCTATTTCCGTCAGATAGACTCCGTCCTCTTTCAGGGCGAATACCGCCCTCTCGGTAATATACATGACAGGCTGTCCGATCTGAGCGGCATACTTTCCGCTGAACGTGATCTGTTCCACGGCCTCCACGAATTTCCGCTGCTTACCCTCCTGCAGGATCCGAAGTTTCCCCTCTTCACAGGAGATCTTCAGCCCCCCCGCCGTAAAGGTTCCGCAGAAAAATACCTTTTTTGCATTCTGCGTAATATTGATGAAACCGCCGGCTCCCGCAATGCGGGGTCCGAACTTGCTTACATTGATATTACCGTTCCGGTCGGCCTCTGCAAGACCCAGAAAGGCCAGATCCACGCCTCCTCCGTCATAAAAATCAAACTGCACCGCCTGGTCCAGAATCGCCTCCGGGTTGACGCTGGCTCCAAACTGACTGCCTCCCATGGGCACTCCGCCTATAGGCCCCGCCTCGACGGTAAGGACCATATCGTCTTCCATCCCTTCCTCGCCGGCCACCTTGGCGATGTACTCCGGCGCTCCGATCCCCAGGTTCACTACGGCTCCCGGGACCAGTTCCATGGCGGCCCGCCGTCCGATGATTTTTTTTGCGGAAAGCGTATCGTATTGGATGGCGCTCAAAGGTTTGCGCAGTTCCCCCGTCAGCGACGGATCGAACGCATGCCCAAAGCACTGCTCGTGGTCCGCCGGCTCCGCGACCACCACCCCGTCCACGTAGATCCGCGGGATCTTGACCAACCGCGGGTCCAGCGTCCCCGCGCTGACGATCCGCTCCACCTGCACGATCACCTTGCCGCCGCAGTTGTGACAGGCCTGGGCGATGGCCGTGGCGTCCAGACTCCCGATCTCCCTCTCCACCGACACATTGCCCAGCTCGTCGGCATAACTGCCCCGGATGAACGCCATATCCACCGGAATATTCTTGTACAGCAGCCGTTCCTGCCCGGCGATCTCAATGACCTCCACCAGATCCTCCGTGGTGATCTCGTTCAGTTTTCCGCCGCTGATCCTGGGATCCACAAAGGTCTGCAGACCTACGTGGGTTATGGTCCCCGGCCTCTTCCCCGCGATATCCCGAAACATCTGCGAGATGGTCCCCTGCGGTAGATTGTAGCCCTCTATCTCGTTGTTGATCACCATGGTCCCCAGATTGGGAACCATGTTCCAATGCCCGCCGATCACCCGCTTCACCATGCCCCTGTGGGCGAAATGGTCCGCTCCGCTGCCGTCACGGTTTCCCTGGGCCGCCGCGTAGAACAACGTCAGTCCTTCCGGCTTTCCCGTTTCAAGAAACCGCTGTTCCAGCGCCTTCGACAACGCCTCCGGACAGCTGCTTCCCACGAAGCCCCCTGTCACCACCGTCTGCCCGTCCCTCACCAGTTCCGCCGCTTCCGCCGCCGTCATCACTCTGACCTTTTTCATTAAAGTCACCGTTCCTTCCTCATCGTCCTCCGCCCGCTGCTTTTCTGCTTTTCTGATCTTCTGGCAGAAGATATCATCCCGCCGGAAGCCATCCTCACACCAGTGCGCCGATCTGTTCCCTAGAAGAAATCGTGAAAAACTGCGGCCCTCTTTTCCAGAAACGCCGTCATCCCTTCTTTCTGATCGTCTGTGGCAAAGCACAGGGCAAACAGATCCGCCTCGTATTTGAACGCCGATTCCGTGTCCATGTTCATGCCGTCGTTGACCGCCGCCTTCGCCAGACTCACCCCGAACATGCCCTTGCTCATGATCTTTTTGGCCATGGCCTCGCACTCCGCCATCAGCGTGTCCGCCGGCGCCACCTTGTTGGCCAGACCGATCCGGTAGGCCTCCGTCGCGTCGATGGGTTCCGCCGTAAAGATCAGCTGTTTGGCCACTCCACGTCCAACGATCCGGGGCAGTCTCTGGGTCCCTCCGAAGCTGGGCAGGATCCCCAGATTGACCTCCGGCTGGCCGAACTTCGCCTTCTCCGAAGCTACCCGCAGGTCGCAGGCCATGGCCAGCTCGCATCCGCCGCCCAGAGCAAAGCCGTTCACCGCGGCGATCACCACCTGAGGAAGATGCTCGATGGCCGAAAAGACGGTCTGAGCCTTTCTGGAAAACTGCCGGGCCTCCGCCGGGCTCTGGTCTCTCATCTGGGCGATATCCGCTCCCGCCACAAAGGCCTTCTCTCCGCTGCCCGTGATGATCACCGCTTTCACATCCCTGCGGCCGCCAAGCTCCGCGGTCACTGTACCCAGCTCGTCCAGAGTGGCTCCGTTCAACGCGTTCAGCGCCTTCGGCCTGTTGATGGTGATGTATCCGATACCGTCCTTGACCTCAAATAAAAGATTCTCATACTCCATGGTTTGTCTCCTTTCCCGCGTTTGAAAGAAAGATCCGCGCTGCCAATGACTGCGCGGATCTGTTCCATCGGTTTTACCGGAAGATGCCGCCGCTGATGTTCAGCTTCTCTTTCTCTCCGCTACTTCCACAGCGCCTCATAGATCTCGGTGATGTCTTCCTTCGTGGGCTGACGCCTGGTGTTGGCCGGGCTGCCGCTGGCGATGGCGTCATCGGCCATCTTCGAGATATTTTGGAAGAAGTCTTCCTTGTCCACGCCGAATTCCGCCAGGGTCTGCACGTTTAAGCTGGCGCACAGATCACATACCGCGGAGATAAAGACCTGGGCTCCCTGCTGCACCGTCATGCCGTCCTCGTACAGTCCCGTCTCTCTGGCCAGTTCACAGAAGCGTTCCTCCGCTCCGGACACGGCAAACTTCAGGCACTCCGGCAGCAGCATGGCGTTGGACAGGCCGTGGGGCACGTGGTACAGCGCTCCGATGGGGCGGCTCATTCCGTGGACGATGGTCACCGATGAGTTATTGAAACTGATGCCCGCCTCCAGCGCAGCCAGCGCCATCTGCTCCCTTGCCTCCATATCGTCCCCTTTATCGTAAGCCCGCTTCAGGCTCCGAAAGATCCGTTTGACCGCGGAGACAGCGAAAGAATCCGCAAGAGGAAAGGCCTTCAGCGACGTGAACGCCTCCACCGCGTGACACAGGGCGTCGACGCCTGTGGCCGCCGTCACGGACTGCGGCGCCGTGGCCGTAAACACCGGATCGATGACGGCCAGAGACGGCAGCAGCGACGGCCCTTTCAACAGCATTTTCACATTGTTTTTCGTATCGGTAATGATCGTAAACTGCGTGGCCTCCGATCCGGTCCCCGCCGTGGTGGGAATAGCCGCCGTGGGCGGCAGCTTCTGGTCGATGCTCCTGCCCATATATTCGGCGATGTTCTTTCCTCCGCTGACCACGGCGCCGATGGCCTTCATGGAGTCGATGGGGCTTCCCCCTCCCAGTCCGATCAAAAAGTCACACCCATCGGCTTTATACTGCGCCGCTCCCTTTTCGATCATCTCGTCCGTAGGTTCCCCGCTGACGCCCGTGTAGACCGCATAGGCGACGCCCGCCTGTTCCAGCACGTCGGTCACCCGCTTCAGATTTCCCAGCTTTTCCATCATCTCGTCCGTGACGATAAGGGCCTTTTTCCCGAAGGTCTCCAAATAGGGTCCGCTCATCTCCAGCGCGCCCTCCCCGGAAAGGATCCTTCCCGGTACAGAAAACAGATTTGCCATGTTTAACATCCCTCCTTTGGGGGATCAGGGTTTCAGTAAAACCTTGACCCCTTCCTGCCGGTCCATAAGCTGAAACCCCGTTTCAAATTCTTCAAGCGCCAGCTCATGAGTCACGATTTTCTCCACATCCACAATATTTTTTTCAATCAGCTTCACGCTTTTTTCCCACACATCCCAGGTGTGGGAAAATGCGAAGTTGACTGTTGCTCCCATTAAATTTAAAGGATCAAGCGATCGGTCAAAGGGCTCCGGTCCAAAACCGATCTTATTGATCTCTCCCAGTGGCCGAACCAGCTGAATGGCGCTCCAGAAAGCAGCCCTGTTTCCGGCTCCGTCCACCACCAGATCAAATCCCCTGCCGTCCGTGTACCGCTTCTTGATCTCTTCCGGCGTATGGTCCGTCACATATGCAAAATCCCGGATACCGACTCCCTTTGCGATCTCAAAACGGCCCGCGTCGGCCGGAGTACCCAGAAGAACCACCTCTCCCGCTCCCATGGCCTTTGCCAGCGCTCCGGACAGCAGTCCCATACTTCCCGCTCCGATGATCGCCACAGTGTCTCCAGGTTTCAGGCAGGAGTGCTTGACAAGCGAATTGTAGACGATGCACAGCGGTTCTGTCAGCGCCGCTTTCCTCAGAGACGTCTCGCTGTTCAGCAGATGTACCGCGCGCCGGTCTGCTTTCACATATTCGGCGAACACGCCCGGCGCGCCCGCTCCAAGTCCTTTTCTCTCTTTACACAGGTTGAACATGCCCTGTCTGCAGTAATAACACTCACCGCAGAATCCAACGTGGGTTTCCGGCACAACGTGATCGCCCGCTTTCACGCCGGACACATTCCTCCCCACTGCGGCAACTATCCCCGAGCATTCGTGGCCCAGGATCAGCGGCACCTCCACCACAGGCGGGTAAGACATCGTCTGGCTGTGTATGTGGGGGTCTCCGCCGCAGATACCGGCGTAAGCCACCTTGATCAGCACTTCATCGTCGTTTATCTCCGGAACCGGTACCTCTCTTATTTCTGTGGCCCCCGGTATATTGTCATACTTGACTACTGCTCTCATCCATACATCTCCCATCCGTCCACTTCATCAGCTCCACTACATTTCCTTCCGGATCTTTTGCATAGACGATCGTAAGCGTCATATCCTTACTGGGATAATAGTGACGGAGCAATTCCCCGCAGGCGCTTCCGCCGGCCTTCCTCACCGCCTGATAAGCTTCCTCCACATCATCTACCTCAAAAGCTACATGGGCAAAGCCGTAGCCGTTGATCGCCAGAGGCCGCGTCCCCTCCGGAACGCTGTAAGTGAATATCTCAAAGGTTGGACCGTCATCGCCATAACCCGGAAGCGCGATATGTTCTCCCTGCACAGCTGCCCCCTTTACGCCGGTAACTCGTTCAAACCAGTCGCCGCTTAAATCCCGTTCCGGCGGTACCGGCACGCAGCCGAACACCTCCTGATAAAAAGCCGACAGCCTCCGCCAGTCCTTCGCATTGATATTTGTATGCCTGTACGCTGCTTTTACCGCCAATTGACGCTCCTCCTTCCTGAACTCATCTGTTTCTTTATATCGCCGCGGAAGAAAGTCCGGGCAGATACAGTACCACCTGCGGGATAAATACAGTCATTAATACGACTACGGAGATGATGATGATAAATGGGATGACGCCCCGGTATATGTGTCCCAGAGTCACGCCCTCAGGGGCGATCCCTCTGACATAGAAAAGGGCATACCCGAAGGGCGGCGTCATAAAGCATGTCTGCAGCAGAACCGCTGTGACCGCCACGATCCACAGCCGGTCAAATCCGAACATGTCCATGATGGGCAGGAAAATTGGAAATACAAGCATAACAATACCGATCCAATCGATAAACATGCCCAATATGAAGACAATGATCATCATCAGCGCAAAGGCGCCCCACTTGCCTAATCCCATTACCATCACGATATTCTCGACCAGTGTGTCTCCGTCCATGCCGATGAAAACGGCTGTAAACGCGTTGGCTCCGATCAGGATGACGAAACACATAGAAGTGGTCTTTGCCGTGTCGATCACCGCCGCCTTCAGCATTTTCAAGCTGAACTGACGATAGCAGACCGCCATGATCAGCGCCATGAGCGCTCCCATGGCCGAGGCCTCGGTAGGCGTAGCCACGCCGCCGAAAATACTGCCCAGCACAGCTATGATCAGCAGTAAGGGCGGAACCAGATTGATCAGACTGTTTTTTATTCTGGCCGCCATCGGCATCTTCGCGGCTTCCTCCGGGCTGAGTGCGGGACCGTACTCTGGATGGATGTGGCAAATAACCAGAACATATACCATATAACAGAAGGAGAGCAAAAGCCCCGGTACGATGGCGGCCAGAAACAGTTTTCCCACAGACAGCTGCGCGTAGGACCCCATAATGACCAGCATAATGCTGGGCGGGATCAGGATCCCCAGCGAACCGCCGCTGCAGATGCAGCCTACCGCCAACTCTTTCTGATAACCGTGTTTCAGCAATACGGGAAGACCCAGCATTCCCATGGTCACCACCGACGCGCCTACGATTCCTGTCGTCGCCGCGAATACTGTGGAGACCGCGATAACTGCTACCGCCAGCCCCCCCTTCAGCGATCCAAGGAGATAACGTATGGCGTCAAACAGACCCTCTGCAACATTGGAAGCTGTCAAGAAATTTGCCATCAGTACAAATAAGGGGATCGCAACCAGAGAATAATTATTCATTGTATCGTATATCCTGGTGACACAGACAGCAAATACCGCGTCGCCCCAGCCGATGGCTCCCGCGATGGTAGCCACGCCGCCAAGGATAAACGCCAGCGGATGCCCTGTCAGCAAGCCGACCAGAAGGCCTACAAACATCAAGATCAGGATTACATTTTCCACCATTACACCTCCCCTGTTTTAGCGGACGGTTTTGTTTTTTTATTTGTCATGAGATAGATCACCGACTTGAGGACTTCTGACAGCCCCTGGATCCATAAAAGAGCCAGAGATATCGGGATCACTGTCTTGATCGGGTAAACAGGCGGTCCCCACTGCGACCAGCTGTGTTCCTTCATGATCCAGGCCGTCTGAGTAAACTTGACAGCTGCCGGCAGCATCAAGGTTACAAAGGGAAAGAAAAATACCAGATACATGCAGATCGACAGGATTCGTTGATTTCGTTCCGACAAGCGGGCGGAAAACAGGTCTACCGCCACATGGCTCCCATGCAAAAGTCCGTATCCGGCCACCATCATAATTAAAAATCCATAAATAAAACACGTCGTCTCGTAAACCCATATTGTAGGCTGGTTAAACACCCTTCGGCTGAACACCTCAAACACAACGACTACCATAAGAACGATTACTGAATAAGCTGAAATACTTCCCGCCCATTCGTTGATCGTATCGATGATCTGTGTGATTTTTTTCAGAGCCTTCATCAAATCCTCTCCTTTTCCATTCAGGGGAGCGGACGGCGGGCGCGGACGCCCGCACATCGCTCCCCCTCCACGATATATCGTTTAGTCAGGAGCCGTCAGCTATTCCGGTATATTGGGATACTCCTTCAGGTTGATGCCGAAGCCCCAATCTCCCAGCGCTGTTCTGTAATTTTCCATCGTCTTCCTATAGTTCAGCATACTTTTGTATACGTGAGCGTAATCTTCGCTTTCCGCCGCCAGAGCTTCCGCCGATTCTAATGTGTATTGCTGCAGCGTGGCCATATCCTCGTCGGACAGTGTTGTCGTCTCAACTCCGGCATCCAGTATTCTCTGGGTTGCCTGTGCATCATTCCAGGTATACTTGGCCATGTATTCCACCATCGTCAATTTAGCCGCCTTCTCGATGGCATCTTTATAAGCGTCGGGAAGTTTATCGTAGGCAGCCTGATTGATCATGGCTCCATAGGCAGAAGCGGTCTGATGCCAGCCCGGCGTCAGCCAATATTTAGTAACTTCCTGAATTTTCATCACGTCGTCATTGTACGGGCCGCTGTACTCCGCCGCGTCGATCACGCCCCTCTGCAGGGACTCATATAACTCGTCCGCGGCGATGGTTACAGGAGTGATACCGATTTTCTCCGCTACCATACCCTGGATCTTACCGGCAAAACGTATCTTCAGGCCTTTAAAATCTGCCAGTGATTTGATCGGCACGTTGGAGCGAATGCCCGATTCCATGGGAGTCACCGCCGTGGGGAAGTAGACCATACCAAATTGGTTGAACATATAATTGTAGGCGTCTTCCAGACCGCCGCCCTCATAGATCCATACGTAATAATCCCAGTTTGTAAAATCGAACATGGTGGTGGCCAGCAGATCAAACCCCAGACTTTTTCCCGTCCAGTACGACGGCCAGTCGCCTCCGGCCTCTACTGTGCCTCCCTGAACCAGATCAAATACCTGATTCGCAGCGCCAAGCTGCCCTACGCCATAAGGCTTGATGGTAAAATTGCCGTCTGTGAGCTCTCCCACCAATTCGCAGAACCGCTGATCCACAGAAAAAAGAAATGTTCCATCCGCCCATGTGCTGGCCAGCTTCCAATTGACCTTTTCCCCGCCGCCTCCGCCGGTGCCGCCTCCCGTATCGCCGCCGCTTCCGCCGCCGCAGCCGGTCATGGCCGCCATAACAACAAGTATCATAATGAGGCTTAAAGCAATCTTTTTCTTCACAGCAAACCCTCCTCTTAATTCGGCGCAGTCCTTCAGCGCCGTTTTGCTAAAATCATTTCAGTTTTTACGCTTTATTCCTGTAGAAAACGGATTTATCCCATCCACGACCCGCCGTTGACCCGGATCCGCGCTCCCGTTATGTAATCGGAATCGGGGCCGGCGAGAAACAGCACCGCGCCTGCGATATCATCGGGTTTTCCTCCCCTCGAATAGGGGATCTGGGCCAGCAGGGCGTCCAGTTCTTCCTTTGGATAGGATGCGTGGATCCCCGTAAGTATGACTCCCGGGCAGACCGCGTTTACGTTGATTCCGTGTTTCGCCACGGATCGCGCCATAGACATGGTCAGTCCGTACACGCCGGCTTTAGCCGCAGAATAGGCCGGACTGGTCTGCGGCCGGCCCGTATCTCCAGCAATGGATGAAATGTTTACGATCTTTCCGCTTTTCTGCTGGATCATCGCGCCCAGCACCGCGCGGCAGCAGTAGAATGTCCCTGTCAGATTAATTCCGATCTCACGCTCCCAGATCTCGTCCGTCACGGACAGGAGATTCTCGTGAGCGGATACCACGCCCGCGTTGTTCACCAGGATGTCCAGCGTTTTTCTCCGCTCCAGGATCTCTGCCACCGCCTGTTCGACCTGACGGCGATCTGTAATGTTTACGGAGTAGGCTTCCGCCTGACCGCCCGCCTGACGGATCTCCGCCACGGCCTCTGCGCCGTCTCCTATGTCGAAAATGTTGACAAAGGCGCCTTCCTTCGCCAGCCGTCCGGCAATGGCTTTTCCAAGTCCCTGCGCGCCTCCTGTCACGATCGCTGTTTTTCCTTCGACCCTGCCCATTCCTATCACCTCTTTCTCATAAATACCTTTGCCACGTGTCTGACCTGATCTCCTTAGTCCTTCTCCCTCCTTTCGCCCATTCCCGGATCAACAGCTCCGGGCCGTCGTTTTCCCTATATATGGACCGCCCGGCCGTCCACGGCCAGACATGCCTCCTGCACTGCTTCCGACACAGTCGGATGGGGGTGTACCAGGGATGCCACTTCCTCCGCCGTGCACTCCAGCCCCATGGCCAGACACAGCTCCGCGATCATATCCGTAGCGTGGGCGCAATATAGATGCGCTCCCACGATCTCGCCATAGCGGGCTTCTGAAATAATCTTGATCAATCCGTCTTCCCGGCCCTCGATCTTGGATTTTCCGTTTGCCGCCATGGGAAACCGGCCGATCCGGATCCCGTCCGCTCCATATTTTGCAGCCGCCTGATCCTCAGTCAGCCCCACCGACGCGATCTCCGGATCCAGGTAGATTCCACTGGGGATCTTGCCATAGTCCATCTTCGCCTTGCCCCCGCAGATCTGTTCTACTGCAGTTTCCGCCTCCGCAAACGCCGTGTGGGCCAGCATGGAACGGCCGTTCACATCACCGACGGCGTATATGCCGGCCACATTGGTCTGCATGCTGTCATCCGTGAGAATGCTCCCCCGCGCGACGCGAACTCCGGCTGCTTCCAGATTCAGATCGGAAAGGTCCGCTTCCCTCCCAACGGCCATCAGCACAGCCTGACATCCCGCCTCGCTTCGGCCGCCGTCTTTGGCAAACACCACGCTGTGATCCGTAATTTTTTCAACTTTAGCTGAGGTGAAGATCTGGACGCCTTTCTTTTCAAGCTGTCTCGTCAGGATCTCGGTGATCTCCCGATCCACCATCGGCAGGATCCTGTCCAGAAATTCCACGATCCTTACAGTGATCCCCAAACCTGCAAGATAAGCCGCCATCTCCATTCCGATGACGCCGCCGCCGATCACCGCCATTTCTTTCGGGAACTCTTCCAGACTGAGTATCTCGGTACTGGTATAAACAGGCATGGCAGGCGAGACCTCGATGGGCAGGTTTTTGGATCTTGATCCGGAGGCGATGATGATCGTTTCCCCCTCCAGACTCTGATCGCCTGTTATTATCGTGTGCGCGTCAGCGAAGCGGGCGCTCCCCTCCACAACAGTAACTCGATTCTTTCTCAGGAGAGCTCCCACTCCGCCCACCAGCTGCTTCGTAACTTTTTTCTTTCTCTCCTGCAATTGATGCAGATCCAGACCGGCCGCGGACACGTCCACACCTTTTATTCCGAACTCCGCGCTGCGGCGGATCTCTTCCAACAATCCCACGCTCTTGAGCAGCACCTTGGTGGGAATACAGCCGACGTTCAAACAGGTTCCTCCCAGCGCTCCCTTTTCGATCAGGCACACGTTCTTCCCGCGCTGGGCTGCTTTGATGGCCGCTGTGTAGCCGCCGGGGCCGCCCCCGATCACTATGACGTCATAGCGCATATCCTTCCCTCCTCTACCCTAACAACTCATAGGGTTCTTCCAGCAGCTGCTTGATCCTTCTGAGAAATTGAGCAGCCTGCGCCCCGTCCACAGGGCGGTGATCGAAATTCACCGTCAGGTTCATCATGGGCCTGATCACCGGTACTCCAGCCTCCGGCACGATTCTGTCAACGACTTTTGCCACAGACAGAATCGCACTTTCCGGCTGATTTATAATAGAGGAGAAGAATGTTACATCATACATTCCCAGATTGGATACAGTAAAGGTGCCTCCCGAATACTCATCGGGCATCAATTCGCCGGCCCTGGCCCGCTGGGCCAGCCGTTTGCTTTCCGCCGCGATGCCGCCCAGACTCAGACAGTCCGCATCACGGATCACCGGGACCACCAGCCCTTCCTCAAGGGCCACCGCCATCCCCACGTGGACCCCGGATTTTTCTATGATCTCGTCTCCCTGAAACACGCTGTTGACCCTGGGGAACTCCCGCAGCGCCTCCGCGGCGCATCGGATCACGATATCGTTCAGAGAAAGTCTCACCCCGTACCGCTTTTCCACAAAGGGGAGAAGCCTCTGCCGCAGATCCACCGCCCTGCTCATATCCACTTCTGTGGTCAGGGCCACATGAGCGGCCGTCTCTATACTTTCTTTCATTTTCTGCGCGATCACGCGGCGCATCCCCGCCACCGGCACGCGGCGGTCCTCCGCCAGGCCGCCCGGCCTCCTG
>NZ_LR027600.1 GCF_900605495.1 Bacilliculturomica massiliensis
AAGCTTCCCAGAACCAGAGACAGTACCAGCACAAATGAAAGTACTTTTCTCATTTTGAAATTCCTCCTTTAGAATTCTTCGAAGGGGAGTTTATTCGTTTTGGTTTGCTCAAATCATCCTCCCCTTCTGAAGATAATTTGACATTATCTTCAGTTCTCAAAAAAGTGAATAATTGTTGAATAAAGGTTGAATTTAGAAATTAATTAATTGTAAAAAATAGGTAATATTTAAATCGGGCATTGATATATCAAATATTATCTATTTTGGGTGTTGTGATAATTAAAAATAAATTTGGTTATAAATACCAGCTTGTTTAAAAAAGGCCTCCATATAACACACGCCAGAAACTTTTCTTACCTTTGCAAAAAATATCCGATTCATGTATATTGGTATGTATAGAAAGTGAGCGGCAAATGGAAAAGGCGGCTTAATGTCGATCATAACACGATCTGGGTAAAACTGGATATAGTGATATTTTGGTAAGGTGAGTTAAATGAAAATTTTTGACGTGATTGTCATCGGAGCGGGAGCGGTAGGGAATGCCATTGCCCGGGAATTGACAAGGTACAGACTGGATGTGGCTGTGCTGGAAAAGGAACAGGATACGGGATTCGAGACCAGCGGCAGAAACAGCGGAGTTCTGCACGCTGGATTTAACAATCGGCCGGGTACGTTGATGGCGCGGCTTTGTGTGGAGGGGAACAAAGGTTTTGAGCGTGAAGCGGCTCTGCTGGGGATCAGCTTTCGTCGGACGGGGAAACTGGTGACCGGCCTGACGGATGAGGACCGGGAGGAACTGCAGCGCCTGAAGGGGCAGGGGGAGGCCAACGGTGCAGAGGGATTGACGATCCTGAACGGAGAGGAGATCAGCAGGATACATCCGCGCATCGGCGGAAACTGGGCCCTGTTGTCGGAGCGTACGGGTGTTTTTGATCCCTTTGAATATACGGTAGCATTGGGTGAACACGCCTGTCAGAACGGGGCCGTTTATTTTTTTGGAAAGAGGGTCAGCGAGATCCGGAGGGAAAACGTTCAGGCGGAGGACTGTTTTGAAGTGACAGCAGGCGGAGAAAGATTTCGGAGCCGATGGCTGATCAACAGCGCGGGGCTATACGCCGACGAGATCTGCCGCATGGCGGGGATCGACGCGTATGAGATCCGCCCCTGCAGAGGCGAGTACCATATTTTGGACAAGGGCTGCGGCCTGGACCTGCCGCTGCCGGTCTACCCGGTGCCGAATCAAAAGGCCGGGGGGCTGGGGATCCATCTGACGCCGTCGATCCACGGCAATATAATGATCGGACCTAGCGCGGAATACTTGGGGGACCACGAGAGAGAGGAATACGACAGTACGAAAGAAGTGATGGACATGCTGTTTGAGGGCGGGCATCAGCTTCTCTCTGATATCAAGAGGACGGACATTATCCGAAGCTTTGCAGGAATACGGCCCAAGCTTACGACGAAGGAAACCGGCGGGTACGCGGTTTCATCATTAAACAGGAACCGGAGGCGGGTCGGTTTATCACGCTGGCGGGCATCGAGTCCCCGGGACTGACCGCTTCGATCCCCATTGGGCGCATGGTGGCCGATATCGTTCAGAAACAGGAAAAAGTGGAGCGGAATCCGGCTTATGAGGAATGGCGCCGATGCAGAGACTGGGGGGAGACCAGTATAGATGTAGATTCCCGCTCACACGAGAGAAGGCAAACCCGGGCTGAGAGCAGCCGGGGGCGGATCCTATGCCGCTGCGAGGCGGTGACGAAAGGACAGATACTGGATGCGTATGACGATATTGTAAAGATCGGGGCCCTGCCCACTCTGCGGGGGATCAAAAATCGGACGAGGGCAGGCATGGGCCGCTGCCAGGGCGGTTTTTGCTCTGTAAAGATCGTGGAGCTTTTGGCAGAGGAACGGGGTGTAGAACCGCTGACGCTTTGCTGGGACAAGAGCACGGGATGGATGTTTGCCGGCAGGGCGAGATGAGAAAAGGAACGCCGGTGAGAGTTGACGGAAAGGGAAATGCGGTTGGAAAGGGAGACATTGACTGAAAGGAATACATTGTTGGAGAGAAAAACAGACGTTGTGATCGTCGGCGGCGGGCCTGCGGGTCTGGCCGCGGCGGCTGCGCTGCGGGAAAAGGGCGTGGAAGATATTGTGCTGCTGGAGCGGGAAGACCGGCTGGGCGGAGTGCTGAACCAGTGTATTCACGACGGATTTGGACTGGAGCGGTATGGCGAAAATTATTCCGGGCCGGAATACGCAGCTTTTGATATTGAAAAGGTAGACGAACTTGGGATCGAGACGCACTGCTGCGCGGCGGTGTTGTCGGTGACGAGAGATGCAGGCTGGGAAACAGCGGCTGGCCCTCAACGGCTGAAGGTCCTGACGGCGGAGCCGGAGGGCGAGGGCGTCTACCGGAGCAAGGCGGTGATCGCAGCCACCGGATGCCGGGAGCGGACCAGAGGCGCCATCGAGATCCCGGGAAGCAGACCGGCGGGCATCTATACGGCGGGTGAAGCTCAGAGTTTTCTGAACCTGCACGACCTGCTGCCGGGAAAACGGATCGTGATCGTAGGTTCCGGCGATATCGGCCTGATCATGGCGCGTCGGCTGACGCTGGAGGGCGCGGAGGTGGTCTGCGTGGTTGAGAAGGAAAGCGTGCCGGGCGGTCTGCAGAGGAATATCGTCCAATGTCTGGAGGACTTTGGGATCCCGTTACATTTGAACGCTGAAATCAGAAAAGTGTATGGGAAAGACCGGGTGACAGGGGTGGATATCGAGCAGACGGTCCAGTTTGAGACGCACAGCTGGCATTGCAGCTGCGATACGCTGATCACCTCGGTGGGTCTGATCCCTGAAAACGAGATCCTGCAGACGGAAGGTCCGGGGCTGTTCGTGGTGGGAAACGCGCGTTACGTACATGACCTGGTGGATCAGGTCTCACAGGAAGGGATCGACGCCGCTGGAGAGGCAGTTTCCTATTTGAACAGCCTGGAGATGGATGCAGGCTGGAAATCGGGAGGGAATGGGACCGTCGGCGATGGAGAAAGAAACGGCAGCGAAAAATGCGGCTGTGGAATAAACAGGGAAAGCTTTTCCATTGAGCGCCTTAAGTCGGTGCGGGAAGCTAAAAAGCGCGAGCTGGCTGCCAGAAAGCGGGAAGCGGCGGCACAAAACGCCTGGGAAAACCATTTGACCGGGAACGCCGGACAGAAGGAATTAACATGCATTCTGTGCCCAAATGGCTGCAGGATCGGTCAGGATCTGTCCGGAGCCCGCTGTGACAAAGGCCGCCGGTACGCCAGAGAAGAACTGGTAGAAAAGCGCCGTGTGCTGACTACATCGGTGAAAGTAGAGGGCGGCGATTTGCCGCTGGTCAGCGTCCGCACCGACAGGAGGATCCCCAAGGACTGCTTCAAACAGGCGATGGAAGAAATCTGCGCGATGACTCTGGACGCGCCGGTCAAACGGGGGCAGACGGTCTGTGAAGATCTGGCGGGCACGGGGGCGCGGGTAGTGGCCACGAAAGATGTGGTGCCGGGTACAGAAACGCGCCAGACGGAGAACCATTAAATAGCTGCATATGGTGAAAAAGCGTTTGCCGGGTGTAGATCACCTCCTGCAAACGCTTTTTTGCTATTTACCGTTCTGCTTCTGCGCCGGCGGGTCAGAAATATTCATGATACGTTAACTTGTCCAGCAGTGCGTCGTTTAGATGCAACTGCCGACAGATATCGATGAAGTAATCGTCTGTCATACTGGCAATGAAGTCTGTGACGATCTCGTCTGGAGGCGCGGCGATGAAGCGCCGCTGCTGATGGCGATACAGGTTGCCCTGAATGGGATCGTCCAGATAGTGGCGAAAAACGGGCGAGTCATAGCGGCTGTTTTCCACATCGTTGATCAGCCGATCGTACAGCAAAGACATCATCGGCTGAACGATCGTGAAGTAGGGTTCGTTTAATTGTTCGTTCTCATAGATGACCCGATAGTTTTCGGCGATCAGATCTTCCAGATCGCGGAAGACCTCTTCATCCATGCTGAGGGAGGGCGAATGAATACTGTTTTTGATCAAATTAATGACCACATTGGAGATGATATCACTATTTTTGACGCCGATCAGACGCTTTTCCTCAAATTTTTCTTTTGGTATCAGCTTCGCGCGGTATAGATCCTGACGATCCTTTCCCGCGTAGGCGATCATATCGCTGATGCGCACCACACAGCCCTCCAGCGTGTTGGGGGTCAGGTGTTTGTGGTGATCCTGAGCAAGGTAACACCGCTCCAGGATCTGGTCGAATTCGTCGAAGGAGTCCATCGGGGCTGGGGCATATGCCAGATGGACCTTCTCTCCATTGTGGGAAAGAACGCCGCTGAGTGTTTGAAGTGTCAGATTGGAATCTAAAATATAGCGGAAAATGCGGGCGCTGTGAACGTTGTGGTTAAAAAAGCGCGCATTTCCCGTCCGTTTCAGCGTCCCCTGCCGGTAATTTTCACTCAGGAACGTCTCCCCCTTGTGGCCAAAGGGCGCGTGTCCCATGTCATGGCCCAGGGCGATGGCGTCGATCAGATCCAGATTCAGACGAAGAGCCCGCCCGATCGTGCGGGCGATCTTCGAGACAAATTGGACGTGCAGTGCCCGGCGGGTCAGATCATCGTTACGATAAAAAGAAAACACCTGCGTCTTATCTGCATAACGATTGTACAGCGGATTATGAATGATACAGTCAACGTCATAGGAATAAGGCGGACGGATGATATCATATCTGGGCTTGTAGTCGCGCAGACGGACAGCGTCCGTATCGCGGGCCGCATAGGGAGAAAGAATACCTGCACAAGCCGCATTCACACTTTCGAGATAGCGCGTCTCCCCAGGGGTAAAGGTAAAGTAATCTTTCATCGGTGTTTTCCCTCCTTTGCGCATGATCGTCCACAGAAATGCCTGTTGGAAATAATATTTATTTCATACTATTATATCTAATTTGTAGAAGCAGATCAAGCGCCTAACCGTAGTATCCATACCATTCATTTTGAAATGGCCGGCGTTGGTATTGGGACTGGCGCTGGGGGAGGTCGGGAGCGACTGATCGGGGTGTTGGCAGAAGGCCGATTTTTCACTGTTTTACTTCGTACTCCCTTCACAGAGAAAAAGTATGAGATGAGTTTGTTTATACGTTGAAAAACTTACTGATTATGGTATAATAAAGAAAAGTCTGTGGTAAAGGAATGCATCTATTCCAGTCCAGACAGTTCAGATTAGAAAACCCTCCATGCAGCAAAGACGATACATAGCATGACTTTTCCTTGTTCAGAGGGGTGGGGTGTGTTTTTGTGTGTCAGCGGACAACCTTCGGAGGGAAAATGAGTACATTTGAAATAGTGGAAGATGGCATCGTTTTTCGGCTTGATTCAGATCTTTATAAAGTGGACTGTGTAATAAAAACGGCGCATCTATTTTTGGACCGATATTATATTTATCTGGGACAGGAAGACCATGCTACCGTCGTCACGCTAATGCGAAAAGAAAAGGGCGAGGTGGACGAGGAAGCGGAACGGGCCGTGTTCGGCGAATTTTGCAATGAACTGCTGAATCAGATCGTCCACCAGAAGCCGTCGAAGGATATCGAGTAAGGAAGGTGGCGAGGCTGTCGCGCCAACGGGAAAACGTTGCGTGGGCAGCCTTTTTTCGTTTGTCTGAGGGCGGCGGTCCCGTCTACTTATACGGCTAATACAGGGCTTCGGTCCGTGCGGCGGCAGATCAGAAATACGATCTGGGCGACGGGCTGGATTTTTTCAAATAGCGTGAATGGAAGATTTGAAGTAAACGAAACGTTTAAAACAGTCATAAATAGTGGAAGAAAAATGCGAAAATAGGGAGATTTTATGACTTTTTGGCTGGATGCTGGTATAATAGTTCCAGCTATTTATTTGCGGCGTCGCCGCATGGAAGGAAAGACTAAAACCTAAACGATAATGCGGATAAGCCGTCTGTCATCGAAGTCTGTGGCACGATCATACCGCATGTGCAGTTATTGCAGCTGATTTGGAGGAAAGACGATGAAGGTTGTCATTTTGGCCGGGGGGCTGGGAACGCGGATCTCCGAGGAATCCCACCTGCGGCCCAAGCCGATGATCGAGATCGGCGGAATGCCGATCCTGTGGCACATTATGAAAATTTATTCCCACTACGGATTCAACGAGTTTGTCGTGTGCTGTGGATACAAGGGTTACATGATAAAGGAGTACTTCGCGGATTATTATCTGCATCGCTCTGATATTACCTTTGATTTTGCAGACAATAATAATATGATCGTCCACAACAACGTGGCGGAGCCCTGGAAGGTGACGCTGGTGGACACGGGTCTGAACACCATGACCGGCGGCCGCGTGAAGCGGGTACAGCCCTATGTAGGGGACGAGCCTTTTATGCTGACCTACGGCGACGGCGTGTCCGATGTGAATATAAGAGAGCTGCTGGCGTACCACAAGGCTCATGGGAAGACCGTGACCATGACGGCGATTCAGCCGGGCGGCCGGTTCGGAGCCCTCGATATGGAGGGGGATGGCCGGGTCAATTCCTTTGTGGAAAAGGCGAAGGAAGACGGCGGCTGGATCAACGGCGGATTCATGGTAGCGGAGCCGGCTTTGTTTGATTTGATCGAAGGAGACGATACGGTTCTAGAGCGGTCGCCCCTTGAAACACTGGCCCGCCGCGGGGAATTGATCGCGTATAAACACGATGGCTTCTGGCAGTGTATGGATACGCAGCGGGACAAGGATAATTTGGAAAAACTGTGGAATGAAGGCGGGGGGGGGGCTCCGTGGAAGAAATGGTAATAGTGATGCGCCGCTTCTTCTGCGGCGGATCCGCCAGAACTTCCAAAGGTATTTTAAGTGATGGAAATATAGGCTTATGAGTCGCAAGAATTGCATGGCGAAATTGGGGATAAACAGGAATGAACAAAATTTTAAATGAAGATCTACTGTATACTTTATCAGGACTAACAACTGAAGAAAAAAATAAATTACAAGGAGCGCAGATTTTAATTACAGGTTGCGCAGGTTTTCTGGGCTATTATATTATGCACTTTTTGGCCAGGTTTGGAAATGAACTTGGTGTAAAACGTGTTGTGGCTCTGGACAATTTTAAATTGGGCTCACCCAAATGGCTGAAGCAGATAGGAAATCTGGATTTTGTGGATGTACAAACATTTGATGTAGCGAGTGATGATATTGCCTCGCTTCCGGATGCAGATCAATGCAATTATATCATTCATATGGCTTCTATTGCATCCCCGCATTTTTATAGGAAATACCCGATCGAAACCTTGGATGCGAATATCTGGGGTCTTCGTAGCCTTCTTGACTTTTACAAAGATAAAGGCATTAAGGGATTTCTTTTTTATTCTTCAAGCGAAATTTATGGCGATCCAGATGCTGAAAGTATTCCCACGGACGAAGAATATAGGGGTTTTGTTTCGGCCACAGGCCCCAGAGCATGCTATGATGAATCAAAGCGATTTGGAGAGACGATGTGCATGTTATTTGCAAACCAGTATAACATGCCGATCACTGTTGTCAGACCTTTTAATAATTACGGTCCAGGAATGAAGCTTTCCGACCAACGGGTGCCTGCTGATTTTGCAAAAAATATTTACGAGAACAGTGATATCATTATGCTTTCAGACGGTACGCCCACGCGTACATTTTGTTATATTGCAGATGCTGTTGTCGGATATCTGAAAGCGTTGCTTTATGGGAAATATGACTATTTTAATATAGGTATTTCTAAACCAGAAATCAGTATCAGGGAATTAGCGAAAATCTATGTGGAAAAAGGCCGTGATGTTTTTGGCTATGCAGGCAGCTGTAAGATCAAAGCGGCTGAGGAAAAAGAGTATTTGACTCATAATCCGCAGCGTCGGTGTCCGAATACTCAAAAAGCAAAATCTGTATTAGGATATGAGGCACAGATCAATGTAGCAATGGGAGTTGAAAGATTCCTCAAATATTTGAAGGAAAGTGCAAGGGATGAGGTTATATGGTAGTCACTGTTTTTGGATTAGGTTTTGTCGGATTAACAACGGCGGTTGGACTTGCTGCCAAAGGTAACGTGGTCTACGGATTTGATATAGATGAGAGCAGGGTGAAGCAATATGAGCAAGGAAAAATGCCATTTTATGAGCCTGGTCTTGACGATGCGCTGAATACTGTAATATCGAAAAAATTATTTTTGGATGTCGATTTATCTGTTGCGATTCAAGAAAGTGATATCATATATTTCTGTGTTGGAACACCGTATGGAAAGAATGGAGAAGCGGATTTAACGTATCTCTTTACTGCAATGGAGGAAGCGTTGCGCTGCTGTGGAGATGAAAAGTTTCGCGTGTTTGTGACGAAATCCACGATCCCGCCATCTACGACAAAAGAGAAAATCGCAGAGTTTTTGAAGGAAAAGGGATTTGAACCGGGTGAACGGATCGGCTTGGCTAATAATCCGGAATTTTTGAGAGAAGGACATTGCTGGGATGATTTTGTCCATGCAGATCGAATTGTATTTGGTGTTCAGGATAAAAGATCTGCTGCTATGCTAAAAGAGTTGTATCAAAGTTTTGATGTTCCTGTTTTTTGCACGAACTGGAATACGGCAGAATATTTGAAATATCTATCCAACACATTGTTGGCGACCTTGATCAGTTTCTCTAATGAAATGTCCATGGTAGCGGATGCTGTCGGTGATATTAGGGTTAGAGAAGCGTTTCAGCTTTTGCATATGGACAAACGCTGGAACGATTGCAATATGGCATCCTATGTTTTTCCAGGCTGTGGTTATGGCGGATATTGCCTTCCAAAGGACACGAACGCACTTTTTGCAGTAAGTAAAGCCAAAGGGTTCGTCCCAGATATTTTAAAACATGTGATCCAGACAAACGAGCATATGCCGGAAGTGATGCTGGAACGGGTAAAGCATGCTGTTCCGTTAGATAAACCGCTCTGTATTTTGGGTCTATCGTTTAAACCGGGTTCGGACGATGTAAGAGATACGCCGGCAGCTAAGCTGATTGATCAAATTCTAAAGAGCGGTTACAAAGAGGTTGCGGTCTATGATCCAATCGCGAATGATGAGTTCAGAAAGAACTATGGTTTTCCGGTCAAATATTTGAGCAGTCTGGAGGAAGCGATGTCGTTTGGTGATCACTATATTATAACAACAGCGTGGAAAGAATTTGAGAAATTGAATGAGCTGGCTAAAAATCGTGAGAATCTGGTTGTTGTGGATTGTCGGTATATGCTGGATTTATAAATGCAAAGCTTAGCGTTCGGATGCTTTCATTAAAGAAAGGCAAAAATTATGATTGAAAGATTGTCGCAATTAGAAAATATAAAATTAAGGGATATTGAGAAAATCCAAAAAATGGAACGGGGGGGGGGGTGATCATATTATTTGGAGCAAGCCGTCCGGCCTTACACATTACGCGTTTTCTTGAGAAAAATGGGCTAAAAGTTGAAGGCTATTTTTGCAGCGATGATCATGTCAATGATAAAAGTAACGTATTTAAAAATGTTATGACATTCGATCAGGTATGTGCTAACTACAATAGAATTATATTGATAGCAGCAAGTAACTATGGAATCAAAACTGTTCGTATGGATTCAAAATTTAAAGATCCTCGGATTATCGCAACCTTCATATGGGATATCGCGCATTTTGAAGAATCAATGATAGATAAGTCATTTGTGGAAGAAAATGAGAAAGCCTTTGATCTGACTTTTAGCATGCTTGCTGACGATTATTCAAGGCAGACATATATAGCTTATTTAAATACTAAGGTTAGTAGCGATATTAAATTTTTAGAATCGGTGTATCATCAGAGGCAATATTTTATTGAGGGTTTAACTGATATCAGTCCAACAGAAATATTTGTTGATGGCGGTGCTTATACAGGTGATACTTTAGAAGATTTTTTAAGCTTTAGCAGGAGGCAATATCGAAAATATTACGCGTTTGAAGTTGAGGAAGATAAAATTGAAAAAATTGAAAGTGTAATTGAAAAGACGCAAATCACTAATATTGTCATCAAGAAAAAAGGAGTGTGGTGTAGAAAAGAGCCCCTTCTTTTTAATGCAGGATTTGACGGTGGGTCCAATATAGATGAAAACGGAACAATAGAAATCCAATGTGATACTATTGATAATATGGCTCCAGATGCAACCTTTATAAAATTAGATGTGGAAGGTGCCGAGTATCAGGCATTATGTGGGGCAAAAAAGACGATTCACAATAACCGTCCAAAGTTAGCAATCTGTGTTTATCACAGAAAAGAGGATTTAATTACAATTCCACAGTTGATTCATTCCATGAATCCGGATTATCAATTTTATCTTCGTTCACATTCAGAGACTTCGGCACAGGAATTGGTCCTATATGCGATATAAGGAGAAATAGAATGGGCAAGTTTGTTTTTGAGGAGACAGATATTAAGGGGTTAAAAGTTATAACGCCTTTTATAGCGCGAGACAACAGAGGTTTTTTTTCGAAACGGTTTGAACGGGAAGAATTTGAAGCGAATGGAATAGAAGTTGATATCTACGAGTGTATGGAATCATTTTCTGTCAGAGGTGTGTTGAGGGGACTGCATTTTCAGAAAAAAGAGTCACAGGCAAAGCTTTTGCATACCATTGTTGGTGAGATTTTCGATGTTGTCGTAGACTTGAGAGAGAATTCAGCTACGTATGGGAAATGGAAAGGATTCTACCTGTCGGGTGAAAATAAAAAAAGTATTTATATACCAAGAGGGTTTGCCCATGGGTATCTTACGGTTTCAGATATGGCAATAGTGGGTTATTATGCAGATAATCGTTTTGCTTCTGAATACGACGGCGGAATTTTGTGGGATGATCCTGACATTGGGATTGATTGGCCATTAGAGAAGGTTGATAATAAAATCGTAATCTCCCCAAAGGACGAGCTTTTAGAAACATTTAAAAGCTTTTATGAAAATGTGAGGTATGTGGAGTGACGAACAAAAAGGTACTTTTGACAGGTGGTACTGGTTTTATTGGCCAACATTGCATACCTGTACTTCTAGAAAGCGGATTTGACGTATACGCCTCTTATCGAAAGACTATTCCTGAAAGGTATACAAGGAATGTAAAATGGATAAAGGCAGATTTGTTACACGGCATGAACAACATCGAGGAGACGATGGGTAAAGTTGGAATTGACTATTTGCTCCATTTGGCATGGGATTTAACGCCAGGTGAGTACCAGAATTCTGGAAATAATTTAAAGTGGTTAAAAGCCAGTCTTGATTTAATAGAGGTTTTTATTAAATACGGTGGGAAACGAATTGTAACAGCTGGAACATGTTTTGAGTACGACTTTTCTGATGGAATTCTTAAAGAAGATATAACACCTTTAATGCCAGATACTCTCTATGGAGAATGTAAGGCGGCTATGTATAATGTTACAAAACATTTCTGCAGCATTCAAGGCATAAGCTATGCGCACGGAAGAGTATTTTATCTCTTTGGACCAGGGGAAAATAAAAAACGTGTTGTGCCGTATGTAATAACAGAATTGGCGCAAGGCCACAAACCTAGATGTGGAAGCGGTGTTCAGAGATTAGATTACCTATATGTCAAGGATGTAGCCAAGGCCTTTGTAGCACTTTTGGATACGAATATTCAAGGTGCGGTCAATATCGGTTCCGGAGAAGTTTTTTCTCTCAGATCTTTTTTGGATAAGATCCAAATGGAAATGGGTTTTGAAGATATGATAGAGTTTGCAGATCCGGTGTGTGGAGACATAAAACAAATTGTTGCGAATTCGGCAAGATTGAGAAATGAAGTGGGCTGGAAAGCCGATTATTCAATTCAAAGCGGTGTGATTGAATTTATAAAATGGATGACTGAGAAAGTACGAAACTTAAGTCATTAATAAGAGGCTATTTTTATGCAGTGCATATTACCACCTTATTTCGAGTTTAAAATGATACCCAGAACAGACAGAGATAATAAGCGAGAATATTTGGTGTGTTTAAGAAGGGAAAATAAAAAATGACAGGTGGAACGAGGAGGATTTGTGTAATCATACCAACAAATAACAGACAGTATTATCTGGGAGAGGTTATTAAATATTGGGAAAATAGCGAATTTGATATTATAATTTGTGATTCAACTATTCACAAGTATGAAGAGATAGCAAACCATAATGTTGAGTATGTACATTACCCTGAAGAGAAATTTCCGGAAAAAGTATACCGAACTATTATAGAAAAGAATGTAAAGGAACAATATGACTTCGTCGTGTTTAGTGCAGACGACGATTTTGTTTATCTTGATTCAATTGGAAAATGCGTTGATTTTTTGATAAATAATAAGGATTATGGCTCAGTACGAGGGCAGTTTCTTAGTTATGAGTATGAAGGTGGAAGTTCAATTCAATTAAATCCTCCGTACAAAGATGAATTAGACCTTGATTATGGAGAAGACACGGCATATGAAAGAATCAAGCATTTTCATAGTGTAAAAGCTGAAGTCGTGTGGGGAGTCTATCAAGCTGACGTTATTTATAATATCTTTAGGGATATGCATTCTGCTAATTTACCGACTTACAATGAGTTAGAGACGCACGGTATATGTTTATTTGCCTTAATGTATGGAAAGCACAAGATTTGCCCATTTTTTTACGGAATGAGAGAAGCATCTATTTATTCCGTTGGTAGTTGTGCAAAACGATTGGTGGAAATAATAAACAGTGATGAATATACAAAAGAGGTTGAGAACTATTTTAATGCGATAGCAATAGGGCTTCGAAGGATTGATGGAATTGAATTTGAGCAAGCTTACGATTTTGTGAAAAATGAAACCAATCAGCTCGTTAAGTTGTACGCTGATATAAATTCAAATAGTAAATCGCGTTTATTAACTTTAAAAAAATGTTTAAAAAATGTTCGGGTTTTCCGGTTTGTTAAAATACTCATAAAACATAAAAAAAGTAAAGTGAAGAGCTTGTATAAGACATTTAGACCTATCGCTGCAGAGAATAAAATATTATTAGAAGAAGTTAGGTTTATTGAAGCAGCTATTGTTAAAAGGGGGAAAACAAGATGAAATGTTTACATTTTATGCATGATTCTGCTTTTTGTCAAAAAATACTTCTAGAAATGCAAGAAATGTTCCCTAATGATGTGCATACTTTTTTTATTATCACGAATGCCAATGAATTAAAATTTATTAAGCAGGAGGAGATTGATTTTGCTATAAAGTTGATAAAGGTACCACAAGGGATGAAAAAGTGTTTTGCATTGCATAACAAAGAATTAAAAAAGGTTATACCATTATATGATAGAATATATGTTCATTATTTAGATAATTGGTCTATAACATGGATCACTCGTTATATAAAACCTGATCAGAAGCTTTATTGGATTGTTTGGGGGGGGGATTTATATAGTAAAAAGAAAAGGTACTTTTATGAAAAAGAAACGTATCAATTAATTAAATATGATTGCTTACGTGAGTTCCTTAAGAATTTAATTTACATGAAAATGAAAAGAATCAGATTCATGCATCGCGTGGACTACGTTTGTACAAGTTATGATGGTGATTTTAATTTTTTCAAAGAATGCTATCCTAATGTTTCTTCCGAGCATTTACATTTTGTATTTCCCCAACCGATAGAATTAGATAGAATGCGGCTTGAGAAACACAAACAAATCAATAGTGAAACAAGAATTCTGGTAGGTAACTCGGCGGATCCTTCAAACAATCATGTTGAAGTATTTCAGATGTTGAAAAATTTAAAAGGGGAGTTTAGAGTTTTTTGTCCACTTTCATATGGAGATAATAAATATGCAGACAAAGTTATAGAACGGGGGAAGAGTATACTGGGACAACGATTTATCCCAATCGTGAAATATATGAATCCTGATGATTACTATAGCTTTCTTAATGGTATAGATATCGCTATTATGAATCATAAAATGCAACAAGCAGGGGGGAATATATTGACATTGTTATATTTGGGAAAAACTTTATATATGTGTGATACTTCCGTATTTCAGGATATAATAAATAATAATGGCCACGCATTCCCAATTGGAGATTTAAAAAATATATCTGGTTGTAGTGATATTGCGTTTTTAAATAAAAATCAAATTAATGACAATAAAAAATATGTTGAAAAATTTGTTGCTAAAAAAAACAGAATGAAGGCCTATGAGGTTATTTTTGGAGGGAATTGAAGATGGTTGGAATAAAATATGGTTTTTATGATAGGTTAACAGCGGATTTTCCATCGCAGATTATTGTGGATGTTACAGAAAATTGTAATTATGCATGTGCGCATTGTCCACATGCAAATTTTGCCCAAAGTAGTGTGTTCACAGGCGCACAACTTTCTTTATCTCTTCACAATCAAATGATAGATGAAGTAAAAGCTTATGGACGGGCTTGTACTCAGCAGATAAGATATACAGCGAATGGAGAACCATTATTGCATCCTCAAATTTTTGATATGCTGGAGTATTCGGTAAATAATTCTGGTACATTTGTTTCGCTTACTACCAATGGATCGTTGTTGAATGAAAGAAATTGTGACAAATTATTGAATATAAACATAAATTTAATTGATGTAAGTTTGGATGCAAACAGTAAAGAGACTTATGAAAAAATTCGAATAAACGGAGACTTTGATAGGGTTAAAGAAAACGTATTAAATTTAATTAATATAAAAAAGGAAAGAAAAGCTGCGACAAAGATTGTAGTGAGTTTTGTTGTGCAACCGCTTAATTTACATGAAGCGAAACAATTTGAAGAATACTGGTACTCCCAGGGAGTTGACTATGTAGTTATGCGAAAATTACACACTGCGGCTGGGGCTAACCATATGCATATTTCAGATAACGATGAGCAAAGAAAGCCCTGTATTTACCCATGGGAAAGAATAGTTTTGTCGGCGAAAGGGGAACTTGGGTTTTGCCCTAATTCTTGGGAGGGGAAAAGTACTATATGTCAGTATGATGAAAAAAACTCCATTCATAAATTGTGGAAAAGCGATATTTATGCACAGTTGAGAAATGAGCATCTGAATAATCAATTCCAATCCGGACATGTCTGTACAAATTGTGAGGATTGGAAAGCTATGAACTGGCCAGGAGCAGGAAGAGGTTATGGCGATATGATAAAAGATTTTAGAAACGAGTAATGGTGGGTGTTTATCAATGAAAAAGGTTGCAGTGCTACAGTCCAATTATATTCCATGGAAAGGGTATTTTGATATCATACATGATGTCGATTTGTTTGTTTTTTACGATGATGTACAATACACGACAAGAGACTGGCGGAATAGGAACACCGTGAAGACCAAAGATGGAATTATATGGCTGACGGTTCCAACAGGTTCAGATCGTAATAGAACAATTGATGAAGTACAATTAAGTGCCTATGACTGGCAAAGAAATCATTATGATATATTATATATGACATATTCAAAGACAAAATATTTCAATATGTACAAAGACTTCTTGGAAAATGTATTTCTGGAGAAGAAATGGGGCAATTTGTCTCAAATGAATCAATATATTATCAAATACATAAGTAAAGAATTTTTGAGTATTGAAACGGAGTTTTCTGATAGCAGATCTTTCGGGCATATAGAAGGGAAAAAACATACAAAATTATTGAACTTAGTTAAGGCAACAGGTGCGCAAGAATATTTGTCAGGGCCAGCAGCCCAAAATTATATTATTGAGAAAGATTATACGGAAGCTGGAATAAAATTGTCTTGGAAAGATTATTCAAATTACCCCGAATACGATCAAGTATACCCCCCATTTACACATAATGTTAGTATATTAGATCTCTTATTTCATACAGGAGAAGAGGCTCCGTATTATATTTGGGGGTGGCGAGAGGAGAAAATGAAAAGTGTGGCAGATTCCATTTAATAGGCCGGTCATTACAGATACGCAAACGGAGTATTTGAAGGAGTCGTTTCAGAGCGGGAAACACTGTGGGGGCGGCCCTTTTACACTTCAATGCGAAGAATGGATTGAGCAGCACACATTGACTACAAAAGCATTGCTGACGCCTTCAGGTACACATGCTCTTGAATTTGCGGCATTATTGCAAAATATAAATACTGGTGATGAAGTAATCTTGCCTTCTTATACATTCACATCAACGGCCAACGCATTTGCAATTCGCGGGGCTAGTTTGGTATTTGTTGACATAAGGCCGGATACAATGAATATTGATGAAAAATTAATCGAACCGGCGATTACGGATAGAACTAAGGCGATTGTACCAGTTCATTATGGCGGAGTATCCTGTGAAATGGATGAAATTTGTATGGTGGCACGTAAATACCAAATCGAAGTCATAGAAGATGCAGCGCAAGGGGTAATGGCATCATATAAGGGAAGGGCATTAGGTAGTATAGGTGATTTTGGATGCTTCAGTTTTCATGAAACCAAAAATTATAGTATGGGGGAAGGTGGAGCTCTGTTAATAAATCATAAAACTGATGTGGAGAACGCCTTAATAGTAAGAGAAAAAGGCACTAATAGAAGCCAATTTATGCGGGGTCAAGTTGATAAATACACATGGCAGTCAGTTGGGTCATCTTTTTTAGCAAGCGATATTAGTGCTGCATTGTTGAGCAGTCAGTTGAAATACGCAGAGCAAATTAATTATGCAAGACTAAAACATTGGAGTACTTATAATGAGTTGTTGGAGCCTCTCCGAATTAGGGGATGTATAGAATTGCCGACTGTACCCGAGGGTTGCAAACATAATGCGCATATGTTTTATATTAAAGTCAAGGATATTGAAGAGCGTACAACTTTGATGAGTTTTCTTAAGCATCATGGTGTCGTGGCTGCTTTTCATTATGTTCCGTTGCATTCCTCATCGGCAGGAAGAAAATATGGCGTTTTCCACGGAAGGGATATTTATACGACAAAAGAAAGTGAACGACTTTTGCGCCTACCCATGTTCTACGACCTGAAAGAAGGCGAAATAGAATATGTATGTAGGCTAATTAATGATTTTTATTTGGGATGACATCTGGAGGAAAATATGAAAGGAATCGTTCTGGCGGGAGGAAAGGGATCTAGATTATATCCAGCAACAAAAGTGATATCCAAGCAGCTGCTCCCCGTCTATGACAAGCCGTTGATTTATTATCCACTTTCGGTGTTGTTGCTTGCTGGAATTAGGGATATTCTAATTATTTCTGATCCGATATCATTAGCACAGTACAAAATGTTATTAGGCAGTGGCGAAAAATGGGGGATTAGATTTACATATGCAATACAAGAATATCCTCGCGGATTAGCAGAGGCATTTATTATTGGGGAAGAGTTTATAGGACAGAGTGATGTCTGTCTCGTGCTTGGTGACAATGTGTTTTATGGAAATATAACAGATCTTATGCGAAAGGCATTGTCGTTGAAGAATAGCGGTGCAGTTGTTTTTGGATATCCAGTACAGAATCCGAGCGATTTTGGAGTAATAGAGTTAGACAGAAGTGGAAATATATTATCTATTGAAGAAAAACCTGAGAATCCAAAGTCTAAATTCGCAGTGCCGGGACTTTATCTATATAATCACGATGTGGTTGAAATTGCGAAAGGCATACAACCATCAGCACGAGGAGAATTAGAGATTACAGCTGTAAATGATGAGTATTTAAAGCAAGGAAGATTAAGTTGTCAGCTCCTGGGTAGAGGGTTTGCGTGGCTGGATACAGGAACCCCAAAAGGTTTGTTGCGTGCTAGTCAATTTGTAGAGACTGTTCAGGAACGACAGGGAATGTACATAGCTGCGCTGGAAGAGATCGCATGGAGACAGGGATTTATAAAGACAGAAGAATTAATTGAGTTGGGCGAGCAATTAAGAATGACGGATTATGGAAAATACTTAATGTCCTTGGTGGAAGGGAAAAGTGATTAATAGCAAACGGATTTTTAATTTATAACAACATTTATTAGTATACACTAACCTTGGTTAAAGGAATTTATTCAGCGAGTCAATAATGGAAGTGCTAAAGATAATATCAAACAATAAGTGTATTAGAAGTCCTAAAACTTTAATGTCTAACTCAATATAGCTTGTAGGGGTAGTGCTCTTTTGATTAACCGCTAGTATTTAATAAAATTAACAAGGAGTAATTATGGATGTATTTATGGTAACTGGAGGAGCCGGTTTTATAGGAAGCAACTTTATTCATTATATGTTAGGCCGATATCCAGAAGCAAAAATTGTATGTGTTGATTTATTGACTTATGCTGGAAAACTGGAAAACCTATCTGATGTTTATGACAATAAAAACTTATTTTTTGAGAAAGCAGACATTACAGATCAGACTTTGGTGTTTAAGTTATTTGATACTTATCAGCCAGACTATGTTATTAATTTTGCGGCAGAAAGTCATGTAGATCGTTCCATAATAAATCCTGATATATTTTTCAAAACGAATATATTAGGAACTCAGGTGTTGCTTGATGCTAGCATGAGATATAAAGTAAAAAGGTTTCATCAGGTATCCACAGATGAGGTTTATGGAGATTTGCCATTAGAAAGGCCAGATTTAAAGTTCACGGAAAACTCGGCAATAAAGCCATCCAGCCCATATTCCGCATCAAAAGCTTCGGCAGATTTACTGGTCCAAAGTTATATACGCACTTTCAATATAAATGCGACGATATCAAGATGTAGTAATAATTATGGGCCATATCAATATCCTGAGAAATTAATCCCTGTTGTAATAAACAAAGCAATAAAAAAAGAGTTAGTTCCGGTGTATGGTTCCGGTTGTAATGTTAGAGACTGGTTACATGTGAACGATCATTGCTCTGCAATCGATAGTATATTACACTCAAATGTATCCTCTGTAGTGTATAATATAGGGGGAGGCAATGAGAAGAGTAATCTAGATTTAGTACGTTTAATTCTGAGAATATTGGGTGAAAAGGATGAAATTATAGAGTTTGTTCCGGACCGGAGAGGACATGATTTAAGATATTCAATTGATGCATCAAAAATTCAGAAAGAGTTAGATTGGAAGCCTAAAATTTGCTTTGACGACGGTTTGGAAGAAACGGTTAGATGGTATGTTGACAGATTTAAATCAGGTTTGGTAAAATAATTTAAATAATGAAGAGACCGAGTTTGAAACTTAAACATGGAGATTAGTTGATAAGAAAGCACATCAGGCTGTAGCTTCTATATGTCTGTGATGGTGTAGATGTCATTGCATTAACTAGCGGGCTCAGGACACAAGATGTTTGAATGATGAAACAGACAAATCCTGACAATCGGCCTCAAATGCCCCATCGACAGCGGCCTGTATTTCTTCAATTTAATTACTGGGCGAGTGAGCTTATGTAATTTGGAGAGGATTTAGAGGAATATGCAGACTTTGCGAAAATATTGCTGTAAACATCATAAGCTTGAGTGAATCAGTTAGACAGTTAGGGATATAGCAGGCTCATATTCTTTATGGTTATTTGCTATATAAACAAACTATTTGTTCTGGAAAATATAGATAGACTAACGTGATTTTTGTAAATATTGTAATATGAGGAGGGAAAATGTGTGGTATTGCAGGAGTATTGGATTTTACCGAAGAATTAACTATTAAAGAAGTAAAAGCGATGACAAATATAATTCGCCACAGAGGACCCGATGATGAAGGATATACATTGTGGGGAGATGAAGGATATGTACAAGCTGTCGGGGTTGAAACAGTTAATTTGCGACCGAAAAAAATCTTGAATATTGATGATATTTCAAAAGAAAAAAAATATTTTTTAGCGTTTGGTCATAGGCGTCTGAGTATACTGGATCTAACGAGTTATGGTCATCAACCAATGACAGATGACTCGGGAACAGTTCATATTACCTTTAATGGAGAGATATATAATTACTTGGAATTAAAAAAACAATTAGTGGAGAAAGGTCATTACTTTAAAAGCACATGTGATACAGAAGTATTAATAGAGGCGTACAAAGAGTGGGGAGAGGATTGTGTAAAACATTTCAATGGAATGTGGGCATTCGCTGTTTGGGATATGAAGGAACAGAAATTATTTTGTTCGAGAGATCGATTGGGCGCTAAGCCTTTATTTTATTATCTAGATAAAGAAAAAGGTAGGTTTGTGTTTGGGTCTGAATTAAAGCAAATTTGTCAAATAAGCATTGTGCCAAGAATTTTAAATATGCAGACGGTTGCAGTAAATTTAGTTTATAATATATCAGATTTTAATGATGAGACATTGATTAAGGATATACATCTATTAAAGCCTGGACATAGCATAACGGTGTATACTGATATAAAAAAACACTGTATTATTGATGCAGTAGTACAAGATTACTGGAAATTGGAAGTAAAAGAAAATCATAAATTGAGTTTCGATGAAAGTGTCCAACTGGTTGGTGAGAACTTAAAAAAAAGCGTTGAATATCGATTGAGAAGCGATGTTCCGATAGCCACTATGCTGTCTGGGGGGTTAGATAGTTCTTCTCTTGTCACAGAGATTTGTGAACAATTGGGAAATAGTCACAATTGGAGTTCGTGTGTTCTTAGCACGTATACGTCCTGTTACGAGGAGTCACCAGAAAATGATGAAAAGAACTATGCACAAATGGTGAATGAATATCATCATTGTAATTCTCATTATGTCTATCCGCATATAGAGCAGACTGATGAATTGTTTAAGAAAATGGTATGGCACTTAGAAGGCGTCGGAGGATATTCCTTATTGGGAGTGATGCAAGTAATAGAAGCTGTGGCAAAAGATGGATATAAGGTGGTAATAAATGGGCAAGGTGCTGATGAATCTCTTTTCGGCTACGAAAGATATTACGTATATTACTTTTATGAGTTAATAAAACAATTAAAATGGAGAAAATTAGTTAATGAGTTTAATCTAGCTACAAAAAATAGTAGATGTTCCGCGCCGAAGTTATTTAAATTATTTGTATATTTTAATAATCCGTCAATAAGGACACTGATAAAGAAAAAAATAATCAAAAAATATTGTAAAGCTACTCTGTTAGATACGATAAAAACAAGTGATTATAAGGAAATGTTGGCTCCCAAAAGTTTGCAGCAGTTATTGCATGATGAAATTTGTGGGCAACAATTAAACCATATACTACGTTATGACGACCGGTTGTACATGGCGTATTCAATAGAGAGCCGGGTTCCATTTATTGATTATGAATATATTGAATCTATTGCATCTATTCCAGTAGATTATAGAATAAAAGGGGGTTATACTAAGAGTTTATTAAGACATTTGTTTGCAGGCCGTATGCCAGATGAGGTAACTTGGAGAAAAAACAAAATGGGGTTCGGCGCCCCAACCGAAAGGTGGAGTCATAATTTTTCTGAGGAATTCATAGAAGATATTTTTCATGAACCAAGAAGTAATGCTATTTTTGAAGTTGATCAATTACGGCAGTTATATAATCAAAATTCAAACCAACAAATATTAGCAGACTTTTTTGCTATTGAACTTTTCATGCGTCAATTTGATGTTTCAATAGACTAATAAAGTCAGGAAAATTTGAAGGTTTTATAAAGGGGCCCTGCATGGATAGAAAAAAGGTTTGCCACATCAGTACGGCACACATGAATAATGATATTAGAATATTTGAAAAGGAGTGCGTATCCTTATCCAAAGCTGGTTACGAGGTTTATCTTGTTTGCCAAGGGGAAAGTGGTGTTAAAGACGGTGTTAAACTAATTTCATTGCCGCCTTCAAAGAATCGGATGGATAGAATGCTACATGGTACTATACGCGCTTATCGAGCGGCATTAATAATTGATGCAGATATATATCATATTCATGATCCAGAACTACTACCAATAGCGATAAAGCTATATAGGAAAGGCAAAAAAGTTATTTTCGATAGTCATGAGTTTTATCGTATGCAAATATTATCAAAAGAATATATTCCAAAGATACTTCGCAAAATAATCTCATTTATATATGCTAAGTACGAAACACATGTATGCAAAAATATTAATGCAGTAATTTTTCCTTGTCTGTTAAACGGGAGAAATGTATTTGAAGGTCGCTCTAAACAAAACGTAATGATAAATAACGTTCCGAAGTTAGAAGATTTTTATGAGTATTATGATGAGAATGATTACCCAAAAGCTATGGTGCGGGATAAAAAAAGGATATGTTATACAGGTTCTCTTTCTCATGAGCGTGGGATCGGCTTTCTTATCAAAGCGGCCCAATTAGCGAATGTTGACTTGGTTTTAGCAGGCAGGTTTTCATCTCCAGATTTTGAAAAATACGTCAAAGATTTTTTGATTTCGAATCAAGTAGATTATAGGGGAGTGTGCAACAAAGAACAAGTTCGTCAGATTTATAAAGAGTGCGTGATTGGGTGCTGCACACTTTTAAATGAAATACAATATGGCATGGTTGATAATTTGGCTACAAAAGTATATGAATACATGTCGTTAGGCATACCGGTAATTATATCCAAAACAGCATTTAATCAAAGGTTATTGAATGAATATGAATTTGGAATTAGCGTGAATCCTGATAATGTAGAGGAAATTTCTGATGCGATTGAATATCTGATTGCAAGTCCAAATGAAGCAAAGAAAATGGGTCTAAACGGGAGAAAGTTAATCAAGGAAATGTTTAATTGGGAATTGGAGTCTGAAAAATTATTGTCACTTTATAGTTCTATTTAAAAATAATAATGGATGTTGTAAAGGAAATGGATGAATGTATAAAATGGAATTAATTGGATGCGGCCGCATTTCATACAAGCATGTGCAGGCCGCCATCGAAAACAAAGATAAAATAGAGCTAGTTGCGTTTTGCGATCCCATTAAAGAAAGAGCAGCCGAGAGATGTCGTCAATATACAGACGCATTGGAAGTGGATCAAAACCCGTTAATATACACAAATCATTTAAAGATGCTGGACGAAATTGATTGCGATATTGTAGCTATCGCGACTGAAAGCGGTTTCCATGCTGAGATTGCCATTGAATGCATGAAACGAGGAAAGCATGTAATCGTAGAGAAGCCGATGGCCTTGTCCACAGAGGACGCTGAGCGGATGATTCAAACTGCGGATGAGAATCATGTGAAGTTGTGTGTCTGTCATCAAAATCGTTTCAATCCGCCGATTCAAAAACTGAGACAAGCCCTTGATGCGGGGCGATTTGGTCGTATTATAGCGGGAAATGCGCGAATTTTATGGAATAGGGATATCAACTATTACAAACAGGCTCCGTGGCGTGGGACGTATGAGCAGGACGGCGGCTGCTTGATGAACCAATGTATTCATGGGATCGATCTGCTTCAGTGGATGCTTGGCGGTGAAATGGACTGGCTGAATGGGACTGTCGGGAACTATATGCATCCATATATTGAAGCGGAGGACTACGGAAGCATTCAGATCCGCTTTAAAAATGGCGCCATCGGCAATGTGGAGGGCACGGTGTGTGTTTATCCAAAGAATTTAGAAGAAACTCTAACGATAATTGGAGAGAATGGTACAGTAGCGATCGGCGGTCTCGCAGTCAATAAGATCGAAACCTGGGATTTCGCTGACGGCAAAGACACGCTGGAACAGGTAATTGCTGAATGCAACGGCGATGTGGAAAATGTATATGGAAGCGGGCATACGCCACTCTATGCAGATATGATTGAGGCGATCGAGCAGGACCGGGTCCCCTATATAGATGGACGAGAGGGTAAGAAAGGAATGGAAATCATCCTGGCAACATATCGTTCGAGTCAAGAGGAAAGGCGGATTCGTTTTCCTGTTGATCACATACGTTCATTGGATTTTATATGATCCTTAAAACCGAGATGGAAAGTAGTCAATTAAATGTTTGATGAAAAGGGAATAAAGATGGATTTCACCTATGAAGCTTATGTGGAATTAATAAAATTGCTCAAGAAGCACGGCTATCAGATCGCAAATTATCACAATCACAGCAGCTGCGAGAGGGCGGCAATACTGCGGCACGATGTGGATTATTCCTTGGATGATTCACTCAGGATGGCGGAACTTGAACGTTCTATAGGGGAAGGTGTTTCATCTACGTATTTTGTGTTGCTTTCATCTGATTTTTATAATATCGCATCGGCTGAAGGCAAGCGAATTGTTCGGGATATACACGCCCTCGGTCATGAAATTGGGCTACATTTTGATGAGACATTGTATCATTATGAAACCCTTGACATAGTTGAGTGTATCAGAAAAGAATCCAATATTATGGAGCAGATTCTGGAAGTCCCTATTTCCGCAGTGTCCATGCATCGCCCTTCGCCCCGAACGCTGCAGGCGGATTTGCGGATTCCTGGTATGATAAATGCCTATGGAAGTCTGTTTTTCAATGAGTTTAAATATCTGTCCGATAGTCGGAGACATTGGAGAGAAGATATAAAAGGTATCATAGAAAAGGGGCAATATGATAAGCTGCAGATTCTAACACATGCGTTCTGGTACAAGAAAGAAGCGGAGACGTTGGAGTCGACTGTGAAAACTTTTGTGAATCATGCCAACTTTGATCGTTATAAACGTTTAGATCACAACATAAAAGATTTAGGCGCTATCATGGCTGAAGAAGAGATAGAAGGTTAGGAATAGGAAAATGAATAGCATAATAAAAATTGGAGATGTTTTAGATTATCTCACACAACAGGGTGTCGTATATCAATTTCAAGGAGATTTAAGTGTTGACATCGAGGGGTTTTCTTCTCTGGGAAACTATAAAGGGAAAACATTAACCTGGATCAAGAAATTGGATAGCATTCCGAACAGTGAGGTGCTGAATGATGTGACGCTCGCTGTTGTGGAAGATGGAGTTAAGCTTGAACTTCCTAATATGATTATGGTGAAAAACTCTAAAAAGTGTTTTTTTGATATCATTGAACATTTTTTTAATCATCCAGTTATATTGCCTGAAGTGGGTGCGGGCACTTATATATCGCCGTCAGTAAAACTTGGAAAGAACGTGAAAATTGGATATAACTGCGTTTTGGACGGAGATATTACCGTTGGAGACGGCACCGTGATCTACCATAATGTTTCGATTATAAATAAGGTCAAAATCGGAAGCGATTGTGTTATCCAATCCGGAGTGGTCATTGGACAGGATGGATTTGGTTACTCTGAAGACGAGGATCATAGGAAGACAATGGTCAGACATTATGGCGGTGTTATCATAGGAAATAATGTGCATATATCGGCAAATTGCAACATCGCCCGCGGAACAATTGACAATACGGTTATTGGAGATGGTTCGAAGTTTGACGCCTTGTGCCACATTGCGCATAATGTTGAGATTGGGAAAAATGTGGCTTTGATTGCGGGAGCAACGATTTACGGATCTGTACAAATTGGTGATAACGCATATGTTTCAGGATGCATCGTAAAGAACCAGAAAAAGATTGGTGAAAACGCGCTGGTGGGAATGGGAAGTATCGTAATCAAAGATGTGGAAGCAGGCATGGTTGTAGCCGGAAATCCGGCGAAACCTCTGGTAAAGAAATAAATGGGGATGTTAGATTAATGCAGTTTATAGATTTAAAAAGACAATATAAAGCTTTGGAACCCGCGATCAACAAGGCGGTTCAAGAAGCCATAGAATCCGCTCATTTTATAATGGGCCCTGAAGTACGGGCGCTGGAAGAGAAGCTTGCCGAATACGTAGGAAGAAAGTATTGTGTGACCTGCGCGAATGGAACAGATGCGTTGCGTCTGGCGTTGGCGGCTTATGATATAAAAAAGGGGGACGCGGTATTTGTCCCCACCTTTACTTTTTATGCGTCTGCAGAGGTGATATCTCTGGTAGGCGCTGTTCCTGTTTTTGTGGATGTTGATCCGCGGACTTATAACATTTGTCCGAGATCTCTGAGAGAAGCAATAGAACGAGTGAAAAAGGAAGAAAAGCTCCGCCCCAGAGCAATTATCGCTGTAGATCTGTTTGGCCTTCCTGCGGATTATCCTGCCATAGAAAAATTGGCGATAGAATATAATTTGCTGCTGATCGAGGATGGCGCACAGGGCTTTGGTGGGATGATAGGTGAGAAGCGGGCCTGTTCTTTTGGCGATATTGCGACTACTTCATTTTTCCCGGCTAAACCATTGGGATGCTACGGAGATGGCGGAGCGGTCTTCACGGATGAAGAAAAAGTGAAAGATCTGCTGGAGTCCTTGAAAGTACACGGAAAAGGTCAGGACAAATACGACAATGTGCGGATCGGTTTGAATTCAAGACTGGACACCATGCAGGCGGCGATTTTGTCTGTTAAGCTGAAAGCGTTTCGCGAATACGAGATGAAGAGACGTCAGGAAATTGCAAAGCTGTATGATTTGCTGCTGGGCGGCACAGTAGATGTTCCTCATATTCCAGAAGGATATGTATCCAGCTACGCACAGTATTCCATTTTATTGAAGGATGAAGTTGAGCGGGATCAGCTGCAAAAAAAATTGAGTGAGTGTTCTGTGCCATCTATGATATACTATAAAAAGTCCATGCATCAGCAGACTGTTTATCGGAATAACTCGTCTGCATATTGGGGGTTTCCTAATGCAGAAACGGTGTCACAGCGTATCCTGAGTCTGCCGATGCACCCTTACCTTACAGAAGATGAGGTGACATATATTTGTAAGTTGATCGCGGAGAAAGATTGAGGCAGATAACATGAAAGCGAAAGATGTATTTGTACATGAATCCAGTTATGTGGACGAGCCTTGTGACATCGCCTCGGGCACAAAGATCTGGCATTTTTCTCATATTATGAAAAATTGCGTAATCGGGGCCGATTGCAATATTGGTCAAAATGTCGTTATCTCGCCGGATGTCAGATTAGGAAATAACGTTAAGATACAAAATAATGTATCCGTATATACGGGAGTGATCTGTGAGGATGATGTTTTTCTAGGTCCATCCTGTGTTTTTACAAATGTGATCAATCCAAGAAGCCATATAAGCCGCAAGGACGAGTATAAGCCCACGATTATCAAAAGGGGAGCGTCCGTTGGCGCAAACGCCACGATCGTCTGCGGATATACGATCGGGAGTTATGCGTTGATCGGCGCTGGGAGCGTCGTTACAAAGGATGTTCCTGATTATGCGTTGATGATGGGAAACCCGGCGAGAGTGAAGGGCTGGGTCTGCCAATGTGGAGAGAAACTCGAATTTAACAGCAAGAACGAAGCGGTGTGTGCCGAATGCGGAGCGCAATATCAATTAATTGGAGGACGCGTAAAGCAGCTAAGCGGGGTGCAGCATGATGAAAAATAATCTTTTGAAAAAAATACAGGATAGAGAGATCGCAGTCGGCGTAGTGGGGCTGGGCTATGTAGGCCTTCCATTGGCAGTAGAAAAGGCTGCGGCCGGCTTTAAAACCATTGGCTTTGATGTACAGACGAGTAAGGTGGACATGGTCAACCAGGGACACAATTATATTGGAGATGTGGTGGATAGCAATCTGCAGGCGTTGGTCTCCGGTGGGATGTTATCGGCAACTGCTGATTTTAGTTTTATTTCAAATGTAGATTTTATAGCCATCTGCGTACCCACTCCGTTGGATGAACATCAGCAGCCTGACATCACGTACGTACGGAATTCAGCTATTGAGATCGCAAAGTATCTTAAGCCGGAGACCATCGTTGTATTGGAAAGTACGACTTATCCTGGAACAACAGAGGAGCTTTTACTTCCAATTCTGGAGGAAGGTTCTGGGTTGAAATGCGGCAATGACTTTTATTTGGGTTTTTCACCCGAGCGGGTGGATCCAGGCAATTTAATTTATAAGACGAAAAATACGCCGAAAGTAGTGGGCGGAGTGGGAAAGGACGCGACAGAAGTGATAGCGGCCATGTACCGCAGTGTTCTGCAGGGCGATGTGATGGAAGTATCTTCGCCGAAAGTAGCGGAGATGGAGAAGCTGCTTGAGAACACCTATCGCCACATCAACATTGGACTTGCCAATGAGATGGCCATCATCTGTGAACGGATGGGCATCAATGTTTGGGAAGTGATCGACGCGGCGAAGACAAAACCCTATGGATTTCAGGCGTTTTATCCGGGTCCAGGCCTGGGGGGGCATTGCATTCCGCTGGACCCTTACTATTTGGTTTGGAAAGCAAAAGAATATAACTATCACGCGAAGTTAATAGAGACCTCCGGTATCATCAATGATTCTATGCCCGAATATGTAGTGGATCGCGCAGCAGGAATTTTGAATGAATTTGCGAAAGCGATAAAGGGGTCGAATATATTGTTGCTGGGAGTCGCATATAAGCAGGATATCGATGATTATAGAGAGAGTCCGGCGCTCAAGGTTTTGGAGATTTTGAGGAAGAGGGGCGCTGATGTTTGTTATTATGATCCATACGTTGCGAGTTGTCGATCGGGCGGCAATGTGTACGAGAGCATCAAAGAACTTTCGGCGGAGGTTCTACAAAAAGCCGATTTGGTAATGATCACAACTGCACACACAACAGTGAATTATGATTTTGTTCAGAAAAATTCCAAAGTGATTTTCGATACCAAAAACGCTTTGAAAGAAATTAAAACTAGAGAAAATATAATAATGTTGTAGGAATAGAAATACAATGCAAGATATAAATGGAATAAAAGTCTCGGTCATTATACCGGTTTTAAATGAAGCTGCATATATCAGAAGCAATATCGTGGGAATGCTGGAGACAAAATTCCCTATGGATCAAATCGAATTTATATATGTAGACGGGATGAGTAATGATGGTACCCGAGACATCATACAAGAATATGTTGAAAGATATCCTTGCATTCGTATGCTGGATAACCCTGAGAAAATAACCCCTGTCGCATTAAACATTGGTCACAAAAACGCGTATGGCACCTATTCAATATCATGTGGAGCTCATAGCAAAATGGCCCCAGAGTATATTGGTTTGTTAGTTGAAGCAATTGAGAACCTTCATGCAGAAGCGGTTGGGGGTAAAATCGTTACTGAGGTGTATCATCGCAACAAAAAGTCTATAGCCATTCAGAAAGTGTTGACAAATCGTTTTGGTGTGGGAAATACACCTTATCGAGTAGAAGATGCGGAACAGTCGATTAGAGAAGTTGATACTGCAGGGTTTTTATGTTATAATCGCAAATATTTATTATCCATAGGGGGATATGACGAAAACCTGATCCGTAATCAGGATATAGAGCTTAATAAGCGAATAAAAATAAATGGAGGGCGGATCTACCTAGTTCCCAAGGCCAGAGTGACGTATTTTGCTCGGGAGACCTATAGCGAACTTGCAAAAAATAACTACGGAAATGGAAAATGGAATTTGCTTACTTTGTTTTATACGAACGATTTTCGTTCGCTGAGTATTAGACATTTTATTCCTCTTTTATTTTTGCTGTCGTTGGTAGTACCGACTATATTGTCAATCGTTGATTTAAAATTTTTGATTGTCAGTGGACTATCGTTTATCGCTTATAATATGCTTATCATAAGCCAATGTATCAGATCATGTGATCCAAATACGACGATCTGGAGTTTATTAAAAGCTTTTTATACGTTACACTTTTCATATGGTTGGGGGTCTTTTATAGGGATTTTTAAGGTATTTAAACTGAAGCTATTTGGAGACAAAAATGAGAGTCATTAAACGAGGATTTGATTTAATATGCGCATCTTTTTTAGTCATTATTCTATCTCCATTGCTCATTGTTCTGTCTATAGTAGTAAGATGTAAGTTGGGTAAACCTGCCCTTTTTAAACAAAAAAGGCCAGGCTTGGACGGCAGGATTTTTACAATGTATAAATTCCGCAGCATGACAGACGAATTGGATGAGGACGGTAACTTGTTGCCGGATGATCTGCGCATGACTGATTTTGGAAGACTTCTGCGCAGCAGTAGCCTTGATGAGTTGCCAGAGCTCTTCAACATAATAAAGGGTGAGATGAGTTTTGTCGGACCACGTCCGCAGCTAATTCGCGACATGGTTTTTTTTAGTGACGAGCAGATGCAGCGTCAAAGCGTTATCCCAGGCTTAACGGGTTGGGCACAGGTGAATGGAAGGAACTCTATTTCATGGGAGGATAAATTTCGATATGATTTAGAGTACATAGATAATTGGTCTTTGGGTTTCGACATCAAAATTTTGTGGATGACAATTTTGAAAGTATTTAAGAGAGAAGGGATACATACGGAGGGGATGGAGACAGCAGAAGACTACGGGGTATACCTTTTGCGTATCGGTAAGATTGATCTTCTTACTTTTGAAGAAGGTATGGATCGGGCCAATAAGTTAATAGAGGATTATAATGAAAGTTATTGCTAAGGTCTACGAGAAGATAACACATAAAAAGGCGCCATATTATATGCATTATTCATTATGGACAATGATTATTAAACCAATAAGGAAATGGTTTAGCGTGGTGCTAATTCCCAGCATACCTTTTAATCGTATGCGGATCGTGTTATATCGATTATGTGGCTATAAAATTGGTAAAAACGTATTTATCGGAATGAGATGTTATCTGGATGATATGTGCCCGGAATTGTTTACAGTTGAAAATAGTGTTACCATTTCGTATGGTTGCTTTTTTGCTTGTCATGGAAAAGGGCAGGATCATCGGCCGATTCATATTTGTGAAGGTGCATATTTGGGGATGCGTTGCAGTGTCATTACATCTGGAGATAAAAACGGTGTAAGGATCGGGTACAATTCAATTATTGGTGCAAGTAGTTTAGTTCTGAACAGTATACCTGATGATTCTGTGGCCGTAGGAATCCCTGCGCTGGTTCGAAATGGGACGAATAAACTGTCGATTAAGGAGTAGGCGGCATGAGAAAAGAAATACCGTTAAGTGTACCAAATTTAAAATCAGACATAATAAGCAATTTAGAAGAATGTATTGAGAGTGGCTGGGTGTCTACAGGCGGTCGATTTATTTCTGAACTTGAGAGCAAAATAGCCGACTATGTGCAGGTTCCGGAAGCTGTGTCGACGCAGAGCGGGACAGCTGGACTTCATTTAGCATTAAAAGTTTTAGGTGTGCAGCCAGGCGATGAGGTAATCGTGCCGACATTAACATTTGTCGCAGCAGTCAATCCCATTTCATATCTTGGTGCATATCCAGTATTTATGGATTGTAATGAATTTTTCTGCATTGATACAGAAAAACTAGAAGATTTTCTGCATAATGAGTGCAATAGCGTAGACGGAATGTTATATAATCGAAAGACTGGAAGAAAAGTTGCGGCGATTATTCCAGTTCACGTCTTTGGCAATCTCTGCGATATGGAACGTATCATGGCTTTGTCCACTCGATATAATTTGAAAGTGCTGGAAGATGCCACGGAGGCTTTGGGAAGCTACTACACTTCAGGCAAATATAAAGGTAAATATGCAGGTACAATTGGCGATATGGGTGTTTACTCCTTCAATGCAAATAAAATTATCACCACTGGAGGGGGCGGTATGGTCGTATCTAATCACAAATCATATTTGGATCATACGCGCTATTTAGGTATTCAGGCAAAAGATGATACATTATACTTTGTACACAATGAAGTGGGATATAATTATCGAATGCTGAATATACAAGCCGCCATGGGGGTCAGCCAGATTGATCAGTTAGAAGAATTCATTCGTGTTAAAATAAGAAATTTCGAGCTGTACAGCAAACTTCTGCATGATGTAAATGGTCTAAAAATGCTACCTTTCAGTGCAGGGCGAGTCAATCATTGGTTTTATGCACTTGCAGTAGATAAAGAAATATTCGGGTGTAGTCGAAATGAATTAATGCATGGTCTAATAGAAAAAGGTATTCAATGCCGGCCAGTATGGAAATTGATCCATACTCTGAAGCCATATGAAAAATGTCAAGGTTATAAGATATCCCGTGCAATGGAATTCGAAGAAGGAGTATTAAATATTCCTTGCTCTACTAATATTACAGAAGAGGATGTCCGATATGTTGTTAAGGAAATAGAACAATTTAAAAGGTAGATTAATATGAGGAAGATAAAAGAACCTGCTGCCCTTTATAGGGAGCAGGTTCTTTTGTTGTTATATCGTTTGATTGGATCTAAGTTTTGCCAAGATCATATTAATCGCGATACCGGTTCCAAGCAGACCATAGAAAAGCGGCATTACTGATACCGTACTGTCATCAACAATGGCGGATATGAGAAAGCCTACTACACCGAAGAAAATGCCACTCCCCACATACGTCAGATAATCGTCATAGTTTGTCTTAAAATATAGCTTTATGCTATTGATAGCATATACAATACAGAGTGCAAGCAAAGCTAGTACAGAAAGCACCCCAGTACCTACAGACATTCCAAGATACATATTATGAGGCTTATCCACGATTATATTAATATTGTTGCTGAAGCTTGTACTATTGTACTTCCCTGCATAGTCCTCATGCGGGAAGAAAGCACAGTACGTATCCGCCCCGTGTCCGAGAAGCACAGTATCCTTCAGCATGGGCAGCGTCCGCGACCAGATATACCCACGGCCGGAACCGAAGCCATCGTTGTTTTCCCAGCCAACATGAGGTACGTCGTACAGGCTGATCTGTTTCCCTAGCTGATTCCTGTAGTAGATCTGGTCTTCCCCGATGACAAAGGGCCACTGCATTCCAGCCGTATTGACCAGTATATAGTACTGACCGTCATCGTAGGCGTATCCGATGGTCATATAATCCCGGAAGCGCTCGTCTTCCACGGTGAATACGCTCTGGTCTGCTTTGGAAGGCAGCATGCCGATCAACTGACCGTCGGAGTCCTTCAGGACCATACCTTCGATGGAGTCGTCGTTATTAGCTGTTATCTCCAGGGTCAGGGGATTGCCGTTAATGCTCATATCGACACTGCGTTCGTTTGTTTTGAAGTAGTCGATCTTCGGCCGCACGCTGCCGGGATCTGCGTATTCCTTTATGGGCTCTTCTGTCTCAGCCGGTCTGCCGGACGGCTGACCCGGCATTCCGGTAGATTCACTTTGGGCGTTGCGGCCCAGCACTCCATTCACCGCACCGGTGATTTCCGGCATCCAACGCTCATGGGTAATACCTGCCACCAGCGCCATGACCACCAGCATGACCAGCACCGGCTTCCACCACTGGATGAGCCGCTTATTCAGGATGATGATTCCCATCAGACCTACGACGCCCAGGCCCAGGAAGCCTCCCGAGGAAGCAGAGCCGATGAGGTTGAAGATGAGCAGCGCGAAGAGTACGCCCCAGCCGATCTTCTTCCAGAGGGGTTCGTCTTTTCCTCTGTTGACGGAACGGATAAAGAGCATTCCGAACAGGGGAATGAGCAAGGTCAGGTAGAAGGACACGTAGTTGATGTTGTAAACTGTCTGGTAGATCTCACGGTTCTGGAAAGTGAAGTTTAGGAACCGCTCGCCCTGGGCGGCGGCCTGGTCGATCATCTGCCAGATGGTGGAACCGGATTGCGTCAGCGTGTTGGGGCAGATGAGCTTCTGGCCCAGCACGGTGCGGAAAAAGTCTTTGTCCAGAGCCTGGGTGATGCCCAGCAGGCTCAGCAGGGTGCTGGAAAAGATCAGCGGGTACAGGATGAATTTTACGTTCTTTTCACTGTTGACCACGTTGATGATGAAATACAGCATGACCATGTAGGACAGCAGGGCCACTGTGCCCTCGAAACGGTCGTTCCAGCCCCAGAGGGCAAATTCCTTCTGCTCAGAAAAAGCGTAGGACAGCAGGACCAGCACGCTGTAGATGGCCATGGGAATGTAGGCGAAACAGCGCTTTATGGTGAAGGACTGGGTGCAGAGTCGGTACAGGATCATGATCAGCGCTACTGCGGCGCAGATGACGATGGCCACCATCTTGAAGTAGCTGAAGAAGTCGGTGATGTCACTGGTATTGGTATCAGTGGTCCAGAAGAACTGCTCCATGGGCCGGTGATACACATGCATGCGCACGATGAGGATGACCAGCGCGGTGAAAAACGCAGCGGGCAGGAGCTGGAACCAGTGAGTGTCCTCGCCGACTCTGGGCGCGTGGCTCATGGACCACAGATAGTCAGGGTCCTGCTGACGCTTCAGAGCGGCTTTTACGGCGGCGCCGTTTTTGGATCCGCCTTTTGTCTCAGCTGAGGTTCGCTTTTTCTCTGCCGACGTCTCCGCCGGTGCTTTTGCCGTTGATTTCTTTGGTGCTTTCGCCATATGAAAATGTCCTCCTTGTGGAATCTTTTATCCTTCGTTTGATGTTAATGCGTGGTATGATCCGAACACGGCGTCCGCCGTGCAGGTATCATAAGCTCATAGAGATTATTATACCTTAATTTCCAGAATGGGACAATAGAAAACCACGTTTGTTTCTATTATTTCACAAAAGTGCGGCTCGTATGATCGGGATGACGGCAGCCACAAAAGTTAAGGGGATCTGTGGGCCGTCTGAACGGATCAAATTACAGATCCGGGGTCTTGCTGCTGTAAAATGAGAATGAGAAGATGTGCTTTTCTAAAATGATAAAACCGTGAGAAGACGCAGGCGTTTTTTGGTGGTATAGTGATATCAGGTAAAAAAGATGAAAAAGGGTCAGGGGACGCCGCAGCGCGATGTGCGGCATCCCCTGTTTTCGTGTACGGCCAGCGTCATTTCACCTGTGGGAACCGGTACGGGGGAAGGGAACGATCTCAGGAAGAGGGCACTGGATCTATGGGATAGAAACCGCTTTTCGGGATGGCTGACACAGAGCCCGGGGAGCGGTTTTTATATAGCGGCAGTGAAGCCGCAGAAAGGCCCGTTGTAACGATTGTGAAAGTATGAGAAAAGGAGGTGAAGCGGATGAACCGGGCGAAGGGAGCAAGTGTTTCTGCGGGCGTTGTCTGTATCCTGTTATGCGTTTGTATGGCAGTGTGTATAGCTGTTGGATCTGCGGTATCTGAAGACCGCGGCCAAGGGGACGGCCTTGCCATGGACGCCAATGCGGTGAGCGGCGTTATGCCGGGCGTGGACCGGCAGAAGCGGATGGCAGAGCTGCAGGAGAAGCTGGACGACAGTCTGATCGCATTTTCGGTCAACACTAATCCGGTCTTTGCGGACGGCGGAGCGGAGGGGAACGTTTTGATCGAGAATCCGGAGCAAAACGAGAAGCTGCTGATCGCGGAGATCTATCTGGACGACACCGGGGAGCTGGTCTACCGGTCCGACGCCATTCCGCCGGGGGCGTACATTGCATGCGCCCGTCTGGATCAGAGCCTGAGCCGGGGAGATTATCCGGCGACGGTGTATTTAAAGGGATATGCGTTGGATACGGAGACGTATATCGGACAGGCCGGCGCTAAGATCGAGATCCACGTGGAAAATTAGCGTGCCGGGGGAATGGCAAGAGACTATGACATGGAGTATTCAATTTTGTATGAAAAAGGAGTGAAAAAATGAAAAAAACGAAAAAAGCAATGGCATTTGCGCTTTGCGTGCTGCTGATCGTCGGGGCCAGCTGTACGGCTGCATCTGCGGGTACGTTTACCACGGGCAGCGCGGTAGTGCCCATCAGCGGCGGAGGGATTCAGGTAAGCATGTCCGGTTCTGTTGAGCCGACGATCCTGAGCGTCACGCTGCCGGCGGATATTGTCTTTGAGATCGGAAAAAGCAATGAGGGGGAGAACAAGGTTCTGTCTCCCGCGGTTCCTGTGAGCAACGGTTCTTCCCAGGGCGTCTATATCTACGCCCAGAACACGCAGGTCGATATGAGCCAAATGGGAGGGGCGGTGTATGTCCCCAGCACTACCGGCGGAAGTCTGACGGTGACGGCCGGCGGGTTCCTGGTCTCCGGTGGGGGATTCGTGACCTCAGGCTCGATCTCGGTGATGCCCAACGAGATCGCCGTAGGCTTTTCTGAGGAGCGGGTCCCAACCTCCGGCGCTGTCATGCCGGGGCTGGGTCAGGCCAGATGGCTGATCCACGATCCTGATCAGAACATATGGATGAACCGCACGCAGCTGGCGTATATTCCCGGAAACGGAACGACCACGCTGCATGTGGTGGGGACTCTGGGCAGCCAGGTGCCGGAGGGCGGCACGTTTACGGTGCGGCCTACGATCATCGCATCCTACGATTACCTGGGATGGTAATGGCTTTCCATCGGGCCGGGCGCCGAAGCAGTGTCCTGCATACAGCGCCATAATGATGTAAAAAACGGCGCCGACGCGTCAGTTTAAAAGCTGAGCGGACCGGCGCCGTTTTTTTATTATGAAAAATGTCACCCTTTAAACGTGAGCTAGAAGGGCGGATATTATTCCAAAAGCTTCTTAAATCTCTATAAAGGTGCTGAGGCTGCCTGAGCGGAAAAACTTCACGATACATAAAATCGCCGCAAAACACAAATCCTAATCTCCGAATGAAATGTCTGCTGTGTCTGTCGATCAGGCGGGGCGACGAATATGAGGAATTGTGAGGAGTGCATATGAAGAAGTTTAAAATGCCCAGTGCATTTACGATTTTATTCTTGATTATTATCGTCATTGCAGTGCTGACCTGGATCGTTCCCGCGGGAACGTATGATTATGTGGATCCCAACGCCACGCCGCTGGAGCCGGTGCCTGGCACGTATCAGCCGGCGGATCAGAATCCCCAGGGGTTCTGGGAGGTGCTGCGTGCTCCGGTGGAAGGGTTCTTTAACGCTGTCGATATTATCGTATTTATTTTAGTGATCGGCGGTTTCCTGGGAGTGGTGACAGATACGGGCGCTATCGACGCGGGGATCGGATCCATCGTAAAGAAGCTGTCTGGACGGGAGACGATCATGATCCCCATTCTCATGGTGATCTTCGCTCTGGGCGGCACGATCTTTGGCATGTCGGAGGAGACCATCGCGTTTTACGTGCTGGTCATCCCCATCTTTATCGCGGCGGGCTTCGACTCGCTGACCGGTATGGCGGTCATCTTTCTGGGAGCGGGCATCGGGTGTCTGGGCTCCACGGTAAATCCCTTTGCCACGGGAATCGCATCGGGGTTCGCGGGGATCTCCATCGGAGAGGGGATCGTGCTGCGCATCATTATTCTGATCATCACGCTGCTTTTGGCCATCTGGTTTGTGATGGGATATGCGAAAAAGGTGAAGGCGGATCCCTCGCGTTCCGCCGTGGCCGATATGCGTGAGAGCAACGAGAAGCATTTTCTGTCCGGGGACCGGGCGGAGATCCAGGTGCTGAACGGGAAGCAGAAGTCTGTCCTTGCGGTGTTTGCCGTCAGCTTTCTGATCATGGTGCTGGGAGTGATCCCCTGGGCCGGCAAATTTGGGATCACCGTGTTTGAGGATTTTAACGCCTGGCTGCGGGCCGTACCGGGTCTGGGAACGGTGCTGGGAAATATTACGCCACTGGGCGACTGGTGGTTCGAGGATATCACGATCCTGTTCCTGCTGGCCTCTCTGGTCTGCGGTCTGATCTGGCGCTGGCCGGAGCTGCGTTTTGTGGAGCTGTTCGTGGGAGGCGCAAAAGATCTGCTGGGCGTAGCGCTGATCATCGGCATTACCCGAGGTATTTCTGTGGTCATGAACGACGGCGGTATGACGGCGACCATACTGCACTGGGGTGAGGAATCTCTGAAGTCCATGGGCTCCATTGCGTTTGTGGATCTGTCTTACGTCTTTTTCCTGCTGCTGTCCTTTCTGGTTCCCTCGTCTTCCGGATTGGCGGCGCTGTCCATGCCCATCATGGCGCCCATCGCGGATTTTGCGGGAGTGGGCCGGGATCTGGTGATCACTGCGTACTCCTGCGCCAGCGGGATCGTGAATCTGATCACGCCTACCAGCGGCGTGCTCATGGGCGCGCTGGCCATCGGAAGGATCTCCTACGGAGTGTTTATCAAGTGGGTCTGGAAGTTCCTTGTGGTGTTATTCTTCGTGGTCCTGATCCTTCTCAGCGTTGCGGCTGTGGTGCCCGGGCTGTAACGGAAGGAAAGGAAGCAGGCGGAAAGAAGCGGATCGCCTTTAGGGCGGCGGCAATCGGTTGACTGAATGAGCGGTTAGGTGATAGAATAAGACGACTAAAAGGAAAAGGAAACATTAAATGCGTCGAATTCAGATCACGGCCGCTCAGACGGCCGTTTTAATGGCTGTTTTAACATTGGGTTCCAAATGCGTGGGCTTCGTCCGTGAGATGGTGCTGGCCAATTATTTTGGGACCAGCTTTATCGTAGACGCCTACACGATGGCGAACTCCATACCGAACATGATCTTTGGGAGTTTATTCAGCGCGGTGGCGATCTCTTTTATGCCTGTATTTTCAAAGAAGGTGGAGCTGGAAGGAGAGCAGGAGGCCAACCTTTTTACCAGCCGGACGCTGAACGTACTCATGCTGGTATCCGCCATTTCCGCCCTCATAGGGCTGCTCTTTTCCGATCAGCTGGTATGGATCTTTTCCCAGTTCAAGGACCCTGAGACGGTGGCCCTGACCAGTTTTTATCTGAAGATCACGTTCAGCTTTATCATTTTCAACTCAGTAGCCACGCTGATGGAAGCCTTTCTGCAATACAGAGGGGTGTTCCTGCCGCAGATCATCATCGGCTATGTGCAGAGCGGCTGTATCATTGTGATCGCCATCGTCAGCGCGTACACTTCGTACTATTATCTGGCTTTCGGTATTCTGCTGGGCGTGGGGCTGCGGGCGCTGGGTATCAGTTTTCTGGCCAGGCGAAGAGGGTTCCGTTATTCCTTCGACTGGAAGCTGGGCGCGGCGACGAAGGAGATCATGCTGTTGGCGCTTCCCGTTTTTATCGGGGGGAGCATCAACCAGATCAACGCCTTCGTGGACCGGACTCTGGCCTCGGGGCTGCAGGAGGGAAGCATCGCGGCGCTGAATTACGGGAATCTGATCGTAGGCATGATCAACACCATGACCGTGACGATCATGGTGACGATCATCTATCCAAAGATGACCCAGGCCAACGCGCTGAAGGATTATGAACGGCTGGGAAATATCGCGGAGCGAGGGATCAATCTGACGTTGCTTGTGGCGCTGCCCTGCACCATTGGCGCGCTGGTCTACAGCGAGCAGGTGATCCAGGTCGTGTATGAGAGAGGAGCCTTCGATCCGGCGGCCACGGCGCTGACGGGACCGGCGTTCTTTTACTATTCCATTGGACTGGTCTTCATCTGCCTGGCCACGCTGCTGACTAAGATCTACTATTCCTTTGGCGACACCCGAACGCCCGTGTACTGCGGTCTGGCGGGCATGGTAGTGAACGTGGTACTGAATCTGATCCTGGTCCGCTACATGGCCCACGCAGGACTGGCCCTGGCTACCAGCGTGGCCGCGGCGGTGAACGCGCTTTCCCTGTATTACATGATGAAGCGCAAGTATCCGCAGATCACGCTGATCCGTTCCACGAAGAAGATGTGGCTAATCGGGGCCATCTCAGCGGTGTCTGTGTCTGTGTCCTACGGCGCTTACCGGCTCATAGGCGACAACCTCTGGATGCCGAGACTCATCCTGCTGGGACTGGCGGTTGCAGTGGCAGGCGTGGTCTATCTGGCGCTGCTGTTTCTGGCCAGGATCGAGGAAGTGAATCTGATACGGGATCTGTTCCACAGAGGATAACATTCAAATTTTAAAACTGGAATAGACTGAATTAGTACGGAAATAGAATGGGAGCGCCGCAAAATAGATCTGCGGCGGACAAAGCGCATAAAGCGATCTTCACGGCTAAAACAGCCAGAGAGACGCGTTATGCGCTATTTTTCTGACGGACTGTTCTGCGGAGCGTTTGCTGTTTTACGGTTACGCGTTTGCTGTTCTGCTGTTCCGCGCCTGCGCTGAGTTTGGCTGTTGGTCTCCGGCAGGCTGCTGGTCCATGGCGGGACGCTGGTTCCCGATGGAATGTTGACATCCGGCAGGCTGTCGCTGCCCGGTCGGAGGCTGCCCGGTCGGGGATGCCCCGTTGGGGGCTGTCCGGTTGGGAATGTTGGGGCGGACACTGGGAGTAAATAGGTGAAATCTAGATTTTTTTCCTGGTTTCGCCGAAATAGAGCTTCTAAATAGGTGGTAATCATTTTATTTTTAAGATTTCGCCTATTTGGCAGCAGATATTGAGTAATTATCACTGCTATTCACCTGTTTTTATGTGAAAAGTGATTTTTTTTTCTGTTTTCACCTATTCCAGAGCCAGATGGCCAGCCGCCGAAGGGTTCCCATCCAACCGGCTTCTCGCTGAAGCGATCCCAGTCCAGCCGGCCCCTCGCTGAAGCGATCCCAGTCCAGCCGGCCCCTCGCTGAAGCGATCCCAGTCCAGCCGGCCCCTCGTTGAAGCGATCCCAATCCAGCCGGCTTCTCGCTGAAGCGATCCCGGAGCGCAATGGCCCGCGTCCGGCGTATTGAAATGCCGGGCGCGGGCCGTTTTTTAAAGGGGCACAGCGTCTACAGGGGAAGCTGATCCGTCACATTAAACAATGTTCCGGCCGACGGGTGGGATAAGTCCTGAAAGGGCTTCATTCCCGCACAGGCTGCCGTCCTTTCCGCGGCGGAAAGGGAGGCCAGGGTCCCGGCGGCTCCCTGCAGGTCGCAGAAGCAGTGATATTTCCGTGCGTAGTAACTTTCGGGATACCTGAAAGACACGCCGGAGGCGGGCACGATCTGAATGTCGGGCGGAGAGCTGAGGAGCTTTGAGGACACGGCGGAAATGAAGTCTGCGCAGATATCAATGCCAAAAGATACGTTGGCGGGCGCGGTGATCGTGAATGACGGGAGCTGCGCCGCGTTGTAATGTGCGGCCAGGGGGCTGAGGTAACCTCTGTGAGTTGTCCCCATATAGGCTTCGGCGCAGCCGTTGATCTCGTCCATGGTCACGGCTCCCGCCGCGCCGGGAATACTGGCGGTCGCGAAGTCCACTTTCCGCCCGTCGACCCACTTGTGGAGCTTGTCCGCTGGATTTTGGGAGTCCCGCCCCAAACCGTCCTCCTCCGTCAAAAGCTGTTTTTCCCAGGCAAAAACACACTTTTCGTCGTGGAATACAGGTGCGGTATTGTACAGTATTTCGACGGGGCCGGTGGTGTCCTTCCACCAGATGGTGCCGGCAAAGATCATAAGATTTTTGCGGGTGATGGAGGCCAGAACGCCGGGATAGCCATGCCGTCCTGTGAGGATGTTTGAGGCGGTGGCCTCGTACAGCGGATTGCTGTATTTATATACCGGGCTACCGCCGGCACTGATGTGAGTCTTCCCTGCAGGCTCGATGTCGTGCCAGTAGCCTTCCGGCAGTGTGAAAACGTACAGGCAGTTTGTGTCGGTGGGATCGTATTTTACCGCCTGCATGGCTTTGGCGATCTGCCCCGCCGTCCACACTTCAAGGGTGTTGATCCAATCGTCCTGAAGCTGGTATTTACTTGCCTTGTAAGCCTGCAGGCGTGCGTCGAAGGCAGCGTCAGTCTCAACGTCGTCCTGTATGGGCTTCGTCGGAAAGGTGTGGTTTGACCAGAATTGCGTCTGTAGATTGGCGAGTTCCGGCCTGGCCAGAGTGTTGTTAAGCGCGATGTGCATAAACTTCATGATAATTCTCTCCTTTTCTGTGGGGAACAAGAATCCACGCTTTGTCTAGGCGTTTTGGCTGGATTCTCTTCCATCTTCTGTTTAGATCTCCTATTTTGGCTTTCGGGCGGCGAAATAAGGGCCCAATGGGCCGTATTCTCTGTTGAACGGTCGGCCCCCCTTCGCCGGCGGGTCAAAATTCGACGGGACTGTGCAAGTCGATAGGGGCATGGGGGCTAAGAGGGACATGATCCTGAGAACCATGAGAACCACGACCATGAGGGCCAGGGGGCCCGTCGGCCGCCCCGATGGCTGTCAACTTCCAGAGGGACTGCCAAAGGAACAGCGGCCTATCCTCTGCCGCGGAAAGCTGCCTATACTCTATACAAGATAAAAAAAGGGAATTGTGCAACACGGTGCGAAAATTTATACGCGGTGCAGTCTGGTCCTTCAGGCTCTGCGCTGTCTTATGACGATCTGACAGGCGTGGAGGATGCGGATCATTCTGTGGGGACCGGTTTGAAATTGATTTCTGGGAATTGAGCTGGATCATTGCGCGGATCGAAAATTATTTGTATAATTAAGAGGACGGCAAGAGCAGGGCAGGCAGAAATATCGTTTAATCATATATGGAATGAGTCCCCCAGGCCAATGGGCGGGCTGTAAATGGGAAATATTGATAGACGCATATGAGAGAAAGGAATCGGAGACATGGAAGAAAAAATTCAGAAGGCGCTGGATGAGAAGATCAACCCGCAGCTGTCGGCCCACATGGGGCAGGCGGTGCTCACAGGGGTGGAGGACGGCGTGGTCTATATCAAGCTGACGGGGGCCTGCGGCGGCTGTCCTGCCTCGGAGGAGACCTTCGAGTATGTGGTGAAGAAGCACATTATGGAGGAATGTCCGGAGGCGGCGGACGTGGTTCTGGACACTTCTGTCAGCGAGGAGCTGATGGACTTTGCCCGGAAGATTTTGAACAAAGAGGTAAAAGGGCTGTAAGATCGGGACGGACAGGAATGGCCGGGCCGGGGCGGATCGCATGGACGGGATCCGCCCCGGCCCGGTTTTTTATTTGGATCGTACTTTTACTTCGCGACATAAAATGTGTCGTTTATTACAATTCTGAAATTATTTTATCGAATTATGTTGCTTTTTTGGATTATTTTCTCTCTTATTAACTGGTGCAGCAAGCTATATGAAGGGAAAAAGAAATGGACCGGGAACGGAAATTACTGGAGCTGTATCTGAAACAGACAGAGGAGCCGGAGCTGGAAGAGTTTCTGGATTTTGTCTACCGGGTACTGTTTTCGGCGTATGTAAAAAAGACGGCGGTAGAAACAAAAAAAGCCTACTGTATGCGGGAACGCCTGAACAGGGAGCGTCTGTGCTACCTGGAAGATCCGGAGATCGGCAGAACTGCTGCCGCAGGTGTGGAAAGAGATGAGACGGAGGAGGCTTTGGGGCGTTTGACGCTGCGGCAGGCTCTGAGTCATCTGCCGGAAAAACAGGCGGAGGTCCTGGTCGAACTTTTCCTGAAGGCCAGGAAGGAAGAGGAGGTGGCTTTGGAACGGGGAATTTCAAGGCAGGCCGTAAATGGGCTGAAACGGCGCGGCCTGGAGGCGCTGCGCCGGGAAATGAAAGGATAAAGCGGCGGTCCGGCAGCCGGCGGAACAGAATATGTGTCCGTCGGACAGCGGAGCGGGCCGGAGAGAGGAGAGTAACATGAGCAGTGAAATAAAACTGGCGCATTGGCCGGCAGATTCGAGGCAGATTTCCTCTGCTTTTGGGATGAGAGTTCATCCTGTCACTAAAGTGAAAAAAACACATCAGGGAATTGACATAAAACCTTTGAAGGGACCGGGAGAACCGATCTACGCGGCGGCGGACGGAACGGTGTCCGTGGCGAAGGCCAACCGCAATGATCCGCGCACCGGGTACGGCTGGTATGTGGTGATCGACCACGGCGGCTGGTGTACCATATACGCCCATCAGCAGGAGGGAATTCCGGTCAAATGCGGGCAGAAGGTAAAGGCTGGCGACGTCATTGGAAAAATTGGAAATTCCGGATGCAGCACAGGCGCTCATCTCCACTTCGGCGTGGCCAGAGGCGCGTTTAAGGCTGCGGGTTCGGATTGGATCGATCCTGTTCCTCTGCTGTCCGGGCTCTAGGGACGGGATCCTGAAACATAAGAATAAGGGGCTGCCGCAGGGCGCGGCTCCCCCGTCAAATGACGGAAGGGAGCGGAAGGTTCTGTGCAGAGAGTTGATTTTGAAGGGAAAGGAAGGCGGCGAGGATGCGCTGGAGCTGCTGTTTCAGCTGTTTGCCCCCATGCTGGAAAACCGCAGCCGCGTCTACGGCGTCCGCGACGAGGAGCTGAGTGCGGAGCAATCCCTCGCGTTTCTGAAGTGCTTGCTGCACTTTACCGTGGAGGAATTGGCCTACGCGGAGGAATTTATCAAATGGGAACGAAAGAAGGACGATAAAAAACCTGGGTCCGGCGGCATTTGACGCCGGACCCGGGTTTTTTGATAACACAGGAAATGTGGTCCGTTGATTTTTCTGCACGTTTCCGCAGGAAACTTTTTTCTTCTGCACGCTGGACGTCAGACCGACGTCAGACGAGATCCAGCTGGGGCGAGATGAGAAAGATAGTATCGGCCAGCGGCCTGGCGCTGTTGGTCGTGTTGAGCTGTACGGCGATGGATTTGTCGGAGGACGGATCCACTGCTGCGGTAGTGAGACATGCTTCTGCCATGTCGCAGACAAAAAGAAAGGCCGTGGCGTAAAAGCTGACAGGATTGCGGAAGGCTACTCCGTTGGACAGAACCACCTGAATGTGCGGAGGCGCCGGCAGGAGCTGATGGGAGACGGCGCCGATAAAGTCTTTGCAGATATCCAGTCCAATGGAGAGTGAAAACGAGGCGGTCGTCAGGTTAAACTGCGGCAGCGCGTGGTGGTTCAACCTGGCGGTGAGAGGGCTGATAAATCCCCTGCGTTGGAGTTGGATAAATTTCATCGCGTTGTCGTTGATCTGTTCTATATTGGCGGCGGCAGGCAGGCCGGCCTGGGAAAAAGCTGTGTTTCTGGCATCAAACCATTTGTGCAGCTTCCTGTTTTGCGCGTCGCTTCCAAGGCCGTCGACCTTGCTGAGCAGCTGCTTATCCCACAGGAACTGACAGGCGCTGTTGTGGAAGACAGGAGCGGTGTTATAGATGGTGTCCTGACCTGCGGCGTTGGTGGATTTCCACCATATGGTTCCCGCGAAAATGGCGATGTTGGCGGCTGATAATCCGGAGAGAGTTCCTTCGCCGGTTCTGTAAAACAGAAGGTCGGCCACAGAGGTCTCGTACAGCGGATTGTGATAGTCTGAGATAGCCCGCCCCGCCGGATCGATGTGGAGCCGTCCGGGCGGTTCCGTGTCGCACCAGTAGGATTCAGGAAGGGTGACGAGATACAGGTCGGTTACAGCGTTTTTCTCGCGGTCTATCTTAATGGCCTTTTCCAGCGCCCTCCTGATCAGCAGGACGGTCCAGGATTCCAGCATGTGGATCCATTCCAGCTGCAGGGCGGCTTTCACATTACGATAGGCCTGCAGCTTTGCGTCCCGAACCTGGGGCGGGTCGGAAGCTGTGTCGGGCTTTTCTGGATAGAGATGGTCGGACCAGAACAGTTTTTCCAGCCCAGCACGCTGTTTGCAGTAGGCGCCTTCGGCGGGATTCAGCCTGGCGCAGAGGTTGATATGCACGATTTTCATAGGAGTTTCCTTTCCGCTGTGGTTGACAACAGCTTAAAAAATGGGGGATGCGGTTTTATTCCGCCGCATCCCTTAGGCGCCGCTAGGCGCGGTACTTCAGACCAGGAGGCTCAGCGGCGGCCGTCAGGCGGTATGGGACGGGTGTAGAAACCGATGCCGGAGAGCATGCGGCAGTTTTCCAGAGGCCTGCCGCCCTCCACCGGGTGAGCGGTCTCGCCGTAGATGCCGCAGATGGCGTGGCCCTCCGGCGCCTCGGCGACGAAGGAGCTGCTGCCGCCGTTCTTGGAACCGGCTTCCAGCCTGCGTCCCTTACTTGTTGTAAAGCGCAGGGAGTAGACAAAATTGTTGTTCCAGTAGGGGCCGTAGCGCCCCTCGGCCTTTACGATAAATTCATCGCTGTCCAGCTGATATTCCTGCGGGCTTCCGCCCTCGCCGCCGTGAATAGGCGTGTCGGCGGTATCGTATCGGAACCGGATACCATCGATAATATCGCCGCAGCGGATCTGTATCCCGTCGGGAAAGGCATAGCAGCTGTCCGTGTCGTCGGTCAGGTCGTCGAACTGATCCGAATGGAGGGCTCCGCCGCTGTAGAAAGAAGTGCGGTTCATGGGAGTTCTGGCCTGATCGTAAAGCGCTCTCAACCGGCCCAGCTCAGATTCGGAGCTTCCCACGCAGCTTCCTCCTGCAGCTGCAGACCGGCCGGCGTCCTGCTGCGCATTCAGCCATTCCATCAGGTCGTCCTCGCAGACTGAATTGTGGATCAGCCGCGTCAGCCGGTCGCTGAGCATGCCGAAGTATTCCAGAACGCGGGACCACATGACCATATCCTTCTTGGAAGCCAGCGACTCCTGTACCATCCGGACTAACTGCGACTGAAGGTCCGATATCTTGTTTCCCAGCTGTTCCGTCTGGGAAGACAGATCCTGAATATCGGCTGCCAGCTGGTTGATCCGGGCTTCCATCTGAGATAGCTGCTTGGCTTTTTCCTGCAGTTCCCAGCCTTTCTGGCGGATCTTTTCTCTGTCGTCGCTGCAGGCGGACTCGATGGCGGCTCCGATGTTGATGATGGGGATGCATAACAGGATCTTTCGGACCCGCTCCCGCTCCTGGGCAGCCTTGATCTGTTCGGAAAGACTGTTGATCTCATTTTGCAGCCTGGCCGTATCCTGCTGAAGATGGCTGTACTCCGTCTGGGCCGCCGCCTGATCTGCGGTCAACTGGTTCCTCTTATCTTCCAGCTCTTTTTTATTCTTTTGGTAATCCGCGATCTTGTCCTGGGTTTTCTGGATCGCTTCCTCGCTTTTGGAGGCCGATTCCTCAGAACACTTTTTTTCTTTGGCGGCCTTATCCTGCAGCTTGTCCAGCCGGTCGGTTATGGCGCCCAGATCTTTTTTCAGGTTGACAGAGAGCGCCGCCGGGGCGGCGTCCTCGCTCTGGGCCACGATCGACTGGGTGACAACGTTGGAGATAGTCTCCGAGAGTTTGGCTTCCACCGCCTGAATGTCGGACATGATTTTTGACTGTTGCAGTTCCATGGTTGATCTCCTTTCCTGATCCAGTGTTCTCTACAGGGCGGCCTGAGCGTCCTGCAGTTTTTTTTGTGTTTCGTCGCTGACGGCGATCTGGGCGTTCACGCTGTCCAGCAGGTGGTGGGCCTGAGACGCGGCCATCTTCCAGGATTCTTCCGGGAGATAGCCCTTTAGGATATTGTCCTGGATCTGTGCCTTCGTCTGCTGGGCGGCGTCCAGGTATTTGGCGCATACGTCGCCCAGAGCGACCCAGCTGCACAGGTAACTGACCAGCGTCAAGGTGAATTCGGGGCTTCGGTATTCTTCCAGCCGCTCCTCCGGGGTGAAATCCGCCAGATCCTTGATATCTTCGGCCAGTTTGGATTGGGCCAGCCTGCTGCAGAACCGCTCTACGGAGGACCAGAAGACCGCCGCGTTGGTCAGCGCCACCGATATCTGTTTCAGACAGAGGATCGCTACCTGAAGAGTCTGCACGGCGGTTTCCGCCTGATTGCCTTGTGTGGTGGTTCCCTCGATGAGTTTGGCGAATTTCGCCATGTTGGAGAGCAGCTCTCTGTTTTGTTTTTCCAATTCAAATTTTTGTTTGAGAAGGACCTTGCTCTCATTTTTCGCTTCCTGCAAAGCCTGTTCGCTCTTGCTGCTCAGCGCCTGCATCTGCTCGTTCAGGCTGTTCAGCGCCGCGTCCGCTGCCGAGACTGCGGCGGCGCAGTCGGCCTCGTGGGTGGAAAGGGCGTCCGCCTGAGCCTTTTTCGCGGTGAGGGTCTGCGCCATGACAGGGAGGTCCTTTTCTTTCGTCTCGATCTGAGCCGTCAGCTTTTCGATCTCTGCATCCTTCTGCTCCGCGCTCATTTGGCTGTCGTTTTTCACCTTGTCCAAAGCAGCCTTTAACTCTTCCAGCTTCTGCGGAGCTGCCGCCATGTCGCTCTGGATCTGGGCGATCTCAGCCAGCAGGGCGTTTTTCTTTGCCTGATTCTCTACCTGCTGGCGTTTGAGGTCGGCCAGATTGTCGCGCTGAGCCTGTTTTTGGGCGAATAAGGCCTGCTCCTCCGGAGTGAGCTGGGGCTGTGGGGCCCCGGCGTTGCCGGGATCTGTTCCTGCGCCTGCGCTGCCGCCCTGTTTTCCCCCGGATGTGTTAATGTTGATGCCGCCCCGGGACATGGAGGAACCGATGGCGGAAGCTACGCCGCCCACCACTCCGGAAAGTCCTCCCGTAATGGCGGATACCAGACGAATGGTCCGCTCTTCCTTAGCCGCCGCTGCCTCCTTTTCTTTGGCGTCCTCGTAAAGCTGCGACACCTCCTCCATCTCGATCTGAAGCAGCTCGTTGTTCTTGGCCCTGGCCTCCTGTTCGGCCTGCATCTGATTCAGCTGGGCGCGTATTTCAGTCAGCTTCTGGTAGCTGACAGCCTGCTCGTCCTGGGAGGCCTCCAAAGCCTCTTGGGTCTGTTTGGCCATGGAATCGAAGCCTGCGGACAGCTCGCTGCACTGCCGCTGCATATCCGACGCGTAAGAAGAACAGCGCTGCAGCTTTTTCAGGGCCATGGGCTCCTTGCACTGAAACATAAAGCGGTAAGCGCTGGTGGTCAGTCCGATAATTTCTTCAATGTTTTCCTGAAAGGAAGTGATGGCCCGCATGCTTTTGATGCAGAGGTCCTGCAGGTCCTTTTGCAGGCCGGAGATCCTGGACTGGATCAGGGTGCCGGCCAGCGCGTTGTGGGCCACGAACAGCAGGCTGTTTGCGTTGTCCAGATTGGCGATGACACAGTTCAGGTCCAGGCGCTGCAGGATGTTTTCCCGCTCTCTCTGGACCAGCGCGGCCCGCAGATCCGGGGCTTCGATCAGGGAATAGGTCTCCTCCTTTCCGTTGACGGTAACTTTGACGTCGGTGCTGGCGTCGAAGGTCTCGACGCGCTGGATCTCAAAGGTTTTCATAGGTCTCCTCCTTTAACCTGCGCGATTGACGCGCTTTCGTTTGAGCGGAATCGCGGAACGCGGAATGCGGTCCGGCGGCTTTCCGATGTGGAATAACAGAGAAAAATGCCGGATTTTGCAACGCCAGTGGAGAAGTTTTCAGATATTTAGGGTAAAACGCAGAGGAAAGAAGGGGAGAAAAAAATATCCCGCAGCGCTGCCGCCTGCGGGAATAAAATCATGGTTATTTGATCTCAAACAGATCCAGCTGACAATTTCGGCAGGACTGGACCTGCCTGACGCTGATCCGGTCCTCCGGTCCCGGAACGCCGAAGAGCAGAGGGGACGCGGGGTCGTGAAGGGCGCGGTTTTTTGCCGCGGTGCTGGAGCTGTAGTTGGCGTAGCAGTACAGACAGCCATTTTCGCAGGTGTTGTAAGCGCCGATATCAATGCTTGCGATGCAGCCGCATTCCGGCCGCTGATTTTTGTCTTTTTGAACGGAAAGTTTAAAACCGCCGATCCGTTCAAGCCTATCCCTGTCGATGCAGTGTGCGTGGGAGATCCCCAGGAAGTCCAACTCCATTTTTTCCGCGCAGGTATTCAGGGCGATCCCGTGGTCCGCGGCGATCTCAGAGAAACGGCCCATCAGCTCCAGCTGCATGGGGCGGGACTGGGGTCCGATGTTGAGGGAGCGGGCGTTTCGCGCTGTGTTTTGGTAGAAGTCGAGAAAACTTACGGTGCACTGTTCCGTATGATCCCCCAACCGGTCCGCCAGAGCCCTGAAATATCTGCAGTGATAGTCCAGCGTGTACGTTTCGTTAAAGAAGACAGGGTCGTAGCGCCAGACTACCCGTTCTTTTCCGAGCATGGATGAGAGCCGCTGAAAGGCCGGCGCCATCACGCGGCTTTTGGAGGGAATATGGGGTTCCACGTCCTTGCCGTAAGAATTTAGGGTGAATTGAAAGTAGAAGGGGTAGTCCCTCAGTTCGTCCAATCTGTCCAGCATGGGGATCGGATTTTTCGTCCAGAATACGATGCCGTCCGTGACCGCCGGATCCAGGCTGATCCTCCCCACCTGGCGGGGGTTCATGGGATTGCGTACCAGAACATATTTCTCCCTGATTCTGTTAAACAGCCATTCCGAATAACAGGCCGGAATGTCGGTCCTTCTGCTGGCGCTGATGATCATTGGCGAACGGTTCTCCTTTTCCAGTGGATCTTCATGAAAAGCCGCGTATGGGGACGCGCAGCTTTTGTCGGGACAGCTGCCTGCATCAGGGAGCTATCGCATATCGTCAAAATACGATACGTACTTGATCTCATGGGTCCCGCCGGGAAACAGGAAGTTGTACAGGTCGATGAAATAATCGTCGGTCATGCTGGCGATGTAATCCACCACGATCTGGTTTGGCTCCTCCTCTTCGTAGGGCGGCAGATCTCCGTAATACTTTCTGTTGTCGTTGATGAAGCTGATGTGGTGCCGGTAAATGACGGAATCTTTTCTGCGGTCCAGCAGGTCGTGCAGAAGGCGGTAGTAAATGTCGTGGAACATAGGCCGTATCTCGTTGTCGTACACATCGTTGATGCGGGGGTTGCGGTAGATCATCTCGTAGTTTTCTTTTTTAGCCGTCTTCAGGGCCTTGAAATGCTCCCCGCTCAGAAGGAGAAAATCTTTGCCGTAACTGTTTTCAAGGATATTGACCACCAGATTGTTGATGATCTCCGCGTTTTCGCCGCCGATGGTGCCGGGGGTGAAATGCAGGCCGCCGGAAGGATTTTTCCGGTTTCCCCTGCTGTTTTCGGTATCCCCAGGATCTTCTCTTTCCGCCCCGGAAGCGGCGTCGTCGATGAGCCGCGCCCGGCGGGCGTCCTGCCGGTCTTTTCCCAGATAGGCTACCATGTCGCAGATGCGGACCACGCAGGCTTCCAGCGTGGAGGGGACCAGGGCGCCGATGTTTTCTTTATCCGAATAACAGGATTCCACCGCGTGGTCCAGCTCTTTAAAATCGTTCATTTGCTTTGGACGATATTCTTTCAGCTCAAACTCTCCGTTGTGACAAAGGATGCCGTTCAGGGTCTGCAGGCTGATATTTCTGGCAAAGAGTTGATCGAGCACCCGGACGCTGTGCACATTGTGGTTAAAGTATCGGCCTGTGTTTTCCTGATACAGGTCGCTCAAAAATCGTTCGCCGGCGTGGCCGAAGGGGGTGTGGCCGATGTCGTGCCCCAGCGCGATGGCCTCGATCAGGTCCTGATTGAGACCCAAAACAGCGCCGATATTCCGCGCGATGCGGGATACCAGCTGTACGTGAAGGGCCCGCCGGGAAATGTCGTCGTTTCGGTAGAAGGAAAAAACCTGGGTCTTGTCCGCGTATCGGTTATAAAAGGGACTGTGCATGATCTTTTCCACGTCTCTCACGAAAGCGGGGCGCCAGAGGTTGGCCTTATCCCGGTGGGGATCTCGCCGGATCACGTCCTCGTCTCTGGTCCGGCACGGGTTGTCCCAATGGTCGGTGCGGTCGGCCAGGATACGCTGCTGCAGCTCCGGGGACAGACTCTGATATTTTAAAGGCATAAGGTCTCCTTTCAACTGTGTTTCTCAGTAAAGAATGGCCTGGGGTCCAGCGGGGACGGCATGGGCGGGAAGGGGCCACGCTGGATCCCAGGCATTTCATATAAGCGATGATATTATTTTATACCATGTTTCACCGAAAAGAAACCTTGGACGGCGTAAAAATCTTTTCCCGGGCCACCTCGTAGCCGTGGCGGAGAATAAGGTCGAAATCCTCCGGCGCCGGTGAGGAAAGCGTGGTGGGATAGTGCTTTACATAGGATACCTCTTCTGGGGATAAGGCGTCTGGAGGACCCGTCTCAGCCGCGCTGTTCTGAAGGGAGGCTCCGCTCAGATGGACCGCCTTTCCAGGCGGGCGCTGTATGCCGGATGCGACGGTTCCGGTCCTGCCTCCGGCGGCGCCTTTCGCCGCAGCTGCAGCTTCTGCTGCGGCTCCGGTTACGGCTTCGGCGCGTTTGCCCATCCCATCCCCGGCGGATCTTGCGGGGACGCTGCAGATCTTCAGATAGCAGCCGTTTCCCGTCCGTTCCAGATAATCGGTCACATCCCGGCTTCGGAGGGCGTCCACCTGATCCATGGTGATGTTCAGCAGACGTCTCAGGTTCTTGACAGGGGAGAAAAAGTCCCGCTCCACATATCCGCTGGAGGCGGAGGCGTTGCTCACGATCAGATAATTGAGGTCCCCGGTCAGATGGCCGCCGCCCGATATTTTGTAGAGAGCTTCAAGACCAAGATTGTCGTAGACGCCGCCGTCCCACAGATGCAGCACCTTCCTGCCGGATTCGGCCCAGCCGCAGCTTTTTGCCGACAGGCGGTAGGGGCCGATGAGCACGGGAAAACCTGCGGAAGCAGCGGATGCTTCGGCGATGGAAATGGATGGGGAGAGGGTGTAGCCCACCTTGTAATCCCCCATTTTTTTCTGAGTGATGCGAAAATCCTTTCCTGTCTCGAAGGTGGTGCAGTTGATAGACCACAGAGGATCGGGAGGCAGATCGCGGATGTCTCCCCTGACGTCCCAGAGCTGTTCGATGGCCTCCGCCACCAGATTTGCCTTTCTGCGCCAGTTCCAGGGACGGACAGTGAGGGACATCAGCGCCCGGTCCTGAATATCATTTTTCAAGATGGTGCTGCGGATAGCGGGCAGCGTCCGGTGGAGATATGTCTGGCTGTCCGGGAAACATCCTTCGTTTTTGGCATACAAAAGAGCTACGGCCAGACTGGCGCCGGAGACGGTGGAGATATGCCGGAGGTTTTCCAGAAGGCCCAGCTCCGCCAGACGCCGCAGTACTCCCAGGTGAAAAATGGCGGCTCGGATGCCGCCTCCTGAGAGGGCGATGCCGATGTTGGCGTTGGTGGAGACCATGGCGGCGGAAACATTGGGCCTTCCGTCTCTGTCTGCCCTGCCGCCTGCGCTCATTGTGCTGCCTGCGTTTACGGCAGCGGCAGCATGGCCTGTGCTCCCGGCATGCCGGTGGGCGATGGGGTCAGGTTGAATGGGTCGGACTCCGGACAATGGAGAAGGGGGTATGTACATGATCGGCTCCTTTCAATTTTTTCTGCCGGCGGTACCGTTTCTATTATATGCGGGAGCGGGATGCCGTGTCAGTATGAACGGTCGTTCCGTTTTTCTGTTTATGCTGGTTTGCCGCGTCCCGATTGCAAGCGGGATTGGTTTCAGGTCCGGTCTGTGATAAAATGTGTTAAACGGGCCTTTCGGCGATGATATGTCAAATCTTATGAGGTCGGAACGCCGGCACGGGGGAGAGTAGGGCGGAAGGCCGAAGGGAAGACCCAGAGCCGCGCCGAAGGGTGAAGCGCGGAGAAAATACGGAGTGGGATGAATGGACAAGTTCAATTTTTCAGACTTTGAAGATATAGATAAAAAGGCTATGGGGCTGGCGGAGGACCGGGGAGAGCCGGATCTGCAGCCGGTGGGTCAGCGGAAGGCGGCTTCGGGAAACGACAGTCCCTGGCAGGGGGACCGGCTTCGCCGGACCGGGACGGACGCAGACGGACAAGAGGGCGGAATGAACAACAGAGGGGGAAGACGCACGGACCCCATCGCCGTCACCTGCATACGGGAGTATGAGAACAGGGGACTTTCGGCGGAGGCGGAGCTGCGGCTGCGCCAGCGGGGGACGGTCCATGTGGCGCCTCTCCTGGTATGGGAGGGCAGTGAGGCCAGCCTGGAGGTGACGGTGGGAGATACCCGGCAGTATGTGGTCAGAAGTCTTCTGGATCTATGCAGGAGAATGGAGGAGGGCGGAGTCTTTCTGTTTGGAAAGAACTTTTCGATCCGCTGTGCGGAGGAGACCTTTCACGAGGATTCCGTAGAGGTGATCCGCTTTGTAATGGAGCGCTACAGACAGGTGAAGAGTCTGGAACGGCTGGGCTTTAACTATTCCCACGGCGTTTTCATGGATAAGCTGTTCACCAGATCAGGCCGGGGGATGAACCTGACTCCAGAGGCGCTGGACGAATTTTTGGAGCTGTATCGGGATCAGTCGATCATGGTGTCGTGGCGGGCGCCTCTCCGGAGGAGATACGGCAGCTGGGGCTCTTTCCAGCAGGGAGACTGCAGGGAATTTACCAGAAGCTTCGAGCGCCGTCTCGCGCTGAGGGACGGACGGCCAATGCTGGAACTGCAGGTGGAAAAAGAGGAGAGCGGCATTCAGGTACGCATTTCCACGCTGCCGTTGACCCTGTACGGCCAGCGTTATCTCTATCTGTGTTTTGCCGGCAGTCCGGATCTTCTCTGGCGCTGCGACGAGGAGTACAGAAAGGCCGTTTGGCAGTTCCTGACGGCGTTGAAGCAGAATGGCGGATCCCTTTACGTAGCGGAGGGGGACATGGTGCGGTTCTGCGGCAGTGTTCTGCCTGCGCTCCAGGAGTTCGCGGAGTTTTCCGGGGATACGGAATGTCTCAGCCGGTACGTGCCGGAGCAGATGGCGGCCAAAGTGTATCTGGACAGCCCTGCCAAGGATGTGATCGCGGCGGCGGCCAAAGGGGATTACAACGGGGTTCTGGTGGACCTTTACAGCGGCCGGGAAGAGGATCGCAGGGGGGAGTCCGAAAAGGCAGGTCCTGAGAAAAAGCTTCTGCGAAACGATCTGCAGGAACAGAGACTGAGGCTGCGGCTGGAGCAATGGTTTTCCGAGGTGGATCAGCGGACCGGGATCCTGTATCTGAGAGGGGACGACGACGCCCTGTACGATTTTCTCAGGGAAGGCCAGAGGGAGTTGGCGGCCCACGCGCAGATATTTGTCACCGATCGTTACCGGCGGCTTCTGTTTCCCGCAAAGACGAAGGCGGCTGCCCGCGTTTCTCTGGACAGTCAGCTTTTGAAGGTGACCTTTGATTTTGAGGGGATCCCCCCGGAGGAGCTGCTGGACGCGCTGTCTTCCTACCGGGCGAAGCGCAGATTTCACCGGCTTTCCGACGGGACCTTTGTGAACTTTGAGGAGGAAGAGCTGCGGGATGCGCTGGAGTTTGCGGAGGGCATGCACCTGACGAAGGAGGAGATTGCCAGGGGTGCCGTAGAACTGCCCAGATACAGGGCCATGTATCTGGACGGCATCATGAAGAAGGCGGAGACGATCCGATTTGACCGGGATGGAGAATTCCGCCGGCTGATCCGGGAGATCCACGGCGTGGAGGACAGCGAGATCGAGCCGCCTGTGGAGCTGGATCCCGTGCTGCGGGATTACCAGAAGACGGGTTTCCGCTGGCTGTCCACCATGGCGCGACTAGGTTTCGGCGGGATCCTGGCCGACGATATGGGACTGGGAAAAACTCTGGAGATCATCGCGCTGCTGATCTCGGAATCCGGGGGACGGCGCGGCGGAGGAGAGGAAGAGGACGTCCCCGCCGCGGCTGCCGGCAGACACGGGAGCCTGGGCTCGGAGGCTGCGGCTGCAGATAACGCTGCGGCCGCGGCACAGGCGGAAAGGGTCAGGACTGTGGAGAGCCATGAGACAGTCGGGGCTGGGGATGAAGTGACAAAGACCGGGGAGGAACCGGGAGAGGACGGGAAGAGACGGATCCTGGCTCTGGTGGTCTGCCCGGCTTCGCTGGTGCTGAACTGGGAGCAGGAGCTGATCCGTTTCGCACCCGGGCTTTTGGCCTTTCCTGTCATGGGCACGGCGGGGGAGAGAAAGAAAAGGATCGCCCTTCTGGCTGAGGCGGTCCGGGAGCCGGAAGTTGATCTCGTCTCAGAGACAATGCCGAGTTCGAAAGGGGATCACGGTCCGGCGGCGCGCCTGAGCTCAGGGAGAGATCTCGACCCGGCGGCCTGCGTGGTCATTACCTCTTACGATCTGCTGAAGCGGGATCTGCCGTTGTACGAAGGCATTCCATTTGACTACCACATCGTGGACGAGGCCCAGTATATCAAGAATTACAGCACGCAGAACGCCAAGGCGGTGAAGGGCGTAGACAGTCTTCACCGGTTCGCCCTCACCGGCACGCCGGTGGAAAATCGCCTGTCGGAACTGTGGAGCATTTTTGATTTTCTCATGCCGGACTTCCTGGGACCCTACGGCAAGTTCAAAGAGGAGTACGAGCTCCCTGTTCTCCGGGACCGGGACGAAGACAGGACCGGGCAGCTGCGCGCTCAGATCATGCCCTTTGTGCTGCGCAGGCTGAAACGGAAAGTGCTGTCAGAGCTGCCGGACAAGGTGGAATCCGTAGTCTGCGTGCCTATGTCGGCGGAACAGAGGAAGATCTATCTGTCCAATCTGGCGAAGGTGAAACTGGAGATAGGCAAAGAGATCCGGGAGGGCGGCTTTGAGTCCAGCAAGCTGCAGATCCTGGCCATGCTTACCCGGCTGCGGCAGATCTGCTGCCATCCGGCCCTGTGCTATGAGAATTACACGAAGGACAGCGGCAAACTTGAGGCTTGTCTGGAGCTGATCCGCGAGGCGGTGGACGGAGGTCATCGGGTGCTGCTTTTCTCTCAGTTTACATCTATGTTTCCCATCATCGCGGAGCGGCTGCAGAGGGAAAAGATCGGATTCTATACGCTGACGGGCCAGACGGCCAAGACGCAGCGTCAGGAGCTGGTCGATCGCTTCAACGAGGGAGGCGCGCCGGTGTTTCTGATCTCTCTGAAAGCCGGGGGGACGGGACTCAACCTGACGGGAGCAGACGTGGTCATCCACTACGATCCCTGGTGGAACGAGGCGGCTCAGAATCAGGCCACGGACCGGGCTCACCGCATGGGGCAGAGGAACAGCGTGCAGGTGTACAAGCTGGTGGCTCGGGATACGATCGAGGAAAAGATCGTGAAGCTGCAGGAGAGCAAGACGCGTCTGGCGGACGCCGTCATCGGCGAAAACAGTCTGTTTCTGTCCATGCTGGATGAAAAGCAGCTGGAGGAGTTGTTTTTGTAGATCAGAGTATTAAGCTGGATGGAATGTCAGACCGCGGCCAGATATTGCCTTTGCAGCAGATCAGACACCGGGAGTTTCGGGAGAACGCCCGGTGTTTTTTTGCAGGAAAAAACCGGCGTTTTGAAATTAATTTCAAGTACTGAAATATTGACAAAAAGGCGTTGGGAGAGTATTCTGAAAATAAAGATGAACAGGATTTCCTTAACTGAAATAATGTTCGGCGTCTATGGGCGCCGTGAACGAATGAAACCGTGGTCCGAACATTTCGCGGAAAGGGGCGAGCGTCTTGGGAATCGTGCACAACACCAGGCTGATGATCAAAATCTGTGAGCTTTATTATCTTGCGAATATGAGTCAGAAAGAGATCTCCACCCGGCTTGGCATATCCAGACCTCAGGTGAGCCGCATTCTGGCGCAGGCCAGAGACAGCGGCGTGGTCACGGTAAAGATCAGCAATCCTTACAGCAGGGAGTCGGAGCTGGAAAAACAATTGATCGAAGTCTACGGGCTGAAGGACGCGCTGGTGGTGGACGCCGGGGGAGCCGACAGCGAGAGCAGACTGGATCATTTCGTCAGGGAAGCGGTAGGCTATCTGGACGATTACATACCCGCCGGCGGCCGGGTGGGCGTCATGGGCGGGATCACGGTGAGCAGACTGGTGGACGCCATGAAGCCTTCCGGGAAAAAGGTGGCCGAGGTAGTTCCGCTGGTGGGCAGCGTGGGAGCGGGCAACGTGGAGATCCATGCGAATAATATCGCCCAGAGGCTGGCCAGAGTACACGGCGGCACGGCGTACAGCATGAACGCGCCGGTGGTGGTATCGGACCCTTCGGCTGCGGAGTTTCTCAGAGGGGAGCCCACTATTGAGAAGGTCCTCACTCTGGGAATGAAATGCGACGTGGCGCTGGTGGGAGTTGGAAGCGTGGAGATGAACGCCACCAACGTGCGGGCCGGGGGGCTGACAGCGGCCGATATCGAATATCTGAAGAGAGAGGGAGCGGCGGCTTCCGTCTGCACTTCTTACATAAACGCTGAGGGAGAGCCGGTGGGGGAACGTCTGCAGGAGCGGTCCATCGGCCAGTCTCTGGACACGGTAAAAAAAGCGAAGCTCATCGGAGCCGCTGTGGGCGAGTCAAAGGCGCCCGCTATCCGGGCGGCGCTGAAGACCGGCCGCATCGACGTGTTTCTGACCAATATTCTCACGGCACAGCGGATCCTGGAGGGGCTGCCTGCAGAGAACGCCCCGTGCGCGCAGCAGCTGTAAACGGACCGGCGGGGCAAAAGCCGGCGTACATTAGTTAAAGGGATCTATCATAAATAAGGTTACACTTTGCATAAGTGCAATGAATCATTTCATAGAGGAGGAGAAGAAATGAAAAGCTTGAAAAAGATGTTTGCCGTTCTGCTGGCTCTGACCCTGGTTCTGTCCATGGCGGCCTGCGGCGGTACAGGAAACGACGGCGGAGACGGTGACGGAGACGGCGGCGCCGCATCCGGGCTGTCCGGCAAAAAGATCTCGGTCATGACGCCCTATCTGGGTTCCGTGACCACCAATCAGATGGTAGAGTTCCTGAAGTCCGGCCTGGAAGCGGGCGGCGCAGAGGTGACCGTGGTGAATACGGACAACGACTTCGGCGCTCTGGCCAGCCGGATCGAGGACGTAGTCGCCGCAGGGACGGACGGGATCGTTCTGGTCAGCGCGGACCCCAATCAGGTGGCCAACCAGCTGCAGGAAGCCTTTGACGCGGATATTCCGGTCTTCGGCTGCGACAGCGGCTTTATCGAGGGCATGCAGGTCAACGCCACCAGCGACAATTATCAGATGGGCGAACTGATCGTAAAGTATCTGTTTGACGATCTGATGGGGGGCAAGGGCACGGTGATCGCCCTGACTCACAGACCGCATCCCGGCGTAGTCAAGAGATGTGAAGCCTTTGACGATATCATCAAGGACTATCCCGATATTAAGCTCATTACCGAACAGCACGTACCGGCGGAGCAGCCTATCAACGACGCTCAGGATATCGTCGAAAACCTGCTGCTGGCCAATCCGGACAAGGATTCTGTGACGGCCATCTGGGCCGCCTGGGACGAACCGGCCATCGGCGCTACGCAGGCGTTGAAGGAAGCGGGACGGGATGAAGTCATCGTCACCGGCGTGGACGGCAACGAGCAGGCCATCAGCCTGATCAAGGAAGGCACGAACCTGAAAGCTACCGTACAGCAGAACTTCGAGGGCATGGCGCAGATCGTAGTGGATCAGATGACGAAGCTCTTTGACGGGGAAGAACTGGAGAAGGGTGAAATGTACGCGCCCGCCACGCTGATCACACCGGAAAACGCGGAGTAGCCATATTGCCGTCTGGGACTTGAAGCGCGGGGACGGCGGATGGGCCGGCAGAGAGGCCGCGGCGCAGGCCGCGCGCCGCGCGCAGAGGAAAAGGCGGATAACTGAAAACGGAGAGGATGCCTTTGCAGGCGTCCTCTTTCCAAATAAGGACCGCTTGTCCGGACGATGCGGCGGTCCGCGCCGACAGATCGGGGAACCGGGAGACCGGGCGGATCAGAGCGCGGGCCGCGGGATGGGCCGGACAGAAATGAAAACAGGACGGGAGGCGGAGCAGTGTTACTCAAAACAGAACACATCAGCAAACAATTTAACGGAGTATATGCCTTAAAGGATATCAACTTCGAGATACTGCCGGGCGAGATCCACGGCCTGGTAGGGGAAAACGGCGCGGGCAAGTCCACGCTGATCAAAATACTGACCGGCGTTTACAGTCTGGATGAGGGCAAGATCCTGTGGGACGGCGGCGAGGTGAGCATCAGCAACCCTGTTCAGAGCAGACAGGTGGGGATCAACGTCATCCATCAGGATCGGATCCTCATCCCCTCTTTCAGCGGGGTCGAAAACGCCTATCTGGGCAGGGAGTACATAACTTCCGGCGGAAGGATCGACTGGAAGGCCATGGAGAAGAACGTGCGGGATACGGCGGAGAGCCTGGGCATCGACATCGATCTCACAAAGACGGCGGCGGAGCTGTCGCCGCCTCAGAAGACCTGTCTGGAGATCATCAGAGCCATGATGGAGGACTGCAGGCTGCTCATTCTGGATGAACCCACTGCGTCGCTCACAGACAAAGAATCGGAGATCTTGTTCCGCATCATCGGTACGCTGAAGCAGAAGGGCACGGCGATCCTCTATGTGACCCACCGCATGGATGAGATCTTCCGCCTGACGGACCGGATCACCATCTTCAAAAACGGAGCCATGGTGGAGACCGTGAACACATCGGATGTGACCAAGGATGAGCTGGTGGGCAAGATGACGGACCAGTGGAAGAGCGAGAGCATTGCCCGCAAGGATCGATTCGGCGAAGTCCTGCTGGAGGCGGAAGGCATCCGATCCAGGGACGGCGTGGTCAGGGAAGGAAACCTGCAGGTGCGCAGAGGGGAGATCCTGGGCGTGTTCGGCCTGGGCGGAAGCGGCCGGACCGAACTGCTGGAGTGCATCTACGGCTACAGGCCTATAGCGGCTGGCCGGGTGATCCTGGCCGGGAAGGAAATAACAAAACCGTCGCCGGCGGAATCCATCCGAAACGGCGTGGCGCTGGTCTGCGAGGACCGCAGGGGCAAGGCTATGATCGGCAGTCTGAGCATCAAGGATAACATTCTGCTTTCCTGCATCGACAAATACGCCAGGGGCGGGGTGCTGGACGAGAAAAGAGAAGCGCTTGACGCGCAGCAAAAAGTGGAGGCCCTGCAGATCAAGATCGCCGGCATCGGACAGCGGGCGATCGAGCTCTCCGGCGGAAACCAGCAGAAGGTGGTATTCGCCAAGGCGCTGATGACGGAGCCGCAGGTTTTTCTCTGCGACGAGCCCACCCAGGCTGTGGACGTGAAAACCAGAAACGAGATCCACAGACTGCTGCGCCAGAAGGCCGACGAGGGAAACGCGGTGGTATACGTTTCCTCGGATCTGAAAGAAATTCTGGAAGTGGCGGACAACATCCGCATCATGGTGCGGGGCCGCACGGCGGAATTGCTGAAAAACGAAGATCTCACCTCAAACGAGGTATTGGCGTACTGCTATGACAAATAAGGGACAGAAAGAGGGTTGACACATATGAAATCAGGCAAAATCGGCGTAAAATACATCGTGCAGACCTACGGGACCATTCTGGCGATGCTTGCCATCATCATCATTTTCAGTATCCTGCGGCCGGATTCCTTCTGTACCGTGCGGAACTTCATCAACATTACCAGACAGATCTCGCTGCTGGTCATCATCTCCATCGGAGCTACCATGGTGATGAGCGTAAACGAATTCGACCTCTCGGTGGGCAGCATGGCCAGCCTGGGGGGCGTCATGGCGGCCCTTCTGGCAGTGAACGGACAGCCGCTGGCGCTGTGTTTTATCCTGCCCATCCTGATCTGCTTCGCCATCGGCTGGGTCAACGGCTGGATCGTGGCCAGATTTCGGGTGCTGTCCTTCATCACCACGCTGGGCATGAGTACGGTGCTCTCAGGCGTCATATACAAGCTCACGGGCGGCGCCACGGTATTCCAGAACATTCCCCAGGGCTTTGCCTGGCTGGGCACGAAGAAATTTGGCGAGATCCCGCTGCTTTCCGTGCTGATGATCCTCTTTGTGGCGGCGTTCTGGTTCCTCATGCGGCACATGTCCATCGGGCGCAAAATGTATGCCATCGGCGGCAACGAGGAGGCGGCGAAGATCTCCGGGATCAACGTGGCAAAGTATAAGAACATGGCGTTCGCCTTCTGCGCCGTGCTGGCCTGCATCACGGGCATGCTGGTGGCCTCCCGGGTGGGTTCGGCCAACACCACGGCGGGAGACGGCTACTTTCTCCAGTCCTACGCGGCGGTATTCATCGGCTGCACGGTCTCCAGGCAGGGCGTGCCCAATGTGGCAGGCACGCTGATCGGCGCTGCTATTCTGGGCATTCTGGCAAACGGGCTGACTATTATGCAGAGCCCCACATACATGCAGGATATCATTACAGGGTCGATCATCATTCTGGCGGTCATCGCGCAGAAGTTGGGACAGGGAGATGCGAAATAATGGAATGGAACGAGTTGTACAGCCCCGTCACAGAGGGGCTGCTTAAAAAGGAAAAACATACATTTGTGGGATATCTCACAGCGGGCTATCCGGATCGGGAAAGTTTTTTTCGCATCGTCCGCTGCTGCGAGGAAGCGGGGCTGAGCATCTTTGAGATCGGTTTTCCATCGGAGGATCCCTATGCCGACGGAGAGATCATCCGCCGGGCCCACCAGGTGACGGACAAGAGCATCGCCGGGGATCTGGAATTCTGGCGCCGGCTGCGCCGGACGATCCAGGCGCCCATCTGGCTCATGGGCTACGAGGCGGATCTGGTCCGCTCCGGCGCTTATCGGAAGCTGGCGGAAGAACGGCTGATCGACGGACTGGTGCTGCCGGATTGTTCCAATGAGCAGCGCAGGACCATCGCCGGCCAGGTGGCGGAATTCGGCGTGGATGTGCTGGGATTTATCTGTCCTCCGCCCTCTGACGGAAAAGAGGCGGCAGTCGAGGCTCACCATGAAAAAAACCTGTTCACCATGCATAACTTTGGCGTCATCTACCATCAGCTCTACAGCGGGCCCACGGGTATCGCCAACACCTCTGAAGATTATCTGGAGCTTCTGGCTGAGGCCAAGCGGGAATCCGGGGCCTATCTGTTTGCGGGCTTCGGCATCGGCACGGCGCAGCGGGCGGAGGAACTGCTGAATCACGGTTACGACGGCGTTATCATCGGAACGGCCATCATGAAGCGGCTGGCCCAGTCGGAAGAGGCGCTTTACGCATTTGTGAGGGAGCTGGCGGACACGGTCCGATCGGTAAAATAAAAGGGCTCCGGGCGAAACAGACAGGAGGCAGAGCGAATTGAAATACATAGCGGCATTTGATATAGGCACCACAGCGGTAAAAGGCGTGCTGGCGGGAAGGGACGGCGTCCCGGCAGCGTCCGCTTCCATAGACATTCCCACGATATTCAGCGGGAAGAACGCCGAATATAAGGAGCAGGATCCGCGGGTCTGGTACGAGGCGTTCTGCCGGATCTCCCTGGGATTTTTTGCAGGAGGCGGCGTGAGCCCGGAGGATGTGACCGCCATCGTCATGAGCGGCCAGATGCAGGATGTGATCCCGGTGGACGACAGACTGGAGCCGGTGGGAAACGCCATCCTCTATTCCGACGGCAGAGGCGGAGCGCAGGCCGGCGCTGTGATCGCGGCGCTGGGGGAAGACTATCTGGAACAGTGCACAGGAAACCACTACGACGGCTCCCTGTCTTTTCCGAAGATCCTGTGGCTGAAAGAGAACCAGCCGGAGCTTTACCGTCGGATCGCTAAAGTGCTGATCAGCTCTAAGGACTATGTGGCGGCCAGGCTGACGGGCCAGGTCTGCGGCGATGTGACCGCCTGCGCCACGGCGGGGGCCATGGATATTCACCGCAAGGTGTGGGATGAAACGATCATCTGCACGATGGGTGTGTCGCCGGAACTCTTCCCACGGCTGCTGCATTCCCATGAGAAAGCCGGAAGAGTCACCGCAGAAGCCGCGCAGCAGACGGGCTATGCGGCGGGAACGCCGGTCTACGCGGGAGTGGGCGACGCGGGCGCGACCACTCTGGCCAGCGGTATCTCCGCCCCGGGGCAGTACAATATCAATCTGGGAACGTCCGGGTGGGTGGCTACCGTCTCCGACGACGTGCTGCCGGCCCGCATGGGCGTGTTCAATCTGGCTGCAATGCCGGAGAATAAGTATATCAACGTGGTGCCCTTCCTGAACGCCGGCAACGTGCACAAATGGGTCAGCGGACTGTTTACGCCGGTAGCAGAGACAGAAGCGGCGGAGGGCGGTCCGCTCATCGACTACGACTATATCGGCAGGATACTGGAAGGAAGCAGGCCGGGGTGCGGCGGAGCCATGTTTCTGCCCTATCTGGCGGGAGAGCGCTTCCCCGTCATGGATGAGAAGATCCGCGGCTGTTATGTGGGCCTGAATCCGCAGACGGGCAAGGGGGACATGATCCGCGCCTGTCTGGAAGGCGTAGCCTTTTCCATCCGTCAGGGCATCGAGAGCATCGGAACGCCGCCCCAGAAGGTCTCCGTCATCGGAGGCGGCGGGCGCGTGGCGGTCTGGTGTCAGATCCTGGCCGACGTGCTGGATCAGACAGTCTATGTGTACCGCAATTCCGACATCCTGCCCTCCCTGGCCATCTCAGCGGCTGCTCTGATCGGCGAGGGGCAGATCGGAAGCTACGATGAGTTCACCGATTCCCTGCAGGGGGAAGAGAGCAGCATCGCCTACCGGCCCATACCGGAAAACGCGGCGCTTTACAAGGAAATATACCCCGCTTATCTTCGGATCTATCCTGCGGTGAAGGCTGTGACCTGCTCCTGATCTGACTTAAAATGCGGCAGACTTTACGCGCATAAAAATACTGATGGGAACCGGACATCCCCTGGACGATTCCACATGGGCTAATATGTAAAGAAGGACTGTATTCCACTAGAAAGCAGAATACAGTCCTTTTTCTTTGCATTTTCAGGCGCTAATAACCTATAAAAATGTGATAAAGAAGCACAAAAACACCAATAATTATGTGATCGGGTTGTAATTTCGACAGGAAGTGTATACAATAAAATTGTTGAGAAACACCTGAACTCCAATAAAAGTGTGAAGGAGGGTATCTGTGGAGCGATTGATTTTGAAGAGGCTGTTGGATTGGAAGAATTCACCCTACCGCAAGCCGCTGATCCTGAAAGGAGTGCGTCAGGTAGGCAAGACCTGGATTCTCAAGGAATTCGGCAGACGTTATTACGAAAATACCGCTTATTTTAACTTTGATGAAAACGAGGAATATAAGCAGTTCTTCGAGACTACCAAGGATGTGGATCGGATTTTGCAGAATCTGATGCTGGCCAGCGGTCAGAAGATCCTGCCGGAAAAGACCCTTATCATCTTCGATGAGGTACAGGACTGTCCCAAGGTCATCAACTCCATGAAATATTTCTGCGAGAATACGCCGCAGTATCACATTGCCTGCGCCGGCTCTCTGCTGGGAATCGCTCTGGCGAAGCCATCGTCTTTCCCTGTGGGCAAGGTCAACTTCATGCAGATCGACCCTATGACTTTTACAGAGTTCCTGCTTGCCAACGGCGACGAAAATTTGGCAAAGTATCTGGAGATGGTGAAGACGATCGAACCGATCCCCGACGCTTTCTTTAATCCTCTTTATGAAAAACTTAAAATGTACTATGTCACCGGCGGTATGCCGGAATCGGTTCTGATGTGGACGGAAGCCCGGGATGTTTCAGCCATGCAGGAAGCCCTGTCCGGGATCATCGGTGCATACGAACGAGATTTTGCCAAGCATCCCAATATCAGCGAGTTTCCGAAGATATTAATGATCTGGAAGTCCATACCGTCCCAGTTGGCGAGGGAAAACAAGAAGTTTATCTACAAAGTGGTCAAAGAGGGAGCAAGGGCTCGTGAATACGAGGACGCCTTGCAGTGGCTGGTAGATGCCCGTCTGGTGTATAAGATCTACCGAAGCACCGCTCCGGGGCTGCCTATGGCTGCCTATGATGATCTTTCTGCCTTTAAGATCTATCTTGTGGACGTGGGTCTTCTCCGCCGTCTGGCGCAGTTGGCGCCTACCGCCTTTGGTGAAGGAAACCGTCTGTTTACGGAGTTTAAGGGCGCGTTGACCGAGAACTTTGTGCTTCAAACTTTGATTACGCAGTTTGAAGTGGTTCCCCGGTATTGGACGAAGAGCAATCCTCCATATGAGGTAGATTTCCTCATCCAGCGGGAAAATGATATTTTCCCTGTTGAGATCAAGTCCGAGACCAATATTACCAGCAAGAGTCTCAAGAAGTTCAAGGAGCTGTTCCCGGATGAAGTAAAGCTCCGCGTCCGGTTCTCTTTGGATAATTTGAAACTGGATCATGATGTGCTGAACATTCCGCTGTTTATGGCAGATCAGACCGATCGGCTGATTGGTCTGGCGTTAGAGCAGAGAGATCGGGAGACGTATAATGAAACAGATAATTAACGACAAAGTTGTAGCGTTTTAGATGTCAAATGCCCGTAGGGGAAATACCCCGACCAGACCGGATCTGTGATTTTGAGAGATCAATTTCATCAGATCCGGTCTATTTTTTTGCCCTGGAAGAAAGCGTAATTAGACACAAGCACAAGTACGTGTTGCCTGCTTGCGCGGAGGCAGAGGAAGCTGGAAAAAAGGTAGCTGAAAAGAGGAAGGACAGAAGACCGGAGTGGATTTTCTGTTTCAGAGGTGGAGAAAACAGTGGGATGGGGCAGGCGTTAGTTAGGCGTGTGTATAATTGAATTTGCAATCCCGGCAGATATAATGATGGTACTATATTTGAATGCATTCAAGTTACAAATAATACGTAAGGGCAGGTCGGGCGGAAATTATCTGAACATTCGGCTTATTGTGCAGTTGTTCAGCGGCGCCGCAGGATCTGATCCGCTGCCGATATCTATAATAGGAGGAACAAAATGGTGAAACCCCTTTGCAAAAGCATTACGGGCATTAAAAACCTGAACAGAGAAGACATTGAATACATACTGGAACTGGCGGAAAAGCTAGAACCGATTATACTGGGCCGTTCAGAACTGCAGCCTTTGAAGGACAAGACCCTTTGTACTTTTTTCTATGAGCCATCCACCAGGACGCGTCTCTCGTTTGAATCAGCTATGTGGGCCCTGGGCGGAAGGGTCATTTCCATGGCGGACGCGCAGAAGACCTCGTCTGTCTGGAAGGGCGAGACGCTGGCCGACACTATCCGCACCATTGAAAATTACTGTCACATTATCGCGCTGCGTCATTTTGAAGCCGGCGCCGCAGAGGAGGCCGCCCGGATCTCAAGGGTGCCCGTGATCAATGCAGGCGACGGACCCAACGAGCATCCTACCCAGACCCTTCTGGATATGTTGACCATCCGGAGAGAACGGGGAACGCTGGATAACCTTCGCATCGTGCTCTGCGGCGACCTGAAGCATACACGGTCCACAAACTCACTGACCCTGGGCATGTCCAACTTCGACAACGTAGAATTTACCTTTGTACGGCCGAAGGGCTTTGAGACCAGCCGGTGGATCCTGGATCTGGTGAAGGAGAGGGGATGCCGGTATACGGAGTCCGAGGATCTGCAGGAATCGCTCATAGGGGCCGACGTGGTATACATGTGCCGCATTCAAAAGGAGCGCTTCGACGATCCGGAAGCATTTGACGCGATCGACGGGAAATATTGTCTGACAAGAGAGATGCTGGAGAGATCGCCGAAGATCGCGGCGGTACTGCATCACCTCCCCAGGGTAAAAGAGCTGGATGTCAGTGTGGACGATTACCCGGGCTGCGCGTATTTCAGGCAGACTTACAACGGCGTATTGATACGGGCCGCCCTGATGACCATGCTTTTGGACAGAGAGCCGGCGGAGTTCGGCCTGTAGTCAGGCAAGCCCTATACGGCCGGCACGGCGCGGGCGTACAGGGGAAATGGGATGGAGAGCGGATGGAACGAAGGATGCGGGAAACGGAGGCGCTGACGGTGACGATGGATTGCGGATCGCAAAACGGGCCAGTACAATTGAGAAAAAAATCACAGGAATGGGAGAAGCATTCCCAGTTTGTTTTTCAAGGAGGACTGCAAATGCTCAGTTCAAAGATCGCACAATCTATCGTAGACCGCACCATGAAGATTTTGGAAGTCCAGGTCAATATCATGGATGCCAACGCGGTGATCATCGCATCAGGGAATCCCAAACGGATCGGCAAATTTCACGCGGGGGCCGAAAAGGTCCTGAAAACGGGCAAGAAGCTTATCATTAGCAATGGAGAAGCACAGAGGATGGAGGGGGTCCGCCCCGGCATCACCCTGCCCATCGAGTTTAAAGGAAAGATCATAGGAGCCGTGGGAATGCAGGGCGACTCCGAGAAAGCGGAAGCCTTCGGCGAGGTACTGAAGCTGACGGCGGAGCTGATGCTGGAGCAGGCGTCGATAAAGGAAGAAATCTATCTGGAGCAGAGGGCCCGGGAGAGTCTGTTCACGGATCTGCTCACAGGGCATTGGCGGGAGTACGAATGGCATTTTCTTCGCCGGGCAGAGCTTTTGAACTTTGAGCTGGAGAAGACATACCTGGTGATGTCGGCCAAGTTTTTTGCGCCGGAAGACCACAGCCCACTGAAAAATCAATCGGAGGAAGAACTGTCCTATCAGAGGCGGATACAATTGGAGGGAAGGTTGGCCGGAACTCAGCTATTGGGAGGCAGGCTGATCTGCTGCTTTGTAGGCGATGAGATCGCGCTTCTGTACCAGATGCCGGAAAGAGGCGAGACCGGTTCCAATGAATTCATTTCCCGGATCGCCGCCGCCGTGCAGGAGATCTTAAATCAGAACGGCGGCCGGCGGCCCGTGGTTGCCGTAGGCGGCGTGGCGCAGGATTGGAAAGAGATATGCAAGGTCTACGGGGACGCGAAAAATGTCATGCAGTTCAGCCGGCTGTTTCAAGCCGAAGAAACGATCTGCTATTATCAGGACTACCGTATGGAGCATATGCTTGCCGCCGTGCCGAAAGAAGTGAGACGGGATTTCTGGCACGGGATCCTGGATCCGATCCTGAAGCGAGACATGGAACACCGCATCCAGTGTTTGAGCACCATGCAGACGTATTTTAAAAATGAGTTGAATACCGTACAGACGGCGGAACAGCTGTTTCTCCACCGCAATACGCTGTTGTTTCGTCTGACCAAAATACGCGAAGCGACCGGGCTGGCGCCCCAACGGTTCCACGATGCAATACAGCTGGATATAGCGCTTTTGCTGATGAAGATGGATGAGGCGGAGATGGACGGGGAGGAGAGGACGAGATAGATGAAACGAATGTTAGATTTGAGGAGCGACACGGTGACGAGGCCTGATCAGGCGATGCGGGAGGCCATGCGGAACGCGGAAGTGGGTGACGCAGTCATGGGCGACGATCCCACGGTCCTGCAGTTGGAAAAGATGGGGGCCGAATTATTCGGAAAGGAAGCCTGCCTGATGACTGTGTCCGGTACCATGAGCAACCAGACGGCTGTTTTGTCCATGACCGGCCGGGGCGAGCAGATCATCGTCCACGACAGATCACATATGTACAATCTGGAGGTGGCGGGCCTGTCGGTGATCAGCGGCGTACAGCCCCGGCCGCTCCCGGCGCCGGAGGGAAAATACGACCTTCAGACGCTGGAGGAAAATATGATCGGCACAGCGATCCAGACAGCGCCCACGACGTTGATCTGTATGGAGAACACCTTCGACTTAAACCGTGGCCTGGCAATTGAGAAGAACTACATAGACCAGGTCTGCAGACTGGCTCACAGCCACGGAGTGCCCGTTTACATGGACGGGGCCCGGATCTTGAACGCAGCGGTGGCCCTGGATGAAAAACCGGATGTTCTCTGCGAGGAGGTGGACGCCGTGTCTCTCTGCCTGAGCAAAGGCCTGGGCTGCCCGGTAGGTTCTCTGCTGGCAGGATCTGCAGAAATGATCGGGAAGGCCAGAAGAATGTGCCAGATGCTTGGCGGAGGATGGCGTCAGGGCGGTATTTTAGCCGCAGCCGGCATCGTGGGGCTGGGGAGATGGAGAGAATTGGAAGAGGATCAACGTCGGGCCAGGAGTTTGGCCGGGGGTCTGGCGCGGCTGGGGCTTCAGATCGACTGCGATCAGGTGCAGACTAACGTGATCCGCGTTGAGCTTGGCTCCCTGGGACTGGGAAGCCGGGAGTTCTGTCAGGCTCTCTCAGGCTTCGGCGTTCTGGCAAAGCCCATTGAAACAGGGGCGCTGCGCATGATCTGCCACAGAGACATAGGGGACGAGGACATTCCCGCTGTCCTTGCAGCTGTGGAAGACTGCCTGAACAGTCTGGACAGGTAAAAGAAGAGGAGGAGGACCCATGTACGATATTCTGATCAAGAACGGTACGGTGGTCACCCACGAAGCCAGTTTTGACTGGGACGTGGCCATCCGGGATGGGAAAACAGCCGCCGTAGGCGTTCGGGGATCTCTGGAAGGCGGCAGCGGCGGAAGCTGCGGCGGAGCGGCAAAAGAGGTCGTGGACGCGTCAGGAAAGCTGGTGATGCCGGGACTCATCGATCCCCACGTCCACATCCATCATCCATTCAAGGACGGTTTTTCCGCAGACGACTTTTACAGCGCCACCGTGGCCGCAGCCTGCGGCGGAGATACAACGGTCCTGGATTTTGCTATCCAGTGGGACCAGTCCTTTGATCTTTCGGCGACGGCTCAAAACAGAAACAGTCAGTTTGAAGGAGACGCAGTCATAGACTACTCTTTTCACGCCTGTCCCACCGTATCCTCCATGGAAACAGTGGAACAGGTCCCTCGGCTCATCGAGGCGGGGATCCCGTCTTTTAAGCTATATATGACGTATTCCAGACAGGGAAGAATGTGCGACGACGGCGTACTCTATGAGGTTTTGAAACAAACGGCCCAAAGGGGGGCCGTCGTGGGTGTGCACGCGGAAAACGACGCCATGTGCATGTTCAATTCCGACCAATTTGTAAAAAAGGGCTGGGATGTTCCGCGCTACTTTCCGCTGTGCAAGGGAAATCTGGTGGAGGCGGAGGCCGTAAACCGGGTGATCTATATGAATCGGGAAGCCGGAGGCAGCCTGTATCTCTTCCATCTTACCGCCAGGCAGAGTCTGGCCCTTGTAAAAGAGGCGAAGGGCCGGGGCGAGAATGTGACGGCCGAGACCTGCACTCATTACCTGCTTCTGAACTCCGATCGATACGACCGTGAGGACGGCGTTAACTTTATCTGCAGTCCGCCGCTGCGCTCCGAGGAGGATCGGGAGGCCCTTTGGAAAGGGATCCGGGAGGGGTTCATCTCCGTGGTCAGTTCCGATCACTGCGGCTTTACGGCGGAGATGAAACGACGGGGAGGCGGAAGATTTCCCGCAACGCCCAACGGGCTGCCCGGCGTGGAGCTGAGACTTCCTGCAGTCTACACGGAAGGGGTGAAAAAAGGCAGGATCAGCATCAATAAACTGGTGGAGATCTTGAGTGTAAATCCGGCGAAAGTCTTTGGAATGTATCCTCAGAAGGGCGCCATCGCCTGCGGCAGTGACGCCGACATCACCATCGTGGACCCGGCGAAGAAAAAGGTCGTTTCGGCCGCGGGCCTTCACAGCCCGGCAGACTGGTCGCCTTACGACGGTATGGAACTATGCGGATTTGCGGATACGGTGATATCGAAAGGCAAGTTCGTTGTCAGGGAGGGAAGCTTCTGCGGCTGCAGAGGCGCGGGACGCTTTGTAAAACGGATGTGTTCAGAAAGGTGAAAAAAGTGAAGAAGTTTGAAAGAGTAGAAGTGATCAACGTAGGTCTGGAATTTCTTTACGACGAACTGGTGAAGCAGGGGATCGGGGCGGTCAACGTAAACTGGGCGCCGCCGGCCCAGGGAAATCAGGAAATGCTTAACATTTTAAGAAGCCTGCGGAGCGGCAAGGGAGGGACGAACGGTGATTAAGACCCTTATTAAGCAGAACTTTTATCAGGATTCTGTCAAATTGATGCTTCTGTCGCGCAGACTTTCAAAGATGGAAGAGATCGAAAATGTCTCTGCGATCATGGCCACCTGCAGCAACATCGACATTTTGAAAATGGCCGGCTTGTACACGGAGGAAGTGCGGAAGGCCAGTCCGGACGATATCGTCGTCGTGGTAGAGGGAAAGACGGAAAAAGCCTGCGCCCTTGCCATCGAAGAGGCAGAACGGGAGATCGAGGGGAGATCTCCCGGAGGGGAAGGAAAGGACATTTCCGGAGAGGAAGAAGAAAGCCCCAAAAGCCTGGCTGCTGCCCGGCGCCGTCTGCCTGGTGCCAATGTAACGCTGATATCCGTGCCTGGAAAATACGCGTTCGATCTGGCGGACCAATCGCTGGATCTGGGGATCTCGCCCATGATCTTCAGCGATAATGTTTCACTGGAGGAAGAGATCAGCCTGAAGAAGAAGGCGGAGAAACTGGGGCTGATCGTCATGGGCCCGGATTGTGGGACCTGCGTTATCGGCGGTGCCTGCATCGGCTTTGGCAATAAAGTAAAACAGGGAAATATCGGTATCGCGGGGGCTTCTGGGACAGGCATCCAGCAGCTGCTGTGCCTGCTGTATAACGGCGGCGGGGGCGTATCACAGGCTATAGGCACCGGCGGCAGGGATCTGCATAAAGAAGTGGGAGGGATCTCCATGCTGGCGGCCGTCGATCTGCTGGAGGAAGACGAGGATACCAGGGTCCTGGTATTGATCTCAAAGCCTGCGGACCCGGAAGTGGAAAAAAAGATCCTGCAGCGGGTCAGAAGCGGAAAAAAACCGGCCGTGATCTGTTTTCTGGGAAGCGGGCCGCGGCCGGAAGAGGCTGACGGACAGCTCTGCTTTGAACCCACGCTGGAGGAAGCGGCCTGGAGAGCGCTGCAGCTGGCAGGTATCCGCCTGCAGCCGGGCCGGTCGTATATACGGGGACTGTACACCGGGGGAACACTGGCTTACGAGGCATTGTATCTGATGAAACAAAAGCTGCCGGAGGTCTATTCCAACATTCCCATGGAGGGGATCGGCAAGCTGACGGATTCCATGGTGGGAGAGAAAAACAGCGTGGTAGATCTGGGCGACGATGAATTTACGAAGGGAAGGGCCCATCCCATGATCGATCCGGGACTGCGAAACAGTCTCATTCTTCGGGAAGCCCTGGCGGAAGGCACGGGAGTTCTGATGCTGGACTTTATGCTGGGGTATGGATGCAACGGCGATCCGGCCGGTGAAGCGGCGGAAAGCCTGCGCGCCGCGCGAAAGAAAGCAGAGGAGATGGGAAAGTCCATTCGTTTATTAGGTCACGTGTGCGGCACCGAACTGGATCAGCAGGACCTGAGAAAGCAGGAAGCGACGCTCAGGGAACTGGGAGTAGAGACCTACAGCAGCAATGCGGCTATGGTCCGCGCCGCCATCGAATATGGAAAGAGAGAGGTGTAACTATGAATCTGCAAGAAATATCGGCCGCTAATTCCAAAGCGATAGAAGAGATGATGAAAGCAGATCCCGTATGGGTAGATGTATGTCCGGCCATCGACGTCATACCGGGAATGACGCCTAAAACCATCTTGCACGCAGGGCCTCCGATCCACTGGAACCACATGTGCGGTCCCATGAAGGGCGCCGTCGCCGGGGCTCTGATGCTGGAAAATCTGGCGTCCACTGTGGAGGAAGCCTATGAGCTGGCAGCTTCCGGCGAGATCACCTTCGACGCCTGCCACAACCACAGCGCCGTAGGACCCATGGCAGGGGTGATCAGCGCGGGAATGCCGGTATTTGTGATCAAAAATAAGGTACAGGGAAATTTTGCTTACTGCAATCTAAACGAAGGAAGGGGCAAGGTCCTGCGGTATGGAGGGCTGGGCGAAGAGGTCACCGACCGTCTGATCTGGATGAGAGACGTTTTGGGGCCGGCGCTGAAAGCGGCCGTCAAGTTCATGGGGGAACTGCGGATCAAGCCCATCATGAGCGAAGCGCTGCACATGGGCGACGATCTGCACAACCGGTATAAAGCATCCTCATCTTTATTTGCTAACCGCATTGCTCCGGCGCTGTTTGAAACCGGAAAAAACGGCGCGGATACAGCAAAAGTCCTGGAATTTGTGGGACAAAACGATTATACGTTTCTGAATCTAGCCATGCCGGCATTAAAATGCATGGCTGACGCGGGAGACGGGGTGGAAGGAAGTACTATCGTTACGGCCATGGCCAGAAACGGTACGGATTTTGGACTGAGGATCAGCGGACTGCCCGGCCAGTGGTTTACGGCGCCTGCGCCTCCGGTAGACGCCTTGTATTTCCCCGGATTTTCTGAAAAAGACGCTAATCCGGACATCGGCGACAGTACCATTACTGAGACCATGGGCTTTGGAGGATTGGCCGCGGCGGCCTCCCCTTCTGTGGTACAGTTTGTGGGCGGGAGCACAAAGGACGCGGTCAATCGAAATCTGGAAATGTATGAGATCACCACAAGGGAAAACCCCGAATTTACTATTCCGACTCTTGAGTTCAGAGGAATTCCCACAGGGATCGATATTCTAAAGGTGATCGAGCTCAACGTTACCCCGGCGCTGCATACGGGAGTAGCCCATAAAGAAGCGGGCGTCGGCCAGATCGGCGCCGGTTGTCTGCGGGCTCCCATGAAAATTTTCCAGGATGCGCTGCAGAAATTTTCGGATACGTATCTGAAATAAGGAGGAAGAGATGCCTAATATTTTCGTAGAGATGATCGAAGGCAAGACCGTCGAGCAGAAACAGGCTCTGGCAAAAGAGTTTACCGACGCCGCCGTGCGTATACTCAACGTGGACCCTGAAGTGGTGAATATTCGGTTTATGGAAAACAAAAAAGAGAACCTGGCCCGGGGCGGGAAACTGTTTCTCTACAGATAGGGATCCGCTTTTCATGGACCGCAGCAGGAGGACCCGCAGATTTGCGGCGGATCGATCACAGATCGGGAGGAAAGCCCATGGAACAGATGCTGATTAAAAACTTTAAGATAGAAGACAAGCCCTCGGTCAAGTACATTTTGACCGAGGGGACGAGGATCGCGTATATGGGAGAGGAGCGGCCGGAAGCGAAGATCAGCCCCGGATCGGAGTACGACCTGGGCGGGAAGCTGCTGTTTCCCGGGTTTATCAACGTACATACTCATCTGGATAAATCCAGGCTGGCGGAGCGGATAAAAAACGGAAGCGGCACCATCGGGGAGGCCAGAGCCAGGCTTCTGGCTTATAAAAAACAGATGACAAAAGCGGATATCAAAGAACGGGCCCGGCAGACAGCAGAGGAGATGATCCAGGCTGGCTGTATCGCTGTGAGAAGTCACGTAGACGTGGATCCTGCCATTGGGTTAAGGGGGATCGAAGCGCTGCTGGAGCTGAGAGAAGAGTACCGCGATAAGATCACTATACAGATCGTGGCCTTTCCCCAGGAAGGGATCTCGGAGGCCCCCGGCACCAGCCAGCTCATGGAGCAGGCTCTGGCCATGGGTGCAGACGTGGTCGGCGGTCATCTGAGCATCGCAGCGGACTTCTACGAACATTCCGTACGAGTCTTTGAGCTTGCGGAAAAATATGATCGTGACGTGGATATCCACGTGGATTACGACATTGACAGGGATTACAGCAAAAAGAGCGTGCACAGGGACGGCGTGATCTATCCCGACGAGCTGGGCATCACAGCTATGTGCGAGGTAAAAAAGGAAAGAGGATTCGCGGGCCGGACGGCGGCAAGTCATCTGTGCGGTCTGGACGCCGCAGATCCCGAAGCCGCCCAAAATTTGATCTCCCTCATCCGCAGGTCTGGGATCGACGTAGTTGCTCTGGCTCCCAACAATATGTATTGTAACGGACGGGGGGATGCATATAACGTCCGCAGGGGCGTGACCAAAGTGAAGGCTCTGATGGGAGCAGGGGTCCGAGTCTCCTTCGGGCCGGACAATATCAAAGATCCGTTCAACCCCCTTGGCAGCGCCGATATCATCCAGAATGCCGTGCTGACCGCATACGCCTGTCACTTTGCGTCTGAGGAGGATTACAGAAAGCTTTTCACCATGTGTACCCGCGATGCGGCGGATATTATGGGACTTGAGGATTACGGGCTGGAGGAAGGCCGGGAGGCTAACTTCACCGTGGTAGACGCTGAGAACAGCAGGGATGCTTTGGCTGATAAAGCGGCGGTCAAAGGATTGTTCCGCCGGGGACGGCCGGTTTTTCTCCGCTGAAAGAAGGAAAAGAAGATGATGGTAAAAGCCCTTTGCATCGGCCGCCGTTTTGAGGAACTTTTAGAAAGATCCCGGGCCAGGATCACCGTCCACAGCGTTTTTGAACGGACGGTGAACCTGATGGCCGCAGGGGAATTATACACGGTGGCTGATCGGGACTGCGGCATGTCGGCTTCCTGCGTGAGGATCGACGCGTCAGCCGGCTCGTTTGCCCGGCTGGTCCAAAGAGAAGACCGCGTGACCAGACGGAGAAGTGAAAAAGTCGTAGAGATCGGAGGATTGTGGGTGGATTACGGCGGGGCGGCGCGTTACCGCGATGAAAGGGCAGACAGTGCCTGTTGTGATCTGCTGAAAGAGCCCCGGGACCTGGGCCGGTTCCTTGCAGAATTGCTGCAGGAAGAGCTGGGGATGAGGGGATATACCGACTGTCTGCATTCGATCCCTGTCGATTTCAATGAGATCCGCCGTGAACTGGCGGCACTGCTTGACGGAAGAGATCCGGCGGGGAGAAAAGAAACGGCGGAAAGCCTGGTTCTGCGTCTGATCGGAACGGGGGCAGGCCTGACTCCCGGCGGCGACGACTTCTTAGTGGGAGTTCTGCTGATACTCGGAGAGTTTCGCCAGTTTCAGGAGGCCAGACAGATCCTTGGGGAGGTCATTTTGCAGGAGTGTCACAAGACGACCTCTGTCAGCAGGGCCATGCTGAAAAATACCGTCGCCATGGAATATTTCGAGTATCACAGCGACCTGATCTCCGGACTGAGGGAGGGACAGAGGGAAGGGATCGCAAAAGCCGTGAGACGCGCGGCTTCCCTTGGCGCCACGTCCGGCTGCGATCTGCTGGCCGGCGTGTCCGCTGCGCTGCAGATCGCAACTTCCGCAGTTTCGGCAGCTCCGGCGTCCACCGGCATATAACGCAAAAACGCTGCATGAGATCCTTGTCAAATATTTATATGTAATAAAATTTAATAAATTATATTTATTAACAAAATACACTGCCGCCGGACGTAGGACCATAGGCAGATGCACTGGGATTTGTGCGGTCTGCGCGTAAAGGGGGGGGGAGCGCTGGGCAGATCGTTTTCTGAACCTGTTAAACAAAACGATGGGAGGCTATGAATTATGGAGAATTCTATCAAACTTAAGGAAATATTCAACAAGAATGAGACGGCGCTGCTGATCATCGACGCTCAGGTAGATTTTTGTTCAGCTGAAGGGATGCTGGCAAAAAAGCTGGGGGTAGACGTTTCCCGTATTGAAAAGTGCATCCCTGTCCTGAATTCGTTTATCGAGTACTGCAGAAGCGAGGGTATTGCGATCATCTGGATACGGCAGGAGCTCTTAAAAGAAAAAATGTACGACAATCAGAAAAATAGACTGCTGGATGAAAACGGTCAGGTCTGGTATGACCAGCCGGGCTCTGCGGGCAGTCAGTGGCACGGGACGATGACGCGGCCCATCGATTCGGAAACGGTGATAACCAAAAACAGCTACTGTTCTTTCAAAGATACGGACCTCCACCTGCGTCTGCAGGCGGCCGGGATCAGATCCCTTCTCCTCACCGGATTTACCACAGGCGTATGCGTGGAGACCACGGCTCGTTCCGGTTATTTGAATGGATATAATGTGGCTATCGTGTCCGATTGCACTGAAGCGCATACCGAAGAGGAATACGTCTCTGCCCTGACCGCCATCCGGACCTTTTTTGGATGGACTCCCTCAAGCGGAGAGATCAGAGACCTCTGGAAATAGTGCAGAAAACTGCAGAAAGGAAATGACAGGGAGATGAATACGAATACAAGTTTTTTTGAAAAAAAGTTTCGCCTGCAGGAAAATGGCACCAGCGTTAAAATAGAAATGCTGGCGGGGACCACCATATTTTTCACCTGCGTCTATATCGTGGCTGTCAATCCGGCGATCCTGTCGGCAGCCGGCATGGACGCCCGGGCGGTATTCTGGGCCACGGCCCTGAGTTCGGCGCTCTCTTGTATCTGGATGGGTTTTTACGTAAACGTACCCTTCGCTCTATGTCCATCCATGGGACTGAATGCGTACTTCGCCTATTACATGGTCAATACCCTGGGCCTGACCTGGCAGAACGCTCTTGGATGCGTTTTTATATCGGGGATCAGCTTTGTGGTCCTGAGTCTTCTCAACGTTCAGCAGAAAATAGTGGACGCGATCCCGGACTGCATCAAGCAATCCCTGGGAGCCGGCATCGGTTTTTTCATCGCCTTTACCGGACTGTTTCAGGCGGGAGTCATCGCGCCGTCGCCTGATACTCTGCTCACACTGGGCGATCTGAGAAACCCGGGGGCTTTGCTGACGATATTCGGCATACTCGTCACGTCGTTTCTGGTCATCAGAAAGATCAAGGGCGGTATTCTTTTAGGCGTGCTGATCACCACGGCAGTAGGGATCTTCGTTCAAAATCCCGCTACGGGAAGCGGCTTCACCGCCATGCCGGCGTCTCTGATCTCTTTTGATAATCCCGTTGAAGCGCTGGCGCCTACCTTCATGCAGCTGTCTTTCAAAGGGATGTTTACAGGAGCGCCGACGGTAGTGATGGGCGTGGTGTTTTCTATTATCAGCTTCCTGTTCGTCGACCTCTTCAACAGCATCGGCGGACTTCTGGGAGTAGCTACCAGAGCCGGGCTGGTAGATGAAAACGGCGATCTGCCCTGCGCGGGAAGAGCGCTGCTCGTATCTTCGGCCGGCGCGGCGGCTGGAGCTGTTCTCGGTACCAATACGGTGACGATCTACTGTGCGGAGAGCTCCACCGGGATCGCGGAGGGCGGACGCACCGGACTGACCGCCGTTACCTGCGGCTTCTGGTTCCTGCTCACCCTGCTCTTTGCGCCGCTGTTTCTCATGATCCCTTCAGTGGCCACGGCCCCCGCTCTTGTCATGGTCGGCATCTTCATGATCGAGCCTCTGCGCCATTTGAGCCTGGACGACGTCACCATCGCCATGCCCGTATTTTTTACGGTAGCGTTTATGCCCTTTGCTTACAATATTTCATACGGCATGCTTTTCGGCCTGCTGAGCTACACCTTCGGCCAGATCGTCAGCGGCAGAGCGAAGAATATTTCTCCTACTCTTTGGATCCTGTCCGCCGTCTTTCTGATCTATTTTATCCTGGACATCATTATCTGATCCTCGGATCGGGACAGGGAGACTGTCGGATCTGCCCCGGCTCCGGTCACGGCGGCCCGGCAGAGGGAACGTGGGCGGTATCCATGCTGCCGGCAGGTCCCCGGGCGATGTGCCGCCCCTGCTGATAAGGATCAGCAAGGGCGGCGGTCCCCCGCTGCAATGGATCTTTTCACGTCGAAGTTCGCATTTAGAGGAATGGGTTTGGGCAGCGCATCTGAATTCGGAAGAATAAAAATACAATTGACATTTATAAAAATTGAGCCTACAATCGAGGTGTAAGCATAAGAAGAGGGTTGGTGGCTGATATTTATTTTTATGATGTACCTTTATATCAAAAAACGATCAATAAAATTTATTCGTTAATTGATAACGCGGAGGTCCAGCCGGGAGAGAAATTTCCGCCGGAGCGGGAGCTTGCAGCCAGGTGGGGCATCAGTCGGAATTCTCTGAGAGATGCGTTTCATATTTTGGAACACCGGGGGATCATCGTTTCAAAGCAGGGAAGCGGAAGGTTTCTGCGAAGTAAGTCGGAAACAGACGCGATCATGAGCAAAACGAGTTTTCAGTTTGACAACATTTCTAAGAATTTAGAGAAGTGTTCGTTATACGATATCTATTGCGTCAGAAGGCTGCTTGAGCCAAAAGCGGTGGAACGGGTCACCATAGAGGCCTCCGACGAGGAGATCGGAAAAATCGAGGAAGGCTATAAACGGTTTGTGAGGATCTTCGAGCAGAGCGGAAAAACGCGGGAAGAACTGGACATACACAGACTATACGCCGACACCTGCAAGAACGCATTTTTGAGCGATATGATCGAGTACGCCCTGCAGTCGGTAGAGGATCTGATGGTGTACCGTTTCGCTGAGTATTATGGCAAACATACAGTGGAAGAATGCTCGCAGGCCCACGGTCTAATCATCGACTATATGAAAAAAAGAGATGCGGAGGCTGCCAGCCACGCCATGTTCGATCACCTGCAGCACACGATCGATATGCTGTAAATAAAGAAGACTGCCTGCTCACCATATATACTTTTATACATGGTGGGCATAAAAAAGAATAAAATTGGTTCACCCAAAATAAGGCGTGACCAGATGATCTACCGCTCACCCTGCGAGGTGAGCAAAAAACAGCCCAAATTGGTTCACCCAAAATGCGGATCTGTGCAAATGCAAGCAGGATGGCAGGGTGATACAGGGGCGTTCAGCCGTCCGGAATGGCGCGGGGGGCAGGATAAGGTCGCCGTGCTGCGCAGCCATAGGACCCAATTGCTCACCTTCCATGGGGTGGGCATAAAAAAGGACCAAATTGGTTCACCCATTTTGGTCCAGGGCCAAAGGTCCCTGCGCGGCAAACGATAAAACGGTATTTTTCACTGACGATGCGGAAAGAAGGTGTTTATTATGATCTGTCAATAAGGGGCCGGCGGAATTTGGTTAAGATGAGATTTATAAAAGGAGGCGGAAAAAATCGTGGAATCTTTATGTCAACGAATGCTGAATGAGTTAGATACAGATCGCTCCATGAAACATATTGAGTGGCTTACGGAACATACTCCCCATCGGATCTCCGGGACGGGTCAGGACCGGACCGCGGCGGAGTACATACGCAGAGAACTGGAGTCTTACGGCTGTGACGAGGCTGAGATACTGGAATTTGAAACGTATAACAGCCGGCCGGGGACCTCTGAGTTTACGCTGACCGCACCCAAACGCATGAAAATGGAGAGTCGCCCATGCTGCCATATCGAGGCGACGCCTCCCGGCGGAGCCGTTTATGATCTGGTCTATGTGGGCGCTGGCGCAGAAGAGGACTACGCCGGGAAGGATGTACAGGGAAAAGCGGTGCTCGTGGAAGTCTCTTATGCACCTGCAACGCCGGAAAAAGGGATGATCGCATATGATCACGGCGCGGCCGCCATGATCTGCATGAATTGGGGGATGAAGGACAAAGAAGTGATCTGTATGCGCGGACTGAAAGGAGTATGGGGTAATCCAACGCCGGAGAGTTATTGCAAAATCCCCAGGATCACAGGCTGCAGCATTACGAGAAAAGATGGGGAATATCTGCGGGATCTATGCAAAAGCGGAGAGCGGGTCCGGATCGAACTGAAAGTGACTGCAGAGCGGCTTTGGGAAACGCTGCCGCAGCCTATGGGCGTGGTACGCGGGAAAGAGGAACCGGAAAAGTTCCTGTTGGTCTCAGCACATCTGGATGCGTGGGAACCGGGGGTCACCTGCAATGCCACGGGCGATGGGACACAGCTGGAACTGGCGCGCGTGTTTGCCAAGTTCAAGGGAGAATTGAAGAGAAGCGTGTATTTCCTCTTCTGGAATGGTCATGAGATCGCGGAGGCGGCCGGTTCCACCTGGTTTGCGGATAACTATTGGGATGATCTTTCCGAGAATTGTATTGGATATATCAATATAGATTCGACGGGCATGAAAGAGGCCACGGACTATGAAGTGGACGCTTCAAGGGAACTGTGCGGTTTTGCAGCCGACTGCATTCAATACGCTCTGGGAGAAAAGGTCCTTCCCCGGCCCCTGGGAAAGATCGGAGATCAGTCGTTCTTTGGACTTGGGATCCCGTCGATCTTCGGCCGCGTGGGCTTTACGAAAGAGCTGATCGAACAAAACCACGGAGCGACTCTGGGCTGGTGGAATCATACGGTCTCAGATGATCTGGATAAAGTGGACAGAGAGAATCTCGGCAAGGATGACCGCGCCCAGCTGGTCTGTCTTCTGGGCATGATCAACAGCGATATTCTGCCCTATGACTTCACCCAAACGGCGAGAGACATCGAACAGAAGCTGGGCGGTCTGCAGACGTTTGCGGAAGGGATCGTGGACCTCAGTATCCTCAGAGAGCAGGCCGGCCTGCTCTGCGGAAACATTGAAAAACTCAATCGTCTGGCTGCGCAGCATAAGGGAGAGGGAGGCGATCCGGCATTTCAAAAGCGGATCAACAAAATACTCCTGAAGCTGAGCAGAACTCTGACGGGGCCGTTTTATTCGGCCTGCAGCCGTTATTCACAGGACAGTTACGGCCTGAGCGTATTGGCTAAGCCCATCCCATTGCTTTACCCTATCGCTGCGATGAGCAGGATGGAAAAAACGTCTCTGGAATACCGGCTGCTGCTCACGCAGATGCTGCGCAACCGAAACATGCTGACCGACGCATTGAGAAACGCCAATGAGTACATCGCTTCGCTGTATTAAGGTTACGAAGATGAAAAAGGAAAAAGAGAAATTTCAGCTCCTCGTATTGATCCCAAACAGCGGAATGAGCGGGGAGGAATTGAAAGACAGAAAAGAGATGCTGCAGGCATTCGCGTCGGACAGTACGGAGATCTGGGTGGAGTGCATCCCTGGCGGACCGAAAAGCATTGAATCCGAATACGAGGAGGCGGCAGCCGGCAGATATATTCTGGAACGGATCGGCAAGATCCCAGGGGAGAGGTTTCAGTCGGTCATCATTTACTGTTCCAGCGACCCGGCGCTCAGCGCCGCCCGTGAGATCTCACCTGTTCCGGTGATCGGACCGGGACATGCTTCGCTGATGATCGCCCAGGACTTAGGCGACCAATATTCAGTACTGACTGTGCTCGAAGAGACGGTCGCTTTATTTGAAAGGAAGATCAGGCAGTTTCAATTTGATCCCACAAGGTGCAGATCGGTGAGAAGCATTGGAATACCAGTGTCGGACCTGAGAGTTGATCTGGAAAGGACCTATCAGGCCTTGCTTGAGGCAGGGAAGATCTGCGTCGGGAAAGACCGTGCCCATTGTATCGTTCTGGCTTGTCTGGGAATGGCCGGACTTGGAGAACGGCTCCAAAAGGATCTGGGAGTGCCGGTTTTGGATCCGGCGCCCGTTTCCATACGCTACGCGGAATTGCTCCACAATGCGGTGTCAGGCTACAGCCGCGTCAGTTATCCGCAATTGAAAAGAGAGAGAGGAATAGAAAATGGAAAAGAATGAAAAAACAAAAGTACAGGATGCAGTAAACCGTATGGCTGTCTACACGGCGCAGATGTATTATCATCTGACAAATGAGATGGTGAAAGACTATGGGAAAGAGGCCGCTACAAAAACGATCTTGAAGGCCATGCACGAGTTTGGCGTGGAAAGAGGGAAGAATATCCGGGCGAAAGTGGACGCTGCAGGGGAAGAGCCTACCATTGAAAATCTGGAGAGATTCTACGATATGCCCATCGACGAGGGCTGGGCCCCGGAGTATTCCGGAGAGGACGAACCCATCAAATACTTCAAAACGAAAGCCTGCGTTTACGCGGACTATTGGATCGCGAAGGACTGGCGGGAGATCGGCCGTTTATACTGTGAAGTGGACCCCGCCATCCGGGAAGGGTACAGCGGCGATCTGATCTATCACGTGGACCACATCATTCTCGACGGGGATCCGTACTGCGACGGCACCACCCGATACAGAAGCGGGGAAAGCGGGGGAGACAAGTAGGAAAAAACAAGAACGACAGCAACAAGAGCGGCAGCAGCGGCAGAAATCATCATATGGAGGTGAGAATATGGAAAATTCAAAGAGTAAGGATAATATCCTGACCTATCTTTTGATCGGCGGCGCGTATATTTCATTCTGCGTAGGAGCGAGTTTCAGCACAGGACAGGAGCTGATGCAGTATTTCTCATCCTACGGCGCGCCTGGAATAGCCGGAGCGGTGATCGCGGTCATTCTGATGGTGGGCCTGATCATTTTGCTTCTCAAAGATACACAGAAATATCAGCTCGCGAATATGCGTGAACTGTTTGTGCATTATGGGGGAGGAATACTTGGAACGATCATTTACATATATACTGTTTTTTACTTGTTCGTCCTTGTCGTCATGCTGATCTCGGGTTCCGGCGCTATTTTCACGGAATATTTCGGGATCAATAACCTTCTGGGCAGAGCCATTATGACCCTTGTGATCTTTTCGACCGTTATTCTGGGACTGAATCGGCTGCTGGACATTTTGGGGAAATTGTCGTTTCTGATCATCATACTGATGCTGATCGTCGCTGTGGCGGGCATTGTCAGGCCGGTGGACGGATTTGCAGAAGGCAGCGAGATGGCCGGATCAATGGAGAATATACTGCGCCCCGGCGCAAACTGGTTCATCAGCGGTCTGATGTATTTCTCGTGGGCCATCCTGTGCCAGACGTCGTATGTGGCCAGCCTTTCCCGGAATACCACCCGCACACAGAAACAGCAGGTGAAAGGCCTGTACGTGGGGGGAGTTGGATTTATGCTGCTGGCTGTCATCCCGTCCATCGCGATCATCTCGAATATCAGCATTTGCGGGAATTCGTCGATCCCTACCATCGCCATAGCCAGACAGGTGGGGCCGGCGCTCAGCATGATCTTCTGCGTGATCGTTGTGATCGCCATTTATACCACCTGTTCGCCGCTGCTCTGGTCCGTGGCCACGACCTTTATGGATGAGAAGAGCAAGTGGTTCAAGGCTGTAGTGGCAGGTTCTGTGGTCCTCGCTTTTGTCGGAAGCAATCTGGGATCCTTCGCGGAGATCCTGTACACGGGGACCTCGGTCTCAGCCTACGTCGGCTTCGTATTCATTGCAACCATTCTTGTCACGAAGTTTTTCAGGAGACCTGCGGCGCCGCAGTCAGAAGAAGATCAGAGACCGGAGACTGTATAACAGTCAGATCTGTTCTATGTGCAGAAGATAACATCAGAGGGGCGGGGACGATTGCTTCCGAAAGGCAAAAAATTTCTGCCCCACAAAATTAAAAGCGGTAAAGAGCACCATGCCGGTGAGCAGAGCCACGTTGTCCGTGATCTTTCTGGACAGGGAAAAACGCCCCAGGGCCAGCAGAACGCCGGGTTTTGCCAGGCCGAAGGCCAGACCGTAACACCCGGCGATATTCAGCGCGAAGCGCACGGCGCTCCTGGCCACGGAATCGGTATTTCGGAAGGTGAATTTCTTATTCATGAAGAAGGAAAACACGCTGGCCAGAATGTAGGACAGTCCGGAGGAGAGCCAGTAGTTCATGCCGGCCAGATTGTAAAATCCAAAGGTCAGCGCCGTTCCCAGAAGCGTGTTCAGCACGCCGACAATGATGAAACGGACGGCCTCGTTGTTCAGTTTTTCGTGGATCATCAGTTGCTCCTGTATAAAGGCCTGTCCGTGGGTGCGGACAGGCCCCGTTTATTTCTTTTCTTTAATAATATAGACCGGTCTGTTTTTTACCTCCAGATAAGTCTTGGAGAGATACTGTCCCAGGATTCCCATGCATAGCAGCTGTACGCCGGCGGAAAAGAGCAGGATACATGCCAGCGACGGCCAGCCGCCCACGGGATCGCCCCAGACCAGAGTTTTTACCACGATCACCGCCAGCGCGATGAAGGCGACGACGCAGAACAGGAATCCCGCCACAGAGGACAGGGCCAGAGGCGCGGTGGAAAAGGCCACGATCCCCTCAAAGGAGTAGAGCAGCAGCCTGAAAAAGCTCCACTTCGTCTCCCCGGCCACCCGCTCGATATTCTCGTATTCCAGCCATTTTGTGTCGAAGCCTACCCAGCTGAACAATCCTTTGGAAAAACGGTTGTATTCCCCTAGTTTCAGCAGTGAATCCACAAAGAGCCGGCTCATGAGCCGGAAGTCTCTGGCGCCGTCCACGATCTCCGTCTTTGAGATGTGGTTGATCAGGCGGTAAAACATCCGGGCGAAAAACGAGCGGATCACGGGCTCGCCCTTTCGCGTCACCCGTCTGGTAGCCACGCTCTCATAACGCCTGCCGGTCTCGTCCCCTTCCACCACATAGGAGAGCATTTCGGGAAGAAGGGAAGGCGGATCCTGCAGGTCCGCGTCCATGACGGCCACAAAATCCCCTTTTGCTTCTGTCAGACCCGCCAGCATGGCGGCTTCTTTTCCAAAATTCCGGGAAAAAGAGACGTAGCGCACTCTCTCGTCCTTTCCGGCCAATCCGCGGATCACCTCCATCGTCCCGTCGGAGGAACCGTCGTCCACAAAGAGAAATTCAAAGTTGTAATCGGGCAGGCCGGCGGCCACCCGGGTGATCTCGTCGTAAAAAAAAGGAAGCGCTTCCTGCTCGTTGTAGCAGGGCACGATCGCTGTGATCAATTTCATGATTCGTTCTCCGTTTAATGATGATTATGGAATGAAGTTCAGTCTGCGGCTATTCTGCCATGACTGGCCGCAGGCCATCATGGTAGAATCCGCGCATGGCGTCCGCCGCGCACAGAATCTGGTATAATAGCCGCTCTGCGGCTATTATACCACATCCAAAGCCCCGTTGCCCGAATTTCTCATTATTCTTCCCCGGGGCCGGTCCCGGGCTGCATCCGCACTGCATCCGGGCTGCTCCGCCGGAAAGAGACGGCGCGGCCCGGAAATTCCTGCCTTGTAGGGCGGCGTGTTTCTTGTTAAAATAGTAAAATAGCAAAATAATAAGAAAGCGGCGGCGCAGGCGGACATGGCGCGGGTTCCGGGTTTCCGCCCGGACGGGGAGATTTGTTTTATGGAAGACAGGGGACGGATAGAATATATGGGAAAATACGCAAATACAGCGGATCCGGGGGCGGTTTCGTCACGGCCGGAAGGGCCGCTTCGATCCCCGGCAGCCGGATCGGAAGATCCCGGATCCGAAGGCTCCGGCACCTGCGGACGCACTGGAGCCGCCCCCGGCAGACAGACTGGGGCCGGCGGACGCACTGGGGCCGGCCGGTCTGCGGAACACGCCGGAGGCGCGGGAGACAGAAGGAGCGTCAGAGACGGCAGACGGGCAGCGGACGGGAGCGGGCGGGAGGATCAGGCAGCCCGCTGGAGGGAAGTGCTCAGCGCCGTCCTTGTCATGGTGTTTTACGTGTTGTTTATCGCCTTCGCGTGGTTCGGGGTATATCAAAAATCACTGGATTTTTTCACAGGTGCAGATACAGGTATTCCGGGGAACCCGGAGATCATCCCAAAGAAACTTCTGGAGCCTGCCATGCAGGCCACGATCCAGGCGTTGATCTACATGACGCTGTACGCGTTCCTGTCTGCCAATCCTGACAGGGCGCTGGGCCATGCGGGAGAGCGCCTTTCCCGGCAGGATCTCAGGGGAAAGCGGCTGCCGGGGCGCAGGCATCTGTGGACCGTTCCCTGGTGGCTCCAGGCAGTGCTGCTCTTCGCCTTTTCCTGGCATATCCGCATGCAGGTCATCGACCTCATCGGCAGGGACACGATCCAGGTCATGGATTTTGAACGGGTCTTTTACGTGTCCCTGCAGGACGCGCCGGTTTTTGCAGACGTGCAGGGAGTTAATTTTTACAGGGCGTTTCCTAACTGGGCGCTCCACGTGAAGCTGCTTCATCTGCTGAACGTGAACTTCGGCGGAGAGCCGCTGACCGGGATCATGTGCAATGCGGCTGTGTCCTCGCTGTCGGTGGTCCTGCTGTACCTGATCGTGTATTTTGCCACCAACAAAGATGCATTTGCGGTGCTGTCCGCGCTGATCTTCAGCTGCTGGCCCTTCTTCCTCTACTACATGATCCTGCTGACGCCGGATTTCAACTTTGTATTTTTATGCCTGCTGGGGCTGCTGGTCATCGTGGTGAGTTACCGGTTCGCGAAGCCCCTGTGGCTGAAGGCGGCGCTGTACGGTCTGGCCGGTGTGATCCTATCTCTGGCTGGATTTTTTAAGAGCATCGACAAGATCCTCATCATCGCCCTCTTTATCGCGGCGGTGCTGTCTGCCGTGGCTTTTGGAAAGTTCGGACCCAGGCGGGCGCTCAGCGCTCTGCTTGTGACGGCGGTGTTTTTCGCAGCCTGGACGGGGACGACTAAGCTGGTATTTCGGCAGATCGAGACCTATGTGGGAGGAAATGTGAACACCAACGTGGCCCCTTATTTCATGAACGTGGGGATGAACGTGGAGACTTACGGACAGTGGAGCCAGGATGTGCTGGACGAATATCTGGGGGGGATCAGAGAGACAGATTACGATTTTGAAGCGGTGAACGCCGAGATGAAGGAACATCTGGAGAAACGGGTCGAGGAAGTAAAAGAAAAGTTGGAGGAGGACGGCCGGCTGGCCGCCGCAGGCCGGGCGGAAGCCGAGGGTCAGGCGGATGCCGAAGGTCAGGCGGACGCTGAGAATCAGGCGGCCGGAAACACCGGCGCCCCGTCGGAGGACAGCGGCGCGGCGGAAGAAAGCGCTCCGGCCGGGGACCATACGCCCGCCGCGAAATGGCATTTCTTCGACGTCAAAATGCAGAAGGCCTGGGCCAACAACGAGGGGATCCGGTTTATTATGCAGACGATCAATCCGGAGAACGAGCTGTACGACATGGCGTTTTACGAAACGTATTACGCCCAGATCCAGGCGTACCAGGTGGCAGCGGCCTTCCTGATGGCGCTGGGAGGGCTGGTGGCGCTCATCGTCAGGGAGCGCAGGATCGTTCTGGTCTGCGCGCTGATGGTCTTCGGGTTTGCGCTGCTTCTGCTGATCAGCGAGGTACAGCCCCGGTACAAATCAGTGGTCTTCCCATTTATGTCGGTGGTGGCCGCTTACGGCATATACGGCGTCCTGCGGCCGCTGCAGCTGATCGCCGCGGGAGGGATCAGGCGGCTGCTGCGAATGCTGCGCCCCGAGACCAGATAAAGCGTCCTTTGCTTTTAAAGCCCGCCGGAGAGCGTCTCAAGCAGAGCGGGCAGCTGGCGGATGGAATGGATGGAATAGCAGGCCTCCGGCGCGTTTCCAAAGCCGTAGGCGGCGAAGATAAACGGGACGCCGGCTTCCTGACAGGCGTCGTGATCTCCCTGCGTATCGCCTACGTAGACCGGCTGTCTCAGGTCGTATCGCTTCATGAGCCGCAGCAGGGTCCCGCTTTTGGACAGCCCCGTCTCGCCGAAGCAGAGATGGCCCTTCACGTAGGGTTGCAGCCCGCCGGTCTCGATCATGACTTCGATATAGCCTCGCTGGCAGTTGCTTACGATAAAGAGCGGAAGCCGCCGGCTGAGAAGGCGGAACGTATCCGCCACGCCGGGGTAGAAAGTCCCCGGCTTTCTTTTTAACAGTTCATTTTCATATTGATAACAGAGCTCCGCCAGCGTTCCCCGCTCCTCGTCTTCGAGAAAAGGAAAGAGTTCGCGGCAGATCACGTCCATGGTCTTTCCGAACAGGCCTTTCAGTATTTCTCTGTTCAGGCGCAGGTCCAGTCCACCGTAAGCCTGGATGGCCTGATTCCAGGACTCGGCCACGGAATCCGTGGAATCCCAGAGGGTGCCGTCCACGTCGAAGATAACGGCGTCGGGGAAGCAGCGGCAGGCTCCGGCAGCCGGACCGGAATTGCCGGTCCAATTGTTTCTGTCCATGTGTGACTGATTATTTTCCATGAGTTTATCCTCCATATGATTATCCGCTCATTCTTCATATGCAGTATAATAAAAGTAATCTTCCTTGTCCATTCTATTTTTATCAGATCGGATGGCGGAACGGAATTTACCGAAATATTTGCATGAGGTTTGCAGAAATGTTATACTAAAGCTGTTTTTTCAAACCTCGGATGGATGTGACGCCGGGATCCCGTCCAGGGCCGTCAGGCGGGAACAAGGCTTCGGAAAAAATAACAGTAATGAATCAAAGGGAATGAGTTTATATGAATTTAAGGGACAAACAATCGGAACAGCTGACAAGATACTCCCGCATTTTGCTGCTTTTGCTGGCGGACGCGGTCTGCATTAATTTTTCTTATATCCTGGCGTTTCTCATGCGTTTTGAATTTTCGCTGTCCAGCGATCAGGCCATGGGGTATTTTATGGTCTACCTGAACGACTTATTCTGGCTGACGGCCATCAAACTGATCATCTATTGGGTCTGCGGCCTTTACAACAGCCTGTGGCGCTACGCGGGAACGGAGGAGCTGGTAAAAGTACTGTTCGTCACGGTGGCGGCGAACGCCATGTCCATATCCTACCTGCGTATGACGCAGCAGTTTCTGCCCCGGGGCATCAGCGCTATCGTCACGATCTTGGACATTCTGCTGATCGGCGGGGTGCGGCTGGGATACCGGACGCTGCGCAACATGAGGAGTCCGGGGAATTTTGACGTGATCAAGGGAAGGCGCAGCCGGAATGTCTCAGAGAGCGTGCTGGGCAGCGACGTGATCAAGGTCATGCTGGTGGGCGCGGGGGACGCCGGGGCCACCATGATCAAGGAGATGCGCATGCATCCGGAAAACGGCAAGAAGGTGGTCGTTGCCATCGACGACGATCCGGCGAAGGTCGGAAAGCGGATCGCCGGCGTGAAGATTGCAGGCGGACGGTCCGATATAAAGAAGACGGCGCGAAAATACGGTGTGGACGAGATCATCATCGCCATTCCCTCCGCGCCGAAAAAAGAGGTCACGGACATCGTGGCCGAGTGCAACAAGACGCGCTGCAAGCTGAAGATCCTGCCGGCTCTCATCGACCTGATCAACGAGAAGGTCAGCGTCAATACGCTGCGCGACGTGGACATTGAAGATCTGCTGGGCCGGGAAGCGGTGCAGGTGAATCTGAAAGAGATCAGCGGCTATCTGGAAGGGCGCATCGTCATGGTGACGGGCGGCGGCGGATCCATCGGTTCCGAGCTCTGCCGTCAGATCGCCCGGTTCAAGCCCAGGCGGCTCATCGCGCTGGATATTTATGAGAACTCTGTATTTGAGCTTTCCAACGAGATCCACGGGAGATATCCGCAGCTGGAATTCAACGTGGTCATCACCTCAGTCAGAGATTATGCCAGGCTGGAGGAAGCCTTTGAGAAGTACAAGCCCCATGTGGTATTTCACGCGGCGGCGCACAAGCATGTGCCGCTGATGGAGGGAAATCCGAAGGAGGCTGTGGTCAATAATATTCTGGGGACGAAGAATCTCATCGACCTGTCGGACCGGTACGCGGTGGACAAATTCGTGCTTATTTCCACGGACAAGGCGGTGAATCCCACCAATGTCATGGGCGCCACCAAGCGGGTGGCGGAGATGATGCTTCAGGAAAAGAGCGCTCACTCCCGTACCAGCTATTCGGCGGTGCGGTTTGGAAATGTGCTGGGGAGCAACGGCAGCGTCATACCGATCTTCCGCAGGCAGATCGCCCAGGGCGGTCCGGTGACAGTGACTCATCCGGAGATCTGCCGCTATTTCATGACGATCCCGGAGGCGGTCCAGCTGGTAATACAGGCGGGCGCCATGGCTCAGGGCGGAGAGATCTTCATTCTGGATATGGGCGATCCGGTGAAGATCATGGATCTGGCGGAAAACATTATCCGCCTGTCCGGGTTCGTGCCCTATGAAGATATCGATATCAAGATAACAGGACTGAGACCGGGAGAAAAGCTGTACGAGGAACTGCTGCTGGCGGAGGAAGGGATCAGGACCACATCCCACAACAAGATCTACGTCGGTCACCCCGTGCCGCCGTCGGAGGCTCTTTCCGAGCTGCTGGCGGAGGAAAACGGCGTGGCGGAGAGCGTGGAGGAAGTGGTGAACCGCAGCCCTGAGGAAGTGAAAGAATGGCTGAACCGTCTGGTGCCTAATTATAACAGAAAGTCCGGCGGGAACTGATGCTGCCTGCTCCGTCCCGGCGTATAACGCAGTCTTCGCAGGACCGCAATTCATACGAATGGGGAAACGATCATATGATAGGGCAGAGCGTCTCTCGGGAGAACGCAGAAGATACGGTCCGGACGGCTGCCGCCAAAGGGGGCCGGGGCCTAAGAAGGGATTGAATGAGATGAAGCGCTACATCAAGCAGAAGGTGTTTTCCTGGAAGGACCGGCTGACGGTAAAGGACGAGGAAGGCAGAGACCTGTATTTTGCTGAAGGAGAAGTGTTTTCCTGGGGACACCGGCTTCACGTCTGTGACGCCCAGCGACGGGAAATGATCTATATTCAGGAAAAGGTCATGTCATGGAAGCCGCGGTACTATATCTATATCGACGGCAGAGAGGCGGCGGAGATCGTGCGGGAGTTCTCTTTCTTTCGCCCGCAGTACACCATATCCGGACTGGATTGGGAGATAAAGGGCAGCTTCTGGGAACACGAATACGATGTTCTGGATCGGAAGACAGGCGCTCGGGTAGCGTCGATCCAGAAAGAATGGATGACGTGGGGCGATTCCTATGAGGTCTCGTTTGAACGGGAAGAGGATGAGAAGATGCTTCTGGCGCTGGTTTTGACCATCGACTGTGTCATGGCTTCTGAAGCGGCGTCGGCGGCCACAGCCCCCGGATCCGTCTAAGCCGGCGGAGATGTGCCGGAATGGGCCGCCGGAGAGAAGGCGTTTTGCGGGAAGCGATCAGAGGCGCTTCCCGTATTTTTTTCCTGGGGCGGGGGGAAGATACGGCTTGTGGGACAGGAAATCTGGAAATCCATTTCCTTTTTATTGGCTTTGTGATATAATGAAAAAAGATGTTTAAAATTTAACGAACATTGACGAGAGGGCGTGATTCTTGATGAAAAACGGGCTGCAGATGAATTTTGACATGGCGCTGGCCGGGGTCAGAGAGACCGGCGTGTACCAGGAAGGTCTGATAGCGGCGAAAGAAAAGCTCCATTCCGGAAAGACGGATTTTACGGGCTGGGTGGATCTGCCGTCGGAATATAATAGAGAAGAGATCAGACGGATCGCGGAGACGGCGGAAGAGATCCGCGGCAAATGCAGCGCGTTTATCGTGATCGGCATCGGCGGGTCCTATCTGGGCGCCCGGGCCGCGGTGGAAATGCTTTCCCACTCCTTTGCCAGAGAGATAGGAAAAGCAGGCGCGCCCAAGATCTATTTTGCCGGCATGAACATCAGCGGCACATACCATGCCGAGCTTATGGATACCATCGAGAGGGAAGAAGTGTGTCTCTGCGTTATCTCCAAGTCAGGGACCACAACGGAGTGCAGCATCGCCTTTGCACTTCTGAAAGACGCGCTCATTAAAAAATATGGAAAAGAGGAAGCGGCGCGCCGCATTTACGCCGTGACGGATGCCAAAAGGGGCGTGCTGCGGGAGGAGACGGACCGGGAGGGTTATACCAGTTTTGTGGTGCCCGACGACATCGGCGGGAGATATTCCGTCCTGACGCCGGTGGGACTGCTGCCCATCGCGGCGGCGGGGATCCAGATCGAGGAAATGCTGGAAGGCGCCCGGGAGGCGCAGGCTTCGGCGGAGCTCATGGAGACGGCGGAGACTTACGCGGCCACCCGCAACGCACTGTTTAATAAAGGAAAGGTGATCGAGATCTTCGAGGCCTATGAGCCCAGGCTTCAATATTTTACGGAATGGCTGAAACAGCTTTTCGGCGAGAGCGAGGGCAAGGACGGCAGGGGGCTGTTCCCTGCGGCTCTGCAGCTCAGTACCGATCTGCATTCCATGGGCCAGTTTCTGCAGCAGGGGAACCCCATCTTCTTCGAGACGGTCCTGAATGTAAAAAATCCGCCGAAGGATGTGACGGTCCCTGAGGACGCCGGGGCGCTGCTGGCCGGAAAGAGCATGAATCAGGTCAATCAGGCGGCGGTAGCCGGCGTTATGGAAGCGCACAGAAAAGCCGGCGTTCCCATTCTGAAGCTGGATCTGCCGGAGCTTTCCCCGAGGATATTCGGTCAGCTGGTCTATTTCTTTGAGACGGCCTGCGGGTTGTCCGGCTATCTGATGGGAGTCGATCCCTTCAACCAGCCGGGAGTGGAGAGCTACAAGGAAGAAATGAGAGCGGAGCTGTCCCGCCTTTAGGGCGGCCCCGCGTTTTGCCGGAGATTGAACGGAACTTTTCCGTTTGATTGGCGCGCTGCGGCGCGCGTACATAGATCATACACATCTCATCTGTCCGCCGGGATCCTCAGGGAAGACCGGCAAACCTGTCAAGTGCGGCGTTCCGGGGAGACTGGATGCCGCGGAAAGTTGTTGTTAATTTTAGGAGGAGAAGAAAACATGAGTGTAGTTGTACTGGAGAAACAGGATAAAGTGGCGATCATCAAGATCAATCGTCCGGAAGCGATGAATTCCCTGAACGACGAAGTGCTGAAGGGCATCGACGCCGCGGTGGATCAGGCGGCTGCGGATCCTGAGGTTCACGTTCTCATCTTCACAGGCGAAGGCAAGGCGTTCGTGGCCGGCGCGGACATTGCGCAGATGAGCACCATGAATGAGAAGGAAGGCTATGAGTTCGGCGTGCTGGGCTCCAGCGTATTCCGCAAGATCGAGAAGCTCGACAAGCCCTCCATCGCGGCGGTAAATGGATTTGCTCTGGGAGGCGGCTGCGAGCTGGCCATGAGCTGCGATATGAGGATCGCCAGCGAGAAGGCGAAGTTTGGACAGCCCGAGGTAGGTCTGGGCATCACGCCGGGCTACTGCGGGACCCAGAGACTGGCCAGGATCGCCGGCAAGGCCAAGGCCTGCGAACTGATCCTCACCGGTAAGCACATCAAGGCCGATGAAGCACTGGCCATCGGACTGGTGAACAAAGTAGTCGCTCCGGAAGCGCTGATGGACGAGGCTCTGGCTCTGGCCGCCGATATTGCGAAGAACGCGCCGCTGGCTGTTCGTTATTCCAACAAGGCCATCAAGGAAGGTCTGGAAGCCACCATGGAAGAAGGGATCAAGATCGAGAATGACCTGTTCGCCAAGTGCTTTGCCACAGAGGATCAAAAAGAGGGTATGGCGGCCTTTTTGGAGAAGAGAAAAGCAGAATTTAAGGGGAAATAAGATTTTTACAGAATTTTATACCAATATTGCTTTTTGCTCTTGCAATTTAGCCTTGATTAGTTTAAATTAAGAGTATGTGAATTGTTAAAAAATAAACGATATATGTGTTATGTGTTTATGAAATGGAGGAGTTTACAATGAAAAAGATTGGCGTATTAGGAACCGGTACCATGGGCGCGGGAATCATTCAGGTTCTGGCACAGAACGGCTACGACGTAGTTCTCAGAGCGAGAAGACAGACGTCCGTTGACAAGGGTATCGCGACGATCACCAAGAATCTGGATAAGATGGTGGCAAAGGAAAAGATCACTGCCGCCGACAAAGATGCCATCATGGGCAGGATCCAGGGTTCCACCGACATTGCCATCGTAGCGGACGCCGACCTGATCATCGAGGCTGCTACTGAGGACATGGAAGCGAAGAAGGCTCTGTTCAAGGAGTTAGACGAGCTGTGCAAACCGGGCACCATTCTGGCTACCAACACATCGTCCCTGTCCATCACGGAGATCGCTTCCGCCACCAACAGACCGGACAAAATCATCGGCATGCACTTCTTCAATCCGGTTCCGGCTATGAAGCTGGTGGAGATCATCAAGGGTCTGGCCACCTCCGAGGAGACCAAGTCGACTATCGTTGAGCTCTCCGAGAAACTGGGAAAGACTCCGGTAGAAGTGGAAGAAGCTCCCGGATTCGTAGTAAACAGAATTTTGATCCCCATGATCAACGAGGCTGCGGGAATTCTGGCCGACGGCGTTGCCAAAGCTGAGGATATCGACACCGCTATGAAGCTGGGTGCAAATCACCCCATGGGACCTCTGGCTCTGGGCGACCTGATCGGTCTGGATGTTGTACTGGCTATCATGGACGTTCTGTACACCGAGTACGGCGATCCGAAGTACAGAGCTCACGTTCTGATCAAAAAGATGGTCCGTGCAGGAAAACTGGGAAGAAAGACCGGCGTTGGTTTCTTCGATTACAGCAAATAACTTTAAAATCCACATTTCGCGGGGACGGAAGGCTTTCGAGCCTTCCGTTTCTTTTTTGTATAACCGCGGGAAGGCATCGTATGGCCGGCTGTATGAACGACCTTTTTCACGATCGTTTGGATCGCACATAAGAATACAGGAGATCGCGGACAGATCGCGGACAGATCAGGGGCAGATCCGGGCGGAAAGGCCGGCGGACGCCCCGTCTGTAAGGGAAACTTAATACAATTTAAGGGAAATCCCTATTGCTTTTTTCTCTGCGTATAGTAAAATATTGAGGTAATTTGGGGAATGTTGGCGAGGAGGAGAGTAGAGGAAAACAATGAAATTCTTTAAATATTTTCTGGTTGCCCTGGTGGTCTGGACGGTGTTGATGATGCCGGTCCAGGCGGCCGTGGACCGGGTGGGCAGCATCCGAATTTTTTCCGGAGAGGAAAATCTGATGGATGAGATGACGCCCATCGCGGTGGACCCGGACAGTCCGCTGTACCAGGCGTTTCAGAGCAAGGACAGAGTAAATGTCATGCTTCTGGGAGTCAACGACGGTATGACGGATACCATCATGGTAGGCAGCTATGACATGAAGCACCAGCACGTGGACGTGATCTCCGTCCCCCGGGACACTTACTATGAGCGAAAAGGCTACAGCGGCGCTTCGCTGAAGATCAACTCGATCTATCACGGCAGCAAAAACGGGGGAGCCGTGGGCACGGCGGAGGCGGTCAGCACCGTACTCCAGGGCATGCCCATCCACTATTATGTGGTGGTAGATTATGACGGCGTAAAAAACATCGTGGACGCCATCGGCGGAGTGGAGATGGAGATCCCCTTCCGCATGAAGTATGACGATCCCACGGACAAGCCGCCCCTGCACATCGATATTCCGGCGGGAACGCAGGAGATCAACAGCAGCAATGTAGTGCAGTTCCTACGATTCCGGCACGCCAACAGCGGTTCCGGATACCGAAGCTACCCGGAAGGGGATATCGGCCGGGTGAAAATGCAGCAGGAGTTCATCAAGCAGGCTTTCAAACAGTCTCTGGGTCTGCAGCTGCCAAAGGTAGCGGCGACGATCCTGGACAATGTGGATTCCGATCTGAACATCGGCATCGCCACTAAGGTGGCCACGAAGGCCGGTGGATTGACCGCGGAAGACATGGAGACCTACACTGTCCCCGGCGATTCCGGTATGATCGGGGGACTGTCGTTCTGGAAACAGGATGTGGACGCCACCCAGGAGATGCTTCAGCAGATCTATGCCATCGGCGACGACGAGGAAGACGGGGACGATCCGGCGGAAGTGATTCCGGAGGAGGAACCGGGCTTCTTCCAGAAAGTGTGGATGCTGATCACCGGTGAGGGCCGCGGTGGATCGGATGATCCAGACAGCGGAGACGGCGGCGGGACAGAGGACGACGCTGAATAAAAGACCGTCTGATCCGGTCGGATCGATCCGAAAGATCGGGTCTGGACACAGATGAAAACATTGATTCGTGAAAAATTAAGGGGAAACGGGCATAAACTTGCCCGTTTCTATTTTCTTTTTGCTGAAAAAGATATAAAATATAACGTACGGCTGGATACATGATCTGACAGAGATGAATTGGGGTAGGGGAAAAGGCGGCGACGGCAGGGCCGGAGCGGCCGGACCGAACGAAACAGACGGCGGGGTAAACTGGATGAAAGAAAAGAAACAATTCGCACTATTTTTTATCATATTTCTTCTGATCTTTACGGTGGTGCTGGTGCCTGCCCGCATGCTTTTGAAAAGGGCGGCGGATCAGCAGATCTTCGAGACGGTGGGCGACACGAATCTGATGGACGATATGCCCACGCTGGTAGGGCAGGACAGCCCCTTTTTTGAAGCCTTTCAGGACAAACAGCGGGTCAACGTGCTGCTTCTGGGCGTGAACACCGGTCTGACGGATACGATCATGGTCGTCAGCTTCGATATGAAGGCCCAGCATGTGGACATTATTTCTGTGCCCCGGGACACCTATTATTACAGGCAGGGATACAACAGCCCTGCGGAGAAAAAGATCAACGCGGCTTACCGCAAGGATCCGCTGAACACGGCCATGGCCGTCAGCGACGTGTTGATGGGACTGCCTATCCATTACTACGCCGTAGTGGATTACGACGGTATCCGCAACATTGTGGATACCATCGGAGGCGTGCCCATGAATATTGAAAAGGCCATGAGATACAGAGACCCCACGGACAAGCCGCCTCTGGTCATCGACATTCCGGCGGGCCAGCAGGTGCTGGACGGGGATCATGCGGTGCAGTTTCTGCGTTACAGAAAGGGCTATACGGAGGGAGATCTGGGCCGCGTGAAGGCGCAGCTGGAGTTCATGAAGTCGGGATTCAGACAGGCGATGGAATACGGCCCTCTGGAGACGGCCAAGGTGGTCAGCAAGAATATAAAATCAGATATCACTTACGGCAGAGCCCTGGAGATCGCGGCCAAAGCGGTGGGTATGGATACGGACAGCATCACCACGTATATGATGCCTAACACGCCGGATCCCAACGCTCCGTATTACGTCTATCCAAAGGCGGCGGAGATCGGAAAAATGCTGGAGGAGATCTATTCCATCGAGCCGGAGAGCACCTCGGGAAGCGCGGTGACCGGCGGCGGTGTGGAGGATTAACGGAAGCGAGCGGCAAATCGGACGGAAAGTAAAACAGATGAAAGTTTAGTGACGAGAGGTAGATATGGATGAATTGAACCTTGCGGCGAAAAAGGTCGCAGAGCTTCGGGAAATAGCCAAGGTAGTAGGGATGACCGGCTATGAAAAGTTAAAAAAAGCCGAACTGATCCAGGCGATGGAAGATTTCGCGAAAGAGAAAGCGGCCGCGGCCCAAACGGTTCAGGAAGGCGGCGCCGCCGGAGAGGGAACGTCCGCAAGCCCGGCGGTCTCCACCGGAGAAAAGGCGTCCGCCGGTGAAGCCCCCGCTGCCGGCGGATCCCCGGAGAAAACTCCGGAGCGCAGACGCACAGCCGGCGAAACGCCCCAGCGAACGTCTTCCGGCGCCCGGCGCCAGTCGGAGCGCGGGTCCGCGCAGCAGGAACGCAGGCTGGAAAGACGGAGACCGCAGGAAGAAGCCGGGCGGCATGGGGCCGACGCGGGGGAAGGGCAGGCCCAGCGGCACGCGGAGAGAGCGGCGGATCGAGTCTCAGAGCGGATGGCTGAAAGACCGGCTGAGAGAACAGCGGAGAGATCAGCTGAAAGGTCTGCGGATACGCCGGCGGAAAAGTCCGCGGAAAGACACGGGGAGAGACCGGCGGAACGTCCGGCGGAACGGGCCATTGAGCGCCCGGCAGAACGTCCGGCGGAAAGAACCATCGAACGTCCGGCGGAACGAGGGAACGAGAGGCCTGCAGAGCGAAATGCGGAAAAGACTCCGGAAGGTCCCAGAGCCGACCGGCCGGAGGTGGAAGGCATTCTGGATATAGCCGAGGGCGGATTTGGATTCTTACGTTTTCATAATTTCTTGACCAGCGATCGCGATGTCTATGTATCACCTACTCAGATACGCAGATTCAATTTGAAAAAAGGCGACAAAATTTTTGGAGTTACGAGACTGCCGAACGAGGGAGAAAAGTTCGGAGCTTTGCTGTACGTAAAAACCGTCAACGGCGACGAGCCGGGCGTGGCCATACGGCGGCCCGATTTCGACGAGCTCACGCCGGTGTTCCCCTACGAGCGCATTTCTCTGGAGGACAGCAGCCGGGATCTTTCCCTGCGTCTCATCGATCTGGTGGCGCCCATCGGCAAGGGGCAGCGCGGCATGATCGTGGCTCCGCCGAAGGCGGGAAAGACCGTGCTTCTGAAAAAGGTGGCGGGGAGCATTGAAAAGAAATACCCCGAAGCGGAACTCATCGTACTGCTGGTGGATGAGCGGCCCGAGGAGGTCACGGATATGCAGCGTTCCATCAGGGGCGAGGTCATCTATTCCACCTTTGACGAGCTTCCGGCCAATCACGTAAAGGTGGCGGAGATGGTGCTGGCCCGCGCGCAGCGTCTGGCGGAACACGGTAAGGACGTAGTCATACTTCTGGACAGCATCACGCGTCTTGCCCGGGCTTACAATCTGGTAGTGCCCGCATCCGGCAGAACGCTCTCCGGCGGTCTGGACCCGGGCGCGCTTCACAAGCCCAAGAAGTTTTTCGGCGCGGCGCGGAAGCTGGAGGAAGGCGGCAGTATCACCATTCTTGCCACGGCGCTGGTAGAGACAGGAAGCCGTATGGACGATGTTATATTTGAAGAATTTAAGGGTACAGGTAATATGGAGCTTCATCTGGACAGGAAGCTTTCCGAGAAGCGAATCTTCCCCGCCATCAATCTGAACAAATCAGGTACGCGGAGAGAAGATCTTCTCATGAGTCAGGAAGAAATGGAAGCGGTGTGGATCATGCGCCGCGCTATGGCCAACGTGGGCCCTCAGGAGGTCACCGAAAAGATCATCGATCAGTTGGCGCATACGAGGACCAACGGGGATTTCATTCAGGTGATCAAAAAGATCCACCTGGATGAGCCGGAACGGGAGCGGCCTCAGAGGGGCTGATGTTCCCGGTGAAAACAAAAGAGGTTATTGGATATGGATTTAAATAAAATATTTATAAAAAATGCCTGTCCCACGAAAATAGGCGGACAAGCCATACTGGAGGGCATTATGATGCGCGGAGCCGACCGCACGGCGGTGGCGATGCGCAGGCCGGACGGAGGGATCCATCTGAAAGTGGAACCGCTGAAAAAACCCGGAAACTGGAAAAAGATACCCATCGTGCGGGGCGTGGTGGCCTTTGTGGACTCACTGGTCAAGGGCACGGGGATCCTGCTGTATTCTGCAGAGGTGCTGGAGAGCTTTGAGGACCCTGACGTTCAGGAGAGTGAAGAACCGGACAGAGTGACCATGTGGCTGGAGAAGCATTTCGGCGAGAAGGGCGCGCTTAATGTGATGCTGTATTCGTCGGTAGTGCTGGCGATCCTTTTCACGGTGGGCGTTTTCATCGTGCTTCCCACCATTCTGGTGAATTTCTGCAAGCATTATATCGAAAGCGATATGCTCCTGAATCTGGTGGAGGGCGGCGTGCGTATTCTGATGTTCGTGCTTTACATCGCGGGTATTTCGCAGATGAAGGATATCAAGACGGTCTTTCAGTACCACGGAGCGGAGCACAAGACCATTCACTGTTACGAAAACGGTCTGGAGCTGACGCCGGAAAACGCGCAGCAGTTTGAGACGCTGCACCCCAGATGCGGCACCAGCTTTCTGATGTTTGTCATCATCATCAGCTGGCTGGCTCATTCTCTGCTGGGCTGGCCCAGCCTGTTCTGGCGGATCGTTTCCCGGATCGTTCTCATTCCGCTGATCGCAGGACTCTCCTATGAATTGCTGCAGTGGGCGGGCAGAAGCACGTCGCCGGTGGTGAAGATCCTCTCCGTACCTGGACTGGCGCTCCAGAAGCTGTCCACCAAGCGGCCTACCACGGAGCAGCTGGAGGTTGCTATCGTGGCGATGAAAGCGGTGCTGGCGGAAGGCGAACCGCGGCTTTATATCGGGGAGACAGACGAAAACGGGGTCTTTGTGGAAGATCCGGAGCAGGAAAAAGCAGAACTGGAGAAGCAGAAGAAATAATGCGGCGGACGCCGGCTGTGGGGAAAAAAACCGGCGGACCCCGGAGGGAACTGGAAAAATGGGATTGATTTTAAAGGAATTATTGCAGATCGCGGAGAACAGACTGACCAAAGAGGGCTGTCTCGATCCCAGGCTGGATGCGGAGCTGCTGCTCTCGCATCTGCTGCGGACGGAGCGCAGCTTCTTTTTTACGCACAGCGCCACGCCATTGGACGACAATCGGTGTGAGATGTTCTTTGAACTGGTGGACCGCCGGGCTTCCGGGGAACCGGTGCAGTACATTATCGGAACGCAGGAGTTCATGGGTCTGCGTTTCAAGGTCGACGAACGGGTGCTGATCCCCAGACAGGACACGGAGGTGCTGGTGGAGCGGGCCATAGAAGAGCTGAAGACCATGAAGAAGCCTATGGGCGGGTTTGAGGTGCTGGACCTCTGCTGCGGCAGCGGAGCCATCGCTGTCAGCCTGGCTTATTATGTGCCCAAGCTGAAAATAACCGCTGCGGACGTGAGCAAGGGAGCTTTGGAGGTGGCGAAGGAAAATGCCGCAGGCTACGCCCCGGCCCGGGGGATCGAGTTCGTGCAGAGCGATCTGTTCGGAGCCTTTCCGAAGAACCGCAAGGGGGAGGGAAAGAAGAAATTCGATCTGATCGTCACCAACCCGCCCTATATTCCCAGCGGCGTGATCCCGACCCTGCAGCGTGAGGTAGCCCAGCATGAGCCTATGCTGGCGCTGGACGGCGGAGAGTCCGGTCTGGATTTCTATATGAAGATCTTGGCGGAGTCGCCCTGCTACCTAAAAAAGAACGGCCTGCTCATGATGGAGATCGGACACGATCAGGCGGAAGCGGTCTGCGCGCTGGCCCAGGGAGGCGGCGGCTTTGACACGGAGGTACTCAGGGATCTGGCCGGTCACGACCGGGTGGTGATGTGCAGGCTATCGGAGTGCAGGAAATAGATAAGCAGTTCCGCGGATACAGGAAGGTTTTAACTCATTTCAAAAAACACTTGCAAGCGGACGTGCTTTGTGCTAACATATAATAGCTATCGTGAAATGCGCATGCTTTATGAATTCCGTGGCGATGACCCTCGGAATAGTTATATAGAAATATGGCTGATAAGAGAATCCATTGCCAGGGAAGGAAAGAGGTGAGAAGATATGAAACAGGGAATTCATCCGGATTACAAGGAATGCAAAGTGACTTGCGCCTGCGGAAACACATTTGTGACCAAGTCCACGAAGGAAGAGATCAGACTGGACGTTTGCTCCGCCTGCCATCCGTTCTTCACCGGACAGCAGAAGTTCATCAACCGCGGCGGTCGTGTTGAGAAGTTCAAGAAAAAGTTCAATTTGGACTAAGAAAAGTAGAAAACCGGAAGCCGAGGCTTCCGGTTTTTTAGTCTGTATGAGTGAGTGAGGATAGAAAAGAAGCTGATAAAAACGGGCGGAAGAATGACGCCGGAGGAACGGGAGCAGTGTTGCTGTGGGACCGGTACGGTTGCCAGTCCCATCTGACAGCGTGATTGTTCCGGCCTCCAGTGCCATCCAGCCGCCAGTGCGATCTGGCCGGGGGATCGGCCGTGATACTGATCCCGCTGTGGTGAGTGGGGAAGGATGACGAAAGGAACGCGGCAGGGCCGCGTACAGGAGAATAGACATGAACACAGTGCGTGTGAGGGGCGTTGTGATCGGCGATGGAATGCCGAAGATCTGCGCGCCTATTGTGGAAAAGACGAAAGAAAAGATATGGAAGGCGGCGGACGTTATCGCGCGCAGCGCTGCGGATATGGCGGAGTGGAGGATAGACTGGTTTGAGAGCTGCACAGATGTAAGGGCAGTGTGTGATATGCTGAGAAATCTCCGGACAGGTCTGGGAGACAAGCCGCTGCTGGCCACCTTTCGAACCACAGAGGAGGGAGGGGAAAAAGCCGTCTCTCCCCGGGAATACGCAGAGCTTTGTCGGGAGATCATCGACAGCGGAGGTGCCGATCTCATCGATATTCAGCTCTCCGCGGGAGAAACGGTGGTGAGAGAATTGACTTCCCTCGCCCGGACCGCTGGCGTGAAGACGGTAGTGTCCAGTCATGATTTTAAGGGCACTCCTCCAGAAAGGGAGATCTTGTCGCGGCTGAGCGGCATGTGGGAAGTGGGTGCAGACATTGCAAAGATGGCGGTCATGCCCCGTGACCCTGGCGATGTATTGACGCTGCTCTCCGCCACAGCGCAGCTGAGCGGGAAGATGGAGGACTGCGGACGGGAAGGCAGTCTGGCCGTCGGACCGGTCATCACTATGGCTATGGGCGGGATCGGAGCGGTCAGCCGGCTGGCAGGAGAAGTTTTCGGATCTGCGGTGACCTTCGGTTCTGCCGGCGCGGTCTCTGCTCCCGGCCAGCTGGAAGTGGGGGAGCTGCGGGTCGGGCTGGAAATGCTGCATAGAGGTTTGGAGAAAGACAGATGTATCGAATAGCGATTTGTGAAGACGAACCATTTTTTCTGGAATCCAATATGGCGTTGACCAGGGACATTTTGAATGAGGAGGGATTGAAGGAAGGGGAAGACTTTGCCATAGAAGTCTTTGATGATCTTGACCTGCTGCTGCAAAAGATATCCCTTGCCCCTGACGCGTTCCAGCTGTTGCTGCTGGATATCATCATGGGCGACAGAAACGGTGTGGACATAGGAACTTTACTTCGCAAGAAGCAGGTGAAGTGCGGAATCATCTATATCACGTCGCACTCCGAATATGTATTTCAGAGCTTTGATACCAGGCCGCTGCAATATCTGCTCAAGCCCATTGAACCGCTGAAGCTGAAAGCTGCGATCCTGGAAAACTATCAGGAACAGCGCGGAGAACGCGCCCTTCTCTATCTGGACGGCGCGCCGCTGCCGATCCCTGTGGAGGATATTTTCTATCTGGAATCCATACGCCATAAAGTCGAGGTACATTTAAAAGATCGGGTCATCAGCGGAAACGGCCCCATATCTGCATTGGAGCAGAAGCTGTCTCCGAAATATTTCTGCCGCTGCCACGTGGGCTACGTCGTCAATTTTGTACATGTTTTCAACATTACACGAGACAGTATCACTCTGGATGACGGGAGAAAAGTACCGGTCAGCCGAAGGCTCTACCAGCAGACGGCCCAGCGATACATCACCTATCTGAAGGAATAAAGAATGGGAGCTGGGAGCTGCACAATGGATCGCGGCGGCAGACAGTAAAAAGCGCCCTTTCCGGCTTGAAACGGCCGGAGAGGACGCTTTTTTTGTACATTAATTTGCATGCTTGTTACTTGCATGCTTGCTGTTTTTCCATGGATCATTATGCAGCGTACTTGGTGTTTTGCGCCTGCGCGCCTGCGCCTGTCCCGTTTGTGGTTTCCAGGGGGCGCGCTATCTCCGTGGAAGGACGGGCTTTGGAGGAGACGCTGTTGATCTTTGGGGGATGGCCTGTCTCCGGGGAACTGCCGATGCTCGGGGGGTGCCTGCCCCTGGGGGATGGTCTGCCCCCGGGGGACTTCCAGTTCCCCGCAGCTGTCGGCGTGTGATCCACGGCGGGAGGGGCCCAAGGATAAATAGACGATATTTGATTTTTTTTCTCGGTTTCACCGAAAAAGAGCTGTTAAATAGGTGAGAATCAATGGTTTTCAGAGATTTCACCTATTTGGCGGCAAATATTCAAAGATTATCACCGCTTTTGACGTCATTTTCGGGGAATTTCAATTTTTTTTACTGTTTTCACCTATTGCGCACTTTGCGCGCTGGTCGAACTGAATAGCCAGGCGAACAGAACAGCCGCCCAAGCCGCCCGCCCGTCCAAAGCGCGCCGCCGGTGCGACCTGAACGCCCGTCCAAACCGCGCCGCCGGTGCGACCTGAACGCCCGTCCAAACGTGCGACCTGAACGCCCGTCCAAACCGCGCCGCCGGTGCGGCCTGAACATCCGGGAAAACAGAACAGCCGCCCAAGCCGCCCGCCCGGCCGACCTGCATCCCGGATCCCGTCGCCCCGGCGGCAGGCAGTCCTTATTTATTCAGAGGGAGAAAAAAGCTGACGGAAAAGCGGGTGGGTGTGGAATCCAGCTTCAGGATCCCGTCGCATTTATTCACCATGTGGCGGATGATATTCAGGCCGTAGCCATGAAATTTCACAGAGTTGTCCGTGTTGAAACCCCGGTCTGTAAAATCGTGGCCGGCCACTTCGAGGCCAATATTTGTACGCACCTGTTTCGGCGCTGAATTTTCGCAGATGAAGCAAAAATGATTATTTTTGACATAGAAGCTCAGTGTGATATCAGGATGTTCCTCTTTTGATTCCAGGGCCCCTGCCACGGCGTTGTCGAGAATGTTCATCGTGAGGGCGCACAGGTCTTTGTCGCTGAGCGGGAGCTGGGAGGGAGCGCTGGCTTGTGTGATATTCAGGCGGATCCCCGCGTCTGCGGCCGCCGCCAGTTTGCTGTTGAGGACCATGTTGAGCGCGCTGTGCTGCGTGTGGATCACCTCGGGGATATCGTCGTTCTGTTTTACGATCTCGTCCAGATAACTGCCCGCCCGCTGGTATTCCTGATCCTTTAAAAGGGAGCTGAGCATGATGAGGTGATTTTTCATATCGTGCCGCAGCAGCATGATCTGCTCGTGCTGACGGCGGATATTCTGATAGTTGTCCTGGGCCGCCTGGTATTTGACAGACTGGATCTGCATGTCGGTGTGCATCTGGATCAGGAATGCGGCGGCATCCCAGAAGGCCACGGCACAGGTGCTGATAAGCAGCAGATTCCGGCACAGAAGGGCCGGAAAGATCCAGACGCCTGAGGAGAATGCGCCGGCCAGACGGGCGATCACATCATTTGCGTAGACCGAGTCTGGGTCAAAAAGTGAAAACAGGCAGATGATCAGATAACCTGCCACGGTCAGAGATGCGGCGTACAGGAAAATATGGAAAAACCGGGATCCCTTTCTGGACTCCAGCACAGCGAATGCGACGGCGGCGAGGACGGCGGCCACGAATAGCTTGTTGGGGAGCATTGACAGAAAAAGGTAGATCTGACCGTAAGGCATAATGTTCGTATGCACCAGTGTATAAAACAGTGCAACAGACAGCACGTGCAGAAAGACCACGGCTCCAAAAAACTGCTGAAAGCGCGGACGCATGCGGGTGAGCAGAAAGAGCAGCAGCATGGTGAAGGACAGGGTGAAACACAGCTCCTCCAGAGTCGGGGAGGAGAGGTGCGGGAAATAGCCGGACAACGGGGAATGGGACAGCATATACGCCATATTGATAAAAACTGCGGCGGCGATAAAAAACAGCCCCATATCCAGACGCTTATAGAAAGCGTAATAGAGAAACACGCCCAGCAGCACAGTGCCGGCCAGAAACAGAGCCGCAGCCGGATACAGAGTTTTGGCCGTATCAGCGATCAGCGCGTTCTGATAAGCGCCGCCGTCATAAAAGGTGACGCTGCAGGGGATCGCGTAATTGGCTCGTCCTTCGATCTCATCAAAGGGCGATGTGCCCTGTGCGATGGTCAGAGTTTTCCCCCCGCTGTCAGCGGGGAGAGAAATCAGGATCGTGTGGTAAAAAGTATCGAGGGTACTGTACGGCAGCTCAAGCTCGCCGATCGGTCCGGCGGCTTCCGGGCAATTGGTGTATAAGAGCTGGTCGTCGAGAAAAATACAGATCCCGTTTCCAGCGATCTGGATAGCAAGCATGGGGAAATACTCGCTGCTTTCGGGAAGAGTCCGGGAGTAATAGAAAGTCTGCCCGCTGTATTCAAGTCCGCCGTACGTATCTGTGCCAAGATAGCTCAGAGGCGTGACCTCTCCCTTGTTGTTGAGATAAAAATTCCATTCTGCCGCATCCGGCAGCGTTTCGGTCTGTATGTCGAACTCCTGAATACGATCCTCCGAAGTATGTGTATATTGTAATAATATATTGCAAAAAATGAGAAAAAGTAAAACGGTCAGCGTGATCGCTGTTATTTTTTTTATCATAGAGCCTTGGGCCCTCCTCTTTTATATACAGAAATTTTGCAGAAGCTTCTTTATGCTGCTTTCTCAAATTTTATTTTCTAATCCATTCTATAAGCGTAGATCATTGCTGTAAAGAAGAAAACGACCAAGTGTGCCATATTTCGACCAAGTATGCCGACGCGCTTTTTGCCGGCCCAAATATCAGGTAAGGTGAATGGAAAGAGAACTGATTATAAAAATGTAGATATTCGGCGGCTATCGTTATATTTGGCGTGCGAAGCTAAAAGAAGAGTCCTGGGAGAACGGGAAATGAATCTATTTCAAACGTATTATGATACGGCGGCGGGAGGAACGCCGTACGGCGGAGAGGAAGAATATATCAACGACCTGTTCGCGTATATAGACATGTGCCTGTCCGCGGTAGTCCTGTACAGATCACAGGACGAGGAGGGACGGAAGAAGCTGGCGCTGGGAGAAAGAGCCGTCCGGGGAATTTCCGTGACGGAGGAGGAAGCGCTGCGGGCGCTGGATTTTGACGGACCGAGGTGGCGGCCGGAAGCCGGCGGGGATTTCCTGCGGCATTATCTTTTGAGGGCAAAAGCACACATGATGGGGAGACTGGCGTTCACGCCTGGCCGGGGTGAAGATTTTCGCATAGTAAAGCTGTGCAGAAAATTTGTGCTCAGCAGTACGGAATATTTTATGCTTCTGCTCTCCATGGCGGTATACAGGGACGCAAAGTATGAGGCGCTGTTTGAAAAACTGCAGGGGAAGGGAAGGACGTCGCCCACGCTGCGTCTGGCCTTTTCTCTGCGCGAACTCACGGAGACGATCCCTGATGAAGAGAAAGGGAAGCTGATACAGCTGAAGGGCGGACTGTTCGAATATCTTGCGGAGGGAGATCCGGCCCATCAGGGTCCGCCCGCAGCAAGGATGTTTATCATGGCCAGGCGGGTTTTCGTCTGGCTGATGGATCCCGGCGCCCCGCCGCCGGAGCTGGAAGGTCTGGCCAAAGCGTACGCGGCTTCTGAGGCCCTGCATCCCCCCTATATTAGACAGGACAGCCTGCGCAAGGTCTTGCGTTTTATGAAATGTTATGCGGTTCACGGAGACCAGGGCGGTCCAGACGGCAGCGGGCAGGACCATAGGGGTCAGGATGACGGCGGTCCGGATTGCGGCAGTCCGGATCGCGGCAGTCAGGGCGAAGGCGCTGGTGGATGCCGCGTTCTCCATTTGTATGGATCCGGCGGAAACGGAAAGCGTTTTCTGGCCCGGCACGGGGCAAGAGCCTGCGGGCTGGGACTTCTGGCGGCGGATGCTTCGAAAATGATCAGCATGTCGGCGCCGGAGCTGAATGCGGCATTCCGCGCGCTGAAGCTGGAATGCAGGCTGACCGACTCGGTATTGTGCTTCAGAGAGGAGTCCTACAGCCGGGAGGAGGATGAGGACGCAGAGTCCCGCAGGATCTTTCCTGCGGCGCTGGAATGGCTCCTTGAGCGGGTGGCGGAGGAACTGGATTTCTGTCTGTGGCTCACTCCGGAAAAGGCGTCGTATCTGACGCGGTTCCCGCTGCACTTTATGGCGGTGGAATCGCCGATGCTGACGGTGGGGGAGCGGATCGTTCTCTGGCGGGAGTTGTCGAAGGATTTCGATCTGGAGGAAAGCGTGGATCTGACACTGTGCGCCAATCAGTATATTCTAACGGCAGCGGGGATCAGAGAGGTCCTGCGCACGGCGGATATGGAGCGGACGAGCCTGGGAAGAGAGAAGATATCTCGTCCGGATCTGCTGTCTGCCATAAAGCAGAGGGCCTCCAACCAGCTGGGCAGCTATGCGGCGCTGATCAACGCGGTGTTCACGTGGGACGACCTCATTATCGGCGAGGAACAGAAACGTCAGATGCAGATGATCTGCGATCAGGTCAAGTACCGCAGCGTGGTGGGAGAGGAATGGGGCTTTCACGGCAAGACCCCTTACGGCAGAGGCATATGCGCCATGTTTTACGGGTCTCCCGGCACGGGAAAAACCATGGCCGTGCAGGTCATGGCCAGCGAACTGGGGCTGGATCTTTACCGCATCGACTTGTCGCAGATGGTCAGCAAATACATCGGAGAGACAGAAAAAAATATTTCCGCGCTGTTCCGAAAGGCGAAGAACATCAACGCTCTGCTGTTTTTCGACGAGGCGGATTCACTGTTTGCAAAGCGGTCTGAGGTAAAGGATTCCAACGACAGAAATGCCAACGCGGAGACCGCCCATCTGCTGCAGAAGCTGGAGGATTACAGCGGTATTACCATACTGGCGACCAATTATGTCAACAATATCGACGACGCGTTTAAACGGCGGATCAAGTTTATGGTTAATTTCGTATTTCCGGAGGAGGCCGTTCGGTACAAGCTCTGGACGACCATCATTCCCGAACAGGTGAAGTACGAGGAAGAGATCGATTTTGAGTTTTTTGCGAAGACCTTTGAACTCTCCGGAAGCAATATAAAAGAAGTGCTGACCAACGCGGCGTACATCGCCGCCTCCAAACACAGAGGCCTGGCCAACAGAGATGTGGTGGAGGCGGTGCGGCTTAATTTTGCAAAGTACGGAAGACTGCTGACCCAGGAGGATTTCGGATATTTAGGATATGAATGGAATGAGAAAGGACGGTAACATGACACAGAACAAAACACAGGACTGGAAAACGGATTTTTTTAAGGCGCTGGCGGAGAAAATGGAGACCTTTACGAAGGACAATATTCTCATGAAAAATGAGAACAACGGGGAATGGCTGATGCAGACCGTGTTTGCCACGTCTCCTGATAAGACAGATTTTGTATTGATCCAGGCGGCGCCCTATCAGGCTCGGGAAGATGTGCTGCTGCTGGAGCTTTACGTGAAGCTGCTGGGAACCACGGCGGAGGAAAACAGGGAGGAACTGCAGAAAGCGGTCTCAGAACTGAATTCTTATCTGCCCGTGGGCTGTCTTGGCATCTATCCCGAGGACGGACACCTGTTTCTTCGGGAGTGTTTCCGCCTGGACATGGACAAGAGTGCGGAACAGGCGGCCGCAGACGCAGTAGTGTGCTATGAACTGGTGATGGAAGTGACGATGGCCGCATATCCCGGGCTGAAAGCGATCTGGAACGGAGAAATGACCTTTGCGGACGCTGTGGAGAAGGATATTTTGAAAAAGCATTCGAGATAAGGAGGAAATAATATGGGAGGTTTTCTGGATTTCTTGACGAGCGATGGAATGAATTTGGCCAGCGGCCTGCTGGGTTCGGGCGCGGGGCTCTCCAACTCCATTGTGTCTCTGACGGGGCTCTCAGACGAGGAAAAGGGAAAGTCTACGGCCATAACCGGCGGATTGGGCCTGCTCTCCGGACTGCAGGGCATGTTTTCCGGATATAAGGACAATAAAGACGGTAAGCAGTTTGACGGGATCATGGGCATGATCAACGGGGGACTGGGCGCCGGCAGCGGGGCCATGGACGTAGTATCCGGCAGTCTGGCCGCTGCGGGACACAGCAAAACTGCGGGCGGCTTCGCCGCCGCCGGCGGCATACTGGGCGCGCTGGGCGGCGCCGGGGGCATGATACAGGGGATCGGAGATATCGTGCGGGGCGCGAAAAAGGACCCGACTACCAATAAAAGGGACGGAAAGCAGATCACAAAAGGGATCCTGGGGACTCTGGCCGGGGCGGCGGGATTGGGCGGCGGCATCGCCGGCACGGTCAGCGGCATCGCTCAGGCGCAGGGCGGCGAAAATAAGGCCGCGGACAAAGCATCCGGATGGCTGGGGATCCTGGGGAATCTGGCCGGCGGCGCCGGCGCCTTTTTCTGATCGATCGCTATGAGCGGAGTGATCATTGAATACATAGCCCCGGATCAGGGATTTTCGGCGGTCAGTCCGCCCCGGCCGCCCAGGTTTTTCGTGGAGCGAAGCGCTCTGCTGTCTGACATGCTGAAGGACCGGCGTCCGTTTTTTATCATCCGGGGAGGGGCGGGCTACGGAAAGACGGAGCTGGCCAGACAATTCTGCGCCCGGAGCGGGAAGCCGGCGGCGTGGTACTCCGCTGCTGCGGAAGAACCTCCGGCCTGGAGCGCCGGGCCGCAGCAGGGGACCGTGTCCGGAGGAGCTCAGACCGCCGATGCTGCCGCATCGGCGGATGCCAGGGATGCTGCCGCTGCCAGAGATACCGGTGATGCCGCCAATGCCCCCAACGCCCCCAATGCCTTTGCCGCCGGAGATATGGCCGCCCTCGGGGAGCCGTCTGCAGGTGGATCGGCCCCGGGCTGCGGGACAGGCGGAGAACCCATCATTATCATAGACGATTATAAGAGCGGGGATCAGGCGGACCGGCGGCTGGGCAGACTTCTCGGTCAGGTGTCCAGGCGGGACGGAGGCCAGTTGATCCTGATCACACGAGAAGATGTGCCGGAGCGCTTCGCGCCTTTTGCGGCCAGGGGAGAATGCCGGATCGTGGACGAGACGGATCTGGCTTTCTCGGAGGAAGAGCAGCGTCTCCTTCTGGAAGGGATCCTCGGGGCTGGGGGAGAAGCGTCTGCGGAACTGTCTCAAAATCAGGGGCTGCTGGCGGAGCGTTTTCGCAAATGCGCGAAGATGTTGGAAGGCTGGCCTGCAGGACTGATGCTGACGCTTTATTATCTGCAGAAAAGCGGAGCCGCCGCCCCGGTGGAGGACTGGCTTTTTTTCGCTCAGGCAGCCCTCATCGAAGGCTTGCTGAACCGCCAGGTGTTTATGGTACAGCAGCCGTCCGTACAGGAGTTTATGCTGAAGACGGCAGCCTCGTTCAGGGTGGAGGAGGACTTCTGCGTCAAGGCGCTGGGCATCGGGGACGCCAGATCTTTTATCAGAGAACTGGTGCGGAAAAATATACTGATCCACGTGCATACGGAGGGAACAGGGGTCTTTCGCTACCACAGATTTTTTCGCATGTTTCTGTGCGGAAAGCTGAGTTCCGGGGAGCACAGGGAGGGCGCACGGCGGGCTGCGGAGTATTATCTGGAGGAAAAACGCTGGGGGCAGGCCGCTGCGGAAGCGGCTGACGCCGGTTATACTGAGCTGATCGTGAAGCTCGCGGCGCTTCACGGGGAATCCCTTTTGAGCGGAACGGACGACAGCGCGCTGCGTATCTGCGTGGAGTATCTGGAAGAGCACGGCGTTCTGGCCGGGGGCGGCCCGAAGGAAGCGGAGCCGGCGGATCCCGGCCTTTTGGGGACGGCGGCGCAGTATTACTATAAGACTGGAGAGTACGGACGGGCAGAGACGTATCTGAATCAGGCGGACAGCAGCTTTGGAAAAGAAAACAGATACGGGACGTACCGCAGTCTGTACCGGGGACTGCTGCGGTACGGGGAAGACCCGGACAAATACGGCAAACAGGTCCGCAGCGCGCTCTTCGTTTTACGCGAGACCAGACAGCCCCTGCCCTATCTCAGAGAAGCCGAACGGCAGCTTCTGGAAAAGCTCAGCGGAGACGGCGGGAGAGCGGCCGGCTGCAGAAAGAAGCTTCAGGTGACCGTCTTCGGGGAGTTTCAGGTTAAAGCGGGGGGAAGCCGCATGCTTTCCTGGCGGACGCGCAAGAGCCGGGAGCTATTCGCGCTGCTGGTGGATCTGGACGGCGGCGCAGTGGGAAGAAAACAGCTCCTGCAGAAGCTCTGGCACGACGAGCTTCCCGATAATGCGGTGACCATGCTGCACAATATGTTTTATAATATAAGAAAAGAGCTGTCTCCCTATCAGATGGCGGATGTGATCAGCTACAAAGATAAAATGTACAGGATCGACATGTCGCAGATCGAGACCGATCTGACGGAGATCAGACAGCTCTGCGCCGTGGTGGAGCGAAAGGATGCAGCGGAGCTGGAGAAAAACGCGGAGCGGTTTTGCACCTATTGGGGCAGGTATCTGGAAGATCTGGACTGTCAGTGGGGCGCGGAAGCCGGCGAGTATTACGACGTCCGCTTTTTCAGCGGCTGCCTGATGCTGGCGGAGCTCTGCATGAAGCGGGACGACTGGCAGCAAGCAGCGGCGTATCTGAGAAACGCCCTTCTGGTGAATCCCTATTCGGAGGAATCCGTGTGCCTTTTGATCCGCTGCTATGCCGCCATGAAAAACCGCAGATTGGTAAAGGAAGAATTCGAACGGTTCCGGGAACTGCTGAAGCGGGATCTGAACACGCAGCCCGGAAAAGAGGCGGAGCAGGCTTACAGGGAAGCTCTGGCCGGATAAGGAAAGAATGTGCGGATCAATACCACAGAAGAATATTTTGAATATGTCAGGCGGCTGGGAGCCATAAAACTCAGACTGGCTCTGAAACAGGCCGACGGTGATGTTAAAGCGGCTGCGGCGGATCTGTTTTCGGAGGGAGAGGCTGATGGCGGAGGGGAGCGGGAGGCGGCCGCGGCAGCGGAAGGAGATCTCAGGGCCCGCTCCGCCGGCCTTCTGGAGGAGAGCGGCTTTTTTGCCCCCGAGTACCTCTTTCAGCTCTTTGGCCTCAGCGATTTTGAACGGCACTGCGTGCTGATGGCGCTGTGCTATGAGATCGACGCCGTCTTTGCGGCGGGGTTTGCGTTACTGAGAGAGGAGGGACAGTCGGAGGGGCTGACGCCCCACATCGCCTGCCTGACCTGGCCTGGAGATCTGGATGGCGTGGATGTATTTCGGACCTTTCACCGCACTTCCGTACTCATGAGCGTGTTTTTCCGACGGCCGGCACTAAATGGCTGTTCGGAGATCGGAAAACAGCTGAGGCTGGCGGAACGGGTCCTGGATTTCCTCTTCGGGCGCCTGGGCGAGGATGAGAAGCTGAAAGCGTTTGCCCCACGGTATGAGCCGGAGCAGGGAGAAGAACAGGGGACACTGAGTCAGGGGCAGCCCGACGCGACGGCCTTCCTGACCGATGGAGAGCCCGCTGTGGCGGAGCTGACGGGAGAGCCGGGAACAGGGAAAAAGTACTGCGTTCAATATTACTGCCGGCAGGCGGGACGTATGGCGTATTTTATTCCTGTAGACCGGCGCCTGATGGAGGCGGAGGCCAGGGAGGATATCTTCTGTGAGATCCTCAGAGAATGCCGGCTGTTTCAGGCGGTGCCGGCGCTGATCTTACAGGAAGAAGGAGATGGGGACGACCTGGGAGCGGCGGAAGGAGAAATGCCTGGGGGACCGGGCGCACGGCTGCCGCAGGCCGCTCTTCGGCTGGCGGAGCTGCTGCTTGAGGCTTCGGACGTGGTCTTTCTTCTGGACCGCAGGCCGGTGCCTGAGCAGCGGTGGCGCGGGGCGGCACGGTGGCTGCATTTTGATGTGAAGGATATGAGCCTTGTGGAAAAACGGGCTGTCTGGAAGCAGGAGGCGGAGGGCTACCCGCTGACGGCCGGGCTTCAGGCTGAGGAGATGGCCAATCTGTTTCCACTGACGCGGGGAGGTATTCGGGCCGCGCTGAAAAATGCGGACTGGCTGGCCAGAAGGCAGGGCAGAAACGAGATCGGGCGGGAAGATCTCCGGAAGGGCTGTTACCAGTTGTTCCATATGGATCTGCAAAATAAAGCGGTGAAAATACCCGCGGTCTATGTCTGGGAAGATCTGATCCTGCCGCCCTGGCAAAAAGAGCTTTTGACCGCGGCCTGCGATCAGGTCCGATACAGACATCTGGTCTACGAGAGCTGGGGGTTTTCTGAAAAGATGGCCTACGGCCGGGGAGTCAGTATGATCTTTGCCGGTCCGCCAGGGACGGGAAAGACCATGGCGGCTCAGGTCTTCGCCGGAGAGCTGGGCATCGACCTCTACAAGGTCGAACTGAGCGCTGTGGTCAGCAAGTTTGTGGGCGAGACGGAAAAGAATCTGAACCGGATCTTTGAACAGGCGAGAAAGAGCAGAGTCATCCTGTTCTTTGATGAAGCCGACGTGCTGTTTGGCAAGCGGACGGAGGTGAAAGACTCCAACGACAAATACAGCAACATGGAGGCGGCGTTTCTTCTGCAGAAGATGGAGGAGTACGAGGGAGTGACGATCCTGGCGACCAACCTGCTGCAGAATTTCGACGAAGCCTTTAAGCGCCGCGTGAAATTCGTGATCGATTTTCCCTTTCCCGGTCCGGAGGAGCGGCTCCTGCTGTGGCGGAAGGCCATGCCCGGGGAGCTGAAGAGGGAAGAACTGGACGTCGCCTATCTGGCTCAGAACTTTGAACTGTCTGGAAGCAACATAAAAAATGCCGCGCTGCACGCCGCTTTTCTGGCCGCCGCGGAGGGAACGGCCGTCAATATGGCTCACGTGCTTCGGGGCGTGCGCAACGAGTACGCGAAAGGCGGAAAGGTGCTGACGAAAAAAGATCTGGGCGAGTATTACGTGCTGCTGCCGGAGCTGGGGTCCTGAACGGACGGGACCGTCGAAAGGAACGTGACGATGTACGAACGCAGAAAAAAGGCGGACGGATTTCGGAGATCGGAAGGGCTGTTTCGTGTAAAAGAGACGAAAAAAGACCAGAAGAAAGAAGGGATCACCGGCTTCGAATACAGCGGCGGCCACAGGGAAGACCGGCGGACCAGAGAGATCCTGCGTCTTGAAAACTCTTACGGCAATATTGCCTTCGGAAGCGGTCCGGAAAAGGAAATGACCATCCTGGTCAGTGAAAAAAGACGGTTTGACCAGCCTAATATCACCGGCAGGGAGAAAAAACTCAGAGAAAGCCGGCAGATCCGGCGTCCAGTGGGCAGGGGAAAGGTGTATGCGAACAGCGGGGACCGTTCGAAGGGCGCTGTGGCGTTCCGCTACGACCGGGGTCTGAGCCCGGCGATGATGTTGGGAAAGATGCAGGATTACGCCGCGCGCTTTGACCAGGAAACGCTGCGCCAGACCGTTCCTTTCCTGTCTGCTGGACCTGAAAAGGAGAAGCGTAAAAATCTGGGAGAAAAAGCCCGGGCGCTGCGGGAAAAGGACCGCCGCACAGAAGCAGACGGCCTGGAGCTGGAAAGAACACGGCTGGACAGGGAAATACAGGAGAAAGAGCAGGCGGAGCGGAAGCTGCGCCAAAAACTTGTCTCAGCCGTGGAGCGCATGAAAAAGGAAGCGTTCCCCTCGCCGGCGGAGCTGATGCGCAGGCAGCCGGCGGTGGCGCCGGAGGCAAAGGAACAGCGGGAGACCGGAGAACAGGATGAAACGCCCCAGGAGGCGGAGGCCGCGCCCGGGGAGACGGGGGAAGAGATCTCCGACGCCCCAGAGCGGAGGGAAAAATAATTTTGCAATAAAAAGTGAAATGGTTATAAAAATGTTTAGAACAGGAGTTTATGATGGACCGTAACAGGTTGTGACGAATCAGACACTCCTGTCTGAGAAGGATAAAAATTGAAAGCGAAGGAAGGAGGTATCCGGTTTTATCCGGTAACAGGACGAAATCGGGACAATATGGCGGAATACTTATCACCAGGCGTATACGTGGAAGAATTTGATTCAGGCGCCAAGCCGATGGAGGGAGTCGGGACGAGTACGGCAGGCTTTATCGGGTTGGCGGAGAAAGGTCCTGTGTTAGGAGTACCTCAGCTGATCACTAATTTTGCAGATTTTAAGAGGACCTACGGCGGATATCTGTCCGAGAACGAATTTGGAGAATACCGTTTTCTGGCCTACGCTGTTGAACATTTCTTTATCAACGGCGGATCCAGATGCTTTGTTTCCCGGGTCGCCCCGGAAAACGCCAAGCAGGCCATGGGCAGCGCTCCGGAAAACGGGGAAGAGGCCGTGCGTTTCATCGCCAAGAATCCGGGGATCTGGGGAGACAGGATCACAGTCTCCGCTTCCCCGTCCAGCAAAGCCAGAACGCAGGTCCTTGAAGTTCTGGAAGCGGGCGGAGAAAAGAAATACCGGGTGAAGAACGGCGCCGGATTCCAGCCGGGAGACGTGGTGTCCTTTACGGTAAAAAACGAGGACGGCGCAGTGTACAACCGTGTGGTTTCCAATCAGGACAATGTGATCACATTCAGCAGGCCCTTTGAAGAGGATGTGGTGGATCGGGATCTGCTTCCCTCTAAAGTGCTGGCTACCTGCGAGATCAACCTTGAGGTCAAATATGAAGATCTGGCGGAGACCTATGAAAATGTGTCCTTCAATGTGGAAGCGCCTAATTACATAGACAAGAAGCTGGCAAAATCGGATATTGTCATAGCGAATTTCGTGGGCGCGGCGGATGAGGACGCGGTATCGCCTTTCGATGTGTTTACCGCTTCCGGAAGCTGCGGAGCGGCTGTTTCTCTCAGCGGCGGCAGCAACGGCTCTGTGGACAGCATTTCAGCCTCCGATTTTATCGGCGTTGACAACGGAGCAGGAAGACGAACGGGTATCCAGTCCTTCCTGGACAACGACGTGGTATCGATCATGGCTATTCCCGGAGTGACAGACCCCAACGTGCAGCTGACGCTGGTGGCGCACTGCGAGAATCTGGGCAGCCGGTTTGCGATCCTGGATATTCCCAGAGACTCGAAAAAGGTCCAGGATGTGATCGCGCACCGGGATATTTTCGACAGCACTTATGCTGCGCTGTACCATCCCTGGCTGGAGGTCTTCGATCCTCTGGACAAGAAAAACGCGGCCATTCCGCCCTCGGGCTCTGTGGCCGGGATCTACGCCAGAAGTGACAATACGAGGGGCGTCCACAAAGCGCCGGCCAATGAGGTGGTCAGAGCCTGCGTTGGATTGGACTGCCAGTTCAACAAAGGCGAGCAGGATATTTTGAATCCCAAGGGCGTCAATCTGATCCGCGTATTCCCGGGACAGGGGATCCGCGTGTGGGGAGCGCGCACGGCTTCAAGCGACGGCAGCTGGAAATACATCAACGTGCGCCGGCTGTTCATCTTTATCGAGGAGTCCATCAAGGCCAACACCAACTGGGCTGTGTTTGAACCCAACGACGAAGTGCTCTGGGTACGCGTGCAGAGGACGATCAGCGTCTTCCTGACCAACCTCTGGAGACAGGGCTCGCTGGCCGGAACCAGTACGGACGAGGCGTTCTTCGTGAACATCGGCAGAAATACCATGAGTCAGGACGATATCGACAACGGCAGACTGATCTGCGTCATCGGTGTGGCTCCTGTGAAGCCGGCGGAATTTGTAATCTTCAGAATCACGCAGAAAACAAATGAAGCGGCGGAGTAATTGCTAAAGAAGGGAGACAATTCAGATGGCTTACCCACATGGAAAATTTAGATATAAAGTAGAAATTGACGGATTGGACGCCGGGGGATTTTCCGAAGTCAGCGGCTTTGACGTATCCATCGACGTGATGGAGTATCGCGAGGGCGACATGGTCCAGACGCCGATGAAGGTGCCGGGACTGAAAAAATACGGCAACATTACGCTGAAGCAGGGTCTGGCGGACAGCATGGTGCTGTACGACTGGATCATCGCAGGCGTGGACGGCGCCGTTGACAGAAAGACCATCACCATCACACTGCTGGACGAAGAAGAAGCGCCGGCGGCGTCCTGGCAGGTGATCAACGCGTGGCCCACCAAGTACACAGCTCCTGATTTCAACGCTACGGCTTCTGAAGTGGCGATCGAAACGCTGGAGATCGCCCACGAGGGCATGGTGCGCGTTTCCTGATGAAACGCAGGCCGGTTAAAGGCAGAGAAAGGTAAGTATGCGAGAGTGTCCCAAGGCTGGAAAGTAAAAAGGCTTTGGGGCACCCTCTTTCTTGCTTTTCACAGAAAATAGATCAAAAAATATCAGGAGGAAACAACATGACGGATTTTGAGACCGAATTCAGTTTTACGCTTCCCAGAGGCTTTCTCGACAAGGCCGGCAATCTGCATCGGGAAGGAGTCATGCGCCTGGCCAATGCCGGGGACGAAATATTGCCCCTGCGGGATCCACGGGTGCAGCAGAACCCGGGTTACCTGACGATCATTCTGCTGGCCAGAGTCATCACCAAGCTCGGCACATTGCCCACCGTGGACACCAATGTGATCGAACGCCTTTACACCATGGACCTGGCTTATCTGCAGGACCTGTACGAGAGGGTCAATACCATGGAAATGCCCATGTACAAGACGATCTGCCCTCACTGCGGAGAAGAGATCGAGGTACCCGTAAATTTTATGGACGCCGGTCTGTAAGCACGTATCCGGCGGAAAAGATCTATGAAGAGATCGCGTTCATCGCGTATTATACCCACTGGTCCCACGACGAGATCATGAGTCTGAGCCACGGCGACAGACTGCGCTGGTGCAGAGAGATATCCAAGATCAACAGCAAGCTCAATCAGGAGCCGGAGAATGTTTTTCAGATATAGCGGCGGCGCAGGCTCTCCGCCGCGGGCGGCCGGACTGCCGCGGGGCAGAATGGGTGAAATTCAAGGACACATATAGAACGTCCAGAAGCAGGTATCTTTATAAGGTGAATGACAGCAACCAATCGTGCGAAATATCGACCAAGTGTGCAAGCCCCGTTTTCAAGGGGCTTACTTTAATATACCATGAATTTATATTCCATCATTCGGATAAAAGCGACATGAATCGCTTTTTATCGTGTCAAAAATAAGTTTTTTATGGGAGATCTATGGGAGATTAAGTAAGAAGACGAGGTTGTCCGTATGCCGATTATAAATGGAAAAAAGCGATACATAGTCGAAAACACGGAAAAGCCGCCGGTGGAGAAAAAGCGTTACGAGCCGCCGGCCGCGCCTGCGCCTGCGCCGGTCAAACGGTATGTCAGAGGTCAGGGACCCAGCGTGACCAAGGTCCTGAACCGGGAGGCCACGCGGGAATTCATCGGTTCTTTTGAGTTTGATGTGAGGATCAATCTGATCCAGGTCAATTTCAGCAAGATCACAGGGATCGAGAATAAGATAGAGACCGAGACCTTCGTGGAAGGGGGAAACAATGATTTTCCCATCGTCAGGCAGAAAGCCAGGCAGAAGCCGGACATCATCATCTTTGAAAAAGGGATGACAAGCACGATGGGAGGCACGATCTTTTCCATTCTGCGACAGGGAATGAAGCTTACCAACATCTTGATATTCGTCAAGAGAAACGGAAAGCTCATGAAGATATTCAGCATTGACGAGGGGCTGATCCTCTCAAAGAAGTTCGGCGATCTGGATTCAAACAGCAGCGCTATTCTGATCGAATCACTGGAGCTGGCGCATACAGGCTTCAGTGAAATTCCGATTCCATAAAGGAGGCGGCGATGAGTCACAGAGCGACAGAATTGATAGAACCCACTGTGTCGGGAAAAGCGCTGCCGGAAAACGCCCTCTCTGCGGTCCGGTTTGCACAGAAGATCATGGACAGATACACCGGTCGGGGAAACAGTCCATGGCGATATGAAACTCTGATTTTTTTGATGAGAGCCTCCGAAGAGCGGAGTGATAACCGGGAGAAAGCGGACGTCTTTCTGCTCGCCTGGAATATCCTTCGCGTTTTTTCAGAACAGAGACTGCTGAAAAGCGGCGGCGTTAACGGATGGGCCGTTTCTGACGCCAACGTGAAGCAAATGCTGGAAAAAAATCTGGACAGGCTGGAAAGGCTGGATAAAGAAGTCCACGGAGAGCTGCTTCGCATTTATGAGGACAGTAACGGCTGGAGCCGGCAGGAAATAAAGACGGAACTCCGGAGGATCGGAGAAGTTTTTGAAAAAGAACTGAGCCGGATGGGGGCTGTTCCCGGGAAACGAGCCGGACTGCCGGCAGGCCCGCCCATCACCCGCGGTGTTGACCGGATGCCGGATCCGAAGCGTGCGGGGGAAGTCCGGGGCGGTTTGATCACCCCCGCGCTGGGCGCTCCCTTTGACCGCCTGCTGGATCAGACTGCCGTGCGCCGGTCCGTCTCCGGCGGCAGAAGGCTGTTTCTGCGGGAGACCGCGCGGCAGCAGAGCGATTATTATCTGCAGATCGTAAAGGACCGCGTATCCGCTCAGATAGAAGCGCAGATCCGCGGCCGGATGAACACTGAAACAGGGATCGGGACCGGGGTCCAGCCGGTGCGGAAGGAGAACGCGCCGGGGGCGCAGGAAAAAGCCGAAGCGCCGCTGCCGGAGCCCGCCGCAGCCATATGGCGAAAGCCCGGAGCGCCCGGGGCAGATCTGAGGGCAGGGCTGCCCGGGGAAAAGAACGGGACCGGCATGCTGGTCTGGGAGTATATAAATACCCTTTCGCCCCAACGTCTTATCCATTTGGCGTCGTCCGGAGGAGAAGGGGAGATCCGCGTTGCGGCTGAGATGCTGGCGGGGATCCAGGATCGGTATCAGGCGCTCATCGCCTATCAGCGGCCGGCGGAAGAAGAAAAAGCGGGCAGCGCTGCGCTGGAAGCGCTGCGGAAGACGGCGAAGGAACTGTCCGAAGGGTTCTGGGATGCACCGCTGGAAGGCGGGGCACGTACAGACTATCTGAGAGAAAGGCTGCTCAGAACCGCGGCGGGACCGGCGGTCGACGCCGCCGCAGGTGAGATCTCCCGTCGATTTCTGTGGGATGCAGAAACAGAAGGCGGCGTTCCGTCCCAGGAGACTCTTCGTTCGCTGCTCGCCCGAACGGTGGGAGAGGAGATCTGGGAAAAAAGGAGACCGGCCGGAGAAGAACGAAGAGAAAACGGCAGACAGAACAGCAGAGAGAACAGCGGCGCCCCACGGATATTCCGGACCGCCGGTCTCCCTCGGGAAGGACAGGCAGAACAGGAAGGCGGGAAAAAAGAGCAGCTCCGATCCCCGCAGATCAGCGCCGCGCAGTTTGACCAGATACGGCGAATGGTTTCTGAGACAATATTTAAGACGTTATGCGGGGGCGCTTCGGATCTTCAGGTCAGCAGAGCGCAGGAGAAGAAAAGTGATCCACTGACCGTCCAGTCCGGCAGACGGGCGCAGGAAACGGAGAGAGCAGGGAAAACGGCGAAGCCGGAGGGAACTGCAGGATCGCTTCATTCCGCATCCATGGGCCTGTTACAACAGTGGGCAAGCATGGAACCGGCGCGGCACGGCGGTCTGGGAGTTCTGGGGAGCATGGCGCCCGACATGGCGCCCGGCGGCCGTGGAGCCGCAGCCGTCTACGGCCATGCCGGCCGGGGCAGAGCACGATGGTACGGCGGGCAGTGACAGCGCGGCAGAGCGTGGAGCTGGCGCGGCTGCTGCGATGGAACGCATTCTTTCATATAGGCAATGGATGACCGAAGAAGCGGTACCGGGAGCGTTCCTGGGATATGGCCGTCCGGGGCTTTTCCAGGCGGAGAAAAAGGCAGAGGGCGCGCTGGCGGACGGCGCCGGCCCAGTGCGGGGGCGCAGAGGAGCGCCGCCGCAGGAGACCAGGGGGCCCGGTCAGGCCAGCGAAGGTGGAGACAAGGAGCGCGGGCGGAGTTTACTGACGCCGCCTTTAACGGCGGGAGCGGTCCGGACGCCGTATCTGCCGGTGGGGACAGCCAGCCTGCCGCAGCAGGCACTGCGGCGGGCAATACAGTTGACACTGCGGCAGACAATACAGCAGACAGTACCGTGGACAACACAGCAGACAGTATGGCGGACAGTACACCAGACAGGACAGCGGACGCTGGATCACAGACCGCCGCAGGCGCTGCATCGGATGAATTCCGGCAGTTCGGTATCCGAAAATAGCGGTATTCAGACTGGACGCAGGACTGAGAAAGCGGTCAAGGAGAGAAACCGAAGCGGACAGCAGTATATAAGTTGGAATTTTTTTGAAGATAAGAAGCGCGGTCATTTTGAGACTGATGCAGGGAACAGTCGTTTTGTAACAGAGCTGCGCCCCAGAGAAGAGGGGCTGGGGAACCCCCCTATCCGGTCCTTTTCCAGTCCCATGCTTCAAAACACCGGATTCTCTGCCGCGGAGGCGGAAAAGCGGACCCTCGCTGGTCTGATGTTGAGGGGAAAGCCGGCGCATCCGGTGCAGAAAGGATTGCAGCCGGCGGCTAGGCGGGACCGGATCTTGAAAGAGACCAGGGCGCCGGAGGCTGCGGGCCAACCGAGGCAGGCACGCGGGCAGGGTGGCGAGCGGGGCAGCGAGCAGAGTTTCCTTCTGCCGGATCCCGTTGGACCGGTCTCTCGGGCCGCCTGGAGCGAAAGATCCGCGGATCGGGTCAGGGAACGTTCCCTGCGGCTGACGGCCCGTGGAAGCGTCCCGGGCGGCCTGCGGTCAGGAAACACACCTTCGGACCAGCCGCGGCGTGGAGGCGGACTGGCGGGAGAGCTGCCATCGGGAAACCTGCAGACCAATGCGCTGCGGCGGGGGAATCTGCAGTCGGTCGACCTGGGGCAGGGGGACCTGCAGTCAGGCGATCTGAGACTGGGCAGCCTGCGGTCGGGAGATCTGCAGGGGAGTCGGGGAAGCGGTCTGGACGGGCCGAAGGGGCGGATGGAGATGCTAAAGACAGCGGCTGAAAGCGGCTGGATCCAGACTTTTGGGACGGTACGGCGGCAGTCTCCGTACGAAAGGCGGTCCCAGGCGTCTGCAGTTCAGGGCCCGGGCCGGAAGATCCGGTTTTCGACCGGGAGAAAGGCGGATCCGGCAGAAACGATACTTCTGGAAAACAGCCATGGGACAATGGGGCCGGCAGAAGACCGGAATCGTCAGCCGGCGGCGGAGCTTCGCCGGCGCCCAAAGGCGGAAGGGGCGTCTCTGGTGTATGCGGAAGGCGGCAAGAAGCGGCATGAGACGCGAAAAGAAACGGTCGGAAGGGCGAACCCGGAAGAGGAAGTGATCCGTCTGGAGACCAGGATCAGGCAGCAGGAGTACGCAGCGTGGCAGGACAGGGAACGGATGGACGAGCTGGTAAAAAAGATAGAAGTGCAGACAGAGGCGGTGGAACGGCTGACGAGGGAACAACTGACGAAGGAAAGGCAGACCGCCCGCCGCGGACCCGCAGGGGAAAGAGGCAGACTGTCCCACAAGGTTCTGGAACAGCTGAAAACGGAACTGCGCATGGAACGCCTGCGGTCAGGCCTTGACTAGAGCGGGACCGCGCAGCCGGGGACAGGACGGCGCCGGAGACGGATGATGCGTCACTCAATAGAATAGATCAACTGGATATAATTGATAGATCGAGTACGAACAGGACCGGAGAAGGAGGGCGTGCATGGGAATTTTATCGGCGGTAAACTCGGCGAAGACCGCGTTGAGCGGCATGATGAACAACAAGGCGAAGTTTAAGATCGAGGGCGACGCGCTGCCGCTGTATGTGCAGTTCAATCCGGAGTCCTATTCCATCAGCGAAACGGTGGAGTACAATCAGGTATCGGCCCAGGGCACGAACAGCGATGTGACGCAGTACGTGGGATCGGTAAAGTCTGTGGCAAGTCTGAGTTTTTATTTCGACACGGATTCTGTGCTGGCCACCAGCGTGTCGCAGTCGAAGATCGCCACAGACGTGTCGGCTCTGACCGTAAAGTTTTCCGCGCTGTTGAAGGTGGACGGCAACCTGCACCGGCCTCCCTGCGTGACTTTTTCCTGGGGCTCCATCAGCATAACGGGCGTGGTGGTAAAAGTGGATACCAGTTTTACCATGTTCGACAAAAAGGGGGTGCCCGTGCGGGCCAAGGTGGACTGCACCCTTTTATCGGTGGGACAACAGAGCGCGATCAAGCGCTCTCCTTTCGCGTCTCCGGACCGAACGAAAAGCAGAGTGCTGTCCGAGGACACCAGTCTTTGGGAGCTGGCCGGCAGAGAGTACGGGGATATCGAACAGTGGAGACTGATCGCCAAAGCGAACGGCATACTGGATCCCCTGGACGTACCGGCAGGAACGGCGCTGAAGATCCCGGCCCTTACGGATCTGTAGAGGAGTTCACGGGTGGCCGACGGCGGACCCGCGAGAGAAAAGGATTGATAAGAGGAGCTCTTGTTTTATGGCGGATTTAATGACAGCTGTGACAAATTATAAGCTTTTGGAGGCCCGCTACGGAAATTTCATGGTCCCGGCGCTGAAGATCAAGGTAGGAGGCGCAGACGTGGTGAAGACCATGAATTTGATCGTGGAGGAGATCGTCATTACTTTGTCTCTCACCCAGGCAGGCAGCGCGGTGATCCGGCTGGCGGGGCTGTACGACGAGAAAAGTCACTCCTTTCAGTCCGCCGCAAAGACCAAATTCAAGCTGGGCACTGTGGTGGAGGTGGAGATCGGTTACCTGTCCTCGACGCAGAAGGTCTTCAAAGGCTATGTGGCCATGCTGGGCTTCGAGTTTGGCGAGCATCCCCTGCTGGTAGTCACGCTGATGGACGCCAGGCGTCTGATGATGAGCAGCGGGAAAAAGCACAAGCTTTACAACGTAAAAAATTATTCGGATGCGGTGAAGACGGTGCTGGGCGATTATTCCCGGCTCTGCACTCCTGCGGTGGACGCTACGGCTGACTCGCTGACGGAGCCGGTGTCGCAGACTACCAGCGATTATGACTTCATATCCAAGGAGCTGATCGCCAGCGGAAGGACCGACAGAGAATTTTTTGTACTGGCAGATAAGGTCTATTTCCGCAAGCCTCAGAAGGTGACGGCGCCTGTGTTGTCCGTCAAGTATGGCAGGGAACTGCAGGACCTGAAAGTGGATTTTTCCTATCTGGATCTGAAGGTGGAAGCGGTGGGCTACAACCCGGCGGAGCAGACGGCGGTGAAGGGAGAGGCCCAGGCCAAGGGAGTCATGAGTCAGTCGAAGATCCAGGGACAGACGCCTGTTTTTACGGTGACGGCCCCGGACGCGGACAGCAGGGAAAAGGCCAAGGTGCGGGCGGAGGCCATTGCGCGGATGCGGCGGGACAAGTCCTGCACAGGAAGCGGAAGCACGCTGGGACTGCCGGAGATCGTACCGGGCCGGTTTCTCAAGGTGGAGGCTCTGGAAAAGATGGCGGACCAGTCCTATTACATCACAGAAGTGGTCCACACCATGAGCGGAGAGAGTTTCCTGACGTATTTTGAGATAGGGGGAGTAAAGTAATGGGACTTCTTAGCGAGTTCACCGGCCAGGAGAACGAGGGACGCAGCATTGCAGGCGTTACCACAGGCGTGGTAAAGGAAAACTGGAATAAGGACTATCCGGGCAAGGTCAAGGTGGAGATCCTTCTGGGCGAAGAAGGCCAGAATGTAACGGGCTGGATCCCCGTGATGACTCAGTACAGCGGCAGCGGCTTTGGTTTTTACGCGCTTCCGGAGGTGGGCGCCGAGGTGGTGGTGGCGTTCAACATGGGGGACAGAAATTGTCCCATCGTGCTTGGGACGCTCTGGAATAATAAAAATAAGCTGCAGGCGGATACGGCCAATGACAAGAACACCATCAAGTCCTTTCGGACGAAAGGCGGCTGCGAGGTGACCTTTGACGATGAAAACGGAAAGGCGCGCATCGAAGTGAAAAGCCCGGGCAAGTTCACCATATCCATTGAGGATGAGAAGAAGCAGATCCTGATCAAGGACGAAAAAGGGGAAAACGGAATACGGATCGACGCGGAAAAGGGCGAACTGGAGATCAGCGCCAAGACGAAGATCGAGCTGAAAGTGGGAGGCAAGGCCATGGTCGCCCTGGACGGCAATTCGAAGACCGCCCAGATCAAGGCGGACAATATTAAGGCGGAGGCGGGTCAGGCGCTGCAGCTCAAAGGGCAGAACGATACCATAGAGGGCAGCATGCTGAATATCAAGGCGCAGAGCTCCCTGAAAGCGGAGTCCGGAGGCATGCTGGAGGTCAAGGGAGCTATGGTTAAGATCAACTGATCGGAGGAGGCGGGTCATGTTTGGAGGAAACGATGCAAATTCCTTCCTGGGCAGGGGTTTTCGATTTCCCATCGAGGTGGATGAGGTGACGGGCCGGATGAAGACTTCAGCCTACGAGGAGGATATCAAGGAAGCCATCTATCTCATTTTAATGACGAAAAAAGGCGAACGGGTCCGCAATCCCGAGTTTGGGTGCGGCATCCACGATTATATATTCGGGACGATGGATTTTACGTCGCTGAAAGAGATGGAGCGGAGCGTGGAAGAGGCTCTGATCCTATGGGAACCCAGGATCCGGGATATCGATGTGGAGGTGGACCTGGATCAGGCGGAGAGCGGAAAGCTGGTGGTCCACATCGGCTATGTGGTCAGGACCACCAACAATCCCTTTAATCTGGTCTTCCCCTTCTATATCAACGAGGGATTCGGCGACAACATTTAAGTCGGAAACAGCGCGGCAGGACGGCGTCCCGGCTGTCTGGAGAAAGTGCCCTTTGAACGGCGGGAAAGGAGGCGATCCACATGCAGAATATCGACGATCGCACAAAGAATCAGATCATAGAACAGATCAGAGAAAAGGCTGGAAGCTATGTGCCGGAATGGCGGTTTGAAGAAGAAAATCCCGATATCGGGACGGCGGTGGCGTTGGTCTACGCGGAGATGTTTTCCAAAACCCTGAAGCATTTCAATCAGACCCTGCTGAAAAACAGGATCGCGTTTTTGAACGAGCTGGACGCCAGCCTTCTTCCGGCCACGCCCGCCCGGGGGTACGTGACTTTCTCTCTGGTCAACGAGGAAGCGGGAGGAGTGGAGCTGCCCGCCGGAACTGTGGTGAACGCCCAGTCGGAGGACGAGGAGATCGGCGTGGTCTCCTACCGGACGGTGGACGACGTATATGTGGCGCCTGCCAGACTGAGCTGCATTTACCAGACCAGCGACAGGAGCGATTCTATCTTTAAGCTCTGGGACGGAGAAGAACCGCTGGAGGAGCTGATCCTGTTTGACCGGCACGAAAACAACCTGCAGAGCCACGAGATGTATTTCTGTCACGGCGAGGCGCTGCGCATCCGGGAAGAGGGCTGGGCTGAACTGTCATTTATACAGCTGGGAGAAGACGGGGAGCGGAGCGCATCCAAAGAACTTCTGAGGCGGCTGGCGGACAGCGGCTGCGCCCGGTTTGAATACTATACGGAAGACGGGTATCTTGCGTTTGAAGAACAGGAGCTCAAAGACGGCAGGCTGATCTTTCACAAGGGAGCGGGACAGCCGGAATTTGCCTGGACCCAGGTGGGAGAGGCAGAGGGATATTTTATCCGTTGTACGGTTTTGGATATCGAGGCCCTGGAGCGCTTTACATTCAACGGCATGCTTTTGCGCACCTATGGCGCGGATATCGTACCGGACAGCATCTACGCCGACGGCGCGGAGAGCAACAAGAAGCATTATTTTCCCTTTGGGGAACGCCTGACCAATTTCAGCGAGGTCTATTTTGGTTCCGACGAGGCTCTCTGCAAGAAAGGGGCGGCTGTGGAGCTGGCCTTTAATCTGGACTTTGTCAAGATCCCTCTGGATTTCAATATTGAAAATGATCCGGTGAAGTGGGATTGGATCATGAAGCGCTCAGATTTCAAACCGGATCCGGAATACGATATCACCATCGGGAAAGTGATCTGGGAGTATTACAACGGCGTGGGCTGGGCCCGTCTGTTTTCAGACGAGCGATACGCGGATCTCTTCTATCCGGAAGGCAGAATGTACGGGGAGTACAAGAAGATCCGCTTTATCTGTCCCGAAGACATCGATTCGGTGACGGTCAACTCCTGCCGTTCCTATTACATACGGGCCAGAGTGATCAAGGTGAACAATTTCTACAAAATGAAGGGCGCCTACATCAGCCCGGTGCTGGAACACACCATTTTCGGGTACGACTATGGATCCCGTCCTGTGGCTCCCCGGCATTTGCTGGCGCAGAACAATCTGGAGATGCGGGACCTGTCTGTGTCCGCCGGTGCGGAGGCGGAGGGGAAACAGCCCTTCCTCCGGCTGGGCGAGAAGCGGCAGACGCTTTATCTGGGTTTTGATACCCCGCCCCTTGGCGGACCGCTGAAGTTTTTCTTCCTTTTAAAAGACAATATGGACCGCAGAAACGCGGCGCTGCTCTGGGAGTACTGCGACGGATCAAAGTGGAAAGAATTGAATCTGGTGGACGAGACCGTGAACCTGGGCAAGTCGGGCATCGTCACGCTGATGGGCGGCCACGATTTCGGCAGGAAGAGCATGTTCGGGCGGGAACAGTACTGGATGAGGATCACGGACACGAAGGACGTGTATCAGCAGAAGAATCGTCCGGCGGCCCTTCCCGCCGCCGAAGGGATCTTCCTGAACACCACGAAGATCATCAATGTGGATCGGGAAGCCACCGAGTATTTCCGCATGGAGATCTATCAGGAGAATATGCGTTTTTCCCTGCAGGACGATCGGATCATGACCGCTGAGGTCTATGTTGAAGAGCTGTCCGGGCTGGACGAAGAGCAGCTTGGCGTTCTGGCCGGCCAGGAGCGGCTGCTGGCGGCCCGGGACGATGCGGGGGTGATGACGGCGGCCTGGATCCGCTGGGAGGAAGCGGAGGATTTTGTGGACGCGGGTCCGGAGGACCGGGTCTATGTTCTCAATCGGATCGAGGGATATGTGGTCTTCGGAAATGGAAAGCAGGGCAGGATCCCTCCTGCCTCCGCCGTGGAAAATATCCGCATTCATTACCGCCGTGGGGGAGGCGAACACGCCAATATGCCCGCCGGCAGAGTGGATCAGATGAACCGGGAGGCGGGATTTATCAACAGCGTTAGAAATCCCGTGGCCCTGATGGGCGGGTGCGGCATCGAACCCCTGTCTCAGGCGCTGCAGAGAAACGCCGCGATGATCCGGCATCAGAACCGGGCGGTGACGGCGCGGGATTATGAAGAGCTGGCTTTGTCGGCTTCCAGAAGCATCAGGAGAGTGCGGTGCTTCCCGGGGTACGACGGGGAGGGAAAGAGACGGCCCGGCGCTGTAACGCTGGTGGTCATACAAAGGGATTACGAAAGCGGCCAGACCCAGTTCAACGCCGTCAGGGAGAACGTGGAATCGTATCTCTCCGACAAGATCAGCGGCGATCTGCTCTCCGGATCCGGGCTGTATATCATCGAACCGGAGTTCGTCCGGCTGGATGTGAGAGCGGAACTGACAGTGCGGGATTTCAACAATGTATTTCAGACGAAAAAGCAGGTGCTGGACAGGCTGAATCGTTTTCTGGATCCTTTTTCCGGAAACTATCACGGGCAGGGCTGGGAGATCGGAACGCTGCCAGGAAATATACAGATCAAAAACGCCATCTCCGACACGCCGGGGGTGACCCTTGTTAAAAACATATATATCAGCGCCTTTACGGAGAAAGGCGGAAAGAAAAGAGAAGTGGACCTGGAAGATGACAGAGGCGGCCGCTATGTTTTGCCGGCGGGGGGCGTTCACGAGGTCATCATCGAGGTGAGCTAGAAAGGAGGGAGCCGATTGCTTCCGGAATTAACGCTGGATAAAGAGAGCTTTGAGGAGATCATGGACGAAGCCAGGAATATGATCATCAGCCTTTATCCGGAATGGACGGACTTTAACTATCACGACCCGGGCATTACGCTGATCGAAATGTTTTCCTGGCTGAAGGAGAGTCAGCAGTTTTTTCTGGATCAGATCAGCGATGAGAGCCGCGAAAAATATCTGAAGCTTCTGGGGATGAAACGGCGGCACAGAGCGCCGTCCGCCGCGCTGGTCCGGGTGAAAGCGCCGGAAGATGTGGCGGTGCTGCGGGGAACGAAGCTGCTTGCGGGCACCACCTGCTTTATGGCGGAGCGGAGAACGCAGCTGATCGGCGGCGATATCCGGGTCTGTTTCAGCGCCGGGGAGGACGGTCCCGGGGCGGCGGCGGACAGAGCGCGGCTGGCAGGCGATCATTCGCTGGGGCTGGAGCTGTTCGGAAGAGAGCCTCGGGAGAGCGACTGTTTTTATATTGGATTTGACCGCATGCTCCCGGAGGCCCAGGAGCTGAGCATCTATATGGAACTGGAGGAGAACGGGACCGTTGCGCGAAATCCCCTGGAGGGAGACATGCCTTTCCCCCTGGCCGTACTGGAACTTCAGTATTTTGGGGAGGAAGGCTGGGAGACGGTTTTGGATTTTCGGGACGGGACCCGGGGGGCCGTCGCCACAGGTTTTCTGGAATTCTCGATCCACGGACCGCAGAAGGAGACCGAACTCTGGGGCCGGACAGGCTATTTTCTGCGTCTCGTCCTGAAGCGTCAGTCCTTCGACACCGCGCCGGTACTGCGGATGATCAGCGCCGACGTCCTTTCTTTGAGACAGGCCGAACAACGGATCGAAAAGCTGGACGTACCGGTGGAGCTGACGGAGACCGGGGAAAACTGCTGCCTGACAGATACCATGCTGTCGCTGAACGGAAAAAACGAACTTTACGCCCTGACAGGGGAACTGTGCGTCCGCGTAAGCAGGTTTACGAAGACCAGTAATTTTGATACGGGAGTCAGCCGCTTTCTGTTCACGCTGCCCCAGACGGCGGAGCCTGTCCGGGGGATCCGGGTGATCAGCTTTCTGGACGAAGACGCGGAGCGCGGGGCTCTGGCGGTGGGTACGGGATTTCCCTTTCAGGAATACGATCTGGCCGACGGCGATGTGGAATACCATTCCTTTGAATTGATGGTGAGGGACAGCGGCTGCGGGCCCCACGTGTGCAGCCTGTGGACCAAGGTGGATGATCTTTCCGGGTCCGGTCCGTCGGACCGGCATTATGTGCTGGACGCGGAAAGAGGGCTGGTGCGGTTCGGCGACTGTATTCACGGCCTGGCGCCGGAGGGAGAGATCCTGATCGCCGCTTATGAGAGGACGCTGGGCAGGCGGGGGAACGCCAAAGCCTGCGCCATCGACCGGTTTGACGGACTGGAGCCGGAGGACATGCGGGTCTGGAATTGGGACAACTGCCGGGGAGGCAGGGATGAAGAGTCCCTGGCCGAATGTTTTCTGCGGGCCAGAAAGATGCTGAAAATGCCGGAGACGGCGGTCAGCGACCAGGATTATGAGCGCCGTGTGATGGAAACGCCGGGACTGATGCTGGAGAGCTGCAAGGTCATATCCTCCCGGGAGATGAGGCTGCTGAAAAAGGCTGTGGACGAGACCGAGATCAACATCGTAGTCAAGCCATTCTCGCGGTCCGGGGAATCCGGGCTCAGCAGCGCCTATAAAAATAATATATTGAATTATTTGGAACAGTTTCGCATGGCGGGCAGAAGGATCAGTCTGCTTCCGCCCCGGTACATCGAATTTGAGGTCTATGCGGATATCGTGGTCAGGCCCCATTTTGTGGGCGCCAGAGAACTGGTGGAACAGACGGTCAGTCAATATTTTGCAAGGATCGGGAATCAGTTCGGTGCCACTGTCCAGTACGCGGATTTTTACGGAGCTCTGGATGTTCTCCCCTGCGTGGCCGGCATCAACTCTCTGACCATGGACGCCAGCGGAAACGGGGTGACCAGAAGCAAGGACGGAGCGGTCAGGCTGCCGCCAAACGGCGTGGTGCGTCTGGGAAACGTGCAGTATCTGTTCAGTATGGGCGAATAGAAGGCGATTCGGGAGATTCAGATGAAACGTAAACTGAAATACTTCATTTTTAATAAAGAGGAAGACTTTTCCGGCGGCTGCATTCAGGGCATGAGCCGGGACAGGGATGGGATCCGACTGGCGGATGACGGCGGAGACCGGGGCGTCTGGGTCACACGGATCCTGGACAGCAGGGAAAAAGACATGGAATGGCACCGTCTGGTCTTTGAGACAGTACGCCGGCCGGACGCGCCCTGCACCGTCACCGTATACACGGCCGACTCCCTGGAATTCCAGAGAGACGGCAGGCCGGTCAGCCTGCCCGGGCTGCTGAAAGACGAGACTCTGGACGCGGAAGAGAAACTCAGGATCATGGAGCCCTTTGTGAAGAAAAGGGTCTCGGGCCAGCGGGATATTCTCCTGCACGACGTGACAGGAAGGTACCTGTGGATCGCTTTTGAACTGTACAGGCGGGGGAGCGAGACCGTTGGGCTTTCGGATCTCTGCGTTTACTTTCCCCGGCAGTCCTGGATCTCTTATCTGCCCGAGGTGTATCAGGCCAACGACAAAAATCAGTTTCTGGAGCGGTATCTGGCGGTCTTTCAGACCCTGTACGAAGATCTGAACCTGGCGATCCGCCGGACGCCGCTGCTGCTGGATGTAGATACCACAGGATCAGAATTTCTGCCCTGGCTGGCGGGATGGCTGGATATCGCGGAGAGCTATATGTGGTCGGAAGAACAGCTCCGGGGCCTGCTGCGGCGCGCAGTAGAGCTCTATCGAAAACGGGGAACGCGGGAGGGCATGCTGGACTTCATCCGGCTCTATACGGGAGGCGACGCTTACATGGTGGAATATCACCAGCTGGACGCGTTTATGAAGCAGAGCGGCCAAAAAGTGATCCTCACCCGACTGTACGGGGGGAACCCCTATGTTTTGTCATTCATTCTGAAAAAGCAGGACGTACCGACTCAGAAAGAGTACAGAGCGCTGATTCGGGTCATTCAGGAGATCATGCCCGCTCAGATGGAGCTGAACCTGGTCATACTGGAGCCCTATCTGTTTTTGGGAGACCACACCTATCTGGGTGTCAATACATCTCTCAGCGAGTATCGGGGGCTGGCTCTCGACGGGCAGTCCATGATGCCTTTTTCCGTGATCCAAAATGAGACGAACCCATCGAGATAGGAGGATAACATGAAAAACACGACCTTTTTCCCCTTTGAAAGAAATAAGTATTTTTACGGCAAGCTGTTGTCCGTGGACGATTTTGAACTGGAACAGAAGTATTTCAACGACAAGCGCCGCATGATCAACCGCTTTCTCTGCGGCGCCGGCATCGTAGCCGGCATGAACGTGGTGGGGGTGGACGAGCAGACCATTTCGGTAGAGACCGGCTGTGCCCTGGACTCCTTCGGACGGGAGATCGTCATCGACACGCCGGTGATCAAAAAATTATCGCTGCTCCCCGGCTTCGACTCCTGCACGGACATGCATGACAATTATGTCTATCTGTGCGTGGAATACGACGAGAAGGATACAAATCCCGTACACAACATCGCCGGAGGCGCGGGCGCGGCGGGAACGGACCAGGCCGAATACAGCCGGACTCGGGAAGGTTACCGCCTGTATCTGGTCAATCAGGAACCGGAAGACCGCAACCTTTCCTACCGGTCTCTCTGCGAGGAAACGGTGGTCCTGTACACCGATCAGGACATTTCCGTCAGGCAGGTCTTTCCCCGGTTCGTGCAGAGCGGCTGCGATGCGCAGCTGCGGATAGAGATCGAAAATCTCAGCCAGCAGTATATTTCCTTTTCCTATAATCTGGGCCTCACCTGCCTGACGGCGGAGGGGGAACAGCAGCTGACCGTGTCCTTTGACGAAATGCTCCACGAAAAGACGGGGAGCTACTGTCTGACCTACCGGCTGAAAACGGCGGAAGTGTCCGGAGTAGAGTGCGCCGCTGAGGTGGAGGAAAACAGTTTTCGCCTGTTTGTTTCAAAGCAGCCGGTGGAAGCCCGGGCGGAAGGAAGATCCATCGCCCGCGTGTCGGAAGGGGATGTAAAGAGCGAACTGCTCCGTTCTTATCATCAGTCGGCCATGGAGCGCATCCTGAACCGCAACGACAGAGAAAAGCTCTACCTGGCCAAGATCTACATGATCAAGGCGGGAGATACTTATATGATCGCCCGCATCGAGCCGGCGCCATTCGGTCAGTACGTCATGGGAAATGAGCTCAGCGCCGCTTTGAACACCATGCTGATCAGCGAGAGCGGATCCCGGAGCGCTTCGGTGGGAACAGGCAGGGAAGGAGCCGGACAGAGCGGAACGGGCGGCGGGGCCGCGGCCGTTCAGGTGAGAAACGGCGTCTGTGAGTTCCCCCTGAGCATCGGGGCTCAGAAAGGACAGAAGCTGTTTTCCAAAGAGATCTTTCACGGCCTTGGCCTGGGCGCTGTGAGCATCCAGCTGGGCGTGGAGACGGAGGAGGGCGAGATCCTCTCAGATCCATCCGGCATCTTTACAGACAAAAAAGTCTGCGCGGAAGCGGCGGCGTGCTCCAACGAGGCGAAAGGCAGTTTTACCATCGGGATCCGTCTCCTGGAAAGCGTTCCGGAAAACAGGGTGCGCGTCCGCTGGACGGCGCTGCGCAGCGCGGAGGAGGAAAAGAAGGAAAAGGTGGAGAAAAAGATCTTTATCAAGCCCAGTATTCTTGAGCTGGGCATGAGGGAGAGCTACTTCCTGGAAGCCGTCTGCAGCAATATGCCCGACAAGCGGATCGAGTGGAGCGTAAAAGACGACGGCGGCTACATCGACAGCAACGGCCACTACACGGCGCCCAACGCCCCCGGCGTCTACGAGGTGTCGGCCCGCAGCGTGGCGTATCCCGAGGTTAAGGCTTCTATTTTCGCAGTGGTGAGAGATAAAAACGAGTAAAACGACACGGATGGTGATTGCGTATGATGATCGAGACCGCAAATAAAACATATCTGGTGATCGGTTACCTGGGACACGATGAGGAAAAAGACGTGTATCTGTGTGAAAACAGGGCGCGGGAGCGGTTTCTGATCATCAGACTCAGAGATCAGCGGCTGGTGGCTGAAAATATGGTCTTCCTGTATGAGCAGGTGGAGAGCGAGAGGTTTACCGATCTGCCCGAGTGCTTTGTCTTTGAAGAAAATCTCCATCTGGTGTTTCGGTGTTATCAGGGCGAGGCGCTTGAGGAGAAGCTTCAGGGCGAGTATACGGGGCTTCGCGAACGGCTGGAACTGGGGCTTGGACTTCTGGAGAAAATGGTGCTTCAGTCGATGCCCTGTTACTTTCAGAGCCGCTGTCTGCGGCCTGAGAATATTTATGTGACCAGGAGCCTGGAGGTCTTTTTCCGTTATTCTGTGGACGATCTGGAACATCACGGAGATTACACCATGGAGGACGTCTCTCTGGGACTGAGCCGGATCATGGAGGAGCTGTTCCGCGAGGAGCTGAAAAAGCAGGTCCTGGAACCCATGGAGGAATTTCTCGATCTCCTCCGGGACGAGCCATGCGAGGATTATATGGAGCTCTACCGCCGGTACCGTACCGTATACCGCCAGATCCTGGAACTGTCCGAGGATGAGATCGGTATGCCGAAGACCTGGATCTTTCGGATGTGGGAGCGGATCAAAAAGCTGTTTCCGGCCGTGAAGAGGGCGGCGGTGGTGGCGATCCTGCTCTTTGGGCTGGGCTGTCTGATTTGGACGATCGGGGACGCGGCAAAGCCGGCCAAGCCCGCTTCCATCATCACACAGATCGGAACAGAGGAAATTTGACGTTTCACGGGACGTTTAGATATAGGGAGAACAGAAAAGCATGAATGGTTCTGGCAACTTTGATCTGGCAAAGGCGCTTGCGCTGCTGCTGCGGAAGCTGAAACGAATATTGATCGCGCCGGTCTTGATGGTCTACCGCAAGATCGTGCGCCTGCTCAGCCCAACCAGCATCGTGGGCAAGGTGTCCGGAGACATCAAGGGAGAGATTAAAGGGATCACGAAAAAACCCGCCTCTCTGAAAGAATACTTTTTGATCGGCGATCACTATGTGGCCAAAAAACTGATGGTCGTTCTGTGTCTGCTGATCCTTTTATTTCTGATTTTTATGATCCGCGTGGGAGGCCCGTATCTGCAGGCGAAGTTTTTCGTGAAGACCATGGTGATCAACACGGAAGAGATGCGGGGCTACACAGGACGCGTCCGGCTGATCAGCGATCCGCAGGACGGGCGGCTGCTGTTTGAGGGCAGGCTGGAAGACGGACGGATCAACGGATACGGGCTTCTGTACGGCGCCGGCGGCGATCTGACGTACAGGGGAAATTTTGAGATGGAAATGTACTCCGGACAGGGAGAACTGTTTTATCCCGGAGGAGCGACAAAATATAAGGGGACCTTCCTCATGAACCAGTACGACGGCAGCGGCGTTCTCTATTATGAAGACGGCGGGAAGCAGTACGAGGGAGAGTTTGCACAGGGACTTTTTGAGGGCGGCGGAAAGCTGTATTACGCCAACGGCATACTCCAGTACAAGGGAAACTTTGAGAAGGGCGAGTACGAGGGAAAAGGCGAGCTGTACGATCCGGAGGGGAGGCTCCACTATGAGGGCATGTTTTCCCGGGGCGTAAAAGAAGGGCAGGGCAAACTTTACGACGAGACGGAGCGCCTTCTCTTTGAGGGGAATTTTAAGGGCGGTCTCATGGAATCGGGCGATCTTTGCCTGTACGACGAGGAGACGGGGAAGCTGCTGTATCAGGGCGGCATGGCGGACGGAAAATACGGCGGAAAAGGCAAGCTGTACAACACGGCTGCCGGAGCCGCCGGGCTGCTGCTGTATGACGGCGAGTTTGCGGACGGGCTGTACGAGGGGGCCGGAAGGCTGTACGGAGAGGACGGCAAGGTGATCTACGACGGGCAGTTTGCCGCCGGCAAGTACGAGGGCAAGGGCAAAGTCTACAACGATGAGATCCTCTCCTATGACGGCGAGTTTTCCGAAGGGGTCCGCAGCGGATCCGGCAAAGAATACAACGAAAAAGGCGAGCAGGTCTACGAGGGCGGGTTTGAGGACGGTCTTTACAGCGGGTCGGGAAAGCTCTTTGTCCCCGCCACAGGCAAGACCCTCTACGAGGGAGAATTTTATCGGGGACTTTATCAGGGCGACGGTTCCCTGTATTTTCCCGATACGGGCAACCTGAAATACCAGGGCGGTTTTTATGAAGACCAGTATCAGGGAGAGGGAAAACTGTACGACAGCAGCGGCGTGATGATCTATCAGGGCAGTTTCCAGCGCGGTCAGTACGAAGGGGAAGGCGTTCTCTTTGACGCCGCCACCGGAAAGATCGTGAGCCAGGGGACCTTCCATCTGGGCAAACTGCTGATCTCCGCCGAGGACAGGGACCCGAAGAAGGAGAAGGAGACCAAAAGCGACAGCGAAGAGGAAACGGACGAAAGCGCGGCGGAAAGTGAGACGGGAGGCCCGGATACACCGGGCGGCCAGAACCCTTCGGAAGATCCGGCCGGCGGCGCGGATGAACAGGGGGCGGGCGATCTCAGCCGGCCGCAGTGAGGAGGCAGTATGTCAGGTTATTCAATCATATCGGACGTGGGAAACGGCATCGTGAAGCTGCTGAGAAGTCAGCTGGTCCCGGAGATCATTCTGAATTCAGACGCCGTGGGACTGTGCAGCCCGGACGACAGGGGCGATATGGTTCTGGGAGTCCATCTTTACGACGTGAAGGAAAGCGAGGAAGTAGCGGGACGAACGCCCCGCATGAGGCCGGAGGGTGAAAACAGCCAGAGATACCCCTCCCTGTTTTTGACGCTGTTTTACATGATCACCGCCTATTCGCCCAGCGACGTCAAATTTCGGGCGTCTGAGGAACAGCGCATTCTGGGAAAGACCATGCAGACGCTCTTCGATTTTCCCGTTCTGGGCAGCGAATGGATCGGCGAGGAGGGAGGAGCGGCGGAGTTCCCCGTCCGCGTGGAGATGCTGCGCATCGACAACGAGGAAAAGATGAAGCTGTGGAACATGCCCAATCTGCCCTACAAACTGTCGCTGTACTACAAGGTCTATCCTGTGGAGATCGAATCTCAGAGAGTGAGAGAGGTACGGAGAGTGGTAGATGCGGATCTGACGGTGAGCGAACGGAGGTGAGAGGGCCATGGATGCAGAAAGAGGAAGCTCAGGAGCGCGGGTCCGGCACAGAGTATCGCTGGTGCTGACGCTCATCGACGATTTCAGCAACAAAGTGATCCTGGGGAGCGGAGCCAGAGTGTGGATCCCGGGGGAGAAACCGCCGGTGCGCAAGCCGGAGGGCTACTATGTTTTTACGAATCTGCAGGGCCGGGAGGCCCAGGTATTTATCCAGGCGGGGCTCTATGAGGACAGGACTCTCACAGCGGAGCTGGGAGGCGTGCCGTACACGTCGCTGAAGGTCAGACTGACGCCTGACCGGAACTATCCCGTGCCCCGGGACACTACCTGCGTGGAGGGCCGTGCGGAGCCGGGAAGTCTGATCCGTATCCTGTGTCCGGAGACCGGCCGGCCGCTGAAGCTGATCTACGATTATGAGCGGTCTGGAGAAAAGGGCGGAATGCAGATCAGCCTGTACCATCCCGATACTGTGGATATCGAGGGCAAGGCCCTTTACATAACAAACGACAAGACGGGCGCGGAATTTTTCCGGGTCCTGCAGAGGATGGACAGGAACGGCGACTATCTGCTGGAGAGACCTCTCTGCGCAGACTACCGGAAGATCGGGACCACAGTCCTTCCGGTGACCGCCGGCAGGGCCGACGACAAAGGGATCTTTTTTCTGCCGATCCCCAATATGACCGGCGACACGAATCGGTTCCTCTGCGAGGCCGCAGGAAAAAAGACGGTACGGCTGGAGCGCCGGTTTAAGACGGGCGCGGTCAATCATCTGGATTTTACCGCAGGAGGGGAATGATATGGGAATGTGTGTATGCGGCGGAGCGAACCTGCAGTGCAGCTTCGGGGCGGCGCCGTCGGTCTTGAACGTGCTGCCGGCAAACAAAGTGATGACCAGTATGGCCATCGCCACGATCATGGACAAAAATCCCATGGTAAACATTGCGCCTTTCGGCATGTGTTCCAGCCTGGCCAATCCTCAGGTGGCGGCGGCTACGGCCGCGGCGCTGGGAGCGCTGACTCCCATGCCGTGCATACCGGTGATCGCGGCGCCCTGGGCGCCGGGCAGTCCCACGGTGCTGATCGGAGGATATCCTGCCCTGAACAACACGTCCAAACTGATGTGCAATTGGGGCGGGGTGATCCAGATCGCAAATCCGGGGACGAATAATATCCAGGTGCCGTAAGCTGCGGCAGCCGATGAGATCGGAGGAAACAGACATGTTTATATATGGAAAAGAATTCTTGATCACGCTCCTCTGCGGGGCCTCTCTGCTGCTGAATGCGGTCCTGATCGTCAGTCTGCGGAGAAAAGCCCGGGAACGGCAGCCTGCCCGGGGGGAAGAATGGCGCCGGGCCGGAAGCGGAGATCGGATCCTGGAACCGGCGCGGGAAGGCGGGCCGGAAACGACGGCGGCCGCATCCGCGCGTGGGGGCGAGACAGAGACAGAGGACAGCTGCCAGCGATTCCTCCCTGCCGAGATACTGAAGCTGCTGGGCAGGAAAAGCTACTCCCAGCTGTCTGTGGGAGACCAGCAGTATTCATCGGCCGCCATCATGGAAGTAAACACGGCAGGTTTTCAGGCGTTTGTCCACGACAAGCAGCCGGACGCTGTCTTTACTTATATCAATAACATGCTGAACCGGATCATTCCCATCGTGTATGAGAATGACGGCGTGGTGGAAGGCTTCGCAGAGGGGGGGCTCACCGCATTCTACCGGGAAAACAGGGAAAGAGCCGTGGTGGCCGCCGTGTCTGTCTGCGAGACGATGGAGCGGATGAGCCGGGAAAACCCGGAATACCAGGCTGTGACAGTGGGTCTCTGCTACGGGCAGCTGATGGTGGGGGCGGTGGGACACGACCGGAGGATGACGATCCTGATCCTGTCTGAGGCGCGGGAGTTCGCCCGCTTCCTCCAGTCTATGGGACCGAAATATTACGCCCGCATCATCGTCACCGCCGGCTTTCTGGAAGCCATACCCGATTGGGGAAAGAAATTTAATTACAGGCTGCTGGGATACGTCTATCTGCATACCTCCAGGACCGTCGAAAAGATCTACGACGTATTTGACGGCGACAGCGTGGAAGTGAGAAACAGGAAACGAAAGACGAAGATGGTGTTTGAAAAAGGCGTGGCGCTGTTCATGGAGAGACGGACTGCGGAGGCAAGACAGCATTTTATTGAAGTGATGAAAATGGACCACAGCGATAAAGCGGCGAAGGAATATCTGCTGCGCTGTGATCAGGCTTTGAACGGAGAGGCCGGAGGGGATATTTTTATAGAATCCTATTAGCAAGACAAGGAGAAGTTATGCGCACGACAGTGAGAAAATTGATCGAGAGAAACGGAATGAAAAAGGAGGATACCGTTTATGGGGAAGAGTCGGACGAGATCCTGGATTTTCAGCTGACAGCGGGGGATTTCTTTGAACCGCTGTCAGGGCTGGAAAAAGGAAAAAATCTTCCGGATCATTACCGTTTTTACCGATGTGTGGAGGAATACAAGGAAGATAACGGCTGGAACGGGCTGCATCAGCAGATCGAGGAGCTTCATCGGAAGACCGTCCAGATCAAAAAGACAGAGCGGGGCGAGAATAAAAAGGCCGGGCTGGAAAAGCTGGGAGAACAGAAAAAGCTGGTGAGGACCGAAATGCGGGAGATCGAGGAGGAGGGCCGGCGGAGGGCTCTGGCCCGCTTTGGGCCCGTGGAGGAACTGAAATTTTTCGAGTACAAAAACAGAGCGCTGGTCACTTCGTTCTCTAAACTGTGCGAGATGGCGCCGAAGCTGGCCGACGTGCGGCTGGCGGAACTGTACCGCATTCCGTTCCTGGTATCGGGGCTCAAAAACATAAGAGAAGCGGCGGAAAGCGGGGAGCCCCTGGGGTTTGTAGGAGGGCCCTGTCTCTTCGGGATCGACGAGGTGTTGGCGGAGGTGCGGCTCCGGGACGGCGGGAGCCGGGAATTCGACTGCAGCTGCGGAAGGAGCTGCACCAGGGACAACAGCCTTCCGGCCGTGGGACTGGCGGAGTATCTGACCCAGTACAGAGATCAGGTGGAAGAGATCCGGATCCTGAACCGCAAGACCGGCATCACCCGTCAGGAATACATCAGCCTGCTGTATCTCTTCGAGGCGGCCCAGGCGCTGGGCGGGAAGGTAGTCGTGCCCCTTCCGGACCTGTCCTACATAAAATACATGGAAAGCGATCTGGGACCTCTGGACAGAGAGATGAGGGAGAGGGTCATGGAGGACTTTAAGACGGAGGCCTTCAAAATAACGGATATCTATCTTGAGGTGATCGACGTGCTGAAACGGAGATACCCCTCGCTGGAGACGGTAGTCCTCCACGAGAGGGACCGGGAGCAGTGCCGGTTGTTTTACGAAAAGCGGGAGCCGTACCTGAGGGATGGAGCCGCTGTAAAAAAACTGACGAAGAGCGACGGGAAGCGGGACGCCATCGTCGATTACGTGACTATGCTGGCGCTGCCCTATTACATATTCGGGACGAGGCATGTGATCCAGCTGGACAGTCTGGATGAGACGGATTCCGGCCGCAAATGCCAAAAGCTGCACGGGACCGATCTGCTGCTGGATTCTATCCTGTATCCTGAGTTTCTCAGCCGGGATGGGGAAAACACCATATACAATACGGACATTGCGCATAAAGACTACCTCAGCCGGGAGGATTACTAGGTATGAAACACCTTTCAGTAAAGAAATGGTTTCACAGATTTGCCGAAAAGAAAATAAAGATCGGGGACATTGCCTGGATCCTTGCGGTGGTGATCTGTTTTTCTCTGGTAAGCCAGACGGCTTATTATTATGATTTTCGACTGAGCACTGCAGTGGAGGTGGAGGTCCCCTGGCTGATCAAGGGGGATGCAGCCGGCAGCTACTATGTGGTGGATAAGGAGAAGACAAGAGTCCTGAAGATCACCGACGGCAGGCTGGAGACCGTGATCCAGGGATGCGCCCCCACAGGCGACACATTTTACTATGCGGACAATATCTGCGTTGCGGATAACGGGGACGTCTACGTGCTGGACACAGGATGGAGCCTGACCGGTTTTTCTGTGGACAGCGAATCCATTCTGCGGTACGACAGAACAGGAAAGGCGCTGGGGGCATGCTACACGGCGGACTACAGCGATCAGTACTGCGATAAACATCGGATCTTCGGCATGGACGTCCGGGGGGATCAGCTGTATTTCGTCACAGCGGACGACGACGGATTTTCACTGATGCGCATGGATACTGTCACAGAGGAATGCGAGACGGCGCAGACCTGGGTCATGGATGACGCCATTACGCTGATCCAGGATTTTGTCATCGACACGGAAAGCCTGAGCGTTTACGCCATCGACAAGCGCGGCAAACTGCTTTTGGCGGAGAGCGGCGCTCAGACTGCAGCGCTGTTGTACGAGCTGCCTTCGGAACAGTCTGCGGAACAGTCTGCGCCGGATGGGCCGGCGCCGGATCGGATCGCCTTTTATCGCGGGGGCATGGGTCAAAGCGGCGAAGTGTACGTGACCGACATCGCCTCGGGACGGCTTCTTCGGTTTTCGGAAGACAACGGCTGGCAGATGGAGACTGTGCTGACCGGTACCAACATGTGGAACGTTTCCAGCGTCAGGCAGACCGACGGCGGGGAGTATCTGACCTATATCAGCGACGGGGCGGCCTGCGTGGCCGACCGGAATGGGGATGAGCTGCTGAAGTTTACGGAAGTGAAAAAGTCCGCGGGCTATCTGGGAAGGGAGCTGCTGTTTGATCTGCTGGTTGTCCTGGGGCTGTTGGGGGCTGTCTACCTGCTGATCCGGGGGACGGCGCTGCTGACTTCGTTTTCCTACACCAGTACGCAGAAGATCGGGATGCTGGTGATCTGTACGGTGGTAGCCGTCTCGATCATACTGGTCTACGGTCTGATGGGGCAGTTCAGAGACACCTACAGGGGAGAACTGCTGACGAAGCTGACCATGATCTCGCAGATCGTCAGCAACAGCATGGACGAGGAAGAGATCGAGGACATCACCTCGCCGCAGAATTTCATGAACGGCAGCTATCGGAATCTGTGGGACAAAATGGCCACTATGGTGGACAAAGAATACAGCTACAGCGAAGACCTGTACTGCAATATACTGCGGTACGACGGCGAGAAGGGGTACGCTGTGGCATATCTGGACAATTCCATCGGAACGTATTATCCGCTCACCGACGAGGAGACGGAGGAGGTCCGCCAGGTCTACAAGTCCGGGGAGATCTTCCAGAGCAACGTGCAGAGCGAGACCGGTTCCTATATTTACGTGCATACGCCCATCTTCGACAGCAGCCACCGGGTGATCGGCGTGGTGTCCGTGGGCACCCTCAGCGACGTCATCGACGGGAAGATCAGCGCCATGACCCAGAATATCATCATCGCCATGATCATGATCGTGCTGGCTATCATGTTTCTGTTCAGTGAAGTCCTGTCCTTCTTCGACCTGCGGGAGCGGTACCGGACCACGCTGAACGGGGGAGGCAGGGCGGTTCCCATGCATATCGTGCGGGTGCTGGTGTTCATCACGTTCATGGCCTTCAATATGGCAACCTCCTTCCTGCCCGTCTACATCATGGGTTTTGTGGGCAAAGATATAGGAATGCCAACGGCCCTGGCCAATTCGCTGCCCATGACGCTGAATCTCATCGCCATCGGCGTCACTTCCGTTTTCTGCCCGGGACTGATCAAAAAGCTGGGATTCGCCCGAATGGCGGTCCTCAGCGGACTCATGGCCCTGCTGGGCGACCTGTCCATGGCTATGAGCGTCAATTACGCCATGATCGTCGCCGGTCTGGTCCTGAACGGGATCGGAGTAGGATTTATCACCAATTCGATCCACATTTTTATCGCTTCCATGTCTGCGGAGGGCGCGGAGGAGAACGGCTTTTCTCTGTTCAACGCCGCCAGCATATCCGGCATCAACTGCGGCATGCTCTTCGGTTCCGCTCTGGCGGAAAGGATCGGCCAGGGCAGCGTCTTCTTCGTCTCCGCCGGAGCCTGGGGGCTGGTGGCTCTGGCGTTCATTCTGATGGGCGGCAGACTGACCATACGCCGGGGAACGGATGCGCCGGCTGCGGCGGGTTCGTCCGGGACGGAGGGGAAGCGCGGCATCCTGCGCTTTATCGCTTCTCCGGGCATCCTGAAGTTCATGCTCTGCATTCAGGTGCCATACATCGTCATGAACAGCTTCACCTATTACTATGTGCCGATCTACGGCAGTGAGAACGGGCTGACTGAGAATATCGCCAGTCTTCTGATCATCATCTGTTCCCTGTGCAGTGTGTACCTCAGCGTGGCTGCTACCAATTACCTGTCCAGGAGATTTGGCGGCAGGGCCATGTACCTGTCCAGTCTGGTCACCTTTGCGGGGCTGCTGCTCTTTGCCTGGAGAATGACCCTTCCCAGTCTCATCTTCGCCCTGGTGATGATCGGAGTGGCCAACAGCTTCGGATCATCCACACGGATCGACTACTTTATACGCATGAAGGAGGCTGTCCGCTACGGGGAAGACAACGCCATGGGCAGCTATGATCTGGTGGATAATATCGGAGAATCCACCGGTACGATCATCTTCGCCAGTATAATCTCCATCGGATTCCGAACGGGTATCCTGGGATTGATCGGCTGCGTGGCCGGGCTGAACGCGGTCTATGCCCTGACGGAAAAGAAGCAGGAGGAAAAAGCGCGGCCTGATAGAGAGGGGTGATGGATTTGAAACCGAAGAAACACAAGAAGCTGAGGACTACCGTGATCTGCCTGTGCGTCTCCTTCGCAGTCATCCTGGGTCTGCTGATCGGCGGTCTGGGCTATCTGCGGTATGCGGAGAACATACAGGAAAGCTACAGGAACTACGCCGAGACGCTGGTCTCCATTATCCACAGCGGCATCGGCGCCGAGGAGCTGCAGCAGTGCATTCAGACGGGCACGAAAAATGAATCCTTCGAGAAGCTCCAGGAGGAGATGAACAAGATCAAGGAAAATTCCGACGCTCAGTATATCTACATGATCTACTATCCCGACGGGCCGCAGGAGGGCACCATCCGCTATGTGATGAACGCCTACACGGAAGAGGAACTGCGAAACGAGTCGGAGACCATCAGCTATCTGGGAGATCTGGCCTCTGAAGAGGACTTCACCCAGGACATGCGGGAGGAGTTCCAGATGATCGTGGCGCAGAACGACCAGCAGGTCCGTTTTTATGACAACTCCACCCAGGTGGGCGGCGAGGACGCCCAGGCCACCGGATGGGAGTATGTAAAAACGGCGATCGCGCCTATCCGCACCGCCCAGGGAGATCTGGTGGCCATCCTCTGTCTGGATATTTCCATGACCAGGATCTATACCAGTCTCTGGTCTTATCTGGCGGTAGTGATCGTGGGGACGATCCTGCTGATGATCGTCTACCTTGGAGCGTTTATCACCATCATCAACCGGCGGATCATCCGGCCCATCGGAAAGATCGCCGACAGCGCCGACGACTTTGTACGGCAGAGCTACGTGGTCAAAGACCCTTCAGAATTTAATTTTCAGGAAGTGGAGATCCACACGAGGGACGAGATCGAACTTCTGGCGGACCGCCTGAACCACATGGTGCGCGAGCTCACCCGCTATATGGTGGATATGAAGGGCATGGCTTCGGAGCAGGAGCGCATGGCTGCGGAACTTTCCGTGGCAAAGCAGATACAGCTCAGCCTGTATCCCTGCACATTTCCTGCATTCCCGGAACGAAAGGAATTCGATATTTACGCCAGGCTGGAATTCGCCCAGGAGGCAGGAGGGGACTTTTACAATTTCTTCTTCACCGAACAGGACCGTCTGTGCATTATGGCGGGCAGCGTGTCGGATTCGGGAATACCTACCACCATGCTGGCGGTGGTGACTTCCACGCTGATGAAAAACTACGCGCAGCTGGGCTATTCGCCGGGAAGGATACTGGCGGAGACCAACAACGAGATCAGCAGGCGCAACGACGCGGAGCTGGACGTCATGGCTTTCCTTGCCGTGGTCGATCTGAACACCGGCCGGATGGATTATGTGAACGCCGGCAATATGATACCGCTGCTCAAGGAGAGCGGGCGGCAGTTTGAAGAACTGCCCAACAAACAGAGCATCCGCATGGGCTCCATGGAAAACGTGCCTTATTTTCAGCGGTCTGTGAACCTGGTGCAGGGAGACATCCTCTTCCTGTACACGCCGGGTCTTGCGGAGACCATGGACGCCAAAGGAAATATCTATTCTGATACCTATGTACGGGAACGGATGGATGAGATCACCCGGCGGGAAGTCCGGCTGGATAAAATGACGGCGGCCATGAGCGAGGACGTGGGCCGTTTCCGCGGCGAAGCCAGAAAAGAGAAGGACAGCACCATGGTGATCTTCCGATATTACGGCTAGGAGCGGCGCCAGGCAGAGTTCCAGCCGCCCCGTATCAGGCAAGACGGGGGAAACGGGGGCAGGATGGAGGAATGCCGCAGACACGCTGAGAAACGACCGCAGATGCGATGACAGAAGACTGCGGGAGACAGTGGGAGACAGCGAAAAGAAAGTGATGCCGGAGTGCCGGACATCACTTTTTTTCTGTAAAGGACATCAGAAATAGAAGTCCCATACTGCGAAGTTCCACGGCATGGCTCCTGTAGAATAAAACACTGGTGAACGGGGCCGGGGTAAAATCGGTTTATAAAAATGTGTTTATAAGAAGAAAAATACGTGTAAAAAATGTGTTTTTTGTGTCCGGATATGGATGAAAAATGTGATCAAATCGCGTTGATAAAAATGAAAAAATGTGTTAAGCTGTGTTTGTATCAGGAAAGAATGGTGATAGCCTTGAAAAGAAACGCGATCAATGACTTGATAAAATGGAAAAGAAGCGAAGAGCGCAAGCCCATGGTGCTGCGGGGCGCACGGCAGGTCGGCAAGACATGGCTCATGAAGGAATTCGGAGCCACCTGCTATGACAGTTTTGTTTACTTCAACTTTGATGAGGAAGATGAGTTGAGATCTGTCTTTGAAACCAATAAGAACCCTCACCGGATCGTTGAGCTGCTGTCTTTGATCGTCGGAGAAAAGATCGTACCGGGAAAGACGCTGATCATCTTTGACGAGATACAGGAATGCCCGGAAGCACTGAACAGCCTGAAATACTTCAGGGAGAAGGCGAACGAATACCATGTGATCGCCGCCGGAAGCCTGCTGGGGACCCTTCTCGCAAAGCCCAAATCCTACCCGGTGGGTATGGTCAACCTTCTGGACGTTAAGCCGCTGACCTTCGATGAGTTTTTGGAGGCGATGGACGAGCCGCTGTATGACTATTATGCCGGAATCAAGAAGGAACAGATGATCGAAGAAATCTTTCATGACCGCATGGTGGAAGCCCTTAACTACTACCTCATCATTGGCGGGATGCCGGAGTGCGTTTCTTCGTGGGTGAAGTACAAAGACCCGGCTAAGGTGTCTCAGATCCAGCACGAATTGATCGAACTCTATGAAAACGATTTTTCCAAACACAACGGCAGGATAAACAGCGGACGTATTCTCATGGTGTTCAGAAGCATTACTTCCCAGCTTGCCAAAGCAAACGAGAAGTTCATGTACGGGGCTGTCCGCGAAGGCGGCAGAGCCAGGGATTTTGAGGAAGCCATAGAATGGCTCGTTTCCGCCGGAATGCTGAATCGGGTCTACAATGTGGCCAGGATGGAGCATCCGCTGTCTGCCTTTGACAAGCTGGATCAGTTCAAACTTTTCGTGTTCGATACGGGACTTCTCAAGCATATGGCGGGGCTTGACAACAGCGCGATCCTTTTAAAGAACGACTATCAGTTCAAGGGCCCGTTGACTGAGAACTATGTTTTACAGCAGCTTCAGGGGCAATTCGAGGTGGCGCCGAGATATTATTCCGACCAGCGCAGCGAGATCGATTTTGTGATCCAGTACGGCACGGATATCATTCCAGTGGAGGTAAAGGGGGGCGAGGATAAGTCCGCGCCTTCCTTTAAGCGCTATGCGGCGGAAAACCGGCCGAAATACGTTGTTCGTTTTTCTAAGCGCGGTTATATGAAAAATGGTCTGGTCACCAACATGCCCCTATACCTTGCGAGAAAGATGCGTGAGCTGCTGTGAAGCTTTCTTTCCCAATGGGATGTCCATCAAGAATGTCCGCCGCAGTTTTTTGAGCTGCCGCGGGCATTCTTTTATAACATAAGAAATATCAAGGTCCTATTTAATTTTGCCGGAGATACAAATCTTCCTTTATTTTTGCGGTAGTTTGTGGTATAATACATCGGATAATTGTGAAGAAATCAATAAAAAGAGAGAAAGAGAAGCCCTGCATGACCGGATTTATTGCGGCAGGGCAGGGTGGAGGACGCGATGTTCGATAAGTTAGACTTTATTCTGGAAAAATATGAGGAGCTGAGCCTGAAGGTCTCCGATCCGGACGTGATCGCAGATCAGGCTACATGGCAGAAACACATCAAGGAGATGGGCGAGATGGAGCCCATCGTCAACAAATATAGAGAGTATAAGAAAGCCAGCGATGCTTTGGCGGATACCAAGGAGCTGCTGTCCGAGTCCGGTCTGGACGACGACATGCGGGAGCTGGCCAAGATGGAACTGGCGGAGCTGGAAGAGAAGGTGGAGACGTACAGCAAAGAGCTGAACGTGCTGCTGCTGCCCAAGGACCCCAACGACGAAAAGAACGTTATTCTGGAAGTTCGCGCGGGAACAGGCGGCGACGAGGCCGCGCTGTTTGGCGCGGATCTGCTCAGAATGTATATGCGATACGCGGAGCGCAGAGGCTGGAAGACGGAGCTGATGGACATCAACGACACAGGCATCGGCGGCGTCAAGGAAGCGGTAGTGCTCATCAAGGGCAGGGGCGCTTATTCCAGGCTCAAATATGAGAGCGGCGTGCACCGGGTACAGCGCGTTCCGGAGACGGAGTCCAGCGGCCGGATCCACACCTCGGCGGCCACGGTGGCCGTGCTTCCCGAGGTGGACGACGTGGAGGTGGATCTGAACCCCAACGACGTGAGGGTGGACGTTTACCGTTCTTCCGGAAACGGCGGTCAGTGTGTAAACACCACGGATTCCGCCGTTCGTCTGACGCATATCCCCACGGGCCTGGTCGTCACCTGTCAGGATGAAAAATCTCAGATCAAGAATAAAGACAAGGCGTTCAAGGTCCTGCGCTCCAGACTGTACGACATGCAGCTGGCGGCTCAGCACGCAGAGCAGGCCGACGCCAGAAAGAGCCAGGTGGGAAGCGGCGACCGTTCGGAGCGGATCCGAACCTATAACTTCCCCCAGGGGCGCGTGTCCGATCACAGGATCGGCATGACGATCTACAAGCTGGACGGTTTCCTGGACGGCGATATCGACGAGATCCTGGACGGCCTCATCATGGCTGATCAGGCGGAGAAAATGAAGAATTTCTAAACGGCCGGGAACAGGCCGCGGAAACGGAAACGAAGCGGCTGAGACGATTCGGGACGGGAGATAGAATAAGAAATGGAAACAAAACTGCTGGATGTGACGGATCTGGAGCATGCGGGGGAGAAGCTGGCTTACGCCGGATCTGTTCTGCGGGCCGGCGGGCTGGTGGCGTTTCCCACGGAGACCGTGTACGGGCTGGGTGGGGACGCCCTGAATCCCAATGCCGCGGCGGATATTTACAAGGCGAAGGGCAGACCTTCCGACAATCCTCTGATCGTCCACATCTCGGAGATCAGCGGACTGGAACAACTCGCCGGCAGAGTGACGGATAAGGCGGAAAAACTGATGGAGGCCTTCTGGCCCGGACCGCTGACCATGATATTTGAAAAGAGCGGCGAAGTTCCGCTTGCGACCACGGGGGGCCTGCCCACCGTGGCGGTCCGCATGCCTGATCATCCGGTGACGCTGGCCCTGATCCGGGAGGCGGGCTGTCCGCTGGCGGGGCCCAGCGCCAATCTCTCCGGAAGACCCAGTCCCACCAGGTGGGAACACGTATACGAGGATCTTTCCGGGAGGATCGACGCGATCCTGCAGGCGGAGCCCTGCAGGGTAGGCATCGAGTCTACGGTGCTGGATATGACGGAGGACACGCCGGCCATTCTCAGGCCGGGCATCATCACGCCGGAGATGATCAGGGACAAGATCGGAGGCAAAGTAGTCTACGATCCCGCGCTCTTTGTAAACCGGCCCCGGGATGTGAGCGCGGGCGGCACACCGGGCGGCAGAGCGGACGGCAGTCTTCTGGAACAGACGGATGGGCCGGCGCCAAAGGCGCCGGGAATGAAATACCGCCACTACGCACCCAGGGCGGAGATGATCCTCTATCAGGGCGGAGCGGCAGCGGTGCGGCAGGCGGCTCTGAAGCGAAAAGCGGCGGAGGAAGCGGCCGGCCGCAGCGTAGGACTCCTCTTGTTTGAGGGGGAGGACGCCAGGCTGGTGGCCCGCGAGTTTTTCGCTGAGCTGAGAAAAATGGACGCTTCCGGCGTGGACATCATTCTTGCGGCTGCCCTTGATACCAGCGATCCCGTAGGGTTTTCGGTGATGAATCGAATGCTGAAATCGGCGGGATACCGCGTCGAGCAGGTCTGAGAGTTTCTGCGGCGCCCGGGAGATCGGGCGGAGCGGACTGAAAATAAGAAAAGAAGACAGGGAACGGCGGACGGACTGCCTGCAGGCGTGCGCCCATCGGCCCGAGGAGGTAAACATGAAAATAGCGTTAGCAAGCGACCACGGCGGTTTTACGCTGAAAGAGGCGGTAAAAAAACATCTGGAAGATCGTGGATATGAGACGGTGGATCTGGGAACCCATTCGGAGGAATCCGTGGACTATCCGATCTTCGGAAAAGCCTGTGGTGAAGCGGTGGCCGGAGGCCAGGCAGATCTGGGTGTGGTCTGCTGCGGCACGGGCATCGGTATCTCCATCGCGGCAAACAAGGTCCCCGGCGTGCGGTGCGCTGTGGCGACGACGCCTTTTATGGCGGAGATGACCAAGCGGCACAACAACGCCAATGTACTGGCGCTGGGAGGCAGAGTCCTGGAGGAAGCGGAAGCGCTGAAGCTGGTGGATATCTGGCTGGATACGGAATTTGAGGGCGGACGCCATCAGCGCAGAGTGGACATGCTGGATCAGATGTAGCCGTGCGTCCGCAATAGCATGCGGTATCGATTATCAGAAGTAAGGATCACAGTTGGAGGTAATGAAATGGGAAAAGTCTATGTATTCGATCATCCGTTAATTCAGCACAAAACGGCGATGCTTCGCAAAAAAGAGACCAGTGTAAAGGATTTCAGAGAGCTTGTGAGAGAGATCTCCATGCTCATGGGCTATGAGGCCACGCGAAATCTCCAGCTGGAAGAGGTCGAGATCGAGACGCCCATTTGCTCCACTAAAGTAAAAATGCTGGCGGGGCAGGATATCGCCATCGTACCCATTCTCCGGGCCGGACTTGGAATGGTGGACGGTATGCTGGCGCTGGTGCCCAACGCAAAGGTGGGACACGTAGGTCTGTACCGCGATCCCGAGACTCATGCGCCGGTGGAATATTACTGCAAGCTGCCCTCTGATATTGAACAGCGGGAGGTATTTGTGGTGGATCCCATGCTGGCTACCGGAGGTTCCGCTGCGGCGGCCATTGATTTTATCAAAGCCAGAGGCGGCAGAAGGATCATCTTCATGTGTCTCATCGCCGCGCCGGAGGGGATCGAAGTGCTGCAGAAGGCCCATCCCGATGTGGACATCTTCATCGCGGCCAAGGACGAGCGGCTGAACGAGCACGCATATATCGTACCGGGTCTGGGCGACGCCGGAGACCGGCTGTACGGCACGAAGTGATCTGCGGCCGGGAGACGACGCGATGGCGGAGACCGGAGGAACGGTGAGATCACGCCGGGAAGCGCGGCGGCGAAAGGCTTAAAAAGGCTTTCACTGAAACGGCAAAACGATAAAAAATCGAGAATGACGGGAGATGGAACCGGGCTGCGGCGGGCCGGCGCCGAAAGGCAAGGGCCTGCGGACGGAATGCGGAAGCATGCGGTCCGGCGAACATCGAAACGAGATAATGAGAAAAATGGAAGGGAAACTCCGCATGGGGCGGAGTTGGAGGTAGGAGACATGAAACAATTTATTCCGGACAATGTCAGCCAGTACACCAATGTGTTTGATGTACTGCAGGAGAGAGGCTTTATTGAACAGACCACCCATGAGGAAGAGATACGCCAGATGCTGGGCAGGGAGAAGATCAAATTTTATATCGGCTTCGACCCCACGGCGGACTGCCTGCACGTAGGGCATTTCATGCAGGTCATCATCATGATGTGGATGCAGAAGTTCGGCCATACGCCCATCGTCCTCATCGGAGGAGGCACGGGCATGGTGGGCGATCCCTCGGGCCGCACGGACATGCGGAGCATGATGACGCCGGAGACGATCCAGCACAACTGCGACCAGTTCAAAAAGCTGTTTGACAAGTTCATCGAGTTCGATGAGAATTTCCACTATGACGGCGTGGGAAAGACCGTGGAACCGGAGACGGGCAAAGCCGCCTGCGTGAACAACGCCACCTGGCTGCTGCCGTTAAATTACATCGAGTTTATCCGGGACATCGGCAAGCATTTTTCCGTGAACAGCATGCTGCGGGCGGAGTGTTTTAAGCAGAGACTGGAGAAGGGCCTGTCCTTCCTGGAATTCAACTACATGCTCATGCAGTCCTACGATTTCATGATCATGGCCAGAGATCTGGACTGCAAAATGCAGTTCGGAGGAAACGACCAGTGGTCTAATATCCTCTTCGGCGTCGATCTGACCAGAAGAGAACTGCAGAAGCAGGTATACGGGATGACCTTCAGCCTGCTGACCACCTCCGAGGGCGTCAAGATGGGCAAGACCCAGAAGGGCGCGCTGTGGCTGGACGGCGGGAAGACGTCTCCCTACGAGTTCTACCAGTACTGGAGAAACGTGGAGGACGCGGACGTGAACAAGTGTCTGAGAATGCTTACCTTCCTGCCCATGGACGAGGTGAACCGGCTGTCCGCCCTGAAGGACGCGGAGATCAACCACGCCAAGGAAGTGCTGGCCTTTGAGGTGACGAAGCTGGTCCACGGCGAGGAGGAAGCGCAGAAGGCCCAGGACGCAGCCAGAGCGCTCTTTGCCGGCGGCGGAGCTATGGATCACGTGCCCGCAACATCCTTCGACGCGTCGCTGTTTGAAGGGGAAGGCATGGGGCTGGTTTCCCTGATGAAGGAAGTCAAGCTGGTTCCCTCAAACGGCGAGGGATTCCGGGCCATCGAGCAGGGCGGCGTGTCTGTGGACGACGTGAAGGTCACCGATCCCAAGATGAAAGTCACGAAGGATATGTTCCACGACGGAGCTCTTCTGATCAGGAAAGGCAAGAAAACGTTCCATAAGATCGAACTGAAATAAGGCCGATAAGCGATATATAGCGCAAGGCGGAGACGCTTCTGAAAGGAATCGTCTCCGTCTTTTTGATTATGTAGGAAATGTCGCCGTTCTTTGGCGATATTGACGGAATAACAAAATAGCCTGCATTGTGAAGGTGAGCCCGCAGCGCGAATAAGGATATTTCCGTATGTTCCCAGATCGCGGACTCGGGGGGATACAAGCGCAGCACAGAAAATAGTCGAAAAAAATGATAATCAATGAAACTATTTTTTCGCGGGTCCCGTCTAACTCATATCTTGGTTCAAGAGGCAGAAACAGAGCATAGAAAAGAGAGGAAGATTTTCCCTCTAAACAATGTTGTCAGGGGAAGATGGGGGCTTAAGGATTTCGTAAGGAAATGCAGATTGACACTGTACTAGGTGTCGTAGTACACTAAGATTATGATTGCCGACCCGGATCCATTTTCGGTTCGGAAACGCCCGTTTTGGGGAAAACGGACGGATGAAAAAAGGGGATTTATATATGACGCAGAACAAGTCGGAGAAGCCGCTCATCAGCGTAAAGCACGTGCGAAAGATCTACCGGATGGGCGAGGAAAAGGTCGTGGCGCTGGATGATGTGAGTCTGGACATCTACAAAGGGGAAATCGTGTGCTTTCTCGGTACTTCGGGATCGGGAAAGTCTACGTTTTTGAATATGGTGGCCGGGTTGGAAAAGCCTTCTAAGGGCGAGATCATCATCGGAGGGGTCCCCATTCACAAGTTGAATGAGGAGCGCGTCACACTGTTCCGGCAGAAGAACATCGGTTTTATTTTTCAGGCCTATCACCTGATGCCGATGATGACCGCACTGGAAAATGTCAGTCTCCCGCTGATCTTTCAGGGCATGGACAAAAAAAAGCGGGAGAAGATTTCCCGGGAAGTGATGGCCGCCGTGGGATTGAAGGGTTACGAGAAGCGAAAACCCACGCAGATGTCCGGCGGTCAGCAGCAGCGGGTGGGGATCGCCAGGGCGCTGGTGGGTACGCCGAAGATCATCTTCGCCGACGAGCCCACGGGAAACCTGGACACCAACACCACCAAGGAGGTCATGGATCTGATCGTCCGTCAGGTGAAACGGCACGGTCAGACGCTGATCCTGGTGACCCATGACCGCAGTATCGCGGCCTACGCGGACAAGGTGGTGACCATACAGGACGGAAATATCCTGCACGTCAGGGAAAACCGGCATCCCGCGGTGATGTTGGAAGAACAGGAGCCCGCGGCGGGACAGGAAGAGACGGATGGGACGGACCCGGCAGGGGGCCAGAAACCGGCGAAAGAACAGGAGCGTCCCAAAGGGCTGAAACTCACAAAAGAACCCATATCGGCAGACGAAAGAACGCCGAATGAAACCATAGAGACAGAAGGACCGAAGACGGTCTCGGACCGGGATGAGAAAAAAGATGCACAGCACAGAGAAGCAGGAATTTCAAAAGGGAACAAGGAGGAAGCGCAGTAAGATGAACAGTGTGTATCGGAAGGATGAGGGGAAAAAGAATTTGGAGCTGTCCATGAACCGGGCAGTGGCCGTACTGACGATGGTGGCGGTCATCTGCGGAATGTTTTTTGGCATGGCGGGGAGGCCAGTTTATGCAGATGCGATCTCTGATCTGATTATAGATTTTGAAGGGGATTATTTTGCATCCCAGGGTGCACAAGATGTGAAAGTCACATTTTCAATAAAAAATAATGCGCCGCTTGGAGGAAGTACTTATAATTATAGGGCTGAGTTGAGCGTGGGAAATGATCTGTCGGTTTCCAGCGGAAACAGCACGGCTGCTACAACATTGGAGCCGGGCGATAAGGATTCACGCACATTTAAGATCGATGTCGCAAGAAGGGCGTCGGTTAACAGTCACACGCTGACATTGATATTATATGATTCAAACAGCGGAGCTAAATTAACAGAAAAGCGTGCGTCAATAGAAATCGCCGAAGATCTGAATCCACAAAGCAGTGCCAAGAATGCAGCGGTAGATATTGTATATAAATTATCGAATGAAGATGGAATTATCGCGGGTGATGTGACAACCATTAATCTCGAAATATTTAATCGTGGAAATACAGAAATCAAGAATGCCCAAGTAAGTTTAAATTTGCCTGACGGGATGTCGATCAATAATGCGGCGGGTTATGTGAACGCTGGATATATCCTTGTAGGCAGTACATTTAAGTGTAAGTTTCCTCTAACTGGGGATGAAACATTAACTTCGAAGAATTACCCCATAACGGTTAAGATTACAGGGGCGGATTCCTCCAACGATTCCGTATCGCTAGAGCAGACGCTGTACATTCCGGTCAAGGGTACCGGTGAAAAGCTTTCTGCCAAGGACATCGAGATCACGGGGATCAGCATTCCCCAGCAGGTCATGGCGGGGGATGAGTTCACGCTGGCTTTCGATGTGGCCAACAGGGGAACGTCCAGCTTAAAGGACGCCAAAGTCACGGTGGAAGTGCCGGAAGGGCTGGCCAACAAGACGAAGAACGTCTTCGTCATCACAGGACTGGAAGCCGGGAAGACCCAGCGGTGCAGCCTGACCCTGTTTAGCCCGAAAAAGACGGAAAAAGACGAATATCAGATGCTGAAGATCACTGCGGAGGCGTCGTCCTCCTCCTCGTCCGGAGAAAACAGCGGAAAGACGGTGACGGTGAGCCAGTATGCGGGGACCATGGTCAAGAATCTGGGCGGCGCGGAAAAGACGCCTCAGCTTATGATCTCCAATTACAGTTACGGCGGTTCTTATGTTCAGGCGGGAGATGACTTCGGCCTGAATCTGGGACTTTACAATACCAGCGCCACGCAGGATCTGGTCAATGTGAAGGTAACAGTAACGGCGGACGACGGGACGTTTATTCCCGTAAAGTCCAGCAACGCTTTCTTTGTGGATAAGATCGAAGCAAAGGGTTCCGCCGCCCATTCCATCGTGATGAACGCGAAGCGGGACGCGGAGCAGAAGACCTATTCCCTGACCGTTGATATGTCCTATGAGGATACGGCGGGCAATGCATTTACATCCAAAGATGTGATCTCGATCCCGGTGATGCAGGAGACCAGGCTGGTAGTAGACGATCTGGTGGCGCCTCCGGAGCTTTACACAGGCATGCAGTCCAGCCTTTCCGTTGAATTTTACAATATGGGAAAGACTGTTCTGAATAATCTCCGGGTCAACGTGGAGGGCGATTTTGACGCGTCTCAGTCCAACATGTATTATGTGGGCAATATGGAGACCGGAAAGAGCGATTCTTATGATTTTACTTTTATCCCCAGGCAGAGCGGGCCTATGACGGGAACGGTCACGTTCACCTATGAAGACGCCGCAGGGAATGAGCAGCGCTATGAGAAGCCCTTCGAGGTCACCATCATGGAAGAGGTTCCATGGGAGGATCCGGGCATGATGGACCCCACGGAAACGGAGAAGAAAATTCCGTGGATCCCCATTTCCATAGCTGGAGCTGCAGCAGTGGCGGTCATCGGACTGATCGTGTGGAGAAAGCATCGCAAGAAGAAGCGGGAGCAGGAGATGGAAATCGATGAATAACAGAGATTTACTCAGCATCTGTGCGAGAAATCTGCTGCGGCGGAGAACCAGAACTCTGCTGGCCGTAGTCGGCGTCGTGGTCGGCACCTGCGCTATCATCGTCATGCTGTCCATTGGATTCGGACTTTCCGCCAGCTTTCAGGAGCAGATCGAAAGCTATGGAAACCTGCATCTGGTCAACGTGTACAGCAACGGCGGGGGAAACATGGGCGGCAACAATCCGGCAGGGGACAAAAATTATGGAAAGCTGAACGATAAAAATATCGCAGCTATCGACAAGATCCCCGAGGTAGATGCAGTGTCGCCGGTCATCTCCGAATATCTGACTTTCGGCATCGGCAAGTATATCATGCAGGCTGATGTAATGGGCATCTATCCCAATGTCATGGAGAAATTCGGCTATGAGCTGCAGGAAGGCCGCCTTTTGACCGCGGGCGACAAGAATGTGGTGGTGTTCGGCAATCAGGTGCCAAGCTGGTTTTACAACCCGAAAAAAACCGCCTATGCAGGATGGGGCGGCGACGCACAGGTGGATGTGCTCACCGATAAGCTGATCATCACCGGGGACATGAGTTACGGACAGAAGCGGCAGAACAGCAACAGCGGCGGACAGGAAGAAAAGATAAAGTATACGGAATATAAGGCCAAAGGCGTGGGCGTGCTGGCAAATCCCAACGACGATTCGGCCTGGAATGTATTCATGAGTTTTGACGCGCTGAAAAAAATTCAGGACGATCTGAAAAGAGCGCGGAAGGAAAATGTTACATCCAATCAGTCCAACGAATATAATCGGGCTATGGTGTACGTGGGAGATATCAACGATGTGGAGGAAGTGAGCGAATACATCCGGGAGACTCTGGGCCTGCAGACCAGCAGCCTGAACGACTGGCTGAAATCCATGCAGGACACGGCCCGCATGATCCAGGGCATTCTGGGCGGAATCGGCGCGATCTCGCTGCTTGTGGCGGCGCTGGGCATTGCCAATACCATGATCATGTCCATCTACGAGAGAACGAAGGAGATCGGCGTCATGAAGGTCATCGGAGCAAATCTGCCGGATATCCGGAAGATGTTCCTGCTTGAGGCGGCTATGATCGGCGGGATCGGCGGTTTTCTGGGAGTGGGGATCAGCTTTCTGATCTCGCTGGCCATGAACACGGTGCTGCTGCCCTTTATGCAGATGGCGCTGGGCGCCATGGGCGGAGGCGGTTCGGTGGTCTCCATCATCCCCTGGTGGGTAGCGGCGGGCGGCTTTGTCTTTGCGATCTTCATCGGTGTGGTCTCCGGGTATTATCCGGCCAGACGGGCCATGAATCTCAGCGCTCTGGAAAGCCTGAAGAACGAGTAGAGACGGCTGGTGGCCGAACAGCGGACGGCAGAGGTGCTTCGGCTGGGTTTTGCAGCAGAGGTGCTTCGGTCGGGGTGCTGTGGCCGGGTTTTGCGGCTGAGGTGCTTCGGTCGGGGTGCTGTTGCCAGGGTGTTACGGCTGGGGGGCTTCGGTCGGGGTGCTGTGGCTGGGGTGCTGTGGCTGGCGGCCAACTGCCAACGGAAGACACAGCCGCAGGAAGGCCAAACACTGAGTAAGGCCAATTTCAAGGAAAAATCAAACATTACGGAAAGTCAAATAGGTGAAAACCGTAAAAAATATCGGTTTTCACCTATTTTTGCGGTAAAACCGGCTGTAATGTCTTCAGTTTTACGGGGAATGAATGGTACCCCATGTCAAGGACAATATCAATTTTTGATTTCCCTATTTTTTGGAATCAAGGTTTGGATAAACCTGCATGTTAGACAGTTGCTTTTTGTGTGCCCTGAATCATGGACAGCATGTTCAGGTGCTCTTTCTTTGATCGTTATCCTGGGCATTGTCCTTCGCAGGGAAGCTGGAACAGACGCCTGTTCCTTTTCTGCAAGGCTGTTCGACTGCACAGCCAGGCCTGCTGTTTCCTGGCTCCGCTTCCGCTCCCAATTCGCAAACCGGTTTGTGCGCAGCTGGCACAGCCGGTTTGTTGGGAATGTTTAATGGATACATTCCCGTCGTACAAAATTCATAGAACTCGGTTGGTGAAAGCTTTGCCAGATCCCACTGGTATCGCCGGTTGTTGTAATAATCCATGTATTCGTCCACCACCGCCTTTACGTCCTTCCATTCCTTGCACTCACCCAGTTTTTCCTTGATGTGATCCTTCATATGGCCAAAGAAGCTTTCCTGTGGCGCATTATCCCAGCAATTGCCCTTCCGCGACATCGAACGCCGCAGCTGCTTATCCGTCAGGAGGTTGATAAAGCAGTGGCTGGTATAATGGCACCCTTGATCACTATGAACGATCGTCTCGGCGGTGAGCGCGATGCCATGCCGATCAACAAGCTGTTTTACTGTCTCCAAAACGAAGTCCATTTCCAGCGATTCGCTCACTACGTACGACAGGATCTCTTTCGTAAAGGCATCCAGAATGGTCGACAGGTAAGCAAATGTCCCGTTGTAAGGCAGGTACGTGATATCCGTCAGCAGTACCGTCCTCGGTCCATAGCATTCAAATTCACGCCGGAGTAAGTTCTCCGCAACGTTGTCCGTCTTCAGCGCCCTGGCCATCCGCCGATAGGGATTCGCCTTCCTGATCGGACACGACAGGTTGTACTTGTTCATCAAGCGGCGGATCTTCTTCTGATTCATGATGACGGGTGGATCCTGATGCAGCAGCGCCATATGGATACCGCGGGCCCCCTTGGTGTAGCCATGCATCTTGTAAGCGCCAAGAATCTGATCGAACGCTCTGCGATCCGCTGCCTCTCGCCGTTCCCGGATCGGAGCCGCTTTTACCCAAGCGTAATAGCCGCTTCTGGATACCCCTGCGATCCGGCACAGTTCTGACACACAAAGCGGGGGCTCTCCGGCCGCGATCGTTTGATCGATCACTTCAAATACAAAGGAAGATTCATTCATTAGCAATGCACCTACTTCCTTGTATTCTTGATCGAGGTAATTTTTTTTAAAAACTCAACCTCCTGACGGAGGTACTGTACCTCATGCAGAAGATCACGGATCGCCGCTTCGGGCGTATCCCCAATTAGGGGCAGTTCTCTCCTGCTCGTGGGACCTTCCCGGAACCCCTCCGGCCGCTTTGCTTCCTTGCGGATCATGGAAGAAATACCGCTGATCCGGCTCTCGCCCAGAATGCTCATCGGAAATCCATGCTCCTCAAGGATCTGCCGGGGCAGCTTCCCCTTTCTATATTCTTGATAAAAGAGTTCCTTGAATTCTTTCGTGAGATAGAGGGTGTTGGGTGTAACGTTGTAGGTATATGGGTTCTCTTGCAGCAGTTTTATCTGCTCTTCTGTGAACGGTATTTTGCTCATGACGACCTCCTGATGTCCCTAGCGTACCATACACAAAAGCGAATGTCTATTTTGCAGGATGCACCAAAACCCTAGCGGGCTGTGTGTCCATAATTGGGGTATCTAAAATCTGGTCGTGTCCACACTTATGGGTACAGTATAGAAATAGGTGAAATGCTAAAAACGAAATGCATTTCGCCTATTTCATTGCGGTTTTTGGGTGAGATCAAGAAAAAATTCTCGATCTCACCCAATTTTCGTTCTGTGAGCCGTGGCCGCTGTCCAGGTCTGCCGGGCCGCGGTGCCGCCCTGTGCTGAAGGCCGGAGCGGCTGTCCGGTGACAATGGCCTGCGATGCCGGGTTACTGGACAGATTCTCCGGGTCCGCCGGCCTGGAACGCCGCCTTGTGCTGTGAGCAGAATCTGCCGGCTCGGAACGCCGTCCTGCACTGTGAGCCGGAACCGCCGCAATCCGGCTCCAGTTGGCCGCGATGCCATCCTGTGCCGCAGGCCGGAAGCACAATCCGGCTCCAATGGCCCCCAATGCCGGACAGTGGCCGGACAGCCGCCGCGCAGGACCGTGGGGCAGAGCTCGATGCGGCCGTTGACAGCCGGGACGCCGGGGTGCGGAAAAACGTCCTTGCAATTGGAGACGATGGCCAATAAAATAGAGACAAACGAGGCAGATGAGACGGGACGGATAAGTGGGAGGGGGAGCACAGATGAAGCGATCGGGCCGGAAAGAGAAAATCGCGGCGGATATCCTGCTGGAAACCATGCTGTCGGCGGTGGATGAGCTTATCGTCATCGTGGATAAGGAGGGATATATCGAGGCGCTCTCAAAAGCGTACGCGGAGTTTCTGGGTGTGAACCAGAAGACGGTGGTAGGCCGCCATGTCAGCGAGGTCATCGAGAATACGAGAATGGATATCGTCACAAAGACCGGAATACCGGAAACGGGAGAGTTTCAGCAGATCAAGGGCGAAAAGATGATCGCCTCCCGCATTCCGATCTATAAGGACGGAGAGATCCTGGGCGCTTTTGGAAGGGTGCTGTTTCGGAGCATGGGCGACCTGCGGATGCTCTACGAAAAGATGAACTCCATGGAGCTGGAGCTCAGTCTGTACAAGAAGACTTTTGGAAAGATCAACACAGCCCGATACAGCGTGGATGATATCACCGGAAACTGCGACCTGATGCGGGATCTGAAGGAGACGGTAAAGAAGGTGGCGAAGACAAATTCCAGCGTTCTGATTCTGGGAGAGAGCGGAACGGGAAAGGAGTTGTTCGCTCACGCGGTACATCAGGCCAGCATGAGAAAGAGCGCGCCCTTTATCTGCGTCAACTGCGGCACCATTCCCAGCCAACTCATCGAGTCGGAGCTGTTTGGCTATGAGGAGGGCTCTTTCACCGGGGCTAAAAAAGGGGGTAAGACAGGGCTGTTTCAGGCGGCCCACGGCGGCACCATATTTCTGGATGAGATCGGAGATCTGCCTCTGGATATGCAGGTGAAGCTCCTGCGGGTGCTTCAGGACAAGGAGATCCAGAAGATCGGCTCTAATGTGAGAGAACCGGTGAACGTCCGCGTGGTAGCCGCTACCAACAAAAGTCTTTACAAGATGGTCCAGGAAGACCGGTTCCGTTCCGATCTGTACTATCGGCTCAACGTGGTGACCCTGCACATTCCCGCACTGCGGGAACGGAAGGAGGATATCCCGTTTCTGGCACGGATCTTTATTCAGAAGTTTGCCCGGCGGGAAAATCTCACCGTTGAGGGGGTGTCGAAGGGGGCTATGGAGTACCTTATGAGATACGATTGGCCGGGAAATGTGCGCGAACTGGAGAATGTGCTGGAGCGGGCGATCAATTTTATCGGAAGCGACGGGAAGATCAAAGTGGAGCATCTTCCTTCCAGGATCACGGGTCTGGAAGCGGATTTCCGCGCAAAGACGCTGAAAGAGACCATGGAGGAATCGGAGCGGCTGGCTATCGTCGGCGCCCTGATGAGGAGCGGAAACAGCAAGACAAAGGCTGCCAGAGAGCTGGGGATCAGCAGAACGACGCTGTATGAGAAAATGATGAAGTACGAAATCGGCAGCGGGTTTGACGGGTGATAAGAAAAGTGGAATTAGTCTAAAATATTCAGAACAAAGAAGTAAATGTTCGGAATATCTAACGTTTTAAATTGGAAAAAATGAAATGGTGTAAGAATTATCGTACATAAATTTGCTGATTCTTATATTGATGTTTGGAAATCCTTACGTTTTTCTGCGAAAACTGCGGAAAAACGGGGGATTTTTTTTATTCCTCAGGCTGAGGAGCTTTACAACCGTTGGTATTACACGATTTCCAATTTCTTTGTCAGATTGGAATGATAATTGCAGTTTATTATAGGCGTGACAGGTAAACGTTATCACAGAGACAGGTGACCGAAAGAGTATGAGTGTATGAGTTCTGATGTATGGTCATGAGTGTATGTAAAGGAGGAGCGAGAGATGCTGAAAAACAAAGTCGCCATTGTAACAGGCGCGGCCAGCGGTATCGGTTATGCCACGGCGGAGTGCCTTGCCAGGGAAGGTGTGAAGGTGGTCATGGCGGATGTGAACGAGGGTCTGCTCTCGGAAGCGTCGGAGAAACTGTCCTGCGACTGTTTCGCAGTGGATCTGAGCAAACGGCAGGGATGCCGGGATCTGGTGGACTACACGCTGGATCAATATGGAAAGACGGATATTCTGGTGAACGTGGCCGGTATCCAAAATGTGGCCTCGGTCGAAGAGTTCCCTGAGGAACGCTGGGATTTCATGATCTCCCTGATGCTGACTGCGCCTTTCCTGCTGACGAAGTATACGTGGCCTTCCATGAAGGAACAGGGCTGGGGCCGCGTTATCAATCTGAATTCCATCCATGGACTTGTGGCTTCGGAATTCAAGTCGGCTTATGTTTCCGCGAAACACGGCCTGATGGGACTGACTAAGACGGCCGCCCTGGAGGGAGGCCCTTACGGGATCACGGTCAATTCCATCTGCCCGGCTTATGTGAGAACGCCGCTGGTAGATAATCAGATCGAAGCTCAGGCGCAGAATCACGGAATCAGCAAAGAAGAAGTGGTGAGCAAGATCATGCTGCAGAAGGCGGCGGTCAAGACACTGCTGGAACCTTCCACAGTGGCGGAGGTAGTCAAATTCCTCTGTTCCGACGTGGGAAACAATATCACAGGCTCCGCGCTGACCATCGACGGCGGCTGGACCGCGGGCTGATCGTGCGCCGCTGATAAAGCGTCTTACGGTCCGGGAGTGCCCGGACCGCAGATCTGTCGACAGTGTGTGGACTGGAGAGACCGGGGGCCGGAGCGGCCACAGAACCGGCCGGCGGTCGGAGCGACCGCTGACGGCCGATGAAAAGGCCCGATCCCGGGCCTGCAATCGTATCAATCTTTACTAGTTAAAAACAAGCTGTAACAGACGTGTTGTTTATAAAGAAGGAGGAAAATCATGATCGGAGTTATCGGTATTGTCATTTCCCTGCTCCTGCTGATGTACCTGGCGTACAGGGGCTGGTCGATCATTTTGCTCGCCCCCATCCTCGCCTGCTTTGCGGCGGCCTTCGCTCTTCTTGAAGGCGGAGAATTCCACTTGATGGCCACCTATACGGAGACCTTCATGCCTAATCTGGCTGGGTATATCAAGTCCAATTTCCCCATGTTTATGCTGGGCGCCGTGTTCGGGAAGGTCATGGATCTGTCCGGAAGCGCCAACGCCATCGCCGAATTTATTACGGAAAAGATCGGCAGAGGCAAAGAAATGTGGGCGATCGTGCTGTCCTGCGCGGTCATTACATACGGAGGCGTTTCGCTGTTCGTAGCGGCCTTCGCCATCTATCCCATCGGCGCGGCCCTGTTCAGAGAGGCTGATCTGCCGAAGAGACTGCTGCCTCCGGCTATCGCGCTGGGAGCTTTCACCTTTACCATGACGGCTCTGCCGGGCACGCCGCAGATCCAGAATGCCATCCCCATGACATATTTCGGAACGGATGCGTTCGCTGCTCCGATCCTCGGTATCGTGGCTGCGCTGATCATGCTGTTCGGAGGCATGTTCTGGCTGACCAGCAGACTGAAGAAGGCCAAGGCCAACGGCGAGGGATACGGGAATCATCCCAATGAAAACCTGAAGGTGATGGATCCCTCCAAGCTGCCGCCTTTCAGCACTTCTATCATTCCGATCATCGTCGTGATCGCAGCCAATTTCGCATTTTCCAAGTGGGTTCTGCCCGCGGGCGACTCTTCCTATCTGGAAGAGGGATACGGCACCACCTTCGGTTCTGTGGTAGGAACCTGGAGTTTGGTCATCGCGCTGATCATCGGTATCGTGCTCGTTGTAATATTCAACTTCAAGAGATTTGAAAACGGCGTGGTGGATTCCCTGAAGGAAGGCGTTAACGGTTCCCTTCTCGCCGTCATGAACACAGCCTCTGAGGTAGGCTACGGTAATGTAATCAAATCGCTGGCCGGTTTCGCCATCGTGGCGTCCGGAATGCTGTCCATTTCTTCCAATCCTCTGATCGGCGAAGCGATCGCATCTTCGGTGCTGGCCGGTATCACCGGTTCCGCTTCCGGCGGGCTGTCCATCGCTCTGGCCACCTTCGCGGAAGGCTTTATGGAGACGGCGGCGGCCGCCGGCATCAGCCCGGAGGTCCTGCACAGAGTCGCCGCAGTCGCCTGCGGAGGCCTGGACACTCTGCCCCACAACGGCGCGGTCATCACGCTTCTGGCAGTGACGGGCATGACGCATAAGCAGTGCTATGTCAACATCGGTATGTGTACCGTAGTCATCCCGACCATCGCCTGTATTGCCATCATCATTCTCGGTTCCATGGGAATCGCGTAACAGAGAAATCGCCAGTGGATCCTGATCGACGAGGGCTCTGGGAAAAAACCAACCAGGGCCCCGGCGACAGAAAATAAGCGGCCTGCCGGATCCGGCAGTGTGAAACGGAGGAGAATTCAAATGATCAACAAAATCAGAACCGCTGAGGAAGCGGTAGCCGGCATCCAGGATGGCATGACCATCATGGTCGGCGGGTTCCTGGGAACAGGCTCGCCCGAAATTCTGATCGACGCGCTCGTGAAAAAAGGCGTCAAGCATCTGACCGTCATCGGAAACGACGGCGGACTTCCCGCGGCTGCCACCGGCACCACGGACAGAGGGATCGCCAAGCTTCTGAGCGCCGGCATGGTAGACCATATCATCGCATCCCACGTGGGAATGAACCCCCTCATCGGCAAGGGAATGAACGACGGCTCCCTGGAGTGCACCCTGGTCCCCCAGGGCTCTCTGGCGGAGAAGATCAGAGCGGCGGGCGCCGGTCTGGGCGGCGTACTCACCCCCACCGGAGTGGGCACCATCATTGCCGAGGGCAAGGAGACCATCAATATCGACGGAAAAGACTATCTGCTAGAGAAGCCGCTGAAAGCGGACTACGCGCTGATCCGCGCCTCCGTCTGCGATAAGTTCGGCAATTTCACCTGCGCCAAGGCCACGAAGAACTTCAACTACGTGATGGCTATGGCGGCGGACACGGTGGCCATCGCGACGGAGCAGCTGTATGAGGTAGGAGAGAAAGATCCGGATACCTACGCGATGTCCGGGATCTTTGCGACATATATTGTAGGAGGTGAAAAACCATGGCAGATTTAAAGGCGAGGATCGCGTCGAGAACGGCGAAAGAATTTAAGGACGGAGACGTGGCCAACCTGGGGATCGGCCTGCCGACCATGGTGGCGAACTATCTTCCGGAGGGAGTGCATATCGTACTGCATTCGGAGAACGGATTTACGGGACTTGCGGGAAGCGCGGAAAAGGGAAAAGAGGACGTGGATGTGATCAACTCCGGAGGAGCGTACGTAACGCACACGCCGGAAGCGAACTTTTTCGACACAGCCATGAGTTTTTCCATCGTGAGAGGCGGACACGTAGACGCCACAGTACTAGGAGCCATGGAAGTAGATGAGCACGGAAATCTGGCGAACTGGATCGTACCGGGGAAGATGGTGGCTGGAATGGGCGGAGCCATGGACCTGGTAGTGGGAGCGAAGAAAGTGATCATCTCCATGCTGCACACGCAGAAGGGAGCGCACAAGATCCTGAAGGAGTGCACGCTGCCGTACACGGCGCTGGGCGTAGTGGATCTGATCATCACGGAGATGGGAGTCATGGAAGTGGCGCCGGAAGGCATCGTATTGAAAGAGCTGCACCCGGACTTCACGCTGGACGAGATCAAGGCCGCCACAGGCTGCGAACTGATCATCAGCCCGGATCTGAAGCCTATGGAAGAGGAGTAGGAACATGAAGGAAATCAAAAATATCGTGATCGCCGGCGCGGGGACCATGGGGTCCTCCATGGGTCAGACGTTTGCAAAATACGGATATGACGTGGTGCTTTACGACGTTTTTCCCGCGGCTCTTGAAAAGGCGGAAAAGCTGATCCGGCTGAATCAGGAGACGGAAGTATCCCAGGGCGTGGTTACCCAGGAGGAATCAGAGGCGCTGCTGAAACGGATCATCTACACAGACGCCAAGGATTGTTTTGGGACGGCGGATTTCGTTGTGGAAGCGATCCTGGAAAAGCTGGAAGTCAAGCATACCTTCTGGGAAGAGGCGTCCCGCCTGGTGCCCAGGGACGCGCTGCTGGCCAGCAATACCTCAGGCCTGTCCATTTCCAGGATAGCGGAGGTGATCGAGGGACCGGAGCGGTTCGGCGGCATGCACTGGATCAATCCGCCGCACCTGATCCCGCTGATCGAGGTCATTCAGGGGAAAGAGACCAGCGACGAGGCCGCGGAGGCGATCCGGGATATGGCGCTGGCAGTGGACAAAAAGCCTGTCATCGTGCAGGATGCTCCGGGGTTCGCGCTGAACCGCATCCAGCTGGCGGTACTGCGGGAGTGCCTTCATATCGTGGAGGAGGGCATCGCAGCGCCTGAGGCGGTGGACGATGTGATGAAATACGGACTGGGCATGCGTTACGCCTGCCTGGGCCCCTTCGAGGTCTGCGATCTGGGAGGACTGGATATTTTCTACAACATCGCTTCCTATCTCTTTGAGGATCTCAGCGACCGTAAGGAGCCCTTCGGAATGCTGGCGGATCGGTTTGAGAAGGGGCAGTACGGGGTGAAGAACGGTGCTGGTTTCTACGATTATTCCGACGGCAAGGACGCGGAGAAGATCAGATACAGAGACCAGATGTTTACCAAACTGGCCAAATGCCTGTTTGAGTGAGTTTTTTAAAAGCCACACAACGCACAATGTCCGTACAGATACATACAACGGAAAAAGGACGCGCCTGCCGCGTTCTTTTTCTTTGCAATAAAATCACGACCTGCGGGGCCCCCGCTGTTTTTCTTTTCTTGTGCTTTCTTATGGCTTTCCTGTGGTGGGCTGTGATATGATGGATTCAGCAGGCTCGGCAGGTTCAGCCGGAGGAACGGCGACGGCGAAGAAGGAACGACGAAAGCAGCAGGAGGAATGTCATGATCGATCTGTCTACGATTCAGAGCACAGTGCAGGATGTGGCGGAGGCGATTTCCGCCGCCATCGGTCTGGAGACGGAAATTGTGTCCACCGCCCATCTCATCGTGGCGGGAACAGGCAGGTATTACGACAGGATCAATACCATCGAGGAGTGCGGGGGCCCCGGTACCAAAGAGATCTACGGGACGATCCTGCGCACGGGGACGGAGTATATTATCGAGGACGCGCCGGGCGATCCCAATTATTGGGGATATGAGAACGAGCTGGCGGAGATCTGCTGTCCTGTCAAGACCGGGGGCAGGGTGATGGGAGTCATCGGACTGGTGGCTTTCACGGAGGAGCAGAGGGAACGGCTCATCCGAAGGAAAGAGACATATCTGAAATTTTTGAGAAAGATGGCCTTTCTCATTGCGGGAAAAGTAAACGAGGTCAGCGCTACCAACGGTATGCGGACGGTTCTGCAGTCCATTCACGAGGGCATTATTGCGGTGGATGAGAGAGGCAGCGTTACGGAGTGCAACCTGATGGCGGCTTCACTGATCGGCAAAAAACAGAGCGAGATCGTGGGATCCAGTATCAGGAAGCTGTGGAGAGGCACCCATCTCCTCAACGTGGTGGTCACGGGAAAGGGTTACAGCGATACGGAGGAACGCTACGTCAGGGACGACGGCAGCGAAATGCATTTCTTCTGCAGCGCGGTGCCGGTGCGCATATCCCCGGAGAACGAGGGGGAAGCAGTGACCGGTGAGGAGGACGGAAAGTGCGTGGGGGCCGTGGTGTCCTTCCGGGACATCGCTGAGGTCCGCCGGATGGTCTACAATCTCACGGAGAAGAAAGAGAGCGCGTCGGTGGATGAGATCATCGGGATCAGCGCGCAGATGTGCCGCCTGAAGGAGCAGATCGAAAAGATCGCCGACAGCAGATCCACCGTTATGATCACGGGAGAAAGCGGTACGGGAAAAAGCCTGATCGCCAAAGTCATCCACTCCGCCAGCCCCAGGAAGGACAATCCCTTCGTGACGGTCAACTGCGGCGCTATTCCGGAGAATCTGATGGAAAGCGAGCTCTTCGGCTACGAGGCAGGCTCTTTTACGGGGGCCAGCAAAGGGGGGAAGCCCGGAAAGTTCGAATTAGCCAGCAAGGGAACTATTTTTCTGGATGAGATCGGCGACCTGCCCCTTCATTTGCAGGTAAAACTGTTGCACGTGCTGCAGACGGGCAAGGTGGAACGGATCGGCGGCAGCCGGGAACTGGACGTGGACGTCCGGGTCATCGTAGCCACCAACCGCGATCTGGAACAGATGGTGGCCGACCGGGAGTTCAGGGAGGACCTCTATTTCCGGTTCAACGTCATTCCTTTTCTGGTCCCTCCCCTGCGTGAGAGAAAAGAGGATATTCTTCTTCTTCTGAAAAACGCACTGGAAAAATACAATGTGCTGCTCTCAAAGAATATCCGCGGCTATGAGGGGGAAACGCTGGCTATGCTGCAGAGCTACCACTGGCCGGGAAATATTCGTGAGCTGGAAAATGTGGTGGAGTATGCAGTCAATATGGAAAGCGGCGCCGTGCTCTCCCCTGAGAGCCTGCCGCCTCGTCTGCGCAGGGAGGAAGAGCCCCGGCGGGGTCTGACCCTGGCGGAACAGTGCCGCAATCTGGAGCGGGAGGTCATCAGCCGGGCGCTGGAGCGCACAGGGTACTCTGTGGAGGCCAAAAAGGCTGTGGCCAGGGAGCTGGGCATGGGCGAGGCCACCCTTTACCGGAAGATCAAGGAACTGGGCGTCGGCAGGAAATGACGCAAAACGTCCAGCCGCGCCGCGCTGCCATAAGAAAAAAGACGGGTCCGGCCCGCAGCCCTGTAAAGGCTGCCGACCGGCTCCGTCTTTTTATCATGGGGCAGATATCGCGAAGCAGGATTCCCTGCACCGCCTGAAATTACACTGGATCTGAAGATCAGTGGCGGATGGAGGACGGCTTGGAGAGAAGTTTTTCAAAACCGTCGGTGGTGTAAGCCTTCCCCTGACGTTTCAGTTCCAGGCTGGCCAGCAGCTTATTGTAGCGCTCTCTGGTAACAGGGGACAGCAGGATGACCACGCCGCAGGCGATGCCGAACAGAGCCGGCCAAAGGGTAAACAGATGCTTGATGGTGGTCAGGGCGCTGTCCGGCTGAGCCATGCCCAGTTCGGCGTTGTAACCGCTGAATTCCAGAAGCATTCCGGTGAGGAAGCTGGCGATGGCGCTGCCCAGCTTGCCGCAGAAGGAGAAGTAGGCCATCAGGAATCCCTCCCGCCGTCTGCCGTTTTCAAATTCGTCGATCTCGCTGATATCGTACAGCAATGTATAGCTCAGCGTCCAGTGTCCGGCGGAACCGATGTTGATCAGAATGGCGTATATGATAGCCGCCGTCAGCGTGGCGATGGGGACAAAGGTAGCGCCCAGCATGATGGCTCCGGAAATGAAGGCGCAGAGAATGTAGGCGGTCCTCTTGTCGAAGATCACGGCCAGGGGCCCCAGCGCGATGGCGACGATGATGCCTCCCGCCGTGACGCCGGTGTAGACAGCGGAGGCCTGCTTCTCTCCCATGCCCAGTATGTATTCCACATAGTACAGAACAGAAGATGTGGTGATGCAGTAACAGGCGTAGAACAGGAAGTTGGAAGCGATGACATTGCGGTAGGGCTTGATGCTCATGACCTCCTTGATCTCCCGCCACAGGTTGTCGTGGGAGACGTCCGCCGTCTCTTCGATGATCAGCTCAAGGCCTCTGGTGGTCCGCCAGGAGATGAGGATCGTGACGGCGGCTATGGCGGCGATGATCTTGACAGCCACGCCCCAGGCCGCCAGCTCATCCATGCCGTAATCCTCGGTGAGATGACCGATGATAAAGGTGGGCAGCGCGCTGGCGCAGAAGACGCCAACAAAATTGAGGACCTGAGCGATAGAACGGATCTTGGTCCGCTCGTCCGCGTTGGTGGTCAGACAGCCCCCCAGCGCGAAGAAGGGGATGTTGAAGGTGGTATACGCGGTCCAGAAAAGCAGTGCGAAGATCAGGTAATAGGCCATCTGCGCTTTTCCTGTCAGTCCGGGATCCGAGAAGAGAAATATCATGATCAGTGCCAGCGGAATGGCGGAACCCAGAAGGAAGGGCCGCTTTTTTCCATATTTGGATTTGGACTTATCGCTGAGCATTCCGATGATGGGGTCCGTAACGGCGTCCCACAGAATAGCGATAAACGTGATGGTTCCGGCAAAGGCGGGCGAAATGCCCACCAGGTCCGTGAGAAAGAACAGCAGGAATCCGCCGATGAAATCGTAGGCGATGGCGTCTCCTGTTCCGCCCAGGGAGTAACCCAGTTTGGATGCGAAAGAAAGTTTGCGGTCACAGTTCAATTCATTCATGTAAGTCATTCCTTTCTTTTGGTCTTAGCTGTCTGATTGGATCGTCCGGCTGCAGCCCGGGCGCAGTGAACCCGGTAATGCTGTTTTGTAACTGCAAATGCCGTGCCAGTTCTTTTTAGGAGCAATGAATTGGGCCGCTTTCCTCAAAAAATGGCGTATTTTTGCCGCGCTGTCCGAGAAATTACTTTTAAATATGGAAAATGCGCGCTGAAAGAGAGAAAATCTCCGGTTTTTATTTGTCAATAATGATAAATGCGTTTCTCGAAATTGATAAATGGGGACAATTAAGGTCTTTCATCGGTTTTTTTCATGCCCAGTTGAAATAATGTCATGGATCTGTTTATCAAATGTGAGAAATGAAGGCGGACAAAATCCGGCTATTTTGTGCGAAAAACCGCATAGGGGCGGAATATTTCTATATATAAGGAAGGGAAATGGGGTTTTTGTGAATTATTTTCGGTGATTTTGGCGCGGAAGACAGATTGGCATGGAGATTGCTTTATATAAGAATATTAAAACACGGCTCCCCGCTGCCGGCAATGAAAATTTGCGCCGGCACGGCGGTCCCCTGCCAGCATTGTGCAGTATCCGCCGGCCGGGAGGCAAAACGCGGATCGAATCAGAAAGGAGAACAGAAAATGAGCGAATTCAAAGATAAGGTCGTATTGGTCACCGGAGGCGGAGGCGGCATGGGCGTCTGCATCGGCAAGCGCTTTCTGGAAGAGGGAGCGAAGGTCTACATTACAGATATCAATGAAGATCGCCTGAAGAAGGCAAAGGCCGAAATGGATCCCATGGGCGCGGTCGATTATGTGGTGTGCAATGTGACGAAGGTCGCGGACATTGAAAAAATGGTGGCCGAGGTGGTAAAACGGGCGGGCAGGCTGGATGTGGTCGTCAACACCGCAGGCGTTTGGGTGGAAGGCGATTCCTGGGAAATGACCGAGGACGAATGGGACCGCACGATCAATGTCAATTTGAAGGGAACCTTCTTTGTTTGCAGCAGAACCATCCCGGAACTGATCAAGACCCATGGCTGCATCGTGAATATCAGCTCTGACGCCGGGATCGGAGGGAACCCCGGCAACTGTATCTACAATGCCTCCAAAGGCGGCGTGACGCTGATCACCAAATCCCTGGGACTGGAGCTGGCGCCTCTGGGCGTGAGAGTGAACGCTGTCGCGCCGGCGGATGTGGAAACGCCCATGCTGGTGGGCCAGGCGGAAGTCTATGGCGGCGGAGACATCGAAGGTTACTACCACAATCTGCTGAGAAAGTATCCTCAGGGAGAGAGAGCCAAGTTCATTCAGCCCAGCGAGATCGCGGAATGCGTTCTGTTCCTGGCGTCTCCCAAGGTGGACTCCATCACGGCCACGACGCTGTCGATCGACTGCGGCCTGACCGCCGGTTACTAGGCGGGGGCGAAGGAGGAAATTAAAGATGGAACAGATCGTTTACCCATACATACCAAATACCACGCCGGAGGTAAAGGCGGAAATGATGCGGGAGGTGGAGGCGAAGGATGAGCGGGAAATTTTTGAAGTGATCCCCGATCATTTACTCTACCATGACTTTAAACTGCCGGAACCCATTCTGGACGAGTGCTCGCTGAAACGCCATACCGCGGCGATCCTGAACAAAAACGCCGGAGCGGGGACCCATCTGTGCTTCCTGGGAGCCGGCTGCGCGCCGCACTACGTGCCGGCTGTAGTGGATGAAGTCCTGGGCCGCGGAGAGTTTTACACTGCTTATACCAGCGATCTGGGCGATCAGGGCAGGGGCCAGCTGCAGTTCGAGTATCAGAGCCAGATGGCTGAGCTTTTGGACATGGACGTCATCGCCTTTCCGCAGTACGACGGGGGCAGCTCGCTGGGCCACGCTTTTCGCATGGCGGGAAGGATCTCCGGCCGCAAAAAGGTACTCTACCCGGCCAGCATCAATCCGATGACTCTGAATATCGCCAGAAACTATCTGACTCAGATCGACGGAAATTACTGCGATCTGGTTGAAGTCAAATACAGTGGGGACACCGGCCTGCTGGATCTGGAAGACCTGGCTGCCAAGCTGGACGACCAGACGGCGGCGGTCATGATCGAGAATCCTACCTTCCTGGGCATCATAGAGATCCAGGCGGAGGAGATCGGGTCCATGGCGAAGAAGGCGGGGGCGGAATTCATCGTCTACGGAGATCCCATTTCCATGGGCGTAATGGAGGCTCCGGGCAGCTATGGCGCGACCATCGCCTGCGGCGATATTCACTCCATCGGCATCCACATGTTTGCGGGAGCCGGTGTGGGCGGCTACGTCATGGTAAAAGATGATCCGAAGTATGCATTCCAGCTGAAGGATATGATGTACGGCGCTTCGCCTACCACGGTGGAGGGAGAGATCGGCTTCAGCTTCGAGGCGTCCTTTGACCGGACCTCCTATGAGATCCGTGAACAGTGCGCGGAATACACAGGGACCAGCGCCGGGCTCTGGACGGCTACGGCGGGAGTATATCTGGCCGTTATGGGTCCTGCGGGCATGGAAGAGGTGGGCACCCTGATCATGCAGAGGGCGCGTTACGCGGCAAAGAAACTTTCTGCGATCAAGGGGGTATCCCTGAAATACAGCGGACCGGTCTTTAAGGAATTCGTGCTGGATCTCACAGCCTCCGGCGTGACCCCGGCGGAACTGAATAAAAAACTGCTGGCGGAAAACATCATCGGCGGATATGATCTGACGGGAACAGGCATGGGCCTGGACGGCTGCATGCTGGTCTGCGTGACGGAGATCCACAGCAAGGCGGATATCGATCAATTTGTACAGGCGGTGGAAAGGGGGCTTATGTAATGGCGAAAGAGATAGAGATCAGAGAATTTCATCAGGCCCGCTGGAACGAACCCATCGTATTGGAACTCACCGTACCGGGAGAGCGGGGGATCCTGGTGGCGAAGGCCGAGCAGGAGGTCGCGGAAGCTGCCGGGGACGTTTTGGGAGAGATCGCAGGCGTCCGCAGAAAAAAGCGGCCGGCTCTGCCTCAGGTCAGCCAGCCGCGGCTGGTGCGGCATTACAGTCGTGTGACCCAGGAGATGATGGGGTCGGACAACACGCTGGGCATCTCGCAGGGAACGTGTACGCTGAAATACAACCCTAAGGTACAGGAGCATATGATGCGGCATCCCGGACTCATGGATGTGCATCCGCTTCAGGACACGGATACCATGCAGGGGATCCTGGAAATATATTATAAGACGGAGCAGATCATGAAAGAGCTGGCGGGCATGGAGCGTTTTTCCTTCCTGCCTGTGGCCGGAGGTCACGCCATCTATACCAACGCTCAGCTGGTCAGGAAGTACCACGAGTCCAAAGGAAACACCCATAAGACGGAGATCGTGACCACGCTGCATTCCCATCCGGTGGACGCGGCAGCCTCTTCTACTCTGGGCTATAAGATCATCACGCTGATGCCCGATGAAAAGACTGGGCTCCCCAACTTCGAGGAATATAAAGCGGCGCTCAGCGAGAAGACGGCCGCCATTTTCATCACCAATCCGGAGGACACGGGGATCTTCAACGACCGCATCCACGAGTTCACGGAAGCGGCTCATCAGGTAGACGCCGTCTGCGTGTACGATCAGGCTAATGCCAACGCGCTGCTGGGCGTGGCGAGGGCCGGAGAGGCGGGCTTTGATCTGATGCATTTCAATCTGCACAAGACCTTCTCGTCCCCTCACGGTTCCGACGGACCGGGCTGCGGCGCCATTGGCTGCACCGGAGCGTTCGAGGCGTTTCTGCCCAAACCTACGGTAGAGTTTGACGGAAGCAAATACTACCTGGATTATGACAGAAAGGACAGCATCGGATACGTAAAACTGTTTTTAGGCAATGCCACCGCAGTGACGAGAGCCTATATGTGGTGTATGAGTCTTGGCTGGGAGGGCATGCGCCAGGCGGCGGTGATCTCTGTGCTGAACAATCAGTACATGACCAAGAAGATCTTGGAAAAGGTGCCCGGCGTATCCCTGCATTACGGGAAGGGAGAGCGCCGCATGGAGCAGACTCGCCTGTCTTTCGACAAGCTCTTTGAGGAGACGGGGCTGGGCATTGTGGACGTAAATCACCGGCTTGTGGATTACGGTATTTCCGAACTTTGGATGTCCCATCATCCATTTACTGTGCCGGAGCCATTTACACCGGAGCCCTGTGAGAGTTATAATAAAGACGATATTGATTATTATGTGGAAGTGCTTCGCCGCATCGCGGTGGAATGCCGGGAAGACCCGGAGACGATACGCACCGCGCCTCACAAGTGCGCGCGTCATCGCCCCATCGATATTCCCGCGGATTCCACGGAGGAATCTTTTGGGAAGCTTGCGACTACATGGCGGGCCTATGTAAAGCGGTTCGGAAAGTCCTGAGAAGGACCCAGGGCGCCGGGACGGAAGTTCCGGCGCCCGGTCCGGTTTGAGGGACGTTATCGCCGGACGGGAAGGGAAAAGGGCCCCATCAATATCAATATGGAAAGAGAATCCACGGATGAGCAATGAAACAAGCAGGAAAATGAGAGTCGGCCTGATCGTCAACCCGGTGGCCGGCATTGGAGGCCGGGTGGGGCTGAAAGGTAGCGACGGCGCGGAGATTCAGAAAAAGGCCCTGGAACTGGGGGCTCGTCCGGAAGCTCCGGACCGGGCCGCCGCCGCGCTGAGAAAGCTGGGAGCCGCAGCCGGCCGCATTTCGGTCATTACCTGTCAAGGCGGCATGGGCGAAGATGAGTGCCGGGCCGCCGGACTGAGCCCGGAGCAGGTGCTGCCCGGCAGAGGCGCCGGCGCAACTTCACCGGAGGATACCGTTCAGGCGGCCCGGGCTATGAGCCGCGCGGGGGTGGATCTGCTGCTGTTTGCCGGCGGGGACGGCACCGCCCGCAATATTTATGAGGGAGCGGGCGACCGGGTGACCGTGCTGGGCATACCCGCCGGAGTGAAGATCCATTCCGGCGTGTTTGCGCTGAATCCCGCCAGCGCGGGCAGCGCCGCTCTCCGGCATCTTGAACAGGGGGCGGAAAACAGCCGGGAGGCCGAGGTCATGGATCTGGACGAGGACGCTTACCGCAGAGGAGAGGTGCGCCCGCGTCTTTACGGGTTTCTCCGGGTGCCCTGCGACGAGACGAGGATCCAGCATGTGAAGGCCAGATCCGTCCCGGAAGAAGGAGAACTGACGTCCATTGCGGCGCAGCTCATCGACGGCATGGAACCGGGCGTGTACTATGCGGTGGGCGCGGGGACCACCACCCGGCGCGTTATGGAATGCCTGGATCTGCCTAACACGCTCATCGGCGTGGACGTCATACGGGATAAAAAGCTGGTGGCTTCCGACGTGACGGAACGGCAGCTCTGGGAGATCGCCCAGGAGCCGGGCAGTGACCTGCGCGTCATCCTGACCGTTATCGGCGGTCAGGGCCACGTATTCGGCAGGGGAAACCAGCAGATCAGCCCCCGCATCATCCGCAGACTGGGTATGGAGCGCATTTTGTTGGCGGCCACCAAGAGAAAACTGCTGTCCCTTCCGGGACATCGGCTGATCTCGGATACGGGAGATCCGGAACTGGACAGGGAGCTGGCGGGATATTACCGCGTGGCGGTAGGAGCCAGAGAACAGATGATCTGCAGACTAACGGCGGGCGACGAGTAAGGCGGATAATTGAAGCGGTGCAGACGCCGAAGAGCAGGCATGCTGAAGGGCAGACATGGCCGAGGGCAGGCGCGGTGAAGCAAACAGAAGGAGGACAGAATGGGTAATCTGACAGGCAGGACGGCATTGATCACGGGGGCAGCTATGGGAAACGGGCTGGGCATCGCCCGGGTCATGGCGCAGAAAGGCGCTCTCGTCATCATGACGGATAAATCGGAGCAAGTATTTGAGTCCGCCAGGAGGCTGGAGGAGTCGGAAAAAGGCGTCCGGACAGCCGCTTATCAGATGGACGTGACGGATCCCGACTGCGTCCGGGACGTGGTGCGGGAAGCGGAGGCCGCTCATGGTCCGCTGCATATTCTGGTGAACAACGCCGGCGTCTCCCTGCTTACAGACATTCGGGAGATGGATGAAAAGCTGAGAAAACTCCATTTCGACGTAAATATCCAAGGGGCGTGGAACTGCGTAAAGGCGGTGCTGCCCGGCATGATGGAACGGCACTACGGCCGGCTGATCCACATGTCCTCCGTCACCGGACCGGTGGTGTGTGATCCGGCCAATATTGCCTACGCGACCACGAAGGCCGCGCTGCTGGGTTTCAGCAAGGCCATCGCCATCGACACGGCTGAGTACAATATTACGTCCAACGCTATTCTTCCCGGATACTTTATGACCCCTATGGTGCAGCTGACAGCGGAGGAGACCGATCCAAACGATCCACAGCGCGTCCTGGATGAGATCGCGGAATCCGTCCCCGTCAAACGGCTGGGAAGGCCGGAGGAGATCGGCTATCTGGCCGCGTTTCTGGCATCGGATGAAGCGGCCTATATCACCGGGGCGGAGATCCGCATCGATGGAGGAAGCACGCTGCCGGAAACTTCCTGCGTGGGCCGGTGACATTTTCTGCATAGACCGAAGACACTTTTTTTTCTTGTATAACTCCCGGGAAATTGTTACAATAGTAACGAGGATGCGGTTTTGCCGCTGAAACTAAGGCAAAAGAGAGGTATACATGAGACAGTTCAAAGTATGGATGCAGAAATCGTCCCGTTTTATCTTTCAGCTTTCCACGGTGTTCGAGGGCATCATTTCGCTGATCATTCTGATCTGTATCGGGATCGAATTAGTGATGCTGGTCAATAACTATGAGATATTTTCGATGGATCTCAGCACGGTACAGCTGCGCAGCATGCTCAGCGATATCATGTGGCTGGTCATTGGTCTGGAGTTCATCAAGATGCTTCTGGAGCATTCCCAGGGCGCAGTACTTGACGTGATGCTCTTTGCCATCGCCAGACAGATGCTGCTGGAGCACGGTATGCTGGACAACCTGGCCGCGGTGCTGGCTATCGGCATGGTCTTTGCCATCCGCAAATTCCTCTACGATCAGAGCGAGGACCGCAAGTCCATCATGGACACCATTCTGGACCTGCTGAAAGACGATAAAGGCAAGGAAGTTCTGGAAGACGCCATCGGAGAAGCACTGGACGACGTGCTGGACGAGGCCATCGAAGATGCGCTTGAGGATTCAGAGAAGCGGAAGGAACAGGAAAACCGGGCTGCGAGAAAAACGCATCAATTATAGTAAGCAAAACAGAGATCCTATCTGTGAGGACACTCTTCGGCGCGGAGTCTGCCGCCCGGAGAGTGTTTTTTTGCGGGATCCCTTCTTGCTTTTTTTAGCAGATTACAGTATAATCGATGTATACAATATACAACTAGAGAAAGGCGGACTGTATATATGGATACCTATTTGTCGTTAAAGGATCACGTATACAATTTTATCACAGGGGAGATCAACGCAGGGAATCTGAAGCCGGAGGAAAAGGTCAACGAGCAGCGGATCAGCGATATTCTGAACGTCAGTCGGACACCGGTCCGGGAAGCATTGATCCAGCTGGCCAGCGACGGGTTTCTGGAAAACGTTCCGCGGAAGGGATTTATCATCAAAGGTCTCTCCGATCAGGAGGCCAGGGAGACGTATATGATACTGGGGGCGCTGGATGGACTGGCGGCTGCAGCGGCCTGCGGCAAGATCGGGGAAAAAGAACTGAAGGAGATGCAGTTTTACATAGGCAGCATGAAACTGGCCATCGACTCCGACAATCTGGACATGTATTATAAGCAGCAGGAGGCATTTCATCAGGTATATACCGACAAATGCGGCAACCAGAGTCTCATCGACCTTCTGCACCGCATCAAGAACAAATTCCTGCGGAAGTCCTACAGCTTGTACGGGGATGAAAGTATGAAAGATATCCTTAACAGTACCAATGCCGAGCACGAGGAGATCATCCGTCTCTTCGAGAAGGAAGACGCGGCAGGACTGGAATCCTTCCTCAGGGAGGTCCACTGGCGGGTGGACTGGGCCTACATGGAGACGCTGTAAGGAAAGAAAAAGCCAGACTGAGAAAAAGTACGGGAAGCACGGGAAGTCCGGGGCCCCGTGCTTTTTTTATGACATAAGACATATCGTCTATCGTATGCCCGAAAAAATTTGTCTTGTGAGAGTGAGCCTGCAGGGCGGGTGATGCACCGTTTGCGGGTACTGTCATGGTGTGAGTCATCCCGACTTATTATGACTTTTTATGGCTTATTATGGGTGGGGAAGTGACGGGATCGGCCTAAAAAGGAATAAGCATGGATCATTTTCTGTATTTTTTCTTTTTGATGGCAAAAGAGGCTCAAAAACGAAAAAGAAATGTATTAAATATATATAAAATACAAAATAAGTTAAATATTTTTTCGCATTTTATATGAAACTGCTTACAAAAAGAAAAAAGCGACAATAATCGACAAGATAAACGATCGAAATACCTATAACGCCATCTATTTTTTTCTTTTTGGGGTGTTCATAGAAGGCAAAAAGAAAGAAAAAATGGGTCCTCTCATGCTTTCGATCAACTTCTGATTGCCATTTTAAAGCTCCGCACCCGCCGGAAAAAAATGAAGCAATGCTGCGGCTGAATAAAACGATGGGAAAATTTGCAGGAGACAGTTGACAACACAAGCGCTATATTGTATATTATATACAACATACAAAATATTGCTGGTGGGCGCGCCAAAGGCCCGGCCATTTCCAGTGAGGGACAAAGTAGAACGCAATCAGCGAGCAGGCGGAACAGGAGGCATGACATGTTCAAGAATGTAATTGTGAGAAGACCGTGCAGAGCGATGGTGGAAGGGATCACATCGGCGCCGGAGTTGGGAAAGCCGGATTATGAGCTGGCTTTGAAGCAGCATGACGCCTACATAGAGGCTCTGAAGAAGTGTGGTGTGGAAGTGACAGTACTGGAGGCGTGCGAGAGATTCCCCGACTCCTGTTTTGTTGAAGATCCGGCGGTCATCACCAGAAAATGCGCCATCATCACAAACCCCGGCGCGATGTCCAGAAACAGAGAAGCGGAAATGATCATTCCTGCGATCAGGAAGTTTTTCAGCGATGACAAGATCGAGTACATCGTGGATCCCGGAACGCTGGACGGCGGCGATGTTATGATGGTGGGCGATCACTTCTATGTGGGACGTTCCGCCAGAACCAATGAGGAAGGCATCCGTCAGTTCATCGCGATACTGGAAAAATACGGTCTGACGGGTTCTGAGGTGCCCCTTGAAGAGGTGCTCCACCTGAAGACGGGCGTCAACTACATTGAAAACAATAACATGCTGGTCTCCGGCGAATTTGTGACCAAACCGGATTTTGAGAAGTTCAACAAAATTCTCATTCCGGAAGAGGAAGCGTACGCGGCAAACTGCATCTGGGTCAACGGCAAAGTGATCGTTCCCGAGGGTTATCCCGCTGTGGAAAAGGCTGTGCGCGACGCCGGCTATGAAGTGATCCTGGTGGATACTTCCGAATACAGAAAGCTGGACGGTGGTCTCAGCTGTCTCTCCCTGAGATTCTAAGACCATCCCGATCGCTCCATATGGCTGCCGCGGACTGCTCCTCTGCGGCAGCCAAAAAGGAAAGGGGACCCAGCCGAACGAATGGACGCTCCTGTGCATAGACTGTGAGTGCAACGATATTTATACCCCTGTCCAATAGGGGAAGTCACAGGAGAACATATTATGAGACATAATGCAGAGTTAACACGCTGGTATGAAGGGCCGGTCAAGGCCGCGGAGACTGCGGCCGCTGCCGCTGAGTATGAGACCCTTTATCCCGAGATCTACTATCAGCTTCAGCCCTATGTGATCGAGGCCTGCGATTATATGGATGCGTGCGGCGGCATGGCGCCCACGCGGGAACAGCTGAAAAAAATGGGCGACCGTATTGAAATGCAGTTTACCGGCGCGGCTGCCGCAATGGCTATGGCCGTTCCCGACGCGTCGCCTGCAGCGCTGCGCAGCGGCGGACTGTTCCGCGATCTGCTGGACATTCTGCTTTTGCAGGAGTTGTTCGGCAGAAGACGCAGGTACTGGTAACGCGAGCACGAAGGCAGTTTCAGACCCTCCGGCGTTTCGGAAAGTGACAGAACAGGGAGCGCCGCGGCCTGGTTATGTGTCAGCAAACAAAATAAAGCGTCCCTTCCGGTTTGAACTGACCCGGAACGGGCGCTGATTTTTTTGCGTTGTTCGTTCCGGCCTCTCTGCTGTCTGCGCCCTCCGGCTGCGCCGCTGGGCTGCCCGCCAGGAAGCCGCGCCGGTCCGCTGGTTTCGGCAGCTTCTTTCGCTTGTGAAAAAGTATCGAAAAGTGGATTGACAGGGGTTCGTTCCTATGCTACTATTTTGAAAGCAAGTAATTAGCATGCTACATATAAAAACAGATGCGAAGGAGTGCTTGAACGGGCAGGCGGCGAGAGGGACGGATCGAGAGGGGCAGATCCGGATACAGATCCAGATCCAGGTCTGGCGCCCCAGCGATTTACAGAAAAAGGATTGACGGCCCGGCGCACAGATGATAAATTAGTAGAAAGAAGTGAGAGGGAACCGGATGGATGTCCGGTTCTTTCCGTGAATTCCGGAAAGGCAGAGTATTACGGAAATAACAGGCGCAGTAAACAGCCGCCGGAGAAAAGAAAGAGGAAGTACCATGCTGGAATTAAATCAATGTATCAATTATCTGCTGACCACGTCGCAGCACCGGGTGTCACAGGCGATGAGCGCCCGCCTGTCCGAGTTTGATATTACTCCGGTGCAGTACGGTGTTCTGTACTGTCTTTGGGTGGAAAAGAAGAAAAGTCCTAAGGAGATCGCGGAGATTCTTCATCTGGAAACTTCCACCATTTCCGGCATACTGGAGCGCATGGAGAAGAAGGGCATGCTCCGGCGCAGCATCAGCAGGGAAGATCGCCGTTTCATTGAGATCGAGTTGACGGAGAAGGCGCTGGCCCTGCAGGAGCCGGTGCTCGATGCGGTGGAGGAGGTCAACGCTACAGTGCTGGCGGATATGTCGAAAGAAAAGCAGGAGCTGTTCAAGTCGCTGCTGCGGGAGATCGCCGAGATCAGCCTGCCGGCGCGTCTTATGGACGGCAAAACGCGAAGAAACGAAATTCAACGGAAGAATTAAAAATATGTAATGGAGGAAATTAAAATGAACAAAGATCAGATTATCGAAGCGATCAAAGCGATGACAGTATTAGAACTGAACGAGCTGGTTAAGGCTTGCGAAGAAGAATTCGGCGTATCTGCAGCTGCTCCGGTAGCCGTGGTAGGCGCTGTTGGCGGCGGTGAGGCTGCTGCTGAGGAGAAGAGCGAGTTCGACGTAATTCTGGCTGCTGCAGGCAGCGAGAAGATCAAGGTCATCAAGGCCGTGAGAGAGATCACGGGTCTGGGCCTGAAGGAAGCCAAGGATCTGGTAGACGGAGCTCCGAAGCCGGTCAAGGAAGCTGCTACGAAGGAAGAAGCTGACGAGATCAAGGCGAAGCTGGAAGAAGTCGGCGCTACTGTAGAGCTGAAATAAGACACGAGGCTGATCCGGGAAACGGAAAGGCGTCATGCAGAAAGGACCGGCGCGGGATCTCTGAGATCTGCGAGCCGGTCCTTTTTTATATGGATCGAAAGAAGAAATTGCAGATATTTTGCAGAAACTTCCGATTTCATGTATAATGTTGTATGTTACCGATGGTCTTACGAGACAGGAATAATTTGGAGAAAAGGAGGACGACCGCATGTTTGATAAGTTAGTGGCAAAGGTGATAAGCGCGGCAAAGAAAAACCGGCGTCTGCTCATACCTGCGGTCGTCTGCCTGTGGATGCTCTTTGCCCTGGAGGCGGCTGCTTCCGCAGTGCGCAGGCATTATGGGATGTCGCGGTCCCTGATCTTTTTGTTCTGCTGCCTGGCGGTGGCCGGCGGGGCGTTTTTCTGGGATTATCCGATCAGCAGCGCGGCGGCCCGCGGAGCGGCCAGCATGACCGGCGCGGCGTCAACGATCCAGTCCCAGGCGGAGCTGCCGGCTCTCAACGATCCAGTCCCAGGCGGAGCTGCCGGCTCTGCCTGCGCCGACGGATGAGGAGGGACCGGAGCCCGTGCCCGCGCCCAACGACCCGGAGCACTCTGACCAGACGGCAGGGCTGCCGGCAAATCAGGAGGACAAAAGCGATCCCCGGCAAAATCAGCTGATGGACACGGTGACAAAATACGTGGGAATGCTGAAGATCAATCAAGTGACGCCGGACTGGGCGCCTGATCTGGCGCGTAACGGATCGGAGCCGATGAACCGGGTGTATTACGAGAAGGCCTGGGGGGCCTACGAGGAGCTGACCCTGGAGAACCGGGACCGGCTTGCTTCGGAGACGCTTCAATATCTGCTGACCTGCCACAGCACGGTGACTGGAGAATAGTGCTTGCTTTTTTGGCCGTGTTCCGCTAATATATATCTATATTCTAAATGTCTGATCTGAAGGCAATCCATTCTTGCAGCAAAGGGGTAGGGCGTGGCATTTTTCTTTTATTCTTAAGCCCATTCTGAAACTGGTATAAAATATTTGAGATTCGTCGATAATCTCCTTGACTACTTGAAAGCAATGTGGTATTATAGTACATTGCCACGCGAAGTATTTTGTTTTCAATGCAAGGAGGAAAAAAGATGCCTCAACCCATTAAAATAGGTAGAAAAGAACGAATGACCTACTCCAAGATCAATGAAGTAGCTCAAATGCCTAATCTGATCCAAATCCAGAAAGATTCTTACGATTGGTTTATTAAAGAAGGACTGACTGAAGTGTTCGAGGATATCTCTCCAATCAGAGATTATGCGGACAATTTAGTGCTGGAATTTATCGACCACTCCATCTCCGACGAGACGAAGTACGACCAGGAGGAATGCAAGGAGAGAGACGTTACCTATGCAGCGCCGCTGAAGGTGAAGGTCCGCCTGGTGAATAAGGAGACAGGAGAGGTAAAGGAACAGGAAGTATTCATGGGAGATTTCCCGATCATGACAGAGAGGGGAACCTTCATTTATAACGGCGCGGAGCGTGTCATCGTTACGCAGCTTGTGAGATCCCCCGGACCGTATTATGACATGGCCGTGGACAAATCCAACAACAAGCTGTTTTCCACTACCATTATCCCCAACCGGGGCGCATGGCTGGAATACGAGACGGATTCCAACGAGATCCTGTCCGTCCGCGTGGACCGCACGAGAAAGCAGCCTATAACGACCATCCTCAGAGCCCTGGCGTATAAGTCGGTTGAGGACAAGGTGGAGAACGAGAGACGCAAGAATCCGAACATTACCGAAGCTGAGCTGGCAAAGAAAGTGCGCCGTTTCGGCGAGTATGCCATGGACACCACGAAGATCCTTTACGAGGGGACCAACGCGGAGATCGAGGAAGTATTCGGAACGGACGACAGGCTGGAAAAATCCCTGGCGAGGGACGTTACCACCAATTACGACGAGGGACTGAAGGAGATCTATAAGAAGCTCCGTCCCGGCGAGCCCGCCACTTTTGAAAGTGCTTACGATCTCATCGAAGCGCTGTTTTTCGATGCCAAGCGCTACGATCTGGCCAAGGTGGGACGGTACAAATACAATAAAAAACTGGGCCTTTCCAACCGTATTATCGGCTGCGTCGCCGCGGAGGATATTGCATCCCCTTCCACCGGAGAGATCCTGGTGGAAAAGGATCAGAAGATATCCAGAGAACTGGGCTTCGCTGTAGAGAACGCGGGAGTCGAATATGTTTATGTATACAGCAAGATCGACGAAGAGAAACCGGTAAAAGTTATCGGAAATAATTTTGTAAACCTCCAGGATTTCGTACCCTTCAACGTGGATGAGATCAAAGTCGCGCAGAAGGTGTTCTATCCTGTATTGAAAGCAATTTTAGACAGCGTAACGGACGAGGATGAACTGAAGGAAACCATCGTCTCCATGAAGAACCAGCTTTCTCCGAAGCATATCGTTCTGGACGACATCGTGGCTTCCGTCAGCTATCTGCTGAACCTGACTGAGGGGATCGGACTGACGGATGACATCGATCATCTCGGAAACAGAAGGCTGAGGACCGTGGGCGAACTGCTGCAGAATCAGTTCCGCATTGGTCTGGCCCGTATGGAGAGGGTGGTCAAGGAGAGAATGACCATTCAGGACATCGAAGTTACAACGCCGCAGGCCCTGATGAATATCCGTCCCGTGACTGCAGCCATCAAGGAGTTTTTCGGAAGTTCCCAGCTGTCGCAGTTCATGGACCAGACCAACCCTCTGGCCGAGCTGACGCACAAGAGAAGACTGTCGGCCCTGGGTCCCGGCGGACTTTCCAGAGAGAGAGCCGGATTCGAGGTCCGGGACGTACACCACTCCCACTACGGAAGAATGTGCCCCATCGAGACGCCGGAAGGTCCCAATATCGGACTGATCGGTTCGCTGACCACCTACGGTGTGATCAACGAGTACGGTTTTATCGAGACGCCGTATCGAAAGGTGGATAAAGAGAAAGGCATCGTCACAAAGGAGATCCAGTATCTGACCGCGGACGAAGAAGAGCAGCTGATCATCGCCCAGGCCAACGAGCCGCTGGACAGCGAAGGACATTTCGTCAACGCCAAGGTCGTTGCCAGAGGCGCCGGCGGTGAGATCGACCTCTACAACAAAGACGTCGTCGACTTCATGGACGTTTCTCCCAGCCAGGTAGTGTCCGTTGCTACGGCAATGATCCCCTTCCTGGAAAACGACGACGCGAACCGTGCTCTGATGGGAGCCAACATGCAGCGTCAGGCCGTGCCCCTTCTCGTCAGCGAAGCGCCTTACGTGGGCACAGGCATGGAGTATAAGGCTGCGAGAGACTCGGGAGTCGTAATACTGGCCAAACACGCGGGAACCGTCGAATTCGTCGATGCGGTGAAGATCCGGATCAGAAGAGACGACGGCGAAGGCGTCGACGAATATAAGATGCTGAAGTATAAGCGGGCCAACCAGAGCACCTGCATCAACCAGAAACCCATCGTGAACCACGGTGAGCATATCGAGGAGGGAGAAGTCATCGCCGACGGTCCTTCCACAGAGCTGGGCGAGGTAGCGCTGGGCAAGAACCTTCTCATCGGTTTCATGACCTGGGAGGGATACAACTATGAGGACGCGATCATCCTCAACGAGCGGCTGCTCATGGATGACGTGCTGACCTCGATCCACATTGAAGAATATGAATCTGAAGCAAGAGACACCAAGTTGGGACCCGAAGAGATCACCAGGGATATTCCCAACGTAGGCGAGGATGCGCTGAAGGATCTGGACGAGGAAGGGATCATCCGCATCGGAGCGGAGGTCAACTCCTCCGATATTCTGGTCGGCAAGGTGACGCCGAAAGGCGAGACCGAGCTCACTGCCGAGGAGCGGCTGCTGAGAGCGATCTTCGGTGAGAAGGCCAGAGAGGTGAGAGATACCTCCCTGCGCGTTCCCCATGGGGAGACGGGCATCATCGTGGATGTGAAGATCTTTTCCAGAGAGAACGGCGACGAACTGCCGCCGGGTGTAAACAAGCTGGTCAGATGCTATATCGCCACGAAGAGAAAGATCAACGTGGGAGACAAGATGGCGGGACGTCACGGAAACAAGGGCGTTATTTCCCGGATCCTGCCCCAGGAGGATATGCCGTTCATGGAGGACGGAACGCCGCTGCAGGTCATGCTGAACCCCCTGGGCGTACCTTCACGAATGAATATCGGGCAGGTTCTGGAGGTCCATCTGGGTCTGGCGGCAAGGAAAAAGGGCTGGTACATCGCTACGCCTGTATTCGACGGGGCCAGCGAGGTGGATATCATCAATCTGCTGGGCGAGTGCGGTTATCCGGAATCCGGAAAACTTGTTCTGCGCGACGGCAGGAGCGGTGAAGAATTTGACAACCCTGTAACTGTAGGTTACATGTATATGCTGAAGCTGCATCACCTGGTGGACGACAAGATCCACGCCAGAAGCACCGGACCCTACTCCCTGGTCACCCAGCAGCCTTTGGGCGGCAAGGCCCAGTTTGGAGGACAGCGTTTCGGAGAGATGGAAGTATGGGCTCTGGAAGCTTACGGAGCCGCCTACACGCTGCAGGAGATCCTGACTGTGAAGTCCGACGACGTGGTGGGCCGTGTGAAGACCTACGAAGCGATCGTCAAGGACGAGAATATTCCCGAACCGGGAATTCCCGAATCCTTCAAGGTACTCATCAAGGAGATGCAGAGTCTCGGTCTGGATGTCAAGGTCCTCACGGACGACAATCAGGAGATCGAGATCAAAGAATCCAACGAGGCGGAGGGGACCGGAGGCATCGAGGGCATTATCGACGACATGGAAACTGTGGCCGATGAAGAAGAATTCTTCGACGAGGAAGCCGGTTACACCGAGGAGGGGCCCGATGACGAAGAGCTGGAAGAAGACTTCGTCGAAGACGCCTCCGCAGACTTTGAGGATGACTTGATTTAATCTGCTGCTTCTTTTGAGAACGAAAATCTCCCAAATCGCGGATTTGGTGATAAACTTTCGGTTGATTTGATATATGGGAAGGGGAGAAGCTCCTTGGAATTAAATAATTTTGAATCATTACAGATCAGTCTGGCGTCGACGGAAAAAATCAGAAGCTGGTCTCACGGCGAGGTCAAAAAGCCGGAGACGATCAATTACAGAACGCTGAAACCGGAAAAGGAAGGATTGTTCTGTGAAAAGATATTCGGACCTACAAAGGACTGGGAATGCCACTGCGGCAAGTATAAGAGGATCCGTTATAAGGGTATCGTATGCGACCGCTGCGGCGTTGAGGTCACGAAAGCCAAGGTGAGAAGAGAGCGGATGGGTCACATCGAGCTGGCCGCACCGGTGTCTCACATCTGGTATTTTAAAGGGATCCCCAGCCGCATGGGCCTGGTACTGGATATTTCTCCGAGAAATCTGGAAAAGGTGCTGTACTTTGCGGCGTATATCGTGACGGATCCGGGCACGACGGATCTGGGATACAAGGAAATCCTGACGGAACAGCAGTACAGAGAGGCTAAGGATAAGTACGGAAACGACTTTAAAGCCGCTATGGGCGCCGAGGCGATCCGCGATCTGCTGACGCAGATCAATCTGGAAGAGCTGTCTGCGGACTTGAGAAAGAAACTGAAGGACGCGTCGGGTCAGAAGAAGATACGTATCGTGAGAAGACTGGAGGTCATCGAGGCTCTCCGCTCCTCAGGCAATAAGCCGGAGTGGATGATCCTGGAGGTCGTGCCGGTGATTCCGCCGGATCTGCGCCCCATGGTGCAGCTGGACGGAGGACGTTTCGCCACCTCCGACCTGAACGACCTTTACAGAAGGGTGATCAACAGAAATAATCGTCTGAAGAGACTACTGGACCTGGGAGCTCCGGACATTATCGTGAGAAACGAAAAGAGAATGCTGCAGGAGGCTGTGGACGCGCTCATCGACAACGGCAGAAGAGGCCGGCCCGTGACGGGTCCCGGTTCCCGTCCGCTGAAGTCCCTGTCCGATATGCTGAAAGGCAAGCAGGGACGTTTCCGGCAGAATCTGCTGGGCAAGCGTGTGGATTACTCCGGACGTTCCGTAATCGTCGTGGGACCGGAGCTGAAATTCTATCAGTGCGGTCTTCCGAAGAAAATGGCGTTGGAGCTGTTCAAGCCCTTTATTATGAAGAAGCTGGTCCAGGACGGCCTGGCTCACAATATCAAGAGCGCCAAGCGCATGGTGGAGAAGGTGCGCCCCGAGGTCTGGGACGTGCTGGACGACGTCATCAAGGATCATCCGGTCCTGCTGAATCGTGCTCCTACGCTGCACAGACTGGGCATTCAGGCCTTCGAGCCGGTGCTGGTGGAGGGCAAGGCGATCAAACTGCATCCGCTGGTCTGCACGGCGTACAATGCGGACTTTGACGGAGACCAGATGGCCGTTCACGTACCTCTGTCTGTGGAGGCGCAGGCGGAAGCCAGGTTCCTCATGCTTTCCGTCAACAACATTCTGGCGCCGAAAGACGGTTCCCCCATCACCACGCCGACCCAGGACATGATCCTGGGGAGCTATTATCTGACCCACCCGGGTCTGGAAGACAGGAGCTCCAAGGCGGAAAAGGGCGACGGCAAGGTGTTCTGCGATTACGCGGAGCTGCTGATGGCGTACCAGACGGGCGCTGTGGGCATCCACGCCAGAGTCAAGGTGAGAAAGCAGCTTACGCCGGATGATCCCGGCAAGCTGGTGGAATCTACCGTAGGCCGCTTCATTTTCAATGACAAAATACCTCAGGACCTGGGATATGTGGACAGAAACGCGGATCCCTACGCCCTGGAGATCGACTTCCTCTGCGATAAGAAAAAGCTGGGCCAGATCATCGACAAGTGTTACCGGGTCCACGGCAACACAGAGACGGCGCTGATGCTGGATCACATCAAGAGCACCGGTTTCAAATATTCTACCAAGGCGGCTATCACCATCAGTGTGGCCGACATGGAAGTGCCGAAGGAAAAACCGGAGATCATCGCGAAAGCCCAGGAAGTCGTAGATAAATATCAGATGGCCTACAGACGGGGCCTTATGTCCAACAGCGAGCGGTATGAGAAGGTCATCCAGACGTGGCACAAGGCCACCGACGACGTGGCCGACGCGCTGATGGATTCTCTGGGGACACTGAATAACCTGTTTATCATGGCGCATTCAGGAGCCCGAGGCAGCAAGAACCAGATCAAGCAGGTAGGCGGAATGCGTGGACTGATGGCCAACGCTTCCGGTAAAACCATCGAGATCCCCATCACCGCAAACTTCCGTGAGGGACTGTCCGTAATGGATTACTTCCTGTCCAGCAACGGGGCAAGAAAAGGTCTGGCCGACACAGCTCTGCGTACGGCGGACTCCGGTTATCTGACCCGACGTCTGGTAGACGTATCCCATAACGTTATCGTCCGCGAAATGGACTGCGGAACGGACGAGGGCATCGAGGTGCGCGCCTTTACAGACGGCAAGGAGATCATCGAGGCTCTGAAGCTGCGGATCGTGGGCAGGACCGCCATGGAGGATATCTATGACGATAAAGGCACTCTGCTCGTCAGCGGCGGAGAGGAGATCAAGGAAGCTCAGGCGGAAGCCATTGAGAAGGCCGGAATCGAGGCTGTAAAGATCCGTTCCGTCATGACCTGTAAATGTGAACACGGGATCTGCGCCAAGTGCTACGGCAGAAACCTGGCCACCGGCGAGGTGGTAAATATCGGAGAGGCAGTGGGGATCACAGCCGCGCAGTCTATCGGAGAACCGGGCACGCAGCTGACCATGCGTACTTTCCACACAGGCGGCGTATCGGTTGCCGGAAACGACATCACACAGGGTCTTCCCCGTGTTGAAGAACTTTTCGAGGCCAGAAAGCCAAAAGGTATCGCGGAGATCTGCGAGGCCGACGGCACGGTGGTCTCCATTGAGAGCAGAAAAGACAACAAGACCGAAGTCAAGATCAGAGGCGAGGAAGAACGGGTCTACATCATTCCTTACGGCGCCCGGCTGCGGGTGTCGGAGGGCGATTTTATCACCGCGGGAGAAGGTATCACAAAAGGACCTCTCAATCCTCACGACATTCTGAGATTGAACGGGGTGGAAGGCGTTTATCAGTACTTGCTGAAGGAAGTTCAGCGCGTATACAAACAGCAGGGTGTAGATATCAACGACAAGCACGTGGAGGTGATCGTCAGCCAGATGCTTTCCAAGTGCAAGATCGAGGAGGCGGGCGATACGCAGCTTCTGCCCGGCGGACTGTACAGTCAGTCGGAGCTGGAGGAGGCCAACGCCGCTTTGACAGAAGAACAGCAGCCGGCCTCGGGCAAGCGGATCCTGCTCGGTATCACCAAGGCGTCCCTGGCCACCAATTCCTTCCTGTCCGCGGCGTCCTTCCAGGAGACCACACGCGTGCTCACCGACGCGGCGATCAAGGGGAAGAATGATAAGCTGCTGGGGCTCAAGGAAAATGTCATCATCGGCAAGCTGATCCCGGCGGGAACGGGAATGAAGCGTTACAAGAACATCAAACTGGATTACGGCGTCAATACCGAGTATATGGAATCCTTCAAGCCTATCTCCGAGGAGGACGAGGAGGAAGGCGAAGAACTCAGAGGCGAACGCATCAATTTCTACGGCGACGAGAAAGAAGCGGAAAACGCTTTTGCGGAGCTGGCCGGTCTGGAAACACTGGAGCTTGATTCGGTGAGAGAACAGGCAGCCGCTGCGGAGATGGAGTTTGACGCAGACGAAGATCCGGGATTTACGGAACTGTAAGACAGAGTCAAATGAATGATATTGCAGGCGCCTGAACGCGTCTGCCGAGAGAGATTCTCCCGCTGCATGGAAGATGCGGCGGGAGAATTTTGCTTTTTGCAGTTCCGGTGAAAGAGGATAGGACAGAACATGAAGAAATAAAGATAAACATATATTGACAATTAAAGAATAATATTGTATACTGCTGTGTAGTAAATATATGGATATCTCCATCACATTTTAAATGACCAAGCCCTCGATCTGTGGTATACTAAAAGGAGAAAAGATGAAGAAACACAGCACCAACCGCAATTTTAAAAATGGGGTCTTTCAGCTTCTGTTCAACGATAAGGCGCGCCTGCTGGAACTGTTCAACGCGTTGGAAGGAACCGATTACACTGATCCGGAGGCGGTATCCATTCAGACGCTCTCCGCGGCCCTTTATAACAATTTGATCAACGATCTGGCCTTCTCCGTAGCAGAGCAGTATATCGTGCTGACAGAACATCAGGCTACGGCCAACGAGAACATGCCGGTGCGTATGTTCCTGTATGCAGCCAGAGAGTATGAGCAGATACTGAAATTGGATGAGCTTTTGAAGGAAAAACTGTATCGGATCCCGACTCCTCACTTCTATGTTCTATACAATGGAACGAGAAAGCAGCCGGCAACCTGGGAAATGAAACTGTCCGACGCGTTTATGGACGGAACAGGCCGGCCGGTGCTGGAGCTGGTAGTCAAAGTGATCAATATCAACGAATCATCCAATCATCCGGTGCTGAGCAAAAGTCCTACACTGCGCGGTTACAGCAGACTCGTAAGCATGGTCAGGGAAAACCTGAATAAGGGAATGAGCCGGGACGCGGCCATCGCCGCGGCAATCAAAGGGTGCATAGACGAGGGAATGCTGGCCGACTTTCTGAAAAAGCATGGAGCGGAGGTGGCAAATGATATGTTTAAAGAGTACACGATGGAAGATATGATGAGGATAAAAAGCGAAGAAGCAATGGAGCAAGGCTTGGAAAAGGGTCTGGAGAAGGGTCTGGAGAAGGGTCTGGAAAAAGGTCTGGAAAAAGGTCTGGAGCTGGGCATCCAAAATTTTGTTCTGGATTTCAGGGAGGAGGGCTTTTCCCGGGAACGCATTGTGGAGAAGCTTCAAAGACGATTTGAACTGAGCGAGAGTTCGGCTCAAGAATATTACGATCGGTTTGTGGAGAAATAGCAGTGCGGCCGGGAGCGTCCGGCCGTTTTTATGTGGATCAGCCGCAGGGGAGGAACGTTGGATAAGTATCAGGTTTTAAAGCAGTATTTTGGATATGATAAGTTCAGGGAAGGTCAGGAACTGCTCATCGACAGTATTCTTTCAGGGCGCGATGTGCTGGGGATCATGCCCACCGGGGCGGGTAAATCACTGTGCTATCAGATCCCGGCGTTGATGATGGAGGGGATCACGCTGGTGATCTCGCCCCTTATCTCGCTGATGAAGGACCAGGTGGCAAGTCTCAGACAGGCGGGCGTGTCCGCCGCCTATCTGAACAGCTCGCTGTCGTCGGCTCAGTATTTTACAGCGCTGGACAACGCCAGAGCAGGGCGCTATCCGATCATCTATGTAGCGCCGGAGCGGCTGACCACAGAATCATTTCTCGATTTTGCCGTCCATGCGAAGATCGCCATGGTGGCGGTGGACGAAGCTCACTGCGTCTCACAATGGGGACAGGATTTTCGGCCCAGTTATCTGAAGATCGTGGATTTTATCCACAGGCTGCCTTACCGGCCTGTGGTGAGCGCGTTTACCGCCACGGCCACACAGGCGGTCAGAGATGATGTGGCAGATATTCTGATGCTGCAGGATCCCACCGTGCTGACAACGGGTTTCGACCGCCCCAACCTTTACTTTGCCGTGTATTCTCTGAAGGATAAATACGGCGCCGTGAGAAATTATCTGGACTGTCACCCCGGCGAAAACGGCATTATCTACTGTCTGACCAGGAAGACCGTGGAAGAGGTCTGCGGCCGCCTGCAGCGGGACGGCTACTCCGCCACCAGATATCACGCAGGTCTGGACGACGGAGAAAGGCAGAAAAATCAGGACGATTTTATCTACGACAGGAAACGGATCATCGTGGCGACCAACGCCTTTGGCATGGGGATCGATAAATCGGACGTCCGTTTCGTGCTTCACTACAATATGCCGAAAAATATGGAGAGCTATTATCAGGAAGCGGGGCGAGCGGGAAGAGACGGAGAACCTGCGGAGTGTATTCTGTATTACGGCGGGCAGGATGTCATTACGAATCAGCTTTTTATCGAGAATAACCGTGACAACGAGGAATTGGACGAGGCCGCGCGGCAGGCCGTTTTGGAGCGGGACAGAGAACGTCTGAAAAAGATGACGTATTACTGCTTCTCCAACGAGTGCCTGCGGGACTACATTCTCCGGTATTTTGGAGAGTACGGGGATAATTACTGCGGAAACTGCGGCAATTGTCTGAGCCAGTTCGAGACGGTGGACGTAACGGAATACGCCCGCGGCCTGATCGGCTGTGTGGGCGAGTGCCGGCAGCGGTACGGGATCAATGTGATCATCGATACGGTCCGCGGCGCAAACAACGCAAAGATCCGGCAGTATCGCATGAACGAAAATTCCTGGTACGGCTGTCTGAGTACGGTGCCGGCTCACAGGCTGCGTCAGGTCTTTAATCATCTGCTGGTGAACGATTACCTGAGTCTGAGCAGCGATGAGTATACCGTTGTGCGTCTGACAGAGAGATCGGGAGAGGTGCTGGACGGAAGTCTGTCTGTCCTCATGAAACTGGCCCGGGAGAGGGAAGAAGAGCCGAAGACGAAAAAGAAGCCGGCCAGGAGGGCCGTCGGATTCGGAGATGTGGATGAAGGGCTGTTCGAACGGCTGAGGCAGCTGCGATCGGAAATAGCCAAAGAGGAGAGAGTACCGCCTTATATGGTTTTTTCGGATAAGAGCCTGACTCATATGTGCGCCGCCAGACCGCAGTCGAAGGCGGAAATGATGGAGATCAGCGGCGTGGGCGAGTTCAAATATAAAAAGTATGGGGAGCGTTTTTTACAGGCGATCAATGGATGAGAGGGGAAAGTCTGCGCGGGTCCTGCCTATTTTAAGGTGGATATGAGGCTGGTTAACGCCGATTTATTATGGATTTAACGCCAACAGGGCGAAAAAACGTTGACAGGCCCCATAACTTCAGATATACTGTACTTTGGCTTGTTCTGGATATTGTGGTTCTCAGATGAACTGGAAAATTTTCAAAAATGAGCTGAAAACGTTATATTTTGCCGGCAGCGGCGGGAAAATAAGCCCGGTAAAAGAAAGATGACTGCCCGCAGGAAAGGAGAAAACGAATGCCAACAATTAATCAACTGGTGAGACAGGGAAGAACGAAGTCTGTCACGAAGTCCAACTCCCCGGCTCTGTTAAAGAGCATGAACTCCATCAAGAGAGTGCCCACAGATACCGAGGCTCCTCAGAAGAGAGGCGTTTGCACTTCCGTTAAGACTGTAACTCCTAAGAAGCCTAACTCAGCGCTGAGAAAGGTAGCCAGGGTCCGTCTGACAAATGGCATCGAGGTAACGGCTTACATTCCGGGAATCGGCCACAATCTGCAGGAACACAGCGTTGTGCTGATCAGAGGCGGAAGAGTTAAGGACCTGCCTGGTGTGAGATACCATATCGTCAGAGGTACGCTGGACACCGCAGGCGTTGCCAACAGAGGCCAGGCCCGTTCCAAATACGGTGCAAAGAGACCTAAGGCAAAATAAGGTTGAAAAAGAAGTTATAATTTGACAAGAATCGGGAAATGTAATTGCGAACCGGGAATTCGGAATGTCAGAGAGACACCGGCAAGCAGACGAGTGCCCTTAATATAGATATTAAGAGGCATCGCGGCGCGGAGGACCGCGTCGAGTACCGAATTCGAAGTTGCGAGGGATCTTCTGCGAGAAGGAAAGCGGCTGAAATCCGGGCGTGCAGCAGATGTGCACAGGATATGCAGCAGAAAGCATTGCCGGCTGATCCGAAAGGGCGGGCTGGCAGGCCGAAAGCGTGTCGGCGGCACAAGGCAGTATCGCGGGGGTCTACAAGCAAGGAGGGAAGAGAAGTGCCTAGAAGAGGAAATATACCCAAGAGAGAAGTGCTTCCCGATCCGGTTTACGGCAGCGTTGTGGTGGCTAAGCTCATCAACAGCATTATGCTGGACGGAAAGAAGGGAGTCGCACAGTCTATCGTTTACGACGCGTTCAATTCGATCAAGGAGACCACAGGGGAAGATCCGCTGGAGGTTTTCGAGAAGGCCATGAACAATATCATGCCGGTGGTCGAAGTCAAGGCAAGACGTGTAGGCGGTGCGAACTATCAGGTCCCCATCGAAGTCAGAGCGGACAGACGTCAGACTCTGGGACTGAGATGGCTGACCAAATACACCAGACTCAGAGGCGAGAAGACCATGTCCGAGAGACTGGCCAAGGAGCTGATGGACGCCGCCAACAGTACGGGGGCTTCCGTGAAGAAGAAGGAAGACACCCACAAGATGGCGGAGGCAAACAAGGCGTTTGCACACTACAGATGGTAATGACAGGAAATTATATGCGAATATCAGAGAAAATGGCTGAGGAAAGGAGGAGTTAGGATATGCCTAGAAAATTTACATTGGAGAACACGAGAAACATCGGTATCATGGCGCATATCGATGCTGGTAAGACAACGACAACGGAGCGAATCTTGTTTTATACAGGAAGAACTCACAAGCTCGGAGAGACCCACGAAGGAGCTGCTACCATGGACTGGATGGAGCAGGAGCAGGAAAGAGGTATTACCATAACTTCTGCCGCGACCACAGCTCAGTGGAAAAATACCAGAATCAACATTATCGACACCCCGGGACACGTGGACTTCACCGTTGAGGTAGAGAGATCTCTGCGTGTGCTGGACGGCGCCGTGACCGTACTCTGCGCCAAGGGCGGCGTGGAACCCCAGTCTGAGACCGTATGGAGACAGGCGGAGAAATACAATGTTCCCAGAATGATCTTTATCAACAAGATGGATATCATGGGAGCGGACTTCTACCGCGTTATCGATATGGTAAAGGATAGACTGAAGGCCAACGCTGTTGCCATCCAGCTGCCCATCGGCAAAGAAGAGACCTTCCAGGGCATCATCGACCTGATCCGCATGAAGGCGGAGATCTATAAGGACGACCTTGGCAAGGAGATCGAAGAACAGGATATCCCCGCAGACATGATGGAAATGGCTGAGGAATGGCATCACAAGATGATCGAAGCCGTGGCCGAGGGAGACGAAGAACTCCTGATGAAATACCTGGAGGGTGAAGCGTTCACCGTTGAGGAGATCAAGACAACCATCAGAAAGATGACCATTGCCGGACAGATGGTACCGGTTACCTGCGGATCCGCGTATAAGAACAAGGGCGTTCAGCTGATGCTGGATGCGGTGGTGGACTTTATGCCGTCCCCGCTGGATATTCCCGCGATCAAGGGCGTTATCCCCGGAACTGAGGAAGAGGACGAGAGACCGGCTGACGACAGCGCGCCGTTTTCCGCTCTGGCCTTCAAGATCATGGCCGACCCCTTCGTGGGAAAACTGGCTTTCTTCCGGGTATACTCCGGAGAGCTTGACGCCGGTTCCTATGTCTTCAATTCCACGAAGAACAGAAAGGGCCGGATCGGCCGTATTCTTCAGATGCACGCCAATCACAGAGAAGAGATCGACCACGTTTACGCGGGCGACATCGCCGCTGCGGTAGGGCTGAAGGACGCCACCACAGGCGACACTCTCTGCGACGAGAAGCATCCGATCATTCTGGAATCCATGGAGTTCCCGGATCCGGTCATTCAGATCGCCATCGAGCCGAAGACGAAGGCCGGTCAGGAAAAGATGGGTATCGCGCTGGCCAAGCTGGCAGAGGAAGACCCCACCTTCAAGACCTACACGGACGAGGAGACGGGACAGACCATCATCGCCGGCATGGGCGAGCTGCACCTGGAGATCATCGTGGACAGACTGCTGCGTGAGTTCAAAGTGGAGGCCAACGTAGGAAAACCGCAGGTCTCCTACAAAGAGACGATCACGGGCAACGCGGATGTGGATCACAAATACGCGAAGCAGTCCGGAGGAAAGGGCCAGTACGGTCACGTCAAGATCCGTATTTACCCCAGACAGCCGGGAGAAGGTTACGAATTCAAGAACTGCATCGTGGGCGGAGCGATCCCGAAGGAATACATTCCGAAGATCGACGAAGGTATTCAGGAAGCGATGCAGACCGGACCGCTGGCCGGTTACCAGCTGGTGGACCTGGGCGTAGAGCTGTACGATGGTTCTTACCACGAGGTCGACTCTTCCGAGATGGCGTTCAAGATCGCCGCTTCCATGGCCCTGAAAGAGGCTGTAAAGAAGGCGAAGCCGGTTCTGCTGGAGCCCATCTTCAAGGTCGAGGTCACCGCTCCCGAGGAATACATGGGAGATGTGATCGGCGACATCAGTTCCAGAAGAGGAAGGATCGAAGGCACCGATATGCACAATGGCGCCGTGGCAGTGCGCGGAATGGTTCCGCTCTCCGAAATGTTCGGATACGCCACGGATCTGCGTTCCAAGACTCAGGGCCGCGGAACCTACGTGATGCAGATGGATCACTTCGAGAAACTGCCCGACAATCTGCTTGAGAAAATATCTAAATAGTATTTGATATAAACCCGGCCCGCGGTCCGAGCGCCGTGGGCGGGATTTGTCAGGAGGAAATGAAAAATGGCTAAGGAAAAATTCGAGAGAACAAAACCGCATGTTAATATCGGTACCATCGGTCACGTTGACCACGGCAAGACCACGCTGACAGCGGCGATCACCAAGACTCTGCACCAGAGATACGGTCTGGGAGCCGACGTAGCCTTCGATCAGATCGACAAGGCTCCGGAAGAGAGAGAGAGAGGAATCACGATCTCCACGGCGCACGTAGAGTACGAGACCCCGAACAGACACTACGCGCACGTAGACTGCCCGGGACACGCGGACTATGTAAAGAACATGATCACGGGAGCGGCGCAGATGGACGGAGCGATCCTGGTAGTAGCGGCGACGGACGGACCGATGCCGCAGACCAGAGAGCACATCCTGCTGTCCAGACAGGTAGGCGTGCCGTACATCGTGGTATTCCTGAATAAGTGCGACATGGTAGACGACGAAGAGCTGCTGGATCTGGTAGAGATGGAAGTGAGAGAACTGCTTGACACCTACGAGTTCCCGGGAGACGACACCCCGATCGTAAGAGGATCTGCGCTGATGGCGCTGGAAGATCCGGCAGGACCGTGGGGAGATAAGATCGTAGAGCTGTTCGAGCAGGTAGACGCGTATATACCGGAGCCGGTAAGAGCGACCGACAAGCCGTTCCTGATGCCGGTAGAGGACGTATTCTCGATCACGGGCCGCGGAACGGTAGCGACGGGAAGAGTAGAGAGAGGAATCCTGAAGGTATCGGACGAAGTAGAGATCGTAGGACTGACGGAAGAGAGAAGAAAAGTAGTCGTAACGGGAATCGAAATGTTCCGCAAGCTGCTGGATCAGGGAGAAGCGGGAGATAACATCGGAGCGCTGCTGCGTGGAGTGCAGAGAAACGAGATCGAGAGAGGGCAGGTACTGGCTGCGCCGGGAACGATCCATCCGCACACGAAGTTCAGCTCAGAGGTATACGTACTGAAGAAGGAAGAGGGAGGACGTCACACGCCGTTCTTCAACGGATACAGACCGCAGTTCTACTTCAGAACGACAGACGTAACGGGAAACGTAACGCTGCCGGAGGGAACGGAAATGTGTATGCCGGGAGACAACATCCGGATGGACATTGAGCTGATCACCCCGATCGCTATCGAAGAAGGACTGAGATTCGCTATTCGTGAAGGCGGAAGAACGGTAGCTTCCGGCGTTGTCACGAAGATCAACGAGTAATTCTTCCAAATAGAGAATTCTAGATAAAACGAAAAGAGCCCGCAGAATCGATTCTGCGGGCTCTTTTGCGTCCAGGTACAGGAGACTTTGGATCTACGCTTGTTTTGCAGACCGAAAAGACCCCGGCGCGGTCTTGACCGGGGCCGGGGTCTGCTGTCAGAGTCGATCTGTTTATTGAACGGTCATTGAACGGTCATTGATCGACGCCGAAGACGTCGTCGGTATTTTCAGGGGCTGTCCGCTGCGGCTCTGAGACGGGCTGTCCAGATGTCTGCACAGGAGCGGATCCGGTGGGAGAGGATTCGGCAGGTCTGATCCTGAAGTCCTCATCGGAAAGGTCGGCCGTCTGGACCTCCAGCGTGCCTTTGAGCGCAGCGCCGGCATCCAGAGAGATGGACTTGGCGTGGATGTTGCCCATGAGCATGGCGTTTTCGCGCAGCGCCGTGGCGCCCGTGGTGCTGATATTGCCCTTGATCCTGCCGTTGGCCACCAGGTTGTGAGCGCTGATATCGCCGATGATCGTGCTTTCCGGGTCAACGGTCACATCGGCCTTGGCGGATATGTTGCCGTTTATGCTGCAGCCGGACATTACCAGAGAGTGGCAGCGGATATCGCCTTCCACCACACCGCCGCAGGCGATGCTTCCGTCGCAGATCACATTTCCTCTGATGTGACCGTCCACGCGGATATCTGATTTGCTTTTCACGTTTCCTTCAATGAGAAGATCCGCGGCGATGACGGACATGTGTGCTGCCGGCGGCGTGTATGCCGAGGTATAGGAAGGTTTATTGAATACCGGTTCCGCGGGCTGAGGAACAGCGTCTTCTCCGCAGTCCACAGCGGCCGCACCCTCCCCGCCCTCCTCGTCCGTGGCGATCTTTCCCGCCATCAGTTCGTTCAGGGCTGTCTTAAAGTTCTGCTTTGTTCCCATAGTTTCCTCCTGTTGCAAAATTAACTCCAGTATTGGGCAGATCAGTCCGGATAGCCAAAGGCCGCAGGCTGGACATCCTTGTCGAGGGCGGCGAAGGTGTACCCGGATTCTTTCAGCGTATGTATGATCTCCGGAAGAGCCGCCAGCGTGCTGTCGTGGGAAGCCAGATCGTGCATTAAGACGATCGACTCATGGTGGGCGGCGCAGCCGTTTATGACATTTTCACAGATCGTTCGGGCGGTCTTGTTGTGTGCAGTGTCTCCGGAGCCGACGTTCCAATCATAGTACGTATAGCCGCGCCTGCTCATCTCTGCGATGATAGGCATGTATACGGAGCGATTGTAGGCGTTGATGCTGCCTCCGGGAAAGCGGAAGAGCTCCGGTCTCACGCCGGTGGCGGACTCCAGAAGCTGAGCCGTCTGTGCGAAATCAGCCAGATAAGTGTCCACGGACCGATAGATCTCTTTATAGATGTGGCTTGTACTGTGGACGGCGATGGTGTGCCCCTCGTCGACCATCCGCCGGTACAGATCCTTGGCCGTTTCACTGTCCTTGTAGACAATAAAAAAGGTGGCCTTGACATCATACTCTTTCAGCACATCGAGGACATGCGGCGTCAGAGAAGAGGGACCGTCGTCAAATGTCAGATATACGGTCTTCTCATCGGGAATGGTATATTGAAAATCATTGTCCACATAAAGATTAGGATACTTGCTCTGGTAGGACAGCAGGTCGGAGGCGCGGGGGTTCCCGTTCTCGCCGCCGGCGGCGTAGACCAGATTGAATCCGCAGTGAGCCACCGGATTGGAGAGCAGCCCTCCAGGCGCCTTCGGATCGCCCGCGGATCCCGGAACGCTTCCGGGCCGTTCTGAGGCCAGCTCCTGCCTGAGGCTGTAGTACGCCAATCCATAGTGAACACACAGAATGGTGGGAACGATGATCATGGCGGCCGCGGCGGCTAGAATTAAATGCTTAAAAAACCTTACGCTGCCAAAATACACGTAAATCCCCCCTTTCACGATTAAAATCGACATTATATTCCTATTATACCACAGAAATTTCATTATGGAAGGGGATTTGATCACAGCGGACTTTTTTCTTCCAGAATGCGGAAGAATATCAGGAAAGACAGGGATTGACAGCGCTGAGGGACCGCGGTATACTATAACAGTTAAGAGAGCTGTTTCAGGGCGAGGTGAAATTCCTCACCGGCGGTAATCAGCGAGAAGCGCGCAGGATGCGCTTTGAAGCTGCGAGTCCGCGAGCCGAAAGGCAGAATCGGTTAGATCCCGATACCGACGGTATAGTCCGGATGGAAGAAATGCATCTGTTTGTTTTATTTCACGTGCGAATTCCCCTGAAAAGCCAGGGGATTTTTTTTATGACGAAGGAAATATCGTCCGCTGATATTTCTGTATGTTTCAAAAAAGTAACCTTGTGAAAGTGCGCCCGAAGGGCGAATGATGTTTCCAGAGGAAACTTTTTATGCCGGCTGCGGGCCGGCGTCGTCTGCCAGTGACGGACGGGGCGGACAGATGTGAGACAGAGGAGGAGATAAGATGAATAATGTGCATACAGGCACGACGCGATTGGCAAAGATGGCGATGTTGGTGGCAATTTCCGTAGTTTTGGTGGTGATCGTACATTTCCCGCTGTTTCCGGCTGCGCCGTATCTGGAGTACGATCCGGCGGATATTCCGATCTTCATCGGGACCTTTGCGTTCGGCCCCATGGCGGGAGTGGTACTCACCGTTCTGGTATCTGTGATCCAGGGGACGACGGTCAGCGCCGGCAGCCAGATCTGGGGCATCATCATGCACATCATGGCCACAGGATCTTTCGCCGTGGTGGCGGGCAATATGTACAAACATAAAAAGGACAGAAAGAGCGCCGTGGCGGCGCTGGCCGCCGGAGTCATCGTGATGACGGCCGTCATGTGCGCGGCGAATCTGGTGATCACTCCCATTTATTCAGGCATGCCCAGAGAGACGGTGGCGGCCATGATCCTGCCGGTGATCCTGCCCTTCAACCTGGTGAAGTCGGGAGTAAACGCGCTGATCACGTTTTTTCTCTACAAGCGTATTTCTCCGTTCCTGCACAAGTGAGAAACAGGCGCAAGAGCACAAGCTGAAAACAGACCCGCCTGCGGTTCGGAGAGGACCCGGGCGGGTCTTCTCTTTCCGCCCGGGCCGGGGCCGGATCCTCCTGTTTCCAGAGACCGGATCCAGTGTAAAATAACTGGGAGTCGTGTTGCTCTGGTGAAAAATCCGATTGTATGGTACAATGTTCATACCCCGCGATTGGCGAGCCGAAGGCGAAGGGAGAGCTTAGTGTTTATGGCACAGCAAAAACGAGTTTTAAACCGCAGGACAGGGCGCCGGCGGGAGATTTATATGAAGATCGGCAGCCGCAGCGCAGATCTGCAGGGATTCGGATCTGCGCAGAATGCCGCGGGAAAGGGATAGATACGGTGAACGAGCAGAAAATAATAATGAAAGATGAAAACGATACCCGTGCCTTTGGCATGCAGTTGGCCGAAGAACTCCGGCCAGGAAGCATTGTGGCGCTGACGGGGGATCTGGGGACCGGAAAGACGGCTCTCACGAAAGCGGTGGCGGAAGGACTGGGTGTGACGGAGCTGATCACCAGCCCCACGTTTACCATCGTGCAGGAATATCACAGCGGCCGGCTGCCGCTGTACCACTTTGATGTTTACCGGGTGGGCGAGCCGGAGGAAATGTATGAGATCGGCTATGAGGAATATTTTTTCGGCGACGGGGTCTGCATTGTGGAATGGGCAGATCTGATCGGGGAGCTGATCCCTGTAGGAAGTGTGATGATCCGCATCGAATACGGCGGGGAAGAAACCCAGAGAGTTTACTATGTAGGGAGGAAAGAGGAATGAGTTTACTGGCCATCGAGACCACGGGTGCGAAGGCTTCCGCAGCACTGCTCTCAGAAAGCGGGGAACTGAGGATCGAGACGTCGGATGAGACCATGAATCACCTGCAGCATCTGATCCCCATGATCGACAGCCTGTTGTCGAAATGTGGAATAACGATAGACGATGTGTCGGTAATTGCAATATCTGAGGGACCGGGAAGCTTTACGGGTATCCGCATCGGCATGGCCACGGCCAAAGGGCTGGCCCAGGTCATCGGCGCGCCGGTGGTCGGCGTGCCGACGCTGGAATCCTTCGTGTACCACAGAGCAGATTACCGGGGGCTGGTCTGCCCCATCTTCGACGCGAAGAGAAGCCAGGTCTACGCCGGCGTCTACTTCTGCGATGGCAGGGGCGGATACCGGCGGCTGATGGAGGACGGCGCTTACGACCTTCCGGTTTATCTGGAGGGACTGCGGACGGCCTGCAGCAGCGCTCTTGCAGAACGGGGAGGGCTGCCGGAGGAAGGCCCCCTGACGGTCACTCTGTTCGGGGACGGGATCGCCCCTTACGGAGAGCAGATCGCGAAAGCTGTCGAGGACTGGAACTTCAACAGCGATAGTCTATCGACAAAAGGCGATATATGTCTGAAAACGGCGGAGGAAGAACAGCGGTATCAGAGCGCGGCTTCCGTGGCCATGCTGGGCAGATCGCTGTTTGATCAGGGAAAGGCGAAAAGTCTTTTCGACCTGCATCCGGTCTATCTACGGAAAGCCGAGGCAGAGAGAAAGTTGGAAGAGGCGCAGAAAAAGAAATGAACGAGATGATCGTGAGAAGAGCGGAAGAACGGGATGTGAAGGCTATGGCGTATCTGGACACGTTGTGTTTTGCGGCGCCGTGGAGCGAGACGTCCTTCCGGCAGGAAGTGACGGCCAACAATCTGGCGCTGTATCTGGTCAGCGAGATCGACGGAGCGCTCACGGGCTATGCGGGGGTGTGGGCCATCGTGGACGAAGGCCATATTACCAACGTGGCGGTCCATCCTGACTGCCGCCGTCAGGGCATCGCCAGAGCGCTCATGCAGGTCCTCATCCGCAGCTGCGAGGAGGCCGGGATCCTGCGGCAGACGCTGGAAGTCCGTCCCTCCAACGAGGCGGCGCTCCGCCTGTACAAGAGCTTTGGGTTTCGCGAGGCGGGCCGGCGAAAAGGATATTACGAGGACAACGGCGAGGACGCGCTGATCATGTGGCGTGATGGCGAAAACCCAGAGACCGGCGGCCAATAAACAGCCGGCGAAGAGATCTGACAGCGAATAGAAAAATTCCTTTGCGAAATAATAAGTAACAGCTGCAGCGCGGTCCTCCGGATCCGGAATGAGCCGGAATGGATGAGCCCGCGGTGCGGAAAAAGCGACGCCCTGGAAATGACCGGCGGCGGGACCGGAAACTTATCATACGCATAAGGAGTGAATGAAATGGCTGGCTACAGAGAAGACGATTTTTACGACGACCGGGACGAAAGGTACAATATGTACAGGAGGGCCTCACAGTGCGGCAGATTTGCCCGCAGAGGCGATATGTCGGTATTCAGCATGAGCGAGTACCAGTCCTGTGAAAACTGCAGGTACATGGCGGCGGATCACCGCTGCGCCGCGCAAATGGACCGCCGTTTTCCCGTAGATATGAGGTAGGGAAAAAGGCGGGACGCGAGAAACGGAGTAAGTTATGAAAGACGGAAAACTGATAACGATGGGAATCGAGAGCAGCTGCGACGAGACCTCGGTGGCGCTCACCGCCGACGGCAGAACGGTGCTCTCCAATATTATTTCCTCACAGATAAAGGTCCATCAGGTGTTCGGGGGCGTGGTTCCGGAGATCGCGTCCCGCCATCACCTGGAAAACATAAACAGGGTTTATGTAAATGCGATGGAGGAAGCCGGGCTGGAACTGGCCGACGTAGATGTGATCGGCGTGACCTGCGGTCCGGGGCTGGTAGGCGCGCTCCTGATCGGCCTGGCCACGGCAAAGGCCATGGCCTACGCCGCCGGGAAGCCCCTGGTGGGAGTCCACCATATTCAGGGACACATCAGTGCAAATTACATAGAGCACGCTGAACTGGAGCCGCCCTTTATGGCGCTGGTCGTGTCGGGAGGCCATACCCACATTGTGAATGTGGACGGCTACAGCTCCTTCACGGTGCTGGGACGGACCAGAGACGACGCGGCGGGAGAGGCCTTCGACAAAGTGGCCCGTGTACTGGGACTGGGCTATCCCGGCGGACCGCTGATCGATCAGATCGCCAGGGAAGGGGACCCCCACGCAGTGGAATTTAAGCGCGTTTATCTGGAACGGGACAGCCTGGATTTCAGCTTCAGCGGTATCAAGACCGGCGTGCTGAATTATCTGAACGCGGAAAAGCAGAGAGGCAGAGAAGTGAACAAGGCAGATGTGGCCGCCAGCTTTCAGCTGGCGGTCATGGAAGTGATCGTGAACAAAGCGGTGAGGGCGGCAAAAGAGCACCGCAGAGATCGGCTGGTGATGGCTGGAGGGGTGGCGGCCAACAGCCTGCTTCGGAAAATGCTCTCCGACGCCTGCCGGCGGGAAGGAATTGGCCTGTACTGCCCTTCGCCGGTGCTGTGCACGGACAACGGCGCTATGATCGCCTGCGCGGCTTATTACAGATATCAGGAAGGTCTCTTGTCAGATATGACGCTTGACGCCTGGCCCAATCTGCCGCTGGAGACAAGGAAATTGTGAAGATCATGCCAAAAAAGAGGTGCGGCCGGTAAAAAACGGCGGCACCTTTCGTATTTCTTAATACATTTGAGCGCTTTACAACCTTTTCTTTACCATATGTTTATGGTAAAGTAAAAATGTGATTCGTGTAACTCAAAAGGAGGTAAAGGAAAAAGAAAATGAGAAAAATGGGTAATTTAAAAAAGGTTTTGGCGATCGGTCTGGCGGCGGTGATGACAGTGGGATTTGCGGCCTGCTCGGGCGGAGGAACGGCGGAAGACATTATGAAGACCGCCCAGGAAAAGCTGGCGGATATAAAGAGCATGAGCTATGACATGGATATGACCATGACTATGACCATGCAGGGCCAGTCCATGGAGAGCAGCACAAAGGGAACGGCGGTCTACAATTCCGACCCCATGGCCATGAAAATGGACATGACCGTGGAAGCGGCGGGACAGTCTGTAGCCATGCAGATGTACGCGGCCCAGGAAGGCGACAACTATGTGATGTACATGACTCAGGACGGCGGTGCGACCTGGATGAAGCAGACTCTGTCGGATGCTGCGCAGCTGGAACAGTACAACGCGCAGGCCTCCATGGACCTCTATCTGAAGAGCATCGATTCTTTCAAAGAAGCGGGTACGGAGAAGATCAACGGCAGCGACGCTGTTAAATACGAAGGCGTGATCGCAAATGACTCCATGAACGAAGTCATGGCGGCTTCCGGAGCGGCCGAAATGCTGACGCAGATCGGGATCAGCGAGTCCGACGCCGCTGCTATGTATCAGGATCTGGGGGATCTGCCCGTATCCATCTGGATCGACAAGGAATCGTCTATTCCGGTAAAGTACGAGATGGACATGACGACTATGATGCAGACTCTGATGGGAAAGGTGCTGGAATCCATGGGCGCCAGCGCCGATGAAGCGGGGCTGACTGTGGACAAGGTGTTCATGACCATGACGCTGAGCGATTTCAACAACGTGGAAAATATTGAGATCCCGGAGGCGGCGAAGAACGCGCAGGAAGCTGCGCTGCTGCAGTAGTCCGGAGAATGCCCGGGCGAAGGAAGAAGGATCAAATACAGAGGAATCACAATGTGTACAAAAAAAGCCTCCGGTCAAACCGGAGGCTTTTTGCGGTCATGGGGAAACAGGCGGCTGTCTGCCGGTGCGGGCGGCAAGTCCGCAGGGCCCGGCATTGATCAATTGGCACGCCCATTCCTGCGGCATTATTTCTGATGCATCCGCAGCCATTCGAAGGCACAGTTGGCATGGATGGCCGCACCCAGCTTGAATACGCTTTCGTCCAGGACCATATTGGGATTGTGCATGGGGTAGGCGCCCGGTTTTCCGGCGCCCAGCGTCATGAACATTCCCGGAACCTTTTCGCTGACATAACCGAAATCCTCTGTTCCGGCCATGCAGTCAACTTCCTCAACTTCCTGACAGATCTCACGGATAAAGGGCAGCATTTCGTCGCACAGATCAGAATCGTTATAGGTTGACGGAGTGGAGAAAGTCATCATGTCGTAAGTTCCCCGCCACATTTTCACCGAGTGATCGATGATCTCCGGCAGACGTTTGATCACATGGGCCCTCACCTCGCGGTTGAAGGTGCGGGCAGCCATCATCACTTCTGAGGTGTCGGGGATCACGTTGACCGCGTTTCCGCCTCCGAATTTTCCGATGCCGAAGGCCACTGTCTCCTTGGGATCCGTTTCCCGTCCGATCATCAGGTTGGCTGCAGTATAGATCTGATTGGCAATGGTCAACGGGTCGATGCCGTTTTGGGGCTGGGAGCTATGAGTCCCTTTTCCCTGTATTTTTACCATGAAGGTGTCCATCGCTGCAGAGGCGATTCCTCTGGAAAAATGGATCGTACCGGCCTCCTGATCCGCCATCACATGTATGGCTATGGCTGCGTCTACTTTTGGATCTTCAAGAATGCCGGCGTCCACCATAAACTTGGAGCCGCAGCCGCACTCTTCTCCGGTCTGGAACATCAGTTTAACTGTTCCCCTGAGCTCTCCCTCCCGGGCCTTCAGAATGCGGGCCGCGCCCAGGAGCATGGCAGTGTGGGAATCGTGGCCGCACATGTGGCCAAAACCGTTTTTGGCTGCAAAAGGAAGGTCGGCGGTCTCCGCCATGGGAAGCGCGTCCATGTCCGCACGCAGGAGAATGCAGGGACTGCCCTGGCCGATGGTAGCCGCCAGTCCGGTGGAATAATTCATATCAGGGAAGCCGGCGAACAGGAACTTCTGACGCAGGTCCTCGGGGATGGGACCGCCGTATTCCTTCGACTCAATGCCCATCTTCGCCAGACGGTCTTTCACATATGCGGAAGTGGCGCGGAGGTTAAAGCCTACTTCGGGGTTTTGATGCAGGTGATGTCTGTCTTCAAGAATTTTGTCTTCCACTTTCAGGGCGTCTTTCATGATCTCTTTCATTTTAATATCTCCTCTTCAATATGAAACAAGAAGCAACAGCTGTGTGCTGTGTGTTTATGTTCGAAACACTGGCGTCTGGTCTGTGTAACGATGGCACAGTCTAGAAAGGTCCCAGACCGATGGCATCAGCGAAGAGGATGATGCAGAAGGCGGCCAGGATGAGCATGCCAAAGATCTTCCAGGCGAATTTGATCCAGTCGCTGTATTCGATGCCGCAGAACGTGAGGGCGACGAGAGAACCGGCGGGCCACAGGTAATTGGTGAAGCCGTCGCCATACTGATAGGCCAGCACCATGACCTGCTGGTTGATGTTCAGCATCTTGCCCAGAGGTCCCAGAATGGGCATCATCATGACTGCTTTTCCGGAGCCGGACACAACGAAGAAGTTGAAGGCTGTCACGGCCAGATACACCAGAAGCAGCGTGACGATGGCGCTCTTTCCGGCCAGGAAATTGCCCATGGCGTTGACCACCGTATCCAGGATCTGAGCCTGGTTCATGAGGATCATGATGGCGCGGGCAAATCCGATAGCCAGCGCGGCGCCCAGCACGCGGCTGGCTCCTGTGACGATATCCATGCATACCTGATTTGGGTTCAGGCGGAACAGGAAGGTAAGCACCACCGCGAAGATCAGGTAGATGGCCGCGATCTGGGGCATGCCCCAGCCCAGCTTCAGTCCGCCATAGCCCTGGAGGATGAAAAGGATGAGAAGGCCGATGAGCGCCAGGATCCTGGAAGTATTGAACGAGACTCTCTCGCCTGCCGCGGCCTTGCTGTCCTGGGTGAGGAATTCAGCTTTTACGATGCTCTTGTTGGGGTCCTTCTTGATCTTACGGCAGTAGAAGAGCAGGTATGCAAGACCGATGATGTAAAAAATGATCAGAGCGCCAAAGCGGAAGCCAAGTCCGGAGAACAGGGGCAGGCCCACGATGCTCTGCGCGATACCGGTGGTAAACATGTTGATAAGACCGGAGGCAAAACCGATGCCCATGCCCAGGATCGCAGTTCCCGCTCCCGCGATGCGGTCGTATCCCAGGGCCATGACCACAGAGATACACAGTGGGAAGAAAGGCATGCCGCCTTCGCCGAAGCCCAGGGCACCCATGACGGTAAATACGGTGTAGAGCGCTACGATGACCATCAGTTCCTTGCCTTCTGAGACGGCCAGTATCTTGTGGATGCCGGCGGCGATGGCGCCGGTCGTCTCGATCAGGTAGATGACGCCGGAGATCAGCAGCAGGGATATGACGATATCGCCGCCCTGCACGATACCGTCGTGAATGGACTGGAAGAAGCCCAGGAAGGTGATGGGCGTTTTATCCTCAGCGGCCACATAGTGGAACACGTCGGGATTTACGATCTCCTGATGGGTGGTGGGATCTACGGTGCGTTCAAATTGTCCTGCCGGAATGATGAAGGACAGGATGACCACCAATACCATGATCAGCATAAAGATCAGATACACGTGGGGAAGGCGAAAACCTTTTTTCTGTTTCTCCATTTCTCTCTCCATGCGGCGCGTATCTAGCTGTCCGCCGCATGTTCTCCTTTCTTTTCCATACATACTCAGAATTTTGTTGATAAGACATATAACTGCATTTTCCATTGATGCAGCCTTCCCTGTGGGAAGGTTTCACACTGACTATAACGCAAGAACTCTGCCAACTGATGTAAAAAAACGCGGCGAATATTCATTTTTTATCTTTAAATATGGGAGGAAGGGCGTAAAAGCCGCAATTTTCAATGGGTAGTGTTTATGAAATGAAGCGGGACGGCACGCGCTCCGTTCGCTGCCTGTGAAAAGGGGGAGGGGTAAGGAAAAGGCGGAATCGCAGATTATGTAAAAAATAATTTACGCCGGTGTCTATGAATGTTTACAAAAGGACGCGGGGAAGATCCAAAAGAAAAAACCGTCGTCTGTGGGCGCAGCCTGCAGAGACGGTTTCCGTTCGTCCATTTTCATTATTCTTCGTTGGTCTGATCTTCAACGTATTTTACAATGTCTCCAACTGACTGGAACTTCTCGGCCTGCTCGTCGGGAATTTCGATTTCGAATTCGTCTTCGATCGCCATGATGATCTCCACGGCGTCCAGAGAATCCGCCTCAAGATCCTTCATCAGGTGCGTGCTCATTGCAATGGAATCTTCATCCACGTTTAGCTGTTCCCTGATGATCTCTCTGATTTTTTCAAATATCATATTGTACCTCCAAAATTATGAGCGCCTTGTTTTTGCAGGGATTGGAGCCCCGCATGCATGCAACCATTATTATAAGCACCTGTCTGACAGACTGCAACCCTTATTTTAAAGAAAAGCGTTTTTTTTATACTTTTGCGCGTAAAATCACTGGGAATCATCCTCCTGCATGAGCATCCATTCCTCATACACGGCGTCCAGAGTTTCGCGGGCGGACCGCAGTTCCCCGTCCAGAGCGGCGGACCGCTCAAAGTCGGTGTAGACCTCTTCCCGGCAGAGATCCGCCTGTATTTCCTCGATCCTGCCCTCCAGATCGGCGATGGATCCCTCCAGTTCTTTCAGGCGCCGCTCTCTGCGGCGCTGCTCCGCCAGCCGCTCTTTCTGCTGACGGCGTTCTTCGGCCCGCTGTTCCTTATCGCTGCGGGCGCTGGTCTGGTTCAGCAGCGTGCCGTCCGCAGAGGCCTGACGGGAAAGTTCCGTCAGGTAGCTTTTTCCGGAAGCGATCTGCTGCTTTTTTTCCAGGTAGTAGTCGTATCCCCCGCCGAAAACGGTGACGCCGTTCTCGGAGAGCTCATATATAGAGGTAGGAATTTTATTCAGGAAGTAACGGTCGTGGGATACCAACAGCAGCGTACCGGGAAATTCCAGCAGAGCGTCCTCAAATACCTCCTTGGAGGCGATGTCCAGATGGTTGGTTGGTTCGTCCATGACCAGCAGGTTCGCGCCGGACAGCATGAGCTTGAGCAGAGCCAGCCGGGCCTTCTCGCCTCCGGACAGAGAGCCGACGATCTTAAACACATCTTCTCCCCGGAACAGAAAGCGTCCCAGAAGAGAGCGCAGTTCTGTCTCTGTGTAGAGCCGGTATTCGCTGTGCAGCTCCTCCAACACCGTATTGGAGGAAGTGAGCTGCTGCTGCTCCTGATCGTAATATCCAAAGATGACATTGTGCCCGGTCTTGACATACCCGCTGTCCGGCTCCAGCTCACCCATAACGATCCTGAGCAGAGAGGTCTTGCCGATACCGTTGGGGCCCACCAGACAGACGCGGTCGCCTTTTTTGATGTCAAAACCCACGTTGGAAAAAAGCCGGCGAAGCTCTGCGCCGGTTCCAAAGCTCTTGGACAGATCCTCCGCAAACAGGACGTCGTTTCCGCTCTGCAGACGTTCCCGGAACTGGATGCGCATTTTTCCGGGACGGGAATCCGGGCGTTCCAGCACATCCATGTGGGACAGACGCTTTTCGCGGGACTGAGCCCGCTTTGCCAGTTTTTCCGTACCGTGCTGTTTAAAACGGCGGATGATCTCTTCCTGTCTGGCGATCTCCTTCTGCTGGCTTTCATACCGGCGCATGGCGTCTTCCTCGCGCTGGCGCTTTTTTTCCACATACACAGAATAATTTCCTTCGTAACAGGTAAGTTTGTGGTTTTCCACTTCAAAGATCCGGGTAACGGTCTGGTCAAGGAAATACCGGTCGTGAGAGATCACGGCCAGCGTGCCGCCGTAGGATTTCAGGTACTGTTCCAGCCACTTCAGCGTGCCGATGTCCAGATGGTTGGTCGGCTCGTCCAGTAAAAGCAGATCCGGTTTCTTCAAAAGCAGAGCGGCCAAAGCCAGTCTGGTGCGCTCGCCGCCGCTGAGCATGGAGATCTGTTTGCCGTAAAAATCTTCGGAGAAGGCCATGCTGGAGAGGATGCCGTTGATGGCGCTCTTGTAGGAATAGCCGTCGGCCAGTTTGAAAGCATGAGACAAGTCGTCATACCGGTGAAGAAGCTGCTCCACGTCCTCGCCGGCGGCAGACCGGAGCGAGATCTCTTCCGAGAGCGCGGCCAGCTGGTGCTCCATATCGATGACCGGACGAAAAATAGCCAGCATCTCCTGGTACACGGTATTTTCCGAAGAAAAATTATCCGTCTGCTTCAGATATCCCACGGAGGTGTCTGCAGGCAGAAAGAAATCGCCGCTGTCGCAGGGAAGCTCCCCGGTGAGGATGTTCAGAAGGGTCGTCTTTCCGGCGCCGTTGGCGCCTACGATGCCCACCCGGTCGCCCTGGCTGATATGAAAGGACACGCCGGTGAGGATCGGAGTGGTCCCGTAATATTTATTTAGATTGGTTGCAGATAAAAGTATCATAGTTTTGTCTGTTTATCCTTTGCTCTTTCAGTTTTGTGTTCCGCGGAGAACTTCCGCAGAGACGCCGAGACGGCGGAGCCGGAGGGCGAATGGCCGCGGCCGGTATTATCTTATCATTGTTTTTGCAAAATGGCAATGCGGCCCGTCTTTTTGGGGCGCGGATTTTGCGCCGCGGCCGAAGTTCGGCGCTGGAGCGATTCCGGTAAAAAATTTGCGCTATTTATGCGGTTAATTATTTAACGTTAGTTATTGTGCGAAAGGGTGGTTGAATGGTATAATAGCGCAAAGCGCCTATTGCAGATTCGGTGCGGCGCGGCCGCCAGGGGATGATTCTCCCACGATGGCCTTCAGCCAGTCACGGTAGAACAGCCGCAGAGCGGCTGCTGCGGATTCTGTGTATGGCAGTTGCTGCGCCGCCGTCGGGAACCTTTCCGGGCGGGAGATACATAATTTATCATAGCGAGGAGAAGTGAGATAGTATGAAGGAAAAAGGCAAAATTTCTAAGGCGGTGATCAAGCGTCTTCCGCGGTACCGCAGGTATCTGGAAGACTTGATGAAGAGGGACATCGACCGCATTTCTTCCAATGATCTCAGCAATCTCATCGGATATACGGCATCGCAGATCCGGCAGGATCTGAATAATTTCGGAGGTTTCGGCCAGCAGGGCTACGGTTATAATGTGAAGGCCCTGCACACGGAGATCAGCAGGATCCTGGGTCTGGACAGAGAATATCGCATGATCATTCTGGGCTGCGGAAACCTGGGACAGGCACTGGCTAATTATACCCATTATTATAAGGCGGGATTCAAGGTGTGCGGTATGTTCGATGTCAATCCGAGATTGGTGGGACTGAGGATCAACGATATCGAAGTGATGGATTACAGCAATCTGGAAAAGTATCTGGAGGAAAACCAGATCGATATCGGCATTATCTGTACGAATAAGGACAGCGCCCAGGAGGTGGCCGATAAACTGGTAGCGGGAAAGATCAAGGGGATCTGGAACTTTGCTCCCATGGATCTGGATGTAGACGAACACGTGGCGCTGGAAAACGTCCACCTGAGCGACAGTCTGCATTCTCTGGCCTATCACATCAACCACAAGGAGTAGAAAAGGCGGTCCGCTCTTCGAAGGCGCAGAGACACTGCGGGCTGTTGTCTGCGCGGCCAACGCACGGCGGGAGCAGACGCGCTTCAAAAGAAAAATAACCGTTTCGCATGGCGCGAAACGGTTATCTGTTCTTTTGGTCTATATTAGCCCGCTGTCGGAGCGTCTACCGGGCAAGCGTTAGCGCAAGCTCCGCACTCGATGCACTTGTCGGCATCGACTACATACTTGCCGTCGCCCTCAGCGATAGCGTCTACAGGACATTCGGAAGCGCAAGCTCCGCAGCTGATGCAAGCATCACCAATTACATATGCCATGATTCAATTCCTCCTTTAAATGATGGTTTAAACAAGCACCCTCATTATAGCAGAATCGTTTTCAATTCACAATATATTTTAAAAGAAAGAAGCATATATTTTATGGAAACATACGGACTGGTCGGCAGGAGCGGGACCGGGAAAAGTTACAGCGCCATCGGCCTGTGCCGGGCACGGGGCTTTGATGCGATCATAGACGACGGACTGTTCATATTCGAGAACAGAATTATGGCGGGCGTATCGGCAAAGCGGGAGGCCACGAAGATCGGCGCGGTGAAGACAGCTCTCTTTACCAAGGAGGAGCACTGCCGGGAGGTAAGGGAGAGCATCCAGCAGGTGCAGCCGCACAGAATACTCATACTGGGCACGTCAGAGGGGATGATAGGCAAGATCATCTCCCGTCTGGATCTGCCGCCGCTGTCGGAGATGATCCGCATCGAAGACATCACCACGGAGGAAGAACGGGAGATGGCGCGGACACAGAGGCAGGACCTGGGCAAGCATGTGATCCCCGTGCCTACCTTTCAGGTGAAGCGTCAGTTCTCCGGGTATTTTCTGGACCCGCTGCGGATGTTTCGCGGCCTGGCGGGCGGCAGGGCGGCGTTTACGGAAAAAACAGTAGTGCGCCCCACTTACAGCTATCTGGGTGAGTACGTGATCTCGGATCGGGTGATCAGCGACATTGTGCTCTGCGTGGCGGAACAGAAAAAAGAGCTGGTGGCCGGCATTGTGCGCGTTACTTCGGACAACCTTCCGGAGGGCATGAATATCCGGGTCCTGCTGTATCTGCGCTACCGCACGAAAGTGCTGACGGCTGCCCGGGTCCTCCAGAGGGAGATCGCAGCTCAGGTGGAACATATGACGGCGTTCAACGTGCTGGCTGTGGACGTGGAGATAAGGGGGCTGAAATAAAGTGACGCATTTGCTGGGTACGGCGGTGAACACCGCCGCGGTGATCGCGGGCGGGCTGCTGGGCAGGTATATATTGAAAGGGATCCCCTATCGCTACGAGGAGATCATGATGAAGGGGATGGGTCTTGCGGTCATCCTGATCGGCATACAGGGGGCCATGAGCTACCAGCGTATCATGGTAGTCATACTCAGCATGGTGGCGGGCGGCATCCTGGGAGAATGGATCGATATCGACCGGCGGATGAATCTGCTGGGCGCCTGGGCGGAGACGCGGCTGGGGGCCTCTGAGGGGAGCTTCGCCAAAGGCTTTACCACCGGAAGCCTGCTTTTCTGCACCGGTTCCATGGCTATCGTGGGGGCCATGAACAGCGGGCTGCAGGGCAACAACGACATGCTTTTCGCAAAATCCCTGATCGACCTGATGCTTGCCATCATTTTTTCCTCCGCGCTGGGCATCGGCGTGGCCTTTGCGGCCGTCTCGGTATTTATATATGAAGGGATCCTCGCTCTGGGCGCCGGTTTTGTGAAGGATTATCTGACGCCGGAGATCATCACGGAAATATCTGCGACCGGAAATCTGGTGCTGGTGGCCGTGGGGTGGAACTTCATCGTTCCGGAACAGCAAAAGATCCGGGCGGCCAATATGATCCCTGCTATCTTTCTGCCCTGGCTGTTTATTCAGGCGGCGGATCTGATAAAGGGACTGGTCTGATGCGGGTCTGGGAAAACAGAATGGTGTAAAATTTCACTTTATATAAAAATGAATCTGAAATACCAGGAAAAAGGGAGATAAACCTTCAAAATTTGGTTAGGCAATGAGACTTTTGGGCATAGTAAAGTTGAAAATCCCGGTGGCAAATGAAAAAATCAAAAAACCTCGGAGTTTTTACGATAAAGCTATTGACATTGGGGGATAGTTGGCTATAATTAATGTTAGCACTCGATAATGATGAGTGCTAACAAAGTTGAAAATGATTTTACATAAACCAAAATCGAAAGGAGAAAGGTATTATGAACATCAAACCGTTGGGCGACAGAGTCGTGATCAAAAGATTAGAGGCAGAAGAAAAGACTACAGGAGGCATTATCCTCACCGCATCCGCCAAGGAACAGCCGCAGATGGCCGAAGTTATGGCCGTAGGTCCGGGAGGGGTGGTCGACGGCAAGGAGATCAAAATGGAAGTAAAAGAGGGTGACAAAGTTATCTTCTCCAAATATGCAGGCACAGAGATCAAATATGACGGCGAGGATTACATCATCGTATCCCAGAGAGACATTCTGGCGGTGGTCAAATAAGTCCGGCCGCGAAGATCAGTGAGCGGTCCGATGAAGAAGGACATAGAAATAGGAAGATCAGGGCAAAGGATGCGGCCGGTCGGAAATTTGTTCCGGAGGTCTGCGATATAATAAGAAAGGGTGTTTAAAATGGCAAAGGAAATCAATTACGGCGAAGAAGCCAGAAGAAAATTGCAGGCCGGCGTAGATCAGCTGGCAAATACGGTCAAGATCACGCTGGGACCCAAGGGAAGAAATGTTCTCATCGAGAAAAAGTTCGGTTCCCCGCTGATCACCAATGACGGCGTTACCATCGCAAGAGAGATCGAGCTGGAAGACGGCTATGAAAATATGGGAGCTCAGGTCGTAAAAGAAGTAGCCTCCAAGACCAACGATGTGGCCGGAGATGGAACCACCACCGCCACGCTGCTGGCGCAGACCATCATCAGAGAGGGATTCAAGAACGTTGCAGCCGGAGCCAACCCGATGATCCTGAAAAAGGGAATCCAGGGAGCTGTAGATGTGGCGGTAGACAGCATTAAGGGCATCTCCAAGAAAGTGGAGTCCAAGGAAGCCATCGCGCAGGTCGCGTCCGTATCCGCTGACGACGATACCATCGGTCAGCTCATCGCGGAGGCCATGGAAAAGGTCGGAAACGAAGGCGTCATCACCGTTGAGGAATCCAAGTCCATGGGAACGACGCTGGAGGTCGTGGAAGGCATGCAGTTCGACAGAGGTTATCTGTCCGCTTACATGGTGACCGACACCGATAAGATGGAGGCTGTAGTCAGCAATCCGTATATTCTCATCACCGATAAGAAGATCTCCAACATTCAGGAGATACTGCCCATCCTGGAGCAGATCGTACAGCAGGGCAAGAAGCTGCTGATCATCGCTGAGGATGTGGAAGGTGAAGCTCTGGCCACGCTGGTAGTCAACAAGCTGAGAGGAACCTTCGACTGCGTTGCCGTAAAGGCTCCGGGATTCGGCGACAGAAGAAAAGAAATGCTGAAGGATATCGCAGTCCTCACCGGCGGCCAGGTCATCTCCGAGGAGATCGGCATGGAGCTGAAGGAAGCCACTCTGGATATGCTGGGAACGGCCAACACCGTCAAAGTCAATAAAGAAAACACCGTTATCGTGGACGGCGCCGGCGATGCGGAAGCGATCAAGGCCAGAGTAAATCAGATCAAGGCGCAGATCGAGGAATCCACTTCCGACTTCGATAAGGAAAAGCTTCAGGAGAGACTGGCGAAACTGTCCGGCGGCGTTGCGGTCATCCAGGTAGGAGCCGCTACCGAGACCGAGCTGAAGGAAAAGAAGCTGAGGATCGAAGACGCCCTGAACGCTACCAGAGCTGCTGTTGAGGAAGGTATCGTACCGGGCGGCGGCACCGCGCTGGTAAACGTGATCCCCGCAGTTGCCAAATATGCCAAATCTCTGTCCGGCGATATGAGGACCGGTGCGAACATCATCGTGAGAGCCCTGGAAGAGCCGGTTAGACAGATCGCTGAGAACGCCGGCATGGAAGGCTCCGTCGTAGTTGCCAGAATCAAGAACAGCAAGAGCGGAGTAGGCTTCAACGCCGCTACCGAGCAGTACATGGATATGATCGAGGCTGGTATCGTAGATCCGACAAAGGTGACCAGATCCGCACTGCAGAACGCTGCATCCGCTTCCGGAATGCTCCTGACCACAGAAGCCGGCATTGTGGAAGTCAAGAAGGATGAGCCGATGCCGCCCATGGGCGGAGGCGGAATGGGCGGCGGAATGGGCATGATGTAATCCATCAGCCCCATGTTGCCGCAAAAGGGAGACTGACCTCCCGCCGGCCCCACAGACAGACAGCAATAACCTTACAATAAAAGCGGGCGCGCAGCAGACGCCCGCACAAAGACGCCGCGGGGCATCTCATCAGGATGCACACCGCGGCGTCTTTTTCTTTTGCAGGGAACAAACGATCCTGCCTGACATTTCAGCACGCTGGCAGCAGAATAGAAAAAATGATTTCCTACATTTATAGTATCGTCGTCATTGCCGTTCACAGGATGGGGGGATCGCTGCCAGCTCCCCGTCCCGTCCTGCGCCCGCAGGGGAGCGGCCATGGAACAGGCCGTCAGATCGTCTCCTGTCGTCTCCTATCAGGACAGACAGCCACCGGCAGATCAGGGTCTGCAAAAGGAACACGGAAGCCCGGAGAGACACTTGCCGCAGACCTCGCTGTCCGCGCCCAGGGTCACGCCAGGGTCGTGGATCTCCTGATTGGCCTCGCAGACCTTGGAGCAGAGAAAGCGGTCGAATCCCTCCGCAGTCAGGGCGCCGGAGGGACATCGGCCGATGCACAGACCGCAGGAAGGCTTGTGGTCCGCCGCCATGCTTCGTTTATACAGACAGCTCTCATCCCGCCGGATGGGATCCGCCGGCGCTTTCAGATCTGTGACAAGGCTGCTGTAGCGGCCGCAGCAGCCGGAGTCGGTGATGAGCATGTTGTTCATGCCGAAGGTGCCCAGTCCGGCAATACGGGCCACGTGGCGCTGTGACCAGCGGCTGGTGACGGTAGCGCTGTCCATGGAGGCAGCTTTTAAGGGCAGAGCGGCCCTGACGGGGGAACGGCCGGATTCGGAGACGGGCCTTCCCTGCTGATCCAGCTTTTCCAGTTCCTCCTTCAGATAATCGTTGAGCTTTCCGAAAAGGATGTTCGTCTCGCGGTAGGCCATGGCCCACTCCGCGGATGCGGCGATGAGAGAGAGGCCGTTCACGGAGACGTTTCGGTCCTCCTCCAGATTGCTGCGGACGATCTCGTCCGGATAGGGAAGAAAATAAGAGACGACGATGGAAGCGTCTGAAAGAATGTCCCGGGGGAGGGCGTGTTCCGGGTGGACCACTCTGGACAGTTTCGGAAATTCCGGAGAATCGGCGGCGGCGAAGCCCACCAGCGGCGCTTTCCAACGCATAGGCGTGCCGCTGTTCTCATATTCTCTGATATAATCCGAGATCATATGGGTAATTTGTGTTTTCCAGTCCATGATTTACTCTCCTTCGTTTTCACAGGTCGTATATGCAGGCGGCCGGCGGGGCAGTCCGCAGAGGACCGCGGCTCTTGCCGGCGCATGGTGTGTGGTGCGGATCGTTTCGCGGGAAGCGCCGGGTCCGCAGGACTGCGGCGCGGCTGATCCGGATAGATTTATTGTATCATAAACACTGAGCTCTGTCTTCGCCTTTGGCTCGCCAGTCGCGGGGTGTGAACATTGTACCATAAACATTAAGCTCTGCCTTCGCCTTCGGCTTGGCAATCGCTAAGTGTTCTGGGCACCTGTCTTACCGCCGCTCTGTCTTCGCCTTCGGCTCGCCAGTCGCGGGGTATGAACATTGTACCATAAACACTAAGCTCTGCCTTCGCCTTCGGCTTGGCAATCGCTAAGTGTTCTGGGCACCTGTCATACCGCCGCTCTGTCTTCGCCTTTGGCTCGCCAGTCGCGGGGTATGAACATTGTACCATAAATAAAGTTCAGTTGGTATTGCACCATTTGATCGTCTTGGATATAATGAGTATGTTCAAGGCCCCGTTTTCAGGGAGGGGCGGGAGATAAAGCGTTCGGCTGCGGATTTCGGCATGTATGCGGCTTTTCGGAGGCCGCAGGGCAGGACGACGGGAAAAAGAAAGCGCAGAAGAGGAAAGCACGAAAAGAGATGGAGGCGGCGAGACAGAGATGGAGGAAATACAGCCGGTAGCCGGCGGACGGAGAATCGGGATCATACAGATGGTGATCTGCGGAGTTTTTTGGAGTACCGGGGGGATCTTTATTAAGCTGATTCCCTGGAATCCTTTTGCCATTACGGGGATGCGCAGTCTGATCGCGGCTCTGGTGGTCCTGGCATATATTAAGATATATAAAATAAAATTCAGACTGAACAGACAGTCAGTCCTGAGCGGATTGTTTCTGGCAAGTGTCTTTTTATGTTTTGTCATCGCAAACAAGCTGACGACGGCGGCAAACGCCATCGTGCTCCAGTTCACGTCCCCCGTGTTCATACTGCTCCTGGGCGCGGTCTTTCTGAAGAAGAAGTGCAGAAAGGGAGATATCATCACGGTGGCGATCACGCTGGGAGGTATTTCTCTGTTTTTTCTGGATCAGCTGGCGCCGGGCAGCATCGTGGGAAATTGTTTCGGGATCATGGCGGGTCTCATGGTTGCGGCGGCCTATCTGGCCGTAGGAGAGGTGGATGAGGACACCCGCATGAGCGGCGTTTTTCTGGGCCAGGTCTTCGCGGCTGTCATCGGCCTGCCCTTCGTGTTTTTCACCGGCGCGGAGTTTACGCCGGTAACAGTGTCCTGCATACTGGCTCTGGGGATCGTTCAGCTGGGGATCCCTTACGTGCTTTTCGCTCTTTCCATGAAACACTGCACGCCTCTGGCCTGCAATCTCATCGGGGTGGTGGAGCCGCTGCTGAACCCGGTCTGGGTCTTTCTCTTCAACGGTGAGGCCCCGGGAATATTTGCGCTGACAGGCGCGGCGGTGGTGATCGCGGCGATCGTAGCCTGGTGCATCTGGAATGAAAAGGCTGCGCCGGCCGCACAGGGAGAGAGCCGGGAAGAGACGGGCATGGCAAACGCGGGAAAATAAACTTTTTCCTTGAACCAAAAGCCGTTCTGGTATAAAATAAATCAATAACTCGGCACGGGGCCGCAGCTTTGTTTTGCGGCTCCGGGGGCCGGAGTGTAAAAAGGGGACAAACAGAGAGATTATGGTTACTCGCAGAGAAATGGACAAATTTAAACGGCAATTGAAGCTGGCGGCGGGAATTCTGGTGGGATTGGTCGTCATTTTTTTAGCGGTGTGGGCGCTGAGACATTTTGTGTTCTCCGATCCTAAGGAGGGAGATCTCTCCGGGCAGGGAGGAGGCCAGAACGTAGCAGGAGCGCAGGATCCGGACGGTGAGGATGGCGGGGACGTGGACAAGCCTGTTCAGAACGAGGAATTCCTGCTGCTGGTAAATAAAACACATCCGCTGGATGAGAATTATAAACCTGATGATCTGACAGATATCAAGTATTACGCGGAAGACCGCGACGCCGCGGCGCGCTTTATGCGCAAGGAGCCCACGGAGCAGTTCCACAAGCTGGTGGAGGCGGCCAAGGAAGAGGGCTATACCATCGTAACCACCACGGCTTACCGCTCTTACGGTTTTCAGAAAGTCCTGTGGGATAATTACGTGAAGAAACACGGAGAGGCGGAGGCCAATACATTCAGCGCGAGGCCGGGGCAGAGCGAACACCAGACCGGGCTGTGCACAGACGTATCGTCGCCCAGCGTGAATTACCAGCTCACCACCGACTACGCCGACACGGCGGAGGGAAAGTGGCTGGCGGAACACGCCCACGAATACGGGTTTATCATCCGTTTTCCTCTGGGCAAGGAGGACATAACCGGTTATCAGTTCGAGCCGTGGCATATCCGCTATGTGGGTCAGCCTGCGGCCGACGAAATATATGAGAAGGGTCTTACCCTGGAAGAATATCTGGGCGAAGTATAGGAGTCGCCGGATCACACATTTATCGGAGAGAAAGAAAAAGAATGGAGGAGAAAAAATATGGCTTATTTTTTCAGTGAACCGTCCCGCACATTCAGCGAATATTTGCTGGTTCCGGGCTATTCGGACCGCAGCTGCCGTCCGGAGAACGTGAGCTTGAAGACACCTGTGACCAAGTTTCGGAAAGGAGAGGAGCCGGCCATCACTATGAATATACCGCTGGTATCGGCGATCATGCAGTCGGTCTCCGGCGAAAACATGGCCATCGCTCTGGCGAAGGAAGGCGGAATTTCGTTCATCTACGGTTCACAATCCATCGAGAGCGAGGCCGCCATGGTGGGCCGCGTCAAGAGCCACAAGGCCGGATTCGTCAAGAGCGACTCCAACATACGCCCTGATCAGACGCTGGCGGATATTCTGGAGCTGAAAAAGAAGAGCGGCCATTCCACCATCGCTGTCACAGATGACGGCACGGCGGAGGGCAAGGTGGTAGGTCTGGTCACCAGCAGGGATTACCGTATTTCGAGAATGGATCCGGATACCAAGGTCAGCGAATTCATGACGCCGCTTTCCAGTCTCATCTATGCAGAAGAGGGCGTGACGCTGTCCGAGGCCAACGACATGCTGTGGGACCACAAGCTGAACGCGCTGCCCGTCATCGACAAAAACGGAAGACTGACGCACTTCGTATTCCGCAAAGACTATGATTCGCACAAGGCAAATCCGCTGGAGCTGCTGGACAGAGACAAGCGCTACGTGGTAGGCGCAGGCATCAATACGAGAGACTTTGAAGAGCGGGTGCCCGCCCTCATCGAGGCGGGAGCGGACGTGCTCTGCATCGACTCTTCCGAAGGATTTTCCGAGTGGCAGAAGCTGACGATCGACTGGATCCGCAGCAAATATGGAGATTCCGTAAAAGTAGGCGCAGGAAATGTGGTGGACAAAGAGGGTTTCCTGTTTCTGGCTGAAGCGGGAGCGGATTTCGTTAAAGTAGGGATCGGCGGCGGTTCCATCTGCATTACACGGGAGCAGAAAGGGATCGGACGCGGACAGGCCACGGCGGTCATCGAGGTGGCGGCGGCCAGGGACGAGTATTTCGAGAAAACAGGCGTGTACATCCCCATCTGTTCTGACGGCGGCATCGTACACGATTATCACATGACGCTGGCTCTGGCCATGGGAGCGGATTTCCTCATGCTGGGCAGGTATTTTTCCCGCTTCGATGAAAGCCCTACGGCCAAGCTGAATATCAACGGCACTTATGTGAAAGAATATTGGGGCGAGGGCTCCAACCGGGCAAGAAACTGGCAGCGCTACGATCTGGGCGGGGACGGCAAACTCTCCTTCGAGGAGGGAGTGGATTCCTACGTGCCTTACGCCGGAGCGCTGAAGGACAACGTGAATCAATCGCTGTCCAAGGTGCGTTCCACCATGTGCAACTGCGGCGCCGTTTCGATACCCGATCTTCAGAAAAACGCCAAGATCACACTGGTATCCGCTACGAGTATCGTGGAAGGCGGAGCTCACGACGTAATTTTGAAGGATACGAACAACAATCAGGTGCGGTAACTGCATTGAAATGAAAGAAAAATTCCCGGGACCTTCGTTCCGCGGAATTTTTCAATTACAGGGGCAGCGCCCTGGGGAGCAGAGCTGGAAACGCCGCTGCAGACAGGACGGCGGGCGGAGAAACAGAACAGAGAGAATGGAGGCAAGGATGGAATATCAGGGTATATTAGTGGTGGATTTCGGAGGTCAGTACAATCAGCTGATCGCCCGGAGGGTGCGGGAAGCTCACGTTTACTGTGAGATCGTATCCTATACGAAATGCATGGAACGGGTGAAGGAATCCGAACCGGCGGGCATTATCTTTACGGGGGGACCCAACAGCGTGTATCTGGAAAACGCGCCTCAGCTGCCCAAGGAGCTGTTTGAGATGGGGATCCCCATTTTGGGCATCTGTTACGGAGCGCAGCTTATGGCTCACGTACTGGGGGGGAAAGTTGTGAGCCCGGACTATAAGGAATACGGCAGGGTCAAGCTCATGAAGGGTTCGAAGACCGATACGCTGTCCGGACACGAAAGTCTGCTCTTCGACGGCATCGCCTCCGAATCACTGTGCTGGATGAGCCACACGGATTATATCCAGGAGGTGCCTGCGGGATTTTATGTGTCCACTCACACAGAGAACTGCCCCACCGCCTCAATGGAAGATCCGGAGCGTAAGCTGTACGCAGTCCAGTTCCATCCGGAGGTACACCATACGCCCTTCGGTCAGACCCTTCTGCAGAACTTTTTGTACAAGGTCTGCCAGTGCGGGCAGAACTGGAAAATGTCTGACTTTGCGCAGCGCAAGGTGGAAGAGATCAAAGCCATCGTGGGGGATAAAAAGGTCCTGTGCGCTCTGTCCGGCGGCGTGGATTCCTCCGTGGCCGCCGTGCTCACACACCGTGCCATCGGGGACAATCTGACCTGCATCTTTGTGGACCACGGTCTGCTGCGCAAAGACGAGGGCGACCAGGTCATGGAAGTCTACGGCAGACAGTTTAATATGAAGATCAGGCGCGTCAACGCCCAGGATCGTTTCCTCGGCAGGCTGGCGGGCGTGTCCGAGCCGGAGGAGAAGCGCAAGATCATCGGCGCGGAATTCATCCGCGTGTTCGACGAGGAATCTGCAAAGCTCTATGAGCAGGAGGGCGGTTTTGATTTTCTGCTCCAGGGGACCATCTATCCCGACGTGGTGGAGAGCGGCAGCGGCGAGGCCGCGGTCATCAAGAGCCATCACAACGTGGGCGGGCTGCCTGAAGACATGAAAATGCAGCTGCTGGAGCCCCTGCGCCTGCTGTTTAAGGACGAGGTGCGAGCCGTTGGCGAGGAACTGGGTATCGCCCACGAGCTGGTGTGGCGGCAGCCGTTCCCCGGTCCCGGACTGGCTATCCGCTGTCTGGGCGAGGTGACGGAGGAAAAGCTCTCCATCATCCGCGAATCCGACTGGATCCTCCGTGAAGAGATCGCCAAAGCCGGACTGCAGGAATCCATCTGGCAGTATTTTACCGTCCTGCCCAACATCCGCAGCGTGGGCGTCATGGGAGATTTCCGGACCTACGATTACACCGTGGGCATCCGCGCCGTCACCAGCGTGGACGGCATGACCTCCGACTGGGCCCGCATTCCCTACGATGTGCTGGAGGTGATCTCCAACCGCATCGTCAACGAGGTGAAGGGGGTCAACCGCATCGTGTACGACATTACATCGAAGCCGCCTTCAACTATTGAGTGGGAATGATCTCAGAGGTCTGAAAAAGCCCGGAATGACTGGGTTTTCTAAGGCTTGATGCCCTCCGTGGCAACGAATTGGCAACATTTTTTCATTATTCATAAAAAGAGAGCTAACTGATTTTGATTAGTCAGTTAGCTCTCTTTTTCTTTTTATTATTGTCCTGTGCAACAAACGGCCTCTCCCGTGGCCTACAAGTGGGAGGGTCAAACGAGATCCTGGGGCGGCATCTTCACATAGTTCTGGGTCTTGTCAAACTCCGGATAGTGGTAGCGCCATTTGTCGTAATCCTCTTTAGAGATTTCACCCGCTTCCAGCATGGCAGCGGCCTGCTGCCAAGAACAGAGCATTTCGTGCAGCCGGGCGGCGTCCTTGTTCTTGCGAACATCGACCTTCAAGCAGACTTCTCCATCCAGCTCACTGATCTTGAGCCCGTAGTTATCCTCCAGGGTAAACAGAGTGTGCATCAGCCCCACATAGGAGTCTATGTCCGGAACAGAGAGTGCATGAGGTGAGACATCCAGCACCTCAGACAGAGCCGCTGTCAGGTCTGCCTTTGGGGTTCTTGATCCTGTTTCGTACTGTGCAAGGCGTACATCAGCAGACTTCTCCGGGAAGCCCAGTGACATGCCAAGATATTTCTGTGTCATCCCCCGCAGGAGACGGAAAAAGTGAATTCGTTCACCAATCGCCATATTATCAACTCCAATCGTTGGTTGTCTTTATAAAAAGCGTAGCAGAAATGCTTAGGAAAGTCAAGAGAATACTAAACAATTTTATTTAATTTATTTTGTGTACTCCGATTGACACAAGCTATTATGCTTAGTATAATGACAATAAGCAAAGCATATTTGCTTAGCTATGATGCCCGAAGAAAATTTCTTCAAAATTCTTGGGTGCAAAATCTGAAAAAAGTGGCAGTAGAGAGTAAGGAGGTCTTTATGAAAATCAAAATTAGCAGGCAGAAACGATCAACGAGGAAAGGAAGGTATTTTATTTATGCAGAAACAGAGTTTTATGCGAGCAGACGAAGTTGCTCAGGAATTGGGTATCTCCAAATCCCACGCCTACAAGGTAATCCATGGGCTTAATGAAGAATTACAGGAGAAAGGGTATCTGACCATCTCCGGCCGTGTCAATCGAGAATTCTTCAGGGAGAAGTATTGCTATACCAAAACAGCAAAGGAGGAGTCATAATGGCAGTTTACAAGGAAGAAAAAACCGGCACCTGGCGGACAGTTTATCGCTATACCGATTGGAATGGTGAGCGGAAACAGACCCAAAAGAGGGCTTCAAGACCAAGCGAGAGGCGCAGGCCTGGGAGCGTGAACAGGTTCATAAAACCAGCGCTGATCTGGATATGAACTTCAAAAGCTTTGTGGAACTTTACACAGCGGATATGAAGACCCGGCTCAAGGAAAACACTTGGGCCACAAAGGAGCATATTATCCGCACAAAGCTGCTCCCCTACTTCGGCAAGCTGAAGATGTGCAATATCACCGCCCAACAGATCATCACCTGGCAGAACGAGATGCTGAACCACAAGGATGAAAAGGGGCAATCCTATTCACCTGTGTACCTTAAGACGGTTCACAATCAGCTCAGCGCCATCTTCAACCACGCAGTGCGATATTACAATCTCCGGGATAACCCTTGCAAAAAGGCTGGCAGTATGGGGAAAAAGAAAAACCGAGAGATGATGTTCTGGACCAAGGAGCAGTACTTGAAATTTGCGGAGGTGATGATGGACAAGCCGCTGTCCTTCTATGCCTTTGAGATGCTCTACTGGTGTGGCATCCGGGAGGGGGAACTGCTGGCTCTGACCCCGGCAGATTTTGACTTTGAGAAGCGCACTGTCACTATCAACAAATCCTATCAGCGGCTAAACGGGCAGGATTTGATTACCACTCCAAAAACCGAAAAGAGTAATCGGGTTATCACCATACCGCAGTTTCTGGCCGAAGAAATCCAGGATTACCTCAAAATGCTCTACGGCATTGGAGCGAATGACCGAATGTTCACCGTCACCAAGAGTTATCTCCACCGGGAAATGGATCGTGGCTCCAAAGAGGCCGGAGTCCCGCGCATCAGAATCCATGATATTCGTCACAGCGCAGTTTCGCTTCTCATCGACATGGGGTTCTCTGTCACAGCCATCGCAGACCGGGTGGGCCATGAAAGTATCGACATCACCTACAATTATACACACCTGTTTCCGGCCAAACAAACGGAAATGGCAGATAAATTGAATATGGAAAGGGGCAATTAAGAATGTCAGCAAAGAATTTGGATAAGCACAGCCGTTGGAGGAACAAGACTGTGGCCTTTCGGGTCTCCCCGGAGGAGGATGCCCAGATTGAAACAGCAGTCAAGCTCACAGGACTGACCAAACAGGATTATATCATCCGTCGGCTGCTCTGTCGGGATGTGGTGGTGCAGGGCAATCCAAGAGTCTATAAGGCACTGCGAGATCAGCTGGCTGCTGTGCTGAACGAGCTGCACCGTATTGAAGCCGGGCAAGGCGTAAATGAGGAACTGTTGGACACCATTCAGATGATCACAAACATTATGAAAGGAATGCAGGAGGATATTGCCTATGATCGATGAAAAAAAGAAAATGACTGCCCAGGACTCATCTGTTGGCGCAGACGATGGACAGTCAATCTCTAAAATTTCTGACATTAGTATAACCACTTCCAAGGAAGAAATCAATGATGAAGTTGTAAATCCTCAGGAAAGCCTAGAGGAAATGTATCGCAGGATACAGCGCATGAGCGACCCAGCTTACCTGCACACTGTAACCCTAGATGAGCTGATGGACAATGTGTTTGAGGTAAAGTCCGCAGTGATTGAAAACCTGCTCTATACCGGAGCATATATCCTTGCCGGAGCACCCAAAATCGGAAAGTCCTTCCTGGTGGCGCAGATCGCCAACCATGTCAGTACCGGGCAGGATTTGTGGGGCTACAAGGTTCATCAGGGGACGGTACTTTACCTTGCACTTGAAGATGACGAAAGCCGTTTGCAGCACAGGATGTTCCGTATGTTCGGTGTGGAGGGGACAAGCTCCCTCCACTTTGCTACCAGTGCCAAGATGATCGGCAGCGGTCTGGATGAACAACTTGAAAAGTTTGTCCGGGAACACAGTGACACCAAGCTCATTATCGTGGACACACTTCAAAAAGTCCGGGAGATGGTAAGCGACAGTTACAGCTATTCCAGCGATTATGAGGTGATTGGAAAACTGAAACAATTTGCAGACCGGCATGGAGTTTGCATCCTGATCGTCCACCACACCAGAAAGCAGCCTGCGGGAGATAGCTTTGAGAAGATTTCCGGTACCATTGGACTGTCGGGCTGTGCAGATGGAGCGCTCATCATGCAGAAAGAAAAACGAACCGACGGAAAGGCTACACTGGAAATCAGTGGACGGGATCAGCCGGATCAGCGGCTGTATCTAAGTAAAGACCAGGAGCGTTTGGTATGGCTCCTCGACCATGCAGAGAATGAGCTTTGGAAGCAACCTCCGGACCCGGTGCTGGAAGCGGTAGCGAAGATCGTATCTGACGAGAACCGCGAGTGGGAAGGCAGTCCCACCGAGCTGGCCCAGGCGATTCAAACGGATATGGCGGTAAACCGGCTCACCAAACATCTGAATGTGAATGCCAGCCGCTTGCTGGAAGAACATCAGGTAAAATACGAGAACAAAACCAAGCACACCGGACGGCGTATCCGGCTGACCTACATGGTGATAGAAGCACCTATGGTTGAAGTAATCAAGTAAAGCGCGACGCTTGCAACGGTCGCGACGGTGTTTTGAGGGGTACTCCCAGCACCGTTGCGACCGTCGCTGCCGTTGCGGGAAAGAAAATGTGAGGTGGTGTTTTGCCACCCCATCTTTTCAGGTGAGCCCTATTTTAGGGCGTACCATGTAAATATTAAGGAGTAGTCCTCATGACTTGAGACCGGGGCACAGGATGCGAAGTAAAAGCGAAGGATGGGAAAACATTTTGCCCACGCATCTAGCGATGGCTACTGTGTTTCACGGTAGCCATCAGGCGTAAGGGTGGAACGATTTGTTCCATGGCATCTTAAAGGAGACGGCGCTTTGGCGTACCCTTTCAAAGCGTTCGCAGAACGCGCAGCCACAGAATGAAATTCTGTGTTCAAAGGGGGCTTGGGGGCGCTGCCCTCAACAAGCAGACGGCTGGAAATGTGAGTGTGTGGATAGCCACACGCATTGTTTGCCCGTATCTAAAAAGGCCGAAACGGCTCTTGTACCGCTGCGGAAAATCAACTGAAATTTAAGAATTGGGAGGTAACGAGTATGAGAAAGATTTTGTCCTGTGAGTTTAACCTGGACACCGCCTGCGTGGAACTGCGTCTGGATGACGGGACGCTGCTCTCCATTGACTGCATCGCAGTGGAAAATGAGGTGGCAAACAGCATGTACCAGCGGTCAGAATTGGACTGGCTGATCTATAATGATCCGCTGGCCTACGCCGAGCTGATTTTGAACGTCGACATCACCAACTACCTAAAAAGTGTTAGTTATATGAGCGATAAAAGTTAATCGCACTAGATAAGAGTTATTTTTCAACCGTGACAATTTTATTATTGACAAATTCGACTGGTTAGCTTATAATGGGGATAGTTCAAAAGCGAAATTTTTTTAGAATATGTCTGTTATTTATCGGTCATGACAAAAGGAGTGAAGGGATGAAATTGCGGGACCTTGCGAGTGTTCGCAGCGGCCTGGTCTTGTCGAGAAAACAGGCCAAAGAGCCAAGTGAGTATAGATATCCCTTGATTAATCTACGGTGTATTCAGCAGGAAGGGATAATTCAATTAAATGAGTCCGATATCTATGAAGCAAAAGAACCGCTGAAAGCAGAATACCTCTCACAAAGCGGAGATATCATTGTCCGCCTTACAGCTCCCTATACAGCAGTTCTGATTGATGAAACCACATCTGGAATGGTGGTTTCATCAAACTTTGTAGTGATTCGAGTTGAAGATAAGAGCCTGTTGCCAGAGTATCTTTTTTGGTTGCTGAATACCGAAAAGATAAAACGAAAAATTTACGAGAATGCAACCAGCAATATGCTTGGCGCAGTTAACGCAAGATTTTTAGCTGACTTTGAATTGCCCCTTCTTTCTGTGGAGGATCAGCATAAAATCTCCCAGTTTAATCTGCTGGCCAAAAGAGAACGTCAATTACTTAGGATGTTGGCAGATGAAAAAGAAAAGTATTATGCTGGTGTACTGAATCAGGCGTACAAAAGAGCAAAGAAAGGGAAATGAAGATGACAACAAGAAAAGATATTGACCAGGTCCTGTGGAACGCCTGTGATAGTTTCCGCGGCAAGATCGACAGTTCCCGCTATAAAGACTATATCCTCTCCATGTTGTTCGTAAAGTACCTCAGCGATGTCTCCAAAGAGAGGCGCGAGGAGTACATCAAACAGTATGACGGCGATATGCGTCGCGTGGAACGGGCTATGAGCCGTGAGAGATTTTCAATGGACGAGCAGTCCACATTCGATTATCTCTATGCCAAGCGGAACGATGCTGAAATCGGTCAGAAAATCAATGTAGCACTGAATCATATCGAAGAACATAACAGTGGAAAGCTACGCAATGTATTCCGGGCCATCGACTTCAACTCTCAGGTAGACTTTGGTGAACCCAAAGAGAAGAACGCTACCCTGCACAACTTGCTGGAGGATTTCAACGGTCTGGATCTGCGTCCCAGTCAGCTGGGCTCTGCCGATATCATCGGAGATGCCTACGAGTACATGATTGCCATGTTCGCCTCTGATGCCGGAAAGAAGGGAGGTGAGTTCTTCACGCCAAGCCAGGTTTCTGAGCTGGTAGCCTCTCTGGTACAGCCCAAGGAGAACGACCGAATCTACGATCCCACCTGCGGCAGTGGCGGTCTGCTGCTGAAAGCGTACAAGAAGGTACCCAGTGGCAAGGTGGCTATCTATGGCCAGGAACTCAATGCACAGACCTGGGCTCTCTGCACTATGAATATGTTCCTGCACGGTGTAGATGATGCCCGAATCTGGCAGGGCGATACCCTCTCGAATCCTCAGAATGTTGAGGATGATAATTTGATGAAGTTCCAGGTTGTAGTGGCAAATCCTCCCTTTAGTCTGGACAAGTGGGACAGCGGATTCCTCTCGGAGGCCGGAGCAGACAGCAAAGGCAAAAAGAAAATGTCCGCTGAACTGGACCCTTATCGCCGTTTTAATTGGGGTGTTCCTCCTACTTCCAAAGGTGACTACGCCTTTGTGCTGCACATGCTTTCCAGCCTGGATGCAGAAAATGGCCGCATGGCGGTTGTGCTGCCCCATGGTGTTCTATTCCGTGGAGCCGGCGAGGGAAAAATCCGCCGTCAGTTGGTGGAGATGAATCTACTGGATGCAGTCATTGGTCTTCCTGCCAACCTGTTCTACGGCACCGGTATCCCTGCCTGTATCCTGGTATTCAAGAAGAACCGAACCTTCCGGGATGTGCTGTTTATCGATGCCTCTGGGGACGGGAACTTTGAAAAGAGTAAGAATCAAAATATCCTGCGGGACAGCGATATTGAACGCATTGTCAACTCCTATCAAGCGCGACAGAATGAGGATAAATACAGCTATGTGGCCTCTTTCGATGAGATCAAGGAGAACGATTTCAACCTGAATATCCCTCGGTATGTGGATACCTTTGAGGAAGAAGAACTGGTGGACATCGATGAAGTGCAGCGAAACATTGCTGATATCGAGGCGGAATTGGCTCAAGTACAAGCACAAATGAAAAAATACTTGGATGAACTTGGAATCTAAGGAGGTAGGAGAGTTGGCTACAACCGTTAATAATGCATTTGCTGAATTTATGAGGGATATTGTCAATCTTGACCCTGATGTTGTATCCGAAGCAAGAACGAGTCGAGACAACCTGCTTGATAATATCGCCGAATTTGATAACAAGGACGGCTTTTTTGATTTATGTGATAGTTTTAATGTGCATTTTGGCTCATTTGCTAGAAAGACTAAATGCCGTGATCTTGATGATGTGGATTTGATGATTGGTATTGCTGCTAACGGTGCAACATATTATTCCGATGATCCATGGGACGAAGTCAGAATAACTGCAAGTACCACCAATGCAGCACAGAAAGATTGCACACGCGAAGATGGAACACTTAACAGTACCCAGGTATCTAATAAATTTAAGAAAAAGTTAGAATCAGTGAGAGAATATTCGCGTTCTGAGATTCGTAGAAACGGCGAAGCGATTATTTTAAATCTCAAATCAAAGGAATGGGCTTTTGATATTGTACCTTGTTTCCATACGGTAGAAGAAAGCGATGGTAGATCATACTATTTAATTCCAAACGGAAATGGGAATTGGAAAAAGACTGCACCCGATAAAGACAAAGGGCATGTTACAAGCACAAACCAAAGTAAAGATGGACGTGTGTTGGAGTTAATTCGCCTTTGCAAAAAATGGAATAAAGTAAAGAGTGCCAAAACACTGCCGTCATATCTTCTCGAAACCATGATTATAAATTTTGCGGATTCTCAAGCAGAACTAAGTCAGTGGATAGATCTCCGTTTTAAAAATGCGTTGAGTTATATAGCAGAACATATTTTGAGTCCAGTGTATGACATGAAAGGAATTCAAGGTGATATCAACAATCTTAGCATAGACGATAAATTGCGCCTTCAGCAAAAGGCATTGACTGATTACAATAAGGCATGTGAAGCTTGGCAACAAGAACAGGCTGGTAACCATAAAGAGGCTATTAAAAAGTGGGGTGAAATTTTTGGAAGCGACTTCCCGACATACGGATAATAGTATTTTTGTTTGTCAGAATGAAGAATTTTTACTCAAATGCCAGTTAGCTCAAAGAAACGAGTATTCTCATGCAAAAAGAGCCAGTCGGATAAAGTCGATGGCGACTCTTATATTCACGATCTGTTCTATCGTTGCGTCTATTGTAGATTGTGATACACTATCTGCCATATCCAGTTTATTTGCCGTAGGATTGGTTGTGTTTAACAAATACTCAGATGGACATATTTCCTCTCATAAAAAACACGCGGCTTCCATACAACAGTATATTGATGTGACGCTTTTTGCTTTGGCTATAGGAGGAACTGAGTCTGAGTGGGGCGAATTACCGAATAAGACCGACCTTGCAGAGACGATAAGTGAATTTTCAGGTGAAGATACCTCTGATATGAAAAACTGGTATAGTGATTACTCCTCTTTGCCAGGTGAAGCTCAGATTTTTCATTGTCAAAGAGAAAATGTAAGATGGGACTATGGTTTGCATAAATCTTATATCTGTCTTCAGCTTGGCATTTTGCTGGTTGCAGTCGTTGCTATGATTATAACTATGTTCATCGTTAATCCTGACTTTATAAAGCTGATATGTATTTTATCGTGGTTAACACCACTTGCAGAATATACATATTCCGTCTGTAAAGATGTCTTCGAGAGCATTTCAATTTTGCGAAAAATTAATAGTTTTTGCGATCAAATTGAAAATAAGCTATCAGGAGATAATGTTGTATCTGTTAAACAAGAATTGATTGATTTGCAATATAAGATTCGAGAAAGACGAGAAGGGGGTTTTCTTATTCCAGATTGGTTTTATAAAATGAGAAAGGGAAAGCATCAGAAGCAAGAAGACAGTATTGCAGAAACTATTGTTAATTTGAACCAAGAGAATGGTGAGCAGAGATGATATTAAGAACGAGAGATATAATCGAGCAGATCCGGCAAGGAAATGTTCCAGAGGGATATCAAAAAACAAAAGATGGTATCTTCCCAACCGATTGGCACACTCAGAAAATGAAACAGTGGGTTGCACTGGCAGAGCGTCCTGGCACTCTTGAAGATGATAAGAGATACCGTTTGGTAACTGTCCGTCGTGGATTTGGAGGGGTTGACCTGCGTGGAGAGTATCTCGGAAAAGATATTCTTGTGAAGAACTATTTTAGGGTTCGACAAGGTGACTTTCTTATTTCCAAAAGACAGATTGCCCATGGAGCTTGCGGAGTTGTTCCAGAATCTTTAGATGGTGCAGTAGTATCCAATGAATATAATGTATTTGTTCCAAACCAAGGCACAAATATTGAAATGTTTAATCTTATGATGCAGCTACCACATTATACAAGGCTTTTTCACCTAATGAGTGATGGTGTGCATATCGAAAAACTACTTTTTAAAACACAAGATTGGATGAGGCGTCAATTAGCCATGCCTCCTATTGAAGAACAACAAAAAATTGCCGCTATCCTCACCACCCAGGACAAAGTAATTGAACTGAAAGAAAAACGCCTTGCGGAAAAGCAGCGGCAGAAAAAGTATCTCATGCAGCAGCTGTTGACTGGCAAAAAGCGCCTGTTGGGGTTTAGCGGTACATGGAAAAAAGAAATATTAGGAAAATGCGCATCCATGTGTAGCGGAGGCACTCCGGATACTAAAAATGAGAAATATTATGGAAACGATTATATTTGGATTTCTATAAAAGATATGACTTCTGCAGGAAAATATATTTGCTCTAGCGAACGAGGACTGACGGAGGCAGGGATTCTTAATTGCTCGGCTAGGCTGTTTCCCAAAGGGACGATTTTATTTGCAATGTATGCATCTATAGGGGTATGCTCTATTGCGGAAGCAGAATGCTGTAGCAGTCAAGCTATTTTGGGTATTGAACCAGATTCGAAGCTGAATAATGAATTTCTCTATTATTTGTTAAGTAACTCCAAAGGGTATTTCAAAAGTTTTAGACAGGCAAGTTCGCAACCCAATCTGAACAAGGGCATTGTGCAATCAATAGTTGTTCAAATTCCTGAGATAGAGGAACAAGCGGCCATTGTCGAAGTTCTTTCTGCTGCTGACCGTGAAATTGACCTACTCCGGCAAGACATCGAACAGGAAAAACAAAAGAAAAAAGCCCTGATGCAGATGTTGCTGACGGGCATTGTGAGGGTGAAAGTATGAAATGTCCACACTGCGCTACCACAGTGCACATTCAATGGGAAGAAACATCTTTCCCTGCTGTCCACTGGGAAGACACTTATGAACAGGATGGCTACTCTATCCAATATGGATTCTGTCCGGAATGTGCAGAATTGGTTATTCAATTTCAGCATGGCCTTCGAGGTGGATATAGAGAAGATGGATATTGGATTGATCAGATTGACGAAGAACATATTATCTACCCACATTATACAGCAAGTAGAAAACTTGATCCATCCATTCCCCTTAAATATGCTCAACTATTCTATGAGAGTGAGGAAGTCAATACCATCAGCCCCCGTGCCAGTGCGACTCTTAGCCGATACTTATTGCAAATGCTTTTGCACGAAGAATTACATATTCACAAGAGAAACCTGGAAGATGAGATAAAGGAATTAGAGAGTGGGAGCAATATTCCCACTAAACTTGTCACTATGCTCCAAGTTATGCGCAGAGTTGCTAATTTTGGCGCGCATCCGAAAAAGAGTACCAACAGCAACGAGATTGTGGAAGTAGAGGCAGGCGAATCGGCAGTCATGCTTGATATGTTAGAAGAAGTGTTTGACTATATTTTTGTTAAGCCGAAACAACAAGAACTTTTTTTGAAAGGCATTGAAGAAAAGTATGGAATAAAAGCATGAAGCGAGGCGGGATTTCCCGCCCCGCCATCACTGCTTTTACTGATATTTCCGAAAGGAGGCAACCATGGACAAATCCCTGTACTTAGAGAAGAATATCAGCCAGCAGCCGGCCATTGATCTGCTGCGGTCCATGGGCTATACCTACATTTCCCCAGAGGACTGCGAGGTGCAGAGAGGCAGCCGGTACCATGTGCTGCTGAAAGATATTCTTCGGGGGCAACTGCGGAGACTCAACCGCTACGCCTTCGCCGGTGCGGAAAACGAGTTCTCCGCCGCAAACATTGAGCGGGCTATGGAAGATCTGGACGAGCCGTTAACTGATGGCCTGGTCCGCTCCAGTGAAAAAATCTATAATGCCCTGTTGCTGGGCAAAAGCTATCCAGAGACTGTAGGAGAGGGTAAAACCCTCAGTTTCAATCTGAAATACATTGACTGGGAGCACCCGGAGAACAACCTGTTCCATGTTACCGAGGAGTTTGCAGCAGACAGCCGGGACAAGCTTCACAATGCCCGGCCGGATATCGTGCTGTTTATCAACGGTATTCCCTTCGCCGTCATCGAGTGTAAAGCCCCGCAAGTCAGTGTAGAGCAGGCTGTGGAGCAGAACATCCGCAACCAACAAAAGGAATACATTCCTCAGCTCTACAAGTTTGCCCAGATTGTGATGGCGACCAATAAAAACGCTGTGAAGTATGCCACCACCGGTACACCTAAAAAATTCTGGAATGTGTGGAAAGAACAGGACGCCGCTTTTCTGGAAGATGCACTTGCCCAGCATGTGATCGACCGCACCCCAACGGAGCAGGATCGGAATTTGATTTCTCTGTTCAGCAAAGAACGGGTCATGGAACTGATCCGGTACTTTGTGCTCTTTGACGCCAATGTAAAGAAAATCTGCCGATATCAGCAGTATTTCGCCATCAAAGAGATTATCAAGGCCATTCAACAGCAGGATGAAAAGGGAAACCGACAAAGCGGCGTTATCTGGCATACCCAGGGCAGCGGCAAGAGCCTGACCATGGTTATGTTGGCAAAGTATATCTTGATAGAACTGTCCGACTGCAATCCGAAAGTGGTCGTTGTTACTGATCGTAAGGAATTGGATCGTCAGATTGCAGTCACCTTTGCACACACCCGTCTCAATCCGGCTCGGGCCACTAGTGGACGGAATCTGGTAGAACTGCTGAATAGCGGCAAGGCGGATGTAGTCACTACCGTCATCAATAAGTTTAACACCGCTGAAAAAATGGAGCACAAGAATTATTCGCAGGATGTGTTTCTGCTGGTGGATGAGAGCCATCGTTCCAACTATGGCCTGCTGGCCACTAAAATGAGGGCGGTGTTTCCCAATGCCTGCTATATTGGATTTACCGGAACGCCTTTGATGAAAAAAGAGAAGAACACTATGGCGAAGTTCGGAAAGCTGATCCACAAATATACTATCAAAGACGGTGTGGATGACGGAGCCATTGTGCCGCTCATTTACGAAGGCCGCTTTGTGGAACAGAATGTGGACGAGGCAAATATCGACCTCTGGTTTAAACAGACTACCAAACGGCTCACGGAAGCGCAGCGAGATGACCTTTCCCGAAAATGGAGCAGTATTCGCCGCCTGACCTCCACCGATGCCCGTATCAAGCGGATCGCTCTGGATATCAATGAGCACTTTATTGATGGATACAAAGATACCGGTTTTAAGGCTATGCTGGCTACTAACTACAAGCGGGATGCGATTCGGTATCTGGAGTGTTTTGAGCAATTTGGGGATTTGAACTGTGCCGTGGTGATTTCACCACCTGATCTGCGGGAAAGTGTAGACGATATAGACGAGGGTGCCGACGATAAGGTCATTGCCTACTGGAATAAAATGATGAACCGCTACGGTGACGCAGATGCCTATGAAGAGGCAATGAAGAACCAGTTCTGCGCAGGGGACATCGATATTCTTATCGTGTGCAGTAAGCTGCTTACCGGTTTTGATGCTCCCATCTGCCAGGTACTCTACATCGATAAAGAGTTGAAAGAACACGGACTGCTCCAGGCTATTGCTCGCACCAACCGTTTGTATGAAGGCAAGGACTACGGCTTGATTGTGGACTACCGTGGACTGATTGAAAAACTGGATACTGCTATGGATCTGTACAGCGGCGCCGGGCTGGAGAACTTTGACGGCGGAGACCTGAAGGGAGTCGTGGTAGATGTCATGTCGTCTGTGTCTTGCCTCCGTGAAGCCTATACCCGGTTGACGGAACTATTTGCAGACTTGAAAAATCCACGCGACGCCGAAGAAGTGGAAGTGTTTCTTGCTGATAATAAGAAGCGAGAGAACTTTTATAATCTTCTCTGTGCTTTTGGTAAAGCATTGAATATGGTGCTGAATGCGGAACAGGCATATGCAGCCGTTCCGAAAGATGAATTGAAGCAGTACCAAAACACATTTATCTTTTTCTCCAAGGTACGCCGCAGCGTGAAAATCCGTTATTGCGATGCCATTGATAACCGGGAATATGAACCGCTGATGCAAAATCTTCTGGATACACACCTCTCAGTAGCTGGTCTAAAACAAATTACCAACCCCATCGATATTCTGAACAAGGATGACTTTGAGCGGGAATTGGAGGAATTGGGATCTCTTCGAGCGAAGGCAGATGCTATTACCAGCAAATTAACCCGTAGCATCAGCGAAAAGTATCAAGAGAATCCTGCCTATTATGACAGTTTCTCCAAGCGGATTAAGGATGCATTGGATCAGTACAAGGAAAAGGTGATATCGGATGCCGAATATCTAGCAAAGATGCGTACCATCATGGAAGATTATCACGCTGGAAAGAGTAGCGTAACCTATCCGGAATCCATCAAGAATAATGTTCATGCCCAGGCATTTTACGGTGTTCTTTCTGCGGTGTTTGACGAAGCAAAAGAAGAGGAAGTTTCTCCTGATTTTGTTGCAGAGATTGCGGAAGAGATTACAAAAATTGTGGCCAACCACAGTCAGGTAGACTGGACCAACAACAAAACAATCCACGACCGAATCTCGCAGGATATTGATGATCTTTTTTATGACTACGAGAAAAAGCGAGGATTAAAACTGTCTTTTGACACCATCGATAAAATCATTGAAAATGTCAAAACAGTGGCGCTTCGGAGGTTTTGACAGCAATGGTACAGGAAAGAACTGTCTTATACGAAAATAACGAGATTCACTATCTTCTGGAACAGAAGCCGGTGAAAAATCTGAATTTGCGGGTTCATAAGGATTGTAAGGTTTATGTTTCGGCTAATTCAGATGTCCCTACTGAAAAAGTTGACGATTTTGTAGTGAGCAAAGGGGCCTATATCCGCTCAGCGCAAAGAAAGTTTCGTGAGATGGCACAGTATGCCCCTCAACCTAAGCAATATGTCAGCGGAGAGACTTTTTATCTGTTGGGCCGAGGCGTCCGCCTGAAAGTGGAGAAAAATGTGCGAGACTCCATTTCCTCTGACGGGATATATCTTCATCTTCGTGTGAAAGACACGGAGGATTTTAGGAAAAAGCAAAAGATGGTAAGCCGTTACCTGGATGAGCAATGTCGAACTGTTTTTGGAGAGATTATTTCAGAAATCTATCCAGTATTCCAAAAATATGGAGTACCTATGCCGACATTACGGATTCGTGACATGGAGACACGGTGGGGATCTTGCTTGGAAAAAAAAGGGGTTATCACACTGAACAAGCGTTTACTTGAAGCCCCTCGAAACTGTATTGAATATGTCGTAATGCATGAGTTCTGTCATTTTATCCACCCAAATCATTCAAAGCACTTTTATAGTTTCTTGGCCATGCTAATGCCTGATTGGAAGGAACGTAAGACAGTTTTAGATCGTAGTGCAACATTTTGGCTATGAGCACTAGGGAGAAAAAAATAATGCCGATGAGGTTATGTCACCCCGGACCGGATAAGGGCGTAGATATGTTGGTACACTTGGTTTTGGAAGTCACAAAATCTGTGTTCAGGTTAAGTCCGCGGACATGTCAGTAGATCGGATTGTTCTAGACTAGTTGTGTGGTTTGATGAAGAATTTATTGTATGATATAATCGGTTTGTAAGGTGCAAATCATTGTCAATTTACTGGCAACACCATGGCAACAAAAAATCAGATAGCCTCTACTATCTGAATAATGAAAAGAATACCAATACTATGAGATAAATTCCATAAGCAAATCCGTTTAGAAAACATCTAACAGGAGCGAGTGGGAATAAATTGAAAAAGCCGAAAAACGCAATAATACCAACGTTTTTCGGGATCTCAAAACCTCGTTGATAAGACTATTCTTGAACAGCGTTATTCGCTGTATCAAGTGATTTGTGGGCAAAAAGTAATTTCTAAAGGCTCACAAAACACCATATTAACAGTAAACCCCGTACTGACGGAAGAAAAAATCAGTACGGGGTTTTGTCGTTTATATGGTTATTTCAGTTTTATCCTTAAAGGCTTCTGTTAGCTATAGTCTCCATTGTGTATCTGAACTCTTTTTCATAATTCCAAGATGAGTGCTTTACATTGCTTAAATATTGTTCAACATATCATCACTTACTACCAATATCATCGGAGTAAGCGTATTCTGTGTTTTCTACTGCCGCCGTAAACGGTTTTGTAAGAAAAGTGCTTATCGTCTTAAGCACTGTGCCGAAATCATCCGTATTAGTATCAATCTTTCTGCAAAATGCTTTCCATTTTTTCTGCATAGCATAATCGTTATCAAATGTCATTACCTGTTCAAACTGTTCTATAGTAAAATTATGATAACGATTTTCAAAAGTCATTTTTAGTGCTTCGGTCAGCGCCTTGCCGTCAAAATCAAACTTGTTTGCAAGGTAATAAATATCGTAATAGTCTTTCATTCTGCTTGAAAATTCCATCAGGGTGAGGATGGCATCTATCTTTTCGGCAATGGTTGTTTCAAGAGAATAAGTATTTACAGTTGGTGCAGTAAAATCATCAAGCTGCGTTGGAATTTTTCTCCTTTCCTGTTTTGGCACGATTACATCGCCCACACCGAAATCAATGCTGAACGGTGTTCTTGTGTTTTTGATACACGCCACAAGGGAAGCGCCAATACCCGCATATTTTTTCGCAACCGAAATTGGGGCAATATCTTTTATTTCAAAAGTTATAAAATCATTTTCCGTAGGGGCGGAAATGATTTCTTCTAATACAGTTCTTAACTGTTCGGGTGTATTGGGAACTTTCTGAAGAAGAAAATCTACATCTACTGTTACTCGGCTGTCAAAGTCAGTAACCGAATAAATAAACAATCCTCCTTTTAATATAAGGTTTTCTGCATATTTGGATTTTTCCAAGCGACGCAGGAATTCCTCTTGGCAAAAGAGTTGCAGGCAAAGCTGATAGCTTCTTCCGCTTTCCTTTGCTTTATTTTTCAGTCGTGCAAGCACGGAGGTAACTGTATCAGCCATTGAGAAGCACCTCCATCAGTTCTGTAACCTTTTTATATACTCTGAGTTTCTTGGCATATACGGAAAGGTTTTGCAAGTTTTTCTTTGCATCGTTGGCGTAGGCATTCAGAGCCTTGTTAAATGTTTCATTGTCAAGTCTTGAACGGTATTTGAAGCAATCACAAATCGTTCGTTCTCGGTCATATATAGAAAGGGTAACACCTGCAAAATCAGCCGTGGTTTTTCCAAGCTCGTACAATTCAGGCTGCATATAGTAAGGTTGCAGAGCTAGAGCATCCACATCCAGTTTTGTTCTTGACATAGAGCGTGGCACAGCTATTGACCATTTTCGGGGAGCAAAATCACTATATCCATAATGGAAAAGGGCAGATTCTACGCACACGATTGCCTTTGGGATGAGTGTGGCAAGTAGTTGTTCTTCAGAAGACGGTGTGTGTTCAGCAAGCTGATAATAGCCGTGGCGTATACGGCCAAGATACCCTGCATTACACATATTCACTACATCAACAGCACGCAGTCCCGCAGCAACGAAATCAGCAGACTTAGCAATGCCACCTTTGCTTATAATAACTTCTTTGGCAAGTTCTTGAATGTTCACGCATTCACCCGATTTCTTAAATAAATTCATGCACAATAAAATTTAATTGTGTACGGATTTAATTATAGTAGAAGGCTCTAGAAAGTGCAATAAAAATTACGCACATGATTCTGCAAACTGTGCGTGAAATTAAAATTTGCTATTGCAAAATTTTTAAATAATCATTAAAATAAATTCAATAGCAGATCCGCTTGCGATCATTCTTTTTTCGCAACCATTGGTTTTATCATCGCTGATAAGAATTTGATGAATTCCCGTCATACAGGCAGTATAATATAGAAGTCAAATCCTCTAAACAATATCGTTTAGAGCCATAGTTGACTTGGCGAGTGTGAATAGGGTTCGCGCTGGAAATTCAACGTTTTGACGGAGGATCGGATCAATAGGGACTGTGTATGATATTTCCTGTAGTTGGGCTCATCATACACAGTTTTTTTGACGCCGGGTCAGATTTATGGAAAGGCGCATCCCGCCACGGCGGTTCCGTGTTTTTGAAAGCTGCACTGAGCAGTGCAGGGATACGGTGTGCTGCTGTTCGTATCTTAGCTGGTAAATGGCATTTATTTAACAGGAGATAGATATCATGAATAAACAAGTCGTCCATATATACGGCGCCTCTGGATCCGGAACTTCAACGATAGGTAAATTTATTGCTTTTAAATCAGGACACTTTTTTATGGATACGGATGACTATTTTTGGGAATCAACAGATCCTCCCTATACGACGAAAAGGAATAGTTCTGAAAGAATCGCACTGATGAAAAGTGATATTGCAAAACATGATAAAGTAGTTATTTCCGGTTCACTGGTCGATTGGGGCGATGAACTGATCCCTTTCATCACATTGGCGATTCGAGTGGAAACAGATACTGAAATACGAATTGACAGATTGAAAAAAAGAGAGCGGGCGCAATTTGGAAACAGGATCGATGTGGGCGGAGATATGTATGAAAATCACCGGGATTTTATTGACTGGGCAGCTTCTTACGATCATGGCGGCTTAGACATGAGAAGCAGGTTAAAACACGATGAATGGCAAAAACAATTGCAGTGTCAACTGATTTTGTTGGATGGAAGTTTACCTGTGGAAAAAAATTTTGAAATAATACGGCGATATCTGTAGATGCCCTATCTGTCGGGGAGATGACAAAAGCGGCCGGGCCGTCCACGGTCAAGATGAGCAGCGCAAAATGCGCCGTCATTGACAGCCGTTCCATTTTATTTAACCGGGAGAGCGTATACGGCATTGCACGTTTGACGTGTGTGCGAGACTTGCAGGACTATGCCTGCATCATGAAAATAACGGATCTGACGCGGGGCTGGTTCTAGTGTGTTTTGAAGACAGCCGGACAGCAGGCGCCGCCACGTTCCGACCATAGGGCTGAGATAGCGTCCCTGTTGACAAATGAGGGGAGCGTGTTATAGTAAGGGTGTATATACACGATGATGGTCCAATACATGATGGGAGGGAAGAGATGACGACGCCATTTATGAGCCCATGTTACTGCGCGAACCTGCGCCGGGCGGCCGGAGCGATGACGGAAGCGTATGACGATAACTTCAGCGGATTAGGGCTGTCTGCTGCCCAGTACTATCTGCTGATCAATCTGTCACGGCTGGAGCCTGTGAATACAACGCAGCTGGCCAGGCACGTGGGACTGGAACGCAGTACTCTGGTGCGAAATATGCGTCTTCTTTTGAAAAATGGCTGGGCAGAGGACTGGGCCGACGGCAGAGAGCATCGATTCCGGCTGACGAAGGCGGGAAATCGTCTGCTGGATCAGGCGAAGCCGCTGTGGGAGGAAACGCAGCGCAGCATTATGGAGCAGCTGGGTGCAGAGGACGCCGAGGAGCTGATCCGGCTGCTGCGGAAGGTGCAGAGTTTGAAAAAGCCCTAGCCCATTAAAAGGGGACGGTAAAAAGCGGAAAAATGATTTAGTCAATATGAGTCTGCGGAAAAACAGGCAAAATAGTGAGAGAGGAGAAAGAAATGTTGAAAAAAATTACGGCGGTATATTTCAGCCCCACAGGCGGCACACGGAAAGCGGCGCTTTTTCTGGCGCAGGGCATGGCGGAGGAGGTGTGCGAACTGGATCTGTCGTTTCCAAAGATAACAGAATACCAATTTCAGTCCGGCGACTGCGTGCTCTTTGCGGCGCCGGTCTGGGGCGGCAGAGTACCCGCCTATGAGGTGGAACGGATCAGAGCCTGCTGCGGAAACGGCGCGGTGGCCGTCACCGCCGCGGTCTACGGCGGCCGCGCTTACGAAGACGCGCTGTTGGAGCTGAACGACTGTGTAGCAGCTCAGGGCTTCCGGGTGGCAGCTTCAGCCGCCCTTCTGGCCGAGCATTCCATTTATCACCCTGCGGCTGCAGGACGTCCCGACGAGCAGGACCGGGTACAGTTGGGAGAGTTTGCTGCAGCCATTTTGAAGAAACTTGCGGAAGCTCCGGATCGAGCTGCGGAGGTGCCGGGGGATCGTCCCTATCGCCAATGGAGCCAGCTTCCCGTGGTCCCGGCGGTGTCGGACAACTGCGTGCGCTGCGGACTCTGCGCAAAAAAATGTCCCACGGCCGCCATACCCGGAGAAGACCCGGCGAAAACGCTGTCGGACAAGTGCATCCTCTGTATGCGGTGCGTCTCCGTTTGCCCGCAGAAGGCCAGAGCGCTGCCCGCGCCGATCATGGCGGCAATGGAACAAAAGCTGTCCCCGTTTAAGGAGATGCGCAGGGAGAACGAGTTGTTTCTCTAACATGAAGGTCAGGCGGGTCGAGCTGCCTGACCTGTCCGCCTGACTGCCTGGCCTTCCCCAACGGACGGCATAAGGAGCCGGTCCGGCGTGGCCGTGGCAGTAACGCTTTTTTGGATATCTGAAGAAAAAGACAGTGCCGGCTCGTTTTATCTGCAGAGGGAGGCGAGATGTATGAAAAAGATGGTCTTAATTAAGCGCGCTGCCGCAGCGCTGTGTTGTGTCTGTGTGATCTTCGGGCTGGGTGCATGCGCAGGCGGTGGAGAGGGAGAGCAGGGACAGCAGAACGGGACGTATGGTTCTGAAGGGGATCGTCCGTTGTTCGGCTCCAGAACTACAGTTTTTGATCATTTGGAGGCAAGCGATGACAAGACGATCAGTGCGGATTTTGAAGTGTATTTGTCAGAAGAAGAGGGGCGATTTCTCTTTATTGAGCTGAACCGCGATGTAGACGCGGTGATGGAGTTTACATGTACAAAGGATGAAGGGGCCGCTGAACTGGGATTTGATCCGGGTGACGGCGGCGAACGCATTTCTTTTGAACTGGGAGCCGGCGCGATCGGGGAAGAAGCTGCATACACTGAAAACATCTCTCTGAAAAAGGGAATGAATATCTTTTATATGGCGGGCGACGGCTGTACCTGCAAAATCAGCTGCAGAATAGAGGGCGTCGATCCGGAGACCAGGAGCTATGTCAGCGCTTTTCCGAAGGGCAGCTGATCCGCAGGCGGAAAGTAAGGCGGCGTGCGTGCCGGGAGGGCGGTCTGACGATCCGAAATCCGGGAGAGGGGGCGGTCTGGCGGATCGACACGCTGCAGGGGCTTTTCGCGGATCTGCATAAAGAAGCATCGGGCCGTTCTATGTATCAGCTATTTGCAGTCTGACGGTCCGGTTTACCTTTCGCTGACACCATGCTGTGTGGGCGTGGGTGAGAATCGCAAAAAAAATCCCATTTTGTCTAAAAAGGTGCGATTTAAGCTCTCGCTTTGTAATATATTGTAATAAAATAGGCGAGATCACAAAATAAATGCGGATCTCGCCTATTTTCTGCTCGTATTTCGGTAATATCGCATTATTTTTTGACTTTTTACCTAAGACGCGCCTTAGACCCGACGAACGATAGGGCCTGTCGGTCTCCGGCATGCCCCGAGACGCCGGGGCAACCTGTCTGTCCCCCACATGGCTTGCGACAGAGTGACGGCCGGTCCCCCCACATGGCTTGAGACAGAGTGACGGTCGGTCCCCGGCATGCTCCTGAGGCGGCGCTGTGATCCGGTGCGGTGGTCCGGCACGGCAGGGCATGTTTTATAAATCATCGCGGGATGTACGGAGAAGTCTTTGAAAAGGCTTGACTTTTACTCCGGCTGCGCATACAATAATGACGATAATTATATAAAAACAACGGGGAGCTGGAGCGAATCCGGCTGAGACTGAGGTTAGTTCACCTCTGACCCGCAACCTGATCCGGATAATGCCGGCGTAGGTAAATATTGATTTACGGATATTTAGACGCAGGGCATTTACAGAGGCCCTGCGTTGTTTGTTTTTTGCCCTATCCTCAGTGCGGATCACCGCGGGCTCTCCTCAGGTTTGGTCCTGGGGGCGTGACCAGGGCTGGTCTTGAGGAAACGGCCCGTGGATAAAGAATGCCGAAAGGGCGCGGGAAAAATGCAAAAGTGAAGGAAGAGACAAAAAGAGAACGTATGGTAGAGGTTGCGTCGAGAGTAAAGGTCGCGTCGGAAGTAAAGAACGCGTCGAGAGTAAAGGAGGACATGCATATGAGTACGATAAAACAGCCGGAGGCCAGCGTGGCCATTCAGGTACTGCCCGATGTGGAAGGCGAGGATGTGATCCGCGTGGTAGACGAGGTGATCGCCTACATCAAGTCGTTTGGGCTGAATACGTATGTGGGCCCCTTCGAGACCACTGTCGAGGGAGACTATGAGACGCTGATGGAAATTGTTAAGGGCTGTCAGGAGATCTGTATCAAGGCGGGAGCGCCCAGCGTGAAAAGCTATGTGAAGATCTTTTTCAACCCGGAAGCGGGAGTGTGGACGATTGACAAAAAAATCTCCAAGCATCATCTCTAAACTGTATCCGGTCACCTTCGTGGCGCTGCTGCTGTTTCTCTGGTGGGCGGTATGCTTTTTTGGCGTGGTGCCGGGATTTATGCTGCCGTCGCCCCAGAAGGTGGCTGCAACGCTGATCACGGAGTTTCCCAACATGCTGCCCCACGCGGCGGTATCGCTGCAGGAGTCGTTTTACGGGCTGGGGTCATCCATAGCGGCGGCTTTTGTGCTGTCGGTATTGATGGATCGGTTTGAGTTTCTGCGCCGATCAGTATACCCGGTGGTGGTCCTGACCCAGACGATACCCACCATCGCTATGGCGCCGATTTTGGTGCTGTGGCTGGGATACGGCATTCTGCCGAAGGTGGTATTGATCTTCATCACCTGCTTCTTTCCTCTGGTCATCAGCCTGCTGGGAGGATTTCAGTCGGTGGACCGGGATATCGTGCGTCTGTATCACTCGATGGGGGCTACTCGCAATCAGATCCTGTGGCAGGTGAAGGTTCCCTCGGCTCTTGACAGTTTTTTTTCGGGGCTGAGGGTCTCGGCGGCGTATTCCATCGTGGGCGCGGTGATCGCAGAGTGGCTGGGCGGAAACAACGGGCTGGGCGTGTACATGACGCGGGCGCGGAAGTCCTACGCTTACGATAAAATGTTTGCAGTCATCATACTCATCAGCGTGCTGAGCCTGCTGCTGATGAAGCTGGTGGATATTCTGCACAGGCGCGCCATGCCGTGGAAAAAGCAGTGAGATACGAAAGAAACAGATGAGATACGAAAGAAACAGAATAGAAAAAGACAGGAAAGGATTGGGACAATGAAAAAGAACACGATCAAAAGAATAGCGGCGGGAGCCGCGGCTGCGGCGCTGATGTTTTCCCTGGCCGCCTGCGGTTCCGGCCAGACGGAGGGCGGAGACGGCAGCGGGGAACAGACAGAACTGAAAAAGATCACCTTTGTGCTGGACTGGACGCCGAACACGAATCATACGGGGGTGTATGCGGCTCAGGCGCTGGGATATTACAAAGACGCAGGGCTGGATGTGGAGATCCAGCAGCCGCCGGAAGACGGGGCCAATATTGCGGTGGCTACGGGGAAGGCGCAGTTCGGCGTGGGATTCCAGGAGACGATCGGACCTGCGCTCACCGCAGACGATCCGCTGCCCATTACGGCGGTGGCTTCCATTATCGACCACAATACATCCGGTATGATCTCAATGAAGGAGAAGAATATAACCAGCTTCAAAGATCTGGAGGGAAAGACCTACGCTAGCTGGGACACGCCTTCGGAGAAGGAGATCATCCAGCAGTGTATGGAGGATCAGGGCGGCGATTACGCAAAGCTGAAGACCGTGCCCAATTCAGGAGCCGATGCGCTCTCTCTGATGCAGACGGGCGATGTGGACGTAGTATGGGTGTACGAGGCCTGGGACGTAATGATGGCGGAGGTAGCCGGACTGGATTACAATTTCATCAAATTCAGCGATGCCTCGCCGGTACTGGATTTCTATACGCCCGTGATCATAGCCAACAACGATTTCCTCAAAGAAGACCCGGAAACAGCCAGGGCGTTTCTTGCAGCCACGGCCAAAGGATATGAATATGCCATCGCAAATCCCAAGGAGGCGGGCGAGATCCTCTGTCAGGCGGATTCCACGCTGTCGCCCGAACTGGTGCAGAAGTCTCAGGCATATCTGGCGGATCAGTATCAGGCGGAAAAACCCGCGTGGGGAACCATCGACAAGGATCGCTGGACAGCGTTTAACCAATGGATGTTTGAGAAGGGATTGATCCCCGCGGAACTGGGCAGCGAGGGATTTACCAATGACTACCTGCCTCAGTAACGCCGGCGCGGCGGGCGCCGCCAATGGGGAACAGGGTGAACGGGTCCTCTGGTGCGAACGGCTGACCAAAAGTTACGAAGGGGAGCCGATCATAGAAGAGATCAGTGTGGAGCTGTGCAGGGGGCAGCTGGTCAGCGTGCTGGGGGCCAGCGGCACGGGAAAGACTACGCTGTTCAATTCTCTGTCCGGATTGGAAGAGCCGGACAGCGGAAGGGTCTTTCTGCGTGGCGAGGACGTGACTGGCAAACCGGGCCGCGTCAGTTATATGCAGCAGAAGGACCTGCTCCTGCCTTTCCGCACGATCCTTGACAATACCTGCGTGCCGCTTTTGTTGAGAGGCGTGGAACGGAAGAAGGCCAGAGAACAGGCCCGGGAGTTTTTCGGCGAGTTCGGCCTTTCCGGCTGTGAGGATAAGTATCCCTCGCAGCTGTCTGGAGGCATGCGGCAGCGGGCCGCACTGCTGCGCAGTTACCTTTTTCAGGGGGAGATCATGCTTCTGGACGAACCCTTCTCGGCGCTGGACGCGATCACAAAATCCTCCATGCACCAGTGGTACAAGTCCGTCTGCAGAAAGCACGGAACATCCGCATTTCTCATCACGCACGATATCGACGAGGCGATCCTGCTCTCGGACCGGATCTATGTCATCGCCGGGGTACCGGGAAAAATCTGTGCGGATATCCGTATTCAGAGCAGCGGTGAGCGGGACAGCGAGTTCACTATGAGCGAGACATTTATCGGGTATAAGCGTCAAATTCTGTCCCACATTCGGTGATGTACGGCTGCGCCGTTCCGTAGAGCTGCTTCTCTGACGGTTCTGGGGACGGACAGGGCCGCAGTCGGACTGAAAGTGAAAGACAGCGAGGATAAAGAGGATAGAAAGAGAAGAAAAGAGCAGAAAAGAGCAGCGGGGATCTGTGGATGGGATCCGCCGCTGCTCTTTTCAGTATTTCCCCTGTGGGACTGAGGGGAGGTATGAAGGATCATAGGACCGTGCGGACCTCCTCAGCGATCCGGCGGATCACGTCCAGCGCCCGGTCAAATTTATGCCAGTACAGGAGAAACCCGTGCATCATTCCGGGCGCCCGATAGAGAGTTACCGCGTTTCCGGCGTCTTTCAGCCTGCGGGCGAAAGCTTCCCCGTCGTCGCGCAGAGGGTCGCATTCAGCTGTAATGCACAGGGTGGGAGGGAGGCCGGTCAGATCCGCCGCACGGCCGGGGTTCAGACAGGGATCCAACGGATCCGCATCCTTCGGCAGGTACTGCTCCATGCACCAGTCCAGCATCGTCCGGGGCAGTACGTATCCGCCCTGCCCGAACAGGCGGACAGATGGGGACTCATCGTCGGGAATACAGCCTGCCGGACCGTAGCACAGGATCTGCAGACCGACGACGGGAAGGTCCCCGGCTGGTATGGAGCCGGCTGCAGGGACCGCATCCTGGCGGGAAGCGCCTGAAGAAAGACCATTTTGTCGGCCGCCGGCCGGCAGTCGTTCCGCAGTCCGGCGCAGATCCCGGATGAGCAGAGAGAGGACCGCGCTGATGGAAGCGCCGGCGCTGTCGCCGGCGAGAATGATCTTTCCGGGATCGCAGCCAAGGGCTGCGGCATTATGGTACGCCCACAGGAGAACGTCAAAGCCGTCCTCCATGCAGGCCGGATATTTATATTCAGGAGCAAGCCGGTAGCCAACGGAGACCACTGCACAGCCGCATTCCAGGGCCAGCTTTCGGCAGAGGGAATCGTGACTGGCAATGTTGTGCATGATAAAACCTCCGCCGTGAAAGTACAGCATCAGAGGCAGGGAAGATCCGCATGATGTGCGCACTGCGGCAGATCCGCCGCGGCAGCCGGGAACGTCCGCAGGTTTTTCAGGCGCGTCGGGGCAGAAGGGAAAATAGACGCGCACAGGGATCTCATGGCTGCCGTCGCCGGAAGCGCATCGGGCGGAAAAAAACCGGAGGCCCTGCTGCTCCTGGATCCTGCGGCATGCTCCGGCGGGTACCTGTCTGTCTTCCGTGCAGAAAACAGGGATGCGCCAGCTATCCTTATCGTTGAACGCCGCGTCGGCGTCGTCCCGCGCCTGTTTTACCGTGGCGGCGTGGGCCGGAGCGTTTTTCAGCCTGTCGCCGTAAAATGCGGCGACCTGCGGGTCAAGTTCGTTTTTCATGAATTCCTCCTCACAGGAGCCCTGGCAACAGGCGGACGATCAGCAAAATCCACGAGATCATTCGTGGATTTTTTTCAGTCCGGGCTTCCATGTTCTTTTCTATCATTATAATATTACTTTGTGGCGGTTCCCTTGTCAACTTCCGCCGGACTGGGGACCGTGGCCGGCTGCCGCGCAGTTCTGACCGGGCTATGCTGCAGGGCAGTCTTGTCTGCGGCCGGCTGCCGCGGGTCCAGGGATCATTTTCTGGCACGAAATTTTTCCATTTAATAAGTTATCACGAAACGGTAATATTTATCATTATATTGGATGGTAGTATCAACGAAAAATCAGCGGACTGGGGACTGGGATCATCCGGGGAGGGCTGCGAATGACGAAACTGCTGCGGAATGCGGGAATTGGAATGAGGTGGAGCAATTGAAAAAACGGATCGTGCTCTTTGTTACGGAGAGAGACGCGCTCAAGAGGTACACGGAGCAGATGCAGGCATTTTTTGAGGACCGGGTGAGCATCTATCCCTATGCTGTTCCCGAGATCGAGGATTATGATTTTCCGGGAGTGCCGAAAGCGGATCTATATGTGGCTTCCATGCCGGATGTGATACCCGTAGGCATGAGTAAACTGGATGAAAATGTGCCGGCTGTCTACATTTCACGGACGTTTCAGCGTGAAAAGACCATTCCGCTGACGCAGCTGCCGGTGGGGGCGGTGGTCTTGTTTGCCGATTATTCCGAGGTGATCGCCTCAGAGACGCTGGGGATCCTCAACAGCATCAGCAAGGGCGTAAACTATATCTATTGCGCTACGGAAGAAGAAATGGAACGGCATGGGGACGCCTGCTGCGTGGTGACGATCCGGGATGATCATCCGGATTCGAGACAGATCAAACGCGTGGTGAATATCGGATGGTACAAGATCGCCCCAACCACGTACATGGAGATCGCAAAGCGTCTGGATATTCTGGACCCGGAGATCAGCGGTAAGATCTACAGGTATTCCAAGGAAGTTCACCTTTTGAATCCCGGAGTCTTCGAGGTGATCAAAGGGACCTGGGAGCTGGAGGATATCTGGAACACCGTCTCCGATATGATCGACGAGGGCATCGTTCTGGTGGACACGTCGGGCGTTCTGCTGAGACACAATGTGTTTGCGGAAAAACAGGGCGCTGTCACACGGGGGGAGGACGGGATCGGATTCGTCTGTCCGGAGGTGCGGGAGGCGGCCATGGGACGATACGCGATGACCGACGAAGTGATCGAACTGGCCGCCACCGGAAAGACCGTTCTGGTCTCCAAACGGCCTGTCCTCACCTATGGGGAGCTGAAGGGGTTTCTGCTCCTGCTGAAGGACGCCAAGGTAGTGCAGTTGGCGGAGACAAGACTCAGGCTGCAGGAAAGGAAGAAAAACTTTCCCGCCCGTTACACCTTTGATGATATCGTGACGTGCAGCCCGCTGATGGAAAAGAACATCGAGATCTGCAAGAAATTTGCCAGAACAGATATCAGCATTCTCATAACAGGTGACAGCGGCACGGGAAAAGAGCTCTTTGCCCAGTCGGTCCACAACGGCTCGCCCCGGCGGAGCATGCCGTTCGTAGCGCTGAACTGTGCGGCGGTTCCAGCCGAACTGCTGGAAAGCGAGTTGTTCGGCTATGCGGACGGCGCGTTTACGGGAGCGAAGAAAGGCGGGAAGCGGGGACTTCTGGAATTGGCCCACAGAGGAACCATCTTCTTCGATGAGATCGGGGAGATGCCGTTGTCCGTTCAGGCAAAGATCCTGCGGGTGCTGCAGGAGCGGGAGGTCATGCGCATTGGCGGCGAGTCGCTGATCCCCATCGATATCAGGGTCATCGCAGCGTCCAATGTGGATTTTGAGGAGCTGCTGGAAGAAAAGAAGTTTCGAAAAGACCTGTTCTACAGACTGAATGCGGCGCAGATCCACATACCGCCGCTGGCAGAGAGAACAGAAGACATCCCGCTGCTGGCTGAACATTTTCTGAAGGAGATGGGAGGGAAGCGCCTGTCGAAAGAGCTGACCGGCTATCTGAGCAGCATACCATGGCGGGGAAATGCCAGGGAACTGAGAAACTGTATCGAATACATGCATATTATGGGGGGCAGCGTGCTGGAGATCTTCGATCTTCCTCTGGAACGTCAGGAATATGCAGATGGGCACAGATCGGAGGGACCGGGGCGCGGTCCGCAACACAGAGCGGAGGAACTGACCGTTTTCGTGGACCGGGAGCAGGAAGCGGCGGAGATCATACTGAATGTGCTTCGCGTCCGCAGCGTGGGGCGTCGGATGCTGACGAAAATACTTCAGGAAAACGGCGTTCGTATCTCCGAATATCGGGTGAGAAAGCTTCTGAGTCTTATGGAAAAGCAGGGGCTGATCCTGATGGGAAGCGGGCGGAAAGGGATAGAATTGAAAAAGTAAAAGAAACGGGATGAAAACATAAAAACGGGATGAAATGATCCCGCTTTTTATTTCTGTTTCGTCAATATATACCGAATTTCGACTGGCATGGATATTGCTTTTTTAATAGAACGTCTTATAAAAGCAATGCGCTTGCAGTGAAAGGAGAAATTCGATGGAAATGAACATGCTTGAGAACTTTAATCTGAAAGAAGAACTGAAAAAACGGGGAACGAAGAAGATCGGCTATGTGCCCTTCGCCCAAAAGGCCAACGGATCCTGGGTGAGCATTCCCGTAATGCTGGCGGTGGGAAAGAAGGAAGGCCCGGTGCTTCTGGCCGACGGCTGCTGCCACGGCGATGAATATGAGGGGACGGAGGGCATTATCGCCGCCTTTGACGCTCTGGACGTCAGCGAGATGAGCGGAGCCTTTGTGGGAGTGCCGGCGCTGAATCTGGACGCCTTCGGAGAGATGCGCAGGTACAACGGCAATGATTTTGTGCCGGTGGATCTGAACCGGACGTTTCCCGGAAACGAGGAGGGTTACTTCACCAGCTCTCTGGCCCATTTCTACTTCAATAATTTCATAAAGCATGCAAACGGGCTGATCACCCTGCACGGCGGCGGGAATTATCTGTATCTGAGTCCTGTGACGAATTTTCAGCACATGGGAGACGAGACCAGCAAAATGTCGGAGGCTATGGCGCGGGCGTTCGGTTTTGAGGTGCTCTGGCGGGACGACGAATGCAGCGGAGAGCAGGGCATGGAGGATCAGGTCTCTTATCTGAACGGAGTGCCGGCCATTACTCCGGAGATCGGCGGTCAGGCCACCCGTCTGCATCACAGAGAGGAAACAGTGGGCAGGATCAGAGAAGGGATCATGAATGTACTTCGGCTTTTCAAAATTCTGGACGGAGAGGTAAAGACCTTCGACGATCAGTATTACGTCAATCTGGAATATATCTACAGCCGTCACGGCGGGATCCACAAGCCGCTGAAGAAGGAGGGCGAAGAGGTGAGGAAGGGAGAAACGCTGTCGATCATCACGGACGTGTTCGGCCGGGAGGTAGACCGTGTCCTTTCCCCTTACGACGGAGTGGTGGTAGGCTTCCTGGCCTATTCGATCATCAATCCCAGGTCCTGGTCCTATCTGCTGGGGCGGGATGTAAAAAAAGCGGACTGACCGTTAAAACCAGCGGACGAAAAGGAGTGCAAAATGGAGGGTAATATAAAAAAGAAAAAATTTGTCATGCCTCACACCTATGTGATTCTGGGAATATTCATCCTCTTTGGATTTTTCCTGACCTTCGTGCTGCCCAGCGGCGAGTACGATCGCTATTTAAATGACGCGGGGCTGACCGTAGTAAATGCGGAATCGTTTCATCTGGTGGAAAAAGCCTATCTGAATGTATTTGATCTGCTTCTGGCCGTCCCCACAGGCCTGATCAACATGGCGTCCATCATATTCTTTATCTTTATCATCGTGGGTGCGTTTCAGATCGTCATCGCCACAGGCACGTTGAACGTGGCCATCGGGCAGGTGGCGAGAGCCATGCGGGGCAAGGAGATCTGGTCGATCCCTCTGCTGCTGTTCGTGTTTTCCATCGGCGGCGCCACTTTCGGAATGTCCCAGGAAGGACTGGTCTTCGTTCCCATAGCCATCATGCTGGCCCGCTCCTTCGGGTACGATGCCATGACGGGAATGTGCATGGTGCTCATCGGCGCGCAGGTGGGATTCCAGGCCGGCTGGATGAATCCATTTAATGTGGGTATCGCCCAGGGTATCGCGGAGCTGCCGATCTACTCGGCCATCGGAGTCCGCCTCGTGCTCTGGATCGTATTTCTGGTAGTCACCTCCTGGTATATGATGCGGTATGCCAGGCGCGTGCAGAGCGATCCCACGAAGAGTCTGGTCCATGACCTGGAAGTAGAGCAGGCGGGACAGGGCAGCATCGATCTGGAAAACCTGGAAAAGCTGTCAGGCCGGCAGATCGGCGTGCTGCTGGTCATCGTGGCTACATTGGCCACAGTTATTTACGGACTCACCAATCTGGACTGGTTTATCAATGAGATGAGCGCCATGTTCGTGGCCATGGGCATTATCAGCGGTTTTGTGGGAGGCTTCGGCCCCAGCCGTATCTGCGAGGAATTTGTAAAAGGCTGTGAGACCATCGTGTACGGCTGTCTGATCGTAGGCATCGCGCAGACCATGGTGGTCCTGCTGCAGCAGGGCATGGTCATCGACACCGTGGTCTATGATCTGGCTGGTCTGGTCTCCGCTCTGCCGCCGTTCCTGACAGCCATCGGCATGATGCTTGTGCAGACGATCATCAATTTCTTTGTGAATTCCGGTACAGGGCAGGCGGCTCTGACCATGCCGATCATGGTTCCGCTGGCGGATATACTGGGGATCACTAGACAGACGGCGGTCTTTGCGTTCCAGATGGGAGATGGGCTTTCCAACTGTATCTTCCCCACCAGTCCCACATTGATGGCTTCGCTGGGGCTGGCGAAGATCGGCTACGACAAGTATCTGAAATTCCTCATGCCGCTCTGGCTGATCTGGAATCTGATCGCGGTGCTGCTGCTCGTTTACTGCACGATGACGAATATCGGTCCCTTCTAGCCGACGTCCGTCTGACGGACCTGGGCCGGCCTGCGAAGTTACAGGGGAAAGGAGAACAGCTGATGGAGAGGAAGAAAAGAGAAAGACCGCGGTCCTTGGAAGAGACGATCGCATCCATGAGCCGAAGACAGGCGGCGTCGGTGATACTGTTTGTGCTGGGAGCGATCCAGGCTGCGGTGGGGCTTGTGATCCAAAACTACATACCGCTGATCTTCGCCTCCTGCCTTTTTTACGCGGCAGTAAGGCAGAAACAGGCTGTGGCGCGTATGAGACAGAAAGATCCGCGGCTGCTTCTGGCGGCGGAACACAGCGTCGCCGCCAGAAGAGGAAGACTGATATCTTCCGCTCTGCAGCTGGGATTCGGGGCGGTCATACTTTATGCGGCCCTGCGGTCCGTTTCGGTCATCGGGCTGATGGGCGCCGGAGCCCTGCTCTGGCTCGGGGTAAGCGGCCTGTGGAAAACGGCCGTTCCCGGCGCGGCGGCCGCAGCGATCCGCAGACCTACGGCCGCTGAGACCGGAGACTGTGAAGCCGGCGGAACTGGAGACTGTGCAGCGGAAGGCGCAGCAGGCCTGACTGAGAAAAGCGCCGGGAGGACGGCCGTGGGAAAAGGCAGGACCGGGGCCCGACTGAAGGTATACTGCGTACTGGCCGCCGCAGGGCTGTTTCTGGGCGTAGGGCTCGTCTCGCGCAGCGCCGCGGAGATCGCCGTGGGCGCGTTTATGGCGTACTATGGTATCAAAGAATCAAAGGTCCCCGGCGGCGCAGATTGATCCAAAACAGACAAAACAAGACCCCTGCGGAATAACTTCCGCAGGGGTCTTCGCTGTTTCTACGGGAGCGGCTGGATAAAACATCCGCCTGCGGTGTGTATTTTTTTCCATTCTTCGCCTTATCACCTTTCGGTAATAATTATGATTATTTTGGATGATAATATCAACTGAAAAAAATGACCGGACAGCGAAGACATCACAGGAGGGACACAAATGACAAAGCTGCTGCAGGATGTGGGGATCGGAACGAATTTGAAAAGGCTGCGCACAGCCAGAAGGCTGACGCAGGAGAATCTGTGCGCCAAGATGACGCTGAGGGGCAGACCGATGTCCCAGTCAGCCTATTCACAGATAGAAAACGGTACGAGGAATATTTTTGTCAGCGACCTGATCGTGCTGAAAGAGATCTACAATGTGCCGTACGACGAATTTTTTCGGGATGTTCGCCCGGTCAACAAGTATGAGCAGTGCAGTGGTTCCGGCGAAAAGGCGGAGACAGACAAGTAAAATAACTAAAATAGTGAATGGACTGCCGCATCAGTTTTGTGCGGCAGTTTTTCTGTCTTTTTTGGATAGTCCCACAGGGTCTTGCGCGCTGACGCGGGGAACTCTAAAATAGAGAGAAGGCGGCATAGGGCCTGCGGCACAAAGAAAAAAGATCTGAGTGGTTTTCTCTTTTTCGCCGTATTATAGGTGAGATGTTTATTTCAGCGGAAAGAGGTGAAATGATTGAACGACGAGAAGATCATAAAGGCGATCAAAGAGGGCGACGCGGCCGCCATTGATCAGGTGATCACAAAATATTCCAGACTCATGTGGTCCGTCGCCGGCACGGTGCTGAAAAATGCCGCATCCCGGCAGGATATAGAGGAATGCGTCGCCGATGTCTTCATCTACCTGTGGCAAAATCCGGATAAATATGATGCGAAGCGGGGCAGATTGAAGTCCTGGCTTTCGATGATCGCCAAAACGCAGGCGATCAACCGGTATCGCTTGCTGGCGAAGCACAACGAGGCGCCCCTGGACGACAAGATGTTTGCCCGGCAGCTGGGCGTCATGGAAGGAATCCTGGAAGAGGACGCCAAACGCTCGCTGACCGCTGCGGTAAGGGAACTGGAAGAGCCGGATCAGGAAATTCTGGTGAGACGATATTATTACGATCAGAAGCCTAAAGAGATCGCTTTTGCACTCGACCTGCCGGTAAAGACCGTGGAGAACCGTCTTTACCGCGCCAAGCGGAAGCTGCGGGAAATGATCGCCAATTGAAACGGGAGGGATACGGATGAATTCATTTGATAAAGATAACCTGAAAAATATAAAAGCGATCTTCATGGATAAGACCGGGGTGGATCTGCCCTCCGTCGGTCCGGCCAGACGCCGCTCTGTCCGCAGGATCGTCGTGCTGGCGGCTGCCGCAGCCTGCTTTCTGATCATGACTGCCTTTGCGGCCGGCATGTTCTCGTCGCTGTCCGGCGATGATCTGAGCTTCCGCGCCGTCTACGAGGGAAACGGCGTTGTCACCGTGGAGGTGGAAAATCTGTCGAATAAAGACCTGCGCTTTCAGCCCAGGCTCAGGCTGATGCGCTGGACGACCGGTGAAGAAGTGGAACCTCATTCGAATGGGGTGATCTTTCAAAACACGGAGATACCGGCGCATTCCGACGGAGCCATGACCATCGATCTGTCCGGGGCTTACGATGTGGAACAGCTGGAAGAACCTCTCGACAACGACTGGTATTACTTTATCCTGACAAACAATAATTTTGCATTCGGTCAGGACTGGATCTGTAACGTCCGGTTCGCAGATCCTCTGGAAACACCTGAAACATCTGAAATACCGGCGCCGCCGGCTGAGTCTGACGCCGCTGTGATACAGAGAGTGGAAGAAGAGCTTCGCTTTTACTTTGGAACGATCTCCTGGGACACGGATGAACGGCGTGCCATGGACGCCCAGTATATTGAGGCATACACAGAGCTCTTCGATCGATTCGACGGGAATATCGTTCCCTCCGTTTCCCCTGCCCTGTTAGTGGACGATCCGGCTCCCGGAGTGATCCTGGACAGCAGCCTGCCGTCCGACGAGCAGTATCTTCTCATCGGACAGCACAGGCATACCCACGATGTGAACTATAAGCTGATGGCATCGGAAGCGGAAAGCGCTCTGGTACTCTCTGCTGAGCTGCCGCTTGAGACATACGACGCGGGCACTTATCTGCCGCTGTTCTACATTTTTACCTACGACAGATCCCAGATCACAGGTGAAGACGATCACGCCTTTATCCATGGGCAGATTTTGAGCTTCAGGGAACTTGAGGAGTATAAGGTATATGAGGATGACCGGTACCTCTGCTATGAGGTCAGCGATCTGATCTATACTGATCTGGAGAATTACGCCCGGAGCTTTGCCGGAAGAGATCCGCACATTCGCTTTGACGATCAGGTGTGGACCCGTGTAAAAAATATTTACGGCTACTACAAAGAGAATCTCGGCAATCTGTTTTATTACAGATAGAAGAACGACTACGTGTTTCGCGAGGGAGAGACAGGAAAAGCCGCGGCCCATGGTAAAAAGGGCGGCGGCTTTTCGATTTGTTTTGATCCGATTTTCATCCTCAGAAGCACTTTAGAAGCACTTTTTCAGCATTTCAGGGTCCGGCTCTTCTGGCCTCAGGAGCCCGACGAGGAAATAAGCGATCCCTCCGGCGGCCAGCCCGAAGACGATCTCGTGAATATGGAAGGGAGCGATCTTCACCTGATTGAAAAAGACGAAGGTCGAAACGCCCACGATAATAGAAGCGATGCAGCAGGGGGCGCTGCCTTTTTTCCAGTAAAGTCCTCCGATAAGCGGCCAGAAGAAAGTCGCTTCCAGGCCGCCCATGGCAAAGAGGTTGATCCACACGATAATGTCGGGCGGGGACAGGGCCAGAAGAAATACGATCAGGCCCAGCAGGATCGTGATGAGAAGACTGAGCACAGGCAGCTTTTGCACCGCCGCTGCTTCAGCAGCTTCAGCTTCGGCGGCTTTCTGAATTTCAGGTTCGGTCCCGGTCTTTGCGGGCTTAGCGATATAGGTCAGGTACAGATCCTTGATGATGGTGGCCGAGGCAAGGATCAGCAGGGAGGAAACGGTGGACATGACGGCGGCCAGCGGCGCGGCGAGGAACAGTCCGGCGGCCCAGGCAGGCATGTAGCGCAGTACCACGTAGGGAATGACCTGATCGGTGCTGGCAATGCCTTCCGCCGGCAGCAGAGGCAGCGTCAGAGCGCCCGCAAAGTGCATGCCGATCATGAGGATACCTACGACCACGGTGCCGTAGAGCATGGCCCGGTGCATGGACTGCGTATCCTTAAAGCCCATGCCGCGGACAGCGGTCTGGGGAAGTCCCAGTGTCCCCGCGCCCACCAGGACCCAGAAAGAGATCATATAGCCGGGGGACAGTGCGGTGAGTCCGCCGCTGAATTCACCCTTGCCCAGAATGTCCCAGCCCGGGTTCATGGCGTCCAGCTGCGCCGTGATGCCGCTGAGTCCGCCGCCGGCGCGGATCACGAAAAAGAGCAGCAGGAAGGTGCCCAGCGTCATGATGATCCCCTGAAAGGTATCCGTGATCACTACAGCCTTGAAGCCGCCGATGGAGGTGTAGAGGATGACGACCACGGCAAAGAGCGCCAGCCCAGCCCAGTAAGGCATACCCGTCACGGAGGATACCAGCGTGGCTCCGCCGATGAACTGAGCGATCATCTGGGTCAGGAAAAAGACCACCAGACAGACGCCGCAGAGGATGACTACCGCGGGGGAGTTGTATCGCGCTTTAAAGTAATCGGTGACGGTGACAGCGCCGATCTTTCGGGAGATGATGGCAAACTTTTTCCCCAGAACGCCCAGCGTCAGAAAAGCCGTGCCGATCTGGATGGCCGCCACCCAAGACTGCGTCAATCCCCAGGAAGCGGAGAGACCAGGGCCGCCCAGAAAGGAGCTGGCGCTGGTGTAGGTGGCTACCAGCGTCATGGCCAGCACGAGACCGCCCATGGAACGGCTGCCCATGAAATAGTTCTGCATAAATCCGCTGGAAGCATGCTCTCTGGCAGATCTGCGGCTCATGTAAATACCGAGGAACATATTGATCGCCATGTAGGCGATGAGAACTACCAGAATGACGATCTGTTCAGTTGACATGGCCGTCCTCGCTTTCTGCCTCCAGGCTGAAATTGACAAATACTTTTTTCAGCAGAAAAATTACGCCTGCTACGCCTACCACGAACACGCCGGGAGTGCTGACGATCCACCAGAGCGGCAGATTCATAAAGTATATGCCGCAGCTGTTTAAAGCGTAGCCAAAGCCCACGTGCCACGCGAAACAGATCAGAAACAGCGCAATGGTGGCCAGCGCTTCTTTTTTGATCTGCCGGTTCTTTTCATCTTCGGTCATAGGTTTCATCGACGATCCTCCTTTGTGGGAATGCCGCACCCCGGCATAAAATCCGCCGTTTGTCGGAATTTCCTCTAAACAAAAAAATATCCGCGCACCGCGCCTAAATGCAGACTGCACTTCGGCGTATGCCCCGGATGGATCGATTCCTGTCATATGGTTTTCTACCGCAGAATATAATAACCGCTGGCTGCTGTAAAACAAGCGCGGTTTTTCTATAACTGGCCGCGTCCTTTCGGAGACCCTGCGAGAGCCGCCGGCGGCCCCGGTCTGGTCCCGTTCTTCTGGGAATACGGTGATTCTCCTGCAGATACGGGCGTTTGCGCCGGACGTCGGTAAAAGTCCTGATATGAGGTATAGTTTCCCTAGGAATACTGTCCATCGCGTTTAATATACCATTCGGGGTCCCCTATGTAAAGAAAAAAGTGAGGACAGTTATGAAAATCAGGGATCGATTTAAGAGTTCATCATGCTTTCTTAAGAAATAATACTTTTATTTGTCAGAGTCTCTTCAAACAGTGATCACACAGAGCGGTTAGAATAAGACCATAGAAACAGGGGAGAGCCGGAAGGACCGGAGCCGCGGCGCCGTCCGGCGGAATGTACAAAAGGGAAGACGGAAAAGGGAGGGAATATCAATGAAGAAAGAAAAGAGAGAACAGTTAATATTTAGAAACGAATGGAAACACAGCATGGACCAGACCGACTATCTCACGATCAGAAACAGGCTTGCGTCCATCGCCGGCGATAGTATGTACGCCGGACTGGGAGGCATGTACCGGGTGAGAAACCTGGCTTTTACCCAGACGGATGGGGACCGCCATCCGGATCTGCTCTCAAGCATCGGACGCAGAGAAAGCTTTCGTATCAGGTACTATAATGAAAATACGGACTATATCCGCCTTGAAAAGAAGACGCGGGTGGGGGGTAAGACGAACAAACAGTCTGTGCCGCTGTCGGAAGAAGAATGCAGGCGGATCCTCGCGGGCGACACAGAGTGGATGGCCGAATCCGTGGAACCGCTGATGAAAGAATTTTATGCCAGGATCAGCAGTGGGGAGCTGAAGGCGCAGACTGTGGCGGATTTTCGGCGGGAAGCCTTCGTTTACCGGCCCTGCAACGTGCGTATCACAATGGACAGCCGCCTGGAGACCGGTATTCCGGCGGAGCGGTTTCTGGATCTGGACTGGCGCCGTCAGAACGCGGCGGATACAGCGCCGGCTCAGAGCGCTGTGACGGGAGACGGTCTGGGGTACAGCCTGAAACAGCAGAAGGAGGCGGTCATCATGGAGATCAAATATGACTGCTTCCTGCCTGAAGTGATCCGGGCGGCGATCCGCGTCACACAGAAAAGACCGTCGTCCTTTGCCCGCTATGAAGCCCGGCACGCATACGGACAAATGTAGATCCGGGGGGAGAAATAGGCCTGCTTGACTGTCAGATAGTTAATACATGAAATAATTAGCACTCTAATAGAAAGAGTGCTAATTTTTCTGTTTAAAGAGATGACTTGGAGGTATAATATAAGTGTACGAACGAGGGCGTGAAAGGAAGAGCCCACGGGAGATATAAAAAACAGAGATCAGCAAAAGTTAAAAGGAGGTATGACTTATGTTTGATTTAATGCCGTTTAGAAAAAATGAAAACAGTATCTTCAGTTATCTGGATGATCTGGAAAAGAATTTCTTCGGAGATTTGTCCAGGGACGTTTCACAGTTCCGGACAGACGTGCTGGACAAAGGCGACCATTATGAGCTGAAGGCGGATCTGCCGGGATTCAGCAAGGAAGAGATCAAAATCGACCTCAACGGAGATATGATGACCATCCGCGCGGAGCACAGGGAGGATAAGGAAGAAAAGAAAGAGAACTATGTCCGCAGAGAGAGACGCTACGGTTCCTTTGTGAGAAACTTCGATCTGAACGGGATCGACAAAGAGAGTATATCAGCGGCCTATCAGGACGGCGTGCTGTCCCTGAAGCTGCCGAAGGAAGCGCCGCAGCAGCCCACGGCCAAACAGATCACTGTGGAATAGTCCCCCCTCCGGATCGGGAAGGGTGCGGGACGCAGGAAACGGGCGCATGGCGAAAAGGCGGCGCAGTGAGAAAACCGTTTCAGAAAGAAAATAGAAAGCAGATTGTGATTGACGAAAGCTCCATTCAAGTGTAAAATTACACTTGAATGGAGCTTTCTTGTTTTAGGCGCGCTGAAATATGCGGCGATTGGGAGGACGGATGATGGGGAATGACAGAAGCGAGTTTGCCGCCGGCACCGGAGTGCTGATCCTGCACGGATTCGGAGGAGATCCAGGGGAGGTGGCCGCACTGGCCGCCTATCTGAAGGATGCCGGTATTTGCATCTCTGCTCCGCTTCTTCCAGGACACGGCGGAGATAAGCGGGAACTGAGCCGAGTCTCCCGGCGGGACTGGATCGCGGCAGCGGCGGCGGCCTACGCGGAGCTGGCGGCGGGCTGTTCCAAAGTCTACGTAGTGGGTTTTTCCATGGGAGGACTACTGGCCGTACATTTTCTGGCCGGTGATCTTTGGGAAAAAAATGAGCATAAGGAAGCGCTGAGTGGTCTTGTCACAGTGAATACGCCTGTTTATTACTGGAACTTTCGCCAGATCGCAGCCAATCTTTTGAAGGCCATGGGCGATAAGGCGCAGAGGGAACAGTGGAGAAACCGTTATCTTTCCTGCGCCCGGGGTCTTCCGTTGCGTGCAATGGCTGAATTTCAGCTGCTGCTTTCCGGATCGAAAGGGCTGTACAGGCAGCTGTGCTGTCCGGCGCTGATCCTGCAGCTGGCCGACGACGATACGGTCCGGCCTGCAAGCGGAGACTATATTTTGCGTCGCATGCGGGGCAGCCGGACACTGCTGAAACTTCCGCAGGGTGGACATCAGATCTTTCAGAGCGGTCAGGCAGGAGAAGCCTGCCGGGCCATCGGCAGCTTTATCGGAATTTCCCAGGAGGCGCGGCAGATCTCCGCTGAAAAAACGAAACGGTCTGCGTCAGCAGCCGCACCTGTATCTGCAGCCGCACCTGTATCTGCAGCCGCACCTGTATCAGCAGCCGTCGAAGGTTGTATGTGAGTATTGTGTCTGGACTGCCGCAAGCCAGTAGACTTTCCGAGTATTTTATGGTAATTTAGATAAAGAGAAGGGCGGAGGATGCGCGCCCTATACGGTCACATACAACGTTGGGCATATAATGGGCCGGAATCGTAAAATCAGACTTTGCCGGCCGAAACGGAGGAAGAAATGGAAAAAGAATTACTGTTGATATTGGACTTTGGCGCTCACAACAATCAGCAGGTGGCGAAGATGGCCAGAGAGGCCGGCGTCTACTGTGAAGTGAAGCCATACAACATTTCGGAGGAGGAGCTGAACGCCCTCGAACCGAAGGGGATCGTGTTTATCGGCGAGGAAGAGACGGCGGAGAAGGACGCCGGCGCTGCGGCGGAGCGTATAAAGAAGTCGGCTGTTCACGGACCGCGGGTCATGGAGCTGGGAAATCAGAAGACGGAAGAGGAAGTGAAGAAATTTCTCTTTGACGACTGCGGATTTTCAGGAAGCTGGACCACGGAGGCGTTCATCAGCGATATGGTGGAACAGATCCGGGCCCAGGTGGGAGATCGGAAGGTGCTCTGCGCACTGTCCGGCGGCGTAGACAGTTCCGTATGCGCGGCGCTGGTCCACAAAGCGGTGGGCGACCAGCTGACCTGCATGTTCGTCAATCACGGGCTGATGAGAAAGGGCGAGCCGGAAATGGTGGCCGATATATTCGGAAAGCAGTTCAATATGAAGCTGATCTCCATCGACGCGGTGGATCGTTTTCTGGACAAGCTGGCCGGCGTGGACGATCCGGAGCGGAAGCGAAAGATCATCGGTGAAGAATTCATCCGCGTATTTGAAGAAGAGTCCGCCAAGCTGGGGAAAATGGACTATCTGGTACAGGGGACCATTTACCCGGATATAATCGAGAGCGTCTCCAACAAAGGAGTGGTCAAGTCCCATCACAACGTGGGCGGACTGCCGGAGGACATCGACTTTGAATTGGTGGAACCGCTGAAATGGCTGTTCAAGGATGAGGTCCGCAAGGTGGGCGAGGCTCTGGGCCTTCCCCACGAGCAGGTCTGGAGACAGCCCTTCCCCGGACCGGGGCTGGGCGTTCGCGTGGTGGGCGCCATCACCCGTCAGAAGGTGGAGTACGTAAGAGAATCCGACGCGATCCTGCGGGAAGAGATCAAAAACGCCGGACTGGAGAAAAGCATCTGGCAGTATTTCACCGTGTGTCCCGGCTGCCGTTCCGTGGGTGTGAAAGACGGAAAACGCACGTATGAGGAAGCCATCTCCATCCGCGCCATCCTCTCCAGCGACGCAATGACCGCGGATGTGGCCGAGCTCCCCTATCCGCTGCTGAACAAGATCGCATGCCGCATCGTGGCGGAGGTGGACGGAGTGAACCGGGTCATGTACGATGTCACGCCGAAACCGCCGGCAACTATTGAGTGGGAGTAAATGTTCGATCCCCCAAATCCCTGCAGTCGCAGGGATTTGGGGGATTTTCTGTATTCTTAGCGGGACGGAGAAGGGCAGCGCCCGGATGTCTCTGAGCGCTTCATGGAAGTGAAGCTGGAGAACAAGGCACTGCGGCGGAGCTCGCCGAATATGAGGGGGTTGAGTGGGCTTTTGGTCTCCGGGAGGTGGAGAACAAAAGCCAACGGGAACAGGCAGAGAAAGGCTGTAAGCGGCCCTTCGTTCCTTTGGCCGGGGCGGGCGATAAAGGCTTGAATTTATGAACAGTATTTTGATTTTTTACTACAATGAAATATGAACGATGATATTTATGGTTCCTTGACTTTTGCAGATCCAGATTATATAATATGTTTAAACTTTTAAACTTGTTTTGGAGGTGCAAATGAGCAAACGAACGATGGGTATTCTCTCTGAATGTATTCCGATGTTTACGATGCTCCAGGACGAAAACAGGCAGCAGATCCTTGTGCTTTTATTTGATCACAAACAAATGACGGTCAATGAAATAACTGAAAAATTGGAGCTGTCCCGTCCGGCTGTTTCACATCATTTGAAATTACTATTAGATGCCGGCTTGCTTTCTGTCAAAAAGAATGGCAAAGAGCGAATTTACAGCCTGGATCTTCAAAAAGCCATGGCACAGTTAAAAGAGTTGCTCTTGTCGATCGAAGCTGATATTAACGCCTGACAGATCAGGCGTTATATTCGATCTTATGCGTTTATAAGTCTAAACATTTAATCGGGGGGAGCATGTGACCATGGGTAAAAAGCAAAATATGAGTGTAAGCTATCAGAACCAAGGCAGCTGGCGAGAGATCCAAAGTTTTCTTCCTCAGGGCTATCAGTTAACAGATGCCACTATGCCCAAAGAAGAGTGCTGGGATTGGAAAGGGAACCAGATACATTTGGACACCTACCGCAATCCGAGTGCGAAAGCGAAAATTATCCTATTTCATGGTGTTGGAACCAATGGCAGACAGATGACAACGATCATCGGCAGGCCTCTGGCGGACGACGGATTTGAGGTGATCGCGCTTGATATGCCGATCTATGGGGAGACCGTCATAAATAAAGCGATGACGATATCGTTTTCTGATTGGGTCGAGTGCGGTAACGATTATGTGAATCATGAACGATCAAGAGATGACCGGCCGATATTCTTATACGGCCTATCTGCAGGAGGCATGGAGACCTATTTTGTTGCGGCAAAGAACAAAAGGGTCAAGGGGATCATTGGAATGACGTTCCTCGACCAGAGAGAAAAAGCGGTAAGAATGACCACCGCAAAAAACTGGTTCTGGGGTACATGTGGAACGGCGCTTGCCAAAACGTCCTGTCTCGTGGGACTTTCTAAATTCAAAATGAAAATGAGCGTATGCTCAAAGATGGACACCCTGTGCAACGATGAAAACGCATTGAGAACGATGCTGAAAGATAAAACTTCAGCTGGAAATAAAGTCAATATGAAATTCCTGTCTGATTATATGAGCTATATCCCCGAAGTTGAGCCGCAGGAGTTTGATGTATGCCCCATTATCCTGACGCAGCCGGAGAACGACCGCTGGACGCCGGAATTTTTAAGTGATATCGTGCTTAATAAGATCAAAAAAGTAACCGTCAGAAAAGTAAAATTAAGAAACGGCAGCCATTACCCGATCGAAGCGGAAGCTCTGGAAGATCTTCATCAATATATTATGGAATTTATCAACGAAAACCTTGAATGAGACGCCGGCATGAAGATCATTCCGATAGAACTTGATATATACCCGTACAGCCTTTCCGCCGAAACATACCGAAACGAAACCACAGCTCGCCTGTATTCCCTCTTCCTGTTTACACAGGAAGAGTTGACAGATATAATATAAACAGGCGTATCTGAAGTGGCGGAGGTGTATGTATGAAGAAAGTAATTGCGATCGTATTGACGTTAGTTTTGGTTGTTGCTTTAAATGGATGCTCTAATAAGGCGCTTACTTATTACGGGAATTTGGGTTATGATCTAAGCGGTGCAGGCTATGAGAGTATAGAGTTCAATGTTTATCATTCGAATACGGATGATCATACCTGGGAACTCCTGAAGACATTCTCGTGTTCTACGGAAAAAGAGCATTTTGCTGATGTCAGATTGGAAGGTGCAGAAAATTGCATAACCATTACGTCTGAAAATAATCGTGTTGAGAAAACAGAGAATACAGTGTCATATTATACGGAGGACATGGATACCTATAAATTTACCATTGATGGCTTTTCTGGATGGATCGGCTCCTTTCAGAACTTTGAGGTAAAAGATACTGACGAAGAGCAGTTTTTCCGTTTATATCCCATCAGTAATGATGAGGGAGGAACGTTCTTTCAAGAAATAAAGATAGACCAGCCGTACGATGAAGAGGAAGAAAACCTTGATAATATTCTGATTACGATCAGGCTTCAATAAATAACAAGGTGAGCAGGCGAGCTCTCTCTTGATCGCAAGTCCCGGAGACCCTGTAAGATCAACGCGCAACAAATCGTGTCTTGACGTCTGCAGCGAGATTTAATACGCTGGAACCGGGGGTGATATAAATGAGGATCAATCAGAATCTGCGCGATCTCCGTGGGATAGCCGGGATGACGCAGGAGGAAGTGGCGAACCATGTGGGCCTGACCCGGCAGGCGATCTCGGGCTATGAATCCGGCAGAACGCAGCCTGATCTGGATATGATCGTCCGGTTTGCGGAGCTTTACCAGGCTGATGTTTCCGATATTCTATACGGGCGCGGCCGTGAACAGAGGAGGACGCGGGCGGTGAGGATCGGGGCCGTCGCTGTATTTGCGGCGATACTGGTTCTGATATTCTCCGTGTCCGGCCTGCTGTTTGCGGCTAATACGCTTTTTCCCGTACCCGAAGGCGTGGGGGTGACGGATCTGACCAGACCGCTGATCGAACTGCGCTTTGCGATCCTCGATATCCGGACGGCGCTGCAGGGGGCCGCGCAGATCGTTTCGGCCGTGGGCTGTCTCATCATGGCGGTCCTTTTTACAGGGCAGAAGCGTCTTCCGCCGATTAAAGAGTGCCTTTGGGCCGTGTTTGCCTTTGTGATGGGAGCCATGGTTTTTACGGTTCCATTTGGCGCATACGATCCTATTTACAGCTTGACGGACTATGTACTGATTCTGTTCTATGTGTTCCCGCCTGTTTTTCTGCTGCTGATTTTTCGGATCGTTCTTGGCCTGATCAGAACACGGCGCGCAAAGGAGATACTGTCTTAAACCCGGTAAAGAGGTTATGGGAAGCTCGTGGTCCTGATAGTCTGCGGCGGCCGGATGGATCGCGGTCTTCATATTGCCATCGGACAGACGATATGATAATATGAAAACGAAGAAAGTCACAGGAATATATCGAATTTGCCGCCGGGTAAACGTCTTTGTGTCCATTCCATTAGGCCTTTGAAGGAATGAGCGCGGGACGTTTTGTTGCTTTATGGAAGAAAGGAGTATCTGTATGTTCAGAGACATGCGCCGTTTCAAACAAATACTGTCTGAGGAGGACTGCGCCGCGGTGCTGAAAAGGGGAACGTCAGGGGTCCTGGCTGTGTTCGGGGACGAGGGTTATCCTTACGCTGTGCCGCTGAGCTACGTCTATGACGGTTCAAAGCTCTATTTTCACTGCGCGAAGACCGGTCACAAGCTGGACGCCATCGCGCGGAACAGTAAAGTTTCATTCTGCGTGATCGATAAGGATCAGGTGGTGCCTCAGGAGTACACCACTTATTTTCGCAGCGTGATCGTATTCGGGAAGGCCCGCGTTCTGGAGGATGAAACAGAGAAGAGGGCCGCGCTGGAAAAGCTGGCCGCCAGATATTCGCCGGATCAGGAGCAGGGGCGGCTGCAGGAGATCGACAGGCAGATCGACAGGGTCTGCATGGTAGAGATCACGGTGGATCATCTGACCGGGAAAGAAGCCATCGAGCTGGTGAGCGCGAATAAAACAAATGACATCGTTTAAATGAGCGGGAAAGATACTGCGGCCCAACATTCTGCAGAGGAGGCACTTCGTCCTCATTTCATGTATGGACCGCAGTATCTTTTTATCTCCGCCACCGGAAGATCTATGGTTAATGTCTGGCTAAAACAACGGGAATACAATTTTTGATAATCGCGGCCACTGCATATTCGCTGATCTTACAGTCTGTATCTACCCAGTGCTTTAATACCATGGTAAAACCTGCTTGAAAATTGATAAAGTAATACATAACTTCTTCATCCGCCTTGACACCGGCCTGTTCGCAACGAAGTTTTATGATTTTCCATAATTCTTCATACCCCTGTTTGAGCGGAAATGATTTTCTCGTTTGCAGATTGATTCTGTAAAAGTATTTATGTTTTTTGATGTGTTTCAAAAACTGGATAAACGATTCCTCAGAGAAGATCTGATGTTCGCTTTTATCGCCATAGCTATCAAGTAATTCTTTTCGCAGCTCCCTTTCCATTTTATCCAACATATCGTAAATATCTATGAAATGAGCGTAGAATGTGGAACGGTTGACCTTCGCTTTCTCGCATATTCTTTTCACGGTTATCTTTTCAAATTCAGTATCTTTCATTAGTTCAAGCATAGTTGATTCCATGCGGATCTCTGTTTCATGGAAACGCTGATTGTTCTTTTTATTCACAGGTTTTCGCTCCTTTTATTATTCCAACACAAATTGGATTATTGCTGATTGATCCTCCCATTATATGAGCTCATAATAAGAATTGCAAGAGATATTACAATACTTACAAAAATGAAGAAGGAGACAGTTGAATAATGAAAAAAGAAAATTTTGTATCTATGGTTATGGGAACGGTCGGCGGCATTTTTTTTTGCGATCGGAATGTGTATGTGCATGATTAGAGAATGGAACGCGTTTCCGCAAGGCGTCATAACAGGGACGGCTGGTTTGATCATTTTGCTGGTCATGGCCGCTGTCCGTCGAAAGATGCAGGGCAGACCTGCTGTTGAACTGAGTGTAAAAGCAGTTGGCACGGTAGTTCTGGCTATGGCGGGCGCGCTCATTTTTGGTATAGGTATGTGTATGACAGTAGTCTGGCAAGGACTTCTGGTTCAAGGCATCGTCACAGGCATCGCAGGGATCGTCCTGCTTCTGAGTCTTATTCCTCTTTGCAGGGGAATTAAATAGGATGGTCTGCAGGAGCGTTTTAAATTATGAAATCAGCAATTTATCTGGGTAAAGAAAATATAAAAATTCAAGAATCGCCCATACCCCAATTAGACAGCTATGATGTATTGATTAAAAATATTTATTCCAGTATTTGCGGCACGGACGTTGCCGTATACCGTCATGGAGCAGATACGGGACACCGCATCAGGATCGGTGAGGCGTTTGGACACGAAACAGTTTCGCGTGTCGTCGCTGTGGGTGAAAAAAATACTGATTTTTCTGTGGGCGAACGGGTATACCCATACCCTCTTTATGCGTTGAACGATGTGGACAGAGCCGGGGCCATCGGAGGATTTTCTGAATATATCAAAATTCCTGATGCCAAAAGAAACGATTCGTTATATGAGGTTGACAGTGAGATCTCCGACAAGGCAGCCTGTCTGATCGAGCCTTTTACTGTTGGCTGCAGAGCCGCAAGACGTGGACAGCCGAAAAAAGGAGAAAAATTCGTCGTGTTTGGCTGTGGGACCATCGGCCTTGCCAGTGCGGTGGCTCTTAAATATTTTGGGATCGAAAAGGTGATGATATGTGATATATCTGATTTTCGGTTGAAAATAGCAAAAGATTTGGGTTTTGAGGTATGCGACACTTCAGTAAACGATTTTAGGGAAAATGCAGTCGGTTATTTCGGCACGGCATATTCATTGAAGGGACCGACAGCAGATGTGGATTGTTTTATCGACGCCAGCGGTGCCGATGAGATTTTGCCGTTATTCATGGAAAAGGGTAAAATTGAAAGCCGTTTTGTTTCCGTTGCTGTTAACAAGGCAGTGCGCGGCCTTGACCTGTTGCATTTGACATATTCTCAAAAAAGCATAATCGGCTCTGGCGGATATATGCCGGAGGATGTTGCAGATGTAATGGCCATAATGAAAAGCAAAAATTGGGATATTGAAAAGCTGATCACCCATGAATTTTCTTTAACTGAAATAGACAAAGCGTTTCAGACAGCTGCAAATACAGATATTTCATTAAATGTTACCATCAAGTTTGAATAAGCGTCTCCCGATCCCTCCGGCGGTTGTCTGTGTCACAAGCAATCCGCTCTGTCAAATGGAGTTCTGCAGGAGATCCACATAGGTGCAGCTCCTGTCTGCATGCCAATTTCTTATTTGGCCCGAAGGCTTGACAGCCCCCGGGCCTTTTGCTACTGTTATTTTAGTGTAAAAAATCTGTTTGAGGGGTGAAGGATGGGATCGGTATCTTTTGTGTGCAATTTACGCACTACGCGGAAACGCCCCCTGACTGAAGATCTTGTAATGTTAAAAACAGTTATCTGCGGCGTGTGGAAAGGATCCGGCCACGCCGCAGGATCGTGCGGTGGGAATGGGGGCGCTTCATGAACAGCGATGTTCTCAACGCGTTCACCGTTGTGGTGACGCAGATTTTTCTGGGCTTCTATGTCACGCTGCTGCTTGACTTCCGGGAGCCGGTGCAGACGTGGCGGAAGCGGTGGATCTGTTTCATTTCCATTGTCGTAGCTGCCAACGTGGGGCTGATCCTGAGCTGCGGCTATTGGGAAGTCTACACCAGAGCGGGGATCGTCACCATGACGCTGCCCTATGTTTTGCTGACGATGTGGTGTTCCCGCTATAAGGGTCTGCGGGTGCTGTTCAATCTTCTGACCTCCCTTGCCATCGGCTGTATCGGAAATACCAACGGGGCGCTGGCGGCGGCGCTGCTCCCTGGCTTTGCGCTGATAAAACCGTTGACCAGAGCGGTTTCTTTTCTGCTGCTTTACCTGCTGCTGCGCGAACTGAAACAACCGTACCTTCGCATGCTCCGGGTGCTGGACCGCGGCTGGGGCGTTCTGTGCATGGTCCCCACCACCACCTTTTTCACGCTGGTGTATATCACGAATCACCAGATCCGCACGGATCCGATGGGGATCATGGCGGTGATGTATGGTTTTCTGATCGTGTGCGTCTATTCTTATGTACTGATCTATTTATTTTTCAATAAGGTACAGCAGGAGTATGACAGTCAGCGGAACAATGACCTGCTGATCACGCAGGTGTCCGCTCTGCAGGGTCGATTGGAGGCTGTCCGCGCCGCCGACGAGGCGGTCCGCATTGAGCGCCACGACCTGCGTCACAAGCTCCAGGCGGTGGCCGCCATGGTGGAAAAGGGGGAAAAGACGGAAGCCCTCGCCTATATCGGCGCGTCCCAGGCTCATCTGGACGAACTGAAACCGGTGCGCTGGTGCCAAAACCCGGTGCTGGACGCCATTTTAGCCTCCTACTTCAGTCAGGCGGAACGGCAGGGGATCCAGGTGGAAGCGGCCCTTGCCATACCGGACCAGCTGCCGGTGGACGCGGCGGAGCTGTCTACTGTGTTTGCCAACGCTCTGGAAAATGCCATTCATGCCTGCGCCGGGCTGCCGGAGGAGAAGCGGAAGATCATCTGCAAGTGCATCAACCAGCCGCGGCTCATGTTTGAGGTCGCCAACACCTGCGCGGGGGAAGTCCCGCTGGATGAAAACGGAATGCCCGTGGCCGGAGGCCGGGGGCATGGGATCGGCACGCGTTCCATCGCGGCGTTTTGTGAAAATCACGGCGCCGTGTGTTCCTACAAGGCGGAGGACGGATGGTTCAGAATGCAGGTGGTCCTGTAGTATGAATTTGTGATAGAATAAAACCGATGTGGGGATCTGTTTGGGAAATGTGCGGGAAATGTTGTGGGGGCGGTAAAGTGGAGAAGGACAGAGAAGCGATCTGGGGGCGGCTTGCCTGTGTATTTGGGAGAATGGAGAGCTGTTTCATCGTACAGACGGTCAGAAGCGGGTTGATCACGATGATCCCTGTTCTGCTTTTGGGTTCTTTTTCTCTGGTGCTGCGCTCCCTGCCGCTGGGCCCATGGCAGACATTTGTGTCCGGCTTTGCGGGAGGTCTGCTGCGTGTCTTATTCGATCTGGTCTATAATGGAACGTTCGGTCTGCTGTCCATCTATATGGTACTGGCGATCAGCTTCAGCTACAGGCAGAACAGCAGGAGGGCGGCGGAAGCCGATTACAACGCGGTCATTTCGGCGCTGGCCTGTTTTGCCGTCAGCTGCGGAATTCTGACCGAAGGATTTACGGCCGGCGCCTTTGGCGTGAAGGGAATGTTTCTGGCTATTTTCTGCGGCCTGAGCGCCCCGGCTCTTTACGGGGCTTTGGAATCGCGGCGGCGCGGAGAGCGCCGGCTGTTCAGCGAGGGAGCGGATCTGGACTTCGACAGCGCCGCGTCTGCGGTCATTCCCGCCGCATCGGTCATTTTGTTTTTCTCGGCGGTCAATCTGCTGATCTTTCAGATCTTGGGCTATTCTGGTCTTCAGGAAGTCTTCGTTCGCGGTGCGGAATATATCTTTCACGGCCTGGGGCGCAGCCTGGGCAGCGGCCTGCTGTTTGTGACAGTCTCCAGCCTGCTGTGGTTCTTCGGCGTTCACGGCAGCGACGTGCTGGACAATGTGTCGCAGAGTCTCTTTGCGGAGGGGATCCACGTCAACGCGGAGCTGCTGGCTTCGGGAGCTCCGCCCACAGAGATCGTCACCAAGACTTTTTTTGATGTGTTCGTCCTTATGGGAGGTTGCGGTTCCACGCTGTGCCTGCTTCTCGCTCTGTTTCTGTTTGGCAGACACAGGAGCAGCAGACGGCTGGCCGGAATGGCGGCTGTGCCCATGCTGTTCAATATCAACGAACTTATGGTATTTGGACTTCCGGTAGTCCTGAATCCCTTCTTTTTTATCCCTTTTTTGATAACCCCGCTGGTCTGTACCTGTACGTCCTACGCCGCGTTTTCTCTGGGACTGGTGCCCATTCCCACCGTGACTGTGGAGTGGACGACGCCTATTCTCTGGGGCGGATACGCAGCCTCCGGATCGGTGAGCGGAGCGGCGCTGCAGATCTTTAATCTGGCGGTTGGGACTGCCATCTACCGGCCCTTTGTCCTCCAGTATGATCTTGAGAAAAACAGAAACGCCGCCAGATGGATGAACCGTCTCCGGGATCTGCTCATGGAAGGGGAGGAGAACAACCGGCCGGTCTCCCTGCTTCAGATCCCCGGGCTGGGAGGGCGGACGGCGAAAATGCTGGCTGCCGATCTGAAGTACGCCATGGAAGACGAGGAGCTGTATTTCCTTTACCAGCCTCAGTTTGACAGCCGGAAGCAGTGCATCGGAGCGGAGGCGCTGCTGCGGTGGGATCATCCGCAGACAGGCAGCGTCTATCCGCCGCTGATCGTGGCGCTGGCTGACGAATCCGATCAGCTGCTTCAGCTGGAGGAATATGTGGTGAGTCACGTACTGCGGCAGGTGGAGACCATGGAAGGCGGCTGGGGCGATCATTTCCGCTTCTGCGTGAATGTGACGGCCAAGAGCATCGTACGGGAAGAATTTCTGGAGTTTCTGGACGCGCAGGCAAAGCGATTCGGGGTGGGAGAAAAGACAGGGATCGAGGTCTCTCTTGAGATCACCGAACAGTCCGCCCTGCTCTCGGAGCAGCTGGACGAAAAGTTTCAGAGGATCCGGGAATTGGGCTTCCGCCTGAGCATCGACGACTTTTCCATGGGTTTCACCTCGTTAAAATATCTGCAGAGATCGCAGTTTTCACTGGTGAAACTGGACGGCTCTCTGGTCAGAGATCTGATCACCAACAGCAGAAATCAGGAGATCATCAGCTCGATCGTCCAGTTGTCGCGGCCGCTGGATTTTTCCGTGCTGGCCGAGTATGTGGAGACAGAGGAGCAGCGTCAGATGTTGGAACAGGTGGGCTGCCTTCAGTATCAGGGATATCTGTACAGTCCTCCCGTGGAGTTGGCGGAAGTGAGAAAACTGCTGCCTGCTCCGTATGAGGATCATGAGGGCCCCACTGTTCCGTCAGAGGGATAGAGGAGTTCGGTCAACGTCTCCAACAGGAGATCTTCGCCTATATGGTCAAGGTAATACCGGGCCAGTTCGGGGTTGTCCGTGACCAGTCCGTCCGCGCCCAGACGCAGGATCTTTTCAATACCGGACTTTCTGTTGGCAGTCCAGGCGTACAGCTTTTTCCCCTTCGCATGAGCCTGCACGGCCATTCCCGCAGTGAGGGAGGAGGTCTCCACGCTGTAGGCGTCGATATAGGGAATATCAGAGAATTGATCGGACAGAACAGCGGTAATATAAACGGTAGCGATCTCGGGCGCCAGTTGTTTGCTTTCCCGCAATAGCTCCATGCTCATGGAGGCCACGGAGCATTGGTCTTCCATTCCAGCCTTCCGGATCTGGCGCACAGTGGACGCTACCAGTTCCCGCTCGTGTCCGGTAGATTTCAATTCCACCATCAGCGGCATCCGTCCCCGGGCGGCGTCAAGCATTTCCTCCAGAGTAGGGATGCGTTCGCCTTTATAAGCAGCGGAGAAAGACGAGCCGGCGTCAAGGGACCGGACCGCGTCGTAATCCAGCTGCCAGATATTCCGGTCGACACCGGTGATGCGCCGCAGATTTGTGTCGTGCAGGACCACCAGCACCCCGTCCCGCGTCTGCTGGACGTCGATCTCCGCCATATCCGCTCCCGCGGCGATGGCGTTTTTTAATGCGGACAAGGTGTTCTCCGGGGCAAAGAGCGCGCCGGCCCGATGGGCGATGATCTGCGTTTGAGGGTTAAGGTATTGGGGCGGATTACTGCCCAGTTCCGTTTCGCTGAAAAAAACGAGAAAAACGAAAAGAGCCGTGATGGCCAGAGCCCGGCGCAGAATCCGCTTCGGCGTCCTGCGAAGACTCTCGCCGCGCGGGCGTTCTTCACTTCTGCACTGATGATAAAGGACCACCGCCACGGCCCACAGAGCGGCCGAGCCGAAGATGTTCAGCGCCAAAGTCGCGGGGCCGCTCCATTTCAGAAAGTAGAACTGGAAGAAAGCCATTCCGCCGTCAGATGCTGGCTGCAGCTTGCTGAAAAACCAGAGCAGCAGAGTGAAAAGAGAATAGAACAGGATCGAGAAAGCGGCGAAAGCGCACAGAACAGCCAGCAGCCTCACGGCTGTCTTTGCCGTTTTACCGCGCAGGATCCGGCAGGCGGAGCCCAGCGAAGCAGTCAGGTGTTTTCCGTGGAGGACCATTTCGGGCAGCGCAAACAGACAGAAAAAAAACAGGATGTTCAGCAGGGCGATCCCTGTGAAAAAAAGAGCCTTCAGCGCCGGGTCTGACTGCAGATAATCGCGGATGAACTCCGGGACGCCCATGCTTCTCAACGGACCGTCGGCCAGTGGGAAAGCGGCCAGAGCGAGGAGCGGCAATAACAGGGGAACAAGGGGCAGATTCCGGTAATGAAAAAAAGAACGCGAACGAAGAAACGTTTCTTTCCACAGACTGCGGACGGCCAGGGTCTCCCCTCTCCAGCCGGCCTCGCAGCAGAGGATCAGGGCGGCGATCTCAAAATATGAACAGTAGACCAGGGCCAGAAGTCCGATCAGGAGAAGGAGCAGGGAGAGAGGATTGGTAAATATCACTCCGATGTTTTCCTGACCGATCAGACTCGTTCCGCTGAGACGATGGACGGCGGGAGTGATCCGGTAGGCCAGCTCCTGAAGCAGAATAAAACCCGCCAGCTTGTAAATGATCTCAAACCAGAGCAGCGTGGTCCAGTTTCGGCTGCCGGTCTTCCATGTTGACCGAAGCGTCCCGATAAAGGCGCGGGGCGCACGGGGCTTTTGCGTTGTGGACGGCGTATTGGCCGAGGGGCGCGTATCTTTCATCAAAGGCACATCCTTTTTTATAAAAAATATAGGCGAACTGCGTGGAGACCCGGACAGATACAGAGCGTCAGGCCGGATCTTCAATGTCCGCACATCATTAAGTTGCCCTCAGAGACTGATCAATATGCAGCGACAGTCCAGTGCCGCTGCGCGCCGCAGTAGACGGACAAAAGCGTTTTGAAAAGCGGGCGCTGCTAAGGCGTAAATCCTTGTAGGAGGTTTCGATTGAGGATATAATGGAGAAGAAAACAGGCGTGCGGCGGGACGGATGCCGGAGCGGCCATGATGGTGAAAGGATGACAGAAAAGGAGAGTCAGGATGGACATTCAGAAAGTGATCTCAAATTTTGAACGAAACGGTTACAAGGTTTCCTGTTTTGAAACGGCAGCGGAGGCGGCGGATTATTTAGACGGCGCCATCGACGGCAGACATGTGGGCTTCGGCGACTCGCAGACGCTCCTTCAAATGAAACTTTTTGAGCGGCTGAGCAGGCATAACCGGGTGGCCGACCCGCAGCACTGCGCGGAGGGAAGGTCGTTTACGGACACCGCGAAGGAGTGCCTGACCACAGATATCTTCCTCACTTCTGTGAACGGAGCCAGCGAGACCGGTCAGATGGTCAACATCGACGGCGAGGGCAATCGGATAGCGGGATCTCTGTTCGGGCACGACAAGGTGTATTTCGTGCTAGGGGTCAACAAGATCGCCCCCACGCTGGAGGAAGCTGTCTGGAGAGCGCGTAACGTTGCCGCGCCGCTGAACGCCCGGCGGTTCCAGCTGAAAACGCCCTGTGCGGTGCGGGGAGACCGCTGTTATGACTGTTCCAGTCCGGACCGGATCTGCAATGGACTGATCATCCATTATAAGAAGATGGAGTGCGTCGATATGGAAATCGTGCTCATCAACGAGAAGATGGGATTTTGATCCGGGGCACAGGATCTTGATCGTGGAGAATAGCCGCGACGAAAACCGCAGAAAAACAACAAAGCCGCCCCATGGGGGGCGGCTTTGCCGTTCTTAAGGAGTCGGGCGCGCGCCACATCTGCGCGCCCGTGAGAGTTGCCCCCGGCAAGAGTTCACTTTCCGGAGGTTTAAACATGCACAATCATTTGCACTATGAGTATGAGCATATTATGAAAAGGTTATACCTGTTTCATTAAATTTATATTGAAAATGTTTTCGCCTGCGTCCTCTCGTAGACAATGCGGCCGTTCACCACGGTCATGTCCACCGAGACGTCTTTGATCTCATCGGCGGGAATCTGAAAGATATTCCGGTCCAGCACCACCAGATCGGCCAGTTTGCCTACGGTGAGCGACCCGCGGATATCTTCTTCGAAGGAGGCGTAAGCGCCTTCGATGGTAAACATTTTCACGGCTTCCTCCACGGTGACTCCGTTCTCCGGATACCACGGCGCGGATCCTGCAAGATCGGTGCGGGTCACGGCGCAGCAGATATTGGGGAGAATGTCGAAGGGTTCTACGGGACAGTCGGAGCCGCCGCTGGCATGGATGCCGAGATCCTCCATTTTCCGCCAGTTGTAGCTGGTGGCGGCCAGTTCCGGGCCCACGCAGTCGTCCACGATATCCATATCGCCGCGGACGAAGATGGGCTGGATATAGGCCATTACGTTCAGGCTGCGGAAACGTTCCAGAAGGGGAATGTCGGTGATCTGACAGTGGACCACGCCGTGACGGGGATTTGCCCGCGGGCAGGTGTCCATGGCAGTCTCCAGACAGTCCAGCGTCTGTTCGATAGCGCCGTCTCCGATACAGTGGACGGCGATCTGCATTCCGTTTCTGTGAGCGGTGTCAAATAGCTTTTGAAGTACCGCTTTTTCATATATATGTATGCCCTTTGTATTTGGTGCGTTGCAATAGGGTTTTCTCAAAACTGCGGTGTTGGCCCCCAGGGAACCGTCGGTGAGGATCTTAAGCGGACCCAGGGTGTAAGCGCCCCGGAAGAGTCCGGCGCCGTAGCTCTCGCCGGTCCTGTGGCCGTGATCCAGAAACGCGTCCAGGGTCGCCTGATCCCGCAGCAGGCACTGCTGATAGATACGGATGGGGAGCTTTCCTTCTTCCGCCAGTTCCCGGTAAGCCTGGATGATCAGTTCGGCCTGATTCCCGGCAAAGGCTTCAAAGTCGTCGCTGTGGATCTGGACGATGCCCATGGCCGCGGCGTCGCAGGCGGCGGACAGGATCAATTCCTTGATCTGTTCCAGAGGGGGCGTGCCCATGGAGAGCTGTACCAGATTCTGTGTTTCCTCCTGTAGAAAACCGTTGGGCGTTCCGTCGGGATAAAATCCGATGCGGTGCGTCGTGGTCTCCTGTTTTTCTCCGGTCAATCCCAAAAGTTCCAGCGCTTTCGTGTTGACGATCATCATGTGAAAGCAGGCTCTGCGGATGACAATGGGGACGTCCTGAGAAACGCGGTCCAGATCCCTTCGGGTGGGCAGCGTTTTATCGTCCCAGTTGTTTTCATTGAAGCCCAGTCCCATGATCCAGGAACCCTTTTCCTTCGCCGCAGCCACAGCGCCTGCGCACAGTTCCATGATCTCTGACAGAGAGGTGGCGTGAAACAGGGAAAGGCAGTTCTTTACCTGGGCGTAATGCAGCAGGTGCATGTGCGAGTCGCAGAAGCCCGGCAGCATGAGCCGGCCCTTCAGATCGATCTTCGCTGTCTCTGGACCGGCCAGAGACAGGATCTCACCGTCCGTGCCCATGCGCATGATCACACCGTCTTTTACGGCTAAAGCCTGGCACAGGGGAATGGCCGGATCCAGCGTTCTGATCGTACCGTTAAAAAATATCTGATCCATGATCGTCTCCTTTTCAGATTCAGTTCAGCCAGCGGCGGGCCGGACCCTTTATCCGTCTCGGCGCTGCGGGGATAAAACAAGATAGATCTTTATATACCCAGGGAAGACTGGCGGCAATCGCCCGTTTGCGAGGGTGGGAAAACAGGAAGTCAGCGGATATCTGCGATCACCCGGCGGATGGCGTCGGGGATCACGTGCTCCACATCGGGGAGATAGACGCGTTCGCTCCACTGGTGCACATCCTCGCTGCGGGGACCCATGCAGAGGCAGGGGATATTCAGCGCCGCCGCTTCCTCGAAGGGGATATCGTACAGGGAGGGAGGCAGCGCGATATTGCGGAGAAACGCCCGCTCGCGCTCCGGGCTGATACAGGTCATATAGCTGATATCTCCCATGCCTGGGCTGTAGGGAGAGAGTCGGAACTGCATTCCATATTCGCCTTCCACCACCTGGCGGATGCTTCCTAAAACGGAGGTCAGATCTTTTCCCATATATTCGCAGGAGACGGAGGGATAGTAGGGCGGCGCCACGCCCACGGCTACCAGCGGAAAGCGCAGGCCGGAAGCCTCGATCATTGCTTTCATGAAGCACAGGCTGGCCTCCTGCAGGGAGAGCGTCTTTTCCGCCACCTCGGCGGTGAGACGCTGTTCCAGTTCTGAGCGGAAGCTGTCGAAATCGGCTCTGTTGGCCTTGACGATCTCTTCCAGCTCTCGAAGATCCACCACTACAGGAGCGAATGTCTGGTAACAGTCGTCGGAGACCAGTCCCCGGAATCTGGCGTGGGCAAAGCTGGTCTCGTATTTCTCGATCACAGAGCAGACGGAAGTTTTGCAGAGAGCTTTGATCTTTTCCAGGATCAGAGGCGGTGTCCTGCTGTTCAAGAACAGCATATTGACGCAGGCAGCCGCGTATTCCGGGATGGAGGCGTCACAGGTGGTTTTCAGGTCCCGGACCAGCTGAACGATAGGGGGCTGTGTGGAGACGCCCAGATCATCCGTGCAGAAATCCGTATTCAGGTCCAGATTTCGCGCGATCTCGGAAATGATGTGGGCGGCGTTCAGGCCTTTGAGCGGCTCCGCGCAGTGAGCGAGCTGTCCCTTGGCCACGATGACGGGCAAAAATTTTCCCGTGCCGCCGCAGTGGACGGTGAAGGGCTGACGGCTGCTGCAGATTTGCGGCTCGCCGATGAGTACGGCCTGATAATCCAGGCCGAACTGGTCCCTGAGCCGGCGGTAGAGAGACAGGGACCGGCGGGTCCCTGCCGAGATGTTTTCTCCGTCGCAGACTGCGGTGAACAGGATCGAGGCCTGGGGCTCCTCCTCGGTGAGGAGGACGTGGAGATCCACGGCGAGACCGGCCTTCATGTCCCCGCAGCCCCGTCCGAACATCCAGTCGCCGTCCAGTTCTCTCTTCAGCTTATCGTCCGTCAGTGGAAGCGTGCGGATCTTTTCTTTCAATTCGTCGGGCTTCAGGGCCAGCGGTTTCAGAGGACCGTAGCAGTCGGTCTCCACGGTGTCGTAATGACCGGAAAGAACGACGGTCTTCCTGCTTTTTCCCTCTTTCAGCGCCCAGATCACAGGCCGTCCCATGATGTCCCCCGCAGTTTCACAGCCCCAGTGATCGGGATGGATCTGGAAGTAGGGATCGTCGCTTATGCAGCAGGCGATGGTCTCCGCCATGCGGCATTCCATCTCGGTGCCCGTATCGCTCTGCACGGCGATCAGACGATATAAAATGTCTCTGATTGATATCTGGCTCATTGGCTTCTCCTTTGCTGAGCTGCACTGATGTTTTGACGTCGGAGTCTGGGGGCCGCTCCCTTCCGCCGGCAGGCGGCGGAGCGTCTGTTGTAGATTTAAATAGCAAATAGTGTGCCAACGGCGCCGCAAAAACAAAAGCCCATGAGTTTCAAGGCTTTGACGGCAGCCGGATCCGACGGGACTGGAAAAGACGCCGCTTCCTGTAAATCAAAGTTTCCGCAGGCGAAAATAAAATTTACATATTCCGGGCGCCATGCTAGAATAAAGGGGAAGTAAGAAGAACGGGAAAGGATGTGAAGCGGGTCGTGCTGGAAGAATATTTGGATGTCATCACAAGCATGGAAAATTTCGCTGACGGAATACTGGTTGTGGATGATAAAGCCCGCGTGGTATACTTTCGCAATTACAGGACAGGGATCACGCCTCTGCTGCGGGAGGAAGTGGTGGGAAAGAACATACTTGAGATCTATCCGGACCTGACAGAGGAGACCAGCACCATCTATAAGGCGCTGCGCACCGGAGAGTCCACCATCAACAAGCTGGAACCCATGACTACCTACGACGGAATGACTATGAATCTCCTTGACAATACGTTTCCCATCCGTCAGGGCGGCAAGATCATCGGAGCCGTGAGCATCGCCCGGTACCCGGATTTTATCAAGCCGGAGATCAGCATATCTGATTTTGAAGAAAAGTACCGCAAGGATCTATATACAATGGAAGATATCGTGGGGCGTTCGCCCCAGGTGCTGACGCTGCGGACCCAGGTGGAGCGGGTATCGCGGACCCATTCCTCCGTTCTGATCTACGGGGAGACGGGGACGGGAAAAGAACTGGTGGCCCAGTCCATCCACACGGCCAGCAACAGAAAGAGCAAGCTGTTCATCTCGCAGAACTGCGCGGCCATTCCCGGAAACCTGCTGGAGAGCATCTTTTTCGGTACCACAAAGGGAAGCTATACCGGTGCGGAGAACAAGCCCGGCATCTTTGAGATAGCCGACGGCGGCACCATCTTTCTGGATGAGATCAATTCCATGGACATCAATATGCAGGCGAAGCTGCTGAAGGTGATCGAGGAGAAAAAGATCACGCGGATCGGCGGGCTGGAGTCCAAGAAGGTAGACGTGCGGATTATCGCGGCGGTGAACGAACCGCCCATGCAGTGCATACGGGAGGGGAAGATGCGGCCCGATCTGTTTTACAGGCTGGGAAGCGTGATGATCCAGATCCCTCCGCTGCGGGAGAGAAGCAACGATATCGACGTTCTGGCGGAATGTTTTATCCATCAGTATAATAAGGAGATGGGCAAATCCATCGAAGGCCTGTCCGAAGAGGTGCGGGAGCTGCTCCCGCGCTATGACTGGCCGGGAAACGTGCGGGAATTCAAGAATGCCATCGAGGGGGCCTTCAATTTCTGCGACGGAAAGATCATTCAGAAGGAGGATCTGCCCCGGTATATATTCGAGGAGCTTGAAGCCAGAGAGCCGGAACCGGCGCCGCTGGCCATGGGGGAGACTCTGAAAAAATCCATCGACGACTACGAAAAACATATTATACTGTCCGAACTGGGCAAGACGAAAAATCTGACGGCGCTGGCGGACCGCCTGGGTATTACCAGGCAGGCGCTGAACCAGAAAATGAAAAAATACGGTATTTCCACTTCAAAGCAGGTATAACGGCGATTAAGAACTGGAAAAGCCGGGTAAAATAGTTCCATCAGATGGTCCTGGGGGACCGCAGCTACATCAGATTAGAAAAAGAAAGGATGGAATGATTATGGTTTATGTATGCAAGGTCTGCGGATGGGAATACGATGAAGAGAAGGGTTACGAGGAAGGCGGGATCGCGCCCGGAACCAAGTGGGAGGATCTGCCCGATGATTTTGAATGCCCTCTCTGCTACGTAGGCAAGGATGAGTTCGAGGAGAAGGAATAGCGCTTTTCCACCGCTGATCCTATGAGAGAAAAAATAAAACGCTTTGCGGAATGAATTCTGCGAAGCGTTTTTTTTCGTGGGAAAACGTCGGGAAATGATCAGCGGTAATTTTCCCGGATCATGGGAATATCGTTGTTGATCCCTTTGCTGAAGAGGATCTGATGCAGGTCGATAACGCCGTTATTAAAGGAAGCGGCGCAGGCGCAGAGATACAGCTCCCACATGCGCACGAACTGATCGTCGAACATGGACAGGACCTGCCCTCTGTTCTGCTGAAAGCGTTCGGACCAGCACAGCAGAGTCTTTACGTAGTGGCGGCGCAGGCTTTCCACGTCGATGGTATAAAAATGATAGTCGCCGGCGATGTGCAGGATCTCGCGCAGACTGGGAATGACGCCGCCGGGGAAAATGTATTTTTTCATCCAGGGATCTCCGGGGTTTTCTTTCAGCGCGCTGATAAAGTGGAGAAGGAAGATCCCCTCGGGCTTGAGTACGGCGTCCACGTTCTCAAAGAAGAGATCGTAATTATCCCGGCCTACGTGTTCCAGCATGCCCACGCTGATCACCCTGTCGAAGAGAAGTTGAGATTTGCGCAGTTCGCGGTAGTCCATGAGCAGAAATTTTACGCGGTCTTCAAGTCCCTCTTCTCTGGCTTTGCGGCGGCATTCTTTGTACTGTTCGTCGCTGAGCGTGATGCCTACGCCGGAGACGCCGTATTCCTTTGCCGCCGCGATGAGCAGGTAGCCCCAGCCGCAGCCGATATCCAGCAGGCGCATGCCGCGCTGCAGATGCAGTTTCTGCAGCAGATGGTGCGTCTTCTTTACCTGAGCTTCATAGAGGGTTTCGTTGCCTCGGGGGAAATAACCGCAGGAATAGTTCAGAGTCTCGTCCAGCCAGAGGCGGTAAAAATCATTTCCAATATTGTAATGGAAGCCCACTTCTTCCTTCTGGTGTTTCGCCTTGGTAGAGCTGTGAAGGATCTTGTCCAGCGCCCGGGCGTTCACTGAGAATTTGTCGATCTGGGAGAGCACTACATTCAGCGCGGTAAACAGGTCGCCATCCACTTCGATGGAGCGCCGCATGTAGGCTTCTCCCAGAGCCAGAGAGGTACTGGTCATCAGTTCCTTTTTCGATATGGGCTCGTTGATTCTGACGGTAAAAAGAGGTTCGCCCTTTCCAACGTTCATCGTATCGTTGTTCTCGAAACAAACGCTGAATGGGATCTGGTCCAGCTGCGAAAGCAACTTTTTGATCGCGGTTCTTTCAAATATCATATGAGGGTCTCCTTTTAACTGGATAGATTCGGTAATACATTTCTGACGGCCGTCCTCCGGCCTGGCGCGGAGGGAAATCTCCGGCAGAGCCGTATGGGCCGCAGAGCAGTACACAACGGCCGCCGGCCGGCGGCGCAGCCGCCCTTGGAATAGCGGCGCGGCAGACCGGCGCAGGTAATTGTGTCCAGTTTCATTTTGCCCTTTGAGATGAAAAATTATACAGTCAGACGTATTGCCGGTGGATTTAAAATAGGAAAGACGGCCACAGAGCATCCTTTGTTGACAAAGGAAAGGAGACGGGTGTAGAATTACACAAAAGAAGCCGCGGTCATGGGGGTACGGAAGTTCGCGTGGCGGCTGCACAGAGGAGAGAGGCGGATACGTCGATGAAGAGAAACGAATTTATATCCAAGATGAATAAGCAGGTTAAGCTGGTGCGGACGGAATACGATTTTACGCAGGAGAAAATGGCGCAGATCCTGGGTATGTCAAAGAAGACTCTGGTGGAGATCGAAAAGGGAAGGTCCTCCCTGGGCTGGTCTGGAGCCGTGGTGCTCTGTTCCATTTTTCCAAAGAGCGAGGTGCTGGCCGGTGTGCTGGGCGGAGAGGCTTCGGATATTATTCTCGCGCTGGCCTTTGAAGGCGACGAGCCCCAGTATCCGAAGACCATGGGAGGAAAGGTCTGGTGGCGCACCGTGGAGGAATACGGCGGCTGCAAGATCCAGCAGAATATTTTGTCCCAGCATTACAGGGCTCTGAATCAGGAGGACGAGCGGATCTGCGCATCCTTCGATCTGGACGCCGTCCGGGCCCGCCTGGACCGGTAGGGGGAGAAATTTCAGGAGGAATATTTATGATTCAACAGTTAAGCGGTTTTCTTGGAAAACCGCAATTATATGCGTCTGGCACTGGAGAGTTCTGGGATGACGCGCATATATCCAAAGGGATGCTGGAGGCACATCTCGATCCGCAGGAGGATGGGGCGACCCGAAAACATGAATTTCTTGACCGGTCGGTTCAATGGATCTCTAAAATTGCACCGCCAGCCCAATATAAATACCTGCTGGATTTAGGCTGCGGCCCCGGCCTTTATGCACAGCGGTTTCACGAGGCCGGTTATTCCGTCATAGGCGTGGATTTTTCCAGACGTTCGATTGCATATGCAAAAGAACAGGCGATACAGCAAAACAGAGATATTGAGTACCATTATCAAAATTATCTGACCATGGATTACGAAAATCAATTTGATGTCGTCACGCTGATCTACTGCGATTATGCAGTGCTGCCGAAAGAGGACAGGCTTGTTTTATTAAATAAGATTTATAAGGCGTTGAGACAAAACGGAAAGTTTATCGTTGACGTTTTTACACCGAGTATGAGAAAAAATGAAAGCCGTACTTGGCAATTCTACGAGGAGGGCGGTTTTTGGTGTGAGAAGCCGCATATCTGTCTGGAGTCTGTATACCAGTACGATGATGAGGACGCCACAGAGCTTCGTCAATGTATTGTTTTGACCGACGAATCCATAGATTGCTACAATATATGGGACCATTTCTTCTCCAAAGAAAAGCTGTTATTGGAAATCCAGACCGCAGATTTTAACGGTTTTGAATTCTATGGCGACGCAGCAGGAAAACAATTGACGGACGATGGCGAAACGATCTGCGGCGTTTTTACAAAGTAGAGCCGCTATGGCTTATTGGCGAAAGCCAGCCTTCGGCGGAGAGAGTAATCGGCAGATCGCCGGTTTGTGGGGAGGTTGCTATGTATGGCAGAATGCTTGATAAGCAGAACAGGCCGGCATTTGATGACATGGCCGCGTACTGTGGCAATGGCAGGGAGTTGTTTATCCGGATAAATAAATGGTTGTCAGATGTATGTAATACTGCGCAGGAAATTTCATTTCCCTACGGAAACAACTATGGCTGGGCAGTTGCTCACAGAAAGAAGAATAAGCTGATCTGCAATGTGTTTGCGGAGGATGGCGCCTTTACCGTCATGATACGATTGTCAAATGAACAATTTCATCTGGTATACGACCAGCTGGAAAAAGAGACCCAGGAATGTATCGACAGCAAATACCCCTGTGGCGATGGCGGTTGGCTTCATTATCGAGTTGCCGGTGAAGCTCATTATTGTGACATACAAAAGATGCTGGAAGTGAAGTGCGAGCCGTGGATCGCTTTTCCACACGAGACTGGATGTGCACGAGAATAAAAAAAGAAGGGCGCCGTCGCAAAACGGCGCCCTTTCCCTGTACGCAGGCGGTCTCTTTTCGCGGCCTGATCAGGCCGGCCTATTCCAGTTCTGCCAGCCAGACGGCGGAGTCCGCGTCGCTGGGCATACGCCAGTCGCCCCGGGGTGACAGACCGACAGAACCGACCTTGGGACCGTCGGGAATGCAGCTGCGTTTGAACTGCTGCGCGAAGAAACGGCGGTAAAACACAGACAGCCATTTTTTTATAAATTCCCCGTCGTATTCGTCTGCGAAAACAGTCTTTGCGATAAAGAGCAGTTTCTTTGGCGACATGCCGTAACGGATGGTGTAGAACATGAAGAAATCGTGAAGTACGTAGGGCCCCACGGTGTCCTCCGTCTTCTGCGCGATCTTGCCGTCCTCATCGGGCGGCAGAAGCTCGGGGGAGATGGGCGTGTCCATGATATCCTGCAGGGTCCGCTTCAAAAGGGCGTTGTCGCTGCTGAAGCCCTTGTCTTCATCGGGACCGGACAGGCGGTTTTCCATGAACCACTGAATGACGAACCGGACCAGCGTTTTGGGAACGCTGCAGTTGACGCCGTACATGGACATGTGATCGCCGTTGTAAGTGCTCCAGCCCAGGGCCACCTCAGAGAGATCGCCGGTGCCCACCACCAGTCCGCCGGTCTGGTTGGCTACGTCCATGAGGATCTGGGTCCGTTCCCGTGCCTGGGCGTTTTCATAGGTGACGCTGTGGTCCGCCGGGTCGTGTCCGATATCTTCAAAGTGCCGGAGCACGGATTCGCCAATGGGTATTTCGCGGACGTCCGCCCCCAGCAGCTTCATGATGGTCAGAGCGTTATTGTAGGTTTTGCCTGTCGTGCCGAAGCCGGGCATGGTGACGGCGATGATGGAGCCGGGATCCCTGCCCAGCAGCTTGCAGGTCTGGGCCGTGACCAGAAGGGCCAGCGTGGAATCCAGACCGCCGGATATCCCCACCACGGCGGTCTTCGCCCGGGAGTGTTCCAGACGCTTGGCCAGCCCTGCAGTCTGGATGCTGAAAATATCCTGGCAGCGCCGGTCGAAGACAGCCGGATCTTCCGGTACGAAAGGATTTTTCGGGTAGACGCGGGTCAGCTGATCCCTGTCGCCGTCCAAAACGGACAGGGGCTTCAGAACGACGGTGCGGTAATAGTCCCGATTGCTGTACGCGGAAGTGCAGGCCTCAAAATTCTGCCCGTAGGTACGTTCAAACTTGATGCGCTCGTAATCGATCTCGCCGTAGAGGATCTTTGCATCCCGGCTGAACAGCTGGCTTTCCGCCAGCAGCGTTCCGTTCTCCGCGATGGCGGAATCGCCGCCGAATACCAGATCTGTGGTGGACTCGTCCACGCCGGATGAAGCGTAGACGTAGCCGCAGATGTTGACGGCGCTGTTCTGCGCAACCAGACTGCGGCGGTAGTCGGATTTTCCTACCGTATCGTTGCTGGCAGAGGGATTGAAGAGAATATGGGCGCCGTTCAGCGCCAGATGGGAACCGGGGGTGATGGGCACCCACAGATCTTCGCAGATCTCCACGCCCAGCTTCAGCTGGTTGGTCTCGTCGTGGAAGATCAGATGGCCGAAGGGTACGTCTTCGCCGAAGAAGCTAACGGAATCCACAGCGCCGGCCACGCGGATGCCGGAGGCAAACCAGCGGGCTTCATAGAATTCTCTGGCGTTTGGAAGGAACATCTTCGGCACGATGCCCCGGACCTTGCCGCTCTGGATGACGGCGGCGCAGTTATAGTGATTATTCTCCAGTTTTAAATAAAAACCCACGATGAGGACCGCGCTGGTTCCCATCGTAGAATCGGCGATGGCTTTCAGGCTCTCCAGATTTTTTTCGTAGAGAAATTCCTGATAGAACAGGTCGCCGCAGGTGTAGCCTGTGATAGCCAGCTCCGGAAAGAGAATGACGGCGGCGCCGTTTTCTCTGGCTTCCTGAGCGCAGGCAAGAATCTGTTCCGTGTTGTAGCCGGTATTGGCGACCTTCATTTTGGGTGTTACGGCGGCCACGCGGATCAGTCCCAATTTATTCATAATACGCTCTCCTTTTACTTTCGGTTGTCTGTTCTCCGCCGCACGGCCGGTCAGGTGCGTATGCGATACGCCCGAAACAGTACTTCTGCCGGGGATCCTTCGGCGGAGGATTGCAGACGTCTTGATAGAAGTCTATTTTCGAGATTTATTATATACCAGATACGGGCCGGTATACAAGTGCAAGTCCCGCGGGGTTCTGTTCCATGAGGGGACAGACGCCGTCTGATCCCCTTTTTTTCATGGGAACACCACAGGCTGTCCGGCGGGCCGTTTTCTGGAAAGGCAGGGCGGCGAAAGGCTGGGGGGGCGGCGCCACTGCGTATTTACAAATAAATCAATTTAATATATAATATGTAATGAAAGGACGTTTTGCCTTCTTTGCTCGCAACACGTCATATCCTGAAATCATCGTCCGGATCGGCGCACACTCCTTGCGAAAACCGGGTGGGTTAGTATATAATTAGATGTTAAGCTGAATCAGCACAGGGCAGGTCAGGGATATAGAACACGGGAAAGAGGGAAGAGACGGTATGAAAAAACGGAGAATGATCGCGGCGCTGCTGAGCGCGGCGCTGGTATTGGGGATCGCTCCCGCGATTCCGGCGTCACGGGCGTCCCGGGCTTTCGGGGCTGAGGGAACAGGAGTTCAGGGAGATTCGGGCCTGCTGTGGCTTGTGAATTACGGACATTCGGTGTCGAAGGATTACGCTGCTTCCGATATGCGCACGGCGGCAGGTTCCTCTGTGAAGATGCGGGCGGCCGCAGCTTCTGCACTTGAAAGCATGGTGAAAGACCTGAAGAACACGGGCCTGTCTATCCGCCTGAACAGCGGTTACCGCTCTTACGCCACCCAGACCTATCTTTTCAATACGAGACTTGCGGCCAGGCAGAAGACCGGCATGAGCTACGAGGCGGCCTACGCCGCCACCCGGAAATTTACGGCGGTGCCCGGCACCAGCGAGCATCAGCTGGGGCTGGCCATCGATCTGTCCACCGACGGCACGCTGACCGCAGCTTTCGGCAATACGGCTCAGGGAAAGTGGCTCTCGGCGAATTGCTGGCGCTATGGCTTTATACTGCGCTACAGGGATGAGAAGTACAGTCAGACCCAGATAGGCGAGGAACCCTGGCATTTCCGCTATGTGGGCAAGCCCCACGCGCAGATCATGTATGAGAAGGACTGGTGCCTTGAGGAATATATCGATTGGCTGAAGGAGAACGGGCATATTTCTCTGACGGCGGGGGATATGGTCTACGACGTCTACCGGACGGCGGGCGACACCTCCGGCTACCGTGATGTGATCGACCGCTCATCTGACAACAGCGGCGGCGTGATCGTGACTACATATCATCCGGCGGACCCCATGGCCTATATCAGGGGACACTGGTCGGAGAGCAGTTTTGCAATGCTATTCGGCGAAGAAGTACCGGCCGTCTTCGGTGTGATCGATCCGGACCGGAGCATTACCAGAGGCGAGTTCGCGGCTCTGTACGCACAGCAGATGGAGAACGGAAAACTGCCGGCCGCCGCGCAGTCCCCGGGCAGCGCCGGTTTTTCAGACGTGCCCCGGACCGATCCGTATTACAGCGGAATCACCGCGGCTGCCGCCGCGGGCATCATGGGCGGAAACGGCGGGAGATTCCGGCCGGAAGGGTTTCTGACCAGAGAGGAAGCGGCGGTGGCTGCCGCCAAATGCGTGAAGGACGATGAGCTTCAGTATCTGGACTACGGCGACCTGGGAAGCATTTCAGGCTGGGCTTTTCAGAGCGTGCAGAAGCTTGCGCTCCACGGCATCATGAAGGGATCCGACGGGAACTTCAGGCCGGGAGCAAAGCTGACGTGGGGCGAGGCCGCGGCGCTGCTGCGAAGTCTTGAAGAGTACGTGGGCAGCGCAGACGGCGGGCTGCAGATATAAAAAAACAAGTTTGCGCGGGCGCGAGAATGGTTGCCGACGGCGGGCGCGCCGCAGGAAAGGACGATACAGTAAATGAAAGAAACGTATGTAAACAATTTGAGGACCGACGCGGAGATCCAGGACTTTTTCATGGTCAAGACCATAGCCGTCAAGATCGGCTCCAACAAAAAACAGTATCTGGATCTGCTGCTGGCGGACCGCATGGGGGAAGTGACGGCCAAGAAATGGGATGTGGCGGACACGGAACTCCCCTCGCTCAACGAGATCAAGGAGGGCGATCTGATCAAGGTGAAGGCCGTAGTGACGGAGTGGAACGGCATGAAGCAGCTGAAGATCATGCGCGTTCGCCGGGCGGTGGACCAGGATGGGCTGGAACTGGCGGACTTTATCAAGGCCGCTCCGGAAAAGCCGCAGGATATGCTGGACTACATAACCAGAGCCGTGGAGTCCATGACCGATCCGGATCTGAAGGCACTGTGTTCCAGACTGCTGGCAGATAACCGCGAAAAGCTGCTCTATTACCCTGCCGCGGTCAAAAATCATCACGCACAGCTGGGCGGACTGCTCTACCATACCAAGCGCATGCTGGATATGGGCGAGCGTGCCTGTCTGGTATATACGAATCTGAAGCGCGACTGGGTGGTCTGCGGCGTGATCATCCACGACATGGAAAAGCTCAACGAGATCGAATCCAATGAAATGGGCGTGGCTTCCGGTTACTCTTTTGAGGGACAGCTTCTGGGTCATCTGGTGCAGGGGGTGAAAACCATCGACCGGCTGGCGGAGGAACTGGGGATCGGCAGAGAAAAGGCCATCATGCTGGAGCACATGGTGCTGACCCATCACTACGAGCCTGAATACGGCAGCCCGAAGAAACCGCTGTTTCCCGAGGCGGAGATGCTGCACTATCTGGACATGATCGACGCCAAGATGTTCGACATGCAGCAGGCGCTGGAGGCTACGGAACCGGGTGGATTCTCCGACAAGATCTGGACGCTGGACAACCGGCGCCTGTATCGGCCGGCTGAGGTGTAGATATGGAGCAGCGGCTGAGGGAGAAATTTAAGGACGACCCGGGAATGATTATCAGGGAGATCGCCCTGGCGGCGGAGCGGGATCAGGACATGGACCAGGAGACGATGGAAGCCGTCAAGGAGACCGTGGGAGAGCTGAGCCGTCTGTCCGCAGCGGAGATCCGCGATCTCTTCGAGACGGTGCTGACGGCCAAAAGTCCTGCCAGGGGTCTTCGTCTGGCCGCGGCGGCGGGCGTCATGCCCTTTGTTCTTGGCGAGGAGTGTTACCCCCCGCAGTCCAGGCACGAGATAGATTCGTTTCAAACGCTCGTGGAAAACTATGACAGGGTACGCCCGGAGGCGGAATACCGCTGGGCTCTGCTTTTTCTCTGCTTCGACGACAAAAGGGCGGAGCAGGCCGTCTCCCGGCTTCATTTTGACCAGGACAGGCATTTTAAATTTACATCGGCGCTGAGAAAGACCCAGGAGCTTTACTTTATCGTGAGACCCTTCGATTTTAAGAAGTTTCTTTATGTGAACGGCCGGGAAAACTATGAATACTGGGAGAACGTGACAAAACAGCAGTGCAAGGTCTACGATCACCCGGATAACCGCATCATGTCCCGATATTATATGTTAAAAGAATTCGCGGAGTACAAAATGGCGGTCTGGCCGGAGGATCTGGCCGTGGACAGGGACGATCTCCTGGCCGCGGGCATTCCGGAGAAAAAGGCGGATTATATTTTGGAAAAGCTGCTCTATATGGTACATTACAAGCCCCGCTTAAACACCAGGAAAGATCTGCTGTCCGCCGCGAAGCGGGCCGCAGCCAATCCCTTTTCGAAATATCTGCGCGACGTGCATTTCTTTCGGTGATGTTTACGGCCGGCTTTTCAAAGGCGAAGGGTATGGAAGAGAAAACAGGTACGATCACAGAGATCATTTATTATAATAAGGAAAACGCCTACACCATAGCCGTCGTGGAGACAGAGGAGGAACAGTTCACGGCGGTGGGATATCTTCCCGGCGCGGAGAAGGACAGGACCTTTCTGTTTCGCGGCGCATGGAAGACCCATCCCACTTACGGAGAGCAGTTTGCTTTTTCCGCCTATGAAGAGCAGATGCCCACCACGGATCAGGGGATCGAGAGTTTTCTGTCTTCGGGCCTTTTGAAAGGCATCGGAAAAAAGACGGCGGCGGCTATTGTGAAGCATTTCGGCCCGGATACCTTCCGGATCATCGAGGAAGAGCCCGGACGTCTGACGGAGGTATCCGGGATCGGCGAAGCGAAGGCCAGAGCAGTGGCGGAGGCCTTTCAGTCTCATCGTGAGTTTGCGCAGATCACGCTGTACCTGCAGCAGTACGGGATATCCGCCAATTACGCCATGAAGCTGTACAAGGTCTACGGGCCGGACACCATCGCGGCGGTGGAGGAAAACCCCTATCAGCTGGTGGACGACGTGTTCGGCATCGGGTTTCGAAAGGCCGACAAGATCGCGGAGCGCATGGGAGTCTCGAAGGATTCGGAATTCCGAATGAAAAGCGGCGTGCTGTACGGACTCTGGACCTACGTCAACGAAGGGCATACCTTTGTGCCGCAGAAGCAGTTCTGCGAGCAGATGGGTCAGTTTCTGGAGGTGGGAGCGGAGGAAGTCTACGAGACCACGGTGGAGATGGCCTTTGAGGGGGCGATCCGGGTGGAAAATCTGGAAGGGCGGGCTGTGGTTTATCTGGAACCCTACTGGAAGGCTGAGCAGAATGTCTGCGGGAAGCTCATCGAGCTGAATCAGGCCACGCTGCCCTACGTCAGCACGGACGTTGATAAACTCATCGAGGCGACAGAGCGCGAGAGCGGGATCTTTCTGTCTGAGAATCAGAAGCATGCGGTGATCTCCTGTCTGCAGAACGGGGTGTCTGTCATCACCGGCGGTCCGGGAACGGGAAAGACCACGATTATCAATACGATCATCCATATCTTCAGCCAGAGCGGGCTGACCACAGCCATCGCCGCGCCTACGGGCAGGGCGGCCAAGCGGATCACGGAGACTTCGGGATATCCGGCGTCGACCATTCACCGGCTTCTGGAATATTATTACTCGGAGGGCGAGGACTCCATGCGTTTCGGCAAAAACGCCGAGGACCCGCTGGATTATCAGGTCATCATCATCGACGAAGCGTCCATGATCGACATTTTGCTGATGAACGGCCTGCTGGCCGCCGTCCGGCCGGGGACCCGGCTGATCATCGTGGGGGATGCGGATCAGCTGCCGTCCGTGGGCGCCGGAAATGTGCTGCGGGATATTCTGGACAGCGAGATCATCCACTCCGTATGCCTGACGGAGATCTTCCGCCAGGCCGGAGAGAGTCTCATCGTGGTCAACGCCCACAAGATAAACCGGGGCGAATATCCTGATATGAACCAGAAGGACAAGGATTTCTTTCTGGTGCGAAGGAGCTCTGAGAAAGACATGCTGGCCGCGATCAAAGATCTTTGCGTCAGGCGGCTGCCCGGTTATTACACGGACTGCGACGCCGTGAAGGACATGCAGGTGATGACGCCGGTGCGGAAGGGGATCCTGGGCAGCATCAGTCTCAACAGGGAACTGCAGGCTGTGCTGAATCCGCCGGGACCGGAAAAACGGGAGAAGAAATTTGGGGACCGGATCTTCCGCGAGGGCGATAAAGTCATGCAGATCCGCAATAACTACGAGCTGGAGTGGAAGCGTCTGGACGATTTCAGCGAAGGCCGGGGCATGTTCAACGGCGACGTGGGCTTTGTGGAGGTGGTGGACCCGGAGTACGGGGAAATGACCGTGCTTTTTGACGACGGAAAATATGTGCATTACGAGTTTTCTCAGCTGGAGGAGCTGGAACTGGCCTACGCGGTGACGGTTCACAAGAGCCAGGGAAGCGAATTCCCCATCGTCATTATGCCCATCAGCTGGTTTCCGCCCATGCTGGCTACCAGGAATCTTCTGTACACCGCGGTGACCCGGGCGAAGAAGGCTGTGGTGCTGGTGGGACAGGAAAACAGGATCTGTGCCATGATCGACAACAACCGGATCGTGGAGCGGTATTCCGGGCTGCGACCGCGGCTTTCCGCGTTTCTGGATCCAGATTCCCTCAGCGCAGCCTGGCCGGACGGACCGGAGTTTTTTTCCGGCGGACCAGAGCCGGGGGATCAGGCAGTTCAGATGTCATTTTCAGAACAGGACGGGGGCGGGGAAGAACTATGGTAACTACAGGCCGGCGAATGGTGCTGGGAGCTCTTCTGGACGGAGCGCTGGAGCTTTTGTATCCGGCGGGGATCTACTGCGCCTGCTGCGGGGACGCCATCGATCCGGATATGCCCTACAGTCTGTGCGGCAGATGCGTGCGGGAGATATGCTGGATGAAAGAAGAGCTGGCCGCCGGCGAAGCCTGCGGCGGTCTGTCCGGTCTGTCCGGCCGCCCGGCGGATCTCCGATCGCTGCGCAGGGCCTTTTCCTGCGCCCGCTACGAGAGCAGGACCAGGTCTGTTCTGAAAAAATTCAAATACGGCCGGCAGCCGGGGCTGGCCAGAGCGCTGGGCCGGCTGATGCTGGAACGCATAGAGGGACAGGATCTAACGCCGGATCTGGTGGTGCCGGTACCCATGTACCTGCCCAAGGAGCGGGCGCGGGGGTACAATCAGGCGGAACTTCTGGGGAGGGAGATCGCGGCGGGACTGGGAGTCCCCTGTCTTTCCGGAGCGCTGGTGAGGAGCCGGAAGACAGGGGCCATGAGCGCGCTTTCCGCTGATGAGCGGCGGATGAATCTGCGGGGCGCCTTCGAGACGCGGGAAAGACTGCGGGGCGGCGGCAGTTCCTCTCTGTCCGGGAAACAGATCCTTCTGGTAGACGATATCGTGACCACCGGAACGACGGCGGACGAATGTGCCCGGGCGCTGCTGGCGGCGGGCGCTGCGGCGGTAGACCTGCTGGTATTCGCCTCGGGGGGAGCGGGAGACGGCGGAAATTAAATAGAGATACGTCCGAAAGGGCGGAAGGTGAAGCGGTCCGGGTCTGTGGTTGAAAGTCCATGCCAGCTACGGGCAAAGGGACCCACGTAAACTGGACCGCAAGGCGGCAGTGATCATGGCGTAGCTTAGATGTAAGTCCTGGGGTAAAATACCCCGTCAAGGCGAGTGTGGGGGCAAAGACCAGGTCAGCCGGACCGTTTCACCTTCCGTCTTTTTTTGTGAAAGCGGGCGGAGGGCAGATTTTGTTTCCTTTGTGAGAGTGAGCCCCAGGGCGAATAAGGCTCCGGAGGGAACTTTTTTTTATTGTGGAGATAACTGCAGATCTGCAGATACCCGACGGCGGGAGCAGGCCGGTGCAAAAAAGATATCCACAAGTTATCCACAACCCGAAAAACCGGCAGATCCAGCCTTTGAGGGGGGCCGGGAAATAGAAACGCCCTGTGGGAAATAAATAAAAAGAAGCAAAGAAACGTTGAAAAACGTGGGATTTGGCGGAGACGGGCGGGAACGGATGGGTAATTATTCATTTTGGGCGCTCAGGAGATCTATCCACAAAGCGAAGGCTTGTATTTTCAATTATGCACAGAGTTATCCACAGAGTTCACACCCATATTTCCACAGGATAAACAAGCCCGAAGATCCTGAAAAATCGTACTTTCTTTTTGATGGCTGCGGCGATTTCTGTCGAAAAAGGTGCATGAACAGTGAATAAAAATATTTCATCAATATGGCATTGAAAAAAAGAGGAAAGCCATACTAAATGTTGAATAAGGTATTATCCGAAACAGTAAGGGGGTACAAGTTATGAAAGTCATAATTTCATGCAAGAACTACAATGCAAGTGACAGACTAAAGGACACGATCGAGAAGAAGTTTGAGAAGCTGGGCAAGTATTTTTCAAGAGACATCGTAGCAAATGTGACTCTGACGGCGGAAAAGGGGGAACAATACAGGTTGGAGGCAACGCTCAACGCAGTGGGCACGATCTTCCGGGCGGAAGAGAGAAACTCGGATCCGTACACCTGTCTGGACAAGGTAGTGGATAAGCTGGCGTCCCAGATGTCCAAGTTTAAGACAAAGCTGCTGCGCAAGCATAAGGAAACGAAGCAGGAGGAAGTATTCGCCTTCGCTGAGATTCCGGATTATGAAGAACCTGAGGAAGAGATCAAGGTAGTCAGAACGAAGAAGTTCGAGCTGATCCCCATGTCCGTGGACGAGGCCATCATGCAGATGGAACTGGTGGAGCACAACTTTTTCGTATTTCTCAACATGGAAACTGACAGCGTAAGCGTCGTTTACAAGAGAAACGATGGAAATTACGGTCTTCTGGATACAAAATATTGAGAACTCATTCATTGAGCCGCCGGCAGAGATCTGCCGGCGGCTCTTTTTTTCCGGGTGATTGAAAGAAAATAAAGAGATAAAGTCCCGTGCGAAAATATTGAACGAAATTTTTGCGTATAAATAAGGAAATTACTAAAGTTTTTAGTTGAATAATCCTGTGCGATTGACTATACTAAAATAGTATAATCTTATGTAAAGTGGGGTGAAAGGCCTGTGAGTGATCCTTTCGCAAATATAATGAGCGGGTTTGGTATTGCTGACGTCATCGATGTGTTGATCGTCGCATTTGTCGTATATAAAATCATCGGCTTCATTCGGGAGACCAGAGCGGAGCAGCTGGCTAAGGGCCTTATTATCCTCATCGTGGCGAAGTTCCTGGCTGAGGGCATGAACTTTTATACGCTGAACTGGATCCTGGATAATGCCATGCAGGTGGGTCTGGTGGCCATCGTGGTGGTGTTTCAGCCGGAACTGCGCCGCGGACTGGAGTACATCGGGCGCAGCAAGCTGATCACAAAACAGTTCGCGCAGATGAACAAGGAAAAGGTCAAAGAGGTCACGTCCATTCTGGTCAAGACCGTGGATTACTTTTCATCCACAAGGACCGGGGCGCTGATCATCATCGAGCGGGAGACGACGCTGAACGATATCGCAGAGACGGGAACAGAGCTGAACGCGGAGATATCCACGGAGCTTCTGGGAAATATTTTTTACGAGGGAGCGCCGCTGCACGACGGGGCGGCCATCATCCGCGGCGAGAAGATCTTTGCCGCGGGCTGCGTGCTTCCGCTGACACAGAATAAGAATTTGAGCAAGGAACTGGGGACCCGGCATCGGGCGGGTATCGGCATCACGGAAAACTCCGACGCCGTTTCGCTGATCGTCTCCGAGGAGACCGGCATTATCTCCATCGCCATCGACGGAAAGCTTTCCCGCTTCCTGGATCTGAAGACGGTGGAAAAGACCCTGCTGAACCTGTATCTGAGTCAGTCAGACACGGAGAAGAAAAAGCCCATGGATTTCATAGGCTGGCTGAGGAGGGAGGAGCGGAATGAAAAGCAGCACGACAAATAAAATTCTCGCTCTGATCATCGCCGTCCTGCTGTGGGCGTATGTCATGGCTGTGGAAAAACCGCTCATGACGCAGGTGTTCGAGGATATACCCATCCAGATCGAAAACGAGGCGGTGCTGCGGGCGTCGGATCTGGCCATAGCGGAGACATCGGAGCTGACCACCTCCGTAGTGCTGGAAGGTCAGCGAAGCGATCTGAAAAAACTCACGGCGGAGGACATTTCCGCGTCGATCAACGTGGTGGGCTACGGACAGGGCCGGAATCTCGTCCAGGTGAACGTGACCGTGCCTGATAAAGTATCGGTGGAAGAGATCAAAACGCCGCAGGTGCAGGTCACCATCGAACAGTTGATCGCTAGAAATAAGCCGGTGGTAGTGAATGTCATGAATTTGGAGGCGGGAACGGAGGAAGGCGCCGTGGAAGTAGCGCCTCAGGAGATCGAGGTCTCCGGGGCCAAATCCAGGGTGAATTCCGTGTCTTCCGTACAGGTGACGCTGGACGCGTCCCAGCTTTCAGAAAAGGGGACTACAGTCCAGCTGGGAGCCACCGCTGTGGACAGCGAGGGCATGCCCGTGGAAAACGTGTCGCTCTCGATCGACGAAGTGGATGTGACGGCGAAGCTGTTCCGCACAAAGGAAGTGGATCTTGAGGTAAAGGTCTCCGGTCAGCCAGGAAACGGCATGGAGCTGGCCTCCAGACAGATACCGGAGAAGATCACCATAAAAGGCGCGAAGTCCGTGCTGAAGGACATCAGCTCCATTGAAGCGAAGCCGGTGGATATTTCGGGGATCACAGACAATACAGCGGTGATGCTGGAGCCCATCCTGCCGGAAGGAGTGGAGGTTGCCCGGAGCTCGGCGGATCTGTCCGCGACCTTCAATCTGCGGGATATCATGCGGAAAGAGTTCACCTATTCCAGCAATGAGATCATCATCGAGTCGCTCAGCTCTGAGTATACGCTTTCCATAGAGACGCCCACGATCCGGGTCCTGGTCAGCGGTCCGCAGAGCATAATGGATACTCTTACGAAGTCGGATCTGGTTCCCACGCTGCACGCGGAGGGAGTGGATATCTCCACGGCGTCGCTGCCTGTGAGCATCAGTTATGACAAACGGCTGAACTCCGTATCTGTGCAGCCTGCATCCGTGAACGTGGTGGTGGAGAAGTCCGCTATCGTCACAGATCCGGGGCAGAACAGCGGCGGCAATGGAAATACCGGCGGCAGCGGCACGCAGGATGAAGACCCGGGAACGGGAAGCGATAATAATGAGAGCGCGGGCGGGGAGTAACCTCGCCCGCTCTTTCGGCAGTACGGTGGGATCGATTCCGGACAGTGAACGATAATATCAATTTGGAGGTATGAGGAGATGGGAAGACTTTTCGGGACAGACGGCGTGCGCGGAGTGGCAAACTCGGAGCTGACGCCGGAATTGGCCTTTAATCTGGGAAAAGCGGGGGCTTACGTCCTCAGCAAGGACGTAGAACGGCCCGTGGTGCTGATCGGAAAGGACACGAGAATTTCCGGCGACATGCTGGAGGACGCCATCAGCGCGGGGATCCTGGCCATGGGCGGAAATGTCATCAAGATCGGGGTGCTTCCGACGCCGGCGGTGGCCTATCTGGTGCGCTACTACCACGCGGACGCCGGCATCGTCATCTCCGCGTCCCACAACCCATTTGAATATAACGGCATCAAGTTTTTTAACGGGGAGGGCTTTAAGCTGGACGACGATATTGAGGATGAGATCGAGGATATCATTCTGAGAAATATCGATGTAAACAGCCACATTACCGGCGACCGGCTGGGCCGCTGCCTGGAAGCGGAGGAAAACGCTCTTACGCTTTACGCGGAATTTCTGAAACAGACCATCGATATCAATCTGGCGGGCATGAAGATCGCCATCGACTGCGCCAACGGCGCGTCCTACAAGGTGGCGGAAAAAGTATTCCGGGAGCTGGGCGCGCAGGTGATCGCCATGGGCAACGAGCCCAACGGGATCAATATCAACGACCAGTGCGGCTCCACTCACCCGGAAAAGCTGCAGGCCGCGGTGAGGGCCAATAAGGCGCACATCGGACTGGCCTTTGACGGCGACGCGGACCGGCTGATCGGCGTGGATGAAAACGGCCAGGTCATCGATGGGGACCGCACGATCTACATCTGTATGAAAATGCTGAAGGAGAGCGGTCAGCTGACCGGCAACCTGGTAACGGCCACCGTCATGAGCAATCTAGGCTTCCACAAAGCGGTGGAGTCGCTGGGCTGCAAAGTGGAGGTCACCCAGGTGGGCGACCGCTATGTGCTGGAAAGCATGCTGAAGACCGGCTGCGTGATCGGCGGCGAACAGTCCGGCCATATCATTTTCCTGAATCACACGACTACAGGGGACGGTATTCTCTCTGCTCTGCAGCTGCTGAAAGCGGTGAAACTATCCGGCAGGACGCCCTCTGAGCTGGCCTCGGAAGTGACCATCTATCCCCAGGTCCTGGTCAACGCGTCCATAAAAAATGAAAATAAGAAAAAATATATGAATCATCCCCAGATCAAAGAAGAGATCGAAAGACTGGAGAAGGTCATGGAAGGAGAGGGCCGCGTGCTCATCCGTCCATCTGGAACGGAGCCGTTGGTCCGCGTTATGCTGGAAGGAAAAGACACCGGCTCGATCACGAAGCTGGCGGAGGATCTGGCGGCGCTGATCACAAAGAATCTGGGATAAAGGCCGTCTATAGAAAAGGCTGCGCGTCAACGTTAACGTTGACGGCGCAGCCTTTTTGCATGCCCTCATCTGGTTTCATACAGGGCTTTTACTGCCGCGATGAATTTTTTCGTCGCGGCGGTCGGCTCGTCGGTGTAGATCAGGTAGGGCATGGTGCAGTCTGTTTCCAGCGCGGTTTTCTTTAGCGTATGTTTTGGGCCCATTTTTATCTGTTGAACGTCACCTTATACGCTCCCAGGATTTCTTCCCTTTCGATTTTCATCGCCTCCATGAACGGATCGGTCCATGTAAAGCGGCAGTCGCAGTATTCCTTACATGCATTGATCGGTTCTGACGCCACAAAGACATATTCGCCGCCGTCTGAATAGAAACAGCCGTCGTTATCATTTTCGGCGGGACACCCGCCTGCAAGGCCCACTCCCGTATATTCGATTTCAAGGAAGTCTGTTTGAAAGGCCGTGGTGTGTCCCTTTACCGCAGTCTCGCTGCCTGGGGTCTTTTCTCCCACATGCTGATCCAGAATTTGATAAGTGATCTTTGTCCCGGGAGTTTCCCACGTTTTAAGATTCAGCCAGCCCCGTTTTCCCCTGGCGGCTACAGGGGTATTGAATTCAATGCGCACGCGGCTTTCCGCCGGTCCGTCTGAAATGATCTCCACGTTGATTCTCAGGACGGGCCTCAGAGATTCAAAATCGCCGGGAAGCAGTGCTCTGATCTTTTCGTGATCCGCCCGGTAAGCCATGACAAATTGATTGACGCCCATGATCTCCTCCTTATGTTCTGTTTGTCTATGCCTGATTTGTCTTAAGTTTGAAAGGAGCGGTCTCCCGCTCCTTTGAGTTGATCGGACTATGTGAGGCGGTCCTGCCGTTTTCGTTATTCCACCGTTACGCTCTTTGCCAGGTTTTTCGGCTTGTCGATATCGCAGCCTCTCAGTTTGGCGATGTAGTAAGCCAGGATCTGCAGAGGGACGATGGAGAGCAGCGGGGTGATCTCATCAGCGCACTCAGGGATGTAGATCACCTGGCTGGCCTGTTTTTCGATCTCGGTGTTGTTCTTCTTGGCAAGCCCCACCACGTATGCGCCTCGCGCTTTGACCTCCTGAATGTTGGAGAGCATCTTTTCAAAGAGAAAATTCTGAGTGGCAAGGGCGATCACCAGAGTATCCTGTTCGATGAGCGCGATCGTGCCGTGCTTCAGTTCGCCTGCGGCGATGGCGAAGGAGTTGATATAGGAGATCTCTTTCAGCTTCAGAGAACCTTCATAGGAGACGCTGCTGTCCAGTCCCCTGCCGATAAAGAAGACCTGTTCCCGCCTGTAGAGCGTTTTTGCCATCTCCAGTATGCTTTTCTCGTTGTCAAGAATGGTCTGCAGCTTATCGGGCACAGCCAGAAGTTCGTCGAGGATACGGTGATAGGAGAGATCGTCCAGAACGCCCTTTTCCTTTCCCATATAGAGGGCGAGGAGGTACATGCAGGCCAGCTGCGTGGTATAGGCTTTCGTGGAAGCCACGGCGATCTCCGGACCGGCCCAGGTGTAAAACACATCGTCGGATTCCCGCGCCACGGAGCTTCCCACCACGTTCACTACGGAGAGGATGCGGGCGCCTTTGCGCTTGGCCTCCCGCAGTGCGGCCAGGGTATCCAGCGTTTCTCCCGATTGGCTGATGGCGATAAAGAGGGTCTTGCCGTCCACAAAAGGATCCCGATAACGGAATTCCGAGGCGATATCCACCTCGACAGGAATGTGCGCCAGCTTTTCTATGATGTACTTTCCCACGAGACCCGCGTGATAAGCAGTGCCGCAGGCCACGATGTAGACTTTGTTGAACTGCTCGATCTCCTCTTTGGTCATGGAGATGCCGTCCAGCTTTATATTGCGTTCGTCGTCCAGACGCCGGGTCAGTGTCTCGCGAATGCCTTTGGGCTGTTCGTGGATCTCTTTGATCATAAAGTGATCATAACCTTCTTTTTCCGCCGCGTCAGCGTCCCAGGTGACATTGAAGACTTCCCGCTTCACTTCCTGACGCGCTGCATTGTACAGCTTCACGTCATTTTTCGTGAGAACGACCGTCTCGTTGTTTTCGATGAGGTAGATCTGACGGACGTGTTTCAGAAGAGCGGGGATATCGGACGCAATAAAGTTGCAGCCGTCGCCAAGACCGACGACCAGCGGACTGTCTTTGCGGACCGCCACCATTTTGTCCGGCTCGTGAGCGCAGATAACGCCAATAGCATAGGCGCCGCGCATTTTTTCCATCGCTTTGTAGACCGCGTCGGTGAGATCGCCCTCATAAAAAACACTGATGAGATGGGCGATGACTTCCGTGTCCGTCTCGGAGCGGAAAACAACGCCGTGCTCTTTTGCCAGCCATTCGCGCAGCTCCACATAGTTTTCGATGATGCCGTTGTGGATCACGGCGATGGATCCGTCCATATTAGTGTGCGGGTGAGCGTTCAGGTCAGACGGGGCGCCGTGGGTGGCCCATCTGGTGTGTCCGATCCCCAGGTGCGAATCCATCGCCTCGCCGGCAATGTATTCTTCAAGATTGGAGATCCGTCCCTTTTTCTTGCGAACCATCAGCTTGCCGTCGCGGCAAAGGGCGATGCCGGATGAGTCGTACCCTCTGTATTCCAGTTTTTTAAGTCCATCGATGATAATGTCCTTGGCGTTTCCGTCACCGATGTATCCTACGATTCCACACATGATATAATCCTCCCAATATTTTTTGCCTGCACGTTTCCAGCGCAGGACAGAATTTTTCAAAAGCCATACGAACCCTTTGTGACCGCGGTCGCCCGCAGTTTTTGCTGTTCGTCTGAGGATTCCCCATTGAACCCCGGAGGCATCCGCCGAATCTTTCGATCGTCCCCCGTCCTCGTCAACTCCCTGCCGTTTCGCAGGGAGTCCCGGCGCTTTTTCTCCCGTATCCAGGTCGTACTGGACGCGCAGCCCTGTGATGATCCCTCCTTTTCGGGCTGTTCTATATAATTATATAGATAACGGCTGAAAAATGCTAGCTTTATCTATTTGAATGCGATATGCTTTTACTGGAAGGGATCTGCCGCGGGCAGGTCCGGCAATCTACGCAAAGATACGGAGGAGAGAAATATGTACAGTTTTATCTGCGATTACAGCGAGGGAGCGCATCCCAGGATCATGAAGGCGATGACCGACGCCTGCTATGAACAAAATGATACATATAATTATGACGCTCACTGTCTTCACGCGGCGGAGATGGTAAAGGAGATGATCGGTAGAAGCGATGTAGACGTCTATTTTATGCCCGGGGGGACGCCTACCAATACCATCGCTATCGCGGCCGCTCTGCGGCCTTTTGAGGCGGTGATCTCACCGAATACGGGACATATCGAGGTACATGAGACGGGGGCTATCGAGTCCACGGGGCATAAGATCCTCATGGTGGAATCTCCGGATGGGAAGCTTTCACCTGCGCTGATCCAGAAGGTGCTGGACGGTTTTGAAGATGAGCATACTGTCAGGAGGAAAATGGTATTTCTGACCCATCCAACGGAGAGCGGCACCGTTTACACCAAAGCGGAACTGCAGGCGGTCCGCAGGATCTGCGATGAAAACGACATGTATTTATATATTGACGGCGCGCGTCTGGGAGCGGCCATGGTCGCTGAGGGAAACGATGTGACCATGAAGGATCTGCCGGAGCTGGCCGATGCTTTCTACATCGGCGGCACGAAAAACGGAGCGCTGTTTGCGGAAGCGCTGGTGCTGGTCAACGATAAGATCAAGCCGGATTTTCGGTTCATGATCAAACAGAGGGGGGCGCTTACGGCAAAGAGCAGCGCCATCGGCATTCAGTTTGAAGAGCTGCTGAAAGACGGCCTGTATTTTGATCTGGCAAAGCACGCCGTGGATATGGCGCAGAAACTGGCGGCGGGCATCGCTGCACAGGGATATGGATTCCTTTCGGAGTCGCCTACCAATCAGATCTTCCCTATTTTCCCCAAAGAGCTGATCGCAAAGCTGGAGAAAGAGTATTCCTTCTATGTGTGGGCGCCTGTGGATGAAAGATCGGCGGCCATCCGCCTTGTGTGCTCCTGGGCCACTCCGGAGGAAGAAGTGAACAAATTCCTGGATAATCTGAAACGGCTGGCAGCGGTATAGAATGGACGATAAAAGGAGGACGACTGATGTCGTCCTCCTTTTGTGTGGCTTGATCTTTCATCTACTCCATTAATTTAGCTGCCAGTTCCGCGTCCATCTTTCGCTGTTCCAGAATATTTTGGTATTCCGCCTCTGTCATCTTTTCCATGGAGATGCCGGTGAAACCATAGAAAATAGAGATCAGCGGGTTCAGCCAATTCAGGAAAGCATAGGGCGCGTAGTGCAGCGTGCCGATACCCAGGAATTTGCTCATGGAAGCGCCGCAGGTGTTCCAGGGAACCAGCGCGGACGTGATCGTGCCCGAATCCTCCAGGCATCTGGATAGATTCTTGGCCTTGAGCCGCCGGTCTTCAAAGGCTTCTTTGTACATTCTTCCTGGAAGAATGATGGCCAGATATTGGTCAGAGGCAATGAGGTTTACCAGGAAACAGGAAACGATAGTGACCGTCACCAGAGTGCCGGTGCTCTTTGCCACTTTCAGCAGAGATTCGGCCAGAGAGGCCAGCATGCCGGTACAGTCCATAATACCGGCGAATGTCATAGCGCAGAGGATCAGATTCACCGTCTGCAGCATCGAATTCATACCGCCGCCGCCCAGCAGGTCGGCTGCTGTGTAATTCTGGCTGAGAACCGCCGTGCTGGCGGTTTCATAACCGTAGTGCATGGTGTAGAACCACATGTTTGGCGGAATGTGCTGAAAGACAGCCATGCAGATGAGACCGATGAGTACGCCTCCAAAGAGACCGGGCAGAGCCGGCACCCTGAGGGCCACGATGACCACCAGCAGGATCGGGGCGATCAGCAAAATGGGGCTGATATGGAACTCCGCCATGATCTCGTCGGAGAGGATGCTGGCCGACCCGAGATCCACTTCGCCGCTGCCCTTGCCCAATCCTAAAATACCGTACAGGATGAGTGCGATGAGCATGGACGGCGTTACCGTCCAGATCATATGTTTGATGTGGTCGAACAAATTGGAGCCTGCAATGGCGGGGGCCAGATTCGTTGTGTCGGACAGGGGGGACATTTTGTCTCCAAAATAGGACCCGGATACCACGGCGCCCGCCGCGATGGCCGGATCGATGTTCAGGCCGACGGCGATGCTGATCATGGCCACGCCCACGGTGCCCGCTACGGACCAGGAGCTCCCTATGGCCAGAGCCACGATCGTGCAGAGCACGCAGGCCGTGACAAGGAAGATCTCCGGCGATATGATCTTCAGTCCGTAATAGATCATTGACGGAATAATGCCGGCTGCTTTCCAGACCCCGGTCAGAATTCCCACCGTCAGTAAGATCAGGCATGACTGCATGGAGCGGGAAATGCTCTGAATGACGCCCTGTTCCAGAAAAGACCATCTCCAGCCGTTGGCAACAGCTACGGCCGCCGCCGCGATAGCAGAGATGATCAGGGGAATATGCAGCTGACTGTATTCGGTAAAGATGATCGAGTAGACCAGCAGGGCGATGGTAATGCCTATGATGATCACGGTCTGCCACATGGGAATTTTTTTACCCATAGTAATGTCTCCTTGGTTCATTTTCAGATTGATGGGAATAAAGGATTTGTCTTCAATTATATAAGATGCACGGCTCTGTGTCGATAAGTGATTTTTGGCCGGGATAAAAAAACGCCTCTCAGATGTATCTCATACTCTGAGAGGCGTTCGTCCGCTTAGACAGCCATCGCTGCCAAGCTGTTTATTCTACAGAAGTTCAGCGCTATATTTCCTCTTTCTCTTTTCCGTACATCTTTCTGAGAACCACCAGTACGCCCAGCATCAGCAGGATGGCGATGGGGAGCACGATGAATGCGTTCTGTACGAAACCGGCGATGATATAGCTTACAAAGGATACCGCCGCCGCGGTGATCGCGTAGGGCAGCTGCGTATTCACATGGTTGATATGGTTACATTGTGCGCCGGCCGAGGCCATGATCGTCGTATCAGAGATCGGCGAGCAGTGGTCTCCGCAGACTGCGCCAGCCATACATGCGGAGATGGAGATGATCATCAGCTGATCGTTCTGGCCCGCGAATACGGCAACTACGATGGGGATCAGAATTCCGAAGGTGCCCCAGGAGGTTCCTGTTGCAAAAGCAAGGAAGCAGCCTACCAGGAAGATGATAGCGGGCAGGAAGTTGACCAGATTCCGCGCACTGCTTTCCATCAGTCCGGCGACGAATTCTGCAGCGCCCAGACTGTCGGTCATGGACTTCAGCGTCCAGGCGAAGGTCAGGATCAGGATAGCCGGAACCATGGCCTTGAAGCCGTCGGGAACGCAGGACATACAGTCGGTAAAACTCAGCACTCTTCTTGCCACGAAGAAGATGACGGCAAAGATCAGTGCGAAGAGACTGCCGGTGGACAGACCGATGGAGGCGTCGCTGCTGGAGAACGATTCAACAAAGCTAGTTCCGGAGAAGAAACCGCCGGAATACATGATGCCTGCGGCACAGCACAGGATCAGCACTACCACGGGCAGCACCAGATCGATGACTTTGCCGTTGCTTTCCACGATCTCTTTTTCCGCATCTGCATAGGGACGGTCCGGAGTGGTGTAGAGATCGCCGTTCAGAGCGTTGTCCTCGTGCTTTCTCATGGGTCCGAAATCAACCTGCAGCAGCGCAAGTCCGAGCATCATGATGATGGTCAGAATGGCGTAATAGTTAAAAGGAATCGCCTTGATAAAGACGGCGAAGCCGTCCTCGTCTCCCGGTACGAACCCGGCTACGGCCGCCGCCCACGATGAGATCGGGGCGATGATGCACACGGGCGCCGCCGTGGCGTCGATCAGATACGCCAGCTTTGAGCGGGAAATGTGATGCTTGTCTGTGACGGGACGCATGACGCTTCCTACGGTCAGACAGTTGAAATAGTCGTCGATGAAGATCAGAACACCCAGACACACGGTGGCAAGCTGAGCGCCGATCCTCGATTTGATATGGGTGTCGGCCCAGTCGCCGAAGGCCGCGGAACCGCCCGCTTTGTTCATCAGGCAGACCATGATGCCCAGAATGACCAGGAACACCAGAATGCCGACATTGTAGCTGTCAGAGAGCGATCCGATGATTCCGTCCTGAAGCACGTGGTTGAAGGTCCCCTCAAATGTGAACCCGGACCAGAACACTCCGCCGATGACGATTCCAAGGAACAGAGAACTGTAGACTTCTTTTGTGATCAGGGCCAAAACGATGGCGACCACGGGAGGAATCAGGGACCAGAAGCTTGCGTACATAGATGGAACGTATTCTTCTTCAGCCGCGAAAGCCAACAGAGGGCAGCTGATGATCATCAGTATAACAGGTACGATCGTTCCTGCCATACGACGCTGCATATTCTTCATGATGTTTCTCCTCTCTTAGAAAAGATAAAAATATAGTTAAAGGCATTTACATTTGGTCAGAGTAGGCGGTCGGTAGCCAAAATGCGGCCGGCTGGAGCTGCTCCGACGGCGAGGCCGGGTATCCGCGGTCTCCCGGGATATGGCGGCCAGAAAAATAACAATAAGAAATAAGTAAAATTACGTTCAGAAAAATAAAAGGTCATAATAAGTTCGTTCCACAGTAGATATGCTCAGGATCCTCAGGATGAGAACCTCCCTGAGTCCGTTTCTTATGTAGCATATTCTTTCATCGATACACCTCCCTTTTCTGTCAAAATCAAGACAAAATATATCGTCACATGCATTATATCAAGTAATTTGGCAGAATTCAACGTGAAAAAATGAATTGTGCGTATATTCGGGATTTTATACCGTTTTTTGAAGCGGGAATGGCGCCGGGGCTGTTAATTGCTCGTTTCGTTCTGAGAATGGAAACGGGGCGGATCGATCGCGTTTTGCCCGGCAGGAAGACAGACATGGATCCGGCGTCGACCAATTGGATGGGGAAAAGAACCTTTCTTCGAATAACGGGCAGCGGTATAAATGGGGTATTAATAAGGAAGCGTAAGATTTGCTTCTTTCGTTTCAGGACTTGCTCCTGCGCCTGCTGCAGTTGAAGGCCGGTTTCAGTTTGACAATGATTGGCCATTCTTTGATCCTGAAAGTTAATAAAAGTGCTTGACATTCCTGCTGGAGTTTGCTATTCTAATCAAGCTGTTTGTGAACAGACAACGGCAGGAACGCCGGAATGACGGTCAACGATTGGATCGCGAAAAAAAGTGAGAAAAAGGGTTGACATGAAAAACGTAATCTGGTATTCTAATATAGCTGTCCCCGAGAGGGGTTGGCAAATACGATCGGGGTCAAGTTTAAAACTTAAAAAAAGTTAAAAAGAGCTTGACAAAGGAAACGACCGGTTGTATAATAAAAAAGCTCTGTAAAACAGAGCGGCGAGCTGTAAGGTTGAACGATCTGCAAGCGAGCACATGAACCTTGATAACTCCATAGTGTAGAAATTGAGTCAAAGAGAACATTAAGTTGTTCTCAACTGGAGAACCGGCTTCGGCCGGCAGACTTCAGGAAAGATTCAAGTACAAACAATCAACACCATGA
>NZ_LR027601.1 GCF_900605495.1 Bacilliculturomica massiliensis
CCGCTGAGCCGCCGGGCCGCCGGGCCGCGTCGAAACAGCGTTGCTGGCGGCTCGAACAGAGGCGCCTGAAATGGCGCCGGCCAGCGGCTCTGCCGGCCGGCGAAGGAGAACGAAGAGAAGGGGAGGAAGACAATGGACTGGAAAGAAATCTACGAGAGCAGGAAATGTACGGCCGATGAAGCGGTGAAGCGCATCAAGTCGGGAGACCATGTGGTGACCGCTCACGACGTAGGCGAACCGCCGGCTCTGATCGAGGCGCTGATCCGCCGCCGGGATTCCCTGCGGAATGTGGAGATCTCTCACATGGTGAATATCGGCAAGACCGATCTGTACAATCCAGAATACAAGGAGAGCTTCCATCCCAACCTGTGGTTTCTGGGCGGACCCACGAGGAAGTGCGTGGAGATGGGCACGGGCGATTTTACCCCGCTGTTCTTCTATGAAGTGCCGGGGCTGATGCGGGACGGCACCATACCCGTGGATGTGGCCCTGGTGATGGTGACGCCGCCGGATGAGCACGGCTTCGTCTCCACCGGCGTATCGGGGGACTATACGGTGCAGGCGATGAAGTCGGCGAAGCTGGTCATCGCACAGGTGAACGATCAGCTGCCCTTTACCTTTGGGGACGGGGTGTTTTCCGTGAAGGAGATCGACGCGTTTGTGGAAGAGAGCAGGGAACTGCCCACGCTGCCGCCGGCGAAGATCGGGCCGGTGGAGGAAGCGATCGGAAAGAACTGCGCGCAGCTGATCCGGGACGGAGATACGCTGCAGCTTGGTATCGGAGCCATACCGGACGCGGTGTGTCACCAGCTGAAGGAGAAGAAGCATCTGGGGATCCACTCGGAGCTGCTGACGGACGGAGTGGTGGACCTGTACGAGGCGGGAGTGATCGACAACAGCTGCAAGGCCATTGACCGGGGGAAGTTCGTATTCAACTTTGTGATGGGAAGCCGGAAGCTGTACGATTTCTGCCACCGGAATCCCGTCTGCCAGATGAGGGGAGTGGACTATGTGAACCACCCCATGGTGATCGCGCAGAACACCAATATGGTGAGCATCAACAGCGGGATCGGAGTGGACTTCTACGGGCAGGTGGCGTCGGATACCATAGGATACCGGCAGTTTTCGGGAGTGGGAGGTCAGGTGGACTTCATCCGCGGGACGACCATGACGGCGGATGGAAAGGGGCGGGCGATCATCGCCATGCCGTCCACGACGAAAAAGAAGGATGGGAGTCTGGTGTCGAAGATCACGCCGCTGCTGGCGGAAGGACAGGTGGTGACGGCGTCGCGTCACGATGTGGATTACGTGGTGACGGAGAACGGGATCGCCAGGCTGAAGGGAAAGACGGTGAAAGACCGTGCCCGGGCGCTGATCGGCATTGCGCATCCGGAGTTTCAGGAGGAATTGAAGGCCGGGTTTGAGAAGATGTTCGGTACGGCCTTTTAGGTAAGCGGGATCCGGACTGGCAGCTCAGTCTGGGCGGGCAGACCGGAGACAGAGAGAGCCGGCGGGGACAGAGGAAGCCGGCGGAACAGAGAAAACGAGGAGGCAGAGAGATGGAAGCACTGCGGGTAGTACCTGCCATACATTATTTCGACACATTTAAGGAGTTCAACGAGGCGTTCCAGCTGGGCAAGCGGGATCTGCTGGTGACCAATCAGTGGATGTACGATCCCTATGTGAAGCCCCTTGGAATCGAACTGAACGTGATCTTTCAGGAGAAATTCGGCTCGGGAGAGCCTTCCGACGAGATGATCGACGCCATGGCGGCGGAGATGAAGAAGTACGACTTTGACCGCATCGTGGCCTTCGGAGGCGGCACCATCGTGGACATCTGCAAGGTGCTGTCCCTGAGGGTGCCGGAACGGTCCGTGGATCTGTTTACGGGAGCGGTCAAACCGGAGAAGCTGCACCATCTGGTGGTGGTGCCCACCACCTGCGGAACGGGAAGCGAAGTGACCAATGTGGCCATAGCGGAGCTGAAAAGTCTGCACACGAAGAAAGGGCTGGCGGTGGAGGAGACGTATGCGGACGAGGCGGTCTTGGTGCCGGAATCCCTGCAGGGGCTGCCGGACTACGTGTTTGCCACCAGTTCCATCGACGCGCTGATCCACGCCATCGAGTCCTATCTGTCGCCCAAGGCGTCGCCCTTCACGGAGATGTACTCGCGGAAAGCCATGGAGATGATCATGGAAGGGTACAAGAAGATCCTGGAGAAGGGGAACACGAAGGAGAACCGCGCGCCGTATCTGAAGGAGTTTGCGCTGGCGTCCAACTATGCGGGGATCGCTTTTGGAAACGCAGGGTGCGCGGCGGTGCACGCGCTGTCCTACAGCATAGGGGGAGCGTTCCACGTACCCCACGGGGAGGCGAACTATCAGTTCTTCACAGAAGTATTCAAGATGTACATGAGAAAGGCCCCAGAGGGAAAGATCGCGGAGGCGAACCGGATCTTTGCGGAGATGCTGGGATGCGGAGTGGAGAACGTATATGAAGAGCTGGACCGCTTCCTGGGGCAGCTGATCGGGAAGAAGAAGCTGAGAGAATACGGGATGAAAGAAGAGCAGATCGAGGAGTTCACGAAGAGCACCATTGAGAACCAGCAGCGGCTGCTGAAGAACAACTACGTGTTCCTGACGGAGGAGGAGATCCGAGAGATCTTCGCCGCTCTATATTGAAAATAAATTGATTGAAGCTATCTCTCCAATACAAATACATACATGACACAGAAGAAAGACCGCCGCCGGCGGTCTTTCTTCTTTAATGGCCTGGGGCCCATATGATAGAAAGAATGGCTGCGCAATAAGCACATGGAGCAGATCGTTGCGGAGAAGAAGGAAAGGGGGATGGGTTCTGCATCCATGATGAGACCTCCAACGTGCTGCTGATTGGCCGGGCTGTGAAACAGGTGCACTGGGGGACATGGGGCTGCTGGCACGAATGCCGGGTCAGTGGATGGCAGCCTGCTGGCTGGCCGCGGGATCGTGGGACCGTGGGACCGGGAGAACGGGAGATGGCAGGTCACTGAATAGGTGAAAACGGCAAAAAAAATTGATTATCACCGAAAAATACGTAATAAACAGTGATAATCGCGCAATATTTGCTGCAAAATAGGCGAGAATTCAAAAAATAATTGATTCTCGCCTATTTCGCAGCGTCTTTTCGGTGAGATCCAGAAAAAAATCCGAATTTCCCCTATTTACCTTCCGCGTCTGCCGCGCCGATCAACAACCGTCGCCGGGGGATCTGCAATCTGCCGGGAGCCCACCGCCGCCGGGAGAACTGCGATCTGCCGGAAGCCCACCGCCGCCGGGGGAACTACGATCTGCCGGAAGCCAACCGCCGCCGGGGGATCGCCCCCAACGCCCCGACATCCCAACTCTCCGACATCCCAACGTCCCAATATCCAAGATCACGACAAAGGAACATTAAAACATCACAGATGGCTGATGATCCGTACCAGATCGCTGAAAATGCCGTAGCCGGTCTGAAGCAGCTCGGGATCGTGCTCCACAATGGTCAGCTTGCCCATGAGGTCGGTGGTGATGGATACCACCGAAGAGGTGCCGTCGATATGGGAGAGAAGATCGTCCTTTGGAACCTCCGTGGGCCTGACGGCGCCGATAACTTTGCCGTTCTGTATGGTTCCGTGGCAGAGTAGTTTGATGAGGCAGCCCCGGGACGCCGCGGCGTCAATGTCGGCGGCGGTGATTTCAGAGATGCCGGTGCGGTCGATCTCTCCGGGGGTGATACCGGCCTTCATGAGGACGTTCAGCAGGGCGGCCGTCTTGGCGGCGGCGTCCCAGCCTTCCATATCCATAGAAGGGTCGGCCTCGACAAATCCGCGCCGTCTGCCCTCTTCCATCACCTCGTCGTAGGGTCTGCCCTTGGCCAGTTCTTCCAGAACAAAATTCGTGGTGGTGTTCAGAATACCGCTGACTTCGGTGACTTTACAGTATTTCAGCGTTTCATCAACAAGATTGAAAACGGGAGTACCGTCCATGACCGTTGTCTCAAAGTAAAATTGTACTTTTTGTTCTTCGGCGAGAGCGGCGAGCTCATCATAGGCCCAGGCGATGGGACCTTTGTTGGCGGTGATGGCGTGTTTGCCGCGTTTCATGGCACGGCGCAGGTGATCAGTGGCGGGCTGGCCGGTAAAGATCTGAAGGGGAGTGAGCTCGATGATCACGTCGTAATCGGCGCGGTCCACTACCTCCAGAGCGGTCAGGCGCGAGAAGAAGGGGCTGTTCTCGTCGAATCGGCCGTCCTCCTCGATCTGTCGGATGGCCTCCGCCAGGTCGATGCCCTGCGATGTGACGCCCTGCGATATGGCACCCTGCGATGTGACGTCCTGACCGTCTGACTCGGGCGGGATCTGGCTTGGGACTGCATCGGCAGGGAAGCCGGCGGGGGAGAGCAGAGTGCCGCGGCTGCCTGTGACGATGGCTGCCGTCTGAATGTCGCAGCCGTAATCCTGTTTTATCTGCTGGTGTTTGTCTAAAAGGATCCGGGCGAAGGCCCTGCCGGCGTTGCCGAAACCAAGCATGGCAATTTTCAGTGTCCTCATGGTATATCTCCTCTATTTTAATATGTCATGCCCATACCGCGGGCTGCTTCCGGGACCTGGCCCCGGATTCGATCTCTGACTAAAATTTTACGACTTTTGGCTCAGAAGTGAAGGAGCAGAATGTTGCCTCGGCGTCCTTCAGATACAGAACTTCCATTTTACCGTCCTCCGGGTCGTACATGGATCTCAGAGATGGATAATCTTCCAGCATGGCCGTCTTCGGCTCTTTTCTCGAATCTGCCACGGCTGTTGCTTTGATGCGGATCCACTCGCCTTCCGCATTGGCGGCGCAGATCTCGATTTTCGGGTTGGCGGAGATCTGTTGAAACACCGGCTTCTGATTGCTGGTGATGAGGTATAGCTTTCGTTCGAACTCGCTGACCGCGCCGAAGGGACGTACCCGGGGCTGATCCCCTTCCACAGTGGCCAGGAAAAAGGTCGGGTTATCTTTTAAAAACTGCAGAACTTCTTTCATGATCCTTGCTCCTTTCTTTGTGACGTGGTAAAGTAAATTTACGTCTACAATATATCACTCGATGAGAAGCGCGGCAAGCCCCAATACCTGCCGGATCTGATCGGCCCATGGATTTCCGGAACTGCGCGCCGCTCCGGCAGGAAGCGGAGAAGGAGAGTACAGCATATGATCCTGTTTTATTTGGCAGAACTGCTGCTGATGCCAGTCATTATGGCCGGCTTAGGATTCCTGTGGAAAAACCACGCTCCCAGGACCATCAATTCGTTTTATGGATATCGCACAAAACGTTCCATGAAAAGTCCTGCGGCCTGGGAATTCGCCCACCGGTACGCAGGGCGCGCCTGGCTGTACGCCAGCCTTCCGGCGGCGGCCATCCCCCTGACGGTCCTTTATCTGTATCGGAACGCCGGCAAGGACGCCATGGCCTTTGCGGCGATAGGAGGTATGGTAGTGCAGCTGGCGTTGCTGCTGCTGGCCATACCGCTGACTGAGCGCCAGCTGAAGAGACAGTTCGATCAATACGGAAGAAAAAGAAATCCGCAGGATTGACAGCCAGGTCATTTCTGCGGATTTTTTATGCATGGAACATATCGTCCTTGGATCTTTCCGTATGTTCCAAATAATTTACCTTGTGAACATAAGCCTGCAGGGGGGTTACCTGATCAGCTTCAGCGTCACGCTTTTGGAATTGGTCAGAAACACCATGGTGGTGTAGTTCAGATCGAATTCCAGGATGTCTCCCACCTGTATATTGTCCTTGTTGTCCTCAATATCGAGGATCGTGTGGTCGCTGGACCCCCCCAGCACTTCGATCCCTTCCGCTCGGGGCAGCAGGCGGCAGATATCCGCCAGATCTACTTTCCCCAGAGCCAACAGCGCCCGTCTGCGGATACCGCGGTCAGTGTAGGTGGGGAAGTTTCCGAAGGCATCCATGAAAATCTCGCCCACGGGATGACTGGGTTTATCTTTTACCTCGATGACGGCGGCCTTCAGCGTGTAGACGTCCATGGCGAGATAATCCATATCCTTGATCCCCCAGTCGGTCTGCAGGTCTCTGGCGAGAAGAATATTTTCGCCGATACGCAGATGGTTGATGCGTTTGGGCATGGTTCCGAAATGTACCAGCGTAAAAGAGCTGGTGGCTCCGCCGGAGATGATCTCCAGCTTACGGCCGATTGCTGCTTCCACGCGCTCCGCTATATCCACCAGTTCGGAAAGTTTTTCCGGGGTGGGCTTTACGGAACCGTAGCATCCCAGATTTGTTCCGACGCCGGCTAGTTCCAGGTTATTCAGATCATTTTCTATATGCAGGCACACGTCGAACAGTTCCTCTTTGTCCCAGAAACCTTCCCGAAGATCGCCTAGATCAGCCATCACCACCACTTTATGCTTTTTTCCCTGTCTGGAGCACTCCGCGTCGGCAGCGTCGATGACGGAGCGTTCGCTGTGCAGGCTGTAATTGGCAAGCTGCACCATGCGCGGGATCTCGGTGAGCATAGGGACCCGGATCAGCATGAAAGGACCTTCGATGCCGTAGGCCTTCGCATCTTCGATCTGTTCCAGCCGGGAAGTGGCGATCTGTGCGCACCCGCCCAGCTTAAACTGCTCCGCAGCCTCAGGCAGGCCATTGCAGCCTTTGATGACTCCCGCCACGTTGATGCCCATAGCTCCGCAGCGGTTTACGACCTCCTCCACATTGCGGCGGAGTTTTTTCAGGTCCATTTCCAGCAGCGGGTAGCATGCGTCCGTTGTTGTCTGTGGTTTTGTCATATTGTTCTCTCCTTTTACTTTTGAATACTGTATCATATGTGTGATCTGATATCGTCAGCGGTCATGACTGAGGACCGCGGTCACGGGAACGCTGCGTTTCCTCCCAGGTCACGGCCAGACGGTCACGTTCCTGGACCGGATCGGAGCTGCGTCCGTCGTCTGGAAAACTGATGTGTTCACTGCGGTCTGCATTGGACCGCTGCCGCGCCGCAGGGGAAGAAGCGGGCTGCTCCCCGACGCCGCCGCGGTCTTTTGCAACCGCGTCAGCCGGCGTGGGCTCTCCGGAAAAATAAAATTCAATGTTCGTATCCTCGCTGCCGGTCTGATCGCCGGCGGAAGCCCGCCGGCCGGGCCCGCCTGCCGCGGCGGAATTTCCCGATCTAGAAGCGGCGCCGCTATTCCCAGACGAAGACGGGGCAGAATGGAAGGACGACGGGTCAACGCGGGCGGAAAAGGGATTGGACGATCCGGGCCGCGGTGTAAAATTCATGCCGGGCGAGCGGGCGAAGCCGAGATAGCGGGTCCCCTGAAACGTGAGAACACCGCAGTCCCCTTCAGCCAACAGTCCGTACTCCGGACCGCTCAGGTGAAATTCCATGCGGTGACCGCTCTCCGCCTCGAAAGTGACGTAGTAGGACGTACTGGTGGAGTGGGCAGCCATATTGTCGGCCGCCATATGAGAGCTGTCTGAGATGTGCGACCGCCTGGAGACGACCCTGGCGGGTATCGAGAGCTGAGGAGACGCATTGTTCCGTCCCCACTGTCCGATCCCTTTTATCAGCGAGAAAATGATGATGCCGAATACCACGATGAATCCGATAGAAACGATGACTGGAACGATCGAAAACAAAGGATCGATGAAATACATAAGAATTCCTCCCCCCAGGCGCCCTGCGCCGAATGCCAGACTGCCGGTCCTGTCCGGATGTCAGCGGAAAATGACCGGCTGTTTTCCCCACTTGAAACATTATAGCATTTTACAAGGCGTGGAAAAAGGGGATTGTCCATATCTTGATAAAAGACCTTTCCGTATCCATGCGGAAGCCCCAACGTGAACAATGGCGGCGGACCGGGATCTGCTGCGCGGCGATCAGGCGGATCAGCGGCGCCTTGCCTGATCTGAAACTGATATTAAAAAGAAGGGAGCGACTGCGTTCAGGGCCAGCCGCCGCGCCAGCGGCCTGATACAATAATGACAAATGCGATCCATCACGATCTGTGGTATTATGGATACACCATGTGAAATACCATGGTGTGTCCATATTGGGGGTTGGGAAAAAACCCTATCCGTTTTTGACTGATTATACTCAGATGAAAAAGAAGGTGATTGTATGACCATATTCGAAACTATCTTCCTGCTTGCTTTGCTGAGCTATTTCATATTTATCGGATTTAAATGCTATACTTTACTACAAGAAATTCGAGACCTGTTAAAGAAGATGATAAGTGAAAACAGGGACGAGGGGCATGAATAAAAACAGCACTCCCTAAACCAGTTGGAATTTTTTCTTCAAAAAGGTTTCGTTAAGAAGATGATTCGTCTCGAATTCACCATTATAAAAGACGGCCCAATTGTTGAAAACACAGGGAAGATCTTTTGCCTTTTCCAAGGTATCTACGGCGATGAGATTTAACGGGATGTTTTTTTCATGGCAGAATTCCCGTACCTGTTCAATACAGTTGGGAATATACGGGCATTGCAAGCCGTAATAGATCGTCAGTTCTTTGCTCTGGATCTTCATTTCTTTCGCCTTATCAGAAAAGCGGGGCGTTTCACCGTGAAAAGACAGAGCCAATAGCTCGTATTCATTTCCGGCTGTGTCCACCACTTCGAAACCGTATTTGAGCAGAAATTTCTTATCTGACAGAAACGGCTTTTTCTTTTTTGAGCTGAGAATGCAGACTCCTGCTTTTCCTCTTTCTTTTGCATCGTTAATGCAATAATCCATGAGGGATCCTGCATATCCTTTTCCCTTGAAAGAGCCGGACACCCAGAGACAATAAATATACAAATAATGATCTCCATGAACAGGCACCCATGCTGTTTCCAAAGGGGCGTATTCAATGAAGACTTTTCCTTTTTCGTCAAGTTTGCGGAAAATATGTCCCTCCGCCATCCGTTCTTTCAACCATTGCTTTTTCACGGACACTCCGGCCTGATGCTTTTTGTCTGCGATGGCACAGCATAAATGTTCATTTTCTATGTTGCACTCTGTTAAGTTTATAAATCGTTCGCTCATATTTTTTTCCTCCATAGGTTTATGGTACATGTGGGGATCGTTATTATAGCGGGCGGACCCTGACGTCTTATGTCAGGTCTGCCGTCTGGTCTGAAGCCGGCCGGCGCTGATGTCTGAGCTGCTCAGGGGAGTGTGTTCCTGGGAGCCGGCGGCGTTTTTTTCGTATATCATCTTTGCTTCATCGGCTAGGATCTTTCGCAGATAGGCAGGCGCGATGACTTTGACTTTTGCGCCGAAAGAAAGGAGATAACCGATCAGCCAATCGTCTTCCGGCATTTCCGACGAAACGATGAGGCCGCCGTTTTCCGCTTCTTCTATCTCGCTGGCGTCAAATTCATCATAGACGCGATATGCCATTTCTTGTGGAAAGCAGAGAGTTATTCTGTTGTAGTCCGGCTGCGGCGATTCTTCTGAAGCTGGATATTCGATCGGTGCAAATTCCTCTGATAATAATTCCAGTCCAATAATGCGGTTGAATTTGAAGATGCGAAAATCCGACCGATCCACGCAGTATGCCTTTATATACCACTCTTTTGCCTTAAACATCATTTTAAGCGCATAGATCGTTCTCCGGCTTTTTTCACCATTGGAATTTACGTATACGATACGCACCGCTTTATGGGAGATAACAGCAGTTTTCAGCTGATCAAAGGCAGCGTCGTTTTGAGTTTTCGTTCCCCAACGAGAAAAATCCACTTCAAACCAGTTGTCGGAACGGATATGAAAAAGAGCAGACAGTTTTGTGAGCATTTCTCTTTCGTAAGCGCTGTTTACAAGAGATACGCTTTGCAGAGCCGCCAAAATGTCCTGTTTCTCCTTATCCGAAAAAAGGGCTCTGTCTAAAACGTAATTGTCGAGTATTTGTATCCCGCCGTTTCTTCCCGACGACGCGTAGATCGGAATACCCAGGCTGCTGATCACATCGATATCGCGATAGATCGTCCGCACGGATACTTCAAATTTATCCGCTAATTCAGGAGCTGTTACGCGCCCGCGCTCTAAAATATAATATACGATCTTGAACAATCTGCTTTCTTTCAAAGAATCACCTCCATGTTACGATCATAGTATATAAACCCTGACAAGTGACGTCAAGGTTTGCATATGTGCTATATCATTCTGGTCAATTCAAGTTTAACGCTGTGAAAGTATACGAATATTTGTAAAAATAAATAAAAAAACTGGGAATAATGACGAAATGTGTATGATTTCTATGATATAATAATATAAGCACTCTGTTGTGAGTGGCATCAAGGCTGAAAGAGTGGAGACTTCTTCCAAATTGTGAAAAGTTCTGGTCGAATGAAGCAAAAACTATTGGTAAATAAGGAGAGGTAGAAATGGCAAAGACGATCAAATTCAACCTGATCTGTGATGAAAAGCCTGTTCGCACGATTGAGGATTTACAGAACAATTTTTCCATTGAAGATGTTATTGCGTATTATCAGAATGGATTACTGCATCGCTGGTTAGCGGTTAGGGGGTATGGAGAAGAGCTTGAAAAAGTTTCTGCGATCGCACAGGTGGATGCAATGGATATTATTAAGGAACTTATTAAAATCTTTGACGTAGTCACTGACGAAAAAGATGTTAATAAAAGTATTTATATTCTGGAATATCTCAGAGAAAGGCAAGAGCGATATGATTGCTATGAGGAAAAGCGCCGTAAAGTGCAGAGTATAATAAATGATCACATGAACCGGTATCAATATATTGTCAATGAGATCATTGAAAATAAATACGATTCATCAAAAATCAAAGCAGCAATCAACGAAATCGTTAAAACTTATCCGAGGGTTCTGCGGCTGAACTACAGAAATCTTTTTTATACTTTTAAAAGCAATAACTGCATATTGGCGATTATGTGTTTGCTTATGAACGAAAAATCGCGCGAGTACTATTTGCCCATACAGGAAACGGGGGAAGATGGAGAGGTAACAGAGGATATTGAGCATGACGAAGATAAACGTGTCATGTATCGTAACATTTGTATGATGATAAGTGACGAGGAGACTTTGAAAAATGATCTTGAAGACGACTTGTGCACCTTTTCCGGTCATACGGATGGGTACTGGAAAGATCTAGAACCAAAGGGGAAGAAGTATATGATTATCAGTATGGACTATGGCGATTATGTGCGTTCCGCCGGTTTGCAAGGTGGAGATATGGATAGCTCTGATATTAACGAAAGGTTTGTCATTTTGGATGGTATTGATTACAAGAGCAATTCAATTGTCAATACGCTGCTTTACATGGAGGTATAACATGAAGCGAAGTACAGTGGATATATTGGCATCTTACATTGACGCACTGCATCCAATTATATACATTAACCATTTTGATTTTCGTATAATAGATGAGGCGATCGCTTGCGTTGGAAAAGACGTAACGTGTGTGGAGTTCAATAATGCTCTTGGCTTGCTGGACTTCAAAACCAAAAGCCCCATGAAGGAATGCAGCTTGGAGCAGTTCTTAAAGCTCACGATGGACGATGGTTTCGAAAACGAGACCTTTCTGATTTTGAAAGATGTACATGAAGAGCTGAAGAACCCGAAGGTTATTGCGCTATTAAAAAGGATTGCGGAAAACAACCTATACAAGGATAATTATAGCTCAGCTGTTTTTATTCAGTCAGAAATCACTGTCATACCAAGGGAATTGGAAAACTATATCACCGTATTTGATATTCCTCTCCCAACCACAAATGAGATTTTGGACATCATCAATGATTTTACAGCAGACATGAAGATTTCAGTAGAGGATGAAACAGTAGACGACATTGCACTTTCTTTTAAAGGCCTGAATGAATTTCAAATCAGACAAATACTCAATCTTGCCTATCAGGATGGTGGCTGTATTGATAGGGATGATAAGCTGCTCATATTGAAAGAGAAAGAGCAGTTTATCAGGAAGTCCGGAATGCTGGAGATCATTAATTTCACAGAGACTGTCGATGATATAGGCGGACTGGAGAATCTGAAGGAATGGCTGTATAGAAAAGCAAAGATATTTGCGAATTTAGATAAGGCTATAAAATTTGGTGTGGATATTCCAAAAGGCATTATGATTATCGGTATGCCTGGTTGTGGAAAGAGTTTGACGGCAAAGGCAACGGCAAGCCTGTTTCAAATCCCGCTGGTAAGGCTTGATGTGGGTCGGCTTCTCGGTAAATATGTGGGTGAATCAGAAGAAAACATGCGGCGGGCGCTGCAATTATCAGAGGCAATCAGTCCATGTGTATTATGGGTCGATGAAATCGAGAAGGCATTTGCCGGAATCGGCGGAGAAGGGGGAGGAAACGATGTCACCACTCGTTTGTTCGGTCAGTTTCTGACGTGGATGCAGGAGAAAGAGAACACTGTATTTATAGTTGCCACAGCAAATGATATTTCCAGAATGCCACCAGAGTTTTTGCGAAAGGGTAGATTTGATGAACTTTTCTTTGTTGATCTTCCCAATGGTGAGGAGCGGAGAAAAATATTGGACATCCATTTGAAAAAGAGGAATAAGTGGAACAAGTGTATTGATTCGATCGCCCTTATCGACGAGACAGAGGGATTCAATGGGGCCGACTTGGAGGCTGTGGTGAAAGAAACCATCGAGAAAGCGTTTATTGAAGGGGAAGTCCATATAACGACAGAGAATCTGCTCAATTCGGTAAAGGATACGAAGTCAATATCCAGTACGCTGAAGGATAAGATCGAGGCAATAAAATCTACGATCAGTAAGATAGATATCAAGCCGGCAAGTAAAAAGAATTGAAGAGGGAGCCAATATGGATGAGAAATATGAGCACTTGTTGTTATTGGAAGAAGAGGACTATCCCATACTTATTGAGGATGAGTGTGCTGAACTCAAACCCGTTATTGCAGACTTTATGCATAGTTGGATTTTGCACAGAGATGAACCGGCAGAGCTTTGGCTTTCTGAAAAACTGCAGGAATATCTTCCTGAGAAAGAAAGATCCGAAATTTGTGATATAACAGAAGAAATTATTTCTGCGCTCAAGCGGGATGAGGAGTACCAGACATCCTTGTCAGCAGCGGTAAGAGACGGGAGAAGCAAGGAAAGCTGGTTTGCATCCCAGGTCGCCCAGGCGACGTCGGCTATGTCTGTACAAGAGTCGGCAAAATACCTTGCAGACCTGGACGCGACGATTCTGAATGTCAATGGGACAATGTACCGGACGCTGACTACTCAGGCGGGGGCAGTCAGCCAAAATCCCCGCTTGGATGGCTTCATTGCCGAGCAGTACCATGCGCAGACATTTAATCTAAATGCGGAAGCCACGGGTAGTCCATACAGGGCAAAAGTTCTTGAGCCGAATGGGCATGGTTACAAAAAGAATTCTGTGGACATCGTGATTTTCGACAAAGCGAATGCCGACAAAGTCGTAAGTCGATATCAGTCAAAATACTGTAAGGATGCAAGAGCGACACAAAAAGCCTTTGAGTGTGGTGATTACAGGGGACAGCAAAAGCTTGTTCCGGAAGGACAACAAAAATTCATTTCAAAGAGGGCCACGGAGGTTATTGTAGCTCCGGATGGCACTAAGAGCAAGCCATTAACAAAAGCGAATGCCGAAAGAATGAGGGACGAGGCGCAGAGCGGTAAGTGGAATGATCTTAACTGGAATGAATATAAAACAAAAGACCTTGCAGCTGGAATTGGTAGACAAGTAGGATACGCTGCACTCCAGGGCGCCGCGATCAATATTGGATTTGACGTTGCGGCAAAAATTTGGAACGGTGAGGAAATCAAAGGCGAAGAAATCGTAGAATCTGCTTTAAAGGGTGGTGCAGATTTTGGTATAAAGGCTGCCGTTGCAGGCGCGCTGAAAGTTGGAGTTGAGAAGAATATACTCTCAGTTATTCCAAAGGGCACACCGGCTGGAATAATAGCGAACATTGCCTTTGTTGCGGTAGAAGACGCAAAGGTTATAGGACGAATGATGTCCGGAGATTTGTCTTTTAAAGAGGGTATAGAAAAGCTGGAACAAACGACTGTCGCAACGGCCGGCGGGCTTATTGCCATGGGCGGGGGAACTGCAATTGGCGCGGCTATTGGCACCTTTGCCGGCCCTGTAGGTGTAGCGGTCGGCGGTTTTGTCGGAGGAACGGTTGGATATATGGCTGGATCAAAGATCTGTGAAACCATTACAAAAGGCGCTCAAAAACTACGTAATGGAGTCATTGAGACTGTAAAAAAAGTTGGAACTACAGTATGTGAAACTGGCAAGGCTGTAGCGGAAGGAGTGAAAGATTTTTGCGGGGGGCTTGTTAGTGGCCTTGCCGGATTTTTTTTCACCTTTTAAAGCAAAAAACAAGGCTGCAAAAAGGGAGATGTTTGCATTAGTTTATTTATCCTAATGCGACATCCCCCTAATCATCGTACGATTCTCTGCCGGCAAATACCTGTTTCACACAGCTGTTTTAAGCTGCCATTGCTGCTTTTAAATTTATGGTCTTGCGTATTAACCGAAGTATCTCTTCAGCAGACCCTCGAAGGCCTTGCCGTGTCTCGCTTCGTCACGGGCCATTTCGTGAACGGTGTCGTGGATAGCGTCCAGGTTGGCAGCCTTGGCTCTCTTGGCCAGGTCGAATTTGCCCATGGTAGCGCCGTTCTCAGCGTCGATCCGCATTTCCAGATTCTTCTTGGTGGAGTCGGTCACGACCTCGCCCAGGAGCTCAGCAAACTTGGAAGCGTGCTCCGCCTCTTCGTAAGCGGCCTTCTCCCAGTACAGGCCGATCTCGGGGTAGCCCTCTCTGTGGGCGACTCTGGCCATGGCCAGATACATGCCGACCTCGGTGCACTCGCCCTCGAAGTTAGCTCTCAGATCCTTCATGATATCTTCGCTGGCGCCCTGCGCAACGCCTACAACATGCTCGGCGGCCCAGGTTCTCTCGCCGGCCTGCTCTACAAACTTATCAGCGGGAACCTTGCACTGCGGACATTGTGCCGGCGGCTGCTCGCCTTCAAAGACATAACCACATACGCTGCATACCCATTTTTTCATTTTCATTTCCTCCGTTTTTCAATCGCTTGCTTTAACTTAACTTATGTGCAATAACGTGTGTTCATTCTTCTGTTATCAGTCACGGCGCGGGAAGAACGAAACCGGGCCGCCGTATTTCATTTTTGTATTATGCCGCGAAGACCGGCAGCGGCGGCCTTACCCGTGGCCGGGCCGTTCTTTTCGCCAGGGCGGGATCGCCGCCCTGCGAGTTGTCCTCGCGTTACGTTTCTGTTTATACCACCACAGGAAGAGTCTAAACAAAAAAAATCGATTTTTATTTTTAATGCAGGCGTTGACAAGTATACTTGGTATGATACAATTGTGGTGCAAAGTAAACTTGGCATACGAATCCGGAGGTATCATTATGGATAGAGAAGAGATCCTGAAAAGAGCGCAAAATGTAAAGAAAAATCAAATGAATGAAATGCAGGAGTTCATTGAAAGATCAGGATGCAAATATGCGGTGATATTCGGCGGGATCGCCTGTGTCGTTTTAATGATCGCTAAAATAGCCGCGGGAGTATCGTGGTACGATACTTACTGCATATGGGCGATCATGTCGGGTTCTCTGCATTTGTACACGTGGAAAAAGACGAGGGCCCGATCTGCATTGCGCCTTGCTCTCGCATGGCTTGGCGTCGGGATCTTGTTTGGCCTTTGTTATATATTTGAAATTCTGCGATGAGGTGCGGCATGGATGACGGGTTAGTATTAAAAAACAGGCTGAAGTCCGCCAGAGCGGAAAAAGGTCTGTCGCAGGCAGAATTAGCGCAGATGGCGGGCGTGTCCCGCAATACCATCAGCTCCATTGAAACGGGGCAGTTTAATCCCACAGCCAAATTGGCGTTGATCCTGTGCACCGCTCTCGATAAAAAGTTTGAAGATCTGTTTTATTTTTCGATAGACGAAGAATAGTTATGCTGTGCATCCCGTATGGAAGGATGGCCCGGAGGCCTGTTGCCGGGCTGGGCAGAGTGAAATCAAAATTGGCCCCGGGCGGCTAAGGTAAAATGCCCGGAAAACCTTTACAATTTTCGGAAAATTGGTATATAATCAAGGAGATTAGATTTGCAGGGCACGGTCGCGGCGAAGAGCGGCGGTCATGCCCGAAGGGAGCGGCATAAGCCGCCTGCGAACAAGGAGGAGAGAATATGAAGAAAGTATCCCTATTGCTGGTGCTCGTCATGATCCTGTCTCTGGGTCTTTTCGGCTGCGGAGGGGACAGCGGCGCCGATAACGGCGGCAGCGGCGGAGACGCTGCGGCGGGCGTTAAAGTGGAAGGCGACGTGATCAAGATCGGCGTATTCGAGCCGACCACCGGAGAGAACGGCGGAGGCGGCATGCAGGAAGTTCTGGGCGCGCGTTACGCGAATCAGGTGGCGCCCACAGTGGACATCAACGGTACGACCTACAAGATCCAGCTGGAAGAAGTGGATAATCAGTCGGACAAAGCGGCTGCCGTTACGGCTGCTCAGTCGCTGCTGAGCAAAGGCGTTGTGGCGGTCCTGGGCTCCTATGGCTCCGGCGTGTCCATCGCCGCGGGACCGACCTTCCGGGACTCGGAGGTTCCGGCAGTGGGCTGTTCCTGCACCAATCCGCAGGTCACCCTGGGAAATGATTTTTATTTCAGAGCCTGCTTCCTGGATCCCTTCCAGGGCAGCGTAATGGCCAACTACGCTTATGACGCCGGATTCAAGAACGCGGCGGTGATCAGCCAGAACGGCGACGATTATTCCACAGGCCTGGCGGACTTTTTCAAGAATTCCTTCACGGCTCTGGGCGGCACGGTAGTAGCCGATGTCACGTACCAGACCAATGAGTCGGATTTCAATGCGCTGCTGACCAGCGTGAAAGGAAAGAATCCTGACGTTATCTTTGTTCCGTCTTCCATCAACACCGCAACGTTGATCCTGCCGCAGATCACGGCCAACGGCATCGACGCGCAGGTACTGGCCAGCGATACCTGGGAGAATGCGGCTATCATTTCCAAGGACGCGGTGGGCGTTGTGTTCTCCACCTTCTTCGATGAGAAGGACGAGAGCAACCCGGTGGCCAAGGAGTTCGTAGAAGGATTCAAAGAATATCTGAATTCCGATCCCAACAATATTAAGCTCAACGCCAACACCGACACGGTAGCGGCTGTGTCTGCGCTGGGATACGACGCCTATATGGCCGTATATCACGCGCTGGAAAGTCTGGACGGCACCGAAGGAGATATTACTTCCGTGGCGATCCGCGACGCGCTGAAGACCGTGAAGTTCGACGGCGTAACAGGTTCCATCGCATTTGATGAGAACGGGGACGCCATCAAAGATACGGCTTATCTGAAGACGGTGACGGAGGAATCCGTGACGTCGAAAGAATTCCAGTTTGTAAAGACGCAGAGCGTAAGCGATCTGGAGCAGTAAGGCCCCGGACGCTGAGGACGTTAAGAAAGAGATGAAACAGAGGTGGGGAGGCTTGCAGCCTCCCGCCGCTTTTATCGTTAATTCTATGAGAAAAGCGGCTCTCGGTATACAAGAGCACAAACGCCGGCAGTTGGTGAGTGTCGGGACGGCAGGGACGGCGGGCTTTGCTGCTGACCGTCCTGTAGGCCACCCAGCTGGCCGTCCTATTGGCCGTTCTGTTGGCCGTCCTATTGGCCGTTCTGTTGGCCGTCCGGCTGACCGTCTTGCTGGCCGCCCGGCTGGCTGTCCCGTTGGCCGCCCGGCTGGCCGTCCGACCCCCTGACCGGGGCCGGGACGCGTTTGTTCCCTTGGATACTGAGAGCGCAGGAGGCTCACAAATAATGTCGATCACAGTATTTTTACAGTATTGTTTGGCGGGCATATCTATCGGCGGCATCTATGCGCTCATTGCCATCGGATATACGATGGTCTACGGAATTTTACGTCTGATCAATTTCGCTCACGGCGATATTTTCATGATGTCCGCCTACTTTATGATCTTTGCCATGGTGAATTTTATGATCCCCTGGTATATCTCCGCCGTTATTGTTATCGTTTCCACGGTGGCGCTGGGCGTGATCATCGAGAAAGTGGCTTACAAGCCTCTGCGCAACGCGCCGCGGATGTCTATCATGATCTCCGCCATCGGCGTGTCCTATCTGCTGCAGAATCTGGCCACGTATCTGTTTTCGGCGCTGCCGAAGCCCTATCCGGATATTCCGGTGCTGAACAGAACCATCTACCTGGGCGAGGTGTCTACGTCCCTGGTGACCTTTATTACTCCGATCATCACCATCGCGGCGGTGGCAGGACTGCTTGCGCTGCTGAAATACACCAAGATCGGCATGGCCATGCGGGCCGTGGCCAAGGACTTTGAAACGGCGCAGCTCATGGGGATCAAGATCAACAGCGTGATCAGCATGACCTTCGTCATCGGCTGTTCGCTGGCGGCGGTGGGATCTATGCTGTATTTTACGCCGCGTCCGTCGGTATTTCCGCTGGCGGGGTCGCTGCCGGGGCTGAAGTGCTTTGTGGCCGCCGTGTTCGGCGGCATCGGGAGCATTCCGGGGGCAGTGCTGGGCGGTTTTATCATCGGCCTGTCTGAGACCTTCATCAAGGCGGCGGGATATTCCGAGTTCAGCGATGTGTTTACGTTTATTCTTCTGATCGTGGTGCTGATGTTCAAGCCCACCGGCCTGTTCGGCGAAAACATGACGGAGAAGGTGTAGATTATGATGACGAAGAAATCAAAGAGGATATGTACCGTAATCGCCCTGGCCGCCCTGGCCGGCGTGATCTTTTGCATCGGCGAGTTTGCCTCCACGTCTTCCATGCTTCGTACAGTGCTGCAGTTGGGTTCTATTTATGCGCTGGTGGCTGTTTCCATGAATCTGCTCAACGGGTTTACGGGTCTGTTCTCACTGGGGCAGGCGGGTTTTATGGCTGTGGGGGCTTATACCTTTGCGGTTCTGACGATCCCGGTGGCCTACAAGCCGGGCGTTTACTATCTCTACGGCGTAGCCGACGCTCTGGCGGGCGTGTCGCTGCCAACCTGGGCGGGACTGCTGCTGGCGGGCGTTCTGGCTTCGCTGTTCGCAGCGGTCATCGGAGCCCCGGTCCTGCGGCTGAAGAGCGATTATTTCGCCATTGCCACGCTGGGATTTGCGGAGATCGTGCGTATCGTGGTAGCCAGTTCGCCGCTGAACCGCGTGACCAACGGGTCCCTGGGACTGAACAGCATTCCCGGATACGGCTCCTATTACACGCCCTTTTTCGTAGTGTTTATCTGTATCGCCATCATGGTGATGTTGATGCGCAGCTCCTACGGAAGGGCCTTCAAGGCGATCCGGGAGGATGAGATCGCGGCGGAAGCCATGGGCATCAATCTGGCGAAACACAAGCAGATGGCTTTTGTGATCAGCTCCTTTTTCGCGGGGATCGGCGGCGCGCTGATGGCCATGTATCTGCGGGCCATCACACCCACTACATTCCCGGTGCTTCTGACCTACAACATCCTGCTGATCGTGGTGATCGGCGGAATGGGCAGCATCACGGGCAGCGTTATCGCGGCTTTTCTGGTGACGGCGGCCAAGGAATGGTGGCTGCGCTTTCTGGACGTTCCCATGGTCATCGGGGGCTTTCAGGTACCGCTTCTGCGGACGGGTTTTCGGATGGTGGTCTTCTCCATTATACTCATGCTGGTAGTTCTCTTCTGGAGGAGAGGCATTATGGGACAGAACGAGTTTTCCTGGGATGGACTGTGCAGGCTGCTGCGGGGAGAGCGGAGAAAGAAAAGGCCCGGCTCCAAGAACTCTGTGGGAGGAGGCGCGGTGAATGGCTAAGGATATGAGAGAAAATGTACTGCGTCTCAGCGACGTGACTATGCAGTTCGGAGGCGTGGTCGCCGTAAATAACCTGAACATGGAAGTAAACCGCGGCGAGATCGTCGGTCTCATCGGGCCTAACGGGGCGGGAAAAACAACGGTGTTCAACGTGATCACCGGCGTTTACGCGCCTACCAACGGCGCGGTGGCGCTGAATGAAAAGACGATCCTGGAAAACTATCCGCAGGGTAAAATGAAGACCATGTACAAGGGTGAAAACGCCGGGAAATATGGAAAAGTCCAGCTCCTCAGCCCGGATAAGATAACGAAAATGGGCGTGGCGAGGACATTTCAGAACATCAGGCTGTTCAAAGAACTGTCCGTGTTTGAGAACGTGCTCATCGCCAAGCATATGAATATCAAAGCAAACGTCTTCTCCGCCACTTTCATGCTCAATCACAGAGAAGAGAAGCAGATGCAGGAAGAGACCATGGAGCTTTTAAAGCTTCTGGACCTGGAAAAAAACAAAGACGACGTGGCCACATCTCTGCCTTACGGCAAGCAGCGCCATCTGGAGATCGCCAGAGCGCTGGCCACCAAACCCCAGCTCCTTCTGCTTGACGAACCGGCGGCGGGCATGAACCCGCAGGAGTCGGACGACCTGATGCACTTTATCGGCCGCATTCGGGACGATTTCAGTCTGTCCATCCTCATGATCGAGCATCACATGCAGGTAGTCATGGGCGTCTGCGAACGGATCTATGTGCTGGATTACGGCGCTCTGATCGCGGAGGGAACGCCCTCCGAGGTCCAGAACAATCCAAAGGTCATCGAAGCGTATCTGGGGGTGGATTGATCATGCTGAAAATAGAAAATCTGCACGTATATTACGGCGGCATCCACGCCCTGCAGGGCATTGATCTGGAGGTGCCGGACGGGAAGATCATTTCCCTGATCGGCGCCAACGGGGCGGGGAAAAGTACTACGCTGAAGGCCATCATGAGCCTTGTACAGAAAACGCAGGGAAATCTGGAATTCGACGGAGTGAATATCACGAAGCTGGAGACCAGAGCGGTGGTAAAGACAGGGATCGTGCTCTGCCCCGAGGGCAGGCGTGTCTTTCCTGACCTGACCGTTTCGGAAAACCTGACCATCGGCGCGTATCTGAGAAAAGACAAAGATGGGATCAGGAAGGATAAAGAGTGGGTCTATGAGCTGTTCCCGCGAATGAAGGAACGGGAATGGCAGGCGGCGGGAACGCTGTCCGGAGGAGAACAGCAGATGCTGGCCGTGGGCCGCGCGCTGATGGCCAGACCCAAGCTTTTGATGCTGGATGAGCCCTCCCTGGGACTGGCACCGCTGGTCATTAAGGATATCTTTTCCATCATAAAGGAGATCAATAACGCCGGCGTCAATATTCTGCTCATCGAGCAGAACGCCAAGGCCGCTTTGGAGATCGCCGACTACGCTTATGTGATGGAGACGGGACTCATCACGCTCTCCGGACCGGGGAAAGAAATTTTGGCCAACGATCAGGTGCGCAAAGCCTACCTGGGGGAATAAGCGCGCAGATAAAATTAATATGAAAACGCATAGGAGCCGCCGGCTGTATAGCCGCGCGGCTTTTTTGTGATGAGGAAGATGCGCGTAGGCGAAGGGTGGTGCTGGGGAAGTAGTGCGGAGGTGAAGAGTGGCGCTGGAGAAGTAGTGCGGAGGTGAAGAGTGGCGCTGGGGAAGATTTGCGGGGGCGCAGAGTAGCGCTGGGGAAAGTTTGCGAAGGCGAAGGGTGGCACTGGAGAAAGTTTGCAGAGGTGGAGAGTGGCGCTGGGGGGAGATTTGCAGAGGCGAAGAGTGGCGCTGGAGAAAGTTTGCGGAGGTGGAGAGTGGCGCTGGGGGGAGGTTTGCGGGGACGCAGAGTGGCGCTGAGGAAGGTTTGCGGGGACGCAGAGTGGCGCTGAGGAAGGTTTGCAGAGGCGAAGAGTGGCGCAGGATGCCGGGAGGGTGCCGGGAGACGAGAGGGGGCAGGGGGATGCCGGGAGCGTGGCTCAGCGCGCAGGGAAAGAGTTGGAGACACAGGCCGGCGCGCAGGGGATGGTGAGGGAATGGTGGGATGTGAGAGACGCGCAGGGGGAAAGAGATAGTGCCGTGAGGTGAGCTGCTCACAGGGAAGGGGGAGCTGGTGCGGGAAGCGATCGGCGCCCGGGGAGGCGGAGTTAGCTTCCGCTCGGCGATTGGGTCTGAGGATAAGTAGGCGAAATGTAGATTTTTTTCTCGATTTCGCCGAAATAGAGCTGATAAATAGGTGAAAACCCACTGAAAAATTGATTCTCGCATATTTGGCGGCAAGTATTAAGCGATTCTCACTGATTTTTGCGTGTTTTTCGGGGATTTTCAATTTTTTTTGCTGTTTTCGCCTATTCCGCAGTTGGACAGGGGCGCGGCCGTCTATTTCTCAGCCCGCCGATCCATCTCGCCGCGGCCCGGAAGCCCGCCAGCCCGCCGATCCATCTCGCCGCGGCCCGGAAGCTGTCTCTTATACCCCCCGCCAGCCCAGAAGCCCCGCGGCCGGCCAATATCCACCCCGCGCCAACCCCATGGCCGCTTATTCCACAGCCCGCTAGCCCGCCAGCCGCCAATTCCGCAGCTTGTCAAGCTCAAGGTCAGCAAATCCCCGGTCCGGCCATGCCCTACTGGACAGTTAAGTGGCCGGGCTGTTCTGCAGCCGGGCAGTCCTGCGATCTCAAGGGGGGCGGTCTGATCCCACTGCAGACGATCTATTTTGTAAAATAACTGTAAAAGAGTTGAATTTCAGTGGATAAACGATTACAATATAAATTACATAAAAGAATACATAATAGATTACACGATTTGTACGGACGGCCGGAAAGACATTGTGGGATGTTTTTTGACTGTAAGATAATGGGTGTGTGGGGGACAGGATCATGTCTGTCGATTGTTGTGGGAACTTGCGGGATAGCAATGTGGGATTGCGGGACCGCTGGCTTTTGAGTCGGAATGACGAAGAGTGCACGACTGGCGTTCGATCTGAACCGGAAAGAGCCGTCTTTGAAGCGCAGAGCGTTCTGCGCCGTAGTTTTTATGTTCAGAAAATAACAACTCCACCTGACCCGATAACCTTTTTGTTAAAGAAACGCGTGAACAGCCCGGCAGCTGAGAGCCGGTCATGTTTGTGCGTTTTTTTATAGCATAGAAAATACCAGTCACTGATATTTTCTGTGTTTTAAAAAGGTTTCCTTCATGAGATGCGTGCGAAGCCAGGAAAGACTTGAAAACAATTTAACAGCATAGAGCAAAGCCCGTCTATTTCATGAAGGAGACTTTTTAATACTTTATACATCCCGTCTGTGTTCTGTGTGGGCAGAATGAAAGCGGAGACGGGTGTGTTACAACTTGTTGTGGGGAGGTTTTTATGAAAAGATCTAAGGTGTGGGCTATTTTGCTGAGCGCGGCAATGATCTTTGCGATGTTCCCCGGAGCAGTCTTTGCGGACACAGAAGGTGCCGATGCAAAGACCGATACGGGACAATTCGCGGACATGCCGTCCGACTGGTCGACCGAAGCGCTGCAGAACGCAGTGGCAAACGGCCTGATCAGCGGTTATGATGAAAACGGTCAAAAACTGATCAAGCCTGACGGCACGCTGACCAGAGCGGAGATGGGAACGATCATCAACAATGCTTTTGGGGCTTCGGAAAAGGCGAGCTTAACTGGCGTAAAGGACGTGGCGCAGTCTGCCTGGTATTATGACCAGATGGCGAAAGCCGTACAGATGGGCAGCTTTGCGGCGTCGTCTGAACTGCGGCCGGAGGCGGCGATCACCCGCCAGGAAGTAGCGACGGTGCTGGCGAAGGTATTCCGCCTTCCCGAGGCAAAAGCTTCCGCCCTCGATGCCTTTACGGACAAGGGCGCCGTAGCTTCCTGGGCCCAGGGATTTGCCGCAGCCATGGCGGAAAGCGGTTACATGTCCGGGAGCAACGGTAAGCTGAATCCGGCTGCCAACATTACCAGAGCTGAATTCGCGGCGATCATGAACAACATGGTGGCGCAGTACATCCGTCAGCCGGGTACTTATACGGAAGTCGCCGCTAAAGGCAACGTGATGGTCAACGCAGCGGACGTGACGCTGAAGAACGTAACGGTCAACGGCGACCTGATCCTGGGAGACGGCGTGGGAGCCGGAAACGTAACGCTGGACAGCGTAAAAGTGACGGGGCGAACTGTCGTCAGAGGCGGCGGCGTCAATTCCGTCATCATCAAAGGAACCAGCGATCTAGGTGAAGTGATCGTGTCCAAGGTCGGCGGCAACGTGCGTGTGAGCGTGCAGGGAAATGCCGGCGTCAGCGTGATCACGGTCAACGATGGAAAGAACGATGTGATCATAGAAGGAACTGTGGATAAGCTGGTGCTGGATGCGGCGGTACCCGTAATAACCCGCAGCGCCGAGATCAAGACTGTGGAGATCAACCAGTCCGGATCGGAACTGACTGTGGAAAAGGGCAGCAAGGTAGCCACTGTTTCCGTGGCCGAGGAAGCGGAAAAAGCTTCCGTATCGGTGGCGGGAACGGTGACAACGCTCAACACGGCGGCGCCGAAGACGGAGATCGCAGTGAGCGGTACGGTCAACAAGGTAGTGGCGGAAAAAACAGCCGAGTCCACCAAGGTGACCACAGAGTCTACCGCTAAGGTGGACAGCGTCGTGACCTCCGCGCCCAAGACGGAAGTTTCCGGAAAAGGAAACGTCGCCAAGGTGGAGGCCAAGGAAGGGGCGCACAATTCCACCGTGACGGTGCCGGGAACCAGCGTGACGGTGGATAAGAACACGGAAGGCGTAAAAGCGGGAACGGGCAGCAATACTGAAGTAAAACCCGGCGGGAGCGCTACCGTACCCGGAACATCCGGATCGACCGGCGGCGGTGGCGGCGGAGGTGGCGGCCATGGCGGCGGCACTCAGGCCAAGACCTACGCCGTTACATCGGAAGGCGCGCTGAAGACAGCGCTCTCTCAGGCGGCCGCAGGCGATACCATCCGGCTGGACGACAGCTTCGCAGTGACAGATAAGTTCACTGTAAACAAAGCGCTGACTTTGAACCTGAACGGGAAGACGCTGACCACCGCTTATAAAGGCACCGTGACAGACGCGGCCTTCGACGTGGCTTCCGGCGGCAATCTGACGCTGACGGATTCCGCTTCCGGCGGAAAACTGACATCCAGCAACAGCATGGCGCTGCTGCGCGTTCAGGCCGGCGGGACCATCAACGTGAACAGCGGCAGCTATGAGCTGACCGGAACTACAGAGGATGAAAGTCGGGTCATTCGCAACGAGGGAACCTTGAACATGACCGGCGGAACGGTGAAGAGCGAGAGAAACAGCAGCGCGCCGGCGCTCAACAACAGAGACGGCAGCAAGCTGACCCTCTCAGGCGGAACCGTGGACTCCGTTTACGGAATCGGCATGTTTGGGAAATGCAGCGTGACCATCTCCGGGACAGCCGTCGTAAAGAGCACAGGCATCGCCGTGTCGGGCAACGGAACAAAAACCTTCGAGGGATACACGCTGACTATCAACGGCGGGACCATCACAAGTGAAGACACCGCCATCTATCTGCCCAGCGCAGGGATCACCAGGATCACGGCCGGAAACATCAGCGGCAAGGAGATCGGGATCGGCATCCGAGCGGGAGAACTCACCGTGAGCGGCGGAACTGTGACTGCCAGCGCAGCGAGAAACGCAGAGGGGCAGCTGGAGAGCGGAAAGTCGGGAGTATTGACCGGCGCGCTGGTGGTTGGAAAACCTGAGTCCACCTCCGAAGACGGATATGTGGGAGCTGTCAAGGTGAAGCTTGACGGCGGCAGTTTCATCAACGAAAGCGGCGACGCTGTGGTCAACGACAAGAGGCATTTTTCTGAGCAGGTGACCGTGACTGTGGCGGACAGCGTAACGATCAGCGGAAAGTATGTGGTGATCACAGGAGAGAAAACCTTTACGGAAGTTATCACAGACACCGCAAAGCTGAAGGAAGCGCTGAACAAGGCCGTGGCAGCTGCGATCCCGGGCATCAACAGTACCATCGAAAGCTATGGCGCCATCTCCTTTGACCAATCCACCGGTACCGTGGACGTATCGGTGAAAGATACGGCGAAGGATCTGGGCGCTGTCGCCGCGGATATTCTCAGCCCTGTGCTCGCGGTGGTGAAGGACTACAACCACGGCGAGATCAAGACCCTGACCATCAACAGCCGGAATATTGAGCTGGGCTCATCCCAAGAATCGGCGCAGATCGTCGCTGCCGTACAGGCGGCGCTGCCCGGAGCCAGCAAACTGGACGATATCATCGGAAAAACTTTGTCCCTTAAGCTGACGGCGAAAACCGCGGCGGATGTGAGCTATTCAGTGGATTATACCATGTCCTTTGGCTCCACGCGGGATGCGTTGAATAAACTGGCGGCGGCCATGGCCACAGCGGTCAATGCAAAGATGACGAACTATGCCAGCCTGTCGCTCAGCGACACGACGCTGAATGTTACGATCACCAACGGCGACACCACGGTGAGCAAGGTATTCAGCGATATCGCAGAGCCCCTTGTAACTCAGCTCACGGCCAATAAGTGCGTCGAGTCGATGACGGTAAACGAAGAAACCCTCGCTTTGGGCGATCCGCTGAATGCCGCGCAGCTGGAGGCCTTCGTGAAGGCGTGCGATCTGTTGGGAAATAACACGCTGGACGGCACTACGAAAATCAGCCAGTTAGACGGCAAAAACGTGGCGGTGACTGTAAAGGCCGCCGACGAAAAGGAATACAACTATACAGTGTCTTTTTCTGTGACCCAGTAATCGTTCAGGCGGGCGTAGCCGCCATAGACCGACATGTGAGGAGCAGCCTGTCGCAGGCTGCTCCTGCCGGTTGTTCCGTCTCTTTGGAGGAAAACGTCGTTACCGTGAGAATGGAGAAGCCGGCGGCCGGGAGCAGAGCGCTCTCGGTCTATCTGCTGGACGCCTTCCGCGCGGATGGGATCGTTTCTCTGAAGCTCTCCGACGCAACCTTTGCGGCGGTGCAGCTGACGGAAGAAAAGGCGGATGAGATATGGGGGAGCGCCGATGGACTGCTCTCCGGGTTACTGGGTAAGAAAAACGCGCAGAGAGAACAAAACGTTACCGTTATATGCGAGACGAAGGGGATTCCCTTCAGCAAAGATTACAGCGTCGTTTTTATGCAGGATGAAAATGCGGTAAGAGCGGCTGCCGACCTGCTGACGGATAAACTGAGAAGGTGGAGCGGCGGACAGAGCAACGGCAAACTGCATCTGCGCATGGAACCGGACGGCGAGACCATAGTGATGAACGTTATGGCGGGAGGAGCCGGTTTTATCACTGGGGCGCAGGGTTCCGGACTGAAAACGATGCTGATCGGGGACGCCGGATTCTATGATATGTATCAACTTACCATCAGTGATGGGGATAAGACCACCGAGGCTGCGGTCTCCCTGCTGGAGGATCCCGAGAGGCCCAATACCTGGGACAATCATAAATCCGGTGCGTTTGATTTCCTTTCCTATGCCGGCACAGTGGCGGACATGTGGGGGATCTCTGTTTCCGGGAAGCTGGAGGACGCTCTCACGCCTGCGCCGGCCAAGGGCCACGTCCTGTATCACTGCAGGAATATAGACGGGATCGAGTATGAAAAACAGTTTTGCTACCGGCTGGCCGACGGCAGGACGCCGGATACGGGAACGGACAGTTCCGCAGTGATCTCTTACAGTACGGATGGAGACCGGTGGGAGACCCTGACGTTCACCGACAATGGCCAACAGGACGCCAGCCTGCCTCTGGGGGATTATTACTTAAAGATCGCGCCTGCGGATGCGAAAGGCAGCGTGACGATCGAAAGCGGATTGACAGGTCTGAGTATTGCGGAATGGACCGGCCCGGAGACCGCCGTGCGGGTGGAGTACGACAGAACCTATGGAGTGCAGCAGTGCGTGATCACGGTTCAAGCGGAGGATACCAGCCGCAAAACGAAGTATGTTATTTTGATCGTTTCATAGTCTCAGGAGCGGAGGATAACATAAGGAACCCAGATCCGGCCGGTGGAAAGAATGCAGGTCGTTTTTGATTCATAAGATTGCCGTAGGACAGGCGTCCCGCCTTCCTGCGGCTTTTTTATAACATAGGAAATATGTCCGCTGATATTTCCGTATGTTTCAAAAAAGTTTACCTTATGAAAGTGAGTCCGCAGGGCGAATATGTTTTCCAAGGAAACTTTTTTATGTCTGAAATGCCAAGCGCGAAGACGGAAAGCTCGATTATACTTGTGGAAGTCTTCGGGCCAATATGGTAAAATAGCCGTAAGTCGGCTATTTTACGGATTCTGTGCGCGGAGCGTGAGATGGGCGGATTTAAAATCCGTAAAAGATGCAAAAAGACATGAAAAACTGAGGGATGAAAAAGGGGAGGAAACGGTGACAGATAAGAATAAGAGTATGGGGCGGTTTCGCAGGGGCGCGGGACTGCTGGCCGCGGCGCTTTTCTGCACGTGGCTTCTGGCAGGCTGCGCGACCTTTGATGATTTTATAAAGGGACTGGACGACGAGGAGACGGAAGAAGTGGTGCGCATCGGCATATTCGAGCCGATGTCGGGGGAGGATAAGGAAGCGGGAGCGCTGGAGATCCAGGGGATCGAGCTGGCTCACGAGCTTTATCCGGAGGCTTTGGGCAAACCGGTGGAGCTGTTTTACGCCGATAACCGGTCCGATGTGACGGTGGCGGAGGATGCGGCAAAGGAGCTGGCAGCCGATCGGGTGGCGGCGGTGCTTGGAAGCTACACCAGTACGCTGAGTCTGGTGGGCGGAGACGTGTTCGAGGAGCACGCTATCCCGGCGGTGGGCATTACCTGCACAAATCCGCTGGTGACAAAGATCAATCCCTATTACGCCAGAGTCTGCTTCGTGGACTCCTTCCAGGGCAACGCGGCGGCCAAATATGTATACGAGTGTCTGAAGCAGACGCAGGCGGTGGTGCTGAGGGAAGCGGACAACGACTACGCTTCGGCCATGGCCCAGCAGTTTTCGGACAAGCTGTCTTCGCTCACGGGAGATCCGCAGGCAGTGGTTCTGACGGCGGAGTATGAAAAAGGAGCGCAGGACTTTACAAAGCAGCTGGAACAGATCCGCTCCGGCGGCGTGAAGATCGTGTATTTTCCCAGTGAGATGAAGGATGCGCTGGCGGTGATGAAGGCGGCGGAGGGCATGGGCCTCACGTTTATCGGCACGGATAAGTGGGACCGCGATGAGTTTCTTGAACAGGGCGGGAGCGCCGTGGAGGGCGCGGCTTTTACTGCGATCTACGACGCGGATACCCAGCTGACGGATATGTCGGCTGAGTTCCTTGACGCCTACGCGGAGAAATACGGCAGCGACAAGACGCCGGAGAGCGCGGTGGCGCTGGGATTCGACGCTTATCTGGTCGCCCGGGAGGCCATCAACAGGGCGGGGACCGCGCTGTCCGGGGGAGCGATCATGGCGGAGATGACCAAGATCAAAGAACTGCCGGGAGCGACGGGGCTGATCACTCTGAACAGCGACGGCGACCCCATCAAGCCGGTGGCCATCAATACGGTGAGCGGCGGAGCGTTTACCCACGCTTACACTGCGGAGCCCGTATGGGGACAGTAAATTGTTGTTTACAGCGAAGTGGTCAGATGGTACAATACCCCTGTCGGATAAAGAATCGGATAAATCAATAAAAGCCGGCCGGACAGCGCGTCCGGCACGCTTATATGGAGGGATCACAATGAAAGAGAATATTAAAGCGGCGCTGGAAAACATCAGACCGTTTCTTCAGAGAGACGGCGGCGATGTGGAGTTTGTGGACTATACCGAGGACAAAGTGGTCCTGGTGCGGCTGCAGGGACACTGCGCCGGCTGTCCCCACGCGCAGATGACCATCAAGCACGGCATCGAACAGCTGCTGAAGGAGCAGTATCCGGAGATCGACCGCGTAGAAGCGGTACAGTAGTCCGGCGAAAATCTCTGAGTACAGGCGCCGCAGTGCGGGCGAAAACGAGACCGGGGCTGTTGGGCCCCGGTCTTTGTGCATCAACCGCCGCCGGGCTGCCGTTTGAGCCGGGCCGGAGCGGTCGAAGCGAACGGAGCGGCCGAAGCGGAAAAACGTCAGAGCCGTCCCGTGAGACGGAAGTATCGTGCAGACGGCGGAAGCCGTGGGCAGAATAGCAGTACGGCAGACTGTCAGCGGACCGCCCGGAAGCGGCGGGAGACCGTAAGCGCACAGAATGCCGATGGGAAACAGAGGATAAAGACAGCCTGGAGTGGCAAGGGGTAATGGGATGACAGAGCAGTATGGAACAGATGGCGGAGAGCGCGCCAGAAGAGAAGCGGCTCGAAAGATCAGAAAACAGAAGATCATCAGGCGGAGGATCACGGCGCTGATCTGCGCGGGAGTGCTGGTGGTCGCGGCGGGCTTCGGCCTGTCCCGGCTGCTTGGAGGAGGAGACGACGGCGAAGGAGACGGCAGTGGCGGAGGCGGTATTTTCGGCAGCGCGGAGCCGAAGGCAGAGCCTGTTGAGCTGACTATTTCCTGCGTGGGGGACGTGATGGCCCATCAATCTCAATTGACGGCCCAGTACGATTCTGCGACAAAAAGCTATAATTTTGACGATAATTTTCAGTATGTGAAAAAGTACATAGAGGGGGCCGATCTGGCGCTGTGCAATGTAGAGACCACCTTTGCAGGCGGAGCCTACACAGGCTACCCCTCCTTCAACGCGCCGGAGACCCTGGCGGACGCGCTGAAAAACGCAGGTTTTGATGTGGCCATCACTGCAAACAATCACATGATGGACAAGGGGTTCTCCGGTATGCAGAGGACGGTAGAGGTCCTGAGAGCCGCCGGTCTTCCCGTGACGGGGTCCCGGCTGACCGGAGAGACGCAGAAGTACGTGATGCAGGAAGTGAACGGCGTTCAGGTGGCCGTGGTAGCTTATACGTATGAGACGCCCGGCGTCAACGGCCGGAGGACCATAAACGGAAATCCGCTGTCGGACGAGGCCAAATCGGCGATCAACAGTTTCAGCTACAATTCGCTGGACAATGATCTGGCTGACGTTCAGGCGACCATCAGCGCCGCCAGGGAGGCGGGAGCGCAGATCGTGACGGTTTATTTCCACTGGGGCGAGGAATACCAGCGCACGCCTAACGACTGGCAGCAGACCATCGCAAGAAGGGCTGCGGAGATGGGCGCGGACCTGATCTTTGCCTCCCACCCCCACGTGCTTCAGGGCGTGGAGATGCTGGAAATTCCGGCCGACGTGCCGGCAGATGCGTCTGCCGGCGGGGACGAGGACGATAACGGGGCAGACTCCGGCGGCCAGACGCAGGATCCTGCGGTCCGCAGAGTTCCGGTGTTTTACTCTATGGGAAACTTCATCTCCAACCAGCGGACGGAGACGCTGGGCGATACCATGAACAAAAAATATACGGAACAGGGCATGATCGCCAACGTGCACATCACCTACGATAAGACCGCCGGAAAGATCACGGATATTTCCATGGACGCTATGCCTACCTGGGTAGACAAGTACAATTCGGGCGGGAAGGTGAATTATGCCATCGTGCCGCTGGACAGCGCCATGGCCGACAATGCGGCGCTGAAGACCTCCGGGCATCTGAGCCGGGCCCAGGACGCGCTGTCCGATGTGAAAAAGCTGCTGGGCGAGGAATACGTGGCGCAGTAGCTGCCGCACATCTTCGCGTGGGCATGGCAGGAAAGCCTGCGGCCCTGGACTGGTCTGGCTGAGGCGGCGCTGTCTGCGAGTACAGAAATCAATGTCCGTCATGTAAAGAGCCGGTATGGCCAGTATGGTAAATGTGGATCAGCCTTGCCATACTGGCTTTTTTTACATCGCGGCGCTGCAGGATGACCAACACCTGATAAAGATCTGTCTGAAGCAAAACCGCTGTCCAGTATGGAAACAGCTGCCTCATCTGCGAAAAAGAGTGTTTAAGAGGGCGGCGTCAAAGTAATATGGAGAGGCAGGATGAAAAATTGCAGGACAGTGCAATAAAATCCAGATCCCGCGCATTATTCTGATGACAGGAGAAAATTCATGTTTGCAATTTGTTTGGCTTCCGCAGCCGCGTGTTCCGGCGAGGACAGCATCAGGATCATTGAAGAACAGATGGAGCGGATCGCCCGCCGCGATCAGGAGGCCTTGGGCATGTTGTACCAGCGGACGAAATCCGCCGTGTACGGTTTTGTCCTGTCGATCCTGAAAAATACACAGGACGCGGAGGATGTGTTGCAGGATACGTATATTCAGATCTACACGGCTGCGGATACCTATCTGGCGAAGGGGAAACCCATGGCATGGATACTGACCATCGCCAGAAATCAGGCTATGATGAAGCTGCGGGACAGAAAGAAGACGGCCGACATCCCTCAGGAGGACTGGGAAAACTGCCTGGCGGAAAACCCGGGACTCTCCCACGAAGACCGGCTGGTACTGCAGACGGTTCTGGGCACGCTTTCCGGGGAAGAACTGCAGATCGTCATGCTCCACGCCGCAGCGGGGTTTCGGCACAGGGAGATCGCCTCTCTGCTTTCGCTTCCGCTGTCAACGGTTCTTTCAAAATATAACAGGGCCATGAAGAAACTCAGAGTGAAGCTGACGGAGGGAGAGTAACATGAGAAACGAGGATATGGAAAACAGGCTGAAGACGGCGGTGGAACACGCCGTACCCGACGTGCTGGACGGCATCCTCTCTGAGTGCGGGAAGATAGACGCCGGGCCGGAAAACGCGGCGGAGAGGAAACAGCTGGATGTGCGGCCCGGGGGCCGGCGGAGAAAAAGGTGGATGCCGGCGGGCAGCGTGGCGGCGGTGCTGATCCTGATCATGGGTTCCGTCTGGGGAATGAACTGGAATGCGGCCCACGCGGTGGATTCGGTCATCGGAATCGACGTGAATCCCAGCGTGGAGCTGCGGATCAATAAAAATGAAAAGGTGCTGGCGGCGGAGGCGCGAAATGAGGACGGAAAAGATATTCTGGACGGCATGGATCTGCGGGATACGGATCTTGACGTGGCGGTAAACGCGCTGATCGGTTCCATGCTGAAAAACGGATACATCGACGAGCTGGCCAACTCCATTCTCGTCACCGTGGGCAGCGAGGACGACGTCAGGGGAGCGGAACTTCAGCAGAGACTGGTGACGGAGATCAACCGTATTTTGTCCTCCAACGCCATCGACGGTGCGATCCTGAGCCAGAAGCTGACCGCAGACCCGGAACTGACGCGGCTGGCCGCCGATTACGGCATATCGGAGGGGAAGGCGTCCCTGATACGGGAGATGATCAGTCAGAACAGTCTCTGGACCTTTGATGAGCTGGCCGGCTGTACCATCAACGATCTCAATCTGATGGCGTCGTCCCGCAATACCGGTCTCGATCACATTAAGACCCAGGGAGCGGCCAGCGATAAGGCTTATATCGGAACGGCGCGGGCGTGTCAGATCGCGTTGGCCCACGCCGGTCTTTCCGAATCGGAGGTCGGCGGGCTGAAAAGCGAATTCGACTGGGAGGAGGGCAGACCGGAGTACGAGGTGGAATTCAGCCGCGGGAAAGTGGAGTACGAGTATGAGATCGATGCGCGGACGGGAGAGGTGCTGAGCTTTCACCGCGACGGGGAGGATGACCGCCGGGGGGAAGGCGGCAGAGAGAACGGCGGCCGGAGCGACGACGACCGGGACGACGACCGGGATGAGGAGGACAGAGAAGACGGCGGCGGGGATGCGGATGATACGATCCTCCGCGTGCCTTCAGGCAGCGCCGGCGCCGCCTATATCGGAGAAGAGGAGGCGAAGGGCATCGCCCTGGCCAAAGTTCCGGGGGCTTCCGTCACGGAGTTTAAGCTGGACGTGGACGACGGCGAGGCGGTCTACGAGATCGAACTTCAGGAAGGGTCTGCGGAACATGAATTCGAGATCGACGCCATCACGGGCCGGATCCTCAAATGGGAGAGCGACGAGGATGAAGACGGGGATGAAGATGAGGACTGAGGACTGAGGGTTCGGGCGGAAAGCGCGGTCTGTCACATTGCTGAGACGCTCCTCCTGCGCTTCCGAGGGAACAGATCCGAATATTGCGGACGGAAATCACACAAAAAGAAAGTAAAAACCAGATATATACGGATGAAATCCCGAACATCGGAAATGAATGTTCGGGATTTTGCTGTTTTGATCGAAATGACAGGGGGTATTTCTCAAATTCTCCAAAGGAATATATGGATATATAAAATGAAATCATATATAATAAGTAAACAACGACAGGTTTGTGTTTATGTGGCTTTCTGTGGGCTGCGGCAAAGTATTTTTCAGGGGCTGCGGCAGCGCGGGAGGCAAAACCGGAGCGGCGTCTGCGGCGGGAGTACCCAGGGGCGCTGCAGACGGCAATATTGTGAAGAAAGTGCTGGTTGATATTAGTATGGTAGAAAAAGATTGTATGGTAGAAAAAGATTATCGAAAAGAGACCGATGAGAGGCTGGACGCTTACCGGGAAGAAATGGTCCGGACGCTGCAGGAATTGGTGGCGATCAACAGCGTGCAGGCGGAACCGAAGGGGGATATGCCATTCGGAGAAGGCGTGCAGCGGGCGTTTGAATGTGTGCTGAAAAAGGGTGAAGAAGCCGGATTCGCGTCGTTTAACGCAGATAACTACGGCGGCCATCTGGACTTTGGCGGAACACTTTACGACGAGAACGGGCAGCCGGCCGGGATCAGCGCGCAGACCATGGGCATACTGGGCCATCTGGACGTTGTGCCGCTGGGCAGCGACTGGGACCATGATCCTCTGGGCGGCGAGATCGTGGACGGCCGCATCTACGGCCGCGGCGTCAGCGACGACAAAGGACCTGTGGTCGCCGCATTATACGCCATGAAAGCCATTCAGGACGTGGGCCTGATGCCTCAGAAAAAGGTGCGGCTGATCCTGGGACTGGACGAGGAGACCGGCTGGAAGGGTATGGATTATTACCTGAAAAAAGTCGAAGCCCCCGATTTCAGCTTTACGCCTGACGGCGAGTTCCCGGCGATTCACGGGGAGATGGGGATCCTGGTCTTCGAGATCGCAAAAAAAATGAGCAAGACCTCCGCGTCGGCGAAAGGGCTGGTGCTTCGGTCTCTCACCGGAGGCAGCGCTCCCAACATGGTTCCGGACGGCGCAAAGATGCTTGTGCGGGGAGATTCTTATGACGAGCTGAAAGAAAAGCTGGCTGAATTCAAAAAAGAGACGGGCTTTCAGCTGACGGCCAAGGGCAGGGGCAAGAGCCTTGAGATCTCAGCCGAGGGCGTTTCCGCTCACGGAGCCACTCCCTGGAAAGGGCAGAACGCCATTTCCATCCTCATGCAGTTTGCGGGAAGGATCGGTTTTGCCAATGAAGACGTCTGCGACTTTATTGATTTTTATAACAGCTGCATCGGCTTTGAACTGAACGGGGAGTCCATCGGCTGCGGCTTTTCAGACGAGCACTCGGGGAAGCTGATCTTTAATGTCGGCATGGCGGAGATGGACGAGGAGGCCGCGCGGCTCACCGTGAATATCCGTTATCCCATCACCATGGATGACGAGCAGGTCTACGGAGGCATGATGCCTTACATCAATCAATACGATATGGGGATTGTGAAGGAAGAGCACAGACCGCCTATCTACTTTGAGAAGGATCACCCCATGATCCAGGCGCTGATGGAGGCTTACCGGAAATACACCGGGGACACGGAGAGCGAACCTTTCGTGATCGGCGGCGGCTCCTACGCGCGGGCGGTGCCCAGCGCCGTGGCCTTCGGCATGCTGTTTCCCGGCGAGCTGGACACCATGCATCAGAAGAACGAGAGCCTTTCCATCGATTCTATGGTGACGGCTGCAAAGATCTACGCGGACGCGATCATCACGCTGACAGAGGCGATCCCGGTGCCGCATAAGACAGAGACCGAGGCGTGATCCGGGCGTCGAAAAGGAAAGATCCTTTCAGTTGACCGGAACGCCTGATCGAACGTTTCCGATTTCAGAGGCGGCCAGATACTGCAGGTATATGAGGAATATCGCGCTTGCGATGGAGGAGAAGATGGAATTAAAAACACCGATTTACGATTATCACGTAGAGCTGGGAGGAAAGATCGTGCCCTTCGGCGGCTTCCTGCTGCCGGTACAGTACAAGACGGGAGTGATCGCGGAGCACAAGGCGGTGAGGGAAAAGGCCGGTCTGTTCGATGTGTCTCACATGGGCGAGATCCTCATTACCGGCAGGGACGCTCTGGCCAACGTGAACATGCTGCTGACCAATGATTTTACCGTCATGGAGGACGGCCGGTGCCGCTACAGCCCCATGTGCAATGAAGAGGGCGGCATTGTGGATGATCTGATCGTCTACAAGATCAAAGACGAGTGCTATCTCATCATCGTCAACGCATCCAACACAGATAAGGATTTTGCATGGATGACGGCGCACGCGTTCGGGGATGTGAAAATGGAAAATATTTCGGAGCAGGCGGCTCAGGCCGCGCTGCAGGGACCTCTGGCCAGGGAGATCATGACCAGAGTGTGCAGGGCGGAGGAACTTCCGGAGAAATATTATACCTTTACACGGGAGATGGAAGTGGGCGGTATCCCCTGTCTGGTCTCCAGGACCGGCTACACCGGAGAAGCGGGATATGAGATCTACTGCGCCGCGGAGCGGGGGGAAGAGTTATTCCGTCTGTTGCTTGAGGCCGGAAAAGATCTGGGGCTGATCCCCTGCGGCCTGGGCGCCAGAGATACTCTGAGACTGGAGGCCGCCATGCCCCTTTACGGACATGAAATGAGCGATGAGATCACGCCTGCCGAGGCGGATCTGGGATTTGCTGTGAAGATGAACAAGGACGATTTTATCGGGAAAAAGGCGCTGGAAGAAAAGGGCCCCGCCGCAAGAAAGAGAGTGGGGCTGCGGATCACCGGACGCGGCATCGCGCGGGAACACTGCGATGTTTACATAGAAGACCGAAAGGTGGGAGAGACCACGTCGGGGACCTTTTGTCCGCATTTGAATCACGCTGTGGCCATGGCGCTTCTTGAGACCTCCTCAGCGTCAGTGGGGACTTCGGTCTCCGTGGACGTGAGGGGAAGAAGGATCGAGGCGGAGGTGGTGAGCCTGCCGTTTTATAAGAGAGCATAAATTTTGACCGGAATCGTGAACCATACGGCGGCGCAGACGCGGGAGCAGGATTTTCCGGCCAGGCGCGGCGGTAATGAAGAGAGGAGAAAAAAATGGAACTGAGAGACAATGTGAAGTATGCGAAGACTCATGAATGGGTAAAAGAGCTGGGCGACGGCGTGGTGGAGATCGGGATCACCGACTTTGCGCAGGACGCTCTGGGCGACATCGTGTTCATCAACCTGCCGGAGGTAGACGACGAGGTGGTCATGGAGACTCCCTTCTGCGACGTGGAGTCCGTGAAAGCGGTCTCCGATGTTTACAGCCCTGTAACGGGTGTGATCTGCCAGGTCAACGAGGAACTGGCGGACAATCCGGCCCTCATCAATGAATCGGCCTTCGACGCGTGGATCATCCGGGTAAAGGATGTAAAAGAACACGAGGATTTCCTGAGCGCAGAGGAGTACGAGACCTTTGCCAACGAGGAGGCGTAGCTGATGGCGAGTTACGTTCCGTCCACAAAAGAAGAAAGACAGGCCATGCTTTCCGCCGTGGGCGTGGAAAAGGCAGAGGATCTGTTCGCGCACATCTCGCCGGAGGTGCTGCTGACGGAGCCGTTGGATATTCCGGCTGGAATGTCCCTGTTGGAAGCCGGCAGGCGGATGGAAGAGATGGCGGCAAAAAACAGAGTTTTTTCTCAGATATTTCGGGGCGCCGGAGCCTATAACCATTACGTGCCCGCCCAGGTCCGTTACATAACGTCAAAAGAGGAATTTCTCACGTCATACACCCCGTACCAGGCTGAGATCAGCCAGGGAGTGCTGCAGTCTATCTTTGAGTATCAGACCATGATCTGCGAGCTGACGGGCATGGATGTGTCCAACGCCTCTGTATACGACGGGGCCACGGCCGCGGCGGAGGCCGTGGCCATGTGCAGAGAGAGGAAGCGGGATACCGCGCTGGTATCGGAGCTGATGCATCCCGATACGCTGGAGGTGATCGGAACCTACTGCGAGGCCAACGGCATGAAGGTGGAGCTGATCCCGGAGAAAGACGGCGTCACCGATCTGGAGAAAATGAAAGCGATGATGTCTGAGACGACGGCGTGCGTGCTCGTCTCCCAGCCGAACTTTTACGGCCGGCTGGAGGACGCGGCGGCGCTCGGCGCGGCGGCCCACGAAGGCGGAGCGAAGTATATCGTCAGCGTGAATCCCATTTCTCTGGGTATTTTGAAGCCGCCCGCAGAGTACGGCGCGGACATCGCCGTGGGCGAGGGGCAGCCTCTGGGCATGCCGTTGTCCTTCGGCGGACCGTATCTGGGCTTTATGGCGGCCACCAAGCAGATGATGCGGAAGCTGCCGGGCCGTATCGTGGGCCAGACAGAGGACGTGGACGGCAGAAGGGCTTTTGTCCTGACGCTCCAGGCCAGAGAGCAGCATATCCGGCGGGAGAAGGCGTCCAGCAATATCTGCTCCAATCAGGCGCTCTGCGCCATGACGGCGGCGGTGTACCTGACGGTAATGGGACCGGAAGGACTGGCAGAGACGGCGAGACAGTGCATGTCCAAAGCGCACTATGCGGCGGCGGCGCTGGAAAAAGCCGGCTGCATGCTGAAATATAAAGGAGAATATTTCCATGAGTTTGTGACCACCGCTCCTATTCCCGCCTCCAGACTGATGGCGGCTCTGGAGGAGAAAGGGATCCTGGGCGGACTTCCGCTCTCGGAGGATGAGATCCTCTGGTGCGTGACGGAGGTCAGCACGCGGGCTGATATCGACAGACTGGCGGCGGCGGTGACGGAGGCTGTGAAGACAGAGACGGCGTCAGGGGCCAGCGGGGACCCGAACGCAGAGGCGGACTCGGAGCCGGCGTCAGAAGTAAGGAAAGCGGAAGAGGAGGTGCGCGCCTGATGGAACTGGTTTTTGAAAAGAGCAGAGCGGGACGGGGCGGACAGAACCTTCCGCCGCTGGATGTGCCGGAGACCGTCATCCCCGAAGAGTTTGCACGGGTATCCGCGCCGAGACTTCCGGAGATGGCGGAAGTGGACATCAGCAGACATTATACGGAACTGGCAAAGCGGACCCACGGCGTAAACGACGGATTTTACCCTCTGGGTTCCTGCACGATGAAATACAATCCCCGGATCAACGAGGAAGCGGCTGCGCTGCCGGGATTTACGAAGCTGCATCCCCTGCAGCCGGTGCACACCGTTCAGGGCGCGCTGGACGTGCTGTATCTGGCGGAGCAGTATCTGGCCGAGATCACAGGTATGGACCGCTTTACGTTCCAGCCTTCGGCGGGCGCTCACGGCGAGTATGCGGGGCTGCTGCTGATACGCGCTTACCATAAGGACAGAGGCGAGCTGGAGCAGCGGAAGAAGATCATCGTCCCGGATTCGGCTCACGGTACCAACCCGGCCAGCGCTGTGATGGCAGGCTTTACCGTTGTCAACATTCCCTCGCTGGATAACGGCTGCGTAGATCTGGAAGCGCTGAGGGCGGCCTGCGGGGAGGATACGGCGGGACTGATGCTGACAAACCCCAACACGGTGGGGATCTTCGATGAAAATATACTGGATATCACGCGGATCGTTCACGAGGCCGGCGGCCTGGTATACTATGACGGCGCTAATCTGAACGCTGTCATGGGCGTGGCCAGACCCGGGGACATGGGATTTGACGTGGTCCATCTGAACCTGCACAAGACCTTTTCCACCCCGCACGGCGGCGGCGGACCGGGCTCCGGCCCCGTGGGCTGCAAGGAATTTCTTGCTCCTTTCCTGCCCAGGCCCAGCGTTGCGGAAAGCACGGACGGCGAGCTGGCGTTTTTGGACATGCCCAAGAGCATCGGCAAGGTGCGGAGCTTCTATGGAAACTTCCTGGTAGTGGTGAAGGCACTGACTTACATGATGACTCTGGGTGCGGAAGGGATCCGGGAGGCGGCGCAGAACGCCGTGCTCAACGCCAACTACATGGCGAGCCGGCTTTCCGACCTCTATCCCATGGCTCGGGAGAAGGGCGTGATGCACGAGTTCGTCATCACGCTGGAAAAGCTGCATAAGGAAAAAGGCGTGTCCGCGCTGGACGTTGCCAAGGGGCTGCTGGACAACGGGATCCATCCGCCCACCATGTATTTCCCGCTGATCGTCCACGAGGCGCTGATGGTGGAACCCACGGAAACAGAATCCAAGGATTCTCTGGACGAGGCCATCGCCATATTCCGCAAGGTGTACGAACAGGCTGCAGCCGATCCGGAGAGTATGCACGAGATGCCCCTGCATACACCTGTGCGGAGGCTGGACGAAGTGGGCGCCGCCAGAAATCCGCGGCTGAAATACGAGTTTTAGCGTCAGCAACGCGCGGCGCGCGGCCCAATGGGAATATCGTTGTCAGCGAGCCGTCATATGCCGCAGGGACTGGAGTCGTGCGGCGGTATAGCGGGACTGACGGGGCGCGGGAACAGCCGGAGTCTCGACTGCCCAACGCCGTCTGTCCAGTGTCGGCTGTCCGCCGTTGGATTCTGACCCCCGTTGGATTCTGTCCGTTGGCTGGCTGCCGTAAACGCCGGTTTCAGGCCGCTGTACATAAACCTCTGGATGGGACCCGCATGCGAAAACTGCGGTGTAGGTGAAACAGCCGAAAAAAAAAACGGTTTTCACCTAAAAATAGTGAGAATCCCATATAAAACGCACTGTTTCTAAGACAAAATAGGTGAGAAATCATTTTTTAATGATCTCTCACCTATTTTTTTTATTGTTTTTAGGTGAAAACAGAAAAAATAGTATGATTTCACATGATGACGGGGGCTCTGGCTGAGGCAGGCCGGGCTTCCGACTTGCCTGCGTTGCAATTCTCCAATGGGCGGCAATGGCGATGTTATACAATTTATTTTGTTAAGATGGAAGCTAAAGCATCGCAGGCTGCTGCTGTCTGTCAATAACTGTTTGCGATCCGTGTCGGTTTGAGATATACTATAAAACTGTGAAAGAGATTCGGAATGGATCCACGGCGCCGGAAAACAGGCGTTTGAAATGATATCATTTATTTCAGCAGAAATATTCGAGATTGGGGGAGCGACAATGAGTGATACAACATATGACCTGATCGTCATCGGCGGCGGCCCGGGCGGTTATGAGGCGGCGCTTCATGCGGCGAAACTGGGTTTGAAGACGGCGCTGGTGGAGGAGAGACAGCTGGGAGGGACCTGCCTGAACCGCGGGTGCATTCCCACCAAGACGCTGCTTCACGCGGCGGAGCTGTACGACCAGACGAAGAAAATGGGCATGTTTGGCTTGTCAGCCGATCATATCTATTTTGATGTGAAGAAAATGCATGGGCGAAAGGACGAGGTTCTGGACAAGCTTCGGGACGGCATCGCCATGCTGCTTAAGAAGGCGAAGGTGGATGTCTTTCAGGGCCGCGGCCGTGTGGAAGGCCCGGGCAGAGTCAGCGTAGCTGCAGCGGGAGATGTGACGGCGGCGGCCGGAAACGCGGCGGCCGGCGAAACTCCGTGTGAGCTGAGCACGAAAAACATTCTCATCGCTACGGGAGCGGCGCCGAGAAAGCCGCCTATTCCCGGCGCAGGCGGCGCCAGCGTCTACACCAGCGACGAGCTTCTGGCCGAGAGGGAAACGCTGTTTGATCGTCTGATCATCATTGGAGGCGGCGTGATCGGCTGTGAGTTCGCCACGGTGTACAACGCGCTGGGCAGTCAGGTGGTGATACTGGAGGCAGAGAGCCGTATTCTGCCGCTGATGGACAGAGAAATTTCCCAGAGTCTGGCCATGAGCCTGAAAAAGAAGGGCGTGGAGATCCACACCGGAGCCAAGGTCACCGGAATCGTAGAGGGGATCAGCGAAAACGACATGCACTGCAGGTACGTGGAAAAAGATGTAGAACAGAAGGCCTCCGGAGACTGCGTGCTGATCTCTATCGGAAGAGCTCCCAACACCACGGGGCTGTTTGCGGAGGGTCTTGCGGAAGAGGTTTCTGCCGCGTCAGCTTTGTCAGCGTCAGCTGCGTCAGCGGACGGGAAGCCCTCCGCATCCGGCGCAGGCATCTCCATGGAGTCAGCAGAGAAGGCAGCGGACGGGGACGGCGCGTCCTCAGCCGGCATCAGGCTGGATCGCGGCTTCGTTGTCGTGGATGATCACTATGAGACCGGGATCCCCGGCATCTATGCCATCGGCGACGTGATCGGCGGTATCCAGCTGGCCCACGTGGCTGCGGCGGAGGGGACCACCGCCGTCGAATATATGGCGGGGGTGAAGCCGAGCAAGGACCTCAAAGTAGTGCCTTCCTGCATCTACACGAAGCCGGAGATCGCATCCGTGGGCCTGACGGCCGACGAAGCGAAAGCGCGCGGCGTGGCGGTGAAGACCGGGAAGTACTCCATGCTGGCCAATGGCAAGTCCATCATCGAGGAGCAGGAGCGGGGCTTTGTGAAGGTCGTATTCCGGGAGGAAGACGATGTGATCGTGGGCGCCCAGCTAATGTGCGCCAGAGCCACGGACCTGGTGACAGAGCTTTCTCTGGCAATTTCGGCAGGGCTGACCAGAGAACAGGTCAACGCCGTGATCCATCCCCATCCGACTTTCAGCGAAGGGATCGGCGAAGCGGTTCGCGGATAGGGCCGGCGCGCCTTTAATGGGCGGGGAATTCATAGAACTGGAAAGGGTAAAGACGGGAATGGCGAAAAAGGTTTACGCAGTCCGCAGAGGAAAAGTGACAGGACTGTTCGATACGTGGGATGAATGCCGTGACAGCGTATACGGCTATCCGGGCGCGGAATATAAGAGCTTCGGCACAAGAGAAGCGGCGGAGGATTATCTGGCGGGAGCGTCGGGAGCCACAGGAACGTCGGAGATGCCCTGCGGAACACGGGTGGATCCGGGTTCGGGAGCGGCGGAGGGCCCCGAGGCTATCCGCTGCGGGGGCCGCAGAAAAGCAGCCAGGGAGGCTGCTGGTGAGAGCGCAGGGAACGGAGCCGCAAAGGCTGGGCCAGGCGTGACCGCCGGGCAAAAGCGGGGGACCGTGGACGAGCTGGTCGCCTATGTGGACGGCAGCTATAATTCCGCGACAAAAGAATTTTCCTATGGAGTGGTCCTGCTGCTGCCGGATGAAGATCTCTGCTTTTCACAGAAGATGGACGACAGGGAGCTGGCGCAGATGCACAATGTGGCGGGGGAGATCAAGGGATCCGAAGCCGCCATGCGCTACGCACTGGAGCACGGATACCGAAAAGTGATCATTCATCACGATTATGAAGGAATCGCAAAGTGGTGTCTGGGACAGTGGAAGACAAATAAAGAAGGGACAAGGGCCTACAAAGCGTTCTATGACAGCATCCGGGGCGACCTGAAAGTAGAATTCGTCAAAGTGACCGGACATTCGGGCGACAAGTACAACGACGTGGCAGACGCTCTGGCGAAGGACGCGCTGGGGATCGGGTAAGTTACATATTATACAGTGTTATATAGTGAACTGCTGTGAATGAACCGGCATCTTGGACTACTGGCAGTAACGGTGCAGCAGCTGGCTGCAGTAATAGATCGGAGCTTGGTTGCTGTTTCTGGTAATAAAGATTTCACGGATAGGGCCGGCGTTGACCGCTCTGCGGGCGGCCGGTCGCTGGCGACTGGCAATTGACTGGTGGCAGCTGGCTGATGGCGGCGCTGCGGAGGGGAATCTGCAGTACAGGCGGCCATTGTAAATAAAATGCCGATCCAGATCGCGGGCGTGGATCGACATTGAACTGCGTTGCAGGCGGCCAAGACCGGTCCCTGGAAATCGGATAGGTGAAAACGGCAAAAAAAATCGTCGTTCGCCTATTTTCCCTCAATAAATTCCATAAAATGCCTCGTTTTGGTCGCGAAATAGGTGAGAAAACATTTTTTGATGATTTTTCACCTATTTTTATATGCTTTTTAGGTGAAATGAAGAAAAAATATCGCAGATCGCCTATGGGCGTAGGTGTTGGAATAGAACCGGCCGATTGGCGCCCGCCCAACTGCGATCCGCCCGCCCATCCGCTTCGTTGTTGCACGGATCCGGCGCCCGGATCCGCGGCCGCTAATATACAGTCATCTGCTACCCGACCGTTCCGCAGCACAAGCCTGCCCGCGGTCCGGCTGCTCATCCGCCCCAGATCAGCCCATCCGACATTTGGCGCTCCCTCGTGTGGAAGCCCGCCCAACTGCGATCCGCCCGCTCGCCCAAAGCCGACCCGCAGCGATCTTCCCTCAGTGACCGCGGAGCCCGCCGGCGATCGGTGAGGGTCTTTCGGCGCGAAGTCCCCCAGCGGCCGCAGGCCAGCCGGCACTCATCGGCCGGCCAGCGCTCAGCAGACAGCCGGCGCCTGCCCCAAAGCAAAAATAAGGGTCTTGTCTCTAAGACACACCGAAAGGGGTATATGAGACAGGCTCAGCAGACAGCCGGCGCCTGCCCCAAAGCCGACCCGCAGCGGTCTGCCCCCCAGCGGCCGCAGGCCAGCCGTCACTCAGCGGATAACCGTCACTCAGCAAGCCAGTCCGGCACTCGGCGCAAAGCCCGCCGGGGGAACGCATCCAGATAAAAAACAGACAAAAAGAAACGCGTGGAAGCGTGTACGAACTTTTTGACTAGAATAAAATTCCATTAACGCTCCTACGCATTGAAAACACGTGTGAAGGCCGCCAGTAAAAAAATGAAAAAAATCGTGAAAAAGTTTGAAAAAACTCTTGCATTCCCCGGCGGCTTGCATTATACTAAAAAAGCTTGCTTTAGGGACAGGTGCGTTCAAAATTCGGAGAAACTGCTGAAATATCAGGCAGTATGGCCGCTGAAGACGTTGCCTCCCATGCGATGAAGCAGGAAGTTACTGAGCTATCAGATAATTTCTGCAGAGAATTGTCCGTTCCAGAAACGGGCGTAGGGATTCTCATGCTTTTTGCTTTGAGTAAAAAATTACGAAACACACGGCGACGTGTAAAGCGGAAACGCCGGTGGGGCAGATATCCCGCATCGAGTTGCAGCAGCGGGGATAGAAGAGCATGGAGACCCCCTCGTACAGCATAGCGAAAATGTACGAAAAGAGTATCCGGCAGGAAAGCCGGAACGAAAAACAAGGAGGAACAAAAATGAGCAGTCAGAAAATCAGAATCAAGTTAAAGGCCTATGATCACAAATCTCTGGACCAGTCGGCGGCGAGGATCGTGGAGACCGCCAAGAAGACCGGAGCGGAGGTTTCCGGACCGATTCCGCTTCCCACGGAGAAGCAGGTGGTCACCATCCTGAGAGCGGTCCACAAGTATAAGGATTCCAGAGAGCAGTTCGAACAGAGAACTCACAAGAGGCTCATCGATATTTTATGCCCGACCCCCAAGACTATCGACGCTCTGATGAAGCTCGATATGCCGGCCGGCGTAAACATCGAGATCAAGCTCTAAAAATTGAAATACTAAGATCAAAGATAGATTGACCGATACCGGAGCGGAGAAAGCCCGGAACGGCTGAGGCGCCCTGCGGGCGCTGAGATGAGCCGGGCCGGAGAGCCGGATCCGTTCGCGCAGGAAAATCTCCACCGCACTTAGTATGATTGCGTAGGTAAGATCACCGGCCCGCAGCCGGCGCCCGGCTTCAGGCCAGACGGCCTGGGACCGAAAGGCACGTCTCTTGCGGAGACGGCGCCCCAGGGAGGGCAGGGACCGGAAAGAGGACAGGCGATCCGCTGCGCGACGTAATCCGCTGTAAGAAATAGGAGGAAGAAAGTATGAAGACAATCTTAGGAAAAAAAGTCGGAATGACTCAGATTTTTTCCGAAACCGGCGAAGCGATTCCCGTCACTGTCATCGAGGCAGGCCCGGCGGTCGTGACGCAGATCAAGACCGTTGAGACCGACGGATACAACGCCGTACAGATCGGCTTTGAGGACAAGAAAGAGCACAGGCTCAACCGTCCGGAAAAGGGACACTTCGACAAGTGGCAGGCTCCTTACAAGAAGCATCTGGCTGAGATCCGCCTGGAAGAGGGCGAGACCTACGAGGCTGGTCAGGTGATCACCGTCGCCGACTTCGAAGAGGGCGTCAAACTGGATGTGACCGGAACTTCCAAAGGTAAGGGAACGCAGGGCAACATCAAGAGACACGGCCATCACAGAGGCCCCATGACTCACGGTTCCAAGCACAAGAGACTGCCCGGCGGTCTGGCTGCCGGTACGTATCCTTCCAGAGTATTCAAGGGCAACAAGGCCCCCGGAAGAATGGGAAGAGAGACCGTGACCGTTCAGAACGTCGATTTAGTAAAAGTTATTGCTGACAGAAACCTGATGCTCGTTAAGGGCGCTGTTCCTGGAGGAAAGGGCGGCCTGCTCCGCATCCAGTACGCAGTTAAGGGACAGCAGAAATAACGATTAGAAAGGAGGAAGTCAAATGGCAAAAGTAACTATGCTGAACATGGCCGGAGCAGAAGCGGGAAGCATCGAGCTCAACGACGCCATCTTCGGAATTGAACCGAACCAGTTCGCTGTTCACACAGTGGTTAAGAATTATTTGGCAAACCAGAGACAGGGCACTCAGTCCGCGAAGACGAGAGCCGAGGTCAGAGGAGGCGGCAGAAAGCCGTTCCGTCAGAAGGGAACGGGCCGTCACAGACAGGGAAGCTCCACAGACCCCTCGCAGGTAGGCGGCGGAGTTGTCTTTGCGCCGAAGCCGAGAGATTACAGATACACGGTGCCTAAGAAGCTGAGAAGACTGGCTATGAAGTCCGCCCTGTCCTCCAAGGTACAGGAAAAGGAGATCATCGTTCTGGATTCCCTGAACTTTGAAGCGCCGAAAACGAAAGAAATGATCAAGGTCCTGGAAAATGTAAAAGCTGCGAAGAAGGCGCTGATCATCACCGCCGACAAGGACGAGAACGTGATCAAGTCCGCGGCCAATATTCCGGGCGTAAAGACCACCATGGTATCCCAGATGAACGTGTATGAGATCATCAATTACACCAGCTTCATCGCCACAAAGGATGCGATCCAGAAAATCGAGGAGGTGTACGCGTAATGAGAACGCCTTATGATGTAATTATAAAGCCTGTTATCTCCGAAAGATCCATGGATGATGCCCAGGAAAGAAAATATACCTTCAAGGTCGCGACCGACGCCAACAAGACGGAAGTCAAGCTGGCTCTGGAAGAGATCTTCGGAGTGGAAATTGCGAAAGTCAACATCATGAACGTTAACGGAAAAATAAAGAGAATGGGAAGAAACGTAGGCAGAACGCCTGACTACAAGAAGGCGATCGTTACTCTGACCGAAAAGAGTAAGGAAATCGAATTCTTCCAGGGTCTGTAAGGAGGGACGCTTAATATGGGAATCAAGAAATATAAACCGACCTCTCCCGGATTGAGAGGAATGACGGTTTCCACCTTTGAGGAAATCACGAAGACAACCCCTGAGAAATCTCTCACGGTTACGCTGAAGAACAACGCCGGAAGAAATGTAAGAGGAAAGATCACCGTTCGCCACAGAGGCGGCGGCACCAGACCCAAGTACAGGATCATCGACTTCAAGAGAAGAAAAGACGGGATCCCCGGAAAAGTAGCGGCCATCGAATACGATCCGAACAGAAGCGCCAACATCGCTCTGATCGTTTACGCCGACGGTGAGAAGAGATACATCATCGCGCCGAAGAAGCTGGCCGTAGGTCAGGTCATATACTCCGGCCCCGATTCCGACATTCAGGTCGGAAACGCTCTGCCGCTGGCCAACATTCCCGTGGGTACGCTCATCCACTGCGTTGAGCTGAAAGCCGGAAAGGGCGCTCAGCTGGTCCGCTCCGCCGGAAACGGCGCGCAGCTCATGGCGAAGGAAGGCAACTACGCTCAGGTGAGACTGCCCTCCGGAGAAGTGAGAAAGATCAGAATGGAATGCAGAGCCACCATCGGCGAAGTCGGAAACGACGAGCACGGCAATATCCAGCTGGGCAAGGCCGGAAGAAAGAGACATATGGGCTTCCGTCCCACAGTGAGAGGTTCCGTAATGAACCCGAACGATCATCCCCACGGCGGTGGTGAAGGCAAGACCGGTATCGGCCGCGTCAGCCCGGTTACTCCCTGGGGCAAGCCGGCTCTGGGCTACAAGACCAGAAAGAAGAACAAGTCTTCTAACAAATATATCGTAAAGAGAAGAAACGAAAAATAGTTGAAGGGAGGATATAAATAATGGGTAGATCACTGAAAAAAGGCCCTTTCGTAAACGCTAAGCTGTTAAAGGCCATTGAAGCTATGAATGAAGCGAACGAGAAAAAGGTCGTCAAGACCTGGTCCAGACCGTCAACTATTTTTCCGCAGATGGTAGGACACACGATTGCCGTTCACGACGGCAAGAAACACGTTCCTGTATATATCACCGAGGATATGGTAGGTCACCGTCTGGGCGAATTCGCTCCGACCAGAACCTACAGAGGCCACGGCGCCGACTCCAAGGTCAAGAGATAAGAAAGGAGATATGAACCATGGAAGCAAAAGCAGTTGCAAAATACGTCAGAATGTCTCCGATCAAGCTGAAGCCTGTTACGGATCTTGTAAGAGGAAAAGACTTACAGGAGGCGCTGACGATCTTGAAATTCACGCCGGGCAAAGGCGCTGAGCTGGTAGAGAAAGTAGTGAAGTCTGCAGCAGCAAACGCAGAAAACAACCACGACATGGACGTTGATAAGCTTTATGTTGCTGAAGTATACGCGCACCAGGGACCGACCATGAAGAGATGGAGAGCGGGCTCCCAGGGACGCGCGTCGATCATCCTTAAGAGAAGCAGCCACATTGGCGTTACATTAAAGGAAAGATAATTCAGGACAGGAGGTTTATTGAATGGGTCAGAAAGTTAGTCCGCACGGATTCAGAGTGGGCGTTATAAAAGACTGGGATTCCAAATGGTATGCAGATAAGAAGAGCTTCGCCGATTACCTCATTGAGGATCAGAAGATCAGAGAGTTCGTAAAGAAAAAGTTATATGTTGCCGGCGTATCCAAAGTATTGATCGAGAGAGCCGCCAACAATCAGCTCAAGGTTACTGTCCTGACTGCGAAGCCGGGTATGGTGATCGGCCGCGGAGGCGACGGCATCGACCAGCTGAAGGCCGAAGTCGAAAAGCTCACGGGCAAGTCTGTAAATATCAACATCGTCGAAGTGAGAAGAACAGAGCTGGATGCGCAGCTGACCGCTGAGAGCATCGCACAGGCTCTGGAGAAGAGAATCTCCTTCCGTCGTGCAATGAAGCAGGCCATCGGCAGAACCATGAAAGCCGGCGGCAAGGGAATCAAGATCGTGGTTTCCGGCCGTGTAGGCGGCGCTGAAATTGCCAGAAGCGAAAAATACAGCGAGGGCAACGTTCCTCTCCACACGCTGAGAGCCAACATCCAGTACGGTTTCGCGGAAGCGGACACCACGTACGGAAAGCTGGGCGTCAAGGTGTGGATCAATCTTGGCGAGGTACTCACCAAGGGTCTCATGAGCAATCTGCCGGAAGAGAGCGGAAAGCAGGAGAGAGGCGGCCGCAGAAACGACCGTCCGAGAAGAGACAATGATCGCCCGAGAAGAGACAGAAACGACCGCAATGACAGAAGAGGCGGCAGAGGCGGAGACGAAAAGGAAATGAAGAAGTTCGTCAACCCCAGAAAGAGACCGAACAAACCGGCTCCCGCTCCAAAAGCGGAGGAAGCGGCTCCTGCCGAAGCAGCAGCTCCCGCAGAAGCACCCGTTGAAGAATAATTAGCCAAGGAAGGAGGGAATTAGCGATGTTAATGCCGAAGAGAGTGAAACGTCGTAGAGTCCACAGAGGAAGAATGAAAGGTGTGGCAACCAAGGGAAACACCGTCACGTACGGAGAGTACGGACTGATCTCCCAGGAATGTGGTTGGATCACCTCGAATCAGATAGAGGCCGCCCGTATCGCGATGACCAGATCCATCAAGAGAGGCGGTAAAGTATTCATTAAGATTTTCCCGCACAAGTCTGTCACCAAGAAACCCGCTGAAGTTCGTATGGGTTCCGGTAAAGGTGCTCCCGAGTACTGGGTAGCCGTTGTAAAGCCGGGCAGAGTTATGTTTGAAATTGAAGGTGTAAGCGAGGAAGCGGCAAGAGAAGCGATGAGGCTTGCTATGCACAAGCTCCCCGTGAAGTGCAAGTTTGCCATCAAAGGCCAGGAAGTAGCAGAGGGTGGTGAAGCATAATGAAAATCGAACAGATCAAAAATATGAGTGAGGCGGAACTGACCGCAGAGATCAAGAAGCTCAAGAACGAATTGTTCAACCTGAGATTCCAGCATGTCACCGGTCAGCTCGAAAACCCCATTAAGCTGAGAGATACCAAGAAGGATATCGCTCGCGTCAAGACCATCTTGAGAGAGAAAGAACTCAAGAGAAGTGAAGGTTAACCGAAAGGAGGATGCAGGCCATGGAAGAAAGAAACAGAAGAAAGACCAGAGTTGGATTCGTAACCAGCGATAAGATGGATAAGACCATCACTGTAAGCGTGGAAGAGTCCATCCGCCATTCTCTTTACGGGAAATCGGTAAAGAGAACGAAGAAATTCAAGGCGCACGATGAGAACAACGAGTGCCAGATCGGTGATAAAGTGAGAATTATGGAGACGAGACCGCTGTCCAAGGACAAGAGATGGAGACTCGTAAATATAATCGAGAAAGTAAAATAAGGAGGCAACGAAATGATTCAGACAGAAACCAGATTGAAAGTTGCTGACAATTCAGGTGCGAAGGAACTGTTATGTATCCGTATTCTCGGCGGAACCAGCCGTCAGTACGCGAACATTGGCGATATCATCGTGTGCGCAGTGAAGGACGCCACCCCCGGCGGCGTTGTGAAGAAGGGCGACGTGGTCAAGGCTGTAGTCGTGCGGAGCGCCAAAGGTGCCAGAAGAGTTGACGGCAGCTACGTGAAGTTCGATCAGAACGCGGCGGTTATCATCAAGGACGACAAGAACCCGGTCGGAACCCGTATCTTCGGACCTGTTGCGAGAGAGCTGCGCGACAGAGGGTTTATGAAGATCGTTTCCCTGGCGCCGGAAGTACTGTAGGAGGTGGACAGGATGCAGATCAAGAAGAACGACACGGTACTTGTGATTACCGGAAAAGATAAAGGCAAGAAGGGCAAGGTCCTGAAGGTATTCCCGAAAAAGGATACTGTTATCGTTGAGGGCATCAACATTCAGACCAAGCACCAGAAGCAGACCAGAAATGCGGCAAGTGAAATCAGACACCAGGAAGGTCCTATCCATGTATCGAACGTCATGTACTACGATACAAAGGCCAAGGCTCCGACGAGGATCGGATACAAGGTTGAGAATGGACACAAAATGAGAGTGTCCAAGAAAACCGGCCAGGTTATTGACTAATTGATGAAAGGAGGGAATCATCTTGGCAGCTAGAATGAGAGAAACGTACAAGAACGAAGTATTTAACACTTTGATGGAAAAGTTTAAATATAAAAATGTCATGGAAGTGCCGAAGCTCGAAAAGATCACGCTGAATATGGGTCTGGGCGACACCAAGGAGAACGCGAAGCTCCTGGAAGTAGCGGTCGAAGAACTGGGCATCATCGCAGGTCAGAAGCCCGTTATCACGAAAGCCAGAAAATCCATCGCGAACTTTAAGCTGAGACAGGGAATGCCCATCGGCGCGAAGGTAACGCTGAGAGGGGACAGAATGTATGAGTTTGCCGACAAATTCTTCAACATTTCCCTGCCCCGGGTAAGAGACTTCAAAGGTGTGAGCAAGAACTCCTTCGACGGAAGAGGAAACTACTCCATGGGTATCAAAGAACAGCTGATCTTCCCTGAGATCGTATACGATAAGGTAGAGAAGATCAGAGGTATGAACATCGTATTCACCACCACGGCCAAGACCGACGAGGAAGCGAAGGCTCTTCTGGAAGCGCTCGGCATGCCGTTTGAGAAATAGGAGGGAATTATGGCAAAGACATCTCTCAAAGTAAAACAGGCCAGAAAGCCGAAGTATTCCACGCAGGCCTACAGCAGATGCAGAATCTGCGGAAGACCCCACGCGTACTTGAGAAAATACGGAATCTGCCGTATCTGTTTCAGAGAGCTGGCTTATAAGGGAGAGATCCCCGGCGTAAGAAAAGCCAGCTGGTAGAATAAAAAGGAAGGAGGTACTTCTACTATGACCATGACAGATCCTATAGCAGATATGCTTACAAGAATCAGAAATGCCAATACTGTAGGACACGCTACCGTTGACATTCCCGCTTCCAAGATGAAGAAAGCGATCGCGGGAATTTTAACCGAAGAAGGTTATATTAAAGGGTACGATGTAATAGAAGACGAAAAACAGGGCGTCATCCGCGTTCAGATGAAATACGGCGCCGACAAGCAGAAAGTAATCACCGGAATCAAGAGAATCTCCAAGCCGGGTCTCAAAGTATATGCAAAGAGCGACGAAGTCCCCAAGGTACTGGGCGGACTGGGAATCGCGATTATGTCTACTTCCAAGGGCCTGATCAGCGACAAAGAGGCCAGAAAGCTGGGAGTGGGCGGTGAAGTCATCTGCTACGTTTGGTAATAAAGTAACAAGAAAGGAGATTGCAGACATGTCCAGAATTGGTAAAAAGCCTGTTACAATCCCTGCTGGTGTCGAAGTGAAAGTCAGTGACAGCAATCTTGTTACTGTAAAAGGACCAAAGGGAGAACTGCAGGAGCAGATCAGCAAGAAGATCAAGTTTGAAATCGCAGACGGCGTGCTCACCGCGGTGCCTGTGGACGAGAGCAAGGAAGCCGGCGCAATGCACGGTCTGGCCAGGACCCTCGTCAACAACATGGTAGTCGGTGTCACCGACGGCTTCGAGAAGAAGCTGCAGATGATCGGCGTCGGCTATAAAGCTGAGAAAAAGGGCAAAGTGCTCGTAATGAATCTCGGATATTCACATCCCGTTGAAATGGAAGATCCCGAAGGCATCACCACGGAGGTAACATCCCCCACGGAGATCATCGTCAAGGGAGCCAACAAGGCTGTTGTCGGCAACTACGCTGCCAACATCAGAAAGTGGAGAAAACCGGAGCCGTACAAGGGCAAGGGTATTCGCTACTCTGATGAAGTGGTTCGCAGAAAAGAAGGCAAAGCCGGAGCTAAGAAGAAATAGAAGGGAGTGAATACACATGGCAAAGAAATTGAGCAGAAACGACAGACGTCAGGCGAGACATCTGAGAGTCAGAAAAGACGTATTCGGAACTCCTGAAAGACCGAGAATGTGCGTATACAGAAGCCTGAAGAATATTTCCGTGCAGGTGATCGACGATGTGAACGGCAGAACGCTGGCTGCGGCCTCTTCCCTTGACAAAGACGTCAAGGCGGAAGCGGCTTACGGCGGAAACAAGGATGCCGCGAAACTGGTCGGAGCGTCCATCGCTAAAAAAGCAATGGCTGCGGGCATTGAGACCGTATGCTTTGACAGAGGCGGATACCTGTATCACGGAAGAGTCAAAGAACTGGCTGACGGCGCGCGCGAAGCCGGCCTGAAATTCTAGCAGGAGGAGGAAAAGAATGCGAAACATGATAGATGCATCCAAGCTTGACTTAAAAGAATCCATCGTAAACATCAGACGTGTTACGAAGGTCGTTAAGGGCGGCAAGAACTTCAGATTCAGCGTTACGGTCGTCGTCGGCGACGGCGAGGGCTACGTAGGCTGCGGCCTCGGCAAAGCGCAGGAAATTCCGGAAGCCGTAAGAAAAGCAATCGAAGATGCGAAGAAAGATCTGGTCCACGTTCCCACGGTGGGAACCACGATCCCTCACAGAACACTGGGTGTGTTCGGCGCCGGCAGAGTACTGATCATGCCCGCCGCTCCCGGTACAGGCGTTATCGCCGGAAGCTCCGTACGTACCGTACTGGAACTGGCGGGACTGAAAGATGTGAGAGCGAAGTCCATCGGGTCCAATAATCCCGGAAACATGGCTTATGCAACGCTGGAAGGCCTGAGAGCGCTGAAGACTGTAGAAGAGGTCTCCAGACTCAGAGGCAAAACAAAGGAAGAAATTTTAGGTTAGGAGGAACCGCATCATGGCTAATAAAGTGAAAATCACACTGACCAAGAGCACCATCGGCGCTTCCCCTGCTCATAGAAAAGTTGTAGAAGCGCTTGGTCTGAAAAAAATCAGACAGACAGTGGAATTCGAGGATACACCGCAGGTTCGCGGAGCGATCGCAAAAGTAAAGCATCTTTTATCAGTAGAAGAACTCTAGGAACGGAGGTGTAGCAAGACATGAAACTGCATGAATTGAAAGCGGCTCCTGGCGCGTCCAGAAAGCCGAAGAGAAAAGGCAGAGGTACCGCTACCGGTCAGGGCAAAACCGCCGGCAGAGGTATGAACGGTCAGAAGTCCAGAAGCGGCGGCGGCGTACGTCTCGGCTTCGAGGGCGGCCAGATGCCTTTATACAGACGAATCCCCAAGAGAGGATTCACAAACATCTGGAGAAGAGAATATGTGGGAGTCAATGTGGGGGCTTTGAACGTGTTCGAGAACGGAACGGAAGTGACGCCGGAAATGCTGATGGATAAAGGCCTGGCAAAGGGTGTTACGGAAGGGATCAAAATTCTCGGTGAAGGAACACTGGAAAAGAATATTACCGTAAAGGCTCAGAAATTCAGCAAAACAGCTATTGAAAAGATCGAGTCTGCCGGAGGAAAGGCAGAGGTGATCTAACATGAGCATGATCAAAACAATCGCGCAGGCCTGGAAGGTCGCGGAGCTTCGGACGAAGATGATCTTCACATTCCTGATGCTCGTCATCTTCCGTCTGGGTTCCTGCATTCCGGTTCCCGGAATCGACCGCAGTCAGTTGGCGAACATGTTCAACGCCAATGAATCCGGGTTATTCGGGCTGTTCGACTTGTTTTCGGGTGGTTCCTTCAGCAACTTCACCATTTTCGCGCTGAGCATAACCCCCTACATCACGGCATCCATCATACTGCAGCTCCTCACCATTGCGATCCCCAAACTGGAGGAGATCGCGAAGGAGGGTACGGAAGGAAGAAAGAAGATCGCTCAGTATACGCGGTATCTCACCGTTGTGCTGGCGCTGGTCCAGGCCATCGGCTACACCTTTGGTTTGTTCAGACAGGTCATCGCCGACAACAGCGCGCTGTCCAAGATCGTAATCATCCTGACGCTGTGCGCGGGAACCGCCTTCCTGATGTGGCTGGGCGAGCAGATCAACGAAAAGGGAATTGGAAATGGAATCTCCCTGATCATCTTTGCAGGAATTGTTGACAGAATCCCGAGGGGAATCAGCCATACGCTTTCCGCGTATCGGGATGGAACGGTAAGCATCGTCTCCATCATCCTGTTTGTGATCTTCGCACTGGTCGTAGTAGTTGGAATCGTTCTGGTCCAGCAGGGACAGAGAAAGATTCCCGTACAGTATGCGAAGAGAGTGGTCGGCAGAAAAATGTACGGCGGACAGAGCACGCACATTCCGATCAAAGTCAACCAGGCCGGCGTAATTCCCGTTATCTTTGCAATTTCCCTGCTGCAGTTCCCCCTGACCATTACCTATATCTGGCCGGGAACGAGCTTTGCAGCGTGGGTTGCCAAGTGGCTGTCCCCCAGCGGACACCCGGGCGTGTGGATCTATGTCACTCTGGACATTATCCTCATCATCTTCTTCACCTACTTCTATACGGCGGTCACCTTCAATCCCCAGGAAGTAGCGGACAACATGAAAGCAAACGGCGGATTTATTCCGGGAATCAGACCGGGACGGCCCACCGTTGAATATTTAAACAAAGTTATGACAAGAATCACATTTGCAGGAGCGATCTTCCTGGCGGTTATCGCCGCTATGCCGACGCTGCTGCAGCAGTGGACCAACCTCTCCATCGGATTCGGCGGAACCTCCCTGCTCATCGCGGTAGGTGTTGCACTGGATACCATGAAGCAGCTGGAAACCCAGATGGTAATGAGAAACTATTCCGGTTTCTTGAAATAGCGAGGTAGAACCATGATGAATTTAGTACTGCTGGGCCCTCCGGGAGCCGGTAAGGGCACACAGGCGACAAGCATTGCTGAAAAATATCATATCCCTCATATCTCCACCGGAGATATCTTCCGCAAGAACGTCAAGGAAGGTACCCCTCTGGGGAAGAAAGCAAAAGAATATATGGATAAGGGCGAGCTCGTTCCCGACGATCTGACGATCGACCTGGTGAACGACCGCCTGGTCCAGGACGACTGCAAGAACGGATTCCTGCTGGACGGTTTTCCGAGGACCGAATATCAGGCGGAGAAGTTTGACGCCTTTCTGGCGAAAAACGGCATGGAGCTGACTAAGGTCATCGACATCGATGTGGCTGAAGACATTCTTCTGGACCGGATGATCGGCAGAAGAGTGTGCAGGGCCTGCGGAAAGCCTTATCATGTGACGAATATGCCGCCGAAGGTCGAGGGCGTCTGCGACGTCTGCGGCGGAGAGGTGTACCAGAGAGCCGACGATACGGAAGAAACCGTAAAGAACCGCTTTAAGGTATACAAGGAACAGACCAGTCCGCTGATCGCGTACTATGAGAAAGCGGGCAACATCGCGCACATCGACGGCGCGGGCGCACTGGATACCGTCTTTGCCGCTATCGTGGATGCAATAGGAGCATAATACATGATAATTCTGAAATCACAGCAAGAAATTGATCTGATGCGGGAAGCGGCTACGGTGACAAAAGCCATGCTGCTTGAGCTCCCGAAGGTCATCACGGCGGGCATGTCCACCAAGGATATCGACGATTACGTCGAGGAGACCATTCTTAGAAATAAGATGATCCCGGCATTTAAGGGATACAACGGGTTTCCGGCCTGCGCCTGTGTTTCGGTGAACGAGGAAGTCGTTCACGGGATCCCTTCCAAAAAGAAGATTCTGAAGGAGGGGGACATCGTCAGCGTGGACCTTGGTACGATCTACAAGGATTACTACAGCGATGCGGCCAGGACCTACGCCGTGGGTACGATTTCGGAGGAAGCGCAGAGGCTGATCACCGTTACGGAGGAGAGCTTCTTCGCAGGGCTGAAATTCTGCAGACCGGGATACCGTCTCACAGACGTGTCCCACGCCATTCAGGCTCACGCCGAGGCGGCAGGATTTTCTGTTGTACGGGACTTTGTCGGACACGGCATCGGGCGGAATATGCATGAGGACCCCCAGATACCCAATTACGGAAGACCGGGTAGAGGGCCGAAGCTGACGCCGGGCATGGTGCTCGCCATCGAACCCATGATCAATGCCGGAGGATACGACGTGGAGGTCATGCTGAACAACTGGACAGTAGAGACCGTTGACGGCTCCCTCTCGGCGCACTACGAAAACACCGTGGTGATTACAGAAGATGAACCGGAGCTGCTGACTCTGTGAGGCTGACGCGGACATCCGCGCCGGCTTTTGAGCGGCATAGCATCCGTCAGGCGGAAAACGATATTTGGAATTTTGAGGAGGTGCGCCATACATGGCAAAAAAAGATGTCATAGAAGTATTTGGTACCGTGCTGGAGGCACAGCCAAACGCCATGTTCAAGGTACAGCTTGAAAATGGATATGAAGTGCTCGCGCACATTTCCGGTAAGATAAGAATGAACTTCATACGGATTCTTCCCGGCGACAGAGTAAAGGTAGAGCTTTCTCCCTACGACCTGTCCAGAGGCAGAATCACTTGGAGAGATAAATAAGGCGCGCCTGTCCCGATTTGCGCGGCAAACGGATACAGGTGTCCCCGTCAGGACTGCCCGGGAGAGCTGGCCGGCGACGGCGCCCGACCCACAGGCAGGCTACGACGTACAGCGAGGAGGTTTTATGTCATGAAAGTTAGAGCATCAGTAAAACCCATCTGCGAAAAGTGCAAGGTCATTAAGAGAAACGGAAAAGTAATGGTTATCTGTGAAAATCCGAAGCACAAGCAGACACAGGGCTAAAACGCATGAAAAGGACCGGAGGGGAGCGGCTGGTTTTTCCCATGTCTCACTCAGGAAAAACTTCCTGAAGGTTATCTTATCATCATAAACAAAAAAGACAATCCAGGTAAAAAAGGAGGTAGAAGTATGGCTCGTATAGCCGGTGTCGATTTACCCAGAGACAAAAGAGCAGAAATTGGACTCACCTATATATACGGTATCGGAAAGCCGACCGCGGCCAAGATCTTGGCCCAGGCCGGAGTCAACCCGGACACGAGGATCAAGGATCTGACTGAGGATGAAGTTGGTGCCATCAGAAAGATCATTGATTCGGAATACGATGTGGAGGGAGATCTCAGAAGAGAAGTTTCCCTGAACATCAAGAGACTGATGGAAATCGGCTGCTACAGAGGAATCAGACATAGAAGAGGACTGCCCGTCAGAGGTCAGAAGACCAAGACGAACGCCAGAACCCGGAAGGGTCCGAAGAAGACTGTAGGAAGAAAGAAAAAGAAGTAAGGAGGTAGGTTAAAATGGCAAAAGCTGTAAAGAAAACAGTCCGCAAAAAGAGAAGAGAACGCAAAAATATTGAACGCGGTCAGGCTCATATTCAATCGACCTTCAACAATACTCTTGTTACTCTTACAGATCTGAACGGAAACGCTCTGTCCTGGTCCAGTGCCGGTTCTCTGGGATTCAAGGGTTCCAGAAAATCCACTCCCTTCGCTGCTCAGATGGCCGCTGAGGAAGCTGCCAAGGGCGCGATGGAGCACGGACTGAAGACCGTGGAAGTATACGTAAAGGGACCCGGGTCCGGCCGTGAGGCGGCGATCAGAGCGCTGCAGACCGCCGGTCTTGAGATCAACATGATCAAAGACATCACCCCGATCCCTCACAACGGCTGCAGACCGCCGAAGAGAAGAAGAGTATAGTGAGAGGGAGGTGTAGTTAATATGGCAAGATATACAGGTCCTTCCTGCAGACTGTGCAGGAGAGAAGGCCAGAAAATGTTCCTGAAGGGCGAGAGATGCTATAGCAGCAAATGCGCTGTGGAGAAGAGAAACTACGCTCCGGGACAGCATGGACAGGGCAGAAAGAAGGTATCCGACTACGGACTTCAGCTGAGAGAAAAGCAGAAGGCGAAGCGGTTCTACGGCCTGCTGGAGACCCAGTTCAAAAACTACTTTGTGAAGGCTGAGAAGAGAAAAGGCCAGACTGGTGAAAATCTGCTGATCATGCTGGAGACCAGACTGGACAACGTCGTGTTCAGAATGGGCTTCGCTTCCTCCAGAAAGGAAGCCAGACAGCTGGTACGCCACGGCCACTTCACGCTGAACGGCAAAAAAGTAGACATTCCGTCTCTGGAAGTCAAAGCAGGGGACGTCATTAAAGTAAAAGAAAAGAGCACATCTTCTCCGAAGTTCAAGGAAGTAAGAGAAATGTCCATCAGCACCCCGTCCTGGATCACCGTTGATCCCGACAAGCTGGAAGGCAAAGTTCTCGCGCTCCCGACCAGAGGAGACATCGATACACCGGTTGCAGAACATTTGATCGTCGAGTTGTACTCGAAGTAGGGAGACCTATCCCGATTTGCGGAGCAAATCGTCGGAAGGTCCCCCGTCAGGCCTGCCCATACGAAGGAGCCGAAGGCGACGTTCGGATGGCAGCAGGCTACGACGCAGGATCTGGCGGCGAACATGGAGCTTTGCAGAGAGCGGAGCAAATCGTCGGAAGGTCCCCCGTCAGGCCTGCCCATACGAAGGAGCCGAAGGCGATGTTCGGATGGCAAGCAGGCTACGACGCAGGATCTGGCGGCGAGCGTGGAGCTTTGCAGAGAGCAGAACTCTGCAGAGAGCGGTATGTCCGGGACTTCGGGGCACCCAGGCTTTGCCTGCGGCGCCGCGCCGCTTTTCCGGACAGCCGTGTGATCCGCAGATCGGCAGGACCCCTGCATTACCCCTTAACATATTTTTAAAAGGAGGGATTTTGAGTGATCGAAATTGAAAAACCTACAATCGAGTGTATCTACTCTGATGAGGACAAGAACTACGGCAAATTTGTGGTGGAGCCCCTGGAAAGAGGCTATGGCACCACATTGGGAAACAGCCTGAGAAGGATCCTTCTCTCGTCGCTCCCCGGCGCCGCAGTTACCTCCGTCAAGATCGATGGCATTCTTCACGAGTTTTCCACCATTCCAGGTGTGAAAGAGGACGTTACGGAGATCATCCTGAATCTCAAGAAGCTCGCCGTACGCCTGAATAATGAGAACACGAAGCGCGTCATCATCAACGCCGTGGGCCCGAAAGAGGTCACTGCCGCGGACATCATCGCGGACAGCGAACTGGAGATATTCAATCCGGAGCTGCACATTGCAACCCTGGAAGAGAACTCCACTCTCGTGATGGAAATCAACATCGCCAGGGGCAGAGGCTACGTGTCTGCGGATCAGAACAAGACAGAGAATACTCCGATCGCAGTGATTCCTGTAGACTCCATCTATACACCTGTCAGAAAGGTGAACTTTACGGTGGAGAATACGAGAGTCGGACAGGTAACGGACTACGACAGGCTGATCCTGGAGATCTGGACTGACGGAAGCATCAAGCCCGACGAGGGCGTTTCCATCGGCGCAAAGATCATGCAGGAACATCTGAAGCTGTTCATAGATCTGACCGACAGCATGGATTCCGTTGAGATCATGGTGGAAAAGGAAGAAGATCAGAAGGAGAAGGCTCTTGAGATGACCATCGAGGAGCTGGAGCTCTCTGTTCGTTCCTTCAACTGTCTGAAGCGCGCTGCGATCAATACAGTTGAAGAACTGACCCACCGGACCGAGGACGATATGATGAAGGTGCGGAACCTGGGCAAGAAATCTCTGGATGAAGTTAAGCATAAACTGGAAGAATTAGGTCTTGGACTGAAGCCAAGCGACGAATAGACGGGAAGGAGGAGAAACATGCCAGGCTATAGAAAATTAGGCAGACCCACAGCTCACAGAAAGCTGATGCTGAGAAATCTCGTAACCGACCTCCTGAGAGAGGGTCGTATCACTACCACCGATACGAGAGCGAAGGAAACGAGAAGAGAAGCGGAAAAGATGATCACATTGGCAAAGCGCGGCGATTTGCACGCAAGAAGACAGGCGTTGGCCTACATCTTCGATGAGGACGTTGTGACAAAGCTGTTCGACGAGATCGCGCCCAAGTACGCCGACAGAAACGGCGGCTATACCAGGATCCTGAAGCTGGGACCCCGCAGAGGGGACTGCGCCGAGATGGTATTCCTCGAATTGGTGTAGATAAAAAATATGATCCGCAGCGGATGGGCGCGTCCCGCCGCCGCGGGCAAAAAGAACGAAGAGAAGACCCGGGCAATGGGATTGCCGGGGTCTTTTTAACATAGTAAATACCGTCCGTTGATATTTCCGCATGTTTCAAAAAAGTTTATTTTGTGAAAGTGAGCCCGCAGGGCGAATAAGCATCTGCAGGCAGGGGGGAGCAATTTGCTTTGTGGATGGGTCCGCTCATTTATGCGTATATTTGAGCAATTATGCCCGCATTCCATTTTTTGTTTTCCCTTTTTGACATACTTTATGATATGCTTAGTATTAACTGGCATTCGACCTTCTCCCGGAGAAGATCAGACTCCGAAAACAGCGGGCGCACCGGCCGGGGGGAAGACCTCTGGGGTCAGACCGCAAAACGGAGCGGAGAGGGACGAGGCGTGGGAAGGCGCGGCCCGCGACGGGCGTACGCCGGAATGGAGGGGATGTATCATGAAGATGCTGAATCGTTATGTAGAGCAGACACTGAAGATCTTCAGCAACGCGGACAGCATCATGATTGTAGACGAGAATGCGATCATTCGTTATTATTATACGAAATATCCTGATGTAAGCGCTTTGAAGGGAACCGATGTGCTGGGCAAAAAACTGCTGGACGCCTATCCCTATCTGACGGAGGAAAGCAGCTACATCATGCAGTGTCTGAGGACAGGAAAGTCCTTCATGAACTGCGAGCAGACCTTCACTTCCTTTCTGGGAACCACGATCCACACGATCAGTTCTGAAATTCCCATACACGACGGCGGAAAGATGGTAGGGGTGGCGGATATCGCCATCTATCTCGACAAGCCCATCGAGAAGAAGAATCTGAGCATCGAGTTTAACACGGATCAATATCTGAATCAAAACAACGGCTACGATCTGGAGGATATCATCACCCAGGATCCCAATTTGAATGATATAAAGGAAAAGATCCGTCTCAGCAGCGACAGCGACGCGCCGGTGCTGGTCTACGGAAAGACGGGGACGGGAAAAGAGCTGATCGTGAACGCTGTCCACAAATGCAGTTCAAGGCACGACGGCCCTCTGATCGTGCAGAATTGCGCGGCCATACCGGCCACGCTGCTTGAAAGCATACTCTTTGGAACGGTGCGGGGCAGCTTTACCGGAGCCAGCGACACCATGGGTCTGTTTGAGATGGCGGACAACGGAACCCTCTTTCTTGACGAGATCAACTCCATGGAGCTGGAAGCCCAGGCGAAGATCCTGCGGGCCATTGAAGAACAGAAAATACGCAGGATCGGCGATAAGAGAGTGCGCGATGTAAACGTGCGGATCATCGCAGCCATGAATGAAGACCCTCTGGAGTGCGTGAAGCAGCGGAAGATACGGGAAGACCTGTACTACAGGCTCAGCGTCATACGCTATGATCTGCCGGAGCTGAAAGAAAGGCGGCAGGATATTCCGCTTCTCATGGAGTATTTCCGAAAAGAGCTGAATCAGAAACTGAATAAAAACATCATCGAGTATTCTGATCAGGTCAAACGGGTCTTTATGAACTACGACTGGCCCGGAAACGTCCGGGAGCTGAAAAACGTCATCGAAGGCGCTTACCATCTGAATTACGGCGCGACCATCGACGTTGAAAATATACCGAAGTATATGCTCGACAACATTGATATAGGGAAGATCGTTATAGAAGATACTTCGGATAAGTCGCTGGAGGAACTGGTGTCGGAATTTGAGAAGAAGCTCATCGAAACAAAGTACGTGGAGAATGACAGAAGATTATCAAGGACAGCCAAGGCGCTGCAGATATCCAAGCAGGGGCTCTGGTACAAGATCCGCAAATATAATATCGATCAGAAATATTAAAAGCTATCAATATTAAAAACAATCTTTCAGGAACCGTCAATCGCACAGGCGATTGGCGGTATTATATTATGTGGATCGAATCATCCGTTGATCGAAAACACGAAAGGACCTGTTTTTTCTTTTTGCCTGCTATCAACACTCAAAAAAGAAAAAAACAGAGGACGCAGCAGGAACTTGAACGGTTTGCCTTGTCGATCTATGTCGCTTTTTTCTTTTTGTAAGCAATTCTGTGTTTAAAACGAAAAATATTTTCCATATTTTTAATATTAGATATGTATTATCCATTTTATTTTCGTTTTTGGAGCTTTTGTGAGGGCAAAAAGAAAAAATCAAGAAAAGGACCCGCATTTTCCTTGGCTGGCCGGCTTTCGGTATTCAGGAACTGTTCCACCAGGCATCTGAAGGGTTCCCGGCATTGATCCCGGAGCTTTTGGGTACAGGAAGGAGGCACGAGACTTCATAATCTGCCCCCTCAGCGGGGAGACAGCGATACAGGCAGATGAGGAAAGTGTAAAGAGGAGGAGCGGAAAGGCTCCTCTTTTTATGCGGTCAGAGATCCCGCCCCCCTCTTTTTATAACATAGGAAAAACTTTTTCACAGCAGGGAGACGAAGCTGAGGAAAGGAAGGAGATGGGGAATGGCGGGGCGAAATTTGTCGAAATAGAAGGAATTAAGTGGAAAACGTCAAAACATTTTTACGTTAATTGACGCTTTTTTAACGAGATTTTGAAAGGATAAAAGAAATTAAGGTGAAAAATGTAAGAGAAACAAGGGTAAAACGTAAAAAAATTTAGACGGAAAAGAAGAAAAGATCAAAATAGTAAAAAAACTTTGACAAGCCGATCCTTATTATTGAAAAAGAGAGATAAAATCCACAGAAAAATGCGATATGATAGGGGAAATCGACGCAAATATGCTGTTTTTTTAAATTGGCACACTATTTGCAATTATATATAGATATCCTAGGATGAAATAGTTACAGAAAGAGGTGGCTGTCTGAAAATTGTCGATGTAAGGTACGGCGGGTGGAAGTTCTTCTGAAGAAATCCTTTCCATCCTGCTGGAACTCGGGGAATCCCGAAAGGAACGTTTCGTTACTATTGCGGAAGTTATCACCGATGAGGGTATCCACGGCTATGGAGCCGTCTGTGATTCAAGCCGGCTGTCCGCCGGCGTGTGGGATTCGCAGATGGGCCCGCCGCTGATCGGGAAAGAGATCGAACAGCTGGAGGATATATTCACCAGCCTGGTCAACACATCCTTGTACGCATATGGTCCGTGGTGTGTTGAGGTCTTCCTGTGGGATGCTCTTGGAAAAGATGCGAATCGATCCGCCGCGCTGGGAAAACACGTGGGGAACATCATGACACGTGGGGAATATCATGCTGACCGGGTCTCTGGCGGTGGAATAAGACGGATACATAGACATACCGCAGAAGTCGGAGCTTAGCGCAGAGCTGTATCACGAACTGATGAATAAGTATACTGTCCTGAGAAGATAACAGGGAAGTAGCATTTACAGATTCGCTTTTATCAAAATGAATTATTTTATAACTTCAGTTAGACCGCATAAGCGGCAGAAAATGAAACAGGAGGAATAACATGGAGACTGTAGGTGTATTAAGTTTATTGCCCCCTATACTCGCTATTGTTTTAGCTATTTTAACGAAACAGGTACTGATCTCACTGTTTGCAGGAATTTGGATCGGAGCAACGCTTCTCTGCGGCTTTAATCCTATCGACGGATTGATGGCTACCTTTGGAGATTATATCTTCCCGTCCATGGGAGATCCCTCCAACGCGGCCGTTATCTTCATGGCCATGTTCTGCGGGTCCTTCGCCCTCCTTCTCGAAAAGGGCGGCGGCGCTCACGCATTTGCTGAGAGACTTACAAAGAAAGTAAAGACCAGCAAGCAGGCTCAGGTACTGGCGGCTGCCGGCGGAACCGCGATCTTCTTCAGCGACTCTTCCAACCCGGTACTCGTAGGACCGATCTTCAAGCCTATCACGGACGCTCTGAAGGTGTCCAGAGAAAAGCTGGCTTACATCTGCGACGCTACCACGGCGACCATGCCCAGCATGTTCCCCTTTACCGCCTGGGGCGCCTATATCATTTCGATCATCGCCCAGCAGTTTGAGCAGAACAATGTACAGGCCAACCCCATGGGCGAGTTTGTAAAGGCTGTTCCCTTCAGCTTCTACACCATCGGCGCCGTCATCATGGTATACATGATCGCGATCTCCGGATTCGACTTCGGACCCATGAAGAAAGCGGAAGACAGAGCCAGACTGACAGGCAAGCTGGTAGACGACGGCGACGCGTCCCCGGCCCTGATCCGTCAGGTGATCCTGCCTGAGGGATCGAAGCCGACAATGTCCAGCATGATCGTACCTCTGCTGGTACTGGTAGGCGTGATCTTTGCAGGATTCCTGTGGACCGGCGATTTCCCCAACGTGGGAGTTATGACGGCTCTGGCCAACGCCAGCACCACAAAGTGCCTGGTGGTCGGATTCTTCGTAGCCAGCATCGTAGCCGCAGTCTACACCGTAAGAAACAAAGTAATGACCCCGAAGGAAGCGGTAGATACCTTCTTCGAAGGAATCAGAATGATGATGGACGCCGTACTGATCCTGACTCTGTCCTGGGCTATCGGTTCTGTGTGTAAGGCAGTGGGAACCACCGCGTTTGTTATCGCACACACCGAGAATTTCCTGACGCCCACCGTCATGTACATCGCTGTTTTCGTGATCGCCGCGTTCACCGCGTTTACCACAGGAACCTCCTGGGGTACCTTCGCGATCTTCCTGCCCATTTCCATTCCGCTGGCCTTGGCCATCAACGCTCCTCTGGGAGCCGCCATCGGTACTGTAATCTCCGGCGGGATCTTCGGCGACCACTGCTCGCCGATCTCCGATACCACCGTACTGTCCTCCATGGGAGCAAGCTGTAATCACATCGCTCACGTGAAGACGCAGCTGCCATACGCCCTGTGCGTGGCGGCGGCCGCAGCCGTGGCTTATCTGGCTACGGGCCTGATGTACAATACGCTGGGAGCTACGGGAAGCGCCATTCTGGGAATCGCTATCACCGTGGGACTTTCCTTCGTGATCGCAGTTACGCTCTGCAAGATGGAAGGTGGAAGGATCAAAGACCAAAAGGCATCGGCTTAACGGAGGATGCCGGCACTTCAAGGCGTCAAACGTTATTTCAATGAATAAATAAAATATTTCAATTCAATCATTCATGGAGGGATTATCATCATGGAAGACAGAAAATTCGTCATCGACAATGCCAAAGGACCGGAATTAAAGGAAATGAGACTTCGCTATAAGACCAACTGCGAAAACAACCATTATTCCGATTATATGCTGTCCGGCCCTCAGATTCTGCAGTATGCTATCGACGCGCTGACAGACTTCACAGTAAGACGCGATGACGGAGACGGTTCTCTGCTGGCCAATGTTAACGCCAACTTCCGCGCCGGACTGTTCGGCGGCGACACCATCGAAGTCATCATCTGGCTTGAAAGTGAAGGCAGCCGTTCCAGAACTTACGGCTATAGAATCTACAAGATCATCGAGAACCACAGAGAGCAGGATGTGTTCGAAGTACTCGACGAGCCTCAGCTGATCCTCGACGGCACAGGAGTTGCCGTGGTCAAGAAGCCGAGAGCATAAACAAGCGTACAAGTGCCCTTAATGCGATGAGGGTGAATTCCGTAATAGTCCAATTCCACAAGGGTGAACCCGTTTTCGGGTTCACTCTTGTGGCAATAGGGAAAGGATAGGATGAATACAGCATGAAGCCACTGGAAGGAATCAAAGTGTTGGATTTTTCACAGCTGCACGGGGCGGCCTACGCCACCATGCTGCTGGCTGACTTCGGAGCGGAGATCGTCAAGATCGAAAATGTAAAGGGAGGAGACAAACTCCGTGAGCTGGCGCCGAAGAACGGGAACTACAGTGTTTACCACGGATATCTCAACAGAGGGAAAAAAAGCGTGGCCGTGGATCTGAAGACGGACGAAGGGAAAGCCATTGTAAAAGAACTGGTCAAAGACGCCGACGTGGTGTGCGAGAATTTCAAGTACGGCGCCATGGAAAAGCTGGGACTGGGATACGAGGAACTGCGCAGGATCAATCCGAAGCTGGTGTACGCTTCGTTGACCGGGTACGGACGCAAGGGAGAAAATAAAAGCAAAGCCTGCTTTGACAATACAGCTCAGGCATACAGCGGCATGCTGGATATGTCGGGATATTTTAACGGTCCGCCCATCACCATGGGGGCTCAGTTGGGCAATCTCTACGGAGGGATGCACCTGGCGCTGGGGATCGTGCTGGCGGTGATCCATGTGAGAAAAGGCGGAGAAGGGCAGTTCGTGGACGTAGCGGCATCAGACTCTCTGTTCGCGGTGCTGGAGGACGGCATGGTGGACTGTTCTGTTCTGGGGCACAAGCATACCAGAAACGGCAACATGTCTCAGGCCATCGCGCCCTACGATACATACGAGACACTGGACGGATTTGTGTCCATCGGCGTATCCAGCGATTTTCAGTGGGAAAAATTCTGCCGTGTGATGGGTATGGAGGATCTGCTGGAGGATCCCAGATTTTCAAGCAACGCCAAGCGGGGCGAACATTATCTGGACGGCGGTCTCCGAGACCGGATCGAGAGTATCACAAGTACCATGAAGAAGTTCGAGATAGAGGCCATGCTGGAAAAGGAAAACATCCCCTGCGGGTCGGTGTGCACTGTTCTGGAGGCCATGCAGAGCGAACAGATCAGCCACAGGGAAATGGTCCTTACGGTGGAAGATCCGCAGGTGGGATCTGTCAGCATGCCGGGTATACCGGCAAAATTGGGAAAGACGCCGGGAAGCGTGGACCGGGGCGCGCCGCTGCTGGGAGAAGATACCGGCCGGTACCTGAAGAAGCTGGGATACGAAGATGAGGAGATCCGTCGGCTGACCGCACAGGGGATCGTGACAGACGGGGAGCCGAAACAGCGTTGTGAAGAGGAGGCGAGAGGATGAAACCACTTTCGGGCGTGACAGTCCTGGATTTTACACAGGCATTCAGCGGGCCCTACTGCACCTTGAACCTGGCCGACTACGGCGCGCGGGTCATCAAGGTAGAACGGACGGGGACGGGCGACCAGACCCGTGAATGGATGCCCCTGGCGGAAAACGGCGGCAGCGCCTATTTCGCTCTGTACAATAGAAATAAAGAAGGGATCGCTGTAGACCTGTCGAAGGAGGAGGGCAAGGAGCTGATCCGGCGGCTGGTGAAGAAGGCGGATATTGTGGTGAACAACTTCAAGGTGGGCACCATGGATAAGCTGGGAATCGGCTATGAGGAACTGAAAAAGATCAAGCCGGACCTGGTGTTTGCTTCCGTCACGGGCTACGGTCAGACCGGCCCGCTGGCGAAACTGGCGGCTTACGACAATATTATCGAGGCGACCTGCGGGCTCATGGGGCAGTCAGGGTTTCCCGACCGTCAGCCGGTCCGTTCAGGCTGTTCCATCGGGGACAGCTACACTGGACTGATGGCGGCCTTCGGGATCGCGGCGGCCTATTATCACAAACTGATGACCGGCGAGGGTCAGACGGTGGATGTGGCTATGCAGGACTCTCTGTTTGCCAGCATTGAAGACGCGATCCTGGAATACGGCGTCAGCGGGACTGTCATGGAGCGCAGCGGCAACAGCCGCAGCCACATGGTGGCGCCATACGATGTGATCCAGTGCAAAGACGGGTGGTATACGGTGGCCGCTGTCACGGAAAAAGGCTGGGCCGAATTCTGCCGGGAGGCGGATATGCCGGAGCTTTTGGAAGACCCCCGGTTTCAGGACAACGAGCTGCGGTGCAGGCACAACGCTGAGCTGATCGGCGCCATGGAGCCCTTTTTCAGAGACAAGACCATGGAAGAGCTGAAGGCCATATTCAGCTGTGAGAATTTTGCGGCGGCTCCGGTCATCGACGCGGGGCAGACCATGCGGGAGCCGCACATGCTGCAGAGGGATATGGTGGTGGAGATCGACGATCCCAACGTAGGCAAATACAAGGCCGTGGGAATCCCCATCAAATTTGAAAAGACGCCGGCGGAGGTGGTGAAAGCATCGCCCCTGCTGGGAGAAGATACGATGGGTATTCTCATGGAGATCGGCTATACGGAAGAAGAGGTGAGAACGCTTGCGGCTGCAGGCGTAGTGGAACTGGCAGAGGGGGGCGACTGTGGAAGATAGAGAGCGCGAAAAGAAAGAAAACGTTTACGCAGGATTTGACCGGCAGATCGACCGGCGGGAGACCGGAGCGTACAAGTGGAGCGGCGGCAGATACGGGCTGGAAGAAGACCGGATCATTCCCATGTGGGTGGCGGATATGGACTTCGCCTGTCCGGAGCCGGTGGCAACGGCGGTAAAGGAGAGAGCGGCGCATCCGCTGTACGGCTATACCGTCAGGGATCAGGGCTACGAAGCAGTCATCGCCGGCTGGATGAAACGCAGGTACGGTTTTGAGCCCAGGGAGGAATGGCTGGCTTTCGCCCCTCCGGGCGTGCTTTACGCGATCTATACCATGCTGCGCATATTGACGGAAAAGGGCGACGGGGTAATTGTGCTGATGCCCAACTACGATCCCCTGCACGAGGTAGTCACAAAGAGCGGGCGCAGACTGGCGGAATCTCAGCTTTTGATCAAAGACGGGAAGATCGAAATTGATTTTGACGATCTGGAATCAAAACTGGCCGGGGACGTAAAAGTCATGATCATTTCCAACCCCCACAATCCTTCCGGACGGGTGTGGCGGCGGGAAGAACTGCAGCGGGCGGCGGAGCTCTGCAGAAGATACGGCGTCTTTGTGATCTCCGACGAGATCCACGCTGATTTTGTGTCTCAAAAGTATGGCCACACAGCCTTTCCCTCCCTGGGAGAGGAGGAGGCGTTAAACTGCATGGCCTGTTATTCCGCAAACAAAGGGTTCAATCTGGGCGGTCTGCAGACCTCGACTCTGGTCATCGCCGATCCGGAAAAGCGCCGTGCCTTCGATGAAGAAATGGGCATCGGCCAGACCAGACTGGACAATATCTTCGGCATTACCGCCACCAGGGCCGCTTACAGCGATCCCCTGTGCGAGAAGTGGCTGGACGAAGCCATCGAGTATGTGGACGGAAACAAGGAGCTGGTGTACGACTATCTGAGACGGTATGTGCCGGAGATCAGGGCGGTCCGGTCTGAGGGGACCTATCTGATGTGGCTGGACTGCAGCGCTCTGGGGATGGACGGAAAAGAGCTGGAGCAATTTTTCCTGGAGTCCGCCAGGGTACAGCCCTGCATGGGCTACGAGTTCGGCGGCCAGGGAGGGTCCGGCGATCGATTTGTGCGGCTCAACGCGGCCTGTCCGCGGACCATCGTCATGGCTGCGCTTGACCGGATCAAAAACGCGGTGTCCGGTCTGCGGGGCGGCAGGTAAACGCGGTCGGTGTACGAGAATAAAATATCGGTGCACGAGAGTGAGGAAAAGGAGGAGCTAAAATGCTGAGACTGAAGAAATTGCTTGTTCTGGGCGGAGGCGGCCTGATCGGTTCGGAGGTGGTGAAAGATCTGTCGGCCACCAGCGAGTTCGACAGCGTCACGGTGGCGGACGGGAATCTGGAAAAGATCACGAAACTGGTGGAGTCCCTTTCAGATCCCAGGTTTTCAGCGGTACAGATCGAGATCGAGAACATGGACGAGGTAGTTGAACTGATGAAGCCCTTTGATCTGGTGTGCAACTGTCTGCCGTTTCAGTACGATACTTACATCAACCGCTGCTGCGTGGAAGCCGGCGTGACGGGAACGGATCTGGGGGCCACCAAGGATCAGCTGGCCATGAACGATCTGCTGGAGGAAAAAGGCCTGCTGTTCGTGGTCTGCGACGGTATCTCGCCCGGGACCTCCAACATGATCGCCTCTTTCGCCAACAGGAAGCTGGACCGACTGGACGAAGTACATATCGCCTTCGCTTCCTTCCGGGCTATCCAGACGGCGCCGGGGCTGGTGCGCACCACCCTGTGGGAGCTGGACCCCAACGAGACCATGCGCAGCTATTATGCCGACGGGGAGCAGCACTATGTGGGGCCCTTTACCGGCGAGAAGATCGTGAACTTCCCCGAGCCCTTCGGCCCTCAGCCGGCGTACTATGTGCCCCACAATGAGGTCTACACCATACCGGCCACTATGCCCACGGTGAAGACCTGTACCATCCGCGGAGCGTGGACGCCGAGACAGCACCGGTTCTTGAAGTTCATGAATGATTACGGGTTCTTTACCACGCCCCCCGTCAAGGTGGGCGACACGGAGATCGCTCCCATCGAATTTATAGAGAAATTCATCTTCGCGAATCCTGATCTGGCCAAGGAAGATGTGTGGGGATTCTGCCTGACCGTCGACTGCAAAGGCATTCTCGACGGCGAGGAGGTAGAACTGTCATTCTACACCACCACGCCCGGTCAGGACGAGTGGGGGATCCCCGCCTGTTACGCCAAGAGCACCGCCTGCTCCATGTCTGTGGGCGTCCAGCTGCTGGCCAGGGGCATCGACCAGGTGGGCATCCGCACTCCGGATCAGGTCTATGATCCGGAAGAATATCTGGAAGAATTGCGCAAGAGGAAAGTGATCCTTCACGAACGCAGCGGACGGTTTGGGCTGCCACAATAATCGATCTCTTCTCATAAAAACCATATAACGCGAAAACAGCCGGAGAAACTCTCTCCGGCTGTTTTTGCAGGGATCGGTCTAGGCAGGACTGAGGGACGGCTGAACCAGCATGGGGCTGCGGGCCTGAGCTTGCGGGTCTGTGAGCTTGCGGGTTTGTGAGCTTGCGGGTTTGTGAGCTTGCGGGCGGGTCTGCAGAGGGAGCCTGCGCAGCCGCGGCCGCCGTCTAAGCAGCTTCTTCCACAAGCCCCTTTGATCTCCATTTTCCGCTCTGGATGCGGAAGAAGGAGAAGAGGGAGCCGATCCCCCAGCCGATGGGTATGGACCACCAGATGGCGCTGGCGCCAATGAAATAGGCCAGAACGTAGGCGATGACTACCCGGCAGATCAGGTTGGAGAAGGAGCTGAGCATGAAAGCGCCCATATCGCCGGCGCCCCGCAGAAGACCGTTGCCCACGAACATGAAGCCCATGAGCACGTAGAAGAGGGAGACGGTCTTCATGTATTTCAGTCCATAGTTCATGGCGTGGCTGCCGGAACCGTTGTTCAGGAACCAGCCCAGCAGATGGGGCCCGAAGAGGTAGATGATCAGCGTGATGAGGGCGGAAAAGATAAGCACCATGAGAAGGCTGGCCCGGTATCCTTCTTTTACGCGATCGGCTTTTTTAGCCCCGATGTTCTGCGCCGTGTAGCTGGACATGGCGTTGGAGAAATTCATATTGGGCATCATGGCCAGCGTGTCGATCTTCGTGGCGGCCGTGTATCCGGCGACGAATACTTTTCCGTAGGAGTTGACCAGTCCCTGCATGAACATCATGCTCAGGGAAACGATGGATTGCTGAAGCATGGAAGGAACGCCCACTTTTGCAATGCGCCGGGCGGCCCGAAATTCGAAATAGCGGAACCGCTGGGAGGCGTCGGAGGGATCGAAGCCTTCCTCGTTAGGCATTTTTCTAAGACGCCTGATCAGCACGTAAAAGGAGATCACGGCGCACAGGCCCTGAGCTGCCAGGGTGGCCCAGGCCACGCCTGCCACGCCCATGTGGAAGTGGATCACGAAGAGCAGGTCCAGAACGATATTGGTCAGGGCCGATATCATTAAAAATTTCAGAGGAGTCTTGCTGTCTCCCAGGGCGTTGTAGATGCCGTTCAGGGAATTGTAAAGGAACAGGAAGATGGCTCCGCCGAAATAGATCCGCAGATAAGAAAGAGCGTCCAGTATGATGTCGGGGTCGGTTCCCAGCAGCCGAAGGAGGGGCAGGGCGGCCACCTCGCCCAGGGCCATGATCACCAGGCCCACCACGCCCAGAGCGACCAGAGCGGTGGACACGGTCACCTTCATCTCACGGATGTGGCCGGCGCCAAAGAGCTGTGAGATGACTACGGTGCAGCCCATGGACAGGCCGGCGGCGATGGCGATAGAGAGGAAGACCACGGGGAAGGAAGAACCCACGGCCGCCAGCGCGTCCTCGCCCACAAACTGGCCGACGACCACAGAATCCACCATATTATAGAGCTGTTGAAATAAGTTTCCCACCACCATGGGCAGTGCGAAAAAGAAGAGCAATCGCAGAGGATTTCCCTCTGTCAGATTTTTAATCATGTTTTACCTCCGTTTCAGCCGGCTGGGAAGTACTTGAACCTCCGCAGGGGCCGGTGTATTTTTCCGCGTGACTGCGTCTGTATTCCACGGCGTTTTCCGCAATCCTGCTCAGAAATTCCTGATGCAGCCGTTTTTCTTCTTCTGTAAAACCAGAATAGCAGATATCGTCCCAGTCTTTGTAAACTTTACTGATCTGGGTGAGCATTTCCCGGCCTTTGTCTGAGAGAGAGACGAATTTCTGCCGCTTGTCTCTGGCGTTGGTCTCGCGCTGGATCAGTCCTTTATCTTCCAGCAGGGAGACGGATCTGGCGATGCGTCCCTTATCCAGATTCATCTGACAGCCCAGTTCATCCTGATGATACCGTTTCTCTTTCAGCAGCATGAGCAGCTTGCTCTCCAGCGGGGAGAGACCGTACTTCTCCATTTTTGTGCGGATATAAAATGCTTCACAGCGGCGGAATATCCCGATATTGGGGTTCATGGTCAGGCTCCTTTTTCTCTTCATCATAGATCCCGGAAATACACCGATATAGTTGCACAGATCAACGGTTGGACAAAACAACTGTTGAATTTCACAACTAATATCATATGACGGAGGAGTACCGTTTGTCAACTGTTATTTCCGTATGTTATTAAAAAGCCGGGGGCCGGATATTTAAATCCGGCCCCCGGCCAGTGGTTCATGCCGCGACTATCGGAGGCGCTGTGCAGCGCTATACTGTCCGCAGCATAGGCAGGTCGTTGTTGACGCCCTTGGACATCAGGATCTGGTGCAGATCGATGATACCGTTTTTAAAGGTGGCTGCGCAGGCTGCCAGGTAGAGATCCCACATGCGTACAAACTCTTCGCCTCTGGCGGCGCGGATCTCGTCCACATGCTCCGTGAAGTTTTTCCGCCAGCACAGAAGGGTCCTGCTGTAGTGGCGGCGAAGGCTCTCCACGTCGAGAGTGTAGAAGTTATAGTCCGCCATGAGGGCGATGATCTCCCGCAGGCTGGGGATGGTGCCGCCGGGGAAGATGTATTTTTTCATCCACGCGTCGCCGGGGTGTTCCTTCAGAGCGCTGATATAGTGGAGGAGGAACAGACCGCCGGGGGCGAGGACGGAATTTACGCAGTCCAGAAATTCGCCGTAGTTTCCGCGCCCCACGTGCTCCAGCATACCTACGCTGACGGCCCGGTCGAAGGCGAGTCCCGTCTTTTTCAGATCTCGGTAATCCATGATCTCACAGGTAAGCCGGCCGCCCAGGCCTGCCGCCGCGATATCGGCGGCAAATTTATCGTGCTGTTCTTTGCTGAGCGTGATGCCAAAACCCTTCACACCTCTGGTCTCTGCGGCGCGGCGAAGGAGAAATCCCCAGCCGCAGCCGATGTCCAGCAGGGTCATCCCGGCCTTCAGCTGCAGTTTGTCCAGAATGTGATCCACCTTGTCGATCTGCGCCTGATCCAGGCTTTCGCCCTCTTCCTTAAAATAGGCGCAGGAGTAGCTCATGCTCTTGTCAAGCCACAGCGAATAAAAATCGTTGCCGATGTCGTAGTGGGAGGAGACCTCCACTTTTTGATTCTTCTTTGACAGAGATGAATGGATCAGCTTTTTCAGGGCGTTTTCGTCTGTAGTGAATTTGCCCATGTTCCCCAGAAAGAGATCCAGTACTTCATACAGATCTCTGTCCACTTGGATGTGGCCGCGCATGTAAGCCTCGCCCAGGGCGAGGGATGTGCTGGTCATCAGTTCTTTTTTGTCCAGATCTCCTTTCAGCGTGACCGTGAATTCCGGATGGCCGGAACCGATCTGCCGCTGGCCGTTTTCTGTTTTGATCAGAAAAGGTACGTCGATGATCTTTGAAAGGTAATCTGCCAGAAAATTGTTCATGTTGTTTCATCTCCTTTCCGCGGATTCAGGTCAGGACAGGCACAATGCGGCAGGATCAGAATGAAGAGTGAAACGAAAAAGAAAAAGGCAGTTGATTTGACAGAATCAGTCAATCAACTGCGTTGCCGGGCGTACTCATATTGGGTGCGTACTCGACTTCCGTGGCGTTCTCCATCACTGACAGCCAGCCGGTCTGCGGCGAGCCGTATGCCTGGCGCCGAACATCCGCCGATGGGGGGATCTGGGGGCGCCGCGGACTGCAAAAGGCTGGGGCAGCGGTCGTTGTGACACTGAATTCTACGCGTTATGAATCATTTCTATAGTATACCTGTCGTTCTTTCTTAATAGAATATTCTTTTTGCGACAAATGTCAATAAGAAAGATTCCCTTTTCGACAAAATTCGAGGTGGGGGAAGGAAACGCCGGCGCGGGAGGAGATCTGGAAGAATGCCTTTCGCCCGTTGATTTTCCTTGCCTGCAGAGGAATTCTTACTTATAATGAAGGTACAGAGATAAAAACACAGTCCGGTTGGTAGTCCGGACGCAGTCCACTGCAGAACCTGGACTGTCAGTAACCTGCCTCCTTTGGTTGTCCGTTCTCTGGGAATCATGAAAAGGAGGAACGGATATGGAAAAAGTGGTTTCGAGTTTTACCGTATTTTTTGAAGATCCCTTCTGGGTGGGCGTGTATGAGAGGGAGTGCGGCGGGAAGATCACCGCCTGCAAGATCACCTTCGGCCCGGAGCCGAAGGATTACACGGTCAGCGAGTATTTTCAGAAACACGGTGACGAACTGCGGTTCAGCCCCGCTGTGGATGCGCGCGGAGGCGGGAGACCGAGGGGAACCGCCGTCAATCCGAAGCGGCTGCAAAGACAGATACGCAGGCAGCTTCAAGCATCGGGGACCGGTACGAAAGCTCAGCAGGCGCTTGCTCTCCAGCGGGAAGAAGGAAAGCTGGAGGGGAAGAAGACCGCCCGGAAGAATCGGGAACAGGAGCAGGAGCGGCGGTTTCAGATGAAGCAGGAGAAGAAGAAGCAGAAACACAAGGGAAGGTAAAAGGCGAGAGGAGGGAGCATGCTGTGAAAAAGAAATTGGCGCTGCTGCTGGCGGCACTGCTGCTGACGGGAACGCTGGCCGGCTGCACATCGGCCGAGTTGGGTTATCTGGAGCTGGCCCGCAGAGCTAATGGGGTGAGCGAAGGTGAAATTTCGGGTACGGCCCAGGTGGAGATCGACATGACCGCGCTGACAGGGTTGTTTTCCGGAGAGGAAGACCTGGCTGCCGCACCGCCGGATGGAGGCTGGAAAAAGAAATTGTCCGTCTCCTGGCAGGGATCCTATTCCACAGTGAACGGACTCTGGGAAGAATTGAGTATTCAATGCGGCGCGGACGGAAAAGAGTGGGACCTGGGCACTGTGTTTTTTGACGGGATCTCCGGGGAAGTGACCATTTCCAGACAGACGCTGCTGGGGGCTATGGAGCTGATGCAGGCGCTGGATCCCGACCTGTCGCAGTGCTACGCCTATACGGAGGAGTACCGGAGAGATCTGAGCCTGGCTCTTGGGGACGCCGGCTATCTGTCGGTCAGCCTTTACGAAGATGAGCATACCGGAGCCCTCATGAGACAGTTCATGAAGGGGATGGCCGGATCAGACGGGGCCCAGGCCCGGATCCTGGACGCCGCGTTGACATTTCTCAGAGACGCTCACGCCGGATATGAGACGGGATTGGTAAAAAAGATCAGCGGGTCCTATCAGATGAAGATCACCCTGGCCCAGATACCACGTCTGCTGCGCGGGTACCTGACCTATATCGAGACGAATCCGGAGGAATACAGAGAAGCGCTGAACGTTTATCTGCGCGCCTGTGCGGATGAGTCCGGAGCCCTGCTGGGAGGCATGTTGGCGGATGAAGAGGAAAGCGGCGGCTCCGGGGCGGGTCTGGGAACGGATCTGTTTTCTGATGCCGTCCAGATCGGCGAAGAAGATATGTCTGCCGTCACCGGTTGGTTTGACACGGCCAGATCTTTCATCGATCAGGCGGAAAAGAGCGAACCTTTCCGTGCGCTGAAGGATTCCTATTATGCGGTGGAGCTGTCTCAGCCGTCTGCAGGCGTCTTTGAGTATAAGGTGCGCATGGGACTGACAGCGGACGGCGCGGATCTGGCCGCGGTCACCGCCGAGGTGCGGACCAGAGAGACCGCGGCGTCGTTTGCTGCTCCCCAGGCTGCCATGACAGAGGAGCAGCTGGATGATACGCTTCTGGAACTGGCGAAGAAATACAATTCCGTCAGCACGGTATCCCTGCACTGGTACGATCCTGACGGCAGCGACGATTTGAGTTCCGACTGGGATCTCGGACTGAGACGGCGGGCCATGTCTTACTCCGAAACGGAGCTGCGGGAACCTCTGTGGGCGCAGCTGGGCGGCTACGGACGAGTGGAGTTCGAGATGCGCGGCGGCAGACTCTTTGTGAAACTTGAGGACATCTGTTCCGCCCTGGGACTTTCGCCCCAGTGGAACAGCAACGTTCAGAGAGCGTACGTGCCGTGGGAGGGGACCTTTGTCTACCTGGACGGATACCAGAAGGATCAGCGCACCTGGATCCCAGTGCGGGAGCTGGAAAAGCTGGGATACGTGGTCTTCTACGAGGGGGACGAGTGGAGAGGCAATACGGTGACCATTCACCTAATATAGAGGAAAAGCGGGATAGGGCGCGGCCCCTCTGACAGCCTTGGCGGCTGCAGAGGGGCCGCGTTCTGCGTAAATACCTCGGTGACGCCGGTCGTAATCTGTCAAAAAAAATGAATTGACAAACCACAGACACAGCCATATAATTAGTTAGACAATCTAACTAAAGTTTGGCGCGGGATTTTCAGTACCGGCGCCATGGGGGTACAGAATGGATCGCTTTGCAGAGGAATTGAATGAACTGATAGTTGAGACGTTCCGCTCTATCAACAAGATGGAGGAACAGACGATCCGCAGATTTACGAAGATCAATCTTTCGATCAGCGAGCTGCATCTCATCGAGGCGGTGGCCAGAGGAGGAGAGCGGGGACGGACCATCAGCGACCTGGCCGTGGATCAGGAGATCACGCTGCCTTCTGTGACGGTGGCGATCAACAAGCTGGTGCGGAAAGGTTACGTGGAAAAGGTGCGGTCGGAGTCCGATGGACGGGTGGTTTATGTCAAACTGACCCGACAGGGCAGGAAAGTGAATTCAGGGCACCAGTATTTTCACAAGAATCTGGCCCGCGGAGTGGCGTCGGAGCTCTCAGACGAAGAGAAGCAGATCCTGATCAAGGGAGTGACGAAGATCAACGGGTACTTCGTGGACAGAAACGAAGCATTGGAAAAGAAGCTGGAGGAAAAAGGAATTCGATGAGTTTTACTATATTGGGAACAGGAAGCGCGGAGCCCTCTCTGTGCAAAACGAACGACGATCTGGCAAAAGTCATGGACACCAGTGACGAGTGGATCAGAAGCAGGACCGGCATCGAAAAGCGCCGGCTCTGCGGGGAGGAAACGGTGACGGATCTGGCCTGTGAAGCGGCGGAGCACGCAATGGAAGACGCAGGCGTTACGGCCAGAGATCTGGATCTGATCCTCTGCGCCACGGTGACGGGAGATTATATCACGCCGTCCATGGCCTGCCTGGTGCAGGAGCGGCTGGGAGCCAGCTGTCCGGCCTTCGATGTGAACGCGGCCTGCGCCGGATTTCTCTACGCGCTGGACGTGGCCGACGGCTACTTCGCAAGAGACCGCGTCAAACGGGTGCTGGTGATCGGCGCGGAGGCCATCTCCAAGATCGCGGACTGGGAAGACAGGAGTACGGCGGTCATTTTCGCCGACGGAGCGGGGGCCGTGGTCCTCGGCGAGGGGGGGGACCTTCTCGCAGCCAGATTGACTACCAGAGGCAATCACGGCGCTCTCTACGCCGAGAATGTGAAGGGGAACTGCCCGTTCCGTTCCAACGGCACAAAGGCGGAGAACGTTTCGGAAACTTCGGACAGCGATGGCAGAGAGATAAAAAAGGCGAGGGAAAATTATCTCTACATGGATGGGCAGGAGGTATTCCGCTTTGCGGTGGCTTCCATGATCCGGGATCTGAAGCAGATCATGAAAGAAGCGGGACTGAGCTGCGGGGATGTGACCTACGTCATGCCTCATCAGGCCAACCGCAGGATCATCGACTTCGCCGCCAGCAAGCTGGACATCGCCGATGAAAAGTTTCTGGTAAACATCGATCAGCGGGGCAATACATCGGCGGCAGCGATTCCGATCCTGCTGGACGAGACCAGGAGAAAGGGAATGCTGAAAAAAGGCGACGTTCTGCTGTTCACGTCCTTCGGGGCAGGGCTGACCACGGCGGCCTGCGCAGTGCGCTGGGGCCGGGAATGATCAGGTTTAAAAATGAGGGCGGAGGATCTCATCAGAAGAAGACCGCCGCGTTCATTTCAAATAATATAAATAAAATCTAAGAAAAAGAGAGTCCGCGTGATCCGTGAGGAAACGCGGGAAATGGAGGAAACGAAAATGAGCACATTTGAGAAAGTGGTAGAGTTACTGGTAGAGGCGAAAGACTGCGAGGCCGACAAGATCAAGATGGAGAGCACCTGGGCGGATCTGGAGCTGGATTCTCTGGACACCGTTGAGCTGGTGATGAACCTGGAGGACGAGTTCGGGATCCAGATGGAGATGAATGAGAGCCTGAAGACCGTGGGCGACGTGGTAAACGCCATCGACGAGAAGCTGGCTGCAAAATAGAAACGGACCGGAACGAACGGAACGCAGGCGCGCCGGAAGACGGGGCCGAAGGCGGTCCGGCAGCAGATCTGAAGGTGTGCAGATATAACAGTGCAGTAACATACACGACAACCGCGCTGTAAAAGAGGGCGGCGGAGACGCCGCCCGCAATCATATTTATATTTTATCCCGCAGGAAATATTGCCAATATGTTTCCAAAGGAGACTTTTTAATTGCAGCGTGAGATGCAGGGGGTTAGTGAGAAAATGATAAAGACACCGATATGTGAACTTTTAGGGATCGAATATCCGATTTTTCAGGGAGGCATGGCGTGGATCGCGGATGCGAATCTGGCGGCGGCTGTGTCAAACGGCGGCGGCCTGGGGATCATTTCCGCCATGAACGCCGACGGAGAGTGGCTGAGAGCTGAGATCAAGAAGGCAAAGTCCATGACCGACAAGCCGTTCGGCGTGAATATCATGCTTATGAGCCCTCACGTAGAAGAAGTAGCAAAGATCGTGGCGGAGGAAAAGGTAGCGGTGGTCGCCACCGGAGCCGGCAATCCCACGAAATATATGAAGGACTGGATCGCCGCGGGGATCAAGGTGGTCCCGGTGGTGGCCTCAACGGCCATGGCCAAATTGGTGGCGAGAAACGGCGCTGCCGCGGTGATCGCCGAGGGCGGCGAGTCCGGCGGTCACGTAGGCGAGGTCACGACGATGGCTCTGGTGCCGCAGGTGTGCGACGCGGTGCAGATCCCGGTGATCGGAGCGGGAGGGATCGCAGACGGCAGAGGCGTGGCTGCGGTGTTCATGCTGGGAGCCTGCGGCGTTCAGCTGGGCACCCGGTTTCTGGTGGCGGAGGAATGCGGCGTGAGCCGTACCTATAAGGACAAGATCCTCAAGGCAAAGGATATCGATACCATGACCACGGGAAAGCGTCTGGGACACCCCGTGAGAACACTGAAGACTCCTTTCGCCAAGGAATTTCTGAAAAAAGAATTTGACAGCAGCGTCAGCGACGAGGAGCTGGAAGCCTTCGGGGCCGGTTCCCTGTATGCCGCGGCGGTGCTTGGAGACGAAAAGAAGGGCAGCTTCATGTCCGGTCAGATCGCGGCTATGGTCAAGAAAGAGCAGCCGGCGGCGGACATTATCAGAGAGATATTTGAAGAGGCGGAGCAGGTGCTCGCCGGAGGGATGAAATGGGTAAAATAGCGTTTGTCTTCGCCGGCCAGGGAGCGCAGTACTCCGGAATGGGAAAAGATCTGTGCGGGGCCAGTCCGGCCGCGAAAGCTGTCTTTGAGGCGGCGGATGCGGTCAGGCCCAATACGTCGGAGCAGTGCTTCGGCGCGTCTAAAGAAGAACTTTCTATCACGGTGAACACGCAGCCCTGCCTGTTCGCGGCGGATCTGGCCGCGGCCTGCGCGCTGGCGGAGAAGCTGGCGGAAAAGGGTCTGCGCCCTGAGGGCGTGGCGGGCTTTTCGCTGGGAGAGATCCCGGCGCTGACTTTCGCAGGGGCATTCGACGGAACCTCCGGGGACGGCCCGGCGGACAGAAAAGCAGGGCAGGAAGCGGGTTTTCGTCTGGTAGTCAAGCGGGGCGAGGCGATGAATCAGGCGGCCGAAGAACATCAGGGCGGCATGGTGGCGGTGGTTAAGCTGCCGCCGGAAAAAGTGGAGGAGCTCTGTGCGGGACAGGAAGGCGTCTGGCCCGTAAACTACAACAGCCCGGCCCAGACAGTGGTCGCCGGAGAGAAGGACGTTTTGCCTGAGTTTTCGAAAAAAGTGAAGGAGGCCCGGGGGCTGGCTATGCCTCTGGCGGTGAGCGGGGCGTTTCACAGCCCGCATATGGCCGGGGCTTCAGAGGCGCTGACAGAAGCGCTGAACCATGTAAACTACAGAAAACCGGACATTGATGTGTACGCCAACATCAGCGCGGCGCCCTATCCCGAGGATGCGGCGGAAGGAAAGGCGCTGATCGCCGCACAGGTAAAGACCCCTGTGCAGTGGCAGAAGACCGTGGAGCGCATGACGGCGGACGGCTTCGACACCTTTGTGGAGGTGGGACCCGGAAAAACCCTTTCCGGACTCATTAAGAAGATCGCGCCCCAGGCGGCGGTCTACAATGTAGACAATGCGGAGGATCTGCAGAAGACTGCGGAGGCTCTTTTAAAATAGAATCCCCCGCCGGCGCTGCGGGCGGAATGGGGCCGACAGGATGCATGTGAAATGCCGACGGACAGACCGGCATAGGGTCCGAACAACGCAGCGAAGGTATTTGCCGTCTGAAACGCGGCGGAATAATATGCGAGGATAGAAAAATGAACGAGATGCTGAAAAATAAAACTGCGCTGATCACCGGCGGGTCCAGAGGGATCGGCAAAGCCATCGCTTTGGCCATGGCGGCGCAGGGCGCGGATATCGCGCTGCTGTACGCCGGAAATACCGCGGCGGCGGAGGAGACCTGTTCCGAGATCAGGGCGCTGGGCGTGAAGGCGGAAAGCCGCCGCTGCGACATCGCGGATCCCGCAGATGCGGAAGCGGCGGTAAAGGAGATACTGGCCGCTTTCGGATCGGTGGATATTCTTGTAAACAATGCGGGTATCACCAGAGACGGCCTTCTCATGGCCATGAAAGAAGAAGATTTTACACAGGTCCTCAACACCAATCTGACAGGAGCCTTCCACATGATAAAGCTTCTGTGCAGATCCTTTATGAAGCAGAAAAGCGGAACGATCATCAATATCACCTCCGTGTCCGGCATGATGGGAAATCCCGGGCAGGCCAACTATTCTGCGGCCAAAGCCGGACTCATCGGGCTGACCAAAACGGTGGCAAAAGAACTGGCTCCCAGAGGGATCACCTGCAATGCCATCGCGCCGGGCTTCGTGGCCACGGCGATGACCGATCAGTTGCCCGAAGGGGCAAGGGAGGCCGCCGTTTCGGCGATCCCGCTGAAGCGGATGGGACGTCCGGAGGATATTGCCAACGCAGCGGTGTTTCTGGCCAGCGATATGGCAGCGTACATCACCGGTGAGATCATAAAGGTAGACGGGGGCCTGTATATTTAGATATTGTGACAATGAATGGCCGGGGAGACGAGGCCGCAGTTCATCTGTTGTCACGAAGGAGGAACAAAAAGTATGTTTGACTGGCATGGAAAAGGTCTGAAATTGGGAGATTTGAAGTTGCCGACGCCCATTGTACAGGGCGGCATGGGGATCGGAGTTTCCGGAAAAAGACTGGCCGCTGCGGTGGCCGATCAGGGAGGGATCGGCGTGATCTCAGCTGTTGGACTGGGCTTCATGGGAACCCCTCTCACTGATACGGATGTGATCGCACAGGCGGAGAAAAACGGAGAGACCAGAAATATTTCCGTTCTGCGCCAGGAGATCCGCAAGGCGAAGCAGATGACGACAGGTGTGCTGGGCGTGAATATCATGGTGGCCATCTCCGAATTTGCCCAGACGGCGAAAGCCGCTGTGGAAGAGGGGATCGACGTCATTTTCGCGGGAGCGGGGCTTCCGCTGGATCTGCCGGAATGCCTGAAAGAGGGCGGGCGGACGAAGCTGGTGCCCATCATCTCGTCGGCTAAAGGGGCCAAACTCATCGCAAAGCGATGGATCAGCCGCCACAACTACGTGCCTGACGCCTTCGTGGTAGAGGGACCTATGGCGGGCGGCCATCTGGGCTTTTCCAAAGAACAGATCGAGGATCCGGCATACCGGCTGGAGGCGCTGGTGCCCCAGGTGGTGGAGGAGGTCGGAAAGATCGAAGAGCAGACGGGGAAAACCATTCCGGTCATAGCCGGCGGCGGCGTTTACACCGGAGCGGATATTTACAGGATCCTGAGTCTGGGCGCCTCGGGCGTTCAGATGGCCACCCGGTTTGTGGCCACGGAAGAGTGCGACGCGGATATCGCCTTCAAGCAGGCTTATGTGAACTGTACGAAGGAGGATATTGGAATCATCGAAAGCCCCGTGGGGCTTCCGGGGCGGGCGCTGATGAACGGTTTTCTCAGCGAAGCGAAACAGGGGCTGAGACATCCCAAGGTCTGCCCGCGCCACTGCATCATCACCTGCGGGGAAGAAAATGCGCCCTACTGCATTTCCTCGGCGCTGATCAGCGCATATTACGGGAAGCTGGATAACGGTTTCGCGTTTATCGGGGCAAACGGTTACAGGATAAAGGAGATCACCACCGTGGAGAAGCTGTTTTCAGAGCTTGCGGCGGAGTTTGACGAGGAATTTGCACAGAACGAACGAGTGAGGTAAAAAGCCATGAAAAGAGTAGTAGTAACGGGCCTTGGAGCGGTCTCGCCGGTGGGGAACAGCGTCCCCGCCTTCTGGGACAGCCTTCTGGCAGGGAAAAACGGCATCGGGTTTATCACTAAATTTGACACCACAGATTATAAAGTAAAGATCGCAGCGGAGGTAAAGGATTTTAATCCGCTGGATTTCATGGATAAGGGCGAGTCCCGGCGGGAGGACGCATTCTCTCAGTACGCCATCGCCGCGGCGCTGGAAGCCGTGGCCGACAGCGGGATCTCCGCTTCCGGTGAAACGCCCAACGTGGATCCGGAACGGCTGGGCGTTTACGTGGGTTCCGGCACGGGCGGCATGACCACTTTTATGGACGAGGCGAAAAAGATCATCGCCTCCGGACCGAGAAAGACTTCGCCTTTCTTCATTCCCATGATGATCGGCAACATGGCGGCGGGAAACATCGCCATCCGGTTCAACGCCCAGGGGCCGTCCCTGCCGGTGGTCACAGCCTGCGCCACTTCGACCAACGCCGTGGGAGAGGCCTTCCGGGCTATCCGCTACGGATTTGCCGACGCGATTATCGCCGGAGGCAGCGAGGCCACAGTAGTGGAGCTGGCTGTAGCCGGTTTTACAAACTGCATGGCGCTGACCACAAGAAACGAGCCCGAGGCGTGTTCGGTGCCCTTCGACAAGAGAAGGGACGGATTTGTCATGGGAGAGGGCGCTGGGATCCTTGTTCTGGAAGAATATGAGCACGCCGTAAAGCGCGGCGCAAAGATCTACGCGGAGGTCACCGGGTATGGAAATACTTGCGACGCTCACCACGTGACCGCTCCGCGGCCCGACGCGCTGGGAGGCGCCCGGGCCATCTGTCAGGCTATGGCGGAATCCGGTTTTGCCGCCGCCAGACCGGCGGAAGCTCCCTTTAACGAAAACGCGCTGACGGAGATCGACGGAAGTTCGATCTACCTGAACGCTCACGGCACCAGCACCCCGATGAACGATAAGACGGAAACGCTGGCGATCAAGACGGCTCTTGGCGAGGAGAAGGCGCGGAAGATCCATATGAGCTCCACCAAGTCCATGACGGGCCATATGCTGGGAGCGGCCGGCGCAATTGAAGCCATCGCAACGGTCCTGGCTCTGCGGGATGGGAAGATCCCGCCGACGATCGGCTATGCCGAGCCGGATCCCGAATGCGATCTGGACTGCACGCCCAACAAGAGCGTGGACGCAGACGTAAAACTGGGACTTTCCGTGTCGCTGGGTTTTGGCGGCCACAACGGATGTCTGGCTTTTAAAAAGTATGAAGGCTGATAAATTCACTTTCGGCCGCGGTTTTTCGAAGCCGCGGCCGCAGGTATGGAGGCGAAGATGAAAATAGATGAAATCAGAGAGCTGGTCTCTCTCCTGGAACAGTCGCTGTCTCTTATACACATAACAGTGCAGTAACATACACGACAACCGCGCTGTAAAAGAGGGCGGCGGAGACGCCGCCCGCAATCATATTTATATTTTATCCCGCAGGAAATATTGCCAATATGTTTCCAAAGGAGACTTTTTACGGGGGCTGAAGGCGCTGGAGCCACATGCGGCGCAGAGCCTGCGGGCAAGGCTGTGAGATCGCCTATGGTGGGCGTGTTTTACGGCAGACCCAGCCCTGGGGAGGAACCGTTTATCTCTGTGGGCAGCCGGGTGGAAAAGGGCGACGTGGTCTGCATTGTGGAAGCCATGAAGCTGATGAATGAGATCACGGCGGAAGTCGGCGGTGTGGTGACGGAGATCTGCGCAGCCGACGGCGACGTGGTAGAATACGGACAGCCGCTGTTTTATTTAAAATAAAGCTGGACCGCAAAAGGATGCCGGGACCGCGCGGCGGCACGGCCGCGTCGCGGCCTTTGGGTCGGCAAGCAGCCTTTGGGTCGGCAAGCAGCCTTTGGGCCGGCAAGCGGCCTCTGGGCCTGAAAGCGGAACTGACGGCGGACGAAGGAGAGCGAAGGATATGAATAAAGAGGAGATCAAGAAGATCCTGCCCCACAGGGAACCCATGCTTCTGGTGGAAGAGGCGGAGCTGGCGGACATTCCCGAGGCGGAGGGCCAGGGGAAAAAAGCCGTGGGCAGATATACGGTCAAAGGGGACGAGTGGTTCCTGCAGGGCCACTTTCCGGGAAACCCTGTGGTCCCCGGCGTAATACTGTGCGAGATGATGGCGCAGACCTGCTGCGTGCTGCTGTCGGAGAGCCCCATGGGGGACGGCGCAGACAGCGCGGCTCTGCCCATGTTTACGGGACTGACCAACGTAAAATTCAAGCGGCCCGTAAAGCCGGGAGACGTTCTGACGCTGGAATGCACCATCGAGCGGGTGAAAGAGCCTTTTTACTTTGCGAAGGGAAAAGGAAGCGTGGACGGAAAGCTCTGTGTCAGCGGAGAGTTCTCTTTCGCGCTGGTGAAATAAGACCGGAGAGCGGAGGCGCAGCCGGCTCGTCAGGTATTTACTGTAAACTTAGGGTAAGAAAGACCGGGGTAACGTAATGTTTTCAAAAATATTGATCGCGAACAGGGGAGAGATCGCCGTGCGGATCATCCGGGCCTGTAAGGAGATGGGGATCGCAACGGTCGCCGTCTTTTCCGAGGCCGACAGGGACGCGCTGCACGTGAGTCTGGCGGACGAGAGCGTCTGCATCGGAGGACCTTCTCCCAAGGACAGCTATCTGAATATGAACGCGGTTCTGTCCGCGGCGGTGGTGACGGGAGCGGAAGCGATCCATCCCGGCTACGGTCTGCTGTCGGAAAATCCGAAGTTTGCCAGGCTATGCGAGGAATGCAGGATCGCGTTTATCGGGCCAAAGTCGGAAGTCATCGAACTGCTGGGCGATAAGGATCAGGCCAGAAAGACCATGCAGAAGGCCGGGGTAACGGTAATTCCCGGCTGCGACGTGGTAGCCAGCCTGGAGGAGGCAAAGCGTGAGGCGGAACGCATCGGCTTTCCGCTGCTGGTGAAAGCCAGAGCCGGCGGCGGCGGACGGGGGATCCGTCTGGTCAGGGAGGCGTCCGAACTGGAGATGGCCTATCAGACCGCCACGGCGGAGGCCCAGGGCGCTTTTGGAGACGGAGCCGTCTACATGGAGCGTTTTCTGTCGCCTTCCAAGCACATCGAAATGCAGATCCTGTGCGACAGGGCGGGAAATGTAGTCTGCCTGGGAGAACGGGAGTGTTCCATCCAGCGGAAGAATCAGAAGCTGCTGGAGGAGAGTCCTTCCCCTTCTATGGACGAGGAGACGCGGAGAAAGATGATGGATCAGGCGGTGAGAGCCGCTAAGGCTTCTCATTATGAGAATGCGGGGACCATCGAGTTTCTCATGGACGAGGACCGCAATTTTTATTTTATGGAGATGAATACCCGACTGCAGGTGGAACACACGGTCACGGAGATGGTGACCGGCGTGGACCTGGTGAAATGGCAGATCCGCGTGGCCTCCGGGCTGGAGCTGGATTTCACCCAGGAGGATGTACAGATCTCGGGGAGCGCCATCGAGTGCCGGATCAACGCGGAGGATCCCCGACAGGATTTCCGCCCTCAGGCAGGCCGCATCACGCTGCTCCACGTGCCGGGAGGACCCTGGGTACGCTTCGATACCGCCATCTATCAGGACTATACGGTGCCGCCCTTCTACGATTCCATGATCGGGAAGCTGGTGGTCTACGCCAAGACCAGGGAAGAAGCGATCAGAAAGATGAAGGCGGCCCTCTGCGAACTGGTCATCGAAGGGATCACCGTGAACAGCGAACTGCAGCTGGCGATCTTGTCCGACGAGCGGTTCGAAGTGGGAAATTACAATACGGATTTTATCAAAAGTCTGGATATGAATTTTTAGAGACGGGACGCAGGCAGCGGCTGCACCAGAGGGCCGGGCCGTACCGCCGGCCTGCATACAGACAAGGCGGCGGTCAAATGAAGTTTGCAAGAGGTTATTGATATGTTAAAAAAAGGGTTGTTTCGGAAACCGAAAAATCAGCTGGAGGATTACGGAAAGACGTCAGTCAGAGAGATGCGCGAGCAGCATCCGGAGGTCCCCGACGATATGTTCCTCAGCTGTCCCGCCTGCAAGGGCACAATGCTTGCGGAGGATGTGAATCAGAACTGCGGAGTATGTCCCAAGTGCGGGCACCATTTTAAGATCAAGGTCAGAGAGCGTATGGAGATCCTGTTGGATCCGGGCTCCTTTGCCGAACTGGACGCGGAAATGACCTCGCGCAATCTCATCGAATTTCCGGGGTATGACAAAAAGCTGCAGAGCGCCAGAAATGTCAGCGGCGAGAAAGAAGGCGTGGTCTGCGGCACCGCTGCCATAGGCGGATTTCCCTGCGCCGTATTTTTCATGAACGGAGATTTCATGATGGGGAGCATGGGGACCGTGGTAGGCGAAAAGATCGCGCGTATCTTTGAATACGCGGCGGAGCGCCAACTTCCTGTGATCGGCTGGACCGTGTCCGGCGGCGCGCGGATGCAGGAGGGGATCCTCTCCCTGATGCAGATGGCAAAGACCAGCGGAGCCGTCAAACGGCACAGCGACAGAGGACTGCTGTACGTTACGGTGCTCACCGATCCCACTACCGGGGGCGTGACCGCCAGCTTCGCCATGGAGGGGGACGTGATCCTGGCGGAACCGGGAGCCCTCATCGGCTTTGCGGGACCGCGGGTCATAGAGCAGACTATAAGGCAGAAGCTGCCGGAGGGCTTTCAGAGAGCGGAGTTCCTGCTGGAAAAGGGCTTTGTGGACGCCATCGTAAAGCGGCAGGACCAGCGGGAATATCTCAGGTCTCTGCTGGCTCTTCACAGTAAGGAGGTGCTGGTCTGATGGAATTGATCAAAAATCTGCCGGAGATGGACGAGGGGGACGATGCGCGCAGAATGGACGCGTATAAGCGGGTGGCGGCATCCAGAGCCAAGGGCCGTCCCACGGGCATGGATTTTATTGAAAATCTGATCATCGATTTTATGGAATTTCACGGGGACCGGCGCTACGGAGACGATCCGGCGTTGGTGGCCGGCGTGGGAAAGCTGAAGAACATGCCGGTGACGGTCATCGCTATGGAAAAAGGCCATTCCACCAAGGAGAAAGTGAAGCGCAATTTCGGCTCCATGCATCCGGAGGGCTATCGAAAAGCGCTGAGGCAGATGAAGCTGGCGGAGAAATTCGGCCGGCCGGTCATCTGCATCGTGGACACTTCGGGAGCTTACTGCGGGATCCAGGCAGAGGAGAGGGGACAGGGCCAGGCCATCGCTGAAAACCTGATGGAGATGATGACGCTGCGCACGCCGATCATCACGCTGTTTATCGGAGAAGGCGGCAGCGGCGGCGCGCTGGGCATGGCTGTGGCGGATCAGGTCTGGATGCTGGAAAACTCCTTTTATTCCGTGATCTCTCCGGAGGGCTGCGCCAGCATTCTGTGGAAGGACGCTTCTAAAATGAAAGAGGCTGCGGAGAGTCTGCGGCTGACAGCCCGGGATCTGAAAGAACTGGGCGTGGCCGAAAAGGTCATCCGCGAGCCGGAGATGGAAAAAGATTTTAAGAAGGTCTACTATCTTCTCGAAGATCTGCTGTACGACGCCTTTCAGAAGAGCAAAAAGCTTCCGGTGGAGGAACTGCTGGAACAGCGGTATGAGAAGTTCAGAAAAATCGGCAGACAGCAGGCAGACGGGCGGTAAAGAGCCGGTGTGAGACGGGAAAAAGAGAGATATGCTTCCTGTGAAGAATAACAATAGATGGAGCGCCGCGGCGGGGAACGCTGGGGGCGCTCCTTTTTTACGTCTTTGACGCCGTCTGCAGTTTTTTTGGAATCCGGGAATTCCGTCAGGATCTCGGGGCGGACCGAAGGTCTCATCCTGGAGCTATGGGCGGCCGGAAATTTCGCTGTGCCGGGCGGGCCGACGGCGCTTTCGGAAGCTGTCTGCCCCGCTGGCGCGTCACCCTGCGGGGAGGGGGCGGTGGCGGGTCCGTCGGATTTTGATGTTTGGAATGGGCGAGGGGACTGAGTACGGCCTGGATTATTTAATATTGACAATATTTTGCGGCGGGACTACAATTAAATTATAAATAATCGGAATATTTTATTCCGCAATGTGGAATCGAGGTAGATCGAAAAAGATCTTTGGCTGGCGCGGAAACGCTGCGGGCGGAGCAGGTAACGGAGGAGGAATGACTTTGTTTAAGAAATTAGTAGCCATCGAGCCGGTGAATATCACCCCCGAATGCAAGAGCGAACTGGCAGATTATGCGGAAGAACTGACATTTTACGACGATATGCCCAAGGACAACGGGGAGATCATCCGGCGCATCGGCGATGCGGATGCGGTGCTGGTGAGCTACACCAGCCGCATTGACGGGGAAGTCCTGAAGGCCTGTCCCGGCGTTCGCTATGTGGGCATGTGCTGCAGCCTTTACGCCCCGGAGGCCGCTAATGTGGACATACGCACGGCGGACAGTCTGGGGATCGTGGTGAAGGGCGTCAGGGACTACGGCGACGAGGGCGTGCCGGAGTATGTGGTCAGCGAACTGGTACGGCTGCTCCACGGATTCGGCGGCGTCATGTGGAAAGACGCGCCCATGGAACTGACCGGCGTCAATATCGGCGTGATGGGGCTGGGGACCAGCGGGACCTTCGTGGCCAGAGCGCTGCGGTTCTTCGGCGCCAACGTCTATTATTATACGCGGACGAGAAAGGAAGATCTGGAGAAGGAGCTGGGGCTGGTCTACCTGTCTAAGGAAGAGCTGCTGAAGAAGGTGGATATTCTCTGCACCTGTCTCAACAAGAACGTGATCCTGCTGGACGAGGAGGCGTTCAAAACGTTCGGAGACGGAAAGATCCTCGTAAACACGTCCATCGCTCCGTCCCACGAGATCGGCGCGCTGAAGAAGTGGCTGAAGAACCCGGGCAATTTCGCGCTCTGCGATACGGTGGGCGGTCTGGGGGATCCGGAACTGGCTTCCTTCCCCAACGTCTTCTGCGGCGGCGGTCCGGCGGCGGGCACCACCTCGCTGGCCAAAGTACGGCTCAGCCGGAAGGTGATCGACAATATAAAGAACTTCCTGGAAAACAGATAGCCCCCGGCTGTAACATGCGGATCATAAAAAAACCCCTGCCAACTCATTGGATGGCAGGGGTTTTATCTTTACGCTTATTCTGTGGTCCACGTCACGGAGCTCGTGGGGATGGTGTGCTCGCCGGATCTGGTCCGGAAGCGTTTGTTCCTCACCGTGATGGTGTATTTGGTATCGGAGGACAGTCTCTCCGTGGGCTTGAGAGTGATCTCGTAGTTGCTGGTGTCGTAGTACGCTTTGAATTCCACATCGTCGCCGTCCTCGTCCTCGAAGGTGATGCAGTCTTCGACGTCGCGGTTTCTCCCGCTGGAGATGGAGTCGCCGTTATAGAATTCCACCCGCTGGGAGAAGGTGATGACCGGTTCTTCATAGCGGTCTACATTCTTCTTTCCATCCCGGGGATAGAAGCTTACGTAATCGCTGGATTCCTTCTTGTCGCCGGTGGTCCAGGTGACGGACACGCCGGGGACCTTGTCGCCTTTTTTCGCTGTGCGGATCGACTTGGAGGCGATGCCCAGATAGTACACGGTCTCCTCCTTCAGATCGTCTTCCGGAGTGACGGTGATGACCTTTTTGGCGCTGTCGATGGAGGCGCTGAAGTCCACGTCCTTGCCGCTGGAGCTTTTCAGGCGCAGGATGACGATATCCTGCAGGTCCTTGTTAGTGATCTCGGAACCGTCGTAGCATTCCATCTTCTCGGAGAATGTGATCTGCGGCTGGATATCCAGCGCGATGCTCTTCTTGTTGTTCTTCGGCGAGAAGGAGACGTAATCGCTGGCGTCTACATCGTCGTCGCCGTTGCCGGTGGTCCAGGTGACGGAGGCCGCCGGGACCACGGTGCCCTTGGAGGCGGTCTTCAGAGCTTTGGAATCCACTGCCAGATAATACTTGGTGTCCTCATCCAGCTTTTCGTCGGGCACGATGGTGACGGTCTCTTTATCGCTGCTGATGGTGGCCTCAAATTTTACGTTGGCGCCGCCGGAGCTGCCTTCCCGGAAGATGATGATGTCCTCCAGGTCCCGGTCTTTGACCGAGGTGCCGTCATAGCACAGCATGGCTTCGGTGAACTCGATCTTCGGTTCCACGCTGGTGGAAACGTTTTTCGCCCCGTCCTTGGGGGTGAAGATCATATAATCGCTGACGCTGCTGCTTCCGCCGCTGGCGTCGCCGGTGGTGAACCAGGAAGTAAACGCGTTGTTGGCGTTGCCGTTTGCGTCGGCCAGTTCCGCCTTGTCGATGGAGATATAGTATTTGGTATCGTCGTCCAATTCTTCATCCGGCGTGATGGTGATGACTTTCTTGTCGGAATCGATGGTACCGGTAAATTCCACTTTGCCGCCGTTGGAACTGTTTTTGCGCAGCTCTACAAAATCCTGAATGTCGGACCGGGAAATGGTGCTGCCGCTGTACAGCTTCATGGGGCTGCTGAAAGTGAGCGTAATGATCGCGTCCACTTTTACTTCCGTCTTGCCGTTGGTGGGGCTCACCTTGATGGTAGTGCGGGCGTCGGACTTCGTGGGAGCCGTTACATTAGCGCCCAGCGTGATGGTGCCGGGTTTTGTCTCGTAGGTAATGCCGCTGGCGTTGGCCGTCAGCTTGGAGATCTTGCCGGTTCCGTAGAAGGAGACTGCCGAGGCCGCTGTGGCCTGAGAGACCGTGGTCCCGCTTTCCGCAGTGAAGGCGGAGCCGGCCGCGCTGCTCCCCGCCGTCAGCGCTGTCACAGTGCCGGAAGCCAGGGTGACGTCGGAGGAGGACCCGTCAAGGGAGACCTTGGGGAAGGTTCCGTTCAAAGTCACCTGCGCATTTTTGACGATGCTCACATTGGCGAAGCCGGAGCCGTAGGTGGCGTCTCCTGAAAGCGAGGAGGTCTGCAGCGCCGTTGTGTTGGCAACGGAAGCGTTTTTCACGTACGTTTCTCCCTTGGCTACCACGGATACGTTCTCGTCGTTGTTTTGTATGGTGGCCTGAGAGACGCGGCTGTTGGTCAGGGTGATGGTGTCGCCGCCGTTTACGGACAGCGTGCCCAGGACCACGCATTTATTGAGCTCCAGTTTTCCTGAACCGGAGGATTTGGTCACTGTGACCCCGTTGGAATAGATCGTGTTGGAGAGAGAACTGCCGTTGGCCAGGGAATTGGTGGGCGATTTTACGATGTTCTCCTTTTCCAGCAGATTTACAATGACGGTGGCCGCCTGGGCCCGTGTCATATTGTCCTTCGGGTGAAGTTTCTTATCGTTGGTATACACGTTGATATAGCCTTTGCTCACCATGCGGCTCATGGCCGATCTGGCCCAGGTGGATATATTGTTGTAATCCGGATAGCCGGTGAGCGTGGCGCTGTTGCCGTAGGTGGGCACTACCAGAGAAAGCATGATGGCCGCTTCCTGGCGGGTGATCTTCCGGTTGGGCCCGAAGGTTCCGTCGTCATAGCCGTTGGTGTAGCCTGCAGCAACCGCTTTGGATACGTCGCTGTAATACCAGCCGTCCTTGGCCACGTCTTTGAAGCTCACCGAAGCGGTGGCGGTATTGCCCAGAGCCTCGTTGAGCATGTGGCAGAACTCTGCTCTGGTAACGGGATTTTCGGGGCGAAACTCCCCGTTGGAATAGCCGTTTACAATGCCGGCTGCGATGGCTTTTTCTATGTACTTCTGAGCCCAGTGGCCCTTCACGTCTTTTGGCGTGTCCGCCGCGTAAGACGCGGAACTCGGCGGCAGCGCCGCGGCAAACACCATAACTGCAGCCAGCAGCCCGGTGCACGCTCTTCTGATAAACTGTTTCCTCATATCTGTCCGTCCCCCTTGCAATGAAAGTCTGAGTCAACTTAACAGGTTTTCACTTTTATTTGACATCTCAAACCATACGTCAGCGCCCGCGTCCGTAGTCAGAGGACGCAGGATATCATCAAACGTATTATTTTTTACTATATCATTTAGGTGGTGCAAATACAACGAATGTAATGGGAATGTAATGTTACAATTGTTGGACAGGATTCGACGAAAAAACTGTGGGAAGCGAGGAAAAAGCGAGGAAAAAAGGGCGGAAAAAACGGCGGAAGATCCGGCCGCCGCGCCGCATTTCCGCCGTCTTTGTTTTGTTTATTTCTGTCTTTCGATCCGGTGCCGCTGCCGCCCGCCCGGGGAAGGGTCTTCGGACCTCAGGCCCGCCGGACCGCCCGCATCCAGAACCGGGATCATACCATAGAAGGATCGATGGCGCCGCCGGATGGAACGCCGGGATCGGGCACATCGGGATCGGTCACGCCGGGATCCGGCGGAGTCTCCGCTTTGGTAATTTTAAGGGTATAGGTCTTCGAGTCGCCGTTTGAGGTGACCGTGAAGGGAATGTCGCCGGCCTGAGTGATCTTGAGCGGCAGGGAACCGCTTCCGTGGAGCGGTCCGGCCGCCAGATCGGCGCTTGGATCCACAGATTCGATGTAGACGTCCACATCTCCCGCGTCGGCGGGTATCTCGTAGCTGTAGCTGGAACTGCCCTTGAGGATCGTTCCGCCGGCGACCACGGATTTCAGATCCGTGTTGCCCGCGACTTTGATCGTCAGCTTGTAGGTGGTGTCCAGAGCGCCGCTTTTGCTGGAGACGATGGTGCAGGTAGTCTCCGATCTGCTAAGTCTGACGGTATTCTGAGCCGTGCCGTCGCTGAGAACGCCGTTTACCGTAGTGCGTCCGCCGGAGGTGGAGGCGGAGACCACCGCTTCCTCCGATCCGAAGGGTACGGTCAGAGTGTAGGAGGTATCGCCGGTCTTGAGAGGCACCGGATAGTTTTTGCCGCCGCTGAACACTGTCAGATCGGAAAGGGCGGAGGCCGGAGTGCCGGAGTTGGTGGAGGCGGTCTTCACTGCCACAGCCGAATTATTGTAGGCGGAGGAAGAAGGCGCCAAAACTGCGCATACCTTGTAAGACGTATTCACGCTGAGCCCCGTAAATCTGCCGATCTCCTTGGCGGTGTTGGCCGACACGGCGGCGCTGATCTTGCTGATGGCCGGATTGCCCGAGGAATCCTTGCCGCTGATGATCTGAGCCGCTGTGGGCGTGCCCGCGCCGGAGGAGAGGAGCACTGCGTGGATGGTGCCGGCTACGCTTCCGGAAGCCGACACGGTGATGCTGTTGTCTCCGCCGCTGGCCGTCAGGCTGATGGAAGGCGTGTTGGAGAGCGAAGCGGTGGTAAAGGTCACGGAGGAAGCAGGCACCGCCGTCTCGTTGCTGCCGGTCCGCAGCGACTTGGAATTCACCCCCAGGTAATACTTCGTGCCGGGATCCAGGTTAGAGGATGGATCGATAGTAATGACCTTCTTTGCGCTGTCGATGCTGCCGGAGAAGGCCACCTTCGTGCCGGAGCTGTTGTTTTTGCGCAGCGTGATAATGTCGGAGATGTCGCTGTTTTTGATGGTCGTCCGGTCGTAGGTGATCATCTTTTCGGAAAAACGGACGGTCAGATTGCTGCCGACGGCCACATTGGTAGCCCCGTTCTTGGGCGTGTAGCTGGCGTATCCCTCGTAACTGTCCCCGGTGGTGAAGTAGGTGGAAAACGCGTCGTTTCCGTCGCCGTCCTCATCCTTGAATTCATTTTTATCTATGACCACGTAGTACTTGGTGTCCGTGTCAAGATCGCTGTCCGGCGTTATGGTGATGACTTTTTTCGCCGAATTGATAGAGGCGGTAAAAGCTACGCTGGAGCCGGATTCCGTCTTCCTGCGCAGTTCAATGATGTTTTTTAGATCGCTGCTGCCGATGGCGCCGCCTTTATAGAGCTTCAGCGCGCTGTTGAAGGTGAGGGTGATCTTTTTGTCCACCGCTACTCCCGTAGCGCCTTTTTTGGGGTCGGGGGTGACGGAAAGGGTCTCGTCCGCCAGAGCCGGGGATCTGGTAACGCCGGAACTGACGGTGACAGAGCCCGGCTTCTTTTCGTAGGTGACGTCGTTGGCGCTGACATGCATTTTCGTTACGGCGCCGGAACCGTGGAAGCTGGACTGAGCGGCCACGTCGGCCAGGGCGATGGTCGCGCCGCTGTCCACCGTGATATCCGCCTCCCGGGCGGAGGAACTGACGGTGAGCGTGTCGATCCTGCCGGAGGCCAGACGCACGTCGCAGGAGGCGCCGTCCGCCGTGACGGAAGGAAAGCTGCCTTTCAGCGTAATATCGGCGTTCTTTACGACAGTGATATTCTGGAATCCAGCGCCGTAGGTCTCGTCGCCGGAAAGACTGGAAGTCTCCAGCGTAGCGCTGTTGGCGGCGGAGAGAGATTTGACCGAGGTGACGCCTTTGGCCAGAACGCGGACCGCTCCCGACGACTTCTGAACGACGGCCTGCGCCACGCGGCTGTCGGAAAGGGTGACGGTGCTCGTGCCGCCGCCTTCTACGTTGAGCGTGCCCAGCACCACGCAGCCGGAGAGGGACGCGTCGCCGTCGCCAACATTCCTGCTGATGGTCACCCCGTTGGAGTAGATCGCATTGGACAGTTTCGTTCCGCTTTTCGTCACGTCGGGGTCTTTGGTCACGATGTTCTCCTTATCAAGGATCTTTGCGATAAGGGTGGCCGCCATGGCGCGGGTCATGGTGTCCTGCGGATGGAGCGCGCCGTCGGAGTAAGTAGTGATATACCCCTTGCCCACGATGTACTCCATGGCGGATTTCGCCCAGCTGTCCACGGACTTGTAGTCCGGATAACCTGACAGAGATCTGTTGTAACCTGCCACGGGAACGACCAGAGAGAGCATGATGGCCGCCTCCTGTCTGGATATGCTCTTGTCCGGGCCGAAGGTGCCGTTGGAATAACCGGATACGTATCCGGCCGCCACAGCCCGGGTGATGTCCCCGTAGAACCAGTCGTTTCTGTTCACATCGCTGAAGGACACGGAGGCGGTGCCTGTATTTCCGAGAGCCTGATTGAGCATGTGGCTGAATTCTGCCCTGGTAACGGGATTGTCAGGACGGAATTCACCGTTTTCATAACCGCTGACGATGCCGGCGCCAATGGCCTTTTCTATGTAGGACTGGGCCCAGTGTCCCTTGACGTCCCGCGGTGTTCCGGCCGCAAAGACCGCGGAGCCTGAAAGTCCTGCCGCCCCCGCCGACAGAACCAGCGCCGCTGTCAGCAGAGCGCAGCACGAACTTCGGATTCGATTCCTCTTCATATGTGTTTTCCCCCTTCTTACACTGCACGGCCGGCGCCGTGCCTGTCTTAACCGTTATAGATCCACTTTATTTCTGATGCGTTTGCCGCATCCATTTCTCAGATCTGCACAGAATGTACGGTGCAGATCCCATCCCTGTTACCATCAATATAACATCGGCGGCAGGAGAATACAATCGCTGTAACCGGAATGTAATGTTGCAAAGAACGCTGTTTTTAATGTATAATGAGAAAGCAGGTCTGTTGCCGGTGCTGGGGCCTTGTCCCCACAGGGCCTGGACACGGCAGAGGACGGCGCCGGCGGAAAAGGGCCGGAGCCGGAGACAGGCGGGGAGAGACAGGTGAAGGCTGATGGGGCCGATCGACGGAACGAAACTGACTGTACAGTAACGACAGAATAAAATCGAGATAAACAGATAGGGAGGTCTGCGGATGGACAGTCTGAAAAAGACACTGCTGCTGGTGCTGGCGCTTCTCATCGCGGCGGGACTGTTTTATGGATGCGGGAAACGGCCGGAGGCCATTGAAGCTGAATTTGCGGAAATGATCGGCGCGGAAAAGGTAACGCCGGAGGGCATGAGCGAGGCCGCCGAATATATGGAGAAGTATCTGCATAAACTGGATCGGGAAAAGGCCGGTCACATGCTTGTGGCCTACGAAGAATTTGCCACCAGATATATCAACACGGACTCTGATCAGACGCAGGTGCAGTCGCTGCTGCCCTTTGCGGACGGGAAGACGGGACTGATCACCGTGGACAAGATCAAGAAGGACCAGAAAGCGAAGGCGTATTTCGACAGGCTCACCGACTCTTATGTGCGGGTCTGTTCGTACGAGGGGAAAATCGTGCTGCAGGTGGACTATGAGCGTCTGGGCGACGAGTTCGGCGGGGACGTTCTGCCGGCGGTGCGGGATCTTTACGGGATCAAAGCCGTGATCAACAAAAAACCTGCCACGGTCAACGCCACCCTGCAGATTACATACGAGGAACTGCTGCGGCGCGCGGCCGCCGTGGAGGCGCTCATCGTGGACAACAGGGAAGAGGAACTGATCGCGGAGGACGCCCGGTGGCTGTATTCCAGCTATCTGAACATGATATTGGCGGGAACCACCAATTCGCCGGTGTTCAGCTATGAGACGGGAGAATTTTCAGAGAAGGCGCGGACGGCATATTCCAATTTCGTAAAAGAGAATCCCGATCTGACGCTCACCTGGGCCATCAGCGAGTATTTCCGTTATTTAAATCAGATCGATTTTACGATGAATTATAAGGACAGCGAAATGAGCAAGGCGTTTTTCGACAACTGCGCGCGCATTGTGTCCGAAACAGAAAAGAGAGTATATCAAACAGATGGAACCGAAGCGGATGGAACCGATAATTAAGATAGAGGATCTGGTATTTGATTATCAGAGCGACGAGGACGGAGGAACGGTAACGGCGGTAGATCACGTGAGTCTGGATGTGGAGCGGGGAAGCTTCACGGCGGTGATCGGCCGGAACGGTTCGGGAAAGTCCACCCTGGCAAAGAACGTGAACGCGCTGCTGCTGCCCAGCGGCGGGGCGGTGTACGTGAACGGATACAGTACTGCTGATGAAGACAAGCTGTGGGAGATCCGCCGGACGGCGGGTATGGTTTTTCAAAACCCGGATAACCAGCTTGTCTCTTCCATTGTGGAGGACGATGTGGCTTTCGGGCCGGAAAACCTGGGAGTGGAGCCGGCGGAGATCCGTCTGCGGGTGGATGAGGCTCTGCGGGCGGTGAACATGTACCAGTACAGGAAAAAGGCGCCCCACCTTCTCTCAGGCGGACAGAAGCAGCGGGTAGCCATCGCCGGCGTGGCGGCCATGCGGCCGGAATGCATCATTCTGGACGAACCCACGGCCATGCTGGATCCTCTGGGGCGGAAGGAAGTGATGGATATCATCCGGAAGCTGCACGCCGAGGGGATCACGATCCTTCTGATCACGCATTTCATGGAAGAAGCCGCCCAGGCGGACCGGGTGGTCATCATGGACCGGGGAAGGCTGGCGCTTTCCGGCACGCCGGAAGAGGTCTTCTCTCATCGGGAAGAGATCCGGGATATGAGCCTGGACGTTCCGTTTGCCGTGGAGTTGGCGGATCGTCTGAGAAAGAAAGGCGCGGCGCTTCCGGAGGGGATCATCTGTGAGGAAGGGCTGGTAAACTGCTTATGCCGATTGTAATAGAAGTAAAAAATCTGACGCATATCTACGGGGCAGGCATGCCCTTTGAGACCGTGGCGCTGGACGATATCAGCTTTTCTATCGAAACGGGGGAGTTCGTGGCGCTGATCGGCCACACCGGTTCGGGGAAATCGACGCTGATCCAGCATCTGAACGGACTTTTGCCGCCTTCCTCGGGAAAGATCTTTGTGGAGGACAGGGATATTACGGAAAAGGGCGTCCGCATGTGGGATATCCGCAGAAAGATCGGCCTGGTGTTTCAGTATCCGGAGTATCAGCTTTTCGAGGAGACTGTGGCGAAAGACGTAATGTTCGGTCCGAAAAACCTGGGACTTTCGGAGGAAGAGGCGGAGGAACGGGCCCGGGCGGCCGTGGAGCTGGTGGGTCTGCCCTGGGACGAGATCAGGGAACGGTCTCCCTTCGCGCTGTCGGGTGGACAGCGGCGGCGGGTGGCCATCGCCGGCGTCATCGCCATGGAGCCGGCGGTGCTCATTCTGGATGAACCCACGGCGGGGCTGGACCCCAAGGCTCACAGCGATATTCTGCATATGGTGGAGACCATACGGGCGGAGCGGGGGATCACGATCATTCTGGTCTCACATAATATGGAAGATGTGGCCCGCCTGGCAGACAAGGTCCTGGTCATGGACAGCGGACGGCTGGCCATGTGCGGGACGCCTGCGGAGGTCTTCTCCCGGGCGGAAGAACTGTCGGAGCTGGGGCTCTCGCTGCCTGCGCCGGCGGAGTTCATGAACCGGCTGGCCGCGGCGGCGGCAGAACGGGGAATGGAGCCGCCCCAATGCGGCGCGCTCACCGCCGATCAGGCGGAGGAGGCCGTGCTGGCCTGGCTCAGAGAGACTGGCCGCCTGTGAGCAGACGGCGTGACCCATTCATACAGTTGCAACGATTCGTTATAAAGAATAGATTGGAAGTAACATGCTGAGAGATATTACGCTGGGCCAGTACTATCCGGGAGAATCCTGGATCCACAGGCTGGATCCAAGGGTGAAGATTTTAGGGACGTTCGTCTATCTCATCTCCCTGTTTCTGGTGAAAGATTTCTGGGGATTCCTGTTTTCGGTGATCTGTCTGGGAGTCTGTATCAAAGTTTCCCGGGTACCGCTGAAATTTATGCTCCGGGGACTGAAACCCATTTTTTTCATCATACTGTTTACCTTCGTCATCAACATGTTTATGACGCGGGGGACCACGCTGTGGGAACTGGGATTTCTGAAAATTACCAGGGAAGGGCTGTACAACGCCTTTTTCATGGCAGCCAGACTGATCCTGCTGATCATCGGCTCGTCCCTGCTGACGCTGACCACAAAGCCCATCAGTCTCACAGACGGAGTGGAAAAGCTGCTCTCGCCGCTGAGGCGTTTCGGCGTACCTGCCCATGAGCTGGCCATGATGATGACCATCGCGCTGCGGTTCATACCCACGCTGCTTGAAGAGACGGACAAGATCATGAAAGCGCAGATGGCCAGGGGAGCGGATTTTGAGAGCGGAAACCTGTTCCATCGGGCAAAGAGCCTGATCCCTCTGCTGGTGCCGCTGTTTATCAGCGCTTTTCGCATCGCCACCGATCTGGCCATGGCCATGGAGGCCCGGTGTTATCGGGGAGGAGATCAGCGCACGCGCATGCACGGCATGAGACTGGGAGGAAGGGACGCCGCGGCAGGGACGCTGCTGACTCTCTATCTTGCCGCGATCGTCTTTCAGGCGTACGCCTGGCCGCTGATCGCCCCTGTGGTCCGGCAGGCGGTCTGACAGACGGAGACGGCGGCGGCAGGAGCCGCCCTGCAAATTTAATATGAAGCAAACCGGAAAAGTAGAGGTGACATTATACTGATCCTGTTTGGAATAAAGAAAGGAGTGTACCTTAATGAAAGAAAAAGGGACAAATTTTTTAATCCAATCAGCAGTGATCGCCGCCCTCTACGCGGCGCTTACACTGGCGCTGGCGCCGTTCTCTTACGGCGTAATGCAGGTGAGAATATCGGAGGCGCTGACGGTGCTTCCGTTTTTTACACCGGCGGCGGTGCCGGGGCTGTTCGTGGGATGTCTGCTGGCCAATATCATCGGGCCTTACGGATTGGCCGATGTGATCGGGGGCAGCCTGACAACGCTGATCGCGGCGTTCCTGTCCTACAAGCTGCGCGGCAGACCGCTGCTGGTACCCCTGCCGCCCGTGGCCGCAAACGGTCTGATCATGGGCTGCATGCTGCATTATGTCTTCGGCGTTCCAGTGGCTCTGTGGGCCTGTATTCTGGGAGTTGCCCTGGGGGAACTGATCGCCTGCTACGGGATCGGCTATCCCCTTCTGAAATATTTGACCAGGTATCCGAATATATTTAGATAGCGCGCCGCAGACCCGCGGCACAGGACGTAAACGCGTCCGGGGCGCATGGATTTGGCCTGGACCGCCGGCCGGAGCGGCCGGCGGTCCGCGCCGGAAAATGGGGGAATCGAGTATGAAAAACAGGACGCTGTTGACGCTGGTTCTTTTTCTTACGGCAGTGATGCTGTTTTTTGTCATACTGCACGGGGGAAGGGACACTCTGCTTCAGCGGGAAAATGTGCTTACCGCTTCCGCCGGATTTCCCGCTACGGAGATGGGAGAGACGATCGCGGCGGTGGACGACGAGATCATGGACCCGAAGACTCCCATTCAGCTGAAATACAGCCGTTATCCCATCACTTACGTATATTTTGTCGTCGATGAAGAGTCGATCCCTGTCTATTCATCGCCAAATAACGATAAACGTGTCGTGCGGCAGGCCGCTCAAATGGAGAAACTTTCCTATGTAGAGACCGTCACGCTGGAGCAGGACGGCGGTCAGGAAGTCTGGTATCACGTGTTCTGGTATGAGAACGGAGGGGGAGAAGTTCTGCCGGACGGCAGCGCGGAGGCGGCGGAGAAGCGCTTTGGATTTATTCCTGAGGGGAGCGCGGAAAAGCGCCGGCTGCGGGTGGATCTGATGGCGGAATATGTGAAAAAGGCAGAGACCTTCGCCTCCGGGGGCGGGATCACGCACATCTCAAATTATAAAAACGGCCACGGCAGGCCGCCCCAGTACAGGGGCGGGGATCAGGACGCACTGGGAAATCAGCGCAGCCAGAGCGCGCCGGGGTACGCGGATCCCACGGACAAAAGCGAGTTTGTCTATCTGGCCGACGGCACTCTGGTCCGGGTGTTGGAACCGGCGGTGGGGGCGGATGGAAGGCCTGTTTCCGGAGGGGAAGATCCACAGTTTCGCAAGGTGCTCAGCGCCAACGACGGAAAAACGTATTATGTTCCTCTGGCGTATCTGCCGGATACGGAAGCTCTTACAGAGCTGAAGAAAGTGGTGGTCATCGACCGGAACAACCAGAACGAGGCCGCCTTTGAAAAAGTCGGCGGAGCGGGTCCGGCAGACGGGACCGGACTGGAGGGTGAAGCTGCGCCAATGGATGAGAACGGGCCGGCAGACGGGTGGGTCTGCGTGTCCCACACGCTGGCCACCACGGGAAAAAGCAGCCAGTACGCTGTTCCCACGCCGCTGGGCTTCTATATGATGATGGAGAAAAGGCCCCAATTTTACTACTACAAGGACGGCACCACACAGATCCAGGGCTACGCGCCCTATGTGCTGCGTTTCTGCGGCGGGGCCTACATACACGGCGTCCCCGTATCCTACGAATATAAAAACGGAAAGCGGATCACGCCGCCCATAAAGGAATTTTCACCTACCATGGGCACCGTGCCGCTTTCCCACAAGTGCGTGAGGAACTACACGTCTCACGCGGAATTTCTCAGCAGCTGGTATGAGCCGGGGAAGACCGCAGTGATCGTCATCGAATAGACGGCCGCCCGCCGCAGACGGGACGCGGGATCTACGTCTCGATGCTCTCGATCTCCGGTATATCTTCCAGAAGCCCCGTCATATCCGATGTGTCGAAGAGCTTGGGACATTTGACCAACAGCCGGACCTCCAGCACGCCGTCGCTCTGGCGGCTGATGCGCAGGCTGGTCACATCCACTCCGTGTACCGAGGATATTTTGGACACCAGGGCCTCCGCGTGTTTCGGGTCGGACGCGTGCAGCACCACCACGCCGGACACTGGTTCGCGCACCAGTCTGGTGTTTTTGTGCAGCAGGATCTGAAACAGCAGGATCAGCAGCGTGACGCCGATGCCGGTGAGGTACATGCCTGCGCCGATGGCCACGCCGATGCCCACCGTCGCCCAGAGTCCCGCGGCGGTGGTGATGCCGCTGACGCTCTGTTTATTGCGGATAAAGATAACGCCGGCGCCCAGAAAACCGATGGAAGTGACTACGCCCGCCGCGATACGGGAGGGGTCAAGACCCACGCCCGGCATGGACAGCATGTCGGCGAAACCGTATTTTGAGACGATCATCATCAGCGCGGCGCCGATGGCCACGATGAGATGGGTGCGGATCCCCGCCATCTTTAAGCGGTTTTCTCTTTCGTAACCGATGGCTGCACCGCAGATAGCCGCCAGAAACACGCGGCCGAAATATTCAAGCTGCAGCAGAACTGCCACATCGATCAGTTTCATGGTCTGCCTCCCCTCTATAAAGAATGGATTTATTTGAACAATCCGGAAAAATTTTCTCAAAGACGCGGGACAAAAAGCCGCGCCCTCCCGAGCCTTAAAAAATTTGTTGTTATATTATATACCCTAAAACCCCGATATGCAAACGCCGCGGGGAATTTGGGGACGGGCGCCGGGGCCTTAACAGGGGTGTTACGGAGAAATAAACTGTTGCGCAATGTCCCCCTTTCATATACTATATATAGGGAATGATGAAAAGGAAACAACGATAGAGAGTATGAGCGCAATGGATCAGAGGAGCTGGAAAATGAGTATTACAAAGGTTCAGAAACGGAACGGAGAGATCGTGGATTTTGATCTGGGCAAGATCAAAAATGCGATCTTTGCCGCGGCTAAAGCCGTGGGGGGACAGGATGAAGTGGAAGCCCGCAGGCTGGCGGGGCTGGTAGTATCGGTGATCGAGGAGAGTCACGGGGCCAGCATTCCTTCGGTGGAGGATATACAGGACATCGTGGAAAAGATCCTCATCGAAGAGGGACACGCAAAAACTGCGAAGGCGTACATATTGTACCGCCGCGAGCGGGAGGAGCTGCGCACATCCAACAATCTTTTCATGGACGCGGAGCAGATCATCGAGGAATATGTGTCGCTGGACGACTGGCGGGTCAATGAGAATTCCAACATGGGCTATTCGCTGCAGGGTCTGAACAACCATATCGTGGAAGGCATCACAAAGAAATACTGGCTCAATAAAATATACAGCAAAGAGCTGAGAGACGCGCATCTCCGCGGAGATCTGCACATTCACGATCTGGGCCTGCTGGCGCCCTACTGCTGCGGCTGGGATCTGGAAGCGTTTCTGCTGAAGGGATTCAAGGGAGCCAAGGGAAAGATCGAGTCTCTTCCGCCCAGGCATTTTGAATCCGCGCTGATGCAGCTGGTCAATCTGCTTTTCACCCTGCAGGGTGAGGCGGCCGGCGCGCAGGCTGTCTCCAGCATCGATACATACCTTGCGCCTTTCATTTATTATGACGAGCTGAATTACGAGCAGGTGAAGAAGGCCGTACAGCGGTTCGTCTACAATCTGAACGTGCCGACCAGGGTGGGATTCCAGACGCCCTTCACGAATATAACGCTGGATATCGCGCCCCATCCTCTGCTGAAAAACCAGGGAGCGATCATCGGCGGCAAGATGATGGATAAGACCTACGGAGAGTTCCAGAAGGAAATGGATATGTTCAACCGCGCTTACTGCGAGGTGATGATGGAGGGCGACGGAGCGGGCAGAGCGTTCAGCTTCCCCATTCCCACGGTCAACATCACCAAAGACTTCCCCTGGGATTCCCCGGCGGCTAACGCTATCATGGAGATGACGAGAAAATTCGGCACGCCGTATTTCGCCAATTTCCTGAATTCAGATCTGTCTCCGGAGGATATCCGGTCCATGTGCTGCCGGCTGCGGCTGGACAACAGAGAGCTGCGCCACAGGGGAGGCGGTCTGTTCGGAGCCAATCCGCTGACCGGTTCCATCAACGTGGTGACGCTGAACATGGCCCGTATCGGTTACACATCAAAAGATGTGTCTGAATTCAAAAAACAGGTGCGCAAGCTGATGGAATACGCCAGGGAGATCTGCGATCTGAAGCGGGCGGCGCTGGAACGGTATATGGAGATCGGACTTTATCCCTACTCGAAGTTCTATCTGTCCGGTGTGAAGGCCGCCACCGGGGAGTATTTCAAGAATCACTTTTCCACCATCGGACTGAACGGCATGAACGAAGCCTGTCTGAATCTGCTGGGCGTGGATCTGACCACGGAAGAGGGCAACGAGTTCGCCGTGGATATCATGAATTTCATGAACCGGGTCATTCAGCTGTTCCAGGAAGAATCGGGAAGCCTGTGGAACCTGGAAGCGTCCCCGGCGGAGGGGACCAGCTACCGTTTCGCCCGGCTGGATAAGAAGCTGTACCCCAACATTGTGACCCAGGGACATGACGAACCCTATTACACCAATTCGACCCAGCTTCCGGTGGGCGCTACGGACGACATTTTCGAGGCCATCGAGCTGCAGGAGGATCTGCAGACTGCCTATACGGGCGGAACTGTTCTGCACGGCTTCATCGGGGAGCAGATCGACGACGTGGAGACGTGCAAGACCTTTATCCGCAAGATCATGGAGAACACGGCCATCCCCTATGTGACGGTCACGCCAACCTTCTCCATCTGCCCGGATCACGGCTATATCGCCGGCGAGCATTTCGAATGCCCCGACTGCGGCAAAGAGGCTGAAGTCTGGACGCGGGTGGTGGGATTCCACCGTCCGGTACAGGCGTGGAACAAGGGCAAGAAAGAGGAATACAGGGACAGAAAGGAATTCTCCGTTTCCAGCAGCCTGCATTCCAAAACTCTGATGAACGGCAGGACGGCGGCCGCCGGATCTTCCGTCAAAGATCAGACCGAAGGCGAGGGGCTGAAGGTGGTAGGCGGCGTCTCTGCGCGGAACGCCTCCGGCGAAGGATCCGCGGAAAACGCTATGGGCGCCAAATAGCCCGGGACCAGTCCGGGCCGGCGTCGGATCAGGCGCGGTTTTCCGCCGGCTGCAGGACATGCAGCAAAGATAGAACGGGGTAAATAAAACGATGAAACGCAGTGAAAAGCAGGCTCGTTTGAGCGCTGGATTTGCTGCGTTTTCCATGTAAAGAGGGGAGGGGGCAGAACGCAAATGAAGATCGCCGGAATTATAAAATCGTCCTTTATCGACTATCCGGGCAGCGCCGCTGTGGTGATTTTTCTCGGCGGCTGCAATTTCAGCTGCGGCTACTGCCACAATCCGGAGATCGTGCGGGGAAGTGAAGCGGAAATTGAAGTGCCGGATTTTCTTGAATTTCTGAAGAAACGGCGGCGGTTCGTGGACGCGGTCTGCATTTCTGGGGGAGAGCCCACCCTCTATGGGGAAGAGCTTTATGAGCTGATCGCCCGGATCCGGGAACTGGGATATCGGATCAAACTGGATACTAACGGCACGGCCCCAGTGCTTCTTCGGCGGCTTCTGGAAGCGGGAATGGTGGAGCACGCGGCCATGGACGTGAAGGGCCCCTGGGAGAAATACGCGCAGATCGTCCGGGAGGGAGGCGCCATGGTATCCCGTGTACAGGAGAGTCTGGCCCTGCTCATGGAGCAGGCTGAAGCATCGGAGGGAGCCTTCACCTTTGAACTGCGCACTACCGTGTGCAGGGAACTGCTGGACGCGGCGGACATCGAAAACATGGCCCGGCAGCTTTCGGGAGCCTCCTGCTGGTATCTGCAGACTTTTAAGCGGCAGGGAGCGCTGCTTGACGAAGCAGGGGCATACAGCGCCTACAGCCCTGAGGAGATGGAAAGGCTGCGGGCCGCCGCGGAGGCGGCAGGCACAGTAAAATCGGTGAGGGTCCGGTAGCGGGCGGTAATAGAAAAGATGTGCGGAGGGAAAGATGCGGCAGCGCAGAATTAAAAATTTAGAGGAAAAGACGGCGGCTTTCGCCTCTTATATCGCGGAGTCTCCGGCTGAGGCCAAGGGCAGATGGGCGGAAGTGTTTGCAGAGCGGGCTGCGGAGCGCGGGGCTTCCGGCAGCGCCGGCGCCGGGGAGATATATCTGGAGATCGGCAGCGGCAAGGGCCGTTTCATCACCACGCTGGCGGAGCGGTATCCGGACAGGCTGTTCATCGGCGTGGAGGGGGCGGAGAGCGTGGTTCTGCGGGCTCTGGAGAAGGCGGCGGAAAAAGAACTGCAGAACGTGCTGTTCATCACCGATTATATCCACAGCCTGTCGGAGTTTTTTGAGAGAGGAGAGCTGAATGGGCTCTATCTGAATTTCAGCGATCCCTGGCCCAAGGACCGGCACGCAAAGCGGAGGCTGACCCACAGAAGATATCTGGAAAGCTATAAGGAGGTCCTGCCGCCGGGCAGCTTTATCGAATTCAAGACGGACAACGACGGACTGTTTGCTTTCTCGCTGCCGGAGTTCGAGGCCTGCGGCCTGACGGTGGAACAGAAGACCGACGATCTGCACAGATCGGAGTACTCATCCAGGGAGATCGAGACAGAATATGAGCACAAGTTTCGTCTGCTGGGAAATAAGATCCACTACTGCAGAGTGCGGATCTGATCATAAAAGGACTGCGGGATCGGGAAGCCGCCGAAAGGCGGCTGCGATGCGCAGTCCTTTTTCTGTCTGTTCTTATGCCGCTTACTTAGCCTGATCTACCGCGTTCATAGCGGCCACCATCTTCTCCGGTATCATCCGGCACTTTTCCTCCGAGATGGCGCAGATGGCAATTCGGATACCTCCGCCGATGGGAACGGCAAAGATGTCGTACTTCTGCAGCTCCACGCTCACGGCGTCTGCGTCCCGGCAGGGGATGGTGACGAAGAATCCGGAATCATAGGGGCACATGGAAAGGCCGGCTGATCTGGCGGCGTCCATGAACGCGGTCCCCCGGCGGATGAGCACATCCAGATAGTGCTCCCTCTCCCGCGTGACTTTATCGAGAAGCTCCTTGTCGTTGAAGATGCGCGCGATGGTCTCCATGGCGGCGCGGTTTCCGTTGGACCAGGAGGCCCGGCTGGCCACGGAAGACGCCGCCTTGAACTCGTCTGCGATCTCCGGCGTGGGAGCGAGACAGAGCAAAGCGCCGCAGCGCATGCCGTACATGGTAAAGCCTTTGGAGGCGCTGAACGCGATCAGAGGCAGTATATTCTCCGGCAGCCCCGACAGCTTCGGAAGGAAGGCGCGGTACTCCTCCGCGTCGCCGGAGAAATCCAGATAGGCGATGTCCGCCAGAAGGACGATCTTCTTCGTATCTCCTGCAGCCTCCTTCAGGGACGTAATGACCTGATCCCAGTCGGAGAGCGTGAAGGTATATCCGGTGGGGTTGTGGGCCGGAGTGTTGATGATGACTACGGTCTCGTCCTGCCGGCTGAGTATGCTCTTCAGCTTTTCATCAAAGCTTCCGGCGTTGAATCGGTGGTTCTCATCAAAGAGCGTGTAAGTTTCCAGACTGCGGCCCTGCTCGGTCATGATCGTCCGGTAAGGGCTCCAGTGCCAGTCGGATGTGAGGACCGCGTCGCCGGGCCTGGTGTAGCAGGAGACGGCGTTGCGGATGGCTCCGGTCCCGCCCGGTGTAAAGCAGGCCTCCACATAGCCCTGCGGAATATTCTTTCCGAACACGGCGGTCTTCACCGCCTCCAGATAGGAGGGGATGCCCGCGATGGGAGCGTACTCCGCGTAATCGACGGGACTTAGATTTTTCAGAACGTCCACCACAGAAGAAAGGACGATGAGCTCGCCGTCGTCGTCCAGAAGGGCGCCGATGGTGGAATTGACCACGTTCTCCCTGCCGATCTGGGCGATGCGGGCTTTTGCCAGATTGCTCACTCCGAATATTTTATCGGGACCGCCGATGGTCCTGCCGTTTGCCTGTGCCATGATTAATTGTGCCATAATTACATATCACCTCATTTATTCTGCTTCCATATTGTATGCCGCCGCGGCGACGACGTTCCTTTGCCGCATTTCATGCCATTCATTATAGTAGGAAAAAGCGGCGGATGCAAGGAAATTGTTGCGTCTGTACCGGAAGAGGGGCCTGGAAGTCTGTCCCGGCGCGATTTCCCCATTCGTCCTCGATATGCGTGCCGAGCCGTAGACAAAACGGCGGAAACGGCGTATACTTAATAGATCATGGACGGGGCTGTCCGGAAGGATGGACTGTGTGGGGGAGGTCCGATATTGAAGAAAAATATCTTGTTTCGCACGAATGCGCTCATATGCCTGATCATCATAGCGGGTTTTCTGGTCACGGCGGTGCTCAGCTATCGTGCGAATTACAGCGCTTCGCTGGAAAATATCGAGCAGGTATCGGTGCTGACCTCGGAGGGGATCTATCATCAGATGGCGTCTGTCTTTACAAAGCCGGTGAATGTGTCGCTGACCATGGCCAACGACAGCCTGCTGAAGGAGTACCTGATGGAGGAACCGGATCATCTGGAAGATCAGTCCTATACGGATACCATCAGCGGGTATCTGATGGCATACAAGGTGAAATACGGCTATGATTCCGTATTCCTGGTATCCACAGGGTCCCACAGGTATTACAATTTTAACGGCGTGGATCGGATCATCGCCAGGGAGGGCGGCGTAGACGACAACTGGTACTACAATATGCTGGCCGCAGAGGAAGAGTATTTGCTGAATGTGGATACGGACAAGGTGGCCGGAGTAAATAATGAGATCACAGTGTTCGTGGACTGCAAGATCCGGGGGGACGACGGCGCAGTCCTGGGCATTGTGGGCGTGGGTCTTCAGATCGATCATCTGCAGGCGCTGCTCAAAGAATATGTGGATAAGTTTGGCGTAAACGCTTTCCTTGTGGATGAAAGCGGAGATATACAGATCTCGTCGGATCATACCGGATATGAAAAGGAGAATTTCTTTGCGCTCTGTCAGTTTGACGACGAGGTAAAGAACGCGGTCCTTGACTGGAAAGAGGAAGAGAGGACCTTGAATCTGTGGGTGGCCGGGGGATCCATCGCGGCGAAAAAAGATTATGAGGATTACGTGGTGACCCGCTTTATTCCGGAGCTTTCCTGGCACCTGATCGTGGAGCGGGATACGAAAGCGCTGGTGGGTCAGCTCCAAAAACAGCTCTATGAGACCGTGGCGGTGATATTCGGCATCATTGTTCTCATTCTCATCGTCATCACGCACATGATAAAAGGCTTCAACCGCCAGATCACCAGACTGACGGAAGAACAGCAGGAGAGCTTCCGCAGGGTGACCGAGCAGATGTACGACAATATCTATGAGCTGAATATCACGGAAAACCGCGCCGCAGGCCCCAGCACGGAGCGGTATTTTGAGAGCATGGGCGCGCCGAAAGACATGCCCTTTGATCAGGCTCTGAAAGTGATCGCGGAAAAGCAGATACGGGAAGATTTCCGAGAGGGCTATATATCTACCTTCACTCCCGAAAATGTAATGCGGGAATATCAGAACGGAAACAACCATCTCAGCTATGACTTCGTGATGACGGAGAACGGCTCCGACTATTACTGGCTGCGGATCGACGCCTATATCTATTATCTGGAAAGAGACCATTCGGTGCGGATGTTCGTCTACCGCAAAAATGTCGATGCGGAGAAGCGTCAGGAGATCCTGATGAACCAGCGGCTGCAGATCGACGAGATGACGGGAATGTACAACAAGATGGCCACCGAAAGACACATGATGGAAAAGCTGCAGAAAGAAGAGGGCGCCGTTTTCGCCTTTTACATTCTGGACATCGACAGCTTTAAACAGGCCAACGATCTGAACGGCCATGCCTTCGGGGATCAGGTCATCGTATCGTTTACAGAGACCGTCCGGGGACATTTTGGCGCCGGGGACGTTCTGGGCCGCATCGGCGGGGATGAGTTCGCCGTTTTAGCGGAAGTGAGGGACAGGGACGAGGCGGTGAAAAAGGCCGGCGGTCTGTGCCGGGCGCTGGATCAGGACTTTGTCTCTGGAAAGATGAGCTGGCACATGACCGCCAGCATCGGCGTGGCCCTGTATCCGGATGACGCGGAGGATTTTGAACAGCTTTACAGACGGGCGGACGAAGCGCTGTACCAGACGAAGAAGAAGGGAAAGAACGGCTTTACGGTGTACGGTCAGGCTGCCGGCGGGCGGCGATGATAAATCGATCATCGAATGAAACGCAGCAAATGAAAAAACAGACGCGCGCCTGAAGGCGGTCCGTTATGATCGGATCAGCCCCGGGCGCGTTTTTTTTTGTGCGGCAAAGACTCCGGATCCGCGCCTGCGCCGGGCATCTTCTTTAAAGATCTGTGCATAAAGGCGGCGGATCGGGACCATACTAGACGTAAAAGCAGCCTGTACGGGCGCCGTGTGCCGCATACCGCACGGAATCGGCAGAACGGAAGTGTTTCCCATTCGGATCACGGACGAAGGCGGAGGCGCGAAGCAGGATGAGAGAGTATGGAGGAATGGATATGCGTTCAGAAAGATATGAACAGGAACAGACGAAAAAACAGAATTTCCGCTACACAATGATCGCAGTTTTCTGTGCCCTGGTGGTGCTGGCCGGCGCGGTGTATACCGTGAGAGCCAATCCGCAGTGGATCGCCAAATGGGATGGCAGAACACTGGACATCAATAACGAAAATGAAAATCGCCGGACGGAAGATCTGCAGACCACGCCCATCAAGACGCAGGACGTGTCTAAACCGGTGCCCACCGTGGACAGCAAGGACGACAAAGGCACGGGAACTGCCCGGCAGAATACGGCCGGCGGGGCCGTCATGGTCCAGCCGGTAAAAGGGGAGATCAGTAAAAAGTTTTCCCCGGAAGCGCCGGTCTATTCCGCCACGCTGGATCAGTACACCGTTCACAACGGCGTGGACATCGACGCGGAGCTGTCGGCGCAGGTGTGCGCCGCGGCGGAAGGAACCGTTACAAAAGTTTATAACGACGACAAGCTGGGACTCACCATCGAGATCACGCACGCCGACGGCCTGATCACAAAATACAGCAATCTGAGCACCGATAAGATGGTAGGTGAGGGCGATGTGGTGACAAAAGGCCAGGTGATCAGCGGGATCGGCGACACAGCGCTCTTTGAGAGCATCGAACCCACCCATCTCCACTTTGAAGTGTGGAAGGACGGAGCGCCGGTGGATCCGGAAAAGTACTTTAAATAGAAAAGCGAGGGCGAAAAGAATATTCTTGCACTCAACAGGGAGAACGGTGATCAAGCCGTTCTCTTTTTTACGTTGACAGAATAGAAAAAGCCCGCGTATGCATCCGTTTTACATAGAAAACATCAATTGGACAGTCCTGGGATCGATACATTAACATAAAAATATACGTCATTGGTACAGGAAGGAAATTGAGAGGACGATGAAGGATAGGGTGAAAAGCGCCTGCGACTGTTTGAAGGCGGCTCTCGGGCTGGAAAGAAGTCCGGTGGGCGTGAAATTTTTATACACACAGGAAGAATATCTGGCGGCCGGCGCGCCGGTTCTGAAAGCGCGGACGCCATACTGCGTAATGGTTCGTCAGGCTTCCGGGGGTAGGGCTTTTAAGACGGACCTCAGTCATTCAAAGTGCGGCGGAGGGACCAGAGCGCTGGGACTGACAGTTCCCGGAGAACGCTTTCTGACGGGAGAAGAGTTTGACGGCTTCGGATTGTACCGGGACCGGGAGGTATCCCGAGGGGTCGCCGGCGATCTGACATTCTGCAGCAGACCGGCCTGGGGCGTCATGACCAGACCTCTGGAGCAATATGATGAGATGCCGGATGTGGTCATACTCATCGTGAGACCCTATGAGGCCATGCGGATCTTACAAGGCTATACCTACCAGTACGGTGTCTGCGGCAGCTTTAAGCTGGCGGGGAACCAGGCTGTCTGTGCGGAGTGCACAGCCTATCCCTTTGAGACGAAGGGAATCAATTTGTCGCTGTTCTGTTCGGGGACCCGGTATCTGGTGGGGTGGAAAGAAGAGGAGATGGCCGTGGGAATATGCGGGGAACGCTTTGCGGCGGCAGCCGAAGGCGTGTACCGCACTGTCAACGGGGCGGAGACCAACGGGGCAAAGGATATGATACTGGCACGGGCTGCGGAGCTTGGGCTGGAGGATCCAGGAATCAAACGGGACGACGCTTATTTTATGAAGGAATAGGACATGAGAGAAAAGACAGAATTCAGTCTGCTGCTCGTACGGGCCGCGTTGATCGCCGCTGCTCTGGCCTTCTGGCAGTACGCTGCCGTCAGCGGTATGGTCAGCGCGTATTACACAAGTTATCCCACTGAGATCCTGCTGGATCTGATAGACTTCGCACAGAGCGGAGCTCTGTGGAAACACGCTTCCGTGACGCTGTCGGAAGCTCTGATGGGATTGTTCTACGGGACTGTCACAGGAATTTTCACAGGCGTGCTGTTTGGGCAGTTCAAACGTCTTGGAAAGGTGTTCCTCCCTATTGTGACCGCCATTCACGGCGTACCGCAGCTGACGCTGGCTCCCGTTTATATCCTTTGGTTTGGTCTTGGATTTACGTCCAAGGTCTTTCTGGCGTCGTTAATGGTATTTTTTAATGTGTTCTTTGCCACCTTCGGAGCGGTGAACAGCATGGAAAAGAAGCTGGTAGAGTCGGCGACCCTTCTGGGAGCGGGTAAGGTACAGACGCTTTGGCACGTGGTTCTGCCCAGTTGTTCTCCCTGGATCCTGACAGGGATCAGGAACGGGCTGGGATCCAGTCTGGTGGGAGCCATTATCGGGGAATACATGGGAGCTGCGGCCGGCTTTGGCTGGATGATCGCCTACGCTACCAGTTATTTTAATATCAAGCGCGTTATGTCCTGCATCGTCATACTTTTGCTGGTGGGAGTGATCATGAATTTCAGTCTTGACAAGGCGGAGCAGCGGCTTTTCATCTGGAGACCCAAAGGTGCGCTTGACATAGGACCAAAGTCAAATTCGTAGCAATGAAAAAGGAGAAAACAATGAGGAAAGTATGGAGTATTCTATTGATCACCGCAATGATCGCAGGAGTGGCACTGCTGTCCGCCTGCAGCGGGCAGAACGACGGCGACGGCGGAGACGGCGTGTCAGGCGCGGAACTGACTGAGATAACCGTGTCAGAGATCAGGGGGATCAGCTGGGCGTCTGCCTACGTGGCCCAATCCCTCGGTTACTTTGAGGACGAGGGCCTGGACGTGGAGTTCGTGATCTACAAAGACGGACCTGTAGCGTTTCAGGGAATGCATGCGGGAGATTCCCAATTCTGCATGCTTTCCGCAGAGCCGGTCATGAGAGCGTACGACGAGGGAATGGAATCCTATATGATCATGACCAACAGCAACAATCGAATCTACGCATTCGCCGCCCGGCCGGAGATCAAAAGTGCGGCGGATCTGAAGGGCAAGACGGTATTTGCAGGAATGCCGGGGTCGGCGCCTTATTCTTTCGTGTTATCGCTGCTCAGCGAGGCGGGTCTCTCTGAGAATGATGTGAACTTCCTGAACATGGAATACGGAGCGGCCGTCGTGAGTCTGTCGGAAGGCGTAGTGGACGGCACTTTCTTTGACATTTACAATAAGTCTGAACTGCTGGCGGCAGTCCCGGAGGCGAATATCCTGGTGGACACCACGGACCCGGCCACCCACGAAAAGCTGTATGGGTCTCAGTTCTGCGATACCACCATCGTCACCTGCACGAAGAAGTTCGCCGACGAAAATCCGGAGACAGTTCAGGCCTTTGTCAACGCTTCGGTGAAGGGGCTTAAGTGGATCGGGGAGCATTCTTCGGCGGAGATCGCCGAGCTTTTGATACCGATGTTCGAGGGCATGACGGAGCAGCAGCTGGCCGACAAGCTGGAGACGATCAAGAGCTCCTTCTCAGCCACGGGCGCGATCACAGAGGAAGGCTATCAGACCGTAGAAAATTTCTGCCTGGAGCAGGGTCTCATTCAGAAGCCCATCGGCTATGAAAATATCATTCCGGCTCAATTCGTGGAAAACGCTCTGAAATAGATATGACGATGGCATATATTGAATTCAGGGAGATCGATAAATATTACGGGAGTCAGCACGTCCTGAAAAAACTGAGTCTCTCTGTGGAGAAGGGACAGCTGGCAACGCTGCTGGGCGCCTCAGGATGCGGCAAAAGTACGCTGCTTCGGTGCCTGGCCGGCTTTGAGGGAATGCAGAGCGGACGTATTTTTCTGGATGGGGAGGATATCTCGCAGAAAGATCCCCGTGAGAGATGCATCGGAATGATCTTTCAGCAGTACAGCCTGTTTCCCACCATGACTGTGGGGGCCAATGTGGAGTTTGGCCTGAGAATGCGGCGGACCCCGCGGGAGGAACGAAAAAAGCTGACCGGAGAAGCGCTGCGCATGGTAGACCTTCATGGGATGGAGAACAAATATCCTTCCCAGCTTTCCGGGGGCGAACAGCAGAGGGTGGCGCTGGCCCGCAGCCTGGTCACAAAGCCGAAGGTACTGCTGCTGGACGAGCCCTTCAGCGCCATCGACGCCAAGCTGCGCAAAGAATTGCAGTCCAGGGTCAAATCAATTCAGAGAGAGACCGGCGCCACCTGCATATTTGTCACGCACGATCAGGACGAGGCCATGCGCATGTCCGACGTGATCCATCTGATGAAAGACGGTGTGATCGAACAATCGGGAAGGCCGGAGGAATTGTACGCCTCGCCCAGAACCGTTTACGCCGCGGGATTTATCGGCAATTATAACCTGCTGTCTCCGGAGGACTGCGCCAGGCTGGGTCTGTCTCATTCCGAAGGAGCCTGGGCGGCCATACGGCCGGAGACCATTAAGCTTTGCGGCGTCCGGGAGGGAGATGTGACGGGCAAGATCAGGGAAGTACTGCCCCAGGGAAATATCGTTCGTTACTTTGTGGACTGCGGCGGCGTGATACTGGAGGCGGATACCCTGTTTGACAGCGCCGTGGAACTTAGAAAGGGAGATCTGGCGGGGCTTCTGCTGGATCAGTCTCAGATCGTGCACCCGGCATGGGAGTAACAGGAAACAGGAGCGGAAAAGCAAGAGAGCCGGCGCTTCTGCCGGCGCGCCGCTGCGTTCAGAGCGGCGCCTGGCGGAAGCGCTGTTTTTTATGGGCGTACAGCGGCATTCTCTGATCTCTCTGATCGGAAAAAATATAAAAGTTACGGGCGGCGGGTTGATTTTCTCCTGAATATGTGCTACTATAACTTCATTGCTTTATTGCGTTAAAACAATATAGTGAGAAAGCGCGTGACAGCGGCAGGAATTGGGATTATACTAGTAACAGTTAGGATCGCAGCCGGCCGGCGCGGTCCGGAGGATGGAATCTCCTGTACGGAATGAATGGAATGAGTGCTGAAATTGGAAAGAGGAAAAGTATGAAACTGCAGATCAAGACGTTGAGGCCGGAGGAACAGGCAACCTTGCAGCTGCGAGGGCTTTACGAGCAATACGGCTATAAGAAGTACCGCATGGGGCGGTTTGAAGAATACAGTCTATACGCGGCGAACAAACGATTTCTGCCCAGTGAAAACGTGATCACCTTCACGGATCTGGACGGAAAGCTGCTGGCGCTGAAACCTGATGTGACCCTGGGGATCGTGAAAAATACCAAGGCCACCAGAGAGAGCACAGAAAAGCTCTATTACACGGAAAACGTCTATCGCGAGAGCAAGGAGAGCCACACTTACAGAGAGATCAGCCAGATGGGACTGGAATGTATCGGAACGGTGGACCTGTACGCCGTGATCGAGGTCCTGTCCCTGGCGGAACACAGTTTATCGGTGTTCGGTCCTGATTTCGTGCTGGTCGTATCCCATATGGGGCTGGTCGTGGGGCTGCTTGAGAGCCTGGGCGTGGACGAGGACATGGAAAAGCGCATGCTGGCCTGCATCCGAAGCAAAAATGCAGGAGAGCTGAAGCTGGTGGCCGAGGAGGCGAAGCTGTCGCGGATCCAGGTGGAAACGCTGTGCCAGCTGCCCACGCTGTACGGAGATTTTCCGGCCACGATCAAGAAGGCGAGAAAAATCGCCATCAACAAGACCATGGAGGAGGCGGCGGATCAGCTGGAAGCGGTCTACCGCTCCATGCGGGCCGTGGGACTGGCAAAGAAGATGAGGCTGGATTTTTCCATGATCAACGACATCGAGTATTATAATGGAATCATTTTTCAGGGTTACCTGGAGGGCCTGCCCCGCAATGTGCTCTCGGGAGGGCAGTACGACGGCATGATGGCCAAGATGGGCAAGGATCTTGAGGCCATCGGGTTTGCCCTGTATATCAGCGAGCTGCGCCGTCTCCCCGGAACCGGCCCGGCCTGTGATGTGGAAGCGCTGGTGCTCTACGACGGCGGCGCGGATTACGGAAAGCTGGCGGCGGCGGTGAAAAAGCTGGTAAAAGACGGTATGCGGGTGCGCACGGAACGCGCCGTCCCCGCGGGACTGCGCTTTGAGCGTCTCTACCGATTTGAGGACGGAAGCCTGCGGGAAGAGCAGGCGGGATCCCCGGGACGCTGGGCCGGAGAGAAGGAGGCGAAGGGACAATGCTGAATATCGCGCTGCCGAAGGGCAGACTGGGGGATCAGGTCTACGAGCTGCTGGCCTCCATCGGGTACGACTGTAAAAGTATATATGAGGAAAACAGGAAGCTGGTATTTGAAAACCAGGAGAACGGAGTGCGTTATCTTCTGGTCAAGCCCAGCGACGTGGCTATCTATGTGGAACACCACGCGGCGGACGTGGGCATCGTGGGAAAGGACATTCTTCTGGAAAGCAGACCTGACGTTTATGAACTGCTGGACCTGAAGCTGGGCAAATGCCGCATGGCGGTGGCCGCCTGCGAGGATTTTGCCGAAGATACGGACCGTCCTCTCCGGGTAGCTACCAAGTTTGTCAATATCGCCAAGGATTATTATACCGGGCTCAACAGGGAGATCGAGATCATCAAGCTGAACGGCAGCATCGAGCTGGCTCCCATTCTGGGACTTTCCGACGTTATCGTGGACATTGTGGAGTCGGGAAATACGATCCGGGAGAATCACCTGCGGGTGGTGGAGGAATTCCGGCAGATCAGCGCCCGTTTTATAGCCAATAAGAGCAGCTTTGAATTTAAGAACGACGTCATCGGCGAGATGGTCCGGAAGCTGTCCGCGGCAGTGGCGCAGAAGGAACTGGCTGTCTCCGGCGGAAAATAGAAAAGAGCCGGCGTGAAGAGAGGAGAAAAGATGATAAAGATATACGATATGAAGGAGATCACACTGGCGGAGATCCTGGATCGGGAGGAACAGCTGCAGACGGACGTGTCGGAGACGGTGGAAGAGATCATAGCCGCGGTAAAGAGAGACGGCGACCGGGCGCTCCTGCGCTATGAAGAGAAATTTGATCAGGCGAAACTGACGTCGCTGGAGGTGACGGAAGCGGAGGTCCAGGAAGCTCTGGACGAGACGGACCCGGACTTTCTCAGGACGCTGGAAATGGCCAGAGACAACATCGCGGCCTTTCACGAGAAGCAGGTGAGAAAAGACTTCGTCATCACGGAGAAGGAGGGAGTGATCCTGGGACAGAAGATCACCCCCATCGAGAGGGCGGGGATCTACGTGCCCGGAGGTACGGCCAGCTATCCCAGCAGCGTGCTCATGAACGCCATTCCGGCCAGGCTGGCGGGGGTGAAGGAGATCGTCATGGTGACGCCTCCGGACAGAGACGGACGGATCAGCAGCGTGATCCTGGCGGCGGCGAGGACGGCGGGCGTGACGCGGATCTTCAAGATCGGCGGCGCTCAGGCGGTGGCGGCTCTGGCATACGGAACAGAGAGCGTGCCCCGGGTAGATAAGATCACGGGGCCGGGCAACGTTTACGTGGCCACAGCCAAGAGCAAGGTGTACGGCATGGTGGATATCGATATGATCGCCGGTCCCAGCGAGATCCTGGTGCTGGCGGACGGCACCTGCGATCCCCGGTATGTGGCGGCGGATATGCTCTCTCAGGCGGAACACGACCGGCTGGCCAGTCCGGTGCTGGTCACAGACAGCAGAGACCTGGCTCTGGCGGTGCAGAAGGAGCTGGAAGTACAGCTTCCCCAGCTGCCCAGAGAGGAGATCGCCCGGGCCAGCGTGGATGACCGGGGCAAGATCATACTGGCCGAGAGCATGAAGCAGGCGGTGGAAGCAGCCAACGCCATCGCGCCGGAACATCTGGAGGTGTGTGTGGACGATCCCTTCGCCCTTCTGGCGGAGATCAGGAACGCAGGGTCCATCTTCCTGGGCAAAAATACGCCGGAGGCCATGGGAGATTATTTCGCGGGACCCAATCACGTGCTGCCCACCGGCGGCACGGCGCGGTTTTCCAGCCCGCTGTCCGTGGACGACTTCATCAAGAAATCCAGCTTTATCTACTACACGAAGGAAGCGCTGGGCCAGGTGAAGGACAGAGTGGCGGATTTTGCCCGGCGCGAGGGCCTGCACGGCCACGGCAAGAGCGTGACCATCCGTTTTGAATAGGCGGGCGTTTGCTGGTCCGCGCAGGAGACCATTGAAAGGAAGGAAGACAGGATGAGCCGATTTTTGTCCGGAAAGTTCGCGGCCATCGAGCCGTATACGCCTGGGGAGCAGCCTCAGGACCGGAGCTATATTAAACTGAATACCAATGAAAACCCGTATCCGCCCAGCCCGAAGGTATTCGAGGCTATCTTCGGCGGAAACGGCGGGGGGGAAAAGCGCCTGGCGGAGCCTGGGGCGGAGATCGATAAACTGCGTCTCTATTCTGATCCTGAGGTCCGGGAACTGAGCGAGGCCATCGCCGGTTTTTATCATATCAGTCCGGAGCAGGTGCTGGTGGGAAACGGATCCGACGAGATCCTGGCCTTTGCGTTTCTGGCCTTTGGAGACGACACGAAGCCGGTGCGGTTTCCAGCTGTGAGCTACGGCTTTTATCCGGTATTCGCCCGGCTCTTTGGCATATCGGCGGAGCCGGCGGCGCTGAGGGAGGATTTCACCATTGATCCGGCCGATTACATAGGCTGCGGCAGGAACGTGGTCATCGCAAATCCCAACGCGCCCACGGGGATCGCGCTGGAGCCTGCGCAGATCGAGGCCATCGTGAAGAGCAATCCGGATCATCTGGTGATCATCGACGAGGCGTATGTGGATTTCGGCGGAGAGTCGGTCATCCCGCTGATCGACCGGTACGATAATCTCATGGTGGTGCAGACATTTTCCAAGTCCAGAAGTCTGGCGGGCGCGCGGCTGGGGTTTGCCGCCGCCTGCAGAGAAATTATCAGCGACATGAATAAAATGAAGTTCAGCTTCAATCCCTATAATGTGAACCGGCTCTCCATTCTGGCAGGGACCGCCGCCATGAAGGACCGACCGTATTTTGAGCGCTGCACAGCGGCCATACGGGAGACCAGAGAGGAAACGGCGGCGGAACTTCGGCGCATGGGGTTTACGGTGCTGCCGTCCAAGGCCAATTTCCTCTTCGCCAAAAGCGACCGCATCGGAGGGGGAGAATACTTTCGGCAGCTGAAGGAGCGGGGCATTCTGGTGAGACACTGGGACAAACCGGAGATCAGGGATTACGTGCGGATTACCGTGGGTACGCCTCAGGATATGAAGACGCTGTGCCGGGTCACGGAAGAATTGCTGGCGGAACGGATATGAGCGGAGGGTAAAATGAGAAATATTGAGATCACAAGGAATACGGCGGAGACGCAGATCGGGCTGGCGCTGAATCTGGACGGATCGGGCAAATATCAAAACGACACGGGCTGCGGATTTCTCGATCACATGCTGGATCTGTTCAGCCGCCACGGCCGTTTCGATCTGGCCGTCACCTGCAAGGGCGACACGGAGGTGGACTTCCACCACACGGCGGAGGACATCGGCATCGTTTTGGGAGACGCTTTCGCCAGAGCCCTGGGAGATAAAAAGGGGATCAACCGCTACGGCAGCTTTCTGCTTCCCATGGACGAGGCGCTGGTACTGTGCGCCGTGGATATCAGCGGCAGAGCGTGTCTGTCCTATGAGGCTTCCATACCTTCCCAGAAGGTGGGCGATTTTGATACGGAACTGGTGAAGGAATTTTTCCTGGCGTTCACCCGCAGCCTGGGTCTGACGCTTCACATCCGACAGCTGGCGGGAGAGAACAGCCACCACATCATCGAGGCCATGTTCAAGGGGCTGGGTCGGGCCATGGCGCAGGCTGCGGCCATCGATCCGCGCTACGCCGACGAGATACCGTCCACGAAGGGCGTGCTGTAATGCGCGAACGTTAGAAAACAGCGGAATCTGACACAGAGCGTGAAACGGTTCCGCCCAGTCAATTGACTGCAGAGGGAGGACGCCAATGATAGCGATAATTGATTACGGAGTGGGAAATCTCTTTTCCCTCAGCTCATCGCTGAGATATCTGGGATTGGAGAACAAGCTTACCAATAAAAGAGAAGATATTCAGGCCGCGGACCGGATCATTCTGCCCGGGGTGGGCGCGTTCGCCGACGCCGCAGAGAAGCTGAGACAGACCGGTCTTGTGGATACCATAAAGGAGGAGACGGCGGCAGGAAAACCCCTTCTGGGTATCTGCCTGGGCATGCAGCTGCTCTTTGAGAAAAGTCTGGAATACGGCGAGCACCAGGGGCTGGGGCTGATCCCCGGAGAGATCTGCCCCATACAGCCGGATCTGAGACAGCCGCTGAAGGTACCGCATATCGGCTGGAACAGCCTGCGGTTTACGGAAAAAGCATACGATGAAGGCAAAAGGGTCCATCCGCTGCTGAAATACAGCCGGAATGGGGATTACGTCTACTATGTGCACAGCTTCTACGCGAAAAACTGCGGAGAGAATACGCTGGCTGTCTCGGAATACGACGTGGAGATACCTGGCGCGGTGGCAAACGGCAGCGTTTTGGGCACGCAGTTTCATCCGGAGAAAAGCGGTTCCGCAGGTCTGGCTATGCTGAAAGCTTTTTCAGAATTGTAGGCGGCAGGAAAGAAAGCATGGGAAAAGGGAAGAGAGAAAGAATAACAGTCAGAACAACAGACGGAACAACAGACGGAACAACAGACAGAAGCAGGAATGAGCAGGATTGAGAAGGAATGAGCGAGCAGGATTGAAAAGGAATGAGCGAGCAGGAGGAAACAGCGAGATGAAAATATTTCCCGCCATTGATCTGAGAGACGGAAAGGCCGTGCGGCTGTTCCAGGGCGATTATGATCAGATGACAGTTTACAATGACGATCCCGCGTCGGTGGCCCGGGAGTTTCGCGCAAAAGGCGCGGAATATCTGCACGTGGTGGATCTGGACGGCGCCAAAGACGGAAAGCTGGTCAATTTCGCCACGATCCGAACGATCGTGGAGGAAGGCGGCATGTTCGTGGAGGTAGGCGGAGGGATCCGGGACGAAGAGAGGATCCGGCAGTATCTGGATCTGGGGGTAGGCCGGGTGATACTGGGAACGGCTGCCGTCACCAACCTGCCTTTTCTGCAGGATATGGTGGATAAGTACGGAGAAAAGATCGCGGTGGGCGTGGATGCAAAGGACGGTCTGGTGGCCATCAACGGGTGGAAGGAGATCACGCAGACACGGGGTCTGGACTTCTGCGCGCAGCTGCGGGGCATGGGAGTGAACACGGTGATCTACACGGATATTTCCAGAGACGGCGGGCTGCAGGGCACCAATATGGAAGTGTACGAAGAACTGTCCGGGATCGAGGGACTGAATATCGTGGCCTCAGGGGGCATCAGCTTTCTCAGCGAGATCCAGGCGCTGCGGGGCAAGGTGGACGCGGCGATCCTGGGCAAGGCGATCTATACGGGAGCGCTGGATCTGGCGGAAGCTATAAGACTGGCGCGATAGATGTTGGGCGCAGCGGGGCGGAGACGGTTGGTTGAACAGGCTAGGCGCTGCGGGGCGGAGACGGTTGGTTGAACAGGCCGGGCGCAGCGGGGCGGAGGCAGCTGGATGAACAGGCCGGGGCTGGCGGGGCAAAGGTAGCTGGCTGAACAGGCCGGACACAGCGGGGCAGAGACAGCTGGCAGGAATAGGGCGGCGGCCGCCGGCCGGAACTGGTCAAGTCAGGTATGCCGCCGGCGCGGCGGGAAAACAGGAGGTAGTCTATGATAACAAAGAGGATCATTCCCTGTCTGGACGTGAGGAACGGCCGGGTAGTCAAGGGAGTGAATTTTGAAGGGATACAGGACGTGGCCAGTCCGGTGGAGATGGCGCGGTTCTACAACGAGAGCGGCGCGGATGAACTGGTCTTTTACGATATTACCGCCAGCGTGGAAGAACGGAAGCTGTTCACGGATATTCTGACCGAGGTGGCGCAGGAGATATTTATCCCGCTCACAGTGGGAGGAGGGATCAACACGCTGGAGGATTTTGACCGCGTGCTGAAATGCGGTGCGGATAAGGTCAGCGTAAACAGCGGTGCGATCCGCGATCAGGGACTGATCCCGGCGGCGGCGAAAAAATACGGCGATCAGTGCGTGGTGCTCTCCATGGATGTGAAGCGCGTAGACGGACGCTTTATGCTGTTTGCCAGGGGAGGCCGGGAAAACACAGGCATCGACGCGCTGGAATGGGCGGAGAGAGGCGTAAAAAACGGCGCCGGCGAGCTGGTGGTGAACAGCATCGATACCGACGGCGTAAAGAAGGGGTTTGACATCGAGATGCTTAAGGCCGTGGCGGACCGGGTGAACGTGCCGATCATCGCTTCCGGCGGCGCAGGCTGCATGGAGGATTTCAGAGAGCTGTTCCAGGATCCCCGGATCGACGCCGGACTGGCAGCCAGCATATTCCATTTTAAGGAGATCCAGATCGGAGATCTGAAGCGGTATCTCAGAGAAAATGGGATAGAGATGCGGATTTGAGTTGCAGGAAATTTGGAATGGTGTTATAATGAGGGCACAAACAAATATAAAATAGTTTGTTGTGTGCGAACAATAAAGGGAGCCGCTGAGGAATAAAACGCCGGCTGCCGGCGACAGAAGCCGGGAGGACGGCGCGGATCTGTCTCAGCCAAAGCGAGGAGAGAGAAAGATGGAACAACCGACCCTGAAGTTCGACGAAAAAGGTCTGATTCCCGCCATCGTGCAGGACTATTATACAAAACAGGTGCTGACCCTGGCCTACATGAACCGGGAGAGTCTGGAGATCAGCATCCGCGAGCGCAAGACGTGTTTCTTCAGCCGCAGCCGTCAGGAACTGTGGAGAAAGGGAGAGACCAGCGGCAACAGGCAGCACATAGCGAGCATCTATGCGGACTGCGACGGGGATGCGCTGGTGGTGGAGGTCGTCAAGGACGGTCCTGCCTGCCACACGGGCAGCGAGAGCTGTTTTTTCCAGCCGCTGTACATAAGCGAGGAGATCACACCTTTTTCTTATGACGGGTTATACGAGCTGATCAGAGGCAGAAAGACAGAGCCGAAGGAAGGCAGCTACACCACTTACCTCTTTGAGAAGGGTCTTGACAAGATCCTGAAAAAGGTAGGAGAAGAATGTACCGAGGTCATTATCGGAGGCGCAAAGCGGGATAAGGAAGAAACGGTCTACGAGATCGCTGATCTGGCTTATCACGTTATGGTGCTCATGGTAGAGGCCGGGATCGGTATGAAAGACGTCACCGCGGAGCTGGCCAGGCGCCACGTGGTGGATCACAAGGTAAAACAGGAGCGAATGAAATAATGACGATCTTATCGAATGCACATACCCATACAACGTACTGCGACGGCAAAAACAGCGCGGAGGAAATGGTTGAGGCGGCCATTGCCAGGGGGTTTCAGTGCCTGGGCTTCAGCTGCCACGGCTACACTCCCTTTGACGAGAGCTATTGCCTGACTCCCGGGGCTACCGGCCGCTATATCCGGGAGATCCGGGCGCTGCAGGAAAAGTATCGCGGTACCATCGACATCGTTCTGGGAACGGAATGGGATTATTATGGGCAGATCGACAGAGAGGATTACGACTATATTATCGGAAGCGTGCATTACATCCAGAGTCCGCTGACGGGGAAATTCTATACAGTGGACAGCACGCCGGAGGAGCTGGACGAGTGCCTGGAAGTAGGCTTTCACGGAAATGTGATGGCCATGCTCACCACTTACTATAACGCGGTGGCGGATATGGCGGTCAACGGCAGGCCCGACATTCTGGGACATTTTGATCTGATCCGCAAACTCAACAGCGACGGCAGATTCTTTGATGAGGAGTCGCCGGCTTACCTGCACATCGCCGTGACGGCGCTGGAAAAAGCAGTAAAGTCAGGCGTGGTGATCGAAGTCAATACGGGAGGCGTCTACAGGGGCTACAGATCTACGCCCTATCCGGCGGACACGCTGCTGCGGACGATCCGGCGTCTGGGCGGCAGGGTGATCGTTTCCTCCGACGCCCACGACACGGAGAGTCTGGGCTTTCAGTTCGATGAGACGGAAGAACGGCTGCGGCGCATAGGGTTCACGGAGGTCCAGGTCATGACAAAGGACGGTCTGCGGGCGCAGAAGTTGTAGAGTCGGCGGTGACAGCCGGTGCGGCAGCTGGTGCGGTCTGACAGTTGAGACGGCTGTCGGAGAAATTTGACAGTCGGGACGGCAGCTGGGGCGGCTGTCGGGATAGCAGGGAGATCGCCGGACAGACAGAATGGGCAACAGGCCGGAGGGCGACCTGCCGATCGGACAGGCTGGCCGACCGGACAGGCTGGCTGGCTGAGAACCCGGGAGAATTGGATTTTCTTAATATTCATTATAAAAGGCGTAAGTTTTATTTGCATAAGTTTACTATTCATGAAGGGCACTGCCGGCGATCTCGGCGGCGCCTTCTTTTTATGTCATAACATGAAACAGCGGTTGATCGAATACATGAGGAGATGCATTTTTTCTTTTTGCCCTCTATCAACACCCAGAAAAGAAAAAAACAGAGGGTATAACAGGCAATTTGATTGCAAGTCTTGTCGTTTTATGTCGCTTTTTTCTTTTTGAAAGCATATTTACATTAAAAACGAAAAATATTTACCATATTTTTTAAAATGGATATATATTATCCATTTTATTTTCGTTTTTGAGGATTTTTTACCGGCAAAAAGAAAAAATCCAGAAAAACGTCCTCACATTTCCCTTTTTCCACTGGCCGCGGTCACTTGCCGGATTATTTCAGATTTCGGGAGCGTCCGACGATGCAGCCGAGCTGTTTCTGGCAGTGATATCAGTGTTTGCGTTGCAGGGGATCGAAATCAAGTGTGGCGGAACTCCACATGATGGTCCGCCATTGTCAGGATCCGTGGGGGCCTGTGCCGTGAGACTTCACAATATCGATTTTGGGATGCTGATCCATGCACTTGTAATAAGGAGTCGAGCCTCTCTGTCTCATAAAATATAGGGACCGCATAGGGGCGGCGATTCTTGTCCTGTGGAGGACGTTTCGGCTGCAGATATTGTCGAAAAAAATACGCGTTTCGGTTACACGATTCGACAAAAGGTTTGCCTGCAAAGTAGTATCGTATCATCTATTATAAAGCGGATCGACACAGGGCTTGACCAATGCAGGGCCGACCGATACAGGATCGACCGACACAGGATCGACCGGACAGGATCGACCGGACAGGATCGACTGGCGCAGGATCGACTGGTGCAGGGTCGACCGGCGCAAGGCCGACCAATGCAAGGCCGACCGGCGCAGGTCCGATCGACATAGGGCTTGACTAATGCAGGACCGACACAGGATCGACCGACGCAGGGCCCACCGACGCAAGCCACCGCCCGCCTATGCCGGGACTCGTCGACGCAGCGCCGGCCCATGCTGATCCGGCCAGCGGCTAAGGAAGGCCGGGATGCAGGACGGGATGCGGGCTGGGATCCGAAACCGCGGAGAGGTAAGGCCGGGATCCGCAGATCTGCTCCGTGAATGAGGAAATAAAAAGACGGCAATCATCTTTGATAGCCGGATATTCGGCCGGCGGAAGAGGAGCTTCAGCCGGCTTTACGCACGTAAAGAACAGAGAAAGAGGGATTGTGATGGATTATGTGAAAAAACTGGCGCCGGGGAGATTGATCGCCCTGGGCTTTGCGTCGGTCATTGCACTGGGAACCGTGCTTCTCAGCCTGCCGGTCTCGGCCCGCGAAGGGGTGAGGGTACCGCTTCTGGACGCGCTGTTCACATCCACCAGCGCCGTGTGCGTCACGGGACTGGTGGCGGTGGATACGGCGGATACGTTCTCCGTGTTCGGCAGGACTGTGGTCGCTCTGCTGATCCAGATCGGCGGTCTGGGCGTCACATGCGTAGGCGTGGGATTTATTTTGCTGGCGGGTAAACGGATCAGTTTCAAGAGCAGGCTGATGGTGAAGGAAGCCTGGAATGTTTCCACCCTTCAGGGACTGGTCCGCCTGGTACGGGCCGTGCTGATCATGACGCTGATCATCGAGGGCGCGGGAGTGCTGCTCTCCCTTCCGGTGTTTCTGCGGGATCACGCTCCGGCGGACGCTCTAGGGATCAGCGTGTTTCACTCCGTTGCCGCGTTCAATAACGCCGGTTTCGATATTTTGGGAGGCATGCGGAGCCTGATACCGTACCGGGACGACGTGCTGCTGAACCTGACAACCTGCGCGCTGATCATTCTTGGAGGCATCGGATTTCTCGTCATACTGGATGTGCTGGAAAAGCGGCGTTTCAAGACGCTCAGACTTCACTCGAAGGTGGTGATCCTACTGTCTGTGATCCTCATAGGAGCGGGGACGTTGGTCCTGAGGATGACGGACGATCTCACCTGGCTGCAGGCATTTTTTCAGAGCGTATCCACGAGAACGGCGGGCTTCGCCACCTGTTCTATCGGAGATCTGAGCAACGCCGGGCTGCTGGCGATGACGCTGCTCATGTTCGTGGGAGCGTCGCCCGGGTCGACAGGGGGCGGCATCAAGACCACTACGCTGTTCGCTATGTTTCAGGCTATCCGGAGCGTTGCAACCAATCAGGCCCCGGCGGCTTTCCACCGTACGATCCCTCAGGTGGTGATCGTTAAGGCCTTTCACATCATGCTGCTGTCCACACTGTTCGTCTACACGGGAACATTTCTGCTCTGTATTCTGGAACCGGAGTACTCTCTGATCCAGTGCCTTGTGGAGGTGACGTCCGCTTTTGCTACAGTGGGCCTGTCCACGGGGATCACGCCGGAACTTGGCACCGCCGGAAAACTGCTGATCATATTGGTCATGTACGTCGGCCGTCTGGGCCCGCTGACCATCGCGTCGCTCTGGGCTTTCCGGCCAGAGGCGCAGATCCATTATTCGGAAGAGAATATTACCATTGGGTGAGTTGGGTGCGAGAAGGAGGCATAAAAAATGAACAATAATAAAACGCCGGAATCCTACGGGATCATCGGGCTTGGCCGATTCGGCATGTCGCTGGCTCAGGAGCTGGCTCAGGCGGGAAAAGATGTGCTGGTCATCGACGAGGATGAAAGCAAAGTAAAAGAGATGCGGGAGTATACGGAGCAGGCCTTCGTGTGCGGAAAGCTGACGAAGGAGGCGCTGGAGGAGGCGGGGATCCAAAACTGCGATGTAGTGGTGGTCTGTATCGGAGAACGGCTGGACACCAGCATCCTGACCACGCTCAATGTAGTGTCGCTGGGCGTTTCCAAGGTCATCGCCAAAGCTACCAGCACAGAGCAGGGGATCATACTGGAAAAGCTGGGGGCGAAGGTGGTCTACCCGGAGAGGGACATGGCTGTGAGACTGGCGAAGAAACTGCTGTCCAGCAGTCTTTTGGACTATATCTCCCTGAACAATGACATCGATGTGTCGGAGATACAGATCACCGATAAGCTGGTGGGGAAAAGCATCGACGCGGTGAACTTCCGAAAGTCTTTCGGGCTGACGATCATCGCGGTGGAGCAGGGTCAGGAGACGAGGACAGATGTGGATCCCGACTATATCTTCAAGAAGGACGATATCGTGGTGGTGATCGGCGGCAGCCAACAGATCCGCGATTTTGAGAAGCACATGGCAAAGCGTTAGAACGTGCTGCCCCAGACCCGCCGCGGCCAGGGATTATCGGAGACGCGGATTCCAGCCGCCCTCATGAAATGAGCCCCGAAGGCGAATCTCATTTCAGAAGATAACTTTTTTATATGAATTCACGCCGGAGTGACGTATAATAAAAGCAGAGGATGTTGACGCAGCGATATCAAATGAGAATAGGGGTGTGGCAAATGGATGAACTGAAGAGTGGAAAGCTGATAATGGCTGTCATGCAGAAGGATGATTATGAAAATGCGGTGGAGGAGCTGAACCGGCGCAGCATTTTTGTGACGAAGCTGAGTTCCAGCGGCGGTTTTCTGAAGAAGGAAAACATCACGATCCTCATCGGCGTGCCTGATGATAAGCTGGAGGACACGCTGAACGTGCTGAAAACCAGCGCGGGCCGCCGGAAGACCACGGTCTACACCCAGGCCGCCTCGGCGCCAGGGGTATTCGGCTCCGGGGTGAGCACCACCATACCCGTGGAAATGGAGACTGGAGGAGTGACGGTCTTTATTATGAATATGCAGGAATTCCATAAGTTCTAAAGTTCTGACGTCCTGTCGAAAGGCGGATGTCCCGAACAGCCGGCGCGCTGAGGGACATCCGCCTTTTTAACATAGAAAATATCGTCCGTTTATATTTCCGTATGCTTCAAAACAGTCACCTTGCAGACTAAGCCGCAGGGCGAATCCTGTTTTTTAAGGAAACAATTTTATGGCTCAAAAAGAGCCGGGCTGCCCATTGGCGGGAAAGAAGGCGCCAGCTGGAAAAGGAAAAAAGAAAAAGGTGAGAAGCAGGTTGACAAATATGAGATGAATGATATTATATTGATAATATCAAATAGATAATAACATAAAGACGGCAATACCAGATCGACGACCCGTCCGAACGGCCGAACGGCCGGACGGCGGGAATGGCGATGGGATTAAAGGGATTGGAATAAAGGGATTGGAAGGGATCGGCATGTAAGATGCTCATCAGCGGCGCGCCGGGAGACGAGACAGGACCATTCGGCAAATTGAAAAAAATGCCGGCCTTTCCATTGCGGAGAGGGCGAACGTACAGCAAGATTTTTATGCAGCAGAAAAGAGGGTAAAAAATGGGGGAATTACTGAGGAGCGAACTGCGGGGATGGAAGGTCTGGGAGGTCCTGTGGCTGATCACGGCGGCTACTGTGATCACGGCGCTGTCGGTGTATTGGAAAGACGATCTGATGGGTATCATCTGCGCGGCCACCGGCGTTATATGCGTAGTGTGTACGGGGAAGGGCAAGCTGTCCGCCTATCTCTTCGGGGCCGTGAACACGCTGCTCTACGCCATCATCGCCTGGAACGCCCGTTTTTACGGGGAGGTAATGCTGAATGCGCTGTACTATTTTCCGCTCCAGTTTTACGGTTTTTACGTGTGGTCGAAACACATCGACCCGGATACCGGCGAAGTGGAAAAGAAACGCATGACCGCCCGCTGCAGAGGCGCGTTGTTTGCCGGTCTGCTGGCCGCCGCTGCGGCCTACGGTCTGCTCCTGGAACGGCTGGGCGGCAGCCTGCCCTATGTGGACGCCCTGAGCACAACAGCCTCTGTGGCGGCTATGATGATCTCGGTGAAGATGTATGCAGAACAGTGGATCCTCTGGATCGCGGTGGATATTGTGACCGTGTTCATGTGGGCCTTCGCCTTTGCAGGCGGAAACGACAGCATCGCCACGCTGCTGATGTGGATCGTGTATCTGGGCAACGCAGTGATCATGTACGTGAAGTGGAACAGGGAGGCGAAACGGGGATGAGATACAAGACAGGAATGTACGGCGGGTCCTTCGATCCGCTTCACATCGGACATATTCACGATATGATACGGGCAGCATCCGTGTGCGAAGAACTGTACGTCGTTCTCAGCTGGTGCGAGGGACGGGAATCCACGCCGAAGGAGCTGCGTTATCGCTGGATATACAGCAGTGTCAGCCACCTGTCCAATGTGAAGATCCTGCTCATCGAGGATAAGGCCGTTACCAAGGAAGAGTACGATTTCGATTTTTATTGGGAAAAGGGGGCTGCCGATATCAAAGCCGCGGTGGGAAAAACCATCGAAGCAGTATTCTGCGGATCGGATTACCTGGGGACGGAACGCTTTGAAAGGCTGTACGGAGCGGAGAGCGACGTGGTCTACTTCGACAGAAAAGAAGTGCCGATCTCGTCCACGGAACTGAGGAACGGCATCTTTCGCCACTGGGCGTACATACCGCCGGCCTGCAGACCTTATTATGTAAAGAAGGTTCTGATCGTCGGAAGTGAGAGCGCGGGAAAATCCACACTGGCGCAAAATCTTTCTCTGGCGTATAATACCAACTTTGTCAGCGAGGTGGGCCGCGAGACATGTCAGGCAGCCGGAGGAGAGGAGTACATGACGAAGGATGATCTGATAGAAAATCTGGTGCGTCAGAAAGCGGATGAGATCCGCGCGTCGGAACACAGCAACCGCCTGCTTTTTATCGACACCGACGCGGTGACCACCGAATTTTACGCCCGCTTTCTGCTCTCCGATGAGAAAGAGATTCTGGATTGCTGCAGACTGGCGGACGCCATCTGCCAGGTGAACCGTTTTGATCTGATTTTGTTTTTGGAACCGACTGTGGATTTTATACAGGACGGTACCAGAAATGAGACCATCGCTGCTGACCGGGTCAAATACAGCCGGCAGATCAAAGAACTTTTTGACAGCCGGGGTCTGGAGTATGAGACGCTGGACGGAGACTATCTGTACCGCTTTGACCGGGCAAAACAGCTGATCAGCGAACGCTTCGGGATCGAGACCGTGTAGGGGGGCAGGGATGGGCGGCCGGAACAGACAGGGGGGGACGGAAGCCGTGTGCGGCGCAGGCGTACGTAAGCAACAGTTACAGCGGAATCAATGTAACCTTGAAAGATCAGTCCTGTTCAGATAAACTGAAGGCAGTCGATATAAGGGAAGAAACCGGATCGGAGGAAATACAGTGAGCGAGGGCAAAGGGCCGGGAAGATACGGCAGAACAGAGGGCAGGGAGGAAGAGTATTTTCTGTCTGAGTATGAACAGGAGAAATATGAGCGGCCCTCCGTGGCTGCCGATATCGTGACGATCACCATCCGCAAGGGTAAAAGCGCTAACTTCCGGAGAGCGCCAAAGCGGTATCTGTCGCTGCTGCTGGTCAAAAGAGGGCAGCATCCTTTCCGCGGCTGCTGGGCGCTGCCGGGAGGGTTTCTGAGAAAAGGAGAGAGCATCGAGGAATGCGCGCTGCGGGAGCTGCGGGAAGAAACCGGCGTGGACCGCGTTACACTGCTGCCCCTTGAATGTTTCAGCGATCCGGGGCGCGATCCGCGGGGCTGGATCATATCAAACGCCTTTATTTCTGCGGCAAGCCACGAGCAGTACCAGCTGACGCCGAAAGCGGACGCAAAATGGTTTGACGTCAGATACCGTCCAGTCCGCAAGGGCGGGGAAGCCGGAGATGCAGAGGACGCAACTCTTCTGTGGGGGGATGCGGCAGCGGAGACCGACCACCTGCTGACGCTGACTGACGGGGAACTGACGATCCGCGCTCTCCTGCGGGAACGACGCTGCAAGTTCGGGAAAATAGAATTTGAGATACTGGAGTCGGAGGGAATCGCCTTCGATCACGCAAAGATCATTGCCGCGGCGATCCACAAGCTGAGAAAAGAGATCCACGACAACGAGATCGGCTTCGAGTTCGTTCAGGAGCTTTTTACACTGGCAGAGCTGCAGCAGGTCTATGAGGTCATACTGGACGAGTCTCTGCTGACGCCCAATTTCAGAAGGAAACTATCGGAATACGTGGAAGCTACTGAGGAAGTGACGACAGGAGCGGGCCACCGCCCGGCCAAACTGTTTCGAAGAAAGGAAGGGGCTCCCAGGCGTGAAGAACACTGAACTGGGGCCTGCAGGGGAGCCGAAAGGATACCCGATGACACAGGGAGAAGAGACACACATGGATAAAGATGATTTTGCAGAGTTTTCCCGTCTGATCGTCACGCAGATCAGAGAGAATGAGGAACACCCGCTGCACAGGTTTTGCGCCTGCGGCTATTACCCGGATTTCTTTTCGATGTTTGAGACGCTTTACAAAAGAGGATATCTGAATACGCACAAGAGGAAGAAAGCGTTCCTGAACCGTTTACAGCTTCGCGGCAGCTATGATGAAATGAAATTTTGCCAGGGAGTCTCCGAGCTTTTATTTCTCTACTATGCTGTGGATCGTCATCTGGATTTTTCCGCGGATCAAAAACTTCTGACGGACGCCAATACCGACGTGGATCTGCAGATCAAAGAAGGAGATTTTCGATACAACATAGAGATTAAATGTCCGGCCTTTGAGATGGACCATTGGAACGTGCTGAAAATAGACCCGTCTTTCCGGGCGCTGCCAGATCGGGAATCGCATCTGCGCGAAATGTGTAAACTTGAGAGCGAGATCGCGCAGCCGGCCGTGGAAAAGAGCGGGGGAAGATTTACGCATTATGAAGTCAAGAAAATAGCGGATGAGAAGCTGAGAGATTTTTTGAGATCGGGGCAGTCAAAATTTCCCGAAAGCGACGACCGGTCCATTAATATTCTGGCGGTATCGGTTCCAATCAACAATTTTGAAAACTATTGGTCTTTTCTCTTCAATCAATTTTCCGGACTCTTTGTGAGAGAGCAGAACGGCATCTGCCCTCCCGCCGAATACGATAAAGTCGATATTGTCTATTTGACCTCTCTGGTAACGGGACATCTGCGGCCGAGGGATGGTTATAACTCGTGGGATCTCTCCTCCTGCTGCAATTTACTGTGCAGAAATCCATTCAGCCGCAAATACCGGCGGCAGTCCTATCGAGGCTATGAAGAGGCGACGCGTATTCTTCCAAACTCTACCGAGCGCTTTGACGCGTTTTACGCTGAGTTCAAAGTCTATGCGGAAGAGAGACAGCTGCCCTTGCAGGGACTGATGTTTTCCGCTTTTCTCGCAGAGCATTTTCCTCATCTGTGGAATCAATAGATGGTAATTTCCAACGCAGACCTGTGCCGCCCAGTTCAGAGATGGGGCCGAGCATCCATGTATTCGTGTTGATTTCTTGCGGGATAATAGTTGAAATCTCAGAAACCAGTATATTTATATTATTTTATAAAATGGAAGCCTTGATATTAAGCCCGTTTCATTATATATTAAATCTGTCCGAACATTTAAACTTTTTGCGCGGAAGAATGGAGGGGCAAGATGAAAATCACGATTCTGAGCCGTAAGGAGCTGGAGAGGGTCCTGGAAATGCCAAGAGTCGTCCATGGCGTCAAGGCAGTGTACAAATTAAAGTCGCAGGGCGATACGGTGGTCTGGCCGCTGGTGGAGCATCAGTTTTCAGGGAGTGAAGCCGTCATGGATATCCGGTCCGGAGGCGTTTTCGGCGATATCAATCTGCACGGACTGAAAATGCTGAACAATTTTCCGGAAAACGCAGCCGTTGGGCTGCCGGTATTCACGGGAATGCTGATGGTGTTTGACTCTGATAACGGTCTTCCCCTGGGGGTAATGGACGCCGCATATATTACATGTATGCGGACCGGAGCGGCAGGCGCCATCGGGGTGCAGACGCTGGCCAGACCCGAATCTGAGGTGCTGTTTATGCTGGGCGCCGGCAAGCAGTCCATCTTTCAGATCGCAGCCACGCTGACCTGCATGCCCGGGATCAGGAAGGTGTATATTGCAGACGCTTTAAGCCAGGAGAATGCGGGGGATTTTGCCGAGAGCTGCCGCAACCGGCTGAAGGAAGGGTTTGGCATAGACAGGCCGGACGTGGATTTTACAGCATCCACAGATATGGCGCGGGACATCGGAGAAAGCGATATCGTGATCACCATTACACCGGCCCGCTCGCCCGTCATTAAAAAGGAGTGGATCAGACCGGGCACGCATTTCAGCTGCATCGGCGCGGATATGGCGGGAAAGGAAGAGATCGACGCGGAACTGTTCCGGGGAGCACGGGTCTATGCCGACGATATCAATCAGTGCGCGAGAGTGGGAGAAATGGAAATTCCCATCAAGACCGGCGTCATTGCAAAGGATGATGTGATCGGGGAAATCGGCCAGGTGCTGGCCGGAAGGATAGAGGGAAGAAAAACAGCGGAGGATATTACGATCTTCGACGCTACAGGCCTGGCGCTGCTCGATCTGGTCACGGCGAAAAGCGCGATCGAACTGGCCGCCGAAAAAAATCTGGGCACGGTTGTGGAGATATAGAGGGGAGACGACGGATGAAGATTGATAATTTTGTATTGGAAAACTGGTTGAATCCTGCCTGCGAGAGCGAAAAGAATAAAGTCTATCTGGGAGGCAGCTGCGTACTGCCGCTGACCGTGGAAGAATTATTCGAGCTGACAGGGGAGAGCCTGGAAGACTTCCTGGAAGAAGTGAAGCATATGAATCTGGGATACGCAAATTTTGCAGGCACGCCGAGACTTCGCAGAGCGGTGGCAAAACTTTACAGAGAGGTGCGGCCGGAAGACGTGGTCCTGGTACACGGCGGAACCGGCGCGAATAACACGGTGGTCATGACGCTGATCGAGCCTTCGGACAATATCATATCCATTATGCCGAATTACCAGCAGTTCGATTCGATCCCCAAATCCATCGGCACGGAGGTGCGGCAGGTGGATCTGAAGCCGGAGGCGGGCTACCGCCTGGATCTGAACGAGGTGAGACAGGCGGTGGACAGCAATACGAAAGCCATTTTGTTTACGAATCCCAATAATCCCACGGGCGCCCTGCTGAGCCTTGAAGAAATGGAGGAGATCGCTGAAATTGCCAGATCGGTGGACGCCTGGGTCGTCTGTGACGAGATGTACAGGGGGCTCAAAGATGAATACATGCCTTCCTTCGCGGATCTCTATGATAAGGCCATCGTGACCTGCAGTTCCTCTAAAATCTATTCGATGGCAGGCACACGGGTGGGCTGGATCATATGCAGGGATGAAGAACTCAGAAGGGAGCTGTTCAACCGCAGATCCTATGATTCCATCTGCGGCGGGGTATTTGACGAGTGGATCTTCGCCATTGCCCTGGAGCACGCGGACAAAATTTTCGCCCGCAGCAGAAGCATCGTCAGGAAGAACAAAGCCATCGTGGACCAGTGGCTGAAGGGACACAAATACGTACATCAATATGCGGAATCCTACGGCACCACCTATCTGATCCACTATGATCTGGATGTGGACGCAGAAAAATTCTGCGACGGTCTGTTGGACAAAAAAGGCGTGCTGGTCTGTCACGGAGATTGCTTCTATATGCCGCACACCTTCCGGCTGTCCCTGTCCCATGCAGAAAAACTGGAAGAGGGACTGCGGCTTATCGACGAATATATCGGCGAGTTGGCCGCGGCGGGCAAAGGGATGAAATAATTACATTGCAATTCTGCGCCGGTTGGCCTCACAGGCCGGAGAAAGGAGGCGAAGGCATGAAGGAAAGAGAAATAAGAGCGTTGACGCCGGACGATCTGACGGATTATACAGGGCTGTATCTGAACGCGTATCCCTCGGGGAAGGATCTGTCTGAAGCGTGCTTCGACAAGTATTTTAAACGCAGCCTGCAGGCCATGGGAGAATACCCTCACGTGCATTTCTTCGGACTTTTTGAAGAAGGAACGCTGATCGCGACCATGAAGCTGATCGATTTTGATATCAATCTCTTTGGCCAGATGAGAAAGGCTACGGGACTCATGTCCCTGGGCGTACATACGCTGCACAAGAAAAAAGGCGCCGCCAGAGATATGGTCCGTTTTTTTGAAAAATATACGGTGGAATCAGGAACAGCCGTTTCCGTGCTTCTCCCGTTTCGGATCGATTTTTACAGAAAGCTGGGCTATGGATGCGGTACCAGGCTGGACGAATACCACATTCAAATGGAATATCTGCCGGAAAACAGGAACTTGTCCCGGTTGCGGATGCTGAGCAAGAGCGATATGGGAAAGATCGTGGACTGTCACCGTGAATTTGTCAGGAGAAATCACGGCGCGCTGGATAAATTCGAAGAAGAGATCCGCGATATGGAAAGCGACGACGAGATCCGGCGCATAGGGTATTTTGAAGAGGGACGGCTGAAGGGCTACGCGGCGTTCACGTATGCCGGAACCTCTGACCACAACTATACGCTCAACATGATGGATGTAAAAGAATTGATCTACCACGACCAGGAAACGCTGAGCGCGCTCTTAGGCGGTCTCAGGCTCCAGAACGATCTGGCGCAGACTGTTAAAATACGCAGCGGCGAGCCGGATTTTTTCCATCTGCTCCGGAGCCCTCAGGACGTCAGCGGAAACTATATCGATTTTGGGTTTCTCCAGACAAATGTTTCCGCAGTGGGCACGATGTACAAGATTCCGGAAATACGCAGGTTCATCGAAGACACCAGCCACAGGGAATTCCCGCCGGAAGATCTGACCGTCGGGTTTTGCGTGCGGGACGAAAACGGTGAAGCGGAGCAGCGGTTTGCAGTCGGATTTGCCGCAGACGACAGCCGGAGCCGCTGGTCCTATGCCGGATCGGAAAAAGCATTTTCTGAGGCGGAGGTCCACGTGGCCTGCAGGCTCTCCGACCTGAGTTCCCTTTTTATGGGGAGCGCGGAGTTTGGGGGACTGGAAAGACTGGGCGTCATGAAAACGGACGATCCGTCGTACGTGGGGAGACTGGATCTGTTGTTCCATGCACGGCAGAAGCCCTTTAGCAATACTGATTTTTAACTGAGCGGAGGTCCCTTCTGCGGTCTCGTCCATAGAAGGGAAAGACAGGAGCGTAGAGTGTTTCAATATCATGAAATTCTAAATCGGGGTGAGGAGATCCAGATGCGTCTGAGAGAGCTGGGGGCGGTCTCCAAAACAGAAGGAGTGCCGGGAATTTGGCGGGCAGTCCACACCGATTCGGACTGCCGGGGCAAAGGGCTGATCGCGCAGTGGATGAAAGAAGCCGGGCTGCAGGTCCGGGAAGACTGTTTCGGAAATATTTACGGCCGCTTGGAAGGAGAAGTACCGGAGACTATATTGACCGGGTCTCATGTGGATACGGTGAAAAACGGGGGACTTTATGATGGGGCGTGCGGTGTAGCCACAGCTGTCAGCGCGGTGGGCGCTCTGGTCAAAGCCGGCTGGAAGCCCTATTACTCTGTGGAAATAATCGGAATAGAAGAAGAGGAAGGAAGCCGTTTTGATCTGCTCTATCCGGGAAGCCGCGCCATCGTGGGCCATCTTCTCACAGAAGAACTCGATAGCCGGGATGAAAACGGAATCGTACTGAAAGAACTGATGGAAGAAAAGGGCTATGACTGGAAGCGCATTTCTGAGGCAGACCGGCGTGGGGACGTGAAAGAGTTCATAGAACTTCATATTGAGCAGGGGGCCGTTCTCGAAAAGGAGGGGCTGTCCATCGGCCTGGTGGAACACATCACCGGGATGATGAAAGCAGATGTGGCGATCTACGGCGAGCAGAATCACGCCGGGACGACGCCGATGTATCTGCGGAAGGACCCTGTGGTGAAAACAGCGGAACTGATCCTGAACATGACAGAGCGCGTAAAGGAAATCTCGCGTTCAGCCGTTATTACCATAGGCGAACTGGACCTGCAGCCAAACGTGTCAAATGTGATACCGGGGCGGGTTCATTTTGTGATCGATATGAGAGACGGAGACGGCGCGGCGCTGCTGGACGCAAAAAAAGCGGTGGAGCGTATCATTCACAGTGCTGAGGACGACGGCTTCCGTACGGAACTGAAAATATACAGTTATAAAGAGCCGGTGTCCTTAGACGCCGGCCTGGTGGACTGCTTGGAAGAGGCGGCGCGGGAAGCCGGAGCCGCCTATAAAAGAATGAACAGCGGCGCGGGACACGATTCCATGGCTATCGCAGGAGAGATCCCGACCTGCATGATATTCATTCCCAGCGTAGATGGGATCAGCCATTCGCCCCAAGAGTACACCAGACCGGAAGATCTGGGCTGGGGCTGCGAAGTTTTGGGAAGACTGTTGGTGAAACGGGCGAAAGGCAGGAAATGAAGCAAACGCGCCCCAGGCAGACATCCGTCTGCCGTGTCCCCGGACGTGCATGCAAAAATCAGGGCCGGGGAGCCGGATCGATCTGACGTTGCGGTTCCCCGCCTGCAGAATGCAGGATCCATTGATATGGGCTGAAATGCTCGGGCGACTTGACCTTACACCAGCGATCCGATATCGTAAAATTGAGTGGCGGATAATGAAGAAATACCTGTGATCGATCAATTACAACGGATTTTTACAAGGTGATGATAAGGGAACGGAAGGAAAAAATCATTGATTACAGCAGGGATCGGCTAATTGAAGCTGGAACCTAGTCTTTCACATCAGCAGCGGGTTATCGCTACTGATGATCCAATATATTTTTGTGGCTTTTAGATGTCTGCATCACAAAACGGTTACTTTATGTTGGATCGTCTGTACAGATTCTGTTGTAAGCTAAGATTTAGAGAGCTGTCTTGACTTGGAATAGGTGTTCCGATATAGTTAAGTCAGGCGATGAATGGGGCTTGATAAGAGTGGATCATAGTTTCAATGATTGGGAATCCTGAAAAGGCAGAACGGCAAACAAGGATCATCAGCGCCAAGTGACGGATCGTTTCAAAATGAACAAAAGGTAATAGCGGTGCGAATGTGAAGCGAACATAAAATCTCTGGGAGATTCGCACCTAAAAAATTTGTATGCGATGGGATGAGGACCGTAGGAATTTGGGTGGTATTGCCCGCGGGGAAACGGTTTTCTTGTGTTTTGCTGTCAGGCTCTGTGCGGGCCTGTGGATTGAAATTGCAGCACAATCCCGCTGCCTCCACGACCTGCGTATGGTCAGGCTCTGTGAGAGCCTGTGGATTGAAATTGCGATATGACAGCCGTTTTGTATTTTATGATAGTCAGGCTCTGTGAGGACCTGATGATTTCATTGTAATGATCAGGAACACGGTGGCGTTGTGTTTTAATCCGATATAACGAAAGAGCGTGATGAATAATGACATTTATGGAATTAATAGAAAAGAAAGGTCATTCTCGATACAGTTTATCCAGATTAAGCGGTGTTCCCTGGTCTACGCTTTCAGATATATGTTCCGGAAAGACAAGCCTGTCCAGCAGCAGCGCACAGACGCTTTCTAAGCTGTCTGAGGCGCTGGAGATATCGATAGAAGAAATGCTGCGCTTAGAGACAGTGCATGATGATAGAGAATCGGCAGGAAAGCCGGAGGATAAGGAATATTTAGAAACAAATCTATCTCCGCATCTAAGGAATGCAATAGAAGAGTACAAACGGGGAGAAAAGGAAAGTGTCTCTTATCTGGACTGCTTATGGGGAGAGCTGTATGGTTCGATCAATGCCGACTTTTGGTCAGGCTGCATCTCAGAAGAACAGGCGGAGTATCTGAGAGAGAAATATCTATATAGAGAAGAGTGCGAAGGAAATGATGATTGATTTTACCACCTGTGCTGTAAATAAATACAAAGCTTATGGGGGAGCGAATGGGAATAAAATTAATATTTCCTATGAAAACGCGAGTTATATGTTGAAGTTTCCACCGGTACCGAGCAAAAATAAGGCGATGAGTTATAGCAACAGCTGTATTAGTGAGTATCTTGCCTGCCATATCTTTCAGTTACTGGGGATACCCACACAGGAAACAATACTTGGCACTTATACTGATAAGCGTGGGAAAGAAAAGATCGTGGTCGCGTGCAGGGATTTTACAACCGATGGTAAAAAGCTCATGGAATTTGCTCACCTAAAAAACACCTGCATAGACAGCGAACAGAACGGATATGGAACAGAGTTAACTTCGATCCTGAAAGCGATAGAGGAGCAAACACTTATATCACCACAATACCTGCGGACATTTTTCTGGGAGCAGTTTATAGCAGATGCGCTGTTGGGCAATTTTGATCGTCATAATGGAAATTGGGGACTCTTAATTGATGAACAGCGAAAAAAAGCTGAAATAGCCCCTGTCTATGACTGTGGATCTTGTCTGTATCCACAGCTGGATGTCGAGGGTATGGAGAAAGTTTTAAACAGCGAATCAGAAATCAACCAGCGAATTTTTGTTTTTCCAACAGCAGCGATCATGAATAATGGCAAAAAAATATCCTACTTTGATTTTATTTCATCCTTACAAGATCCGGAGTGTAACGAAGCGTTAAAGAAAATAGCGGCGCGGATCGATCTTAGCAAGATCAATAATCTAATTGAAGAAATACCTGTGATCGATCAATTACAAAAGGATTTTTACAAGGTGATGATACGGGAACGGAAAGAAAAAATCATTGATTACAGCAGGAATCGGCTAATGAAGTTGGAATCTAGCCTTTCACATCAGTAGAGGTTTATCACTACTGATGATCAAATATATTTTTGTGGCTTTTAGATGTCTGCATTACAAAACGGTTACTTTATGTTGTATCGTCTGTACAGATTCTGTTGTAAGCTAAGATTTGGGGAGCTGTCTTGACTTGGGATAGGTGTTCCGATATAGTTAAGTCAGGTGATGAATGGGGCTTCATAAGAATGGATCATAGTTACAATGATTGGGAATGCAGAAAAGACGGAAAGGCAACAAGGATCATCAGAGCTAAGTGGTGGATCGTTTCAAAATGAACTAAAGGTATTAGCGGTGCGAACGTGAAGCAAACATAAAATCGCTGGGAGATTCGCACCTAAAAAATTTTATTTTTATGTAAGATATTGGTTTGAGGCTGGTATGCGATGAGATGAGGACCGTAGGAATTTTGGTGGTATTGCCCGCGGGGAAACGGTTTTCTTGCGTTTTGCTGTCAGGCTCCGTGAGAGCCTGTGGATTGAAATACGTTTTGGGTCAAATGCTCTGAGTCGGGCAAAACGTCAGGCTCCGTGAGAGCCTGTGGATTGAAATTGGGTGAAGACAGCAGAGACGGGAAAGACTCTTTCGTCAGACTCCGTGAGAGCCTGTGGATTGAAATAATTACAGATCTTAATTTTCCATTTTTCAAAAGGTCAGGCTCCGTGAGAGCCTGTGGATTGAAATTGTGCGACGGCGACGATCTGACCGGCTACCGTCTCGTCAGGCTCCGTGAGAGCCTGTGGATTGAAATTTGCTTCATCCTCTGTCCATGTTTGGTTATAATTGTCAGGCTCCGTGAGAGCCTGTGGATTGAAATTGACAGAACGGCGTCTCTCAAACTCTCCATACTGCCGTCAGGCTCCGTGAGAGCCTGTAGATTAAAATTCCCTGCGGCCCCGCCGGGCCGGTCTGCCTTCATTTGCAGGCTCCAGAAGAGCCTGTAAATGAAATTCCTCAGTGTTTGCTGCAATTTTTGTCATTATCTGATTCGCAATCGCATTCTCAGGCATATTCCTACTAAAAATTTAAGGGTTTATGGAAACTTTTGTGGTATAAAGCAAAAGAATGCTATATAATGTATCTAAGGTCCTAATGCGTCCCATTTATGGTAAAGGAAGCGATTCCCCCGTGGGGCTGAAGGCGGTCTACATAAAGCTGACCGCGGGAATACCTTAAGGGACCGAACAGCCATGATGGTCTGTCATGGGTCTGTTCTTCAAATACGACCTCCAATTTTTTCCTATATCGTTGACTGACAAACGGATGTACATTTGGAATTGCAAATACCAATTCTATTTTAAGTGATCATAGGGAGCAGACTCTTAATATTTCCGTTTTGCTGGCAGATTCCAATGGTTCATTGGGAAAAAGGGCAGTGCTGACTGGTTTTTTGCGCCCCCCGCGGGCCATCAGCCGGCCTTCGCCCTGTAAAATTTGTCTTTGAAACTGTGCGGCCCTTTGTCAGCGGAGTATGAACGTGGAGCTCCAATAAAGTGAAATACAACAGGGAGAGATGGCATGTTTGAATTTATGAAGATATTAACGTTGCGCGCGAGATATGAATGTCTGCAAAACGGATCGCTGCCCAGCTATCTGGGCTCTACGATACGCGGGATTCTGGGACACTGTATACACGATTTTTACTGTCACAGTCATAAAAACAAAAAATGTTTTTTATGCGAGGAACGGGAACGCTGTCTTTATGTCCAGTGCTTCAGCAATACAGGGGGAGAGGCGGGAGCCGTGAATCCATATACCATATATGTACATGGACAAGCGAAGGAAAAGTGGGAGAAAGGGGAGCGCTGTGTTTTCGACATTACCTTATTTGGGAAAGGAACCGAACAGGCAGGAGTCTATCTGGATGCCCTGATGGCGGCGGAGCAGAAAGGCTGGGGCGCAGAACGGCTGATGTTCAGACTGGAACAGGTCGTAGAACCGGATTCCGGGACAATCATTTATGCCGGTGGGAAAAGTTTTATTCGAAATCTTGAGGCCAAACCGCTTTCCATAAGAGAGAGAAACGCCGGTTATGCCTGTCTTGTATTCGATACCCCTCTCAGAGTGGTATCAGGGGGAAAACTGTTTTCAAAACTGCCTTTTCCTATGCTGATCCAATTTCTTACACGGAGGATCTCGCTGTTGACAACGAAGTACACGGATGTACGTCTGGAGTGGGACATTGAGGAAATGCGTTCTCTGGCCGCGTCGGTCAAGACGGTTGATGAGGACTGGAGGGAAGTGCCTTTTTCCAGATACTCGATGAACAGGCGGGATGGAAAGCTGGAACTTGCGGCTAAAACAGGGTGGATCCTGTACGGGGGAGAGTTGTCCCGGTTTGTGCCGATCCTGGAGATGGGGAAATACCTTCGGGTGGGAAAAGGCGCGACGATCGGGTTTGGGCACTATGAGGTTTTCTACGACAAATAAGCCAAAGGAGGAAATGAAAATGGGAGATGCTGCTACTTACGAGGACGTCATACTGAATATTGCCGAAAATTATAAAGGGCTTGAGAGCTCGATTGCAAATCAGCTACTGCTGAATGTTTCGAATCATCATTCGACGGAGGGCTCATACAGAGAGGCCGTATGGCAGTCCTTATTTGAGATGATCATTCCGAGAAAGTATTGCATTGAACAGGGTGTGTTTATCATCGACTCCTACGGTCATAAGTCGAAGGAAGTGGATCTGGCCATTTTCGACGAGCTTTACACCCCTTACATATTCAATTACGGCAAGATCAAATTCATTCCCATTGAGGCTGTGGCTGCGGTTGCACAATGCAAGAGCCAGGAACTGACACGAAAAAAAATTGAAGAATGGGTGGATGCGATTGACGCTTTAATCCCATCGCTGGACTCCGTGGTCAGAATGGTAAACAAAATGGTCGATAACATGGAAGACAATCCGGATATATCAAACAAGCATCTAGAAGTAACGCAAACGGCCACCAGGCCTGTGAAATTGTTGTGCACACTGGCTGGGAAAAGGGCCATAAAGAACTACGAAAACAAATTTGACATTCTCTTAGGAGTGGATGCAAAGAAGCGGAAATTGATCAAACTCATACCGAAGGAGGAGCAGAGTCTGGAAGCCTGGAACAAATCGCTGAATCATGCGTACGACAGGATCGAGGATCCGGATGATAAACAGGAAAGAAAGAATAAAGAAAAAAATTTAAAAACACAAAGGCAGCATCTTCTTTTGGATATGAAAGTACCCCGAAACGATATAGAGGAAGAGGAGAACGTGATTTTATCCCTGATTTTTCAATTAAATCAGCTTCTCATGGTTATCAACAATCCCATGCTGTTTCCGCACAGAGCATATGCGAAGCGGATCAGCGATATTCTGGAGAAATCGAGCCAAAGCAAAGGAGAAAAAATCGAGCCCAAAGCAAAGGAGAAAAAAGGATGACTAGCAGGAAAAGTAATTATATCCTGGCCAAATACGACGTCAGCGGGATTCAGGATTACATTTTTGCCACAAACCGCCTGCGGGAAAACGCAGGCGCGTCCTACCAGGTGACCAGAATACTGGAAGAGTTTCTAATCGAAGCCTTTCGAGAAGCGGCGGAGCAGGAGAACGCAGCGATTATTTTAGATTGGAAACACGAAGAAAAACTGCGCCTGCCGGAAGACGAAACGATCAAGGCTGAGATCATATATATCGGAGGCGGAAATGCGGTGGCCCTTTTCCGGGGAATGGACCTGTTTCAGAGAATTGGGGAAATATTGGCAGTGAAAGCGGCTGTAAATTGTCAGGGACTGAACCTGGCGGTTGCCTATATTGAAACAGAGCTGCAAAATTTTTCGGAGGACAGAAGCAGGCTGGATCGGGCAATGGAAGAAGGGAAGCGCAGGACGGGCCGTCAGCCCCTGTATGCGCCCTTTCCTGTAGTTGACCGGGATAATGAAAGTTATCTGCCGATCACTAGCCGTATCTGTTACGGGAAGAATGGGGAGAATGTGACCGGGATTCAGCTTCAGAAAAGAAACGCATATAAAAACATCAGAAGCTGCCGGAGTCTGTTCCCTTCGATCGGGAATGAAGCAGACTATGGATATCCCGAAGAAATGGAACAACTGTGCAGAGATCATGGAGAGGACAGCAGGATCGCGGTCGTTCATATTGACGGCAACGGGATGGGCGACCGTATGAACAGGCGGCTGCAGGGACACGGGGGATACGCGGAAGGGGTTTCCGCTACCCGCAGGGAATCGAGGGAAATCGCAGAGCTGTTTCAGGACACCTATGCGGAAATACTGAAAGATCTGTGGGATGCGAAGATGTTCGTAAACCGTGAGGGACAAGATAGTGAAAAAGATGAGGAAAAAATATTTCCCCTACGCCCTGTCATATTGGACGGCGACGATTTCACCTTCCTGTGCAGAGCAGAACTGGCCGTCCCTGCTGCAGCCGGGTTTATAAGGAAGCTGATGCAGAAGCAGGAGGGAGAGGAACAAAAGATCACAGCCTGCGGAGGGATCGCGTTTGTTCACAGCCATTTTCCGTTCCGCGTGGCGTATTCCATTGCCGAGGAATCCTGTTCCCGAGCCAAGGAAAGATGGTATTTAAAAAAAGGGGAAATGGGAGGCGGTCCAGCGCTCGGTTATCTGGACTTTCAGGTAATAATGGAAAGCGAGGCGGAACTGTCGGATAAAAATATAAAATGGCACAAACGCCCATACGCCATTGGCACGGAAGACGAAGAGACGGGTGGGAATTCGCTGAAAATGTTGTTCGATACCTTGATAAAGATGGAGAATTGGCCTTCCGGAAGACTGCATAAAATTTACCGCGCGATCCAGGAAGGCAGTGACGCAGTGGAATTATTAAAGCGTGAGTTTTCGTCGCGGGGGTATGAGATTGACGATCTGATCGGCGGGCAATGGCAGGATTCTGCGCTGTTTGACGCGTTGGAGCTTCAGGGAATGTGCCGGACGGATCTGCTTGAGAAGTTTTTAGATATACAGTGAGGACAAGCTGATGAAGAGATGGAATTTACAGATCGAATTGAAAAGTGATTTCTGTACGACGACCGGGGAAGCAATACCGGGCATGCTCAACAGTAAGACCGCGCTGGAATATGGGATCCCGTATATACCGGCAAAACGTATAAAAGGTTGTCTGCTGGTAGCTGGGCGGGAGATGGCGGACAACGGCGTCATTTCGCAGGAGGCGCTCTTCCGGATCTTTGGCCGCCCGGGTTTGGAGCGTGCAGAAGGGATCCGGGTCGAGGACGGCCGTCTGAGCGCAGTACCGGGATATCTGTTTGGCCGTGAGAACGGGGAAGTGGTGGCGGCAGGGGAGTATGAGAGACTGCTGAAGACCGCAAAAGAGCGTACGGATATAGATGAGCAGCTGCTGGAGGATATTTTTACGGGAAAGAGGACCAGGACTGCCTTGGACAAGAAGAGGGGAACGGCGAAGAATCATTCTCTTCGCACCGTGCAGGTGGTTCCCGCAGGGATCCTCTTTACCAGCCGGATTGAGGGAGAATTGGGCGAGGAGGAAGAAAAGATCCTGCATTCCTGTGTCAAAGGACTTCGGCACATGGGGATCGGGATAACGCGGGGTATGGGAGAAGTTCGCTGCACCCTGAAGAAGATAGAATATGGGAACGAAGAAGTGAAGGAGTCTCTTTCTATTCTGAAAGAATTCCCGAAGGAGACGGAAATCAGTTTATCCTATGAAATCGAGCTGGAACAGCCTGTGGTCATGGCAGGCGGACAGGAGGACGGGCTGAACCAGATTCAGGCAAGCGCCGTATCAGGGGCCCTTGCAGGCATGTACATAAAAATGAACTCATTGGGCGACAGCGCTCATGAAGATGAGAGTTTTCGCAGGATCTTTCTGCGTGACGGCGTACAGTTTGGGAACGCTTTTCTCAAAAGAGACGGCATCCAATATGTGCCCGCACCCAAAGCCTTTGCTGTTCCCAAAGAAGACAGGAAAGCCTGGTTTAACAGCATGGCAGGCGGACAAGCTGTGAGAAAGAAACAAATTTCCAGCCAGATCTGTCTCGACACAAACGGGCTGTATCTGGCAGAGCCTCATAAGGAAATACATTTTCATCACGCCCGTCCGGCTGACAGGGGTATAGGCCATGCATTGAATGACCGGGCCGAAGATACCAGCGTCCCTACAGGACAGTTTTTCCACTACATTGCCCTGTCCAAGGGACAGACATTTGCAGGGAGCTGGAGAGGGAAGGCAGAGGATATTCTGGCTCTGACTAAATGTCTGGAAGCGTACCAGTATCGTTTGAGACTGGGGACATCAAAGACAGCGGAGTATGGAAACTGCAGGTTCCGGATCCTGGAAGCCGTTCCGGTCAGGCGGGAGCATAGAGAGCCTGCTGCCGGACAGCAGGATGAAGATCTGGCAAGGGGAAGGGAATGGCTTGTCTGGCTGCTAAGCCCGCTGGTGTATCGGAGCCCGTCAGATGGATCATACGCCACAGGATCCGATCCGCTGATCGCACAGATGAGCAAAGAACTGAACAGTAAAATAGAACAGATCGATTCCGTCTGCAGCAGCACGGTAATCAATGGATATAACAGCAAATGGAGACTCCCGGCGGCAGCCTGCCCCGCCGTTTCTGCAGGCAGTTCTTTTCATATCAGAACAGCCGGCGATGTGGAGGCCTGGGAAATAGAAGACATGCGCTGGGGAATGCTGACAGGGAGAGGCTGCGGGCAGGTGAAAGCAGTTCCCTGGGAGGACTGCGCCGGGGGAAAGATCATGGATGACGCTCCGGCAGAGCTGGGAAATGTGCGGGAAGACAAAGGGCCGTCTGTGGAAACGGATCGTTTTTTCAACGCGGTCTCTGAATACCGGGAAAAACGTCTGCAGCAGGAAGAAGCGGCCAGAAACGCTTTGGAGTGGCTGGATAAACAGGACAAGAACGCCATTCCTTCCGCATCTGAGATTTCCCTTCTCATCCAGATGCTGAAAGGTCGGGACGGAAGACCAAGAGATTATGAAGCGATAAGAAAAGAAGCGGAACGTATTTCCGGAGACGGAAAGCGGGCCCGTATCCTGAATTTCATGAAACCGTGCGGCGGCAAGTCCGCCGAATTTATGAAACAATACCTGGAAGCTGCGAAATGGAAGGCCAGAAAGAGGGAGGGAGAAGATGAGTGAGTCTGCTACAAACAACAATAAAATATGCGGCCGGCTATGCATTGAAATGACAGGCCGTCTGGCTTCTCCCCTGTCTGTTGGATCGGGAGAACAGGAACATACGGACGCGGATGTGATCGTTAACGCTCAGGGAACGCCATACATACCGGGAAGCACCCTGGCAGGGGCGCTGCGGGAATATGCAAATGCGGTAAAGGGAGACGCCGAGACAAACCGGCTGTTTGGAGCCTCTGAGAGCGCCGTGCCCGGAAGCGGGGACGACAGACAGAGCAGGATCTTTATTTATGACGCGGCAATCGAGCAGGCGGAAACCGGCGTTCGTGACGGAGTGAAGCTGAATGAACGAAAGACGGCCAGCCATATGGGAAAATATGAGCTGCAGTTTGTAGAACAGGATGCAGCCGTAACCTTTCGGATAGAGATTCTTCAGAGAGCAGAGCGCTTGGAAGGAACAGAGAAGATCAAGGCAATATGGGAACAAGATGAACAGTGGATCAAGTTATGGGTGCGGGGATTTAACGAGGGAGAACTGAGGCTGGGGGCGAAAAGCCGCAGGGGATACGGAAAAATCCAAATAGAGCGTGTTCGGGTGAAAAAATTCGATATGACGGATAAAGACGCCTATATGAAGTGGCTGGATTGGGGCTGGGATCAGGGAGATACATTTGAGACTTTAGAATGGGAGGAGGAGCAAAAGGAAGATTCGTATGCAAACGATGTTGGCCGGATCGAGTCTTGCCTGGAGATCCCTCTCCAGATCGCAGGAACACTGCTGGTGCGTACCTACAACACTGCCTTTGCCAGAACGGCGGACATTCCTGATTATGGGCAGATGACGGTGGGTGGAAAAGGAGAAAAAGCGACCATACCGGGCAGCAGCTGGGCGGGCGCCTTCCGAAGCCATATTGCGAAATTGGTGAAAGAAATTGGAGAGCTGGAAAACTGGGAAGAGGCGCAGCAGACACTGGAGCCGGTGTTTGGGACATGGATCGAGGCCCAAAAGCCGGATACAAAGAAGCCTGGCACAGGGAAAAACGCTCCGGAGCTATGTGCATCGCGGGTAGTATTTGAAGAAACTGTGATTGAGGGCGGACATGCACTGCCGACGGCCAGAATTGCGGTGGACCGGTTTACCGGCGGCACGGTGCAGGGGGCCTTATACGAGGAGACGCTCTGGACAGGCGGGACGATTCGGCTTCGGGTACGCTGGAAAAAGGACAGCGGAGAGCCGACGGACCAGGCGGTATGCGGCATGCTTCTCTGGGCAATTAAGGACTTGCAGTCAGGACTTCTGACGGTGGGCGGGGAAACCGCAGTGGGCCGGGGAATCTGCCGGCCGCAAGAAGGGGACGCCGGCATTCTACTGGATGGAGAACCGCTGGAGGAAGCGCGGCAGGAAGCGTGTATGCAGGCTGCGGCTTCATGGGTACAGACGGAAAAGAAGCGGAAAGAGAAGGCGCGGATTGAGCAGGATCAGAAAGAGAAGGAGCAGAATAGGAGGGGACAAAAGGATGAAACCATATGAACCGATCGGAACCATATCCGAGGAGGTAGCGATAGCGAGGATCGATAAATGGTTTCCGCAGCAGGCGAATCTGTATGCTGTTTTGGACTTTGCAGTCTGCTTTGGAATCTATGACAATGGCAGCTTTCTCGTGGGTCTGGAAGGAGAAAAGGCGCCGACGCCGTTAGAATGGAAGTTTTTGCGGGAGCTCCGTATTTTCGATGAGGAAAAGGAATTATTTCTGGTTCCGTCAGACTGTGGCTGGACGGGAAGAATACGAAGAGATACAGAGAGCTGCAAAATGGGAAATCAAACAGGGGAATATATCATTGATGAGCGGCAAAAGCTCTGGGGAAGGGTCGGAAAGGAACAGAAAGAAGGATTCGCGGGATGGACGCTTCTGGTATCCGAACGCGGAACAAGGATATGGATACCGGTAGAGCTTAGCGGCCAGGAAGAAGCCGCGATTCATGTGCGCAGGTATATGCGTGTACCCGATGTGAAAAAAGGAGAAGCGCTGGTATTTCAAAATGATATACGCATGGCAGCGTTTTGCCCCTGGGAAGGAGACTGTGAAGATGGCGAAAAAGAAGAAAGCAACGTTCAGTAAGGATCCTGATAAACGATTTGTCAATCCGTACAATTTTATCCCGCTGATGGGGAAATGTGAACGTGTGATTCCTGAGATAGAGCCTGATGATAACTATACGGGATATTTTGACTGCAGCATAAAGCTTCTGACCCCGTTGTTTATCCCGAATACTTCCTCCTCCTCAAGGCTGTTGACAGCAGAAGAAAAGAAGCAAATTGCGGGCGGGAAGGGCTATGATTTTTTCTCCTATGACGACTGGTCCAGTGAGAACGGACAAGATAACCAATTGCCGTTGCAAAAAGATTCTGACACTTCTGATTGCAAGCTGCCGCCGCCTGTGGAACCTGTGATCCCGGGCAGCGAGCTTCGTGGCGTGGTGCGCAGCGTGTATGAAGCGGCGTTCAAGGGGTGCATGTCTTCCGTGTCGCTGGACCGGCCGCTCTCGCGAAGGACCAATGAAGCAAAGCGTCCCGGCATTTTGAAAGAGGAAGATGGGAAATGGGTCATCCACCCGTGCCAGAAAGCCATGCTAAATGTACATACTGATGATGACCGTATGGGCAAGCTTGTTCCAGTGGAAATATATAACCAGTGGAAAGAGGGGCAGGAGATATGGATCAAGCTGAATGGAGAATATAAAAAGGAAATAAAGGGAAAAAATGTATTTATCGGGAAGCTGATAGGGGATTATAGAATCATTGAAAACAGCTACTTGGCGAACTGCAATGAGAAGATGCAGTCCCTGAGAGAAGACCTGAAGAAACAGAAGTATGTACAGGGCTGGCTTCACAAAGGAGAGACGTTTTCCAGAAAACATCATGAATCTGTCTTTTACAGCTGCGATTCTTCTGGGCAAGGTATTCTGACAGCTTGTCAGTCGGATATCGATCGTCTGAAAGAAATACTGGCGGAGTACCGTGACCCAAAGAAAAATCGGGCAGACAGTTTCAATAACGCGGGTTGGTATTTCGGCTATGAGGTATCTTCCGACGGAACCCCTGTTTATTTTAGCGAAATAAAAGACAGTCATGGCGATAGTCATGTCTATCTGTCGCCGGCCTGTATTGGCCGTGAAGCTTATGCAAAGACCATCGGGGAGCTGCTGAAAAACAATGGTGGATACGAACCCTGTACAGGTGAAGAATTGTGTCCCGCATGCCAGATCTTCGGGATGGTCGGAACGCCTGGAAAGAACGGGGCCTACGCCTGCGGATCGAAGATCAGAGTGACGGATGCAAGGCTGATCCGCCCGGTGGAAGACAGCAAGGAATTGTTTGAAAAGCCCATCATCCTGCCTGAGCTGGGAGAGCCAAAGCCCGGAGCGGTGGAGTTTTATACAAAGCCGCCCTATGATGGTGACGCAGCGAAGCCCCAGAAGGGGGAGGGGTTTTGGACCTATGATTATATGCACGAATTTCAGAACGGTAAGGTCACGAAACAGCTTTTGAGCAAGAAGCAACCGCAGCTGCGCGGGAGGAAGTATTACTGGCACGGCGAAGTGAATTTGGGAAAATACAAAGAAACGCATGCGAATAAAGTGAGCGCTATGAAGCAGAGAATACGTCCGATGAAAGCCGGAGAGCCGAATGACGAGCCGCGCTTTCACTTCCGTCTTTATTTTGAACAGCTGAGCAAACAGCAGCTGACGGAGCTGAAATGGGCCCTTGATTTCGGAAACGCAGCCTGCGCTCATAAAATAGGCCGGGCGAAGCCTCTGGGCTTTGGCAGCGTCCGGATCGCAGTCGACTCGCTGCACCTGCGTGAAATTGATCCTGAAACCGGAAGCTGGGCCATAAAAAGTCCTGGCCTGGAGGAGTTTTTCACAGATTCGCTTAAAGAGAACGAGGCCATGGAAATTGTACAAAAAATGGCCAATTGGGAGAAGAAGCCGCGGAATGTCAGGTATCCATCCGTGGAAGACAGAACCGTGGGGAATGGAAACAGGCAAAATGCCACCGCTTCCCATCAGTGGTTTACGAAAAATAAGGGGACAGTTTCAAGCCCTAATTTTTTCAAGGTGCTTCCTGAGGCGAAAGACGACGCTGAGGAAGATCTGAGACCAGAGACAGCTTTGTATACGTTGATTATAGAATAGTGAAAGCATGGCTCAAATCGTCTTCCGGCTGCAGTTGCAGGTAAGAATTTTCGGCCTGTGTGCTTATTTCAATCATACCTAATTTTACAACAACACAAAAAGAAACGGCTGAACCCAAAGCGGATATCAGTCGTTCCTTTTTGTATCGCGGTGTTCGTCTTGATGAGCGGGCGGACTTATTCCGCAGCTTCCTCATGTGTACCTTTATATTTCATCTGGGTGGCAAGGCCGCCGCGAATGTGGCGCTCTGCTTTGTTGCTGTCTAAAACGGTTTTGACTTCGTGGGCCAGGGCCGGGTTGATCTCCAGCAGACGTTCGGTCACGTCTTTGTGTACGGTGGATTTGCTGACCCGGAATTTTTTCGCCGCCCCGCGGACCGTCGAATTTGTCTCTATGATGTACCTTGCAAGTTCCAGAACACGCTCTTCTATGTAATCTTTCATATTTCCTTAACACCCCTTTATTTCTTGGTTTGTTGCGCAAAGTCTGCCTGCATTTTCCTTTTCCCGTTATCACATTTATATGTAGATGGTGTGAAAAGTATTACGCATAAGTTTTCCATAGGGGGAGAGGCGCAGAAAGGAGAAGAGTTGGGGGGAGCGGGGCCCGAAAGGGCTCCTGACCAGAGGGCCTGCGGGGCCGAACGGGCAAAATAAAAAGTCTCCGCGCTGCAGAAGCAGAACGCGGAGACTTTTTATGATATAGGAAAACAGACTGTTGATATTTCCTGTGTTTCCCAAAAGTTCACCTTGTGAAAGTGAGCCCGCAGGGCCAATATGTTTCCGACAGAAACTGTTTTATCTCAGAAGCCCGGTACGCTTAATAGAGGTTCAGATCCGCCAGGGCGATGGCCATGTGACCCATCATGGAGTTGAAGTCGAAGACGGGGAGTTTTACGGCTTCTCTGATCTTTGCGGCATAGGGGGGCAGATCCGTGCATTCCAGCACGATGGCGCCGATCTCGGGATGGTCGGCTACGCCTTTCTTTGCCACTCCGATGATCTCTTCGGTCACTGCATCCATATCGAATTTTTCATCCGGCTTGTCGAAGATCTTGCTCCACTCCTTTGCATCTTCGAGACCCATCACCTCCACGTTCATGTCGTCGGTGATGCCGCAGGCGTGAAAATGTTCTTTTGTGAGAGAACCTTTGTTGGCGGTGATGACGCCGACGGTCTTGTTCTTCCCGATCAGATTCTGGGCGAAGGGCACCTGCAGGAGCGCGGAAGTGAATACGGGCACGTCCAGCGCTTCCGCCAGCTCCTTCTGGAATATGGCGTTGAAGCCGCAGCTGGTGGTGATGGCCTGAATGCCTTCTTCCTCCACTAATTGCTTCGAAATGCGGATCATATTGGCGAGCAGTTCCTTGCTGGGATGGGTGATCACCGTTTCCACATTGGCGCCTTCCACGTAGATCAATCTCACGGGAAAGGGATACGATTCTCTGTTGGTGCTGTTTCCGGGCATGGTCTCAAGCTGCAGCAGGCCTTCGGGAACGTGTCCTTCTTCCCATCTCAATACCGCGATCTTTGGATTTCTGTCCATTTTGTTCCTCCGTTAAAATACAGTTAGTTGGATGATCCGGAAAAGAATTGCCGGTCCCGGGCTGTAGGGGCCGATCCTTTCCGAAATAATTCTCTTGATATTACTTAGTATATCTGCCCATTTTCAAAAGTCAATCGTTGACGGATGACGGATTTTCGCCTGTTTTAGAGACAGATTTCTGTCATTGACTTTCCGGATATGGAATGATAGGCTTTAGGAAGATAAAGAAAATCGGAGATCGCAGAAGATATAACGGGAAGCGTTTGCGGAGGGAGCGGCGTGGAGCAGGTACAGCAGGACAGATTGGATGCGGAAGCAAGGAAATCACTATACAGGCGGGTCATCTTTTTAGCATGGCCCGCTATTTTTGAGAATATTATGCTCTCCATGGTGGAGTACATCGACACAGCTATGGTGGGCAGCCTGGGGGCCTATGCCACAGCGTCTGTGGCGATCAACAATCCCGTCATGTGGATGATGAATGCGTCGATGTCGGCCATTGCAGTGGGCGGTACCGTTCTGGTGGCCCATCACATCGGGGCGCAGGAGGGGGATGAGGCCAGGCGGGTGAGCCAGCAGGCGTTTGTGATGGTTGCAGGCTTTGCGGCCGTGCTGTCCGTGCTTGTGTTCGCCCTCGGCGGCAGGCTGCCGGTATGGATGGGCGGAGAACCGGAGATCCAGGGGTACGCCACTTCCTACATACGTATTCTGTCACTGTGTTTTCTGCCGCATTTCACGGGTATCGTGCTGTCCGGCATCATGAGGGGAGCGGGCGATACGAGAACGCCCATGTACATCAATCTGATGACGAACCTCATCAACATCGTCGGAAACTTTCTGCTGATCTTTCCGGAACGGGATATGGTCCTGTTCGGCCAGAAGATCCACATGTGGGGCGCAGGTATGGGCGTGGCGGGCGCGGCGGCCGCGTCGGCGGTGGCTATGGGGGCCGGAGGCGCCACCATTTTTCTGCTGCTGGTTTTCCGCAGGAGCAGGGTCCAGCTGCAGTTTGCCGGTCTGAAGGTGGATCGGAGCATAATGAGCCGGATGCTTTCCGTGGGGGTTCCCGCCGCCCTGGAGCGGCTGGCCACCACGGTGGGACAGCTGTTTTTCATTCGCACGGTGGCCAGTCTGGGAACCGTAACACTGGCGGCCCATCAACTGGCAGTTACGTCGGAATCCATCTCTTACATGCCGGGCTTCGGATTTCAGGTAGCGGCCACCACTTTGGTGGGACAGGCGCTGGGGGCAAGGGATCCCAAAGACGCCAGACGCTGCGGCAACGTGGCTTTTTACATGTGCACGGCCTGTATGCTCTGCATGTCTCTGTGCCTGTACCTCTTCTCCGAACAGCTGATCAGTCTGTTTTCCCAAGTGCCGGAGGTGATCGAGCAGGGAAGCCAGGCGCTGCGGATCGTGGCTGTGGGCGAGACCTTTTTCGGGGCGGCGCTGGTCCTTACAGGCGCCCTGAGAGGCGCCGGAGACACGAAGGTGCCGTTTTACGTCTGCCTGCTGACCATGTGGGGGATCCGGCTGCCTGTGGCGTTTCTGTTCGTAAAGGTGCTGGATCTGGGACTTGCCGGCGCCTGGTACGCCATGGTCCTGGATCTGATGGTCAGAGGGGTCCTCATGTATCTGCGCTTCCGAAGCGACAAGTGGGAGCGGATACAGGTATGACAAGTCCGCCTGCTTCTCAAAAATAAAAGCTGGCCGGCGTCCCGGGAAAACAACCCGGACGCCGGCCATTTCTTTATCTGCAGGCAATATGGATGGCCTGACAGAGCCGGATCTGAATTCTGGCAGGGCCGAAACGGCGCCGACGCCGGGTGCGATCACAGGCCGACGCCTGATGCGATCACCGGCTGACGTCCGTCCGGTCATTCCAGAGGGATCAGCGTGCCGTCCACGGAGATGCCTGCCATGGTGTCCATCAGCTCCTGGTCGATGAACCGGCGCTCTTGGTCCTGGCCGTCCTGATTCTCCCAAATGTATCGATGTCTGAAGTATCCGCCTGTGGCATCTGTCACCAGGGATTGGTTCCATGTCAGCTCAATTTCAGAGCCGTCCTTGAGAACAGCCTTGACCTCCGGACGATACGGGGGATATCCTCGGTAAGGGGCGTCGCCTTCTGCGTGTTCCAGCCATTGGCCATAGAGGTTGACGCCCATCACGGAGATCCTGGCGTCGGTGATCTGAACCGTGCCTTCCTCCATCGATTCTACGATGTCTGTCTTCAGGTTTTTGGTCAGGCTTTCGTCGAAGGTGTACGACAGTGACCAATGCCCCCGGGAGATCAGCTCTTTGTCCTCGTAGGTGATGACCGGAATCAGATAGGCCAGGTCTTCCTCCGTATACGTTTTCCGTTCGAAGGAAGAGAAGACTGTATGCAGACCATCGGCGCTGCTGGTGCGCTGGCGGCTCCAGAGCGCTGTCTCCTGTGTACGCGTGTCCAGAAGACCTGAGACGGAAGCCTTGTTCTGCAGGGCGTTCTGCTCACGGATGGAAAGACCGGCTGTATCTAATTTTTCTTCGGGAAGAGATACGCTGAGATACAGATTGCCGCCTCCAATGGCCACTCCGGGGAAGCGGACCGCAGGATACGCGTCGCTCAGCTGTATATCGGCTATCGCTGTGGAAGCGGTCTGCAGCTTCATCTGTTCCCCCAGTTCCGAATACCACCGGCGGGATCCTTCCCTGTCTCCAGTGGCCTCTGCTCCGGTCAGACGCTCCATGTCCGCCTCGCTGAGATGGATGGGGCGGGCGTCGTATCCATCCTGCAGGCACAATCCCGAGTTTTCTAAATGGATCTCCTGTTCGTCAATGCTGTAAAGGGTGCCGGCCTCCACCGTGAGGGTCTTTCCCTTGATGGGGATCTCCCTTCCGTCCAGCTCGATGCAGTACAGGAGCTGTTTTTTGTCGTCGCTGAGCTGTTTGCCTTCCATTCCGCCCGCGGTTTTTCCATCCAGGAGAACGTTAAACTCGGCCAGTTCAACATTCTCGGGAAAGGAAGAACCGTCGGTGCGCTCAAAGGCTACGGTGAGCACACCGTCCGTCTCTCCGGGGATCACCTCCGCCAGTGTCATCCGTATTCCGTCAGAGGTCTGGCTGGAGTTGACGCGGAGGATCTGGCTGTCGGACAGTGGATCGATGCCGAAAAAAGTCTCGAAATATCCTTTCTGCACGGCGAAGACTGCGCAGCCCAGGCACAGGATCAGGACCGCTGCGGCTGCCAGGCGGCGCACCTGCCGGTTCAGACGTCTGCAGGCGCCTGGGGAAGGCGCGCCGCCGGCTGACTGTGCGCCGCCGGCTGACTGTGCGGAGCCGGCTGACTGTGCGGAGCCTGCGGCCGGCGTGGTCTCTTCTCCCGGTACGGCCTCTTCACGCTGGATCCGCAGAGCGGTGGACTCCCAGATCCTGCCCAGATCCACCTGTCTGGTGAGCTCGGCCGCCTCTGTATCGGATAGATCCAGATCAGCTGTCAGTGATGGATCCCAGCCGTCTCTGTTGTTTCCCATGTTTTTGTTGTCCTTTTTATCCCCTTTGTCTCTTTTGTCTTCGATCATCCGTTTCATTTCTATCCCCCCAATTTCTTCATGATCAGAGCAACCTGCTTCCGGGCCTTCAAAATCCGTGTGCTGGCCGTCTTTACGTTCATGCCCTTATCCTCTGCGATATCGGTCACCCGCTCCTGGTACAGATATCTGCGGACGAAAAGCTCCCTGTCTGATGCCTTCACGTCTGCGATGGCCTGTGAAAGTGTTCCGCGTTTTTCCTGCTGCAGATAACGGTCTTCGGCGGAAGGCTCCGCCGCGGCGGTCTCGCAGAGCTGGCTGTCAACGTGAGCCCTGTTGTTTCGCAGCGCGTTCAGAGCCCGGTTTCTGGCCAGGGTCCCGATGTACGGTTTCAGTGTGCCGCCGGTCAGGGTGATGGAAGCCCGCTTTTGCCAGAGTGTGAAGAACACGTCCGAACAGATCTCTTCCACATCCCAAACGGTCAGACGGGAGCCGCCCACCCGGGCGGCCACCGCCGCCGCATAGCGGGCGTATCGTTCAAAGAGAGTCTGAAAGGCGTCCTGATCGTCGGATCTCATGCGTTTCAGAAGTTTACCGTCATCCATTTGTTCACCATCCTTTCACCTATAACAACACAGGCGGGAGTTAAGATTCTGCGATATCTTTGAAAAAAATTTATTTCTGCCTGGGCTGGAGAGCTGAGAGGGAGCAGGAGGGCTTTTTCTATTGAATACCAGTCTGATTTGGGGTATACTTTTTAAGGTATCCGGTCTGACGCAAAAGAGGCCGGAGGATACGAAACGAGTAAAGGGGTTATGGAATGGATTGGATTGAACTGTTAAAAGCGGCCTTCCTGGGGGTTGTGGAAGGCATTACGGAGTGGCTGCCCATCAGCAGCACGGGACACATGATCCTGGTGGACGAGTTTATGAAGCTGAATGTCAGCGAGAACTTCTGGAATATGTTTCTCGTAGTGATCCAGCTGGGGGCGATCATGGCCGTCGTGGTCATTTACTGGAAACAGATCTTCCCGTTTTCTTTTAAAAAGAACGAGCCGCTCATAAAGAAAGATATTTTTGTCATGTGGTTCAAGGTGCTGGTCGCCATCATACCCACGATGATCATCGCCCTTCCGTTCGACGATCTGATCGAGGCCACATTCAACAATTACGTGGTGGTGGCCGTTGCGCTGATCGTCTACGGCGTGATCTTCATCGTCATGGAGAATCACAACAAGCACAGGAAGTTTACCATAAACGATATCTCGCAGATCACTTATAAAACCGCGCTGTTTATCGGTATATTCCAGGTGCTGGCCGTGATCCCGGGCACTTCCCGGTCCGGCTCCACCATCATCGGCGCCATGCTCATGGGCACATCCCGCACGGTGGCGGCGGAGTTTACCTTTTATCTGGCTATCCCCGTGATGTTCGGGGCCAGCCTGCTGAAGCTGGTAAAGTTTGGGTTTGTATTTACCCAGATGGAGATCGCCATCATGGTGGTGGGTATGGCAGTGGCCTTTCTGGTGTCCTGCGCTGCCATCAAGTTCCTCATGAGCTATATTAAGAAGTACGATTTCAAGGCCTTCGGTTACTACCGGATCGTATTGGGCATTCTGGTGCTGGGATATTTCTGGCTGTTCGCGTAGAAGGGCTTTATGGAAATAGACCGGGATCCCGCCAGGCGGACGCGGTCTCCGCGAACACAGACGGTCATAAAAACAGGCGGTCATAAAAACGGACGGTCATAAAAAACAGGCGGCTGTAAAAAGGTGAAAACTGTGCACGAACAGTTTTCACCTTTTTTGTTGCGTTTGCGGCAGGGTACGCCGGCCGTATGGTATGTTTTGAAAAGTCAGGCCTTGTAATAGAGGGCGGTATATTCCCGCCGGGCTACAGTGCGCCGTAGATCAGGCGGGCGTCGGTAATATTGAACTGCTCCGTATAATTGTTTCCGGGAGCGCCGGTGGTGATCAGGATATATTCCTGGCTGCCCTTGCGCGCCAGACTGGCCAGACAGAGACCGGCTTCGCCGGTGTAGCCTGTTTTTCCGCCCAGTACCAGCGTGCGGTTGACCTTCAGATCTTGCATCTTATAAGCCAGAGTGCTGTGGACCGTAAAGCCCTCGGGATGGAAGTTGGTGGGAGCGATCTCGTGTTTTTTCGCCGTGAGGACACTGCGGTAGATCGGATTTTTCAGGGCGTGCTCCATCAGGATGGCAAGATCCTGCGCCGTCGTATAGTGCTGCGGGTCGTGAAGGCCTGTGACATTGGTGAAATGCGTGTTTTTCATGCCCAGTTCCTGAGCCTTCTGGTTCATCAGATCCACAAAGCCCTGCTCAGATCCGGCGATAGAATAGGCCAGTCCCATGGAGCCGTCCGCACCGGAGGGCAGATGGCAGGCGTAGACCAGATCCAGAAGCGATACGGTCTCGCCGGGCTGAAAACCGGCCATGGAAGCGTGCCGTTTCGCCAGGATGGGAAAGATCTCGCTGGGAAGCGTATAGTTTTCCGACTGAAGGCGTTCCAGCAGCTTTTGGGGATCTGGGGTCTCCTGGGGATCCGTCGGATCCTCCGTTTCCGGCGTCTGGGGATCCGCCAGCGTGCCCTGAGACGCGTAAGTCTCAAGAAAGGTCAGCACAGTCATCATCTTGGTCAGGGAAGCGGGATACGTCTGCACATCGCTGTTCTTTTCATAGAGTACGGCGTGGTCGGACAGACGGATCAGCAGAGCGCAGGAACTGTAGAGGTCGTCCGCGTTCAGCTCCAGCGGCTTGGGCTGGATCAGGCTGAAGGCGGGTCTGGCTATGGAACCGCCGACGGAGCAGTCGCCGCCCAGCCCCAGACGTCCCGCAATACGGGGGATGATCAGACAGGCCGCCGCGACGAGCAGGGCAAGAAGGAAAAGGCTGGGGCGAACGCCGTTCCGACCGCGCTGTCTGCGGCGCCTGCGGCTGGTTGGCTTGACGGATTGCATAAAAAAGTCTCCTTTGGATCAGAAATGATAGAATGTCGGAAAAAGTGATCAGAGCTCTCTGGCGCTGCGGACGCCGTTTTGCGGAAGCTCCACAGTAAATCGGGTCACTCCACCTTCGCTCTCCGCGTAGATTCTGCCGTCGTGGGCGTTTACGATCTCGCGGGCGATGGCCAGACCAAGGCCGGCGCCTCCGGTTCCGGAGGAACGGGCGCTGTCCAGCCGGTAAAATTTTTCAAATATGCTGTCCAGCTTCTTGGCCGGAATGGTTTTTCCGTGATTGGTAATAGTCACGCGCACGATGTCTCGGGACAGTGCGCTGCTTCGGGAAGCGGGGCCCCCTGACCGCAGGGGGGCAGGGCCGCCTGGGGGGATCCGGGAAGCGGTGGACGGGGAATCGGCGGAGACCGCTTTGGGTCCGTGGCCCGAACCGGATCCTTTCTGGGGATCGGGGACGGGGTCCGGACCGATGGCGGTACCGGCGGCCAGACGTTCCGCGGAAAAGGGAGCCACCCGGGCGTCGATACGGATGATGCTGTTTTCATCGCTGTATGCGGCGGCGTTTTTCAGTATGTTGTTGAAGACCCGGGCCAGTTTGTCCGCGTCGCCGAAGACGGTCAGGCCTTCCGGGGCGGTGACCTCCGTTTTCTTTCCCTGAGGGGTCAGAATGGGGTAGAACTCATCGGCGATCTGCATGAGCATATAAGTGAGATTGACCGTATCTCTGTCCAGCACGATGGTCTGCAGGTTGAACCGGGTGATCTCAAAGAATTCGTTGATGAGCTGTTCCAGCCGGTAGGCCTTCTCCAGCGTGATATCCGTGTATTTCGACCGCTGCTCCGCGGGCATGTCGGGAGCTTCGGCCAACAGATTCAGATACCCGATGACAGAGGTCAGCGGCGTTTTGATGTCGTGGGCCAGATAGACGACCAGGTCATTTTTTCTCTGTTCCGCCTCTCTGGCGTCCCGCACCTGTTTCTGCAGCGCGTAGTTTACCGCATTCAGTCTCTGCTGTACAAAATCCAGTTCCGGAGAAAGTTCGATGGTGTCCTCCGTGCCTTCCGCCAGTTTGTCTACGCCCCGGGTGATCTCGGAAAAGTACCGCGTGAAGCGGCTCATGCTGATGTAGAAAGACAAGAGCAGCAGGAATACAAAGCCGATCAGAAGCCAGAAGGCTTTGTTTTCCCGAAACAGCGCGCTGTAAATGTAGATCGCGTCGTCGCGGGAGACCCGGAACACGGCGCGGCAGAAGGTGAGAAACCCTTCGGCGAAGCTGTCCTGAAAAATCCCGTCGATAAAAGCGAACTGGATAAAGAGACCGAGACCTACGGCGACGATCACCACGATGCAGACTTGGGACACGATCTTCAGTTTCAGACGTGTAAAATCATTTTTCAATTTTATATCCCACTCCCCATACGGTCTTAATATACTTAGGCTTTTCTGCGGAATCATTCATCTTTTCCCGCAGATGCCGGATATGCACCATGACGGTGTTGCTGTTGTTGGAATAGTATTTCTCCCCCCAGACCTCGTAAAACAGGTCTTCGGAGCTCACGACCTTGCCCCGGTTCTTGCAGAGGACCCACAGGATGGAAAATTCCAGAGGGGTCAGCGAGAGGGGTTTCTCGTTCAGCGTGCACTCGTGGGTGGCCGGATTCAGGACCAGACCGGAAAACGCGATGATGTCGTCTTCCTTTTCTCCGGAAGGCGTCTCCGGGCTGGTATTGTATTTTGTAAAACGACGGAGCTGGGCCTTTACCCGGGCGATGAGCTCCAGGGGGCGGAAGGGCTTGGTAATGTAATCGTCGGCTCCCAGCGTGAGTCCGGTGATTTTATCCAGCTCGTCGTCCTTGGCCGTCAGCATGATGATCGGGTAGTTGTGCTTCTCGCGGATCTTCTGGCAGATGCCGAAACCGTCCACTCCCGGCAGCATTACGTCCAGGATGGCCATGTCCAGCTTGGTGGTTTCCACGCAGGCCAGGGCTTCCGCCGAGGTGTAAAATTTGTGAACATTGTAATTTTCGTTCTTCAGATATAATTCGATCAGATCGGCGATCTCCTGTTCGTCGTCGACGATCAATATCTCTGCGCTCATGATGTGGCTTCCTTTCCAATATGGTATAAAAAACTGTGTGATTCGGATGCGGCGCGTTCGGCCGCGTCCCACACACGTGGGCTGCGTATGTCGAACACAGTCTTATTTTATATGAAAACAGTATGCTTGTCTCACATTTTTGATTAGGAATCTATTAAAAGTTGCTTAAGATAGAAAAAAAGCAGAGCATTTCGCGTCCGGCAGGCCGGGCTAAGGCGGCGCAGAAAAGGGATCGCGGGCCGCCGGCAAAAACGGCTGATATACCGCATAATATTCTGATTAGAATTTTATTTTAGAATATTTAGAAAAATTATTGACTTTCTACATATATTCTGGCATATTATTGTTTAATGAATACAAGAAATGAAAGAAAAAGAGAAGAGAGGTATGGATTTATGCATCTGAAGAACAGTTACTTGTCAGAAGTTTATTCGATCGCAAAGCAGAAAGACCCTAACAAACCGGAATTTTTACAGTCTGTACTGGAAATGCTGACTGCGCTGGAGCCTGTCATAGAAAAGCATCCAGGGCTCTGTAAAAAGGGTGTTCTCGAACGCCTCATCGAACCGGAACGATTTGTGCAGTTCCGCGTGGCCTGGGTGGACAGAAACGGAGACGTCCAGGTCAACCGCGGCTACCGGATACAGTTCAACTCTGCCCTGGGACCATATAAAGGCGGTCTGCGGTTTCACCGGACGGTCACGCCCTCGGTGATCAAATTCCTCGGTTTCGAGCAGACCTTCAAGAACAGTCTGACCGGCCTGCCGCTGGGAGGCGCAAAGGGCGGTTCTGATTTCGATCCCCACGGAAAAACGGAAACGGAGGTCATGCTTTTCTGCCAGAGTTTTATGAGCGAGCTGTTCCGGCACATCGGCGCCAGTACCGACGTGCCCGCGGGGGACATCGGCGTGGGAAACAGGGAGATCGGTTTTCTGTTCGGACAGTACTGCCGGCTACGCAATATCTCCGAGGGTGCGATGACGGGAAAGGGTATCTTCGCAGGCGGGTCGCTGCTGCGGACGGAAGCCACCGGCTACGGACTCTGCTATATGGCGGAGGAAACGCTGCAGCAGCTCTGCGGACAGTCTCTGGCGGGGAAAACGCTGGTGATCTCCGGTTCCGGCAACGTGGCGGTCTATGCGATCAAGAAAGCTCAGGAATTCGGCGCGCGGGTGGTGGCCGCCTCCGATTCCGACGGCTACATCTTCGACGAGGAAGGCATCGATCTGGAGCTTCTGCGGCAGATCAAGGAAACAGAGCGGGCAAGGATCAGCGAATACGCCGTGCGAAAACCGTCGGCGGTCTATACGGAGGGCAGCGAAGGGATCTGGAGCATTCCCTGTCATGTGGCCATGCCCTGTGCCACGCAGAATGAGATCACCCTGGAAGCGGCGGAAATGCTGGTGCGCAACGGCGTCACAGCTCTGTTTGAAGGCTCCAACATGTCGTGCACACTGAACGCCGTGCGATATCTGCAGCAGGAGGGGATCACCTACGTTCCCGCAAAGGCGGCAAACGCCGGAGGCGTGGCGGTCAGCGGCCTGGAAATGTCTCAGAACGCCGGTCACTCGTCCTGGAGCTATGAAAAGGTAGACCGGATCCTGAAGACGATCATGAAGAACATCTTCGCCCAGTCCTACGAGATGTCCGCTCAGTATGGAAGTCCGGGAAATCTGCTGATGGGGGCCAACGTGGCCGGATTCGTGAAGGTGTCCAACGCCATGCGCTGGCAGGGTGTGGTTTAGAAAGAAACATCCCTGACTTCGTAAAAAACAGGCTGAAATTTCAGCTGTTCATCGGAAGATGTATCACAGCAGAACGCTGTATGCCGGATAAGGCGGTCCGTCCGGGACCGGCGCTTATCCGGCTTTTTATAACATAGGAAATATCCCCTGTTCCAGGGGCCCGGCGGGGCAGGATCAAATGTAAGAAATATGGCGGAACCCCTTGAATTTTTCTTTCCGCTCAAGTAAACTAACCACAAAAGCAGACCGTGCCGGCTGACGGCAGGGAAACGGACTCGGGAGGGGATAACAACATGAATGTAGTCAGAAAGTATGGAAAGAACAGCATAAACAGCGCGGAAAAAATGAAGGCTGTGGCAGAACATCTGGCTGCGGCCCGAAAACCCGGGGACGGCATGGTGGTGGTGCTCAGCGCTTCCTGTTATGCGGCGGATGGAAAGAACGCGGCGGAGACGCTGGCGGCCGGACTGCGGGAAGCGGGGGTGCAGACCAGTGTATTCGCGGGGTTTGATCCGGAACGGTTTCCAGTGCTTGAACTGGAGGAGGTCTGCGCCGCCGGGGCTGCCGCGGTGGTGGAGGGACCTGCCGCCGCTGGAAATGAAAACGATCCGGTCCGGTGCGGCGCGGAGACGCTGGCGGTGATCATCGCCGCTGAGCTGGGCTGCGACTGTGAGATCTATTCGGACGTCAGCTGCGTGTACTCCGTAGATCCGGAGCTCTATCCCGCCGCCAGAAGGCTGCCTATCGTCACCTACGAGGATATGATGGAACTGGCGGCGCTGGGAACGGGGCCGCTGGAGGCGAGAAGCGTGGAGCTGGCGAGGAAATACGATGTTCGGCTGTTTGTTACGGAAGCGCTCAGTGAAGATCACAGCAGGGGGACTTATGTTATGAATGATTCAAATTATATGAAGGATATGGCGGTAACGGGAATATCCACCGCCGACAATTATACCATCGCTACGGTGGGGAACATGGAGGACGACGGCGCCGCGGCGGCGGAACTCTTTGAAGTGCTGGGGCAGCTTTCCGTGAATGTGGATATGATCTCAAAACAGATCCAGGCCGACGGCAGGTGCGCGATCTCCTTCAGCTGTCCGGGGCAGGACGGCCCCAGGCTGAAAAAGCAGCTGGAGACGGACTCTCGTTTCGCGGGAACGGAAGTCAGGCTGAAAGAAAATCTGGCCATGATCTCCCTTGTGGGAGTGGGGATGGCGATCCGGTCCGGCGTGGCGGGAAAGGTGTTCGCCGTGCTGCGCAAGGCGGCGATCCCCTGCTACCATATAACGACTTCGGAGATCTCCATTTCGCTGGCAGTGGATATGGAGAACAAGGAGAAGGCGGTGACCGCCTTCGGAAGGGCCTTTGAGCTGTAGTGAAAAAGCGCCTGCGGGGCGCGGAAAGGAGAATCGGGGGGAGCATGGAGAAGTCGCATTCTAATTTACAGTTGATCCGAAGATTTGCGCCCTATTTTAAAAAATATAAAGGAGTATTGCTTCTCGATCTTTTCTGCGCGTCTCTCACCACGCTCTGCGAGCTGGTGCTGCCGCTGATCGTGCGGTATATTACCAACATGGGTATGAACGATCTGGAGGGGCTGACGGTTCAGATCATTCTGAGCCTGGGGGCGGTCTATATGGCGCTGCGCGTGGTGGATGTGCTGGCCAATTATTACATGGCCAATATCGGACACATGATGGGGGCGCGTATCGAGACGGATATGAGAAAGGATCTATTCGCCCATCTGCAGGATCTTTCCTATTCGTTTTACGATAATACCAAGATCGGTCAGATCATGGCCCGGATCACCAGCGATCTGTTCGACGTGACGGAGTTCGCTCACCACTGTCCGGAGGAATATTTCATCGCAGCGCTGAAAATAGCGGTCTCCTTCGCCATACTGGCTCAGACCGATCTGCTCCTGACGCTGATCATCTTCGCCATTTTGCCGGTGATGATCGTCTGTTCCATGATGTTCAACACCAGAATGCGCCGGGCCTTTAAAAAATCCAGAAACCAGATCGGCGAGCTGAACGCGCAGGTGGAGGACAGTCTTCTGGGCGTCCGCGTAGTAAAATCCTTTGCCAATGAGGAAGTGGAGGAAAAGAAGTTCGAGGAGGGAAACAGCGGCTTCCTGAACATTAAGAAAGAAATGTACCGCTATATGGCAGGCTTTCAGAGCACTACCCGTCTATTTGACGGGATCATGTACATCACCGTGGTAGTGGTGGGCGCGCTGTTCATGATACGCGGCAAGATCACGCCGGCGGATCTGGTGGCCTACCTTCTGTATGTGACCATGCTTTTGACGGCTATCCGGAGGATCGTGGAGTTTACGGAGCAGTTTCAGCGGGGAATGACCGGGATCGAGCGGTTTATCGAGATCATGGACGTCCCGGTGGAGGTGGACGACGCGCCGGACGCAGAGGTGCTGCCGCCGGTGAAGGGCGACATTTATTTTGAAAATGTAAGTTTCGAGTACGAGGAGGGAAAAGGCCGCGTGCTCTCCAATATTTCGCTGCACGTGGAGCCCGGGGAAAATGTGGCGCTGGTAGGCCCCTCGGGAAGCGGAAAAACCACGATCTGCAATCTGATCCCGCGGTTTTACGATGTGTCCGCCGGGCGCATCCTCATAGACGGCTGGGATATCAAGGATGTGACAATACAGTCTCTGCGCTCCCAGATCGGAATGGTGCAGCAGGATGTCTATCTGTTTTCCGGCACGGTATACGAGAATATCGAGTACGGCCGCCCGGGAGCCGGGAAAGAGGAGATCGTGGAGGCGGCCAGAATGGCGGGAGCCCACGACTTCATCGTCGGTCTGGAGAATGGATACGATACTTATGTGGGAGAGCGGGGCGTGAAGCTGTCAGGCGGCCAGAAGCAGCGGATCAGCATTGCCCGGGTCTTCCTGAAAAATCCGCCGATCCTGATACTGGATGAAGCCACCTCGGCGCTGGACACAGAGAGCGAGCGGCTGGTGCAGGCGTCTCTGGAAAAGTTGGCGAAGGGCAGGACAACATTCACCATCGCTCATCGTTTATCGACAATCCGCAACGCGTCCGTCATTTTGGTGCTCACGTCGGAGGGCATTGTGGAGCAGGGCACCCACGGGGAGCTGATGGAGAAAAAGGGAGTTTATTACGAGCTGAACAAATGAGTCCGGCCCGGTGCGCCGGGAAACAACACGGGATCTCAAATCGCGACGCAAATCGACAATATACGATTTGCGTCGTTTTGCAGTATGTTTCACATGATCGTATTCAGTTGGAGGTGGTAAGATGATACAGGAGCGGCAGATGTCGGAGACCTACCGCATCGGGGTGATCCTGGCCATGGTGGGCGGGTATCTGGACGCCTACACTTATCTGTGCAGAGGCCGGGTATTTGCCAACGCTCAGACCGGCAATATCGTACTGCTGGGAATCAACCTGGCGGAGGGGCAGTGGCGGACGGCCTCCTATTATCTGCTGCCCATACTGGCCTTCGTCGCCGGGATCTTTGTGGCCGAAGGGATCAGAAGCAGGAGGGGACGCGGCGAAGCGCTGCACTGGCGTCAGATCGTGGTGGCCGTCCAGCTGGCCGCGCTGCTGGGAGCCGCCTTTCTGCCTGCGGGGAAATGGGATCCTCTGGTAAACATAATCGTATCTTTTGTCTGCTCGATGCAGGTGGAGACCTTCCGCAAGGTCAACGGGATAACCTGCGCCACAACGATGTGCACGGGCAATCTGCGCAGCGGAACAGAGCTTCTCTTCCGCTTTCGGCGGAGCGGCGATATGCAGGCGCGAAAGGATGCCTTGCAGTACTACGGCATCATTCTGTTCTTTATCGTAGGCGCGGCGGCGGGAACACTGATCAACGGCATGGCCGGAGAAAGATCCGTGCTTGTCTGCTGCGCCGCCCTGCTGTTGGTATTCCTTCTCATGCACAGGTGGAAGCGGGACGGCGTGTAAAAGAAGGCCTGCAGAACAACTGCCGCCGGGACCGATAGAGACCCTCCGGTATTTTTCCGACATTTTCCCCTATTTGTGGGGCGCGTTTTATGCTGATCTGTGTTATACTGTGAATACCTTCTGCTGACAAGAGCGCGCGGTTCGTGTGCCCTTGCAGGCGGAGGGGCCGATCATTCATACAACAGACCGGAAACCGCCGTCGATGGAGCGGGCGCGGCGTAAAGGGGCGGCGCAGGGAATGCGGCAGTCGGCACCGGGCGGAGGTCTGTGGGCAGAGGCGCGTCAGAAGAACGGAGGAATCTATGAAAATAGAATTTTGCGGAGCAGCTACCTCGGTCACGGGGTCCTGCCATTTGATTACAACAGAAAAGCACAAAGTCCTGCTGGACTGCGGGCAGTTTCAGGGCGGAAAAGCTATGGACGCCCTGAATTACGAGGAGTTTCCCTTCAACCCGGCGGATATCGACTACGTGGTGCTCAGCCATGCGCACGTGGACCACTGCGGACGGCTTCCGCTGCTGGTAAAGCGGGGATTCAGAGGAAGGATCTACTGTACGGACGCCACGGCGGATCTGCTGTCCGTCATGCTGAAGGACTGCGGATACATACACGAAAAAGAAGCGGAGTGGAAAAACCGCAAGGCGGAGCGGGCGGGAAAAGCAAAGACGGAACCGCTCTACACAGTCAACGACGCGGTGGAGACTTTAAATTATGTCACCCCGGTGCTCTACGACCAGTTGGTGGAGCTGAATGAGGAGATGAGGATCGTCTTCAACGACGCGGGTCATATTCTGGGCTCGGCCATTATCGAACTGTGGGTGGAGGAAGAGGACAATGTATCCAAGATCGTCTTCTCCGGCGACCTGGGCATGATGGACCGGCCGATCCTGCGCAATCCTACGCTGATCAAAAAAGCGGATTATGTCATCATGGAGACCACCTATGGAAATCGTCTCCACGAGAAGAATTCCACCAGTATCAATCAGCTTATCGACATCGTGCTCAAGACCACAAGAAGGGGAGGTACAGTAGTCATTCCTTCCTTTGCGGTAGGCAGAACGCAGGAGCTGATCTATCAGTTCAACCGGTTTTACGAGGACAATTCCGAATACAAGGCGGAGTTGGATAAATTGTTCGTATATATCGACAGCCCCATGGCGACTACGGCCACGGAGGTGTTTAAGCGAAACGCCCAGGTGTTTGACGAGGAGACAAAGGCCTACATCATGAAGGGCGACAATCCCCTGGACTTCAAGAACCTGAAATTCACAAGGACCAGCGAGGAATCCCGGATGCTGAATCTGGATCCGTCGCCGAAGATCATTATTTCCGCCAGCGGCATGTGCGAGGCGGGACGCATCCGGCATCATCTGAAGCACAATCTCTGGAATCCCAAGTCCAGCATTGTCTTCGTGGGATATCAGGCGGAGGGAACGCTGGGCCGCCTTATCGTAGAGGGCGCTAAGGACGTGATGCTCTTCGGCGAGGAAGTCCACGTAAACGCGGAGATCTACAATCTGGAAGGATTCTCCGGACATGCAGACAGAGACGGGCTGCTTCAGTGGCTCAGAGGATTCCAGAATAAGCCTCACGATATTTTCCTGGTCCACGGCGAGCCGGATTCCAAGCACGATTTCGCGGATACGGTGAAAAAAGAACTTGGCTGGGATTGCACGGTGATCGAGGGGATCTCGGAATTCGAACTGGCGAAAGAGACCGTCATGACGATGCAGGAAGTGGCGGCGGATGTGGCCAGCAAGGAACAGATCCTCAGCGTGCGGGACCGGATCGCGGATATCCACGACGATCTGGAAAAGATCCTCTACAACGCGCAGCTGGCGGTGGGAGACCGCATCTCGCCGGAACGCATGGTGGAGATCAACAATATCGTGCTGGAGCTGGAAAAGAGCGCTCTGAATCTGGGTTCTGCGGTCACGGAAGAAGACCGTTCCGGAGAGACGGCGGTATAACCGGAAAAAAGTGCGGATAGATCTGTTGTTTCTGTTCAAGGAGAAAAAGAGCGATACCCGGTCAAATAACCAGGTATCGCTCTTTTTTCGTTTTTGCCGATCCCCACTGACGGATGGATCCTTTCCTGCCCGGATCAGTCGTCGTAATCCGCTTCCCACTTGAGGAAGTCGCCGGTGACCGCGTCGATCTCGAATTCATATTCCGTGCGGTCCTTTTTCAGTTCGCCTTCATAGATCGCCCGCCCGTCGTCATGATCCAATTCGATTGAGGTCAGCACCGCTCCGTTGGGAGCTTTTTTCAGCGCCAGAGATTTTGCTTTTTCCAGGCTGATGTAGTTTTTGCTGTCAGTTCCGCCGGGGATGGAGTAGCCGTCAGCCTCATGGTCCCAGCTGCGGATCTCGCCGGTGAGGGCGTCAATGTCGTAATCGTACTCGGTGCTGCCGCTGTAAAACTCGATCTCATATTCGGCGCGGCCGTCGTCCCAGTCCAGCTTCGCTTTGAAGAATGTGGCGTCGGAAGCCTTGACTCCGGCGTGCTTCAGAGCGATGGATTTCGCTTTCTCTACCCCGATATAGTCGGAAGCGTCGTGATCGGGCGGAGTCACCGCGCCGGAGGAGCCGGTATTGCCGGTGAGAGTCACCGTCTTAGTCTTTCCGTTCCAGTCCACGTCCATATCCAAAGCCCGCGCCACGGCTCTCACCGGCAGGTAGGTGGTGCCGTCGATGGTAAAGGGTTCGACTACATTGCCCTTGCCGTCCCTGGGGGTCACAGTCTCCCCGTTGATCACCAGCTTGATGTTGTCGTAGACGAGCTTCGCTGTCTGGCTGCCCTGGGCGGCCATGACCGGGACTGCCAGCCCCATGACGAGGACGGCTGCCAGCCCTCCTGCAAGCATATCTCTGATCCGACTCATTTTCCTCTTCATAATTCTTTCCCTCCTGATTTTTTAATCATCATTATTTAAGTTTCTGCAGCTGCATTTGTGTTTCTATTTTAATAATGCGGCAGCGTCTTATTTTATTGCATCAAAAAAATATTTTTTTCATTTCCAGCGGAAAAGACGCGGAAACACATCAGGAAGCAGGAGAAGGGGAAAAGAAGTTACCAGTGGTCCGGCCGCAGCAGATGTGGAGACAGTCTGGTGCTTCGGTCGCCTTTGGCGGAGGCTAGCTGTTCCGGCGTGAGGAAAAGACTGTCCCGGAGGTCGGCGCCGCGCAGGTCTGCATCCCGGAGATCCGCGCCCAGAAAGCTGACGCCCCGCAGGCTGCAGCCTGACAGATCAGAGGCGATCAGAAGCGCGGCGCTGAAGTCGCGTCCGTCCAGCTTTTTGCCCCGGAAGCGCTTCCCGATCAGATCGCGGTCCCGGGAGGAACCGGAAGCGCCGGAGCCTGCGGAGCCGGGGGATACGAACGCCGCCGTCAGGGCGATGGTCTCTTTCAGGACCCCGTTGACCCTGGCCCTCAATTCATCCGCCGCGCCCTCCTGAAGCCGGGCCAATATCGTCTGCGGCGGCATCATACAGCAAGCGTCTACTTCGCAGATGAGGGCGCCGGTCCGTGGCAGAAGGGAGGCTGCAGGCACGAGTGTGGAAGCCTCGATCAAATACCAGAGCATCTGGTGGAGAAGACGCATCTCGGGAAAGAGCCGGCACATTTCCGCCGCCGTCTCCCTGCTTTCGCTCCACGATCTGCCGCTGTAAAGGCTCCGGGTGATCCGCTGGCCTGCGCCCAGACAGTCAAAATGGATGCAGCCCTTCAGGCCCCGCTCCGCCAGCTCGCTGTGAACAGCGCAGCGGAAATCTGACTGCAGATTCCGGCAGGGCACTCCCGGCGCTTTGTCCTGGGGAAATCCGTCCAGCTTTGAAAAGTACAGTGCAAAGCAGCACAGACCGCAGCAGGATGTACAGTCGCTCTTCAGGTTTTTCATCAGATCCGTATACGGCGAGCTGCCGCGCAGTTGTTTCATCGTGTCCTCCATCATACTGTTGTTCCGCGCAGGGCGTCCGCCGCGCACAGAACCTGGATGCTATCTGTTCTTCAGATAGTATACCACAGCCTGCTTGCCGCGGTCCATCATGGCATTTTTACAGGAGTTTTAACAAAAATGACCGCTTCCGTATGAGTGAAAGGCGGCGGAGGCAAACTAGAGATGGACGTTTTTGCGGCGGAATACAGATCATGCCTGCACAGAATATGGTGCTGGGGCAGGCGTGGAAAAAGAACAGGAGTGAGTGAATGGCTAATTTATACACAAAGACGGGAGACAAGGGAAAGACCAGTCTGTACGGGGGAAGCCGGGTGGCGAAAAACAGTTTGAGGGTAGAGTGCTATGGGACGATAGACGAGGCAAACTCCATGCTGGGGCTGGCTTATGCCCTGTCTGAAAACCAGGCGGTGCGGAAACTGGTAAATCAGATCCAGATACGGCTGTTTTCCGTGGGCGCGGAGCTGGCCAGCGACGCCGGGGGAGCGGAAATGCTGAAAGCAAAGGTCACAGAGGAGGATGTGCGGAACCTGGAAAAAATCGTGGATGGCTGTACGGAGATCAATGGAAGGCAGACGGGATTCGTGGTCCCCGGTGTAAACAGAGCCTCCGCGGCGCTGCACTGTGCCCGGACGATCATCCGGCGGGCAGAGCGGCGGATCGTAGCCCTCGGCGACGAGGAAGGGGTGCGGCCGGAATTGATCCGCTACGTAAACCGTCTGTCGGATACGGTCTACGCGCTGGCCCGGCTGGAAGAGTCCTGTGAGGAGCTCTGCGCCGGCATACGGGCAGAGACGCTGAGCGGGATCAAGGGAGACGTGTTCGCCGCCTCCGAAGCTCTGGCCGCCCTGAAGGAGCGGTAGTCCGAAAAAAACGGCGTTTCGGTATAAAGATCGTACCGAAGCGCCGTTTTTGGATGGTTTTATTGCAGAAGGATCCCCAGGTCCAGCAGGGCATGTTCGATCCGGCGGAAGACGGCCTTGTCCCGGCAGCCGATGTGATGGATATGAATGCCGTCTGTGAGGGCGGAAAGGGGAGTGCCTTCCCCTCCTTTTACGCGGGCTGCAAATTGTTCCGCATCATAACGGGAGCTGATGTCCAGATTCCCGGAGATCTGCCCGTAGATAGGATGCTCGATGATCACGTCGATGAGACAGCCGCCGTAATCCACCACGCAGCAGAGCTCCGCCAGCAGTTTATCCGTTCCGTGCCTGCAGGGGACCATCCCCACATAACCGAAGGGTACTTTTTCCGATTCGTCGCGGTAGACGTAACCCCGGGCGGTGGATGAGATATCGGCTCCTGAAGCGCGGAGCAGAGCCACGTCGCCCACGATGATCTGTCTGCTGACGCCGAATCGTTTGGCGAGGCTGGTGGCGCTCAGCGGCTTCTCTTCCTGTTTCAGTATTTCTAAAATTTTCTCTCTTCGCTCTTTTGTTTCCATTTAAACCTCTCATCCATAGACTATAGATTGTTATATTTTATCACATTGGAATGCAGCGGTCAATTTTTTAGCGTTGACATGTGTCTTGACACATTGCCCGCGGTTTGGTACAATCAGACGGTATGAATGCGCGCCGGGATACACCGCCGGCGTGTACGGAAGGCCTGAGGACGATACGCATATGCGGGCCGGGACAAGAAAGGAAATGTGATGGCAAACGTAAAAGCATTTTTGAAACGGAAGGACATCGAGTTTTCCGCCAGGCGTTATTTTAACGACGCGCTGTCGGCTATGGCTCTGGGGCTGTTCGCCTCCCTTCTGATCGGACTTATTATCAAAACCATTGGAGAACAGACAGCGATCCTGTTTGGAGAAAACCCGTTCTCCGCCTTTTTCTTCGACAGCGGCAGCACGGCTATGGGCCTGATGGGACCGGCCATAGGCGCCGCGGTGGCCTTCGGACTGAAAGCGCCGCCCCTGGTACTGTTCGCCAGCATCATCACAGGCGGCATGGGCGCGGTGGGAGGCCCGGCAGGATCATTTCTCGCGGCGGCGGTGGGCGCTGAATTCGGAAAAGCCGTCTCAAAGGAAACGAAGGTAGACATTATCGTGACTCCGGCAGTCACCATCCTCATGGGCGCGCTGGCGGCCATGCTGTTCGGGCCCATGGTGGACGCGCTGATGACCGGACTGGGAGAGATCATCAAATCCGCCACGGTAATGCGCCCCTTCACCATGGGGATCATTGTTTCCGTCATCGTGGGACTGGTGCTGACCGCGCCCATATCCAGCGCCGCGCTGTGCATCATGCTCTCGCTGGACGGACTGGCCGGAGGCGCGGCCACGGCGGGCTGCTGCGCGCAGATGGTGGGCTTCGCCGTCATGACTTTCAGTGAAAACGGCGTGGGCGGGCTGTTCGCCCAGGGTATCGGCACCTCCATGCTGCAGGTGCCCAACATCATCAAAAATCCATGGATCCTGCTTCCGCCCACTCTGGCGGCGGCGATCACTGGACCCATCGCCACCAGCAGGCTGTTTTATATGGAAAATGTGGCGGCCGGCTCGGGGATGGGCACTTCCGGTCTTGTGGGACAGATCGGGACATTCACGGCCATGGGCTTCAGCGTAACAGTTCTGCTGAAGGTCCTGATCCTTCACTTCATCCTGCCCGCAGTTTTGTCCGTTATTTTCTATAAGCTGCTGGTGATGCGGGGCATGATCAAATCCGGCGACTGCAGGCTGGAGGTGTAAGACAGGGAGGAAGCGTCGTAGGGCTGCAGCGGCGGAGACGCCAAAAGACAACTGGAACGGCAGATCAGAAAAGCGGACAGTTACGTAGGGAAGGAAAAGCTTCCCTCCGGCTGTCCGCTGTTTTTATAAGATAGTACCTTCAGTTGATATTTTCGTATGTTTCAACGAAGCGGATCCTGTTTCTGAGGGAAACTTTTTTACGTTGTTAAGATTCGCCCCTTGTGCGGAACGAAAAGGAAAGTTTGCCTTTCGCCGGGGCGCTGTGTTACACTGGTAGACAGGAATATGGCCCTCGCGAAGACCGATGGGGCGGACGAATGGAAAAAGGCGGCCTGGGCCGGGGACGGCCGGGCTTGGAGAACATAAATGAAGCGATCTGTAGAAAAATTTATTGAAAGCAAAAAAATATTTCGCTGCCCCGTGTGCGGGGGCAAGCTCAGCGTGACGGAAAACGGCAGCTTTCTGTGCAAAAAAAAGCACTGCTTCGATCTGTCGGCAAAAGGCTATGTCAATTTGCTGAGCGGACAGGCGCTGCACAAAAACAAGTACGACAGGGAACTGTTTGAGTGCAGAAATCAGGTGTTTGGAGCGGGATTTTACGATCCGGTGCTGGAAGAGATCCGCCGGTGCATCGCGGAACATTTCGGCCCTGCAGAAGGGCAGGGACGGGAGAAGGCAGGCGCGGATCAGCCGGCGGACGCCGGTCCGCAGAAGGCTGGGATGCAGAAGGCCGGTCAAGATCCCATCCGCATTCTGGATGCCGGCTGCGGAGAAGGATTCTACTCGCTGTGGCTGGACGATCACATGGAACAGGCGGAGATATTTGGGCTGGATATCGTGAAGGAGGCCATCCGGATCGCGTGCAGAAGGCCGTCGGACGTGCGGTGGATGGTGGGAAATCTGGCTGATATCCCATTGTACAACAGCTCGTTTGATGTGGTGCTCAACGTGCTTACTCCGGCAAATTACAGGGAGTTCTGCCGCATATTAAAGCAGGACGGGCTCCTGATCAAGGTGGTGCCGGGAAGCGGCTATCTGAGAGAGGTGCGTCAGTGCGTATCGGAGCAGCTCTTGAACAAGGAGTACCGCAACGACTCCACCGTGGACTATTTTCAGGATAACATGGAGCTGATCCAGAGGCGGGAGGTGCGTTATACCCTGCCGGTGACAGAGGAACAGGCGGGACTGTTTCTGCGCATGACGCCCATGACCTTTCACGTGGACACGGACGGGCTGCCGGCGGAAAAGGTGGCGGGGATCAGGGAGATCACCATCCATCTGGAGCTGCTGGTGGGCAGGAGACCCTCGGGAACGGAAAAGACGAAGACGCCCCAGGGGCCCGCGCATACGGAGAGCCGCCGAAGACGGTGAAAACAATAAAAAACTGTGGTCCATGGGGCGCTGGACCACAGTCTTTTTATTATGCAGGAAATATCGCAAAGCGATATTGACGGAATAACAAAAAAGTTTACCCTGTGAAAATGAACCCGCAGGGCGAATCATATTTCCAGAGGAAACTTTTTTATTTGTCTGCGTTCTATTTCGTTATGATCGCCACGATGTCAGCAACCGATGCGCCTGCCGGGATGCTGAAGGTTCCCGCCTTCAGCTTTGTATCCGCTTTGGCGTTGGCCACCGCAGTGGTGAAATCCGACTTGGAGCTGACCACGCCTGCATCCACGAGGATCTGCGCGATCTTTTCCCCGGAGGATCCCGCAGGTATGGTGACGGTTACCGCGCTGTTGTTCTTCGGCGGATCGACCGCAGCCCCGGATCCGCTGCCGGAACCGCCGTTTGCCTGAGTGTTGGAGCCGTTTGCCGGGGCGCCGGAACCGCCGCTGCCGCCTGTGCCGCTGCCGGCGGGAGCCTGAACGTCTCCGTTCCCCTGGGGAGCGCCGGCGCTCTCCCTCTCCACGCCCGGGCCTTATCCCGACAGCGAGAAAAGCCTGGCCTCCGCCCTGGGCGGCGTGCGGCCTGTCTCTTACCCACATCGGGTTGGGTATAAGAGACGGCCCTGAACGTCTCCGTTCCCCTGGGGAGCGCCGGCGTCATTGCCTCCGCCGCTGTCCGTCCCGGCAGGATCTTCCCCGCCGGTCTGGTCTTCCCCGTCCGCGGTCAGAGCATCGCCCTGGCCTTCCTGCTGCTGCTGTTCCAGCTCGGCGGCCATCGCCTGAGGATAGTCCATGATAATATCCACGCGCCATGCGATGAGAAGTCCCGCCACGGCGATGATGATCAGCGCCACCACCAGATCGTTCTTATCGTAAAAAAAGTCCTTGATTTTTTCCATCGTCTAAAATCCCCCCTGTTTCCCTTCTAATTTATCACAATCGACAGGGAATCTCAAATAAAATGGACGCCAGTATTATTAAATTTCAATTACACAGAGGGATGCTTTGCCAAGCAAAGTGAAATGATGTATAATGTATAGGCGTATCGTCCGGGCAAACGGATGAGACACGGCGCGGCAGCGCGCCGCCAGAGAATGCGGCAGGGCGCGGGCCGCGGAGAAAGGGATGACATGATCAAACTGCAAATAACAGAAAACGACGACAGGCAGCGCCTGGATCGGTTTCTCAGAAAATATTTCAAAAATGCGCCGCTTTCCCGGATCTACAAAATGATCCGCAAGGATGTGAAGCTGAACGGCAAGCGGGCCGGCGAGGACACGATGCTGTGCGCCGGAGATGAGCTGACCGTTTACATCAGCGAGGAGGAGGCGGAGAGCCTGTGCCGGAGCAGGAGACCGGCGGGGGTGAAGAAGCAGTTTCGCATCGCCTACGAGGATGAAAATATTATCGTTGTGGAAAAGCCTTTTGGACTGCTTGTCCATGGGGATGAAAGGGAGAAAAAGAATACCCTGGCCAATCAGGTGGTGGATTATCTGATCGAAAAGGGCGATTACGTGCCGCGGAGGGAGAGGACTTTCGTGCCTTCGCCGGTAAACAGACTGGACAGAAATACCACGGGGCTGGTACTGTTCGGAAAGAACAGCAGAACGCTGCAGAGTCTGAACCGCATGATGCGGGAGAAAGGATATGTGGAGAAATATTATCTGACCATCGTATCCGGCAGGCTGCAGAAGCCGCTGACCCTCTCTGATTATCTGACGAAGGATCACGACAAAAACATTGTGAAGGTATGGCGGGATAAGGATCCGTCCGGTAATGAAGGCAAAGCTATCGAGACCATCGCCCGGCCTGTGGCCTGGGCCAAAGGGTTCACGCTGGTGGAGGTGGAGCTGGTCACGGGGCGCACCCACCAGATCCGCGCGCACATGCAGAAAGCGGGCTATCCGGTCATCGGAGATGAAAAGTACGGAGATCCTGCGGTGAATGCCAGGATCCGCAGAGAGTATGGTCTGAGCACCCAATTTCTGCACGCATACCGTCTGGCCTTCAGCAGCGCGCTTCCGCCGCTGGAATATCTGGCCGGCAAAACAGTTACGGCCCCGCTCACAGATTTTATGGAAACGATCCGGGCAGGGATTTTTCAAGGGGATTTCGACGAGATGATGAATAGGACAGGGATAGACAGGAGATGATGAAATTGAGCGAGAATACGAAAGAGTGGATCAAAGATATTGCCATCGCCGTGGCCGTGGGGCTGTTGATCATACAGTTCATCAAGCCGACGATCGTAAAGGAGCATTCCATGGAAGCCACTCTTCACGAAAATGACTATATTTTTCTGAGCAGGCAGGCGTATCTGTTCGGCGAGCCGGAAAGCGGCGATATCATCGTGTTTCACACCAATTTAAAAACAGCTGAGGGGAGAGAGAAGCTTCTTGTGAAGCGGATCATCGGCGTGCCGGGGGACACGATCAGCGTTTCCGACGGTTCCGTTTTCAGAAACGGCGTGGCTCTTGACGAGCCCTATACGCTGGAGGGGTATACCGGCGGCTATATGGAAGAAGTGACGGTGCCGGAGAATTCGCTGTTCGTCATGGGCGATAACCGGCAGAACAGCATCGACAGCAGAGATCCCAGCGTAGGCTGTATCTCGGAGGATCAGATCGTGGGCAAAGCGTTTTTCCGCCTGTACCCCTTCAACTCCATCGGAACGGTGAAGTAGGAAGAGGGCGGACCGGAAAGAGGGGCCACAGAACAAAAGGGGAGAGGATTTCAGCCGGAAATGGGGATTGCCGGCGGAGAGGAGAGGACAGATGAAAAACATGGGGAAAATGATATGGGATTTTGCAAAGACCATCGTACTGGCGCTGGTCATCGCTTTTTTAGTGACCAGTTTTGTGAAGCCGACGCTGGTCAGCGGCAATTCCATGTATCCGACCATCGAGTCAAACAGCTACATGATCATGAGCACGATCCCTTATGTAAAGGGAATGCCGGAATACGGCGACATTATCGTTTTCAACAGTCATGTGTATATGGAAAACGGCAAGGAAAAGGACTTTATCAAACGGGTGATCGGGCTGCCGGGAGATACCATCTCCATTCATGACGGCTACGTTTTCAGAAACGGCGATAAGCTGGAGGAAGACTACATCAACGGCGGCGTTACGGCGGGCAGCATGGATGAGGTCGTGATCCAGGAGGATCACGTGTTTGTTTTGGGAGACAACCGGGTCCAGGGCGGAAGCCGCGACAGCCGGGACCCAAGCATCGGACAGATCGCAATGGAGGATATTATTGGAAAGGCAGTGCTGCGGCTGTATCCCTTCGATCAGATCGGTCTGATGTAGCCCGCAGACCGCGTAAAAACGGGCGGCAAAGATTTTGATAAACAAATAACAGCAGCAAGTGTGGTGATATTATGGGTGAACGAAGATTACTGGCCAACAACAAAAAGGCGAGACACGATTACTTTATCGAAGAAGTGTACGAGGCGGGGCTGGTCCTCACCGGCACGGAGATCAAATCCATGCGTCAAGGCAAAGTTAATCTGAAGGAAAGCTACGCCAAGATCGATAACGGGGAAGTGATCATTTACAATATGCACGTAAGCCCTTATGAACAGGGCAACCGGTACAATGTGGATCCGCTGCGGCCCAGAAAGCTCCTGCTCCACAAGCAGGAGATCCGAAAGCTCATCGGCTATACGACCCAGAAGGGACTGACTCTTGTGCCCCTGCAGCTCTATCTCAACGGCCGGGGGCTGGTGAAAATAGAGCTGGCGGTAGCCAGAGGAAAGAAGCTCTACGACAAACGGGACGATATGGCGAAGAAGGACGCTGACCGGCGCATTGAAAAAGAAATGAAAAACAAATGGAGATAGCGGCGGCGGACCAATGACAGGAGGCGAGTGAGATGACGGAAGTTGTTCTGGGAAGGACCGGTATCCGGGCCAATAAAAACGGATTCGGAGCGCTGCCGATCCAGAGGGTCTCCTTTGATGAGGCGCGGGTCATCCTGCGGAAAGCGTATGACTGCGGGATCAATTTTTTCGATACGGCCAGGGCTTATTCCGACAGCGAGGAAAAGCTGGGCTTCGCCCTGAGCGACGTGCGGGACCAGATCTACATAGCGACCAAGACCGCCGCGCAGACCGGCGACGATCTGCGAAAGGATCTTGAGACCAGTCTGGGTCATCTGAAAACGGATCGCGTTGATATTCTGCAGTTTCACAATCCGTCCTTCTGCCCACGGCCAGGGGACGGAACCGGTCTTTACGAGGCGGCTGCGGAGGCGAAGACGCAGGGGAAAATAGGCTTTATCGGCATTACGAACCACAGGATCCATGTGGCGGAGGAGGCTGTGGGATCCGGCCTGTACGACACGGTGCAGTTCCCTTTTTCTTATCTGGCTGGAGACAGAGAACGGAGTCTGATCAAGGGGTGTCAGGAGAAAAACGTGGGCTTCATCGCCATGAAAGCCCTGTCCGGCGGTTTGATCTCCAACGGGGCGGCAGCCTGGGCGTTTATGGCGCAGTATGAGAACGTGCTGCCCATCTGGGGCGTTCAGAGCACAGTGGAACTGGATGAGTTTCTGGCCTGCCAGGCCGATCCGCCCAGCCTGACGGAACAGCTCTGCGCTGTCATCGAGAAAGACAGGACCGAACTGACTGGAGAATTCTGCCGGGGCTGCGGTTACTGCCTGCCCTGTCCGGCCGGGATCGACATACCCAACAGCGCCAGAATGTCGCTGATGCTGAGAAGGGCCCGGCCCCAGGATTATCTCACTGAAGACTGGAAAGAAAAGATGGGGCGGATTCCAGACTGCATTCACTGCGGCCACTGCAGGGACCACTGCCCATACGGGCTGGACACACCCCGGCTGCTGGCGGACAATTGGGCGGATTACCAGAAATTTATGAAATAGATCTGGAGAGACCGCCGGAGAAGAGTGTGAAATGGGATGGCAGGAATGAAAATATCGCAGATTTTTAATCAGATTGTAATGGTTAAAAATCTGCGATAGAGGTATAATGATAGTGAGTCCAGACGGCGGCGCGCATTGCGTCGCGGTCGGCGGACAAAATTTAACGAGGGGGCGTAAAGGTTTCGACGGGGGTGTAGAAGCAAGATAAGCGAGCCGCAGTTGTCCAGTCTGCGTTAAAAGGGACCGTTTAAATATAAACGCTAAAGAAAACAACAATTACGCATTCGCTGCATAGTTCAGCGGCCGCATAGCGGCGCGTCGTCGGCCCGGGTTCACCCGTAGGCCCGGTCACCGGCGTCAAACATACGGGAAAACTTCGTATGAGCTCCTGGTAGTACGAGGGACCAACAGGATAGCCAAGACTTCAGCCTGCCGATTGGCGGTTGTCGAGGCGAAACATTAAATAATCGGCTGCGCTCGGAGAAAGTTTTGTGGAAATGCTTTCGGACGTGAGTTCGACTCTCACCGCCTTCACCAAAAAAGTCAGGTCAGAACAGATGCGAAGTGCGTTTGCTTTGGCCTGATTTTTTGTTATATTGAACTTAGGATGAGTGGATCAGAAGCAGGATCGGAATATTGTGAAGGAAGTCTCACCGATTTCTATGGCAAAAAACGCTGAGAATCGCGGAGACCAATGCAGGGAATCGTTTTGATATGCGGAAATATGGGTCGTCTGCTGGACTTGACAGGATTTTTTCTTTTTGCCGGCCGAAAAGGAGCAAAAACGAAAAAAGAATGGTTAAGATATGTTTATAAATACAAAATATGTAAATTATTTTTTTTCTCGTTTAATACAAAAGTGCGTTCAAAAAGAAAAAAGCGACATAAATCGACAAGGCAGACAATAGAAATGCTTGTTACATCCTCTGTTTTTTTCTTTTTTGATGGTGAATACAAGGCAAAAAGAAAAAATGGATTCTCTCAAGTTTTCGATCAACTGCTGATCTGCATTATATTATATAGTATAGATTGGACGTGAACAAAAATCGGAAGTCAGGAATGGAGCGTTTATGAATAACAGGAATCAGTTCGTTACGGTATGTATGTTTGCAGGGATGCTGCTGGGGCTGGCCATCGGCTGCGCGATAGGGATCTTTCAAGGTAAAGTAGGAATATCAATGTGTTTTGGCCTTGTTTTAGGAATGATAGCGGGAATAGGTGCAGGAACTGCAATCAAGAAATTCAGAGATAAGGAATAAAGAAGTTTTCATATTGACATCTATCTATGTATTGTCTATAATAACAAATAGATAATGATCAATGTGAGGTGCGCGATATGAATACGATCGACGTTGCGTTGATCTGCAGGGCGTTGGGAGATTCCAACCGGCTGCAGATCGTACAAATGCTGTCTGACGGCGAGAAATGCGCTTGCAAGCTGTTAGAACGGTTTGAAATTACACAGCCGACCCTTTCCCACCACATGAAGATTCTATGTGAGTGCGGACTGGTGGAGGTGCGGAAAGAGGGCAAATGGAGTCATTACTCTTTAAATTGCGAAACGCTGGCCGCATTTAAAGGATTTATTGACGGCCTTTTCTGCTCCGGAGAGAGCGGAGGGTGCGGTCAATGATCTGGGATTTTATTCAAGACCAAGTTCTCGGTATGAAATGGCTCAATGAGCTGATCGGTATGGGTCTTTCTGCCGCAGGGCTGGATGTGGGCGGCCGCGTAGGCGGCAGCGTCCAATTCTTCCTTTATGACACGGCGAAGATCACGATCCTGCTCTGTTTTCTGATCTTCCTGATCAGTTACATTCAAAGTTACTTCCCTCCGGAGAGGAGCAAGAAGATCCTCGGGCGCTTTCACGGCATTTGGGCAAACTGTATATCCGCTCTGCTGGGTACGGTAACGCCCTTCTGTTCCTGTTCGTCCATTCCGCTGTTTATCGGTTTTAGCAGCGCAGGTCTGCCGCTGGGCGTAACCTTCTCGTTTTTGATCTCATCTCCGATGGTGGATCTGGGAAGCCTTGTACTGCTCATGAGCATTTTTGGGGCAAAGGTCGCGGTCATCTATGTGGCGGTAGGGCTTGTCATTGCGGTGGCGGGCGGCATGATCATCGAAAAGCTGCACATGGAAAAATATGTGGAGAGCTTCATTCTCACGGCGGGCAGCGTGAATATCGAATCCCCTGACCTGACGAGAAAAGACCGGATCCTTTATGCGAGAGAGCAAATGCTTTCCACCTTTAAGAAAGTGTTTCCCTATATTCTGGTGGGCGTCGGCATTGGCGCTCTCATCCACAACTGGATCCCGGAACATTGGATCGAGACTGCGCTGGGCAGCAGCAACCCCTTTGGCGTCGTTCTTGCCACGCTGGTGGGGATCCCAATGTATGCCGACATCTTTGGCACGATCCCCATTGCAGAAGCGCTGCTCTATAAGGGCGCGCAGCTGGGCACGATCCTGTCCTTTATGATGGCCGTTACGACGCTCAGTCTGCCTTCTATGGTCATGCTGAAAAAGGCTGTCAAGCCAAAGCTGTTGGGCCTGTTCATCGGTATTTGTGCCGTCGGCATTATTCTAGTAGGATATTTCTTCAACGCAATTCAGGCGTTTATTATTTAGGAGATATGGCTGGGCGGAAACGATCCGGCATAAGGCCGTGGGCGTTTGCGGCTGCGGCGGGAACTGTCCATGGGGAAAGGAGAATTTTACAATGGGTCTGTTTGGTAGGAAGAAGAAAGAAGCCGTCACCTCCTGTTGCTGCGGGGATGATCGTAAGCCTGAAAACACGGAGAAGACGGAAGCGGCTGAGACCGGCGGTGCGTCTGTAAAAATTCTGGGTTCCGGCTGTGCGAAGTGCGATCAGCTGGAAGCCGCCGCCCGCGAGGCCCTCGCTCAGCTGGGCATGGAGGACACCGTGGAGCATGTGAAGGACTTTGCGCAGATTGCCGCCTATGGCGTGATGAGCACTCCGGCCCTTATGGTGGACGGCAAGGTGGCGTCCTGTGGAAAAGTCCTCAAGACCGGAGAAGTGGTGAAGATCCTGCAGGCGGCGCGGGGATAACCGGGCAGCCGGGAAGCCTTCAGAAGGCCTTCCGACCACTGTGAGACAGTTGTGAGACAGTGGCGCAAAGGAACATCATTTTACAATGCAGCGGCCGCGAACGGGCCTGTGTTTCATCGAGAGATGAAACACAGGCCCTTCTCTATTTTTGAAAAGCCGCGGCCGCGCGTCAGGACGGAAGGGGGCTTGGGGTCAAAACGGACGGGCGGGGGGCGCGATGGGCAGCATGACCTGTTCTTCGAGGAAATCACAGGGGGAAGGAGAGCAGAATAATATGGAGACAGCAGACTTTGAAACCTCCGGCCGTTGTGGTAAAATAGCCACAGGGCGTCTATTTTACAGATTCTGTGCGCGGCAGACGCCACGCGCGGATTTTACCATGATGGCCTGCGGCCAGTCATGGTAAAATAGCCACAGGGCGTCTATTTTACAGATTCTGTGCGCGGCAGACGCCATGCGCGGATTTTACCATAAGACCTCCGGCCGTTATGGTAAAATAGAATGCAAAGGTTTAAGATACAGGAAGGAGGGCGGGCCTGTGATACGATACACGAAAAAGCGGGATGACGGAAAGGGATATCAGCTGGAGAAAAATTTGATACAGGACTGTGGCGGAAGCTATGGGGGACCTGCGGCGGATCGTCTGGCACGATTTGAAAATTTATATGAACAGCTGCTGACCCGCCAGGATGAGATCGCGGTCAGGCTGGAGGAGCTGCGCGCCGCGGATAAGAAAAGCTCTGTGAAATTTAAAGAACTTCTCGGCGAAAAACTCATGAATAACAACACGCTTATACTGTTTAAGACTTTTGTTGAAGATTGACCGCAGGCGGACTGCGGTGAACGGCATATAAACCGGCGGCCGGTCGCAGAGGGCAGCCTGAAGAGGGCCGCCTGAAGAGGGCCGTCTGCAGAGGGAGGGGGAACAGGAGGTAAAATGAAGATCATTGACGCGCATCTTCACTTTGTCAGGGAAGATGAATATTTTGACGGCATCGCCGCTGCGGCAGGGCATATCAACAGCGAGGAACATCTTCGGGAGCAGTTTGACAGTCTTGACGTGGTCTGCGGCATCGTCATGGGAAATCGGGGGCTGGAGTTGGAGGATCACCGGTATCCGGAATTTCTGCGCTACTGCATCGGTCTGGACAGCGGATATCTGGCGGATAAGAGCGTGACGGAATCCCTGGACCTGATCGAAAAACATCTTAGGAAGGATCAATGCGTGGGGATCAAGCTGTACCCCGGATACTGCCCGGCCTTTATCACCGATCCGGCTTATGAGCCGGTCTACGAGCTGGCGGAGCAGTACGGAAAGGCGGTGGCCGTGCACACAGGCGCTACGGCCGGATCCAACGCCCTGCTGAAATACAGCCATCCGCTGACGTTGGATGAGGCGGCGGTCCTGCATCCCCGCGTACAGTTCGTTATGTGTCATTTCGGAAATCCATGGCTTATGGACGCGGCGGCGGTGTTGGAGAAAAATGAAAACGTGGCGGCGGATCTGTCCGGCCTGCTGGAAGGACGCGTGGATGTGGACGCTTTTTTTCTGGAGAAATCCGGTTATACGCAGCAGCTGAGCGCCTGGCTGGGCTATCTGCACGAATACGACAGAGTCATGTTCGGCACCGATTGGCCGCTGGTGAATCTCAGTGAATACCAACGATTCATCCGGCGGATCGTACCGGAAAAATATTACGAGAAAGTATTTTTTGAGAATGCGAAGAAGATATATAAATTGAATGCCTGAGAATCAAACCTGACAGGCATGCTGCGCGCGGTCCGGCGGGATGCGATCACCCGGGCCGGCGCGGGGCATGCGGGGAAGTTGCAGCGGGCAAGATCACATAAGAAGAGGAGGAAACAGGCTGTGAGATCCTATAGAAAAGAACTGCATTTCAATCTGCCGGCCAGACGCGGACTGGTGAATATCACGGAAGATGTGCGGCAGGCGCTGAGGGAGAGCGGGGTAAAAGAAGGACTGGTGCTGGTCAACGCCATGAACATAACCGCCAGCGTTTTCATCAATGACGATGAGAATGGACTGCATCAGGATTATGAACGCTGGCTGGAAGAGCTGGCGCCCGAGAAGCCTTACAGCCAGTATAAGCACAACGGCTATGAGGATAATGCCGACGCCCATCTGAAGCGGACAGTGATGGGCCGCGAGACAGTGGTGGCCGTCACTGACGGACGGCTGGATTTTGGAACCTGGGAGCAGATATTTTACTATGAATTCGATGGCAGGCGGGATAAACGCGTGCTGATCAAAATAATCGGAGAATAGACGGTCCCGCGGGAACCGGATCTGACGGGGGAAGTCCTGCGCCCGAAACTGGGGCGTGGGTCGGAGCGCAGTCAGGCAGAACGCACAGAGACAGGGAACAGAAAACAGGGAACAGAAGGCAAGAAACAGAAAGCGCAGAGCGCAGAGAAGCAGAAAGCGATAGGAGGAGAAAAGAATGGCAGTACGAAATCTCAGATATGACGGCGATGAGATACTCAGAAAAAAGTGCAAGGAAGTGACGGAAGTGGACGACCGGGTGCGGCAGCTTTTGGACGATATGATGGACACGCTGCACGAGACGGAAAACGGGGCGGCGCTGGCCGCCAACCAGGTGGGGATCCTCAGAAGGCTGGTGGTCATAGACTATGAAGACCAGTATCTGAAGCTGGTAAATCCCAGGATCGTGGAGAGCAGCGGTACACAGGACTGCGTGGAGGGCTGCCTGAGTTTCCCTGATCAATTCGGCAGGACGGTGCGGCCGGAGAGGGTCACAGTCAAGGCCCTTGATGAAAATGGAAAGGAATTGACGCTTACAGGAGAGGGCGAGATGGCAAAATGTTTCTGCCATGAGATCGACCATCTGGATGGAAAAGTGTTCATCGATATAGTGACGGAATTCATTGAAGAATAGTCCGTCTGTAATAAAGGTGGTGGATCGCAATGTATCAGCAATCTTTTTTTGACGACAGAGACAGAAATAATCCGCTGGCCAGCCGTCTCCGACCGGAAACGCTGGATGAGTTTGCGGGACAGCGTCATCTGTTGGGGGAGGGGAAGGTACTGCGCCAGCTCATAGATAAGGATCAGGTATCTTCCATGATCTTCTGGGGACCGCCCGGCGTGGGAAAGACGACGCTGGCGCGGATCATCGCTGGAAAGACAAAGTCCAATTTTATCGATTTCAGCGCGGTGACCAGCGGGATCAAGGAGATCAAGGAAGTGATGAACCGGGCGGAGGGAAACCGCATCATGGGAGAAAAGACGATCCTCTTCGTGGATGAGATCCATCGCTTCAACAAGGCGCAGCAGGACGCGTTTCTTCCCTTTGTGGAGAAGGGGAGCATCATTCTGATCGGAGCGACCACGGAGAATCCTTCTTTTGAGATCAATTCCGCGCTTCTCTCAAGGTGCAAAGTGTTTGTGCTGCAGGCGCTGTCCGCCGAGGAGCTGGCCTGGCTGCTGCGCCGGGCGGTGGACAGTCCGAAGGGCTTTGGCGGCCAGAATGTGGAGATCAGCGACGATATGCTCTCTGTGATCGCCAATTTTGCCAACGGAGACGCCCGCACGGCGCTGAACACGCTGGAAATGGTCGTGCTGAACGGGGAAAGCGACGGAAAAAGGATCCGGGTGACCATGGAGACGCTGGAGCAGTGCACCAGCAGGAAGTCGCTGCTGTACGACAAGAAAGGGGAAGAACATTACAACCTTATTTCCGCTCTGCACAAATCGATGAGAAACAGCGACGTGCAGGCGGCCATATATTGGCTGGCCAGGATGCTGGAAGCGGGAGAGGATCCCCTGTACGTGGCGCGCCGGGTGGTGCGCTTTGCCAGCGAGGACGTGGGCATGGCGGACAGCAGGGCGCTGGAGATCGCCGTGGCAGCCTATCAGGCCTGCCATTTTATCGGGATGCCGGAATGCAGCGTGCATTTGACCCACGCGGTGACTTATCTGGCTCTGGCGCCCAAGTCCAACGCTCTCTATATGGCATATGAGTCGGCGAAAGCGGATGCGCAGAAGATGATCGCCGAGCCGGTGCCGCTCCAGATCCGAAATGCGCCCACGAAATTGATGAAGGAGCTGAACTACGGAGCCGGCTATCAGTACGCTCACGATACGGAAGATAAACTGACAAACATGAAATGCCTTCCGGAGTCTCTGGGGGACAGGAAATATTACGTCCCTGGGGTGCAGGGCACGGAGGCAAAGGTGAAGGAACGGATGGAGCAGATCGAGAAGTGGCACCGCAGGAACGACTGAGCCCGCCGGTGTAGAGACGGAAATGGGGACCGGCGGAAATAGGCATAACGGGCCGCCGTTTCCATCAGAGAAAAAAGAAGTGAAGAAAAGGGGTGGCAAGTTGATCGAAGAAATTTTAGAGTATAACAAAGCTTTTGTATCGGGAAAAAAATATGAGCAGTATATAACGAGTAAGTATCCGGATAAGAAGACGGCGATCCTTTCCTGTATGGACACGCGGCTCGTGGAATTGCTGCCGGCTGCCCTGGGCCTGAAAAACGGGGATGTGAAAATCATAAAAAATGCAGGGGGCGTGATCTCTCATCCCTTTGGGAGCGTAGTTCGCAGTCTGCTGATCGCCATATACGAGCTGGGCGTGGAAGAAATTCTCGTGGTGGGACATACGGACTGCGGAGTACAGGGTACCAACAGCGCGGAAATGATCAGCCGTATGAAAGAGCGGGGCGTATCGGAAAAAATGCTGCAGATGATCAGCTACTGCGGCGTGGATTTTGAATCGTGGCTGGCGGGCTTCGACGATGTGTACGCTTCTGTGGAACAGACTGCGGAGCTGCTGCGCAAACATCCGCTGATCCCGGGGGATGTGAAGATCTACGGGTTTGTCATGGATTCTGTAACAGGGGAACTGGATCCGGTATAGAGGATGGTCTGCCAGAGGGTCCGTATTTTGCAGAACAAAAAAGGGGGCGGCTACGCCCTCTTTTTTATGTGATAATATCGCTGGTTTATGTGAGATCGATATTTCTGCTTATATTTCTACCTTTCGGAAGGAGCGTATTCCCAGAAAAAGTTCCATGGCCCACCCTTTGTCTTCCGGCTGTTCATAGGAGGCGGTCAGCAGAGTCACCTGCCTGGCGCAGATGATCTGTGCGATGGACTGATAATAGACCGAATCGTCTTCATCGTCGCAGAGTTTTCCGGCAAAGGCCGCCTTGCCTCTGCCGTCGCCGGCCTTAAACTCCGTGGGATCCTCCGGAAGTCCCTGAAAGAGACGTTCTGAAAATTCCGCTTCCCCCTCGCTGATGCGGAACGCGCTGGCCCGCAGGCTGTGCCACCCTCCCTGGGCGTCGTCGTACCACACGATGTCGCTGTCTTCCTCATCCCGGAGGAAGTGCCCGGGAATGGTAATATCCGTGTTGCCCAGCCGGTGGACCACAGGCCTCCGCCGATAGCCGATGGGATAATCGGACAGATAATCCGGGAATGCGGTGAGATCCATGGGGGTGCGGCCGTCGAGACGGCAGACCAATTCGTACTCCGCCTTCGGCATGGGAAGAGAAACGTCCATGGAAGCGGCACGCTCCAGATAGGAGAGGAAGGTCTGGTTGGCTGTCCTGTCTCGCTCGCTGCGGTCGGAAGGCATAAAACAGCAGTCCTCCCACAGAATGGACATGGCGGTATTCAGGAAAAAGCGTCCGTTCTGTTCCCGCTCGTTCCATATGAAAAATTCTCTGGCGAATACTTCGATCCCTTCGTTCTGGACCTGATCCACCAGCTGGGCGATGTGATAACGGCCGAAGGGGGTCACCACTGTGCCGGGGATATCTTCGGGGACATATTGATCCAGGTCCCAGCAGACGCAGAAGTTGCTGAGAGCAGAGTTTTCGCCCTCCTGTCTGCAGAGGTCTACCAGAGTGGTGAGCCAGGGATAAAAATGTTCCTGTCTCAAGCGCTGAAAATTTCGGTGCTCATAGTATTCGGTCTCATCGTCCATGTCGATCTGGATGCCGGTCTCCCTCACCACCAGATCGGTAAAATCTATGGCGGCCGCGTGGAACCCGGCGCCCGCCAGGCTGGTAACGCATTCGGCTGTCAGGATCAGATCGCCTTCCGGATTATCTTCCTCAGGCTCGAAGGAAAATTCCAGTTCGCCCATGCGGCAGAAATTCACGCGGGCCCAGTCGTCGCCGCGGGTATATGTATAACCGGATTGTCGGGCCAGGTCCTTCAGGGTGTAAAGAAAAGTTTCACAGTCGCTGATGTCGGAAGTAAAAAGAAATCCCACACTCATAAGTCAAGTCCTTTCTGATCTGCGGAGATCCGGGGATAAACCGTGGAGAGATGAAATGATCAAATAAACGGGATCTGTGTGACTCGCATTTACTGGATTCACATATTCAGTATACTCAGCAATATTATATAGCGGCGTTCGCCGCTGTGCAAGAGGGACTGTGTCTCTGAGCGGATCATCTTCGCCCCTCGTCTTCACCGCTTCTGCGGTATGGCGCGCACCATCCCGATTTTTCCGGGAGCCGTCACATAAAAAAACCGACCGACGTCTTTTTTACATCGGCCGGGAAAGCGCCAAAATCTACGTTTCCTTTTTTCATGGGTGACGGCAGCATTCAGGACGGTCGGTCTATGAACGGACGTTCAGTTTTTCAGCAGGACGTTTTCCATCCTCTCCGCGGGATCCCATGGCAAAAAACTGAGACGGCACATCCAGTTCGCTGAAAAAACGGCTCACATCCTGCGGAGTGGTCCCGGTGAAACGCAGGGCCATGCCGCAGCTGGCGCTGATCTCTCTGGGAGTTGGAATAATGTGGACGTTAAAATCCTCCCGCGCCTTTTTTTCCGTCTCGATACAGTGACTGGCAGAGGAAAAGGTAATGAGCAGGAACTCCGGTTCAAAAGGTATTCTGTTTTCTGTTTTGGTCTGCAGCATCGTTTTCACCTCTCGTTGGGATCTTCCAACTATCCAACTGAACACATCTACAGTTTGATCACATTTCCAGAGCTGTTCATGAGCTCTACTACGCTGTACATATTGGTTACCTCGCCCACGGCCAGCTTTGCTTCCAGCCCGTGATAGTTCAGGCAGGCGCCGCAGGTGTAGATCGTTACGCCGGATCCGGCAAGGGCCTGCAGGTGTTCAAGCACCGGAGAATCCTCGACGGTGAGCAGAACGCCGTTATTGATAAAGATCATGGTGTGTGGTTTTACATCCGCCTCCGTCATGGAATACAGATAAGTCTTCATCAGATTTTTTCCCAGTTCCTCTGAGCCGCTTCCAAAGGCGTCGGAACCGACGACCACGACCAGATCGTCCCGGATACCGCGTTCATCTATAATATATTCTGTCATCTTATCCTCCGTTCTCATTCTGAAAATTTCTCTTCTATTTCTATCGTAAATCCTTTTGCACAAAATGTATAATTCATTTCGTCAATAAAAGAACGAGACTCTATCGATGTTTTCTATATCGCGGAAGGGAAGATTCCACAGAGCAGTTGAATTCGACATCATTCTGTGATAAAACGAATATATCCGCATTCGACAAAAAGAGAAGCAGTATACGCGGTCAGAGGTGAGAAATGGGTGTTATCAGCCAGTTTCGGGGGCTGCCCCGGCAGATCTATTTACTGTCATTTGTGAGGACCATCATGGCGATGGGTACCTTCGTGTTTGCGTTCATATCGCTCATGGCCTCCAGTACGCTGGGATTCAATGAATTTCAGATCGGAAACGTCATGTTTTTCGTGGCCGTGGCGGCGGTGATCGGTTCTCTGTCCGGCGGAAAGCTGGCGGACGCCTTTGGACGAAAAAAAATGTTTTTGCTGGCGGACGGCTTGGCGGTGCTCACGATCATACTGGCAGGTTTTTTTTGTAAAACGGCTGTGGCGCTGGTTTTCATGGTCCTGTCGTATGCGTTCAGCAACATGGCCACTCCCATCATCGCGGCGATGATCACGGATTATTCAGATGAGAAGAACCGAGCGGAGTGTTTTTCCATTCTCTATCTATCTCAGAATATTGGGTTTGCTATCGGCCCGTCGATCGGCGGGCTGCTTTTTCACAATTATATGCAGTGGGCGTTTTTCGGACAGGGAATATTGTTTGCTCTGTCGGGTGTGTGGATGTGCCTGTTCGTCAAAGAAAGTTATGTGCCGGCAAAAAGACAGGGAAATGCTGGATCGGAGAGGGAATACGGAAACAGGGCCGCAGGGCAGGAACGTTTGAAGGGGGCCGATGAGAGCCTTCTCCGCTCTCTCTGGCATCGTCCGGTGGTCTTCGCCTTCGTGCTCTGTCTCATTGCCCTGACGGCCTGTTATCAGGAGATCAGTTTCATGCTGCCGCTGCAGTTTGCAGAGCTTTTTGGAATCGAAGCAGGGTCGCGTTATTCCGGATTTATATGGAGCGTCAACGCCCTGGTATGCGTCACTGGTACGCCGCTGATCATCTCGGCGTCAAAGAAGAACAATCAGCTTCTGAACATTGCGCTGGCTTCGCTGCTGTATGCGGCAGGGTTCGCCGTCAACGGTTTTGTAGGCCGCATCGGTCTGTTTTACGCCGCAGTGGTGATCTGGACCACCGGCGAGATTCTGGTCTCAACAGGAGCGGGGGTGTTTATCGCCAATTACGCGCCGGAGACTCATCGTGCGCGCTATCAGTCGCTGTATGAGGTGGCCAGGGGATTTGGGAGAGGGATCGGACCCAATCTGTTCGGCTTTTATCTGCTGACCCACAGCTTCCGCCAGGCATGGACATTGACGTCCTTCGCGTGCGTGGCGGCGGGAGGCTGCGTGCTGGCGCTGTATTTTGCGGAACGCAGGATCAAGGCCCGCGGCAAAGAAACGCCGGACTGCAGTGAGGGATCGGCCCGTAACGCAGGCTGAACAGCAGCCGTGAGGCATGTACGGCCATGTTCGGAAAATTGATTTTAAAGAAAAACGCAGGCTTATTTTAACGGCCAGGCGGGCGTATTTTTATGAGAGACGGCGGGAGGAGAATTGCATGGCGGAGACAAAGAAAAAGAAACTGGCGCTGGAGATCATTGAGCGTCTGAAGAAAGAATATCCTGACGTGGCGTGCAGCCTGGATTATAACCAGGCGTGGAAGCTGCTGGTCAGCGTGCGTCTGGCGGCTCAGTGCACTGACGCCAGAGTAAATGTGGTGGTGCAGGAATTGTATGCAAAATATCCGGACGTCAAATCGCTGGCGGCGGCGGACGTAGCAGATATCGAACAGATCGTCAGGCCCTGCGGTCTGGGGCACAGCAAGGCGAAGGATATCAGCGCCTGTATGAAGATCCTTGACGAACAGTACGGCGGCGAGGTGCCGTCGGACTTTGACGCGTTGATGAAGCTGCCGGGGGTCGGGCGCAAAAGCGCGAACCTGATCGTGGGGGACGTCTTCGGAAAACCGGCCATCGTCACCGATACCCACTGCATACGGCTGGTCAACCGCATGGGGCTGGTGGACGGGGTAAAAGAACCGAAAAAGGTGGAAATGGAACTGTGGAAGCTCATACCGCCCCAGGAAGGAAACGATTTCTGCCACCGTCTTGTGATCCACGGCAGAGACGTCTGCACCGCCAGGACCAAGCCCCGCTGCCATAAGTGCTGTCTGGAACAGGTGTGCGGAAAAATAGGGATATGACCGGCACGAAGGAGACAGGTCCATGAAACTTTTGCCAGATCAGAAGCCATATGTTATAATTGACTGGGATATATAATCGTGTGTGACGTGTGTGCAGGGGAAGTGAAAGATAGTGGAGATAGGGCCGGGTGGGGCGGAGAAGCTCCGTCAGGTAACGTTCGCAAAAGAGAGGAACAAACCATGATTACTTTTAAAAATGTAGACAGAGAAAACTTCACGGCCGTGATCAGCATGGAAGTCAACGACGCCCAGAAAGGCTTCATGGAGGACAACCTCTATTCTCTGGCAGAATGCGCGTTTGAAGAATCTTTCGTCGCCAAGGCGATCTACAGCGACGATCGGCCGGTGGGTTTTATGTTATATTACTTTGTGGAAGACGATCCCGACTATGTCTTTCTTCACAGGCTGATGATCGACAGATCACAGCAGGGAAAAGGGCTCGGACGGGCGGCGCTGCTTGCGGCTATGGATCTCTTTAAAGAAGAATTTCCTTCCATTGCCTGCGTTGAACTGATGCATTATCCAGACAATAAAATCGGGGCGGCCATGTATGACGCTCTGGGTTTTCTGCCTACGGGGGAGCACAGAGAAAGCGAACCGTGCCGCTGTGAAAAAGACACGAAGGATGAAAACCGTTACGTAGAGATCGTGAGAAGAAAGTATTACGGCAGCTGATCGGGAGCCCGCTGTATTCTCTTCGGTCATTCTCATAGGGCCCAGGCAGGCACGATAAAACTTTCACACAGGAAATCAGCCGGATGTAAAGGCGCAAGGGCGGACTCGTTCCGCCCTTTTCTTTTTTTAAGGATAGAGCAGACCGGCCGGGACGATGCTTTGACCCGTCTTCAAGCCAATCAAACTTAGATCGTGATCCTGCAAAGGGGGACGGATAGAAGCCTTGGAGTTGATATTTCTTCAGAAAGGTAGTATGTTGTTATAGAGAATGATTTGATTTTGCAGATGTAATGCGGAACGGAAGAAAACGCGCCTGGGCGGCAGCCAATGCAGTGGGCAAAAGGAGATCGGGCATGAATAAATACTTTGAGAAAAATCTGAGACTTGTAGACTATATCGACGGGCTGATGGTGGTTGATAAGGATTTTATTATAAGACATTTTTACACTGCATATCCGGATATAGTAAAGCTGGGGAGAGAAGAACCGATCAACCGCAGCCTTTTTGAAATATATCCGGGCCTGAAGCAAGAAGACAGCTATATTTGCAGAGCGCTGAAATACGGAGAAAGCTTTATTAATTATGAGCAGACCTATGAGGATTACAAGGGCAATAAAATGGACTCCATATCCAGCGCCGTTCCCATCAAGGAGCAGGGGGAGATCATCGGCGTGATCGATATGGTCATATACAAATGCGCCCATGTGGATGCGAGACGATTGTCCTTCGATACCAGCCTGATCGCCACGCTTAAGAAAAGCTATAACTCTTCCAACGAGTCCCTGGACGACATTATTTCCCAGGATGCTTCCATACAGGGGATAAAGGAAAGGATCGTGGACATGGCGGACAGTGACGCCCATGTGCTGGTATATGGAAAAACCGGGACGGGCAAGGAACTTGTGGTGAATGCGATCCAGAAAATGAGCAGGCGAAAGGATGCGCCCTTTATCAAACAGAACTGTGCGGCTATCCCCAGTTCCCTGCTTGAAAGCATACTCTTCGGGACCACCAGGGGGAGCTATACCGGCGCTCAGGATACCCCCGGGCTGTTTGAGCTGGCCGACGGCGGGACCCTGTTTCTGGACGAGATGAATTCCATGGAGCTGGACGCCCAGGCCAAGCTGCTGCGCGTGCTGGAGGAAAACAAGATCAGACGGATCGGCGGGAAGGAAGAGAAGAAGGTAAATGTCAGGATCATTGCCGCTATGAACGAAGAGCCGGAGATGTGCGTGGAAAAGAAAAAGATCCGGGCGGATATCTTTTACAGGCTGTGCGTCCTTCGATATGACATTCCGGAGCTCCGTGACCGGAGAGGGGATATTCCTTTATTGATGGAATATTTTAGAAAGCAACTCAATAAGAAAATGAACAAACAGATCATCGCTTATACCGAAGAGGTGCAGGATATTTTTTATAGGTATGATTGGCCGGGGAATGTGCGCGAACTGAAAAATGTGATCGAATCCGCTTTCCACAACAACCATGAGGCGATCATCACACGCAACGACATACCGAATTATATCATAGGCAGACTGGAACTGGACAATATATGTAAGGAAGAGGGAAGCCGCATGTCCCTGAGCGACATGCTGAGCAAATATGAGATCCTCTTGATTCGGGAGGCCTATGAGCGAAATGGCTGCAGGCTGACACAGACGGCAAAGGAGCTGCAGATCAGTAAACAGAATCTGGCGTACAAGATGAAAAAGTATGGGATCAAGTGAAGAGTCAAAAATATTTGACGAAAGTACAGAGTATCCTGAAATACCATCTCTGCGGCCAAACCGCAGGGATTGTCGGCGGCAGGTTTATAGAGGGATCATTCTTCATCGTACAGGCAGGATGTCATAATTTTTTTACGATAAATTTGGCGGGGAAGGAGAACTGTCAAATATATTTGACAGAAAAGCATATTTCTCTCGATAAACTTTGAAAAATGCCGTATTTCAACGGCATCTGACATCTGGCATGACCTTTGCAATAAATAATAGACGAAATTTATTACTTGTATTGCGAAGGGAGAGCAAGATGTTTGAAACATTATTAGCAATCGTACCACCGCTGCTAGCCATTCTGCTGGCCATTTTGACACGGCAGGTAGTTCTGTCGCTGTTTATCGCTGTTTACGTAGGCGCAGTGATGCTGACCGGCGGTAATTTATGGGAAGGGCTTTACAGCACATTTTTTGATTTTATTTTGCCGGGCTTTGAGGATACCGACCACCAGAGAATCCTCTGCCTGACCACGCTCTGCGGCGGCCTGTCCCTCCTTCTGGAGAGAAACGGCGGAGCCCAGGCCTTTGCCAACGTGGTAAACAAGGGCGTCGGGAAGACAAAGAGAGGAGCCCAGATCATAACATGGCTGGGAGGCATTTTCGTCTGGTTTTCCGATTCGACAAATCCGGTGCTGGTAGGACCCGTTTGCAGAGGAATTACGGACAAGGTGCAGGTTTCCAGAGAGAAGCTGGCCTACATTGTGGACTCCACCACATCCTCCGTTCCCACCCTGTTTCCGATTTCGGCCTGGGGCGCGTATATCATAGGTCTCCTCGCCACCTTCTACGCGGACTATTCGTACAACGGGAATCCGCAGACTGATTTTATCGCGGGAATCCCGTTCCAGTTCTATACGATCGGCTCCATCGCCATGGTATGCATCATCGCCGTTACCGGTTGGGATTACGGCCCGATGAAAAAGGCGGAGGACAGAGCGGCAACCACCGGACAGCTCGTCAGAGCGGGCGCGGATATCAGGAAAAAAATCGAGACGGAAGAGCTTCCGGAAGGAGCAAGACCCACGGTTTGGAACATGATCATACCGGTCTTCGTACTGCTTTTCTTCATCTTTGCGGGACTGTTCTACACGGGCGACATCAAGGCCAATGGAATTCTGGGCGCCCTGGCCAACGGAAGCTCATTGCGGGCGCTTGATACGGCATTTCTGCTGGCCACTATTTCCGCTATCATAATAGGAATGATCACGAAGGTATTCACTTTTAAAAAGTCCCTCAGAATTTTTATGGACGGCTGCTCAGGCATGATGGAAGTTCTCATGATCCTCATGCTGGCATGGGGCATCGGAAGCGTCTGCGCTGCCTGCGGTACCGCAGACTGGATCGTAAACGCCTGCCAGGGCTTCCTGACGCCCACGACCATGTGCGTGATCGTCTTCCTCGCCGCCTGCCTGACCTCCTTCTCTACAGGAAGCTCGTGGAGCGTATTTGCTATCTTCATCCCCATCGCGTGCTCGCTGGCGGTGTCCATCGACGCTCCGATCGGAATGGCCATAGGCGTCGTTCTTTCCGGCGGTATCTTCGGAGACCACTGTTCGCCTATTTCGGATACGACAGTTATGTCTTCCATGGGATCCTCCTGCGATCACATTGACCACGTCAGCACCCAGCTGCCCTATGCGCTGACCGTTGCAGGCAGTTCCTTAGTCGGTTATATTGTATGCGGACTCCTTCAGGGAGGCGCGTTTGTGGGTCTGGCGATCACCCTCGTTCTGATCTGCGTCGTGTCGTTCCTGCTCAACAAACATGTAGGAAGAGGAAGGGACGCCAAAACCACCGCTTAAAAGAAAATGAAGCGGCTGAGAAAGGAAACCCTTTCTTTGCAGCATGTAACTGTGCGCCGGTTTCGGCGCACAGTTTAATCAATTATCAGGAGTAAATCAATGAACTATTCAAAAATTAAAAACACGGACGAAATCACTTCCCATGGATATGCGGAAGCAAAAAGAAATCTCCTTGCGCTGACAGACGGCGTACTGCAGAAGCTGGACGCCAGAAAGAGACTGCATGAGATGATGCATCGGGAAGGAAATCGACTGATCATAGGGAAGCGTTCTTTTGATCTGGATCAATTCGAAAATATCTATGCTTTTTCATCCGGAAAAGCAGGAAATCACATCGCCCGCGCATTTGAGGATATCCTGGGCGATTATTTGACGTTAGGCATTACCATTATAAAAATAAAAGACGAAGAAGATGTTTATCAAAAAACAGAAATATATGTCGGCGGACATCCGCTTCCCAATGAAGAGGGGATCCGGGGCTGTCAGCGCATGATCGATGTTGCGGAGCAAATGGGTCCCAAGGATCTGCTTCTGCTGGGATTGACAGGGGGCTGTTCTGCACTCATGGGGTATCCGGTCAAGGGTACGACGCTGGACGATCTTCAGGAGGCCACGGACGTTATGCTGAAGGCCGGCATGTGGGTAATGGACATCAATGACATCAGAGGTCACCTTTCCAGAATGAGCAGAGGCCGGCTGGGCCAGCACATCAAGGGGGCCAAGATCCTCTGCTTTGAGATATGGGACGCCGTAGGACTGGATACGATCACAGATTACACTGAGCCCGTTCCCATTATGGGTACCCCTGTGGGATACGATACGATCACCTTCGAGGACATTAAAAAGATCATACATAAATATGGAATTCAAGATAAATTGCCTAAGAATATCGCCAACTATCTGCTGAATTACGATCCGGCGGAGGAAACGCCTCAGGAAATGACTAATGATGTGGATTACTATATTGTAAACACCCTCCCCGATTCAGGCAAGGCGGCTCTTGAAGTTGCCGAAGAGATGGGGATCAACGCCTATGTGCTTACCACCTACACAGAAGGGGAAAGCAAGGATTATGGGACGTTCATGGGATCGCTGGCGAAAGAGATCGTCAAAAATGACAGACCCTTCAAAGCGCCTTGTTTTGTGATCTCCGCAGGCGAGACGACCACGTCGATCGAAGACAATTCTACCATCAAAGGACACGGGGGTCCTTCGCAGGAAATGGCCGTTGCCTTTGCCATCGCGGCGGACGGTTTGAAAAATACCTGTCTTCTGTCCATAGACAGCGAGGGTACCGACGGTACGACGCCCGTGGCCGGAGGCATTACAGACGGAACCAGCATGGAGACGGCCCTGAAGAATGGGATCGATCTGCGGGAGGCTCTGTCGGCTCATGCAGCCTATGAGGCCCTGAGCAGGATGGGAGACACGGTGCTTACGGGAAATACAGGCACGAATCTGTGCGATTTTAACGTTCTGTATGTAGGAAAGCAGGACTGAACAGAAACTATTAGGAGGGATAAAACAAATGAAATCTTTAATTAAAGAGGTCACCGCCCGGGCTCTGATCGACTGCAAAGGGAAGCCGTTGCTGGAAGTGGATGTGATCACGGAGGACGGCGTGATGGGCAGGGGAGCTTCCCCTTCGGGAATATCCGCAGGGGATCACGAGGCCTTTGTCTTAAGAGACGGGGATAAGAACTGGTACGAAGGCAACGGCGTCTTTAAAGCCGTGGAGATGGTAAAGGAGACGGTAGGACCTAAGATCAAGGGCATGGACGCGCTGGATCAGAAGGCCCTGGACGAAGCTCTGATCGACATGGACGGAACGAAAAATAAGTCCCGTCTGGGCGGAAATGTTACATACAGCACTTCGCTGGCGGTCATGCGGGCCGCGTGCAGCACGCTGCACGTATCCCAGTACAGATATTTAAATCCGGGTGAGATCAAAACCATTCCGCTGCCCACGTCGGATATGTTTGCCGGAGGCAGCTATGAGGACGATACCATGCCGGTGCAGGAGACCACCATCGTGCCTTATAAAGCGTCTTCTATCGCTGAGGCCACAGAGATCCTCTGCAGAATTTACAAGGAGCTTCCCAATGTGATCCGGGAGTTTCAGGGCGGGAGAAGGCCTGAGATCGGAGCGATGTCGGAATACATGGCGCCCAGCACCGATTTTATGGACTGCCTGGACATTCTCTATGAGACAGCGACCCGCTGCGGCAGTCAGGACAAAATTGCCTTTCACATGGACTGTGCCTTCAGCGAGATCTATGATCCGAACCGGAAGACATACCGTTACTGCGGCAGAGAGGTAGAGCTGGATGAGATCATCGCGATCCTGAAAGCAGCGACGGAAAAATATGATTTTCTGTATATCGAAGACCCTGTGGACGAGGACGACTGGGAAGGCTGGGCGAAGGCAGCCAGGGAACTGAACAGAACCACGCTCTGCGGAGACGACCTGACAGTGACCAATATCGACTACCTGAAGAAGGCGATGGAGATGAAAGCCTGCGGCGCCTTTGTGTTTAAACCCAACCAGGTGGGCACTGTGACGGAGGCCATGAATGCGCAGAAATATGCTGTGGAGCATGGCATGTTCTCTATTCCGTCCATACGCGCAGGCGGCGTCAGCGACGACCCCGTTGCGGATATGGGCGTCGCCGGCGGAGCGGCCGCCGTCAAACTGGGACCGCCCAAATTCGGCCATGCCATTCATATTATCAATTCGCTTTTGCGGGCAGAGGATGAATTGAAAGGGGCGAAACCCTTTGATTTTACACCGTTCATCAAGTTCAACGATTAGAAAACGGAGGTGAAGGCTGTGCCAATATTGTTGCCAGAGGACAGAAATATAAAGCTTCCCCAAATGCTTAAGGTCAGACAAAATTTTAAGGATGACAGCATTGACGACGTTGCCGCCCGAATCACTGAGATCGTCGCTCAGGAAAAATTTTCATCCCTGATCCGTCCGGGACAGAAAGTGGCCGTGGCCGTAGGCAGCAGAATGATCGACCGAATCCAGATCATGGTAAAGCAGCTGGTGGCCGAACTGAAACGATACGGCGCAGAGCCGTTTATCGTGACGGCTATGGGAAGCCACGGAGGAGGGACTGCCGAAGGCTGCAGGGGGATCCTGGAGGATTTTGGGATCAATGAAAAATCGGTGGACGCCCCGATAAAATCGGACATGGATGTAGTCAAATTGGGCGCTACAGAAGGCGGAATCGATGTTTATATGGATAAGAACGCCTACGAGGCGGATATGACCATTCTGGTCAACCGCATCAAGCCGCATACGGAATTCACAGGAAGGTACGAGAGCGGCATATGCAAATTGTCCACCATCGGCCTTGGAAGGCACGTAGGATGCACCAGCCTGCACAAGGGAGGAACGCTGAACTTTTCGACGATCATCCCCCAGGCTGCAGAGGTGGTATTTGACAAGGGAAATATCGGTTTTGCCATAGGGATCGTGGAGAACGCCTTTGACAAGGTCAAACTTATCGAAGGAATGACAAAAGATGAGATCTTTGACAGGGAACCGGAGCTGCTGAAGATCGCGAAGGCATCCATGCCGTCCATCGGGATACCGGAAATCGATATTCTCGTGATCGAGGAGATCGGAAAGGATATTTCCGGTTTTGGCATGGATCCTAATATTGTAGGACTGATAGGACCGAAGAAAGAGGAGCCGAATGTGCCGAAGATCGGGAAGGTGATCGTTCTTCGGCTCTCCGAAAAGAGCCACGGCAACGCCTGCGGGATAGGGCTGGCCGATCTGACGACCAGAGCGGTGTACGACAATATTGATTTTGAATCCACCTATGCCAACAGCTTTGCCTGCGACGGGAGCTTCGGGTATTGGACAGAATATATTCCCATCGTCATGAGCGATGAGCAGGAGGCCGTGGCGGGAGCAGTCAAAATGCTGCGAATGAAAGAACCGGGAGCATGCAGGATCGTCAAGATCAAAAATACTTTGAATCTCAGGGAAATAGAAATATCAGAAACATTAAAGCCCTATATTGAGAAGGATCCGGAGCGCTTTACACTGCTGTAGGGCTGCCTGGGGATTTGCGATCACGCCATGCCGCACAGAATGGGTACGGACGTAGAAGCAAAGGACGCGTTGCAGAGTAAAACAACGCGTCCTTTTTTATGGAAAATTGAGCTGCTTCCTATGCTGGACAATGCCGCCGAACTGCAATGCGGAATGCGCAAACTCAGGTTATCAATTGGAGATAAGATATTGGATTTTTTCTTTTTGCTCAAAAAAGCAGCTCAAAAACGAAAAGAAAATGATAATCATTGAAAAGTATAAATAAAACGGGTTATATCAAACCGATTTTGACGATAATTTTGCCTATAAAATCAATAATTTATATATAATTACAATATGTTGGGCCCAAATGCCTATAATACAAGCGTTTTTTTCTTTTGCGGGTGATTCAAGATGGCAAAAAGAAAAAATCAAGCGTCTTAGATTTTGATCCATTATGCAATCCGGCCATATAAGACCTTTTTCACCTCATATCGCCCAGACGGGCACGATATAATTCTCACTGTCAAAAGCAGACAGCCGATCGCTGGTACAGAGCACCGCGCCGGTTCCCCGGTTCAGCGTCGCTTTCTCAATCACGCGAAAGACACGGGTGAGACGCTTGTCAGGCGTAAAGTACAGAATGACTAAAAATAGAGCCCCGTGCCGAAGCCTGAACAAAAGAAAAGAACCGTTGAAATCTCAACGGTTCTCATGGCGGAGGGCATGGGACTCGAACCCACGGGGCTGTTACACCTTACTCGCTTTCCAGGCGAGCTCCTTAGCCACTCGGTCAACCCTCCAAATCGCTTTCGCACCGTATATCCCTTAATTATTGGACAAACGCGCTTTATTATATTACCCTATCCGGGGCTGAAAATCAATAGGATTTGTGAAAATTGTTGAAAAATATTTCACAAATTATTCTGCGCCGTTTCAGAGCGTTTTTATCTGTGCTATAATAACGCGTGGTGGAACCGGCGCGGCCGGCGGCGATGACTGCCTGGGACGTCCGCGGGCGGTCCAGCATACGGAGGAGGATGTCTGATGACGGAGAGAAGTACAAGGCAAACGGGGAAAAACAGGGATCCGGAACGGATCGCTCACACCTTTGGCCCGTGCTGCGACAGCCGATGCCGAATTTTGATATTAGGGACCATGCCGTCGCCTAAGTCGAGGGAACAGGGGTTTTATTACGGTCATCCTCAGAATCTGTTCTGGAAGACGCTGTCCGACGTACTGGGACAGGAGGAGCCGGAACCTTCAGTGGAGGCCCGGAGGGCTTTCGCGCTGAAAAATCACGTGGCGCTGTGGGATGTGCTGGAAAGCTGCCAGATACAGGGGGCGGATGACAGCAGCATACGGGAAGCGGTGCCCGTGGATCTGTGGAAGATATTTGAGACGGCGCCGGAAATTCGGGCTGTCTTTACCACCGGGAAAAAAGCGAAGGAATTGTACGATAAATATAAGGAAGAGATGTATCGGAACTGTCCCGGCCGTGAACGGCTGGAGGCTGTCTATCTGCCTTCCACCAGTCCGGCCAACCGGGGGGTGCAGAAGACGGACCGTTACCGGGAATTGTGGGCGCAGGTGGCTGACGCGCTGAAGGACGGCTGACGCGGCGCGGGCAGAGGAAAACGTAATAAAATTCAAAGAGATGGAGAGACGATAAGATGGTAGAACAGAAAGAGAAAGAAGAACAGGGACAGACCGGGCGGAATATAAAAGAAGAAGGAAGCAGCGCGCCGTTGGGCGGCGCCGGAATATTGGATGAGCTTTACGGGAGACTGGCCGACCTGATCCCGGAAGCGCTGGCGGAAGACTTCGTGGGCAGAGGATTTGCAAAAGGAAGGTACTATGACGGCGCGGAGAAACGTATTCTGGTAGTGGAGAAGATCCCGCGGCCGGAGAGAGTTTCCGGCGCGGCCTGCGCGCACGCTGGAGGTCATGTAGGCGGGCACGGGGAGGATGATAAGGATTTCACGCCTGTGATCGCCCGCGTGGCTGCAAACCTTCTGGGCATCAAAAGCACGGAGTGGACAGATTATGTTGCCTGGACGTATCTGTATAAACTGGCGCCGCGGATAGGAAAGCCCGACAGCACAGTTTACAGTAAACAGAAGGCGCTCTGCCAGGAGATCATAAGAGAAGAGATCCGAACGCTGTCGCCCACTCTTGTACTGTTTCTCACGGGCTGGGGCGGCGTTTGGGATTTTGATCTGCCGCTGTCTTCCCTTCTGAAGGGCGAGGCTGTGGAGGGCTGGGGCCGTATGGAGAACGGGACGGATCTCATCGTCACCCGTTATGCGGTGCGCCGGCCGGAGGAGAAATTCGCGTCGGATATTCTGGAAAAAATACAGCAGCTGGAAGAGTTAGAAATGGGAGAAACGGGTATATAAAAAAACAGTATTGTGCAGCCGGGAGGGACCGGCAGGCGGTCTCAACAGAAATATATGAAAAGAGGTTAGAGTAAAATGCAGTATTCGTATCATACGAGGGGAACTTGTTCTACGCAGATCTTTTTTGATCTGGAGGAAGGCAGAGTTCACAACGTACATTTTTTAAATGGATGTGACGGAAATCTTCAGGCCATCGGAAAACTGGTGGAGGGGATGCCGGCTGAAGCGGTCATCGAGCGCTGCGGCGGGATCTCCTGTGGAAATAAACCGACCTCCTGCGGCGATCAGCTGGCCACGGCGCTGAAGCTGGCCATGCAGGAAGAAGAACGGGCCGCCGTTTCCGAAGCGGTGGAAGAGCAGCTGAAAGAAGCGTAGCGTTTCAGATGTACTCATGTACTTAAACGAACGGAGGCGAAGCCTGAGAAAGGCTTCGCCTCCGTTTTGTTCTGCGGACATGGTGCAGGCTAGAGCCAGTTATCGGAAGCGTAGTCCAGCAGATCGGGACAGCCCGGAGCGCTCAGACTGATGCCGGTATATCCGATGGAAGTCACCAGGTGGCGGGTGGAATATCCTTTTCGCAGCTCCGCCAGATCGTTGGCCAGAATATAGTCCATGTTGTTTTTTATACACAGTTTTCTGGCAACGTCGATGAGATGTTCCTTCGTCACATTTTCAAGCAGCTTGCAGCCGATGAGAGTGGCGGAGGGGAACCATCCGCGCAGATTGGAGATCAGCTTTGTAGTCAGCGTCAGCTTTACGGTGAGATTGGGTTCGTAACTGCTGATCTTCGTACTGTCGTTTACTTTGCACCGGGGCGAAGTGAGCACGGAGAGGATGAGCGTTTCCATGTCCGCAGGCCCCAGAGAACCGGGTCCCGCCTGCTGAAGGACGCGGGTAAGTTCGGCGGCAAGATCTTCCATGCGAAAGCTGAATTGGGGCTTGTAATCCCCCACGGCAGAGGCGTGAATGACCGTATCGTAAGGTTTTAGGGTGCGCGTTTCGGCCTGAGATTCCAGAGCGGCGTACATATCTGCGGTGGTCTCGATGGGGATGACCAGAAGATCGTCCGCCTCCGCCATTTTATATCGCTCAAACAGGTTGCTGCGGGTGACGCTTTCCGTCACGATAAGGCAGACAAAGTCGCCGTTCTGCAAAGCTCGCCGGGCCAGATTCAAACTAAGCGATCCGGTGGACATATTGGTGATCTTCATGACTTCGTCGATGGGTTCGTTGGTGGGTCCTCCTGTAATGAGAATACGCTTCATGTGAAATGCTCCTTTCCTGTGGGCTGCGTAACCGCGGCCTCTGAACAGCCCGCGCCTGCCGGCGGCTTTGATCCTGAAATGACGCCAGGGCGAAAATGTGAATCGATACGTGTGTTCCGGGCCTGCTGCAATGGCATAATTATACTCTTTTTATTTTGCCCTGGGAAGCGGGTAGTTTGGGTTTCGCAAAATAAATGAAAGGCATGTCGCACTTCGTCGAATTTCTGCGTTTTTCGCTGAATGACAGTCGTTGAAGATGATAAAAACGCTGTGATAAAATAAATGTCGGAACATATTTTAAAAAAGCGGACGAAGGAGAAACGAATGACTATTTCACTGGGGGAATTTCTGCGGCAGATCATCGAAAATCCAGCGCTGCTTATCACGGTGATCCTCACTCTCGGCGTCGTTCTGGTAAACGGCTGGACGGATGCGCCAAACGCCATCGCCACATGTGTATCCACGCGCAGCATCGAGCCGCGGGCGGCGATCATCATGGCGGCGATTTTTAATTTTCTGGGAGTTCTCGTCATGACCACGGTGAACGCTACGGTAGCTCAGACCATTTACAATATGGTGGACTTTGGAGGAAATGTTCACAGCGCGCTGGTAGCCCTGTGCGCGGCGCTGTTCGCCATCGTGCTCTGGGCGACGGCGGCCTGGTACTTCGGTATTCCTACAAGTGAAAGTCACGCGCTGATCGCCGGACTTTCCGGGGCGGCCATCGCTCTGCAGGGCGGACTTTCCGGCGTTGATCCCACAGAGTGGATCAAGGTGATATACGGGCTCGTGCTCTCCACCTTCCTCGGTTTCGGTATGGGAAATCTGACGGTGAGGATCGTGGAACTTGCATTTCGCAGGACGGAACGGAAAAAAGCCCATGCATTTTTCCAGAAAGCCCAGGTGGCGGGAGGAGCAGCCACGGCTTTTATGCACGGAGCCCAGGATGGACAGAAGTTTATGGGCGTTTTTATGCTGGGACTGTTTCTCGCCGGGGGCAGGGGAGATGTGGACCATTTTGTCATCCCTGTGTGGCTGATGATATTGTGCTCTCTGGTCATGGCGCTGGGAACGTCCATCGGGGGATATCGGATCATCAAGGCGGTGGGCATGGACATGGTGAGGCTGGACAAACATCAGGGGTTTTCCGCAGATGTAGCGGCAGTGGGCTGTCTGTTCCTTTCTTCGCTGACGGGAATTCCAGTGAGCACGACGCATACCAAGACTACGGCCATCATGGGAGTGGGAGCGGCGAAACGGCTGAGTTCAGTGAATTGGGGCGTGGTAAACGAGATGGTGCTCACCTGGGTGCTGACGTTTCCAGGCTGCGGCCTGATCGGCTTTCTCATGGCCCAGCTGTTTATGCGGCTTTTCTGACGGCGGTCTGGGGCTGTACAAAAAAAGGAGAGCGTGCCGGCGCAGTCTGTGGTAGAATAGGTACGGGAATCTGAGCCGGCGGATGCGGACGGCTGACGGGGATTCGCGGAAGAATGGGACCGGCGGATGACAGTGGATCGGCCGGTGAGAAATGTGGAGGATAACAAATGGCCAGAAAAAGGGACATGGATTATTTTGACGGTTTTGTGAGCCTGGTAAACTACTCCTGCGAGGCGGCCGCCTTTTTGGAGAATATCGTGGAGCATTACGATCCGGGCTGCCTGAATGAAAAGATGAAAGAGATACATGCCATCGAACATCAGGCGGATATCGAAAAGCATCTGATGATGCAGAAACTGGCGAAGGAATTTATCACTCCCATCGAGCGGGAGGATATCATGTCCATGGCCCACGAGATCGACAACGTGACAGACGCCATCGAGGATGTGGTCATGCAGATGTACATGTTCAATATCCGCAGCATACGGAAAGAAGCGGAGGCCATGACGCGTATCATCATCAATTGCTGCGATGCGCTGCGGTCTGCGCTGAAAGAATTTCACAACTTCCGTAAATCTGAAAGCATCCACAAGCTGATCATCGAGGTGAACCGGCTGGAGGAAGAGGGCGACAGGACGTACACGGAGGCGGTGCGGCAGCTGTATCAGGAAAAGACGGACGTGCTGGAGATCATGGGCTGGACCAGGATATTTGAGTGTATGGAAAAGTGCTGTGACGTGTGTGAGAACGTATCGGACGTCATAGAAAGCGTCATCATGAAAAATTCGTAGCAGTGCAGGGACAGAAAAGCGGAGGCGGAAATGGACGGAGCAAGAGTGGACGGCAGGGCGGCGGACCAGCTGCGGCCCTTCAAAATAACAAATGATTACCTGATGTATCCGGCGGGTTCGGTGCTGGTGGAAGCTGGAAATACAAAGGTGATCTGTACGGCCTGCGTGGAAGAAAAAACCGCCAAGCATCTCACCGGCACGGGGCAGGGCTGGGTGACGGCAGAGTATGGCATGCTCCCCGGATCCACGGGCAGCAGGAAGGCGCGGGACGCGTCCCGGGGAAAGGTCGACGGCAGGAGCACGGAGATCCAGCGTCTCATTGGCCGCTCGCTGCGCTCTGTGGTCGATATGGATAAGCTGGGAGAGCGTACCATCCGCATCGACTGCGATGTCATTCAGGCGGACGGCGGAACGCGGACGGCGTCCGTCACGGGAGCCTTCGTGGCCATGGTGGAGGCGATGAAAAAGATGAAGGAGCAGGGACTGATCGGAGAGATCCCAGTCCGTTCCTTTGTATCGGCAGTGAGCGTGGGAAAGGCAGGCGGACGTGCGCTGCTGGACCTGTGTTACGAGGAAGACTCTCAGGCTCAGGTGGATATGAATGTTATCATGACCGACAGGGGAGAATATATTGAAGTACAGGGAACGGGGGAGCAAAGCCCGTTTTCCGAGCAGGAGCTCATGGAGCTGCTGGCTCTGGCCAAAAAGGGATGCGGGGAGCTGCACCGGCTGCAGGCAGAGATCATCGGCGATCTGACGCCGGCAGAAGAGAAGCGGGTCACCGTGGTGGCGGCTACTCAAAATAAACATAAGATCGAGGAGATCTCAGCCATCACCGGGGAGTTCGGCATGGACATCGTGTCGCGCAGAGATGCGGGCGTGCCGGATTTTGAGGTGGTGGAAGACGGCGATACCTTTGAATACAATTCGGAAAAAAAGGCCAGAGAGATCATGGAAGTGTGTCAAAAGATCACCATAGCCGACGATTCCGGTCTGATGGTGGACGCGCTGGACGGGGCGCCGGGCGTGTACTCCGCCCGCTTTGCGGGAGACGGCTGCGACGATGAGGCAAACAACGATAAGCTGCTGGAGCTGCTGCGGGATGTTCCCATGGAGAAGCGTACCGCCAAATTCGTCTCTGTTATCACTATGGTGTTTCCCGGCGGAGAGACGCTGACTGCCCGGGGAGAGTGTCCGGGGCATGTTGCGTTTGAACGCCGCGGCGACAACGGATTCGGATACGATCCGCTATTTGTGCCGGAAGGGTACGAACAGAGCTTTGCGGAGCTTTCCGGACCGGAGAAAAATAAGATCAGCCACCGGGCCAGGGCGCTGCAGAAGTTGAGGGAGCTTCTGACAGAACGCAGCGGAAGGTAAGAGTGGATATGGGAGCGGAGAGGGATGGAGCGGCAGTGGATTTGGGGGAATGAGGATGACGAAGAAGCGGACGACGGATATTCTGATGCAGGTGATCAAGTGCCTGCAGGATCCGTATTATCAGGGGAGAGCGGCGGAGCTGGCGTTCTATTTCATTATGTCCATGGTTCCCATCGCGATCCTGCTGGGCGAAGCGCTGAACATCTTTTCCATCTCCATCAACGTGGTGCGGGACCTGATCGGTCAGTATGTATCAGGTGATATGGCGGATGCTCTGCTTGAATATCTGACGTATTCGCCAACGGGCACTTTCAGTCTGGTCTTCATCGTGTTTGCCCTCTGGGGAGCCTCGAAGGTCCAGTTTTCTCTGGTGTGCATCTCCAATTACGCTTATACTGGGGAGACTCTTGTGAAGGGGTATATCAGAGAGCGTCTGCGGGCTATCAAGAACATCGTGCTGACGATCTTCATGCTGGTCTTCAGTCTCATCGTCATGGTCTACGGGGAAGTGATCCTTGATCTGGTGGGACTTTACATGGAAAAATTTCTTCACATTACGTTCAATATCAGCGATATATGGTATCTGCTCCGCTGGCCGGCGGCTATCGCCGTGTACTTTTTGACGGTGAGCTACAACTATTATTCGCTGCCGGCGAGAAAAAAACCTTACAGGAAGTTCCTGCCCGGGAGCGCGGTAGCCGCGGCGGGAATGCTGATCGCTACCTGGGTCTATTCCTATTACGCCAGGGTGTTCGCCAACTTCGATCTGCTGTATGGAGGCCTGGCTTCCATCGTGGCTCTGCTGTTCTGGTTCTATATCCTTGGAATGATCCTTATTGTAGGCATTCTCACCAACGTGGCCTGGGAAGCCTATCCGAATCCGAAGCGCAGGTAAGCCGCTGAAACAAATGCCAATTGAAAACAGCCTGAAACAATAAAGAAGCGTACCGCTGACCGGAACAGATCCGGTGCGGTACGCTTTTCTGGTGAACGTCCTGTTTTTTCGGTATGGTCCCCGCCTTTTCCTCAGCGGTTCTGAATGACGCGTACGCTGATGATGCCTTCCTCGGCGTCCAGGGCTCTGCGCAGCGCGTCCTCATCCACCTGGGAATCCACGTCGATAAGGGTGCAGGCCAGATCGTTTTTGCTGCGGTTGATCAGATCGCTGATATTGATGTTCATGTCAGCGAAGATACCGGTGATCTTGCCCAGCATGGCTGGTACGTTTTTGTTCAGTACGCAGACGCGGCCCATAGTGGTGACAGGTCCCAGACTGCAGGCCGGGAAGTTGACGGAGTTTGTGATATTTCCGTTTTCCAGATAATCCATGAGCTGATCCACTGCCATCATGGCGCAGTTGTCCTCCGCTTCCTGAGAGGAAGCGCCCAGATGAGGAATGCAGACCACGCCGGAGTGATGGAGCACCGTATCGTTGGGGAAATCGGTCACATACTTGCGGAGCAGCCCGTTTTTCAGCGCGTCCAGCAGATCCTTTTCCACCACCAGAGAGTCGCGGGAGAAGTTCAGCAGGCAGGCGCTGTTCTTCATCTGTGCAAAGCGGGTAGCGTCGAACATGCCTTTGGTGCTTTCCATGGCGGGCACGTGGATCGTCACGTAATCGCATTTGGGAAGCATCACGTCAAGACTCTGTGCCACGGGGATCGTATTGGAGAGTGCGTGGGCCGCGTGCAGAGTAATGTAGGGATCGAAGCCTACGACCTTCATGCCCAGCTGTTCGGCGGCGTTTGCCACGAGAACGCCGATGGCGCCCAGGCCCACCACGCCCAGAGTCTTGCCCATGATCTCGCGTCCGGCGAACTGAGATTTCCCTTTCTCGACCGCTTTGGCCGCATCCTCTTTCAGGCCGTTGGCCCAGAGGATCGCTTCGGGGATATTTCTGGCCGACATGAGAATGCCTGCCAGGACCAGTTCTTTTACAGCATTGGCGTTGGCGCCGGGCGTGTTGAAGACCACGATGCCCTTTTCAGAGCAGCGGTCGACGGGAATGTTGTTTACGCCGGCTCCGGCCCGGGCGATGGCCAGCAGACCTTCACCCAGTTCCATCGAGTGCATATCCTGACTGCGCACGAGAACTCCGTTGGACTGGTCGATCTCAGCGCCTACTTCGTAAGCCTCGCTGAACCGGTTCAGTCCTTTCTTGGAAATTTTATTTAAAGTCGCTATCTTGTACATGACACTGTTCTCCTTTTTATAGTTTACGCGTTTTCCTCTTCGAATTTTTTCATGAAGGCGATGAGAGCTTCCACGCCTTCCACGGGCATGGCGTTGTAGATGCTGGCTCTCATGCCGCCGATGCTTCTGTGTCCGCCCAGATTGACCAGCCCCTGCTCTTTTGCCTGGGCCACGAACTTCTTGTCGAGATCCGGATTGCCGGTGACGAACACCACGTTCATGAGAGAACGGTCCTCTTTTGCCACGGGAGCGGTGTACAGCCTGCTGCTGTCAATGTAATCATAGAGCATGGAAGCTTTTTTGATATTGCGTTCTTCCATGGCTTTGACGCCGCCCATCCTCTTCAGATACTGGAAGGTGAGACCCGCCATATAGATCCCGTAGGTAGGCGGAGTGTTGTACATGGAATCGTTGTCCGCGGCCACCTTGTAATCCAGCATGGTGGGAACGCTGTCGTCAGCAAAGCCCAGCAGGTCCTCCCGGATGATGACGATGACCACGCCGGCGGGACCGATGTTCTTCTGCGCGCCCGCCCAGATGATGCCGAATTTGGTGACGTCGATCTCCTGAGAAAGGATGCTGGAAGAGAAGTCGCCTACCAGAGGAATATCTCCTGTATCCGGGAATTCGGGATAACGGCTTCCGTAGATGGTATTGTTGCCCGTGATATATACATAGTCTGCGTCGGATCTGAACTCTTCTTTTTTAACTTTGGGAATATAAGTGAAAGTTTTGTCCTCGGAGGAGGCTACGATCTTGATGTCGCCGAATTTCTGGGCTTCCTTGGCCGCTTTTTTCGCCCAGGTGCCGGTCACGATGTAATCGGCTTTTTTCGATCTGCGCAGCAGGTTCAGAGGGACCATGGCAAACTGCAGCGAACCGCCTCCCTGGAGGAAAAGAACCTTATAATTGTCCGGAATATTCATCAGCTCCCGCAGATCGGCCTCAGCCCGCTGGATGATCGCCTCGAAATCGGCGGAACGATGGCTCATTTCCATGACGGACATGCCGCTGCCTGCGCAGTTGGTCATCTCCGCGGCCGCCTGCTCCAAAACTTCCAGCGGCAGCATGGAAGGTCCTGCGGAAAAGTTGTAAACACGATTTTCATACTTCATAATCTTTCGCCTCCTGGTTACTTTGCTCTGATATCCAATAATATTTATGCGCCTGTTTTGGCGTCGGGGTATCGCCTGTCTGATGGTCCCCACGATGATCGCCTGTCTGATGGTCCCCACGATGATCGCCTGCCTGAAGAACTAATGAAATGATTTTAATACAGATAAAAATCGAAATCAATATCTATGTTAAAAACGGTTATTATTTCTCTGAAAACAAAATCGACCGGATATTATTGCGGGAAAAGTTTCTTGTTTTTTTCGTAAATTAATAAGAAAATAGCGACAAAAAAATAATGTGTGACACGAAAAAATTCAAAGATACAGATTATAAAACATTGAAATATTAATATTTAATATAAAAATCTATAGATTGTATACAAAAATATAACCGTATATAATTTTGAGTGTTATTTGATTTTTTTATCGCCTTAAAAGTGTATGACCGTGAGAAAAATAATGTGAATAAATAAGGAGAAATATTCGAGATAAAATAGAGCGACAGCTGGTTTTTGCATCAAAAAAAATCTGATCTGTGGTCTGCACGAGAAAAAAGCGGATCAATTTGCGGCAAGATGGTTTTATAAATATTTCAAATGTGTTACAATAAACCAGTGTATGTCTGATCTTATCAAAAAAAGAAGGGGACGTTTTTTTATGGTCATCATTTAAAAGCGTCCGTTATAAAGTTATAAAAAAGTTTCCTTAGGAGACACGATTCGCCCTGCGGGCTCACTTTCACAGGGTAAACTTTTTTGTTATTCCGTCAATATCGCTTTGCGATATTTCCTGCATAATAAAAAAGTTTCCTTAGGAAACATGATTCGCCCTGCGGGCTCACTTTTACAGGGTAAACTTTTTTGTTATTCCGTCAATATCGCTTTGCGATATTTCCTGCATAATAAAAAAGTTTCCTTAGGAAACACGATTCGCCCTGCGGGCTTACGTTACAAGAATAATAGAAGATGAACGAAAAAGGAATGACTCCGCGGCGAAGGCGGCAGCCTGCCGGCAGGGTATGGATGAGAGCCGCCGTCCGCAGGCGGGCCGGGAATGAAAAAACGGAAAGGGGAACGTATAATGAAGTATTTGATATTAGTCGCCGACGGGGCGGCAGACGAAAAGATCGAGGCGCTGGGCGGAAAGACTCCGCTGGAGACCGCCTGTATGCCGAATATAAACGGGCTTGCAAAGAAGGGACTCGTAGGCATGGTGAGCACGGTGCCCGAGGGGATCGCGCCTGGAAGCGACGCGGCCAATCTGTCGGTCATGGGGTATGATCCGCGCGTATATCTGACGGGACGTTCTCCGCTGGAGGCTGCAAGCATCGGCATCGACATGTCGGACACGGATGTGGCGTTTCGCTGCAATATCGTCACGCTGGCCGGCGACGGACCGTATGAAGATAAAATCGTACTGGATCACAGTTCCGGGGACATTACCACAGAGGAAGCGGATGAACTGATCAGGGCGGTCAACGAGAAGTTCGGGAACGAGACGGTTCAGTTTTACACCGGCGTCAGCTACCGCCACTGCATGATCGTAAAGAACGGAGAGACGAATTACGATCTGACGCCTCCCCATGACATACTGACAAAACGCGCGGGAGATCACATGCCGAAAGGAGAAGGTTCACAGTTCATCGCCGATATGATGCGGGAGAGCTACGAGCTGCTCTCCGGGCATCCTGTCAACCTCAGGCGGATGGAGAAGGGGCTGAACCCTGCAAACTCGCTGTGGATCTGGGGCCAGGGAAAGAAACCGGCGCTGTCTTCCTTCTATGATAAATACAAGATCAGCGGAGCTACGATCTCCGCGGTGGATCTGATCAAGGGCATCGGCATCTGCGCCGGTCTGAAGTCCGTGGATGTGCCGGGAGCCACAGGCACGATCCATACGAATTTCGACGGCAAGGGAAAAGCGGCCATACAGCAGTTTAAAGAGGGCATGGATTTTGTCTATCTCCACCTGGAGGCGCCGGACGAGTGCTCTCATCAGGGCGATATGGAAGGTAAGATCAGATCTCTGGAACTGATCGACGAGAAGGTCATGGGACAGGTGATCGATTATCTGGATCACTGCGGAGAGGATTACAAGGTTCTGGTCCTGCCTGATCATCAGACGCCGCTGTCCATCCGGACTCACGCGGGGCGGCCTGTGCCTTTCGTTCTCTACAACAGCGCGAGACCGGAAGCGGAGGATGAGAGCAAGGTCTTCGGCGAAACATCCGGAGCCGCGTCAGACCTGTTCTTTGCGAACGGCTATGAGCTGACCGATTTCTTCTTTTGCGGATAATCGGGGGCAGTTGACAGCATGAAAAAATTATTGTCCATACTTCTGATAATAGCTGTGATGCTTTCTGTGCCGGTCTTTTCCTATGGAACCACGGAGACGCCGGCGCTCATCGGAGAGACGGCGATCCTGATGGATATGACCACGGGAAAGATCCTGTACGAGAAAAACGCCAATGACACCCGATATCCGGCCAGCTGCACAAAGATCATGACGGCCCTTCTGGCTCTGGAGAATCTGGACGTGAACAAGACCGTAACCGTCGACGATAAGACGCCATATGAGGTGGAGGGGAGCCACATCGCGCTGGTCCCCGGCGAACAGCTGACTGTGGATCAGCTGCTTCACGCCATGATGACGGAATCGGCAAATGACTGCGCGCTGGTTCTGGGAAAAGAAATATCGGGCACCACAGAGGATTTTGCCGCGCTGATGAATCAGCGGGCCAAGGAACTGGGAGCGAAGAATACCAATTTCGTCAATCCCAACGGGCTCCACAACGACGCCCATGTCAGCACGGCTTACGATCTGGCCATGATCGCCAGATACGCCATGACCAATCCCGAGACCAGCCAGGCCTTTCGGGAGCTGGTCACAACATATAAATATTATATCGCGCCCACTAACAAACAGCCGGAGCGTTTTCTTTACAATACCAATCGCCTGCTCTACGACACGGTGAACAAGGTGGTGGTCAACGGGGAAAAACGCGTGTTCAAGTATGACGGAGTGACCGGCGTCAAGACAGGATACACCAGTCACGCAGGCGGCTGTCTGGTAGCCAGCGCGGAGCGGAACGGGACAGAGCTTCTGGCCGTTGTCATGAAATCTACGGACCCGGGAAGATTCGCAGACTGCATGGCGCTGATGGACTGGGGCTTTGCAAACTTTAAGACCGTGCCGGCCCTGACTGCGGGAAAAGATCTGGGAGAGACCAAGGTAAAAAAGGGGTCGGTCAATCAGGTGCAGGCTGTGCTGGCGGAAGACGTTTCGGTGACACTGCCGGCGGAGGCGTCTGAGAATGTGATCTCCACAAAGGTGCTGCTGGACGAGACCGTGAACGCTCCGGTGGAAAAGGGGCAGAACATCGGCACCGTCGAGATCTACGAGGGAGATAATCTGGTGACCACGGTGGGAGCCGTGGCGGCAAAGACCGTCACGGAGGGGGGGCTGCTTTCCTACGTGGGAATTCCGGACAAGACTGCCAAAAAGATCGGGCTCACGGTATTAGCTGTATTTCTGGTTCTGATAGCCTGGCTGGTGATCTACATCATGATCAAGCGCAGACAGGTCCGTCTTCGCAGGGAGCGCAGGCGGCTGCGGGCGGAACGGCGGCGCCGGGAAGAGATCGAAAGGCGCGCGGCCTGGGAAGCGGAGTACGAACGGCAGCGCAGGGATACCTGGCAGCAGCGATGAAGGAAACGCCGTAAGTTCATGCGAAAGAAAAAAGACGATAGGCCGTTCCGCTGAGGAATGAGGCATATCGTCTTTTGTTTCGTTGGGAAGAGAAGGATCCTCTGTGGGTTCCGGGTCGTTACAGCTCCGGAATGCTGGGGATGCCACCCCGGCGTGAAAGGGACAGCGCCGCTTTCTCATTAGCGAAATGGAGGATGTCCACCATTTCCTCGTGGGCCAGCTCCGTCAGCGGCCGGTCGATCTTCAGCAGCCGGTACAGGACCGAGCCGAAAAAGATGTCGCCTGCGCCGGTGGTATCAACGACCTCCGGCTGCCGCATCCCCTGTACATATCCCTCGCCGTCGCGTCCCACATACATACAGCCTTCGCCGCCCATGGTAATGAAGAGGAAGTGGGAACTGTAGGTGTGCAGCAGATCGGTGGGCTGCACGCCGAGAAAGGCCAGATCTTCGTGGCTGAGCTTGGCGATATCCGCTTCTTTTATGCCGTTGAGGATCTGCTCTCTCGCCGCCGTCTGGTCTTTCCACACATCAGGCCTGTAGTTGGCGTCGAAGGTGATGATAGCCCCGGCGTTTCTGGCGGCGCGCACCGCCGACAGCGCGGCGGAACGGGAAGGTTCGTCGGTGAGAGAAAGGCTTCCGAAATGAAGGAGCCGCGTGTCTTCCAGTATGGATAAAGGAAGTTCTTCCTGCCGAAGCATAGTATCTGCGCCGGGTTTTCGGGAAAAGGTAAAGGAAGGACATCCGTTTTCGTCTAATTCAATAAAACTGAGGGTGGTAAACACGTCGGGATCGGCGATCAGGCCGGAAGTGTCCACGCCCTGCTGGTTCAGAACGGCGATGAGACGCCTGCCGAAGAGATCGGCGCCTACCTTGCCGATGAAGGCGGTCTTCATACCGTATTTGGCGGGAACGCAGATGAGATTGGCGGGAGCTCCGCCGGGGTTGGCCTCATACAGAGGGCCGTCTTCGTTTTCTGCTGTGCCGGGTACAGGTGAAGCGGGAACAAAGTCGATCAGAACTTCACCCAGAGCCGTGATATCATATTTTTTCATTGATTTGTTTCTCCTCATAAAATAACATTCACACAGACGCTCCGCTCTGTGGTAAAATCTATTACGCGATCGAACCTGAGAGACGGGGCCATGGGCCGGCAGCGCGATAGAATTCATAGAATAGACGCTCTGCGGCTATTCTGACATGACTGGCCGCAGGCCATCATGGAAGAATCCGCGCATGGCGTCCCGCTATGCGGCTATTATACCACAGACACAGCGCCAGGGAAAAGAAGCCGCAAAAAAATTTTTACAAAGAGTTGACCAGACAGGCAGGAGTACAGAGAAATGTTTGACATACAGGAAAACCTGAAGAAGTTGCCGGACAAGCCGGGAGTCTATCTTCACAAGGACAGGATGGGACAGGTCATTTACGTGGGAAAGGCCGTGTCTCTGAAAAACCGGGTGCGGCAGTATTTCCAGTCGCCGGCCCGCCTTTTGCCGAAGGTGCGCGCTATGGTGTCGCACATCGCGGAGTTTGAATACATCACCACCAGCACAGAGATGGAAGCTTTGATCCTTGAGTGCAATCTCATCAAGAAATACATGCCAAAGTACAATGTGCTGCTGAGAGATGACAAGACGTACCCCTACATCAAGGTGACGATGAACGAGGAATACCCGAGGATCGTAAAGACCCGCAGAGTAGAGCACGACGGGGCGAAGTACTTCGGACCTTACGCAGACGTAGGAGCGGTCAATCAGATCATTGATCTGCTGAACAGGATCTACACGCTGAAGCGCTGTTCTGCCAGAAAGTTTTCCGCTAATTTTCAGCCCTGTCTCAATTATCATATCCAGCAGTGCAGAGGCATCTGTACGGGAAAGGTGGACCGGGAGGAATACCTTGCGGCGGTCCGACAGGTGGTGGAGTTCCTTCAGGGGAGGGACAAGAACCTGCTGGCACATCTGAAGGAGGAGATGGATAAAAGTGCGGAAGAGCTGAACTTCGAGCGGGCCGCGGAATACAGGGATTATATCCAGGCGGTGTCGGCCATCACGGAAAAACAGAGAGTGACCCTCCAGGGGGCGGCGGACATGGACCTGATCCTCACCGCCCGCGGCAACGAGAGCGCGCACGTGATTCTTTTTTTCGTGCGTCAGGGAAAACTTTCCGGGAGGGAGAGCTTTCACCTCAACGAGGAGGCGTCGGAAGACAGAAAAGAGATATTGGAATCCTTCATTAAACAGTATTATTCAGCCAATGCGGCTATCCCCAGAGAGATACTGTTGGAGGAGGAACCGGCGGAAGGGGAGCTTCTGGAACAGTGGCTGTCAGATCTGCGGGGCGCGGGAGTCAGGCTGATCGTGCCGCAGAAAGGCGAGAAGCGGGCTCTCATGGAGCTGGCCCGCCGGGATGTGGTGGAGATGATGAAGGTGCTGGACGAACGGGCGCAGAACCAGAAGGAACGGCAGGCGGCCGCCTCCAAAGCGCTTTCCGCGCTGGTGGGCCTGCAAAAGAACGGCTGGAGGCTGGAAGCTTACGATATCTCCAACACCAACGGAATGGATTCTGTGGGAGCGATGGTGGTCTTTGAAAACGGCAGGCCGGTGCGAAAGGATTACCGGAGATTTAAAATCAAAACAGTGGAGGGAGCCGACGACTACGCCAGCCTTCAGGAGGTCATCTACCGCCGCATGAAGCGGGGACTTTCGGGGGACGGCGGGTTTTCCAGAATGCCGGATCTCCTGCTCATGGACGGCGGCGACAAGCAGGTGGCCGCTGTGAGCCAGGTGCTCTCCGCCATGCAGGTGGATATTCCCGTGGCCGGTATGGTGAAAGATGATCACCACCGCACCAGGGGGCTGGTCTATCAGGGAAGGGAACTGGATCTGAAAAAAGAACCGGAGCTTTACCGCTACATTGGCACCATTCAGGAGGAAGTGCACCGTTTCGCCATCGAATACCACAGGGGACTGCGGGGAAAGGCTCTGCAGAAATCCCGGCTGGACGACATACCGGGAGTGGGGGAGAAGCGGAAGCTGGCCCTGCTGTCGCATTTCGGAAGCATCGACGCGATCCGGGAAGCTGATGTGGAAAAGATCATGGAGGTGCCCGGAATGACGCGCCCGGTGGCGGAAAACATACAAAAACATTTGAATAATTCAATTGTGAAATAAGCAATATAGTGTTATAGTGTAATATATATTGTCATCCGCTGCTGTCTTCATGACAAGGCGCGCTGCGAAAGCGCGGCAGACGGCGGGCCGGGGAAGACTGCAGAAAAGAAACAGGAGGATCATAACAATGACCGAACAAGAAAAAAACCATGGCGCTGACTGCGGCTGCGGCTGCAACGAGGAGTCCGATTACATCACGCTGGAATTTGACGACGGCGTGGAAGTGGAATGCGAGATCATGGGCATCTTCGAATTCGACGGAAAGGAATACATCGCGCTGCTTCCCGACGACGGAACTGATGATGTATATATTTACGGTTACAAGGAAGTCAGCGAAGAAGAGTTCGAACTGATCGACATCGAGGACGATGCGGAATTCGAAAAGGTAGTCGCTGAGTTTGACAAGCTGACTGCGGAGGAGTAGGAAACCGGCGCCCGGCAGGCGGCGACCGATGTTTCGCACCATGAGACCATACCGCCGGCCAATAAGCTGAATTCATATGAAAAGATAAAGACCGGAGACCGTGCCGTCTCGTTTACTGAGCACAGGTCTCCGGTTTTTTACATGATAGGAACTATCGCCAAGCATCATTGGCGAATGGCTCCCGGAGTGAGAAGGGGGCGTCTATTCAGAGAAGCGGTCCTTTTCACGGATGGTATTTTCATTATACATAAATCCGTGTCGAAAGCGAATAAACAGAGAAATGACTTCGAAAAAATTACAGAAAAAGGGTAGCACGTCAGAAAATTTTATTGGAAATTGACCAGTTTATAAAAAAATGTGTGGAATTGTCAAAATATTGTGAATAGAGATAGAAAAATCTAGATAGTTTCCTCCGAAAATGCTATAATCAGATTGTGGTTATATGAAAATGCCCTGCAGGGCAAGAGAGGAGTGACATAATGGAATTCGCAGACAAAATTGTAACAGCAATCAACGGTGTGTTATGGGGATGGCCTATGATCATCCTTCTGTTCGGAACTCATATTTTCATGACGTTCAGAACCGGATTTATTCAGAAAAATATTTTTCGCGCGATCAAGATGTCTGTCGAAAAAGATCCGGATGCGGAAGGCGACGTTACGCAGTTCGGCGCGCTGACCACGGCTTTGGCTTCCACCATCGGAACCGGAAACATCGTGGGCGTAGGCACGGCCATCGCCTCCGGCGGTCCCGGCGCTGTGCTCTGGTGCTGGCTGTCCGGAGTATTCGGTATCGCCACCAAGTACAGTGAATGCCTGATCGCCGTCAAGTACCGTGTAAAGAGCGAAGACGGCTCCATGATCGGCGGCGCCATGTACGCTCTGGAGCGGGGGCTGAAGATGAAGTGGCTGGGCGTGATATTCGCTATCTGCACTGCGCTGGCATCCTTTGGTATCGGCTGTACCGTACAGGCCAACGCAGTGTCCACCAATGTGCAGACCAACTTCGGTGTGCCGCTGTGGGTGACGGGACTGATCGTTGCGGCCCTCACCGGCCTGGTGATCATCGGCGGGATCCAGTCCATCACAAGAGTGGCGGAAAAGCTGGTGCCCCTGATGGCGGTGTTCTACTTCCTGGGCTGTCTGATCATCCTGATCATGAACAGAGACGTGCTGGGTCAGGCCGTAGCGACGATCTGCAAGGCGGCCTTTACGCCGAGAGCGATGGGCGGCGGCTTCATCGGCAGCACCATCATGCTGGCGGCCCGCTACGGAATCGCCAGAGGATTGTTCTCCAATGAATCCGGACTGGGCTCCGCTCCGCTGGTAGCGGCTGCGGCGCAGACGAGAAATCCGGTGAGACAGGCGCTGGTATCCATGACGGGAACGTTCTGGGATACGGTAGTCATCTGCCTGATGACCGGTCTGGTCCTGGTAAGCTGCATCATCAAGTACCCCAACATCGACGGACTGTCCGGAAACGGCGGCGAGCTGACCAGCATGGCCTTTGCGCAGATCCCCACGGTGGGGACCTTCGTACTGGTGATCGGTCTGATCACCTTCGCATTTTCCACCATACTGGGCTGGTACTATTACGGTGAGCGGTGCATGATCTATCTGTTCGGCGAAAAGGTGAAGATGTTCTACAAGATCATCTGGGTCATCGTTATCTTCATCGGAGCTGTGGGCAACCTTCCCTTTGTCTGGAATTTGGCCGACATGCTCAACGGTATGATGGCGATCCCCAATCTGATCGCGGTCCTGCTGTTATCTGGTATCATCGCCAAGGAAGGCAAGCGTTATCTGTCTCCGGATCACATCATGGATAAAGATGATCAGGTGATCCCGGTGGTGGGCAATCAGAAGAAAGGCGTACTTTTCTAAAATTTAATACATAAGATAATCCAGTTATAATCCAAATCCAAGTTATCCAAACGTTCTTTCGGTCTCGCGGCCGGGAGGGCAAAACTCTTTCATAAAACCACTGACGATAAAGCCGCGGCGCCGAATTTTCGACGCCGCGGCTTTTTTCATGGTGTCTGCCGCCGGGCTGCAGGCCGGGATCGTGAGATCAGGCAGGCGCAGGCAGGTCATAACTGTGATTTTTATACCGTATGGTGGGAGCCGGGTTCTTCGCGGAGCATCCAGCGAAGATGGCGGCGGACGATTTTCTGCGCCTGTTCCTCATCTTTCTGTCGCAGGGCTTCTATGAGCTGAATATGATCTTCCAGCACCTGTCCCGTATCGGGCTGGGCATTTGAAAGTCCGATGATCGCCCTGCTTCTGGTTAGAGTTCTTTTGACCAGATCGTAAAACGACGGGCGTTCCGCCAGTTCGGCTATGGCAAGATGAAACATAAAGTCCAGCCGGCTTTCCTGATAATTGAGTTCTGTGTCGTTCAGCGCCAAACTGGTCTGGAGATTTTTCATATCCCTCACGATGCTTTCAAGCCTTTCCAAAGCCCTGTCGTTTATCCTGTTTTCCTCGATCAAGACCTTCATAATATGCAGCTCGACCAATAATCTCATCTCCGCTATCTCATGTACGTCGGCTTCCGTAAAGTCGAAAACAAAAACGCCTTTCCGCTTCACGATCTTTACGAGGCCCGTGTTCTCCAGCTGAATAAAGGCCTCACGGATGGGAGAACGGCTTATATTCAGTTCTGTGGCCAACTGGACCTCAGATAAATGCTGTCCTCTTTTATAAAAGCCGGACAAAATTCTATAGTGCAGGAGACGAAAAATCTCATCGCTGACTGTCGCACACTGTAAAACACCATTATCTGAAGAGCCTGTCCGCATAGGAGTATCCATATTTTTCACAACCTTTCTAAACATAATGTAATCATAAAACATTCCGCTGCAAGTTTCAAGTAAATCGTGGATGCACACGCCGGCGGGGAGGGGGCGCTCAGCCATAGGGCCCCTTCGCAGTGTGCGGAAAATTAAAAAAATTCTAATAATTACTACTGTCGACAGTTGACAATCGTCAATGATGCAATTATACTATACTCAAAGTCTGAGGTAAACAGTATTTTCGTCGGCGTTTCAGGAGGTGCGCATATGACTGTAACGGTATTGAAGGAAAGATGCAAGGGCTGTAATTATTGTCTGAAGGTATGTCCAAAAGAAGCAATATCCCCGGCCCAAAGCCTGAACAACCAGGGGTATGAATGCGTAACAGTGGATGAGGAGCGATGTATAAGCTGCGGCATGTGTTATATTATGTGTCCTGAGAGCGTGTTTGAAATTAGTTGAGGGAGGGCTGAAAGTGGCAAAAGTAATGATGAAGGGCAATGAAGCGCTGGCCGAAGCCGCGGTCAGAGCGGGATGCCGTCTGTATTGTGGTTACCCCATCACACCGCAGACGGAGATAATGGAGTATTTGTCTGCACGGCTTCCGGAGGTGGGCGGACATTTTATCCAGTCGGAGTCTGAGGTAGCCGGTATCTCTATGATCTTAGGCGGCGCCTGCACAGGATACAGAGTCATGACAGGTTCCTCGGGAACAGGCTTCAGCCTGAAGCAGGAAGGGATCTCCTGGATGGCGGCTGACGAGCTGCCCGGGGTCATTGTCAATGTCTGCCGTTACGGAAGCGGTCTGGGACTGATCAGCCCGGGACAGGACGCGTATATTCAGGCGACTAAGGGCGGCGGCCACGGTTCCTATCACGCGATCGTATACGGACCGTCCACGATCCAGGAGATGGTGGATCTCACCGGCTTAGCTTTCGATAAGGCGGATGAATATCGAAATCCGGTCATCATGCTTTCAGACGGCGCGCTGGGACAGATGATGGAACCGGTAGAGTTTCCGGACTTTCAGGAAGTCCATCCGAATAAAGACTGGACGATAACGGGAAAGGGAAAGGGCCGGGGCCACAAGATCACCACCGCTATCTACACGGATCCCAAGTATGACCAGCATGTGCGGGAAAAATACGCCAGGATCGCGGCGGAGGAGCAGCGCTGGGAAAGCCTGTGCACGGAAGACGCGGCGATCGTACTGGTGGCGTACGGCACTTCCGGAAGAGTGTGCAGGCAAGCCGTTCAGATGGCCAGAAAAAAAGGGATGAAGCTTGGACTGATCAGACCGGTGACACTCTGGCCTTTCCCCGTGAAAGCTTTCGAGCAGCCGGTACATACAGCGAAAGCGTTTGTGACTGTAGAGATGAGCGCACTGGGCCAGATGGTCGAGGATGTGAGATTGACGGTAAACGGAAGAAAGCCTGTCTTTCTGTATTCCTCCGGCATGGCGCCGCCCAGAGAAGCCGTCATCCTGCAGATGGCTGAAGATATTTTGGACGGCAGAATGAAGGAGGTGCTTTAGATGACTAAGATGATGAAGACGTCGCGCCTGTATTCGGCGCCCGACGCGCCTACCGGAATCTGTCCAGGCTGCGGGTACGGGATCATCAAGCACATATTGGCCAACGTAATGGAAGAACTCCAGATCGACGACAGGGCCATAGGCGTTTTAGGGATCGGCTGCAGCGGATTTGTTTCAAGAAATTTCGACATCGACTGGCTGCAGGCGCAGCATGGGAGGGCGCCGGCCTCCGCCACGGGGATCAAGCGGCTTCTGCCGGATAAAGTAGTCTTTACCTTTCAAGGCGACGGCGATCTGGCGGCGATCGGAACCGCAGAGATCATTCATGCGGCGGCAAGAAATGAAAAGATGACCGTTCTCTTTGTAAACAACGGGATCTACGGAATGACGGGAGGACAGATGGCGCCGACGACTCTGGAAAATCAGGTGACGGTGACATCGCCTTTTGGAAGAGATCCAAATACCGCAGGCATGCCGATCAAGATCACGGAGATGATCTCGGTGCTGCCCATCGCTTATGCCGCCCGCGGGGCTATCTTTAACCCGAAGGAGATACGGATCACGGAAGGTTATGTAAAAAAAGCATTTGAAAAACAGCTGAACGGGGAGGGATTCTCCATGGTAGAGATATTGTCCCCCTGTCCAACGAACTGGCATATGACGCCGGTGAGCTCCATGGAGAGGATCGAAAACGAGGTCGTGTCCTATTATCCGCTGGGTGAGATGGTCACGGGAAAGGAGGGCGTGTGATGTGTGAGATAATCGTTGCCGGTTTTGGCGGTCAGGGAGTGTTAGCCGCCGGGATCATATTGGCCAACGCAGGGATGAAAGCGGATCTGAATACGACCTGGCTTCCGGCTTACGGCGGCGAGCAGAGGGGCGGAACGGCCAACTGTTCGGTGAAACTGTCGAAAGATGAAGTGGGCAGTCCCTTCGTGGAAGATCCCGATGTTCTGTTGGCCTTCAATCAACCGTCCTTCGATAAATTTGAAAAGGCAGTGAGACCTGGAGGATTTGTCTTCGTCAACAGTTCTCTGATCACGCGGGAGACAGTCAGATCAGATGTGAACGTGATCAGAATCGACGCCACGCAGATGGCCGCGGAGCTGGGGAATGCCCGCGCGGCTAACTCCATTATGCTGGGAGCTTTGATCGGCAGGCTCTCCCTCGTACCGGCGGACAAAGCGGAAGAGGCTCTGAATGAATACTTTGCTCAGAAAAGTGAGAAAGCTGCGGAACTGAATCGGAGGGCTTTTAAACTGGGTATGGATCATACTGCGGCAGAGGAGGCTGATATAAATGGAACCCGTATTGTACCATAAAATAGATAAGATATTCAACCCGAAGAGCATAGCCGTGATCGGCGCGTCTTCCAGGCGGGGACAGTTCAGCAATACCAGCGTCCGGAGACTTGCCCGATGGTCCAGAAAAGAACACGTCTATCCCATCAATCCGTCCCTTGAGGAACTGTACGGATTAAAATGCTACAAGAGCATAGGAGAGATCGGGGAGAAGCTGGATCTGGCGTACATATGCGTAGGGGCGGCGCAGGTTCCGGCGGCGTTGGAGGAATGCATTGAAGCCGGGGTGGAAAGCTGCCTCATCCACAGCTCCGGATTTTCCGAAGCGGGAGAGGAGGGGCGCCGGCTGGAAAAAGAGATCACCCGTCTTGCCGGCGCCAGCGGAGTACGGTTTCTGGGACCCAATTGCCTTGGGATTTATAACCACAGAACCGGAATGCTGGTGGACAACGCAGATCCAAAAGGCGGGACGGCCATCGTCTCAAGCAGCGGCGCGCTGACCGTACTGATCACGAAAAGAGGTATGGAAAGAGGGATCCATTTCTCCAAAACGGCCAGCTGCGGCAATCAGTCTGATCTATCGGCCATCGATCTGATCGAGTACCTGGGAGAAGATCCGGAAACGACCTGCATCATGATCTATATGGAGGGTGTGGGCGACGGCCGGCGCTTCCTTCAGGTCCTCAGAAAGGTGACCCCAGTCAAGCCTGTACTGATCTGGAAGGGCGGCCGCACCTCCGCGGGGTCCAGAGCGGCGGCTTCTCATTCGGCGGCTCTTGCAGGCGACACTCAGATATTCGAGGCTGCGGTCCGCCAGTCCGGCGCCGTCTTGTGCAGCGATCTGGACGAACTGATAGACGCCGGTCTGGCGTTTCAGTACATGGCGCTGCCCCGGGGCAAAAATGTAGCTGTGGTGACGGGACCGGGAGGACCGGGCGTGGCGGCTGCGGACGCGTGCGATGATTTTCTGCTGGCCTGTCCCCCCATCGGCAAAGCGTCAAAAGACTGTCTGCTGGAATTTATTCCGGACTTTGCAAGCGCGGCAAATCCCGTGGATCTCACTACGGTCAGCGCCGCCGAGCCCCAGCTGTTCTCGAAGACCATGGACGTACTGGTGAAGGACTCCCAGCTCCATATGTTTCTGCTGATCAGTTCGGAGGCTCAAAATCTTGTGGACGTCATTCTGGAGAACAAGAATAAGTGGGAAGGAAGACCATTTGCGGTAAATATCCTGAACCTGATGGCCAGCCCGCAGGAGTGCGCCGCGGTATCGAAAGGGCTGACAGAAAAGGGGGTGGCTGTATTTTCATCTCCCCGTCAGGCGATAAAGGCTTTTTCCCATCTGTCGGAATACGCCGTTTATCTGCAAAAAACTGCTGATATTGAAGCAGAGTGCGGCGAGACCGGAGAACCTGATCTTCGGCCCGTGGAAGAGGCTGGGAAGATCGTGGCGCAGGCAAAGGCCGACGGACGAATTATGCTTACAGAGCAGCAGTCCATGGAGCTGTTTGCGGCTTACGGTATTCCCGTGATACCTCACGGTCTGGCCGGCACATATGAGGAGGGCCTGCAGATCGCGGAGAAGATCGGTTATCCCCTGGCAGTAAAGGTGAGTTCTCCTGACATCGTACATAAGACAGATGTGGGAGGCGTCTGCCTGAACGTCAGGGATGCGCAGGAACTGAAGAGCGCCTTTGCGCAGGTGACGGGCAGGCCTCTGGAGTTTGTGCCGGATGCCCGTATCGAAGGCGTCCACCTGGAGAGTATGGCGAAGACACAGTTCGAGCTATCCGCCGGCATGGTGCGGGATCCTCAGTTTGGGCCCATCGTCATGTTTGGACTTGGCGGTATACTGATCGAAGCGCTGCGCGATGTGACCATGCGGACCGCGCCGCTGTCGAAGGGCGAAGCTTTGGAGATGATCGGTTCCATCCGTGCCAGTTCTCTTCTGGAGGGAGTGCGCGGCATGGCGCCGGTGGATAAAGAACAGCTGGCACAGATCGTTTTGGGGCTGGCGGCTATGGCTCTGGATCACAGAGAGATCTCCGAGGTTGACATCAATCCGCTGGCTGTAACCGAACAGGGAGTGTGGGCTGTTGACGCCCGTATTAAAATAGGAGAATAAGGAGGAAGGACAATGTGGCTCAATCGGGATATGGAAAAATTGAACGCTTCGGCTATCAGAAGCATGGCCGCAGTTCAGTCCCTCTGCAGTGATGTGGTCAATCTGGGCATCGGTGAGCCGGAGTATACCACGCCGCAGAATATTATCGCTGCCGGAAAACAGGCGCTGGATGACGGCTTTACAAAGTATACCCACAGTGCGGGCATGCCGGCGCTGAGAGAGGCGATCGCAGAGAAACTGAGGAGGGAAAACGGCATTGCGGCGTCGCCGGAAGAGATCGCCGTCACCATAGGAGGAGAGGAAGCCATCGCGGCTTTACTGCTTACCGCGCTGAATCCCGGCGACGAAGTCATCGTCATGGATCCCTGTTTCCCCGGTCATTTGGGAACCGTGGCTGTGGCCAGAGGAACAGCCGTCAAAGTACAGCTCAGAGAGGAAAATGGATGGCATCTGGATATTGACGATCTGAAAAACGCGATCACGGAGAGAACCCGCGTCATCCTTTACAATACCCCCTCCAATCCCTGCGGGGCCGCCGCTTCCAGAGAGGAATTAGAAGGGATCGCTCAGGCAGCCATGGAACATGACCTGCTGGTCATTACGGATGAGGTATACGAAAAAATCATCTACGACGGCAGGGAACACATCAGCCTGGCATCTCTGCCCGGCATGGATCAGCGCACCGCAAGCGTCTTTGCATTTTCGAAAACCTATGCGATGACAGGCTGGAGGACCGGCTATTGTGTGGTTCAGAATCAGCGGTTCCGGGAACAGTTTTTGAAGGTCCACCAGAATCTGGTCTCCTGCGCCAACGCGCCGGCCCAGCGGGCCTGCATCGAAGCGCTGAACGGACCGCAGGACTGGGTGAGGGAAACGGTGGCGAAATATCAGGAGGCCAGAGATATGGTCTATGACGGAATCGGCCGCATCCAGGGGATCAGCTGCGTCAGACCGGAAGGCGCTTTTTACGCCATGATAAATGTATCGCAGCTTGGATCGGATATGGATGTAGCCATGTATCTTTTGAAGAATCATGGAGTGCGCCTGATTCCCGGCTCCGGATTCGGCGACGGGGGCAAGGGCTATCTGCGTCTGTGCTACGCCTGCCGCACGGAAACCATTCGGGAAGCGCTGTCCAGAATGGAAAAAGGCGCTGCCGAGCTGCTGGCGCTGAGATAATAAGCGTACCATATGGCAAAACACCGTGAAGGCGTCATGCGCTAAAGGAGGGCGAAATGGAAAAGCAAGCGAAAAAAATGAATTCGGTGGACGCTTCTTTGATGGCGTCCGGAGCGATTATTGGAGCCGGGATATTCAGCATGACAGGGATCGCGGTGGGAGCCGCGGGACCGGGTGTACCGATCGCCTTCATTATTGCGGGTCTCTGCTCCATGCTCATGTGCCTGCCTCATATGATCGTATCTTCCGCGATTCCAGCTAAGGGCGGCCGCTATCTGTATGTAGCCCGTTTCCTGAGCCCACTGCTGGGATTTCTGCAGATATGGAATACGGTGATCCAGGTGGCGCTGGTAAGCGTCATGGGGTTGTCGGCAGGGCAGTACCTGCCTCAGATATTCCCCATGCTCACACCTAAGACAGCGGGAGTCCTTGTGGTGGCGGCTATCGTTGTGGCGTGCCTGTTCAACGTCAGGACCTCCGCCAGAGTACAGAACATCATGGTTATCCTGATCCTGATCTCGTTGGTGCTCTTTATCGCTATGGGAATTCCGCATATTAAGTACTGGTCGCTGAAAGCGTCGTTTTCTGTAAGCGGTATTTCGGGGATCCTGTTGGCTGTCAGCTATGTCAGGTCTTCCGCGTGGGGGGCTATCGCTGTAGTGAACCTGGGCGGAGAAATCGAAAATCCGGGGAAAGCGGTGCCGCGGTCTATTGCTACGGCCACGCTGTCTGTGTCGCTGATCTACGCTCTCGTGGGAATCGTCGCCATCGGCGTGGTGCCCTGGGAGCAGATGATCCATCAGCCGCTGTCCGTTCCTGCCAAGGAATTTATGCCGGGATGGGCCCTGAGTTTCTTTGTTCTGGGAGGAGCGCTGTTTGCTGTCTGTACCACGCTTCTGTCCCTTCTGATGGATTTCAGCCGGGCGATCTGGGCCGCTGCGGGAGACGGATTATTTCCTCAGTGGCTGCGGGCTACAAACAAACACGGCGTGCCTTACCGCATTTTGCTTCTGATGGGGGCGGCGGGAGCCATACCTATTATTCTCGATCTGTCCATCGGCTATGTTTTCGCGGTCATGTCCGCCCCGGCCATGCTTCTTAATGTTCTGGATACATTTCCCGCCATCGTGGCCAGGAAGAAACTGCCGGATAGATTTGAAAAAGCCTGGTTCCGCATGCCGGTATGGATGACCTGGGCGGCGGTGCTGCTCAACATGGGCCTGTCTATTTTGTTCAGTTACAAGCTGTTTACCACGCTGGACGCCATGACGATTATGTGGATCGTCTTATTCTACGGAACTGGAGTTGCATACTACTATATCAGGGTAAAGGACATGAAGAAAAAAGGCGTTGATCTGGTGAAACAGATGACGGCCTATGACCCGGCCTGGCTCGAAGAATAAGACAGGATTTTTTCACGGAGGTAGAAAATGAAAACGACTCAGGTAGACGGTGGGAGCAGGGAACGCGTGGGAGGGAAAAAAACGGCTCCCCGCTTTTGGCTCATGCTGATCGCTTTGGGATTGGCCTACTGGCTGGTCATGATGCTGAGACAGTCGCTGGTGGCCGTTTCGGGACCGATCATGGCAGAGCTGGATATGGACGCGGCCGGACTTGGGACCATGGGAGCGGTCATGCTTTACAGCTATGCCGCCATGCAGATCCCGGGAGGATTTCTGGCCGATCGGATGGGAGCAAGACGTATCATAACAGTGTCCCTTCTCCTGACCGCCGCGGCTACTATGCTCTTTGGAATGGCCCACTCTTTTCCCCAGGCTCTGGCCGCCAGGGTCATTTCCGGCATAGGAGTGGCCATGATATATGTGCCGGCGCTGACGGCGATCCGCGGGGCCTGCTCCGCAGAATCTTTCCCGCTGATGACTTCGCTGCTTTTCCTGTTTGGCAATTTCGGCACGATATGTTCGAAAACGCCGCTGGCGATGTTGTCGGAAGCGGTGGGATGGAGGCATACCCATACCATTCTGGCAGTCTGTGGATTTGTCTTTGCCATTTTGGTCTGGATCGCCGTCCCCGACAGGAACGGCGGAGAAGAAAACAGCTGCAGCGGCCAGAAGAATGCGCATGCCGGGAATGATGCAGTGAGATCGGACGCCATTCCCATGGGGCAATCTGAAGATCCCTGGGCAGTCGTCCGCAGCGGACGGTTTCTCTCGCTCATGGTATGGTTCTTTATCATCAGCGGGACCATCAGCGGGGCGGAGAGTCTGTGGGATATGACTTATCTCACTGAGGTACAGAAATTGCCGTATCTGCAGGCGGTGGCGATCATGACATGGGCCGGCGTCGTGGCAACTGTCACAGGGCCCGTGGTGGGAGCGCTGGCAAAGCGCAGGAACACCTTAATGTTTGCATCTACAAGTTATTTACGGGCGGCGCTGTTTCTGATCTATGCGTTTTTGCCCATGGGACTGGGCTTTGGAACAACGGCCTTCTGGTTCGTGATCAAGGGGCTGACGATGAGCTGCTTCCCCCTGGCCTTCGCGCAGGCCAGAAAAATTATCCCCGCAAAGATCAGCGGAACGCTTCTGGGCGTGAGCAACACCGTGGCGTTTCTGGGTGGCGCGCTGTTCACGCAGGCCATGGGCATTGCTGTAAACGGCGCCGATAAACTGGGGTATGACTTCATTTTTACAAGGATATTCCTGATTTTCGGCGTTTCGATCTTACTGGTCACCACTTTCGTGTGCGTCACGAATTTTAAACCTGGGGATCGCAGGGAAGCATGTGAGAAAGCAATTCTTCCGTCGTAATGCGTCGAATTTGATATCTGCAGGACGCCGGCCTTGAAAACAGCTTTTCAGGCCGGCGTTTATCGTGTATAATAACTTGGGGCGCAGTGCGCCTCATTTCGTGTGTGAAAAATCCGCACGTGCAGGTCTATGCTCTCCGCTGACCATGCGCGGGCAAAGACTCTTAAATGGTGAGGCCGCCGGAAATTCCGCGGCAGTACGGAGGAAAAAATGAAAAAATATGATGTGATCATTGTCGGCGCAGGCGCGGCCGGCGTATTCATGTCCTACGAGATGACGAAGCTTCCCAACAGGGCGAAGGTGCTGATGATCGATAAGGGCATGGGCCTGGAAAAGCGCGTCTGTCCTATCAAGCTGGGCAAGACGTCCAGCTGCATCAAGTGCAGCCCCTGTCATATCATGAACGGTTACGGCGGCGCGGGAACGCTGTCCGACGGGAAATACAATATCACGACGCAGTTCGGCGGGGATCTGCACCGCTACGTGGGAACGGAAGAGGCGATGGGACTCATGAACTACGTGGACAGCGTACTCTGCGATATGGGCGGCGCTGACGCAAAGCTGTATTCCACAGGAAATTCGCAGCTGAAGACCATTGCGCTGCAGAATAATCTTCACCTTCTGGACGCGAAGGTGAGACATTTGGGTACGGATCGCAATATGAAGATCCTGGGCCGTATCTTCGACTATACGAAGGATCGGATCGACACGCAGTTTGGAACGCTGGTCTCCGAGGTGGAGAAACTTCCGAAGGGGTTCCGTATCACCACGGACAAGGGCGAGTCCTACGAATGCACGGATCTGGTACTGGCCACAGGCCGCTCCGGTTCCAAGTGGATCTCCAGCGTCTGCAATAAAATGGGGATCGAGATGGAGAGCAATCGGGTGGACATCGGCGTTCGCGTAGAGCTGCCCGCAGAAATATTCAAGCATATCACCGACGAAGTGTATGAGAGCAAGATCGTCTATAAAACCGATAAGTACAACGATCAGATCCGGACGTTCTGCATGAATCCCTACGGCGAGGTCGTCTCTGAGAACACCAACGGCATTGTGACAGTAAACGGCCACAGCTACGCTGATCCGGCGCTGCACACGGAAAACACCAATTTCGCGCTGCTGGTCTCCAACAAATTTACCGAGCCGTTCAAGGACAGCAACGAGTACGGCGAGTCGATCGCCCGCCTTTCCAACATGCTGGGCGGAGGCGTTCTGCTGCAGCGGTTCGGAGACCTGGTGAAGGGGAGGAGAAGCAGCGAGCGCCGCATGGCAAAGTGCTTTACACGTCCCACGCTGAAGGCGACGCCGGGAGATCTGAGCCTGGTGATCCCCAAGCGTCAGCTGGACAATATCATCGAGATGATCTATGCGCTGGACAAGATCGCGCCGGGCACGGCAAACGAGGACACGCTGCTCTACGGAGTGGAGGTCAAATTCTACAACTCCAAGGTAGAGGTCACCGAAAACTTGGAGACGAAGGTGGAAGGACTTTACGCGCTGGGAGACGGTTCCGGCGTGACGCACTCCCTGTCCCAGGCCTCGGCAAGCGGAGTGTGGGTGGCCAGAAAGCTGATCGAAAAGTATCAGTGATCAATGGGGAAACCACAGGATGACCGAACAGACAGGAGACAGACGCCGCGGCGTTTGAAGGGATAGAAGGACTGCGGCAGCATGGCTGCCGCAGTTTTTGGATCACAAGGGCTGTGCTCACCCATCGGCCTTGGCGGCTGCCATCAGGGCGGGCCAGCCGCCGGACCTGGGCGGCCTTACAGAAAGCGCAGAGATCAGGAATAGAGGAGCGGATACCGATGAAAGATCATGGGGATAACAAGGAATTTCTAAAAAGTAAGAGAAAGTTTGTGGCCTCCTACAGCAGCGGAAAGGACAGCACCCTTGCTCTGTACAAAGCGATCCGGCAGGGGATGGAGCCCCAGGCGCTGATCATGACATACAACGCAGAGCGGGACTGTTCGTGGTTTCACGGCGTGCCGGAACCGATCCTGCGGAGGATCGAGGAGTCGCTGGGAATTCCGCTCCGCCTGATCCGAACGGGAGGGGGAGACAAATACGAGGCGGATTTTGAGGAAATGCTCCGCCGGGAACGGGAAAAAGGAGCCGAGGTATGCGTCTTCGGCGATATAGATCTGGAAGAACACCTGGCCTGGTGCACGCGGCGCTGCCGCAGCACAGGACTTGAGGCCTGCTTTCCGCTGTGGCAGATGAGCCGGAGAGCGGCGGTGGAGGAGTTTCTGGACAGCGGATTCAAGACGATCTTTACCGTGATCGATACAGAGCGCATGGACGCCTCCTGGCTGGGAAAGACACTGACCCGTGAAGCTGTGGAACTGCTGGAGAGAGAAGGCGTCGACGTCTGCGGAGAAAATGGAGAATACCACACCTTCGTGACGGACGGTCCGCTCTTCCGAAAGCCCGTTTCCTTTACACCCGGACGACCGGTACGGCGGGGGAAACACGTCATCCTGCCCATCCAACCGTGACGGTCGGAAATGAACGGAATCGAACACAAAAAACTGATAAAATTTGAATTTGCCTCTTTACAAAGCCCGATAGCTGTGTTAATATCTTATTGTTGCCGTTAAAAAACGAAAGATATGCAGGCATGGCGGAATTGGCAGACGCGCACGGTTCAGGTCCGTGTGAGGGTTACTTCATGGAGGTTCGAGTCCTCTTGCCTGCACCATAGACTGTCCGAAAAGACAGGAAAAAACACTGTAAATCCAAGATTTACAGTGTTTTTTTACGTTGGAATGAGGAAAAAGGGCAAAAAAACAGAAAAATGAGGGGTTAAATCCCCCTCATTGCCTCCACAAGGGCCGGAACCCCCTTCATATTGATGGCTCTCTTCATATTGTACGCAAGAAAACTAAGCCCCGCTTCCGCCGAGGTTTTTTGGATCCCCTTGCAAAGAAAGTAGTAGGCCCCGTGGGACCACTTTACCGTGCCGAAGGGATGCTCCGACACGCACAGTCGGAGCTTCTGTTTGGGTATGTCGTCCGCCACCCGCAGCAATACGGTCAGACCTGGCCGGTTTTTGCGGTAAAACGAATTGTGGGGGATAAAGCCCGGCGGCTGAGTGATCACGGGTTTCCCTTCTCCGTACATGCGTGCGGCTACATATTCGGTTCCTGGACCAAAGCGCACCACCTTGTGCTTGCGCGATGGGGTGCAGCGATTCGTACATTGTCGGCAGGCCGGTCTGCAGGCGTATTCGATCCCGCCGTGCTTTTCACAGGTCTTTCGCAGCGTCTGGCCCATGGGGCAGGTCACCGTCGTTTTGTCCAGTCCGCGATGGAAGCAGCCGATGGCCCGCTCTGCTCGGACCTCCACGCTCAGGTGAGATCCCTCGTAGCATTGGGGCAGGACGCCGGCGTGCAGGCAGGCCCGGATGTCTTCGGGCCTGGTGGAACGACGCCGCTCTTCCGTGATCGCCTGGGGCTCATAGGGCAGAACCAACAGCCGCTCAGACTGGTCGTAGCGGAATCCCACATAGGGCAATACGCCCTGCTGGATGCAGGCGAGTATTTCTTCCTGACTGTCATACCCCTTGTCCGCCACCACCGAAAGGACCTCTGTCTTCAGATCCTGCTTGACCTTCTGGGAGAAGGCGGAAAGCACCTGCTGGTCGTTGGCATGGTTGGTCACCTCGAAGGCCGCGACCAGATGTGTCTTCGCGTCCACTGCCGTCTGCACATTGTAACAGCAGTGAAAGCCGTTTTTGCTGTTCATCATGCGGGCCTGGGGATCCGTGGTCAGCAGCTGGGTCTCTCCGCTCTCCAAAAGCTGCGCCTGGTACGCCTCATACCGTTCTTTTCGCGCGGTCAATTTCTCCATGGTCTCGGTCAGCACAGCTGTCTTCTCCGGCTCCGTGTCCTCCTTCTCATCCGCTTCCTGCAGCTGCTTGAGATAATGCGCCAGCTCGTTGTCAACACGCGCCAGCTTAGTGGTCAGGATCGTCTCGNCGCCCCTGGCCTTTTACGCTGTTGTATGCGGTTGGTTTTCAGACAGCCTGACCATAGACTGTCCGAAAAGGCAGGAAAAAACACTGTAAATCTGAGATTTACAGTGTTTTTTTACGTTGGAATGAGGGAAAAGGGCAAAAAAACAGAAAAATGAGGGGTTAAATCCCCCTCATTGCCGCTGCAGGGCGCCTGAGATTTTATGTGGCGGCGGATCGCTGGGGGCTTTCGCTGAGAATGTGCGGTCCCGTGTCCCGATCATATTCGGGGGTGATGATCATGGCCGCCTCTGAAAGGCCGCAGCTGACGATAAAGTTCCTTACAAAATCCAGAATGTGAGTGTAGCAGAAGAATAAGCACCGGGCTAAAGACTCCGTATCTCCATCGCTTAAATACTGGACCGCATCCCTGCACTTTCTGGAAAGAACCTGATCTTCCGGCGGATCGCTGCGAAAGAAGGAATAATAGTATCCCCAGATATTCAGATCGCAGAGCTCCTGCAGAATGGTCTTCATGGGCCGCAGGGGCTGATGGTCCACAATGCAGCGGACGATCACGTCGATAGGGATGCTCCCAGCTTTTTTCAGCTGCTGCCTCAGCTCTGATTTCGCCTGTTCGTCCATAGCAGGCGCCGACAGTCTCACGGCGGTGGGGACGATCATTGCCATCATCTGCAGAGCGCTTAAATACAAAAGCGTGTCTCTCTTAAACGCCTTGTTTTGCATACATTTGACTACCACATGGTCGTCTTGCCAGATCACCCTGGTCCCTTTTACATTATAGGTTTTCGCAAATCCGATCTCATTGAGCATGGACAGCGCGTTGCGAATGGTAGAAACACACACGTTGTACTGCGCTGCAAGAGCGGCCTCAGAAGGCAGGAAGGTATTTTCTGGATAGACGCCGGTTCCGATCTTGTCGATCAGATCCCGTGCGATCTGAAGGTAGAAATGTTCCCTGCCCCTGTGCGCGTTCCAGGAAAATTCCAGGGACGGGTCTTCCGGCACGTTCGGGTACTGTGCCGTGAATTCCTCCAGTAATAACTGGACAGAGGATACGATGGCTTCATACATGACAGAAAAACGGTGCGTGATCTGGACGCTGTCTTTTTTCAGGAATGCCTCTGCCACCCATGTAAGGCTGTTAAATTCGTTATGGAGCAAGACCCTTGATTCAAACTTTTCATAGTTAGAAAACAGTGGGATCTTTGCGTAGAGCTCATAATTGGAATACAAATCCCGAAACAGAAGATTTCCGGAGTTTTCCAAAAGAAAATAGAGAAAGGATGCCATCATCTTTTTGCGCTTTTCTGCATCTTTTTTGTCAAAATTACGAAAGATCCTGGCCCAGTATTCTATTTTTTCGGCTTCACAGGCTCTGACGGACAGTGCGAAGATGGGGGGCAGGATGAGGGCCATCGTTTCGTATACCTGAAGAATAGATGTCTTTTGTCTTAACGCTGATCGTATCGCCGAATCCCGTTGGGAATCGTCACGGCGATAGATCACCACCGCGGGCTTCCGTTCCTCCGTCCGAATATAGCCGTCCTCTTTTAAAGCACGCATCACATCTTTTACCGTGCGTATGCCCACATGATACAATTCACACAGCTGGCTCATGGAGGCCAGCGTGTCCCCATAAGCCAATCGACCAATTTCGATCTGGTCGCATAAGTCGCGGTACACATAGTCAAATGAAGTTTGTTTGTTTTTCATCATCGTTCCTCCCAGACCAGATATTCAGCGGGAACAGTATAACATAGTTTGCCGGGAAATAAAATACTATATGTAAACGTACACAAATAATCGGTTGGAAATTACGCTCCTGTGTAATAGAATAATAAAAAAATAGAAAAAGTTATAAGGTGTGTAATGATGAAACGGAGAGAGATCTTTATTTTGAGTTGCACTGTTGTGCTGCTTATCATTTCAATGCTTTGCAATACATTATATCTGAGCAATATTTTAAAAGAGAAAACTGATTTGTACGTACAGGATATATCGAATCAGTCCGCCGGAAATCTATCTTACCAGATCGATTCCAATCTGAACTATATGGAGCAGCTTGCCAGTACGATCAGCCGGATGCCGCAGCTGACTGATATGAGTGATTTCCTGCAGCGGAAGGCCAACGCACTTCGGTTTGATCTGATCGCGATCGTCAGCCAGGACGGGGAAATAATAAAAAACGATTTTCAAAGCGATTGTTTCGATAACTGGATAGCCCTGAATCAAATTTCTTATGAAAAAACTGAGCTCTTCAGTCTCGACGGGCACGCCCTCCTTTTTTCTGTACCGATGACCAATGACAGGGGAAATGAGAGGGTGCTGGTAGGAATTCTGGAACAAAAAAGCATGCAGCAGATTTTGACTCAGATGAACTTTGACGGCAATGGACTGGCCTGCGTTGTCGATGTAATGGGAAATATCGTGATCGCCCCCACAGATCCTCAGACTTTCATGCAGTTCAGCGATATCATCTATAAAGACGGCGAACGCCACGTTTCGAAAGATCTGAAAAAAATGATCGACGAAACCAATCGCAAAGCATCCGGTATCCTTTATTTTTCAACGGTCTCCAATGAAGATCTCATTTTGTGTTACAGCCCGCTGAATATCAACGATTGGTTTTTGATAACGATCGTCCGCCAGGATCTGATCAAGGGAGACATCAACATCTATGAGCTGCGCTCCCTTGCTGTCGTTGCCGGCGTCTTCATTGTCTGTACGATCCTTATCTTCCTCATCATCTCAGCTTATGAAAAAAGTCGGAAGAGGCTTGAAGAGATCACAATGATCGATCCGCTGACTAAAGACGACAACAATCCAGCCTTTCAGATGAAGCTGAAAGCCCTGATCGCCAAAAATCCCCCAGCTACATTTACTCTTGTTTTTTTAAATATAAAGGGTTTTCAATTGATCAATGAAAATGTGGGAATTGCCGCCGGAGACAATATCCTGAAGTACATGTACAGGGTATTGAAGGCAAGTTTAAAAGAGAACGAATTGGTTTGCAGAAGCGAGATGGACCATTTTTTTCTGTGCCTGAGAGATACTTCGGAGGAAGTGGTCACGGCCAGAATTGCCAAGATCACAGAAAGTCTCAATTCGTTCAATGAGTATACGGATATTGCGTACGGCCTGATGTTAGAGGCGGGGGGATATTTGATCGACGACCCGGACTTGGAAGTCCGGACCATGCAGGACCGGGCCCGCTTCGCAAGCATAAGGGCGCAGGGGAAGAGCGTGTGCTCCTTTTTTGGCCGTACGCTGTTAGAACAGGTAAGAAAAGAGGCAGGTCTCAATTCTATATTCGACGCCTCCATAAAGCATCGTGATTTTCAGGTATATCTCCAGCCCAAGGTTGGTTTGTCCGATATGAATTTATGCGGCGCAGAGGCTCTGGTCCGATGGGAACATCCGGAATATGGGATGATCAGCCCTTCCGATTTTATTCCGCTGTTTGAGAAGAATGAAAAAATCTGTATCCTCGACCTCTATGTATTTGAAGAAGTGTGTAAATGGATGCAGAACTCCATGGAAGAAGGGGAACCGCTGATTCCGATCTCGGTCAATCTGTCGCGGACCCATATTAAAAATCTGAATTTTCTCCGTGAGTTCGTCGATATAAAGGAAAAATATCAGATTCCGGATCACATGATCGAGTTTGAGATCACAGAATCCGTTCTGATCAATGTGGAGCAGATCAAGCTGATCAAGAACATGATCAATGAAATGCACCGAAATGGATTTCATTGTTCTCTGGATGATTTCGGTTTCGGGTATTCTTCCCTTGCCTTGCTGAAGGAACTTGACATTGACGTTATAAAACTGGATAAGAATTTTTTTGACGACATGAACAATCAGAAATCCCAAAACATTATTTCAGGATTCATCGAGATCGCGCACAAATTGGGAATGAAGGTCGTGGCGGAGGGGATCGAAACACAGGAGCAGCTTAATTGTCTCTGCTGCTTACACTGTGACGCCGTACAGGGATACATTTTTTCAAAACCGCTGTCCATAAGCGATTTTGAAACGTGGAGCCGTGCCCGGACAGCTGCGGGCAGACCAGACACATGCGCCGCTTCGCTGTCCGCATCCTCAGCCTCGGCCGTAAAAAAACTTTTATAGCCCAATTAGACAAAAGGGAAGACAGAAGACAGGAGACTGCGGCACAATAGATCTGCGGCATCAGACTGCATAAACATAACTTCCATAAACATAAACTGTATGAACTGCGTACAGCGTCCTTTTCCGGCTTGAGCAAGCTGAGGGGACGCTGATTTTTTGCTGGATGTTGCTTTCGGCGGGGAGCCTTTGTCGGATGCTGGTGCGCCGACGGCAGCGAAATGCCGGTCTTCGGCAGCTGTTGGCGGATGAATAGCGGCCAGACTCTGAGGGTAAATAGGGGAAGTGTTGATTTTTTTCTTGATTTCACCGAGATCGAGCTGCCAAATAGGTGAGAGTTAATTCTTTTCTGCATTTTCACCCATTTTGCAGCAAATATTGCGTGGATGGCGCCTGTTTTTACGTGTTTTTCGGTGATCATGAATTTTTATTACTGTTTTCACCTATGGCGGAGCCGGGCTATTCCGCCGCCAGCCGACCTCCGCGGGCGGCTATTCCTTAGTCCGCCGCTCCCACGGTCCGTTGCTCGTGCGCTCCAGCTATTCCGCTGCCGGCCCATGCTGCGGCTAAACGATCCGGCAGCGATAAAAGAGTGGAAGGCCGATCTGACACGGCTGCTGCAGTAAAGTACTCACAGGGCATACCTTTTCTGTTTGGGATATAACCTGAAAGGGTTATGAACGATCGTTTTCGTTCAATCTGGCCTGCAGGCATTCCAGAAATTTCTCCGTGGCCTTAGAGAAGACCTGGTATTTTTTCCAGACGAGGACCAGGCCGACTTCCAGCTTCGGCTCCAGGGGGCGGAAGCAGAGCTTGCTGTCTCCGGAGGTGTTTACCAGCTTGTCCAGGGTCAGGGCGTAACCAAGGCCTTCTTCCACCATAAGAGTGGCGTTGAACACCAGATTGTAAGTTGAGACGATGTTCAGAGTCTCATAGTCCCGGCCGATCCAGGCGGACAATCCGTTTTTCACCAGGGTCTGGCGAGAGGTGAGAAGGGGGAGGTCCCAAAGGTCCTGCGGCTTTACCATATCCTGAACAGCAAGGGGGCTGTCCTTTCTCATCAGTACCCCCCAGGTATCGATCGCCGGCAGCTGGATATACTCATATTTTTTGATATCAAAGGGTCCGATCAAAATGCCGAAGTCCAAAAGCCCTTTATCCAGCCGTTCCGTCACGTCGTCAGCGTTTCCGCTGAACAGGTGGCAGCGGAGGTTGGGATAATCCTTTTGCAGGTCTTTCGCCGTTTTGGCAATCAGTCTCATGGCTTCGGTCTCTCCGCCCCCGATGTAGATATCGCCGCTGACCGCGTCTTCTGTCTCCCGAATTTCCGATTCTGTTTTATCCACCAGATCTACGATCTCACCTGCACGCCTGCGAAGCAGCAGGCCGTCTTCGGTCAGCGTGACCCTCCGATTGCCGCGGATAAAGAGTTTTTTCCCCAACTCTTCCTCCAGGTCCATCAACTGACGGGAAAGAGTAGGCTGAGTCAGATGCAGATATTCGGCTGCGCCCGAAATACTTTCTTCCTGTGCCACCGCAAGGAAATATCGTAAAACACGCAATTCCATGTAAAACACCTCCGATCATTTTCTTCATTATATCATTTGAATTTATGCTCGTAAAGCATATGTATGTATTTGATATAGGTGTTTGATATCTAAAAAACAGCGAATTATAATAAAGCTGCAAGGAAATAAAAGGAGGAATTTATATGAAACGAACGTCAGCTCTTTTACTGGCAGTTGTTGTTGCGGCGGCGCTGCCCGCCTGGGGTTCTTTGTCGAGCGCAGGCGTACTGCATCTCCGGCAGTCAGATCCGTCTGCCGCATCTTCTTCGGTTTCCTCTCCGGCTGACAGCGAGTCTGAGTCAGAAAGGATTCCGGTCACGCTGACCATCGGCACACAGCGCTTTTCCGCGGACCTCTATGACAGCGAGACGACGAGGGCGCTGGCGGAGCGGTTTCCGCTCACCGTTGAAATGTCTGAGTTAAACGGGAATGAGAAGTATTATTACATGGATGATCCGTTGCCGGCGGAACCGGTTCCAACGGAGAAGATCAATGCCGGGGATATCATGCTGTATGGCGAAGACTGTCTGGTGATCTTTTACGAGAGCTTTTCCAGCGGCTACAGATATACGAACCTGGGGAGAGCGGAGGAACCGGAAAAATTATCAGATGCCCTTGGAACAGGCGATGTGATTGTCCGCTTTGAAGAACGGGAGCCTTAACGGAACAAGCCTGGCCAGGCGGGAAGCGAGATGGAGAACGGAGCGCTTTACATAGGATGGAAGTAGTCTTACAAGCGGGATCATGGTTATGATTTAAATGTTGCTGTTAAAACGATGAATGAAAGGAGTGATACATTATGGAACGCCAAATGTTGAAAGGAAAGGTAGCGGTTATCACCGGGGCCAGTTATGGCATGGGCCGCACGATGGCGGAATTGTTTGCTGAGGAGGGTGCCGCCGTCGTTCTGACGGCCCGGGGCAGAGAGAGATTGGACGAGACAGTAGCCGGAATCCGCGAAAAGGGAGGAAAGGCCATCGGCGTCACAGCGGACGTGTGCTCCACCTCAGACATTCAGCGCGTCTTTTCTGCGACAATAGAAGAGTTTGGAGATCTGGACATCCTCATTAATAACGCCGGTATCGGCGAACAGAAGCTGATCGATGAAACAGACGATGAATGGATGCTGCATGTCATGAACACGAACCTGGGAGGTCCTATGCGCTGTATCCGCGAGGCTCTGAAGATCTTCCTGCCGAAGAATGAGGGTGTCATCATCAACGTATCCTCAGTAAATGGGACTCGTCCCTTCTGCGGCGCTGCGTATACATCGACGAAGGGCGCGCTGAATACGCTGACGAAGAATGTGGCGATGCGTCTCATCGATACGAACATCCGCTGCAATGCCATTGCTCCGGGGGCGACGCTGACGCCGGCACATCTGGCAAATAAGGACGGGAAACAGCCGGGAGGGGACAAGATGCTGAAGTACAGCGGACACTACGTCTACTTTCCGGGACCAGAGTGCGAAACCATAGACCAGGCGTACGCCTGTCTGTATCTGGCAAGCAGGATGGGCCGCGCAGTCCGCGGACAGGTGCTTCAGGTCTGCAATGGAGCGTTTCTGTAAAAACACTGGAAGGGATCTGTAGAGCGAGTGACAGAGCTGTTTTCCGCCATGACGGCACGGAATCAAAATTTATAAAAATAACTGTTGATTATTCTTTTGAAATTGGTATAATAGTTATGCGGCACACGTAAGGCAGATAAAATCGTTTTATTGAACAGGGGTGTCGTGCAGGACAGAGCGGGAGAAGAATAATACGCAGGCATGGCGGAATTGGCAGACGCGCACGGTTCAGGTCCGTGTGAGGGTTACTTCATGGAGGTTCGAGTCCTCTTGCCTGCACCATAGACTGTCCGAAAAGACAGGAAAAAACACTGTAAATCCAAGATTTACAGTGTTTTTTTACGTTGGAATGAGGAAAAAGGGCAAAAAAACAGAAAAATGAGGGGTTAAATCCCCCTCATTGCCTCCACAAGGGCCGGAACCCCCTTCATATTGATGGCTCTCTTCATATTGTACGCAAGAAAACTAAGCCCCGCTTCCGCCGAGGTTTTTTGGATCCCCTTGCAAAGAAAGTAGTAGGCCCCGTGGGACCACTTTACCGTGCCGAAGGGATGCTCCGACACGCACAGTCGGAGCTTCTGTTTGGGTATGTCGTCCGCCACCCGCAGCAATACGGTCAGACCTGGCCGGTTTTTGCGGTAAAACGAATTGTGGGGGATAAAGCCCGGCGGCTGAGTGATCACGGGTTTCCCTTCTCCGTACATGCGTGCGGCTACATATTCGGTTCCTGGACCAAAGCGCACCACCTTGTGCTTGCGCGATGGGGTGCAGCGATTCGTACATTGTCGGCAGGCCGGTCTGCAGGCGTATTCGATCCCGCCGTGCTTTTCACAGGTCTTTCGCAGCGTCTGGCCCATGGGGCAGGTCACCGTCGTTTTGTCCAGTCCGCGATGGAAGCAGCCGATGGCCCGCTCTGCTCGGACCTCCACGCTCAGGTGAGATCCCTCGTAGCATTGGGGCAGGACGCCGGCGTGCAGGCAGGCCCGGATGTCTTCGGGCCTGGTGGAACGACGCCGCTCTTCCGTGATCGCCTGGGGCTCATAGGGCAGAACCAACAGCCGCTCAGACTGGTCGTAGCGGAATCCCACATAGGGCAATACGCCCTGCTGGATGCAGGCGAGTATTTCTTCCTGACTGTCATACCCCTTGTCCGCCACCACCGAAAGGACCTCTGTCTTCAGATCCTGCTTGACCTTCTGGGAGAAGGCGGAAAGCACCTGCTGGTCGTTGGCATGGTTGGTCACCTCGAAGGCCGCGACCAGATGTGTCTTCGCGTCCACTGCCGTCTGCACATTGTAACAGCAGTGAAAGCCGTTTTTGCTGTTCATCATGCGGGCCTGGGGATCCGTGGTCAGCAGCTGGGTCTCTCCGCTCTCCAAAAGCTGCGCCTGGTACGCCTCATACCGTTCTTTTCGCGCGGTCAATTTCTCGATGGTCTCGGTCAGCACAGCTGTCTTCTCCGGCTCCGTGTCCTCCTTCTCATCCGCTTCCTGCAGCTGCTTGAGATAATGCGCCAGCTCGTTGTCAACACGCGCCAGCTTAGTGGTCAGGATCGTCTCGTTATACATGTTCTTGTGCCCGTTCACCGCCCGGAATTTGGACCCGTCCACAGCCAGAAGCTCTTTGGAGTACAGCCCCAAACTCAGGCATTCCCCGACGAAGTGGCGAAAGACCCCTACGATGGCTTCGCTGTTGTCCTTGCGGAAGTCTGCGATGGTGCGAAAATCCGGGGCCAGAGAATCCAGCAGATAGAACAGCTCGATGTTTCTTCTGCATTCGATCATGAGCCTGCGGCTGGAACGGATCTGGTTGAGGTAGCCATACAGGTACAATTTGAGAAGCACGGCAGGATCATAGGCCGGCCGCCCGGTGTCTGCGGGGACCGCATGGGTGAAGCCCAGTTTGTTCAGGTCCAGCCCGTCAACAAACGCGTCGATGAGGCGGACCGGATTGTCGGGATCGATGTGATCCTCCCAGGAGACAAACAGCCTGATCTGGTCGCGGGATGTTCCGTTTATGTAAGCCATATGGCACCTCCTTTTTTTCTTTTATTATACCATAAAACCATTGAAATTTAAACGTTTATTGGCATTTTCGCCCCTGGCCTTTTACTCTGTAGTATGTGGTTGGTTTTCAGACAGCCTGACCATAGACTGTCCGAAAAGACAGGAAAATGAAAAAAACGAGGGGTTAAATCCCCCTCATTGCCTTCACAAGGGCCGGAACCCCCTTCATATTGCCTGCGCTGTTCCTATTGCAGGCAACGGCTTCTCCCCGGCTCTATGCTGTCCTTTTTCGCTGCGGCATCAGCCGCGGAAAAATCGGAAGACAGAACAGGCCGATGTTTCGCATGCATTCGATCATCAGCCTGCATCATAAGGGGGAGCCCGCCCGCGTATAAGAATTGAGAAAAAGGTACATGATAACATTATAATAGTAAGCAAAACCGTGACAGAATGTCTGCACAGAGAAAAATGGGATGGGAAAAGGAGTTTCTGATATGATCGAACCGTTTATCAATTTTATGGGACGAGCCAATGAGGCGGCGGCATTTTATGAGACTGTGTTTGAATGCCGCGAGAAAGAGATGTTAAGGTATTCGGATATGCCTGCAGATCCAGACTTTCCTGTTTCCGATGAGATGAAAAATCGGATAGCCTTTGGAAAAATGACGATCTGCGGAAGCCGGATCAATTTCAGCGATGCTCAGCCAGATGCGGAACAGGGCGGTATGATCTCGCTGATCCTGCGCTTTGAATCGCCGGAAAAGCTGCTGGATGTTTACGGAAAGCTGCTGGAGGGTGGGGAAGCTCTCATGGAAGCAGAACCGCAGTTCTTTGCTAAAATGTACGGTTGGGTAAAAGACCGTTTTGGGGTGAACTGGCAGTTGATCTGCGAATAAGCCTTAAATTTATCTCTGTATTTTTCAATTTTTCCTTACATTTGGACTGCTGAATGTGCTAAAATAAGGATATGAACAGCGTGTTGTTATTGGCAAACGTAAGTCCAGTTGTCAGAGCATACACGCTTTCTTGTTACGTTAAGATTGCGGGATGGCGGCCTGCACGGTCCGCTGTGTTTTTTTGAAGCCGCGTGTGCGGCGGATCCGTTTTTCGTGTTTTCCCGGAAGGGCGTCGTTGCCGCGCCGCATCAGGAGGCAGGCGGCCGGGCCGTTTCGTGTATGCTGCGAGAGGGTGAGCGGAGGTAACCGGAATGTACCAGATCGGAGATTTAATTTTTTACGGGAATACAGGCGTCTGCAAGATCACAGATATTTCGCCGCAGAAGATTCCTGGGTCCGCAAAGGGGCAGCTCTATTACACTGTGCTGCCGCTGCGTCAGAAATGTGTTATTTATTCGCCTGTGGAAGGCGGCCGGGTGTTCATGCGGCCTATTATTTCAAGAGAGGAAGCAGAGCAGCTCATCGACAAAATTCCGTCCATACAGGCGAAGGCATGCTACAGTCCAGCGCTGCGTCAGCTGAAGGAGCATTACGAAGCGGCTTTGAACTCACACGATTGTGCAGAGCTGGTGGAACTCACGATGTCGATCTATACCAAGAAGCAGGAGTTAGAGGCGCAAAAGAGGAAATTTGGGTCTGTGGATGAGCAATTCATGAGGCGTGCGGAGGAGCTGTTATTCGGTGAACTGGCAGCCGCCCTGGGTATTTCGGAGTCGGAAGTCCCGGGTTATATTGAAGATAGAGTCAGCCGCGGCAGCGGAGAGGGAGGAACGGTACAATGATAAATCTTATGCACGAACACGTACATCACAGTCAGTTCGGGGACGGCACAGTGACGAATCAGACGGAAAATGTGGTAGAAGTGGAATTCGGCGGAGAATATGGGGTCAGAAAGTTCATCTATCCCTCCGCGTTTGAGAAGTTTTTGACGCTGGACGATCCGAAGTCTCACGGCGAAATGGATAATGAGCTGCAGAGGGCAGAGGCAGCCAAGCAGGCGGAAAAACAGCGCAGGATCGACGATATGCACCAGCGTGCAGAAGAAGAGCGCCAGGCGGCGCTGGAAAAGAAGAGGACTGCGGCCAAAAAGAGAAGCACGGCGAAAAAGGCATAGGAACGAGGGTGAAAAAGAGCGGACAGCGCGACAGGGCGCGGTCCGCTCTTTTTTATCTGAAGATGAAGAGCTTCGGGTAAATGCTGTTGATTACCGATAGCTTTCAGTGGCGTCGTATGTCTGATAAGCCGGGATATTACCCAGCCGCCAGATCGAGATTCCGTTCACGCCGAAAAGGCGAGCCAGGGCGGCCTTTTCAAACACGCTGCGGCTGTCTTCGTACCAGACGAAGGAGCGCTGGGAATTCGCCGCAGAGGTCAGGTAGGGATTCCGATAGGTCTGTGAAAAACCGGTCTGTGTCAGAGGGTCGGCGAGAAGAGCGGCCAGCGTTTGGGAGCCGTAGGAAGCATAGGCGGGCGATTGGAGCTTGCCGTCCTCTGAGATCTTCCATCCTTTGCCGTCGAAGCTGATGGCCAGCGCCAGCTTGCTTTTGTCGGCCACTCCCGCGTTATCGTCCGTGGCGGCTTTCAGGGCCCAGTATATCTGGCTGATGGGCGTGAGCGCTGCGTTTTTGTAATACTCCGTGCCCTCATACCCGGAAAGAGAGGCGGGAGCGTAGTCGTGAGCCATGAGGATGACCTTGTCCGCCAACGTTCCGATGGCGCGGTAGTCGTAACCGTCAAAGTACACGCCGTCAGCCATGACCGGCTGAACGGCCACGTACAGCGTCTTGTCCAGGTCTTTTAACTTTGAGGAGAGTGAGGTGAGAAAGTCGTTCAGCGCCTGTCTGCTGTCCTGGCCTTTAAGCCCCTCGAAGTCGATCGTTACGCCGCTGTAGGGATTTTTTCCTGCGGCCTCATAGACTTTCGTCAATTCATCTGTGATCGCAGTTACAGCTGCAGCTCTGCTTTCAGCGTTTCTCAAAAGATCTCCGGCTCCGGCGGAGACATCCATATAGACGCCAAGATGTGTTTTGACGCCGTTGGCATCCATATACGAAGTGGCGTCTTCGTAAGAGTCGGGTACTTTAAACTGGTTGCTGCCGTCGGCGCCGGTATTCAGCCATACGCCCCTGTCGTCGAGAGTCATGGTGCTCCACATAAAGGTCACGGCGTCCATGTCTTTTGCCAGCTCGCGCTGAGAATAGGAAGAGATGGCGTAAAATCCGTGGAGAAACTCCGTTTTGCCATAGTAATCAGAGTATACATTGGTGATCATGGAGGCCACTTCCTCCCGCTTTGCCGTTCCAGTGGGGTTGAAGGTGGCGGCGCTGGTTCCGCTCATCATACCGATATTTTTGGCCACCGCAATGTAGCCCCTGGATGAACTGTCTGAAGGTACGTCGGTAAAGGGAAGGACCGTATTTTTCTCCAGCGCGGCGGCGGAGTCAAGCCCAAGGGCCCGGACAAACATAACGGCGGCCTGTTCCCGGGTGATGTTGGCTGTGGGTGCGAAAGAACCGGCCTTGTCCATCACATTGTGGGCCAGCGCGGTCTCCACATAGGGATAATACCACTCACCGGGCGCAACATCTGAAAAAGAGGGATTCTCTGGTTCGGAGACCGTCCATTTGAGCATGCTGCAGAGGATCGTCACGAATTCAGCTCTCGTCATGGGTCTGCCGTAACCAAAATGGGTGTCATCCGTCCCGCTCATCAGCCCCAGCGTTTTGGCCTGGGTGACGGCGTTCAGCGCCCAGCTGTCGGAGGGCACGTCGGTAAACATGGCGGCGGAAACGGGCTCTGCCCCGAAGGCCGCGCCGGCTCCACCCCCTGAAGGAGCGCCTCCTGCCGCCGGCCCAGCGAAGGCCAGAGCGGCGGCCACCGCTGTACAAACTATTTTTCGCGATATTCTTCTCATATCTGTCTCCCTTCTGATCTGCGCACATTACGGAATCATCCGCGCGCGTCTGCCGCAGGCCATCATGGTATAATCCGCGCATGGCGTCTGCCGCGCACAGAATCCGTATAATGTCCGCTATGCGGACATTATACCATGACTGGCCGCAGGCCATCATGGTATAATCCGCGCATGGCGTCCGCCGCGCACAGGATCCGTATAATGTCCGCTATGCGGACATTATACCACCGATCCCATTCCCTGAAAACAGTACGCAGACACTGTTTTAATAGAAAATTATGCAATCAAAAACGTGAGGAAAACGGAAAACCTACCAGCCCGGGGACAGATCGGAAGACGGCCGGTGGGGAGATGGGCAGCCCGGCTGGGAGACGAGTTGGGAGGTGGGTTGGGATATGGGTTGGGATATGGAACGGCAGGAGAACAGTGGTTTGACTTTCCGCGCGGCAGGGATTAAACTGATGTAGATGGCCGCGTCAGGAAACTTCGGACGTGGACGGCAGGAAAGAGCGTACAGGTTACAGGGCGGTCTGCCCGGAAAGGGAAGGAAGCAGGATATGATTCAGGATATTGCGCCGCACAGATTTGACAATGCATATGCGAACCGGCGCCCGGCAGCGGCGGGGGACAGGATTCTGTGCTTCAGCAAAGATGAGATTTTTATCAGGGAGTGCGGCGGCGCTGCCTCGGGTTATGAGTTTATAAAATATGAAGAGTTGTTCGGAGGAGCGGATGCAGATGCGGGCAGGCAGGATTGTCTCACGTATCTGTTTTCTATTGATGAGACCGGATATTTCCTGATGGACAGAGAAAATATGGAAAAAATGGCGGCCGGGGGTGAGGTCGGCGGCTTTCAGCCGATCCAGATCTTCCGGACGATGCCGGAGGGAGATACGATCCCGTTGGCGATGATGACCGGTTTTCATATTTATACCTGGATGCGGAAGAATCGCTTCTGTGGCTGCTGCGGTCACGAGACGCAGCGGCACGGGGAGGAACGGGCGCTGTTCTGCCCCAACTGCCGCAATCTGATCTTTCCGCAGATCGCGCCTGCCGTGGCTGTGGCAGTTACAGACGGCGACAGGATCCTGCTGGCCCGCAGCGCTCAGGGCGGTTTTCGCAGATTTGCTCTGATCGCCGGATATGTGGAAGTGGGCGAGACCATTGAGGAGACCATTCGCCGGGAGGTGATGGAGGAAGTGGGCCTGAAAGTGAAAAATCCGGAGTTTTTCGCCAGCCAGCCCTGGGGACTGACCGGGATCGAGATGCTGGGATACTTCGTGGAACTGGACGGCAGCGATCAGGTCACGCTGCAGGAATCGGAACTGGCGGAGGCGCGCTGGTTTGCAGCGGAGGAAGTTGACCGGGATATGGCGCTGCACAGCCTTTCGTATACTATGATCGACGAATTCTGCCGCCGGAAGCTGGGGAAATAGCCCTTTCGGATTTCTTCTCCCTGGGGACGCTCCAATTCAAGCATAAGTGCATATACTGGTATATCAGCCGTTCGAGAGGGAACGGCCGGACAATGCGGTCCGGTCGTTTTCGGCCAAAACATGTGAAAGCTCGGCGGCGCAGAAGCCTGAATGAAGAAGGAGATATACCGGTATGGCTATAAGAATATTTATCGACCAGGGGCATAACCCCCAGAATCCCAACGCCGGAGCGGAAGGAAACGGCGTTAGAGAGCAGGATATTACTTACGATGTAGGCGTGCGTCTTGCGGCGCTCCTCAACGCGAATCCGAATTTTGAAGCCAGATTGTCCAGAAACAGTCCTGACGAGCAGCTGGGGACCAGTACAACGACCAGTCTGCAGGCCAGAGTCTACGGTGCAAATTCCTGGCGCGCCGATTATTTTATCAGTCTGCACGCGAATGCCAGCACCATCTCGACAGCCAGCGGAAGCGAGGCTTATGTGTACAGCCTGAGCAGTATAGCCACAGATATGGCGCATCTCATTCTGGACGGACTGAATTATATGACCGGACTTCAGAATCGGGGTGTTTTTGCAAGACCGACGCTGTATGTGCTGCGCGCCACATCCATGCCTGCCGTGTTGGTAGAAATGGGTTACATCACCAATCCGGGGGATGCCTATCTGATGACTTATGATCCGGAGAGCTTTGCCAGAGGGATCTACAACGGGATCCTGACGTACTACGGCCTGCTCTGATTTTCTGGCCGGACGAAGATCGAAAGGCCGCAGGCAATCTGCAGGGCCGCTGCATATCCTGATAACGGACCACTCTGTTATGAAAGGATATGTGATGATGAACATTTATAATACAGGACGTCTCAGCGGCCGCAGGTATTGCCGGAGACCTGTCTGCTGCATCCGCTACTGCTGGCAGCCGCAGCCGGTTTCGCCGCCTGTGCCCACGGGTTCCTTTACCGCCGTCAAACAGGATCGTTCCACCGGAGCCGTCATGGCCGGAGCGGAGTATACGTTGTATCAGTCTGGTCAGGCTGTGAAAACGGCGGTCTCGGGGACGGATGGCAGGCTGACCTTCTCGGGACTCAGCCCTGGAACGTATGAGCTGATCGAGATGAATACGCCGGATGGCTTCCGGCCGGAGCAGACCAGCTACCGGGTAACGGCAGATGAAAACGGGAATGTGACCATTGACGGACAGCCTGCCGACGGCCACATTCTTTTCAATGTGCCGGAGGCGCCGGTAAGCAGTCCTCCTGTGCTGTATGACGTGCGGGAGAGCGATATGGTTGTGGCGGGCACGGGCGTGCCGGGAAGCACGATCACGGTGCGGTTCCCCAGCGGCGTCACTTCCATGAGCACAGTGAATTCTGACGGAACCTGGATCGCCATGGTGCCCTCTGACGTGACGCTGCAGGCAGGCGAGTGGATCTCTGCCACCCAGACGGAGATAGGGCGCACAGAGAGCCAGGAGGTGACGGTGATCGTCCAGGCCAATACGCTGCAGACGGGAGACGGTGATACTGCTGCCGGCGCGCAGGCGGACGGCGGCGGGGCAGATGGCGTTAAAACTGACGGCAGCAGAAAAGGGACTATCCCGGTGGTGCTGTCGGAACTGCTCTGATAGACCGGTGCGGACCGGAATGAAAAATTGACGAAAAAAGCGCAGTCTTACGGATTGCGCTTTTTTTGTCCGCTGGATCTCGTCAGCCGTTTGCGTTTCGGCGCAGTTTCATCCGGTATGACTGGCAGATGGAAAATGAAATGAATTGTCTCCGCCGAAATATGGGCCTATAATAAAAACAATAGCGTAAAATCGTCGGAATGCAGATGTACGGATGGAGGATGTGCCGGAGACGTACATAGATGTACACAGGAGTTTTACATGATACAGAAAACAAAGTGGGGATACATCGATTGGTGGTATCTGCCTGAAAATGAGGAAGGAAAGCGTTCTATGAACGTGGGGGTCACGTATATAATGCCGGGACTGAGCCAATCGCCGCATATCCATTACGGACACGAACAGCTGCTCTATGTGCTGGAAGGGGAGGGGCTGTACAACATCGACGGGGAGGAAGTGCCGTTCCGCCCCGGGATGCATTTTTACATGGAGGCCGATACGCTTCACGATACCATCAACACGGGGAAGGGAGTGGTACGGGAGCTTCTGATCTCCAATCCGGTGCCCTACCGGCCATCTCTTTCGGCCAGACATTCTTCCGGCGACGTTGAGCCAGAAGGCGCTGTCCGCCCAAACCTCTACGCGGCGGTGGAGTCCATACGCGCCCAGCTGCTGGAAGCAGTGCGCTTTCCGTTCACCATCTTTGACGCTGACTGGGAGATCGTCATGCAGAATCAGTTCTTTTCAAAATTCTGCCTGAAGCAGTGCCGGCCTGACAAAAATCCGGAGATGTGCACCTGTATGAGAAAGAGGATCTTTGACATGTCCAGGACGTCCAGCTGCATTGAGTTTACCTGTCCGTACGGGATGACGATCTATCATCAGGATATTATTTTTAAGGGGGAGATCATCGGAATCGTGCGCGGCGGACACTTTTTCTCCTCCGACGCGGGAAGCGAGTTCCGCGGCGAACTTTACGACACGCCAAGAAGTACAGGTATCGGGATACAGCGGCTGATCCAGCAGATGGCGGACAGCGTTCTCAGCTACTGCGAATTTTATGTTTCTAGAGAGATGCTGCAGGAGAAAGAACAGATCCTGAAAAATACGGAACAGCGCAGGATCCGGCTGGAGCAGGATCTGACCGTGGTGAAAGAGACCGTGACCAATTTAAAGATCAATCATCATTTTCTGTTCAATACGCTGAATTCCATGGCGGAGATGGCACTGAGCGGAGAGAGGGACACGCTGTACGACGCCATCATCGATATGGCCAAGATGTTCCGCTATACCATGGCAACGGACCTGCGTTTTGTGGAACTGCGCTCGGAACTGGAATATCTGAACACCTATCTGAACCTGCAGAAGCTGCGCTATGGAAATGCGCTGCAGATCAACTTTGAGGTGCCGGGAGAGTGCCAGAACATCCCTGTACCGTTCAATTTTCTGCAGCCTATTGTAGAGAACGCTTTTACCCACGGTTTTCAGTCCTCAGGAAAAAAGAGGATCTGGATCGAAGTAAAACGCGACGGTGATTATGCGGTTATCTGCTCCTGCAATAACGGCACGGTCCCGGACGAGGTCACGCTGAACAGGGTGCAGAGGAGTCTGGACAGCAATTCTGGACACGGCCTGTCCCTGATCTACGCCAAGCTGAAATCGGCTTACGGCGGAGACTTTCGGATGAAGATCGCCGCTGACTCCGACCGGGGCACCTGCGTGACAGTATACATTCCGATCTATGAGCCGGAGGATGGAGAGTCAAAGGAGGGAACATTATGATACGGGCGATTATTGTTGACGACGAACCGGCGGTGGCGGGCATCATCTCTCATTTTATCCAGCGGGAGCATCTGCCTGTCGAGATCGTCGGAAAGGCGGAGGACGGGGCACAGGCGCTGAAGCTGATACGGGAAAAGAAACCGCAGCTTGTCTTTTTGGACATACAGATGCCTGTGCTGAACGGGTTTGATGTGATGAAGGCTGCCCCCGAGTCCGGATATATTATCATTACCGCCTACGAATCCTTTGAATACGCACAGCAGGCGCTGCGCCTGGGGGCCAGCGACATTCTGCTGAAGCCGCTGGAATATAAGCAGTTTCTTCAAGCGATCACACGTACGGTGGGTTGGAATTTTACAGGGAATGGCACGGTAAACAGCATTCTGGAATACATCCACGATCACTATGCAGAAAAAATCGAATTGAATCAGCTGTCGCAGCTGTTTTACGCTACGCCGAGTCACATATCCCGACTGTTCAAAAAGTATATGGATGTAAATATCGTGACCTATATTCATAAGGTGCGCATTGAAAAAGCGCAGGAGCTGCTTCTGGAAAGAAAATGCAGCATAAAAGAGACTGCTGAGATGGTGGGGTATGAGAGTCTGAACAATTTTTATAAGTATTTCAAGCAGTATACTGACAAGACGCCGGCGGCGTTCTGCCAGGAGCAGGGGGTGGAAGTGGAGAACTTTGGGCATCAGGCTGCAGAACAATAATCATCGATTTTTCGCCGCGCGCGGGACATGAGACCGCGCGCGGCGTTTTTTTTTGTGTACCGGAAAAGCGGAAATTGTCTGCCGGTCTGGAAAGGAAGAGCGCAATTTTGATAAAGGAATGGGCAAGAACCAGAATGTACAAATTTTTTGAAATATAGAATAATTGAGAATAAGCAGGAGGGAGGCTGAATGCAGCGGATCTGTCGCTGTGAAACGCGGTCTTCCCAAACGGAAAGGAGTGAGAGAATGAAAGAACATGCGGAGGTAAGATCATGTGAGGAGGTGACAGCATGCAGAAGGATATTCTCTGTTTCGGCGATTCCAACACCTGGGGCTATATACCGGGGCTAGCAGAGCGCTATCCCAGAGAGATTCGCTGGACCGGAAGGCTGCAGCGTATGCTGGGCGAAGAGTACTATGTGATCGAAGACGGACAGAACAGCCGGACCATCGTATGGGACGATCCGGTGACCGGGTATAAAAACGGACTGACATACCTGATCCCCTGTCTGGAGGCGCACAAACCGCTGGATGCGGTGGTCATTATGCTGGGAACCAACGACATGCAGGAGCGGTTTCAGCTCAACGGCTTTAACATAGCCAGGAGCATGGAGCGGATGGTGGACGCCGTGCAGTTTTCCCGGGCAGGCCGCGGCGGACAGGCGCCGAAACTGCTGCTCATCGCGCCGCCCCTCATCCGTGACAATCTATACGAGACGCCGCTGGGCGAGAATTTGGGCGCGGGTTGCATTGAACGATCCCGGGAGACAGCGCCGCATCTGAAACTTCTGTGTGAGCAGACTGGAATCTGGTTTTTGGACGCACAGACGGTAGCGGAAGCCAGCCCTGAGGACGCCGTACATATGGATGAGCAGGGGCATAAGGCTCTGGCTGAGGCTGTGCGGGATATGATCCTGAAAATGGAGATCTGATATGTAGAGAAGGAGGATCAAATGGAAGTCTTAAATAATATTCTTTCGGCAATGGTATCGTTTTTATTTGGACCGATCATGCTCACTATTTTTTTTGGAACAGGAATTTTTCTTACAATTCGTACAAGGGGGATCCAATTTCGGAAATTTGGGGCCGCTTTCCGCGCGCTGTATAACGGGCGGAAACAGAATAAAGGTGAAGGCGAGATCAACTCTCTGTGGGCTTTTGCCGCATCCCTTTCCGCCTGCGTGGGCGTAGCCAACATCGCAGGGGTAGCCGCTGCAATCGCAGTGGGAGGTCCAGGAGCCATTTTCTGGATGTGGATCGCCGCGCTGATCGGTATGGCCACAAAATACTGCGAGATCGTGCTGGCGCTTTTTTATCGGGAGAAGGACAAGGAGGGCGTGTGGCGCGGAGGCGCGATGTACGTACTCAGCAGAGGAATGCAGAACAAGTCGCTGGGCAGGTTCCTGGGTGGATTCTTTGCCATCGCGGCTTCCGTGGTAGGACTCATCAGCTGCAATATGCTGCAGACCAATTCAGTGGTATCTTCTCTTAGTACATACAATATTCCCGGCTGGGCGGTGGGCCTGGTGTTCTCGTTTCTGACTGCGCTGGTAGTGATCGGCGGAGTAAAGCGTCTGGGACGCGTCACCTCCGTGATCACGCCGCTGATGGGCTGTGTCTACATGCTGGCTGGTCTCGTAGTGCTGATTTTAAACGCCGATCAGATCATACCTGCTTTCGGAATGATCTTCAGGAGCGCCTTCACCACCCATGCGGCGGAAGGAGGCTTCGCCGGGGCCACACTGCAGGTCATCTTGCGGACAGGTGTATCGCGGGGCATCATGTCCAACGAGGCCGGGCTGGGGTCTTCCGCTATGATCCACGCCACCGCTCAGGTGGAACACCCGTCAGATCAGGGATTGCTGGGTATTATGGAAGTCTTTTTCGACACGATCATCGTGTGTACCATGACGGCGCTGGTGATCCTGACCACCGGTTTGTGGAACAGCGGTCTGACTAGCGCGGCTCTCAGCACCGCGGCTTTTTCCGCAGGTCTGCCAGGAGAATGGGGCGGGATCATCGTGGCCGTTTCCACAGTCATGTTCTGTTTTTCCACTCTGCTCAGCTGGTTCTGGTATGGAGAGACTGGAGCGGTCTTCGTCTTCGGCGAGAAGGCGGCGCCTGTATTCCGTGTTCTGTGGGTCATCTTCGCTTTTCTGGGTTCTGTGGTAAATATCAGTGTGGTGTGGAACGCCGCGGATACGGTAAACGGCCTGATGTTTATACCCAACTTGATCTCCTTATGGCTCTTCCACGGGATCGTTATAAAACTGACTAACGAGCGGTTTGGGAAAGGAGAGCAAAATCAATAAAGGATACTGCAAAATCAAGAATATATCGGGTGAAAAACGTGTGATATGATAAAAGCATAAAAAGTATTTAAATTCTAATTAAAATTAAATAAGTAAGTAAAGGAGAGAATTGTATATGCTGAAACATACGCGTGTTACAGACCCTGAGGTTTACGAACTGGCGGTAGAGGAACTGCATCGTCAGGAGCACAACATTGAGATGATCGCGTCAGAGAGCACAGCGCCCCTGGAGATCATGGAGCTTTCCGGTTCCATCTTTACCAATAAGACGCTGGAAGGTTATCCGGGAAAACGCTTTCAGGCGGGCTCTGGAGTTGCGGACAAATTGGAAAAGCTGGCCGTCGAGAGAGCGAAAGCGCTGTACGGAGCAGAGCACGTCAATATTCAGGTATATTCCGGTTCCACAGCGAATTACAGTGTGTACGCCACGATCCTGGAGCCGGGGGACCGGGTGTTGAGCATGCGGCTGGATCAGGGCGGCCATCTGACTCACGGCAGCGCGGCCAACTGGCTGTCCAAGGTCTATCACTACGAGTTCTACGGTGTGGATCCGGAGACCGGCGGCATAGATTACGAAGCGCTGGACAAAAAGGCGAAGGAGTTTCAGCCGAGGCTGATCATCGCTGGTGCGAGTTCTTATCCGAGATTGATCGACTATGAGAAGATCGCAGAGACCGCAAAGGCGGTCGGCGCTTATTTCATGGTGGACATGGCTCACGTAGCCGGGCTGGTGGCCGCGGGGGCGATCCCCAGTCCCATTCCTCACGCGGATTTCGTAACATCTTCCACAACAAAGACTTTCTGTGGAGCGCGCAGCGGCATGATCTTCTGTAAGGAAGAGCACGCGAAGAAGCTGGATAAAGGCGTATTCCCCGGCTGTATCGGTTCTATGCACCTGACCACTATGGCCGCCAAGTGCTGGTCCTTCCGGTATGCGCAGAGCGAAGAGTTCAAGGCGATCATGAAGCAGGTGCTGGTCAATGCTAAGCTTCTGGCTGAGGAACTAAAAAAACGCGGATTTGATCTGGTGGGAGGGACCACGGAAAACCATCTGATGGTAGTGGATCTGCGCTCTAAAAATATCACTGGAAAGCTGTTTCAAAATGCGTTGGACACCGTGGGAATCACTGTCAACAAGCAGCAGATCCCGGACGATCCGGCCTCCCCGCTGGTCACCAGCGGCGTGCGCATCGGCGTAACGTCGATCACACAGAGGGGGCTCGGCGGTGCGGAGATCGCCAGGATCGCGGAGATCATGGACCGGGTGGCGGCCGCGCCGGAGGACGAGACGAATCTGGCGGCATGCAGAGCGGACGCGGAAGCGCTGATCTCCGCATTCCCTCTCTATCCCGCCGGAAGCTTCGACGACTGATGAACGGGTGCAGACAGGCAGGGTAAATCAGTAAAGAGAAAGACCGCCGGACGTCCGGGATCCTAGCGGCGCGCCCACGGTCTTTTATAACATAGGAGATATGGTCTGTTGATATTTCCGTATGTTCAAAAAAGTTTACCTTGTAGAAAGAGAGCCCGCAGGGCGGATAAGGCTCCGAAGGAGGCTTTTTTACGGATAAGGAGGAACAGTGGATGAGTGAATATAAGAGCGATATCGAGATCGCTCAGAGTACAGAGATACAGCCGATCGCGCAGGTGGCGGAAAAGATCGGACTGACCGCGGACGATCTGGAGTTTTACGGAAAATATAAAGCGAAAGTGGATTATAGCAAGGTGGCGGATCAGCCGGACAGGGCGAAACTGATCCTGGTGACCGCCATCACACCCACACCGGCGGGCGAGGGAAAGACGACGACAGTAGTGGGATTGGGAGACGCCCTGAACCGCATTGGAAAAAAGACCATTCTGGCGCTCAGAGAGCCGTCGCTGGGGCCGGTCTTCGGCGTGAAAGGCGGAGCGGCCGGGGGAGGATACGCGCAGGTGATCCCTATGGAGGATATCAATCTGCATTTTACAGGGGATTTTCACGCGATCGGAGCGGCTAACAATCTGCTGGCCGCCATGATAGACAATCATATTTTTCAGGGAAACGCCCTGGGGATCGACTGCCGCAGGATCACCTGGAAACGCTGCGTGGATATGAATGACAGACAGCTGAGAAACATCGTCTGCGGCATCGGGAGCAGAGTCAACGGGGTGCCGCGGGAGGATGGTTATGACATTACGGTAGCATCTGAGATCATGGCGATCCTCTGCCTTTCGAAGAGTATCAGCGACCTGAAGGAAAAGCTGGGCGACATTATCGTCGGGTACACGAGACAGGAGGAACCTGTTACGGCTCGGATGCTCAACGCCCAGGGAGCCATGGCGGCGCTGCTGAAGGATGCGGTCAAGCCCAATCTGGTGCAGACTCTGGAGCATAATCCAGCGCTGATCCACGGCGGTCCCTTCGCCAATATTGCCCACGGATGCAACAGTGTCATGGCCACTAAATACGCCATGAAGCTGGCAGACTATGTGGTGACGGAAGCTGGTTTCGGCGCTGATCTGGGGGCGGAAAAATTCTTCGATATCAAGTGCCGCAAAGCGGGCCTGAGACCGTCGGCGGTGGTCATCGTGGCCACGGTCAAGGCGCTGAAGATGCACGGCGGCGTGCCAAAGACAGAACTGAGCGGAAAAAATACGCAGGCGCTGGAACGGGGACTGCCCAACCTGCTGAAACACATAGAGAATGTGACGAAGGTCTATGGCCTGCCAGCAGTGGTAGCCATCAATAAGTTCTCTGGGGACGACGGGGAGGAGCTGGATCTCATCGAAGAAAAATGCCGGGATCTAGGCGTCAAAGTGGCCCTCTCCGACGTCTGGGGGCATGGCGGCGCCGGCGGTGAAGAGCTGGCCCGGGAAGTGGTGCGTCTGGCGGAGGAAGGGGAGAATCACTTTGAGTTCCTCTATCCGGACAGCATGCCCATCAGAGAGAAGATCGGGACGATTGTGAGAGAGGTCTACGGCGGCGACGGCGCGGACTTTACGGCCGGCGCCGCGAAAGAGATCGCGAGGCTGGAAAAACTGGGATTTGGAAATCTGCCGGTGTGCATGGCCAAAACGCAGTATTCCCTGTCCGACGATCCGGCAAAGCTGGGGCGGCCGGAGGGGTTCCGCGTGACCATACGCAGCGTCAGGGTCTCCGCGGGCGCGGGATTCATCGTGGCGCTGACCGGCGATATCATGACCATGCCGGGGCTGCCGAAGGTCCCGTCCGCAGAGAAGATCGACATAGATCCCGACGGCAGGATCACGGGGCTGTTCTGATGAGCGGAGAGAGAAAAAGAAAACCGATGCTTGAGAGAAGCTGCAGAGATTTTATCAGGGATCTGTCCGGCAGCGCGCCGACTCCGGGCGGAGGCGGCGCCTCTGCTCTGGGCGGCGCGCTGGGGACCGCGTTAGGTTCCATGGTGGGAAATCTCACCCTTGGAAAGAAAAAATATGCGGCGGTACAGGAGGATATCCGTCGTCTGCTGGAGGAGCTTGCCGTTCTGACGGAGGAGATGGGGCGGCTGACAGAGCGGGACGCGGAAGTGTTTGAGCCGCTTTCTGTGGCATATGGCCTTCCTGGGAAAACGGAGGCGGAGAAAGCGGAAAAGGAGCGTATCCTTGAGGAAGCGCTGAAGCTGGCCTGCTCCGTGCCCCTGGAGATCATGGAAAAAGCGGTGGAAGCACTCAGTCCCATGGAAGAACTGGCGCAAAAAGGAACCAGGATCGCCCTGAGCGATGTGGGCGTGGGAGCCCAGTTTCTGCGGACCGCGGCGTTGGGCGCGCTGGTGAACGTATATACAAATACCCGTCTGATGAAGGACAGAGCGTATGCAGGAGAGATCAACGGACGGGCGCAGACTCTGGAAAAACTGGCGGTAGAAAAAGCTGACCGCATATTTGAGGAAGTGGAGGCGGTGCTGAAATGACAGTGATCAGAGGGACCGACGTAGCCCGCAGTCTGGGAGAACGCGTTCAAAAAGAAGCGGAACGGCTTGCCGGCAACGGCGTGAGGCCCTGCGCAGCTATCCTGAGGGTGGGAGAAAATCCCGGCGACATTGCGTATGAGCGGGGGGCCGTCAAAAAATTAGAGTTGTTGGGGATCGCCGTCAGACTGGCCGGACTGCCGGCAGAAGTGAGTCAGAATACATTTATGAAAGAGCTTGAGAATTTAAACGGCGATCCCTCCGTACACGGGATCCTGCTTCTTCGACCGCTGCCTCCTCAGCTGGACGAGGCGCTTATCGCGGAACGGATCTCCCCCTGCAAAGATGTGGACGCCATCAACCCGGACAATCTGTACAAAGTGCTGGCGGGAGACAAAAGCGGTTTCGCGCCCTGCACGCCGGAGGCGGTGATGGCGATCCTGGATCATATCGGTGAGCCTTTGCAGGGCAAAAAAGTGACGGTGATCGGGCGCAGCCTGGTGGTGGGAAAACCGCTGGCGCTTCTGGCGCTGGACCGAAACGCCACCGTGACGGTATGCCACAGCCGGACGGAGGACCTGGCCGGCGTCTGCAGAGAGGCGGACGTTTTGCTGGCTGCCGTGGGAAGAAGAGGACTTGTGACGGCCGATCATGTGGCGCCGGGAGCGATAGTAGTCGACGTAGGCATCAATGTCGACGATGCGGGAAAGCTATGCGGCGACGTGGACTTCGAGAGCGCAGCGCCCATAGCATCCTATATCACGCCGGTTCCCGGCGGCGTCGGGTCAGTGACTACCACAGTTCTGGCAGATCACGTTGTCAGAGCCGCAAAGCTGCAAAATGGATTATAAAGAGGCGGTGGAATATCTGGAGACGCCGCGTTTTCAGGGATCCAGGCCTGGCCTGGAATCTATGGCGGCGCTTCTGGAGGAATTGGGGGATCCGCAGAGAGGAATGGAGTATGTGCACATTGCCGGGACCAACGGGAAAGGATCCACGGCGTCATTTATCGAGCGGATCTTGAGGGAGGGCGGGTACCGGACGGGCCTGTATACCTCTCCCTACATTCAGCGTTTCACGGAGCGTATCCGTGTAAACGGAGCAGAGATAGCAGAGGAGGCCGTGGTACGGCTGACAGAGCGGCTTGCGGAGGCGACATCCCGCCTCCGCAGGAAAGAGATTGTTCCGACGGTCTTTGAACTGTTTACCGCCATGGCCCTCCTTTACTATAAAGAGCAGCAGTGTGATGTGGTGGTGCTTGAGGCAGGGATCGGCGGCCGGCTGGATGCGACCAATATCATCAGCAGGACCGCGGTCTCTGTAATCACTACCATTGATTATGACCATATGAACGTACTGGGAGACTCTCTGGAGAAAATCGCCTGGGAAAAAGCAGGCATTGTCAAGGATAACGGTCTGGTGGTCATGTACCCCCAGCGGGAGGTGGTGGACCGGGTCATCGCGGATGTCTGCCGTCAGAAAAAAGCCGGATTGGTGACGGTGGACTTCACTGCGCTGAACGTAACAGAAATGGGACTTGCCGGACAGAAGTTCCATTTCAAAGGATATGGCAATCTGGAGATCCGCCTGCTGGGAACACATCAGATCAAAAACGCGGCCGTGGCGGTGACTGCGGCGGAAGAATTGATCAAACGGGGATGGCACATATCCAATCAGAACATTCGGGCCGGACTTCTCGGGACCCGATGGCCGGGCCGGCTGGAGATCGTACACAGAGACCCTGTGGTCGTCATCGATGGGGCGCACAATCCACAGGGTGTACGGGTGCTGACCGAGAGCCTGGCCAGACTGTTTCCGGGCCGGCGGATCACATTTATCGTCGGGATCATGGCAGACAAAGATTATGAGACTATGACGGAGACAGTGCTGCCTCTGGCTGAAAAATTCGTTACAGTAATGCCCCACAGCTCTCGGGCGCTGGCCAGCGGCAAACTGGCGGATATTCTTCGGAAGAAGGGATGCTCCGCGATCAGCTGCACTACCGTGCGGGAGGCGGTCGATCTGGCAATGGAACTTTCCCGGGAGGAAAACGGAGAGGAAGGGGTCGTCTGCGCCTTCGGCTCCCTCTATTATATCGGGGATGTGAGAGATTATTTGATGAAGGATGAGGATGGGGGAATGGATCATGATCCATACATGGGAGGAAGCAGACAGTGATTAATACGCCGGGGGAAGTAGCCGCCAGCTACAGAAGTATAGGGAAGAACAAAGCGGAGCTGTCCGCCGGAAAATTGCTAATCCTCGGTGTGCTGGCGGGAATGTTCATCGCGCTGGCCGCCGCAGCTGCCAATACGGCTTCCTGTATGGCAGGAACGCCTGCCGCGGGAAAACTGATCGCGGGAATGGTGTTTCCAGCAGGGCTGATCATGGTGTTGACGGCGGGCGGAGAACTTTTTACGGGGGACTGCCTCATGGTGATCTCCGTGCTGGAAAAGGAAACGACTCTGGGCAGAATGCTTCGCTGCTGGGCTCTCGTCTATCTGGGAAATCTGGCGGGATCCCTTTTTGTGGCCTGGGCTGTGAGCGCGTCGGGACAGCTGTGGCTGTTTTCCGGAACGCTGGCTGCGGCAACCATCAGGACCGCTGCGGCGAAGACTGCTCTGTCTTTTGGAAGCGCCTTTCTTCTTGGCGTATTCTGCAATTTTCTTGTCTGTATTGCAGTGTGGTGCAGCTTCGCCGGAAAAACTCTGATGGATAAGACGGCGGGTATCTTTTTTCCGATCATGCTCTTTGTGGTGTCAGGCTTTGAGCACTCCGTGGCCAACATGTACTACATTTCCGCGGGATTGTTCGCGATGGGAAATGAAACCTGTGCGGCAGCAGCGGCCCAAGCGGGTGTGGATACCGCCGGTCTCAGCTGGAGCGCCTTCTTTCTTAGAAATCTCCTGCCGGTGACGCTGGGGAATATCGCAGGCGGCAGTCTGCTGGTGGGAAGCGTTTACTGGGCGGTGTATCTGCGAAAGGGGAGGTATAAAAAAGAGAGAGAAGAGGGGATCATCGCGACAGAGACTGATGTGGAAAAAAATATGCTTCGCCGTATTGTGAAGGACAAGAGCGGTATTTTGACCAAGGCTTACTGTAAAGAGGCTGACGCCAGCATCTGCGGGGCGGTGGTGTCGCTGGAGGAATATCGGGAGGCTCATACCGTACTGTGTTTTGTAGGGCGGGCGGAGGAGATCGACACCCGTTCCATTTTAATGAATGCTCTGCGTTCCGGTAAGAGGCTGACCGTTCCCCGCTGTACGGCCAAGGGACAGATGCAGGCGTATGAGATCCGGAGCTTGAGAGACCTGTCGCCTGGGAAATACGGAATACTTGAGCCGCAGCAGCACTGCGAACTGGTGGCGGCGGAAGACATCGATTTCGGCGTTATCCCGTGCGTATCCTGCGATCTGGATGGCAACCGGCTGGGACACGGCGGAGGCTACTACGACCGCTATCTGTCCGGCGGGCATTTTCCCACTGCGGTCATCTGCCGCCATGACACGCTCTGCGACAGAGTCCCCTGTGAGGAACACGATATCAAGGTGGACATGGTCGTCACGGAAAAAACCGTCTGCAGAGTGAAAAACAACGAGAAAAATAGGTGAGAAGCTGATTTCGTCAGATTTCTCACCTTTTTTCTGCCGGTAAATGGATATTTCGCGTCTTTTTCCCTCCCAAATAGGTGAACGCTTTAAATGATTTTCACCTATGCCGGATCAGAAAAATGCGGTCCGCTGTGAGACCGTGTTTTTTGCCGCATTGCGGACAACGGCTTCGGGCGTCGTTTTGCCTCCGGGCTGAAGCGCAGAGATCTGTCCGAAAAGATTGCGGGAAAGAAAAATAAATGGTAATATAAACAAAGGGGGACGGCGGCTTCGGGAAAGGGAAAATGCCAGGGGATCAGAGTTGTCGGACGACATTATGCTTAAGTGGAGACAGAGAGAAACAGAATATAAATGAGAGCGGCCGGCTGTGTCCTTTGGGATACGGCCGGTCGTTTGTGCTTTCGGGCAGGAGCTTGGCGGCTCAAAAGCACGGAAAGGGTATGAGATATGGATAACAGAAAGCGGAGAGAACTGGTGGAAGAACTGACCCGTCTGAATGAGAAGGAAGAGTACGGGCAGGCCGCGGAGATGCTGCTGCAGATGCCGGGGGAGGAACTGGATCAAGAACTGCAGGGCGAGCTGGCACGGGCGCTGAACAACGCGGAGCGGTATGAGGAAGCGCTGGAGGTCCTCGACGCCATCGGGGCAGAGGGAAGAGGGGATGCAAAGTGGTTTTTCCGGAGAGGGTATGCCCTCCACGGTCTGGAACGGTTTGCAGAGGCCCGGGAAGACTTTGAAAAAGCGGCGGAGCTGGACCCGGAGGATCCGGACGCTCCCGAATTCATAAGGCACTGCAGTTTTTCGCTGGCCTATCCGGCGTATGCGGGGACTTTCCGGGAAAGGGTCGAGACCTTCTGGGAGCGGTTTGCACAGGAGGAGGAAGAGCTCCGCAGACTGATCGGAGAAAAAGAGATGGAAGGGGCTATGGAGCTCACTTCGGAACTGCTGAAGACTGCGTTTTCGGAGGCTTATTTTGAGATCGGCTGCAACGGCAGGCAGTATGAACTGATCCTGACAGCGGAGGGCATGAAACAGAGGCTCTTCCGGCTGGAATACTGGAAAAAACACGCGCCAGACGGGCTTTTGGACCGCTGGAAATTTACCGTGGGGCGTCCCCAGTGCCCGGATCCGGAGAAGAGCGTGCTGCGCATGTTTGATACCGGCGTCTGCGGCGCAGACGCTGCAGTCTGGCCTGAAGTGCTGGACGGGGGCGCGGTAGGCCTGAACATCTACTGCGAAGCTTTGATGCCGCTTATGGAGGAAGATGAGAATAAGGCTTATTCGCTGATGGCCGTCCTGATCGACCAGTGCATCGGTGAATTGTCCGCCATCAAGAATGTGGGTTATCTGGAACTGCTGAAAACAGCGGAATTTTCCCCGGAGGGATCAGACGGCGACGTGAGAGGACCCGTGCGGCTCTGTGATCTGCAGGGGTTTATCGACAGCCTGCGGAATAAGAAAGATGGGGAGGACGGCGACGGCGGGATGACTGCGGACGGGGGACCTGTCAGCGACGGGGAGGAAAATCCGGATGCAGCGCAAAGCCCCTGCGGCTGTTATACTGCTTACCAGATGGAGCCGGAGAACGGCGAGTACCGTTTGAGGGGCGACGTGTTTATCGGAAGTACCTGCTGCATACCGGTACTGAATGAATTCTACGGGGGCCGGACCGATATCGTGGATGAGAACGTGAGAGACGGAGCGGTATTCGGGTTTTTGTATTACAACAACGACAAAGTTCCGCGCAGTGAAATGGTGCCTTTCCGGGCGGCTATGGAGGATGAGATCTCGGCAGCGGCGGCGGAGTGCGGTGAGGTCATAGGCGGGGCCACCGGCGTGGACTATTCGTACATCGACTGTATCTGCTATGATCTGGGCAGATTTCTGGAGGTGGCCGGAGAGGTGATGAACCGTCGGGATCTGGATGAGATCGTATTCCATGTATTTCGCGGCGACTGCGGCGGGCTGAATCTGAAGAAGGATCCGGCAGAATAAGCTTCAAGGACAAGCCTGAAGACAGATAGAGTGATATGATTTAAGGCTCCGGAAGCCGGCGGTTTTAGGTGATCGGCTTCTGGCGCACGGGAAAAAGGAGAGGGAATATGGATGAGAAAAGATATGAAGAAGGATGCAGCCAGGAATGTGAGTGCAGCTGCAGCGGTGCGGAAGACTGCGGCTGCGGCTGCGGAGGAACAGAAGACTGCGGCTGCGGTCATGAGGAAGGGGACAAGTCCGGGCATTTTCAGGGTTTCGTGCTGCTGAATTCGCCGGAGATCGACCTGGACCGCATTATGGGGCGTCTGAAAGAGGAATGGGGCGTGGTGCCTGAGGATGATCCGGAGGAAGAGACCGGCGAAGAAGAAGGGGACGGACCGCACGCTGAACAGCAGTGCGGCCATGAGCAGGGCGAAAGCTGCGGCTGCAGCTGCGGTCACAGCCATGTCCATCAACACAGCCGGGAGCAGGACGATCCGGAACAGGACGGACAGGAAAACTGCGGCTGCGGCGAGGATGGAACACTGGTGTTTCGCGTGGGAAACTGTCTGGCGGCCTTGAGTCTGATGCCTGCGCCGATCCCCGAGGGCGAAGCGGAGTACTATGCGAGGGCCAACTATATGTGGCCTGAGGCGGAGGAAGTGACGAAGACACATCAGGCGCACATTCTGGCTGCGGTCCTGCCCCACGGCGAGACTGCGGTGGAAGCCGGGAAGCTGTTTACAAAGATGGTCTGCGCCTGTCTGGCAGAGGATAACGCCATCGGAGTCTACACTTCCGGCACAGTGTATCAGCCGGAGTTTTACACAGAAGTGGCTGAGCTGATGAAGGAGGACGAGGAAGAGCTGCCTATTCTGGACTGGGTCTATCTGGGCCTCTATCGCACGGGGGACAAAAACAACGCATATACCTACGGACTGACAGCCTTTGGAAGAGATGAGATCGAAGTAGTGGGCAGCGGCAGGTCTCTGGAAGAGCTGAGGGATTTCTTGTATCAGATCGTATGTTATGTGATCTGTTATGATGTGACGCTGCTTCCCGGGGAGACCATCGGGTTCAGCGAGGAGGAACGCCTGCCGATCACGAGATCGAAAGGGGCCGCCTTAGAGGGCGATAGTCTGAAAATCGAGTATTAGACCGGGAGGAAGCCGTTAAAGGAGCAGCGTCGGAATGAGACGGAATTACAGAAAGAACGGGGATGAAGATGGAGGATAAGATCAAGGCGTCATGGGACGGCCTGACACCTGACCGTGAGAAGGCGCAGGAGCATTTGACCGGAGAGGTGCTCGCGGCCAGTCTGGCCGAATACGGGGAAGAGACCCTGGTATCTGACGGCGAGGTGCGCATACCCAGATGGCAGTTGACTGTGCGGGCTGAGGTGGCTGAGATCAAGGAGAATACTGCCATGCTGTATTTTCGGCTGTCATCGCCCAAATGGGGACAAGAGTTATTTGAGTGCTCCGTAGGCGTGGGGAGCACGCCGAAAAACGCCATGGGCATGGCTGCCGGAAGTTTCCTGTTTTCCATGATGGACGGGATCTGCTGCATGGAAAAGGATTGGGAACCCCGGCGCGTGAAAACGGAATTTGCGGGACGCCCGCACTGGTGGAAAGTATATAAAAGCAATATCGTCGGCATGGGCGACTCCCCTCAGAAAGATGACTGCCCCGATTACTGGGGCGAGCTTGAAGAGGATATCTTGAAGCGGATCGGCAACCAGAAGCTCTGTTATGTAAAGCTGTATGGGGCGAAAAACGGCGGGGATATCACGGGCGAATGCCGCATCAACGACGTATGTATCGACCAATTGTCCCGGCGGATGGGGGAGATCGTGGAGAGATGGGATACAGAGGAGTTTGGTTCGCACAAACAGTTTCTTTTCCTGCTTCAGGATCAGGAGACCACGTGCTCCTATCCCTTTACAGAGGAAGAGCTGGCTGAACATACCCTGACGGCAGTGCGGATGTTTCACGACTGCGATACGCAGGAAGAGTATGACGCCTTTCCCCACCGGCTGGAGTCGGAGATCGGCGACAGTTGTCTGGCGCAGGAGCTTTTTGCATTTCTGCCGGAGATGTGCGCGGAAAACGCTTTCGATAAGATATCCTATCCGGATGAAATGGCTTTCAGCATCGGAGATCGAACTGTCACGGCATTTAAAACACAGTTGGCGTCCTACTACCCAATTCAGAAAGCTTTATTTGACGGTTTCCGGAGCGGCGCTTTCTCTCCGTGGGAAAACGAAGTGTTCAGCCGGTACATATCTGTCAGCTCGACCTACAACGTGATCTGCAGGGCAAAGGAACAGGGAGCGGATCTGGAGGCCGACGGCGGCAGGATCAGCCTTTCCTACGGAATGAACCAGGATTACGAGCTCAGATGAGATACGGACCAAAATATTTCAGGCGGCGCCGGGACGGGCATTGAGACCGGGCGCGGCTGCGGAGAGTGGAAAGCTGTGAAAGCAGGAGAGCGAATGGAGGTCGTATGTTCGGAAAAAAGATGAAAGAAAAAGCATTATCAGCGGCTGCGGAGGATGAAAGCCAACAGGCCGCGGAGGACAGGGCTGCTGGGAAAACGCCGGTGGAAGAAGAAGGAAGGGCTGCGGGAGACAACGGCTTCGCCCATATTTTCTGGATGAAGCTGCTCTTTGACCGAAAACCGGAAAAGCCGGAGACGGAGACCGTTCGGGCAGCCCTTGAAGAAAAATTCGGCGCGGTGGACGTCGTATCGGGCAGCTCGGAACTGGCCAGTTTTGCTATCCGGAAATATCCTGTAAAATACAGCGATGCGGAGGTACCGGCCCAGGTGATGCTGGCGGAGGTACGGGAGTTTCATCCAGAGTCCATATCGTCCATGCAGCGGTCTCAGCTGTGGAATGTGCCGGAGGGTCCGGAACTGCTGGATTCCTGCACGCACGAGCTGATGATCTCAGATTTTATGGCGGCGGGGCTGGATTACAAGGAGCGCTGCCGCATGCTGACGGAATGGCTGGACGCCGCGCTGGAGCTTTTTCCGGAGTGCAGGGCCGTGTGGGTCCCCACTGCGGAAAAACTGCTCACAGCCCAGGAGGTCAGGGAGTGTCCCGCGCATGACGGCTGCCGGTTCGTCTACGTGGCCGTAAACGCCAGACTGTTCAATATAGAGGGAACGGAGGACAGTGTGGTGGATACGCTGGGACTGTATGCCGTGGGACTTCCGGACGTACAGTATCACTACCACAGTCTGGATCCCAATCACGTGGTGAATCATGCATATAATGCGGCGTGTTATATTTTTGAAAACGACGCGCCCATCAAGGGAGGCGAGACCATTGACGGGATCGGCCCGGACGGGGCTCTCAGCAGAGATATTCAGTGGAGATGCCAGTATGAGATGGCGTTGGTGGGTCCGGAACGGGAACTGATGGATATTTGTCCGGGGGAATATGCGGCGGGCGGCCGGACGCTGTGACGGCGGGAAAACCGCCGCAGGGAAGAGGCCGCAGGCGGACTGAAGGTATGCCGAACGCATGAGACTCCGGACATAAGGACCGGTGAAAGTGAGGAGATCAGTATGATATTCGGAAAACGAAAGAAGGCTGCCGAACCGGTGATACTGGCGGAGGATCAGTCGCCTGTCTGCAATGTACAGGCGTTTGTGGAGGACAACGGATCCTGCGTCTATTTTTATCTGTGGTTTGATCCGGGAGAGGAGCGGGGCAGGATCAAAAGCTGCTGGGTCTGCAATCGGGGACCGGCTCCGCAGGAGATCGACGGCGAAGCAATGGATCAGGGCAGAGCGCCCATGATGCCGGCGGAATTCGTGGGCCATGATCCGGAAGGAACAGAGCTTTCCGGAGAGCTTTCGGTGGTCTGGTTCGAGGAGGGAGACGCGGCGGCGCTGTTGGAGGACGGCAGGCTGATCGCGGTGATCCCCGGCTGGTCGGGGGAGGGCTTTTACGGCTACTCCAGATATGCCAGGGGACAGGGGCCCTTCGCCTGGGAACTGGATCAGGCGGAACGCGTTCTGCAGGAGCGGACAGATCGCAGCAAAAAATATTGGGAATATATAGATGGCGATTATTGGGAAGAACTGCAGGGAAGGCTGATGGACGCGCTGAGCAGATTTTTTGGCGAGTATGAAAATTACTATGCCATAGACGGCGGACACTTTCCGACTAAGGCCTTGGTCACCGGCCGGAAGAACGGGGTGCGGTACGCTGTCACCGCCGGAACCTGCGCGCTGGTCCAGCCGCTGGTGGAACAGTATTTTCAGGAGAAGGCGGGGGATTTCCGGCGTATCGAGCTGGGATTCGCCTGCCGGGAGGACTCGCTGGATGAGGAATCATACAGAAAAGCGCTCAGCTATGTTTCCGGTCAGACGCAGCTGCCGTGGGGCGTCATCTCCTGGCTGGGACACGGCCATACGATTCCCTGCGATGCGATCGACGGTTTCGCGGCGGTCATGCTGCTGAACGCGGCGCAGATGCCGGAGCTTCCGTCGCCGGATTACGGCTCTTTTATGGGCGAGCGGGTCAACCTGCTGTGGATGGTGCCGCTGACCGCGGATGAGTACCAGCAGGCCCGGCAGCTGGACCTGGGATCTATGATGGAACGGTGCCGATGCAGGCTGGAAGAACTTGCTGTATTTGACGGAAAAGCGAAATTCAGCGGGGACTGAAGAGCCGGGCCGGCTCGCATCTGGGCGGCAGGCTGTCAGCAGGATAGCCTGTAACGGATCAGAGGCCGGCGGCTGGTCAGGTGGCGCGGAGAAGGAGGGCGCAGCTGTATGAAAGATGATTGGGAAAAAAGGAACGAAACGGTGTTGGATCCCAAACGGGAGCTCGATGAGATGGAATCGGGGAAAGCTGTGAAGACGGAGGGTTGGGAGGCCATTACGCAGGCCTTTGAGAGGATCTATCCGGAGCAGAATAATCCGCTGCATTTTGGCACGCTGATATCCTGGATGCTGGGCGGGCCGGATCCGCTGGATGGCATCAGCGTCTACGACGGCGGAGATTTCTGGCATTTTGTGACGTATGGTTTTTCGGAGCTGTACGATAAAGAGTCGGAGGATCCGGAGCGCAGCGGTTATGGGTTTGAGCTCACCGTGAAATTGAAAAAGTCTCCGGAGGCCATGAATGCCGCCTGCGAAAAGGGCGCGGAGCATGGCCCCGGTCCGGGACGGTACGTACCCGAGGGAGACGACGAGATCCGGGGAATGGCGGGGATCCTGCAGGCCCTTGGACGATATGTCTTCGAGAACGGAGCTGTTTTGCGTCCCTTTGAATACATCTATACGGGACAGGAAAACGGCATGGATCCCCAGGGCGCGTCGAAGATCACCGGATTTATCACTGTGGCTGACGAGGCGGGAAGTATACGCACGTCAAACGGAAAAGTGGAATTTGTACAGCTGATCGGCGCTACGGACAGGGAATTGAAAGCCGTTATGGATGGAAACGTGAGCGTTGCAGAACTGACCCGGCTTCTCGGCGGCACCGTGACAGATTATCTGCGGGGCGATGTGACGGGATAAGGCGCTAGCATCAGGCCTGACCGGTGAACGTGATATTTATTACCACGATCTCGCTGTCGGTGAGGATCCGCATGTTAGGCCCCCAGACTCCTACGCCGGAGGTGACGATGGAGTACATGCCGTCTGTTTCCAGCATACCGCAGGGATTTTCCCAGAGCAGCGGCATCAGCAGGTTGGCGGGAAACATCTGGCCGTCGTGAGTATGGCCGGATAGCGTCAGGTCGACGCCGGCCGCAGCCAGGGCGGAGAGGTCCCGGGGCTGGTGGTCCATGACGATGACGGGGAGAGAGACTGCAGGATCCTGAGTTTTTCGCAGATCGTTCATCAGTACTTCGACGGATTTTCTGGGACCGGCGCCGTCCCGCTCCGAGCGGTCCCGGCGGCCGGTGAGGTAAAAGGAATCGTCGATGAGGATCGTTTCGTCCCGAAGCAGACGGATTCCGGAAGCGGTGAGAAATCTCTCCATCTTTTCTCTGCCGTCGGCGATGTTCTCTCGTTCTCTTTCGCTGAGATGAGGAAAGGTGAAACCGGCCAGCAGCCGTTCTTCTACATCGTGATTGCCGGGGCAGGCGTACACGCCGCAGCGGCTCTGTATACCAGACAGGATCCTTGCAAGCCGGTCAGGATCGTCCAGGGCCATGTAGGAATTGTCGAAGATGTCTCCGGCGATACAGACCAGATCGGGATGCTGCCTGTTGATCAATTCTGTCATGCGCTCCATCTGACCAGTGCCCACGCTGTAGCCCAGATGAAGATCTGCAGCCAGCACTACCCGCAGTGAAGTTCTGTCCGCAGGTTTATCGATAGAAACGCTGTATTCCGTGACCTTGATCTGAGCGGCGTGATGTACGCCGTAGATGCAGATCGCCAGAATGCAGCAGGAAAGCAGCAGGCCTGCGGCTGCCAGACGTCTGTCAGACCATCGGCGGTACCCGGCATTCTGTTCGGCCCGGCAGCTTCTGCTCCTTCTGGCCTGGTCAGATAGTTCGGCAGTGTCCTGCGCCCAGCCTGTCCGCCTGATCCTTCGGAGCAGGGTCAGCGCGCGGACTGTTCCGTCCGCCGCCAGGATCAGCAGAGACGTATAGAGCAGACAGCCCAGCCAAAAACAGCTCAGCCAGGAGATAAAACGTTGGAAGTCTGAGGCGGGCAGAAGAAAGGCTGTGAGGGGAGAGAAAGAGATGAAAGCGCAGCAGACCCACCAGGCAGTAAAAAAGCTTTTGCTTTTCCACACTGGACGGCAGGCGCACAGCCAGCGCAGAATGTGATGAAACACGTAATAATTCAAGATCAGATAAAGGGGGGCGAGCAGCAGTGCCAGCATGGTACGGATCTCCTTCCGGGCGGCGTTTTGCCGCCTTAGCTTATTGTACTCCAGTAAACTCTAAAATAACAGAACCAAAGGACTGTTTTTTGCCGGGAAGAAACCGCGGACTGATGGTGGATCAAGCAGCCGGCTCTTACAGGACGCCGAAAGATAAGGAGAAGAAATGGATAAGGAAAACAGGCTGGATATTGACCTGGGCGGTGCGGCCGGGGACGATACGGCGCGCATTCTCGAAGATCTGCAGCATTTTTGTGAAAATTATATTTACTGTGGAAAGGAAAAACGGGAGTGGGAGGACGAGGAGGAAGGGATGGGTCCGGCTCTGCGGAAATTCACGATGCTGCTCAGCGGTATTGCTTCCTGCCGGAAGGTGCCGGGCATCGACGGACCGGTGCGTCTCTCCCAGCTGGTCAAGTGTGAAACGGAGGAAAAGGCCGCGCAGGCCCGGGAGCATCTGAGACGTATGTACGGGGTGACAGATGCCCAGTCTCTGGCTGAAGTCTGCGCAGAGATGTTTCGATCGGGAGAAGAATACGGGCAGTTTCTCAGTTTCTGGCGGGGCGAACCTGTCTTTGACGAATCTGATCTGAATGAGGACGGCCTCAGGGCTTTCAGCACGTGTAAACACTACGCCGGACTGTTCAAGAGCTTCGTGCTGGACAAAGGCTTCTTCGCCTGGGACTGCAACGAGAGGATCGGATTGTGCCGCATTGCCTGCGCCTGCGGCATCATCTCGGAAGAGGAGTTCTTTGATCTGTGCCTGCCTCTGGGACGGCAGGCTGCGGCGATTTACAGTTCATGGGATGAATATGCCCTGAGCTGTCTGTGTGGGGCGGTCTATTTTATGTTTAGCCAGAGCGGGCTCAGCGATAAGGGACTCTATGGTTTTTATGAGATCAACCGCAGAATTCTTTCAAGTCTGCTGGAGCCGGACGGCTTCTGGGAGAGAAACCCATGGCTGCAGATCCCTGAGAAGAAATGGGCCGTTCCGCCCTCGGAGATCAGAGAGCTGTTGACGGACTGGGAAGAAGCAGAGGGCTGTCTGGCTACGGATCGGATCATGGTAGACGGCTGTCCCGTGGGCTACATGTACCGTGAGGAACCAAACGACAGCGTACCGGACAGCGGCTGGCGCTTTTTCGCGGGGGATGAGTCGGATGAGTACGCCAATGATCCGGACAATGTGGGTGTCTACCATCTGAATACCCTGTGCAACTGCGATCCGGATATTATACCGCTGCTTCACGCGCCCTGCGGAACCGCTTATTACAGAGATGAAAACGGCGTTTTTCAGCGTGAAGAACTGATCCGCAGATAACAAAGAGAACGCGTTGGGGCCGGCGGCGGACAGCGGCAGAGCAGAGAGCGGCGAAAGACATCGTGACGGAGCAGAACGCCGTACTGCGGGCAGGAGAAAGGGGGCGGGCAAAGTACAGTGGAAAGTATGTTTCAGAAGGTATACGCCATCGTGAGGGAGATTCCGGAGGGCAGAGTGACGACCTATGGAGAGATCGCATGCATGTTGGGAAATCCCCGCCTGTCACGGGCGGTAGGATACGCGCTTCATGGGAGTCCCGAAGATCCTGGGCTCCCATGCCACCGGGTAGTAAACCGATTTGGAGAACTGTCCCGGGCTTTTGAGCATGGGGGGATCAACGAACAGCGGCTGCTTCTGGAAGGGGAGGGCGTGCCGTTTACAAAGGAAGGAAATGTAGACCTGGGGCAGGTTCTGTGGACAGGAGCAGAGCAGGAGAGGGAGCGGGAGAGTGAATAAAAGAGCCGGCATAATTTTTGTGATTCTAGTTTATACGGCCATGGGCGCAGCCTGTGGGTATGTGGGGATGACCTGCAGCCGGGATCAGCGTTTTCTCGGAGAAGGAGCAGGCGGCGGGCTGCTGACGCTGGGTCTGATGCTTTTTCTCTTTTCAGCGGCTTTTTATGTGCAGATCATCCTTCACGAAGGGGGGCATCTGGTCTGCGGATTTCTCAGCGGGTACCGTTTCTGTTCCTTCCGTATCGGCAGGACGCTGCTTGTCCGGGGAGAGCGCGGAGGGCTGGTCCGCAAGACGTTTACGGTGGCGGGCACAGGAGGACAATGTCTGATGGAACCCCCGCGCTGCAGTCCGGAGGAGATTCCCTGCCTGCTCTACAATCTGGGAGGCCCCGCGGCCAATGTGGCCGCTGCCGTAGTCGGCGGCCTGGTGTATCTGGCGTTTCCCCACATTCCGGTCCTCTCGGTTTTTGCGGCCTTTCTGTCCGTGCTGGGACTGGCTCTGGGTTTGCTGAATTTCGTGCCTATGAAGGTGGGGGGAGTAGCCAACGACGGATACAACGCCGCTGTGCTGCGCAGGGCCCCGGAGGCCCGCAGAGCGCTCTGGATCCAGCTTGCGATCAATGCCGAGATGACGAAGGGGAAGCGGCTGAGAGATATGGACCCGGAGTGGTTCGTGCCTTCCGGGGGAGCGGAGGACAGCGAAGCGCAGGATCCGCTGCTCTGTGCAGTGGAGCATTACCGCTGTGAATATCTGCAGGACCGGATGGAATTTCAGGCGGCGGAAAAAGCCTGTGGGAAGCTTCTGCGGTCGCCGGGCCTCATGGATCAGCAGCGTTTTGAGCTTCGGTGTATGATGCTGTTTTTCGAACTCATCGGTCCCTGTCGACGGGAGAAGATCGATGCCCTTTACACGAAAGCATTGAAAAAATATATCAAACAGACGGAATGCTATGTGTCCAGACGGCGCCTGACATATGCCCTGGAGCTGCTTGACAAGAGGGATGAAAGGGCGGCGGAAGAGGCCCTTGAGGCCTTTGAAAAGACGGCGGAGAGGTATCCATACGCCGGAGAGATCGAGACCGAGCGGGAGCTGATCGAAGTGATCCGCAGTTGCCATGAACAGCGGGGTATGGTACGATAATCTCATGCAGAAAACGACACATTATGTCGAAAAATGCGTATCTGATTACAGACAGCCGGGGTATCCGGTACGGGAGATCGAGCGGGAAGACCGCGGGAAAGGGAGGCAAACACACATGCAGAGCGCCATCGGGACGAGAGAGAATATTACCATCATTGATTCGGCGGAATTTGGAGGGACGAAGATCGAGATCATGGAGTATCAGAAACTCCTGGGATCCACCAATACCAGGGGGGCCATAGATCTGTATTACATGGAAAAGCAGAATATGAAAGCGAGGCAGGTGGCTGTTTATCTGAATAACGACAAGGTGACGGTCGAGCCGGGAGCGATGAGTTATTTCAAAGGGCAGATCGAAATGATCTCCGGTGTGAACATGGGGAATATGCTGGGAAGAATGTTTTCCAGCGCCACCACGGGGGAAGCCATCGCCCAGCCGGAGTACAAAGGCACGGGCGTGGTGGTTCTGGAACCGTCGTTCAAGCATTTTCTGCTGCTGAATATAGAAAATGAAGATATTGTAGTGGATAAGGGAATGTTTTACTGCGCCCAGGGCAGCGTGGAAGTGAAACCCATCATGCAGAAGAACGTGTCTTCCGCTCTGCTGGGAGGAGAGGGCATTTTTCAGATCGAACTGCGGGGCACAGGTCTGGTGGTGCTGGAATGCGCGGTGCCCAGCTGCGAGATCGATGTGATCGAGCTGAATAACGATACGCTGCGGGTGGATGGAAACTTTGCCGTTCTGCGGTCGGGCAATATCAGTTTCACTGTGGAACGTTCAGCCAAGACGCTGATCGGCTCCGCCGTCAGCGGCGAAGGCCTGGTGAATGTGTACAGAGGAACCGGTACGGTGTGGCTGGCGCCCAGCATCAAGATCTACGATACGATCAATATGGGCGGGGGCAGTACGGCCAGCATGAATATGAATACCAGCAACAGCAAGAGCAAGTAGCTGCGGATTATACCTTGATGGCCTGCGGCCAATCATGGTCCAATGACCGCCTTCGGCAGTCATTAGACAGATTCTGTGCACGGCGGACGCCATGTGCGGATTATACCTTGATGGCCTGCGGCCAGTCATGGTCCAATGACCGCCTTCGGCAGTCATTAGACAGATTCTGTGCACGGCAGACGCCATGTGCGGATTATACCTTGATGGCCTGCGGCCAGTCATGGTATAATGTGGGTAGGGAAAGGGAGATAGGAGGGTGATATGGATGAAGAAGTCAGAGGTATGATGGAGCAGATTTTGCAGAAGGTCTCGGTCATTGATGATCGCACACGAATTCTGCAGGAGGATGTGGCAGTGCTGAAGAGCGACGTTGCCGGATTGAAAGGCAGAATGGACAGGGTCGAGGATCGGCTTGACGAGCTTGGGGAGAATGTCAAGAATGTTCAGCTTGCTCTGGAAAATGAAGTGTATTTCTCGATACGCACCATTGGCGAAGGACACGCAGACATCATGTACAAGCTGGATGATCTGATCAAGTATCAGGGGAAGAATGAGACAATGCAGCTTCGCACGCTTAAACTTGAAGCAGATATGCGAGATCAGAGAACGGACATTGATGTTTTGAAAAACAGAGTGGAAAAGCTGGGAAGATTTTACGAAAAGATCGTTGCAGCCAATCCGGAACTAGCAGTATAAGAGAATAGGAAGAACGAACAAAAAACCGTCTGGATCGGGAGGTGTGCAGGCGGTTTTTTTTATGTGCGGAAAAGACTGCGAGATGGGTCATAGAGCCAGCAGCTGTTCGATAGCCTGCAGCATGGCGGTCTTCTGATCCGGCAGACGGCCCTGGATGGTATATTTGCCTAAAACCGTAGTGTCCATGTAAAACGTGTTGCGCAGAGTCAGGTTTTGAAGCAGTATACGCTCCTCCAGCAGGATCTCCCAGGGTTTCATAGGCTGAAATTCTCCGCGGTCCGCCTGCTGCGCTAAAGGCGTATCCGGCCACAGCTTCAGAGCCAGCGCCCAGATCTGTTTTGGATGGGTGAGGTTCAAAAGACGAGCGGTGTCGATGGCGTGGAGATCGCTGTACGCCTTGCCGCCCAGCCCCGGAATGATGGTGAGATAGTAGCCGATCGACGCCTTGTCCAGCCGGGAAAGCCCGTCGCGGATATCGAAAGCTGTACACCCCTTGTTGACCATGTTCAGTACGGTGTCGTTTCCAGATTCGATACCGATATGGAGATCCCGCAGACCATTTTCCCACAGCAGGGAAAGTTCCTCCGGCGTCTTGCGAAGTACGTCGTCGATACGGGCGTACATGGAAAAGGCAGAGAGAGAAGGAATGTAATACTTGGCGCGTTTCATGACGGCGAGAAGATGTTCCGTGCTCAGGCAGAAGGCATTCTGACCGAGAAAGAACATTCGGCAGGCGTCCGGCTGCAGCTGCCGCAGCGTTTTTAAGCGGTATTCTATCTGGTCCATGTCTGAGATCTGATAGAGATCTTTAATAAAGTCACAGAAGGTGCATTTGGCCCAACTGCAGCCCCGCGCCACCTCCAGCAGGGCGCTGCCTTTCTCGCTGGGAGGCCGGTAGATCTCCTCGGTGGAAAAGATGGAAGCGTAGAGAGCAGAACGGTCCGCCTGTTCGGTTGAGTTTGTGGTTGTCATAGATACACCTCGTTTCTCTTTCGTGCTGCCTGATACGGTCTGCCATGGACCGTTATTTTACGGACCCCGGCTGTTGGCCCCGGGCTGCCAGCCAGGCGTCGGTCCGCAGCTGCGCGTTCTGCCCCAGGCTTGTATAGTAAAAGGCGATGTCGTAGGAATGGTATACTCCGGTAGGAAAATACAGCGGATTTTTTCCTTTAAATTCATCCCGGTCTACGGAGGTGCAGATCACGGTCCCCCGGGCGGTGTTTACGGCGGCGTCAGCCAGACCAGACACCATTTTCATCTTCCCGTCCACCTTGATATAGGATCCGGGATTTCGGTCCGCAGGCGCGGGCGTCTCTCCGCGGGTCCAGCTCAGAGGATTGATGGCGATAGAGCCGGGCAGCACGGTATTGTTCGTGCCGTCGATCTCCGGAGCCTCGGTGTTGTAGGAGATGATCACGCCGGTATCCTCCGCTCCCTCGGCAAATCTCAGCCAGGGGTGTTGGGCCAGATCCTGCTCTGTGACAGAGTATCCGATCACATAGGCGGCCACCATGCGCGAGTAGATCTCGGGATTTTCTTTCATGTATCCGAAGAGCAGTTCTTTGACCACGGCGGCTCCCTGGGAATGGCCGACGAGAATAAAAGGCCGGCCCTCATTGTAATGCTCAATATAATAGCGAAAGGCCGCTTCCGCGTCTGCTGCCGGCACGCCGCCGAAGTAGCCGCCCCTGGTCTCCGGGGGCTGATCGAGTACGAAGGCCACGGCGACCTGCCTGTAATAAGGTGCGAAGAGATTACCCACCTGTTCGAAGGCGGTGGCCTGCTTTTTCGCATTGCTTTTTGCAGTGGAACGCATTTTTTTCATGTCCAGGCTGCAGATCGGATAGTCGGTGGCTTTTTTTATGCTCCAGGAGGTGGGATACAGATAGAACACATCCACCGGCTTGTCGCAGTTCTTCGGCAGAAGCAGCCAGTTGTCTTTTTTGGAATAATCGCCGGGAGTGATGCGGTCGCCGGCCACAGGCACGCCCTGCGGCCCGGATCCGTTCTGCGGAGCTTCGCCGCCAGTGCCGGGATCGGAGACTGTGGTCCCTGACCCGAAAAGGCCGTTTCCGGGCATGCCGGCGGCGTCACAGCCAGACAGCAGGCCTGCAGTCTGCGTACAAAGTATGATAGCGATCAATATTCCTGTGATAGTGATCGTTTTTCGCTGATTCTCTCTCATCTTTTCTCCCATAGACCGGCGCCGGCCCGCCGGATTCTCCCGGACAGCTTTTTCGGAGACTTTATCCAGGTCTTTCTTTACCGCTATTATAATACAAAAGTTTATTACTGCGTCTAAAAATTATGCGTATTTGCAGGCTTTCGGGCAAAACAGGAAAAAAGCGGCGGAAATCATGGTCAAGACCTTCTGGGTGAGATACAATGTAAGATGCCATAAAACAAGGGAAAGGAATGGGGGAGGGCATGAGCGAATACAGCGAGTTGATCAAACACCTGGGCAAGATACGGGACTATATGCGGGATTTTTACGTATTTGGATTTCGGTCCAGAAGCCAGCTCTCCGGGAGGAAGGGAAAAAGCGGCAGAAGCTACGATAATGAGAGACGGCGCATCGAAAGTTATCTCAGCGATTTCATGGCTTTCCGCCAGGATAAAAACGGAAAGAGCATTTTTCTGTCTGTGGACAGCGCGGCGATTCCGGAAAATCCTCTTTACAGGGCGTTTAAGGCAAAAACTTTCACAAAGAACGATATTACGCTGCATTTTTGTCTGCTGGACCTGCTGGCCGACGGAAAAGGGTACACGGCGGCCCAGGCGGCGGAGGAGATCGACAGCCGCTGTCTCAGCGCCTTCGGAGAACCAGTGGTGCCGGATCTGTCAACCGTACGCAAGAAATTGATCGAGTACGAAAAACTGGGGATCTTTCGGGCGGAGAAAAACGGGAAAACACAGTTATATTTTCTGAACGGAGGGGAGGATACGGCAGGAGAGGATCCCGGGATCAGCCCCCAGGCGCTGGCTTTTTTCAGCGAGATGTCTCCGCTGGGTGTGGCGGGCAGCTATATCATGGACAGGGACGGGGTGAGGAACCGGATCTTTTCATGGAAGCATCACTATATCATGCCGGCCCTGGACAGCGAGATCTGCTTTCTGCTGGTACAGGCCATGCATGAGAAGCGAAAGGTGATCATCACCAATGAAAGCCCCAGACGCGGCGGCGGGGGTCAGCTGGAGATCGAGATACTGCCTCTGAAAATACTGATCAGCCTGCGAAACGGCAGACGCTACGCCGCGGCTTATCACATGGGACGCAAAGCGATTCTGACTTTTCGGCTGGATTATATTAAATCTGTGCGCTTGGCAGAAGAGAGCGGCGAATTTGACATTCTCAGGAAAAAAACGGAGGAGCTGCTCAGGCAGAGCTGGGGGGTGTCCCTGGGAAGACAGAGGGAACCGGAGCATTTGACGATGCAGCTTCGGATCGAGGGCCATGAGGGATATATAGCGGATCGGCTGCGGAAGGAGGGAAAGCACGGTGTGCTGCGGCAGCTCTCAGAAACCGTATGGCAGTACGATATCGACGTCTGGGATCCATCGGAGATGCTTCCCTGGCTGCGCACCTTTATCGGGCGTGTTCTGCGGCTGGACTGCACAGACCCGGCGGTGACGGAGATATTTTACAGGGATATGGAGCTGCTGTACGAGTCCTACGGCATAGGAGGCGGCGATGTTTTTTCATGAGATATACAATACTTATTATCTGGCCGTAGAGCGGATGATCCGGCAGGCCGCCTCCGGGATGCTGGATGAAAAGAGCGCGTGGGAGATCGCCAGGGAGACCGCTTTCTCCGAGAGTTTTCTCTATATTTTGGATGCGGTCAGGAGCGAAACATGGCAGGTAGTCACAAAAGACTTCCGGACGCCGCTTCAAAATCTTCCGAAGCGCCCCCTCACAGATCTGGAGCGGCAGTGGGTGGCTGCGGTGAAACAGGATTCGCGCATGAGGCTGTTTGAACCAGAGACGGCGGGGACGGGGGCAGGCGCAGAGCCTGAGACAGATGTAAAGCAGGGAGCTGAGTCGGAAACGGCGAAAAGACGGGGGGCGGAGAAGGGGCGTACGTTTCCGCCGCTGTACAGTCTGAATGATTTCTACATAACAGATGCGCCGGGGGAGGGAGATCCCTATGGATCGCAGGAATACAGGGCCGTGTTCCGCACGGTGCTGAAAGCGGCGGAGGAAGGCGGTCCGCTGCGCATTCGTTACGTGAGCGGAAAAGGCCGGGAAAGGGAGGATATCTATCTCCCTCTCCGACTGGAGTATTCGGAGAAAGACGACCGATTCCGGCTGCTGGCGCAGGGGCGGCGTGGGTTCACGATCCTCAACCTTTCCAGAATAAAGGAATGCGTTCCGGAGAAGGAGGCCGCCGGGACAGACGCCGCTCAGGAGGAACTGCTGCGAAGAGGCCGCCGGAAGAACCGGAGCCGGGAATCGGCCGCAGGACAGGGAGCTGGGGATATACGGAAAGCGGCTGCAGGACAGAAGGTCGGAGGCGCGCATCTGTCGGAGCAGGGAAGCGCGGCCGGCACGTTCGGCCGGCGCAGGCCAGGGGCGGGGCTGTCTCTTTTACCCATCTAGATGGGGCTAAGAGACAAGCGTCCGGCCCGCATGAAAATGAATACCAGCACAAACCAGAGCAAGTGGAGTGGGGTTATACCTTGATGGGCTGCGGCCCATCCTGTGCCACTGAGCGCCCTCGGCGGCTCAGCCCGAGGGCCGGCCGCCGGAACGGCACGGGCGACGCAAACCTGAAAACGCGCATTCCCGCCCAGCCGAACTGCAGATACCGGGAGGAAGAAGTCGAAGCCGAAAGCGGCCGGGGAGCCGCGGTCTGAAGACCAAGGCCGGGGAAGGCCGCGCTTCCGCTTTGACGGACCCCTCTCTCAAGCAGTTCGCCGCGGGAAACGCGGGGATATTTCTCACGCCGCACTATTTTGAAAAGACGTTCCGGTCAGACAGGGGGAATTGAAATGACAACGATCACGATCAAAGAAAACCAGAGAGGCTTCCTCTTTGTAAACGGCACATTCGAGCGCATGCTGATGCCGGGAAAACACCGCTTTTTCCGCAGCGGCTGCCAGGTAAAGGTAAAGCTGGCTTCCGGACGCTTTCTGGACGAAGAATACGACATCGGCGTGTTTCGGAAGGATGAAAATTTCAGCAGAGAGATCGCGCAGGTGGACGTGGCAGATCAGACTATCGCGCTGCACTACATAGACGGAAAATTTGACGGGCATCTGACGCCGGGGGCTTACGCCTTCTGGAGCGTGTTTGAGCGCCACGAGTTCCGTGAGATCAGCACCGGAGAACCGGAGGTGAGCGCGGATGTGCCGCGGTTCATTTTCGACTGGCTGCCCAAGTCCCTTTATCAGGCGGTCAGGGTGGAATCCTATGAGAGGGCGCTGCTGTATTTTGATCAGAAGCTGCAGCGGGTCCTCAGCGAGGGCACGTATTACTTCTGGAACAATGGGACGAAGATCGACGCGCGGTTTGTAGATATCCGGCTGACACAGCTGGATCTGACTGGGCAGGAGATCATGACGCTGGATAAGGTATCCCTGCGGATCAATTTTGTATGCTATTACAAAATCACCGATCCGGTAAAGGTATGCACCGAGATCCGGGATCTGGACCGTCAGATCCATATCCTGACGCAGATGGCGCTGCGGGAATACGTGGGCAGGTATCGCCTGGATGAGATCCTGGAAAACAAGGAACAGATCTCTGACTTCGTATATCGGAAGATGAAACAAAAGGAAGGGGAGTATTATGTGTCTTTCTCAGAGGCGGGCGTGAAAGACATTATACTGCCGGGCGAGATCCGGGATATCATGAATACCGTGCTTCTGGCGGAAAAACGGGCACAGGCCAATGTGATCACCCGCCGGGAGGAAGTGGCGTCCACCAGAAGCCTGCTGAACACGGCAAAACTGATGGATGAAAATCAGACGCTCTATAAGCTGAAGGAGCTTGAATACCTGGAAAAGATCTGTGAAAATGTGGGTACCATAACAGTTGGAGGCGGATCGGATCTGCTGTCGCAGCTGACGGCGGTGCTGCAGGGCGCATAAGCGCCGGTGGACGGCGCAGAAAGCTGTACAGATGAGAACGCCGGATTTTTGAGAAGAAGCGGGGGACAGAAAGGTTTTCTGGGGGATGGCGGAAAAGGAGGATGAAATGATAGAGATCAGAGGAAGATACAACCGGGCTGCAGTGTACGCCTGCGAACTTGAAGATACGGCGGCGGAACAGATCCGGACCCTGTGCGATATGGAATTTGCAGCAGGTGAGAAGATCCGGATCATGCCTGACGTACACGCGGGAGCCGGATGCACCATCGGAACGACGATGACCATCACGGACAAAGTGGTGCCCAACCTGGTAGGGGTCGACATCGGGTGCGGGATGGAGACCGTGCGGCTGAAAGAGCGTTCCATTGATCTGGAAAAGCTGGACCGTCTGATCTACGCCAGCGTTCCCTGCGGCTTTGCGGTCAGAAAAAATCCTCACCGCTATAACTGTTCCATCGATCTGTCCGAACTTCGGTGCGCGGCAAAAGTCGATCTGGACCGTGCGGCGAAGAGCATCGGGACGCTGGGCGGCGGAAATCATTTTATTGAGGTCGACCGTGACGACGAGGGCGCGCTTTATCTGGTGGTCCACTCCGGAAGCCGTCATCTGGGCCTGGAGACCGCGAATTTCTATCAGAGCGCGGGATGGGAAAACCTAAATGGATACGATAAGAACTCTATCGGAAAGCTGATCGAGGAATATAAAGGGGCGGGCCGGGAAAAGGAGATCCAGACTGCGGTGGAAGAAATGAAAAAACGGGTGATGACCCATATTCCCAAGGCGCTGGCCTACGTGTGCGGGAGTCTCTTTGAGGATTATATCCACGATATGAAGCTGGTGCAGCGCTTTGCCATGCTGAACCGAAAGGCCATAACCGACGAGATCCTTTCGGGTATGGATCTGACCGCGGAGGAGGAATTCACCACGATCCACAATTATATTGATACGGACGAGATGATTCTGCGAAAGGGCGCCGTGTCCGCCAGGGCAGGGGAAAAGCTGCTGATCCCCATGAACATGCGGGACGGCAGCCTGATCTGCACAGGGAAGGGAAATAAAGACTGGAATTGCTCCGCGCCCCACGGGGCGGGCCGGCTCATGAGCCGGGCGAAAGCAAAACAGCGTTTTTCCGTGGAGACCTTTGAAAAAGAAATGGAAGGCGTCTACACCACGTCGGTGAACCCGGATACTCTGGACGAGTGTCCTATGGCCTACAAGAACATGGACGCGATCATCAGTCAGATCGGGCCTACGGCGGAGATAGAAAAGGTCATAAGACCCATCTATAACTTTAAGGCGGGCGGAGAGTGAAAACGTTCACTCTCCGTCTTTTTGCGTCCATTTGAGAAAGTGTCTGGCCGCCTGTGAAATATAGGTGTCATTGCGGAAGACCACACAAATATCGGACTGGAGATCCTGACAGTGGATCTGCCGGGCCGTCAGGCTGTCTGTACGCAGCAGGGTGGAATGGGGGACGATCCCCACGCCCAGACCGCTCTCCGCCATGTGCAGCGTGGTTCGGGCATCATCATTGACACAGAAGAAGTTCGGTTTCAGCCCCGACTTGGTGAATGTGTCCGCCAGGATCTGTTCCCATCGCCGGTAGAGGATGAGCGGCATTTTAGCCAGATCTTCCAGGCTGACAGCTTCGGCGGGATCATCAGTCCCGGCCTGAAAAAAACCGGGCAGGCCAACGGCATAAAGCGATTCACGCCGAAGCCGTACGATATTCAGGTCAGCGGCGGCAAAGGGCGTTCGGACAAAGGCCAGCTCGGCCTGATTCGTGCGGACCTTTTCCAATAAGTGATAAGTGTCGTCCTCGTAGATCTGGATGCGGATATTTGCATGACTCCTGCAGAAAGGCCGGAGCCACCGGGCGGTGACAAATCCGCACAGAGAGGAAGCGATGCCCAGGCGCATGGTGCCGCCGGCTCCGGCCTGTATATCTTCCATCTCGTTTTTTACGGAGGCGCACAGATCCAGGATCGAACACGCCCGCAGATAGAACGTCCGGCCGGCTTCCGTCAGTCGGATCTGCCGTGTGCCGCGGTCGAAGAGCGGCACGCCAAATTCTTTCTCCAGCAATTGGATCTGAGTGCTCAGGGGAGGCTGGGACATGTGCAGGGCCTTTGCCGCCGCGGTTATAGTACCTTCGTTGACGACAGTCACGAAGTAGCTCAGCTGTCGAATATCCATGGGATCCTCGCTTTCGGTGAATCATTTTAAGAAATATGGGTCTCAACCGTGACCGGCAGGTCTCCGGGACCGGAACGGCGAACAGGGGGCAGGACCTTCTGCGGTCTCTCTTCCATACGAAAAACATATACTTATAGCATAAAACAAATATTTTTAATATACAATAAAAAATGCTATAGTAGTAGACAGAGATTTCAGGGAAGTAAGAGAAAAGAGGAGAACCCATATGCGTTCCTGTTGGAAATTGTTTTGGATCTTTGCAAAGATCGGTGTGATGACCTTTGGCGGGGGGTATGCCATGCTGCCGATCCTTCAGAGGGAGCTGGTAGAAAACCGGGGCTGGACTACAGATGAGGAACTGGCGGATTATTTCGCCATCGGCCAGTGTACGCCCGGCGTGATCGCGGTGAATACAGCCACTTTTATCGGACAAAAAAAGTGCGGCATACCGGGAGGGGTCGCCGCCACGCTGGGCGTGGTGTTTCCGTCGCTGATCATTATTTCAGTGCTGGCCGGTCTGATCTCAAATTTTGCGGATCTGCTGGTGGTCCAGTATGCTTTTGCCGGGATCCGGGCCTGCGTCTGCGTTCTGATTTTTAATGCGGTGAGCAAGCTCTGGAAGAGCGCGGTCAAGGATCGGCTGACGCTGATCATTTTCCTGCTGGTGCTGCCGGCAGCCTGTTTTCTGAATGTGTCGCCGGTGATATTTGTCATTCTGGCCGCTGCAGTGGGAATCGCGCTGGAACTGAAAAAAGGAGCGCGGAAGAGAGGAGGAGAGGAAGCATGATCTATCTGATCCTTTTCTGGGAGTTTTTCAAGACAGGACTGTTTGCCGTGGGCGGCGGATTGGCGACGCTGCCTTTTCTGACGCGTCTGGGAGAGAATACCGGTTGGTTTACGCACAGCCAGCTGGCCGACATGGTAGCGGTATCGGAGTCCACCCCGGGGCCCATCGGGGTCAATATGGCCACCTATGTAGGCTTTACGGCCGCAGGCGTTCCCGGCGCGGTCGTGGCTACGGTGGGGCTGATCACGCCGTCCATCATCATTATTCTGATCATCGCCGGATGCTTGAAAAATTTCAGGGATAACCGGTTTGTAAACTCGGTATTCACGTGTCTCAGACCGGCTTCGGCGGGACTGATCGCCGCTTCCGGACTGACAGTGGCCTCGATGGCGCTTCTGCACCTGCCCGGTGGGAGCGCCGGGGCAGGGATCCTGGATATACTGAATTGGAAGGCCGTCGTGCTGGCCGCGATTTTGTTTGTACTGACCACAAAGGTAAAGCGGACGAAGGGACTTCACCCCATCGTCTGGATCGTCGCCTCGGCTGTGGTGGGCGTTGTATTTCAATTTTCATAAGAGTGGAAAAAACGTCTGGAGTTTTTAAGACCCGGCGTTTTTTTATTCACTTGTGTGAACAAAGAATGGTACAATAGGGCAAAAGCGGGTTCATAAAAGAAGAAGGATCGCAGCAGACTATACAGATGACGTCTGATGAAGGGGAATGATAGATGAACGGCAAAGTGAAGAGCGCAGGCCCGGCATCTGCAGGCAGATGGGCGGAGCCCGGCGCTGAGAGCGTGGAAGAAATTATGAAAAAGTTTTTAAGCCCGGAGATGGAGACCGTGCTGCAGATTTTTGAGCGGGCCGGCATCGAAGCCTGTCTGGTGGGCGGCTGTGTGCGGGATTGTCTCATGGGAAGGCGGCCCGGCGATATAGACATTGCCACTGCCGCCAGGCCGGAGGATACGGAGAGACTGTTTGCGAACGCGGGGTTCGCCGTACTCAAAACGGGGCTGAAGCACGGAACGGTCACGGTGTTGGTGGACCGAGCCCGGCCGGGCAGAGATCAGACGGACAGAGACCGGCTGGACAGAGACGGGCCCAACAGAGACCGGCCGAACGCCGGCGGGCCGGACATGGAGCCTGCTTCTGAACGGGTCCCCGTTGAGATCACCACTTACCGGGTAGACGGCGCCTACTCCGATCACAGGCATCCCGACAGCGTTTTCTTTACATCAAAGCTGGCCGACGATCTGGGCCGGCGCGATTTCACCGTCAATGCCATGGCGTGGTCGTCCTGTCTGGGTCTCGTTGACCTGTACGGCGGCCGGGAAGATCTGAGAAACGGGATCCTGCGGTGTGTGGGCGAGCCGGAAAAGCGATTTCGGGAGGATCCTCTGCGGATCCTGCGGGGGCTTCGTTTTATGTCAAAGCTTGGATTTCGGCCGGAGAACAGGACCAGAGAGGCCCTGTTTTCGGAAAAGGCGCTGCTGCGGGATGTGTCGGCGGAACGGGTATTTGGAGAGTTGAAAAAAATTCTTGCAGGCAGACATGCAGAACCGGTTCTGATCGAATTCGGCGGGGTGTTGGGGGAGTTCATCCCTGAACTTTTGCCCATGGCAGGCTTTGATCAGCACAATCCCCACCACATCTACGATGTGTGGACGCATTCCGTAAAAGTCCTTGCGGCGCTGGATGAGGTGTCGGCCGACAGCGGAGCTGCAGAGGCCGGCGATCATCTGCGTCTGGCGGCGCTGCTCCACGACGTGGGAAAGCCCTCCTGTTATACCCGGGATCCCAGGGGGATCGGTCACTTCTACGGCCACGCGGCCGCCGGCGTGACCATGGCGGAGGAAATTCTGCGCAGGCTGAAAACAGACGCGTTTACCAGAGAAAGGGTCACGCTCTTGATCCGATACCACGATACGCCGGTCGCCGCAGAAAAGCGGCTGATCCGCCGCTGGCTGTCCAGAGTCGGACCTGAGGTGTTCGAGGAGCTGCTCATACTGAAACGGGCGGACAATATGGCGCAGAACAGGGCGAGATTTGACCGTCAGCCGCAGTACAGGGAGATCCAGAAACTTTATGCCGATACGGTGGCGGCGGGCGAGTGCTTTGCCTTGAAGGATCTGGCGGTAAATGGAAGGGATCTGATGGAAGCCGGGATACCCCAGGGGCCGGAAGTGGGCCGGATCCTGCGCCTTTTGCTGAGCGCGGTGGTAAACGGAGAGGAACCAAACGAGAGGGATGAGCTCCTTGCGTATGTGAAGCGCTGTCTGACGCTGTAAAAACCGCATATCCCGAGGACGCCCCCCGGCTCAGAAAACGTATAGAGGAGTGCGGCATGTTAATATCTGAAAGGTTTATAAAAAGTTGAACATTTCAGGTCAAACTGAGAACAGGGGGGTGGCTGGCATGGCGAAACGAATTCTTGTTGTGGACGATGAGCCTGATATCGTCAATCTTTTGAGGGACTATTTTGAGTTGAATCAGTATACGGTGATGACGGCGTCGAATGGAGCGGATGCGGTCGCGCAGTCGGAAAAGCAGCCGGATCTGATCCTGCTGGATATCAACATGCCGGGAATGGACGGGCTTGCCGTCTGCCGCCGCATTCGGGATTTCGTGTCCTGTCCGATCCTTTTTTTGACGGCAAAGGTGGAGGATTCGGACAAGATAAGCGGATTTCAGGCAGGGGGAGACGATTATATCGTAAAGCCCTTCAGTCTAAGCGAGCTGGGAGCCCGGGTGGAGGCGCATCTGAGGAGAGAAGAACGGCGGCGGGGATCGGGCAGAGTGCGTTTCGGCGGCGAGCTCTCTGTGGATTACGGAGAGCGGACGGTATATTTTAAAGGCGAACCTGTGGCTCTGGCGAAAAAAGAGTTTGATATTTTGGAACTGCTCACGATGAATCAGGGTCAGATCTTCGACAAGGAAAGGATCTATGAAAAAGTGTGGGGTTACGACAGCGAGGGCGACAGCTCCGTGGTGGCGGAGCACATACGCCGGCTGCGGGCGCGGCTGGCCGCCGCCGGCTGTGGGAACCGGATCGATACTGTTTGGGGAGTTGGTTATAAATGGGTCAAATAAAAGAGCGGGCGAGGTTTCGGGACATGGGCCTGCGCAGCGCCCTTGCTTTGAGCACGGCGGCCGCGGCGCTGGTGGGAGTGACGGCGGCTATGGCGGTGCAGGGCATAGCGGGAGAACTGCGAAATGCGCTGATGGCGCCATATCTGCAGGATTATGAGATCGCGCCGGGGGTCAACACATACATAGTAGTGGGGCAGCCTGATGGGGTGATCGGATTTATAGTGAATTACGGAGATCTGATCGTGCTGGCGCTGATGGGACTGATCATCGGCGGCGCCATCGCGGCGCAGGCGGTCCTGTTTTACAGGTGGAAGCTGAAAAGACCGCTGGCTGTTCTGAAGCAGGCGTCGGAAAAGATCGCGGAGAGCGATCTGGATTTTACGGTATCCGTAGACCAGCGCGATGAACTGGGGCAGCTGTGCGTCTCTTTTGAGACCATGCGCGGCGCTCTGGAGAAGAACTTCCGGGAGATGTGGCGGGCCGCAGAAGAGCGAAGGCGGATCAATGCGGCGTTTTCGCACGATCTGAGAACGCCGCTGGCGGTCCTGCGGGGCTATACGGATCTGCTGGCCGCCTGTATACCGCTGGGAAAGTACAGTCCGGAGAAGATGGCCGATACAGTAGGCGCGATGTCCGTGCAGGTGAACCGCCTGGTGCGCTACACAGAGTGCATGAGCGCCCTGCAGCGTCTCGAAGATATGCCCTGCAGCTGGAAAAGGATATCGTTCGGAGAACTGTCCATGAGACTGAGGGAGACAGCGGAGATCGTGTGCGGCGGAACCGGCCGCAGATTGGAGTTTCAGGCAGTCCGGGAGGGCCCGTGGCCAGCGGAGGGATCGGCTGCGCCGGCGGGATCTGAGAATGAGACCGTGTGGATCTGGGCGGACGCGGAGCTGACCGCACAGGTCTTTGAAAATCTCATCACCAACGCGGTGCGATTTGCAGAGACAAAGGTGACGGCGGAATGCCGGCTGGATCCGGAGGGGCAGGCATTCTGTCTCGTGGTGACCGACGATGGCCCGGGCTTTACGGAAGAAGGCCTGCGCAGGGCGGCGGACCCCTTTTACAGAGGAGGGGACAACACCGGCGGTCAGGCTGAAAACGACGGCGCCGGCGGGAGCGGATCAGGTCATTTCGGCCTTGGTCTGCATATTTCTTCGCTTCTGTGTGAAAAGCACGGCGGGGGGCTCTGCGTCGAAAACGGAGCGGGGGGCGGAGCGTGTCTGACCGCGAGATTTGCCTGCGTCAGGCCGGAATGACCGGGATGTCATTGAATTTTCACGATCTCTGAAATTTTTACCGTTCTTTTGATAGAAAGTTGAAAAACAGATCTTATACTCTCTTTGTGAAGGCGGCGGGAAGCCGCGTGAGGAAAGAGGGTATTTTTTATGGAAGATATGATCGTCGTACAGGGACTCAGCCAGTTTTACGGAAAAAAACAGGCGCTCAGAGACGTGACTCTGACTGTAGAGAAGGGAATGTTCGGATTGCTGGGAAGAAACGGAGCGGGCAAGACGACGCTTATGCGGACGCTGGCCGCGCTGCTGCCCGTGGCCCGGGGGAGCGTCGCCGTATGCGGCGTCTCCGCAGGTGAGACGGGGAAGATCCGGCGCATGATCGGTTATCTGCCCCAGGATTTTTCCATGTATCCGTCTATGACGGTGGAGGGGGCGCTGGACTATCTGGGTATTTTATCGGATGTGCCGAAGGAGACCCGGAGGAAACGGATCCCGGAACTTTTGGAGCGGGTAAATCTCACGGAACAGCGCGGGAAGAGAATAAAGGCGTTGTCGGGCGGTATGAAGAGACGTCTGGGCATAGCGCAGGCGCTGCTGCACGAGCCGCCGGTGCTGATCGTAGACGAGCCTACGGCTGGGCTGGACCCGGAAGAACGCGTCCGGTTCCGGAACCTCCTGTGCGAGACGGCGGAGGACCGCATCGTGATCCTCTCCACGCACATAGTGGGGGATGTGGAGGCGGCCTGTTCCAACGCGGCGATCCTGGATGAAGGCCGGCTGATCTGGAACGGCTCGGTAGAGTCGCTTCTCAAGGCTGCCGAAGGCAGGGTGTTCAGCTGTACTGTACCGCGAAAAGAGCTGCCGCTGCTGCAGGAACACTATATCGTGACTGAGATCAGCGCCAGGGGCAGTGAGAGCGATGTGCGGCTGCTTGCGCCGGAGGGCATGGCGGTCCCAGCCCAGGCCCGGGCCGCTGAGCCCAGCGCTGAGGACGCGTACCTGTACTGTCTTTGCAGGTGTGGGGGTGAGCGGTGATGGAACTGTTTCTGAAAGAATGCGGCCGGGTGGCGCGAAGCTTGTCGTATCTGATCCTGGCGGCGGCTATGGTCATCTTCGCGTGGAGCCAGCTGCCCCCTATCTTCAGCGAGACGATCTCAAAACCGCAACCGGGGAGCGGCAATTATGGGATCAGGCAAACGGACGATCCGGAGGTGATCATGCCTGCGGCGATCGGAGGGCTTTATCGGGAGTTTAAGGAAAATCATTACACTACATATCCCATTGGATTTATCCGCAATGTTCGTCTCAATGAGGCGGAGACGGCTGAGATGGCCGCCATCCTCTCTGAATTGAGCGGAGTTTCAGCGGAGAAGCTGCTGAGCCAGGCGGCGGAGGCGGCCGGTGGGCAAAAGGATCCCGCCGGAGAAGGGACTGTGACCCTTTCCATGGACGGGGGAACGATCAGAGAAACAGACGGCGGTGGATTTGAGATCGAAATGGATCCAGTGCAGGGGGGGCCGCCGGGGGAAGGGGCGCCGGGGACCGGCGGGATCAGAGAAGACACGCTTCTGCCCGCGGAGGGCCTCGGCTATGAGAGATTTATCGAACTCATGGATCGGGCCGACCACATTCTGGGCGGCGGATCGGATTATGGGGAAGATTCGGTGTCAGGTTTCGGGAGCGTTCCTGCACAGTATGAGGATGCGCTGGCCGAATACGCGGCCTTCGTGCGCACAGACCGGGTCTCGGGAGCCTACGCCCGGATCTTCTGCGACTACATGGGCATTGCGGCCGCGCTGCTGCCTGTGTTTCCCGCCGTGGCCCTGGGCCTGGCGGATCGCCGGGCGCGGATGCGGGAGCTGGTGGGTTCCAGAAGTATATCCTCCGCAAAGCTGACGGCGGTCCGGTACGCGTCGCTGGTGACGATGGCCATGCTGCCCATCCTTCTGTTGGCTGTGTTGGGAACGGCGTCCGTGTTTCAGCTCTACGCAGGGTCTGGATTGGAGATCTCACCGATTGCCTTTTTGTTCTATGTGCCGGGCTGGGTGCTTCCCACCGTTATGACCTCCACAGCTGTAGGGATGTTTATTACAGAGCTCACCGGGACGCCGGCGGCTATCTTTGTCATGCTGCTCTGGTGGCTTGCAGATCTGAACGCGGGGATCGCACAGATGCACGGTGTGTATGGAGGGATGCCGCTGATCCCCAGGCATAACACGCTGCGCGGGGCGCAGGAGTTTCTGGATCACTTTGGCGCTCTGGCCGCCAGCCGGGTGTTTTACACGGTACTGGCCCTTATACTGGTCTGCCTGACCGCGTTTGTATACGAGAAGAATAGGAGGGGAACCGGCAGTGGAATATTTGGATCTGCGGTGCTGCGCCGCGGGAACGGCCGTCTGGCTTCGCAGTAGCTTTTGGCCTCATCTGGCCGCCGCGGGAGCAGTCCTGCTTTTGACGCCCGTGCTGTTCAGCGTCAGATCGCTTTCCGCGCAGGAAGCCGCATTCCCGCTGGAGCTGGCCGCGGCTCTCTGCGGAGTGATCCTTGAGACCCCGATCTTCGCTGCGGAGCGGGAGGAGGGCGTTCGGGAAACTGTGCTGGCAAAATATGCGGACTATGGGGTGATGTGCGCGCTGCGGTGTCTCTGTGCCTTGGCGGCGACGCTGCTGTTGATCGCATTGTTCGTACTGTTTCTGCGCACGCAGGGAAGCGACGTGGGCATGAGAGAACTGACAGGCACCCTGGCATCGGCCGCCTTTCTGGGGGGATTGGGGCTGCTGACTGCCGCCGGACTGGAGAGCGAAGCGGCGGCCTACATGGTGCCGGTCCTGTATTACGCCTTCAATTATTCTGCGGGGCGTGAACGGCTGGGAGACTTTTATCTGTTTTCCATGATGAGCGGCGGAGGAGAGGGAAAGATCGTCCTGCTCTCTTCCGGCCTGCTGCTGGCGGCTGCGGGATTGACGGTCAACAGGATCAGGGTAAAAAAGGGAGCTGTGCGGCGTTGAAAGGCAGCGGGCCGTCACCTTTATCTAAACTATACTGGATTATACTGCGAATTGGGTAGACATCGTCTACCCAATTTGACTTAGAAGATGTATATTTATTGACTTTTGTGCTTTGCAATCGTATAATAACAAGCATTAAAGTCAATAGAAAGTAGAGGATTATTGTGAGAGCAACTGAAGAGATTATAAAGATGGCAAAAGGGAATAATGGGACAGTTACTACTGCAATGGTAGTTGCAGCAGGGTTTTCACGTGGGAATATTAAATACCTTGTTGATAAGGGAATGATAGAGAAATCCTCCCGAGGTATTTACATTTTGCCGGAAGTTTGGGATGATGAAATTTTCAATTTACAGAATCGATTTAAAAGAGGAGTTTATTCCCACGAAACAGCATTGTTTCTATGGGATTTAACAGATCGAACACCGAACAAATATCATATGACTTTTCCGATGAATTACAATTTGACAAACCCAAAGAAAGAGAATATTAGGTGTGTGCAGTGTAAGAAAGAGATATATGATTTGGGAATAGAAGAAGTGACTACACCGGGTGGAAATGTTGTAAGAGCGTATAGTGTAGAACGAACGCTCTGTGATATTTTAAAGCCTCATAGCCGTGTGGACATTCAGGTGGTAACAGAAGCTTTTAAACGTTATGCAGCTAATTCTGATAAAAATATTCCTGTTTTATCTGAATTAGCAAAACTTTTAAAGGTTGAAATAAAACTCAGATCATATCTGGAGGTACTGTTGTGAAAAATGCAATGCAGCTAAAGGCACTTATTAAAAATCTTGCAAAAGATAAACATATATCTGCACAGCTCGTAATGCAAAATTTTATGTTAGAGAGGTTATTGGAACGAATATCTGTTTCAAAATATCAGCAAAATTTTATCTTGAAGGGCGGATTTTTGATTGCAGCGATGGTTGGCCTTGACACTAGAGCAACCATGGATATGGACGCAACAATAAAAGGATTGCCTGTAAATGAACAGACTATTCGGGAAATGTTTGGAGAAATATGTGAAATAGAATTGGACGATGATGTGTTGTTTAGTTTTCGTAGTATTGGAGAAATTCGAGAGGGTGATGAATATACAGGGTATCGTGTGTCGCTGTCTGCAAATTATCCGCCCATGGCAGTTCCCTTGAAGTTGGCATTACCACAGGTGATCGGATAACTCCAAAAGAAATAGAATATCGGTTCAAACTTCTTTTAGAAGACAGAAGTATTTCGGTGCTTGCATATAACTTAGAAACAATAATGGCAGAGAAATTGGAAACTGTGATATCCAGAGGCGATCAGAACACAAGGCCAAGGGATTATTATGATATATACATATTGGCTAAGTTGCAGTATTCCAATATAAACCTCGATCGATTAAAAGAGGCATTAAGTGCAACAACGGAGAAACGCGGTTCATCAATAGTGGTTAAAGATTATCGTAGAATTATAAATGCAGTTAAAAATAGCGAAGTTATGCAGAGACAATGGAATAACTATCAAAAGAATTTTGACTATGCAATAGATATATTATTTGAGGATGTGTGTGATGTGGTTGTGAAATTGATGGGTGATTTGACAGAGATTTAATTGTTTTATTATTTAAAAGGATTCTTTTTTGTAAAGGGAAATTAAGAAATGAATTATTCTGAGAAAACAAAGCCTGGAATGGGAGATCCATATTGGTATGAATGGTCTGTAGGACAGCAGTATATCATAGATATGCTTAATCCGGATAACAACATAAAATGCGTAGAGTTACAAGCTGACATAGGTCTAGGCTTGGATGATGTGGTGGTAACATATGAGGATGGAGAAAAGTTGTTTATTCAGGTAAAGCATACAAGGGCTGATGATACATTGACATTTGGAGATCTTGTTATGATTGATGATTCAAAAAAAGATGAGAAAAACAAGTATTCACTTCTGGGAGAACTTGCGAAATCTTGGATTGATGAAAAAGATAAGTATCAAAAAACAAGAGTATGTTTATTTACAAACAGGAAAGTAGGAAATAGAGTATCTTCTGCTGGGCAGGACAGGAGTGTTAAGCGTCCAGCGTTAAAGACATTTTGGAAGGAACTAAAAGAGCAAATTATAGGTGGAAAAGCATTTGATGAAATAGTATTTTCAGAACACGAATCAGCATGGAATGAATGGAAATCACAACTGAAGTATATTGAAAAGGATGAGGATAAACTATCATTTTTGCGTTGCCTTGAAATAGAAACAAATCAAGTGGGGCTGATTGAAATAGAAGAAGATTTGTTGAAAAAACTGCAGATGGCATTTAATGTGAAGCTAGATGTGGCGAAAGTCTTATTGATGAAACTTGATCACGCATTAAGAAATTGGACAACCTCTATAAGAATAGCTTCATGCATTACGGCAGAAGATGTTTATGCAGCTCTTGCTGTAGACGAAGATACAGTTTCTTACAATCATGATTTGATTCCGTCAGAACCATTTTTTCAAAGTCGAAATGATTTGGTAAATCGACTGGAAACAGAACTGTTAGATGGGGATAGTAGAGTTGTGTTCTTATCAGGAATTCCGGGTACTGGGAAGACAAATATTGTAAGTAAAATCAGTGGAAAAAGAAATAGTATAGTTGATATCAGATATTATGCATATGAGCCTATAGATCCATCAAAGGAATATCTTCCTATGGATGTTTCAAAACGTGTTGACAAGACAAATTTCTGGAATGAACTTTTTAATCAGCTTAGAAAACTTTTAAAAGGCAAATTACAAAAGTATAATGTTCCTGTTGTTAATGGATTAATGACACTGGAAGAAATGAAAGAGCAATTTTTTAAAATAGCATCCAGGTATGCGGAAGATAATGAAAGAACATTTATTATTGCAATAGATGGAATAGATCATGCAGCAAGAGCTGGTTTCATGGAAGAAACTTTTTTAGCTACGCTCCCAGATCCAGAATATATTCCGTCAAATGTAAAGATTCTTCTGGCAGGCCAGCCGAAGGAAGACTATAAGAATTATCCGCTGTGGCTATTTGAAGAGGCAAAAAATGTAAAAGAGATAGTCGTACCATCATTACAGGTATCAGATATTTTTACTCTTGTAGAAGATAAAATGCCAGAGAAAAATACAGTTTATAAACAACAGATATCAAATCTTATAGGTAAATATGCACAAGGGATTACACTTGCAGCAATTTTTGCCGTACATGAAGCTATGCAGCAGTCTGATCCGGTGAAACTTGAGGAACAATTGCAAAATAGAAAGTTAAGTGGAAATATTCAAGAATATTATAAATCTATATGGGACGCGGCAAAGAAAAATATGCAAATTCCGTTTGTGGATTATAAAATGGCGGGAGTATTTGCTTTTTTTAATGAACCTATTAATGCGGTAAAAATGAAAGGATTTTTTCCGGAAGAAAACATTTCAGTATCTGGATGGAAAAATGTGTTGAAAGCTTTAAGCCCATTGCTGATTGCAAATGATGAAAATTATACATTATTGCATAATGATATCAGAGTATATTTGTCAGGAATTATAGGACAGGATATAGAACTTGTTAAAGAGGTATATGCTGGGCTTTCGGATTATTATTTGAACCTGAAAGAGAAGACTTTGGCTTATTATAGGGATATTTTGCGTTTTCTAAAGCTGGCGGGGCGAGAAAAAGAATTTACAAAGATTTATTCTGCAGATTACATTATTTCAGCATACGTTCACGGTGTTGAAATAAATGAACTTAGAGAAATTTCCAAAGATATTTTAAAAGGTATCATTGCTAATAATCCGATTGATTGGGCGAATATGAGATGTTTGGCTTTGGGATATATGACTATTGATCAAATTGAAAAAAGTAGTTATGAAATTGAAGAATCGAACTTTAGAAAAAGTTTGACTTCAATAAATATTCATCCATATGAATGTTATGTACAACCGGAATCTGCATGGAATTTTGATATACTGAATACAGTTATAAGCTTAGTAAAGCGTTTGTATGATGGAGGAGAATTAAATCGAGCCAAGAGTCTATTTAAAAACTGGTTTTTTGAAATAGATATTGCAAAAATATATACCCGTATGGTATCTGAGGATGATGATAAGGAATTCCTTTCTTCAGGATTCCAGAATGTTGCAGATAATTTGGCTGAATGTGTGTGTCGTTCAGGAGAATTTTCAATTTTGTATGGGCTGAGAGAGTTAGTGGTAATTAATAATCGATTTGCATATCGTTTAACAGAATCCGTTTTAAAGAATATTTTCATATTATTATCAGGCGAAGAACTTTCGAGTGCATTAGATACATTAGAATTGGTATACATAGATCCACTTGTTGAAGGTGTAAAGAAGTTGATCGAGCAAAATCGATATGAAGATATCAAACATGTAGATAATGTTTTACGTGATAGGTTGTCTCGAAATAGTATGGGGAAATTAGTATCTACATTTATGCAAATTATAGCGAATCCTCAACAGTGGTCTAATGATTGTAAAGAAGAATTATGGAATCAGATCGAAAATGTTGATTTACCAGATGACAATATTGAAAATTTGATGACATATTATAGCATTTATGCGATTGTAGCAGCATATTTGCGGCCAAAAACAAGAAGTGAATTGACGTCATCCATAACAGATACTTTCATGAAAAAGCATAGTCATTATAATCGTTCTTATCTTGGGATGTATTTTAATAATATTTGCTTTATAGGGAAATGGTTATCCGCAAAACATGCAGGAAAGAAGTTTTTAGAAAATGTGGTGGAAATGAAGCAGCTCATGACTGCATTATTAATAAAACACTGGAATCCAAATGACAGAGATTTAGAAACTATTCATTTAAGACCATTTATACTTAAAGCGTATATTGCGTTGTCAAGAAATGAAGTTGAAGAGTTTAAAGATACCGTGGATGATATATGTGAGACTATATTTTCTAAAAATCCGGTTAATCAATTATTGGATGCTGGTATGTTTTATTATCGAAAAAATAAAAATCGGATACATGACTGGTTTAATGAATGGATGGCAGAAAATGGAAAAGTTTGGAATGAAAGCATAGGGGACCGCAATCGAATTATTCAAGATTTTTGTACAGTTAAAGAGAGGTATGATATTAATACAATTGATATGAATAATGTGTTGGAAAAAGCTCGGTGGTCAGTTGTCGGATATGTATCTCATAAAGAGTACGCCGCAGATTATTTGCTAAGCTGGTATAGTGCACTTGTTGAATATGATGAAAAGTTCATATATGAATATGCAGAAACAGTAAAAGAAATTTCGGATAAAATGGAATTAGTAGGTGATAATCGTCTTGAATATACGCTAAATAGCAAAATATTTGCAGACATATTCAGTGGCGGATATCCGAAAATAAAGGAGATTTTGCAAAACAACCATTATCTTGCGCAGGGATTTAAGATACCTTCTTATTTGGTGGATGGTCTGATTGGATATTTGAAAAATGTGAGATTGAAAGAATCAGAGTTGCTTTCTATATGGGCAATAGGTATGGGACTCCTTGACTGGCGAGATGAAGACAATCATGCGACTATTCATTCGCTTCAGCGAGCAATTGAATTGTGCGCGGAAAAAAGTGACATTAATTCTATATATTATAAACTTAAAGAATATGGATCTGCATACATTAATTTATGTTCAGATCCTGTTAAATATATAATTCCAAACAGGTGGTGTGATGTCGTAAATACAGTTTTCATTAGTGAGATATCAATTGAAACTATTAAGAAATACCTTTTAGGTGATGAAAGCACTGTAAAAAAAGCCGAATTAAAAGAAGTGATTCATGAGTTGATAGACAGACATGAAATGCCAGAAGAAATTTTCAAAGAATTGTTAAGATATGAATTTGGAAAAGATTCTTATAGTATCAGGCATAATAGCATTTTAGAGTATTTAGTTGAGCAGTCCACACCAGATCTTTCTGATCAGGCAATTTGCGATTATCTGAATGATGTAGTACAACGGGAAAGTAATAATTTGGAATTAGATTTACCAGAATTAGTTCGATGGAAAATGCATCAACAGGGGGAACAATATTGCAAAGAAGGAATGGATGAAATTATAAAAATGCAGAGGAGCTGGATGACAGCAGCTGGGCATTTTCAAGAACCGGAGATAGAGGAGGACTATGAATATTATAATCTGATTAACTGGGACTATGCAGATAAAATAGAGACGTTGTTTTATCAGATAATGAAGCTGCTGATTTTGTCAGAGGATGCAGATGCCGCTCGGACAGCATTGGCAGGGGTGTTTGCAATGTTAAGATGCGATAATAGGTATTTGAAAAATATCGAGGTGGACTGGAATAGTTACCATTATCGGGCTAAAGAGTGGTTGATGATGATATATGAGCTGTTGTGGTGTTTCGATGAAAAAAGTAGATCTGTGCTCTATGAGATTGTTCATAAACACTGTAACGATGATGATTTCAATGTTGCACTATATTCAAATATTATGCTGGAAACATTGTGGCCAAAGCAGTTTCAAAAATATTTGAGGGAAGATAAGGAATTCTTTATGGAAATTCCAGAACGTGGAATAAAAAAACTGATAAAAACGACAAGAGATACCCCATGGATTAATGGATATGATTGTGTCATAGAAATGAAGGAGAGAATTGAAAAAAGCCTGGAAATAAATTTGGATGATGTTGAAAAAAGAACAGCTGATTATGCAGAACAAATGACTGAAATTTCAGAACTTATAAAATTAAATCGTTCCTCATCAAATTGCAAAGTTGTTTGTGATAAAGTAAATATTGCATTCTTCCGAGTACTGTATAAAGATTGGGTATCTGGTAGATGGGATGGAGTAGAGAATGAACTGTCACGCATTATTTTGTCAGCATCAGAGCCATATACATTATTAGTTACGCCATTATATTGGTGTGAGAATAAAGGAATACTAATCAGTAATATTGATAAATTTTCAGAATTCAGCAGAGAAAAACAGTTGTTACGAATTAGGGAAATATTAGAAATGAATGTGCCAGATGAGAACGTAGTACTTGCGGGAACTATTGTTGATTACACTTATAAACAAGAAATATTTGGATTTATGCTGACTTATTTAAATATCCCGGGTATGAAACCTGAATATGCAGCTTGTGCGTATGAGAGAAATTCAAAATTGTTATTGCAGAGAAGAGATGATTTCTATGAAAAGCCACATTACAATATTACTATGCATCATAATGGCATAGAGAGTTTTAAACAAAGTAATATTATGTGTGGTTTTAGCAAACAAGCATTGTTGGCTTTTGGATGGCATATATCAATTGATGCTAGTGGTGTTAAATTATTTGATGAATGCGGTGAACAAATTGGCCAACTTGAATGCTATTATGGAAATAGAACCAGCCTTGGAAACCGGTATCATAGTAATCAACCATACATGCAAAGGTGGATTGTAGATAGAACTGAGTTGGAAAAGAAATTACTTCAAGCGGAAATTCCATATGTATTAAAAGATGTAGTGGATGCAGTGATTCGAGAATATGAGTAAGAAGTTATATTTTGTGTATCAGTTACTGTTTTACTGATCCGTTTACTACGCCATTTGCTCGGTAATTTACGCAGATTTATGTAGTTATGCGTAGAGAAAGGCAAAACCAAAAAATAAGAAAACGCCAGAAAGCCAATAATTACGGGTATTTGAAGGTTTATGAAGGGATATAAAATTATGATTAAGACACTATTTATTTGCCATGGGCATATACTGAGACAGAAGGACATGGGAGGATTGAGATATGATTTATGTCAAAGCTACGGACGGGACCAAAATTGCAGTGTACGATTATAATCCGCAGGGGAGAGAGACTGTTTTTCTCGTGCACGGCTGGCCGTTGTCCCACAAGATCTACGAGTACCAGATCCAGCGGCTGCTGGATAAGGACTACAGAGTGACCGCTGTGGATCTCAGGGGGTTTGGATGTTCGGATACGCCGGCGGGCGGCTATACATATGATCAGATGGCGCAGGATATCTACAGCGTGGTCTGCGCGCTGAAACTGCGGAATTTCACTATGGTGGGCTTCTCCATGGGCGGGGCTGTGGCGCTGCGCTACATGAATCGGTGCAGAGGCTGCGGCGTGAAGAGATTGATCCTGCTGTCGGCGGCCGCACCCTGTTGGACGCAGAGGAGTGATTATCCCTATGGGCTGCCCCGGGAATACGTAAACCAGCTGATCTATCTGGCATCTACGGACCGGCCTCAGCTCTGCCGGAATTTTGCCTGGGATCAGCTGTTCGCCAGCCCCCAGACACCGGCGGCAAAGGAGTGGTTTGAGGGCATCGCGCTCTCCGCTTCCGGCGTGGGCACTGTGGAAGCGGCGATCTCCCTGCGGGATGAAGATGGAAGGGAGGACCTGAAAACAGTCTGCGTTCCCACCGTCATCATCCATGGGGCAAAGGATACGGTAGTGTCCGACGATCTGGCCCGTCTCCAGCACGAGGGGATCAGAGGATCGAAGCTCTGCACTCTGGAAAACAGCGGGCACGGGATCATGTACGACGAACTGGAACGTTTCAACGAAATTTTCATGCAGGCATTGAGCGACTGACCGCGCTGTATGAGAAGTACAGGCGTACGGGAACGCTGCGCTGCGGGGATGTCTTTTTCGATCATCCCTGCAGTTTTTTTTGGTGCTCTATGAGGAAATCGATGAAATATCTGGCTGCCATAGGCAGAGCCTCTTTATTTTGAAAGGCGATGCCGATGGTGCGGGTGATCGGGGGATCCACGGGCCGGGTGACGATGCGGTGATCGGTGCGGCCCAGGACCATTTCAGAGAGGATGCTGACTCCCAGTCCCTGTTCCACCATGGAGAGGATGGTGTAATCGTCGTGAATGCGGAACCGTACGTTGGGAGTGAGTCTCTGAGCGGCAAAGGCGTCCAGAGGTTCGCTGAGCGTTCCCTCCTCTACCAGAAGAAACGGCTCGTTGGAAAGGGCCGTCAGAGGAACGGCGGAGAGAGAAGCCAGAGGGTGATCCTCCGGCAGAACCGCAAGAAGAGGGTCTCCCGCCAGGTCTACGGTCTTCAGATCCGACACGGCCAGAGGGTTGACGAAACCGAAATCCACTGTGCCCATGCGTATCCATTGGGGAATGGAGGTGTAATCTCCCTGATGCAGGGTGAAACGGATGTTGGGATAACGCCTGCCGAATTCCTTGAGCAGCCAGGGAAGCCAGCGTGAGGACACGCTGGAAAACGTCCCGATCCTGACCACGCCTGATTCCAGACCGGAGAGCTCCTTTGCCTTCTCGTGCAGCTCGCGTCCGTCGTTTACCAGTTTCTGCAGAAAGGGCAGCAAAACCCTGCCCTCAGGCGTGAGGGTGATCCCGGTGCGGGAGCGAAGCAGGAGCGTAAGGGACAACTCGTTTTCCAGAGAACGGACCATCTGGCTGATACCTGACTGAGTGTAGCCTAAAGCTTCCGCAGCCTTGGTAAAGCTGCCGGTCTCGACGATCTTCATGACAGCGATATAGCGGTTCATCTGTGTTTCCTCTCTTTCTGCGGATCCATGAAGCGATCTGCGCCAGGGCCGTGCTTTCCGTCTGTTCAGAGACCGTCTGCGCAGCCTGGGATCTCAATAACAGACAAGAAGATAAATAAGAAAAACTGATCTGTTGATTAGAATCAGTCGTTTTACTAATGGATGACTTTAGTATATACTTACATTCGGAAAATGACAAGAGTGTGGCTTGGCATATTGGAGATGCGGCGCAGAAGCGCTGCGGGGGAGTGGATCCGCAGTATGTCGAAACTGCCGGCCAGCGAAAAACGAGGTTCCTGCTCGTGATGCTGCAGGCAGACAGGAAGGTGGGGAATGAAAAAATGGAAATGAGTGTGGATGACGAGGAGTGGAGACGGGGCATGAAAGACGGGATACCCATCTGTCTGGGATATTTCGCCGTGGCCTTTGCTTTCGGAATTCAGGCGGAGGCCGTGGGACTGACGGCTTTCCAGGCCAGTCTGATGTCGGTGACCAATCTGACCTCCGCCGGACAGTTTGCGGCGCTGGGCATGATCTCCGCAGGCGGGTCTTATGCAGAGATGGCGCTGGCGCAGCTGGTGGTGAACCTGCGGTACTGTCTCATGTCCTGCGCGCTGTCGCAGAAGATCAAAGAGGACGGAGCGGCGGCCCATCGATTCGGGGTGGCCTACGGGGTCACGGACGAGATCTTCGGGATCAGCGTATGCCGCCCGGGGGAGCTGAACCCCTTCTATTCTTACGGTCTTATGACCGTGGCCATCCCTGGCTGGACCTTGGGAACCACAGCCGGAGTAGTATCCGGAAACCTGCTGCCTCAGAGCGTGATCAGCGCGCTGGGGATCGCGATCTACGGAATGTTTCTGGCGGTGATCATCCCGGCGGCGAAAGGGGAGAGATCTGTGCTGGGAGTTGTGGTCTGCGCTATGCTGGTCAGCGTGATGTTTCGGGTGATCCCGGCGCTGGGCGCCATATCTTCGGGTTTTCAGGTGATACTGATCACGGTCATCGTCTCCGCGGCCGCAGCTGTGCTGATGCCGGTGGGGGAAGAGGGCGGAGAACCGGGGGAGACCGCAGCGGAAAAGGAGGCGGGAAACCTTGCGGAATAATATCTACATTTATATATTTGTGATGGCGGCGGTCACTTATCTGATCAGAGCGCTTCCTCTGACTCTGATCCGGCGGCAGATCACAAATCCCTTTGTCAAGTCGTTCCTCTATTATGTACCGTATGCCACGCTGGCAGCCATGACCTTTCCGGCGATCCTGTTTTCCACATCGGGTATACTGTCCGCTGCGGCGGGATTTGGAACGGCGCTGGTGCTGGCCTACAGGGAAAAAAGTCTGCTGACTGTGGCCTGCTGCGCGTGTGTGGTGGTGTTTGCAGTGGAACTGGCGGAAAAAATGATCGCTTAGGGGACGCCCCGCCCTGAAGAAACGAAACAGAAAAAAGGCTGAAGCCGGTCATGTTGCCGGTTTCAGCCTTTTTAAGTATCATTTATTCGGTGACGTTTCTGGTCCGCTGACTGGACGTTCGGACCGCCCTTTGATTAGGGCCAGTTCTTTTCCACACCGTCCACTCTCTTGATGGAGGTCTCCAGAACGTATTTCTTCTTGATATCCTGCAGGGCGATGTTGTGGGGCGTAGTCTGGTGCGCGAGAAGGGATGCTTCGTCTTCCCACATTTCATATAAGATGACTTCGTCATCCCGGAATGCGGAATAATAGTTGTCATAGACGATGTTGCCCGGATCCTTTCTCCCGCATTGATCGATCTTCGCGTCCTGAACTTCTTTGATATACTGTTCCTTCGTTCCCGGCTTCATCTTGTAAGTTACGTGTACGACAATCATTTTTCATTCTCCTTTTCTCTGTGCAGGCTTGAGGCCTGCTGCGCCTCCGCGGCGGACACGGCTGAACGCGCGCGTTTCCGCGGGAAGTGCCATACTGGATAGGTTTGCAGAATCAAATAATAGCTGCTATGGGGTTATTGTGCCATGTTTGGCCGGAGACCAACATGGCATAATCCGCGCATGGCGTCCGCCGCGCACAGAATCCATATAATGTTCGCTATGCGGACATTATACCATATCCTCCCGTATATTCGCAATATTTCGAGATCAAGAATTTGAAATAATGAAATGCATAACGACAATTAATTCCAGTATGCGGAATGAACAGGGCGCGAAAAAGAGACGCCCGGCGATCTGCCGTAAGGACCTTCTGCAGACACTGTGTTTTTAGTCGCTCAGGCTGCCGCCCAGGCCCTGCAGATAATCGGCCAAACCTCCGGAAACAGCGTTCAGGAAATCGGAATCGTCGCCGAATTTGTCGATCTTCCAGCCCTCGTCTGTCTTGGTGAGGTCAATGGCCGCATCGCTTTCATAATCCAGAGAAGCGGCTTCCAGTTTTTCAGTAAATATCTTTTCCATCAAAGCATCCATCTCTTCCTCCGAGGCGTCGGAGAACAACAGCGCGATGGCCTGGGACATGTATTCCTCTATGGCGGCGGAGAAAACTTCGCCGAAATTGTATGTTTTCAGAGTTACATTGACAGTGGCCTTGTCGCCGTCCACTTTTTCGTCCTTCACAGTATACTCAAAGGCCGCAAATTTGTCGCCCATGGACTTGTCGAAGGCTTCGCTCATTTCGTCTTCTTCGCCCAAATCGCCGGCGTCGAATAAAGCGTCCTTCGCTTCTCCGGCATATACTTTGGCGATGGCCTCCTGGTCCTGAGCTTTTACCGCGTCGAGATAGCTTTTGACCACATCCGAAGGAGTCGGATCGCTCCCGCAGGCAAACAGCGCAAAGCACATGGCCGCGGCCAGCAGTACTGCAAACAGCTTTTTCATTTTTTTCCTCCTTGTGTTACACACAGCTTAAAATAAAAATAGTTTTTCGGGCCGCGCCCGCAGGATATAAAATCAGATCGATCACACGGCATGCTTTATTCATACGCCGGTCCGGCCTAGATCGCAAGAAACAGGGGAATCAGCAGCGGAACGGACACGGACATCATGGTTCCGCCCACAAACGCGTAAAGCAACACGTTCTCATTGGCAGAGCGCTCTATGATCGGAAGGCACATGTCCATCGCAGCGATACCCGGCGCGGCGACGCATTCGATATAGCCGATCTTCTGCGCGACTATCGGGATGAGGACGATGCCCAGCGTCTCGCGGATCACATTGCACAGAAACGCCACGGCGGACAGAGACGGTGAATAATCTGCGATCAGCACCGGCCCCAGCGAGTACCACCCGAAGCCGGCGCTCACCGCCATCGCTTCGTGAATGGGGATACCGCAGATCAGGCCGCTCAGTCCTCCGAATATCAGCGTTCCGGCGACCATCATGAGCGGAATGATCAGAATGCGGAGGCCTGCCTTCCCAGCGCCTTTAAAGGCGTTGTCCTTTCTTCCCAGCTCGATGCCGATGGTAAACAGCACCGTACAGAGAAGTACATTGACCAGAAGCCCCTGATGGGACAGCAGCGCGTCCGGCGCAAAGAAGAACCCCGTCAGCCCGCCGGCAAGCATCATTCCTACGACCAGTTTAATCATCGCCGTCCACCGCCTTCGGATCCGCTGAAGCCGCTGCCGCCGCAGGATCCATTCCTGGCAGGCGGCCCTCCCGGTCAAGCCCTGTGAGCTTTCTTCCCACCCAGGTGAGAAAAATACTGCCAGCCAGACAGGACAGGGCGATGACCACGGCAGAAAAACCGATCTCCGACAGTGACGACACCACCTGTTCGTCAGCTCCGATCCCCATGCCCAGCACAAAGATCAGGGCGCCCAGCGCCGCCGTCTGCAGCGGCCCAAGCACGCGAAACCATTTGGGCGCCCGGCCTGCCCGCTTCTTTTTTATATAAGTTCCCACTAAAATACCGGCCAGCAAAACCGACCAGTAGAGAAACACATTGCTGATCAAACAGATCCCCCCTCGTTTGCTTCCTGAAAAAAACCGGACCGCGTCGGCCTGATCGCCCGGTTCTGCGATACATTATCTCTTACCATATCACAGTTAAAAGAGCTTTGACCAGTCCTGATGAAAGAAAAATGAAAAAAAATCAAAAAAACAGTGGACAAACGCGCTTCGATTGGCTATAATAAAAAACGTTCCGGTTAGAACAAAACGACATGTCTCGTTGGTCAAGTGGTCAAGACGTCGCCCTCTCACGGCGGAATCAGGGGTTCGACTCCCCTACGGGATACCAAGAGAAAAAACCGCTGAAGGCGTTGGATCCAACGCTCAGCGGTTTTTTCGTTATGGAAAACAATAATGGAAGAATGGAAGGCGGCGCCGGCAGGAACCGCGGCCCTTTGCTGGCTCCCTGAAATCCTTCAGTAAAACGGCATTGTGGGAACAGCCGCGGCAGTATATAATTAAGATAAGCGTTTCGCTTGTCCCATCGGCTGCCGCGTCTTTGTTATTCCGTCAATGTCGCGGAGACATTTCCTGCATAATAAAATAAAAATGAATGATAAGAGAGAGGCTGAAAACATGGATTACAACAAGTTGGCGAATCTGCTGTTTCCGCAGATCAAGAAGACGCCGGAGGATTATGAGGCGATTTATCCGCCCAGAGATCTGCCGGAGGGCGCGAAGGTGACCAGGCTGGGACCCAGCCCAACGGGATTTATTCATCTTGGCAATCTCTACGGCGCGTTTGCGGACGAACGTCTGGCTCACCAGAGCGGGGGCGTGTTCTATCTCAGGATCGAAGACACGGACGACAAGCGGGAGGTACAGGGCGCGGTGCCGGCTGTCATCAACGCGCTGCATCACTTTGGAGTGAATTTTGACGAGGGAGCCACGCTCACTGGGGAAACGGGGGATTACGGCCCATATTATCAGAGCCAGCGGGGCGAGATCTACCAGTGCTTTGCGAAAAAGCTGGTGGCTATGGGTCTGGCGTATCCCTGCTTTATGACAGAGGATGAGATACAGGCGATCCGCGATCAGCAGGAAAAAGACAAGCTGAATCCCGGAATCTACGGCGAGTATGCCCGGCACAGGGATCTGAGTTTTGAAGAGGTGGTGGAGCGGATCTCCCAGGGTCAGGAGTATGTGGTCCGTTTCCGTTCGCAGGGAGACCCGGAGCGGCATTTCTCGGTGGAGGACGGTATACGGGGAGTGCTGTCCATGCCGGAAAACGATCAGGATGTGGTCATCCTGAAAAAGACAGGGATCCCCACCTATCATTTTGCCCATGTGGTGGACGACCATCTCATGCGGACTACCCATGTACTGCGGGGCGAGGAATGGCTCTCGTCGCTGCCGATCCACGTGGCGCTGTTTGAAGCGCTGGGCTGGGAGCCGCCGGTCTACTGCCATACCACAGTGCTCATGAAGATGGACGGCGAGACGAAGCGGAAGCTCTCCAAGAGAAAGGATCCGGAGCTGTCGCTGGAGTATTATAAGAAGGAAGGGTACCATCCGGCGGGAGTGCGGGAGTACCTGATGACCATCCTGAATTCCAATTTTGAAGAATGGCGGATCGCCAACCCCGAGGCGCCCATCGAAGCCTTTGCGTTCAGCACGGACAAGATGAGCAACTCCGGTACGCTGTTCGATCTGGATAAGCTGAACGATGTGTGCAAGGATGTTCTGGCCCGTATGACGGCGGAAGAGATCCTGTTTTATATGCTGAACTGGGCGAGAGAGTATCAGCCGGCGCTGGCGGAGCTCATGGCGGCAAACGACGAGAAAATGCTGCGGATCTTTTCCATAGACAGAGGCGGAGAGAAGCCGAGAAAAGATCTGATCTACTGCCGTCAGATCTTCCACTTTATCAGCTATTTCTTCGACGATCATTTCATCATCGAGGGAAGCTATCCGGAGAATGTATCCTGGAGGGATGCAAAGGAGATATTGAACCGTTACTTCCAGACCTACGATCCCAACGACGATCAGGACCAGTGGTTTGAGAAGGTGCGGACGATCACGGCGGATCTGGGTTACGCGGTGAAGCCGAAGGATTTCAAGAAAAATCCGGATCAGTATAAGGGCCATGTGGGGCACGTGAGCAACGTTATCCGCATGGCGATCACGGGCCGGACCATGTCGCCGGATCTCTGGGAGATCCAGCAGATCATGGGGCTTGAGCAGGTGCGGGGACGCATCGCACAGGCGTTTCAGGATATCGGTTAATGTGAAAGTTTCATCGGGCGGCCCCGCTTTAAAGAAGCGGGGCCGCCCGTTTTTTATAACATAGGAAATATCGTTTGCTGATATTTCCGTATGTTTCAAAAAAGTTCACCTTGTGAAGGTGAGTCCGCAGGGCGAATATGTTTCCGAAGGAAACTTTTTTATTACATCTTAAAGACAGTTGTCGGAATCTGTTGAGCCGGGGTGAAATTTGAAGTAAACTGTTTCATGTAAAGCGCTGATCACGGAGGTGAAAACCTTGGCTTCTCTCGAAGAAAGATTACATAGTTATGAGCCGCTCTGGGGACAGTGGAAAGTCGGCCGCAGGTTATATGCGGGCGGACGGTCCGCTGTTTTTGAGTTAGAACGGATACGCTGTGACAGGATGCTTTCGTGTGTGGTGAAGGTGATCGAGATATGGGCCGAAGACGAGGATGTGCGGCAGAACTGCTTCGAGCGCGCGGTGGACGAGATCGAGCGGATGGAGCTGCTTTCCGGAAACAGCCATGTGGTGACGGTCTACGATGACGAGATCAGAGAACGCAGACGGGAGGACGGTAGTCTGGAGGGCTGCGACATTCTCATCCGCATGGAACAGCTGACCTGTCTGGCAGATCTGATGCGGGACGAAGCGCTTTTATCGGAAGAGGAAGTCAGCCGGTTGGGACAGGATCTGTGTCTGGCGCTGGCGGCGGCTCACCGGCTGGGCGTCGTCCACAGGGATATCAAACCGGCCAATATTTTCAGAACGGCGGACGGCGGCTATAAATTGGGCGATTTCGGAGCGGCGGGGGCTGCTCAGGCGGGAAGGATGCTGGAGACGGTCATCGGCACGGCGGCCTATATGGCGCCGGAGGTGGCCCGCGGAGACAGCTACGGCGCGGCTGCAGATATTTATTCACTTGGCGTGGTTTTGTATCAGCTTCTGAACCGGAATTTTCTTCCGCTGACTGCGGACAGTTCCACCTACAGCCAGCGTCAGGAGGCCGTGAGACGCAGGCAGCGGGGCGTGGAGCTGCCGCCGGCGGGCAGAGGATGTCGGCTGCTCAACGAGGCCATATTGAAGGCCTGCGCGCCTGAGCCGAAGGATCGATTTACAAGCGCCGAGGCGTTCAGGGAGGCGCTGGCCGCAGCAGCGGGCAGCCCGGAGACAGCTGAGAAAACCGGCGGACGCAGGTTGTCTGTGCGCGCGGCTGCCATCTTGTGCGCTGCAGCGCTGGCGGCGGGCGCGGGGCTGAACGGACTTCTTCATCCGGGCGGCACCGGACCGGCGATGGACAACGGCGGTACGAGATACCCCAGCGCTGGAGCAGGAGCCCTGGAGGACGGCGTGCTGGACAGCACCTACGAGGTGATCATCCAGAATTTGACCTGGGAGCAGGCCAGGGTGTACTGTGAGGGCCGGGGCGGTCATCTGGCGACGATCACCTCCAGAGAGGAAGAAAAGCTCATTCTGGAGATGCTGGATGAAAAGGACGTGGTGGCGGCCTGGATCGGCGCGGACAACAAGAATATAAGCAAGGGCTTCAAATGGATCACGGACGAGCGGTTCACCTATGCGGCCTGGGGCATAAACGAGCCGAACAATTCCGGAGGGATCGAATACTATCTCATGCTTGTAAACAGCGAGACACAGGGCTGGGTCTGGAACGATTCCAGGGAGGATGGGCTGAGTTCGTTCTCCGTTGGACGGGTGGGCTTCGTGTGCGAGTGGGACGCGGAGCAGGCGGCCGATCGGGTGGCGCCATGAGGAATGAACTCGAGACGACAGTCATCGAAAAAGATGTTGAACTCTGTGAGGACAGTTCCGATCTGCGGGAGATCCTCCGCAAATACGACAGCTGCTATTTGAATTGGCAGAGCTGCATCAACCGGCTGCTGGATGAGAGCGGTCTTTCCTATAACCGGCTGGCGGGGAAATGCGGTATCAGCAAAAACACACTGAAGAAATGGTGCTGTCAGGGCGGAGCGCCCAGAAGCAGAAATACCTTTTTGAAAATAGGGTTTGGGCTGGGGATGAGTCCGGCTGAGGTGAATCGCCTGCTGACGCGTTACGGCGGCTATCACAGCCTTTACGCGAAAGATCTGTTCGACGCGGTGTGCATCTTTACGCTGCAGCGGCGCAGCGCGGGAGGTCAGGACGCCGGGCGTTTTACATTCGCATATGCGGAGGAGCTTTACAGGCGCTGCCTGGAGAAGCAGACCGGAAAAAAGCCGCCGGAGCCCTCTGATGAGACGTTTTTAAATACTGAGACCGCCGCGGAGCACATCCGTGAAATGAAGGCGGAGGAGGATTTTCTGCGTTTTTCTGCAGACCATGGGGATCTGCTCACCGGAAGGGGGCAGAAGCTGGCCGCTTATCTGCAGGAGTATTTGCTGGCCAGGGATCCGGAGCGCCGTTTGTCAGCGGCCTGCGGCGAACGTCGATCTGCGGGAGAGCCCAGGGGGACAGGGGAAGGCCCGTGGACCGAAGACTGTAGATCCGCCGGCGGCCGGCCGCATCCAGCGCCGGCGCTGAACGCCAGCTCTGTGTTTTCCGCTCTGGGGATCCCCAGGCGTTTTGAAAAGATATGGTCCATGCTTACGGTCCACGGAACGGTGCCGCGGAGGGAACAGCTCATCGCGCTGGCCCTTCATCTGGAGATGGCTCCGGAGGAGGTAAACCGCCTCCTTGAACTGGCCGGCATGGAGGCTCTGTGCGCGAAGGACCGACTGGAATGCGTAGTCATTTACGCTTTGCAGCAGATGTGTCTGCTTCATCCGGAGATCGTTCTGTCCAACGCCATCGATCTGCTTGCGGTGACGCGGGACGAGGGGCAGCGAAAACGCTGCCGGGAGATCGTGGAAGAGTATACGCGCAACTGTTATCAATGTTCCGACGAGGAGGCCGACAGCGTTTCCGGCTACGTGCGCGATCTGCTGCGGACGCTGGATCTGGATGAGGCGGAGGAGTTTTTGAGCCTGATCTGACGTGAAACATATGAAACAAATGAAATGAAGTGACTTGTGTGGGGAAGCCGGACCGAAACCGGCCGCAGAGATGCTCTGGGGCCAGGGCCGTCCCAGAGACGGCCGCCGGCTGGTCAGTTCATGAAAATACCGCGCACCGCTCCGTGATAGGATAAAGTCAGAAACGGAAGCGGGAGCAGGGATGTGAAAAAGGGGAGATTAGAAATTATGAAACGAATTTTGGCTGCCGTGTGCGCGGTATGTCTGCTTTTGACTGCCGCTTCGGACCAGGCGCGTTTTGCGCCGCAGGTCCTGATGTATCACCTGGTGGAGGAAGAACCCTTTACCGATTATACCAGTCTCTTTGTGCGCCCTTCCGATCTGGACGCGCAGGTGGCTCTGCTGACGAGAAACAATTACCGTTTCCTCTTTGCGGAAGAGTATGAGAAAACGTCCACTCCTTCTGTCGTTCTCACTTTCGACGACGGGTATGAGGACAATTATACGGAGCTCTATCCGGTGCTGCAGAAATACGGGGCGAAAGCCACTGTCTTTCTGATCTCAGACCAGATCGGAAAGCCCGGCTATCTGAGCAGAGAGCAGATCAGGGAAATGTCGGCCAGCGGTCTGGTGAGCTTCCAGTCTCATACGAAGACCCACCGGGATCTGACTACGCTGACGGAGGCGGACGTCAGGACGGAATTCCGCTATTCCAAATATGTGATCGAGTCTATCACGGGAAAGCCTGTGAAAGCCATCTCCTACCCGGAAGGGCAGTACACAGACACTCTTGCCAAAATAGCAAAAGAATATTTTACCAGAGCGTATTCCACGCTTCCCCGACGTCCGCTTCGGGGCATGAGCATGTATTCCATCTCAAGAAAGAGCGTGACGCGGGACTGCTCTCTGGAGCAGTACTGGCAGATGCTGCAGTAAAAAGATATAGACGACGGTCCATGCCGGCTGCCGGCTCATGAGACCGGAATAGGTGACGGATGATAAAAACGGCCGCAGGAGTTTCGCTTACAGTTGAAAACCGCGGTCGTTTTTGTTATGATGATATATAAATCGTTTGAAGGGCAGTGCGGCCCTGCGGATGAGAAGACGCTGGAGGGACCGGCCGCAGGGAGGCGTTTTCGCTTATACTGTTTGGATCAAAGGAGAGAAGCTATGATTAAATACAAGAGCACGAGAGGCAGCCTGCAGGAGAAGAACGGGGCGCAGGCGATCATAAAAGGGATCGCGGAGGACAAGGGGCTGTATGTGCCCCAGCGGTTTCCGCAGCTTCCCTGCGCGCTGAGTGAATTGATCGGATCGGACTATCGCCAGGTGGCGTTCCGGGTCCTGGGACTGTTTCTCACGGATTATCCCCAGGAAGATCTGAAGCGCTGCATCGACAGCGCTTACGACAGCAAATTTGAAGCGCCGGAGATCGCCCCGCTGGTAAAGGGAGGCGACGCGTATTTCCTTGAACTGTATCACGGGAGGACCGCCGCTTTCAAAGATATGGCGCTGTCGATCCTTCCCTATCTGCTGACCACGGCGATGAAAAATGAGAAGGAAGAGAGCCGGATCGTTATTCTGACGGCAACGTCCGGGGATACGGGAAAAGCCGCCCTGGAAGGGTTTGCAGATGTTCCGGGCACGGAGATCATCGTCTTTTATCCAAACGAGGGCGTCAGCCAGGTACAGGAACGCCAGATGGTGACGCAGGAGGGGAAGAATACCCACGTGTACGCCATACGCGGCAATTTTGACGACGCGCAGACAGGCGTGAAGCAGATATTCAACGACCAGGCATATGCGGAAGAACTGGCGGCGAAAGGCATGAAGCTCTCCTCGGCCAACTCGATCAATATCGGCCGGCTGGTGCCGCAGGTGGCTTACTATGTGTGGGCGTACGTGAAGCTGCTGGAGAAGGGCGTTCTGAAGGAAGGCGAACCCATGAACGTGGTGGTGCCCACCGGTAATTTCGGAAATATTCTGGCCGCATGGTACGCCAAGCAGATCGGAGTCCCGGTGGACCGTTTCATCTGCGCGTCCAATGAAAACAAGGTGCTCACTGATTTCATCAATACGGGCGTTTACGATATTCGAAGAGAGTTCCATCTGACCAACTCGCCGTCCATGGATATTTTGATCTCCAGCAATCTGGAGCGGCTGCTGTATCACTTATCCGGAAATGACGGGGCGGAGATCGCGTCGCTGATGGCGTCTCTGGAAAAGGAAAAGCGCTACGAGGTGAATGAAAAGATCAGAGCGGGCCTGGCATCGTTTTACGGCGGTTTTGCCACTGAGGCGGAGACCAAAAAAGCCATCGGCGACATGTATCGGGAAAACGGCTATCTCATGGACACCCACACGGCGGTGGCCTATAAGGTATACGAGGACTACAGAAAAGAGTCGGGGGACGAAACGCCCGCCGTCATCGCCTCCACGGCCAGCGCCTATAAGTTTGCGGACAGCGTGGCCGAAGCGATCGGTCTGCCTGAGTTCGCTGACGGGTTTGCGTACATCAGCGCGCTCAACGCGAAGACGGGAGTACGGGTGCCCCGAGGGTTGGCGGGCCTGGAGCACAAGAAGGTGCTCCACACCGGAGTGTATGACAAGGAAGAACTGCTGGACGCGGTGAGGAACGCGCTGCAGTAAACAGGCTAAGGCCTGTGCAGGCGGATGGGCAGCTTCTCAATAATATGAAGAGGGCGAAAGCACTGGCTGCTTTCGCCCTTTTGTCTGTCTCTGCTTTTTCCTGCGGCGCTATCTGTCTGCTGCCTGATGATCTGAATTTTCTTTTTTCCATTTGCGCAGACGCCAGATCATAAAGATAACCACTGCCAGAACTGCGATAATGATCGGCGAAAACAGCATTAGGGTCATAGGCAGATAGGGACTCCTTAAGGTGCTGAAAATATTCTGATACCAGTTTTCGTCAATGACGATCTTCAGATTTTCTGCGGGAAGCGTATCCGAAACGTATTGATATGTACGCGTATCGATTTTTTCAAACTCTAAATTGCTGCGTGATATGACAGGCATATCCTTGTCGAGATATAAATTTATGGTCAGGTTTTCAAAGCTTTTCCACATTGCCGCGGGGGCGAGGAAGTAATCGATACGCCCCTCTTTTACATTGAAATCATAGTCGGGGTATCCGCCGAGACGGTAGGCATAAGCGACCACGACGTCGTATTCTTCGTTGGGTTCAAAATCCATCTCAAAGGTTATGCTGTCAACACTCCGCTCCCCCATAAGACCTTCGGCCTCCACATCGGAGAGCACAGCATACTGCCAGCCGTCTGTTTTTATCTCCGTATCGTAGTTCAGAACAAAACGTTCCGTTTTAAAAGAGGTATCTCTGCCGTTGACCGTCACCTGGACGCCGCTGGTCTCGATATTGGGAGAAAGAAACATGGATCGTGTGGAAACGCTTTCATCGGTGGTGTTCTTCATTCTGTAAGTCGCAGAAATATGCGCCTTTGAACCGTCCACTGTGATATCCAATACCTCTGATAAAACTGATATGGAATCGTTTTTTTCAAATGTTATCGACGAACCGATATCTGCATCCTCGGGAGCCGCCATATTCGCATAGGCGGCCTGGGGAACGGACAATGCAAAAACGAAAACGAATGCTAAGATTAAACAGATCTTTTTCATAATGACACCTGCATCACTTTCGCAGATCCGGATCCGATTCCAGCTTTCTTCATCAGCCGTTGGCCCGGTCTTTATCCAGAACGATCTCCGCAACCTTGTAGATATCGCCTGCTCCCATGGTCAGCACCAGATCGTTCTGATCGGCGTTGTTGAGGACGAAGTTTGCCATCTCGTCGAAGTCGGAGATAAAGTAGACTTCTTTGCCGGGATGTACGCGTTTGATCTCCGCCACCAGTTCTTTGGAGCTGATCTTGTAGATATTCTTTTCGCGGGCCGCATAGATCTCCGCCACGATGATTTTATCCGCGTCTGTAAAGGCGTCGGCAAAGTCGTCAAAGAGGGCCATGGTCCGCGTGTAAGTATGGGGCTGAAACAGGCACCACAGAGCGTTGTGGGGAATGTTCTGCGCCGCGGAGAGCGTCGCTTTTATCTCTGTGGGATGGTGGGCGTAATCGTCCACGATGCGGATATTATTCTTTGTCACTCCGATGACGTCGAAGCGGCGCTGAGTGCCGGTGAAGCTCTCCAGAGTGGACACGATATCGGTTATCTCCACGCCCAGGCTGTGGCAGCAGGCCACTGCGGCCAGACTGTTGGCGATATTGTGTTCGCCGGGCACGGAAAGCTGCAGCGTGCAGAGCTTCTTTCTGCCCTTGTAAAGGTCGTAAGAGGGCATGCCGAAGGAGTTGAATTCGATGTTTGAGGCATAATAATCGGACTGATCGTTAAAACCGAAGGTGATCACGTTGCAGGGCAGATCCCGGACCACTGTTTTCACAAAGGGATTTGCGTCGTACGCGATGACCGTGCCGTTTTGCGGGACCAGTTTGGCAAAGCGGTCGAAGGAACTGACGATGTGTTCGATGTCTTTAAAATAGTCCAGGTGATCCGAGTCAATGTTCAGAATGATCTCGATCTTGGGACGGAGAGACAGAAAGCTGTCCATGTATTCACAGGCTTCTGTCACGAAATAATCGCTGGTGCCGACCTTCACATTCCCCTTGATCTCCGCCAGATTGCCTCCCACCAGAATGGTTGGATTTTTCCGGGCGTGTTCCAGAATGAGAGAGATCATGGAAGTAGTGGTGGTCTTTCCATGGGTGCCGGAGATAGCGATACTGCTCTCGTATCCGTCCATGAGGGCGCCCAGCGCTTCCGCTCTGGTAGCCGTCCGGATCCCCTGTTCGGCCGCAGCCACCAGTTCCGGATTTTCCTGGGAGACGGCGGCGGAATAGACCACCAGGTCCGCGCCGGTGATATTTTCCGCGCTGTGTTCATAATAGATCGTAGCGCCGCAGCTTTCCAGATGCTGAGTGGTATCGCTGGCTTTCATATCGGAACCTGAAACGGTATAACCCCGTACCAGAAAAATCTCGGCGATGGCAGACAGGCCGATCCCGCCGATCCCAATGCAGTGCACGTGTTTAAACTCCGATAAATTCAACATTTTGTCCTCCATATATATTGCGATTGCAGATCGTATGCGACCGCCGCTTTATCTCTGCTGTGCCGGTGATGTGCGCGGTAAAAGATAACCGCACGCTCATTCATGTGATCCGCACATGGCGTCCGCCGTGCACAGAATCGTATAATATCCGCTCTGCGGATATTATACCATAAATAAAAGAGAAGAATGCGGCGAATTTGACAAAACAGCAGAAAACGAATAGAATCAATCCATAGTATTCAGACCGGCCTTTGGATGTGACAGGCGGGCGCCCGCCGAGGCACGGCAGAGGCGCGGGCCGGTCCGTCGCAGGGCCGGAGCGGCAGTGGAACGTAAGGAAAAATGGGAGGAAAAGGATGAAGCGAACGGAACGCGTGGGAGCGATGATACACATACTCAGTCAAAACCCCAACAAGGTGTTTTCTCTGGCGCATTTCTGCGAAATGTTCGGCTGCGCAAAATCCAGCATCAGCGAGGACGCGGCTCTGGCGCGCCAGGCCCTTGAAGCGTCGGGACTGGGCTGTATCGAGACAGCTGCCGGCGCCAAGGGCGGACTGCGGTACGTGCCGTTTATTTCAGAAAAGGAAGCGGACGCCCTTTTGACGGAGCTGTGTGATAAATTGAATGACAGAGGGAGGATCCTGGGGAACGGATTTCTCTATACCTCCGACGTCATGTTTGATCCGGGGATCACCAAGCGGGCCGCCAGGATCTTCGCGGCCAGATTCGCCCAGTCCGGGGGCGATTATGTGGTGACGGTGGAGACGAAGGGGATACCTGTGGCGCTGATGACGGCGGAGCTTCTGAATCTTCCGCTGGTAGTCATACGCCGTGAGAGCAAAATATCCGAGGGATCCACGGTGAGCATCAACTATTTTTCCGGTTCAGCAGAGCGGGTGCAGAAGATGTCCATCGCCAAGCGGGCGGTGAAAGCGGGCAACCGCGCTATCATCATCGACGATTTCATGCGGGCGGGAGGAAGTGTGAAAGGAATACGCGATATGATGCGGGAGTTCGACGTGGAGGTGGCGGGGACCGGCGTGGTCATCGCCGCGAAGACGCCGGAGAAGAAGAAAGTGCAGGATTATTTTCCGCTTCTCTACCTGGGAGAGGTGGACGAAGACGCCGGAACCATTGAATTATCAAGAAACGAAGACATTTTTACAGTTAATTTGAAGGAATAGAAAGAAAACGGTTGTCGGAATCAGGAAGAAGTTGTATAATATTGACACAGACTATAGCCTACATATAGTTTCGGAATTGATCATGAAGGGTGGTGTGTGCACGGTGGAAATCACTGATGTAAGAATCCGCAGGATCGACGACGAGGGCAAGATGAAGGCAGTTGCGTCAATTACGTTTGACAGTGAATTTGTGATTCACGACATCAAGATCGTGAGTGGAAAGAATGGAATGTTCGTGGCCATGCCCAGCAAAAAGATCGGGCAGACTTATAAGGACGTGGCTCATCCGCTGACGCCGGAGACGAGACAGAAGATCTCCGACGCGATATTCAGCAGGTACGAGGAAGCGCTGGCAGAGCGGGAGAGCACGTCGGAGAGTCCGCGTCAAGATGAACTCCAGACAAAGGAAAATGAAGAAACGGAATACGCAGTGTGTGCGGGCGGCGGCGAAGAGACCGCAGAGCCTGAAGATGCGGCAGTGGCTGCAGCAGCCATCGGACCCAGTGTCGAAGTGTAGGAAGGATCAGGTACGGGTACAGTCCATAAAAAAACAGCGGCGAGATAAAGACCGCTGTTTTTTTGTCCTTTTAAAATGGGGAGGATTCCCGCCACGCAGCATAGAGACCGGTCACTGCCGGCGGCCGGAACAGATGCGGTAACGGCGAAATGCCTGAACGATCTCAAGAATACAGTCCAGATCATCTTCAGAAAAATCGTTTACGGCGGCAAAAAGTTCGGAAAGCCGCAGGTCGGTACCAGCCGCGCCGGGCTCACCTAGGGCCGTACTCCGTGCGAACTGTTTTACCTTGTCGATCATATCGTCTGTCACCATTTCAGGGGGCATGCCAAAAAGCTCAGCCTTGAGCTCGTCGCCGCCTGTCTGCGGCGACGGGGCTTCCCTGCCCGACAGGTAATCTACCGTGACGCCGAAATAGTCGGCCAGCTTCCGGAGTTTATCGGAAGACGGAACGCTGCCCCGTTTCCATTTTGAAATGGTGCCGCGTCCAAAATCCAGCTCCCGTTCCAGCGCAGATTGGCTCAGCCCTTTTTCTTTTGACAACCTGAGTATAGTCTCGTATACCGACATGAAATTCCTCCTGAAAAATGTCAGCGGAAGCCATTGACAACGCTGAAATAATTCAGTATAATCTAAGTGATCGCTGAACGGTTTCAGCGCGCAAAAAGCCGCTGAACATATTCTGTACATAATTGGTGTGATTACTTATTATGATAGAATAATTTCAGCGATGTGTCAACGGTTAATCAGAGGGGCGCCTGCTAGAGGTCGATTTACACACACAGCCGAAATATAAGCGACGGACGGCCCTCTGAACCGTTCCAGTCCGGTTCCGGATGACCGCAGCGCAATGCATTGCCTGTTTATAAAGCATTGCGGTTATTTGCATGCCAGCCTAAAGGGAAGCGTCGATTTCGACCAAGGTCCCATAAGGAAAGAAAAATAGTTTCATAGCCGCTGGGGAGTCAGACTCCCCAGCGTTTTTTTGCTGCGGCCGGGTAGCGATATGGACGGAATAACAAAAAAGTTTACCTCGTGAAAGTGAGCCCGTAGGGCAAATAAGTTTTCGAAGGAAACTTTTTTATTTTTATCTTTGAGTTTACCTTGTTCAGTGGTATACTGATAACGTATGACGGTACGGCCGGAAACGTTTATCCGCCTGGGCGGAACGCACCGGAAAAAGCCGAAATGGAGGCAATGCATGGACGAAAGTACAAAAAGTATGGAAAACATAGAACAGTTAATGGAACGGGAACAGAAGAAAGCGCAGGCCCGGCTTCAGATCGTGCTCAGGCATATTCAGGCGGGCGTGGAATTTGTGGACTGGAAGTCCGCTTATATCGACGAGACGGTGGAGATCGGCGAAGGTACGGTGATCTGGCCGGGAGCCATCCTCTGCGGCTGCACGAAGATCGGCAGGAACTGCGTCATCGGCCACAACACCCGTATCGTGGACAGTACCATCGCAGATGAGGTGGAGATCCAGAGTTCGGAGATCCTGGAAAGCACCGTGGGCAGTTTCACAAAGGTGGGGCCCTTCGCGTATCTGCGGCCCAACAGCCACATCGGCGAGCACGCCAAGGTGGGCGATTTTGTGGAAGTGAAAAACTCCACCCTTGGAAACAACTCGAAAGCGTCCCATCTCACCTATATCGGGGATTCCGACGTAGGGGACAATGTGAATCTGGGATGCGGCGTGGTATTTGTCAACTATGACGGGCAGAATAAACACAGATCTGTGGTGAAGGACGGCGCATTCATCGGCTGCAATACCAATCTGGTCTCACCGGTCACGGTGGGCGGGAAGGCATATGTGGCCGCGGGCACCACGCTGACGTCGGACGTACCCGACGGGGCTCTGGCTGTAGGAAGGGCGAAGCAGAAGAATCTGGAAGGCTGGGTCGGGAAGCGGGGACTCCTCGACAAGAAGAAAAAATAAGCGATCAACATCAACGAAGGCAGTGAAGCGACTGCGGCAGGCTGTAGTGCAAAAGCATACGGCCGGGCCCGGCTTGTAAAAACAACGGCAGAAAAAAGGAGCGGACCCCGCCGGCCCGCTCCGGGAAAGAGAGGAAAAGAATGAAGAACGGCGTGTTCACAGACTACAAGATTTTTGCGGGAAACTCCAATCCCGAGCTGGCGGAGGAAATTGCCAGCATTATGGGAAAGCCGCTGGGAAAAGCTACGGTAAGCAAGTTCAGCGACGGCGAGATCTCTGTCAGTCTCTGGGAGACAGTCAGAGGCCTGGACACCTATATCGTGCAGTCTACCTGCAAACCGGTGAACGACTCTTTGATGGAACTGTGTATTATGATCGACGCCATGAGGAGAGCCTCCGCGGGAAGGATCAACGCGGTGATCCCTTATTACGGCTACGCCCGGCAGGACAGAAAGGCCAAGGCCAGAGATCCTATCACGGCGAAGCTTGTTGCCAACATCCTCATCGCGGCGGGCGCGGACCGCGTGGTGACTATGGACCTGCACGCGTCTCAGATACAGGGATATTTTGATATTCCGGTAGACCATCTGCTGGGTATGCCTATTCTCGTAAAGTATTTCCAGGAAAAGCATCTGGACAATCTGGTCATCGTATCTCCCGATCACGGCAGCGTGACCCGGGCCAGAAATATGGCTCATCCTCTCGACGCGCCGATCGCCATTGTAGACAAGAGAAGACCCAAGGCCAACGTGTCCGAGGTCATGAATATCATCGGAGATATCGACGGCAGGACCTGTATTCTGGTGGACGACATGGTGGATACCGCCGGAACCATTACGAATGCGGCCAACGCGCTGAAGGAGCTGGGAGCGAAGGACGTCTACGCCTGCGCCACCCATCCCATCCTTTCCGGACCTGCCATCGAGAGGATCGAGGGCTCGGCTATCAAGGAGATGGTGCTGCTGAATACTGTGCCCATCCCGGAAGAAAAGAAGATCGAGAAGGTCAAGGTGCTCTCCGTGGCGCCGTTGTTCGCGGAGGCCATGATCCGTATCTTCACCAACGACTCCATCAGCAGGCTGTTCGATTAGTTTCCGCCTGCCGCGGAGCATGGGCGGACTGATGGGATCAGGCCGCGGGAACGGCGGCAAACAGAAGCGAAAGGAAAACGAACGGTTATGTACATTATTGTCGGACTGGGGAATCCGGGGAAGCAGTACGAGAACACCCGGCATAACCTGGGTTTCATCACGGTGGACCGGCTGGCGGACCGCCATGATATCAGGATAACAAAGATAAAGCACAAGGCTCTGGTCGGGGAAGGACGCATCTCCGGCCAGAAAGTCGTGCTCGTAAAGCCACAGACGTTTATGAACCTCAGCGGAAATTCCGTGCGGGAGGTTCTGGAATATTATAAGGAAGAGCCGGAGCATCTCATCGTGGTCTATGACGATATCGACATACCCGCAGGCACCGTGCGTCTGCGCAAGAAAGGCAGCGCGGGTACGCACAACGGAATGCGCTCTATCATATATGATATTCAGTCGGATCAGTTTCCCAGACTGCGCGTGGGGATCGGGGGGGAGCGGAAAATGCCGCTGGACCGGTACGTGCTGGGAGGGTTTACGAAAGAGGAAAAGCCGCTGCTTGAGGCTGCGGTGGATCGGGGCGTGGGGGCGCTGGAGACCCTCCTGTCAAAGGGAATCGACATCGCGATGAGCGAGTGCAATGTGAAATCAGAATCAGGGGAAAAGGAAAAGAATGAATTTTCAGAGCATTAGAGCCCTGGCGGGCGCTCCCGGCATCATCAATCTGTCGGGGATATCCGAGAGCAGGGTGACGCCGGTGGCGGCAGAGCTGGCTTCGGCGCGGACGGGACAAAGCCTGATCGTCACATCCTCCTATGGAAAGGCGAAGCGGCTGGCGGAGGACCTGTCCTTTTTTATTTCTAAAAATATCTATGTCATGCCTGAGGGAGAGCAGGCTTTTTTGCGTTACGATGCAAAGAGCACCGCAGGGCTGGCCGAGCGGATCACCGCCATGACGGCCCTGGCCAAAGGCGAAGACTGCGTGGTGGTGACTCCGGTCACAGGGGCGGTCAAGCGGCTGACGCCGCCGCGGGATTTTGAAGCCTACGCCATGACTCTCTCCGTGGGCTGCGAGGCGGAACTGGAGCTCATCAAAGGAGATCTGGTGCGCATGGGCTACGACCGGGCGCCTACGGTAGAGGCAAAGGGACAGTTCTGCGTCCGGGGCGGCATTCTGGACGTTTATCCTATGGACGCCGAACTGCCAGTCCGCATCGAATTTTTCGACACGGAGCTGGATTCCATCCGTACCTTCGACGCCGATACCCAGCGTTCGCTGAAGCCGATGAGGGAGATCTCGATCTATCCGGCTCAGCTGCTGGTGCAGTGCGGAGACCTGTTTGAACAGGGAGAAAAGCGGCTGGCCAAAGCATACGACGCGCAGCTTGCCAGGCTGAAGGACGGAGAAGAAAAAGAAAATCTGCGGCAGCGCCGCGGCCAGCTGCTGGAGTATGTGGAGACCGCGACCAATCTGCAGTTCCTGGAAAATTACATTCCGTATTTTTACCAGGAGACTGCCTTCATCTGGGATTATCTCGGAAAGAATGGACTGATCATGCTGGACGATCCGGACCGTCTTTACGAAGCGCTGGGAGTCTACGAGCGTGAGGGGAAGGAAGACTTCACCGTTCTTCTGGAGCGGGGCCGGGTGGCTGCGGCGGACAGCGAGCTTCTGTGCGGGAAAAAAGATTTTCAGCATGTGCTGGCGCAGGGACAGACGAAGAGCCTCTTTGTCTTTACACCCTTCCAGAAACAGATAAGGGGCATCGACCGGCTGGACAAGAGTCTGTCCGTGGTCTCACGGCAGACTCCGGCCTTTAACGGCCGCATGGATTTTCTGGAGACGGAGCTTTCCCGCTATGCAAAGCAGGGTTACGAGATCATCATCGCCTGCTCTACGGAGGAGCGGGCGGTCAACATGAAGGAGTTCGTGTCCCGGGCCGGTCTGGATACGAAGGTCCGGCTGCGCAAGGGCAGCCTTTCCTCCGGCATGGACTATCCGGAGGAGAAACTGCTGATCTTGTCTGACAACGACATCTTTATGCACACCAAGCAGAAAAGAAAGCATAAAGAGAGCAAGAACGCAAAGCCTATCAAGGCGTTTACAGACATAAAAAAGGGCGACTATGTAGTTCATGAAAATCACGGAGTCGGCAAGTTTCTGGGCGTGGAGCAGCTGGAGATCCAGGGGAGCAAGAAGGATTATCTGAAGGTCAAGTACGCCGGCGAGGATATGCTCTACGTGCCTGTGGATCAGATGGATATGATCCAGAAGTATGTGGGCTCCGACGGCACCACGCCCCGGATCAACAAACTATCCAGCGGAGAATGGAAGAAGACGAAGGCCAGGGCCAAGGCCGCCATCGCCGTTATGGCGCAGGAACTGATCGAACTGTCGGCGGCCCGGCAGCTGGAAAAGGGCTACGCCTTCTCTCCCGACACTCCCTGGCAGAAAGAGTTTGAAGAGATGTTTCCCTATGAGGAGACGCCGGATCAGCTGAGATGCATCAAGGAGATCAAGGCGGATATGGAAAAGACCCTGCCCATGGACCGGCTGCTCTGCGGCGACGTGGGCTACGGAAAAACTGAGGTGGCCGCCCGGGCGATCTTCAAGTGCATCGCCGACGGCAAGCAGGCCGCCGTGCTGGTGCCCACTACAATTTTGGCCAATCAGCATTACCATACCTTTAAAAATCGTTTCGAGCATTTTCCGTTCAAAGTGGAAATGCTGTGCCGGTTCCGCTCGGAGAGTCAGCAGGATGAGATCATAACCGAGATAGGAAAGGGAAACATCGACGTGATCGTGGGGACGCACCGGATGCTGTCGAAGGATGTACACTTCAAGGATCTGGGGCTGCTGGTCATCGACGAGGAGCAGCGCTTCGGCGTACAGCACAAGGAAGCGATAAAAATGCTGAGGAAAAATGTGGACGTTCTCACTTTGTCTGCCACGCCCATTCCCCGGACGCTGCACATGTCGCTGATCGGGATCAAGGAGATGAGTCTCATTGAGGAGCCGCCGGAGGAACGCTATCCGGTACAGACCTATGTCATGGAGCAGGACGACGACGTGATCCGGGAAGCCGTGCAGCGGGAGCTGGACCGCGGAGGACAGGTCTACGTAGTCTATAACCGCGTAAAGGGGATCCAGAAGATCGCCGCGCTGATCCGCGAGCTGGTTCCCGACGCCAGAGTGGGCGTGGGCCACGGACAGATGAACGAGCGGCAGTTGGAAGATATCATGCTGGATTTTGTCAACGGGGAGTTCAACGTGCTGGTGGCCACCACGATCATAGAATCCGGCATCGACATCCCCAACGCCAACACCATCCTGATCGTGGACGCCGACCGCTACGGGCTGTCGCAGCTGTATCAGCTGCGCGGCCGCGTCGGCCGTTCCAACCGAATGTCTTATGCCTACCTGATGTATCAGCGGGACAAGGTGCTGGCCGAGGCGGCGGAGAAGCGGCTGCGCTCCATCCGGGAGTTTACGGAATTCGGCGCGGGATTCCGCATCGCCATGCGGGATCTGGAGATCCGCGGCGCGGGGAATCTGCTGGGCATGGAGCAGAGCGGTCACATGATGATGATCGGTTACGAGCTCTACTGCAAGCTGGTGGACGAGGCTGTGCGGGAGCTCTCCGGGAATCCGGAGCTGCGGCCCGAGGTGGAGACGGAGATCCTTCTGGACCTGCCGGCGTTCATTCCCGATTATTATATCAGCGACGAACTGCTGAAGCTTCAGATGTACAAGAAGATCGCGGCTATACGCGACGACGAGGAGAGGGAGGAGATCATCGACGAACTGGTGGACCGTTTCGGAGACGTGCCGTCGGAGACGATCAATCTCATCGACATCGCGCTTATCAAGGCGCAGGCGGGGGCCAAGGGGATCAGCCGCATTCAGAGAGAACAGAAGAAGCTGGTATTTGAGTTCGATCGGACCTCCGATATGACTCCGGAGAAGATCGGACCGCTGCTGCAGGCCTATGGCATGCGTGTGACGGTGTACGGCGGCACAAAACCTTCGATCAAGTATCTGGGCGATCTGAAAAAGCAGACCGACGAGATCCGGAGGTTCCTGGCCAAGATGGGATAACGCATGCTGTGCGGCCGGGACGGCGCGGACGCGGAGATCTGCGCAGGGCCGGAAGACGGGGAATGCAGAATAGAACGGGATCAATCAGCAGAGAAGACGGAGAGGAGCACCATATGGCGATTACCGTGAAGAATGTGCTGGAATTACCGAGCCTGAAGGAATTTCGGCTGGCTGCGGGGAAAAAAGGTCTGGATCACATCGTTGAGAAGGCTGGGATCGTGGATTATGAGTTCGCAGACGGAGCCGTTCCTTCCAGCGCGGACGCATTTGAGCAAAACAGCTTTGTCATCGGTACGCTGCTCTTTGCGAAGGACAGGCCGGAGTGGATCCTTCAGGCACTGCAGACGCTGCGTTCCTATGGAGTCAGCGCCTTGGCGGTAAAGACAGTTTTTTTCCGCCAGCTGCCCCCAGAAGTGCTGCGCTATGCGGATGAGACGGGCTTCCCCCTCTTTCTTTTCGACCACTCTTATTTTGAAGATGTGATCGCCGAACTGCGCGAAGCGCTGAAAGGGGATCAGACTGCGCAGCGAGAGCATCGGCTGTTGGATGAGCTGATCGGGAAGCGTCATTCGTCGGAGGAGGTGCGGCGGCTGGCTTTGGAGCTCCACGCCCATCTGCGGCAGTGGAATCGGGCGTTTTTCTGCGTGGGAGACCGGGAGTATGACGACTGGGAGGCGGCTCGTATCCTGAACTTTTTCGCGCTGAACGCGGAACGGAGCCAGGAAACGGCGGCATTTGTCTACGAGGATGGTTTTTTGTTTCTGGTCTCAGATGTGGAAAAAGCGGAAGAACGCTTTCGGATAGGCTTTGAAAACGGGATCCGCACGGCTGGACTTGCGGAAAAGGGAGAGACGCTGACTGTGGGGCGGGGCAAAGTCTATGGGCTGGAGGAACTGGACCGTGGCGTCAGAGAGGCGATCACCGCATGCCGCGGAGCGCTCCTGCTGGGAAAGAAGGACATGGATTACGCGGAGATGGGTTTCCTGCGTATTTTGATGGAAGCGGACCGGTCGGCCCTCAGATCCTGCGCGGAGGATTTTCTCAGCCCCCTCCGGGGAGACGGCGAGACCGGCGCGATGCTGTGGAAGACGGCGGAGGCCTACGTGAGAGCGAAAGGCGATATCGGATCAACGTCGGAAGCTCTTTTTCTGCATCCCAACACAGTCCGCTACCGGTTGGGAAAGATCCGGGAGAAGCTGGATAAGGGGGAGGGCGAGTATTTGTTCTTTCAGAACCTCTCCACCGCCGTATGGGCGCGGCGCATTATCGAAAGCGAGAGGGCGCGGCGCCGGAACGACAGATGACGTCCAGGGGGCGCAGTGAGGACAGGTCCGGAGGGGAAGGGGGATTCCCATAACGAAGGGCGAAAAGACTGAAAACAGCGGGTCGTTGTATTTTTTACAAAGAGACCGCTGTTTTTTTGATGGGATAGACAAATGATCCGGCCCGGCGGCGTGTTAATATGAGAAAAAAGAAAGGAGCGGAAATATGAAAATAAAGACGTTTAAAGTGGAACAGTGGATGAATGAATTTGAAAACGACGCAGTGTATAATCTGGCGGAGACCTGTGTGGATTCGCTGACGCTGCGGCAGCTGCTTGAGCTGGCAGACAAAGATCCCGAAGAGTTTCTTGCAGGGCTGGCAGATACCAGGCTGACCTACAGCCACATTTACGGATCGCCGGCTTTTCTCAAGGGCATAAGCGAATTGTACCGCGGGATCAGACCGGATCAGGTCATTCCCACCCACGGAGCGATCGGGGCCAATTATCAGGTGCTGATGACGTTGATCGAGCCTGGGGACAGCATGGTGAGCGTAATGCCCACTTATCAGCAGCATTATTCCATTCCGGAATCCATCGGTGCGGAAGTAAACATTCTTCAGCTTGGGCCTGAGAACGATTTTCTGCCGGAGGTCAAAGCGCTGCGGGGAATGGTCAGCCGGCGGACGAAGCTGATCTCCCTGAACAATCCCAACAATCCTTCGGGATCCCTGATCCCGGTGGAGACCCTGGAGGAGATCGTGGATATTGCCAGAAGCGTGGACGCATATATCCTGTGCGACGAGGTCTACCGGGGGATCAGCGATGATGGAAGCTATATGCCTTCGATCACAGATCTGTATGAAAAGGGGATCAGCGTAGGAAGCATGTCCAAGGTTTTTTCCCTGGCGGGACTGCGGATGGGCTGGATCGCGACGCCCTGCGACCAGGCGGCAGCCGCCTGCAGAGAACGCAGAGATTACGATACCATCAGCTGCGGCGTATTGGACGACCTCTTCGCTTCCGTGGCGCTGGAGGCCAGGGATGCGATCTTCCGCCGGAACAGAGAGATCGTGCTGAAAAACAGAAAGATACTGGATGATTGGGTCAGCAGCCAGGAAAAAGTTCATTACACCAAGCCGGCGGCAGGAAACACCGCGCTGCTCTACTATGATTATAACGTGCCCTCCAGAGAATTGTGCACAAAGCTCCTGAGGGAAACAGGGGTCTTTTTCACGCCGGGCGAGTGCTTTGAGCTGGAGAACTGTGTGCGCATCGGATATGCCTTTGACTCCAGGACGTTAAAAGAAGGGTTGGAGAAGTTCGGGGAATTTCTTGCGGGTTTGGAATAATAAAAGAACAACACTGAAGCCAAAGCGGAAAAGCAGTGAAATATGCGCAGGAGCGTGTCTCGCTGCTTTTTTGTATTTCGGAAAGACTACAGCTTTTAAAAGAAGATCTTCCAGCCTGGCGGATCGGCCTTTTCTTGCAATAAATACCCATACAGTGGTATAATAAACATTACACGTGCTGACGGCAGGGGCGAAACCGTTTTTTTGGCAGGAACCGTGCGCGCACGAAATTATGCGAAGGATAAAGAGGAGAACGATTATGAAGTGTAAAAAATGGGCCGCGCTGCTTCTGGCAGGCGTGCTGGCGTTTACAGCAGCCGGATGCGGGAACGGCGATCCGAAGGACAGCGAGGTCGCCGCGTCGATCGAAGATGCGGAGATAACGTACGGACAGCTGGATGAATTTCTGGAACTGTCCGCGTTAATTGCAAATCAGAATCTGGAACAGATCAAAGCTCAGCCGGATCTGATGAGTTATCTGAAAAAATCAATGCTTGTCAATATGGTCAGCTACGAAGCCATGCGCATGACTCTGGAGGAAAAGGGCGGAGATATCTTCCCCGAAGAGTACCAGTCGGAGCTGGATGAATTTCTGAAATCCATAAAGGAAGCCATGGGGGACAAGAAGATCAGCGACGAAACGCTGACGTACTACTTCAATCTGCGTTATTACGTAGAGCCCTTCAACAAAGAGGCGGAAGACGCTGTGACAGACGAGGATGTGCGGGTGTATTACGACGAACACGTCGCTGATAAATACACGACCACAGCCGCCCGGGGCAAGGTCAGCCACATACTGGTGGACAACGAAGATCTGGCCAACGAGATCTACGATAAGATCATGAACGGCGCCGACTTTGGGGAGATGGCGGCGGAATACGGAACCGACGGGACAAAAGATAACGGCGGCAGTCTGGGCGTGCTCTCCGAGGACGATCCCAACTATGACGCAGATTTCATGAAAGGCGCGTTCGCGCTGAAATCCGGCGAGGTGAGCAAACCGGTAAAGTCCCGGTATGGCTATCATCTGATCAAGATGGAAGACAGAGAGGAAGCAGGCGTGGTTCTCCCCTTTGAGGACCAGAAGCAGAGTATACGCAGCACGCTGGTCTCCGAGAAATACAGCCAGATGATCACAGAGCTGGTGGACAAATATAAAGTCACGTATTACGGGGAATTTGCAGATGACGCTTCCGGGACAAACGGAGACGGGGACGGCGATAAGTCGGAGTAACCGGCATGACCGGACCAGCCGAAACGATCAAATAATGAAGGAAAGGAATGAGATATGGCCCTTGGTATATTGAATGTTGTAAATATCGTCGTGGTGATCATCAGCGCGGCTGTGACTGTGGCGATGTTTCGCTGGAAAAATGATTCTGTCAGCGCCGCGTGGTTTTACGCAGCTGCTGCCATGGCGCTGATCATCGCCTTCATCAATTTTACGGCCCAACCCTCAAATTATTTGCTGCAGAGGGCCGTGACAGCCATGTTTGCGGGCGCGGCGGTGCTTTCCATCGTACTTTGGAAAATGAACAGCAAACAGACGGCGAAGATATTCTGCGCCGTCTCTATAGTGCTCAGCCTGTGTTTTTATCTGTTTGTGTAACAGTAGGATCACGGAGGCGGGAAGAAATGGTTTTGGCCGGGCATCTGCCCGGCCTTTTTTGTAAAAGATGATCGGGGAACAGAGGGATATCGGTGATAGCCTTTGTCCTTTGCTGATCTCAAAAACGGCAAAGCGGCACAGTCTGGAGACTGTGCCGCTTCGCGCCGGACGGTTAAGCTTCCATGGAAGCTCCCGTGCTGCGATTTCTGAAAAAGAAGGAGATCGCATAAAGGCCGGCCAGGCCGACCACGGCGTAAATAATCCTGCTTACGAGGGCCATCTGGCCGCCGAAGATGCTGGCCACCAGATCGTAACCGAAGAATCCGATCAGGCCCCAGTTTACCGCGCCGATAATGACTAAAATAAGGACTAAGTTTCTCATGATTATCACTCCTTTCAATAGTAGTGTCTCCATCGCGGGAGAAGATATGCGGCGTTTCAGTCTGGTGTTTTTTTATGGAAAATGCATTTTAAATTTTTTAAATACCCGGGTCTCAGCAGATGGAAAAAGACCGAAAGAATAAGGAACAGCCATCTGTGGTCAAAGAATGAGAAAGTGAACCTATGGATAAGAAGGACAGAAAGATCAGCAGCGCCGGTCTCGTATATCTTTATTTGACCGGCTGGATCGGAGAGGAAGAGATCTTTGTGCAGCACGTGGACAGCTGTACATTTCCCATGGACCGCTTCTGCGGGCAGGCAGATAGAATCAGATACCAGCTTGCCGAACCTGCGGATGTGGAACTTTTCTGCGTTCTGGGAGTGAATGAAAAGATCGACGCAATTGCAGAAGTGATCAAAAGTGAGATACGAAAGAGTTTCAGCTGTGCGGCAAAGGGAAAGAAGTTCCGGTCTACAGGGAAAAAGCTGGATGCTGCCGGCAAGATCTTCGCCGGAATGGTCCACGATTTTATCATATCGGAAAACGCCCTCCGTTATCCGCAAAGTCTGCGGATGAATGCCGGCACATGGGGCGTCTGCTGCTTTTGGGGCGGAGAAGACGAATATGGCGCGGCGGGCCGATGGGTAGAAGACGCGGTTGAAACGTGGCTGGCATATGAGCGGCCCGTTCTGTTGGGAAAACAGATGGCGCTCCAGTCTTTTCTTCTGCGGGATCTGATCGGCAGAAGGATCGTGGATGTACTGCCTGTGTCGGAGACGGGATCGCTGGATCTTTTGCTGGAAGGTGAACTGAAGCTTCAGCTGAATTGTGAGCTGCCCTATCTCAGAGAAAAATTTCAAATGGACGGTTTTTCTTCAGCCAATATCGATACGATTTTATTAGATCCGGTCTATGGGTATGGAGTCAGGTACGAGCCCGTCGAAATCTGTGAGGAATGGCATAAAGTGTTCCTTTATACGGCGGCATTGACAGAGGTGGAATGGGATATGGATCGCCTGGTTCCTGTTTACGAGGCATTTCTTCATTTTTTAGAACGTGAGATATGCAGGCAGACATTCGCCGAACGGATCGTCGAGAAAGAGGTTTTCTTGAAACGGATCATTCTTGCGGTGGAAAAAGTCAGGTCTTTTCTCCGCGGAGAAGAGGAGTTTGTAATATCAAGGGACCTGCTCATGCTGATGAACAGCAGATATATTTATCTGCCCTACGTAGTTGAGTTATTTCGCGGAGAATTTCCTCATATGAATATTTTTGATCATGAAGAGGAAGGATTCCAGGCGGAGATCCTGCGCTGTCATATCCAATTATCAGAAACAGGGGACGCCAATGAGAAGGGACGCCGGTGGGAGAAAGCCGCCGAATATGTCATGGCGCATGTCAGAGGGCTGGCGGTGTGCGGCAGAAGGGTGCGGGCCGGTACGCAGGAAATTGATCTCAGCGTGGCCAACAGGTCGCAGGATGGAGAACTGTGGATGATGGGAGCGTATATTCTGGTGGAGTGCAAGAACTGGAAACGCAGAGCGGGAGTTCCGGTCATACGGAATCTAGGCCATATCTGCAGCCTGAAAGGCAATAAAACCGCGATCCTGTTTGCGGCAAACGGGCTGACGGCCGCCGCGCAGACGGAGGTAAGCCGGTTAGGTCGGCGCGGGATCTGCGTATTATGCATCACCAGGGACGAGATGCTGAATTTAGATTCCGGGCAGGCATGCCGCAGATTGATACTGACCAAGTGGAAGGAGTGCGCCAGCGGGACAGAGTAAGCGTGGATCCGCCGGAGCAGGCTGAGGCAATGGCAGTAAACAGGGCAGAAAATTATGCGTAGGGGGATATTTGTGATATAATAGCCGCAAAGCGGCTATTATATGGATTCTGTGCGCGGCGGACGCCATGCGCGGATTGTATCACGATGGCCTGCGGCCAGTCGCGATACAATGGCCGCAAAGCGGCTATTATATGGATTCTGTGGGCGGCGCAGTGGGCTTCCGGGAGTGATCCGCGGTTTTGGACAGCCCGAAACGGGTACAATACAGTCGCGGGGCAACAAAGGCCGCCGGGAAGCCGATGGGGGCCCCATCGGCAGGCAGGCCGACGGGGAGAAACAGGAAAAGAGGAGATCAGAATATGGAAATAGAAATAAAGATCAAAAGAGATCCGAAAGCAGAACCGGAGCTTAGGAAGGTGGAGGATAATTCCACGATAGAAGATCTGTTGGAAGAGATCCAAAAAGAACTGCCGTACCGGATCATTGCGGCGCGGCGAAACAACGTGACTGTTCCGCTGACAAACGTGATCGACGGACCCTGTGAGATCACGCTGCTGGATATGCGGGATCCTTCCGCAAATCAGATCTATCAGCGAAGCGTCATTTTTCTGTACCTGAAAGCGGTCTTCGACGTGCTGGGCACCAACAACGTTGTGGTGGCCAATTCCCTGAACAAGGGGATCTACACGGAGATCAGAACGGCCGCGCCGGTAACGATGAAGGAGATCCACGGGGTGGAGCGCCGGATGAAGGAGCTTTACCGGCTGGATCTGCCCATCGAACGCAAAGTGCTGGAGAGGGACGAAGCCATTGCGCTGCTGGAGAAAGCGGGGTACAGCCAGCGCCTGCGTCTGGTGCGCAATTCGCCGGAGCTCGATACGATCCCGGTGTATTCCATCGAAGGGTTTTACAGTTTTTATTACAGTTTTATGGTGCCGTCTACGGGATACATCGACCTGTTCGAGCTGCGGAAATGCCGCAGAGGCGTGGTGCTTCGTTTTCCGGAACCGGCCCGGCCGGACGTGCTGCCGGAATACAGAGATGATGTGAAGCTGTACAACGCCTTTGGGGAAGCCACGAAATGGGGACAGCTGATGGGCATTCGTTACGTGGAGGATCTGAACGATAAGATCGAGGACGGGACCTACCGGCAGGTGATACAGACCTCCGAGGCGCTGCACGAGAAGAAGATCGCCCAGTTCGCGGATATGATCGCCAGACAGGGAAAACGGATGATCCTTATCGCGGGGCCGTCATCATCGGGAAAGACTACTTTTGCTCAGCGGCTCTGCACGCAGCTTCGCGTAAACGGATTGTCGCCCCTTTACATGGGTACGGACGACTATTTTGTAGAGCGGGCGGACACGCCGAAGGATGAGAACGGCGAGCCCAATTTTGAAGATATCGACGCCATCGATCTGGAACTGTTCAACAGCAACATGAACGCGCTGCTGCGGGGCGACGAGGTGGATCTGCCGGTCTTTGATTTTGTAACGGGGACAAAGCAGTACGGAAAGCGCATCACCAGAGCGCAGAAGGGACAGCCTATCGTGATCGAAGGAATTCACGGCCTGAACCGGACGCTGACGGCAGGTATTCCAGACGATGCAAAATTCAAGATCTACATCAGTCCGCTGACACAGCTGCACATCGACGACCACAATCGGATCCCCACCACAGACGCCAGAATGCTGCGCCGGATCGTGCGGGACTATCAGTTCCGCGGTCATACGGCTCAGAGTACGATCAGACAGTGGCCTAAAGTGAGGGCCGGGGAGGATAAGAACATTTTCCCCTTTAACGGGGAAGCGGATGTGCTGTTCAATTCCGTGCACATCTACGAACTGGCAGTGCTGAAAAAATACGCGGAACCGCTGCTGATGGCGATCCGGCCCGACGAGCCCGAATTCTGCGAAGCGGTGCGCATGCTGAAATTTCTCAAGTATTTCCGAACCATAGAAGACGACTCTATTATCGTAAACAATTCCATCATCCGTGAATTCATCGGCGGAAGTGTGTACGTGGATTGAAGCCGGCATATTTGAATGTAAAAACAATGGAGGACGGGATCCTTTCTGTTCCGGCTGTGCCGGGGACCGGAAACGCGGAGCGCCAAGCGCCCGCGTTTTCCGTTTTTTTCTGACAGATTCCTGTAAGATTTACACCAGTTTTTTTGTAAGAAAGTGCGGTTAGAATAAGATCGACCTGAAGGAGGGGTATTTATGAACGAATACATACTGGTGGTGGACGACGATCCGGAGATCGTTAAGGCGATCGCCATCGTGCTGGAAAAGGAAGGCTACCGGGTGCTGAGGGCCTACAACGGACTGGAAGCTCTGGAGCTGGCGGCGGAGCGGTCGGTACAGCTCATCATCATGGACGTGATGATGCCGAAGCTGGACGGACTTTCCGCCGTGATGAAGATCCGTGAGAGACGCAATATTCCCATTATCGTACTGTCTGCCAAAAGCGAGGATACGGACAAGATATTGGGCCTTTCCATGGGAGCGGACGATTATGTGACAAAGCCCTTTAATCCGCAGGAGCTGGCTGCCAGGGTCAGGAGCCAGCTGCGGCGCTATACCAGTCTGGGAGATGTGCACGCCCAGGAACGGGGCAGCGAGATCCGGAATGGAAGGCTCTGTTACAACACGATGGAGATGACGCTGCGGGCAGACGGGGAGCCCGTGAAGCTGACGGCCACAGAGACGAAGATCATGGACCTGCTCATGAGGAACCTGGGGCGGATCTTTCCCGCTGAAGAAATCTACCGCAGAGTATGGGACGGAGAAGTGTTTGCTCCGGAAAACACAGTGATGGTCCATATCCGTCGCATTCGAGAAAAAATTGAGTTAAATCCAAAGGAACCGGAATATTTAAAGGTGGTGTGGGGAATTGGTTACAAAATGGAAAAGAAGCAGAGCAGCTGTTAGTTTTCTGGCTTTCCTGCTGGGGACAAGCCTGGTCCTTGGGGGGGCGGCCAATGCGGTGAGCCTGGCCGCCAGGGGCAGCGCGGCCAGGGCGGAGGTCGTGGACTCGTTCAGGCAGGATTACCAGGATACGGGAGAATTCCGCTGGCAGATGGCGGATTATCTGGAAAACTTTCTGACCATGGCCGTAGGAGGCCCGGTGGGATCGAGCTACGACAGTTACTACGATGATTACGGGGATTATGGTTACTCGTACGGGGATTCATATGGGGCGTGGCTGGAGCAGATGGGAAACACCGGAGTCATCAGAGGATATGCGGTGGAAAAAAGTACGGACTGGCTGGGCCCCGTGATGGAGGACTGGGAAGACTGGGAGGACTGGGAGGACTGGGAGGATTCCAGGCCTGCGGAGGTCACAGCGGAAAATCAGCGGGAACCGGCCACGTCAGGCGGGGGCGGATCTGGTAAAAATTTGACCCGGGAGGAAATGAAGGCCAGGAGAGACAAGGCGTTTGAAGCTATGGCACAGAAGGCGCACCAGTATTTTAAAGATGATAAAAACGTACTTTACAACATTGAGTACGACGGTACGGTGAAGTATTCCAATACAGAAGGACTGGAGCTCTCCGGACCGGAAGGACGCCTGCCGGAGGGCTACAATTTCCTCATGTATTTTGACGGGAAAAAAGTGAAGATCATCAAGGACGGCAGGGAGGTAGACGTCTACGGCGGCGGTACCTATACGGAGGACAGTCTCTGGTATGTGCCCGGCTATACCAACTTTACCGTGGATGAGAAAACAGAGAATGCGCGTGTCACCATAGCCGCGGCTAAAACGCCGGCCATTTATATCAAGGGAAATTATTCACAGGAAAACGGCAGTACGCAGAGAAATCGTCTTTACCGGTTAGAACACGATCTGGAGAGACGGAGGGCCGGTTATATCAGAGACGGTGCAGGATTTCTGGCGGGGATCGGTCTGCTGGCGCTCTATGCCGTGATGCGCGAGGACAAAAAGCGGGCTGACAGGACTGTGGCAAGATGGAGCGGCAGGCTGTGGTTTGAAGTAAAAGTCCTGGCTGTGTTGCTGGTCCTGGCCGCGCCGCTGACCTGGATGCTGGACGTCTACTGGGGATACGGCCTGGAAGACTTGGCCTATCTCATCGCTGACGGACATGAAATAATCAGAGAGTTTGTGCCCGAAATGCTGGGAACAGGCTTGGTGCCGGCGATCTTCTGCGTCTGCTACCTGTTTGCCAACGATCTGCGCTACGGTGATAGACCATGGAAAAACACGCTCTGGCGCCGCCTTTCCAGACTGATCCTCGGCGGAGATATGGATACGCCCCTTGAGACCAGAATGGTCAGGCGGTACGGCATCGTGCTGGCCATGCAGCTGGGCGCGGCAGCGCTTATCGTAGGTGGACTGGCCGCGGTCTTCTATATGAGAAATCAGTATATGTATTCAAACGATGCTATGCTGATCTGCCTGCTGATCCTTCTCTTTGGCATTGTGCTGCTGCCCTCGTTCCTGTTTGCCACGAAGAACAGAGCGGCGGCGGAAGAACTGGGGGCGGTGGCCCGTCAGGTGGAATCCATCCGCAGCGGCAACCTGAAAGAACCGCTGAAGCTGCCGGAGAATGCGGATCTGGCTGCGGTGGTGGGAGAACTGAACGATATCCAACACGGCATGAAAGAGGCGCTGGACGAGCAGACCAGAAGCGAGCGCATGAAGGTGGAACTGATCACCAATGTGTCGCACGATCTGAAAACACCGCTGACGTCGATCATCACCTATTCGGAACTTTTAAAGGAAGAGAAAGATCTGCCCGACCATGTGAAGGATTACGTGCAGATCCTCAGCGACAAGGCTCAGCGCCTGAAGAGCATGGTACAGGATGTGTTCGAGGTGAGCAAGGCAGCCTCAGGGCAGCTGCCTGTGGATCTGGAGACTCTGGATTTTGGAAAGCTGCTGCGCCAGACGCTGGCCGATATGGGCGAGCGCATTGAAGCCAGCCCGGTCTCCGTTCGAACGGAGATACCGGAAGAACCTGTCATGATCACAGCGGATGGAAAGCGTCTGTACCGGGTATTCCAAAATCTGATCCAGAACGCGCTGCAGTACTCGCTCCCGGGGTCCCGCATCTTTATCTCGCTGAAAGCCAACGGCCGCCTTGCGCAGGCCAGCGTCAAGAATACATCGGCGCTGGAGATCTGCGCGGAGATCGACTTTACGGAACGTTTCCTGCGGGGCGATCAGAGCAGAAGCGACGGCGGCAGCGGGCTGGGCCTTTCCATCGCCCGGAGCTTTACGGAAGCCTGCGGAGGCAGGATCAGCGTGGAGCCCATCGCCGATCTGTTCGTGGTGACCGTAGAGTTTGACCAGGTACCGCGGACGGGGATCCAGAAAGAAAAGATCGAAGAGTAATGGATATTACCTGATATTTTTTCAGCGCGGCCGCCTGGAAACGCGGATAAGCGGGCGGCCGCGCTGATTTTTTTGGTGAACAGGATGAGCGCCCATTTTGCCTGACCCTGTTGACTTTGGCTTTCGGGGGTTCTAAACTGAAGGTATCGTAATTTGCAATAAGGTGTGTTGGTGCGGGCCGCCAGAGAGAAGGGGGATATACAATGACAATGAGAGATCCACAGAAGACCGTCGGCAATATGGCCGACAAGGCGAATATGGCTGTTATCTGCTATACGGATGAAGAGGGCTTTCCCGTGAGCAGAGCGATGCTGCCTCCGAGGGAGCGCAGCGGAATCCGGGAGTTTTGGTTTACGACCAATACTTCGTCCAAAAAGGTGAAGTGCTTCAGGGAAGACCCGAAAGCGAGCATTTACTTTGTGGACAAGCGTTTTTACCGCGGTGTGAGCCTGGTGGGGACGATGGAGGTGCTGGAGACGGCCCAGGCCAGAGAACGGATCTGGCGGGAGGGCGACACCATGTATTATCCGGAGGGCGTGAACGATCCCGATTATTGCGTGCTGAAGTTTACGGCTGTGCGGGGCAGGTACTACAGCAATTTCAGCTCTGAAGATTTTGAGATCTAGCCCTGCGTGCAGGACAGGGCTGTAAAGGGGAGTTCGCACGGCGGCGCTGAACTGCGATCTGCATTTTGCAGCAGCAGAAAAGTCGGATAGGCGGTCATATTTTACTCAGGAGAGAGGGCGAGGAGACACAGCGTTGAATAAAGAAGAGACTTACCGGCTGTTGGAACGAAAGGGCATCCAATTTGAGACCTTCGAGCACGGCGCGGTCTACACGATAGAAGAAATGGATGCGCTGGATCTGCCGGGCAAGGAGCGGATCGCGAAGAACCTGTTTCTGAGGGACGCTCAAAAACAGAATTATTATCTGGTCGCGGTTCCCGGCCACAAGCGGGTGGACCTGAAGGCGCTGGGGAAGACGGCGGCGGGAAAAAGCCTTAAATTTGCATCGGAAGAAGATCTGCGCGGCCTGTTGCTGCTGGAAAAGGGCAGCGTGACCCCTCTGGGCGCGCTGAACAGCCGGAAACAAGGGGAGGGGAAAAATCTCACGGTGGTGCTGGATCGGGAGTTGGAAGGCAGAACGATAGGCGTTCATCCCATGGAAAATACGGCCACGGTGTTTTTGGCCTTTGAGGATCTGGTGGGACTGTTGGAAGGCTGGGGCTGTCATGTGGAGATCTGCCGGATCCCTGCGCGGGAAGAGTAGAAGCGCAGAAAAGCCAGAGAATGAGGGCGGGGTTTTCCAAACAGAGTCTGTCAGCGCGCTGTTTTTACAGTGGGGAGATCCATCGTAAAAAAGTTGTCAAAAGACATTGACATGTTGGGGAAATGTGGTATATTAATAATAGTAATAGTTACTGTTATCTAGTGATGATCCTGCGGAGCTGTGAACAGGCGCTGCATCAAGGGCGTCCCGGCCGCAGGATGGCCGCGTATATTGCGGAGTGAAAATAAATTCTGTCAGGCAGCGGGTCGCCGCAGTCTTTCAGCGAGCTCCCGGAGGATCCAGAAAGAAAAGATTAGCGGAAGGGAGGGATTTCGTGATAAAATACTCGAAGCAGAGAGAATTGATCCTGAATACTGTGAAAGAGAATCGAGTGCATCCTACTGCAGATTTTGTCTACAACAAGTTGAAGGAAGAAAATCCCGGACTCAGTCTGGGGACGGTGTATCGAAATCTGAATCTGCTGGCGGAGGAAGGCATCATTCAGAAGATCCGCATTCCCAACGGTCCGGACCGATTTGACGGGGAAGTCAAAGAGCATCCTCACATGACCTGCACTTGCTGCGGCAAGGTGATCGATCTTCCGCTGACGTGCATGGAAGACATGAGACAGCTGGATGAAGAAATTCTGAAGAAGACCGGCCATCAGGTCAATTCATTGCAGACGGCGTTTACCGGAGTGTGCGGCGCCTGCAGGGCCAGTAAGAATTGAGGCGCCGGAAAAAACAAGTGTTCAATTAGTTTTATCTAACATATATTTAAGCGGAAATAAAATGGAGGAATGGAAAATGAAAGATTTAAAGGGAACAAAAACGTTGGAAAATCTCATGATCGCGTTTGCGGGCGAATCCCAGGCGAGAAACAAGTATACCTTCTACGCTTCCAAAGCCAAGAAAGAAGGATATAACCAGATCTCCGACATTTTCCTGGAGACGGCAGGAAATGAGAAAGAGCATGCAGAGCTGTGGTTTAAGCTGGCCCACGGAATCGGCACCACCGAGGAGAATCTCATCGACGCTGCCGAGGGTGAAAATTACGAGTGGACCGACATGTACAAGAACATGGCGGAAACTGCCAGAGAAGAAGGTTTCACAGCCATTGCGATCCAGATGGAAGGCGTTGCGGCCATCGAAAAGCTGCACGAAGAGAGATACAGAAAGCTGGCTGAGAACGTCAAGAACAATAAAGTTTTTGAAAAGGACGAAGAGGTCGTCTGGATGTGCGCGAACTGCGGCCACACCTATGTTGGCAAGAAAGCGCTGGCCGTATGTCCGGTATGCGCTCATCCCCAGTCTTACATGAGAGTCAAGGACGAGAGCTGGAAGTAAACGGCGGTCGTTGGGCAAGACTGACTTTTCATGACCGGCAGCGGGCCGCCGCAGGCGGGCGGAAGCCGGCAGGCGCGGCAGCGGCGCTGGATCCATGCTGGCTCTTATACACCTCTGCGCGGCAGCGGCGCTGGATCTATGGGAGTACAAGTGAAAGTAATGTACATAAAAAAATCCGCTTCGGCATGGCCTTATGGCTGTCCGGAGCGGATTTTTTGCTGTCTGCAGGGGGCAGGGGAAGAATCTGCCCATTGAACGATTTGACTTTTCTCTGTGCAAAAAAAATAGTATGATATACAAAACGGCAGAATCGGCCGCCGTTGGGAACCGCGGAAGAAAACAGGAGAAACAGCATGGAATCAATCAAGAGATTATATAAGATAGGACGGGGGCCGTCCAGCTCCCACACCATGGGTCCCGACAGGGCAGCTTCCCTTTTTCGGGCGGAATACCCTCAGGCGGATGGGTATCGGGTGGTGCTGTACGGTTCGCTCTCGCAGACCGGCAAAGGGCATAAGACAGACGAGGCAGTGATCCGGGCGCTGGCGCCCGCTCCGGTGGAGGTGGTGTTCGACAAGGGAGGAACAGAGGGACTGCCCCACGAAAACACGATGGATTTCTTCGCCTTTCAGGGGAGTCGGGAGATCGGAAGGAGCCGGATCATGAGCGTGGGCGGCGGAGAGATCGTGGTGGAGGGAAAACCGCAGTACGCGCCGGAACACATTTACAGGGAAAAGAGCTTTGCGGAGATCGCGGAGTACTGTTACGCCAAGGGGATCCGCATCAGCGATTATGTGGAAGAGAATGAGGATGAAGATCTCTGGGATTATCTGATGGAAGTGTGGGTGACCATGAAAAGCTGCATCGGCGAAGGGCTGACTGCGGCGGGAATACTGGACGGCGGACTGAACGTGGAGCGGAAAGCCCGGGTGCTGTTCAATCAGCGGCACATCGACGAGAGCGATACGACCCGGGAGAACCGGCTGATCTGCGCCTACGCCTTTGCCGCCAGTGAGCAGAACGCGGGGGGCGGGATCGTCGTCACCGCGCCTACCTGCGGCGCCTGCGCAGTGGTTCCCAGCGTGCTTAAATACATGCAGGAGAAAAAAGGATTCTCAGACAGGCAGATCCTGCGGGCGCTGGCCACGGCGGGAATCATCGGCACGCTGGTCAAGACGAACGCATCCATCAGCGGGGCGGAGTGCGGCTGTCAGGCGGAGATCGGAACGGCCTGCTCCATGGCGGCTGCAGCTCTGGCGGAGCTGTTTGAGATGGGGATCGATCAGATCGAGTACGCCGCCGAGGTCTCCATGGAACACATGCTGGGTCTCACCTGCGATCCGATCTGCGGACTGGTGCAGATACCCTGTATTGAGCGGAACTCCGTGGCGGCCATGCGCGCCATCAACGCGTTTTCTCTGGCAAATTTCCTCTCCAATACGCGAAAGATCTCCTTCGACACGGTGGTGGAGACCATGTACCGGACGGGAAAGGACATGTCGGACCGGTACCGGGAGACTTCCCGGGGCGGTCTGGCGGAGATCTACCGATAGCTGTTCCGGCCGGCGCCTTTTCATCCACATGGGGCGGGAACAGGGCTGGGCAGTCAGACCGGATCAGGAGCCCCGCCGGGATCCCGATACGGATCCGCAGCAGGGACTCTGTGCTTTTAGACTTCAGGCGGGTCCGTCCCCGGCAGCTCCACGCGAAATTCTACGCCGCCTTCCGGCAGATTGCGGGCGGAGACGGAACCACGGTGAAGCGCGACGATTTTGCTCACCATAGACAGCCCCAGCCCGTTTCCCACGGCGGAGCGGGAGGGGTCGTCCTGATAAAATTTTTCGAAGATGCGGGCCAGTCCTTTTTCACTGATGTGGGGACCGGTATTTGTTATGAGTATGATCACACCGCCTGACTGCGGCTGCAGTTTGACGGAGATCTGTCCCTTTTCAGGCGTAAATTTAACGGCGTTGTCCAGCAGATTCAGCCAGACCTGACTCAGCAGATTTTGGCTGCCGCAATAGTTGCAGTCCTCCATGTCCACTTCAAATTCCAGGTCCTTGGCTTCCCACTTGGGCTGCAGAATGAGAATGATGCGGCGGATCTGTTCACTGAGACCGAAGGTGACGGCGTCGGAGATGATTTTCTGGTTTTCCAGTCTGGAAAGGTTCAGAACACTGGTGGACAGGTCGGAAAGCCGTTCGGATTCGCTGATGATAATATTCAGATATTCTTCCCGTTCCTCCTCCGTGAGACCGGGATTTTTTAGAATGCGGGCGAATCCGCGGATGGAGGCGATGGGAGTTTTGAATTCGTGGGAGAAGTTGTTGATAAAATCTCCCCTCAGTATTTCCAGACCCTGCAGCTCTTCGGCCATGGCATTGAAACTTCTGCAGAGCTCGTCCAGCTCTCCGCCGCTGTTTCGGACTTCCAGCCTGGTGCTGAAATTGCCGCCGGCTACCTCGCGCATGGCGTATATGACGCGGTGCAGGGGACGGAGGGGAAAGCGGCCGAAGAGCAGAGAGATGACGGTGCCCACCACGGTGCTGAGCACGGCGATCATGATGATGACGCCGGGAAAGGCCGGCGGAGCCGGCTGGCTGATGATCCCCAGGTGGAGCAGCGTGAGGACCGTAAGGCCCATGATAAACATGGTAGCGGATATGACGACGAATATGACCGCGGACAGCATGATCTGAAGGCTGACGCCCCCGGGCTTGCGCGGCATATCGTTGGATCTGAAACCGTGGGAGACCGGGGCGTCCGCGGGTTCGTTCACGTATTCCGCTTCCGCGTTTTTGTCTCTTTTCATCTTTGTTCTCCTTCTGATTCTGACTTGCTGCCCCTGGGTCTATGCTTTTCTGACTGCTTTATAGCCAAGTCCGCGCACGGTCACCAGTTCGAACTCGGGGCAGTCCTCAAAGCGCTTGCGGAGCCGGTTGATATGTACGTTGACGGTAGCGTCGCCGCTCTCTGAGTCCATTCCCCATATTTCATCCATGAGCTGAAGTCGGGTAAAGATCTTGTCCGGGTAAGAGAGAAGTTTGTAAAGAAGGTAGAATTCTTTCTGGGGGAGGGTCTGCTTTTCTTCGCCCCATGCCACTGTAAGGGAATCGTAGTACAGCGTCAGGCTGCCGATGCTGAGCTTATTTTCAGCCGCGATGTGGGACCGGCGCAGGAGCGCTTTGATGCGCAGCAGCATTTCTTCTTCATCTACGGGTTTTGTCATGTAGTCGTCCGTTCCCATGAGAAAACCGGTTTTCATATCCTGGGGCAGCTGCTTTGCCGTTACCATTAAGATCGGAATAAAATTATCGGCGCTCCGCAGTTCCTTCGTAAAGCTGTAGCCGTTCATCCGCGGCATCATCACATCCAGCACGATGAGGTCGATATGCTGATGGTCCAGCAGTTCCAGGGCCTCCATGCCGTCCGCGGCAGTGCTGACCTGATAGCCGTTTTGTTCGAGGACTGCCGCCATCAGGCGCCTCGTATTTTTGTCGTCTTCCACGACCATGATGCGTGACATGTGTTTTCCTCCTGTCCGGTCTGCCGGCAGTCTGTGAAACGGCCGCAGGGATCCGTTCCGTACCGCCTGTGTTTTTCTATTATTGTACCATAAAGATAAACGGAAGATAAACTGACGGAAAAAAAGTATGGCGCAGGCGTCCGGGTTTATTTTTAGTTTATCAACCTGCCGTAAACTGAATGAACTCAACGGAGGAAAGAAGAGGAAGAAACGAAAGGCAGGTATTGATCAGGATGGAAAAGAAGATAAAATCGGGGCTGAGATCAAAGAAGGCGAAGGCGGCGCTGGCGGCCGTCATATTGCTGGTGCTGATCGCAGCCATCGTTCCGAGGTTTTCAAGGGGAGCGGAAAAAACGCCGGAGCAGGGGAATACAGTGCCCGTGGTGGAGGTACAGACGCCGCAGAGCGGAGTGATCCGCAATTCTGACGAGCTGATCGGCACCGTCGAACCCAGAGAATCGGCTTATGTTTATCCTCAGATCAGCGGCGAGCTGCTGAGCGTGGAAGTCAGGGCTGGAGACTATGTGGACGCGGGGCAGGTGCTCTGCACCATCGAGAATAACAATCAGCACACGGCAAAATCCAGTGTGGATACTGCCAGAGTCAACCTGGAGGATGCAAAAAGCAATCTGGAACGGATTCAACTGCTCTATGAAAACGGCGGGGTGTCCCTTGAAAGTTATGAACAGGCTCAGTCTGGATATAAGTCGGCGCAGATCCAGTACGACTCCGCCGTGAGCACATACGGCGATCAGGTGGCTTACAGCCAGATCACGGCGCCTATCAGCGGAAGAGTGGAGAGTTTTGATGTAAAAGCCCACGATAATGTAAATGCGCAGACTCAGATCTGTGTCATCGCAGGCGGAGAAGAGAGGATCGTAAAATTTTCCGCCACGGAGACTGTGGCCGGCACCCTGTCCGCAGGGGATTATGTAAAGGTGGAGAAGAACGGCGCTGCTTACGATGCTGTGATCTCGGAGATCAGCACGATGGTAAATAATGAGACGGGACTTTTTGAGATCGAGGCAGATGTGATCAAGGGAACGGGGCTGGCCACCAACGCGTCTGTCAAGGTGACGCTGGTATCGGAGGAATCTTCCGGCGGTCTGATCATTCCCATTGAGGCGGTGTACTATGACGGCGGGAATGCTTACGTTTATACATATCGGGACGGTTTTGCCGAAAAGGTATTTGTGGAAACGGGACTGAACAGCGAGGACAGCGTGGAGATCACCTCTGGCCTGACCGCGTCTGATCAGGTGATCGTGACCTGGGCTTCATCGCTGCGGGACGGCGCCGCCGTAAAGATCGGGCAGAACGGAGGCGCGGAAGAATAAGATGGATTTTACGAGGACCATATTAAAACGCCCGGTGACCATTGCCATGGCGGTGCTCTGCCTGCTCTATTTTGGAATTTCTTCCGTCATGTCCATGAAGCAGGAACTGACGCCGGAGATGGAAATGCCCATGCTCATCGTGGCCACAGTGTACGCCGGAGCCGGTCCGGAAGACGTGACGGAGCTGGTCACAAAGCCCATCGAGGATTCCGCCGGAACGCTGACCGGCGTAAAATCGGTCACATCCACTTCAAGCGACGGCTCATCCGTGGTGCTGCTGCAATATGAGTACGGAACGGATACCGACAAGGCGTACGACGATCTGAAAAAGAAGATCGACACCCTGTCTGCGGCAGAGCTGCCCGATGACGCCGGCGATCCCATGATCATCGAGATGAATATGAACGATACGGCGGTGCTGCAGCTGGTAGCAGACAATAAGGCGGTGTCCAATCTCTACAACTATGTGGATGAAAACGTTACGTCAGAGCTGGAGAAGCTTTCTTCCGTGGCGGAGGTGAACGTCACGGGCGGTCAGAAAGAGTACATCAGCATCAGCCTTCAGCGGGAAAAACTGGAACAGTACGGGCTGGACATGAGCGCGGTGGCAAACGCCGTGGCCGCGGCCGACCTGTCCTATCCGGCGGGGACAGTGCGCGTGGGAGATCAGGATCTCTCCGTCACCACATCGTCTGAATACGGCACGGTAGAGAGTCTGAAGCGGATCCCCATCAGCGCGGGCGGCGGGAACGTCATATATCTGAAGGATGTGGCTTCCATCCAGACCGCCCGGAAAGACGCGGACAGTATTGCCCGCTACAATGGAGAAGATACGATCTCCATCTCTGTAAAAAAACAACAGGAGAGCACGGCGCAGGATTGCTCCGCCGATGTGAGGAAAGCCATCGGAAACCTGATGAAAGCCGACCCGGATCTGAATATCACTGTTGTCAGCGATACCAGTCAGGATATCTCTGATTCGCTGAAATCGGTGGCTGAGACCATGGTGCTGGCAGTGATCATATCCATGGTCGTCATTTTCCTGTTTTTCGGGGACTGGAAAGCGTCGCTTATCGTAGGCACATCCATTCCCATTTCGATCCTGACGGCTTTGATCCTGCTGAACTTCATGGGATTTTCCCTGAATATCATCACCATGGCGGCCATCGTCATGGGCGTGGGGATGATGGTCGACAATTCCATCGTGGTGCTGGAGAGCTGCTTCCGGGTCACCGATCTGGGAGAGCGGGACAGCATCGATTACGAGAAGGGGGCGCTGGATGGGACCGGCGCGGTGCGATCCTCGATCCTCGGCTCGACGCTGACTACTTGCGTGGTATTCCTGCCGCTGGCCTTCATCGCGGGAATGAGCGGGCAGATGTTCAAGCCTCTGGGCTATACGATCGTATTCTGTATGGCGGCCTCTCTGATTTCCGCTGTGACCATCGTACCGCTTTGCTACAAGCTGTACCGGCCGCTGGTAAATCTCAATGCCCCCATGTACCGGCCCGTGGAGCGGCTGCAGGAGGGTTACCGCAGGCTGATGCGGGTGCTGCTGCCGAAGAAAAAGACCGTCATAGGCGCTTCGGTGGCGCTGCTGATCTGCGCTTTAGCTCTGGCGACGCAGCTGGGCTTTGAACTGATCCCTTCCGACGATACGGGCACGGTCAATGTGACTGTAGATCTGAAACCGGGACTATCGGTGGAAAAAGCTGATCAGGTACTGGAACAAGTGGAAAAAATAATAGCCGGCGATCCGGATCTGGAAGACTATCTGGTCAGTTACGGAGGCAGCGGCCTGAGCCTGGGCAGCGGGAATTCGGCTTCCGTCACCGCGTATCTGAAAGACGACCGGAAACGTGATACGGAGGATGTGGCGGATGAGTGGGAACGGGAGCTTTCAGGACTCAGCAACTGCACCGTCACCGCGGAATCCGGATCTTCCATGAGCATGATGTCCGGCGGAAACGACTATGAACTGATCCTGCGGGGCACGCAGTACGACGATTTGAAAGAATGTTCCGATCAGATCGTGGAGGAACTTTATCAGCGCAGCGAATTGTCCAATGTCCACTCTTCGCTGGAAAACGCGGCGTCCGTCATCGATATCAAGGTGGACGCCGTGATGGCGGCGGCCGAGGGAATGTCCCCCGCGCAGGTTGGAAAAGCCGTCAGCCAGATGGTGGGCGGCACGGAAGCGATGACCATGGACGTGGACGGCGACGAGTTCAGCGTTATGGTGGAGTATCCGGAGGATGCCTATGATACGCTGGAGAAGATCCGATCCGCCACCCTGTCCACCGGCAGCGGAAGCAGAGCGGCACTGCGGGATATCGCGGACATCGTCTACAAGGACAGCCCGTCCTCCATCGCACGCACGGATAAAGAATATGAGGTGACGGTCACCGCGCAGTTCGCAGGCAAAGTGAAGGACGCCCGGCGGCTCAGCGCGGAGATCCAGAAAGAAACGGTAGAGCCGAGGCTCGCCAACGGGATCACCGTAGCCGCAAACTCCACAGACGAATCGATGAACGAAGAGTTTGCCAGCCTGTTTCAGGCCATCTTCACAGCGGTCTTCCTGCTTTTCGCCGTCATGGCGGCGCAGTTTGAATCGCCGCGCTTCTCCATCATGGTCATGACGACCATACCCTTCAGCCTGATCGGCGCTTTCGGACTGATGTTTCTGCTGGGGGTCACCGTCAGCATGACCTCCCTTCTGGGGTTCATGATGCTGATCGGAACAGTGGTAAATAACGGAATACTGTATATAGATACGGTAAATCAGATGCGCTGCACCATGGACCTGAACACTGCTCTGGTCGAGGCGGGCGCACTGAGACTGAGGCCCATTCTGATGACAACGCTCACTACAGTCATCTCCATGGTGCCCATGATGCTGTCCACCGACGGAAGCGCCAGCATGACCAGCGGCATCGCCGTGGTAAACGTGGGCGGTCTGATCGCCGGCACTGTACTGGCCCTGCTCATGCTGCCCGCGTACTACGCCGTAGTATGCAAAAAGGACAAGAAAAGAGATACGGCAGAGATCCTGCAGGAGTAAAATAAGATAATTACATTCAAATTCCTTTGATATGGGCGAGGGACGGACGGCTTTAGCCGGCTGTCCTTCGCCGTTTTTTTGGGGCCTGGAAACCGGCAGGCGTAAGGATGGGCACGCCAGCTTTTGTATGGCATTTTGCGGTCCGTTGTGATAAAATATATGGGCACGTCCCACAGGACCTGCCGGCCGCGGCGCGGCGCTGTCCGCAAGAGACAGCCCATCCATATTCGGCGAATGTGAAGGAACGCCGTGGCTGCATTTATAAAAGGAAGAGGAAACGACGAGCATGGATTATCTGGATAAATTGAATTCAAAACAGCGGGAGGCAGCGACGCACACAGAGGGCCCCCTTCTCATTCTTGCGGGAGCAGGCAGCGGGAAGACCAGCACGATGACCCACCGCATGGCTTATCTCATAAAGGAAAAAGGCGTTTATCCCAGCAATATCCTGGCCGTGACCTTTACGAATAAAGCGGCGAGGGAGATGCGGGAGCGGGTGGAATCCCTGATCGGCGCGGAGTCGTTCATGTGGATCCTGACCTTCCACTCCGCCTGTCTGCGGATCCTGCGGGCCAACGCGGAAAAGATCGGCTACGAAAAGGATTTCGTCGTCTACGATCCCACAGATCAGAAAGTGGTAGTGAAAAACAGCCTGAAGGAGCACCGGGTGGACGACAAGAAGTTTACGCCGGCCTATGTGCTGTCTGTGATCAGCGACTGCAAGGAAAAGAATCTGAGTCCCGAGGCATACCGCAGGGCCCATGGGGCCGATTTCAAGGCGGACGTCATTTATCCGGTCTATCAGCAGTACGAAGATACGCTGAAAAAGAACAACGCCATGGATTTTGACGATCTGATACTGAAGACCGTGCAGCTGTTTGAGCGGGATGAAGAAACGCTGCTGTATTATCAGAATAAATTCAGATACATAATGGTGGACGAATATCAGGATACTAACTACATGCAGTATCGTTTCGTAAAGCTGCTGGCGGAAGGCCACAACAATATCTGCGTGGTAGGGGACGACGATCAGTGCATCTACCAGTGGCGGGGCGCCGATATTAAAAATATCCTGGACTTCGAAAAGGATTTTCCAGGGACCAGAGTGATCAAGCTGGAACAGAATTATCGTTCCTGCGCAAATATTCTCAACGCGGCTCACTCGGTCATTTCGCAGAACGTGGACCGAAAAGATAAAAAACTCTGGACCGAACAGGGCGAAGGCGATAAGATCCGCTATTACCGGGCGGAGGACGACAAAGAGGAGGCGCGTTTCATCGCGGCGGAGATCGACCGTATGAAAAGCGGCAGCCGCATGTACTCGGACTTCGCGGTGCTCTACCGGACGAACACGCAGTCCCGGCGGTTTGAGGATGCGTTTGCAGCCTACGATATTCCCTATCGCGTGCTGGGCGGCTTCCGGTACTACGACCGCAAGGAAGTAAAGGACATGATGTGCTACATGCGCCTGGTGCTGAACCCTGCGGACGATCTGAGCCTTTCCCGGATCATCAACGAGCCCAAACGGGGGATCGGTGAAAAAACGCTGGATAAGCTGCGGGCGCTGGCCAACGTGCGTGGGGAGAGCCTGCTGGAGACGCTGGGCGACGATCAGGTAGCGGAGAGTCTGCCGGCAAAGGCGGTGGACAGCGTGAAAGAGATGGTGTCCGTCATCGCTTCATTCAGCGCGGAGCGGGATAATCTGAAAGTTTCGGATATCTACGACGGACTGCTGGTGCGCACCGGCTATCTGAAAAATCTGGAACTGCAGAATACCGTGGAGGCGGAGGGCAGAATTGAAAATCTGCTGGAATTCAAATCCGTTATCTACGATTCGGAACACGAAAATCCCAACATCACGCTCTCGGAGTTCATGGAAAAGATCGCTCTGATCGCCGAGGTGGACAATCACAACGCCGACGAGAACGCAGTGGTGCTCATGACGATGCACAGCGCCAAGGGACTGGAATTTCCCGTGGTCTTTATGCCCGGTATGGAAGATGGACTGTTCCCCAGCTGGCGTTCTTTTGAGAAGCCGGGTGGAGTGGAGGAAGAGCGGCGGCTGTGTTATGTGGGCATGACCCGGGCCAAGGAACGGCTGTATCTGACCAGCGCGGAATGCAGGACGCTCTACGGAAAGACGGACTACACGAAGGAGTCCATCTTTATGAGGGAGATCGATAAACAGTATCTGGAGGGCGACGCGGTCTACGAAAAACGCGGCGGCGCGTACGGACTCTACGACAGCGATGCGCCTTACGGCGGATCTGCCGCCGAATATTCCACTCCGCTGGCTTACGGTGGAGCGGCGGGCCGGCGGATCAAGCCGGGAGCCGGCGTGGGACCCTGGTCTTTTACACATCTTAATTACATAGATCGGGAGAGGGGCGTGGAGGGGAAGAGGGGAGATCTCGGTGGTCGCCGGGTCATTAAAAAAAAAAAAAAAACGGGAGCGATGCAGGGGCGAGAGCGTGGGCCTGCATGGGCAGACCGGCCCCCAGCGGGACGTCCGGCGGGCGGCTCGTCCGACAGGCCGTTTACAGGGCCTTCTGACAGACCGTCCGGCAGGCCGGCGGGAAGTATTTTCCGCCCCTTTGACCAGTTGGGGCAGGTAAAGGCCAATCCCGCAGCCAAAGGCGGTTCCGGGTCGGAGCTGGTAGCGGGAGATAAGGTGAGCCACAATAAATTCGGACCGGGGCTGGTGATCACAGTGGAGGGCAACACTGTCACTGTCGCTTTCGATTCTGCAGGGATCAAGAAGCTGGCGAAAGATATCGCGCCGCTGAAGAAATTGTAGTACGGACAGGAACAGACTGGAAAGGAAGAATGAAATGACGAGAGATACGTCTGCAAAAGCCGGACGCCCGCGTACATATATCATCAGAAAGGCGCAGGCTTCTGATATCGCGGCTGTTGAGCAGCTTTACAGCGATGTGCTGGAAGCGCAGGAGCGTGGGGTCAATTATACCAACTGGCAGCGGGGTCTCTATCCCACCCGGGCGGACGCGGAGCGCGCCCTGGGGGAGGGTACGCTCTACGTGGCTCAGGCGGCGGGACCGGAGACGGGGCTGGAGAGGGCGCCGGAGACGGGGCCGGATGCTGGTGAGACTGCCGGGTCAGAGGAGATCGCCGGTTTCATAGCCGGCGCAGCGATCCTGAATCACGACCAGCCCGCAGAGTACGGCGGACTGAAATGGAGCGTGGAAGCGGAAGGGAACGAAGTTCTGGTGATCCACACGCTCTGCATATCGCCCCATTTCCGAAACGCGGGACTGGGCCGCAAATTCGTGGAATTCGCGGAGGAACAGGCGAGATCTCTGGGCTGCCGCACGGTGCGCTTTGATACATATGAGGGAAATACGCCTGCCACGGCGCTTTACACGAAGCTGGGCTATACCATAGTGGGAACTGCGGAGTTTCATTTTCAGAAGCTCATATGGGAAACTCTGCGGTGCTTCGATAAAGTGATCCGATAGCGGTGCAGTCAGGGGACGGAGGAGAAGAGCAGCATGGGAAAAGGACAGACGGCAGGACCGCAGGAACGGATGGAGGAGCTTTACCGGCTCATCGATCATCATAACGACAGATACTATAATCAGGACGACCCGGAGATCAGCGACTACGAGTACGATCAGCTGTCGCTGGAGCTGCGCCGGCTGGAAGCGGAAAATCCGCAGCTGACCCGAAAGGACTCGCCGACTAAAAAGGTGGGCGGTACGGCGAAGCGCGAGTTGAAAAAGATGAAGCACGACGTGCCGGTGATCAGCCTGCAGGACGTGTTTTCCAAAGAAGAGGTCTACAGCTTTGTGGAACGCATGCAGGAAGAACTTGCGGATGTGGAATTCGTGGTGGAAAAAAAGATCGACGGGCTTTCCATCGTCCTGCGGTACTACGACGGCGAACTGAAAGAAGCGATCACGAGAGGAGACGGAGAGATCGGGGAGAGCGTATACGAGAATGCCCTTGAGATCAAGACCATACCCAGGACGATCCCGGAAAAGCTGCCGTACCTGGAAGTGCGGGGCGAGGTGTATATGTCCGCCGAGAGCTTTGAGCGCGCCAACGAAAAGCAGCTGGAGAAAGGCGGAAAGGTCTATCAGAACCGGAGAAACAGCGCGGCGGGAACTATGCGCCAGCTGGACAGTTCCATCGTGAGGGAACGGGACCTGGACATATTCGTGTTTAATCTGGAGATCGCCGAGGGCCGGGAGTTTTTTACCCACGCGGAAACGCTGCTGTGGATGGAAGAGCAGGGATTTGCGGTGAGCCCGGATTTCAGGACGGTAAAGACAGCGGACCAGGTCTGGGAAGCAGTGGAAGAGATCGGCCGGACAAGATGGGATATGTCCTACGGCCTTGACGGCGCAGTGGTGAAGGTAAACAGTCTGCGGCAGCGTCGGGAGTTGGGCATGACTTCAAAAGTGCCCCGGTGGGCCGTGGCGTTTAAATATCCCCCGGAACAGAAGGAAACTGTTCTGGAGGACATCATCGTACAGGTGGGGCGGACAGGGCGGATCACGCCGCTGGCGCTGCTGGCGCCGGTGCGGCTGGCGGAAACCACCGTCAGCAAAGCCACACTGCACAACCAGGATTATATCGACGAGAAGGATATCCGAATCGGCGACACGGTATTGGTGCAGAAGGCCGGGGATATTATTCCGGAGGTCCTCTCCGTCATCAAAGAAAAGCGGCCCGAGGGCACGGAGCCCTATCGTATGCCCGATACCTGTCCGGTGTGCGGCGCACCGGCGGAGCGGGAGCCCGACGGCGCCCATCTGCACTGTACGGGCAGTTCCTGCTATGCCAAGGACAGCCGGTCCATCGCTTACTTTGTGTCGAAAGACGCCATGAACATGGAAGGTTTCGGGACCAGCGCCGTGGAAGCCCTGATCAGCGAAGGTTATATCAGAGATGTGGCGGATATTTATAATCTGAAGGATCATCGGGAGAGACTGATCGAGGAGGGCATCATCGGCAGACAGAAGTCGGTGGATAATGTGCTGGCTGCCATCGAAGCTTCCAAGGAAAACGACATCGATCGGCTGATCACAGGTTTTGGCATTAAAAATGTAGGGAAACAGACAGCCAGAACGCTGGCGATGAATTTTCCCGACATGGACAGCATTATGAGCGCTCAGGCGGAACAGCTGGTGGAGCTGCCGGATTTCGGAGAGATCGTGGCAGAAGGTATCGTGGAGTTTTTCGCGGATCCCGGGAATCGACGGCTGGTGGAGCGGCTGCGGGACAGCGGCGTCAACATGAGATCCAAGTCTGAGGAGACGAAGAAAGATGACCGCTTTGCGGGAAAGACCTTCGTGCTCACAGGCACGCTGCCTTCCATGACGCGGGATGAAGCGGGTGCTGTCATTCAGTCTTACGGCGGAAAGGTGTCCGGGAGCGTATCGAAAAAGACAGCCTACGTGCTGGCGGGCGCGGAGGCGGGCAGTAAGCTGGCCAAAGCGGAAAGCCTGGGCGTGGCGGTCATCGATGAAGATACCTTTCTGGAAATGATAAAATAAGGGCGGGTACCGGCCGGAAGACCGGCAGCGTAAGCCCCGGCCAGAGGAAGCGTTTTAAGTATGAGATGGAGATGAGAAATTGAACACCGAATTGAAAGCGGGCAAGCTCGACACGGAGCTTTTGGAAAACATCGTATTTAAGCACATTCATCACAAACGTCCGGAGGTACTGGTGCGGCCCGGAGTGGGAGAGGACTGCGCGACTCTGGATTTTGGCCAGTATGAATGCGTCATGTCCACAGACCCCATCACGGCGGCGATCTCCGAGATCGGCCGCCTGGCCATACATATCACCTGCAATGATATTGCCTCCAACGGAGTGGAACCCCTGGGCATCATGCTGGCCGTCATGCTTCCTCTTGGAACCACTGCAGAGGAGATCGAGAGGATCATGATGCAGGCGGCGGAGGTATCGGAAAAGCTGGGTGTAGAGATCATCGGCGGCCACACAGAGATCACGCCTGCGGTAAACCGTCCGGTCATCGTGTCCACGGCGGTGGGCAGAACGCTGGCGGGAGGGTCCCAGCGCGCGCAGAATATGCGGCCGGGAGATCTGATCCTCATGACAAAGCAGACGGGTCTGGAGGGCGCGGGCATCATAGCAAGCGATTTTGAAGAAGAGCTTACCGGCGTTCTGACAGCGGAGGAGATACAGGAGGCCAAGGGCTATCTGAAGGAAGTCAGCGTGCTGAAGGAAGGCGTGGCCGCAGGCAAGGTCGGGACCGCCGGAATGCACGACATAACCGAAGGCGGCGTACTCGGCGCGGTCTGGGAGCTTTCGGAGATAGCCAACGCAGGGCTGCTCATCAATGAGGACAGCATTCCCGTAACGCCGGTGACGCGGAAACTCTGCGCCCATTTTGGCATTGATTGCCTGCGTCTGATCTCCAGCGGCAGCATGATGATCATCGCTCATCCTGAGAAAAAGGATGCGGTGATGGAAGCTGTGCGGGAGGCGGGCGTGCCGGTGGCCTGTATCGGTACGGTCACGGAGCCGGAGGCCGGCCGCTTCCTGGTGCGGGCCGACGGGACGAAGACGGTCATCGCTCCGCCGGAGAGCGATGAGCTTTACAAAGTAGTGAAATAACAGATCACCGGGAGTCGTGAGGCCCAGTTTGTGAGGCATCGCGGCTCCTGCTGCTTTTTTCGAGGAGATTTGCGCAGATGGATAAAAGAACAGGGGAAACAAACGAAAATAAACAGGAAGGCAGCGCCATGCCGGTTACGGACGACCCGGACAGGGATATCCGACGCGGAATTTTTCGCGGGCTGTGGGCGAAGGCGGAGCGATATTTTTTCTGCTTTGTGCTCTACTGCATATTGGGCTGGATCTATGAGGTGGTCCTGGGCCTGCTCTACGGCTGGGGATTTGAAAACCGCGGATTTCTCTTTGGCCCCTGGCTGCCGGTATACGGCGTGGGCGCGCTGCTGCTGGTCTTTCTGCTGGGTCCGGTGAAAGAAAAGAAACGGCGCCTCGCCGGACTGCCTGTGACGCCGCTGCTGGTGTTTCTTTTGACAGTGCTGATCACTACGATCCTGGAATACATAACCGGAGCGGCTCTCTGGGCGCTCTTTCAAAGGCGTTGGTGGGACTACAGCGGGGATTTCATGAATCTGAACGGCTTTATCTGTCCCAGAACCAGCATCCGCTTTGGTCTGGGAGGTCTCTTCTTTCTCTACGTGTGTCAGCCATGCTTTGAATGGTTCTGGGACAGGATCACAGAAAAGGCAGGACACGTGATCACCGGCGTTTTGGCAGCTCTCATTCTGCTGGATTTCGCGCACACGATGTACGCGATGATGTAGCCGTGTTCCGGCAACGAAAAAACGGGCCTCCCCCTGGCCGGCGCGCGACCGGCGGGGGATGGACCCGTTTTTCTGCCTACTCGACAAATAATATGTTTTATCTGGAGTAGCAGTTGCAGAAAATGATGACCAGCAGCAAGAAGAAGAACAGTAAGCTGGTATCGATACCTTCACCACGGAGGATTCCACATTCTGACATTTAAAATCACCTGCTTTTTTATAAATTTTTTTATGTTTCATCACAGGGAGGATTCCCTTGTGATTTATTACATGGTATTCGACCAACGGCAAAATGGTGACCACAGAAAAGAGAAAATATAAAGTTTCTTTTGATTACCCGGCAGCTGCCGGAGAACCAGGGCTTAGTCTCAGCGCCATGTACATTCTGAAAAATCATGCAAAACTGGAAAATAAGGTGATCGGCGTATCGGAGGAGATCGACCTGCTGATCGCCCGGCGCAAGCTGGACGCATGGGACATCGCCATGGACAAGCTGACGCCTGTCCAGCAAAAATACCTGAACAGCTGGAATCTGTATGGCCGGCTGAGCTGTGATCTGTAAAAACTGCAGCTGCCGTGGGAGCGTCCCACGGCAGTTTTGCGTTCTGATGCAGAATGGACAGCGCTTGAGCCTGCGTCCAGATCGGACATAGGCTTAAATAAAAGGATGGAAATGTAAAAAACCGTTCGTGAAATAAACTATTTCACGAACGGTTTTTTGGTTGTTTCCATTTCTAGTATAGACATTTTTCAACACTTTGTAAAGAACTATTTCCATGTATTCCCTAACAATTCTTTTTAATTCAGATATTTCCCACAATTTATTTGGTTGATTCTCTTTAAAATTTGGCACAATTTCATTTTTAGAAACGAATAAGCCGTCAAATAAGCCGTCAGACCGGAGGGCGGGCCAGACGCTGAAAGTGCTGTGATCCCAAGGGATCCAGAGAAAAATGCACAGGGGATTTCGTCGATGGTTTTCTCGTAATCGCCGTCAGAATAAGCCGTCAAAATAAAAGAAACGTTGAATTTTCAATGGTTCAGTGAACAAAATCGTGAAATAGTTTATTTCACGACTCTTTCTGTAAATTGGAAAAGCAAAAGAAATTCAGGTGCTGATTTATGGAACAAATCGTCCTGCGGATCGCGCGGTATGTCTGCACGGCACTGAGCGCAAAGGATCTGGACACCGGCCTGCACAGCTGGCGCGTGGCGGAAAGCGCCGCGATGCTTGCGCGTGCCATGGGAATGAGCCATACGGAAGCGAGACATTTGGAGATCGCCGCGCTGCTTCACGACGTGGGCAAGCTGGGCATTTCAAATGCGCTGCTGAAGAAAAGCGGCGCCCTGACGGAAGCGGAGTACGGGATCATGAAGAAGCATACGAGCATCGGCGCGGAGCTGGTGACAAACGTACTGCGGGACGACGGCCTGGGACGAACGGTGTTCCGGGGCGTGCTGTATCATCACGAGAGATATGACGGGATGGGCTACCCTCACGGTTTGAAGGGTAGTGAGATCCCGCTGGAAGCCCGGATCGTGGCAGTGGCGGACGCGGTGGACGCCATGGGCTGGGAGCGGGTCTATCATGGAAAAAGAACAGTGGACTTTGTCAAAGCAGAGCTCCGCCGGTGCGGAGGGATGCATTTCGATCCCGATATAGCGGCGCTGGCTATTCGGCTGCTGGACAACGGGAGAATAGACTGTCCAAAGGAGGGAGAAGGGAAAAACGCCGCAGAAATTCTATCCGTACACGGCCTGACGAATCGGCCAATACATACACCCGTCACCGCAGGTCATGCGGTTGGCGACGGAGGACTGCCGTCTGCGGCCAGGAGCCAACAGAGGACGGCGGATCCGGACAGATAAAAGACTGGGAGGTTGAACATGAAAACAAAACGGAAAGCGTTGGCGATCCTGCTGACACTGTGCATGGTCCTGACCATGCTGCCGGCCACTGCGCTGGCGTCGGCGGGGGAAGGTCTGCTCGGGGAAACGCTGCCGGAGCCGGCCGTATGTACGATGACGGCGGACTGCGGGGCCGCGGAGCACGACGAGGGCTGCCTGAGTCAGGCGGGACCGGAGGGCATCGCGCCGCTGGATGGCGCAGCAGCCACGCCTGAGGCGATCACAACGACGCCAGAAGCAGTCACAACGACGCCGGAAGCAGTCGAAACGACGCCGGAACACGTCACGGTCACACCGGAAGGAATGAACGTTCCTGAGAACGACATGATTGACGGGCAGACCGCCGAAACGCTGAACGCAGTGTCCGACCAGGTGAATGACTTTGTCACCTTTTACATCGACAAGGGGAACATCGTGCTGGGAGAAGGGACTGCCAGCGGATATGACATGGAAGGGAATCTGATTACCAGCGTCAGCGCCGTGGGATACCGGATCATGCAGAGCGCCGGTACGACGGCCGACCATACCATTACCGTAAACGACGGCCAACAGAATATTGTGTTAAAGGATGTCAATCTGGAATTTAACACCACAGCCACGGCGATCAACATTTCCTCCCTTCAGATCTTCGGGGGCGAGGCGACGGTGACGCTGGAAGGGCAAAATACGATGGTGAACAATACGGCGTATATGCCTGGAATTTTGGTGAAAGAAAACGCCAAGCTGATCATTACGGCGGCGGACACAGAACAGAGTCTGACGGCCAGAGGAAATGGAACCGAAGCCAGCGGAATCGGTACAATTCCCTATTATCCCGGCGTAACGAAAGAGTTTGGAATTCATGCAGGGACCATCGAGATTCAAAACGGCACGGTCACTGCATCCGGAAGCCGCCGCGGCGTGGGCATAGGCAGCGCATATGGCAGAGACGTGCAGGCGATCAAGATCAGCGGCGGCGTCGTCACCGCCCAGGGCGGCGAAAGAAATGCGCAATGGAACTCCGGAGTCGGGCTGGGAGCAGGACAGAACGCTATCGTCAGCGGCGGCATCGAGATCACCGGCGGAACGGTGTACGCCCGGGGCGGTTATTACGCCATCGGCACGTATGAGTGTACCCCGTCTACGAACGTCTTGATAGATGTGCCCATTACCATCGACGGCGGTTCCATCGAGCTGACCGGCGCCGTAGGCTCCGCCCAGGACTTGAAAAACAGCGGCGGCAGCGTCGTTTCCCGGACGCCGGTTCTGGTACAGTCTGAAGAAGGCAGTGCGCTGGCGAATACGGAAGTGACGCTGCACGACGTCACAAACAACAAGACCTGGACTGCCCGGACAGACGGGAACGGGTATCTGTATCCCTATCTTCCGGAGGGAGAGACGATCTTCACGCTCGACGGAAGCGAGGTAGAGACAGCGATCACCGGCGGCGTCTCCAATGCTATCGGAGCAATCTGTACCTGCCAACAGGGAGACAATATCTATCTGGACACAGAGAGTCCCATAACGGTGTACAAGAGTACGGAAGGTACAGACAGCGTCAGCGTTTCTCTGTCCGGCCGGATCGAACCGACAGCGGACTGCAAGCTGCAGATCCACAAAATCCGCTATGAAGCGTCGGTCAAGACTCAGGGAGCTCCCGCTCCGAAGATCGAAGGGTCGGTCCTTACGGTATATGAGTGGGAGCAGTCCTACGAGATCACGGTAAAAGTGATCAACGGGCAGAATGCCGAGTGCTATGTGGAGAAGACCATTGCGGTAGCGACCGACAAAGTGGCAGGATTATTTTCCATCGCGGACGGTTCGATCACCGCAAAGCTGACCACAGAGCCGGCGATCGAAGAGGGAGGAGAGCCGACCCGGAATATCACTTACAGCCAGGGGGATCGCAGCGTTACGATACCGGAGAGTGAGAGATTTGTCATTGAGGGTGCAAGCAGCGCCAACACCATCGTCATAGAGAGCGGAAATCCCAATATCGTGCTGGACCAGGTGGCCATCAGCAGCGGAAATTCGCCCTCTATATGGATCAAAAGCGGCTGTCCCGTACTCTGGCTGAAGGGAGAAAACAGCCTGAATTCCACTCGGAAGACCTACGCCACGCTGCAGGTGGATGGCGGCGCGGGCGTGATCATCGACAGCGAAAAGGACGAAGCGGGAATGATCAACGGAAAGATCCCCTCCACGGAGCCGGTAAGCGGAGAGGCGCACGCGCTTCCGCAGACAAAGTATGCGGGAAGCCTGACCGTGGACACGACGAGTATATTGGGTTCAGGAAATTATGCGCCTGGGATCGGATCCTGCAAGGGCCAGGTGAAAAGTCAGGGAATGCAGATCGAAATACGGGGGGGCAGCGTCACTGCTTACGCCAGTAATGGCACGTATGGAGAAATTGGAACGGCCATCGGTGTGGGCGGTGCGCCCACCACTTCCAATGCGACCTGCGCGGTGACCATCACAGGAGGCAACGTCTATACCGAGGCTAGATCCAAGGGATTCGGGATCGGCAGCCGCAATGTGACCATCGACCTGACGGGAGGAACGATCTATTCCGTAGTGACGGTGGGAAACACCGGCGTTGATCGGGCTGCGGCCATTGGAGGGACCAATAACGACATTACCATCGGAACCGTCGGCGATACGGAAAACAGCAGAGAACTGAACGTCGTAGGGATCGGGAAGCAGACAGCCAGCGGCATTGGCGGAGTCAATCCGAAGATCGCGATCCACTCCGGAAACGTCTACGCATATGGAGATGGGAATGGCGCGGCGATCGGAGGAAATTATGGCCAGCCTATCCGCGGCATAGAGATCACAGGCGGAGAGATCTGGACCAAGGGGGTTACCACTTCAATCGGAGTGAAGGGGACGTCAGGGGGACAGCCGACTACGGGAAAAGCACCCGTGGAGATCTCTGGCGGCAATGTCCACGCAGAGGGCTCTCTAGGATCAGATATCGTGGCCTCTTCGGCTGTGGTGACTGTGACGATCGGAAGCGGGGCGGCGCTGGACCTCACCGGCAGTGTAGGAGCGCCGCTGGTGAACAACAGCAGTGAGACGATCATCCAGGGAAATATATTGAACGATATCACAGTCAACGCCCCCACCCAGGTGACGGGCAGCTTGTCGGGATCCGTAACGGTCACATCCGGCGGAGCGCTTGACGTGGACGGAAGTATTAAGGAAGGAGAATCCAATCACGTAACGGTGGAAAGCGGCGGTTCTCTTTCCGTGAGCGGCTCCGTCCAGACAGATGTGACAAACACTGGGGAAACGAACATCGGCGGCAATGTGGACGGCAATGTAACCAGTGAGAGCGGCAGCACCGTCATCGGCGGCAATGTGACGGGAGATCTGAACGCCACCGGCGGAAATATTGCCGTGGGCGGCGACGTAGGAGGCAACAAGAATACAGAAGGGGCTGTGGAAGAATCAATCGCAGTAATTCGATTCGATGTGAACGACACGACCGGAACGGTCGCTGCCAGCGTCATCCGCAGAGCGGGAGATAATCGCCCCTTAGCTGAGGAAGAAATTCCGACACCGGAGAGGGAAAACTATCGCTTTGAAGGCTGGAACACCCGTATTGACGGCATGGGAACGCCGGTGACCGCGGGGATGGAGATCCGCGGCAACGTCACCGCCTACGCTCAGTGGGCCGTGATGGACGAATACAAACTGTCTGTGGCTCAGTCAAGGCTGACAGACGGGACCATTGTGATCGGCAATGGCGCGGACAAGACAGAAGCGGTCAGGGAGTATGCGAAGAGCCTGATGGGATCATCCATGTTTATAGCCGAGGGCGGCGACATCTCCGTAACGGAAGCAGAGGCGGGTGTGTACGCCGTAACGCTGACGCTGAACGGACAGAGCGTGGTCAAGAATTTGAATATAACGTTCACGGAGACAGAAAAGACCACGGAGCAGTTTCTCGTCGAGGCGCTGGAAGCGCTTGACTCCATCGCAGCGGAGATCACCGGCGCGTACAGCGACATGGAGTTGGATCTGATGACCAAAGCCGTGGACGAAGTTCTGAGAGGTACGGACTTTTATAAAATAACAGGAAGAACGATCGAGGTCGTCGGCGCAAGCGGCGCGTTCACCGTAACGCTGGGGCTGAAGGACCAGACCGGGACGAAAGAGATGCAGACCGTCATCACCCTGGCGACGCCTGAAACCGACGGGGAAAAGGCGGCCTACGCCATCAAAGGCGTGGTGGACATTAAACTTACCTTTGATAAAGGGACCTCCGACGCGGATGTGGTCGCAGCGGCGAAAGCAAGTCTGAAGAACATGGTCACACCTTATGAAGGCGCAGATACGGAGATCACCGTCGTCCTCCTCAGTGGAATAGACCGTTACAGAGTTACGGCCAGTGTAGGCGGCGAGACCGTGTCGAAGGTGGTGCTTGTGACTCCGGTATACGAGGGGTATGAACCCGGCGAGCCTCTGGAAGGCCGCATCACAGGTAATACGGATGTGGTACTGAGCAACGACACGGAAAGAAACGGGACCACTTTGACCGTTGAACTCACGGGAACGCCTGCGGGGACGGTATCCTACCAGTGGCAGAAGAGGAGCGAAAGCGGCTGGATCAATGTGAACGACGGCAGGAGCGGAACGCTGACGCTGTCCCTCCTGACCATGGCCGACGACGGCGCGCAGTATCAGTGCGTGGTGACCCACAAAGTGCCGGATACGCAGCCGGCTGTGGCGACCCTGACCGCGGCGGCGCTGACCGTGAAAAAAGGAGACTGGCCGGCACCGGATCTGACTGTCACCCGACCGGAAAATGAGAGCGGAACAGGTAGCATCGCGGGCCTGACCACAGAGATGGAGCTCAGGCAGGGCGAAGGAGAGCAGGCCGGCGATTGGACGATGGTAAGCGAGAGCCAGGCTGCAAATGGCATTACGGAGATTCCTTACGGAACCGTTTACCAGGCGCGCTACGCTGAGACAGATTATGTGAACGCCGGACCGGTGAAAACCATCCGGATGGCTGCGGGCGTTACGGTCAGCGGGCAGGTGAGCAGCAGCGGAGGAGAAAACGACCCCGTCATCGTGACGCTGAAACAGGAAGCTGCAGTGATTGCAAGCACGGCAGCCATCGAAGGCGCTTTTGGGTTTGAAGGCGTGGAATCGGGAAGCTATACCCTGGAAATCTCGAAAACGGGCCACGTTACGAAAGCCTTTGACCTTACGGTGACGGACGCGGAGATTTCAGATCTGGTATACGCCATCTATCTGATCGGCGACGTGAACGAGGATGGAAACGTGGATGGATCCGATATGCAGAGGCTGTACAGCCACGTGAATAAATCCAATCTGCTTTCCGAATTGGCGGCGGGAGATATCAACGAGGATGGAAGCGTGGACGGTTCCGATATGCAGAGACTCTACAGCCATCTCAATAAGAGCAATCCGCTTTTCTAGTCACATGACAATTTGAAACAGAGCGGTGACGATGCACAAGTATGCAGGCGGCGCCGCGGGGAAGAAGGCGCCGCCTGCACTGACAGCCCCTTCACGGGGATATTCAGGGAGGGGGGAGTTCTTTTACCGAAATAAGACGTTAAAGCTATGAATGCCAAAGAGTGATGCGGACGCAAGTCTTTGGCAGACAAATTAGGAGAACAGCATATGAAAAAATTATGTTCATGGATTTTGACATTTGCCATGCTGCTGTCACTTCTTGGCGTTCCGGTTTATGCCGATGAACCCCAGGTGATCCTGACGATCACGCCGGACGTGACAGAGGTAAAAGCAAATGTGGAGACGGAGATCACCTACACGGTGGCCGTAAAGATCGCAGACGAGTCGACCAAAGTAGCGATGGTACAATACTTTTTGGCCCCCCCTGCGGGAATGACCCTGGCGGAGGAATGGGATGCGAATCTGGAAGGATTCTCTTATTGCGAAGCGGATCTGAAATATGATAAAAAAACAAATCCAAACGGGATATTTGAGACGGTCTTCGAATATACCCCTGCTTCCAAATACTTTTTAGGAGTAGGAGGAACCGAGACACGAAACCTTCATTACGACGCAGAACTTTTCAAAATCAAGGCAAAGATCAACTCGGCTACGCCGGGATCGATCGTTTTAGGTGTTGACCCCAACGAGATCACTAAGTTTGGCGGTCACACCGGCAATGCGGACGATGTCTTTACTTATGCCGTTGAAACCACGCCGGTTATGATCTATTCCGAGATCGCCGGAGAGCAGGCGGTGAATATCACTGCGCCGGTAAAGGGAGCGGAGCCCCAGACTAGCGTCAGTGGATCGGGCTACGAGGGTACGATCTCCTGGAGCGGCAACCCTGCAAGCTTTGCGGGCGACACCGCCTATACCGCCAGCGTCACGCTGACTGCGGGGGATGGATACCGCTTTACCTCAGACGCCACAGTGACCGTGGAGGGCGCAGAGGCTGTGAAAGATATAAAGGTGGCGTCCAATGGCGCGTCGCTTTCCTTTACGGCGGCTTTTCCAAAGACGGCGGGCAAGGATCAGCCCACCTGTACAGCTCCCACAGGGCTGACGGCCACCTACGGCCAGACTCTGAGCGAGATCACCCTGACTAACCCCGCAGGGAACACCGATGGAACCTGGAGCTGGGCGGACGGCGCCCAGAACGTGGGCAACGTGGGAAGCAACACATTTAAGGCCACCTTTACGCCCACTGACGATGCAAATTATGCCACGGTTTCCAACATCGACGTGTCGGTTACAGTGAGCCCGAAGAATATCGGCAACGTGACCGTGGCTGCCATCTCCGATCAGGAGTACACGGGAAGCCAGCTGACCCCGGCCGTCACCGTCACCGGAGACGATGGGAAGCTGACTGCCAATGATTATACACTGGAGTACGGCACGAACATCAATAAGGGGACCGGAACCGTTACGGTCAAAGCCAAATCGGGTGGGAACTATACCTTTACCGACGTGACCGCCAACTTCAATATCGTGGGCAAGGCTACCACCATCTCCATCAGCGGCAGTCTGGATACCGCTTACGGCACGGCGATAGACACCCAGAAGGTCACGGTAACGAAGACCGAGGGCAGCACCGGAGCGGTGACCTACAAATACTACATTGACGAGGCCTGCACACAGGGCGAGACGGAAACGGCGCCCACTGACGCAGGAACCTATTGGATCAAGGCCTTCCTGGCGGCGGACGAGAACTTCGGCGCTTCCAGCAGCAACGGGCTGAAATTTACCATCAGCCAAAAGGACCTGACCGTCACGGCAAAGGCGAAGACCATCGCCTACGGCGACGCGCCGGCCAATGACGGCGTGGAGTACGAGGGCTTTGTCAACGGCGATAACGCAGGAAGTCTGAGCGGAACGCTGGATTATGACTATACCTACACCCAGTACGGGAATGTGGGAAGCTACGATATTACGCCCAAGGGCTTGACTTCAGATAACTACGCCATCAGCTTTAAGTCCGGCGCGCTGACCGTGGAGCAGAAGGAAGTGGGCCTGAGCTGGCAGAACCATACGGGACGGACCTTCGGCGACGGAAAGACCGTCGCGGCGGAAGCCACGGGGACCGTCAACAGCGACACGGTGAAGGTTACCGTGAGCGGAGGCGCCGAGACCGCCGTAGGAGGACCTTACACCGCGGAAGCAACGAGCCTGACCGGAGCCAAGGCGGCGAACTACAAGCTGCCCGCCACCGTTACCCAGACCTATTCCATTGACAAGGGAACCCATGCAGACGGCACGGCTTCTGTCGTAGTGAAATACAGCGATACGGCGGAACAGACCGTGGATCTGAGCAAATTCATCCCCGGGGACTGCGGCGAGATCAGCGAGATCGCCGTGGCGGAGACGACAGATGGAAGTAACATCATCGCCGCAAGCAGCGGAGACGCGGCGGCAAAGACCGCCAAATTCACACTGGAATCCGAGCTGGCGGCAGGCGGAGCCACCGCCACGCTGACAGCCACGGTAAAGACGGCGAACTATGACGACTTTACCGTCGTGATCACAGTGAATACTACAGACAAAGACATCCCCACCGTGACGGCGGAGGACATCACCGTGACGTACAGCGGAGAAGCGGTAAGCGACGCCCAGATCAAGGGTACGGCATCTGTGGATGGAAGCTGGAGCTTCAAGGAGGGTCAGTCCATGACCGCCGCAGCGGACAGCGGAGCGAAGACCGTTGTGTTTACGCCGGCGGACGACAGCGCATATGAAACCGTAGAGACGACCATCACAGTGACCATCAAGAAGGCTGTGCCCACGGGAAAGCCGGGCTACACGGCCATCAATGCTGCCGGAAAGACTCTGGCGGATGCGGCTCTGACCGTGGGGACCATCACGCCGTCGAACGGCGCTATCAGCTGGGATCTGGGCGCTGATCAGGCCGTAACTGCCAACACGGCTTACGGCTGGACCTACGTGCCGGCAGATGCAGCCAATTACGAGGATCTGAAGGGAACCATCACACCTTACGTCACCTCCAGCGGCAACGGCGGAAGCCATGGCGGCAGCGGCGGCGGAGGAGGCGGCGGCTCCACGACGACGGATACCAAGACGGATATCGAAAAAGACCTTTCCTCCAGCGGAACCGCCACCATCGGCAGTGCGGATCTGGCCAAGGCCAAATCGCTGAAGCTGGAAAACAAGGAGATCGCCATCCAGCTGGATCAGAGAGCCATTACGGCAGTGGGAACCACCTCCAGCCTGGAGATCAAGGCAGTGAAGGCAGGAGCCGACGCGGCCAAGGCGTTGAAAGAAGACAGCGCGGCGCTCATAGGCGGCCGTCCGGTCTTTGAGATCACGGCCAAATACGGCGGCAAGACAGTGACCGACTTCGGAAAGGGAACGATTCAGATCAGCATCGTCTACACGCCGGCAGAAGGAGAAAAGACCGCCGGACTGGGCCTGTACTATCTCAACGGCGAGAAGGCGGAGCGGGTCAGCGGTTCGTACTACGACGAGAAGACGAAAGCCGTCGTGGGAGAGACAGATCACCTGTCCCTGTACGCGGTAGGCTACGACGAGACCCAGGCCATGAACGTGTTCGCTGATGTGAAGGCGGACGACTGGTTCCGGACTGCAGTGTACGATCTGTACAACAAGAATATCCTGTCGGGCAAGACGAAGACCACCTTCGCGCCTCAGGACAACGTGACCAGAGCAGAGTTTGCCACCATCCTGGCCAAGGCGGCGGGAGCCGATCTGACGGGAGAGGCGAAGCAGGTCTTCGGCGACGTGGCGGCAGACGCCTGGTATGCGGGAGCCGCAGCCTGGGCCAATGAAGCGGGAGTGGCTTCGGGAACCGGAAACGGAAACTTCAGCCCGGAGGCCAATATCACGAGACAGGACATGGCGGTGATGCTGACGAAGTACATCAGCAGCGTGGCAAAGAAAGAACTCGAAGTGAAGAACGAAGCCGTGACCTTCACGGACAGCGCTTCCATCGCGGAATACGCGGAGGAAGCGGTGAAAACCATGCAGACCGGCGGAATCATCAGCGGAGTGAAGGCGGCGGACGGAAGCTACAGCTTCAAGCCGACGGCCAACGCCACGAGAGCGGAAGCGGCCTCCATGGTCAGCGGCCTGTTGAACGCGCTGCAGTAAGGAACCATTGCTTGCGTTTCCCATTGATATAGCTTTGTGCCCCAGTCCGCCGGAAAGCCGGCGGGCCGGGGCGCGAAGCACAAATTCCATAGTACATACGAAGTAGTGCATACCAAACAGAAGCGTATACGGCTGTCCACACCGGCCTATACATAAATCTGGTATGGCGCCCCACCGTCATACCGGGTGATCCCGGTGACCGCCGGGATCACCGTTTTTCCCGCGGCAGCCGCCGCGGGATTACTTCAGGCGGCCTCCGAGCTGGGGAAGGCTTGGAGGTCGTTTTAGAACGGGAACTTCCGTTCACAACGCTGCTTTTTCCATTGATATAGCTTTGCGCCAAGACCCGCCGGAAAGCCGGCGGGCAGGGTGCGAGGCAGTAACCCCAACAGTACAGGCCAGACAGAAGCGTATAGAGCTGTCCACATCAGCCTATACATAAATCGGTATGGCGACCTACACGTCATACCGTGGTATTCCCGGAAACCGCCGGAAATACCGCTTTTACCGCGGCGGTCGCCGCGGGATCACACTTCAGGCGGTCTCCGAGCCGGAAAAGGCTCGGGGCCGTTTTTTCGTTATCAGAGACAGGAATGGAAGATCAGGCATAAGTTAGTCAATATCCTCTTTATCGCTGTCGTCGCAACGATTGCAGACTGGCTCCGCCAGTATTTAAAACTCCCAAACGGAATTCCTCCCCATGACACCATCCAGCATGTTTTTTCCTGGCTGATCCCGAACGATTTCGTCATCCATTTCAACCTTATGTTTCCGATACAGAACATGAGCCTGAAATCATTTCGGCCCCATAGGGTCCGGCATCCTTTTTACCGTTCATTGACTTAGATGCGTTTGCAGCTGCCGGAGAAAGACAAATGCTTGAAGGAGAATTTTACACGTGATATAATAGCCGCAAAGCAGCGGCTGCATGGATTCTGCGGGCAGCGGGCGCATGGGCGCATCCTAACGCGATGGCCTGCGGCCAGTCTTGACAGAATGAGACATTAAAAACCAGTATATGATCAGCGTATCTGCAGTGGGAAGCGGCGGGATCAGGCCGGCCCGAGTGGTTTGAATAGTATGTTCGGGCTGGGGGGCGAAGCAGCCAGGAAAAAGACGAGGAGAATAATATGTCAGATAAACAGATGGAATGGGAAAGACGATTTCGAACGTCGCTCATCTCGGCGTCAAAGGGACAGGAAAAGAGATTGAATCACATGCTCGCGCCGCAGTTTATAGCGTGCAGCTATGAGGAACAGACCGTGACGATCGCGTTTACGGTATATGAATGGGAATGGAATCCGCGCAGCGAGCTCCATGGAGGGTCCATCGCAGCCATGTTCGATCTGTCGCTGGGAATCGCCGCCCGATGTACGTCGGGCGCGTTTCAGGTGGCGACTACAGATATGTCCATCAGTTATCTACGGCGGGTGGCCGGGGACGACACAGTGCTGATGACTATCAAGATCCAGAAAAACGGCAGACAGATGATGCGTTTTTCAGGCGAGGCGCGTTCGAAAAAAACAGGGAAGACTGTGGCCACGGTGCAGAGTTCCTATATGATACTGTCTCATCCGGATTCCGTGATGATCAGGCAGGCGGCGCCCTCGGACCTGGATCAGGCGTTTCAGGTAGAAAATCGATGTTTTCCGCCAGCGGAAGCCGCTTCGCGGGAAGCTTTCTCCAGCAGAATAAAGACCTTTGCGGAGAGCTTTTTCGTGGCGGAGCTGGACGGAAAGATCATCGGACTGGTCAACGGCTGCGTTACGGATCGCCCGCTGATCTGCGATGATCTTTTCGAGGGGGACGGCGGCCACGATCCTCAGGGTGAAAACCAGATGGTATTCGGCCTGGCGGTAGACCCGGATTTTCAGCGCCACGGTGTGGCAGAACGCCTGATGGATCATTTCATCGAAAAGGCCAGGGAGGCCGGCCGCAAGAGGATGGTCCTCACCTGCAAGGAGGAATTGATCTCTTATTATGAACGTTTTGGATACGTGAACCGGGGAGTGTCCGCTTCCGTTCACGGCGGGGCGCAGTGGTACGATATGGTAATGGAGCTGTAGCCGAAGGGCACAGCTTCCGCATCTGCGGAATATGATAAAAAGGCGGAACCGCTGTTTGCGTCTCGGAAACGCGGGAATCAATGATAGGTGTTTTGCCAGAGCAGCGCTTCAGAAACCACCGGAGGCCGATCTTCGGCATGGATGCCGCCGGAGTTTCGGGAGCGCTGATATATTTTTTCAGGAAGGATGATGAAAGCCATGATATACAATGATATTCTGGAGGCGATCGGACAGACGCCTCTGGTCAGGCTCAGCAAGACCGCGGATCCCGACAGTGCGGAGATCCTTGTAAAATACGAGGGACTGAACGTGGGCGGGTCCATCAAGACCCGGACGGCGTACAATATGATTCAGGGCGCGGAAAGAAAAGGACTGATCGGCCCGGATACCGTCATCGTGGAGCCGACAAGCGGAAACCAGGGGATCGGTCTGGCGCTGGTGGGGGCGGTGAGGGGATATACGGTGAAGATCGTCATGCCGGATTCCGTCAGCGCAGAGCGCCGAAAGCTGATCGAACAGTATGGCGCGGAGGTTATTCTTGTCCATGACGACGGAGATATCGGGAAATGTATCGACGACTGCTTGAAGACCGCGCTTAAGATGGCGGAAGAGGACCCACGGGTATTTATCCCTCAGCAGTTTACTAATCCCGACAATCCGGCGGTACATAAGACCTGCACGGGAGTGGAAATTCTTGAACAGGCGGGGCGACCCATCCACGGCTTCTGCTCGGGGGTGGGTACCGGCGGCACGATCTCCGGTATTGGAGAGGTGTTAAAAAAGGCTAATCCGGACATCGAGATCTGGGCCGTGGAGCCGGAGCACGCGGCGATCCTTTCAGGAGGCAGCATCGGGACGCATCTGCAGATGGGCATCGGCGACGGACTGATCCCGGAAAATCTCAACATGGAAATTTACAGCGACATCTGTGTGGTCACCGATGAGGAAGCGCTGGAGACGGCGAAGGAAATGGCGAGGAAAGAAGGCATTCTCTGTGGTATTTCCAGCGGCTCCAATCTTGCCGCCGCCAGAAAACTGGCTAAGAAGCTGGGAAAAGGAAAGACGGTAGTCACGGTGCTGCCGGACACGGGAGAGAGGTATTTCAGCACTCCGCTGTTTGAAAAATAGTACGGAAGAAAACGGAACAGCACAGGTATCTTTAGAATAAATCCATGGTCCTGCCACAGAATTTATAAAGTTCTGCGGCAGGATTTCTGCTTTTTGGTCATAACTTTTTTAGACTGTATCCTGATCGTGAGCTACAGCCCAAGCAGGACCGCGGGTTCTGATCACTTTACTGCACTTCCTGCGTCACGCTAGCCTTCCCTTCTTTTTGGACTGCTTGGCAGTCTGGGCGCTTGCTGCTTTGGGCCGCCTGCCGCTCTGGGACACTTTACAGTCTGGGCCGCCTGCTGTTCTGAGGCGCTTGCCGGTCTGGGGCGTTTGCTGCACTGGGCCGCCTGCTGCTCTGGAAGATTGGCAGTTTGGGCTGGACGCTTGACAGTTCGGGTCCCGGAATAGTCGGGCTTGGAATGGCTGGACTTGGGGATACCCGGTAAGTAAAGCCGTTGACCGTGGGATCATTGAGTTCTGAAGTAGGTGAAAAAAGCAAAAAAAAATGAATATCACCGAAAAACACGTGGAAAACAGCGATAATCTCTCAATATTTACTGTAAAATAGGTGAAATCTCAATAAAAAATAGATTTTCGCCTATTTGGAAGCTGTTTTTCTGCGAGATCCAGAAAAAAATCTACATTTCGCTCATTACCCGCAGGGCCTGCCGACTATATAGAACACGATCAGCCCGCCGGCCACAACCAGCCCGTCGGCCACAACCAGCCCGTCGGCCTGTCTCTTATACACATCGTCGGCCGCCGCCAGCCCGCCGGCCACAACCAGCCCGCCGGCCATGGCATCATCACAGGACCCACATGATGTAAATATCGCGCACACAGCCGTCTTGTTTCTTTTGTTCGCTGTCAGACAGACCCCCGCAGCGGGCATGAATAACAGGGGATCCATTCACCGGAATTTCCGGGAAACGGACACGATCTCTCTGGCGTTGCTCAGCCGGGTGGTCATACTGTGCTTGCGCAGGTAGACGTAATCTCCGTAATAGGATATTTCGTCCTGCGGCGGCACGATCAGACGGATCACGGTAAATCCCCGGTAATCCACCACGTCCATCTGGGACAACACGGATACGGCCAGGTGTCTGGACAGAGGGGAATGATCGATGAATTCTTCCACATTGCGGCAGTAATTTTCCACAGAGATGCCAAGCAGAGCCGCTTCGCGCTGAATTCCCACCACATAATGTTCCATATAGCAGATGGGTTCCACACTGTCCAGCCGGGCGATTTTATTCGCGTCGGACTTTTTGTCAGCGATGCCGATATACAGCGTGCCGTTTTTGGAAGCCCCGATATTCGCCATACCGCAGAGTGTCTGCAGAATACGAGTCTCCAGATCCCTGTCGTATTGCCTGTCAGGTGACAAGCGCAGAAATCCCTGTTTGAATTCGCAGAGAGAGGTCTCGATGAGGGAGCGGGAGAGAGAAGCCTCAAATTCGGCTTCCAGCTGTTTACTGTTTCGTATCGTGATTCCGCTGCCGGCGAAGCAGGGCTGGATCAGAAAAGAAGCGTAATCTTCCAATTCACGGCAGGCTTCATCTGATTCCGGGAGGGCCGACATGACCAGCCGCATTTTTCTCAGGCCGTCGGCAAAACAGGCGGAGCCGCCGCACCGCAGCCCCCGCTTTACTACAGAGTTAAAGACGGCGAGAAAGAGCAGATAAAACGCTTCAGACGCCAGATCAGGTGAGCCGGAAACCGGCTGTGAAAAGACGAGATTCGACGTTTCATTCTGATCCGGGCCGGCAGAAGTGGAAGGAGCAATAGAAGCGGTGAACAGGGAAAAAATGCTCAGAATATCACGCTGAAGCTTTTCCGGGCCATATCGGCGAAGGCTTTTTTCCGTGTCCCTGCGAAGAAGACTTCCTCCGTCATAGAGATTATCCAGCAGCTCCGTGCTGCGCGCTGCTGGCTTTTCCGCTAAAACGGAATAAAGGATTCGGGCCACCAGCTCCTGATCCGCGCCCCGCAGCATATCCTCTTCCCTAAAGATACCCAGATGCGTCCAAAGTGAACCTGTATCTGGGCGGCGGTCCGGCAGTCTTTCCGCTCCGACGGCAGCATCCGGCCAGAATGTGGCCTCCGGCCGGGCGACAGCATTCGGTTCGACGGCAGCATCGGCGCCAGCGGCAGCATGGGGCCAGGAGGGAGAAGCCGGCCTGCCGGGAGCATGGGACTCGGCGGCGTTAGCATCCGGCCCAGCGGCAGCATCCAGTCGGGCAGGGGAATCCGCGCGGCCTTTGGCCACGCGATCTGCCGGATCACTGAAGGCCGCGCGATCTGCAGGCATTCCCAAGGGCATGCGGCGGATCTCTGCGGAAACGTGTTCTACGATTCCGGAGAAGCTGCCGGCGTCCTTTTTCACGCGGGCTTTTGCCCGGCGCAGCTCCTGACTGCTCAGCGGGCTGGCTTTCATATTGATATTCTCGATGATCGATGCGATCTGATCCTGATCGTATTCACTGAGAAAGGTGATGGCAAGGGGGTACTCCAGAAAGCGGGCGCGATCCTCTAGGCTGAGGGAAGTTTCATTTTGTTTTTCCGAATCCAGTGAGTTCCCCTTCCTGCGCTTTTCGGTCAGGTCCGCGCCGTCGTCGGAAAATCGAAAACCGCCGTCGATAAATTGGAAGATCGTTCTCAGCCGCTGCTGGCCGTCTACGAGTTCCAGACTTTCCTCGCCTCCGGACGACTTTCTGGCCAGAAGGACTGCGCCGCAGGGCTGGCCCTCAAGAATACTCTCAATAAAGTTTCGCTGCTGCTTTTTTCCCCAGACAAAATCCCGCTGGTAGGAAGGAATGAAAAGTGTTCCGCAGCGGTATAGTTCGTAAGCCTCGCGTATGGGCACTGCCAGATGCTGATACTTCAAATGGGACACCTTCTTTCACCGCGCCCGCTTCCGCGTTCGGAAGGCCGCGCTGCCGCTTATAAGTGACGGGGTTGTGTTAAAGTACGGTGACGCCGCCTTCCAGCTCGCGTTCCATCTCCCTGCGGTGGAAGGGCGTATTGATGCCGGGGCTGCCGCCGGTGTGCAGGAATACGATGGTATCGCCGGACTGGATCTTTCCCTCAGAGATCATGGTGCGGATGGCGCAGAAGGTCTTTCCCGTATAGCAGGGATCGAGTATGATCGCCTCGCTTCCGGCCATATCGTACATAGCCTGACGCACCTCGGGGACCGGATTGTTGTAAGCGCCCCAGGTGTAATCCGTCTCGATATGGAAGTCGTTTTCCGTTACATTTGCCAGAGCTGGAGCGTTCAGACCGTGGGCGCCCGTACCATAGAAAGCCTTTACCCGGTCAAAGTAGCGCAGACACCGGGGACCGCCTTCCGCCGCGGAAGGCGAGATGGCCACGCCGGTGAGCTGCAACGGTGAACCTTCGTTTTTCAGGCCGCAGAACAGTCCCATGTAAGTGCCCAGACTGCCGGCGGTGGTGATAACGCGCACGTTTTCCGCTTTTCCGTCTCTGGCCCTCAGCGTACCGGCGGCTTCCAGGGCCCTGACCTGCTCCGTCAGTTCCATGGCGCATTCGTAATATCCCAGGATCCCCAGCTCGTTGGAGCCGCCGATGGGGATCTCATAGATTTTTTCTCCTTCGGCTTCATATTTTTGCCTGACCAGCGCCGAAAGGCGGCGGTACTGCTCGCTCTCGGAAGCGCTGCCGTCATCCTTTCTCAGAATGACGTCGGCGCCCATCATGCGGTCCAGCAGGATATTAGCCGAGACCTCGCCTGGATATTCGTCCACGCATATGATGGCGCAGCGGAGCCCGTATTTCGCTGCCACGGCCGCCGTCAGCCGGCCGTGATTTGTCTGAGCGCCGCCCATGGTAAGCAGCATAGTGCAGCCTTTCTGCTGCGCGTCATAAAGCAGATATTCCAGTTTGCGCAGTTTGTTTCCGCCCATACCGAGTCCGGTCAGATCATCGCGCTTTATGTAAAGGTTGATCCCCAGTTTTTCCGACATGGTCGGAAGGTACTCCAGCGGAGTGGGGAGATGGAGAAAAGGAACTTTTTCGTGTCCCAGGATCATGGCAAACCTCCTTGTGATTCACCGGCGTTTGTCTGCCGGTATGTTTTCGTCCGCACGGGCTGTATTCGCTGATCAAGCAGATGAGTGCGCGCGGCCGCGCGTTTTGTTTTCGGTACGGCCGCTGTCGGCGGCATGAGCCCTTTTCCTTCATCATATCACGTTTGAAGGTGTTTTTTAACCTTCTTTTTTCTTCAGGAGGCACGAGAAATACTGCAGGTCCTTGTGCTTCCGGTTGGACCTTGTGCTTCCGGCTGGACCGTGTGCTTCCGCGGGTCCTTGTGCTTCCGCGGGTCCTTGTGCCTCCGGCAGGATCGCCGATTCCCGGCGGAGCGCCGGAGAGCGGCATTTCTGAAAGGACAAGGCTCTTCTGCTATTCGTCATAAATAACCCGGTGATCTTTCGACTCCGTCCCGGAAGGATAAAGGGCGCGGGCAGCGTCCCAGGACAGCATGGGGACCGTCAGCATGACTTCGGTCCCATAGGGAGAACTGCGCAAGGTCACGCCGAATTTTTTCCCGTAGGCCAGCCGGATGCGGGCGTTCACATTTTGCAGACCGATGTGGCTGTCTCCGGTGTCCGCGCTGTCGCCGCCCTCAAAGAGTTCTATGAGACGCCGTTGAGATCCCTCGCTCATGCCGGGACCATTATCCGAAACAGAGAGCACGATCCGTCTTCCCTCGACGCTGACGCGGACCGTCACAGAGCCCCGGACCTCAGGCGTTATCCGTTTCGCGATCCCGTGTTTGATGGCATTTTCCACCACAGGCTGCAGGAGAAAGCGCAGGATCGGCCGGCCGGCCACAGCTTCATCCCTCTGGATCTTGAAGTCAAAGCCGGAGGAGAAACGCAGCTGCATCAGCGAGGCGTAAGCGCGGATGAACTCCAGTTCCTCGTCGATAGAGATGAAATCGCTTTTTACATCCATATTCCTGCGCAGGAGCAGGCCCAGATCCGCGATGGCCGAGGAGATCTCCTGCTGACCGCCGAGCACGGCCAGCATCTGGATATTTTGCAGCGTATTGTTGATAAAGTGAGGGTCGATCTGCGCCCGCAGTGCGTTGAAGGCCGCTTCTTTCTGCCTGATCTGGAGGACGTATACCTCCCGGATCAGGCTGTTTATTTTTTGCGTCATCTCGTTGAACCCGCGCACGAGACTGCTTATCTCATCGTTTTCTTTATCCGGCGCCACAATATCAAAGTGCCCCTCCTTAAACAGGCTGATATTTTCCGCCAGAGCGTGGATGCGGGCGGAAAGCCTGCGGGCGAACAGAACCATCACCGTGAGACATACGGCCAGCGCCGCGGAGGTGGCCAGCAGCATGTTGGAAGTCAGCTGCGACAGATTTTTCAGCAGTCTGGTCTGGGGCAGATAGTAGTAGATCTTCCAGCCCGTCCGGGCGATGGTCTGAGAGAGGACGATGTAGTGTTCTTTTTCAAAGGAGAACTCGCCTGTGTCCGCAGCCGCCGTCAGACCTCCGGTAAAGTCGCTGTGCATGCTGTCGGTCTGCAGCAGAATGTGTCCGGTCTCATCGGTCAGGAGAAAGGAGCCGTAAGCGTCCGTGTCGGGCCGGTCCACGTAGGGATTGTTCAGGGAAGAGCCGAAATATGGACTGAAGGGTCCCTGGATGTCCACATCCAAAAGCAGAACGCCCAAACTTTCACCATGATGGTCGTACAGCATGCGGCCTATGGTAGCGTAGCTGTTGCCGGAACTTTTGATGTTGCCGGAGGAGACGTTAACGATGCGGGGACTGCCGCTGGATCCGCCCAGAGCTTCGGCCCAGTAGGTATAACTGTTGGAATTGTCCCGGACGACGGTGTAGCGCCGGGTGGACTGATAGACGTAATAGGATTTTTCCGGCGTGCACAGCCGGATGGCGAAGATACAGTCGCTGACGCTGGAAATGCTGAGAAAATAGTTTTCCAGCGTGTTGACGCCGTTTTCATAGTCCCGGATCATGCCCTCCACATAGGGCGTGTTGTAATAGAGGACCGAGGTGAAGTTCAGGGCGTTGCTGAAATTGGCCTCCAGAGAAGCTGAGATCTGTTCCAGGACCCGCTGCTGATCTGCCCGTTCCTGGGCGACGATCGCATGGCGGAAGGGCAGATACATCACGGCTACGATGAGGATAAAAAACAGCAGAAAAATAAATGAATGAAAGAGTATCATTCTGACGGAGAGATTGTTCAGGCGGAGGGCGCGGGCCGTTGCTGCGGCAAAGCGCCGGATGCCGCGTTTCTTTATCTGCTGAGCTGTCTGCATTTGCGTCGTCGAATTCGCCGGTTTTTTCATTGGGATCCCTGATTTCTGTATTCGCTGGGCGTCATGCCTGTGTGCCGCTTGAAGATCTGGCTGAAATAACGCACGTCGTCATAGCCTGCCAGATCGGCCACCTCATAGGTTTTCAGCGTCACGTCGGAGAGCAGCAATTCCTTAGACTTTTCGATCCGAAACTCAGTGACCAGGTCTACGAAATTGATGGCAAGCTCTTTTTTAAACAGCTGTGAGATATACACGGGACTGAGTCTGAATTTTTCGCCCAGCTGTTCCAGCGAGATAGCGCCGCCAATGTTTTCGCTGATATAAGAAAGGATCTCGCGCATGACCTTTTTGCCGGTGCGGGACGCGTAGCGGTCCAACAGGCTTTCACAGGCGGATGGGTGGGGCAGTCTGGCGTCCAGACACGCCTTCGCGCTTTCCAGCGTAGCGGCCAGCTCAGTCACATTGACGGGTTTGAGCAGATACTTGTGGACTCCCAGATTCAGAGCCCGGCGGGCGTAATCAAATTCACTGTAGCCGGACAGCACCACAAAAAGCGCCTGTGGGTGCAGGGCGCGGATCTGGTCTATGGCCGAAAGCCCGTCCAACTGCGGCATTCGGATGTCGGTGAGCACCAGGTGCATTTCGGCCCTGCCGCACGCCGCAACGGCGTCCTGCCCGTTTTCAGCGGCTGCTGCGATCGTAAAGCCATACTCCTCCCAATTCAGAATATGCGGCATGCCCTGCCGGATCATGGGCTCATCGTCAACGATCAAGACATTATACATGATTTAAGTATAATCCACTCGATTTTTCAGTGCAAGATAATTTACCTAAATAATTATAATTTTCAGAGAACGTAAATAAATCGAAAATAGATACGGGAATCGAAATGGAAACGAAATATATTTTGAATGATAAATCGTCAAACAAAATATAAAGTCTTTCGTATATACAAGAAGCCAGGGATTTGATTTAATATTCTTAACGAACGTACCTTCCGTTGACAAGAGCACTCACGGTTTTCAGGGGTAAATTTTTCCCAGAACTTTGTTGTCTTCGAAGGTATCTTCCACTGAAATGGTGCGCCCGCTAAAGAGCAGGGCGCGCAGAGAGAAGGAGGTAAACGTATGAACAGGCGAATCAGGTCCGCAGCGGCAATGTTACTGACTCTTATTTTGGTATTGACGTCCGCCGGCTGTTCCGGACCCGCTCCCTCCGGTTCGGGGAACGGCGGTCAGGACGGCGAAAAACCTTACGCCGGAAAAACCATCGGCGTATCCCTGTGGGACATGCGGCAGCAGTATTTCATCTCCATGTATGAGGGAATGGAAGCGGCGGCCGCGGATTACGGCATCAAGCTCAATCTGCAGGATCAGGAAAACGACAGCGGCCGGCAGAACACGCAGCTGGAAAATTTCATGTCGATGGGCGTGGACGGCATGATCGTGTGCGCCATCGACGGCGAGGCTGCGGACACGCTGGTGAAACAGGCTGCGGATCAGGGAATACCCACCGTGGCAGAGGGCGTGGAGATCAAGAGCGCCGCGGTCTGGCAGAACTGGATCGAGTATGACTACGGCTACACAGTGGGTAAAATGGCGGCAGAATGGATCAACGAGACCTATCCGGATGAGGAAAAAGTTTACTGCGGCGTCATCGGCGAAAGCTATTCTCAGCAGCTGGTGGACCGCACAGAGGGGATCATCGACGGACTGACGGAGAACACGGACAAAGCTTCCATTCTGGACACCCAGAACTCCTACAGCATGGAGGAGGCCATCAAGATCACGGAGAATTGGATGCAGGAATATCCCCAGATGCGCGTGATCTGCGGTATCGACGACGATAACGGGGGACTGGGCGCCAACGAAGCGCTCAATGCGGTAGTGGCGGAGAAAAACCGCTGGCAGTACGGAGTATTCGGCGCGGACGGCGTGGCGGAAGCGCTGAAGCGGATCGCCGAGGGAGGCTGTTACAAGGGTACTGTGGATATCGACCCCTACGGACAGGGCTACAACTGCGTTGAGCTGATGATCAAGCTCTGGGAGGGTGAGAAGGTAGATCCTTTCATCCTGGTGGATTCCAGCAAGACGATCACCACGAAGAACATCGGAGATTATGTAGACGAGAGCGGAAACGTCATCAGCCGCCAGTAACGGGAAGCGATTCTTCTCATGCCGGGGAAAGGGACGGCGCCGCCGTCCGGCGCAGAACAGGAGGTGATCCTTTGGACAGCGCGAAGATGCTGGAGATGAAGGGTATCTGCAAATACTTTTCGGGTGTAAAAGCATTGAACAATGTGGACCTGACAGTGAGGAAAGGGGAAGTTCACGCGCTGCTGGGCGAAAACGGAGCGGGAAAATCCACTCTCATCAAGATACTGTCAGGCTCTCTGGAACGGGACGCGGGAGAGATCCGGTTCGACGGAATATCCCGCGGGAAATACAGTCCTCAGGCTGCTATCGCCATGGGGATCAGCGTCATCTATCAGGAACTGAATCTGATCCCGGAGATGACCGTGGAGGAAAACCTTTCGCTGGGAAAAGAATTGAACCGCGGCGTATTTCTGGACAGAGCCGCCATGAGCCGCAGGGCGGTGGAGATCATGAAAACCTTTGAGATCGACATCGATATCGGCGCGCAGGTGGGCAGGCTCAGCGTAGCTTATCAGCAGATGGTAGAAATTTTAAAAGCCATGCTGAACAACTCCCAGCTGGTGGTGATGGATGAACCGTCGGCCACGCTGACAAACAGCGAACTGAAGGTGCTTTTCAGGATCATAGGCGAGCTGAAGCAGCAGGGGAAATCTGTGATCTACATATCTCACCGCCTGGAAGAGATCGAGGAGATCGCAGATCGGGTGACGATCCTGCGGGACGGCGAATTCGTCACCACCCGGGATATGTGCGATGTGTCCATGAAGGAACTGATCCATTTTATGGTGGGTCACGAGGTTTCGGAGGAGTATCCCGCGCCCAGGGCGGCACAGAATGAGGTGGTGCTCTCCGTCTCCCATCTGCGCAACGGGCGGGTAAGGGATGTGAACTTTGAGCTTCACCGCGGCGAGATCCTGGGCATCGCCGGTCTGGTGGGCGCGGGCCGCACAGAGATCGCACGCAGCATCTTCGGAGCCGACCGTTACGAGGGAGAGATACGGGTGCACGGCGAACCGGTGAAAATGAGAACGCCGAAAGACGGGATCCGCCGGCGCATCGCGCTGATCCCGGAAGACAGAAAAACACAGGGGGCGCTGCTTGACATGACAGTGGCGGAAAACATGACCATATCATGCCTGGACAGTCTATCCAAAGGACCGTTTATACGCAAAAAGGCAGAAAGAGAACTGGTGGATCAGAATATCGGAAAGCTGCGGATACGGGTGTCGTCTCCAAGGCAGAAGATCAAAAATCTGTCGGGCGGAAATCAGCAGAAGGTGATCGTGACCAAGTGGTTCGCCACCAACAGCGACATTATGCTGTTTGACGAGCCGACGAGAGGAATCGACGTGGGAGCGAAGCACGAGATCTACGAGATCATGAGTTCTATCGTAAAGTCGGGTAAAAGCATCGTCATGATCTCATCAGAACTGCCCGAGCTCATCGGCATGAGCGACCGGATTCTGGTCATGTACGAGGGACAGCAGATGGGCATTTTAGACGAGGCGGAGGGTGAGATCACGCAGGAACTGATCATGACACTGGCGTCCGGGAAAAAGGAGTGAGGGCCAATGAAGAACAACGTGACATCAGAACGGACGATGGAATTTATCAAACAGAATGCCATTGTGCTGGTGCTGATCCTCGAATTCATCTTTTTCACGATCAATACAGACAATTTTTTGTCTGCAAGCAATTTATTTAATGTTTTGAGACAGGTTTCCACCACGGGCATTGTCTGTGTGGGCATGACATTCGTCATGATAACGGGCGGGATCGATCTTTCCGTCGGCGCGGAGGTGGGCCTTTCCGTAGTGGTCTGCGCCAGTCTCATGGTAAATGGCTGGGGGATTCTGCCCGCCTGTATCGCGGCCATACTTGCTGCCATGCTGGTGGGATTTATCAACGGCCTGCTGGTAGCCAACGTGGGGATCCCGTCGCTGATCGCCACACTGGGCACGCAGACCGCTGTGAGGGGAGCCGTCTACATCTGGACCAACTGCCTGCCCATCTTCGGATTCCCCGAAGAGTTCCGGGTGCTGGGACAGGGCTACATACTGGGCGTTATTCCCGTTCCTGTGGTCATTATGCTCTGCGTGCTGATCCTGGCCTGGGTGTACATCAATATGACCAAATACGGCAGATATACCTACGCCATCGGCGGGAATGAGGAAGTGACGCGGCTTTCCGGCATTAAGGTCAAAGTGATGAAAAACGCAACTTATGTCATCAGTGGATTCTGTGCGGGGCTGGCCGGCGTCATCCTGTTGTCGCGCCTGTTTTCGGGGCAGCCCCGGGCAGGAATCAACTATGAAATGGACGCGATCACCGCTGTGGTGCTGGGCGGCGTGTCAGTCACCGGCGGCGCAGGCCGGCTCTCCGGCGTGATCGTGGGATTTTTGATCATCGGCCTGCTCTCCAACGGCTTCACCATGATGGGCGTCAACGAATACTGGCAGACATTCCTGAAGGGGATCATCCTGCTCACAGCCGTGGGGCTGGACGTACGGTCGGTGAGCCGCAGGAAAAAGCAGGTGGTGATCGACGCGGACTCCGGCGGCAGCGCACAGTAGGAGGGAAAAGCGCCGTACGGTCTATCCGATGTCAGCCGCAGGAGAACAGCGGCAGAGCAGCAACGGAGCAGCCGCGGCGGAACGGCGGAAGAGCAACGGCAGAGAAAATAACGGCAGAATTGCAGAACAACAGCAGAAAGGGGAAGTGATTGATATGGCAGAAGCAGATGTAAAAGTGAGAGGCGAGATCGACCCGGAGAAGGATTTTCAGCTGAGCATACCGGCGGGGAGGACTAATTTTCACGTGAAGGGCATGGACAATGCCGATTGGGGAATGAAAGACAGGCTGTCCCGCATCTTCCAGCCCAAGAGCGGCCGCACTCTGATGCTTGCCTTTGACCACGGATATATTACGGGAGCGTCTACAGGGCTGGAACGGCTGGACATTCTGATCCCGTCACTGGCAGAGGACATCGACGTGTTTATGGCCACCCGGGGAGCGCTGAGGACCTGTGTGCCGCCGATGTTCAACAAAGCCGTCGCTCTGCGATGCACAGCCGGAAGCACCGTGCTGTCGGGAGATGTGACGGATGAGACCATCGGCGTGGACATTGAGGACGCCATCCGCATGAACGCTTCATGCATGGCGGTGCAGACCTTTATGGGCACTGCCGACGAAAAAACTTCTCTTACCAATCTGGTAAGGACTGTGGATGCGGGAAACCGGTATGGGATCCCCACGCTGGGAGTAGTGGCCGTGGGGAAGCAGATGGCCCGCAGTCCGCACTTTTTCTCCCTCACTACCCGCGTCATCGCGGAGTTGGGAGCGCAGATCGTGAAGTGCTACTACTGTGAAGACTTTGAAAAGGTAGCCGCAGGCTGTCCCGTGCCTATCGTGGTGGCCGGCGGCAAGAAACTGCCGGAAGATCAGGCTTTGACAATGGCCTACCGGGCGATCAGCGAAGGAGCCTGCGGCATGGATATGGGCCGCAACATCTTTCAGGCGCCGGACCCGAAAGCCATGGCCCGGGCGGTTGCAAAGATAGTACACGAGGAGTATACTGACAAAGAAGCGTACGAGTATTATCTGGACACGAAGAAGTAAGACCGGCGGCGGGATCGGACGCGCCGGCGGGGTGAGGCAAAGATGAAACAGACGGAGGAACGCAAGCAGGCGATCCTGCGGAAGCTGCGGGAGAAAAACAGGGTATACGTGACTGATCTGAGCGAGCAATTCGGCGTATCCGAAGTGACAATAAGGAAAAACCTGGTCGATCTTGAAAAACGGGGAGAACTGAAACGGACCTACGGGGGAGCGACGCTGGCGGAAAACGCAGCGATCGAACCGGTCATGTCGGTCCTGGAGCTGACGAATATCGAAGCGAAACGCGCCATTGCGGCGCGGGCATTCGAGGTGATCGAGGAGGGCGACGCCATTGCCCTGGACGCCTCGTCCACCCTGCGGGAGCTGGCGCGGATCATCCGCAGAAATCCGCGCAGTCTCACTGTCATCACCTCGTCGATCCTGCTGGCCCACGATCTGGCAGACTGCGCCCATGTGGACCTGATCATACTGGGAGGCCACGTTCGCAGCAGCATCGGTTCCGTCATGGGCCCCATGACCATGGACATGCTGAAGGGCATTCACGTGGATAAAGCTTTTATCGGTACCAACGGCATCGATCTGAAATTTGGCTTCAGCACGCCCAATCTGTTTGAATGCGAGCTGAAACGGACGATGATCGAATGCGCCACCCAGTCTTTTGTACTGGCGGATAAAAGCAAGATCAATCGTTCCTCACTGGGGCAGATCTGTCCCATTTCCCGGGTGGACTATCTGATAACCGATGAGGGATTTCCGGAGGAAATGGTGCGGGCCATCGAGGAACTGGGACCGCAGGTACTGGTGGCTGCACCAAATGCATCCGCTGAATGAACAGCCTGAGGGAGACACGGCGGTGCAGGCGGAGGCCAGACTGCCAGCTGTCAAACCGAAACAAAAACAGAAATTATTAAAAACGCAAACGAAATCTAAACATCCTCCAACTTGCCGCATCGAAACCTGAATGCTACCATTAAATCAGGATAGGCAGACCGGTCTTCCGGAAAACCGTTGTTTTCCGAAAGACCGGTTTTTTTTAACACAGGAATATCGTCTTCATCTGAGATGTTTTTAATGAAGGAGATGGCAGGGCGGGGTGAATATGCAAAAAAATAGGGACTATTTCATCACCTACGATTTTGGCACGGGCAGCGTGAAGGCCGCGCTGATCGACGAGTCTTTCAAGCTGGAGGACGTGTGCTGCGTTCCGTATTCCATCATTTCGGAACGGCCGGGCTGGGCGGTGCAGAGGGTGGAAGACTATTGGGACGGTTTTCGGAAGGCCACGGAAACGCTGCTGTCCCGATCTGGTGTGGACAGCCGTCGGGTGAAGGGCGTCGCTATGTCGCAGACCACGGCAGATGTGATCTTTGTGGACGCCAGAGGAGAACCTCTGGACGACTGCGTGATCTGGCTGGACGGAAGGGCGGAGAAACAGGCGGCGGAGATCAACGCCAGGGCCGGACGCAGCCTTTATCAGGGAAAGAATGTGCCGCCAAAGGTGGTCTGGTATCAGCAGAATCGGCCGGAGATCTACGGAAAAGCGAGATATCTTCTGGACGTATCGGCCTATCTTTATCGAAAGCTGACCGGCGAGTATGCCTACGATCTGTCGGGGGCCTTTGGCAGTCAGCTGCTGGACGAGGATACGCTGGAGTGGAGCGGAGAAAAGCTCCGTTTGTCGGGCATTCCGCCGTCCCTTCTGCCGGAGAGACTGGTGGGCTCCACAGAGATAGTAGGGCAGATCACGGCAGAGGCGGCTGCGGAGACCGGGCTGTTCGAGGGCACGCCTGTATTCGGAGGCTGTTCGGACAACGCCAACGGGCAGGTGGGGAGCGGCTGCATCCGTTCGGGGGACGTTCATCTTTATCTGGGCTCGTCGGCCTGGTTCGAGGTGACGACCACGGACACTGAGCCGGAGAGGGGGAATTACCCCTCGGCAGTTCCGGGCATGCGTTATCATTTTCGCTGCACGGACACAGCGGGAAGCGGCGTGGACGCCCTGCTGCGGATGCTGTATCCGCAGGAGTCGGCGAGAATGGGAGACCGCATTTACGAGCTTTTGGATGAGGAGCTGAAACGGGCCGGTGAGAAGACCTCGGACGTCTTGTTCCTGCCGTATCTGTTCGGGGAACAGGACCCGGTCGCGGACACGGAAGTTCGGGGAACGATCCTCAATGTGACTGACAGTACGAAACGCTGTCACGTGCTGCGGGCTTTTGTGGAGGGGATCGCCTTTAACCTCCTGTGGATGAAGGAACAGCAGATCCGGAGGACGGGCAGATGGACGGAGAAAAGTATTCGGGCTTTTGGCGGCGGTTCCCAGAGCCGTGGGATCATGCAGATCGCGGCGGATGTGATGGGAGACACTCTCGTCAGGCTGGAAAATCCCAGGACGGCGGGAAATATCGGGCTGGCAGTGTGCGCAGCCGTGGGGCTGGGCATGGCCAGAGACTTTTCTGTACTGGACGGGATCGTAAAGGAGGAGCGGAGCTTTGTGCCGGACGCGTCTGCACGGGAGGCGTATGACCGGAAGTATCAGATCTTTAAAACCGCTTACGGCGCCTTGAGGGAAACTTACGAAAGGCTGAACGGCGGGGGATAAACGAGTCGTCATCAATTATTTTCTGACTTAGTGTGAAGAGAGGAGTATGGCTATGAATCAATATCTGGACGGGTTCGATTACGCGGCGATCCATGCAAAGGCGAAAGAGGTGATCGATCACCCCAAAAGATTGAAGAAAAGCGCGGTGGATCAGTATTTGAATCATTTTGAGACAAAATGTGCCACATCGAAGGCGCGTCTGGCGGAGGCGAAAAAGGTGCTGCCCGGAGGGATCCAGCACAATCTGGCGAACAACTACCCTTTCGCCCTTGATGTGGCGAAGGCGGAAGGTCCCTATTTGTACGATGTGGACGGAAACCGCTATATCGATTTTCTCAACGCGGCGGGTGTCACGATCCTGGGAAATAATTATCCGCCTATCCGCAGCGCCGTCATGGAAACGCTGAACGAGACCGGATATTTGACCGGTCTGCTCCACGACAACGAGTGGAAGCTGGCGCAGCTGATCATGAAGTATTTTCCGTCTGTAGAGCGGTTTCGGATGATGGGAAGCGGGACAGAGGCCTGCATTGTGGCGATCCGGCTGGCCAGGGCTTACACGGGGAAGAAATACATTGTCAAGCTGAAGGGGTGCTATCACGGCTGGAGCGATCAGTTTGTATATGAGATCAACGCGGTAGGCACAAAGAACGCGCAGGCGGTGGGAATACCGGCTGGATGCCTGGAATACACCCAGGCGGTGATGGTGAATGAGATCGAGGAGCTGGAAAGACAGTTTATTGAGAATGAGAAAAATGGCGGGACGGCGGCGTTTATAATGGAAGCCTGCGGTCAGGACAGCGGCGCGCTGCCCACCACCAGGGAGTACCACCGGCAGGTGCGGCAGCTCTGCGACAAGTACGGCGTGCTTCTGATCTACGACGAAGTCGTGACGGCCTTTCGAATCGGCATGACCGGGGCGCAGGGATATTTCGGCACCCGGCCTGACCTGACCTGCTTTGGAAAGATCATCGCAGGCGGATTTCCCAGCGCCGGCGGCGTGGGAGGCAGAGCGGAGATCATGGATCTGCTGACAGCCGGTTTTTCTTACAAAAAGAACGTGAAGGTCCTGGTGGGGGGAACGCTGACGGCCAATCCGGTGAGCTGCATCGCCGGGATCACGGCAATTCAGGAACTGGAACGCACGGGCGCCCACGCAAAGCTGGATCGGGCGGCCACTGAATTTACCCACGCCCTTGTGGATCTTTCCAACAAGTACGATATTCCGGCCATTATTTACAATCAGCAGTCGATCCTGCATATCGACCTCTGCGGTCTGCAGCACATTACCACCTTCAGCGAGTATGATCCGGCGGTCACCACGGACATGCGGGCGGCGGCCAACGATCTGCTGCACGAATATGCCATGGCGCTGGCGGCGGAGGGTCTCATGGTAGCCGGGGCCTGCAAGACGTATATCAATCTGCAGACCGTGGACGTGTTGGACGACGCGCTGAAAATATATGAGAAGGTGTTCAGCCAGTATGAGTAAACGGTGATCCGGGGTCTGTCGGGCAGCATCGAAAAAAAGCATCTCAGAGAGCCGCTTGGCGTCGTCTGAGATGCTTTTTAAGTTTAGGATCTTCAGCGCAATGTCGGGTTTACGCAGCCGGTTTTCGTCCTACCGGCGTTTAAAGCCGATCAGCGCTTTGGAGACGGCGCTGCCGGCAAGAAAACATGCGGCGGCTTCCACCAGTCCGTTGATGCCCACGAAGAGGAGCACGAAGGTGAAGGGGTTGGCCGCGCCGAGAGTGTGCACAAATTCCTGAATATAATCCGTGTGGTAGAAGAAGATCACCAGGCTGCTCATGAAGAGCGCCGTATTTAGAAGCGGGCAGCACAGGTTCGCCGCCAGAATCGAGATATTCTTCAGACCGGGCCTGCCGGTTTTCTGCAGTCCGTCAAAGAGAAGCCCGGAAAGCCAGCCGGTCAAAAATCTGGGGACCACGCAGGTGATGAAGGCGCCCAGTGGATTGATGCCCAGAAGCACGGCGCCAAAAGGACTCAGGCCGAAGCACTGGATAAAGCTGGTGAGTCCGAAGGCTGTGCCCAGCACAGCGCCTCCCTTCGAACCGAGAATGACGGAACCCACCGCCACCGGGACAACGATCAGCGTGATCTCCAGGCCAAATGTCTTGATGTAACCGATCGGGGTAAAAGCCATAATCAGAATGATCGCGACTAAAAGCGTCAGCTGAACGAGGTATGTCGTGTTGGAACGACTGCTTACATACATGCTCTTTTCGTTCATAATGGTCTCTTCCTTTCTCATATTATGTAGTTGTTTTGAACGCCGCGGGTCAGGACGGGCCGCTGCTGCAATTGACTTAACCGGTCTTGGCGAAAGAAGTTCGTCCAAGCCGCCCGACATGCAGTCCCCGTGCTCCCCGTGGAGAAGCGGTTAATCCGCGCATGCGTCCGCTGCGCACAGAATCCGTATAATATCCGCTCTGCGGATATTATCCCTTGACTGGCCGCAGGCCATCATGGGATAATCCGCGCATGCGTCCGCTGCGCACAGAATCCATATAATATCCGCTCTGCGGATATTATACCAGCTACTCTCACCAATGCAAGATGCAAAAGGAAATTAAGAAAAACTTTCCCCTGTCCCGGACCCGTCAGGCGGCGGCCCCTCTTGCCCTGTTGTGAGCAGAAGACGGATGGAGGGATGTGTCCGCAGCTTCTCCGGCCGGATGCCGTGGCCTGCCAGAAATCGCTCCGCGGCGGGCAACAGTTTGGCGATCAGTTCTCTGACAGCTCCGGCGCACCCATGGGCGTCGTCGGCCTTCAGATACAGGATCATGTCCTGCGTAAACTGAAGAGTGATCATGTCAAGCTGGGGAGAACCCCCGGAGAATGCTTTTAAAGGGTAACCCCACAGGAAAAGGGCGTATATCTTCTTGTAGATCTCCCGAATAGCGGCCAATTTACTGTATTCGATAACGCTGTTCAGATAGTACCAGAAAGCCAGCTCGCTGCGGCCGGTGTTCAGGCAGGTTTCGTACTGAGAGATCAGATTGCCCCTGGCCTCCGCCGTCAGGCCGTCCATCAGAGAGAGGGTGACGCCCTGACAGGAATACAGCAGCAGCTCATAGGACTGCACAAAAAAGGACAGGTTCCGGCGGATCGCCGGGTTTTCAAAGTCGGGCCTGTCGCAAGGGACCCCGATCCCGAAGATCCGGGTGCCTTTCCCTTTTATGGACCGGGCGGCGCCGATCTGGCAGAGCATGTCGACGGTGCGGCGTATGGTGCTGAAGGACACGCCGTACTTCTCGGCCATTTTAGCGTATGACGGAAGATATGACGCGTCCCGGTATTCCCCCAGATAGATCTCATGGAGGATATGGGAAGCCAGGTTATAGCAGAGCTGCGGGCGCTCCCGGTAGATCCTCCACGTAAACGGGATCTGATCCTGCATGACCGATCGCTTGAAATGCGGCGCCAGGAATGCCGTGGCCGTTTTGATATCGCTTCGCTGGTATTCGATAAACGCAGCATGGGCTGAATCCCAGTCCTGAGCCTTTATATAAGAAACGAGAGTTTTCAGGCGCTTTCGGATCACATTTGCCGTAAACTGTCTGGAGCCTGGGCCATTTTTGGCGAAGGGAAATCCCTGAAAGATACAGACTTCCCAGAAGAGATTCAGCGCCAGGGGATTTTCCACTTTCTGCAGTGTAAAGCAGTAAAAATGGAAGAGGTCGTCGGCGCCGGCCCGTTCCGCCAGAGCGGAAATGGAGGCGATGTCATCCTCGTCCATGCGGCGCAGGCCCTCCACCAGCATCGGGACGAACATGATCTCTCCCGAGACGTAGAGATCTGAAAACGCATCCCGGCGTCGGGAGTAAAAACGGCAGATATGATCGGACAGTTCCTGTTTGGTCTGCTGGAAAAGGACTTTGGTGCACTGGCCGTTGCCCATGGAAAGATATCCTTCCGCCCGAAGACGCTGCAGGGCGGCGCGCACAGTCTGGGGAGAGACATTGAACTCTTTATACAGAATATCGATGGGGGGCAGCGTATCTCCGGATCTGTAGTACTGAAACTGAAATCGCAGGAGAAAGTATTCATAGATCAAATTGGAATACAGTGATTCATTCTGCACCGGCTCACCTCCCTAGTGACGATAAGTAAATTTGCATATTCATTTTAACATTTCAGGTACCAAAATTCCAGAAGCGCGTTGAGTTTTGCATTCATTTGCATTATAATCAAACATACAGATATGAACAATGTTGCGGGGCGCCGGGAAAGCGCCGTGATCCCTATCTGAAAATCCGGCCCCGGCCGATGCTTTCTCCGTGGAGCAGAACAGGCGGAGAGCCTGTCCCGCAGGTGCAGGGACAAACCGAATACGGACGCAGAGACGTATCGCTTCGAAATGATCAGGAGGAAAGAATGAACGAACTGGAAAAAGACACGGCGTCAGGTGAGTACCCGCAGTTTTCGCCGGCTGAATACGAGTATGTCACATTGATGCGGCTGCTGGGCGTGAGCGTGAGTAAGCACCTGCTGGATGAGCATTTTACGCTGATCTGGGCAAATGAGTTTTACTATGAGTTCACCGGTTGGAGCAAGGAAGAATACGAGGCCAACTTCCACAACCGTCCTGATCTGTATTACAAGAATGATCAGAAGGAATGGAAAGAACTGGCGGATACTGTGACGGAAGCTCTCGCCGGGGGGCGGAACGGGTATAAGCTGCTCTCCCGCTTCCGGAGAAAGGGAGGAGATTATGTCTGGGTGCAGATCTCCACGCAGTTCTCCGACGAGTACATCGGCGGCTGTCAGGTGGCCTACACGGTGATGACCAATGTGGACAGCGTTGTGCGGATGCAGAAGGAACAGTCTGTTACCTATGAGAGCTTGCCGGGTTTTGTGGCGAAATACCGGGTCGGCCAGGATCTTTCGCTGGATCTGCTGGAAGGCAACAGCCGTTTTATGCATTATTTTGGAGATGAAAGCGGCCGCGAAAGCCTCCTGCATCGAAAGAATATCGAAGACAATATGGCTTCGATATTGGAGAACCGCGATAAGTTGTTGGCAGGCGAACCTGTTCAATTTGTCATGAATGTAAAGAATCGGTACGGCAGCGCGCTGTGGCTGCAGGTCAACGCGACCTGTGTGGAATGGCAGTGCGGCTGCCCGGTCTATCTGGCTATCCTGATCGACATAACCGACGTGACTGAACTGAGAGAGATACAGAGGAGACTGACGGAGCAGGCCGGCGCGCTGAAAGATGCTCTGGCTGTGGCAGAGCAGGCCAACCGGGCCAAAACCGACTTCCTTTCCCGAATGTCCCACGAGATCCGCACGCCGATGAACGCCATCGTGGGCATGACGGCCATCGCCGCCGCGCACATTGAGGAACGGGACCGGGTGGCGGATTGTCTGGAAAAGATCGGCTACTCATCGAAGCATCTCATGACGCTGATCAACGATATTTTAGATATGTCCAAAATTGAAGAGGGAAAAATGAGTATCGCCCATGAGACGTTCAATCTGGAGACCGTGGCCGAATCCATCACGTCCATCATCTATCCCCAGGCTGCGGCCAAGGGCCTGACCTTCACGGTACCGCTGGTGGATCTCAGGGACACCGTGCTGATAGGGGACGAACTGCGGCTGAATCAGGTGCTGATCAACCTGCTGTCCAACGCTCTGAAATTTACACCGGAGGGAGGCGCCGTTCGCCTGGAGATCCGGCAGCTGCAGAGGAAAAAGGAACGGGCGCGGCTGCGTTTTACAGTCAGCGACACCGGGATCGGCATGAGCGAGGAATTTTTGAAACGGATTTTCGTGCCGTTTGAGCAGGAGAGCGTGGTGACTGGAAAAAAATTCGGCGGCACTGGTCTGGGGATGCCCATTACCAGAAACCTTGTCACACTCATGGGAGGAACGATCACTGTGAAGAGCGCGCCGGAACAGGGTTCTGAGTTTATGGTAGAGCTGGACTTTGATATACCGGAGGAGGAGGGAGAACTGCGGCCCCAGAGCCTGCCTGCGCTGGAGTCGCTGAAGGTGTTGGTCTCCGACGATGACAGGGACAGCTGCATCCACGCCTCTCTCCTGCTGAAGAATCTGGGGATACGGTCCGACTGGGTACTGACCGGAGCGGAGTGTCTGGAAAAGGTGAAGAGCGCCCACCGCATCGGGGAAGATTACGACGTCTGCTTCGTCGACTGGAAGATGCCTGATCTGGACGGCGTCCAGGTGACCCGGCAGATCCGGGAGGTAACGGGGCCGGGTACGACCATTATTATCATTACGGCCTATGACTGGACGCAGATCGAAAAAAGTGCCCGGGAGGCTGGCGCCGACGCCTTTCTGGCCAAGCCGATCTTCGCCTCGACGCTCTATAACACGCTGCTCTCCATGACCGGTATCGACAGAGCGAGTTTTTCCCCATGGCAGAACGCTTCGCTGGGACGGGGAGCTCTGGCAGGGCGCCGCGTCCTTCTGGCGGAAGACAATGAGCTTAATCGGGAGATCAGCGTGGAACTGCTGAAAATGACTGATATCGAAGTGGACTGCGCGGAGAACGGCCAGGAGGCTGTCGCCAAGTTCCTGGCAGATGGGGACGGATACGACCTGATCCTGATGGATGTTCAGATGCCGGTACTGGATGGCTATGGGGCGACGGAACAGATCCGGAAGTCCGGGCATCCGCGGGCGCAGTCCATCCCTATCATCGCCATGACTGCCGACGCATTTCACGAGGATGTGGTGCGGGCCGCCGAGGCAGGCATGAACGGACATATCGCAAAACCCATTGAGCCCGACCTGCTCTATCAGACGATCACGGACGCCATATCGGCTAACAGCAGGTAAATGCGGAGCTGACAGCGGTCCCGGGCAGTTTGCCCCCTTTTTATATGGCAGTTACAACAGGCGCGCCTTCTTATCCGGACAAGAGGGCGTCCTTATTTTTTTGGAACTAGGGGGTCCGATCAGGCGGACCGGAGCGTTTGCGGGATAGAAAATATTTTCCACTTGCATAGATGAAGAATTCCAGGAGTTCGTACAGACGATTGGAAACAGGCGTACGGATCTGTCTGCGGCGGTGGTTTTACATTCATTTATCCTGATCTGGAAAAAGAATTTTTAAAAAGGTTGACAAACGTCTACCTTTTTCGTAGAATAAGGTAGACAGAAGCCTACCTGGCAGGGGACCCGGTGAAGAGATTGCCGGAGAGTTTGGATCGCCGGAGGGGCCGAAGGAAGGAACTGGAGATGAGCTCCGCTGCGGCACAGGAGTTCAGATCACTGAATCAAAAGGGGGATATAATATGGAAAAGCTGCATTTATCAGATGGAGAATGGACGCTGATGGAGGTGCTCTGGAATGAAGCGCCGAAAACGATCACGCAGATGACGGCGGAATTGGCGGAGTCTACAGGCTGGTCGAAACATACGATCATCAGCATGCTGGGCCGTATGGAAAAGAAAGGGGCGGTCCGATACGCGGCCGGAGAACGGGCGAAATTGTACTATCCCGCAGTAGAGAGAGGACAGATCGCGGCGGAGAAGACAGAAAGCTTTCTGGATAAGATCTACTCGGGAAGTCTGGGGCTGCTGGTCAATACAATGGTACAGGAGAAGGCGCTTTCAAAAGAAGATATTGACGAGCTGTACGGGATCCTGAAAAAGGCGGAGGAGGAGATCAAATGCTGAACATGACGGTCACCACATCGGTTCTGATCCTGGCCGTGCTGTTCATGCGGAGACTGCTTGGCCGGCGGATCAGTCCGGAACTTCAATATGCGCTTTGGGGGATCCTGCCGCTTCGCATGGCGGTTTATCTTCTGGAAGCTCTGTTTTTCACACTGCCCCAAAGTCAGTTCAGCGCTGTTTATATGGCAGAGGGGATCGCGGAACGGACCGGAGTCATTCTGGGGACAGGAAGGGCTGCAGGACAGATGATGGGGGGCGGGCAGATCCCGGGCCCAGGAGCAGGTCCGGCAGCAGGTACCGCGTCCGGCGGTACGTGGGGAGCGTTGGTCTCTCTGGTCAGATCGCCGGACTGGCATATGATCCTGACGGTCTGCTGGATCGCCGGCGCCGCCGCTGTGCTTTTGTGGTTTGCGGCGGTGAATTATCGCTTTTATCGCAGGCTGCGGACAGGTCGCCGGGAGTTTTCGGAGTTTTCGGGGATCCCGGTCTATCAGTGTCAGGGACTGTCGTCGCCCTGTCTGACCGGACTGGTCAAACGTGCGATATACATACCTGCGGAAGTGGCGGAGGACGAGGATGTGCTTCGCTACGCGCTGATACATGAGGCCTGCCACGACCGGCACGGAGATCTGATATGGATGGCAGTGAGGATTTTAATGTTGACGGTCTTCTGGTTTAACCCGCTTATGTGGGCGGCGGCGGTGCTGTCGAAAAGGGACTGTGAACTGGCCTGCGATGCGGCGGTGATCCGACAGATCGGAAGCGGCGAGCGTCTTGCTTATGGAAAAGCTCTGGTGGACATGGTATGCAGTCGGGAGAAAAAACAGACAGGGACGGGGAGCGGCGGGAGCAGTCACATCATGTGCGCCGCCACTTCCATGTGGGACAGCGCAAAGAGCATCAGGGAAAGGGTGGCAGGGATCGTTTCAGTGAGAAGGACAGCGGCGCTTGGGGTGGCGGCGGTGGTACTTATCACTGCAGCGGCCGGAGCGTGTACATTCACCGACGCTGCTTCGCCGCTGCCCGGGGAAGCCCGGCAGAAGGAGCTTTTGGAGCTGGGGCGAAGCTGGGCGGAAGCCTACTGCGGAAGAGACGGCGAAGCGCTGTCGGCCCTCTGCGTGGATGAAAAAACATTTCACATGATAAGCGGCGTCAGCGGGGAAGAACCGGCGGCCGGAAACAGCGGTATGGATCCCGGAGAGGGAGACAGTCTGTTCGGCTTTTCCAGCCCCTGGCCCTGGTTCAGCGAGGACTGCAGCGTAGAGGTGATCGGACCGAAAGAGGTCAATGTTTATTTTGTGGTCAGAACGTCGGATCCCGCAGCCTGGATCGAGGTGATGACGCTTGAAGTACAACGCCGAAACGACGGCTGGAAAGTGGCCGGAGTAAAGGACAACGACTCCAGGGTGGATTCAAAAGCAGACTTTGATTTCGTATATAGACATGGATATGCCTGGCTGGAGGACGACGATTTTACAGAGGCGCTGCAGTACCAGGCGGATGTCGGCCAGAAAGCGGGAACGGACAGAAGCGAGCTGCTGGATCCGATAAAGGCCGTGCCGGCTGCGCTGAATCTGGTAAACGTTTCCGCGAAGCTTCACGAGGGAAGCAGCGTTCAGAGCGGTCAGGCGTATGTCGATCTTACCTGGGATGACGGTACTGCCACAGTGAGGGCTGTCCAGCCCCGGACATTGGGAGCGAAAGGAATCTGGATCCCGGTCTCTGAGACGTTTGTCGGCGCGGCGGAGAGGGAAGAGATCCTGAACTTCGGGAAAGAATGGGCCGGGGCTTTCTGCAGCAGGAACGGGCAGAAGCTCCTGGCGCTGTGCAAGGATGAGCAGGTTTACCGCAGTGCGGGCGGATATTTTCTGAACGATCCGGAGCCATTCAACGAAGGAGAGACGGGAAGCAAGATCACAGCAGCGAAGGGAGAGAGCGGTCCGGCGGAAGATGATCTGGGCGCTCCCGTGATCGGCATGTCCAGCCCCTGGCCCTGGTATGATCAGGAGTGCAGCTATGTTATCTCGAATGGAGAATTGTGGATCTATATGTGGTGGCACGCAGGGGAGGACGCGCAGGTAGGTATCCAGAAAATCCGCTTTGAAAAGACAGAGACAGGAACGTACCTGACTACGGCCTGTCACAGCCGATTCTTTGACGAGATCACATCAAAAGAGATATTCGATCAGGCATTTCGCTTTGGATACGATCTGTTTTCGGAATCAGAATATAGTGAGACATACCAATGGCTGGTGGATCAATACAGTGGGAACGACAACGGTACTGCCGGCGGCGGAGAGGGAGCGGAGTCGTATAAAGCCCGATATTGCGATCCCTTTGCGGCGGCCTGTACTATACTGCATATAGGAAAGGACACTGAGCATACCTTGAAGCCGGAGACAGGAGAGCTGTCAGGCGCGGCGGAGCTGACTCTGATCTGGAAGGACGGCAGCGTGACGATAAAGATGATACAGCCCGGCGTACAGGGAAAGGACGGGGTGTGGATCCCAGTTATGGAAGGAATATAGGTCATGGGCAAAAGCGTTGCTGCCGGGGCGTGTCTCCGTAGGGAATGACCGGCGGCGAATGCCGCTGAGAAAAAGGAAAAAATCTTAGAATAAAGTTTCAAAAACCCGTTGACATATGAATTTGAATTTGCTATTCTAATATAGCTGTCGCCGACAGGGGGCAGCGAGGTGTAAGCGGGGTTGAGCTGAAGAAAACTTTGAAAAAAGTTAAAAATCAGCTTGACAAAAGAAAATCCCGGTTATATAATAAAAAAGCTCTGTAAAACGGAGCGGCGAGCTTGAAGGGTTAAAAATCAGACAAGCAAGCACATGAACCTTGATAACTCCATAGTGTAGAAATTGAGTCAAAGAGAACATTAAGTTGTTCTCAACTGGAGAACCGGCTTCGGCCGGCAGACTTCAGGAAAGATTCAAGTACAAACAATCAACACCATGA
>NZ_LR027602.1 GCF_900605495.1 Bacilliculturomica massiliensis
TCAGCTCGCTGATCTATACCATGAACGGCGGCGTACTGGAAAACTGTGTGAGCAATGCGACCGTAAACGATACCATCGGCAGCAGTCGAAAGGCCGCAGGGCTTGTCTTGACACTGGATGGAGATGGTATCATTAGAGATTGCAGCGTCAAGAGCGATATAACGGTTAACAGTGGATGGGCGAGCCGCGCGGGCGGAATCGTGTATACGCTGGCCAGTGGAACCATAGAGCGCTGTTCCATGTTGGCAGGTATGGGACGCGAACTGCTGGCCGGAGGCGGTATCGCGTATGAACAGAGTGCCGGTACACTGATCAAGGACTGCTATAGCACAATCAGCGTATATTGCCCGTCAGGCGGCTACGGCGGTATTGCATACACGGGCAACGGAACCATAGAAAATTGCTACCATGGAGGTGGGAGAGTTAAAAACAGCGGAATTGTAAAGAACGGAACGCCCACCCTGATCAACTGCTACTACAAGAGCGGAAATGACGGTGGTTATGGAAGCAATGCAGATGTCGAGGGCCAGTATGAAGCAAGAACAGAGGCAGAACTGAAAAGCTGGGAGACAGTCGCTGTCCTCAACGGAACGAGGACGGGAACAGAGCGTGTCTGGACACTTGCAGATCTCAACAGCTATCCTTCTCTCGACACAAATCAGCCTGAAAAGGATGAACTGCAGGGAACTGTGACAGTAAGCGGCGATTACAAAGTGGGAAGCACGCTGACGTCGGATGTGTCAGGAGTGCTGCCGGCAGCGGCCACATATACCTATCAGTGGCAGGAATCGGCGGACAACAAAATATGGAGTAATATTCAGGGGGCGCAGAGTGAAAGCTTTGAGATCACAATCAGCCAGGCAGGCAAATATGTCCGTCTGCAGCTAGTGGGAGCAGGCACCTTTGAAGGAAGCCTGGCCAGCGCAACCACAGTTACAGTGGCAAACGGAAGTCAGACCGCGCCTGAGAAGGCCACGGTGAAATCCAAGAGCGACACCACTATCTTGGTGAACATCACAAGCGGAGTGGAATACGCCATCGGAAGCGACAATACCACCGAGCCGACGGACGGCTATAAAACCGATGGAATCTTCACCGGACTGACCCGCAATACCACCTACTACGTGTGGGCAAGAACAGCGGCGAAGCCGGGCTATGAGGCATCGGCGGCAGTGGCTTCCGAGGCCATCACGACAAACAAGACCGATCTGGCAGGAGTGACCATCGGCGGAACGGCGAAGGTAGATCAGACGCTGACTGCCACAGTAGAGCCTTCCGGAGCCACGGCCACGTATCAGTGGTACAGAGGGACCACAGCGATCAGCGGAGCCACAGACAGCACATATAAGCTGACCACAGCCGACGCAGGCCAGAAGATCAAAGTAACGGCCACAGGCAGCGGAGATTTCCAGGGATCTGTGACCAGCTCTGAGACCGCTGCAGTAGAAAGCAACATACAGAACCCGCCGGCCAAGCCGACGATGAAATCCAAGAGCGATACTACGATCACGATGAACACGGAGAGCGGAGTGGAATACGCCATTGGAAGCGACAATACCACCGCACCGACCGACGGCTATAAAGCCGATGGAACCTTCACCGGACTGACCCGCAATACCACCTACTACGTGTGGGCGAGAACAGCGGCGAAGCCGGGCTATGACGCATCGGCGGCAGTGGCTTCCGAGGCCATCACCACAGAGAAAACCGCTGTCGGCGGAACAGTCACGATCGATGGAGACACAGCAGTGGGCCAGACTCTCACTGCCAATGTGAGCAAAGTGACCCCGTCAGGGGCGACTCTGAGCTATGCGTGGAAACGCGGAACAGAAGCGATCCAAAACGCTGCGTCCGCCACGTATCAGACTACAGCGGCTGACGCAGGCAAGAAGATCACGGTGACCGTGACAGGTACCAGAGATTTCACCGGCGAATTGTCATCCGAAGCTGTGGAGATCGGAAAGAAGACACAGGATGCGCCTGCCGGTCTGACCGCTCAGTCTCCCACTACAGCAGGAGCAAGCGACGGAAAGATCACCGGCCTGGATGCAGGCAAGCGCTACGAGTACAAGCTGAACACGGCTGAGATCTACACCGCGGCTGCCGCAGGCAGCACGGAGATCACCGGACTGACCGCAGGCGTCTACTATGTACGCTTTGCGGAAACTGAGACCATGAATCCCTCCGAACCGATGACCGTTACCGTAAACGACGGAAGAACGGTATTGGCGGGGACCGTGGCCATCGACGGTACGGCGAAATACGGCGAGACGCTGACCGCCAATGTGAGCGGGATCACCACGCCAGACGCAGCTTACGACATCAAATGGTACAGACAGGGAACGGAGGAGGCGGTAGGAACAACAGAAACCTATACATTGGGCGCTGAGGATATCGATAAAGTCATCACTCTGAAGATAATCGGAAAGGATGCCTTTACAGGAGAACTGAGCGCGGCCACAGAAGCGGTCGGCAAGGCGGCCGGTCCGACGCAAGCGCCGGCGAAGCCGCAGCTTGCAGCGGACGGAGTGACGGATACCACTGTCACACTGCTCACAGTGGAAGGACAGGAATACCGCCAGGGCGAGACGGGCGAATGGCAGACCAGCGGTCTGTTTGAAAACCTGACCACCGGAACGCGGTACGAGTTCTACACCCGTGTGGCAGCGACCCAGACCCAGGAGGCAGGAGCAGTCAGCGAAGCGCTGGCCGTGACCACACTGGGCTACGGCATCACCCTAGACAATGAAGGCGAAGTTATTATGACGCCGGCCGCAGAAGGGTATATCAACGCGGCGTCCACTACCGTGACCGTAACCAATACGGGGACGGGAACCGTGACCGGTCTGAAGGTGGAGCTGAGCGGAGAAGGGGCGGCGAACTTCACAGTGAGCAGCATCGATCCGACCTCCATCGCAGTGAGCGGAACGGCGATCTTCACCGTAACGCCGAAGACCGGACTGACCGTGGGAACCTACTCGGCCAACGTAATCGTCAGCGGAGACAAGGGCGTAAGCGGAAGCTTCCGCGTATCCTTCACGGTGACGGAGAAGCCGGCCGGCGTGTCTGTGAGCGGAACCATGAGCTTCGGAGCCGGTAAAGTGGCGCAGATCGACGCGCTGACAGCAGCGGAGGGTCTTACGATCAACGCGGCGGCCGACGGAACCACCGTTGGCGATTACACGCTGAGCGTGACAGAAGGAACCGACGCCAAGAATAATCAGAACTACGCGACCTTTGCGGTAACGAAGACTGGAGAAAGCAAGGCCGCGGCGTCCGTAACCATTTATGACACCAGCGCGGAGCAGAACGCAGACCTGAGCAGCATCAGTCTCAATCTGAAGGCCGCCAGCCTGAACGCACAGGCGTATGAATTTACGCTGAATACGGTAAGCGCTGGAACGTACAAGGTCGTCACCTACAAGAAGAATCATACGACAGCCACCATGAACGGTGTGATCGTCGCGGAGGCGGAGGTTGCACTGGGACAGAATATGGTAATGCTTGCAGGGGATCTGGATGGGGACAATCTCATTAAGTTGTCGGATTATTCCAAACTGACGTCTGCGTTTGGAAACGCAGATCCTGACAGTGATCTGGATGATAACAACTTCGTCATGCTGAGTGATTACTCCGTACTGACCTCACAGTTTGACAAGACGGCCAATATTTATTCCTATTGAACTCGTCCTGGTGAGACGAGAGTAATCTCATGAGAGGAGATTGTGCTATGAAAAAAAGGTTCTTATCTATGCTGATTACAATCTGTATGGTTGTTCAGCTTTGTGGAATCGGGACAGCCGCTTATGCGGCTGCTCCCACCAACACACCGCCAGAGGAGTATGTAAAGGACTCGCTTGCTTCCTTTGAGGGCGTTGTAATCGAACGGTCCGCAGTCGACGGAAATGGTGTGTTTACGATTAATTACTATCTGTATGGCATTCAGGCCAATGCACTTTACGCGTCGCTGGAATGGGATACGGATGTGCTTGAGATGTGGAATCCAGCGGCAGACGCTCCGGCAAAGCCTTCTACGGTCAATAACGTTATAACGGGTTTTGAACACGATTATGACGGAACTAATACCAATATTATGGATAGCACGAACGGCGGGTTTATGCAGGTAGTGACCAAATCATTGAACGTTGCAGATGGAACTTATTTAGTCAATACAGGACTAAATGTAGCCAACAAAGATATGTATGAATTTTGGGAAGGGATTGACAGCGGCGGAAATGTGCTGGTCAATACAACCGGAAACGGATATGGATGGATGAAGCTGTATTTCCATATCAAAGACGGGCATTCGGCCAGCGAGGTAACGCCTGTTACGATTCATCCCTCAACGATACTGGATACGACAGGCAGTTATCCCTCGGGAGTTCAGGCAATAGCGGGTACAGGTGAAAAGTACAGCAATCTCTACTACGCCGGCTTCCCGGCCCCGGCGGCAGCTCCTACCAATGTAACGGTATCGGTCGACCCGACCCAGATCGTGAGCGGTGGGACCGCCACCATCACAGCAGGAGCGGATGCGCCCGCCGACGGCGGAACGCTGAGCTATGCGCTGTATTCCAATACAACGGACAGCACGTCCGGCGGTGCGCTGGTGACGGACTTTCAGGCGGGAACGACCTTCACGGTCAGCCCCACGACGGATACCTACTATTATGTCGTAGTGAAGAATACAAAGGCAGACGATGGATCGACCGCAGTAACGACTTCTGCGACGACCGTAAAAGTATCCGTCCTGCAGTCCATCAGCGCTGTGACGGCTTCCATCGCAGCGCCGGCAGCAGGCGAGACGCCGGCTACAACAATAACGGAGACGGCACAGTACACAGGGACCATCGGATGGGATCCGGCCACGGAAGGCAGCTTTGCCGGCTCCACAGCCTACACAGCGAAAGTGACGCTGACGGCAAAGACCGGCTATCTCTTCGCATCGTCTCTGAGCAATTCCGACGTCACCGTGGCCGGCGCCACCATCGCCAATACGGCGGTGCAGGAGCAGGGCGCGAAGCTGTACTTTGAAGCCGCCTTCCCGGCCACCGACAAGACAGCGGCGGAGCTGGTGGCAGAGGCAAAGACCGTCGTGGAAGGGGCGGACTTCTCCGTGAACCAGAAGGTAAACGGCAGCGGCGACGCTATGACAGACGCCACCACCGCGGCGGATATCAAGAGCGCCGTGCAGGCGAAACTGGATGCACTGAGTCTCAACGGGGTTACCGCCACAGCGGGAGATCCGACGATCAGCCAGGCGGCGGTACCGGGAACCAGCGCGTCTCCCAATGGAACCAACGGAAGCTACAGTGTGACCATTACCCTGACCAAGGGAAGCGCCACGGACACCGTGACTCTGACGGGAAAACCCATCGTGGCCAAGGCGGCCTCAAAGAAGGCGCAGAATGAAGCGGCGGTCAAGGCGGCCATCGCATCCATCGAAGGAGCGGCCTATGAGACCGTGAACATGGCGGACAAAAACAGTGCGGCGGCACTGAAGGCTTATGTAGAAAGCGTCGTTGCCGGACTGGGACTGGACAGCGGGATCACGACTGTCGTGAACGGCACCTTTTCGGCAGCAGCAGCGGGAACCTATGAGAACCGTCCGGGAACGGCGGGCAGCTACAGCTTTACCGTAGAGGTCTCCAAGGGGACCGAGCCCAGCGACGGACAGGAAGAGGCGAACATCGACAAGGACTACAAGGTGACCGAAACCAGCGAAGCAAAGACCATCGTCATCAACCCCACCGCCTTCACCGCGCAGGTCACAGCGCCGGGCAGCGTGAGAGCGGCGGCGGGCTTTGAAGAACTGGCCATCAGCTGGAACGCGCCTCAGACCAACGGCGTACCGGTGAGCGGCTATGCGCTGACCATCCGGGACAGCAAGGGTCAGATCTTCCGCGATTTTGACAGCAAAGACATGGGAACGGCCACCGCTACCACTGTAAAGCAGATGACAAACGGGGAGACCTACCGCATCGAAGTAAAGGTGACCTTTGCCGATCTGCTGGAAGCGCAGACGCTGACCTGCGAGGGAACCCCTGTGGCAGGGGATCCGGCGCCGATCCAGATCGTACAGCCGGCCGTCACACAGGGAGCCATCACCATCACCAGAGCGGATGGAACGCCCATCGACTTCGCAGAGGTCAGAGTGGGCATGTACGTGAAGCTGACCGCAAAGCCGGCTGCGGGCATGAAGTTCAAGGAGTGGAAGAGACTGGCGGTGATGCCGACGGGAAGCCTGATGAACGGAAGCTTCGAGCAGATGGGAACGGGAACGACCTCCACGGAGAACCCCATGACGGTCAGCGTAGAAGAAGCGGCCATCTACGAGGCGGTCTTCGAACCCATGACCAGCGTATCCACCTCCCCGGCGGGAGCGACCCTGGACTATCTGGGGATCCTGTCGCCGGCCGACAGGGCGCTGATCCAGGAAAATGGAACGGCGGGCTTCAACAGCCAGAATCTGAAGTACGAGGTATACTTCACCAGCAATGAGACGCCGGAGATTGGCCTGGTAGTAGGCAGTCTCTTTGGGGATACGGATATTGCGGTAGACGGTACGCCCCTTGCCATCGACGACACCACGGCGGCAGGCGTGGAGGCGCCCTATGTGGGCAAGACCACCGTTTCCAGCATCACAGACGGACAGACGATCCAGATCACAGCCTCCAGAGGAGGGATCACCAGCACCTATGAGGTGAAGGCCCACGTATTGACCCCGGATCAGGATCCGAAGATCACGCTGGAGCTGGACGCCAGCAAGGGCGGAACGAGAGCGGATCTGTCGGTGAAGATCCAGAACGCGGAATTTACAGGACTGCGCCTGGGCATCAATCTGCCGGCAGGCATCTTCCACTTCTCGGATATTGGAAAGAATGTGCTGACCAGTCAGGGAGGCATGGACCTGGGCGGAAACGGAGACAACTACTACGGACTCTTTACAGAGGGTGTGGAAATTTCAAAGATGACGGTGAACGACGACGGAACGTATCTGGAACTGACGCTGAAAACGCCGGACGACAAGGCGCTGGTGACCAACGCCAACGCGGCGGGACTGATCAAGTTCTATCTGAATCAGACCACGACGGGGGGCATCGACGCCAAGACAGTGGAACAGCTGCTGGCGGAGGGAATCGACGTCACGGCGCCGTCCATCGCCAGAGTGTACGACCAGCGGTTCAACGAGCTGGATCTGACGGTAAACACCACGCTGCTGGAGAAGAGAGTGGCGGATATGTATCAGATCGGCGGCTTCGTGCAGATGCCGCAGAAGGCCATTGCGAGAGCCCGCTATCAAGTAGAGGATATGAGACGTGCGGCCAGCGAGCAGGTGCGGGTACCGGACGGAGCGCTGAACGAATACGGCCTGATGATGTTTAAGGGAGTGGGAAGCGATTACCGGTTCACGGTGACGGCGGACGGCTACCTGACCATGGTCAAGAACGTGAACGGCGTGGCAAGCAACACGCGTCTGGATGCGATGATGCTGCTGGCGGGGGATCTGAACGGAGACGGAACGATCGACGTGGACGACAGAGACCTGCTGCTGAGCGTGCTCAACAGCGAGGTGACGCCGGGCGAGAGCGCCAACGACGGAACGCAGGACGTGTTTGCAGACTTCAATAACGATGGGATCATCGACGTGTTCGACATGGGAGCGCTGCTGGCCAACTATGGAAGGACCAGCGAGTAAGAGGAACGGGTTTCAGCATCTTTCTTCGGAAAAGGAAGAGGGAGGCAGGAAGTGGAAAGCGGAAGAGAGGGACGGACTCTTCCGCTTTCCGTACCATTTTTTAAAAGAGGGAACGGGACAGAAAAGAGAACGCAGAAATGCGGCCTGTATGGCCGGGGACCCGAAGAGAAAGGGGAGATCCCGGCCGGACAGGCGGCCTTTCTGGCAGGAGAGGAGCGGAGATCGAGGGGCTTCCGACGCCCTCTTTGGGCCGGAACTCTTTGGAACAGGGAAGGAGTACCGGCTTATTTCCATAGGGGAAAAGCAGACGGCAGACATCGGAAGCCAGTGGAAAGCGGAAAGGGGATCAGACTCTTTCGCTTTTCGTACCAATTTGCAAAACGAGGGGAACGAAAGAAATGAAGGAAAACAAAAACAGAGACAGAAACGCGGCCTGTGGGGCCGGGGAAAAGACGAGGAGACTGGGGCGGGCGCTGGTGAGCATGCTGGCGCTGCTGTGCCTGCTTTGGGCGTCGCTGCCCGTGAGTTACGGGGCGTCGCGGCCAAGGGTAACGCTGGAGGGAATCGAGCAGGAGGGAAAGCTGGCGGTGACCCTTCGTGTGTCGGATCTGACCTTCAACGCCATGCAGTTTCACCTGCGGTATGATCCCGCCGTGCTTGCACTGTGCAGTCCGGAAACGGGAGAGGAGATCGAGGGAACGGTGGAGGGGCTGGCCCTTCGTCAGGCGGGAAGTCCGGTCACGTTCCTGGAGCCCTTCTACTCGGCCCGTGGAGGAGGCTGGATCGACGCGGGTACCTTCGCAGCCGTCTCCGCCGGACAGGCGGCGTCGCTTGCGGGAGAGGGAGAGCTTCGGTTCCTGATCAGTGTGAATCAGGCCACAAAGGACGAAAAGATGGTGACCAACGACGGAGGGGCCAAGTTTATCGAAGCGGGAGACGGGGGAGTGGATCTGCTTCAGATCTGGTTCACGGTGACGGGAACGCTGGGAGAAGACAGTCTGCGCCTGGCGCCCTCGGGTAAGGATACGGGCCTTCTTTTGTCGGCGTACCATCCGAAGGGAGGGATCATCGGATACCGGGATCCCGGACTGGCGGACGTGATCCTGCCGGAAGTGGGAACCATCAACCAAACAGATGGAAACACCTATGAAGAGGAATACAGCGGCGGAAGCGGAGAAGGGGGAGACATCGAGTGGGAAGAGCCGGACGGCGGATCGGGAAGCGGTTCCGGAGGATCCACCGGCGCCGGCGGGAGCGGGACAGGTACGCCCGGTTCCGCAACCCCGGGAAGCGGGAGTCAGACTGGTTCCGGCGCCCAGACGGGAGGCGGGCAGGCGGCCGCAGGAACGGGCAGCGGCGGGAACGCGGCGTCCTACACCGATCTGCAGGGCCACTGGGCCCAGGCCAGCCTGACCAGCCTGATCGAGAAGGGGCTGATCAGCGGCTATCCGGACCAGACAGTCCGGCCGGAAGACACGCTGACCCGGGCGGAGTTCTGCGTGGTGCTGACCAAGGCGCTGGGCTACACGCCTACGCCGGAGAGCGGCTTTGACGACGTGTCCCGGCACTGGGCCAACGGCTACATCGGAGCCGTGCACTCCTTGGGGATCGCAGGAGGAACGGGACCGCGGACCTTCTCGCCGGATCTGGGGATCACGAGAGAAGAGCTGACGGTGATGGTGGTCAAGGCCAGGGGCTGGACCGTTGCGGGAGACGTGCAGCCGGCGTTTACCGACCAGTCGGGCATCTCGGACTGGGCGGTGGAAGCGGTCAAGGCAGCGCGGGAAAAAGGGATCATCGGAGGCTACGAGGACGGGAGCTTCCGTCCGCAGCAGCAGGTGACCCGGGCGGAGATGGCTGTGATCGTGGAAAAGCTGCTGGCGACGGCGGATTAGGCAGCGGGACCGGACATGCCGATACAAAAGGAGGATTCGTTTGAGGAACAACAGACATAAAGGACAGGGCATCAGATTCTTTCTGTGTATCGCGTTATCCCTGCTATTGACGGCCCTATCTGCAGCATCGGGACTGTGCTATGCACAGGCGGATGAGGAGGGAGGGCGCCGGGTGAATCCGGCGTCTTCTGAGGCGGCTTTGGAGATCCAGGCGGAAGAACGAATCGATGAAGAGGTAGACGTGCCCCTGGCGGTGCTGCGCTCCATGGGGCTGGACCCGGAAGGCTCCAGCTCGGACGGAGACGCGGCGCTGGAGGAAGTGGACGCTGCGGTGGGAACCGTGACGTGGAGAAATAATCGGTATGAGCTGACGGTCCCGCGGGATGCGGAGCGCGTGGCGCTGATCGTGCGGCCCAAACAGACCAGTACGGCCTATGCGCCTACCATAACCCTTGAGGGGGAAGGGCTGCCCGAGGGCGGGCAGGCGCTGCCCATTTCCGCCCCTTCCGAACCCATGGCCATAGGGGTGGGAGAGCTGCAGGAGTACACGATCCGGTCCGTTGCCTGGGACGGGCTGACGGTAAAGGAATATGGTCTGGTGATCTACCGCACAGAGGCGTCCTTCACCCTTTCCGTGTCCGAGGCGGAGTGGAAGGACAACGGGAAACGGGGCTTTTACATCGACTGCGTGGCGGACGGCGTCTTTTCTCTGGACAATTTTCAGATGGCGCTGCAGTTCGATCCGGACAAGCTGGCCGTGGTAAACGGGACCACGTTTGATCCCATGGGACCGGGAGATGACCTGTATTCTGCCATCTGGAACCTGGCCGAAGGATTTCTGGATATGAACGGGGACCTGAGCGGGGTATTTGAACCCCTTTCCACCTGGCAGGTGGATAACACCAATGGCATTCTGATCCTGCCTTTTGGAAAAATAGCGTCAAGCCTGCCTTCCTTTGTTACAGCAGAGGGGCAGCCTCTGTTTCGGATCTTTTTTCAGATCCGGGAAGAGAGCACGGCCTTTGACCGGAAGACGCTTACACTGGCCGTCAATCGGAGCAATGTGACGCCCCAGTCCGGGATCAGCTGCAGCCAGCCCACCGGATCGGCGGGCGTTCCGAGGTTTACCAGCGGATCGCCGGACATGGCGTCCTTCTCCGGGCTGGAGAAGCTGTTTCAGCAGGGGGACCAGACCTCTGGACAGGGTTATGTGCTGGATACGGCGGAGCCTTACGGAGGGGACGTGCTGCTGACGGTGAGCGACCCGTACAAAGAGGACGGGAGCGCGTACGGAAAGGATGAGAGCGCGTCTGTCTTCATAGGGGGGACGGGGGTGGCTTTCTCCGAGGAGCTGGGGATCGGCGCGTCCCTGGAGGAGGGCCCGGGATCGGAAGGAGAAACCGACGGATCGCCGGACGGCCTCTCCAGACAGGTGATGGACGACGGCACGCTGCCGGGCTCCCAGGTTCTGCGCTTTGAGCCGACGCTGGACAGAGGAGAGCCCCTGCGCCTTTCTGCAAGGGAAGAGGGAGGCGGGGCGGCGGAAGGCCCTCCCACAGGGGGGGAGGAGCGGCGCTTTCAGACCCTGGACCTGACGGGAAGCGTGGTGAGGTACAAGCCCGTGACCTTTGTGTTTCTGGGAAACAGCGCCCATGTGAACCTGTGGGGCGAGAAAGGAAATGAAAGCATCGGGGCCCTCAGCGACGAACAGCTTACCAGACTGAGAGAAGAGAGCGAGACCAATTACCAATACCTGACACAGCGGTTTGGGACTCTCGACGACAAGGACGGAAACGGAAAGCTGGACATCCTGCTCTACGACATTCAGGACAACTACGGGGTGAATGGCCAGACCGGGTATTACCAGGGGGTGTTCAACGCGGGCGAGTTGTTTTATCCGGAGGGAAACGACCGGGATGTGCTGCATCTGGACACCTGGCCCACCATGGGAAGCAAGACGAATCCGAAACTGGATGCGGTCCTGTCCACCATCGTCCACGAGGGCCAGCATCTGGCCTTCGCCTCGGATGTGAAGCGGCGGGGGATCACCCTGACTGTGGCCAATCAACAGAGATACACGCCCACCTGGATCAACGAGGGGCTGTCCATGGCGGCGGAACAGGAGCGATATGGAGTCCTGAGCAGCCGGATCAGCCAGTTCAACAACTCGGCGACCATTCCCACGGGTCAGACGGCCCTGGGGCGGTGGGGCAGCAGGGCTGCCGTGGACGACTACGCGCTGACCTATCTGTTTTTCCAGTATGTGCGGACACAGGCGGAAGCGGCGGGGATCTCCCACTGGAATACGGCCTTCTATACGGACTATGAGACGGAGGGAACGGCGCTGGAAGCGATCCTGCATCAGATTCCCGGCTTCGCGGGAAAGAGCGCCCAGGAGGTATACCGGGACTTTTATCTGGCCCTGTACATGCAGGAGCCGGAGGGCATCTACGGGTTTGAAGGAGAGCAGGAGTTCGACCGTGTGCGGGTCAAGGTGCTGGAAAAGACGCAGCCCATGCTGCGGGCGGGGGGAGCGATGTACTCCCGGATCACATCGGAGACGGGCTTTGTGCCTGCGGCGGGGACTTCGCCGCGGCTGCTGTTTGCGGGTGTGCGGGACAGCGATACGGAGATCACGCTGTCGGTATCCGCCCATGACGAAAGGGGCGGAACGGTCACGGCCAGCCCGGGACTGGACAGCTATGAAAAAGGCCAGGCGGTGACGCTCCTGGCTGCGGCCCACGGCGGCTGGAGATTTGCGGGCTGGAGGGGGGACGTGCCGGATTCGCAGAAAGCATCGAAGACGGCCACGATCTACATGAGCCGGTCCAAGCGCGTGCAGGCGGACTTCACGCAGATCATTCCGGTGAGGCTCTCGGTGAGCGCGGAGCCCACGGAGGGGGGAACGGTGAGCGTGAGTCCCGATCCCAACAATCAGGAGCAGAGCGGAAGTTACGATGCGGGGACAGAGGTGACGGTGAGGGCGCAGCCTGCGGAGGGCTGGATCTTTGCCGGATGGCGGGAGAAGGCTGAGACTGGAAGCGGGACCGAAAGTGCGGCTGAGGAGCCGAATGCTGACGGGACTGCATCTGCGGGGGCGTCCACGCAGGGGTGGGCGGCCACGGAAGCAGTCTACACCTTTACACTGGAAGCGGATCGGGAGTTGATCGCGGTCTTTGAACAGCTGACGTATCTACCGGAGACGGCGCTGCCCCATCTGTTTCCCCAGATGGGGGAAGAAGGAACGGAGCTGAAGCTGACCTCGTCGGGAGCGCTGTTACTGGAGACGGGAAAGGGAACGCTGACGCTGACGGCGGCGGACGGAACGCCTTTTGCCGATCTGAGCGGGATCCCCGCGAGCACGGTGGCGCGGGCGGCGGCGGAGGCTTCGGCGGGGAACCGGCTGTTGGGGATCCGGGTGACAAAGCTGGGAAGTGCCCGCAATGCCTCTCTGGATCAGAGTGGATCATTGGGCCTGAGCGCGTCCCTCGAACGGGGGGCGTCCCAGGCGTCCTCCATCGCGGTGGAAGCCGGCTCACAGGAGGAATGCCTGCAGATTTTGGCCGGTCTGGCCGCGGGCGATTCCGTGATCCTCAGCGGTGAGCACGTGTATCTGCCGCTTCTGGGCTATTCCGTGGAGGCGGTCCTCACATCGGCGTCCGGCGATAATGCGTATGAGTCTCTGAGTCTGGCCAAGCTGACGGTGGAGACGCCTGCGGGGCGGCAGCTGGTGCGGCGGACCTCCGGCAGCGGAGTGGAAGCAGAGGCGCCGCGGTTTGGATTTACGGGCAGCGTGAAGGAATATGACCTGTACCTGCTTTCCACAGAGACGGAAGCGACGTTTCAGCCCTGGATCTTCGACGAGAACTTCTCCGTCCGGTATTCCTACGGGAACCAGAAGGATGTGGAGGTGCGGCAGCTGCCCGCAGAGGCGGGCAAGGAGTTTCAGAGGATCTCGCCGGTGACCCTGCCCGTATCCCAAAGCGGAGAGGGCATGGACCCCGTGGTCTTCACCATCACCTACACGGGGCCCGACGGTATGACGACCTCGGAGACCTGTACCATCCACCTGCACCGGGCGGCCGCGGAGAGTGGGGACCCGGTCACGAAGCTGGAACTGGTGCGGCGGGAGGGAACGGACACGGCCCAGGTGACGGTGAAGCTGAGAAAAACCACGCTGGGAGGAGCGCGTTTCACGCTGGATCTGCTGGACGGGATGGAGCTGACCGATGAAAATGGAGTACCCTTCGCTGCAGGCGGAGAGCCGTCCAGCTATATGACGGCCGGCGGAATCGTGTTGACGGGAAGCGGGCTGGAGCGGCTGGAGATCGCCGGCGTGCAGTATGAGGCGGCGCCATCCGGCGGAATGGGCGGCTCAGAGGACGGAACCGGGGCGGAGAGCGCAGAAAGCGCTTTGCGCCTGTCCGTGACCCTGGCGCCGAAAAAGGGGCTGACAGAAGGCGGAGCAGTCTTTGAGGAAGATACGGCTGTGCTGACCTTCTTCCTCAGCAACGCGGCGGGCTATTCTGCCGCCAAGCAGATCGCAATGGTGGAAAACGACGGGGAAGCCGGCAGGAATCTCAATGTCATTTACGACTACAACTGGGGCGAGCTGTGGAACCGAACGAAGCTGGTGGACCGGAGTACCCTGCTGAAGCTGACCGGAACCTTTTGGGCCTGGCATCCCGCGCTGACAGCGGCGTGGATGCCGGGGGTGGCGATCCTGTCGGGAGGCGAGGTCACGGAGGCGGTGGTCAGCGAGAGACCGGCCGCGTCCGGATCATACCCCTTCGGCCTGCGGGAATACAGATTCGAGGCGTCACTGCCTGCGGGTCAGACCTGTGAGGTGGAGTTCACCAAGGCGGCCCACGGGACTCTGAAGATCACTGGCGTGGAAGTATCTGCGGACAACCTGAGCGGCGAGGCGGTCAGCCTGAACGAACTGCTGAAAAAGGCATATGAGGGAAAGGCGGAAACCTCCGCTGTACCCGAGCTGCGGCTGGCGGCAGAAGGCCGGATCCAGCTGGCGGCAGGGGATGTGACCGGAGACGGGCGGATCACGCTGGAGGATAAGAACGTGCTCATGAGCCCGGCGTATTACGGGAAGACCGTTAGCGGAGCCGCCTTTGGAGACGGGGAAGCCGGCGGCACTTCAGGCGGCGTTGAACCGGATCCGGCAGATCCGTTGGCGTTGTGCGATCTAAATGGAGACGGGGCGGTGACGTTGGCGGATCTGAACCTATTGATGAGCCCGTACAACTATGGAAAGGGCGGCCGTACGATTGGGATACCGGCCAGTACCGGAGAGGGGGATTGATAGGAGATGAGGGTGAAGAAAAACGAGACGAACCTGCGGAAGAGGAGCCGGAGCAGGAAAGCCCTGCTTCTGGGGCTGGCCCTGCTGCTGGCGCTCTCTCCGGTGAACTGGGGCGGCGTGTTTGGCGGGCCTGCAGATGGAGAGAGCGGCGTGTACGCGGACACGGCAGGCGGAAGCGACGGGGGCGGGAGCGCCGGGGACACGGCGTCCGGACCGGCCATCACCGTTGTCGGCGTGAACGTGAAGAACACGGACACGCTGGAGGTGGGCATTCAGGTCGGAGGCCCGGATCAGCCCCTGTTTCAGTCCGTGGGTCTGGTGCTGGAGTACGACAGGAGCAGGCTGACGCCCATGGACTGGCAGCCGGGCTGGCAGACCGTGGAGAGTCAGACCACCAATGTGTCGGGCGAAGCCATCACGACCTCCTCCACCGCCGTCGTGGCGGGACAGGAGGATTGGAAGTCCCTGGCGGTCTACACGCCCACCTGGATCAACAGCGGAACGGCCCAGGTCTATGACCCAGGGGATGGAACGGGTGTGGGTGCAGCGGGAAAAGGCTATCTGCTGCTGCAGGCCAACACGGAATATCCCTACTCCCTGCCCACGGCGCGGCAGATCGTGACGGTGAAGTTCCAGTACACAGGAGATTCTGTGGGGACGGGCGGGGCCATTACCCCGGCGGCGTCCTTCGCAGATGTGGGCCTGGATTTGGCGGGAGCCGAAGGCAGCGGTCTATCCGAGGGCAAGAAGGTTGCCTACACATCCCGGATCAAACATGTGGGATTGTACCACACCGGAAACGCCTTCTACTACAACGGTGCCCTGAGGGATGACGGAAGCGGAAACGCGCAGGAAGATCCGACGTTGGCCGGCCAAAAGCTGGCGGTGAACTTCGGTGCTTCCATCGTGGAGGGCGAGACCCAGCAGGCGGCGGGGGGCGGAACGGGAGACGTCGCCGTCCTCAGCTTCTACGACTGGGACGAGACCATGCTGGGAAACAGCATCATCTCAAAAACAGCGGGAGAGGAGGAGATCAAAGAGGCGCTGACGGCCTTCAGCCAGAGCCAGTACGCCGTGACCGGCGGAGGGGAGAAGCCCACAGAATTTCCGGCGGATCTAGCCAACGAAAGCTACGTGGACAACGCCGCGTTCCCACTGACCTACAAGAAGGGCTACAACTTCGCGGGCTGGGTGCGGGCGGACGGCAAAGAAGGATCGGAGCCGTTGACAGAGGCGTTTACCGCCTATGAGACACTGGGCGAAACGCCGGAGACGGACGGAAGTTATCCGGAAGGAAGCTTTAACGCGGCTCGATGGAAGTATGAAGCCGGTCCCAATGGCGGAAGCTGGGGAAACATCGTACTGAAGGCGGGGTATGTGGAGAATGCGTGGTGCCAGATATCAGGAGTCAGTGCTCAGTATTTGATGACATATTTTGAAGGAGATATGTATGGAAACTCGACAAATGTAAATAGCGGAAACATAAGCATTGCAGTCACAGCGGAGCGGGTAAACAATGGTTTAGGTGTCCGTAGGCTTAAAAAACCCGCGTTAAGGGCTGTTTACACATTGAATGGAGTGCAGATTACATTCCAGATTGATTTGGCGAATAGCGATGTTGCGGTTGGGAGAGTAGTTATACCAAAATCGACAACAGATATACAGTTTACCATTGTTGATTTGTATGGAAGCAATATTTCTATGGCTGGAAGTATGTCGCAAGACAAAACCTTTTCTAATCAAAAAGGCAATGAAGGAGGCACCTCATTAGACAGCTATATTGTTTTAGGTGCGTTGCATTCTATTTCCAAGCGTGCTGCTGCGCAAAACGATCGTTTGAAAAATGGAACGACTTCAGCAGAGTGGACAACAGGTATAGGAGCCTACACCGTTGTTCAGGATGTTGGTTTGACATGGAAAGATGGAATGGGAAAAGATCGTTATAAAATATTACTTGCCTCTTATGGTATGGGTGCGGACAAATTGTTTGAAAAAGAAGAACTTCAGGAAATTATTGACCTCCAATTTTCTTCGGATGTTACAATTCCATCAACAAATCCCAATGCAGCCGTATATGCTCAGATGCAGATTTTATATGATTATCTGGACAAAGCAATTGTATTAAATAACGGAGAATTCTTAACAACCATTCAGCAGGTAAAGACGGCATTGGAATCACATGGCGAACGCCTGTAATAAAACAGAGACATTAAAAAGGAGGAAAAGATGTTCGTAAAGCATCGAAAGGGAATTTCTTTTGCAATCACGATGGCACTCATTTTAAGTTTGTGTCCTTTAAGCGTTTTTGCACAAAGTACCGAATTATTAAATCCCAATTATAATTATATAACTGACGTGGAGATAACAGGTACTACACCGTCAGGCAGCGGGGTGACCCCGAATATTTCAGTTGCAGTAACAGCGCTGCACAATAATAACAATCTAATTGCAGGTATCATTGTACCAAAAGACCAATGGGATGCCGCGACTGCTACTAGTGTAGATGATCTGTTGTCTTATCAAGGAAGTAAAACAGATCCCACAGATGGGTTCGGGTTTGGAACGATAGATCTTGTGGGGAATGGAGACCCAAATGATTATGTAATACAAGATTATTGGACATTCGCCGAGGCTGCGGCGACAAACACGACGGTAACTTTAACTTGGACAGATAATCCGCTGCCAAAGCAGGCAGAGAAATATTTTATTCTTTTGTGGAGTGCATCGTCTACAACAGGAAGCGGTAACGAAGCAAACTATTATGGCTTTACTTTCGCTCTTGATGCCAACGGCAATCTGGCCAAGGATCCCATGGATCCGCCGCAGAGCCTTGCACTGACCGCGGTAGCGGCCGCAAACACCACCTACGGCGGCTTCACCGGAACGATCACAGCCACCGGAGCCGCAGTGACGAGCATGATCGACCATTATGTGGTCGACATCTATCAGGGCGGCGTCAAAAAGAAGACGGTGGAAGTGCCCACCTCCGGCGGTCTTACGTTCAGCGTACCCCTTGAGACGGGAACCATTGACGCGGACAAGTCATACACCGCAAGCGTCAGCGCCATCGCGCTGGATGGCGCAGCCAAGGGCGATTCTGTCTGGGTGGATTCCACAGCTTCGGTGACGCCCGCGAAGGCCAAGTTTGCTGCCCCGGCAGCGGCCACACTGGCGGCCAGCGGTACCACACAGAATATCCTGAAGCTGAATGAGCAGGCGGTTCCCACCGGAGCAAAGGTCCAGTATCAGATCCAGGATCAGGGCGTGGTCGGTACTACATCCGTCGGAGCGTATAGCAGCTGGACCGATCTCACTGGCTGGAGCATTTCCGGTCTGACCCAGAATCACAACTACAAAGTGAAGCTGAAGTTCGTGCCTGACGGCGCGAATGGCGGAACGAATTACTCGGTGAATTATGACGAGTCCAATGAATCGGCGGAATCCGCTGCTTTGGCGACCAAAGATCTGACGGCGCAGACCATCACCTTCGCGGGATTGACCGATCCGGTGAACGCGGTGTATGGAGATGGAACGTCCGCCTATCAGGCGACGATCTCGCCGCAGGCCATCGGTCAGACGCAGACGATCACCTATGGATCGAGTAATGCTGATGTTGTCTCGGTCAACAGCAGCGGAACCATCAAAATTGTAGGCGTGGGAACCGCGACGATCACAGCCAGCGCCCCGGCAGTAGGCATGTATGCAGGCGGCAGCGCAAGCTACACCGTCAACGTGTCGCCCAAGGCCCTGACCGTAAACGCCAGTGCGAAGAAGGTCTACGACGGGAACAACACTCTGACTCTGGGGGCTCTGGAAACAGGCTATACACTCAGTGGCAAGATGGACGGCGACGACGTCTCCATCGGAACGCTGACGGGAACCTTCCGCACAGCGGATGTGCACAGTAGCTCCGCGGCGGCGATAAGCGCCGTGACCCTCACAGGAGCAAAGGCTGGAAACTACACGCTGACCACCGGCGGAGTGACCATTAACGGCGCCATCGAGAAGCTGGCCATTGCAGGAAATCCTGAATTCACGATGACCTACGACGCAAACAGCGACGGAGCGGCTCAGGTAAACGACGTCTACACCATCACCATGGGCAGCATGACGGCGGTGAATCTGGATATCGCCAGAGATCTGGACATTCAGTGGCTGAGAAACGGGAGCACCATCTCCGGAGCTACGGGAGAGACCTACACCGTGACAGCGGCTGATCTGGACCAGAATATCAGCGTCAGTGTGAAGGCGAAGTCCGGGTCCAATTACAAGACGGACGCCGCTCTGGTATCCGGCACGCAGGTACCGGGCCGGGTGGCACTGAGCGGAACGCTGACTATCAGCGGATCGGCGATCTCGGGAAGCGCGCTGGGTCTGGACATCAGCGGACTCAACAGCGGAAGGGTGACCTACGCGGATCTGAGCTATCAGTGGCTGAGAAACGGAACCGTGATCGCGGGAGCAAACACCAGCACCTACGCGATCCAGCAGCCGGATCTGGGAACGACGATCACGGCCATCGCCACGGCTCTCCCCAGCAGCGATTACACTGGAACCGTGACGGCGGCAGGAAAGCATGTAACGCCGGAGGCGCCGGACAGCATGACCGCATCGCTGGCCCCGGGCAACGGCAGCGCTACGGGAACGTGGAGCGCCAGAGCAAACGGCGATCCCGTCACCTATCATTACAAGCTGACCTTTAACGATCCGGGAACGACGATCGCCCGGACAAGGTATGTCTATGAGACGAGCAGCGGCGGAGCGACGGGCGCGGCCGTGGTGACCGATTCTGCGGTGGCGGACTACATTTTCGCTTCGCCGGCGGGAATCGACTGGTACAATCCCCTTGGAACGGGAGTGACCACCGGGACAGCATACAAGGTGCTGAGCAGGACGGCAGATCCGTATACCAGCGGAGGCGGAATCAAAGAGAAAGACAGTGGAAGTACAGCAGATACGAGCAAGGTCTTCAGCGGCCTGACCAACGGAGTGGAATACACGCTGGAGGTCTATGCGCGAAACGTGATTGGAACCACGGCGGCTGTCACGGCGAAGGCCAAGCCGGAAGCGACCACCCCAGGCAAACGCCCCGGCGGCGGTGGCGGAGGCGGCGGTTCCGTTGAGACGACGAAGTACACCGTGACCTACGATGCGGGAGATCACGGAACCATCACGGAAAAGACCGAGCAGGTGGAGAAAGACAAATCGCCCAAGGGCGTTAAAGTGACGGCGGACGAGGGCTGGGTCTTCGCGGGCTGGAGCAAAGACGGCAAGACCGTCATCGACCTGAAGGACGTCAAGGTGACCGGAGCCATGAAGCTCATCGCGGTCTACGAGAAGGACGACAAGATCGTCATTCCGGATTCCGTGCCCGAGGATCTGCGGTTCCTGCAGGTTTCAAAGGAAGAGATCAGCGGCGGTTACGTGAATGGCTATCAGGACGGGACCTTCCGTCCGGACAACGCCATTACCAGAGCGGAAGTGGCGGCTATCGTAGCCAAGACCATCAATTACGAGAAGGAAGAGGGCAAGTCCTACACCAACACGCCCTTCGGCGATGTGGCGAGAAGCGAGTGGTACGCGGACGACATCGGTTTCGTGGCCTCCCTGGGAGTGATCGCAGGGTACAAGGACGGGACCTTCAAGCCTAACAGCAACATCACGAGAGCGGAGTTTGTGACCATGGCCATGAAGATCGACCGCGTGGTAAACAGCGGAAAGAGCTTTAAGGACATGAGCGATGCAGACTGGTATGCGGAGTACGTGAAGTCGGCGGCGGAGAAGGGGTATGCCACAGGATATCTGGACGGTACCTTCCGTCCCAACAACCCCATCACCAGGGCGGAGGCGGTGACCATCATCAACTCGATCATCGGTCTGGAGCCGGGAGCGGGGCAGATGAGCTTTACGGACGTACCGGAGAGCCACTGGGCCTACAGCAACATCAAGGCCGCGGCTGGAAAATAGCAGAAGGCAGAAACGAGTAATCGGAGCCGCCAGGCGCTGACCAGAAGAAAAAGCGGGAGCCGGAAAATTCCGGCCCCGCCCCCCTTCAGGGGGGAATCGATCCGGGCCCTTATGTGGGATGGATCAGGAAACGTCAGAAGAGATCACATTTCTCCGTTTTGACATGTGCGCTCTGAGGAGCATACATGTGAGGACCGGAGACGCGCCGCCGTCCGCGGCGGAAGAGAATAGCCGCTGCGGACAGCAGCGGAAGGGAGGCGGAGATGGCAGAAAAGCAGAAGAAAACAGAGGAAGCGGTTCGGAACCTGCGGGAGCGGATCTCGGGAGAGCTGTGGATGACGCTGGGAGACTGGCTGGATCTGTGGTACACGGAGTATGTGGAACAGACCGCGGCAAGATCCACGGCGGATCTCTACCTGCGGGTGGCGCGGGATCACATTCCCCCGTCCATGGGGGAACTGCCGGTGCGCAGTCTCTCAGGAAAGGACATCGACGACTACATAGCGGCAAGAGTGAGGGAGGGGGCGGCCCCGGGAGCGGTGGATCAGTACGTGACCGTGCTGGGAGCGGCGCTGAGCGTGGCGGTGCAGTGCGGGCTGGCGGAGCAGAACCCCTGCCGGCTGTCGCGCATTCGCCTGATGACAAAGCAGAAGAGGGAACCGGAGATCCGTATCCTGACAGGAAAAGAACAGAAGAGACTGGAGCGGTCGGCAAGACCGGGGACAGCGGATCTGGGGGCGCTGATCATTTTACATACAGGACTGAAGATCGGGGAGCTTTTGGGACTCCGCTGGGAGGACGTGTCGCTGGAGCGGGGAGAACTGCGCATCGAGCGCATCCTGCAGCGGGTGTCCGCCTCACAGAGTACTTCCGGGCAGGGAAAGAAGCGCGGGGGGCTGGAGGAAGAGGAGAGGCGAAAAACGGAGGTAACGCTGTTTGAAGCGTCGTCGCCGCGGACAGTCACCCTGACGCCGGTGCTTGTGAAAGAGCTGGGCGGCAGCTGCAAGGCGCTGAAAGGAGGCGGGGAGGGCCGCGGTCAGGGCTTTGTGCTGAACGGGGACCCGGAGTTCGAGACCTTCTTTGAGCCGCGGAGATACCAGAAATATCTGAGGGATCAGGGCCGGGAGGCAGGGATCGAAGATCTGACCTGCAGCGTGCTGCGGGATACCTACGCAGCGGAAGGACTTCGGGCGGGAAAGATGACTGAGGTAAAGAACAATCTGGGAATCAGCATGGCGTCGCTGCTGAGAAAGTACGAAGGATGCCTGGAGACAGAGGGCGGCCTGATGCCGGGCCGGGCACAACGATAAACGATAAAGCAGATATATCCGGACCTTTTTGTCTGCCCACACAGATGGAAAGGATGATCCGAATATATAGATAAGCTGCAGGATCCCCCACAGGTTTTGCAGCCTCCACACAAGAGAAAGATCCCGGGCGATTGAGAGAATCGACTGCGGATCTTTTTCTTTTTGCTTCGGACGCGGCGGTGCAGCGACTCCTGTCAACGAGACATATCAATTTGTCCTGCATTCAGGTCTCTATCTTTGATGACAGAATAGAAGTCCTGTCCCCCGGCATGTTATATGGCGGACTGGATATGCAAGCCGCGCTTGCGGGTAAATCAAAGTGCAGAAATGCAGCTGTCTCAGAGGCTTCTTATTATATGGGCATGATCGAAGCATGGGGCACAGGGTTGGGCAGGATCCGGAAAAGCTGTCAGGAGTACGGTTTGAAAGAGCCGGGAATAGAAGAATTTGGAAATGGATTCCGAATTACGCTTTATAGAAATAAGCCCCGTGACACAGAAGATAGCACAGAAATGCATGCTGGTAGCACAGAAACTAGCACAGAAACCCACACTAGTAGCACAGAAGATAGCACGGAAAGCAGCACAGGAAATGCAGAGGAGAGATTGATCCAGCTTTTAATACAACAGCCGGGAATCACTCAGCAGGAAGCGGCAGATAAGCTGGGATATTCAAAAGCATGGATCAGAAAAATTATGAAAAGCCTACAGCAGAAAGGTGTGCTGCACCGGGAAGGATCCACGAAAAAGGGAAAGTGGATCGTGTCTTGTCAGGAGACATAGGTGAGAAAATATCAAAAAAAATTTCTGTAAAATACCTGAGATTACTGCACGAAAGCGATTTCATAAACTATGGCTTAATTTCTTGCTCAAGTTTATGACCACAGCAAGGGCAATAATCCGGTCTGCGCCCTCTTATATTGAACGGCTTTCCACACTTTGGACATTTATAGAAGATAACCGCTTGTATCAACCCATACACCATGCCAGCAAGTCCAATGCCACCAACTATGGCTCCGAATAACCCAATTTTCATTGAAAGGCTACACCCAATAAATGATATGATAGCACCACCAATTACGCAGATTTTCAAAACCAGATAACTTCTTTTATAATCCATAAAACCTCCAATACTAATATTGATATTCTGAATATGCTGGTGTTGCTCCCTTAAAGCAAAATACCACTTAAATAGCCACAGTATTGCGGAACATCTTGTGCATAGATGATTCTACTTGAAAAGCTATCTAAAAGCAACAGTTTGCCACGTATATTGGAGGACATGTTCTTGTGCTTGTACTTCCAAACAAACCAATATGTGTGGAGCTTCAAATACCTAGTAGCAAGAACATGTAATGGTTTCTTGCGCTCTCCCCTGACCGTACAGATTGTTAATATGGTTGATATGGTAGAAATCCTTCTAATGGCAGCCAGATCTACGCAGCGGGCTATACATATAAATTTTTTTGCTCTGTACACAGGTCTGCGTGTGGGGCTGAAGAACATGAGAGCGCCGTCCTGCAAGCAGGAGAGGCGGTGGAGATCCGTGTACTGCCTGATGATAAAGTTTAACTGTGAAACGTCCGCTTTGTGGAAGAGGGGCCGTCAGTTCAGTCCGTATTGACGCAGCTTGCGGTAAAGCGTACTCAAAGATATGTTTAAATATTTTGCGCACTGTTTCTTTCCGCTTGTGCTGCGTCCAAAAATGCACAGGGCGTCGTACAGTTCTTTTTGCTCCAGCGCACGGGAGCGATCTTTTATAGAATCTTGCAGGGACGGCAGGGCGGAGGGGACAGGAACTATCTCCGAGACGGGTTCTGTGCGGTCTGCGGTCAGGTAGGACGGCAGGCTCTGATCGCTTATCACTGTCCCGGGCTCCATATTGACGGCATATTCGATGACATTTTCAAGCTCCCTCACATTTCCGGGCCAGTTGTACTTCAGAAAAAGATCCAGGACTGTGGGCGCCAGCTGTGTGATGTTTTTATTCAGAAGCAGGCATTGCTTGCTCAAAAGATATCTGGCCACCATGGGAATATCGGACTTTCGCTCCCGAAGAGGGGGGATGCGGATGGGGATCACGTGGAGCCGGTAGTAGAGATCTTTGCGAAACCGGTTTTCGGAGATCAGTTCTTCCAGATCCTGATTGGTGGCCGCGATGATCCGGACGTCTACGGGGATGGGCCGGGAGCTGCCCAGGTGTACCACCGTTCTCTCCTGAAGGACCCGCAGCAGCTTGGCCTGCAACTGTATGGGCATGTCCCCGACTTCATCTAAAAACAGAGTACCGCCGTTGGCTGCCTCGAATTTGCCGGAGCGGCCTTCTTTTTTTGCGCCTGTGAAGGAACCGCCCTCGTAGCCGAACAGCTCGCTTTCAAGCAATGCGTCGGGGATGGCGCTGCAATTGATCGCCACAAAGTTTTTCTTCGAGCGGCTGCCCGCGTTGTGGATGGCCTGGGCAAACATCTCTTTTCCGGTACCGCTTTCGACTGAGATGAGCACGGAGGAGCGGGATCCGGATATTTTTTTTGCAATTTCGATACAGCGGATGAGTTCCTGACTGTTTCCCAGGATATCTTCAAAGGCGAGACCCAAATCGGACGGATGCCCGGTCTTTTCCAAGCGTGCCGGCTGTTCCGCGCGGAGGGTGCATTCCAATTTTGCAGCCAGCAGCTCCGCCAGAAGCTTGAGAAATTCCGTGTAGACAGAACGGTTTTCCGCAAGGATCTTTTTTTGTTCGTCTGTGACGGCGTAAAGGGCGATCACGCCTATGTTCTGATTTTCCAGCATAATAGGTATAAGCAGATCTTCCGCAGAAAGCGCGGACCGACGCCGCATGACCCGGAGGGATGCGCGTCCGACGGTGGTGATGTCCACCGGAACGCGGAGTATTGAGGCGATCGCTGCAGATGCTTGCCGTGTGAAGGGATTCAGAAGTTTGCTGTTCAAATAGTTCATAGTATTTCCCACCTCTTGTTAGATTTAAATAAACTTCAGTCTAACACACAATGTGGGACTCAACAATCTTCTCGTTCAGCCAATGGAAAAAACTCTCCACAGGCTGCCGCTTCTGGCTGATTCCTGTAGAACGACAGTCCTTTGAGATCGGAACTTCCGTCAGACATTTTGGATTTTTCCTGGGCGTAAACAAACGAATTTGGGCAAAGATCTTCTGAACACTGAAATATGGGCGAGGCAGTGATCGGGGCCGGCCTAAAAAGGAAAGCATGCAGATCGTTTTACCCGATTTTTTCTTTTTGCCGAAAAAAGAGGCTCAAAAACGAAAAGAAAATGGATAATATATACTTTACATAGTAAATATAGAAAATACTTTTCGTTTTTAACGCAAAATCATATTGAAAAAGAAAAAAGCGACATAAAACGACAGGAGAAATAATTAAAACGCCGATTGCGCCGGCCGTTTTTTTCTTTTTCAGGTGCTGGAAGCACGAAAAAAGAAAAAAGTCCGCTCCTGTGTCCGGGCGATCCTCGTATTTACCAAAAAGCCTGCGCCTGCAGGCAGGTAAATGAGCAGGAATGATGAAAACCAGAGTATGCGCAGGCGTTATAATCGATCATGCGGGGATCTGCTGTTTACTTTGAACGAGGATAAAGGGGGGATTCACATAACATAGGAAATATCGTTCGCTGATATTTCCGTATGTTTCAAAAAAGTTTACCTTGTGAAAGTGAGCCCGTAGGGCGAATAGGGGGCTGTTACTGAAACTTCTTCACCGCATCCATATATTTGCCCAGAATGCCGATGTTCACATAGTAGATAGAGAATTTATCATTTTTCTTCACCTGGATCAGCTGAGACTCCACCAGCTTTTTGATGTGCTGCGAGATGGTGGCCTGGGAGTAATTGAACGCGGCCACGACGTCTTTATTGCAGACGGTCTCCCGGTTTCTGTTTGCCACGTAAATAAAGCGGAATATTTTAACTCTGGCGGGGTGGGCCAGAGCGTCGGATACTCTGGCCACCAGCAGTATTTCTTCTTCTTGCATGTCGTCGGATTCTTTTCTCAGTCTCATGGAAGCCTCCTTTGTCAGTTACGGGCAGCGGCGGCGATCTGAAAGCCAACGGATGGGCCTGTCGCTCCGCATTGTCTTCAGCGGGCAGATACGCGCACGTCTGGTCAGAGTCTGCATTTTTCAAAGCGTCCCGTTGAACGGGATCCGTCTCTGATGACCGCGGGTGTTTTTGTCAACTGAAGGTATATAAGCAATAAACGATACTTTGTCCAGTATAACACAAAGATAACCATATTTCGACATTGAATTAAAATATTTTTTTGTCCAAGACCCGTTACGAAAACGTAACAGAGGCGGTCAAAGTGTTACCTTTTAGAAACAATACAGATTCTAACTTTTCCTGGGAAAAGTATCCTTGATTTTGCCTGCTGAAAAAAATGAAATGTTTAAATTGCAACATCTGAGCTCTGAAAAAATTATTTTTTCAGACTATTTTATTTTTTGGCATTTTATTTGCGATTATATAGAGACGTGATCAAGCAGAAGAATGCGGCCGCGTTCTCAGTAAAATGACGGAGGTAGAAGATGAAACCGAAGGACAAATATGTAAACTTTTATTACGAGACGGTAACGGACCATCAGGAGACGGTGCTGGATCCAAAGAAAACGGCCCTTTTGATCGTAGATATGCAGAATGAATTCGTGCTGCGGAATTTTGGAGAGGCGCTGGCGTTTCAGGAAGCGGGAGAGTGGGAACGGTGGATCCCATTCCACGACCGGCTGGACAACACCACGATCCCCAACAATCAAAAGCTGCTGAAGTATTTCAGAGACCACGGCATGACAGTCACATTCGGCAGGATCGCCTGTCTGCGTCCAGATGGAGAGGACCGCTCGCCGGTGCAGAAATCTGAGGGTTGGAACGGCATGCTGCTTCCTGTGGACAGCTTTGCAGCCCAGATGATCGATCAGCTGACGCCGCTGCCTGGGGAGATCGTGGTAAACAAGACGACGGACAGCGTGACCACAGGAACGAACTACCTGACCCTGCTGCGGTTTATGGGAATCGAGACCGTGGTTGTCACAGGCATCGTGACAGACCAGTGCGTGGCTTCTACTGTGAGAGGGCTGGCGGACGACGGGTTCAAGGTCATCTGCGTGGAGGACGCCTGCGCGGCGGGGAGCATGGAGCTGCATGATGCGGAGCTTAAGATCATGAGCGTTATCTACTGCGACGTGATGAGCACGGATGAGACCATTGAGCTGATCGAGAAATACTCGTAGGAACCGTATCATCGTTACATAATAATAGGGAGGTAAGTCATGCCTGAAAATACATTAAAACGAGAATTGAAGCTGACAAACCTGATCTCCATGGCGGCAGGCGGCATGATCGCCGCCTGGATGGTGGAGATCAAATTCTGGTTCGAGCTATCCGGACCGGGCGCAATTTTTTCATTGATAACCTGTGGACTGTTGGTTTTGCCGCTGTGTCTGATCTATTCGGAGATGACCAGCATGCTGCCCTACGCGGGCGGTGAAAATATCTGGGTATCCAACGCTTTTGGCTGGAACGCGGGCTGGTTCTCCTGCTGGGGGGTCATGCTCCTGTACGTGATGGCCATGCCGACCGTGGCTTACGGTATCGCAAGCATGATCGGCTATCTCTATCCGGTCACCTTCGTACAGACCAAGATCGTGGCGGCCGTCATTCTTGTGATCTGGTTTTTCCTGACGAATCGGGAATTAAAGCTGCTGGCCCGAATGCAGTCTATCTTCTTTTGGAGCACGCTGGTGGTCTCACTGGTCGCATCCTGCATCTTTATCTGCAGCAAGCAGTGGAGCTTTGAACATCTGAGCCCCTGGTTCCCTAACGGCTTTTCCGGATACGGCGCGGCGGTAGGCCTGCTGATCATGAAATTTGTAGGTTTCGATCTGATCCCCCAGCTCTCCGAAGAGTCCAATTTCCCCAAGAAGAAGCTGTGGATCGCATTCGTGGGTTCGCTGTTCTTTACCGTACTGATCTACAGCATGGCTGTCATCGGAGTCGGCGGTATCGTATCCAACGAGTGGGTGGCGGAGACAGACATCGTGGATCCCAGAGTGGCGGATATCATCGGCATGCACTGGCTGGGCATCGTCATCGTCGTCATGGGTACTTTGACCTGTCTGACGACCCTGTCTTCCTTCTGGCTGTGCGCCTCCAGAACGCTTTACGGCGCTTCCAAACAGAGACAGTTCACGCCGTTTTTCTCCGCGCTGAACGACGCGGGCCAGCCGTTCCGCGCCAACGTGGTGGTGGGCATCCTGTCGCTGTATTTCACCGTCTTCGCCCCGGAAGCCTGGATCAACTATATCTATGCGATCTACGGCGTAGCGGCGGGCGTCATCTATTTAATGGTCACTCTGTCCTTTATGAAACTGCGTAAATCCAGGCCTGATTGGGAGAGACCATATGAGGTGAAGGCAGCCGGATTGTTTGGCGTGATCTCGCTCATCTTTACGATCTGGGTCATTTATTCGTCCGTAATGGCTATGGACGCCGGCGCCTGGGTGGTGCTGGGCCTGTATCTGGCTCTGGGCGTGCCTTTCTGGATGTACGCCAGACATAAGCAGAAGACAGATCCTGAAAACTGGAGCGCATTGATCATTTCTCCGGACAACCAGAAATAAATTTAATTGAGAAAGGGGAGCGGGGCCACGGCGACGTCAGAAAAAGCGCAGACCCTTTCTCCCCTTTTCTTTTGATTCGGTGCGCAGCACACGCACGCGCGGATTATACCACGATGGCCTTAGGCCATCGTGGTATAATAAAGGGTAAAAGACATGGATAAAGATCTGAGGAATGAGCCGGTATGGAGAAGTGATATGAAGTATTTGGGCAGAAGCTCACTGGTCATTAATATTCTGGTCGTTTTTATACTCTTTAATCTGACATCCCTTTTCGTCTTTGCCGCGTACGTATTTTACCAGGACAGGGAGGCCGCCCAGAAAAGCACGGAGGCCAGCATCAAGGAGATCGCTTTTGAGAAAGCCAATGTCATCTCCCTGACGCTGACTACTTTTTCCTATGAGACTGAAAATCTGGCGTCGTGGGCCAGGTATTATCTGCTAGAGTCGGAGGACACGCCGGACGAACTGTCGGAGGAATATCAGCGCGCCGCCAATGGGATCCTGTATCGGATACAGCCCCAGGGCGGGGACTCCGCGGGCAGCGGGATCTTTTTCCCCGCCAACGTTGAAGTGACGGAGCAGGTGATACACGAGATCAACGCCACCGCTCATCTGGATCCGCTGTTTGAGACGTTTAAAGAGCGGCAGCCTCTGACCCAGTGGGTGTACATCTCCACCGAGGAGGGCCTGCTGCGCTGCGCTCCTCACCCTTCCATGGAAGTGTTCGACCCGAACCACCAGCAGAAGACTGATACATTTTATGTGATGGCTGACGCGGAACACAATCCCCAGCGAAAGACGGTCTGGACCCGGCCTTATGTGGACTATCTGGGAACGGGCTGGACCATATCCTGCTCTCATCCCGTGTACGACAAAGACCGGCTTCTGGGCATCGTCAGCGCCGACATCAATATTGAGACGCTGCGCCAGAAGTTTTTTGTAGATTTTTCTCTGGGCGAGTCGGCAAAGATCTATCTGATCGAAAACACGGGGGATATCATCTATCATCCCGATTATGTGACAAAGACAGGCGCCGGCGGAGAGCTCTATATGGAAAATATATTTGACGACGACAAGCTTTCCTCCGGGATGCGGACCGTCATGAAAGGCCTTCTGGACAAGGGCAGGGGGGTGGTCTCCTGCTATGATCAGGAAGACGGGCGGAACGTAACGAAAAAGACGCTGGCCTACGCGCCCATCGAGGGGCAGCCCTGGACGCTGGTGGTGGAGATCAACAACAGCGAATATCAGGCGGTAAACCGTCTGAAGACCAACAATATGATCACCTTCCTTCTGTCTACTACTCTGGCATTGATCGTGTTCGCCGTGATCCTGTACCGCAGATACTCAAGGCCGATGAATGATCTGGTGGCCCAGGCTCAGGGCGTGGCGGAAGGCGATTTCAGCAAGACCAGCTTTATCGAGGGCTTCAGTGAGATCGAGATCCTCTCGGAGGCGTTTTGCCTTATGAGCGATAAGCTGAATACATACACCACGAGACTGCAGAAGAAGACCAATGAGATCGAGAGTATCTTTAACAGCATCTCAGGCGTGCTCATGATCATCGCCAAGGACGGCAGCATCCGCACGGTGAACCGGGAGGGACAGCTTCTCATAGACGGAATGCAAAAAAATGGCCGGCCCACAGAAAAATGTTATCAGATCTTTGGAGGCCGGGACCAGCGCTGCGCCGAATGTCCGCTGGACGCCATCGCGGAGGCCAGAGAGACAGGAGCCGCCAGACAGAAACTGGTGGGGGATGAGATCTACCGCAACACTTACTATCCGATCTTCGGCGAGGATAATAAGGTGGAGGGCGTCGTTCTCTTTGCGCAGCCTATCACGGAGAACATCCTCATCGAAAAGGAGCTGCAGCAGTCGGAAAAGCTGGCAGGGATCGGCCAGATATCCTCCGCCGTGGCCCACGAACTCAAGAATCCACTGGCGGTCATAGAAGGGGCGCTGTACCTGCTTCGCATTTATACGCAGCCGGAAAGGGATGAAAATGTGGATGAGACCCTGGATACCATCTCGGAGGCTACGGCTAACGCAGAGCGCGTCATCACCAGTCTGCTGGATTTCTCCAGCCAGTCCGGAGACGAGGACTGCTCTGTAGATATCACCAAGATCATCAATCAGCTTTTGATCCTGACCAACCGCGACCGCATCCGCGACGAGATCAGCGTTGTAAAAGAATTCAGCCCGGATCCATTGATCTGGTACGGCGCCGCGGAACCGCTGAAAAATATTCTGCAGAACCTGATCAACAACGCCCTGGAAGCCATCGCCCCGGGCGGTACGGTAAAGATAAAGGGGAGCTATCTCAAAAGACAGAATGGGGTCCGCCTTTTGCTTTCTGTGGAGGATGATGGAAGCGGTATACCGGAGGAAGATCTGGGAAAGATCTTCACGCCGTTTTTCTCTCGTGGGAAAGAGGAGAAGGGCACAGGGCTGGGGCTCTGGATCACAAAGATGCTGGCCGATAAAATAGGAGCGGAGATCCATGTGGAAAGCCGCGTCGGGCAGGGAACGACCTTTACCGTCTCCCTGCCGGTTAAAAAAGATTTGGAGAAATCGAAATGAATAATACAAATCCGATCTTGATCATAGACGACGACGTCAATCTGCTGAAGGTTTACAAAAAGATTTTCGAAGTAAATCATTTTAACGTGCTCGCCTATTCGGACAGCATGGAGGCGCTGCAGGCGATCCGCAGGAGCACGGTGGCGGTGGTCATCTCCGATATTATCATGCCCCGGATGGACGGTATGCAGCTCCTGCGGGAGATCAAAAATGAAAAGCCGGCTATCGAGGTCATCATGCTGACTGCCGAGGGTTCCGTCTCCGGAGCGGTGGACGCTGTCCATCAGGGGGCCTTCACCTATATGGTGAAACCCGTCAATATCGACGAGCTGTTGTTCAACGTCAGAAGGGCTTACGATATCTTTGCTATTCGGGAAGAAAATTCTCTGCTCAGGGAGCACATCAGCGAACTGTCTGAGCGGGAACCTCTGATCGGAAACAATATCAAGATGGAAGATATCCGCAATCAGGTGAGGATCGTGGCGCCCCTGGACAGCACTGTGCTGATCACAGGGGAGAGCGGCACGGGAAAAGAGATCCTGGCCAACATGATCCACTATCAGAGCCGGCGGGCGCCCCAGCCTTTTGTGAGGGTAAACTGTGCGGCACTCAGCGAAAATCTGCTGGAAAGCGAGCTCTTCGGCCACGAAAAAGGAGCCTTTACAGGGGCTGACCGCACGCGGAAGGGCCGTTTTGAGATGGCCAACAGGGGAACGCTGCTTCTGGACGAGATCGGAGAGCTGCCGCCGGGCACTCAGGCCAAGCTGCTGCGGGTGCTGCAGGAGAAGGAATTTGAGCGGGTGGGAGGCTCTTCTACCATCAAGACGGATTTTCGTCTGATCGCGGCCACCAACCGGGACCTGCGCAGGGAGATCGAGAACCGAAGATTCAGGGAAGACCTGTTTTACAGGATCAATGTGGTGCCCATCCACATACCGCCTCTGAGGGAGAGAAAGGACGATATTCGTCTGCTGGCGGAGTATTTTATCATGAGGATCTGCAGCGACGTGAAAAAACCGCGGATACGCCTGAGCGAGAGGGCTCTGGAAAAACTCTGCCGCTACGACTGGCCGGGCAATGTGCGCGAACTGCGCAATATTATTGAACGGATCGTCGTACTTACGGACAGAGATGTGATCGAGGAGGATATGATCCTGCTTGAGACCACCGGATCCCATTCCATGATCAATGCGGTGATGGATCCGGCCTCCGCGTGGCCGGGCTTCAAAGAAGCGGTCAGGGGAATGGAGGGCGCCGACCTGGCTACGGCCCGCAGAGAGTTTGAAAAGCAGTATATCCTCCGGGCTTTAGATCACAACGAGTGGAATGTGACGAGGACCGCCCTTGAGCTGAATCTGGCCCGGAAAAACCTATATAAAAAAATAAAAGATTATGGCATTGATTTAAAATGGTAAAACAGTATAAAATGGAAGAAGATGATATTGTAAGAAACGAGAGAGAAGAAGAGAAAGTCGGCGGTGTTATGAAGAACAAGGAATACATATTAGTACTGCAAAGAATTTTGCAGATAATGGACGAAGGCGTTCACGTTGTCGATCCGGAAGGGAACAGTATCATATACAACAAGGCTATGGCCCGTTTGGAGAAAATGGAGAGCCAGGATGTACTGCGCAAACCCTTTACCGAGGTATTCAAAAACTTCGAGGACGGAGAGAGCACGCTGATGCAGGCTCTGGAATTCCGTAAGACCACACTGAAAAAGGAGCAGACTTATCTGAACAAAGACGGCAGGGAGATCACTACGGTAAACACCACTGTCCCCGTGGTCAAGGACGGCGAACTGGTAGCGGCTATCGAGATCGCAAAAAACATCACGGATATCCAGAAGATGTCCAATACCATTCTGGAACTGCGCAAGGAGATCGACTGTCCCCAGGTGGCAAAGGAACACCGCATTAAGAAATACAATTTTGATAACCTGTTCGGCGAGAGTGAAAAGTTTCTGGATACGATCACGCTGGCAAGGCGCGCGGCCAGAAGCTCGGCTTCCGTTCTGATCTACGGCGAGACGGGAACGGGAAAGGAGCTGATCTCACAGAGCATCCACTTTGACAGCGACCGTCAGAGCAAGCCCTTTCTTGCGCAGAACTGCGCGGCGCTGCCCGGCAGTCTGCTGGAAGGCATCCTGTTTGGTACCAGCAAGGGCGGATTTACAGGGGCGGTGGACCGGGAAGGGCTGTTTGAGCAGGCCGACGGCGGCACGCTGCTTCTGGACGAGATCAATTCCATGCCCTACGAACTGCAGGGAAAGCTGCTGCGGGTCCTGCAGGAGGATTACATCCGGAGGGTGGGAGGAACTAAGGATATTCCCATCGACGTGCGGATCATCGCCACCATCAACGAGCCGGCGGAGGAGCTGATCCAGAGCGGGAAGCTGCGGAAGGACCTCTATTACCGTCTGAATATCATACAGATCGACATACCTCCTCTGCGGGAACGGCCTGACGATATTTTGCTGCTGGCGGATAAGTTTCTGGAGAAGCACAACAAAAAATATAATAAGGAAGTCTGGATGCTCTCGGAAAAGGCCAAGGAAAAACTGCTGGATTACGATTACCCGGGGAACGTGCGGGAACTGGAAAATATCATCATGTCCGCAGTGTCCATGGCCCTTGAGGACGAGCACGTGCTCACAGACAAGCACCTCATCGTCAACCGCCGGAAGGCCCTGCCTCAGCAGGACATCTATGAGCTGAAGGACGGGGGCTTGGACGAATATTTAGAAAAAATAGAAAAAAGCATGATAGAAAACGCTTTGGTCGCTCAGGGGGGGAATATTTCAAAAGCCGCTGAAAGCTTGAAAATCAAGCGTCAGACCCTTCAGCACAAAATAAAGAAGTATAAAATGGAAACGGAAAAACAAGGGAAAAAATAAAATAAGCGCAAAAATATTTGCAATTGATGCAAATATTTTTGCTTCCAAGTGTCGAAATTAAGTGAAAAACATGATCGTTTTGTGACACGTTTCACCAACGAAAAAAAATACGCCGAAAGATCTCCGGCGTATTTTTATATAAACAGAAGGAATACTCAGTAAAATGCCAAGATTGCCGTAATTGTCTGAAATATTGTGCGTTGGCATGGTACTTGCGTATATATTAAGACGTGCGCCGCAGGGCGCAGTTACACAACAGGCGGATCTGGATCCGCACATAAAACAGTCTACACTTTATAAGTTATTTAAAGCGCCCGCCGGCTGGACGGTGAAAAGGACAGGCAGCGGGACAAGAAAATGGAGGAGAAAAAGATGGAAAATGTAAAAGTAATCATTTGGGGACTTGGCGCAATGGGCGGCGGCATGGCTGATATGCTTCTGAAGAAAAAGGGCGTTGACATCGTCGGCGCAGTAGGCCGCGGAGCCAAGATCGGCAAAAGCATGTACGATTACATAAAGACCGAAAAAGGCGACAGACCGGAAGTCCTGATCGGCGCAGCCGAAGACGTGATCAAGCCGGGCGCTGCGGACATCGTTCTGCTCTGCACAGATTCCTTCACAAAGAACGCTTACGATAAATTAAAGTTCATCATGGAGCAGAAGCTGAACGTTATCACCTCCGCTGAGGAGATGGCTTATCCGCAGGCTCAGAACCCGGATCTGGCTGCGAAGCTGGACGAGATCGCGAAGGCCAACGGCGTATCCTGCCTGGGCACCGGCATCAACCCGGGTCTCATCATGGACCTGCTGGTACTGATCTGGACCGGCTGCATGGAAGACGTAGAGCACATCGTTTCCCGCCGTGTTAACTCCCTGTCCCCGTTCGGACCGGCTGTTATGGAAGAGCAGGGAATCGGCGTGACCGTTGATGAGTTCAAGAACGGCCACCTGGCTGGCCACGTTGGATTTGCAGAGTCCATGGGCATGATCGCGGACGGAATCGGCTGGGAGATCGACGAGTTCAAGCAGAGCATGGATCCCATCGTTACCGATGTTGACAGAAAATCCCCCTATGGCTTCGCAAAAGCTGGAAACGTTGCCGGCGTAGCGATGAAGGCCTTTGGATACAGAAAAGGCGAGCTGATGATCGAGATGGATCACCCGCAGCAGATCGAGCCGGAGCAGGTAGGCGTACAGACCGGCGACTATGTAATCATCAAGGGAACCCCCAACGTGAACATGGTCAACAGCCCTGAGATCGAAGGCGGAATCGGAACCATCGCAATGTGCGTAAACATGATCCCGCAGGTCATCAACGCTGAGCCGGGACTGCACACCATGCTGACCCTCCCCGTACCCCGGGCGATCATGGGCGACATGAGAGACCGCATCTGCCCCGACAAGAAGATCGTAAAATAGGGAGACCTATCCCAATTTGCGCAGCAGGCTACGGCGAGAGACCTATCCCAAATTGCGCAGAGGCATAAATAAGTTTTTCAGACGAGAGGGCGATTTTAATAAATCGTCCTCTCAAACAAGTTGGTATATCGTGTCATGTGAGTGTTAATGATAAATGATAGAGGAGTAGAAGAAATGGCTAAAAAAGGCGATTGGGTGCGCATTCACTCAATAGTACTTCACGCAGATGAGAGAACCGGCAAGATCCCGGAGGATACAAAAAAATGCGATCTGGAAATGTGGACGAAGGGATTCCTTCAGGAAGACGCTGAGATCGGCGCCCAGGTCACCGTCCAGACTGCTTGCGGCCGCCTTGAAAAAGGCGAGCTGGTCGAGGTCAATCCGTATTGGAAGCACAGCTACGGCGAGTTTGTTCCCGAGCTGGTGCAGATCGACAAGCAGCTGAGAGAGATTATGAACTTTGGAGGTGACAAATAATGGCGCTGGCAAAAGATTATGATTCCGTAATGGGAAGATCCAACGATATTATGAAGGAAGCGCTGGGATTTGACTACAAACAGTTTGAATCCGGTTCCGTCGCCTTCGATTACGAAGCGCTCATGAGAGCAACGGGCTATACCCTGGAAGAGATCAACAGGATCCAGAGCAGAACAGGCGTGGGCAATACGCCGCTGTTAGAGCTGAGAAACCTCTCCGCTCTGTCCAGAAAATATGCGAAGCCGGGATACGGCGCAAGAATTTTTGCGAAGGACGAGATGGCCAACGCTTCCGGAAGTTTCAAAGCCAGAAGAGCGGCCTGCGCTGTAGCTCACGCCAAGAAGCTGGGCTACAAGGGCGTTATGGCGTCCACTTCCGGAAACTACGGCGCTGCGGTGGCGTCTCAGGCTGCTATGCAGGGCCTGCAGTGCATCATCGTTCAGGAGTGCTTCGACTCCCACGGCGTGGGCCAGCCGGAGATCATCGAGAAGGCCAGAGCCTGTGAAGCTTACGGTGCAGAGGTCCTTCAGCTGACCGTAGGACCCGAGCTGTTCTACACCTTCCTGTCCGTACTGGAAGACACGGGATACTTCAACGCTTCCCTGTATTCGCCTTTCGGCATCGCCGGAATCGAGACTCTGGGATATGAGATCGCGATGCAGTGCAGAGAGCTGCTGGGCAAAGATCCGGAGATGGTAGTCTGCACCAACGCCGGCGGCGGAATGATGACTGGTACTGCCCGCGGCCTGCTGAAGGCCGGAGCGACAGGCACCAAGATGGTAGCCGCCTCCATCGATCTGACCGGTCTGCACATGGCTTCCGACAAGCAGTTCAACCTGAAGGCCTGCACCACCGGACACACTGGGTTCGGCGTGCCTTACGCGACGGATCCGGATCACTCCGACGTTCCCAGAAGCGCTGCCAGACCGCTGCGCTACATGGACCGTTATGTGACCGTTACACAGGGCGAAGTCATGTACATGACGGAAGCTCTGGCGAATCTGGAAGGTCTGGAGAGAGGACCTGCAGGAAATACCGCTCTGGCGGCTGCTTTCTCTCTGGCTCAGGAGCTGCCCGAGGACGCGGTCATCGTTATCAGTGAGACCGAGTACACCGGCGCAGGAAAGCACGTTCAGCCGCAGCTGGCCTTTGCGAGAAAGAACGGCATCGACATCCACTTCGGCGATCCCGCCGCAGAAGATAAGCCGGGCGTAAACATCATCCTGCCCAAGGATCCGGGATACATCAAGTGCAAGAACGCTGATCTGGAGCACTTCAGAGCTTCTCTGATCAAGAAGTCCGTAAAGGCGCACTGCCCGGACAAGAGCAAGCTGACCGACGCCGACCTTCAGTTCCTGGCGGAAGAGACCAAGAGCGACATCGCTTTCGTACAGAAGGTATTAGAGACGCTGTAGATCTGAGAGCAGAGATACCGTCATAAAATCAAGACAATTTTCCGATCGGAGATTCCGGCCGGAAAATTGTCCGTTAGTGTGAAGCAATTAGATGGATGAAGGAGAAAAAGATGAAAAGAGCAGATGATTTTCAGGAAAGAAGAAAGCATATCGCGAATCTTTCCGACGAAGAGCTGTATGCAAGATTTTGGGAGCTCACCGATAAAGTTGTAGATCCCCTTCTCGACCTGGGAAAGAAAAATACTACCCCTTCTGTTGAACGTGCCGTTCTGCTGAGAATGGGAATTTCCTCTCTGGAAACGCAGAAAATCGTAAATAACTGCATGGACCACGGTCTCATGGGAAAAGGCTGCGGCCACTGCGTGTACAAATTATCGAAGGCCAACAACATCAGCATTCCCGAAGCCGGCACCATGCTGGCTAACGGCGAGGGCTGGGATGTGGTCGTAGACGCGTTCAAGGGAGGTAAATAAAAATGACAGATGTATTGAAGCCCAATGAAAAGCTGGATATAGTAGAGCTGCTGAAAGACCTTGACAAATATGCTCCCAGACGCAGAGGCTGGACCTGGAGAAAGCCGGCGCCCGGACTGAAGATGGGTCCCTTTGAGTACAAAGACGCGTCCGAGCCCATGAAGAACGGCGTGCCCCTTCCGCCGGCAAAATACTTCGAGAATATCGACCCGCAGCCGACGCCGACCATCACCACTGAGATCGCTTCCGGCCGGTTCGAGGACGATATCCGCAGAATGAGAATGGCCGCATGGCACGGCGCAGACCACATCATGGTAATCCGTCACATGGGACAGTCCCACATCGACGGCCTGATGGAAGGTACTCCGCAGGGTATCGGCGGCGTTCCGGTAACCAGAAAACAGGTTCGCGCTCAGAGAAAGGCTCTGGACATGATCGAGGATGAGGTTGGCCGTCCGATCAACTATCATTCCTATGTTTCCGGCGTTGCCGGCCCTGACGTAGCCGTTATGTTTGCCGAGGAAGGCATCAACGGAGCGCATCAGGATCCCCAGTACAACGTACTTTACAGAGATATCAACTGCGTACGTTCTTTTGTAGACGCCTGCGAATCCAAGAAGATTCTGCAGTGGGCTGAAATTCTGCAGATCGACGGCGCGCACAATGCCAACGCTACCGCCAGAGAAGCGTGGAAGGTCATGCCTGAGCTGATCGTACAGCACGCGATCAACTCCAGATTCTCCGAGAGAGTGGGAATCAAGCCGGAGAATATCAGCCTTTCCACCGTACCGCCTACCGCTACGCCGGCTCCCTGTATGTACATGGACCTGCCCTATGCCGTGGCGCTGCGTGAGATGCTGAATCGCTACAAGATGAGAGCTCAGATGAACACCAAGTACATCGACTCCTCCGCCCGTGAAGCGACGGTGACCCACGTAATGAACATGTTTATTTCCAAGCTCACCAGCGCGGATATCCAGTCCACCATCACGCCGGACGAGGGAAGAAACGTTCCCTGGCACATCTACAACATGGAAGCCTGCGACACCGCGAAGCAGACGCTGATCGGTCTGGACGGCCTCATGGAGATGGTCGAGCTGAAGAAGGACGGCCCGCTGAGAGACAAAGTCAGAGAGCTGAAGGAGAAGGCTTGCCTGTTTATGGAAGAGATCGTTGAAGTAGGCGGTTACTTCCAGGCTGTTCAGGAAGGATTCTTCGTTGACTCCGCTGAATATCCCGAGAGAAACGGCGACGGTATCGCCCGTAAGATCGAGGGCGGCATCGGCTACGGCATGATCTTCCCCAGAGATGAGGATTACATGGCTCCTGTTACCGCGCACTACGGCTACAACAATGTTGAGCAGTACGGCGGAGATCCGGAGAACCCGTCGGCTCTGATCGGCGGCTGTACCTTCGAGGACAGAAGCAAGATCGTCTTCATCGACGAGCTGGACGACTTCGACAACGTGGCCAACAGACTTGCCGAGGTTGCCAAGTACAGAGACGGACACACCATCAAGCCTGAGATGGAATGGTGCGGAGACGGTACCATCATGCTCACCATGTGCCTGCCCACCTACAAGAGAGCTGCGGAGGCTGCCGCTGTTGAGATCGGCAAGCGCCTGGGCCTGGTGGATCCCGAGGTCATCAGCCGCGAGATCATGCAGGAGGCCGAGGGCACTAGAATCGAGCTGAAGGGCAAGGTGGCCTTCGACATCGATATCGACAAGCTGGAGATTCCGCCCGAACCGCATTATCTGAGCAACGACGAGCTGTATCACGAGTTCGAGCAGGTGAAGCACATGAAGGTCGTGTGCGCTACCGTGGGCGAGGATGAGCACTCCGTTGGTCTGCGTGAGATCATGAACATCAAGCACGGCGGCATCGAGAAGTGGGGCATTGAATGCGTCTATCTCGGCACCTCCGTTCCCGTTGAAAAGCTGGTGGACGCGGCCATCGAGGAGGACGCCGAGGCGATCCTGGCTTCCACCATCATTTCTCACGACAACATCCATTATAAGAATATGAAGCGTATCAATGATCTCTGCGTAGAGAAGGGTATCCGCGACAAGGTAATCATCTGTGCCGGCGGAACGCAGGTCATTCCCGAGGAAGCGGTGAAGACCGGTATCGACATGGGCTTCGGAAGAAACTCTCACGGTATCGACGTTGCCACCTTCCTGGCTGAGGAGAGACAGCGCAGAAGAGGCGAGCGCGAGTAAAAAGAAGCTGCTGACCGCAGATTGAAAAATAAAGAGGGCTAGGGCGTATGCCCGGCCCTCTTTTTGATCGGAAAAGGGGTTTGGCAGAGGAAAGGAATAACTATATGAAAGTTGACGTATTAGTTGCCGAGATCGGTTCCACTACGACTGTAGTGAATGCGTTCCAGGACATCAACACGGATCATCCGGTGTTCTGGGCGCAGGGGCAGGCTCCCACTTCTGTCATGGACGGAGATGTGCGCATCGGTCTGCAGGGCGCCATCGACGACCTGTGCCAAAAGATGGGCATCGAGTCTTTGGAGTACAACGAGATGCTGGCCACCTCATCGGCGGCCGGCGGTCTGAAGATGACGGTGCACGGACTGGTCTATGATATGACTGCGAAAGCCGCGAAGGAAGCAGCGCTGGGGGCCGGCGGCATCATCCACTACATCACTGCCGGCAGACTTCGCCGCACCGATCTGCAGAAGATCAAAGATATCAGGCCCAATCTGATCCTCATCGCGGGAGGCGTGGATTTCGGCGAGAGGGACACGGCCATTTACAATGCGGAGATGATCCGCTCCCTGAATCTGGGCGTACCTGTCATCTATGCGGGAAATGTGGAAAATCAGGATGAGATGAAGCTGATCTTCGACGAGGAGAGCGGTAGCAGGCTCTATCTGGTGGAGAACGTCTATCCCAAGATCGACGATCTGAACGTAGAGCCGGCCCGTGAAGTGATCCAGGGCGCTTTTGAAGACCATATTATCCACGCGCCGGGGATGGAACACGTCCGCGACATGGTAAACGGGCCTATTATTCCCACGCCCGGCGCGGTGATGGAGTGTACGAAACTCCTCAACGACTGCATCGGAGACGTGGTGACCATCGACGTAGGCGGCGCGACCACAGACGTGCATTCCGTATGCGAGGAATCCGATCTGGTGGCACGGATCATGACCAGCCCCGAACCGAAGGCAAAGCGTACCGTTGAAGGGGATCTGGGCGTCTACGTCAACCAGAAAAATATAGTCGAGATCATCGGCAGAGAAGAACTGGAGGAAGATCTGCCCGGCGTGGATCTGGATAAGGTGATGGCTGAGTACAAGGCGATCCCCAAGAACGATCAGGAGCGGGCCTATGTGGAACGTCTCACAAAGGAAGCCGTCATCCGTTCGGTGGAACGCCACGCGGGTCAGATCCGCTATATCTATGGTCCCTCGGGCCGCAGCACTGTGGCTGAGGGCAAGGACCTGACACAGGTAAAATACATCATCGGCACGGGCGGAGCGCTCACGAGGCTTCCTCATCGGGTGGAGATCATGGAGGAGATCGCAAAGCACAACGAGACCGGTCTGCTGCTCTTCCCCAGTGAAAGCGCGCAGATCCTGGTGGACAATGATTATATTATGGCATCCTTGGGCGTGCTTTCCCGCAAATATAGGGAAGGCGCCATCCGCCTGCTGGAACAGAGCCTGAATTTCAAGTTTCCCAGCGAGGAGGAGAGGGCCAACAGAGGAAAGCCCGCTTATCTGGCGGAGCTGGAGCGTCTGGAAGCGGAACGTCTGGAAAAGGAACGGATCGAAGAAGAGCACAGAAAGCATCTGGAAGAAGAGGGCTGGGAGTGCGTGGACGGCCAGTACCGCAAAAAGCTGACAGAGGAAGAGAAGCAGCTGGAAGAGGCGGACGACAGACCGGTCAAGTGCGCGTTTGAGAGAGAACGCTGCTAGCGCGCCGGCGGCAAGAAGCCGGCTCCAGCCGCATCATAGTTAAGAGAGGAAACACGATGTATCCAAGAGTAAATGTAGACCTGAGCAAGGTAAATCAGAACCTGGACGCGGTGAGCAGGATCACCCACGGCGGGAACTGCTCCATGATGATCGTCACCAAGGGCTTCTGCGCCGACGAGAAGATCGTGGCGGAGATCGCCAAACATCCCGGCGTGGACTTTCTGGCCGACTCCAGAATCAAGAATATAGCTGCCTACGCCGACCTGGCTCACCAGAACGGCAAGGAGACCGTCCTTCTGCGCCTGCCCATGGGAACAGAAGTGGACGAGGTGGTAAAATACGTAGACCTGAGCTTCAACTCTGAGCTTGCGACCATCCGTCTGCTGGACGAAGCCGCCGGAAAGGCCGGAAAAAAGCACAATATCCTGCTGATGATCGACCTGGGCGATCTGAGGGAGGGGATCTTCTTTCAGGAAGAGGACACCATCATGGAGACGGTGTCCGAGATCCTGAAGCTGGCTAATATCAACCTGTACGGCATCGGCGTAAACCTGACCTGCTACGGCGCGGTGATCCCCAAGAACGACAATCTGTCTATTCTTGTGGACATTGCCAAAAAGATCGAGGCAAAATTCGGCGTGAAGCTGGCCATGGTGTCGGGAGGAAACTCCAGCTCCATCTATCTGCTGGGCGGCAACGACGTGCTGAAGAGCAGAGAGCTGCCGGAGGGAATCAACAATCTGCGTCTGGGCGAGTGCTTCATTCTGGGCAACGACACGGCTTACGGGACAAAGATCCCCGGGACCTGTTCCGACGCCCTTATTCTGGAGGCGGAGATCATCGAGCTGAAGAGCAAACAGTCCCTGCCCATCGGCGAGACCGGCGTGGACGCCTTCGGACAGAAGCCGGTCTACGAGGACAGAGGCGTCCGTAAGCGGGCCATCGTGGCTGTGGGACAGCAGGATATCACCCTGGACAGCATGACGCCGGTGGACGAACGACTGGTGATCCTGGGCGGAAGCTCCGACCACACCATCGTGGACGTCACCGAAGCCGGAGACCAGTACAAGGTGGGAGACACCATCTCCTTTGAGCTGGGCTACGGCGGTATGCTGAAGGCCTTTACCAGCGCTTATGTGGACCGGGCTTACCGTAAATAGACGATGCGAGGCGGCGCAGAAAGAAGCGCCTCCGGCATGATGCAGCCTGTCCGATTCCATACTTATAACGAACACAACGCAGAGAAGCTGCCTGAAATCCAGGCGGCTTTTCTGTTTTTTGGTTACCCCCGGCTTTCTTTCGCCGCGTCGGCAAAACGGACGGTAAATATTCAGACTATTCCGATAAAAATTCAATTTAGTTTAGTAAATGGGCAGTTTAGTTCATATTGGAGAAAAAATGAACCCGATATAATCGAGATAGAAGCCGTCACTTAGGAGATGAAAGAGGGAGGTACATTATGGAAAAGAAAGACACTGGCCAGGGCATTGCGGCGCCGGAGGAGGAAAACAAGGGTAAGCGGCTGGAATTTTACATCGGCCCCGTCGGGTCCGCCGTCCCGATCCTGTTTTTTATCGTGTGGGCGATCGGGTGCAGTTTTATCAACATTTCTACGGAACAGAGCCTGATCGTCGGCGCGGTGATCGGGCTCGCCATCGGACTCTTTCTCTGTAAAAATTCTGCGGACGAATATCTGGAAGCGCTGACGAAGGGGATGACCCAGTCCATTGCGGCCATCGCGATCGTGGCTTGGTTCTGGGCGGGCACCTTCGCTTCTATTCTTCAAGTGGGAGGACTGGTCCAGGGGCTTGTCTGGCTGGGCGTTTCCACGGGAGTAAGCGGCGCGCTGTTCACCACCATCACCTTTATTCTATCCGCGGTGTTCGGCACGGCAGTGGGGACGGGCTACGGGACGCTGGTGGCGTTCAGCATGCTCATGTATCCCGCCGGCGTCCTTATGGGAGCCCATCCGGTGGTATTGCTGGGAGCCATCCTCAGCGGCTCGGCTTTTGGAGACAATCTGGCGCCGGTATCGGATACGACGATCATCTCCGCCGCCACCCAGGAGACGGATATCATGGGCGTGGTGCGGTCCAGGTTCAAGTATTGCATCATCGCTGCGATCCCGGCCTGCGTGCTGTTTATGGTGTTTGGAGGAACCGGGGTCGATGTGACCAACTCGGCGGAATCCATGGCGCTGATCGATGCCTATGTCAATCCGAAGGGGCTGATATTGCTGATCCCCTTTGTCCTGGTTCTGGTCTTGGCTTTCCGGGGCAAGAACCTGATCTACTCGATCTCGTGGGGGATCATTACGGCTATTGCAGTGATCCTCATCGCAGGGCTGGGCACGGTGAAGGATATTCTGTATTTCAATGTGGAAGAAGGCGTGCTGGAAGGCGCTGTGGTAAACGGCATCGGAGGGTATCTGAACATGGCGGTGCTGATCATGCTGATCATGGCGGGAGGATATCTCATAACCGTTGGAAATCTGATGGCTATGCTGGAAAACGCTATCCTCAGCAGGGTGGGAAGCTCTGTGAAGAAGGCGGAGCTGGCGATCTGGGGTCTCGTGGCCCTGCTCAACTCCATGATGAGCGTCAACGCGGCGGCGGAGATCACGGCGGCGCCCTTTGTCAACAGCATCGGAAAGACCTTCAATATTCATCCCTACAGGAGAGCGAACATGTTGGACGCCATCACGGCTGCCGGCGGCTTCGTCCTCCCCTGGAGCGGCGGCATTTTGCTGGGCGTCTCGACGATCAACGGACTGACCTCCACCTACGATTTTATTCCCAAAATGACCACCGGAGAAGTGTGGTTTACCGCTTTCCACGGCTGGATGCTGGTGATCGTCATGCTGGTGGCTGCGCTGACCAGCTGGGGGCTGCAGTATAAAGGACCGGACGGGAAACCTTGCAGGACCAATCAATTGATAAGCGGGAAAGGAAGGTAAGCAAATGGATGGCAAGATGAAGGCACTGGTAAAGTACGACGCCGCGCCCGGCTGCGTGCGGATCGAGGAAGTGGATATACCAAAGCCGGGGAAAAATGAGATACTGGTCAAAATCACCGCCGCTTCGATCTGCGGCTCAGACTACCATGTCTACAGCTGGGACGTCTGGTCCCAGCAGCGGGTAAAACCGCCTGTAATCATGGGCCACGAGTTTGCCGGAGAGATCGTGGAGGTCGGGGAAGAGGTCAGGGCTTTTCAGGTAGGAGATCACGTTTCCTCTGAAACACATTTTGTCTGCGGCAGATGCGATCAGTGCAAGACGGGAAACGGGCACATATGTGAGAACACTGTGATCCTCGGGATCAACGTAAACGGAGCCTTTGCGGAATACGCAGTCATTCCCGAGGCCAGCGCCTGGCTGAATGACAGGAATGTGGATCCGGCTCTGCTGGCCATACAGGAGCCTCTGGGAAACGCCGTGCACACGCTGATGGCGGGCGAGGTGACGGGAAAGACCGTGGCGGTGGTGGGCTGCGGCCCTATCGGCATTCTCGGCGTGGCGGTGGCCAGGGCGATGAGCCCTGCCAGACTCATCGCCGTAGAGCCGAACGCCTACCGCGGTTCGCTGGCCCGCAGGCTGGGAGCTCACGTGGTGATCGACCCTTCAAAGGAAGACACGATCAGCCGGATCATGGAAGAGACGGATGGCAAAGGCGTGGAGGTAGTGGCCGAGATGAGCGGAAATGTATCCGCGACACAGCAGGCGTTTAAATATATCCGACCCGGCGGAAGGATCTCTCTTCTGGGACTTTCTTCAAAGGAAGTAACCCTCGATCTGGACAACGACGTGATCGGCAAGGGGATCACTATAAAAGGGATCACAGGCAGAAGGCTGTTTGAAACGTGGTATGCGGCAAAGGGACTCCTTCAGTCTGGCGGCCTCGACCTGGCGCCGGCGGTGACTCACCGGTTCGCAATGGAGGATTTTCAGCAGGCTTTTGAGCTGATGAAGGAGGGAAACAGCGGAAAGATCGTGCTGTACCCGGATGTAACGATGATGAGGGAGGAGCAGCTATGACCCAGGCGCAGGCGAAGTCCTTATTTGCAGAGAAACTAGCGGCGGAGAAAGGGAAGGGCACGTACAGGGAACTGATCCGTCTGGAGGGCGCCAACAGCGCGGTGGTCAGTATCGGAGGCAGGAACATGATCAACCTGTGCTCCAATAATTATCTGGGACTGATCGACCATCCGGCGCTGAAAAAAGCTGCGGCCGAAGCTTTAGAAAAATATGGAGTGGGGGCCGGATCGGCTCGAAATATCATTGGAAATACAAGGCTGTACGAAGAGCTGGAACAGTTGATCGCAGAGTTTAAAAACGAGGAAGCCGCTGTAGTGTCCCAGTCCGGATATAACTGCAATCTGGGAGCCATCCCCGCAATAATGGGTGAAGGAGATCTCATCTTTTCCGACGAGCTGAACCATGCCAGCATTATCGACGGGATGAGACAGAGCAGAGCGGAAAAAAAGATCTACCGCCATCTGGACATGAGCAGCCTGGAGGAGGCGCTGAAGGAGCGCCGTGGAAGCTGCCGCAGGGCCATGATCGTGACAGATACCGTTTTCAGCATGGATGGGGATATCGCGCCGTTGCCCGATATGGTGGGGCTGGCCCGGAAGTATGAGGCTATGGTCTACGCCGATGACGCCCACGGCACAGGAATTCTTGGCCGCGGCGGCCGGGGAACGGTGGATCATTTCGGCCTGACCGGACAGGTGGATTTTACGCTGGGAACACTGTCGAAGGCCATTCCCGCCGTTGGAGCCTATCTTTCCGGCAGCAGCGAGATGCGGGACTGGGTCGTGCGAAACGCCCGGCCCATCCTGTTCAGTACCAGCCTGCCCCCGGCGGCGCTGGGCGCAGCCGCGGCGGCCATTCGGCTGCTGATGGAGTCCACCCAGCTGGTAGACCGGCTGTGGGAGAATACGATCTACTTCAAGGAAAAGCTCCGTGAGCTGGGATTTTCCACAGGACGCAGCAAGACCCCTATCGTGCCCGTTATCCTGGGAGCGGAGGAAAAGGCGGTCCGTTTCAGCCAGGAGCTTCAGAAAAAAGGCGTGCTGGCATCCTCCATTACCTTCCCCGTAGTGCCGCGGGGGCAGGCCCGGGTCCGCTGCATCGTAACCGCCGGCCACACCGAGGACCAGCTGGATCAATGCCTGGACGCCTTCAGGACCATCGGACAGGAGCTGGGTGTGTAGAGATAGAGTCGCTGGCTGAGGGATCACACGCGTAACGAAAAGGGGGGGCCGGATCCATCCGGTCCCCCTAAGTATGATCGGACGTATGGCCCCGGCAAGATCACTATTCAGCCGAAGATCTGACGGGCAGGCTCATGCTGACTGTGGTCCCGGAGCCCGGTGCGCTGTCGATGTCAAACTGAAAATCTTTTCCATAATACAGACTCAGCTTGGAACAGATCATCATCAGACCGCTGGAATAATTGATATCCAGCAGATGGTGGTCTGTTTTGTAGTGGTCCATCAGACTGCGGAGCTCGTTCAGCTTCTCCGGAGAAACGCCGCGTCCTCTGTCGCGCACGGTGATTTTCACATAATTTCCGCATTTCCGCGCACAGAGAGAGAGCATGACCGGCAGGTCCGGTCTGTTGGAATAGCCGTGGATGAAAACGTTCTCAACGATGGGCTGCAGACAGTTGAAGGGGACGAAGCTCTCCCGGGCTTCCGGCTGAATGTCGATATGAAAACATGGGATCTCTTCCAGTTTCAGCATTTCCAGATCGAGATAGTTTTTGACCGATGAGATCTCCTCGCTGAGCTTGACAAATTTCGTGTTGACCTTCAGATTGTGGCGCAGAAGATTGGCAAGGTTCAGGATCGCGCCATAGGTCTGCCCGGCGTTTTCGCGCAGCGCCAGAGAGCCGATCGAGTTCAGCGTGTTGAAGAGGAAATGCGTGTTGATGCGGCTGCTGAGATAAAAATCCTGACTGAATTTCAGGGTCCGCTCCAGAGCGGTATTGCTGCGGGACAGACTGCTGGTCAGCGCTTTGTTCTTCTGAAGCTCCAGATTGTTTTTCTGCAGGATCAGATAATCTACAATGTTTTTGGACAGCTTTTCCAGATTGTAAAAGATGGCGTTGACGCGGCTGTCGGGAAGGTCGCCGCCGCTTCCGACGGGACCGCCCTGGATCTTGCCGATCTCGCGGTCTTCAAAGCGCACAGGCACGGAAAAGACCGTGTATCCGTAACGGCACACGGAAAGACAGAAACCATGATCGTACTTTCGATCGCAGCGGCACTGCTTTGCATAGACCTCACAGGCGTAGGGATCCGTCTGAAACGCGCATTTCTCCACGCAGAACTTGGGAAAATTTCTGCCCCGGACTACGACGTTCTCCTCCAGATCGAAAACGGTGACGGGCATCTGATAGGAGCTTCCCAACCGTTCAAAGATGAGATCCATCTCCTCGCCGGGCCGCAGCAGTTTGTCGATGCTGATATCCTCCGCGGCGTCCACAAAATCAGAGATGGAGTCCGAGCGGACCTCTTCCGGAATAGAGACGATGATATACTCAAAGACCTCCGGGCTGCAGTTTACGATCTTATGGGTGATGCCGGCCTTCAGCACATAGGTGTTCTGGGGGATGAGGTAAGTCACCGTATCGTTGACATACTGTTTGCCGCGGCCGGAAAGGATGTAAAGAAGCTGATCATCGCCGATGTGGAGATGCTCCTCCATCACTTTGCCGGGAAACAGTCTGCCGATGCCCACGCTGATTATATTTTCGGTCCTGGGCTCGTAGATCCACTCCGTCTCGCCCCACTCCAGATATTGTTTTTTCGGATGCTCCATGGCGGCCTCTTTTCTTCCGGCGGCGTCAATACCAGTTATCGCGGTTTCGGTATTGAGCGGGCGTTTTTCCCGTGGCCTCTTTGAATTTTTTATAGAAGTAATTGGGGTTGTTGTATCCGACCTTTTCCGCGATCTGGTCGGCGGACAGGTCCGTCAGCAGGAGGAGCTCCTCCGCCTTGCGGATCCGCGTCTGGTTGACGTACTGTGTAAATGTGGTGCGGCAGTGCTGGCGGAACAGGTGCGCCACATTGCTGGAGCTGGTGAAGAAGGATTCTGCGCACTGATTCAGGCTGATATTTTCCATGTAATGTTCGCCGATGTACCGGAGGATCTTGTTGAAAAGAATATTTCGCGTGTAATTCTGTCCCAGAAGCTTCTCGGTGGCCTCCACGAACTGAGTGGGGTCGACAGGTTTCAGAAGGATGTCCTTGGCGCCCAGGCGCAGGGCGTTCTGCGCATATTCAAAATATCCGTAGGCGGTGATCACAATGAAGCTGATATCCTCATGGTACCGCTCTCTCGTCCGCTCTATCACTTCGAGCCCGCTCATGCCTGGCATCTTGATATCGATGAACACGATGTCGGGCTTTTTTTCCAGGATCAGGACCAGTGCCGCGTCTCCCGTAGCCGCCTCTCCCACGATCTCAACAGGCGCGCCGTTTAAGCGCAGTAGGTTTTTGATCAATTCTCTGGCAAGTTTTTCGTCGTCCGCAATAATCGTTTTTTTCAATAATGTCACCCTTTCAAGCGGAAAAACACTTCCAACCAGCCCCGTATGCTTTTCTAAAATTATAAGATAATTTAAGCGGAATGTAAACACAGGGACAAAAAGGGGGCTTTGAACGGCTTGAAATATCTCCGCAACAGTATTTGTTGACAAAAAAGTTAGAATCACTTAATCTAAGGGGGAAGGAGGGTGGAAATATGAGGGTGAAAAACCGCATCAGCAGACCGCTGCTGTATGAGGAGGTAGTGGGCGAACTCTACAAGATAATCGATCAGAGCAGTCTGCAGCCAGGGGACAAGCTGCCGTCGGAGCGGGAGCTGACCGAGAATCTTGGCATCAGCCGAAACGTTCTGCGGGAGGCGTTTCACGTATTGGAGAGCCGCGGGATCATCGTATCGCGCCAGGGAAGCGGCCGGTATCTGAGAGCGCTCCCCCGGGACGAAAACGTCAGCGCTAAATATCACAACATGTCCAAGAATCTGGAGCGTTATTCTCTGATGGAGGCTTACGAGGTACGGCAGGTCCTGGAGGTCAAGGCGGTGGAGCTCATCATACGCAACGCGGATGAGAGCGATATCGAAGACTTGAAAGACGGCTACAAAAGACTGGAAAAGAAGTTCTCGGAAACCCATACGACGGCAGGTGAATTTGACCTCCATCGTTTGTATGCCAAAAAGACAGGCAGTCAATTCATGGAACAGACGCTGGATCTGGTCTTTTCCGCTATTCTGGATATGATGAGCACGACGTTTCGGGATATCATGACGACTCATGAAACAGAGAAGGAGCTGCGCTCCCACTGGAAAATCATCGAAGCTGTGGAACAGCGGGATCTGGAGCTGGCAAAGAAGCGGATGTTCGACCATATTCAGGACACGATCGAAATGCTGAGATAAAAGAGTTCCCTTCGGAGCCGTACGCTCCCCGCGGGACCGTTCTCACAGCGAAGCTTTTTGGAACAAACGGATAGATCAGCGGCGATAGTTCCTGTGTTATAAAAAAAGATTGACATTCCGGATGTTCAGACGTAAAATAAACGAAAGATAAGTCAGATAATTCTGACTTGGGGCGCAGCGGAGCGCGCCATTATTTTTTCCTATAAGTGGGTGACCAAGTGAACAAACTCATGGCCCGGAAAGGATGAAACATGGAAGTACTGGAAAAGATGCTGAGTGAAGTGAGCCGCGGTGAGATGGATAAGACGGTCCGGTGGATGGTGGAGAATACGCCGTACCGTCTGGCAGGAAGCGAGGACGAGAGGCGGGCCTCCGAGTATGTCTGCCAGCGGATGAGAGAGTATGGTCTGGAGGTTGAAAACGAGGAGTTCTATACGTACAACAGCGATCCGCAGTACTCAAAAGTGGAAGTTTTATCACCTGAACCCATGGTGATCGAAAGCCTGCCGTGCGCGCACATCAAGTCGACGGACCCCCGGGGAGAGGAATTCGATCTGGTGTACGTAGGAACGGGATCCTATGAAGCGTACGAGGGGCTGGACGTCAGAGGAAAGATGGTGCTGGTGGAGGTCTCCTACGCCCCTCCTGTCCCGGAGAAAGGAAGGATAGCCTGCGAGATGGGGGCGGCGGGAATGATCTGCATGAACTGGGGAAACGACGAGGAGGTGATCTGTCACAGAGGGCTGAAAGCCGTGTGGGGCAACCCGACGGAAGAGACGTTTCCGGACATACCGGATATCATCGGCGTGGGCATCACGAGACTTTCGGGTCTCAGACTGAAGGAGCTGTGTCTCTCCGGAGCGCCGGTCAGACTCCGGATCACGGCGGTGGCTACCCGGACGTGGAGCAAGGTGCATCAGCCCAAAGGCATCCTCAGAGGAAACGGGACGTCCGATGAGTTTCTTCTGGTCTGTTCCCATCTGGACGCGTGGAAGCCGGGCGTCACGTGCAACGCCACCGGGAACTCCACCGCGCTGGAGATCTGCCGGATCTTTTCGAAATACAGAGACAAACTGGATCGGGATGTATACTTCGTTTTCTGGAACGGACATGAGATCGCGGAGGCGGCGGGTTCGACCTGGTTCGTTGACAAGTACTGGGATCTTCTGACGAAGAAGTGCGTCTGCTACATGCATATCGATTCCACGGGAGTATCCCAGACAAAGATCTTTGAGATCAAGGCCTCCGACGAGCTGCTGGGATTTTCAGAAGAAAATGTGACGGAGCTGATCGGAGGCGAGATCCGCGCCATGGCGCTGAAGAAGATCGGAGATCAGAGCTTCATGGGCATCGGCGTTCCCTCCGTGACCCAGAGAATGTCCTTCACGCAGGAGGACATGGACAGAGCCCACGGAGCGACTCTCGGCTGGTGGAACCACACCAAGGAGGACGGCATCGACAAGTGCGACCTTGCGATCCTGGAAACGGATACGAGAGTGACGTTGGCGCTGCTCTTCAAGCTGGCGTCGGCGAAGTGGCTGCCCTATGATTTTACGGGAAAATTCAGGGCGATCGAAGCCAGGGTGGACAAAATCGAGGAGATCTGCGGAGAAAAACTGGATCTCTTGGCGCTGCAGGCGAATCTCAGGGAAGCCCGGGAACACATTCTGGATATTCAGAGCCGCAGAGCCGGCTGTTCTGCCGACAAAGCGGGGTATTACAACCGCTTTATGAAAAACGTGTGCCACCTGCTGACAGATGTGTTTCAGACGTATGCAGGCAAGTATGAACAGGACAGTTACGGATATACGAAGCTCTCCAGTCCCATTCCGCTGTTTGCCGACGCAGAGCGTCTGAACGGGCTGCCGGAGGATTCCATGGAGTATGGCATGGTCCTGACGCAGCTGATCAAAAACCGCAACAGGATCAGCGACGCGCTGTATCAGATCTGCGAATTGGCCCGGCTCACAGAGCTGGTTTTATAGAGAAAATGATTGTATAAGGAGGAAGCGAGATGAAGAAGTCTTTGGCATTATTGATGGCCGCAGTCCTGGCTCTTTCCATGGCCGGCTGTTCCGGAAGCGGCGATACCGGCGATTCAGGCGAGGCCAAAACCAAAATTGTAGTGGCCGTCACAGCGGAAATTCTTTCGCTGGACCCGCAGGTCAATTCATCCACGCCCGGCGAGACCGTTAAGGATACGATCTTCGAGGGGCTGGTCAAGGCGGATGAGTTCAACGAGGTCCATCCCTCTCTGGCGGAATCCTGGTCCGTGTCCGACGACGGGCTGGAGTGGACCTTCAAGCTGCGCCAGGGAGTAAAATTCCACGACGGGGAGGAATTTAAGGCCGCCGACGTAAAGGCCACGCTGGAGCGTTATCTGACCAACGAGGGAAGCACCAGAGCGTATCTGTACAACAATATCAAAGAGGTGCAGATCCTGGACGACTACACCGTCAAGATCGTTACAAACACCGTGCAGGCCAATCTGCTGAACGTACTGGCATACGGCGGGGGCGGGATCATGAGCGCCAAATCTCTGGAGCGCAGCAACGACGAGATCGCGGCGAGTCCGGTGGGGACCGGTCCGTTTAAACTTAAGGAGGTCGTGACGGGAGAGTCCGCCACCGTGGAAAAGTTTGACGATTACTGGGGCGAGGGGTCTGATCTGACCGAGATCAAGTTCCTGACCGTCACGGAGGCGTCCACCAGAGTCAATATGCTGGAGACCGGCGAGGTGGATTATATCACAGGCGTGACGAAAGAAGATATCGCAAGATTTGAGGGCAATGAAAAATTCACCGTTCAGTATGCAGACAGCAACCGCGTGGCGCATCTGGGCTTCAACATGACGAAGACGCCCTTTGATAACAAGCTGGTGCGGCAGGCGATGAATTATGCCGTGGACCGCGAAGCGATCGTCGAGGGCGTTCTCGGAGGGATGGGAACGGTGGCCAGATCCGTGCTTGCCGAAACGACATACGGTTTCAGCGACGCGGGGGATATGTACACTTACGATCCGGCGAAGGCAAAGGAACTGCTGAAGCAGGCCGGCTATCCTGACGGCTTTGATGCGACGGTGGTGACCTGCGACGGACGATACTTCAAGGATAAGGCCACGGTCATGGCCGTTACATCTCAGCTGGCTGAGGTGGGGATCAACCTGAAAGTCGACGTTTACGACTGGGCCTCCTATCTTGATCTGGTCAAGACTGCCTGGGACGACAACAATACTGTAGAAATGTACTTCTTCGGCTGGGAGTCCGGTACCGGCGAAGCCTCCTATCTGTTCAACAGTCTGTTCACCAAGAAAAACTGGGCTCCGGTGGGCTGGAACACCATGTTCTATGAGAACGATGAGTTTGAAAAACTCAACGATCTGTCTTACAGCTGCACCGACGATACGGAGAGACTGGCCGAGTACGCACAGATGCAGAAGATCGTCATGGACGACGCGCCCTGGATGCCGCTTTTCGTCTTCCAGCAGGTCGCGGTCTACCGCTCGGATCTGAGCGGGATCACCCTTCTGCCCATCGAATTTCCGAGATTTACGGAATGTAAGATCAAATAACACTTTTTCGGGGCGGGAGAGCCGGAGACGGCGCCCGCCCCGGATCAAAACCGCCGGGACCGACGAGATCTGCGCCATCCCGGCGATCTGAGAATGAAGGAAGCGGAGCGACATGAAATATGTAATGAAAAGACTGCTGTCTGCTCTCGTGGTCGTGTTTCTGACCTCGATCATCGTCTTCTGCATCGTTCACCTGATTCCGGGCGATCCGGCTATGGTTTACGCAGGCGCGGGGGCGAAGCAGGAGCAGGTAGAGAACGTGAGAATTGAAATGGGCCTGGACAAACCGCTGGTCGTTCAATACATTCACTGGGCCGGAGGGATCCTGCAGGGGGACTTCGGTACCTCGCTGGCCACGAAACAGCCCATACTGCCTGTCCTAATGGACAAATTTCACAATACGTTTATCCTGTCGGCCCTGGGGATCGTGTTTGCCGTCGGCTTTGGACTGCTGCTGGGGATCGTCTCCGCACTGAAGCACAATTCGTTTATCGACCTGATCTCCATGTTCATCGCCATCATTGGGATCTCCATGCCGATCTTCTGGGTGGGGATGCTGCTGGTCATGGTCTTTTCCGTCCAGATGGGATGGTTTCCGGCCACGGGCAACGATACGTGGGTCAGCTACATACTGCCCACCATCACCATCGGCATGAACTCCATGGCCATCATCACCAGAATGACCCGCTCCAGCGTCCTTGAGGTGCTGAATGAGGATTACATGGTCACGGCCGTAGCAAAGGGGCTCAGGGGCAGGACCGTCATTTTGGTACACGCTCTGAAGAACGCCATGATCCCCATCGTGACCACCATCGGCATGCAGTTCGGGTATCTCATGGGCGGCGCGGTATTGACAGAGACGGTGTTTGTTTATCCGGGGCTGGGCCGCTATCTGGTAGACTCGCTGACGAAGCGGGATTATCCGGCCATTCAGGCGTCCATCCTGCTTCTTGCAGTCGTGTTTGTGGTGGTGAATTTCATTGTGGATTCCACCTACTACAAACTGGATCCAAAGATGAAGGATGCATAGAGGAGGCGGCGTGATATGAAATTTCTAAAGCGGCTTCTGAGCAACAAGCTGGCGGTGCTCGGAATATTTTTTATCCTGATCTTCCTGCTGGCCTCCCTGTTTGCCCCGCTGATCGCCACGCAGGATTACTCGGAAATGGATCTCTACAACGTTCTCGCGCTCCCCAGTGCGGAGCACCTGATGGGAACGGACGAGATGGGGCGCGATATTTTCAGCGGGATCATTTACGGAGCGCGGACCTCTGTGCTGATCGGCGTATCCGTTCTGCTGTTCGGCGGGCTGGTGGGAACTGCCATCGGAATTCTGGCCGGTTTCTTTGAGGGGAAACTGGATATGGTCCTCATGCGTATCATCGACACCCTGATGGCTTTTCCGTCTATTCTTCTGGCCATGTTCATGATCGCCATCATCGGGACCGGGCTGAAGGGAGCCATCGTAGCCGTCAGCATCGCCACGGTGCCGCGGTTTGCCAGAATCGTCAGAAGTTCGGTGCTGAAGACGAAAAAGAACGAATATGTGGACGCCTGCCGCGTTCTGGGGCAGAGCAATATGAAAATACTGTTCCGCCATATCCTGCCCAACGGCATGGCGCCGATCATCGTACAGGCCACGCTCACGTTCAGCGAGGCGATCCTGATCATTTCAGGACTGGGCTTCCTGGGTCTGGGAGCGGATCCCATGAGCGCGGAGTGGGGGGCAATGCTCTCCAACGCCAGAGCGTACCTGATGACAAAACCGCATATCGCGATCTTTCCGGGGATCGCCATCGCTATCACTGTGCTTGGCTTCAATCTGCTGGGCGACGGTCTCCGCGACACTCTGGATGTAAAGGAATATTAATGGTGACGACATGGAAAACATTTTGGATGTAAAAAATCTCCATACGTATTTCTATACGAAGGCCGGCGTGTCCAAAGCGGTGAACGGAGTAAATTTCAGCCTGCGGGAAGGCGAGATCCTGGGAATTATCGGGGAATCCGGAAGCGGAAAAAGTGTAGCGGTCAAGTCCATTCTTCAGATCGTGCCCAGGCCGGGAAAAATCGCGGAAGGGCAGATCATCTACCGCGGAAGGGATCTGCTGGCGGATAAGCAGGCCATCGGACAGGTGCGGGGGAAGGACATCACGATGATCTTTCAGGAGCCCATGACCTCTCTGAACCCGGTGCTGACCATCGGAAGACAGCTGACGGAAGGGATCCGGCTGCACCTGGGTCTGTCGAAGGAGGAAGCGAACCAAAGGGCCTGCGAGTTTCTGAAGCAGGTCAAGATCACCAATCCTGAAGAACTGCTGACCAGATATCCCCACCATCTGAGCGGGGGAATGCGCCAGCGCGTCATGATCGCCATGGCGCTGGCCACAGATACGAAGATCCTTATCGCGGACGAAGCGACCACGGCCTTAGACGTTACGATCCAGCAGCAGATCATCTACCTGCTGAAGGAACTGCGGGACCGGCTTCACATGTCGATCATCTTCATCACCCACGATATGGGCGTGATCAATGAGATCGCGGATAATACGGCAGTCATGTACTGCGGCAAGATACAGGAATACGCTTCCACCTACGAGGTAATGAAGCATCCCAGGCACCCCTACACCGAAGCGCTTCTGAAAGCGATCCCAAGCATCGACGCCGAACAGCAGAAGCTGTCCACCATACCGGGCAGCGTGCCCAGCCTTCTGGCGCTGCCGGAGGGATGCAGCTTCAGCAACAGGTGCACACAGTGCACCGACCGCTGCAGAGAGGAGGAACCGAAGCTGATCCGGCTGGAGGACGGGCATCGGGTGCGGTGCTGGAAGTACGACGGCCAGGGAGAGGTGGTGGATTCATAATGGAAGAAATTCTGAGAGTGGAAAAGCTGGAAAAGCATTTTATAAAGGAAACAGGGTTTCTGAAAAAGGAAAAAAAGGTGTTCAAGGCCGTGAACGATGTCTCCTTTCACATAAATAAAGGGGAGACGCTGGGCCTGGTGGGCGAAAGCGGCTGCGGCAAATCCACCACGGGCAGGATGATCGTGGACCTGATCCAGCCCACCTCCGGCAGTATTTTTTTCGAAGGGAAAAATATCGCGGACAGAAGCAGGGACAGGAAGAGTCAGCTTGAGATCAGGAAGAACATTCAGATGATCTTTCAGGATTCCTACGCGTCGCTGGATCCCAGGCTGACGGCGGGGCAGGCGGTGGAGGAGGCCCTGGATATTCACCGCATCGTTACGGGCAAAAAGGAAAAGCGCGAATATATCGAGAAGATCTTTGCGGACGTGGGTCTGCAGAAGGAGCAGATAGACCGTTACCCCCATGAGTTCAGCGGCGGTCAGCGGCAGCGCATCGGGATCGCAAGAGCGATCTGCCTTCAGCCCAAGATCATCATCTGCGATGAGCCGGTGTCTGCGCTGGATGTGTCCATACAGGCTCAGATCATCAACAACATGGAGGAGATCCAGAAGAAATACGGGATCTCTTATCTCTTTATCTCCCATGATCTGTCCGTGGTAAAGCATATATCGGACAGGGTGATCGTCATGTATCTGGGATACATCTTTGAGGAGGCCTCTAAGGAGGAGCTGTTTGCAAGGCCGCTGCATCCTTATACGCGGGCGCTGGTGGAGGCGACGCCCAGCACCAATCCCGACCTGCCCAAGCGAAACAAACCCGCTCTGAAAAACGAGATCGACACTTCGCTGATCGGAGTCTGCTGTCCCTTTGCCAACCGCTGCGACAGCGTGAGCGATATCTGCTGGAAACAGGAGCCCTCTGTGACGGAGGCGGCGGACGGACATAAGGTGCGATGCCACCTGTATAAATAAGAAGGAGACTGGAAAAGAAGACTACTGGAGGTAAAAAGATGCGCGTAAATACGATCGGAGAAGCGGTCCGGGCCATGTCGGTGCATATGGCGAACATGTATTATTATATGACAAAAGCCGTTCTGGAAGATTTCGGAGACGAGGCCAGAAAATCCTTTGAGCGGGCGATCATCGATTTCGGACATGAACGCGGACGGAAGATCGCGGAACAGGTCAGGGCGGACGGACTGCCGCTGACGCTGGAAAACCTGGATCTCTATTATGATATTCCCATCGCGGAGGGCTGGGATGTTCACCGCAGCTACGAAAATGACGAGAAGCACAATATAACGGACAGCTGCACATTTGCAGATGTATGGATGGAAAAAGACTGGGCGGAGATCGGCCATATTTACTGTCTGATCGATATCGCGCTCCGCGAGGGTTACAGTGACAACGTGGAATTCCGGCCGGTCCGCAATGTGCTGAAGGGCGACGGCTGCTGCGAGTCCCTGACCGTGTATAAGGATAAAACAAAAAAAGGGGAGCTGTTATGAGGATCAAAGTGATCATACCCAACAGCGGCATGGACAGGCGGACACTGGACGACCGTGAGCGCATGCTGGCGCGGGCGCTGTCGCCGGACACGGAGATCTGTGTGGACTGCATTGGCAGCGGTCCGGATTCTATCGAATCAAACACCGACGAAGTCCTGGCGGGTACGGAGATCGTGCGGGAGTGCATCCGGGCGGAGAAGGAGGGCTTCGAAGCGGTGATCATCTACTGTTTCAGCGATCTGGCCCTGGACGCGGCCAGAGAGAATGTGTCCATACCGGTAGTTGGGCCCGGGGAGGTGACGCTGGCGGCGGCGGACATGATATCCGACCGCTTCACCGTGGTCACCACGGTCAGTGGGAATATCGTGCGGACACGCCGGCGGCTCATGAAAAACAGAACCGCCCGGGACAAGATGGCTTCCGTGCGGGCTCTGGACATTCCCGTCACAGAACTGCGTGAAGATCCCGCCGCCACGAAAAACTATCTGGCGAAGGTCTGCCGGGAAGCGGTGGAGCAGGACGGCGCAGATACCATCGTACTGGGCTGTCTGGGCATGGCGGATTACGGCGACCAGCTGGAGCGGGAATTCGGCGTGAAGGTCCTCGATCCGGCTTTTCTGGCGGCGGCCTTCGCGGAGCTGGCGGTCCGCACGGGCCTTCTCCACAGTAAACGGGCGTACCCGGCCTACCGCAGAGGAAAAGAAAATGGATTATAACAAATATTTTATGGATCTCTTGAGCCGTCTCGTCTCGATACCGAGCCAGTCGCAGAACGAGGAGGACTGCGCGGCCTTTCTGGCCGGACTGCTGAGAGACGACCTGGGGATGGAAGCGAGACTTGAGCGGGTGGAGGGGAAGAGCTGCAGCGTGACGGCGGCTCTGAGCGGAAGCGGTCCAAAAGCCTGCGGCAGTCCCGCGGAGAAGAAACAGCGCAGACTTTTGCTGGGCGGACACATCGATACGGTCTCTGCGGCAGAGGGGTGGGATACGGATCCCCTCCGGCTGACGGTAAAGGGAGACCGGGGCTACGGTCTGGGCGCAGCCGATATGAAAGGCGGTCTGGCGGCTCAGGTCACTGTTCTGAAGAAACTCATAGACGAAGGAGCCTGTTTTGCAGGCGAGATCGAATTCACGGCTCTCTGCGATGAAGAACGCCATTCCATCGGAGCCAACGATTACGTTCAGAGAAAGAGATCCGATGAGCGGCAGGAGATCCCCGACTTCGCTGTTTTCGCAGAACCGCATTACGATAATATCGTAACGGGCGCTACGGGGAAGGTGCTTCTGTCCCTGGAGATACGGGGGACAGCCGGCCACGCAGCCAACCCGGAGACGGGTGTGAACGCCATCGACTGTACGGCGGCTTTTTTGGATGAGATCAACAGGGTCTATACGCCGCAGTATCTGGCAGGGCGGCGGGCTTCCCACTGTATTCTGCGCATCGGGAGCAAATACGGAGGCTACAGTCTGAACATTCCCGAGGTGTGCACGGCTCTGCTGAATAAACAGCTGTACGTGGGCGAAGAAGCGGAAGCGTTCATCGGAGAGCTGAGAGAACTGTATACCCGCCGGGTGGGAAAGGGGGATCTTTCCATCAGCCGGGAGGTGCCGTACTATCCCTCTTATGAGCTGGACCGCAGCCATCCGGACCTCAGGATGCTTTTGAAGCTGCTGGAGGACGGTTATGAGAGCCGGCCGGAACTGCGGCTGAATCAGAGCGTCAGCGACGGCAATATCCTGTACACTCAGCTGGGTATCCCCACCCTTCTCTTTGGGCCGGAGGGACACGACTACCACAAGGCTAATGAGTACATCGTACTCTCAACGGCATACCGCTATATGGATATGCTGTACGATTTTATACAGCTGTATTTTAAAAGGCCGTTTCCGGGATAGATCCGGAAGCGGCCTTTTAAAATGACGCGGACAAAACTCAGGAGAGATGATCGGGGAAGAAACTTGACAAATTGGTTTACATATTGTAGACTGAAATTGGTCTACAATATGTAAACCAGGGAGGATATTATGGAGAGAAGACTGACAGAAGCAGAGTCGAGGCTGGCGGACCTGATATGGGAGCGGGAGCCTCTGTCGTCGGCAGATCTGGTGGGGCTTTGCGGGGAGCGCATGAACTGGAAGAAGTCCACCACCTATACGATGCTGAGACGGCTTGAAGAAAAGGGGATCTTCAAAAACGAGGGGGGAGTCGTACGGTCGTGCGCCACCAGAGAAAGCTTTTATGCGGAGCAGAGCAAGGCCTTTGTGGATAAGACCTTCGGCGGTTCTCTGCCCCGGTTTCTGACTGCGTTCACGCGGAGCCAGAAACTGACGGAGGAGGAGATACAGGAACTGCAGAAGCTGATCGACGAACACAGGGAGGGATAGAGATGGAAGGGGTATTTCTGAAAGTCCTGAATATGAGCATCACGGCGGTCTTTGTGATCCTGGCCGTGATCTGTCTCAGACTGTGCCTGAAGCGGGCGCCGAAGATCTATTCGCACGTCCTCTGGATGCTGGTGCTCATCCGGCTGCTCTGTCCCGTCTCCATACAGAGCGCGCTGAGTCTGCTTCCGGTGGGTCCGGAGACCGTGCCCGGCCATATCGCCTTCGAGCCCACACCGCAGATCCACAGCGGGATCTCCGCCGTGGATCAGGCCGTCAGCGCCGTTCTTCCGGCGGCGACGCCTTATGCCAGCGTCAATCCCATGCAGATCTATCTGTTTCTGGCCGCGGCGGTCTGGGTCTGCGGCGTGGCGCTGCTTCTCAGCGGAAGCGCATGGAGCGTCCTGCGATTCCGCAGGCAGCTTAAAATGGCTGTGCCTGCAGGGGAAGGCGTCTACGAACTGGATACCGTGGAGACGCCCTTTGTGTTTGGGATCCTGCGCCCGGCGATCTACCTGCCGCCGGGATTGGGCGGGAAGGAGAAAGGCTACATTCTGGAACACGAGAGGACGCATATCAGGAGACTGGATCATATTGTAAAGCCGCTGATGTATCTGGCCGTCTGCATTCACTGGTTCAACCCTCTGGCATGGGCCGCCTTCGCTCTGATGAGCGAGGATATGGAGCTGTCCTGTGATGAAAGTGTGATCCGGCGCATGGGCAGCCAGGTAAAAAAGGAGTATTCCGCCTCGCTGCTGGCCCTGTCTGCAAATAAACGGTTTTTGGGAGGCTGCCCGCTGGCCTTCGGCGAAAAAAATGCAAAAGGGCGTATCAAAAATATATTGAACTACAGAAAACCGGCGATCTGGTGGGCGGTTCTCGTGATGGCTGTGATCGCCGCCGCTTCCGTGGGGCTTCTGACCGACCGGGCGTCGGCGGAGCCTTCGGGGCTGCCGGACCCTGCAGGGCCGGGCAGCGCATCCGCCCATGGACAGGCGGTCAACGTTTCCTCACGGTTGGATTCTCTCTTTGAAAAACTGATGGAGGCCGCGCCGGGCTCATCCGCGCCTTCCGCGTACATTGAAGCCGATACGGCCACATACCGGGCCATCGTTAACGATGGCGACAGCGCGCTGCTCTACTGTTTTTCCGCCTTCGAACAGGGCGGGCAGACAGGACTGAAAGGCGCTCTGATGGAACAGGTCTGCCGGGAGCTCTGCGGGGAGGACGGCAAAACGGCGTCTGCCACAGGTCAGGAGTGGTATGAGGCGTACAAGGAAAAGGCCATGAGGCGCCTGGAAGAAAAGGGCGAGGCTGAGATGGAAAAGCATATGCCGCAGATGTTTCTCCTGCTCCAGTTCCTAAACGGGCAGTATCCGGACATAGGGGGAGAGACGCGCCTGCCGGATTACTCTTATGAGGGAGACGATCCGGTCCTCAGACTGGTCTATGATACAGAACTTTACCGGGAAAGCAATTACCGGCGCGACGGGGCCTTTCTGGTGCCTGCCGTCCGCCTGCACGGCACGTTTCGGGAAGAAGATAAATTGAAAGTGTTCGCCACGGTCTACGACGCTCTTTATACCGTGTGGGGTGAAGAGGTAAAGGACGCAGGAGGGAGCGTGATACCCGCGGCGATCACCTATGTGGAATCCCCGGACGGTTCCTTCCAGCTGGAATCATATGAAACGGCGGAAGACGGAAATGCGTTTCACAAGTCGATCGAAAGGTTCTGCACTATGCCCGTATCCGGCCGGCGCATCGAAGGGCTCTCTGAAAAAATTCTGGACCATTACGGCGGCTATGAGGACTTGGCCGAGCTCCAGAGAAACAATCTGATCGACCATTTGAGAAGCTGCGGGATCGAACGCGCATGGCTGATAAACGCCGGGGAGACCGGGGCGGAGCCGCTGTTTTAAAGAGCGCGGCATTCTTTCTTCTGAACGGCCCATTTTTTCTTGACCCTTGAAAAAGAGCGTCTTCTGACCTAAAATGAATGTATCAGGGAAAGATTCCCTGTGTCCCTTTGCAATACAGATACAGAAAGAGAAGGTGAATCATGTTTCCTGAGATGATCAAGAAAAAATATGAGTTGTCGGAAGAGGCTGCTGTTGAGCTGCTGAAAAACGGTTGTTATGGAGTGCTCTCCACCCTGTCCCCGGACGGCTACTGTTACGGGGTGCCCCTGCACCACGTGCTGATCGGCCGCAGGCTCTATATGCACTGCGCTCCAAAAGACGGGCACAAGCTGGAGGCCATCAGGAATCACCCTCAGGTGTGTTACACGGTGGTGGACGGCAGGCTCATGCTGCTGGAAGGAAAACGGGACACCCGCTATTCCTCCGTCTGCGTTTTTGGCAAAGCTTTTATGGTAACGGATCGGGAGGAAAAAGCGGAGGCGCTGACGGCGATCATCGAGAAGTTTGATCCGGTGAGCATGGAGTGGATCCAGAAATACACCCAGGGAAGTATGCCGGTAGGCGTCATCGGTATGGACATCGAACATATCAGCGGCAAATCGTCCTTCCTGGAGGGAGACGTGCCGGAGCTTTAAAAACCAGCGTCCCAAAAGCCATCAGAACATGCGCAGCTGCTCCCCGGGATCTGCGGCTGGAAATGCGCGCAGGTATTCGAAAATCTCGTTTACATGGTGCATGACGCCGCGGGCCCGGCACTCCCCATGGAAAAGCTCCATCAGCTTGTCATTATTGTCGCTGATGCATTGGTAGGACAGGCCGTAGCGCCTGATGTATTTTTCCTTCAGGCCGGGGAAGGAGCGGTCCAGCGCGGCATAAAAGTATTCCCGGTCGCCTGAACGCATGGTCGTGCCAATGCCAAAGCAGAGGATCCCCTTTACACCGGCCCGGAAACTGTAATCCAGAATGCCCCGCAGGTTTTCCTCCGTATCGTTGAGGAAGGGCAGTACCGGAGACAGCCACACCACCGTGGGGATCCCGTGACCGCGCAGGGTCGTCAGCGTCTCGAAACGTTCCTGTGTAGTGCTGACATGAGGCTCCAGGATCCTGCACAGTTCTTCGTCGAAGGTGGTCAGCGTCATCTGGACCACACACTTGGCTTTGCGGTTGATGCGGCAGAGCAGATCCAGATCCTGCAGAATGCGGCTGGATTTTGTCTGGACGGCGACCCCGAAGCCGTACCGCTCTGCGATCTCAAGGCACCGGCGGGTCAGGCGCAGGTCTTCTTCGCAGTGCATGTATGGGTCGCACATGGCCCCCGTCCCGATCATACATTTTTTTCGTTTTCTTTGCAGCGCGTCCTCCAAAAGCTGGGGCGCGTTTTGTTTTACTTCAATGTCTTCAAAATCGTGATCCATCTGATAACAGGAGGACCGGCTGTCGCAGTAGATACATCCGTGGGTGCAGCCGCGATATAGATTCATGCCGTTTCCGGCGGATAAAATTCCTTTGGCGTTGACAAAATGCATCGGTTCATCTGATCCTTTCAGCGAATGATATTCTATTAAAGATATTCTATCACGCAAAACATGACGACAGTATGTCATATTTATGATCTGCGTCAGCATGAATTTTTTTACTATTTAAAAATAGAATTTTTATAATATTGTAAGAATTGCATTGCAACTATATTAAGCTCGTGTTACAATTTATAAAATTACAAAATTAAAGTGAACGCTTTAATTTATATCAAAAAACGAGGTAAATACAATGATTGGAAAAACGGCTGCAAAAAAGGTCTGCGACGAGCTGAATTCTTATTTTCATCCCGGGGATTATGACGATCCGGCGCAGAACGGCCTTCTGGTGGATTTTGCCCAGGAGATAGAAAAGGTCTACACGGCCACTTTTGCAGGATCCGAAGTCCTTGGCCAGCTGCGGGCCCGAGGCGCGTGCGACTGTCTGCTTTTCACCCATCATCCGCGCTCTCAGCGTGAGGAGGGCCGGGAACCGCGGTCATTCTCAGAAGAAGAGCTGGCTTACATGAAGGAAAACAGGATCAGTCATTTCAGCCTTCACCTTCCGCTGGATCAGACCGGGCCCTATTCGCCCGGCGTTAGCCTGGCCAGAGCCATCGGCGCTACGCCGTACAATGTATTTTACGAGGAGAACGGCGCTGTCATGGGACTTTTCTGTACGGGTCCCTGGCGCACCGTCCATGACATAAGGCAGACGGCGGAGCGTACCCTGGGACACCCGTGCAGTCTTTACCAATACGGGGATGCTGCGCTGCAGGACGGAAAGATCGCCATCATGGCCGGCGGGGCCGGCGAGACGGACATTTTTCCGCTGCTTCACAGGGAGGGCATCCGGCTCTTTTTTACAGGAGTGACGTCCCCGTCTGTGGACTGGTTCACTTCTTCCCACGCAGTGGCGCGGTCCCAGGAGATCAGCCTGATGGGGGGTACTCATTACTCCACGGAAAAGTTTGCGCCCATGGCCATGTGCAGATACTTTGAAGAGAGAGGGCTGCCGGCGGAATTCATCGAAGAGACGCCGGTCTTTTCCGAGCTTTAGGGGGAAAGGCGGGCCTGCCTCCGGACGGGATGTGGAAAGGTTTATTTGAAAGGGTAACGTGCCGGTGCGCGGACAAGACAGAGATCACCGCGGCCGGCTTCACGCAAAACAGAAAAAAGGGAGGGGAACGTGGACGTAATCACTGCAATCAGCGAACTTCTGCCGGAATTGAGCCGGACGCAGCAGCGGATCGCGAAGTTTATCATCGGTAATCCCGATGCAGTCTGCTTTTATACATTAAAAACATTTTCAAAGACGGTGAACGCTTCAGAAGCCACGATCCTGGGGTTCTGCGCCAAGACGGAATACAAGACCTTCGCGGGCGTGAGAGACGCGCTGAAGGAGTATCTGCAGAGGCGTCTGTTCTGGAATGACAAGCTGGAGATGTCGGCGGACCAGTACAGCGCTGATGAAAGCACGTTCAACAGTCTGAAAAAACTGCACGCGGAGAGCGTGGAGGAGACGCTGGACCAGCTGAACTACAGAGCGCTGGAGGCCTTTGTGGAGGCGCTGGACAACGCGGGGCGCATCTATATCGCCGGTCACGGCGTTTCCCGCACCATCGCCAAATTTTACGAAGATAAGCTGGGGGACACGGGAGCGGACGCGGTGCTGGTGGATGTGACGGATTACGGCGCCGTGCTCAAAGCTCTGGCGCACTACAGGCAGGAAGACGTCTTTATTCTCATCACGCTGCCGTTTTATTCGGCTCAGACCGTGGCCATCGGCGAATATCTGGACAGCGTAGGGGCCACGGTGCTGGCTGTTACGGACAAGATCACCTCGCCCATCGTAAAAAACGCCAGGGCCACGCTGCTGTGCAGGTCTGACGCTCTGGTGTTTCACAATTCGGTGGCTTCCTGCGTCGCGCTGGCGGACATCCTTTCTTCCATGCTGATCCTGAAGGACAAGGAGCGGTTCCGCAATTACAACGAGAAGACGAAAGAGATCGAGGGATATTTCAGAAGTCAGGCGATCCCGGCCTACACCAACGAATATTTTTATACAGATCTATCTGGCCTTGGGCCTGAAATAAAGGAGGAGAATAGATGTATTTAATTCGAAATGTTGCGGTGTACGATCCGGCGCCGCGGGGCGTGCAGGACATACTGATCATCAACGGCGGGATCGCCGCCGTGGGAAGTCATCTGGACCCGCAGATACCAGGGATCCGGGAGATCGACGGAACGGGAAAGACAGCTGTCCCCGGCTTTGTGGATCAGCATGTGCACGTGACCGGCGGCGGAGGGGAGGGTGGTTTTCACTCCCGGACGCCGGAACTGATGCTTTCCAGCGTGATCAAAGCCGGCGTCACTACGCTGGTGGGGGTCCTGGGTACAGACAGCTTTACCCGCAGTGTGGAAAATCTGGTGGCGAAGACCAAAGCGCTTAAAAATGAAGGGATCACGGCCTTCTGTCTGACAGGCGCATACGCCTATCCGCCGGTGACGGTCACCGGTTCTGTGGCAAAGGATATCGTGTACATCGACGAGATCATCGGATGTAAGCTGGCTACGTCGGACCACCGCTGTTCCCGTCCCACCAAAGAGGAGATCATTCGGCTGGCTTCCGATATCCGCATGGCGGCCCTTGTTTCCGGCAAGCCCGGCGTGCTGCACATCCACCTGGGAGGGATCGGCCGCAAGCTGGCGGAGATCATGGAGATCGTAAAAGAGGCGGAGATCCCCATCACGCATTTCCGGCCCACGCACATGGACAATCATCTGGAAGAAGCGGTCCAGTTTATGCAGATGGGAGGCTGGTCCGATTTCACAGCGGAGCCCGATAAGGCCGGGGATCTGTACGATGTGATCAACAAAGCGGGGATCCAGCGAATGACGGTGAGCTCGGACTCCAACGGCAGCATCCCTGTGTGGAACGACAAGCGGGAGATCATCGACGTGAAGGTAGGCGGCATGGAACCGCTCTACGAAGTGATCCGCAATCTCATCGTGGACTACGGCGTACCCATGGAGACCGCGATCTCGCTGATCACCGCCAATGTGGCGAAGGCCCTGAATCTGTATCCGGCAAAAGGCGCTCTGCTGCCGGGAAGCGACGGGGACATGGTGCTGCTGGACGGGGATCTGCGGGTGGACAGCGTGTTTGCCAAGGGAAGATTGATGATGCTGGATAAAAAGCTGAAGGCAAAGGGCGCTTTTGAAGAGATCGCGCTTGATGTGGAGGAAGGAAGACATGTATAAATATGTGCTGAAACGGCTGTTGATGATGATCCCGGTTTTGATCGGCGTTTCGTTTCTGGTATTTTTCATTCTGGCTGTCTCCCCTGGAGATCCTGCGAGAATGATCCTGGGCGAACAGGCCACGCAGGAGAGCGTGGACGCTCTGCGGGATGAAATGGGCCTGGACGATCCTGTCCTCGTGCGCTACGCACATTATATGGGGGATGTTCTCCACGGGGACCTGGGCACTTCCTACAAGACGAAGCTGGACGTGCTGATGCAGGTGCTGGATCGTTTTCCCAACACGCTGATCCTGTCCGTGGCGGGCATTCTGGTGGCTCTGGTCATCGGCGTACCCATAGGGATCCTGTCGGCCAAGCGCCAATACAGCTGGGTGGACAATCTCACCACGGTGCTGGGACTGGTGGGGGTAGCCATGCCAAATTTCTGGCTGGGCCTGCTGCTGGTCATGCTGTTCTCGCTCCATCTGGGCTGGCTCCCGTCTTCGGGTATGGGAGAGGGTCTGGTTCCGATGATCAAGAGTCTGATCCTGCCGGCGCTGACGCTGGGCACCGGGTGTGCGGCAAGCATCATGCGGATGACGCGGTCCAGCATGCTGGAAGCCATGCGGCAGGACTATATCGACACGGCCCGTTCCAAGGGGCTGAAGGAAAGCTACATAACAAAGTATCACATGTTTAAAAACGCGCTGATCCCCATTATTACCGTTATCGGGCTGCAGTTCGGCATGCTGCTTGGGGGAGCCGCTCTGACGGAGACGATCTTCGCCTGGCCGGGGCTGGGCCGTTTCATGATCGAGTCCATTAAATCGAAAGACATGCCCATGGTGCTTGGTTCTGCCATGTTTCTCGCGGTAATGTACTCCGTGGTTAACCTGATCGTGGATATTTTATATGCATATGCCGACCCGCGTATCAAAGCGCAGTATAAACATTAGGAGGAGCAGACATGACGAGCAAAGAACTTGTACAAAGCAAAGAACTTGTACAGAACAGTGAGATTATGCGCCGCTCCCTCTGGATGGACGCGTGGAGACGTTTCAAGAAAAATAAAATGGCTGTCTGCAGCCTGGTGTTTTTAATGATCCTGGTGCTGATCGGTCTCAGCACGATCGTCATCGACATCGCCACGGACAATGCGATCTACGACTCCCTGATCATCAAGCAGGACCTGACGGACCGCTTCGGTGAACCCAGCGGCGCGCATATTCTGGGACTGGACGAATTTGGAAGAGATATTCTGCTCCGCATCTTATGGGGAACCAGATATTCTCTCTTCATGAGCGCGGCGGCCATCGTGGCGGCGGCCATGGTGGGGACCATCATCGGGGCGATCTCAGGATATTACAGCGGCATTGTGGACAATGTGATCATGCGTCTGATGGACGTGGTGCTGGCGCTGCCGTACATGCTGCTGGCCATCGCTATCGTGGCGGCTTTGGGGCCGGGTCTGGTCAATGTGCTGATCTCCATTGCCATCGGCTATGTTCCGGAATTCGCCCGCATTATCAGAGCTTCCGTTCTGTCGGTGCGCGAGAGGGAATTTATCGAGGCGGCGAAGGCGCTGGGCGCTTCCGACCGGGTGATCATTTTCAACCAGATCCTGCCCAATGTGCTGGCTCCGCTGATCGTGCAGATCACCATGGCTATGGCGGGAGCTATCCTGTCCATCGCCGGCCTTTCTTTCCTGGGACTGGGCATTCAGCCGCCGCTTCCTGAATGGGGCGCTATGCTGACCAACGCGCGGGCCTACATCCGCGACGCCTGGCACATCACGGCCTTCCCGGGACTCATGATCCTCCTGACCATACTGGCGCTCAACATCGTGGGAGACGGGCTGCGCGACGCGCTCGATCCGAAGCTGAAAAATTAGTGTGCCGACCCGTTTTGTGAGCGGGACAGTACGCTAGGTAAATAGAAAAGGAACGGATGAATGCGATGGATAATATTTTAGAAATCAAAGACCTGGTGGTGCGCTACGAGACGGAGGACGGCCTGGTCAAAGCGGTAAACTCAGTCAATCTGGCGCTGAAGCAGGGCGCTTCCGTGGGACTGGTGGGCGAGACCGGAGCGGGGAAGACCACCCTGGCCAAGTCCGTAATGCGGCTGATCCAGTGGCCGCCGGGGCGGATCATATCCGGCGAGATCCTGTTTGAGGGCAAAGATCTGGTCTCACTCACACAGGAGCAGATGTACAATATCCGCGGCAAAGAGATCTCCATGATCTTTCAGGATCCGATGACCGCGCTGAACCCGGTCATGACCGTGGGAAAACAGATCGCAGAGGTGATCGGCGTACACGAGGCGCATCTGGATGAAGAAGGCACGAAAAAGAAGATGGAAGAAATGCTGCAGATGGTAGGGATCGACCCTCAGCGTGCAGAGGAATACCCTCATCAGTTTTCCGGAGGCATGAAGCAGAGAGTCGTCATCGCCATCGCGCTGGCCTGCAATCCCAAGCTGCTCATCGCCGACGAGCCCACCACGGCGCTGGACGTCACGATCCAGGCTCAGGTGCTGGAGCTCATACGGAATCTGCGGGATAAACTGGGAACATCCCTTCTGCTCATCACCCACGATCTTGGGGTGGTGGCGCAGAACTGCGAATATGTGGCGATCATGTATGCAGGAGAGATCGTGGAATACGGAGAGCTGCGGGATGTGTTCCACCGGGGCGCTCACCCCTACACGAAAGGACTGTTTGACTCCATTCCGAAACTGACGGAAAAGGTGGACCGGCTGAGACCCATCGAGGGTATGATGCCGGATCCGGCCAATCTGCCGGAAGGCTGCAAATTCCATCCACGGTGTCAGTACGCCACGCCGGAGTGCGGACAGGTGCAGCCGCCGGAGGTGGATCTGGGAGGCGGACACATCGTCAGGTGCATGCGCTATAGCGGCGGGAAACCGATTCAGAGTGGAGAGTGATAAAAATGCAGAATGAAAAATTGCTGGAAGTCCGGCATCTGAAAAAATATTTTTCCACGCCGCGGGGTCAGCTCCACGCCGTGGACGATATCAATTTTGTCATCGAAAAAGGCAAGACGCTGGGCGTGGTAGGTGAATCGGGATGCGGAAAATCCACTTTGGGAAGAGCGGTCCTGAGACTGCAGGATCCCACCTCGGGAGAAGTCATATTCCAGGGCGAGGACATTCTGAAATACAAAGCCGCTAAGATGAAACAGCTCAAGAAGGATATGCAGCTGATCTTCCAGGATCCCTTTTCCTCGCTCAATCCCAGAATGACGGTGAGTCAGGCCATCGCTTTTCCGCTGATCATTCAGGGGGTCATCAGTCAGAAGGACAAGGCGGCTCTGGATAAACGGGTCAACGAGCTGATGGATCTGGTGGGACTGGCGCAGAGATTCGTCAATTCCTATCCCCACGAGCTGGACGGCGGCAGGAGGCAGAGGATCGGAATCGCCAGGGCCCTTTCCCTGCAGCCGAAGTTCATCGTCTGCGACGAGCCGGTCTCGGCGCTGGACGTGTCTATTCAGGCGCAGATACTGAATCTGATGCAGGATCTGCAAAAGGAGATGGGGCTGACCTACATGTTCATCACCCACGACCTGTCCGTGGTCAAGCATCTGTCAAACGACATCATGGTCATGTATTTGGGGATGATGGTGGAATACTGCTCGTCAGACGCGCTGTTCGCCAAGCCCCTGCATCCCTATACGAGGGCGCTGCTTTCCGCCATACCGGTGGCGGATCCCGACTGTCATATGGAGCGGGTCATCCTGCGTGGAGAGATCTCTTCTCCCATCGATCCCAAGCCGGGCTGTCGTTTTGCAGGCCGCTGCATCTACGCCACGGAGGCCTGCGTGGGCGAGGAGATTCCGCTGACCGAGTATGAACCGGGCCATTTCGTGGCCTGCGCCCGGATAAACGAGATCCATTCCTGATGCTGAAACCGTATCTCCCGTCGGCGGGGCGCGCGCATTGCGCATTCCACTGCGGAAAAGATCGGGTGCAGATATATAAGTCAAACGATTAAGGAGGAAAGAAAAATGAAAAAGGCATTGGCACTGATTTTGACCCTTTGTCTGCTGTTCACCGTCGGCTGCGGCGGAGGAAGCGACGACCAGTCCGGCGGCAGCGGGGAAGCGAAAGACACGCTGGTGTGGGTGCAGCAGGCTGACGTAACGTCCCTGGATCCCCACGTCGGCAAAGAGACGCCGGCGGTAGCGGTAACCTGTCAGATCTTTGACACGCTTCTCGTCATGGATGAGAACAATCAGCCTTCTCCGCTTCTGGCAGAGAGCTACGAAAATGTAGACGAGCTGACCTGGAGACTTAAACTGCGTCAGGATGTGAAATTCCACGACGGCGAGCCTATGACGGCAGAGGATGTGGTGTTCTCCCTGAACCGCGCCATCCAGTCTCCCTATGTGTCCTATGTTGTGGACGTCATCGACGATGTGACGGCGGAAGACGATTACACCGTATTGATCAAAACGAAGCAGCCGTACGCTCCGCTGCTGTCCAATCTGACCGTGCCTTTCACGGCCATCGTTCCCAAACACGTGGTGGAAGCCGACGAAGAGGCGTTCCGTCTGAATCCGGTGGGTACCGGCGCGTACCGTTTCGGCGAGTGGAAGCAGGGCGAGTATGTGAAGCTGACGGCCAATGAAGATTATTTCCTCGGCGCTCCGAAGACTGCCAACCTGCAGATGAAGGTCGTTCCCGAGGCGTCGCAGCGTCTGATCGCGCTGGAGACAGGCGAAGCGGATCTGGCCTACGTGATCTCTGCCAACGACACGCAGAGGATCAAGGACAGCAGCGAGATCCAGCTGTTCGAGGCTCCCTCTCAGAGCGTTACCTATCTGACCCAGAATATGACCAAGGAATACTTTGCAAATGAGAAAGTACGGCAGGCCATCCGTTACGCAGTTGACACGAAACTGATCGTGGATTCCATGCTGTACGGAAACGGCCAGCCTGCCAATTCGCTGATCCCCATCTCATCCTTCGGCTATTCGGATAAGTCCAAGGTATATGAGCACAACGTGGAGAAGGCGAAGCAGCTGATGGTCGATGCGGGATATCCCGACGGATTCTCCTGCACGCTGTCCGTAACCGACGACCCGGTAAAGATGGAAGTGTGTCAGGTCATCCAGAACCAGCTTAAAGAGATCGGTATCGACGTCAGCATTCAGGTAAGAGAGTACGGCACCTGGATCGATGAACTGGGAACCGGTTCCCACGACCTTTCCTACACCGGATGGGTCTGCGTAACGGCTGACGCGGATTACAACTATTACTCCCTCTATCACTCTTCTCAGGTGGGTTATCCCGGAAACGACGCCTTCCTGAAGAACGAGGACGTGGATCGTCTGGTCATGGCGGGCCGCGAGACGGCGGATCCGGCGGAACGTCAGAAGGATTACGATCAGCTGGAAGAACTGCTGGGAGATATCACGCCGTACACTCCGCTGTACTACAGCAGTGTGAACGTGGGCGCCAGCAACAAGGTCGAGGGCTTTACCGTGGATGTAAACGGTTACCATCGCCTGCGCAACGTGACGGTAGGGCAGTAATGTTATGAGGCTGACAAATTTGACTTGCAGACAGGCGGAAGACTATTTCCGTTCATCTGATATGGTGATGATGGCTGTGGGAAGCGTGGAAAACCACGGCAGCCACAATGTTTTGGGCGTTGATATCCTGATCCCTGAAAAGCTGCTGAACATGATAGAGGAAAAGACGGAGATCCTCATCGCTCCCAGCTGTCCTTACGGGGCCTGCGACGACCTGACCGGCTACGCCGGCACCGTGTCGGTGGGCGAGGATTGCCTGTACGAATTTTTAAAGCGCATCGCGGAAGGACTGTACCGCCACGGCGCGCGAAAGATCCTGTTTCTCAACGGACACGGCGGCAACAGTTCGTCCATCACAAAGGTCTGTCTGGATCTGGACCGGATGGGAGCCGCAGGCGTCATGCTGAACTGGTGGCAGCTTGCCGGAGACCTGAATCCAGACTGGAAGGGCGGGCACGGCGGCGGGGAAGAGACTGCGGCCATGATGGCGGTAGACCCCGGGCTGGTCCACTTTGATGAGATGCGGACCATGGAGCTGGTGGACGACATGGGAGAACGTTTTCCTACCGCAGGTTTTGACAAGGTCCTGTTCCGGAATGTAGGCGTTCCCATTCCACGGGAAGTGAAGAAATACACGACCAACGGCTGGATCGGTCCGGACGATCCCAAGTACGCCACCGAAGAGTGGGGGAAAGAGATGCTGAGCGCTATGGCGGATTTCATCGCCGCGTTTATCGAGGAATTCAGACACGTGAAGATCGGTAAATAAGGCGGCCAAAAGGCTGGGGCCAGCGCCGGAGGAAAGCGGAACAGACAGAGAAAAATAAAAAGGCGAACGCCGAAGATCTTCAGATCTCCGGCGTTCGCCTTTTTGATAACATAGGAAATATCGCCTTTCTTTGGCGATATCGAGCTTACCTTGGGCCAGACGCCGCCGCGCTATAAAAGAGAATTCCCGGTGGCCGCGCGGCTGTCGGTGCGGAGACAGGCGATCAGATAATCCCGCAGGGCGGTAAAGTCGGGATCTGCGGCCGTGGTTTTCAGGCACATCAGATTCAGAGAGATATATTTCTCCGGGAGGATCGGCACGGCGCTGACCTGATAATAGTCGGCGAAGGATTCGGACGCGATGGTGATCCCCTGACCGTTTCGGATCAGATCCATCATCACGTCCAGATTGTCGGCCCGGTAAACGCTGGTAGTGACCACATTGTGCTTGCGGCAGACGGCTTCCATAGCCTTATTATCGGTAGAACCTGTGGGTCCGGAGATAATGGCGCGGCCCTGCAGGTCCCGGAAGCGGACAAAGGGAAGATCGCTCTGCGGGTCGTCATGAGACATCAGTACGCATTGACGTTCCTTGAGCAGTTCCACCACCATATAGTCCGACAGGTTCATCGTCTGGCGGATGGGGGACGGCGGCAGGCGGTCCACGGCGAAGTCCATGGATTTCTGAGAGAGGGCCTCCAGTGCGTTGTAATCCAGATCGGTAGTGATAAAAGTGACCTCTACGGCCGGCTGGGCGTTGAAAAAGGCGCAGACCATGTGAAAAATTCCGGTGGTCAGAGCCCGGGGCCCGACGCCGATCCGCAGCTGACGCCTGCGCGTCTCATCCGGGCGGGTGACATTTCGCTGGAATTTTTCCCATGCGTCCATCACGTCCGCGGCTTCGCGGCAGAATCGCCGTCCTTCCGGCGTGAGAGCCACGCCGTGAGGCGCGCGGATAAACAAAACGTACTGCAGTTCCTGCTCCAGAGCTTTGATCTGTAGAGAAAGAGCAGGCTGGGAGATAAAGAGCTTTTCAGCGGCTTTTGAGAAGCTTTTGTATTTTTCTACTGCCAGGGCGTACTTACACTGAATGATCGTCACCTTCGGATCCTCCCTATTTGTTTTTCTTATACTGTTATTGTATCTACAAATTATCTTTTTTACAAGGCGTTTGATAGAATCAGGTCATAAACTGCGGTCTGCTGCGAATTGCAAGAGGAGGAATTGAAATGATCATCGGCATAACGAAGGAAATCAAGGATCACGAAACAAGAGTGGGGCTTGTCCCGTCGGACGTCAAGGGACTCGTCGAATCGGGACACACGGTCTATGTAGAGACGGGCGCCGGCCAACAGTGCGGATTTCCGGACGAGGACTATGTAGCTGTGGGCGCCAGTATCCTGGGCACCATGAAAGAGGTCTATGACAGTTCAGAGCTGGTAGCCAGCGTGAAAGAGCTGGAGGAACGGCATTATCCGCTGCTCAGGGAAAACCTCATCGTGACTACCTGTCTCCACTCCAATTCCCATCCGGATGAGGTGGACGCTCTGCTGAACAGCAAGGTCATCGGTATTGCCTACGAGGATATCACAGACGTATCCGGAGGATTCCCCACGCTGAAAATGCAGAGTCCCATCGCCGCAAAAGGGGCGTTCATCATGGCGGCGTATTATATGACCAGCGTACAGGGAGGACCTGGGATCATGCTGGCAAAGGTGCCCGGCTGTGCCACGGCCCATGTGACGGTACTGGGAGCTGGCTGGAGCGGCGTGGCCGCGGCGGAAGCGGCGGCCGGTATGGGAAATCAGGTCACCGTCCTTGATATTTCTCCTGACAAGCTCACCGCGGCGAAGGCACTGCTGCCGTCCAGCGTGGAATTCCTGCTGTCTACCAAGAGCAATATAGAAGATTGTCTGGAACGCACGGACCTTCTGATGAACTGCGTTCCCTGGCCCAAGAACCGCAAGGACTATCTTGTGACCCGTCAGATGCTGCGGGAGCATGCGAAAAAAACACTGTTCATCACAGATGTGGCCTGCGACGTGGACGGAGCGCTGGAGACGTGCGTCAGGTCCACCTCTCATTCCGATCCGCTCTTTGTGGAGGAAGGGATCACGCACTACGCCGTGGACAACATACCCGCAGCCTTTGGCCGGACTTCAGGAAGGCTCTTCCCTCAGGCGTATGCCGCTCTCATTCAGGAGATCGCCGATAAGGGCATCGACAGGGCGCTGAGGGAAAATGAACATCTCAGGAGAGGGCTGACCTGCTACAAAGGCATTCTGACGCTGGAGGAGACCGGTCTGAAACAGAACCGGCCCTATCAGACCCCGGAAGAAGCTCTGGGAATGAAATAGACCCTTCCGGCTTAAGGCCGGTGAAGAGACGTAAGAAAAAAAGATCCCCGTGGACTGCACGGGGATCTTTTAATGGGACTGATATAGGTAAACGGAAGACGTAGGTGCAGCGGAGACTATATTGTCTTCGAATCCTCTTTGATCCGACCGATCAGGTCGATGACGCCGTCGATCTCACGGCCCAGTTTTTCCAGATCCGCGCTGTCCACGTTGTGGTTTAGGAACAGCTGCTCGATGCACTCGTTCATACGGTTGATCTGCTCCGCCTCCTTTACAAAGAGCCTGAAATTACTGCTCTGGGCGGCGTTCTGAAATTTTTTCAAGTCTTTTGTGATAAACGATACGATCTCCCGCTCATCTGCGAATTTACCGTGGCTGATGGCATAGGGCCGCATGCGCTGGAGAAAATATTTGTCTCCGGAAGTAATGTTGAACACGTAGGAAACGATCATGCCGTCGCCTACCTCGAAATTGACAATGAACATATCGCTTTTGATCATTTTGATCTCTGACGCGCCCAGCTGCCTGAGACTGACTTCGATCAGATCGCCTGTGATACTGTTGATATTCATGAGAACCTCCTCTCACTCTCAGCGAAAATGCGCGGATAAAAGCGCGCATGATCTGCGGAACAGAGACTATAGAGCATATCTGATCAGCAGAAATATGGTGGAAATAATAACGGATAAGATCATCAGCGGAAAACCGACCTTCAGATAACCGGAAAATGAGATCGGATAACCGTGTTTATTTCCAATGCCGGAGAGGACCACGTTGGCGGAAGCGCCGATCAACGTGCCGTTTCCGCCCAGGCAGGCTCCCAGGGAGATGGCCCACCAGAAAGGCGTTACGTCGATGCCGTCGGCCTGCATGGTGAGGATCAGCGGGATCAGAGTGGCAACAAAGGGGATGTTGTCCAGCACCGAGGACAGCAGCGCGGAGGCCCAGAGGAGCACCATCATAGTGATGATCATGTGTCCGTCCGTGACAGACATGAGAATTTGGGCAAGCTTATTGATGACGCCGGACTCCACCATGCCGCCGACCACGACGAAGAGGCCGGTAAAAAACACGATGGTAGACCACTCCACATCCGCTATGATCTGGTCCGCGTCCTGCCTGCCGATGAGGAGCATAACGGAAGCTCCGGCCAGCGCGATGGCGGAAGAATCCAGGTGGAGCGTACTGTGGAGGACAAAGCCCAGAGCTACCAGGGCGATCATAGCGATGCTTTTTTTCATCAGAGCTGCGTCCCGGATGGTTTTCTTCTCGTCCAGTTCCAGAACTGCCAGCTTCGCGCGCTCCGTCACCACCAGAGACCTGTAGTACAGAAAGCGGAAACAGAGCAGAGTGACCGCCAGAATGATCACCACAGCCAGACCGGTGTTCGTGATAAAGTCAACGAAGCTCAGACCAGCGGCGCTTCCGATCATAATATTCGGGGGGTCTCCGATTAGGGTGGCCGTACCGCCGATGTTGGAAGCGAGGATCTGTGTCACCAGAAAGGGCACCGGATCGACTTCCAGCATACGGGTGATGGCGATGGTCATGGGACCGATCAGCAGGACTGTGGTCACGTTGTCCAGGAAGGCCGACAGGACCGCGGTGATCAGGACGAACAACACCATGATGCGCCAGGGATCTCCCTTGGCCAGCTTCGCCGAGCGTATGGCTATGTATTCAAAGACGCCGGACTGACGGACCACCGCCACAAAGAGCATCATGCCGATCAGAACGCCGATGGTGTTGAAGTCGATGTAGGAGACGCTTGTCTCCACGGAGAGAACCTGTGTCAGAAGCAGAACGACAGCTCCCGCTACGGCCGCCACAGAGCGGTGGACCTTCTCCGTCATAATACTTACGATAACGATCAGAAAAACTGCGATAGAAATAAGCTGATGAATCATTGCTGTTTACTCCTCTTGCTTTGTATTCAATATAGAGACATTTTACGCTTTTTTGTGCCGAATGCAAGAGAAGAAAGGGCTGTGAAAAATAGTCGAAAAAGAGCAATAATTACCCGGATAAAACCGTCCTGGCAGGGCGAATATTTTCGGACAATTCTCAGTAATGCGGCATCGTTTCGCATTCAAAAATAAAGATAAAGATTGAAAATTGAAGACGCCACAGTTCCAGTATAAGACAAAACTGAAAACCTGTAAAGATGCGATCAGCGACCTGGCGTCAGTCTCCGGCTGCAGCGCTTATTTGGGGGATGATAAAATTTATATTTACACATATGTAAAAAACAGGTTGACACAGCGTTGCGATAAATGTATTATTATGTAAAACATAGGCATATATACTAATTCAATAAGCAAGATCATAATTGGAAAGGAAGAAAATATTATGGCAGGTCATCACAAGCGCCTACTGCCCTTAACCAGCGATCTGGTCTTTCACGCAGTATTCGGCAGGGACACAAAAGAATCCAGAGACGCTCTCATCGCACTGCTCAACGTGATCCTGGGGAGAGTAGAAGATCCGATCGTGGATATCATTTATTTAAATCCCATCAGCTATCCGGCGGATATAGGGGGAAAAACACCTAATATGGATATTAAGGTCATGACTGACGGCGGAGAGCTGATCGACATTGAAATCCAGGTAGTGGTCAAAGACATCTATCGTGACCGAACAGTATATTATGGGTCCCGGATGATCTCCGACGACTTGGAAAAAGGGCAGGATTATGATAAAATAAAAAAAACGATCGTAATCAGTATATTGGATGAGGAGCTGTTTCCTGAGACGGAGAAATGCCATACGGAGTTCCGCTATATTGAGAGAGAAGAAGGATTTGAACTGACAGATATCATCAGTCTTCATTTTCTGGAGCTCTCAAAAATCGATACGGGAAAGCCGGCAGCCGAGATGACGGAAGCGGAACGGCTGGGGGCTTACATTAAATATGCGGCGGAGGATGGCAAAGAAGCGTACATTCAGGAGCTCCTTGCACAGGGAGAAGGTGCGATTCGGATGACAGATACCATACTGAAAAAGGTCAGCGAAGAAGACATTTTGAGGGAACGTTATCAGGCGGAGAAGAAACGCGAGTACGATATCAATACGATGAAGTCGCTGCTGGCACGCAGGAGCGCGGAGGCCATGGAGAAAGGTCTGGAAGAGGGCCGAAAGGAAGGTCAAAAGGAAGGCCGAGAGGCAGGTCGAAGGGAGAGTTATCGCCAATTGGCTGTAAAGCTGATGGCGAAAGGAATGACGGAGGAAGAGATTGCGGGACTTTTTGAAATCACCGCGGACCAGGTAAGACAGCTGACAGAGGATCAAAAAGAACTGAAATGACGCGTTCTGCCGGCGAAAGAGACGATCCATAATGACATGGATCGTACGGTGTGAGAAAGGAAGCCCTCGGGCTTCCTTTTATGTTTGTGCGTCATGGGCGCGCTCAAACGGGTATAGGTCCCGAACACGCCCAAGCAGTGGGAAGTGTATAGCCGAACAGCGAGGATAGAGGCCGGAAGTAAAAGAGAGATTTCCTCCTGCCCGGTTGAAAGCCGATCCTGTAATAATCCAATTAAAACTAATTAATTTGAATTATTTTTTTCGTCCGTATATAATTGTACTGAGAAATTACTGGAGGCTGGACGCAGACGGCGGGACGGGGATCCAGATCCGCCGTGGGCCGGCTGTGCCGCAGGGAAAGAAAGAGGGACGGGATTCATGAAGACGGTGGCGATCATTTACCGGAACAGAGATAACGCAGAGGCCATTGAACATCTGAGACAAAACGTGATCCGCGTGTTTGGCTCTTACATTCAGGTGGAGAACTATTTTCTGAATGAGATCCCGGCGGACGAAATGCTGGAAGCGGATGCTTTTGTGGTCGTAAACGAGGATATGCTGTATCCGCTGAAAAAGCATATCAATAACTTCTACAAAGTAATTTTGATGAATCGCAGCATTAACCGCAAATATATCACGGAGATCCTGGATCTGCCCAGGGACACGGATGTGCTGGTGGTCAACGACTCCTATGAGAGCACCATTCAGACCACCTACGCGTTTTATGAGCTGGGGATCAGTCATGTAAATTTTATACCCTACGATGAAGCTCTGGAAGACACCGGGGTCTACAGGCATATTGAGGTTGCGGTGACGCCGGACGAGGAAGAGCTGGTCCCGCCTTATGTGAGACGAATTGTAAACATTGGCTACCGGGAGATCAGCTTCGACACATTGCTGAAGCTGATGCGCAAACTGGATCTGAATTTGGAGGTGGTCAACCGGAATCTGATCCGCCACATCCACTCCGTGGTGGAGCCCAATACGGATTTTCACTCCAATTATCTGGACAGCTACCTCAAGAGCCAGATGCTGAACCGGGTGATCCACGATTCTCCCTCTGCGATCCTGGTCACCAATGACGAATATCAGCTGGTGTATTCCAACGACCGGGCAAACACCATCTTCAGCATCACCGACGGGGCCTACAGGGATCTGGAGACGTTTATGGATACCGCGTCCATGGCTGCGGTATTTGGCGGCGAGGAAGGGGAACGGCTGCTGGGTATAAACGGAGAGAACTATCTCTTTGAAAAATCTCCGATCATGCTTATGGATCAGATCGTGGGCTATTGTCTCACCTTTCAAAATGAGAAGGATCTGCGTGATCTGGAGATCAATCTGGGCAGCCACCTGCGAAAGAAGGGCATGTTTGCGAAATATCAGTTCAAGGACATTATTCATCAGTCCTTTGCCATGAAGCAGTGTCTGGCCACGGCCAAGAAAGCGGCGGTGACGGATTATACCATTCTGATCAGGGGAGAGAGCGGAACCGGAAAGGAACTTCTGGCCCAGTCTATCCACAATTATTCAAAGCGAAAAAATGCGCCTTTTATCGCTGTAAACTGCGCCGCTCTGCCGGAAGCCCTTCTGGAAAGCGAGCTCTTCGGGTACGAGGGGGGATCTTTCACCGGCGCCAGAAAAAGCGGTAAGCTGGGGCTGTTTGAGCAGGCGCAGACGGGCACGATCTTTTTGGACGAGGTGGGGGATATTTCTCCCAATCTGCAGTCCCGCCTTCTGCGGACCATACAGGAAAAGCAGGTCATGCGTATCGGCAGCGACAAAATCATCAATGTAGATATCCGGGTCATCGCCGCCACCAACAAGGACCTTGAGGAGGAGGTGCGCAGAGGAAATTTCCGCAGCGATCTCTTCTACAGGCTCAATGTGATCCCTGTTTTCATAGAACCGCTGCGAAACCGGAGGGAAGACATCCTGCCGCTTCTGCAGAATTTCCTGGGCAATCTGTATGGGGAGGTGACGTCGGAGGAGAAAGAGATCCTTCTGTCATACGGCTGGCCGGGAAACGTCCGTGAGCTGGAAAGCACGGCCATCTATTATAAAACGCTGGCCCGTTTTCCGGAGCATCTGAGAGATAATCCAGGAGGAAACGGCGGTGCGGAGCGGACAGCCGCCAGGGTCTCCACTTCAGCGGGAGATTTCGTGGCGCGGGATCGCGGCGCGGATGAATATGGGAGCGAAGATGCCGGAGAATGGCGGGAAGGGGCGTTTCATGCCGCGGGCGTTGAGAGGGCCCGCGCCGGCGCGGAAGTTCCGTTTACAGGACGTGAGGCGGAGGGCGTGCCGGCTGAGGGATCGGCTGGCTTCGAAACGCAGGAAGAGCCGGGATCCGCAGGATCTTGGGCGCGGGGAGAGCTGGCCGGGGGCGCGGCGGAGGCCGGACGGCGGCATAACGGGACTGACAGCCGACCCGGAAACGGCGGGAACGGCGGGATCGATACGGCTGCGGCCGGCGGAGCCGATCGGGTCTGCGACCGGGCGTTTCTGCGCGACCGGATCCTGCAGATCGTTGCGGATCATTCACAGGCATACCACGGCATCGGCAGGTCGTCGCTGGCCGTGCTGCTGAAAAAAGAGCAGATCGCCGTGGGGGATGGCAAGCTGAGGGATGTGCTGAAGGAATTGGAGGAAGAACGGCTGATCGAGATCAGCCGAGGACGAAGCGGATCGCGCATTTTACCGGAAGGTGTGGAATATTTAAGGAGACGGTGTCAGACGACGTTGTGAAAAGGATTTAATAGGTTTTAATAAATATTAATAGGAATATATTTGGAATAAAAAGGCTGCATGTGGAAAAATGCGGCCTGTTTCATATACAAAAAAAGTAATTATTAATGAAAAATGTATGGCATGAAATTTGCGTTTTACTAATATCAAGTACAGCAAGTGGCGGAGGATATCGGAGATGAGGAAATTGATTGAACAGAATGTCGATCTGATTCGAAGAGAGATGGCTTATTGGAGCGTTCCCGGATTGGCGCTGGCTGTGGTCAGGGATGGGAAAGAACCGGAGACGGCTGCTTTTGGCTGGCGGGATCAGGAAGCGGCGCTGAAGGCGGAGACAGACACACTGTTCGGCGTTGCGTCCTGCTCAAAGTCGATGACGGCGGCTATGATCGCGGTGCTCTGCGGCCAGGGAGTGCTCGACCTGGACGTTCCGGTCCGACGCTATGCAGAGGAATTGAAATTTTATGACGAGGAAGCGACGCGCAGCGCCACGCTGCGGGATATGCTCTGTCACCGCACGGGACTGGGAGGCCACGACGGCGTGTGGCCCGATTCCATCTCCAGGCGGGAGCTGGCGGAAAGACTCCGGTATCTGCGGCCCAGTGCGCCCTTTCGAAGCCGTTTTCAGTACAGCAATCTCGTTTACGCCATGGCGGGTTACGTGGCGGAACGGGCCGCGGGAAGCAGCTGGGAGACGCTGATGCGGGAACTGATATTTGAACCATTACATATGGATAGAACGCGCTGCACGGCTGAGGAACTCCGGACGGATCCAAATCACGCCGGCCCCTATCAGATGATAGACGGTGCTCTTCGCAGACTTCCTGTGTGGAACGTGGATCTGGCGGGACCTGCGGCTTCGGTCAGTTCCACGGCGGAGGATATGGGCCGGTGGCTGCAGTTCCAGCTGGAAGGCGGCAGGACGCCGGAGGGCAGGCAGCTGATATCGGAAGAATTGTTCGCCGAACTGCATCGCGGTCAGATCGACTATCCTGATTCTTCGGGGATGGGAGAAGGCTTTTTCCCCTGTGACCGCTACGGTCTGGGCTGGGCTTCCGGCCGGTATCGGGAGAGAAGATTTCAGAAACACACGGGAAAGATCGACGGCTACAGTTCCATTCAGGCGTATCTGCCCGATGAAAAAATCGGAGTGGCGGTCCTGATGAATCTGCATTCGCCTGCCGTCCCGATTTTTTATACATTAGTTTACACTATTCTGGATCAGGCTCTGGGACTTCCGGATGTGGGCTGGGCTCAGAGGTTCCACACGGCGGAGCCTCCGGCGCCGGATCTGTACCGCGACTGTGAGCTGGACCTGACGGGAGAGATAGAAAAGATCGTCTGGGAAGCGGAGGCGGCGCAAAGGACCGGCTGGGAGGACTACGGCGGCGTCTATGAAAATCCGGGCTACGGCCGGCTGACCGTTCGCTGCAGCCGGAAAGGCCGTGAGGACGGCGGCGATAAGGACGGCGGAGGTAAAAGCCGACTGTTCATCGATTTTCGTGACATGAAGGATCTGCCCGCCGTATGGCTGGGGGAGGATCGGTTCCGTGTGGACGGCGTAAAGGAAGATATCTATACGATGAAGATCCCTCTGACGTTTTTCCGGGCAGACCGGGCAGAGCGGGAGGGCCGGGATAAGGCCGTGAGAGGCCTGCGGTTCCGTCTGGAGCCGATGGTGGAAGAGATAGAGTTTATAAAATGCGGAGAGCGTAAGTGAGGAGGAAAACAGATGGGCTTGCCGGGTAATTGTGGGATTGAACTGTATACAAAGTGGCCCAAGGGTCCGAACAACCTGATAACGGACGTGGACGGCGTGAAGGTGGGAAATGTGACGCTGCAGGACGGAGAGATCAACACAGGGGTGACCGCTGTCCTCCCTCACGGTGGAAATCTGTTTCAGGATAAAGTGATGGGGGCGGTATCCGTTATCAACGGTTTTGGAAAGAGCGTCGGCCTGGTACAGGTGGAGGAGATGGGAACCATAGAGACTCCCATCGTCATGACCAATACGCTGTCTGTGGGCACGGCGACCACCGCGCTGGTACGGTATATGCTGGAACAGAACGAGGATATCGGAGTGGCAACAGGAACGGTTAACTGTCTCGTGACGGAATGCAATGACGGAAGACTCAACGATATCCGGGGTCTGCACGTGACGGAGGAAATGGTCCGAAGGGCCATCGACAGCGCCGGCAGGGACTTCGAGGAAGGGGCCGTGGGCTCCGGAACGGGGATGTGCTGTCTGGGCGTAAAGGGCGGGATCGGTTCCGCCTCCCGACTGGTCGAGGTGGACGGAAAAAATTATGTGATCGGCTCGCTGGTCATGTCCAATTTCGGCTCAGGACGGAATCTGGTGCTGGGCGGAAAGCATGTGGGCGGATCTCTTACAAAGTTAAAAGCATGCAAGGATCAGGGTTCGATCATCATCGTCATCGCGACGGATATCCCGCTGAATGAGAGACAGCTGAAACGGGTGGCCAAACGGGCAACCATCGCTCTGGGCAGGACCGGCTCCTACCTGGGAAACGGCAGCGGGGACATCGCCATCGCTTTTACCACGGCCAACCGCATTCCGCACTACAGCAGCCGGAACATACTGGACGTTAAAATGTTCTACGATGAAAACATCGATCCCGTGTTTGAGGCCGCGGTGGAGGCGGTGGAGGAGGCCATCGTCAGCTCTCTGTATCACGCAAAGACCACCAGGGGCGTGAGGGACACCGTGATCCGCTCGTTAAGTGAATATATGGAGAAAGGATTGATGGACGGATGTACGATCTGATCATTAAAAACGTCCGCATTATCGACGGCACAGGCGCCCCCTGGTTTCGGGGCGGCGTGGCGGTGCGGGACGGGAAGATCTGCAAAATAGGGATGCTGGCAGACTGTGAGGCGGAGCGCGTGGTAGACGGGTCGGATCGGTACCTGAGTCCCGGATTTATCGATATCCATTCTCACAGCGACAGCACGCTGCCCCTCTATCCCCAGGCAGAGAGCAGGATCCTGCAGGGGATCACCACGGAGATCGGCGGCGACTGCGGCATATCCGTGGCGCCTGTAGATCCGGAGCGAAAGGAGCAGCTGAAGGACTACGCGGGGGATCTGGAGTACGGCTGGACGTCCATCGGCCAATATCTGGAGATGTTGGAGCAGATGGGGGTAAGCACGAATTTCGGAACAGCCGCAGGCCATGGAACGATCCGTCTGGCGGTCATGGGCTATGAAGACCGAAAGGCAGATCCCAGGGAAATGAGTCTGATGAAGGCGCATCTGCGGCAGGCCATGGAGGACGGAGCGTTCTGTATGTCCAGCGGACTGATCTACCCGCCGGGGTGCTATGCTGATAAAGAGGAGCTGGCGGAACTGGCCCGTGAACTGCGGCCTTACGGAGCTTTTTATGAGACGCATATGAGAGATGAAGCCACCCGCAACGTGGAGTCGGTGCGGGAGGCCATGGAGGTCTGCTGGGCGGCGGGAGTTCCGCTGCAGATCGCTCATCATAAGGTGACGCGAAGATCTCACTGGAATGTGAGCTGCAGGGCGACCATCGCGATGATCGAGAAGGCCAGACAGGAAGGGCTGGACGTTACGGCGGACCAGTATCCGTACAACGCCTCATCCACTACTCTGGACAGCAACGTGCCGGCCTGGGGATTTGCAGGAGGAATGGAAGCGCTTCTGAAACGTCTGCGGGATCCGGCGACTCGTGAGAAGCTGAAGGAGGAGAGCAACGCCAGTCACGTGGGCAGATGGGGCGACATTATCGTCTCCTATGCGGAGAGCGAAAAGAATGCCTGGACTGTGGGGAAATCTATCACAGAAATAGCGGAAATCCGCGGGGTGGATCCCGCCGACGCCTGTTTCGATCTGATCATAGAAGAAAAGGGACGTGTGAATGAAGTAAATTACGGTATGTGCGAGGAGGACATCGAGTTCATTATGTCCCAGCGCTTTACCATGATCGGTTCCGACGGCAACGCGGCGTCTCTGGATTATCCGGGGCTGCCCCATCCCAGATGGTACGGCGCTTTCCCCAGGGTGATCGCCCATTACTGCCGGGAGAGAAAGCTGTTTCCCCTGGAGACCGCCATATACAAGATGACGGGGCTTCCGGCCGCCCGCCTGGGACTGCAGGGACGAGGGCTGATCCGGGAAGGAATGGCGGCGGATCTGGTGCTGTTCGACTTTGACACCATCCGTGATACGCCCTCCTACAGTGATCCAAAGCGCGCCTGCCAGGGTATCGTTCAGGTCTATGTAAACGGCGTGCTGACGGCCGAAAACGGCGTTCACACAGGGGCGAGGGCGGGAGCGATCCTGCGCCGGGGCCGCAGCTGAGGCCTGGGAAAGGACGATCCACCGGCGCGGTATATCACCGTTTTACCACAGGTTTAAAATGGTATCCATCAGGGCCATTTTTCATAAACGATTAAAAGGAGGAGGTACAACATGAAGAAATTTTTAGCACTTCTCACAGTCTGTGCACTGATCCTGGGATCACTGGCAGGCTGCGGCGGCGATTCAGGCACCCCGGATCAGGGCGGCGCGGGCGACACCGGCGGCGTGGCCGCGAACTCGGATATCACCATCCTGGACTATGCTGAGATGAGCAGTCTGTATCCGCTGGATATGGGTACGGTTTCCGACGCTCAGCCCATGTTCTGGATCTATGATCCGCTGCTCAGGCTGGATCCGAATCAGGAATACGTCTGGATGCTGGCCACCGGCTGCGACACCAACGACGAAGGTACGGAGTACACATTCCACCTCAGAGAAGGGATCTCCTTCTCCGACGGGACCCCGTGGAACGCTGAGGCGGCCAAGGCCAATCTGGATATCATGGCGGATCAGTCCCACGGTTACAAGAGTCAGTTCATGTATGCGAACATCGACCGGACCGAGATAGTAGACGAGTACACAGTCAAGGTATATCTGAAGGAAGTTTACGCTCCTTTCCTCAATGCGCTGGCCATCGAGCCGGCCGGAATGGTCAGCCCCAAGCTGCTGGAAGCGGGCGACGAGGCGCTGAACACTACGCCCATAGGCACCGGCCAGTACACGATGAAGGAGAGAAGAGTAGGGGAATACTGTCTCTATGAATTGAACAGAGACTGGTGGGGCTACGACGCCGACATCTGCGGCGGCACGCCGTTGGTGGACGCGGACTGCGGATTCAACACCATCACGCTCCGTCCCGTCAGCGAGGAAGCCACCCGAGTGGCCATGCTGATGTCCGGAGAGGCCAACATCATCAACTCCCTGACCCACACCAACAAGGCCACGGTGGAAGCCGCCGGCAAGGAGACCCTGCAGAAGGTCGGGACCTCCATGGCGTACTTCTATCTGAACTGTCAGAAGGATGTGTTCAAGGACGTCCGCGTCCGGCAGGCGATCTCCATGGCCATCGACATTGACGCGCTGAACGACGTAGTATACGGCGGAGAGTATGAGAAAGCCAGTTCCTTCCTGACAGGATCCATCAATTTCTATCAGCCCCAGACGCCTTACGAGTACAATATCGAGAAGGCAAAGCAGCTGCTGACGGACGCCGGCTACGGCGACGGACTGACGCTGGTCTGCTGGGAAGAGAACGACACCACGGATATTCAGCGGGGCGAATTCATTCAGCAGCAGCTGGAGAAGGTCGGCATCACGCTGAAGATCTACCCGCAGGAGGGCGGATTCCTCACCGATAACGTGAACGCCTACAGCGGAGATCCCAAGGATACTGCGTTCGACTGCTACATCAGAGGATACGGCGCGGACACGGCGGACCCGGACGAGGCGGTGGGAAGATTTGCTTCCAAGGCGCTGCCGCCGATGGGAGGCAACTATTCCTTCTACAAGAATCCGGAATTTGACAAGGCAATTGAAGCCGGAGCCCGTTCCATCGATTCGGACGTACGGGCAGAAGCCTACGCCACCGCTCAGAAGATCATCTGGGACGACGTTCCCGCAGTGGCGCTGCTGTCCACCTGCTACAGCGCGGCGTACGATTCCCATATCGACGGACTGCAGTTCGGTCCGGCGGGATGCTTCAATCTGATGAAGGCAAAATATGTCGAGTAGCGATTTGGATCAGACATTTTAAGAGGGCTTTCGGGCCGGACATATTTTGACAGGGAAAGCGGGGGCGGGTCCGCCCGTCTCCGCCTTTTCCCATAAATGAGGTAACAATATGCTTCGATACATATTAAAACGTACGGGAGGCATCCTGATCACGCTGTTTCTGGTCTCGATCTTTATCTTTCTGTTCATCCGCATGATACCGGGCGATCCGGCCAGACTGATGCTGGGGGAGAAAGCTACGCCGGAGGCGATCCAGGCGATCACGCAGCAGTACGGGTTGGATAAGCCGCTGGTAACGCAGTACGTCATATGGATGAAGGGAGTTCTCGTGGGCGACTTTGGCACTTCCCTGAGAACAAAAATGCCGGTGCTGTATGAGATCGGGCTTCGCTACGGAAACACCATGAAGCTGGCCTGCCTGGCTATTCTGTGGAGCGTAGTGGCCGGACTGATCATCGGGATCTGGTCGGGCACCCACGCCTCCAAATGGCAGGATTACACCGGGATAACCGTGTCCGTGCTGGGACAGGCGGTTCCGGAATTCTGGATCGGACTTATGCTTATTTTAGTATTCTGCGTAAAGCTGAAATGGTTCCCCATCGTCCCCACGGGCACGCTGAGGGGATTGATACTGCCCGCCTTTACCCTGGGCGCGTACATGATGTCCACGGTGGCGCGGTTTACCAGATCCTCCATCATCGAGGCGCTGAAGGAGGACTATACCAGGACGGCGCGGGCTAAGGGCCTGCGCGAGCGAACGGTCATTTACAAACACGTGTTAAAGAATTCGATGATACCCGTTATCACAATCGTAGGCATGCAGTTCGGCGTCATGCTGGGCGGCGCCGTGCTGGTTGAATCTGTGTTCGGCTATTCCGGTCTGGGACTTCTGCTGATCGAGTCCATCAATTACCGTGACTATACAATGCTTCAGACGCTGGTACTCATTTTTTCCCTGCACTTTGTAGTGATAAACCTCCTGGTTGACGTGCTTTACGCGGTGGTCAACCCGGAAATCAGACTGGATTAGGAGGGGTACCATGTTCAAAAAGAAAAAAGAGATAATCGTCACGGAAGAGATGGATATGAACACCCGGTTCAGCGATTTCCTCCGGAATTTTAAAAAGCAGAAAACGGCTGTGGCCGCGGCTTTCGTGCTGCTGGTGCTGGTAGTGATCGCCGTCGTCTGCTATAAAGTGGCTCCCTTTGGCATCAACGAATACAATTATGCGGAGCTTTTGCAGGGCCCCAGTATGAAACACTGGTTCGGCACGGATGAATTTGGGAGAGATATATTCAGCAGAGTTCTCTGCGGCACAAGGATCTCCCTCTCCATCGGATTCTTCACCGTGACGGTGGCCAGCATCATCGGTTCCGTCATCGGGCTGTTCGCCGGATATTACGGCGGGATCCTGGACGGTATTATGATGCGTGTGGCGGATGTGCTTTACGCTTTCCCCGGCCTGATCCTTGCCATCGCCATTGTGGCGATCCTGGGACCGGGGCTGACAAACGTAGTGATCGCCGTCATCATCTTCTGCATTCCAACTTACGCGCGGCTGGTGCGGGGCACGACAATGCAGCTGAAAAACAGCGTGTACGTCCGAGCCGCCAAGTGCATCGGGGCTTCGGATATGCGCATCCTGTTCAAGCATATTCTGCCGGGTGCGATCCCCAGCATCATCGTACAGTATTCGCTGTCCATCAGCGGTTCGATCATGACCACGGCCAGCCTGAGTTTCCTGGGCATGGGGGCCATGGCGCCCACGCCGGAGTGGGGACTGATGCTGTCTAATTCCAGGACGTATTTCTACACCTGCTGGCATTATGCCTTTTTCCCAGGGATGGCTATCGTGATAACCGTTTTGTGTTTCAACCTGCTGGGAGACGGACTGCGCATGGCCCTGGACCCCAAACTGAATGACAGAGCGTGAGGCTGATTATGGAAACAAAAAATATATTGGAAGTAAAAAATCTGTGCACGTATTTCTTCATGGACAGCGGCGTGGTGAAAGCGGTGGACGGTCTGGATTTTGTGCTGGAGGAAGGCTCTACCCTGGGGATCGTGGGAGAGTCGGGCAGCGGCAAGAGCGTCACTTCTCTGGCCATCATGGGTCTTCTGAAGGGAACCACCGGTAAGGTGGTGGAAGGAGAGATCCTGTTCGACGGCAGAGACATCGTACCTCTCAGCGAAGAGGAGCGCCGGCGGATCCGGGGCAATGAGATCGCCATGATCTTTCAGGAGCCCATGACCAGTCTCAATCCCGTCATCAAGACAGGGGAGCAGATCATGGAAGTCATCCGCCTGCATCAGGGCGCCTCCAGGGAGGAAGCGAAGGAGCGGGCCATACAGCTTCTCAAGGATACCGGTCTGCCCCGGGTAGAGAGCATGTTTGACGAATACCCCTTCCAGCTGTCCGGAGGACAGCGGCAGCGGGTGATGATCGCCATGGCGCTGGCCTGCAATCCGAAGATACTCATTGCCGACGAACCCACCACGGCGCTGGACGTCACCATACAGGCTCAGATCCTGGATCTGATGCAGAGGCTCAAGGATAAGGTGGGCACCTCCATCATCTTCATCACCCACAGTCTGGGCGTGGTGGCGGAAGTCTGCGATCATGTGCTGGTCATGTACTGCAGCAGATCCGTGGAGATGGGCGAAGTGAAGACGATCTTCAAAAACCCCGCTCATCCCTACACCAGAGGGCTGCTGGCTTCGATCCCCAAACTGGGCGAACACGTGGAAGCGCTGGAATCGATCCCGGGCAACGTGCCTAACCCCAAATTCATGCCTAAGGGCTGCAAGTTCGCGCCCCGCTGCAAGGAAGCCATTGAAAAATGCAGCCAGATGGAACCGCCGCTGTTTGATCTGGGCGGCGGACACAAATGCCGCTGCTGGCTGTGCGAGAAGGAAGCGGCTGACGTCCGGTCCAGCGGCGATGGTGCCCACGGCGACTGCGGCGACGGCGGCGGGAGAACCAGTGCGGGAGGTGGCGTCAATGAGTGATTGTTTACTGGAGATCAGAGATTTGAAGCAATATTATCCGGTGCGCACAAAAGAACAGAGAAAGACTTTTGTCAAGGCGCTGGACGGCGTGAGCTTCCAGGTGAAGGAAGGCGAGGTATTCGGCATCGTGGGCGAGTCCGGCTGCGGAAAGTCCACCATGGGTCTGACCATATGCAAGCTGATCGAGCCTACCTCCGGCGATATTATATTTGAAGGCCGCAACATCAGCGGGTACAAGAGAAACGCCATGCGCGAAGTGCGCAAAAAGATACAGATGGTCTTTCAGGACCCCTACGCGTCCCTGAATCCGCGGATGTCCATCCACGATATCATCGCGGAACCTCTCATCATCCACAAACTCTGCCGGACGACGCAGGAGATCGACGCCAGAGTACTGCAGCTGCTGAGACAGGTGGGGCTGGACGACTACCACGCCAAACGCTATCCCCACGAATTCAGCGGCGGACAGCGTCAGCGGGTGGGCATCGCCAGAGCTCTGGCCGTGGAACCGAAACTGATCATCGCCGATGAGCCGGTATCCGCCCTGGACGTTTCCATCCAGTCTCAGGTACTGAATCTCCTCAGCGATCTGAGAAAAGAGCTGAATCTCACCTATCTGTTTATCGCACACGATCTGAGCGTGGTGGAGCATATCAGCGATAAGGTGGGCGTCATGTACCTGGGCAATTTTGTGGAGGTGGCAGATAAATACAGTCTTTACGAAAAACCTCTGCATCCCTACACCCAGGCGCTGCTTTCCGCCATACCCGTGCCGGATCCCGAGGTAAAGCGGGAGCGGATCATTCTGGAGGGAAACATCCCTTCGCCTATCAACGCGCCGTCCGGCTGCAAATTCCATCCCCGCTGCCGGCACTGTATGGAGATCTGCAAGCAAAAGGCGCCGGAACGGATCGACGTGGACGAAAATCACTTCGTCTACTGCCATCTGTATGGGGCTGACGGAAAGCTGAAAAAGTGAGATGAGTTCGGTGTGCGATCCGTCGGCAGAGCAATGTATCATAAGATTTTGCCGTCAGCCAGTAAACTGGCTGGCGGTATTCTAACATCCCGGCTGATTTTTGATCTGATCCTTTATTTCTGTAACATCTCCGCGGATATCCTTTACGATCTGGAATTTTTCAACGATAGACGTATTCTCTTGTTTTTTCAAGTGTGTGTTTCTGGCCTTGTGTATAACTCATCTGCTTGTCCCTCATTATTGAGCGATCTCCCAATCAGAATACCCCGCAGTATGTGTTATAATAATTAGTATTAGATGAAGGTGTGTGACTTTTGTTTATTTTATTGATGACCGGAGAGGAAGAAGAAAAAATATCGCGGCGGAAGACTGGTTGATACTGTACAGAATCGTGTTTTCTGCTAAAACGGGGGATCGATAATGAAGAAGAGAAAATATGTAAAATATTTATATTTTTTATCCTGGATATTCAGCTTTGTTTTTCTTTATCTCAACATAACGGGTAAAACACAATTTTATGATGTGGCGGTCAGGTTCTCACTTCTGTTTATGTTCTGTCTCGTTTTAATAAGCCCTCAAAGCACGGTTCTTTTATTTAGCAGAAATAAGAACCATACGGGGGAGCCATGGGTGGTCATATGGAGAATACTATCAATTATTGCGATTATTACTCAAATGTATTATATCAATATTAACGGTCAGTGAAAAAGAAAAGGAGGAATGGTGGAAAAAATGGGGAAAAGAGTGTATATCAGTGTGGATATCGAGGGAATAACCGGCGTGACGGATTGGGACGAAACGTTCCTGAACTCTCCCGACCATGAGAGGGCGGTAAAGCAGATGAATGCGGAGGCCGCGGCGGCCTGCCGGGGAGCTCTGGCAGCCGGAGCGGAAAAGGTCTGGGTGCGGGACGCCCACGATTCCGCCCGCAATATTGATCCGTCGCTGCTTCCGGAGGGCGTCAGGCTGATCCGGGGCTGGGGCTGTACGCCGGATTCGATGATGGAGGAAGTGGACCAGGGCTTTGACTGCGCGGTCTGCATCGGATATCATTCGGAGGCGGGAACCGACGCCAACCCACTGGCCCATACCATCAACAAGGACCGCATCGTCGAAGTTCGGCTGAACGGAGAAGTGTGCTCGGAGCTGGAGCTGAACAGCCTGATCTGCACCAGGTACGGCGTGCCTATCGTATTCGTCAGCGGCGACGAGGCCATCTGCCGCAAAGCGGAAGCGCTGTACGGCATCAAGACCGCAGGCGTCAAGCGGGGAAGCGGGGAGGCCACTGTCAATCTTCACCCGGCGGAAGCTGTCCGGCTGATCGAGAACGGAGTCAGGGAGGCTGTGGAAAAGGGAGGGACCTGTCCCAAACTGCCTGAAGAATTCGACCTGACGGTGCGATACAAAAACCATGCGGAAGCCAGAAAAGCCTCGCAGTTTCCGGGCGCCAGAGCGGTGGACGCCTGCACGGCCGGTTACCGTACCGCCGATCTGAAGGCCTTGTTGGTAGCCAGAATGTTTCTGATTTGATCAGACGTATTCTTCGCCGGTGCTGGAACCAGATGAGGACCGATTTTTGTGGAGGACTTTTATGACGACAGCAGAGATCTGTGGGGAAGCGATAGAAGCGCTTTCTCACATGAGTGGAAAGACCGGATTTTATTATAAGGATCTGGCCACGGGGGAGACGGCTGGGTTTCAAGAAAAGGCGCAGTTTCGGGCGGCCAGCGTTTATAAACTGCCGCTTTTCGCGGGTATTTTACTGCTGGCGCACCGTGGAGAGGCGGATCTCTTTGCTAAGGTGCGCATCGCGGAGGACGAAAAGATCCCCGGCTGCGGCGCGGTACAGCATCTGACGGGTGAACCGGAGCTGGACGTCTTGTCTCTGTGTAAGCTGATGATTACCATCAGCGACAATACGGCGACCAACGCGCTGGCCCGCTATTTTGGGATCGAAAGGATGAAGCCGGTGTTTCGGGAGCTGGGGCTTTCGGGCACGCAGATGAACCGCTGTCTCTACGATCTTGAGAAGGAAGAACAGGGGATCCAGAACTGGATCGTGCCGGAGGAGCTGGGCGGCCTGCTGGAAGGGATCCATCGCAGGACGCTGATCAGTCCGGAAGTTTCTGCGTATTTGGAGGAGATCCTCCTCCAGCAGCAGATCAACCATAAGATCCCAGGTATCATGGGAGAAAACGTTCCCGTAGCGCACAAGACCGGAGAGGAGGACGGTACCACCCACGACGTAGGGATCGTCTGCGCGAACCGGCCTTTTGTGGTGTGTTTCACCTCCAATGAGACAGATGTTCCTGTCTTTGAAGACTTCATACGAAAGACCTCGTGGAGGCTTTACTGCGCGGCGATGGATCAGCCGTGCCGCCTTGGCTGATCCACGGATGATCCACTGCCGAAGGCGCTTAAGAAAAATAAGAAAACAGGACTTAAACTTACAATAATTAAGTGAAAGCCCTGTTTTCTTTTTGTTTTGAGGTATTCGTTCAAACCGTTGAAATCCCTCGATTTGACGCCTATAATCAAGGCGAAAAGAGAGAGGATCGATCCATTTAGTCAATATGGACGGAGCGTGGACTCACTACGGTGGAAAATACGATCTGGGTCTGGGTTTTTCCAAAGGACTGCAGCGAACCGACAAACTGGTCCAGAAGAGAGGGCGTGGGGAAGCAGACCTTCAGGAGCATAGAATAAGCCCCGGCTACGTGGTAGCATTCCAGCACGTTTCTGCTGTCACGGATAAAATCCACGAAAGCGTTTTTCTGATCGGGATCCATGGTCAGCTCAATAAATGCAGTGATGGGATAACCCAGCTTTTCCGCGTCGATGTCGGCGCGGTACCCGGTGATGACGCCGCTTTTCTCCAGCTTTTCGATCCGCGCCGCTACGGCGGGGGAGGTGAGAAACACCTGCTGGGAAAGCTGGTTCAGGGAGATCCGGGAATTGCGGGAAAGCAGAGCCAGTATTTTCTTGTCAATATCGTCTGTATGGTACATATTTAAAACCTTTCCGGCGTGGGCCGCACACCATGCAAGCGTATCGTCCGAGACGGGCGTACCAATGTTATTATAAGATGAATCCAGGGCTTATGCAAGCGCGGGGCTGAAAGGGACGATTCTTTTTTATCCGCGCTGCCGGATCTGGGCGCCAGATCTGGGGATATGCCGGGAGGTCCCGGATCTATTCTGTAAGATCAGAGATAAAGAGGTGAATGAAATGATCATGGCGGAGGCCAACGGGCGGACCATCGGGAAGCCCGACAAATTGTTCGGCGTGAGCAGCCTGGCGAAACAGAGGATCGCCGAGGCCGGAAAAGAAAACGTCATCGACGCGACCATCGGAGTCCTGCTGACGGACGAGGGGAAGCTGGCTGTACTGTCCTCCGTGATCGAGGGACTGCGGCAGCTGGCGCCTGAAGATTTTGCCGAATATGCGCCTATTGCAGGGATACCTTCTTACGGCGAAACAGTGAAAAAAGCCGTGTTTCTGGATGAACAGCCGGACGCCTTTGTGGAGACCTGTTTTACGCCGGGCGGCACGGGAGCCCTCAGAAACGCGGTCTCCTGCTATACGAAGCCCGGGGAGGCAGTGCTGACAGGGGACTGGCACTGGAGCCCTTACCGCGTCATCGCGGAAGAGCAGGGCCGCAGGTTGGAGACTTACAGCCTGTTTGACGGGGAAGGGAAGTTCAACTACAAAGCATTCGGCGCGTCCCTGACCGATCTGCTCAACCGGCAGGAGGGCGCACTGATCATTATAAACACCCCGGCACACAATCCAACCGGCTACACATTCACAGCCGATGATTGGGACCGGGTGATCGAGACGATCTGCAAATTCCCGGATAAAAAGATCCGCCTGCTGGTGGACATTGCGTATCTGGACTTTTCCGGCGACGCCAGGGCGTACAGAGCATTTTTCAAGAAGCTCACGGGACTGCCGGAAAATATACTGCCGTTGGTTGCATTCAGCGCGTCAAAGGGATTCACCCTTTACGGCATGCGCTGCGGCGCGCTGCTGTGCATGGCGCCTACGGCGGAGATCGCAAAGGAATTTAAGGACGCCTGCACAGTGGCCAGCAGGGCCAGCTGGTCCAACGGAAACCGGGCCGCCATGACGGTGCTGTCCAATATCTTTGCGGATGAGAACCTTCTGGCCAAGGTGACGGAGGAACGGCAGTTTTTCCTGGACGCGCTGAGACGCAGGGGAAAGGCCTTCATGGACGCGGCTGCGGCGGCGGGCCTGAACTGCTGTCCTTATGATTCCGGATTTTTCGTGACCGTTCCCTGCGAAAATGCGGAGGCGGTCGGCAAGGAACTGCAGAAGTACGACATTTTTACCATTCCCCTGGGAGAGGGCGTCCGCGTATCGGTGGCGTCCATCACGGAGACGGAATGTGCCCGGATACCGGAAAAGCTGAAGCTGGCCATCGAGGCCGTAAACGCCTAAATGCAGAGGAAAATGAGCGAGTTCATTTTAAGGAGGAAAACAAAATGACGATCAATAATCAGGCGGTGGAGACGTGGATCGGAGAAATGGCTGAGATGACCCGTCCGGACCGCATTGTCTATATAGACGGCAGCAAAGAACAGATCGAAGAGCTGCGGGAGCTGGCCGTGCGCACCGGAGAGATGATCCGCCTGAATCAGGAACTGCTGCCCGACTGTTATTATTACAGGACGTCGCCCAAGGACGTAGCCCGGGATGAAAAACGCACGCTGATCTGTACAAAGACCAGGGAAGAGGCGGGTCCCACCAACAACTGGACGGATCCGCAGGAAATGTATGCGAAGATGAAAAAGCTTTATCAGGGCTGCATGAAAGGCCGGACGATGTACGTCATTCCCTTTTCCATGGGAGTGCCCGGATCGCCCTTTGCCAAGATCGGTATCGAGCTGACGGATTCGGTCTATGTGGTGCTGAATATGTGCATCATGACCCGCGTGGGAGCAGGCGCTGTCCGTCTGCTGGAGGAAGGCGCCGACTTTACCCGCTGCCTGCACTCCAAGGCGGATCTGAATGAAAATGAAAAGTATATCGTTCACTTCCCGGAGGACAACGCGATCTGGTCCATTAATTCGGCCTACGGCGGCAACGTGCTGCTGGGAAAGAAGTGTCTGGCCCTGCGCATTGCGTCATTCATGGGAAGAAACGAGGGCTGGATGGCGGAGCACATGCTCATTCTTGGGATCGAGAATCCTCAGGGCGAAGTGAAATATATCTGCGCAGCCTTCCCCAGCGCCTGTGGAAAGACGAATCTGGCCATGCTGATCCCGCCGGAACTGTACAGAAAACAGGGTTATAAAGTCTGGACCGTGGGCGACGATATCGCCTGGCTGCGGGTGGGTGAGGACGGCCGTCTCTGGGCGGTCAACCCGGAGAACGGTTTCTTCGGCGTGGCGCCCGGGACCAACGACAGATCCAATCCCAACGCCCTGGCTACCACAAAACGCGGCACGATATTTACCAACGTTGCCAGAAATCTGGATAACAATACCGTATGGTGGGAGCGGCTGGACAAAGAACCTCTGGTGAACGGAGAGGACTGGCTTGGCCGTCCCTGGAACGGAAGAGAGTCGGAAGAAAAGGGGGCGCATCCCAATTCCAGGTTCACCGCTCCTGCGGAGAACTGCCCCTGCGTCAGCAGCGAGTTTAATTCTCTTACCGGCGTGCCCATCTCTGCTATCGTTTTCGGAGGCCGCCGGGCAAAGACAGAACCTCTGGTCTATGAAGCCAGAAACTGGAATCATGGAGTGTTCATGGGGGCGTCCATGTCCTCGGAGACCACTGCCGCCGCCAACGGAGCGGTGGGCGTCGTGAGACACGATCCCATGGCCATGCTGCCGTTCTGCGGTTATAACATGGCGGACTATTTCCGGCACTGGCTGGAAATGGGACGCCAGGTGACCGATCCGCCGAAGTTCTTCCACGTGAACTGGTTCCGTACCGATGAGGAGGGAGCCTTCATCTGGCCGGGATTCGGAGAAAACCTGCGGGTGCTTCTGTGGATGCTGGACCGCTGTGAACACAAGGTGTCGGCGGTAAAGAGCCCCATCGGCTTCCAGCCCGATCCGCGGGACATCGATCTGACCGGTCTTGATATAGCACCGGAGACTATGAAAAAACTGTTGTCCATCAATCTGGATATCTGGAAAGATGAGGCGGCAGGCATTGAGACCTTCTTCTCCCAATTCCCGGACCTCCCCAAAGAGCTGGCGGAAGAACTGACCACCCTGAAAAAAAATCTGCTGATCCCAACGGCAAATCCAAGAAATGCGTCCTCCTCGATCGCAGTATAAAATAGAATCAATCGGAGGGTTTGCCGGAGTTTGATATCCACAATGAGAAAAAGCCGTCTCGACTGCCGGATCGTCCGGCGGTGCATCGAGCGGCTTTTTCTTTTTGATGACATAGGAAATATCGTCCGTTGATATTTCCGTATGTATCATTCCGCAGGGCGAATCACGTTTCTAAAGGCGACTTTTTTATTTTCAGACAGACGGACTATCCTTTCGGCAGCAAAGAACACTAGGATAAACAGATATCATTGTGGTATGATAAAATAGAGGTGAAGCTTTTATGAAGGAAAAGAAGACCGCAGAGGCGAACGAAAAAGAGTTTCGCTGGAAAGAGGAAGTCAAGCGGCTGGCGTTCATCGTCACAGCGTCGGCTATCATGGCTGTCAACATCAAGAGTTTTGTTCAGGCCGGAGGACTGTTTCCCGGCGGGTTCAACGGGCTGACGCTGCTGATCCAGCGCAGCGCCCAGGAGTTTTTCAACATTGCCCTGCCTTTCACGCTGATCAACTTTCTGTTGAATGCGGTTCCGGCGGTGATCAGTTACCGGACCATCGGCAAGCGTTTTACGCTGTACTCCTGTGTGATGATCGCGCTGACCGGCTTTCTGACAGACCTGATCCCGGCGAAAGCGATCACATACGATGTTCTCTTGATCTGTATTTTTGGAGGCATCATCAACGGTTTCGCCATCAGTCTGTGCCTCATGGGCCGGGCCACCAGCGGCGGCACAGATTTTATCGCCGTGGCCCTCTCGGAAAAGCTGAACTTTGACGCCTGGAACTACATTCTCATCGGCAATGCGGCCATGCTCATCGTGGCGGGTCTGCTGTTTGGCTGGGACAAAGCGCTGTATTCCATTATCTTTCAATTTGCTTCCACCCAGGTGGTGCGTACGATGAACCAGCGTTACAAGCGGGTATCGCTTTTCATCGTCTCTCACGAGGCGGAGAAGATCTACGAGGTGATCAAGAAAGAAACGCATCACGGAGCCACGCTGTTTCGGGGAAAGGGACTGTATAAGGGGGAGCCTCAGTCCATGATCTATTCCGTGATCTCCAGCGACCAGGTAAAGTCTGTGACGAAGAAAGCCCATCAGGTCGATCCCCGGGCGTTTATCAATGTGATCAAGACGGACCAGGTCGCGGGCAGGTTTTATAAGGAGCCCAACGACTGAGACGCTGAACTCAACGGCCACAGGCCTGCAGGAAGACCTTAATAGGCGAAAACGCAAAAAATAAGCGGGTATCACCTATTTCCACAGGGAAACGGCCGATATTCTCAGGAATTCTATACAGATATAGGTGAGAAACAGTGAAACGATCGTTTCTCACCTATATTTTTGCCTGTTTTCGGTGATGCGATGAAATTTTTTCAAATTTCGCCTATTTGCTTGTACTGCCCCAGAGCTAACATCGCGGCGCAGGTACATAATGGAGCCGGCACTGAAGCCGACATGCGGGAGCATTTACGCCTTTTTGCAGGAGTGATCCGCCGGCGTGTCCGTGCGATTCGAAAAGGTTTGAATTCCCTTTGCCGGAGAGATATACTGGTAAGAGGAACGCCGTCTGGCGGGGAGAGAACGCAGGGCGGGGGACCGAACAGACAGAAAGATACGGACACACAAGAAAAGGAGTGGATCTGCATGGGAATTATTGATATGCACTGCGATACGCTGCTGGAGTGTTACCTGAAAAAAACAGGACTTCGCAGCGGGAAAGGGCATTTGAGCCTGGAAAAAATGAAAGAGGCGGGTATGACGGGACAGTGTTTCGCCATATTTCTTACCACGGGAGAGTCGGCTGTACAGGATGGAGTCACCATTGGGCCTTATGAGCTGTTTCAGGAAATGTATGAGCTCTACAGGCGGGAGTTGGAAGCGAACAGGGATATGATCCTGCCCGCATACACGGCGGACGACGTGGCCCGCAATGAAAAGGAAGGAAAACTTTCCGCCATACTGACGCTGGAAGACTGCGTATTGCTGGACGGAAAGATCGAGAGAGTGGACGAGCTGGCTGACCAGGGGGTGCGCATGGCCACTCTGATCTGGAATTACGAGAATTCTCTGGGCTACCCCAACAGCATCGATCCGCAGCTTCACGCAAAGGGGCTGAAGCCCTTCGGCATCGAAGCGGTGGAGAAGATGAACGAGAGAGGGATCATCGTCGATATCTCTCACCTGTCCGAAGGAGGATTTTACGACGTTGCGAAGTACAGCAAAAAGCCTTTTGCCGCGTCTCACTCCTGCGCCAGAGCGCTGTGCGACCACAGCCGCAATCTCACGGACGATCAGCTGCGGGTGATCGGGGAGACGGGAGGCGTGGCCGGAGTGAACTTCTACTCCAGATTCCTCACGGAGGGCAGCGACTTTACGACGATCGACCGCATCGTGGAGCACGCCGTTTACATGGCAAATAAGGCCGGTGTGGAGGCCGTGGCCATGGGATCCGATTTCGACGGGATCGACTGTGAGCTGGAGATGAGCGACGGCACCGGATATCCCAGACTTCTGGAGGCGTTGGAAAAGCATTTTTCGGATGACGATGTAGAGAAGATCGCTTCTGGCAATTTCCTGCGGGTGTTCCGGGAGTGTTCCGGGGCGGGCCGCTAGATAAGGGCAGGCTATTTGGGAGCTGCCAGGATCAAGACCACCAGAAACGTCGATTGAACGGAACTGAGAGCTACAAGGATCGCCAGCAGCGTGTAACATCTTCCGATCCAGGCAGCGCCTTTTCCGTGGCCGGGAAGGACCTGGTACTGCTGTTCCACATGGACCCCGCGGTTTTTCATCAGGTTCATGAAATTTTCCACGCCTACGGGAGAAATGACGCCGAGACGGCGGAAGGGTATAAAATATCGGGGGCCCTGGTCCCCTTCATAGAAGAGACTGATGCCGGATTTGGAGAAAAGCGCCCGCTGAACGGGGACGAGATCCAGCTCAGTCTTTTTTTTCGTTAAAAGGTTGAAGCCGGTCAGCGAAGTCTGGTCAAATTCGTAATAAAAAAACTTCCAGCCTGTGAAAAAAAAGATGCAGAGAGCCAGCGCCAGCGCATAGACGGCCACAGTGGCGACCACGTAAGCATCTTTATAGAAACCGCCGGCAAAGAACAGCAGCAACCGGACCAGAAGCGCCCAGATCACAAAGATAAGGAAGAATTGTTTGGACAGAGAAGAATAGTAATATCTGATTTTATACATGTGATTTCTCCTTTCAAATTTTTAAAGGACTGTGTTATCATAAAAGTGCGTCGGCGGAAGGCGGAGGTAATACGTATGGAATTGAACACGAACACCATTGTACATATGGTAAATGATTTTTCCCGGGGACTGATCGGTGTGGACGTACAGGGAAAGATCAGTATATATAACCGGAAGGCCAGGGAGATCACCGGTATTGATTTTGATCGGAGCAATACTCATGGAGCCGGTACGCTGCGGGACGGCGATATTGTGATCATCGCGGACAACAGCGTGGGAGGCGACGACGGCGACCTGAGCGCGGAGGATCTGCAGCTGCTCAATATCCATGACAAGAACATCGGCAGGGGAGGCGTGCTGCTGTGCGTGGGAGTCTACCGCAACAGCAGGATGGAGCCTGTCTATAAATATATGCCCAGTCACCAGCTTCGCCGGCCAATTGTGCTGGAGACCAATTACCTGGGCTTCCGCATCCGCGCGGCGGTAGATCCTGCCGAACGGCGCGCGTCTATTTCCGTCAACGACCGGGAATTTGTCATGAATTATTTTAGCACGGTGGGGCATATGGTCGCAATTGACGGAAGCACCGGCGCCATCAAATTTTTTCAGATGCAGGGATACAGCGTCCGGAAAGAAGACGCGGCCTATCTGCTTCGCGGCAAGGCCTTTCTGGCGAAGGAATCAGAACCCGGCGACGGGTTTTCTGTCATCGGAAGGCCGCTGTCCGATATTTTTGAAGAGGGCGAGCTCACCGAGAGAGTCTTCCGCATCCTGTGGGGAGAGGAAGACTCTGTGGACGACGCGATCTATGAGATCAACCGCAGGCCGGTGATCTGTTCCCTGTTTCCCGTGAGGAAGGAAGAAGACGGCACCGTGGACGGCGTTTTTCTCATGATACAGAACGCCACGCGGATGGAGGCGCTGCTGGAGGACAGAAACCGTCTGGCAGAGGAAGTGGAGCGCAAGTACAATGCGCCCCGGCCGGCTTACGGCAAAAATTATCCCCAGGACGCCTTCAAAGGTTTCGTAGGCAGCGGTCCTCTCATCAGCGAGGTCAAATATCTGGCCTACAAGGCGTCCCGGACCAAATTCAACGTTATCATCACGGGGGAGAGCGGCACCGGGAAATCACAGCTGGCCCGGGAGATCCACGACCTGCGGGGCGGCGGCGGACCTTTCGTCGAGGTGAACTGCAACGCCATTGCACCCACCCTTTTTGAGAGCGAATTATTTGGCTATGTGGGCGGCGCTTTCACCGGGGCGTCCACAGGTGGAAAGGCCGGGTATTTTGAAGCGGCCAACGGAGGGACCATATTTCTGGACGAGATCGGCGAGATACCGCTGGCTATTCAGGTCAAACTGCTTCATGTGCTGCAGAATAAGACGATCTACCGCGTAGGCTCGTCCAGGCCGCTGAAGGTGGACGTCCGCGTGATCGCGGCCACGAACCGAAACCTGAAGGAAGAGGTGGAAAAGGGGACCTTCCGTCAGGATCTCTACTACCGGATCAACGTGTTTCCCATACACATCCCGCCGCTGCGGGAACGGAAACCCGATCTCTATCCGCTTATCAACCAGATCCTGCAGCGTGCCTGCGCGGAGTACGACGTAGGGGCCAAACAGTTTTCGGGAGAGGCGCTGCGCAGGCTGCTGTCCTATGACTGGCCGGGAAATGTGCGGGAGCTGGAGAACGTCATTGAGCGGGCCATCACGCTGTGCGACTCTGAGCTCATCTATTCAGAGCATATCGATATCGATATGGATCCGGTGAAAAACGTAACGCTGAAGGACCGGCTGGCGGCTGAGGAATGTCGTATTCTGCGTGCGGCGCTGCAGAAATACAACGGGGATAAACGCCAGGTCATGGAGGAGCTGGGCCTTTCCAAGTCGGTGTTTTATGAAAAATGCAAGAAGCATGGTCTGCTGTAACAATGGGCCGGTTATCTCATATCAATATATTAGCTTGCAACATTTATGCCATTAAGCGGGGGGCTGTTTCAGACGCCGGACCGACGGTATAGAGAGACGTGTCCGATAATCAGGAAAAACGGTTTGGAAACCGGGAAGGATCTCCGGAAGAGGGCAGGAAAGAAGGCGAGGGAGAAACCATGAAGAGTCCGGAAGAATGGATAAGCGAATTGGATCTGGAACGGGAGTTGTCGGAAATAAGAAGGGATCTGCACAGGAATCCTGAACTCTCCGGGGAAGAATATCGGACCGGCGCACAGATCTGCCGGCGGCTGGAAGAGTGGGGGATCCCCTGTGAGAAGGGCGTGGCGGATACCGGCGTCGTGGGCGTGGTGACGGGGACCCGCGGACCGGCGAGGAAAACAGTAGGGATCCGGGCTGATATGGACGCGCTGCCCATTGAGGAAGAAAATAAAACTGCGCCTTATTGTTCCGTAAACCCGGGCGTCATGCACGCTTGCGGTCACGACGCTCACACGGCGATCCTGCTGGGCACGGCAAGGATATTGAAGGCAATGGAAAATGAATGGGCGGGAAGGGTGAAATTTTTCTTTCAGCCGGCGGAGGAGACCACAGGCGGCGCAGCGCGCATGATCGAAGCCGGCTGTCTTGAGGACCCTCATGTGGATTTTGTGCTGGGACTGCACGTGGATCCCGGCTGCAGCGCAGGACAGGTGGGAATCCGCTACGGAAAGATGTATGCTGCTTCCGATATGCTGACCGTAAGAGTGTACGGCAGATCAGCCCACGGCGCTCACCCGGACGAGGGTGTGGACGCGATCGTCGTATCGGCAAATATTCTGAATACGCTGCAGACTCTGGTGAGCAGAAATATCTGTCCCACCGGCGCGGCGGTCTGCACCTTCGGGACGATTCACGGCGGCAGCGTGCGCAACCAGATCGCCGACCGCGTGGAGATGCAGGGGATCCTGCGCACGCTGGACCATGAGACCCGGCGCTTTGCCCGGGATAAGATCAGAGCGGTCTGCGAACAGGTGGCGGACGCCATGGGGGCCCGGGCCGAGCTGATCGTGGAAGAGAGCTATGGTCCGCTCATTAATAACGACCAGGTCACAGATGTGGTACTGCGCAACGCCCGAACCGTACTGGGCGTAGAAAACGTGATCCTGGAGCAGGCGCCGGATATGGGGACTGAAGACTTTTCTTACTTCGCGGCTGCCCGTCCATCCTGTTTTTTTCATCTGGGGTGCGCTGCTCCGGGGGACAAAAAAACGGTGGATCTGCACAACTCGCGGTTTGACATCGACGAGCGGTGCCTGGCTGCAGGCGTGAAGCTTCAAGTGCGAAACGCGCTGACGCTGCTGGGAATGGAGTGAGCGGATCCTCCGGCAATATAGACCCGCGGCGGCCGCGCCGCCAGGCGGGAGACGATCTCATTTTTATTGGTGCCAGCAAGCTCCGCGGCTTCCGCTATGCTCATGGTGTTGTTCCGGCCATTTCCGTAAATAACGGCCCGGTCGCCCTCCCGGGCTTCGGGCACGCCGGCCAGATCGACCATACATTGGTCCATGCAGATGACGCCCACCACCGGACATTTGACGCCGCGTATGGTAACGTAGCCCTTTCCTCTCATGCTGCGGGGATATCCATCGGCGTAGCCGAAGGGCAGCGTGCCGATCCTGGTATCAGCGGGAGCGGTCCAGAGATAGTCGTAGCCCACGCCTTCCCCTTTTCTGATGCGGTGGATCTGCGAAATACGCGTCTCAAAGGTAAGGGCCTGCCTGACGGGGAGAAAGCCCTTGTGGAAACCCCTGAGACCGAAGACGAGAGCGCCGGGACGGATCATATCCATGCGGTATTTCGGATCGTCCACGGCGGAGATGCTGTCGGCAAGATGATGATAGCGGAAGGTGATCCCTTCTTTCTCCAGTCCCTGGATCACCGCGCAGAACTGCCGGTACTGCTTTTCATTTTCCTCGCTTCCTGCCAGCGCCAGGTGAGAGAAGATCCCTTCGACGTCGAGACCGGGCAGGCGGCAGACAGCGGCCATCTGGCGGAGATCCGTTGCTCCCAGCCGGTGAAAACCGGTGTCCACCTTCAGGTGCGCTTTAACGGAACGGCCGGTCTTACAAGCCAGATCTGACAGGATCCGGCCCTGTTCTATGGAGAAGATCGTCGAAACGATGCGGTTCTCCGCCGCCAGCGGCAGCAGGCGGTCGGGCGTATGGCCCAGAATAAAAAGCGGATAGTCAGGCCAGGCTTCCCGCAGCTCCAGAGCCTCGGTCAGCGTCGCTACGGCCAGATATGAGGCGCCGTGTTTCATGAGCGTGGCCGCGATGGGCACGGCGCCGTGCCCGTAGCCGTTGGCCTTGATCACAGGCATGACGGCCGCGCTTCCGGCCATCTTCCGGATCAGGTCCATATTGTAAGCGATGTCGTCCAGATCGACCTTGATCACCGTATCTCTCAACAGCATAACTGCAGATTTCCCCTCTTTCTATACCGGATATTCCGGTTTTACTCTCAGACGCCAGCGGTCCTGCCGGGGCAGGATACCGTTGATCCAGTTTTAATCCAGTTTTTCCATCAGAGCCAGAACGCCGGCGATCTCCATGAGGACGCCGGCGGAGATGCAGCGCTCGTCGGGACAGTAATATTCGCTGTGAAGAGGCGCGGAAGGGCCCTCCGGCAAAGACCTGGTGCCGATGTTGAAATACGCGCCTTTTACCGCGCTGCAGAAATAGGAAAAATCCTCGGCGCCCATGCTTGGCTTGGGCTGAAAATGGATCTGTTCTCTATTGAAGAAAGATGCTGCTGCGCCCTCCAGGATGGTCTCCACCTGATCGTCGTTGATGAGAGCGGGATAGCTCTCGGTAAAATCGACCTGGGCGGCAGCGCCGTAAGCAGCGGCAGTGGCCTCCGCGATCTCTGCCACGCGCCGGACGGCCAGGGACCGGGTGGCAGGGTCCAGGGTACGCACGATACCCTTCAGAACAGCCTTGCCGGCCAGCACGTTGGGGGCGGTGCCCGCCTGGAACAGTCCCACGGTCACCACGGCGGCGTCTGTGGCGGCAACGCTGCGGGCTGCCACGCTCTGCAGGGCGTTCACGACCTGAGATGCTGCCAGGATGGCGTCTACTCCGTTGTGGGGATGGGCTCCATGGCAGGAAACGCCGGTGACCGTTATGGTAAACTCGTTGGAAGCGGCGTTCATGCTGCCCCGACAAAATTCCAGATGTCCCGCTGGGATATCCGGATCCACGTGGAGCCCGATCACCGCGTTTACGTCGGGGTCTTTCAGACAGCCGGCCCTGATCATGGGCAGGGCTCCTCCCACTGTCTCTTCGGCTGGCTGAAAGAGCAGCTTTACTGTACCTGGCAGCTCATCCTCCATTCCCTTCAGTATCTTTGCGGCGCCCAACAGCACGGCGGTATGGATATCGTGGCCGCAGGCGTGCATGACGCCCTCGTTCAACGAGCGGTAGGGGACGTCGTTTTTTTCCTGGATCGGCAGGGCGTCCATATCCGCACGGACAGCGATCACAGGGCCGCCGGATCGGCGGGAGATCTTTCCCCCGATCAGTCCCACTATGCCGTGACCGGCCACCTCCGTCCTGTGCGGGATCTGCCACTCTGTCAGATATTCGCTGATTTTTGCAGAAGTACGAACTTCCTGCTGAGACAGTTCCGGATGGGCGTGAAGATCTCTGCGGATAGCGATGATCTCGCCGAGAACGGCGTCTACCTGCGCTTTCAGCGTCTCTTTTCCAATAATATCTATTGTTTTCATAGGTCTCTCCTGTATATCCGGCGAACGGTCCGCAGCGGGCGGTCCGCCTCGTCGTCTTTCACTTTGATCCAGCGGTTTCTGTCATAATACTTGCAACACCCATACCAAAAGAAGCGGGCGGTCTTTCAATGTTGTTTTAGGTGAAAAGCCCAATTGATCCGGATTATAGGAAAATCAGTCTGAAAATCAGGACGATCAACAAGGATGCTCTCAAACTCAAAAGGAGAATTATGTCGATTTTACAGTTGGGAAAGGTTGGCACGTTTTTTGCTGTTAGTAGATTACAAAGGTGTCATTCGTATCTGGACTGGCAGCGCCGAATAGGACAGGCAGAAAGGAGGAAAGGGGCGGAGAGCAGCTTGTCAGGTCAGAAATTAAAATGACGGTGGGAAATCATATACTATTATATTGTAAGGAGGGAACGCTTTATGATGAATTATATCTGGGTCGGTCTTGTGGCGATCGCAGTGATAACGGGAATTTTTACAGGCAATAGGGACTTCCGGCGAAAAAGGGAATCAGTATTGACGGACCGGTCTCTGAATAATGAAAAAACCTTCGAAATAAAAAAGGGTGAATACTGAAGAAAAGTAGCGTAAATTAAGAAGGAGAAATAATATGTTTATAAAAGTGATGGATTTCCTGGCTCTTTATGCGATTCCGTTTGTTGTGTTTGCCATTCCGGTGTATGCTATCATTAAAAAGGTCAAGGTCTACGCGGTTTTTGTGGACGGTGCGAAAGAAGGGCTGACTGTTGCCGCGACCATCCTTCCGTTTTTATGCTGCATGCTCTGCGGTATCGGCATGTTCAGGGCGTCCGGCGCAATGGAGTGGGTCGTGGGCATTCTGAGCCCCGTTACGAACCTGATCGGAATGCCGGCGGAAATTTTGCCTATGGGCATTATGCGGTCTTTTTCAGGCGGAGCCGCACAGGGGCTGCTGGCTGATCTGCTCACCAATTACGGGCCCGATTCTCTGGTGGGCAGGATGGCCTCCGTGGCCATGGGGTCCACTGAGACCACGTTTTACTGCATTGCCGTTTACTTCGGATGCGTTGGCGTGACCAAGGTAAGACATGCCGTGGTGGCCGGTCTGCTGGCTGACCTGGCCTCCCTTCTGGCCGCCTGTTTTGTGACAAATATTATCTGGGGCTGATCCTTCAGACAGCGGGAGCGGACGAGACAGGAAGACATATTGCAATCGAGATTATGGGAAAGGGAATATGGAATGAAATATCCAAAGAAATTAGAGGCGGGAGCGACCATAGGACTGATCGCCCCCAGCTCCGCCATCTCACAGGAACGGGCGAAGCAGTGCAGGGCCGTGATCGAGGGGATGGGTTACAAAGTAAAAATGGCAGATAACCTGACCGGAAACTATGCCGGATATATGGCGGGGAAGGGAGATGTTCGGGGCCGATGGATCAATGCCATGTTCGCGGATCCCCAGGTGGACGCTGTGTTTTGCGTCCGCGGCGGAGACGCGGGAAGCCGCGCCATGGAATATCTGGACCTGGAACTGATCAGAGAGAATCCGAAAATTTTTGTGGGGTACAGCGATGTGACAAGCATGCATCTGGCTTTCACACAGCAATGCGGCTTCGTCACCTTCCACGGTCCCATGGTATCGTCCAATATGGTGGATGAGTTTGACGAGGAGACAAAAAACAGCTTTTTCCACGCGCTGAACGCGGAAGGACCCTATGAATTCCAAAATCCCAAAGGCTTCCACATTTCTGTGCTGAAGGAAGGCAGCTCGAAAGGCGGAAAGGCGGAAGGCATCCTCACCGGGGGCAATCTGTCGCTTTTGACCGCTTCCATCGGAACGCCCTATGAGGTTGACACGAAAGGTAAGATCTTTTTCATCGAAGAGGTGGGGGAGACCATGAACCGGGTGGACCGCATGGTCTATCAACTGCGAAATTCCGGAAAATTCAAGGAGTGCGCCGGTCTGTTGATCGGACAGTTTACAGACTGTACGAATAAGGAAGCGCCGGAATATACGGAACTGGACTGTTTCCGCGAGGCGCTGGAGGGACTGGATATACCTGTGCTCGCCAACATACAGTCCGGTCATGACTACCCCATGATGACGCTGCCTCTGGGCGCAGTTTGTACGATGGATACAGTGAACCGCAGCATTTCCTTTGCCGCGCCTCAGCGGTAGGGAGAGGAGAAATACGAGATGATAAGAGAAGTGAAGAACAATGTGCTGTATGTTGACGGCTGCAGTACTGTGGATCTGGCGAAGAAATACGGAACGCCGCTGTATGTGTATTCAGAAAACGAACTGATCGGCCGTCTGGAAGAATTGAAACGCGACTTTACCTCAAAGTATGAAAATACGCGCGTGGCCTATGCGTCAAAGGCTTTCTGCACGGCGGCTATGTTGAAACTCTGCATGGAACAGGGGATCTGCACGGACGTGGTCTCCGGAGGTGAGATCTACACGGCGATGAAAGCGGGGTTTCCCCCGGAACGGGTGGAATTCAACGGGAACAATAAACAGCCGTCGGAGCTGGAGCTGGCGGTGGATTATGGAGTGGGCCGGTTTATCGTGGACAGCCTGCAGGAGCTCTCCCTGCTGGAATCGATCTGCGCTGCCAGGGGAAAGACCGCCAATGTGCTGTTTCGCATCACGCCGGGAGTAAGATCCGATTCCCACGATTATATGGTAACGGGGAAGAAGGACTCCAAATTCGGCATTCCGCTGGACGAAGACGTGATCTATCCTCAGGTAAAGCAGGCCATCGAGGCGCCCCATATCAATTTCATGGGTTTCCACTTCCACGTGGGCTCCCAGCTGTTTGACAATACGTCCCACCTGCAGGCCCTCGATATTATGCTGGACGTGGTTAAAAACGTAAAAGAGCGGTTCGGCTTTGATGTGACGGAATTAAATCTGGGCGGAGGCTTTGGCGTCACCTATACAACGGAAGAGAGAAAGCCGGCGTCATACTTTCTGCAGCCAATGATGGCGCGCATCGAGGCGTTTTTTGAAGAAATGGGCGTAAAGCGGCCTGCCGTGGTCATAGAGCCGGGCAGAAGCGTGGTGGCGGAGGCGGGCATGACCCTCTATACCATCGGCAGCATAAAAGAGATCCGGGATGTTCGCAAGTACGTCTCTGTGGACGGCGGTATGACGGACAATATCAGACCGGCGCTGTATCAGGCGGTCTACGACGGCGTGGTGGCCAACAAAGCCGATGAGCCGAAGGAGGAAGTGGTGACAGTCTGCGGCAAATGCTGCGAGTCGGGAGACATTCTCATCCGGGATATCGCTGTGGCGCGGCCGGAAAGCGGGGATCTTTTCGCTGTTTTCTCCACGGGAGCTTACGGCTTTTCCATGGCCTCCAACTACAACCGAAATCCCATTCCGGCAGTAGTTTTCGTAAGGGACGGAAAGGACCGGCTGGTGGTAAAACGGCAGACCTACGAGGACATGATGAGAAACGAGATCCTGTGACGGAGAATGGGAACGGAGAACAGGCAAGGAAAGCGGATGGGAATCGATTGAAAACCCGTGTGGTGCAGTTTTGCTGCGGCAGACGGGGGAATGGAGAAAGAAATGAAGTTTTCGAAATTCCAGGGAGCTGGAAACGACTTTATCATTCTCAACAACATGGAGGAAAAGATCCCTGCAGAAAAGCTGGGCGCTGTTGCCCGGCAGCTCTGCAGGAGACGGTTCTCTCTGGGAGCGGACGGCCTCATGGCGGTGGATCATCCCGTGCAGGGCGGCGACTATCGCATGCGTTTTTATAACGCCGACGGCAGCGAGAGCGAAATGTGCGGCAATGGGGCCAGATGTATCGCGCGCTATGGATATGAGAAGGGGCTGGCGGGAGAGATCCAGAGGATCGAGACGAAGGCCGGAATGGTGACGGGCAGGCGCATCGATCCGCGCATGTATCAGATCCGGCTGAACGATCCCACAAAGATCGAACTGGACCATGTTGCTGAGATCGACGGCAGAAAATATGAATATTACTATGTGGAATTGGGTGATCCGGGCATTCCACACGCCATAGTGGAGCTGCCGGAATTCCAGCTCATGGAAGAAGAGCGGCTACGGGAGCTTGGCAGGGCGCTGCGGTATTATAAGGATTTTCCTAAGGGAGCCAATGTAAATTTCTTTGTGCAGACCGGACCGGAGGAATTGTGGGAAAAGACCTTCGAACGCGGCGTGGAGGATTTCACTCTGGCCTGCGGCACAGGCACCGGCAGCGTGGTTACGGTGCTCACGCTTCTGGGCCGCGTCAGCGGCAGGGACGTTCGGGTCCGGGTGCCCGGCGGCGAACTGCGCATTACAGTGGAGCTGGATGGGGAGAAACCGGATGGAGCGCCAGATCGTGTGAGAGCGCTTTACCTGACGGGCCCTACCAACATCGTGGCGGAGGGAGAGATCACGGACGAGGATTTTTCGCTGCAATGAACAGGTGAGCGGACGGGCGGACATGCAGCGATCGAATAATATGATCTGTTGAGGGGAACTCTAGTCTTATGAATAAAAGTAAGACTGGAGTTTTTTATTGGAAAATAACGGCTGGACTGCTGGCGATCCTCCTGGCTGCGGCGGGAGGACTGATGCTTTCAGATCACCTGACGGAGAAGCTTGCGCACACGGCGCCGGATTACAGCCGCAGAGCGCTGGGACCGGTGTTGGAAAAAGGCGCGGTGCAGGCTGCTGTGAACCGGATGGAAGCAGAGACGGCACAGGCTCGGGAGACGTGGACGGGGCCTGACTGCGGGGAGAAGGAGACAGAGAGGGACAAAGAAGAAAAGCTGGAGACCAGTTACGTTTTCAGCGAAAGAGACTACGATTTTCTGTATCATCAGACCGGTCTGGGACGGCAGGCAGTGGATCAGGTACTCTCTGGGCCGGATGGGCCCGCAAAGCTGAAAAACCTGCAGGACACCTTTTTTGAAGAACCCCGTTACATCTGTGTCAGGGACAACGCAGTCTGCTGCCGCGAAGAGACGGTGGACGAAAAGGGCAGCGTGGTGCTGACCACAGATCTCACCGGCGTCCAGGACGGAGATATTCTCATCACGAAATCCTCCCACGTTTTTGGGTGGAGAAACGGTCACGCAGCGCTGGTGATCGACGCGGAAGACAGAGAGACACTGGAGGCCATCGTCATTGGAAAAGATACCGGCATCCGGCGATTCAGGAAATGGGAAAAGTATCCCAATATACTTGTTATGCGTCTGGCTGGCGCCGGCAGAGAGGAACGGGCGCAGGTAGCGGAATGGGCGGAGCAAAATCTGCTGGGCGTGCCCTATCGGCTCACCGCCGGTTTTTTTGGTGAAAAGCAGCGGGTACTGGACAGTTCCGGCAGGTCTGCGGCCGCAGCCTGCACGGGAACGCAGTGCGCGCATCTGATCTGGAGGGCTTACGCGCAGTTTGGCTACGATCTGGATCCCGACGGAGGGTGGGTCGTAACACCGAAGCAGCTGGCAAACAGTCCGCTTCTGGAGGTGGTACAGGTCTTCGGGATGGACCCGGACGATCCGTGGCCGTAAAGCGGCGTATTCTTACTGCATCTTCACGTTGTTCAGAGCGGCTTCTCCGACAAAATTATGCTCCACGGTGATGACGGTACAGTATTTGGGATTACGTGCCTTCAGCGCCTCGGTCAGCCGCGTCTTGATCTCAGAATCGGTCATGCGGCAGTCCCGCGACACTACCACATCAAAGATGACGTTGTGATGGGTGCATCCGGAGACCACGCGCAGATCGTGTGTGCTCAGGATATCCTCCATGCCGGAAGTGATTTCCAGGAGCTCATCCCTGACCCTGCCTGTGAGAGGATCCTTTGTATCCAGCGGGTCCATATGGATGGTGAGCTGGATGTGCAGCTCCCGGCCAACGCTCCGCTCTATATTGTCGATCATATCGTGACTTTCCATCAGGTTTCTGTGGGCGTCCACTTCCACGTGGACCGACGCGAAGATACGGCCGGGACCGTAATCGTGGATGACCAGATCGTGGATCCCTAAAACTCCAGGATGCGCTTTGACGTGAGCCTGGATCGCCTCCACCAGGGCGGGCTCCGGCGCCTGCCCCAAAAGGGGATCCGAGGTCTCTTTGATGAGCTGAAATCCGGAATACACGATAAACAGGGCCACAAGGGTGCCGAGGATCCCGTCCAGCTGGATGCCGGCCAGCTTTCCGATCAGAATGCCCAGCAGTACGACGCTGGTGGAGATCACGTCGTTTCTGCTGTCCTGGCCGGTAGCTTTGAGTGCGGCGGAGTCGATGGCTTCGCCCATTTTAATATTGAAATTCGCCTGCCAGATCTTTACGGCGATGGCCGTGATCAGTACAGCTACGGAGAGAATGCTGAATTCCAGCGGATCCGGGTGCAGGATCTTTTCCACAGAAGTGGATAGGAGCTGCAGGCCAAGGATGATGATGAGCAGTGAGACGATGAGACCGGTTATATATTCGATCCTGGCGTGTCCGTAAGGATGGTCTTCGTCCGCCGGTTTGGACGCCAGACGGAAACCGATGAGCGTGATCAGTGAGGACGAAGCGTCGGCCAGATTGTTGATGCCGTCGGCGAGAATGGCAATGCTGCTGAATAGAAGCCCGGCGGCTATTTTAAGCCCGCAGAGCAGCACGTTTGATACGATGCCCACGATCCCGGCCAGCCTGCCGTAGCTCTCCCGGACTGCGGGATTCTTTACATCTTCATAGTCTTTTATAAAACGCCTGATCAAAAACTGCCTCATAATACCTCCGTCTCATAATACCTCTGCTGCGGCCCGATCCGGCAGACAGACTGCTGCGGACAGGCCGGCGGCGCCTGCAGGGGGGAATGGGTCCCATAAACGAGCCGACCTATTTTAACATAAATCCTGCAGAATTTCAAAGGTATCATATGCCGGGCAGAAAAATGCCCATCAGATCCAGGAAGAAATCACAAGTTTTTCCTCTTATCAACAATCTGTGGGCGACAGGACGGAAAGCAGATCCCGCATGGAGTCGTCGTAGAAGCAATAGCGGTTTTTGCCGTTTTTCTTAGCCGCGTACAGGGCCTGGTCCGCCGCGTGGAACAGGGTCTCGTAATCTGATCCGTTTTCAGGAACCAGCGCGATCCCAATGCTCACTTCGATAAAGAAGGATTGAAATTTTACATGGAAGGAAGTAAAGATCCGCCGGATCAGAGACTCGATATCCCCCGTGTACGCCATGAACAAAAGGAATTCGTCGCCGCCCACCCGGGCGGCGATATCGCTTTCCCGGACGTTTTTTCGCAGAAGTTCCGCCGCGTGTTTCAGGACCTGATCGCCGAACATGTGCCCGTAACGGTCGTTGGCTTCCTTGAAATTGTCCAGATCAAACAGCATGATGGCGTAGCGCTTATCCTTGTCGGTCAGCGCCTGACGGATCTGCCTGCCGGCGGATTCGTGATTGTTCAGCTTGGTCAGAGAATCCTGTTCCGCCATTCTCTTCAGGTGTTCCAGCCGCATCTGCTCCTCGTGATCATCCACAAACTTGCCTATGACGCCCACGATATTACAGGTTTCGTCACCTTCCCAGAGAGGCCGGTACACGGCCTTGTACCAGCGCTTCCTGCCCATTACGTTCAGGCAGTATGAATTGCTGGCGATGGGGTTTTCCGGTGTGGCGGCCAGCAGACGGCGCTGGAAGTCCCGCAGATCTTCCCTTGAGAAGACCTGGGCCAGCTCCTGGCTGCTCTGCGGGCGCTGGATCAGCGTATTTAGACCCAGCTTTTTGGCGCCCCAGTCTGAGATGGCCAGCAGATCCGATTGATAATTGTATTCAAACTGGATCTCGTTGGACATGGACGCGAAGAACTGGTATTTGATCCGTTCCTGCTCAAAAAGGGTCAGCGTACGGTTGGATATATTGGATCCGGCCAGAGCCTGACTGGACAGTTCACGGATATTTTCTTCGCTGACTCCGCTCAGAGAACGCAGGGTAAGCTCTTCCGCCAGAGTGGGGCCCACCTGCCGCAGACACTCCAAAAGCAGGGGATTAAACGCGCCGCACTCTCCGTTCAGGATCATATGCATGGCTGTTTCGTGGGAATAGGCATTCTTATAGACCCGGACGCTGGTGAGCGCGTCGTATACGTCCGCCAGAGCAACCACCTGAGCCTCGATGGGAATATCGTCGCCTTTCAGGCCGTCGGGATAGCCCCGGCCGTCCCAGCGCTCGTGATGCCACCGGCAGATATTGTAGGCGATCTGGATCAGATCTTCCCTGTGGCGCTGGAGGGCGTCCTCCATGATCTGAGCGCCCAGAGCGCTGTGGGTCTTCATCACTTCAAACTCTTCCTGCGTCAGCTTGCCAGGTTTATTGAGAATTTCTTCAGGGATCGAGATCTTGCCCACGTCGTGGAGGGCGGAGGCGTTGATGATGAGGGCCATACGGGTAGGGGAAAGAGTGTAGAAAGGCGAGATCTCCTGAAGTTTGCGCAGAAAAATCTCAGTCAGCGTTCGGATGTGCAGCACATGAAGGCCGCTTTCTCCGTTTCGGAATTCGACGATGTTGGACAGGATCTCCACCATGAGAAAATTGTTGCGCTCTTTTTCCACGATCTGCTCTGCCACCATACCCTCAAGGGCCTTTTGTTTGGAGTACAGCATAATGGTATTGCGCACGCGCCGCTGAACTGTTTTTTCGTCGAAAGGCCGGCTGATATAGTCGGTGGCCCCCAGGTCGTAAGCGTGGTCGATGTAGGTGGAAGCGGTTTCTGCCGAGATGGTGATGACGGGGATCCGCCCGATCCAGCCCTTCTTGTTCATGTGGGCCAGAACTTCAAAACCGTCCATCTTAGGCATGACGATATCCAGCAGGACCAGGGAGATCTCGTCGTGTCTGCCGCAGAGAATCGCCAGCGCTTCTTCGCCGTCGGCCGCCTCCACGATCATATAATCCTCCGACAGCATATCCGCCAGCATGGATCGATTCATTTCCGTATCATCTACTATTAAAATAAGGCCTTGCCTTTTCATTCTTTTTCCTCTTTTCGCGATTGCATTTAGGGGAGCTGCCGGATGTAATCCACGGTTGTTGTATAATCCTCTTGCACCTGCCTGAATAGAGAGAGGGAATCCTCCGTGATCTGCCCGCCCCGCAGCGTCTCAGTCAGCGCGCCGGAGGAGTCACGCAGTCTGGTGAGTCCCAGATTCATGCAGATTCCTTTGAGAGAATGAGCGGACCGAAAGGCTTCCTCCACATCGCCGCTTTTCAGCGCCTCGCTGAGCCGGAGAAAGCTGGGATCGTTGGGAAAGATCGAAAGAAAACGGATGACGCGTTCGGCTTTTCCCATACGCCGCAGCACATCGTCGTAATCGCCTCCAAGCCGTTGGTAAATTTCTTCGATAGACATATATGATCCTCCATTCATGATAAAAGGTCCGCAGCTGCGCCGGACCATGAGATCGCCCTGTGGTCTGACGCTGCGGGGAGCTTTGCAACACTTATTGTAGCGCTTTTGCATAAAAACAGCAAGCCGAACGACGTGAAACAGGGCGATCACCGGGGTGGTATTATATGACAAGGGTCTGCAGGTGAGCCTGTTGTTCAGCAGTCTCCTCCGCAGACCCAATGACGTGGATTTTATTCCGTGTCCGGGAATTTTCTGATTCTGTTATTTCTGTTTTCTTCTCAGCAGTATGCCCAGTCCAGCCATCGCCACACCCGCCCCATAAAACAATGCGGCGTCCAGCCCGCCTGTTTTGGGGAGTTGACCTGTGGGGATGCCGCCTGCCGGAAGTTCTTCGTCAGGGATCAGGATGGATCCGTCTGCGGGATCGTCTCCGACTGCAGGGATCTCGCCGGAGTTTCCACCGGGGATCTCGCCTGCCGGAATCTCCTCGTCGGGAAGATCCACAGTGGGCTCATCCGTGGGCTCATCCGGCCTGGGATCGCGTCCGTGATCCGGGCGGGAAGGATCGGGTCCAGGGACCGGTTTCGGGGTATTCTCTATGGTGATCGTCACCGAGAGGATCCCATTGCCGTATACAACAGGAGTCATCGGATCTGCGGGCAGCTGATAGCCGTCCGGAGCCTTGATCTCTTCCAGCCTGATATTCTGAGCGTCCGCCGGAATGCCCCGGACGAAAGCAGTCCCGTCGGAGCCTGTGGAGACCTTCCAGACGATCTCTTTGCCGCCCAGCTCAAATACGAGGTTGAACTGCGCTCCCTCCAGAGTGATCGCCGCACCGCTGGCGTCCTTAACGGAAGAAACTTTGCAGACAGTCAGCTCTTTATTGTCCTTGCCGGCGGGAGAAGGATTCCACTGCGCGCCCGCGTCCGCTCCGAAGAAATAAATCTTAACGTTCTCGCTGGTTACGGTCTCTTCCGCCCTGATGCCAGCATAGTTTACGGTATTGGCCATAGTCGTGCCTGCTTTGGATGCGTCGATGTCGGCGTGCAGGATCACACGGTAGGCGGAGTATTGTTTCGGCGCGTTTTTTTCTTCCGGCAGCCGGAAGGTAAACGTTCGGGTGGAAGGATGGTAGTTCCAGTGATCTTTCAGTTCTGCGGTCAGATCGCCGCTGGCGATCACCGCATCCCCCGCCACGATATTTCTGACTTTGTCGTTGTTTTTATTTTTTGCGCTGACCTTCAGCTTGTAAATTTCCACATTGAAAGAATCGCCGGTGGTCTGCAGGGTACAGCCCTCGGGCAGTACGTCGGTGATCTCCGGGGCGTCAAAGCCGTTTGCCAGTCCGTCCCGGTTCACGTCCATAGTCCAGTCTACCTCGTAGACTGCTTTGCCGTTCACGAAAGTCTGCTTTCCCACCTTAGAGACGCCTGCAATACTGATCTTCGTCTTGACGCTGGCCTCCGTCTCCACAGGTCTCCCATTTTCGTTGAAAGACAGGGAACAACGGTTTTCAAAGGTCTTATCTTCCGACAGCTGGGTAGGGTCGATCTTCGTCTTTACATAGAGGATGCGGCCGCTGTCAATAGGCTCCCGGAAGGTAAAGGAGACCTGGTTGCCGGAATCCACTACGCTGAGTTTGGCTGGGTTCGCTGGCGCGTCCGACGTCTCAAGCCTGCTCCCCAATGTCATGTAATGGGAATTGCTGGTGGCAGCTCCTCCCTGGTAGAGCTCGTATCCCAGGTAGGAAAAGCCCTCCGGCAGCTCGTCGATGACCACGGGGCCGCCGGTGCCGTCGGCGTTTCCGGACATGTGCCGACCGTCGGCGTTGATCTGCAGCTTCCACCAGAAAGTGTTGTCCGCAGGGTCATAGGGGACTCCCACGCCGTTAGCCCCGCTGGAGTAGGCTTCCTTGGCCAGAAATTTGCTCACAGCCTTGACCTGCGCGGAGTCGCTCACCTCTCTGCCATTGTACGACAGCGTAGCCTTGTTGGTAAAATCTGCGGAATTTGACTCCTTGACAGTCCCCTTTATATTATTCGCCTCGTAGGAACATTCATACACCTTTTTGCCGGTGATCTCGGTGTCGATCTTGAAATGATAGGTCTCACCGTTCATTTCCTTCACGTAGATCGTCAGGACTTTCTTGTCGCCCTCGTCGTCGTAAGTGTACTGCGGCTCTGCTGGGAAGGCGTCGGGGGCGGCGGGCGCCTGAGCGGCGCGTTCCACCGCCTGGGGCGTGGGACTGCTGTCGGACCACCAGGTCAGAGCCCCGGCGGTGGCAGGATCAAACTCGGCCTCCCAGCCGGACTTGGTCAATACTGACGTAAGATCGTCGGTGATCGTGACGCCGCCGGTAAGGACGCTCTTGTTATTGTTGGCGTCGATCTGCCAGGTCAGATGGTGATTTTTCCGATTGTATGATCCCTTCTTTTCAATGGCAGCCTGACTGTATGTGACCTGGACCGTGACGTCTTTGCCGCCGATCTCTCCGCCCGGCCCTCCCGGACCGCCCTGACCGGGGCCGACGGAGCCCATGTCTTCCACTGTGATGTAAGCGGTATTTGTAGTCTTATGATCGCCGCCTGCACCGTTCAGAGACAGCGGAGTGTAGAATTCGATTTTTTGATTACCTGCGGGAACCTCCTTCAGGTGAAAGATCGCCAGATAACGCTCGTCGCCGTCAGACAGGGAGGAGATCTCCCTCTGCACGCCTTCGGGATAGTCGTTGAAATCGGGGAGACTGACGCTTCCCTTTGTCACAGAGACCACCTCGTACCAGTTGCCTGAAGGGGAGCTGGGATCTGTGGTCAGATCGCTGCCGTTCCAGGAGGCGCCGCTCAGCGACCAGCCGGAGCCCGAAGTCACGTCGATCACGCCCAGCTCAGGCGCCAGCAGATCGTAGACCTTTGCGTTGTGCAGCCGCACCGGAGCGCTGATCTTGATCGTCCATCCGATCTCGCGGGCGTGGGCGCCGGTCAGTTTATAATCTCCTGCTTTGGAGAACCAGCCGGCTTCAAACGTCTTGTCGGCTTCTGCGGTGCGCCTGGGAAATCCGGATCCGCCGTCTTTTTCGATGGAAGCCGAATTGGAAACGATCGCTTTTGTTTCTCCCATAGACGATCGAAAAAGCTCGTCGTCCACTGCGGTCTTTATGGTTATTGTGATGGCTTTCGTCAGATCAATGCCGTCGTCTTTCAGCGAAGCGGGAATTTCAAAGGATATACTGCTTCCGGAGACCTGAATGGGGGTCGTCTGCCCGCCATTTGTCATCGAAACGGATTGATTGCCCTGCTTGATGACAAATGCGCCTTCCACAGCAGGATCGAAAGTCAGATGCTCTCCCAGCGTATCGGTGAAGAGGGCACCGTCCAGAGACGCGCTTTTTTGAGGTTCCAGAGTGACCGTCCAGCTGAGCGTCTGCGCGTTGCCGTCGTAATCGCCTGCTTTCTTAGAGATACTGCAGTCGAATGAGTCGTTGTCAATGTTGCTCCAGTCCAGCTTGATCCCTTCATTTCCCAAAACAATATGAGTCTGGGTCGTATCGTGTTTTACAGATTTATCGAAGTGGAAACTCATCCAGAAGGAAGCCGATATGTCTGTTATCTCGCTGATCTTTGCTTCAGCTTTGACCGCGGACACATTCTGCTGCAGCGTCTCTGCGTCCAGAAAATCAAAGGTCACTTCTTTCTTTACAGTGTCCAGTACCGCCTTGCCTATCACAACGGAGTCTTCAAATCCCCCGGGCCGGATGGACAAAGTGTATGAAGCGCCGCTGTCGCTGAGATCGAATACCTTCGCCAGGCTTTCCAGATCCAGCGCGATAGAGCGGCCGGCGATATCTGCCAGGGAGAGATCAGCGTTCAGCTGACATGTATATTTCAGCCCGAAAACCTGCTGCGGGTCGATCCCCTGATCTGGGATTTCGAGAGGCTGGCCTGTCTGAGGCGGCTGTCCCTCGCCGAACAGATCAACTTTTTCTTTTGCGATCTCGATCTCCTTGGGCGTGTATGCATCCACTGCGGCGGTAAAGGCAATACTGCTCATTTCGTTCTCGCCCAGAGAAAACAGGCCGACTTTCGATCTGACTGTGTTCGTAGGCACATCGGTGGTGAGATCGCCCACAAGGGTGCGGAAACGCTGAGACAGGCCCAGATTTGTGCTTTCGCCGCCTTTTTCTGCACCGTCGCTGCTGCCGTTGCTGTCAGAGCTGACGCCGGTGTCGCTGGACCCGTTGCCCTTGCTGTCAGAACCGACGCCGCCGTCGCTGGACCCATTGTCATTGCTGTCGGAGCCTACGCCGGTGTCATTGAACCCGCTGTCGTTGCCGCCAGAACCGACGCCGCCGTCGCTGGACCCATTGTCATTGCTGTCAGAGCCTACGCCGGTGTCACTGGACCCATTGTCATTGCTGTCAGAGCCTACGCCGCCGTCGCTGGACCCATTGTCATTGCTGTCGGAGCCGACGCCGCCGTCGCTGGACCCGTTGTCATTGCTGTCGGAGCCTACGCCGGTGTCACTGGACCCGTTGTCATTGCTGTCGGAGCCTACGCCGGTGTCGCTGGAACCACTGTTATTGTTGTCGGAACCGACGCCGTTGCTGCCGTTGTCGTCCGGCCCGCCGGTCTCTGTATCTCCCGGGCCCACCGCCTCAGAGGTCGTATGCATGGAACCGCTGGTGGTCACTGTGTCTCCCACCGCACTGTCCGTTGTTGTGGAGGACTGCAGATCCTCCACAACCGGTGCCGGCTGTTCAGTCTCCGGCAGCGTATCCATCAAAACCTGAGAAGTGACATGTTCAATACGGGAGGAAGGGATGTCTTCATTTTCGTACAGGGCGCGGACAGAGACTTCAACTGCGCTTCCCCTGTTCAGGCCGACGATGATCACGTCATAGGCATCCTCTTCACTGCTGCTTTTCGTCTTATTTTCTCTATATGCGGCGATATAAACAGTTTCGCCGTCCCGGACGAGAACGTCGCAGACCTCATAACCGGACAGCGCGTCGTCAAGCGCTGTAAAGTCTGTCAGGCTGTCATAGCTCAGCCCCGCCGCTTTCGTTACTTTTAAGAACCAGTCGCTCTCATCCGGCCCGCCTGCGATGGCTGCGGAGAGGTTAAAACTGAGGTCTCCGCCATCCCAAGTCAGCGAGGACTCCCGACCGGCCGCGTGGACCGGCAGGTAACCGGCGTTGCCGATCATCATCAAAAGGGCTAATAACAACGCGGCTTTCTTCTTTAACCGCAGCCAGGTATTCTTCATTTGATCTACACTCCTTTATGTGTCTGTATGCATGTTTGGAAACAAACAGCCAATTCGCCTTCAGTTGGCAGCAGCACGCAAGTTTCCGCGTGCGGGCTCCTGTCAGCTGAAGGTAAAATACTTTCATTCATTGCAGCTTCATTATTTCACCGCGGAGTTAGAAGCCGGTCACAAATTATGGAATTCCGGCGCAAAGCAGAAGATTGTGCGCATTTTTTCTGTTTTCTGAGTGAAACAAGGCCCAATATCCCTTTGATAAAAGGGAAAGCCGGGGAAAATTCCCAAAGAAAAGCAAGTGCGTCCTTGCCAACGGAAGGCGATGTGGTAAGATAGGAATAAGAGTGTACAAAGAGGAGGGACATATGACAGAATTGCATCTGGAAGAGATGAAAGAAAAGTTACCCTTGCTTGATCCGCTGATGAAGGCGGAGGAGATTTTCTGGCTGAATCCGAACAGCGGAAAAAGGGCGGATCATCCGTTCGATGAAAGCGACGTGGCCCAGGTGGAGGCGCGGCTGCAGAGATTTGCAGCGTATATCCGCACTGCCTTTCCGGAGACAAAAAGATCCGGCGGCATCATCGAGTCACCGGTGGCGGAGATCCCGCATATGCGGGAGGCGCTGGAAAAAAAATACGGTGCGGAGATCCCGGGCCGGCTGTTTTTAAAATGCGACAGCGAGCTTCCAGTGTCCGGTTCGATCAAGGCCAGGGGAGGAATTCATGAGGTTTTGAAGTTTGCCGAGGAGATCGCCTTTGAGAAGGGTATGCTGACGAAGGAAGACGATTATGCGATCCTGGCGGAAGACCGCTTCCGGGAGCTGTTTTCCCATTACAGCGTGGCGGTGGGGTCCACGGGAAATCTGGGGCTTTCCATCGGGATCATCAGCGCGAAACTGGGGTTTCGCGTCACTATCCACATGTCCGCCGACGCCCGCCAGTGGAAGAAAGATATGCTGCGGGAAAAGGGGGCCGTGGTGGTGGAGTATCCGGACGACTACCAGAAGGCTGTGGCAGAGGGCCGCAGAGAGGCCGCGAAAGATCCCATGTGTCATTTTGTGGACGATGAAGGGTCCCCCGATCTGTTTCTGGGTTATGCCACTGCAGGCAGGCGGCTGGAAAAGCAGCTGACAGATATGGGGGTGACTGTGGACGCAGACCATCCCATGTTTGTCTATCTGCCCTGCGGCGTGGGCGGCGGCCCGGGAGGCGTGGCCTTCGGACTGAAACAGGTATACGGCGGGAACGTTCACTGCTTTTTCGCAGAGCCCACCCATGCGCCCTGTATGGCCCTGGGTATGATGACTGGCCTGCACGACGGCATCGCCTGCAGCGATGTGGGCCTGGATGGGAAAACTGCTGCGGACGGCCTGGCGGTGGGGAGAGCGTCCAGACTGGTGGGCAAGATCATGGAGACGGAGCTGGACGGCGTGTTCACAGTGGAAGACGAGGAGCTTTACCGCCTGTTGGCAATACTGGCGGATACGGAAAATCGTTATATCGAACCATCCGCCTGCGCGGGATTTCCCGGGCCCGTCCAGGCGGCAAAGGCGTCGGAATATCTGACGGCCCTGGGCCTTGCAGATAAGATGGAGCAGGCAGTCCACGTGGTATGGGCCACAGGGGGAAGCATGGTTCCGGAGACCGAGATGCAGGGATATTACCGAAAAGGTAAGTCGCTGCTGTAAGTGCCGCCGGCTTTCCGCCGCGGCTATGCCGAAGATGATGCGGCCTCTGAAGCGGCAGAAAGTGATAAGCAGCCATCCAGCCGAATAAAAAGGAAGCCTCCCGCATAAGGTATAAAAACTTTATGCAGGAGGCTTTTTATGAATTGCAGACCTTTTGAGACACAACCGCTGCCCTATCCTTATGACGGGCTGGCGCCCTATATCGACGCGGAAACGCTGCGGGTGCATCACGATGTATTATACAAACGCTACGTGGATAAACTGAATACGGCCCTTGAAAAATACCCGGACTATTATTGTTACTCTCTGGAAGAGCTCATACTTGGCAGTGCATGGCTGCCTGCGCCGATCTCAGAGACAGTGCACGATCAGGCCGGCGGCGCGTTCAACCACCAGTTTTATTTCAACACCATGGATCCTGCGCCCAACGACTTGCCCAAAGGCGGCCTGAAGTCGGCCATCGACGGCACTTTCGGCAGTTTTAATGAGTTCAGGAAAGCGTTTAAAGAAAAAGGAATGGAGGTTTTCGGATCGGGATGGACCTGGCTTTGCATGGATCCCCGCGGCGGTCTGAAAATCATCAATACGGCCAATCAGGACACACCCTTCGGCGTGGGACTGCATCCGATCATCTGCGCCGATATATGGGAACACGCTTATTTTCTTCAATACAAGGCGGCCAGAGATCAATACCTTGAAGCCTGGTTTGAGGTTGCTGACTGGAAGAAAGCAGGGAAGACCTACGATGAGCTCAGCCGCTGCTTCCAAGCGTAAGAACAGAAATCTTGCTGCTTCAGCTATGCTTAAAATGCTCTACGACCTGTTTCAGTTCGCCCAGTGTGGAGATCTCTACTCCCGACTCGTTCAGACGGTCCTGGATGGTCTTGGGCAGCGACAGATAATAATCGCGAAGTTCGATTTTATCAAAGTAGTAGCTCGGCATGGCGTCGCCTCCTTTCCTGATTTGTTTCTTTGCAGAAAATACTTTTCCAAAGGAAACAGCTTTACAGTTAGTATATCCAGCATGCAGCCCAATATGTGACAGAGTATTCCGCAGCGTCGCTGCGCAAACTATCTGCGGGGCTAATTTTTCAGCGAAAAGCAAGCGGCATGCAGTGCGCAAAGAGTGAGATCCGGCGGGGCTTAGCCCAGCGGCTGGAGAAGCTCGGCGGCTTGTAGAAACGGAGGGAAACGTATGGATATGGGAGATCTAACATCGAGACAGATCGGAGAGATCATGGCCGGCGGCCTGTTGAGAGCAGAGGAAGCTCTGATGAACGGAGGAAGTCCACACGGAGCGGGCACGGCGACCGGCGGAGCTTCTGCCGGAGGCGGCATGATGTTCGGCGGCCGCACCGCGAGTCAAAATCAGCTGGCTGCTATGGGGAAGGCAGCCATAGCAGGGATAAGCGAAGCGGACAAAGGGACGATCCCATCTACGATCAAAAATCAAAATCTGGGACACAATTCTAAAATAGTCGGACTGGGACCCAATACGAAGCAGAAGTGAACGCCTCAGGGCTGTTGATGCTCGAAAGACAGGGGATATCAGACAGCGCCCATTGGTTCAATGGGAGAAGTAATATCGAAGCAAGCGGCATAGTCAATTTTGGCTATGCCGTTTTGCGTTTCGCTGGTATTCGGCAGTTCAACCACACCGATACAGTTGAAGATGTTTTATGCTATCCCTTGGCAGGTGTAAAGGCTGATTGACAAATTGCCAACAGCAGTTGGTTGCCTTTCTATCCTTGCATTTGCTATTATTTTGGTGTTGAAGTGATAAACATGGAGCAAATACATAAGGAGGCGGTGCAATGAATTTTAATGAAAGGTTATTAGAACTAAGAAAGTCGAAAGGGTTGTCGCAGGATGAACTGGGGGAAAGGCTGGGCGTTTCTCGTCAAACAGTTTCAAAATGGGAGTTGGCTCAAAGTTATCCCGATTTTCAGAGGTTAGTGCTGTTGAGCGACTACTTTGGTCTAACGCTTGATGAACTTGTTAAGGGAATCAATGTACAGGAAGTAAGAGATAAAAATTTAGCGGACGAGCACATTACGGAAATTTATGACGATATTAAAAATGCGAAATCAGTAGTCAGCACTATTTTTAACGGACTCGCTATATTTGGCGGTATCAGCATAGTAATATTATTCGTGATCATCTTTGTCTTGAGATGATGATGGATCAATGCAAAAGACGGGCTGTCAGCTTGCCGCCGGCAGTCCGTCTTTTGATGTGCATTACATTCCGATCAAAAGCTGTCCGATCATACTTCCTTATTGGGTGTCAGCCTTGGTGCGCCGTCCTTTTTCATACGGAAGATCTGGATCTTTTCAGATCGGCATTTAACGATACATGGTGTGAAGGGCCTTCAGCAAGACCTTCGGGTCCTTGCGGTAAGGCGTGACCGGACAGATCTCCTTCGTGATGCCGAACAGGGTGTAGACCGCAATCCGAGCGGCCCGCACGGAATATTCCTCTGTAAAGACCATATCTTCGGGGATCTCAACAAACTGACTCACCATGGCGAAATTGGTGCTTCCCTCGGGCACTACCTGCGGACGGTCTTTCATAGCTCTCGGCATAAATTGTGCATCCACATAAGGCATGAAGCAGGGGATTACGTTTATCACATCCTCGCGGATCTCGTCCCAGCGGTCCTCCCAGTGCATCTGACAGATCCACTCATAGAGAATTTCCTCGCCTGTGCAATCGCGCATGGGCTTTTTTACGTAGTCGCCGGGGCGGTCGGTATAGAGAGCATAACCCCAGAATATGGTGGTATCTGCATCCTGAGTCTTGAAGTGAGGCTGAGCGGCCACCACGGTGCTCATGAGCCAATTGGAATCCTTCAGCGTCATCAGGGCGCCGCTGCCTGGGATGTTTCCGGAAAATTCTTCGATCATCTTGAGCAGTTTGTCTCCGCGGCAGGTGACTGTGAAGCTCTGCCAGTTGCTGAGCTCCGCGTCTCCGAAGAAGGGCTCCGGGTTCCCCAGACCAGGTTTTTTGGCTGCGATCTTTGCCCACAGTTCACCGGAAATAGGACGCTGTTCGGGCGCGGGGGCCGGAGTATTCCAGTCTCCCAGCGTGGCGCTGTCCGTCATGCAGGCATTGGTCATAATGCACACGTCGCTGGAGCGGAGCCTGATCTCAGTGCCGTCGGAGAGGACCAGGGTGTTGACCGTGATCCCGTTTCCCTCGTCGAAGAACATGTCAGTGACTGTGGTATTTGTATGGAACGTCACGCCTTTCTTTTCCAGCCAGGTCTTCAGGGGCAGGATCACGCTTTCATACTGATTGAAGCGGGTACGCGTAACGCCCTCCAGTGTCTGGATCCGGGAAAACTCCAGGATCATACGGTTCATGTAGCGCCGCAGCTCAAAGAGACTGCTCCATTTCTGGAAGGCAAAGGTCGTCTGCCACATATACCAGAAATGCGTTTCGAAGAAATGGGGGCCGAACCAGTCGGTGATCTTCAGATTGTCCAGCTTTTCCTCCGGCGTAGCCAGAAGCTTCAGCAGGGCAAGACGGTCCTCGTTATTGAATTTCATGTGATAGACATCCAGTTTCCGACCGTTGCGATCCACTACGCGGGCCTTGGCACAGGTGGGATGGGCATGGTCGAAATCCAGGATCTCCTCCGTTACGCTGCAGTTGGGCCGTTCCAGTGAGGGGATGGAGGAAAACAGCTCCCAGAAGTTTTCATACGTCTCCTCGTTGAGCATGCGTCCTCCCCGGCAGACGAAGCCGTCCTGCGGAGTCCCGGAGCCGTCGTTGCTGCCGCCGAGCACGGGCATGCCTTCGTATACGATAATATTTTCTCCGTTAAAATTGGCGTCTCTGATGAGATAAGCTGCTGCGGCCAGCGTGGCCAGGCCGCCGCCCACCATATAAGCTTTGGTGTCGCCGTAATCCCGCGAGCGGATCTCTTCTTCATTGGCCTGCAAAACTGCGGCCTTCCTGGTTTGGGCCGCCCGATTCAACAGATACGCCGCGCCCGCCGCTGCCGTACCCGCCGCCAGCGCGGCGCCGATTTTTTTCTTCTTATCCATACGTCTTCCTCTCTCTTCTTTTTCGCCTGACTCTGTGTTCCCGCAGACGATCTGCTGATAAAATTGTATCACAGCAGAGAGGATCCGTCGACTGTTTTATTCAGTTTTGGAGTCTGCGTGCCGGAGAGACGGAAACTGACAGGATTCGATCGGGCCGCCAACGGCGTACGGCGCGCGGCTGTGGGAACCGTACGAAATGCTTTGCAGAGGAGGGGATCAGCAGTATTTGGCCATAAACTCGTCCGCCTTTTGGATCAGCGCATAAGCCTGCCCTTCAGTCTCCTTATACTCCAGTTGTTTTTCGTCCCACATTTTCTGCAGGGCTTCCATGCCGTTTTCCCTCATAAAAGCTTTCAGCCTGTCCATGTCGGGAGGGATGCAGACAAAATCGATCAGCCGAAAGACCATGGTATTCAGCGCGTCGTGCAGTTCGCGGCCTTCCACCAATGCAGAGGGGGAACCGGCAGTCGGCAGCCGCATCATGCGTTCCATTCGCTGCACTTCAAAGATCAACATGGTCTTCGACTGTCGAAATACCGATTCGGCGGCGGCGAATCGGGCCAGCAGGTATGTTTCAGAGTCCGTACCGTCTACAGGGAGCGTACTTCTGACATCGATGTTGTGGATCATGTAGGGGGCCGGAAATTCCTGCACTGTGCCGGGTTCTTCGTCGTCCGTATGAACAATGGGCACCTTCCTGTTGTAGCCCGGCGGCGTGTTGCCTTTGAGCAGCTCAACTTTATCGTCGGCCAGCCGAAAACGATAATTGAGCATGTCGATGATCTCTGTGGTCTTCCGGTTGAGAATGTCCAGATTGTCGTCCACCCGTTCAAAACGCTCGCCGATCTGGTCAAAGCGCTTGTCGATCTTGGCAAATCTGGTCTCCATACGCCGGAAATTCTTTTCCGTTTCCTTCTTGAAAGCCGCCAGACCTGTCTCCAGGGCGTCCACTCGTCCTTCCAGACAGTCCACGCGCTGTTCCAGGTGCTCTATGCGCTCTTCCAGACGAACCATGCGCTCATCCAGTTGCACCATGCGCTGTTCCAGGTGCTCCAGCCGCTGCCCGATCTCCTCCAGCCTGCCGCAGATGGCATCCATACCGGTCAGCAGATCGGCCTTGAGCTCAATGAACATCTCCTTAAATTCCTGATCCATTTTCATTCCTCCTCTCGTATTCCCTTAATTTTAATAATATGGGAATAAATATATAGAAAAAGGTATAAAAAAAGAGATCGCCTTGTTGCGGTCTCTTTTGATCCAATTTTACCATAATTTAACACGATAAGTCAAGGGTTTTCGAAAAATAAACGAAAAGAATAATAGAAAACCTTCGACAGGCGCAGGGAACAGACGGTATAATTTAAAAGGAGAATTCGCCGCGTTTGAAAACACATGGACATGCGGGAAGGGAGCGGAGAGCGGCCGGCGGATCGATTATTGTGAAATGGAGGCGGACAGGCATATGAAATTTTATATTGTAGATGCATTTACCGAGACCCTGTTTGGTGGAAATCCGGCGGGAGTGGTCATACTAAGTGAGGGAGCCGGTTTTCCGGAGGATGAGACGATGCGGAAGACGGCGGCGGAGCTGCGGTATTCGGAGACGGCGTTTATCCGCCGAACGGGAGAACGGGAGTTTAATATCCGTTATTTTACACCGGCAGCGGAGGTGGACCTCTGCGGCCACGCCACGGTGGGTTCGTTCTGTGCGCTGGCAGACGCGGGCATTGTAACGCCCGGTTCAACGTATATTAACGATACGCTGGCTGGACGCCTGCAGATCGAGGTGGGCAGCGGTTCGGTTCTCATGGAGATGGGAAAGCCGGAGTCTCTGGGATCTATGAAAAACGCCGATGACGTGGAGGAGCTGTACCGGATCATGGGGATCTCCGCTGCGGGCCAGGGGATCGTCGCCGGGGAAAAGAAGCCGGGGGAGATCCTGCTGCCGGAGCTGGTGTCCACAGGACTTCCGGATATTATGATGCCGGTGGCGGATCAGGCGGCGCTGTCAGCCATCAAACCGGACTTTCCGGCTTTATCGGCGCTGTCGGAGCGCTATCAGGTGACGGGCGTTCACGCGTTTACCGTAAACGCGGAGGACGGAGCGGTCCACTGCAGGAATTTTGCGCCGCTCTACGATATCGACGAGGAGGCCGCCACCGGCACGTCAAACGGCGCGCTTACTTATTATTTGTATAAGTACGGTCTCATCGCTGAAGACGCTGAGAATGTTTTTGTTCAGGGCGAAGCCATGGACCGTCCTTCCCGCATAACCAGCCGGCTGTCCGTCAACGGCGGCGCTGTGAGGATCCAGGTGGGCGGCAGCGCAAAGGTCCTGGCCAGGGGCGAAATATTTTTATAACACAGGAAATATCGTCCGTTGGTAGTTCCGAATGGTTCAAAAAGGTTGCCCTGTGAAAGTGGCCCCAGGGCGGATCATGTTTTCCCTGTGAAGTGAACCTGCATTATGAAGGCGAGCTCCCAGGGCGAATAAGGCTCCGAAGGAGGCTTTTATATAAAGAGATCTCGCCGGCGGGCTGTGAGGCGCGAAGCAGCGGGGATCCAGTGTAAAAACGGAGGTCATGCATGTTTTCTGTGGACGATCTGAAACTGAGCAGCGTGGATTATATCGTCATTATCGACAAGGATTTTTCCGTGCTCTACAATGGGAGATACGTTGAGAAGTTACGTTTGGATCAGGTGCCGGAGCCCGAAAAGGGCTTTGAAGTCAAATCCTTTTTTGAGATGTATCCGGAGGTGGACCGGGAAAAGAGCTCCGTGGTGGAAACCATGGGCACAGGCAGGATGACGGTCCGCAAGTTTCAGAATTTTACCGACTGCTGGGGAGGAAGCTACTGCGCTCACAATATCACCATTCCCATCGTGCATGACGGGGAGATCTGCGGTGTGGTGGAGCTGTCAAAGGATGTGACTTCTCTGTCCTCCGCGGAGGAGGATCTGGAGCGGGCCACCCGCGCCTTCGACCTGGATGTGGAGGTGCTGCGCCGGGAGATGGAAGTGATCACCTTCGACAGCATCCTCACCGTCAGCGAGGAAATGAAAAATACGATCCGCAAGGCCAGGATCCTGGCCAGGCTGCCCAATCCCACCCTGATCTACGGACAGACGGGAACGGGGAAGGAATTGTTTGCTCAGGCCATGATCCACGACAGCGGTCTGCCGAAGCAGAAGGTGGTCATCCAAAACTGCGCGGCTGTTCCGGAAGGCCTGATGGAATCCATCCTGTTCGGTACGGTGAAAGGCGCCTACACGGGCGCCGAGACCCAGAAGGGATTGTTTGAGCAGGCGGACGGAGGAGTTCTGTTTCTGGATGAGCTCAGTTCCATGCCGTATCACGTTCAGGGCCAGTTGCTGCGCGTACTGCAGGATGGAACGTATCGTCCTGTGGGAAGCGGGGCTGAGAAGCAGGCGGCGGTGAAGATCATCGGGGCTATGAATGTGGATCCCATACGGGCGATCGAGGAAAAAAAGCTGCGCAGCGATCTGTTCTACCGTTTTACCAGCAGTATGATCACATTGCCGTCTCTGAAGGAAAGGCGGGAAGATATTCCGTTTTATACCGAGCACTACATCAAACAGTATAACCGCGTGTACAACAGGAACGTACAGGGACTGAGCGGGGAGCTGCAGGATTTTCTCCAGCGCTACGATTGGCCCGGAAATGTGCGGGAGCTGAAGCATCTGGTGGAATCCATGGTGAGTTTTTCAGGGAGAGAGGTCCTGACGATGAAGGACCTGCCGCCGTATATGCGAGAGAGCATGCGCATGGCGGAGGAATCGGCAGGGGATAGGACCTCTGCACTCCCCGGGCGTCCCATGAATCAGGAAGACCTGGTCTCCTGCGCGGTGGACTGCTTCCGCTCTCAGGAAAACCCGGACATCAACGGCTTTTTGAGAGAGACGGAAAAGCAGTGCATCCTGGAAGCGCTGCGGCGCACGGGGGGAAACAAAACCAGAGCGGCCGCCCTGTTGGGCCTGCCGCGGCCCACACTGATCTACCGAATGGAAAGTATGAACATCGAGGAATAGACAGCACTGACTGACGGAGGTAAAGGATGGTTTTTGGCGTTGATGAACTGAAGCTGAACAGCGTGGATTATATCGTGATCGTCAACCGCGACTTTTCCATTGTATATAACAGCCGCTACGACCCCAGGATCAAGCTGGAGGCAAAGGACTCCAAGCGGACTTACATGGCCAAATCCTTTTTTGAGGCGTACCCCACGATCAACCGCAAGGACAGCACGGTTCTGGAGTGCATGTCCACAGGCGAGGTGGTGGTACGTAAATTTCAGCGGTTTACGGATTACTGGGGAAAGAGCTTCTGCACTCACAATGTGACGCTGCCCGTGATCCGCAACGGAGAGATCTGCGCCGTTATCGAGCTGGCGAAGGACGTGTCCACTGTAAATGACGTGGAGAATGAGCTGGATGAAGTGACGGCCCGTTTCGACGAGGATGTGGAGAAGCTCCGCCGGGCGGTGGAGGATATTACCTTCGACAGTATTCTCACCGTAAGCGAGGAGATGAGAAACAACATTGAGAAGGCAAAGATCCTGGCCCGCCTGCCCAACCCCACGCTGATCTACGGGGAGACGGGAACGGGAAAGGAATTGTTTGCCCAGGCCATGATCCACGACAGCGGCGTGCCAAGAAATAAGGTCATCATCCAGAACTGCGCGGCTGTGCCCGATGGACTGATGGAGTCCATTCTGTTCGGCACCGTAAAAGGGGCTTACACCGGAGCGGAAAACAGCAGAGGACTGTTCGAGCAGGCCGACGGCGGCGTTCTGTTTCTCGACGAGCTGTCCTCCATGCCGTATCAGGTGCAGGGGCAGCTGCTGCGGGTGCTGCAGGACGGGACCTTTCGGCCGGTGGGGTGTCAGAGGGAGAAGCAGGTCAGCGTAAAGATCATCGCCGCAATGAACGTGGAACCCATGAAGGCGATCAAGGAGAAACTCCTTCGGGACGACCTCTTTTATCGCTTTACCAGCAGCATGATCACACTTCCCGCGCTGCGGGAACGGAAAGAAGACATACCGTTTTATTTGAATCATTACATCGGTTATTTCAGCCGGGTGTACAACCGCAGGATCAGGGAAGTGAGCCCTTCCCTGCAAAAGCTGTGCGAAAGCTATGATTGGCCGGGAAACGTGCGGGAACTGAAGCATCTGGTAGAAGCCATGGTAGGCTTTTCGAAGGATGAGACGCTGGATGTGAGAGGACTGCCGTCCTACATGTTCGAGGCGGTCTACACGCCGGAGGCGGCGGAACGGAGCCTGTCCGGCTATCAGAAAGAGAAGACGCCCACTCTGGCGGATCTGTCCGGCTGCCTGGCGAAAACGTTTCAGGAACAGGGTTACGAGTCGATGAACGCATTTCTGAGAGATACGGAGAAGCGCTGCATCGAGGAAGCGCTGAAACGGTATAAGGGAAACTGTGCGCGGGCCGCTGATTTTTTGGGCATACCCAGGCCCACGCTTGTTTACCGCATGGAAATTCTGGGCGTAGACAGGAATCAGGTGATCCGGAAAGAATGAATGCAGTACACGGGGCTCAGGGTACCGTCACCGGCGCTGTCTCGCAGGTCCACTTGTGGGCGCCCGTATCGACCACGTATTTTCCATAATATATGCCCGATCCTTCCGGGTGATATTCAAACCGGCTTTGGGGGCCGGCGGGGCGGACTGCCGTCAATTCGTGGTTTTTGTATACATACCAGGTGTACTGTGCGTCGGGAAACCGGTCCGCGTCGATCTTCACGTCCATCCGCAGTACGCCGTCTTGGGCTGTCAGAGAGCTTTCCTGTTCGATGAGGAAATTCACCACTGCTATGCCGTCGATGAGCTTCACGGAATCACTTTCCGGCCAGACGCCCATTTGTTTATATTCTTTCGTTTCTTTGATCTCGTTGATCTGCCCCATGGTGGCTCCGGTCAGGGGCACGCCCAGGGAATTCTTCATGATGGCGATCCCTTTCTGTGTAACTGTGGATTCTGCTCCCATCCCATGATTCAGTCCTGTAAACTTCCCCCAGAGACCCTGATCGTCAATGATCCGGTCGGAATAGAGGGACGTATCGTCTCCGTAGGGGACCACCGTCCGGTCTGAGAGAATGGCCACAGGCATATCTGTCTCGTAGCCGGGCAGCGACTCGATCCGCTCCAGCACCCGGTTGTAAAAGGCGGTCGTATACTCGTAATACAGAGAGATCTTCGAATAATACAGATTGGTGTGCACCACAAAGCTCCAGGAAACGGCCAGCGTGGAGAGCAGCAGGACCCAGCTGAGGAGAACGGAGACGCGGGACAGCTTCTCTTTCTTTTTTTCGTCTTCTCTCCGGCTGCAGCGGCAGTCAAGCTCCCACAGAGCCGTAGGCGCCGTAAAGATCAGAACCAAGGCGTAGGCGTTCAGGGCGGAGGCGTCTGCCTGCGGGGCGGCAAAATCCACCACATCCACGCAGAAAGGCAGCAGGGCGAGCAGCGCCGCGGCGAGAAGGCCTCTGATCATTCCTGAAGGCGAGGGATCCCGCAGGATCAGACGGATGAGCAGTATGGCTGCAGCCAGTACACAGATCCAGTAAAATACTACGACGGCGCGGTCTGCTCCAAAGAAATCCCTGCCTGTCAGGAAACCGAAAACCCGTTCGTATGTTTTCTGAAACAACGGCAGGATCTCTTCTCTTTTGATCTCCCCCATGGAGTCGATCCCCTTATACGCGCTCAATTCCGTTCCCGTCAGCCGCAGGCAGAGGTTCAATACAGCCATGTAGCCGGCCACGCCGCCGGCTCCCATCACCGCGTACCTGCCCAGGACGGCCGCGCAGTCTGCTGGCCGCCTTTGACGGTCCAGCAGAAGCAGGGCCAGAGAACAGGCGCAGAGCCCCATGGCGTAGGCCAGGTAGGACTGATATTGGCCCATGGAGTAGGCCAGAGCCGGAATGCCGGCAAGGAATCCCCAACGGTACCCCTTTGTGACCCAGACCGCCAGGGCGGAAAAAAACAGGGCGAGGACATACTGCTCCACGCCGTAGATATAGCCGAAGGAATAGGCCAGAGAGGGAAAGGATACCACCGCCAGCGCCGTAAGCATGACGGACGACGGCTTTTCGATGTTCAGCACCGATACGGTGAGGCAGACTGTCAGCGCCAGGAAAATGATCGTGAAGAAAAACAGCACGCCGGGAAGCGGCCAGGCGGATGAAAATTTAAAACCGTCCGCCCATCTTCCCTGGGCCAGATTCCAGACCGGCGGCAGGATCCTGTGCAGGTCGTCCTCGTTTGTAAATCGTCCAGTAAAATAGTAGAGATGCGTCAGGGCGGCGAAGATCAGCCCGGAGATGAACGCCAGCTTTCCCCGCGGCGTAATTCCAGCGGAGATCTGCCGCAGCACGTCCTCCGGCGTAAGTTTCCATAGATTCTCTCTTGATCCATCGTTATGCGTATCCATTACCCGTGGGCCCCCTTTCTCTATTTTTTCCCGCTGTGGGATGGCTTTTCTGCATGGGTCAGTATACCACGGCGGCTGCTCTTATTTTTTCTCATAATGACGTTTTTACATTCTGGTTTCTGGGCTGAAAGCAGGAAAAAAGTATTTTTCTGTGAGGACAGGGGGAATAAAGCTGTTGGATATCTGTCAAGAATTCATAAAAACGTCAGGTTCCTGACGGCAGTTAGCTCAAAAAACGTTGAAAATTTGACGATGGATAAAAGGCGACGGAGTAAGTCTTAATTTTCTTAAAAAAGGGGAAAGAAATCAAAAATAATTATGGGATTTTTACAGAATTGCCGCAAAATTTATGATGGCATGGTATTTGCGAATACTAAGAAACTGTAATGATATTATCACATCTATTTCAAAGAGTCCAGGAGAAAGGTCCGGCACACATCGGCCCTTTCCGGGAAAATGAAAGGAGGGACTCTATCTATGGAATTAGCGATTGTGAACGGGAAATGCCATACGATGGACGACGCCGGTACAGTAGTGGAAGCGATCGCCATGAAGGACGGCCGTATCACGGCGACGGGAACCAGTGAAGAGATCCGCGCTGCGGCAGGGCCGGAAGCGGAGATCATCGATCTTGGCGGAAAAACTGTGGTGCCCGGATTTAACGACAGCCACATGCATCTGCTGAGCTATGGACACAGCAAATCCATGGCGTATCTGGATGACTGCGGCAGCATGGACGAGTTGATCGAAACGGTGAAAAAACATATCGCTGAAAACGATATTCCCGCAGGGGAATGGGTGGAAGGCAGAGGATGGAATGAAACGGACTACCCGGAGGGACGTCTGCCCAACCGCCACGATCTTGACAAAATATCGGAAGATCACATGATCGCCCTGGGAAGATCCTGCAGCTTTATCTGCGTGGTCAACACGAAGACGCTGAAAGAGCTGGGACTTTACGACAATCCGCCCAAGCGGGAAGTTGGCAGCGTGGAAGTGGACGAGAACGGCGTCCCCACAGGCGTGTTCATCGGAGAAGCCACTCAGGAGATCTACAGCAGGATCCCCAAGCTGGGCGTGGAAAAGATCAAGAAAGCCATTGTAAAGGCGTGCAACGACTATTTGACGGCGGGTATCACCTCTGTCGAAACAGACGATTTTGAGCTGACCAGAGCAGGGAGCTTCCAGGAGATCCTGCAGGCTTACTTTGAGCTGGACAGAGACGGCGAGCTGCCGTTGCGCATCTATAAGATGCTCTATCTGCCCGAAAAGAAACTTATGGAAGAATTTTTCAAGATGGGTCTGAAGACCGGAGACGGCAGCCCCTTCTTCCGCATTGGAGCCTTCAAGCTGATGGCGGACGGTTCTCTGGGAACCAGATGCTCCGCGCTGCTTGAGCCCTACCACGACGATCCCTCCACTCTGGGAGAAAATATTTTCCCGCAGAAGGAGCTGAACGAGATGACGCGGATGGCCTATGATCACGGCCTGAACGTAGTCATGGACGGCATGGGAGACCGGGGCATCTATATGGCGCTGAAAGCGTTCGAACCGATCGTAACAGAGAACAGAGGCAAGGATCTGCGCTTTGGCATCGACCACTGCCAGATCACCACGGAGGGATTGATCGAGGAATACGCCAGACTTGGCGTAGTAGGCGGTCTGGAGCTGGTGTTTGTGAAATCGGATATCGAGATCGCCGCAGACCGCGTGGGGGATCACAGAGCGTCTCTGTCCTATAACTGGAAACGGTTCCTGGACAACGGCGTACATATTGCGGCGGGCTGCGACAGCCCGGTAGAGGATTTCAACCCCATGTACGGAATCGACGGAGCTGTCAACCGCAGAGACTGGAGCGATCTGCCGGAAGAAGGCTGGTATCCGGAGCAGTGTCTCACTGTGGAACAGGCCGTAAGAGCTTACACGACGGGTTCTGCTTACGCTTCCTTTGAAGAAGATGTAAAGGGTTCTCTGGAGGTGGGCAAATACGCCGACATGGCGGTGCTCTCGGAGGATATCTTTGCCATTGACAAGAAAAAGATCAAGGATGTAAAGGTAGAAAAGACCATTCTTGACGGAAAAGTTGTTTTTGACCGCGCGTCTGCTGCAGAATAAGGAAGGAGTTTAATGATGGGAAACAATAATGAACATTTCAAAATAGAGGATCTGGTCGCGCCCAGCGGCGGTATGAAGCGGGACATGGGACTCTTTAAGGCTATCGGTCTGATGGCCGGACTGATGATCGGTTCCGGTATTTTCTACGTAGGAGCGTTTGTACTGGACTACATCCAGCTCTCCACGGGCTGGGCTCTGGTGGCGTGGGTGATCGCCGGTCTGTTCTCTCTCTGCGCCGGCCTGTGCTACGCGGAAATGGGAACGGCCATGCCGAAATCCGGCGGTTCTTATATCTATCTGACAGCGGCCTATGGACCGTGTCTGAGCTTTACCATGGGCTGGACAGATTTCTGGATCTGCCAGAACGGCTCCATCGCCGCTCTGGGTCTGGGCGTTGCCAGCTATCTGTGTCCGCTTCTGGGCATTGAAGGCATCGGCGTTTCTCTGGTGGCCGTAGCCGTGGTAGTGGTCCTGTCCCTGGTCAACATGATGGGCGTAAATGAGGGAAGCACGGTCTCCACGATCCTGCTGGTACTGAAACTGGCTGTGATCGCCTTCATCATCGGCGCGGGCCTGTTCTACAGCGGCGGCACCGGCGACGGCGTCAGCTTCGCATTCGCGGGAGGCAATTTCATCGGAGCGATCTCCATGGCCGTAGTAGCCGCACTGTGGGCCTTCGACGGCTGGACCTCCGTCTGCATGGTTGCAGAGGAGATCAAAGAGCCCCAGAAGAATATCCCGAAAGCGGTCGCTATCTCTCTGGGCGGCATCACTTTGCTGTACGCTGTATTCAATCTGGTCATCATGAAGATCCTGCCGGCGGCTCAGATCGCCAGCGCGGACAACGCTACCTTCGATGCGGTGGAAGTGATGTTCGGCAAAGGCGCAGCTATTTTCCTGACCGTGGGGATCATCCTCTCCATCCTGGGATCGGCCAACAGCGCCATCCTGGCTTATCCGAGAGAATACTACGCCATGGCGAAGGATAAGAGATTCTTCCCCATCTTCGGCAAGCTGAACAAGAAGACCGGCACGCCGATCAACTCCCAGATCATCACCATGATCTACGCCAGCATCATCTGCTTCTTCGCGGACTTCCAGGAGCTGGTCAACATCGCGGTTCTGGCTACATGGATCTACTACACGCTGAGCGTTTCCGCCGTATTCGTACTGAGGAAAAAGTATCCCAATATCGAGAGACCGTACAAGGTTACGGGATATCCGGTAATGCCTGCGCTGGTGATCATCTTTGCCATCATCATGCTGGCTGCAAACTTTATCTCCGACCCCAAGACTGTAATCGGTCTGCTGATCCCGCTGTCCGGTCTGCCGGCATACTTTATCTTCCAGTGGTACTTCAAGAAGCACCCGATTAAAGATTTTGACTAGGAGAATTTATGGAACTGATATTAGTTAACGGAAAGATCAAGACGCCGGAAGGCTTTGCCCAGGCGGTCGCCGTGGAAAACGGCCGCGTGGCGCGGGTCGGCGCCAGCGATGAAATACTCGCGCTGAAAGAGGAGAAAACAAAGGTCGTGGATCTGGGCGGCAAGCTGGTGCTGCCCGGACTCAACGACAGCCACATGCACTTCCTGAATGTGGGGTACTTCTCTCAGAGCCTGGATCTGGGCGGCACAAAGTCGCTGGAGGAGGCTGTGGAGCTTGCTAAAAAGTTTCTGGAAGAGAAGCAGCTGCCTCCCGGAAAGTGGCTGGAAGCCAACACCTGGAACGACGATAATTGGGCGGAAAAACGCTTTCCCACGAAGGAGGATCTGGACCGGATCTCCACGGACCGTCCCGTGCTGTTCGTGCGGGTCTGCGGACATATTTCCGTGGTCAACTCCAAAGGTCTTGAGCTGATCGGGATCCACAAAGGAATGGATCAGCCTAAAGAAGGCGAGTTCGTAGTGGACGAAAACGGCGAGCCCACCGGCGTGCTGAAGGAAATGATGTACAGGGTCTACGAATCCATCCCCAACCCGACGGTAGAGGATATTAAGAAAATGCTGCTGGACACCTGTGAGGAAGCGCTGAAGGTGGGACTTACTTCAGTGCAGACCGACGACTTCGAGAGTATTCCGGGCAACAATCTGGACGATGTGATCCGGGCCTACACGGAGCTGACTGCGGACGGCAAACTGCCCCTGCGGGTATACGAACAGTGCGCGCTGCCCAGCAGGGCCAGATACAAGCTCTTTGTAGATCACGGCTACCGCAGCGGACAGGGCAACGAGTTCTTCCGACTGGGACCCATTAAGCTGTTCTGCGACGGTTCTCTGGGCGCGAGGACGGCCTGGCTCTCAGAACCGTATTCCGACGATCCATCGACCTGCGGATTCGGCATCTATGACGATCCCGCAGAGCTCTTTGAGCTGGTGGAAAAAGCGCATAAGGCCGGAATGGCCGCGGCCATCCACTGTATCGGAGACGCGGCGGCGGAGCAGGCGGTGGAAGCGATCGAGAGAGCAGTGAAAAAATATCCGGAGACGAAGCTGAGACACGGTATCGTACACGCGCAGATCCTCAATCCCCAGCTGATGGAGAAGATCAGGGAGCTGGATATCATCGCATACATTCAGCCGATCTTCATCGAGTACGATCTCCATATGGCGGAGAGCAGAGTGGGAAGCGAGAGGATCAAGTACAGTTATAACTGGAAAGATCTGCTGAAAAGCGGCGTGCGGATCCCCTTTGGGACCGACTGCCCGGTGGAAAGCTTTGATCCCATGCCCAACATTTATTCCGCGGTGACCCGAAAAGATCTGGAAGGCCAGCCGGAAGAAGGCTGGTACAAGGAGCAGGGGCTGACGCTGGAGGAGGCCGTCGCCGCTTACACGGAAATGCCGGCCTATGCGTCTTATGAGGAAAACATCAAGGGAAAGATCGCGCCGGGCTTTCTGGCCGATTTCACCGTGCTGGAACGGGATCTCTATGAGATACCCGCCGATGAGATCAAGGATGTGAAGACGGCTATGACCATCGTGGACGGAAAGATCCGTTACGAGAGGGGAAACGACAGATAAGAGAAAAGATCGATCGGTAATTGAAGGAGCGCTGCAAAATAAATATTGCGGCGCTCCTTTTTCAGTTTTTTGCCGCTGTCCTCCGCCGGGCTTTTCCCAGCGGCGATCTTTGTTTTTTCCTGAGAGGGAGGACTGGATATCCGGGGCAGGACGAGCTGCGGCGTAAAAAACTTTACCCATAAGACGGGGGAAGACGGTATAATAAACAATGCGGCTCGATCTGCGTTCATTTGTTCGGGGATGGCCGCTGAGTGCAGACAATAAAGGAAAACAGGATAAAAACCGTATTCAGAGATAAAAGGGGGAGATCGGAATGATATACTTCGTAGAAGGCGATGGTCTGGAAGAACAGAAGGAGGAAAAGCGCGGGGTGGATTTTCGTCCGTGCCTTGCTGTGCTCGGCAGTGAGGAAGCGCCGGCGGAGAAAGAGTATCTTCTGCTGCCGGATTATTTTCTGTCCGGCCTCTCCTCGTCGCAGGTGTGTAAATTTGAGAGCCACGAGGGATATGACTATATTGTCCTCTCCGTGCCGGACTGGACAGGACTGGAAGGAGCGAAGTCACTGGTCCGTATCTATTTCAGAAATAATCTGCTGGCCTTTCTCTGCGAGGACGAGAGGGGAAAGAGCATGCTGCTGCGGCTGACAGAGGAAATCGGAGAGCGGGGGATTCGCGGACTCAGTCTGGAACGGATCCTGCACCGTTTTTTTGACCGTCTGACAGAGGGAGATTCAGAGCGTATGGATGAGATCGAGCAGGAGCTTTTTGACATGGAAGAAGCGCTGAGCGCCGAGCCGGACAAAGATTATATCGCGCGGATCATCGGTCTGCGGCGCCGGCTGCTGGTGCTGAAGCGTTATTATGAGCAGCTTTTGGATATTGCGGAGGCGCTGGAGGAAAATGAGAACGAACTGTTGTCCGGCGGCGCTGTGCGGTTGTTTCGCATGTTGACGGGCCGTACGGATCGGCTGCTGGACGGCGTGCTGAATCTCCGGGATTATGCTTCGCAGGTGAGAGAAGCATACCAGGCCCAGATCGATATTCGCCAAAATGAGATCATGAAGCTGTTCACCGTCATCACCGCTATTTTTCTGCCTTTGACGCTGATCGCAGGGTGGTATGGAATGAATCTGCGGATGCCGGAGTTTCAGTGGCCTTATGCCTATCCCGCTGTGATCATCTTTTCTGCTCTCATAGCGATAGGAAGTTTTCTGTACTTCAGAAAGAATAAATGGTTCTAGCCGGTTTTGACCGGCCGGCTGCTTTCCCTCAGTTCTGCGGCCCTCCGGCCAAGTCTGCAGGATCTGGCGTCGGGTCTCCTCAGGTCGATCTGTCAGCCGGACGGGGAAAGGCAGCGCCTGGCGTTCAGAGGGCGCCGGCCTAGTAGGTTTTCGGCTTTTCCCTCCCTGAGAGATAGCGCATGCCGTTTTCCGCCAGTGAAAGCATTTCGTTTTCTCCGGGATAGAGGTAGACCGGAGCCAGAAAGGAGACCCGTTCTTTGATCCAGGCGGTGAGAAGCTCGGAATAGGCCAGGCTTCCGGTGAGCAGTATGGCCTCCGCCGTTCCCTTCAGTACGCAGGACGCGGCGCCGATGGCCTTGGCTGTCTGGTAGGCCATAGCCTCGTATACCTCCCGGGCAGGCTCGTCCCCGGCAGCGATGCGTTCCTCCACTTCCAGACCGCTGTTGGTGCCCAGATAGGACATGAGACCGCCTTTGCCGGAGATCATCTTTAGCAGCTCCGATTCCGTGTATTCACCGCTGAAGCAGAGACGGACCAGACTGCCAACGGGGAGAGCGCCTGCCCGTTCCGGGGAGAAGGGACCGTCGCCGTCCAGAGCGTTGTTGGTCTCCACCACGCGGCCGTGACGGTGGGCGCCCACGGAAATGCCCCCGCCCATGTGAGCGACGATGAGGTCCATGTCCTCATAGCGTTTGCCCACGGCCAAAGCGTGTTTTCTGGCGATGGCTTTGTGATTCAGGGCGTGAAAGGTGCTGACGCGCGTCAGCTGGGCCAGTCCCGTGTAGCGGGCCAGGGGCTCCAGCTCATCGGTCTTGACCGTGTCCGCGGTGACGACGGGGATGCCGTATTCCTGGCCCAGTTCGTAAGCGATGGCGCAGCCCACATTGGAGATGTGAACGCCGTACCGGCCGGAAGAAATGTCTGCCAGCATTTCAGGCGAGATCTCATAGATACCGCCTTCGATGGGCCTGCTGCAGCCGCCCCGGGCGACGATGCAGTCAAAGGAGGCCAGGTCAAAGCCGCCGCGGCTGAGAAAGCTGCGGACAGCTTCTTTGCGGAATTCCTTCTGGTCGGGAACCGCGGAAAAAAGCGACAGATCCTCCTGCGAATGGTGGAGGGATTCTCTTGCCGTCTCAGTCAGTCCCTCATAGACCGCCACCTTGGTAGAGGTGGAACCCAGATTCAGTATAAACATTTTATTATGCATAACGATCTCCATTCCTCCGCCGCATCCGGCGGCACTGACGCTGATCACCGCCGCCTACGGCCGGACTTCGCCCTGTTCTGCAAAGCGTTCCGTGGCGCCGCGTATATTGTCCGATATGGCGATGGAAAGCATCTCGATGATCTCATCCGGCGTTCCCGGCATGTCGCCCCTCAGCCATCCCACCAATATGCCCGTGAAGGTGATCGTGTAGTAGTGAGTGAGAAAACTCCGGTACTTCTCCGCCGTGTCAAGATTTTCCGCCGCCTGATTTACCACGTCGCGGACCAGACCTTCCAGACTATGGTACAGAAAGTTCTGCAGATGCGAGCCTGCCATGGAGTTCAGCGCGCACAGGCAGACGTCCTGATTTTTTTCTATATAGCGGAACAGCCGCAGGCAGGCTTCCTGCCAGGTGTGGATGCTCACCGTCTCCCGCAGCATCTCGATGGCCTCCTGCTCAAACATCCATTCCACCATATCGTAGATATCCTGAAAATGATAGTAAAACGTCTGACGGTTCAGACCGCAGTCCGCCGCAATTTCTTTCACGGTGATCTTATTCAGAGGCTTCTGAGCCATCTTCTTTTTCAGCGCGTCGCACATGCGCGTCTTCGTGATCTCTGAGGTGATCGATTGGGCCATAAAATACGATTCCTTTCCAGTAATGTCCCCATCCCAGCCGCGGAAATTCCGCGTTGACGGTTTATAAAAGTATATCACAAAGCCTGGCGCGACTGAACGTTCCGGTGAAAAAAATTAGACATTTTCAGCTTCGTGTCAAAAAACCAGACACATGACGTCAGGTATCTATTTCCTTTCGGCCCTCCCGCGAATATCATATATCTGAAAATAGAAGAGGACTGCAGAACAGCCGGCGCAGAGGGACTGCCGGCGGGGTCAAAAAGCAAAGGGAATGTAAAATAAACAGCAAAGGAGTGGATGAACATGAAGGTGTCGACAAAGGCGACGTCCGCCATCGTGGTGGCGGCTCTTGTTGTAGTGTGCCTGATTTTCGGACTGGTGTCCCAGGCCACGGGAGAAGAGGAGAGCAATCTGCTGGTACAGGGTTCGCTTAAATTGGAGGAAGTGAATCTGAACACCAAGATCGCCGGCAACATTGAGCAGGTGTTGGTGGAGGAAGGCGATCAGGTCAAGGCCGGAGACGTCATTATGACCATCAAGAGCACGGACATCGAAGCGAAAAAGATCCAGGCGGAGGGCGCGCTTCAGGCGGCCCAGGCTCAGGCTGCCATGGCGCAGAACGGAGCCCGCTCCCAGGAGGTGGCGCAGGCCAAGGCTGCCTACGACTACGCGGAGAAGACTTACAACCGGGTAAAGGAGCTCTATGATCAGGGCGCGGTGTCCGGTAATACTTACGATCAGACCTACGCCCAGTATACGGCTGCCAAGGAAACTTACAATATGGCGGTAGAGGGCGCGAGAAGCGAGGACAAAGCGGCGGCTCAGGCGCTGGTGACTCAGGCTCAGGGCGCTGTGGCCGAGGTCAATTCCTATCTGGAGGACTGCCGGATCAAGGCGCCTAAGGACGGGACCATCACCGCTGTCAATGTAGAGGTGGGCGAGCTGGTCTCCACAGGTATGCCCCTGGCTGCGCTGCGGGGAAATGACCGGCCTTACGTGGAGGTCAATGTGAAGGAAACGGAGCTTTCCCTGGTGAAGGAGGGGGCTTCGGTAAAAGTGACGATGCCGGCCTACGCCGACCGGGAGTTTACGGGCACCGTAATAAAAATCAGTCAGCAGCCGGATTTCGCCACTAAGAGGGCGACTAACAACAACGGCGAGTTTGACGTGCTTTCCTATGCGGTCAAGGTCGAGCTGGATGATCTGGACGTAGATACTTACGCCGGTATGACCGTGGTGGTGGATTTCGGACCGATAGACGGGCAGGAGTAGCATGGAAGCGCTGCATCGTTTCAGGCAGGGGTACGCGAAGCTCTTGATGACTTTTCTCATTTTTTTCGTCATCCCCACCATTGCGGGCTTTGCCTTCGGCTACGAAATGGGCTACAACAAAATCCAGCTGATCCCCACGGTCGTAGCCGACTATGATAATTCGGATTTCAGCCGCACGCTGGTGGAATACATCGACGACAGTGAAGTATTCACCGTGTCGGCTTACGCGCGCACGGACGCGGAAGCGGAAGAAATGCTGGCCCGCGGGACGGCCATGACGGCTGTCATCATTCCCCAAGGCCTCTCCGCAGATATGCTTTCCGGTCATGCTCCCAAGATCGAGGTGCTGTACGACGGCACGCAGATGACTGTGGCCAGCTCTGCAAAGGCGGCCATGTCGGAGATCCTGATCACCGTGAAAGCAGGCTATATGAAAAATATATACGAAGGAAAGCTCAGCGAAGTGGAGTCCCAGGCCATGAATCAGATCATGCCCATCGACGCCACTTATCGGACGCTGTTCAATCCAGCGAAGAACTACCGGAATTTCCTGCTGCCGGGCATGCTGGCCGCGCTGATGCAGGTTGGCTTCGCCATTATGGGACTGGTCAAGTCCATGGAGATGAGGCCGTATTTCGGAGACAGCATCCTGCAGGATCTGGGAACGTCAGTGCTGAAGATTCTGGTCTGGGGATTTCTGGGCGCTGTCAGCCTTATCCTGTGCTTAAGCATCCAGTATGCCTTCTTTGACATGCCCTACAACGGCAGTCCGGCGGCGGGGCTGGTATTTACCTATCTCTTTGCACTGTCCACCACGGCCTTTGGATATGTTATGGGGCAGATCATTCCGGATAAGGTATTTGCCACGCAGCTGACCTGCGTGCTTGTGCTTCCCACCAGTATACTGGGCGGGTATACATTTCCCCTCATGGCCATGCCGGAACCTCTGCAGGCGCTGGGAAAGATCTTTCCCCTGTCATATTACGGCGACGGCATCCGCAGGCTGTGCCTAGCCAAGATCGGATTTTCGTACTTTATTCCCGACTTTGCCGCTCTGCTGAAGATCACAGGCGTGCTGCTTCTGGTCCTCACAGCGGTTCTGGCCGCCCGGAAGCTGACGAAACGCAGAGGGACGCCGGCGGATCTCCGCCCTCAGACAGGGGGTGAAGCGGGATGACGATGGACAGTTCCATGCGTGATTTTCTCATACGTATAAAGGATGTACTGGTGGTGCTTGCGCTGCCGATCCTGTTTACGTTCCTGTTCGGCTATGTTTACAGCAACGTTTACGTGGAAGAGGTCCCCATTGCCGTGCTGGATATGGACCATTCCGCTAATTCCGATCTGGTGGTGGATAGTTTTGACCACAGCAGTGGTATGGCGGTGACTGACAGAGTCGACACAGAATCCCAGCTGAGGGATCTGATCCTGTCAGGCAAGGTCAAGGGCGGCATCGTGATCCCCCAGGACTTTGGAAAGGATGTGCAGGCCAAAGGATCACCGGGCCTTCTGGTGCTCATAGACGGTTCGAATCTGGTGATCGGAAATAATCTGTACGCCTATGCCAGCACCGTAGTGACGACGCTGAATATCGGCATTCAGGCGAATATTCTGGAGGGCGGGAACGTGGTGCCCTACACCGCCGAACAGTATCTGACCACGCTGTCCTTTACGGACCGCATGCTCTATGATCCGCAGCTGGGATATTTCCGTTATATCTTTGCGGGTATTCTGGGGATCCTGATCCAGCAGACGTATCTGAGCAGTCTGATCTCTAAACTGATGGAGCAAAAACGCAGGCTGGCGGCGTATCCTGACCGGGATGGGTCCGGAGCGCAGGCCGGTCAGGGCAGCCACGCGGTCTCAGGCGTAGGCGGGGCGATCCTGCGCACCGCGGCCCTGAGCATCATGGCCTTCCTGTGCTGCCTGATGGCGGGACACAGATTCTTTGGCTATCCGCTGCGGGGAGCGCTGCCGGAGCTTCTGGCAATGGCCGCCGGATTTCTGCTGTCGGTGACGGCCATGGCGCTGCTCATGACGGCGTTCTTTGACGAGGAGACGCACTGCGTACAGTTCAGCATGTTCCTGTCCCTGCCCACGTTTCTCACCTCGGGTTATGTGTGGCCGGAATTTATGATGGCGCCTGGCTTTGCGCCGGTGGTCAAAGCGATCTGGCCCCTGTATTACTTTATCAATCCCCTCAGGGACGTATGTATGAAAGGCGCGGGCATGGATCAGATCGCGCCGTATCTCAGAGGCGTGCTGATCTTCGCGGCTGTCTGGCTGCCGGTCTCGCTGCTGTTTTACCGCAGAAAGATCATGTTTCTGCGCAGAAACGCAGGCCATGCCCAGGAAGATGCCGGCGAAGAAACAGGCCTGACGGGTACAGGGCGTTTTGGAAAGGTAGGTACAAAATGAAGAAAAGAGCATTCAGCGCCGCGCTGGCGGCTTTCATAATATTGACATCCACTCCCTTTGCTTTTGCCGACTCGGGAGCAAACACGCAGGCGGACTCCACCGCCGATGCGGCAGGCGCCCCGATTCGGCTTTCATTGAAGGAAGCGGTGCAGATCATGCAGACCACGGGGACCGCTGCGGAGACCGCAGAGATCAACCGGCAGTCAGACAAAGCCATAGCGGAGGGATATTCGGAAACGGTAAATACAATAAAGAAAACATTGGACGGTCTTGACGCGCTGTCCTCCGCAGCAAAAATGTATTCACAGCTGCCGCAGCCGGAAGCGGCGGCCATGGTGGCAAAGCTGAACGCGGCGTACTGGAGCGGCAGCGCGGAAGCCCAGTCGGGCGGGGCCACTCAGGTCAACCGCAAGATCACGGAGCTGCGCCGGGATTTTGCCAAAGAGCATGTGGACAGCAACTATCAGGCGGAGATGAATCAGATCGAATACAATACCGTGCAGGTGTACTACGGCGTGCTTTTAGCCAGGGATAATCTGAAGATCGCCCAGGATAATCTGAAAGCGCAGCAGGATATTCTGAAGGACACCCAGGCCCAGTTCAATGTGGGAATGGTGGCAAAGAAAGACGTGCTATCGGCGCAGGCCTCCCTGGAGACGGCCAAGAGCGATCTGGCGGCGGCAGAGACAAAGTTGGAGAACGCGAAAATGGGATTCAACTATCTGCTGGGCTATCCGGTCAAACAGGAAGTGGTATTTACCGATGAGCTGACTGAAGTCAGCGGTCCGGCCATTACAGTAGATGAGGCGGTAAGATCCGCTCAGGAAAACCGCAACGAGATCAGCGGCGCCAATTTTGCCAGGGATGTGCACGGGATCCTGCTGGACAGCCTGACCTATCAATATCCATCCAATTCGTCCACATATCTGAATCAGAAAGTGACCTATATGAATGCGGAGAAGACGGCAAAGGACGCCCCCAGTCAGATCGAGATCGATATCCGCAACCGGTCGTCGGAGCTGGACGATCTGAAGGCGGCGGTGCAGTCGGCGCGGGCCACCAGGGAATACGCCGAAGAAGGCTATCGCCTGACCAGACTGTCCTACGAAGCGGGAATGGGGACGCTGTCTGAGGTCCAGGCCATGCAGGTAACGGCTTACAGAGCCAGTTTAGGCGTGGCGGCTGCCGTCACGAATTACGACCTGGCAGTTTACGATTATAATTACGCGGTAAGCGTGGGGACCACGCGGCTGCCGCTGTAAGGGAGACCGATCCTTCCCCCTGGGCATCCTGCGTTAGGGGGAAGGATCGACGGCATATGGGGCAGAACTAATCTGCAAAGAGATCGTCCATCAGCCTGCCGATCCTTTTTCGCCGCTCTTCTGTGAGCGATACGTTCACAGTGATCGTCAGCGCGTCCCCCTCCTTTGCTTCAGGGGGTATGAGGGCCCGGGGCATGTCCGCGTGGGCGCCGTCTTCCAATTCGATCACTGCAAAATCTCCTTCAAAACGATCGATGGTATAATTCATATAAGCTCCTTTTTCTGTGACTTCTTCTCACCTTCAGCCCACGAGACCGCAGGCCCATGGCAGGCCGGCTGAAAGCGGCCTGGGCGCATACTTTACGACTTTATCATAGCCGCAGGGGACACAGCTGTCAAGAAAGTCGGACGCTCCCATTTTTAAATGGGTGTTTTGTGGTACAATGTTCATACCCCGCGATCGACAAGCCGAAGGCGAAGGCAGAGCGGCGGTATGACAGGTGCCCAGAACACTTAGCGATTGGCAAGCCGAAGGCGAAGACAGAGCTTAGTGTTTATGGTATAATAGCCGCAGAGCGGCTATTATAGATTCTGTGGACGGCGGAGGCCGTGGGCGGATGATGCCATGACGGCCTGGGGCCGGTCATGAGACGGGATCGTGCGAAAGGAGAATGCGATAAATATGGGGATCGAAGAAAAGACCATGAACGAGAAGAAACACGGGGGTTGGAGCGCTCTGTCGGATCAGGAACAGGCGGAGGTGCAGTCCTTTGCAGGGGAATATATGGATTTCCTGAACAGGGCGAAGACGGAGCGCGAGGCGGTAAACGCCGTCCGGGAGATGGCGGAGAAGGCCGGGTTCCGGAACCTGGATACGGTGAGCGCGCTGGCGCCGGGAGACAAGGTCTATTCGGTAAACAGGGGTAAGAGTATGTTTCTGGCAGTCATGGGCACGGAGCCGCTGACAGAGGGCGCCCGGATCGTAGGCGCGCACATCGACTCGCCCCGTCTGGATCTGAAGCAGATCCCGCTGTACGAGGATGGGGAATTGGCCCTTTTCAAGACTCATTATTACGGGGGGATCAAAAAATATCAGTGGACGGCCATTCCTCTGGCTCTTCACGGCGTGATCGTGAAAGACACGGGGGAGACGGTGACGGTCAATATCGGCGAAGGGGAAGACGACCCGATCTTTACCATCACGGATCTGCTGCCCCATCTGGGAGCGCAGCAGGGAAAGAAAACGCTTGCCTCAGGCATTGCCGGAGAAGATCTGAACGTGCTGGTGGGATCTCTCCCCGCGTCTGCAGACAAGAAGGAGACCGGCAGGGAAGACGGAGAAGACTGTAAAGAGGATGCCGGGAGCTGTCCGGGAGAAGGCGGGAAAGGCGGCGTTAAGGACGGCGTTATGAAGCTGCTGAAAAAGAAATACGGAATCTGCGAGGAGGACTTTGCCAGCGCTGAGATCGAAGTGGTGCCTGCATTCAAAGCCAGATCGCTGGGCTTTGACGAGAGCATGGTGGCAGGTTACGGGCAGGATGATAAGGTGTGCGCGTATCCCGGCGTGAGAGCGCTGCTGGAGCTGGCGCAGCCGGAAAAGACCGCCGTCTGCATTCTCTCCGATAAAGAGGAAGTGGGCAGCATGGGCAATACGGGAATGGAGTCCCAGGTCTTTGAGCTGTTCCTCATGGATCTGCTGGAGAAGAGCGGTATTGTAAATCCTTATGCGCTGCAGAGGCTTCTGGTCAGGTCCGCCTGCCTGTCGGCAGACGTGACGGCGGCCTTTGACCCAAACTACCCGGCGGTCATGGAGAAGAAAAATTCCGCCTATATTGGGGCGGGGATCTGCATCAATAAGTACACCGGCGCTCGGGGAAAATCGGGAGCATCGGATGCGAACGCGGAGTTTCTGGGGTTTGTGCGGGGCGTATTCAACAGAAACAGCGTCTGCTGCCAGTCGGCTGAAATGGGCAAGGTGGACGAAGGCGGCGGCGGGACCATCGCCTATATTCTGGCGAACAAGGGGATGGAGGTTCTGGACTGCGGCGTTCCTGTGCTGTCCATGCACGCCCCCTATGAGGTGGCCGGCAAGTTTGATATTTACATGGCTTACCGGGCTTACGGCGCGTTCTGGAAAGAATCGGCGCATAAATAAAGGCAAAAGAAATCGGGACCGGGGCGGCGCTGCCGCTGCGGTCCCGATTTTAATGTCCGGATCTTCCCAATAGCAGGATAATGGATAGTCATATCCTTTTGGAAAACAGTTCATCAGGCTGGGCGTTTACCGGGGAGGGTCGCACTTCGAGCATGGCTCATAACCGGCCCTGGCCTCATCCAAAGAGATGGCGATCTTGCTCTTGCTCAGGTACTGACAGCCGTCCCGATGATACTTGCCGCCGGATCCCGTCACGTAAACGGTCATATCACTGTGGGCTGAAGCGCCGGATGAAGGGGGAACGTCTGCGCCGCCATGGGAGGGATCGGCTCCTTCCGCCGAAGCCGGAGGAGCGTTTTCCTGCTGCGGAGCGGATTTCTTATCCACAGTCACCGTTTTGCCGTCGCTGGACATCAGGATGGTACCCAGCTGGTCCGTCCGCAGTACGGCCGCACCTGTGTCGCTCAGGCGGTCCAGGGCGGAGCTTTCCGGATGGCCGTACTTGTTTCCCGCACCGCAGGAGATGACTGCATACTGGGGAGAGACGGCTTTGAGAAAAGTCTCGGTGCTGGAATATCCGCTGCCGTGGTGGCCAACTTTGAGCACATTGGACCGCAGCTCCTCACTGCTGTGAGCGGAAAGCATTTCTTTTTCAGAGATACTTTCGGCGTCGCCCGTGAAGAGAAAAGCCGTATCGCCGTAGGCAAGCCGCAGTACGGCAGAGTAGTTATTGAGGTCGGAATAGGAATCCCCGCAGGGGGCGACAAATTCCGCACGGAGCATGCCGCCGCTGAAGGATGCGTCGGGAAACAGCCTGACGCCGGATCTTGCCGTGTTGATCTTCACGCCGCGGTCCTGTATGGAGACGAGAAGCTTCTCAAATATCTTCGTATTGCTCTGCGCTTTGGGCATGAACACAGCGCCGATCTCAAAGCGGCCGATCACCGCCGGCAGTCCCCCGATGTGGTCGCTGTGAGGGTGGGTGGCAACCAGATAGTCGATCCGTTCCGCCCCGGCGGCTTCCAGGCAGTCGATGACAGTCTGTCCGTATTCCGCCTCGCCGCCGTCGATGAGCAGGGTCTTGCCGTCGGGCAGGCGCACAAAAGCGGAGTCGCCCTGGCCCACGTCGATATAGCTGACTGTCAGCGTTTCGTCCGCATCCAAGACCGCAGGTCCGGAACCGGATGGAGACCCGTCTCCATCCACGGCGCCGGCCGGGGCGGATACCTCCGCGGCGTCAGGCGGGCCTGAGGAACAGCCCGCGGCGCTGCCCGCCACAAACAACAGCAGTGCGAGCCAGAGACACAGGCTGTGATCTCGGATCTGATGTTTCCTCTTTATGCGTTGTTTTCCCTTTGTGTTTTTCATCATGCGATCGTCCCCCTGTTTCATTCGTTCTTGCCTTCGTCGGGCAGGGCGCAGATGTCGGAACGGCGCAGACTTTATTTGCGCCGGCTGCGTTGTGTCCCTGCAAACGGAAGGCACCGCCCTTTACTATATCACAGAAAGACCGGAGGGAAAAAGTAAAACAACTGATTTCTGCGGAAGTTTTTAGAGGTCAAAGCGCTGTGTCAGCGTGGGGCTTGCACGTGGTTTGACGGGAAAAGATCATGGCATTCAGGCGCTTTGACATGCTCTAAAAGGGCCTTTGGAGGGGCAATGACAATATTGGCGCTTTTGCTGAACAGGCCTATGCGGTATAATAGCCGCAGAAGAGTTATTAAAACGTCGGTGCTTTTGCGCCCCAAGGTCTTCCGCAGGCCAAAGATGGCCGGAACTTGCAGACATACGGGATGGATTTTGTTCCTGACAGAGGAAAGGCATATTTCTATGCACTGCAATATGGGACTTATACGAATGATAGCCGGTGATGAGGAGGGAAAACTTGAAAAATAAAATAAGGAAATACCGGACCCAAAAAGGTTTGACGGAGGTCCAGCTGTCAGACATGCTGGGTATAAGCGTCAGGACTTTGCAGCGCTATCAGAACGGCGGCCTCATGAACGATATGTGGGAATTGCTTCTGAAACTTTCAGGTATATTTGACGTGTCCATCGAAGACCTGTTTGAGTCAGACGAAGCGGAAGACGATCGGGCTTTGGCAGATAAGGAGGAAGAATATGAACGGTAAGATCGTGTTCGCCCACCGGGGAGCTGTCTCCAGAGAAGGACTGGACCCTGAAAACCCCGTGGTCTACAGAGGAACCACGCCGCTGCCGGACGACAGCCAGGATTCCACCCGCATCGTCACCAATTCGGTGAGTATTCCCCGCCATGTGTCGGTCCAGCTTAAAGAGATCCGCGGGAAGTGTTCTCTGACCCAGGCGAAGGACGGGCTTAAAAATGTTCATCTTTTTTCGGAGCGGGCCTCTCTGGCGGATGGAACGGAGCGCATCTGCTATCTGCAGTATTTTGAAGGAGCCCTGCAGGTGAGCGAATACGGCGGCCGGCGCGGAGCAAACTACAGCGCGCTGTATCGTGAACTGCGGAAATCCCTGAAAGAAAAGGGTTTTCGGGAGAACGAGGACAAGACCTTTTCCATCAGGGAGGAGGAGACCGGGAATTTTGTCTCGCTGGTCAATGAGCTGCTGGACAGGCAGAAACAGGGTGAACTGGAACTTCGGGCAGTGGACGAAATCGATTCCATCGTGTTTAACAAAGAGAGCCGGCTGTTCTATTATAAGGCGTACTGGAGCCCGGCGGAAAAAACCAGTGAGGCTCCGGAGACGGGGGCGTCGGGATCGCCGGAAAACTCTCTGCAGATGCGGTTCGGGCAGATGGAAGAGTGCATTCGCAGTATTGTGGACCGAAACGGATTGGATTTCAACGATCGTGCGGAGCTGGAAGAAGCGCAGCGCAAGATCGTACAGTTAAAATCGAAGCTGGATCAGCTTTATGAGGTATGTCAGTGCGGCATTGACCTTTTGGATAAAGTACGACTTCTGGGAAGTCAGGCGCAGTGAGAACGCAGAATAGAGCGCCGATCACGTCCCCTGATCGGCGCTCCGTTCCAGCGAGGCCACCTCGGAGGCCGAATAAAAATGTCCCTGACGGATATGCTCCAGCTCGTGGCGGAAAGCCCTCACCTGCTCGTCGTGGGCGAGTTTTGCGTTGAGATAAATGTTGTAGTCGCCGTTTGTGTCCAATACTGTCATACCTTTGATGCTGAGCGGCAGAAAATCGACTTTTCTAATGATCACTGCGTCCATAATGCTCCATCCCCGTACAATGCGGAATCTCAGGCAATGCCCGATGCCGCCTGTTTTCATCGTTTTCTGCATTGTACCACTCATTCCGGCTATATATCGTCGGAATTGTTATTTGAAAACATTTCGATAATTTTTACGGCCTTCTCCACATCCTCCCTGGAAGCATTTTTGGCTACGGAAAACAGCGTTTTCAATTCGGGACGTTTGTGAAGTTCATCCAGATACTCTGTCAGGTCGTCCCGCTCGCCGGCCGTTCCGGCGCCGTCGGAGAGATCGTCGATAAATTCGTCCAGCGAACACTCCAGAACAGAGGCGATCGCTCTCATGGTGTCCAGCGAAGGGTTAGTCGTCTCGCCATACAGAATTTTGTTCAGCGTCCCCAGGGGGACGCCGGAGGATTCGGCCAGGGCTTTGTTGCCCATTTTTTTTTGTTTCATGATATCTTTGATTCTTTGCGCGGTCATAGGGGTCACTCCTTTCCTCTCTGCCGTAAGCATACCATAAACGGAACGAAAAGAAAAGAAAAAAGTTCCGCAGACGGGATTAACATATTGACAATACCCGCAGACGGGATTAAAATAAGAATATAGAATCCCGTTTGCGGAACTTTTCTGGCCCCGGAGTGCCGCAAATGGGATCGGAGATACCAGAAAGAACGCGGCGGCTGCTGCCAGTGGTCTCGATCAGGCCGCACAGACAGACTTGCCGGTCATTGGGCAAAAGGAGGAGTCGAGATGTTTGAGAGATATATCAATTACAACCAGATAGCCGAGGAGATGATACGCAGCAGGGAGGATAATCTGGCCGCCCTGGCTTCCCTCTGGGAGCAGTTTGAGGAGATGGAAGAGGCGGGGGGACTGAGGGGAGTTTCCTGCGAAAACGACAGGGTACACGATAATAAGATCTCTGATATGGTAGCTAATCTGGCCATGCGCAGAGAAGCGGTCAGGAGCCGGATCGAGGATCTGGACAGAGAACGAAAGATCTACGATATGGCCTGGAGCCACCTCAATGATGACGAGCGGGAGGTGCTGGATGTTTTCTTTAAACGGGGAATGAAGAAACAGGACGCGGTGGACCTGCTATGCGAATCCTTTGAGCGGGAGCCCGCCACCATCTATCGCAAAAAAGACGCGGCGCTGAAGCGTTTTAAGAAACTGCTCTTCGGCTGAAGTCAGTGCAGCCGGAATCCGGGCGGGGAAAGCCGCGGCCGGCCGGCTGTTCAGGAATCAACGGGGGTTGGCCCCATTTCGACGGGCCAGAGCGAAAATGATAAATACCTGAGAAGACAAAGGGGTATTTCAGTGGTATAGTGGTATCAGGTAAAAGAGACGAGGACGCCGGAACGCGTCGAACGTTCTCGGTTGCCGAAAGCAAAGGAAGATCGGCGGAGACGCCGGTCTTTTTTATCTGCCATTCCGCGGACAGCTGCAGCGAGAAGGCGGAACTGACGCAGGTGCTTTTACAGCATTGGAAGCGCCGGCGGCGGGGCCGCGGCCGTATTTCCCGGGGATATAGAAGTGAGAAAGCCCGGCTGAGGGATCGGCGCGGCGCCCGGCAGGCGCCGGTTTATTTGGAAGGAAGAGGTATGACAGATACGATCATTGAAAGCATCTCCGCCAGACTGCGGGATGCTTTTGGGGAGAGCTGCGCCGTATTTACGGAACAGCCGCAGCAGGGAGCCGCCGGCCCCTGTTTTTTTGTGTCTCTGCTGAAGTCGTCTCAGAGCGGGCGGAGAGGAAGGAAATCAGTCAACAGCCAGTTTTTCGATGTCCGTTTCATCCCGGAGAGCGGGGACACGTTTCACCGTGAGGCGGATGCGGCGGCGGATAAGCTGTACGCCGCGCTGGAAACGCTGGATGTTGAGGGCATGGCGCTGGCGGCTTCTGAGATGAGCTGTGAGAAAGGGGAGGGCGTGCAGCATTTTTACGTGCGCTACGATTTATATCTACAGGATGAGCCCGCGCCGCAGGAAGCCATGGAGAGCTTAGCCATGGAAACCGGCGTCGCGCGGTAAATCATAGCTTTGCGCGGTCCGCAGACCGCCCGGCCGGCCCGCTGGGGCTTCAGGCAGCCGCAGTCTGCTTCAGGGCCTGCGATCTGGCTGGAAGGCAGGATCGGGCAGGGAGCGCGGCGGACTGCGGTACTGCGCATGCGACACTGGATCAAACCTTAGAGAGAAAACGAACAGAAGAAAGGGTGAAAACATGTTAGGTGGAGGTACTTTTATTACACAGAACAAGACGCTGCCCGGCGCGTATATCAATTTCGTGTCGGCGGCAAGAGCCACAGCGGCTCTGTCAGACAGAGGCTATGCGGCGATGGCGCTGGAGCTTGACTGGGGCGCGGACGGTCAGGTGTTCGCCGTAACGGCTTCGGATCTGGAAAAAGATTCTCAGAAACTGCTGGGCTACGCCTACACGGATGAAAAGCTGAAAGGGCTGCGGGACCTGTTTCGCAGCGGTCTGCGGAAGGCGTATCTCTACAGGCTGAACAGCGGCGCGAAGGCGGCTAACGACTTCGCGGAGGCCCGTTACAGCGGTCTGCGGGGAAATGACGTCAGGATCGTGATCACGGCGGTGGAAGGGGAGGAACCGGAAGGGGCGTCCTACAGCGTTAAGACCTATCTCGACACAAAAGAAGTGGATGCGCAGACAGTCCGGACAGCTGCGGATCTGGCTGACAACGACTTCGTAGTCTGGAAAAAGGGCGCCGCGCTGGCAGCCACGGCCGGAACGGCGCTGACGGGCGGTTCCAACAAACCGGCGGTGACAGGGGATGATTATCAGCTGTTTCTGGACAAGATCGAAAGCTACAGCTTTAATACGCTGGGGTGCCTCTCGGAAGACAAGGCCGTCTGCGCGCTGTTTCAGCAGTTTACGAAACGCATGAGAAACGAAGCGGGAGTCAAGTTCCAGACCGTACTCTACCGGTCTGCGGCGGATTTTGAAGGAGTCATTTCCGTGGAAAACAGCGCCAGCGACGCGGGCTGGCCGGCGTCCTCGGCAGTCTACTGGGTCACCGGAGCAGAGGCGGGGTGCGCGGTAAACAAGTCTCTGACCAATGCAAAATACGACGGTGAGTTTGCCATTGAGACTGGGTACCGGCAGAGTGAACTGGAGGCAGGACTGAAAGGCGGAAAGCTGATGTTTCACAGGGTAGGCGACGATGTGCGCGTACTTGAGGACATCAATACCTTTGTTTCTTTCACCGATGAGATGGGCGCGGATTTCGCGGACAATCAGACTATGCGCGTACTGGATCAGATCGGAAACGACGACGCGCTGCTGTTCAATACCAGATACCTGGGCGTGGTGCCCAACGACGACGGGGGCAGGATCTCTTTCTGGAACGACATCGTGAAACTTCGGCAGGAGATGCTGAACATCCGCGCCATCGAGAACTTCAAGGCGGAGGATGTGACGGTCAGGGCCGGGGCCACCAAGAAGTCCGTGGTGGTGGAAAACACCGTCAGACCGGTAAACGCCATGACCCAGCTGTATATGACAACGGTGGTTGCCTAAAAGGAGGAGAAAAAATGAGTCGGATGTTATCCCGCGACGCTGTAAGCGCGCACAAAGCGGAATGCTACATTACTATTAAGGGAAATCGTTATAACTTCATGCAGCTCAAGGAATTTGAGGCGAAGCTGACTGTGAATGTCCAGGAGGTCCCGATCCTGGGAAGGACCATGGTGGGGCACAAGCCCACCACGATGACCGGAGAGTGGTCCGGAACGGCATATTACAACCAGTCGGTCCTGAGAGAGCTGGCAAAGGAGTACAAGGACACAGGCGTTGCGGAGTACTTTGATATTCAGGTCACCAACGAAGACCCCGCCACTCTTGTGGGACCGCAGACAGTGGTGCTGAAGGACTGCCTGTCCTCGGAAAGCATTCTGGCTAAGTTTACGGCCGGCGAAGATGTGCTGGAGGAGGAACTGTCAGGGACCTTCGACGACTTTGAGATGCCCAACAAGTTCAAGGTGCTCAACGGCATGCTCTAAGCGTCCTTAGAGGATAAAAAGGCGGGCGGGGCCTGCCTGCGGTCAGGACGCCCCGCCCGCAGACAATATTGGAGAAAGCAGGATAAGGAGAGAAAAATGAGCAGACTGAACGCATTTTTAAGCCAGAATGCAGCGAAGAAGGAAAATGTAAAATATGTGGTCTCGCAGCGGTTCGCGGAGAATGGAACGCCGGTGGAATGGGAGCTTCGGTGCATTACGCCCAAAGAGAACAATTCCATAAAGAAATCCTGTACATATCAGGCTCCGGTGCCGGGAAAAAAGGGGCTCTTTGTGCCCGAGACGGATTACGACGCTTACGGCTGCCGGCTGGCGGCGGCCTGTACCGTTTTTCCCAATCTCGATGATAAAGAGCTGCAGGACGATTACGGCGTTTCCAGCGCGGAGGAACTGCTGCAGGTCATGCTGATCCCCGGCGAATATATGAATTATATCGCCAAGGTGCAGGAGGTCAACGGATTTGACATCGGTATGGACAGATTGGTGGAAGATGCAAAAAACTCATAAAGGGCGATTATGAGGCGGGAGCCGCGCATTTCGCCCTTCAAAAGCTGCACATCCTTCCCGGAGAGCTGATGGAGCTGCCGCGGGAGGAGCGGGCCTTCCTTTACGCCTCCATCGATCTGCGGGTGGAGGCGGAAAAAGAGGCCGTCAAGAGCAGGAGAAAGAGATAGATGAAGCAGAAACAAAGACAGCGCTGGGGCGCGGAAAGGAACGGGAAGTGTGGGAGAAGAGAGAGAATTAAATTTAAGATCCGGCGGAGACGCGGTAACCGCACTGCGCGGCGTCGACCAGGCGGTGGAACGCACGATGCAGAATTTCCGCACGCTGGAGGCTTCGGTGCAAAACTCGCTCAGCATCAGTCAATGGCAGCAGTTTCAGACTACGGTGATCAACATTAACGCCGATCTGTCGCAGACGTCGAATCAGATCAACATCGCGGCGGAAAGCCAGGACCGCCTGACGGAGAGCGTAAGATCCACAGGGGCGGCGGCTGAAGCGGCCGAGGCGGCCATGGAGAAGATCTCTTCGGCGCTGGATCTGAAAAAGCTGGCGGAACTGTCGGACGCCATGACGAGAAGCCGGGCGCAGCTGGCGCTGATCGCGGGGGCGGGCCAGGGGGCCGCCCGAATTCAGGGACAGATCTACGAGGCCGCCCAGCGGTCTGGGATCGCTTATCAGAGTATGGCGGATTCCGTGGCTCAATTGGGGCTTGCCGCCGGCGGAACGTTTATGAATACAGATGAGCTGGTGGCCTTTGCGGAGACCTACCAGAAGATGGCGGCGCTGTCCGGAGCCGCGCCGGACGAAGCAGCAGCAGGGATGGCGCAGCTGACGCAGGGCATGCAGAGCGGCGGAATTGACGGCGGGCAGTACGCCGATATGCTGACAGAGTCGCCGCTGCTGGCGCAGGCGATCGCCGATTACGTTGGCGTGGGCATAGATGAAATGCAGTCGCTGGCCGATCAGAGCGTCATCACCGCCGATGTGATCAAAAACGCTGTGTTTATGGCTGCCGACGGCGTGGAGGAGCGCTTTGCCCAGCTGCCGGCCACCTGGTCGCAGGTCTGGACTCGGCTGCAAAATGGTTTCCTGCTGGCGGTGGAGCCCATCCTCTCCGCCATCAGCTTTCTGGCGGATAACTGGACGGCCCTGGAGCCGGTGGTGCTCGGCGCGGCGGCGGCCATCGGCGTCTATGCGCTGTCGGTCCAGATGGCGGCGCTATGGCAGAGTCTGCTCACGGCCGGGGCGCTGCTGAACCAGACCGTGATGGCTATTCAGGCTGTGGGCTACGCGCTTCTTGCCATGGCCACCGGAGACGCGGCGTATGCCCAGATGGCGCTGAACGCGGCTCAATCGGCCTCGCCCATGGGATTGATCCTGCTCCTGATCGGTCTGATCGTGGCGGCCATCGTCAAATGGGTCCAATCGGTGGGAGGACTTCAGGTGGCGTGGATCACGGTGGTGAACGGAATTCTGGATCTCTTGGGAACGCTGAAATTAATGGGTCTTCAGTGCATTCAAGGGCTGGTGAACGGGGCTGTCGATCTGGTCAACACTCTGATCGGACTTCTGAACAGAATACCGGGCGTGAACATCGAAGCCAATTTCGAGCATGTGGATCTCACATCGGAATATGAAGGGGAGTTTGCCGTGCAACGGCAGGAACGGGCGCTGAAGCTGGACGAGGCCAGGAGAAATGCCCAGGTATCCAGGCAGCAGTGGACTCTCCACGATGAGAGTTCGCCCATGGGGCAGGCCCCAGCGCAGATCGCTGCCGGGATCGGCAGGACCGCGGACAATACGTCGATGATGGCGGACAATCTGACGGCTTCGGAGGAGGATCTCAAATATCTTCTGGACGTGGCTGAGCAGGAAGCGGTGAACCGCTTCACCACAGCGGAGATCAAGGTGGATATGGCCAACAGCTTTGGAGACATAAAGGAAAGCGCCGATATCGACGGCGTGATCAACCGCTTGACAGAGCGGCTGGAACAGCAGCTTGCCGTCACAGCAGAGGGGGTGCATGTATAGATGTATATCTTTTATCTGGGCGGGCTGGCGCTTCCCGTCACGCCGCCGCGTCTTCAGCTGAGCATCAGGAACCGCAACGAGACGATCGATCTGCTGAGCGGACAGCAGGTCAATCTGCTGAAGCTGCCGGGACTGTCCGCCTTTCAGTTTGACGCGCTGATCCCGGCCAGAGAATATCCATTCGCCTATTACGAAGATGGATTTCTGGAACAGGACATCTATCTGAGCTGGTTTGAATCGCTGAAAAAGCTGGACAGACCCTTTTCCTTTCAGGTGATGCGGACTTTTCCTGACGGAAGAGGCAGCTTCAAGCAGAGTATGCCGGTGTCGCTGGAATCCTACACCGTATCGGAGAGCAGCGACTCCGGATTCGATCTGAACGTTTCCTTTGAGCTGAAAGAGTACGTAGAATTCAGCACAAAGATCCTGGAAGTCGGCGCCAGTGATGCGGACGGCGCCGCCGTGACGGAAGTGAAGCAGCGTCCGGCCAAAGCGCCGGCCAGAACATATACCGTTAAAGCCGGGGACAGCCTGTGGGCCATCTGCAAAAAACAGCTGGGAGACGGTTCAAAATGTTACAGCGTAGCCAGATCAAACGGGATATCAGATCCCGGGCTCATCCATCCGGGGCAGGTGATCCGATTTGAATAATATTGAGCTGTGCATCCAGAACGGCGGGACACTGTACGCCCCGGTATGCGCAGGGGACGTCACATGGGAGACTGAACGGAAAGGCTCGCCGGGCAGGCTGGAGTTTACGGTGCTGAAGGGCGGCGGGCTGGACTTTCAGGAAGGAAACAACGTGAGACTGAAAGTAGGAGAAAAAGACGTGTTTTACGGGTATGTGTTTTCCAAAAAAAGATCCGGATCAAAGCCGGAAGAGATCCAGGTGACAGCCTACGATCAGCTGCGGTATTTCAAGAATAAAGATACCTATGTGTACGAAAACAAGACAGCAGGCCAGCTGATCGCAATGATCGCCGAGGATTTCCGGCTGAAGACCGGGGAACTGGAGGATACGGGCTGCAGGATACCCGCCCGGGCGGAGGACAATAAGACGCTGTTCGACATTGTGCAGAACGCGCTGGACTTCACGCTGCAGAACAGTGGAAAGATGTATGTGCTGTACAGCGATTTTGACCGGCTGACGCTGAAGAATATTGACTCCATGCGTCTTCCGGTACTTATCTGCGGCGGCACGGTCCAGGATTTCGACTACTCCACCTCCATTGATTCCAACACGTATAACAAGATCAAGCTTTCCTATGAAAATAAAGATACGAAAAAGCGTGAGATCTACATCGCCCAGGATTCGGAACACATGAACAGATGGGGCGTGCTTCAGATGTACGAAAAGCTGAACAACAGCGTCAACGGAAAAGCCAGAGCCCAAGCGCTGCTGTCCCTTTACGATAAGAAGTCCCGCTCCCTGTCCATAAAAAAGGCTCTGGGAGATATACGCGTGCGGGGAGGTTCCGGCGTTCCCGTCTCGCTGGATCTGGGGGATATGATCGCGCAGACTTACATGATCGTGGAAAAGGTAAAACACACGATCTCAGGGGAGAAGCATTTTATGGATCTGACGCTGAGAGGGAGTGATTTCAATAGCTAGTCTGGTGGAGATCATCAAGTGCGCTGCAACGGAGGCCGGCGACGCGGCCGACCCCTGCGGCATTTTATTCGGCACGGTGGCCGGAGTGGGTCCTCTGCGCATACAGGTGGATCAGAAGCTGGTGCTGACAGAGGACTTTCTGATCCTGACCTCCGCGGTGAAAGACTACGACGCGGAGATGGAGGTCAGTCACGTGACCGGACCGGGCGGAGAGGGGGCCCATACGCATCCCTACACCGGCCGAAAGGTATTTTCCATTAAAAACGGCCTGAAGACAGGCGAACATGTTCTTTTGCTGCGGGTGCAGGGAGGGCAGAAATATATTGTTTTGGACAGGGGGTGACAGAGATGCTGCCGGCAGCAGATGAATCATTGAAAAATTTTTACATCAAAGACCGCGAACCGGGGAAGACCTACCGGCTTGCCGTAGAAAAAGGCCGCTTCCGCGGCTTTGCCGACGGAGTGGAGTCGGTCAAACAGGCGATCTACCTGATTTTAAATACAGAGCGTTACGAATACCTGATCTACAGCTGGAACTACGGGCTGGAGCTTTCCGATCTTTATGGAAGACCCACGCACTACGTGATCCCGGAGCTGGAAACGCGCATTCGGGAGGCGCTGGATCAGGATGACCGCATTACAGGCGTGGACGATTTTTCATTCGCCACGAACAAGAAGAAAATATACGTCACTTTTACGGTGCATACCATCTACGGTGATGTCAAGGCGGAAAGGACGGTCACATTATAATGTACGAACATCTGACCTATGAATTTATTTTAAAACGCATGCTCAGCCGTGCGCCGGCTGACGTGGACAAACGGGAGGGATCCATCATCTACGACGCGCTGGCTCCTGCGGCGGCGGAGCTGGCCCGGGCGTTTTCAGAGCTGGACGCTCTCCTTGACGAGACTTTTGCCGACACGGCGGGCAGAGAAAATCTGATCCGCCGGGCGGCGGAGCGGGGCGTCCGGCCGGATGAGGCCACATGCGCCGTCTGGAAGGGGGAGTTCAATATGGATATCCCTCAAGGCAGCCGCTTTTCACTGGATGATCTGAACTTCATCGCTGAAAGCAGGATGGATCAGGGCGTTTGCCGGATGCGCTGCGAGACGGCGGGCAGGATCGGAAATACGCTCTCCGGATCCATGATACCCGTGGACTATATCGACGGGCTGACAAGGGCAGAGTTGACAGAACTGCTCATTCCCGGCGAGGATGAGGAGTCGACGGAAAGCCTGCGGCAGCGGTACTTTGACAGCCTGGACTCCCAGGCATTCGGCGGCAACCGGGCGGATTACAGGGCGAAGATAAACGACCTTCCCGGCGTGGGCGGCGTTAAGCTGTACCGGGCGTGGAACGGGGGCGGCACCGTAAGAGCGGTCATCATCAACTCCGAGTTTACCGGACCCAGTCCGGAGCTGACGGCCCAGGTGCAGGAGGCCATCGACCCCCAGGAGGACCAGGGGGACGGCCTGGGACTGGCGCCCATGTTTCACTGCGTTACAGTAGAAGGCGTGGGAGAAACGGAAATATCCGTAGCGGCAGCCGTCACCTATCAGGAAGGCTGGAGCTGGGAGGACGTTCGGGAGTACGCGGAAAAAGCTGTAGACAGCTACTTTGCCGAACTGGCCGCCTCGTGGCAGGACAGCGCGGCGCTGGTAGTGCGCATCAGCCAGATCGAGACCAGGCTTCTGAATATCCCCGGGGTGCTGGATATCACCGGAACAACGATCAATGGAGCGGAGGAAAATCTGGTGCTGGATCCGGACTGCATTCCGAAACGGGGTGGGCTGCTTGGATAGAATCATTCGATTGACCGACTACCTTCCGCCGGTGCTGCGTCAGGTCTACGAACTGCGGGCTATAGGGGAGGCCGAAGATCCGGAACTGAGAGAATTTCAGAGGGAGGCGGAAAACGTCAGGGCGGATCAGTTCGTCCTGCAGGCCACGGAAAACGGCGTGGCCCGGTGGGAACACATACTGGGCATCGCCCCTAAGGGGACCGACACGCTGGACTCCCGAAAATTTCGTATTCTGACCCGGCTCAACGAGCAGCTGCCCTATACGATCCGCATGCTCAGAAGGCAGCTTGCCTCCCTCTGCGGCCCGGACGGCTACTCCGTCCACGTGGATCTGGAGAACTTTCAGCTGACTGTAAAGATCAATCTGATCGCCAAATCCAACTACGCGGACGTGGCCGAGCTTCTGGAACGGGTCGTACCGCTGAATATTCTCATCGACTTGTCGCTGCTCTACAACCAGCATTCCACGCTGGCCGCCTCTACCCACGGGCAGCTTGCATCGTTCACACACAGCCAACTGAGAAACGAGGTGCTTTCATAATGGCAGAACAGACAACAAACTTCGGGCTTCATAAGCCCGGGACAGAAGACTTCTACGACGTCGGCGTCTTCAATGAGAACGCCGACCTGATCGACGGGATCCTGAAGGAGCAGGAAACAGCGCTGGAGGGAAAAGCCGTCGACGATTTCACACATATCCCCCTGGCCCTGTGCGAGACAGCCGGAGACGCTGCAGAAAAGGAAATAACAATTCCCGGCTACACAGATGAGAAATATCCGATCATCGCGGTAAAGTTTGCAAACAGCAATACAGATCCGGCGATGAAACTATCCGTCAACGGCGGCGATGCGCTTCCTGTAAGCACCGGAAACGAGATATCTCAGTGGGTCGGTCCTGAAACATACCCCATGTCGAAAGGCGCTGTGGTACTGTTGTCAAAGCGTGGAAACGGCAGGGCGTGGAGCATTGTCGGAACACACAACGCCGCGACCGATCATAACTACGGCGTTGTAAAGCTGATCAATTCCCCGGATAAACCCGGCTACATCACAAACCGTGACGTGACTACGCCCTCCTTTGTGAATACCCTGTTCAACCGGACTTTGAGCAATTACCAGGATGCGGCCACGTACCCGGTAAACGCTCTCGTCATGCAGGACGGGGCTATTTACAAAAGCCTGCAGGACGACAATATCGGCCATGCGGTCGCTGAGTCGGAGTGGTGGACACAAGGCAGCACTGACACTGCATCTTATACCGCAACAATAGGCACGACATGGATCGGAGCAGCAGCCCCTTACACCCAGACGCTAACCGTGACCGGTCTGCGCACGTCTGACAAACAGGTCCATCTTACGCCGGACTACTCTACGACGCTTGCCACAGCGCAGGCCCAACAGGAAGCCTGGAATTTGATAAGCAAGGCGGATGTAACCGCCGATAATCAGATAACCTTTACATGCTTTAGTGATGCGCCTGAGACGGAGATTCCAATTAAAATTGAGGTGATACGATGAGCGTATTTTTATGCGGGAGATCTGGAAAAACACTGCCGAAGTTAGTAAACCCCGCAGGACCGTCTGATATTCGCGCCGGGCGTGAAGCGATTGGTGAGGACGGTAAAATTATTTCGGGCACTGCGGAAATATCGTATCATGCAAAAGGCACGAAGCAAACGGGCAGTAATGATAACTTCGGGATTGTCATGATTCCGCTGGATGTAATACCGGTGCCGATAAAAACGGTGCGAGTACAGGTCAGCGGTCCCGGGCTTACCTCAACGTATACGGCGGTAATGGAAGCTACAAGTTCAGACGGCTTGAACTTTCGGCGCTCACAATATGGCGTTGGTGGAAACTGCGTGACGTTTGACTCAATATCCGTACAGAACGGTTACATCTACATCAGCGTGACGGGTGTCAATGTAGATTTGTCACGCAATCTTGTTTATGCTCAGTGGTGCGTTTTTTCTGATTAAAGGAGGGATATCAAATGAATAATAAATTACACAAATTTCCATCGGGGGGGGGGGGGTAATTTCTCACCCTTATAAAGAGAACTTGAACACTCCCGAAAGGGGGTGCGCTTAATGGCCGCTGTATTTTTGCATCAGCAGAGCGGAAAATCGCTTCCCAAACTCACGGATCCTGCGGCAGAAGTGGATATCCTTTCCCCAAAAATGGAAAAATTCTGACCGGAACGGGGTATTCCGCGGTCGCATTAACACAAGCTGAATATAATGCGCTCCCGCTCAAAAATCCGAATACCTACTACTTGATCTTTTAGGCGGTGACGGTATGACAAATTTTTACAAGGGAGAAGAGACAGCAAAGGCAAGCCGCGTATACAGGGGAACAGATCAATTGTACCCGGATATAAGATTGTGGAAACGTTATGAAGCAATCGCATCTTACGGATATGTTGAACGGTATGACGGAAATGATTCGCTGTATGGAGACAATGGCCATAAAATAAACGGGAATGGAACTATTTACGACATTTATACGATCAATCAGGCCACAGGGACCTATCAGGGAAACGTCAGGTATAATGGCGTAACGTTCGGGAGCTATTTTGAGAAGCAGAGCCAGTTTAATGGACTGTACATTTTTTCGAGCAACCAGCATATGCGGCTGTCCGGAATACAAGAGATCTCCGGACAATATCGCTTTGAAATAAGTGTGAGTAAATACAGCACATACAGAAACGCTCTGGTGTCTGGCGACATGGAGCTTATGACACTTGACAAGCTGGCCACGTTGCTGTAGGCGTTATGGCGGCCTTTGGGCCGCCAATTTTTTAAGGAGGGAGGTACTATGATCAAAGTAATCGAAATGCTTGCGCCGGCGGGGCACAAGTGCCGGTCAGGGCGGAAGCTGACCGGCTTTCGCGGCGTGACGATCCACAACACAGGAAACGCCGGCAGGGGAGCAGACGCTCTTGCACACGCGCGATATCTGCAGGGAGGGGGCAAGGATACCGCCGCTAGCTGGCATTATTGCGTGGACGAACACAGAGCCACGAGATCCATACCGGAGTCGGAGGCGGCCTGGCACGCGGGGGACGGCGGCGAGCCGGGAAATATGCAGACTGTGGCCATCGAGATCTGCATGAACGCAGATGGGGATCTGCGGAAGGCCACGGAAAACGCCGCGGTGCTGGCGGCGGATATTCTGGCCCGTCACGGGATCAGAAACGCGGAAGGACACCTGTATCAGCATCACGACTGGAGCGGGAAAGATTGTCCGCAGATGATCCGGGCCGGGCGGCCCTGCAATTGGCCGGCGTTCTGCGGAAAGGTCCAGGGATATCTGGACGGGAAGGAGAAGGATATGACAGAGGCGGAAGCAGAGAAGATCATACAGGAGGCGTGCGGCTTTGAGGATCAGACGATCCAGTTCCTGAAAGCCTATCGCTATCACGAAGCGCTGCTGACAAAGCTGGCGGCGGCCATTCAGAAAGGCGGAGCGTTATGAGCGGCGATGTGGTCGCGCTGATCCTCAGCTCTCAGGCTTTTGTTTTTCTGATACAGTTCTTCGTCAGCCGTCATTTTGCGAAGAAGGATAAGAACGAGTCCATCATGCGGACGGTGTCGGTGCTGACCTACAACGCGTTGTCGGAAAAGCTGGAGAGACTGCTGACAAAGGGTTTCGCCACGCCGGAGGAACGCAGGGACGTAAAGATCCTGTACGACGAGTACAAGGCGAATGGGTGGAACGGCGATATGGACAGCCGTCTGGAACGGGTCTACGATCTGCCTACGGCGGATCTGAAAAAATCGGGGGATTAAGTGCGGATCGTGCCAGACGGCTGGAAACGGCGCCGCCAGCTTCTACAGACGGGTGTCTTTCACAGGCGGTCAGGCGTCTGCGGCGGTTCGGGCGAGTAAAAGGAACGGCAGGAGGACGAGAGGGGAAGGAGATAGGATGCGTGAAGAGATATTAAATAATCTGGAAACAACGGCGGCCGCGGCCGCATTTTTTATAGGGTTTTGGCTGGTAAACACGATTTTTGGGATCTGGAGGAACGTAGGATTGCGGCGGGAAGGGTTCGACCCTGCGAAGGTCAGGCGGGGCGTTGGGCAGGCGGGGGTATTGACGTGCGGCCTGAGCCTTTTCTCCGCGCTGATCACCACTTATCCATATTTTTTGGCGCGCTGCGGCGTGGCCGTTCCCGATGAGTACGCGGAATGTTTCTCGTCCGCGGCGATCTTACTGCTCTTCATCTATCCCACGCTGGTCTATATGAAGGATGCGTATGCCAAGCTGAAGGAGATCCTGAGCGTGAGAAAGGAAGAAAAGTCTTCCTTGGGGGATGGCAAGCAGGAAAGGGCATGATAAAATGCAGCGCCGCCGGAACTGAGCCGGTGGCGCTGCATGGGATCTGCCGGAGGACCGGACGGCCCCGGCAGGCGTATTTTCAAATCTCGTTTACTCGAAGATGCGCGCGGCTTCGGCCATGTTCTGACGTATGGCGACGCCGAAGGGACAGCGGGCTTCACAGTTGCCGCACTCAATGCACTCGCCGCCTTTGTGAGTAAGGGAGGCGTAGTGGGAACGGATGGAAGGGGGAATGTTTTCCTGATCCAGCCGGGCGATGTCCAGGTATTTGTTTACGGCTGCAATGTCGATGCCCGAAGGGCAGGGCTGACAATGGCTGCAATAAACGCAGTTTCCGCGGAAGTCGTTTCTGAGCGTGCTCAGAACCTGAGAATAATCCCGTTCTTCGTCGGTGGCGTCGAGATAGCGCACAGCGTCCCGGACCTCCGCGCCGGTTCTGCAGCCAAGCATGACGCTGGCCACTGCAGGCCGGGTGAGGGCGTAATGGATGCACTGGGTCACAGTCATGGGCTGTGCAAAGGGCGTGTGCTCCGGCGAGATAAGTTTTCCCGCTCCCAGAGTCTTCATAACGGTGATCCCCAATCCCCGCTGCTGGCAGAGCTGGTAGAGGGCGGTGCGCCTGGGATCGATCCCGCGGAAGGCGGTGGGATCCAGCGTGCTGTGAAGCTCATCCAGAACGTTGGTCTCAGCGGGATAGAGGTCGAAGGCCGGATTAACGCTGAACATCATCATCTCCGGCAGACCTGTCTCCACAACGCGGGCGGCGGTGACCGGGTTATGGGAGCTGAAACCGATGTGGCGGATGTCGCCGTTCTCCTTCAGCCGCAGTACATAATCGGCAAAGCCGGTCTCAAAGACGTCTTTATAATCCTGCTGGGAGTCGATGAAGAACATCATGCCGAAGTCGATGTATCCAAACAGGCGCAGCAGATTCTCAAAATACTGTTTTACAGTGGGCAGGTCGCGGCTGATGTCATACTGCTCACGAACGTCGGTGGAACCCACGTGGCCCTGGATCATCACATCTTTGCGCCGGCTGCCCATGGCTTTGGCGATGTTTTCGCGTATCTCCTGTCCGGGCATAAACACGTCGAACATATTGACGCCCTGTTCAAGCGCTGCGGAAATGGCGTCGCTCACTTGTTCATAAGGCGCGCCGTCCAGATTCTCACAGCCCATTCCGATGACGCTGCCCCGGCAGCCCGTCTTTCCTATCTCTCGGTATTCCATTTTAAATGTCCTTTCTGCCCGCGGCAATTCCAGCTGCAGCGTTTCTAGCTGCTGCATTCTTTGCGGGCGGCGCCCAAACCGCCGTGAAACAGTACGGCTGCTTGAGCGGCTTCGGACCCGCGGCGCAGGGGAAGATCGGTTCATCCTTGTGGTAACCGCGCCGGGTCCCGGTCTCATATGATTCTCTATTATAACATTTATGAGCTCAATTGGACCGTTTTTCAGGATATTTTACAGATACTCTTTCTGCTGCCCTCCCGTCTGGATCCGCGTCAAACGCCAGACGCGGCGGAGCGCTGCATTATAGGCGCTGCGCCCCCTCATGACATGTGGGCACGTCATTCAGAAACGGGATCAGATCTTTTTCCGGTATGGGCCGGGCATAGTAATACCCCTGAATATACTGTACGCCTGCCGATTCGATGAGCTTCTGCTCCGCTTCCGTCTCGACCCCCTCCGCGACCACGGTCAGGTCGTTGATCAGAGCCATTTCCACGATGGACTTCAGCAGAGCGTGCTGTTTCTGGTTATCCTGTATTTGCTTTGTGAGAGAGCGGTCGATCTTGATGATGTCCACCGGCAGATTGGACAGATAGTTCAGGCTGCTGTATCCAACGCCGAAATCGTCCAGTGCGATATTGATACCGGCCTTCCGCAGCTGCTTCAGCGTTTCCGCTGTGTGATCGATGGACTGGATCAGAACGCTCTCGGTAATCTCCAGAGTGATCCGTCGGGGATCCACTCCGGCTGTGCGGATCAGATCCAGCAGATGTTCCGCGCTGTTTCCCACCAGCAGCTGCTGTACCGAGAGATTGACGCTGATCCGCTTCAACCCCAGAGAGTCGCCGTGGGTCCGCATAAAGGAACAGGCGGAATTCAATACGTAGTCGCCTAATTCTTCCACCAGACCGTTGCGCTCAGCCAGTGAGATGACCTGCGCCGCTGAATAGTAGCCGCATTTTCCGTCTGGCAGACGGACAAGGGCTTCCGCCACAGAGTAGCGTCCCGTTTCCAGGTGGACCATGGGCTGGTACCACACCTCTAAGGTCTGCTGTTGGATGGCGTCGTTCAGGCAGCGAAGAATGTCGGATTCCGTGCGCAGAAGCTCATCCAGAGTATCGTTGTAAAGGACGACGTTTTGACCGGATTCCTTGGAAAAGCGTATGGCGGACTGCAGATGGTCAAGCAGAGCCCCGGGGGAAGCTCCGTGGGTCGGATATTGGCAGGCCGCCAGGCGGACCTGCAGAGGAAGGGTGGCATTCCCCACTGTGATCGGTTCGATGAACATTTGGTACAGGCGCTGGGCGAAGGAGTCCAGTTTTTCTTCAGACAGCGATATGCCCAGAAACACGTCGCCGTTGATGCGGTACAGGTATGTGCCGAAGGGTCTGGACAGACGTCTGAGCACCTCGTGGAGAATAGCGTCTCCCACGTCTGTGCTGAACAGTTCATTGTACTGACTGAAGGCGCAGATATCGACGCAGAATAGATTGAACCGCCGCTTGGCGTCGTAGGAGATCAGCACGTCGGTATCCAGAAAATATTTGGGGCGATTTCCCACTTTAAACACCGGATCGCGGTAGACCAGCTGTTCGACACGTTTGCGGTAACGGTTGAAGGTCTTGGACAGCTCCGTCATTTCAGCGTCCGTATATTCGTCAAATATGACGCTGTTATTGCCTTCAATGAGCTGATTGCATTTTTCGGTCAGCATCCGCGCCGGGGATTCCTGCGCAACGCGGACGTAATAAGCATGCAGCAGAGCGGCGATCTCTTCTTCAGCCCGGCCATCGGGCTTGCAATGGGCACATTCATAACGGGCCATGAGAAAGCTTTTTTCATTATTGATGCGGACCTTCAGCATGAGTTCCAGAGTCAGGCCCTTTGCAAAATCCGCCTGCTGTCTTTCGTTCATATCCTCGCGGATGGCGATGATAAAGTTTCCGGATCCTAATCGGCCGGCTATATAGGGCATGCGGATATACTCGTTTAATCGGCCGGGAACGCTCTTTAAAAAAGCCGTCTCCTGTGTGGGACCGATCAGACGCGCCGCCTGATCAAAACCCGCCAGTGAAAAGTAGAACAACATGACGGGACCTTTGTACGCGGAAAGCCAGCGATCCAGCTCGTCGGTAAATCCTTTTTGGTTATAGAGACCGGTAGCCATATCTGTCGAGTACTGCAGTTTCCTTTCCCGTTCCCGGAGGAAAAGGCGGCGGGTCAGATGGGCAAGGGCCAGAAGGAGGATCGTCAGCAGCGTGCAGGCCAGCGCTACCCCTGCTTTCTGAGCGGGACTGAACCAGCCGTCCATGGGCTGAATGCTCAGGTTCCATTGGGTGGGCAGATAGAAGGCTGTTTTTTTAGCCTGAGAAAAATCCACGGAACGGTCGGTGCTTGCGATCACCTCTTTGGCGCCGGCCTGGGGCTCCACCCGCCAGAGCTCGTACTCATATCCCTGGGCGGATAGATCTTTTAATCCAAGCTGTTCCAGAACGTAATCCCGATCCATTGCAACGGCTACCTCGCCTAGGTACGCTTCCCCGTCCACCACAGGCTGCAGAAACAGGAACACGTCCTGCTGCGCCGGGTCGAAATCCGGCCTGACCGGTCCTTCCACAATGAGGTCCTTGACCACCTTGGCCAGCGTAAAGGCATAAGAGAAATCCTGCAGATCCCGCCCCGCCAATTCACCGTAACCGGCTTCCGGAAGAGCGCTCACCAGAGTGTCGCCTTCAAACAGGCACACATAACGGACCTCGTCCCGCGCCAGCAGGGGTTCGGCCGCGCGGCTGAACCAATCTGTTTCCGTACCGTCCATAACGAGGGCTATCTGCGCCATGGTGTCCGCTTCGTTCATCGTTCCGTGAAGCTGCAGCGTGATTTTTTCAGTATAATAAAACAGAATGTTTTCAGCCGCGCTCTGGCGTACTTTTACCATTTCGTTGCGCAGCTGCGCCCCGGCGCCTGTGACAAGGGCGAGGATCAGAAATAGTACGCCGGCGGATAAGAGCATCTGCCGTCTGCTGTATTGTTTCATTTTATTCCTCAATTCCGGTGAATGTAATAGTATCCTTTTCCATTTTGCTTTACATAGTACAGGGCTTCATCTGCATCGGAGATCATCTGCTCCAGTTCCGATCCCGGCTGGTATATGGAAACGCCGATGCTGCACTGCACCGGTATGCTCCGGCTGCCGGATTGAACTTCTGTCTGGAGCCGGAGCACCAGCCCCTCCAGCACGGCGTTCAGTTCATCCATATCGTCCAGACCGGTCAGCAGCATCAGGAATTCATCCCCGCCGTACCGGCCTACCACGCCGTCATATTTCTTTTCATACTCCCGCAGGATATACCCGACGCTTTTCAGCGCAATATCTCCCCCGTCATGACCGCAGGTATCGTTAATGTATTTCAGATTATCCATATCCACGAAAAACAGGGCTTTGACCGCATCAGGGTCCGCTTTTGCAAGTTGTGCGGCGGCCTGATTGAAAAACACAGAGCGCGTGACTACGCCGGTCAGGCTGTCGGAAAGACCGTCGCTGGTCAGGCGCAGAACTTCGTTGAAGTCCACGTCGTCAGGACGGCTGTCCTGGTAGATTCTCTTTTCCAATTCACCGATAGACTGCACCAGCGTATCTACGACCACCATCTGCTTTCCTATGTAGCGCCGCAGGATCAACAGCAGCCCAATAGAGGCAAGGACCGTCAGGAAGGCCACCATCAGCATGGAGGGAACAGAACGGTAAAAGACAGTGTTGAAGCCCACCGTGCACAAAATATCCCAATTTGTATTCTCCACGCGCTGATACGCCGTGTAGCAGAGCTCTCCGTTTCTGATGCTCCAGTAAGAGCCGGTATGAGCGGCGAGGAGGGACTCTTCCAATTTATCCACGGTAATGCCGAAAAGTCTGTCGTCCCGCAGGGCGTCCATTACAGAGTCGCCGTAAGACAGCTGGGCGGTGGATGACATGACCTGACCTCTGGAGCCGATCAGCGTTGCGTCGGCGTCGATGATGCCGGCGGAGTTTTCCAGAATTTGAACGACTTCGTCAAAATAAATGGCGCAGAACAGGCAGCCGGTAATGGAACCCTGCTCATCGATCAGCGGGGCCGCCACGGTATAATTCAGGGTCGTGCCGTCCGCGCCGGCCGCGAAGCTGTCCGTCACCTGGGTTTGACCGGTGGAAAACAGCTGCTGCATGTAGTCCCTGCTGGCCAGACTGGCCGGTTCCGCCCCGTCTGTGTACACGATGATATCTGAGTCTACATAACAGATCATCATAAAGCCGAAATAGGGGCTGAGTCGATCCAGCTTTTTTACTTTGTCGATGGGAGGGACGTCCGGGTCGTAATATTCCGGAAGGCTGGCCAGAGATTCAAGGAGATTGATAGCGCCGGTGACACGCTGAGAGATCTGCGACTGACTTCCGGCCAGAGACGCTGCTGCGTCCGACTTCATCCGCCCGACGGAATGGATCGTTCCGCCCAGCATGACAAACAGCAGGACCAACGCGCAGAACACCGCGTTATACCTTATGATCGAAGAAAAAGATATCTCCCACTTACCGCCCTTTTTCTTCTTATTCCCTCTCATATGTATCTCCATGCGCTCCTTTCAGATGGTATCTGGTCACGACCGGCCGCAATTTGAAAAGCGTGCCGCCCCGCCAGGATCATATTAAAACTTGGTACCTATACAGTATATATTTGCTTTATTATAGCATCGCCGCCCGGATAAATCAATGAATTATGCCGGATGTTATTATTTCCAGGGACGTTCTGGAGACCGTAAGATTTCTGTTCATGATCTGAGAGATACGATATAAAACCACTGTTTTAGTTGTAAAAAAAGAAGGCTTGTCGTATAATAATCTGGATGAGGATCCAGGATATTTGCGGCTGCGTCTTCAATTGACGTGAAACAGGAGGAAACGATATGAGTCGCAGAATGAAAAAATTGGCCGCGGGGACATTGTGCGCGGCTATGCTGCTGAGTACGCTTTCAGGCTGTGGACACCAGACGTCTGAAGAAAAAACCGTGATCAAAATACTATATAACAAGAACTTTCAGCAGGTGAAGGAACTGGTGGAATCCACCTATGACGACATCGACCTGCAGATGGAGATATCGCCCTATTCCAGCGAACAGCTCCGACGCCTGGAAAAGGGAGTCGGTCCGGAACTGGTGATCGCTGCCCAGCCAGATTCCAATCTGGTGAAACAATATCTGCTGGACATCAGCGACACAAAGGCAAGTTCCGCTTATGACGGAACGATCATGAACGCTTTGAAGATCGAAGGAAAAACTTATTTGATCCCGTTTCCCGGCGTATACAGCGGATACATAGTGAACGAAACGCTGTTTGAGCGGGCGGGTCTGCCGCTGCCTGCAGCCAACGGGGAACTGGTGGCTGCGCTTTCCGCGCTGAAAGAAAAAGAGCTTGGGGTGGGAGAAGACCATATCAATTTCTCAATAGACAGCGACTATAATACATCGATCGGTATGTTTTATGTAGGTTGTATGGTGCCTGATTTCCTGGGGACTGTGGAGGGCGTACAGTGGCTGGCTGATCTTCGGGACAAGAGATCCACCTTCACCGGTGTGTGGGAGGAGAGTTTCGCGCTGACCGACGCGCTGGTCTCCGCCGGCCTGATGGACCCAGCCGCCATTGCGCATCAACGGAATTCTATTCTCTGCCAAAAGAGATTGGGCGGCGGAACCCTTGCCGCCGCATTTGGAGACTCCGTGTTGTACTATGAGTGTGTTGCAGAAAATCAGAAGGCGGTCCAGGCGGGCGCCGCAGAGCCGTATTCTTACCGAATGCTTCCCCTCCTCAGTGAGGAAGGGCGGGAACCCTGGTTCCTGTTTGCGCCTTCGGCGCTCATAGGGATCAACCGGGCTGTCAGTGAAGAAAAGCAGGACGCCTGCAAGCGCATATTGGAACTGCTCTCCACGCCAGAGGGCCAGAGAGCTTTGATCCAGGACCTGGGGGCCGGCGCCTCCTGCCTTCTCGATTATCAGCAGGATGAAAAGTGGATCCCAAAGGGCGTAGAGGAATACGTGGAATCCGGCTATATCTACAATGTGATGCTTCCCAGCAAAACAGTGGAACAGCTGGGGGGCTGGGTCAGAAATGTGATGGCTGGAAAAAACACGGTGAAAGAAGCGATGGAAGCGATGGACAGATCCTATTACGAGGGTACGTACGATTCGGAATATGATTTCACCGTCATTGGATCCATGGGCCGGGACCTGCTGACAGAGAATTTCAATACGCGGCGTGAGGAGACCGAGATCGGAAATTTCATCGCGGACTGCGTTGCAGAGGCTTCCGGCGCGCCCATTGCGGTGGTCAACGGCGGAGGGATCCGCGCCAGCTTTTATCAGGGAGTGGTCTATAGCGGAGACCTGGCCGTAGTATGCCCTTTTGACAACAAGATCATCGTGTTGAAAATGGATGGACAGACAGTGTGGGATATGCTGGAGAACGGGGTGAGCGCCTGCACCGACGAATTCCCCGGCGGACGGTTTTTGCAGGTCTCGGGGCTGAGCTATACCTTTGACAGCAGGAAGCCGGCTGGGAGCAGGCTGATGAGCGTGACATTGCCGGACGGAACGGATCTGGACCCGGAGGCCGCCTATCGGGTCGCCGTGACCGACTACATGGCTGGAGCCAGCAGCTATGCAGAGGGCAACGGGGACGGATATACGATGCTCAATTGCTATGACGATGAAACTCCCAAGGGGAATGTGAAGCTGGTGAGAGAGACCGGCCTGCTTTACCGGGACGCTCTGGACCTCTATTTTGAACGGCATAGAGATGCTGTGGTGGATGTGGAGCTGGAAGGAAGGATCTGCGATCTGGCTCAGGACAAATAGACATGCCTGCCGCGCGGAAAGGATGGTATATCGTTGGATACCTGCAATAAAAAAACGAAGGATCGAAAAACACTTATTTTTGGCTGCGGCCTGCTGCTGATGGTCGCTATCCTCTGTGTGTTTGCAGTCAGCGTGTATCAAAGTGAGTCGGAACGGACAGTGACGAACATCAGCGAGGTGTACCTGCAGGAAATGGCGGCGCAGATCAGCAGTCATTTCAAAAGCAATCTGGATAATCAATTCTCTCAAATGCGCACCATCGTCAGTTCCATCACGGCAGAGGACCTGAAAAACGAAGATCGGCTGAGGCGTTTCCTTGCCAAGGCCCAGGCGGATAACGGGCTGGCCCACATTGCGGTGATCAGCAATAGGGGGATCGCTTATTCCCCTTACGGCACCGTTCCTGCCATGTCAAAGATCTCAGGCCTGGATAAGCTGCTGGCCGGCGTCGACGAATTGATCTCTGTCAACGAGACCATCTGGGAAAGAGATACGATCCTGTTGGGAACGTCCATGGCTCCCGCACAATTTGGAGACGATCGGCTGGTCGCCGTCATAGTGGGGATCCACACTTCTGATATCGGGGCAAAACTGGGACTGGACAGCGAGAAAGAAACAAATTCTTCTACGAATATCGTGACCCGAAACGGCGACTTCGTAATTAAAAGCGCCTTTTCAGAGGATGTGTTAAACGGCTCGAATCTGTTTACGATCTATGAACAGAAAGCGAGCTTTGACCAGGGCTATGATCTGGGGTCCCTTCACACCGCCATCGAAGCGGGGGAAAGTGGAATGACGCTGCTGACCGTGGGCACACATCATCAGTATCTCTATTATGTTCCGATCGAAGGAACAGACTGGTATCTGATCACCAGTATGGCATATGAAACGGTGAACGATCAGATTTTATATCTGAGCCGGTTTATGGTCGTTTTAGGCGTGGGGATCTTTTTGATCATTCTGATCACAGTGCTGACGTTCTTTTTGCTGTTAAGGCGCAGTGAAAAGCGCGCCAGCAAGCTGCTGCTGATGGAGAAGGAACGGGCGGAAACGGCAAATCGGGCGAAAAGTGACTTTCTGTCTCAAATGTCTCACGAGATCCGCACGCCGCTCAACGGCATCATGGGCATGGTGGAGATCGGAAAAGGGCATATAGGAGAGGCGGACAGGATACGCAATTGTCTGGATAAAATTACGCTGTCATCCACACATCTGCTCTCCATCATAAACGACATATTGGATATGTCCAAAATTGAGAGCGGCAAGATCGAGCTGCATCCGGAACGCTTCGATCTGGGTCTCCTCCTGCGGTCGCTGACCACCGTGTTCTATATGCAGTCCAAAAGCAAGCAGATCGACTATCAGATCTTCCTTCAGGGGAAGATAGAGGAGTACCTGATCGGCGATGCGCTGCGCCTGAATCAGATATTGACAAATTTGCTTTCCAACGCCGTGAAGTTCACGCCCCGGCAGGGGCAGATCAGCCTGAGCGTTGAAACGATACGGCGGGAAGAGGAGGCGGTCTGGCTCAGCTTCGAGGTCCGGGACACCGGCCGGGGAATTGCTCCGGAGAATATCGACCGGATTTTTGAAGCGTTTACCCAGGAAACCAGCGGGATCGCCCGCCAGTACGGGGGTACCGGACTTGGGCTGCCTATTACCAGGAGCTTCGTGACGATGATGGGCGGAAGCATAACCGTGACGAGCCAGGTCGGGGTGGGAAGCATATTCCGGGTCGAGCTGCCTTTTGGCAGGGCGCAGGACGAGCGTGCGGACGATAAAACGTGCGGGAATGGTCAGAGGGCACTGATCGTGAGCCGGGATGAGGGTTCAGAACCATACTTCGCCGGGCTGCTGACGCAGGAGGGTTTCGCCGTTTCCTTCGCAGAGACCGCAGAACGCGCACTGGACCTGCTGCAGACGGCGGCAGAAGACGGAACGCCCTTTGAAATGTGCTTTGTACAGTGGAATTTTTGCAGTGATATAAAACGCATGGTTGAAGACCTCAGAAAAGGATCCGAAAACAGGGAGCTGAAAATCATTGTCACGGGATACGATCAGGACGAGCTGGACGAGACGGCGGCATTATGCGGCGCCAAGGCCACTCTTTGCCGTCCGGTGTTTCACACCGATATCGTGCATTTAATGCAGAGGATAAAGGATGGAAAGCGGGTCAGGCCGGAAGCCCAGATCTCCACAGTGCTCAATGGGACGCGGGTACTGCTGGTAGAAGATAACGAGATCAATCTGGATATTGCGTTCAGTCTGCTGGAAGACGCGGGAGCGCTGGTGGACGCAGCCAGGGACGGCCAGGAAGCAGTGGCGAAGTTTTCCGCATCTGCAGAAGGATTTTACGACCTGGTTTTAATGGACGTACAGATGCCGGTCATGGACGGTTACAGGGCGACGCAGGCTATTCGCGCTCTTCCCCGCTCTGATGCTGGAAATGTAGTCATTATTGCCATGACTGCCAATTCATTCCGCGAAGATATAAAAAAATGTCTGGAAAGCGGTATGAATGCGCATATTGCGAAGCCTTTTGTCATGAATGACGTGTATGATACATATAAAGAGGCATTGTCGAAACAGGCGGCCAAAGGATAGAAAGAGCGTGACAAAAGGAGGAGGTCGTTTTGGGCTACGATATCATGATGTATGAGAGAGTTTTTCAAATTCTCAAGAATAAAATTGAATGCGGGCTGCTGCCGGAGGGTTCCAGCCTTCCTTCCCGTATCAAGCTGTGCCAGGAATTTGGAACTTCGGAAAAGACGATCCGGCATGCATTAAAATTGCTGGAGGAAGCTGGCTTTATTGAAACGCGTCAGGGAAAGCGCCCGGTGGTAAGCCCCGGCCGCAATGCGGTCCATCGGACGACCGTGCTTGCGCTGGAGAAAATAGACGCCGAGATCACGGACGACGTACTTAAAACGGGAGTTCTATTGTGTTATCCCATCATTAAAAACGGGATCTCTCTTTGCAGGAAAAAGGACCTGCTGATCCCAAAGAAAATTTTAGACAATATGGATATCAGTAATGCCGGCGAGTTCTGGAGATTGTCCAAACAGTTCTGGAGATTCTTTGTGGCAAGGAATGAGAACGATCTGAGTCTGCGGGCGGTGGACAGCCTGGGACTGAAAGATTTAAAACCGCTGAAGGACGACGTAGAGAGCCGAGGGAGATATTTCGCGCAGCTTCAGGGATTTATGAAGATCATTGAAAGCGGCGGCGCCCCGGAAAGCGCAGCCTTTGACGATATGTCCGGGCTATATGGATTTACATATGGAAACAGTCCCGCGTTCCATGTCCCCGCCGATTCGGCGGTGATTCTTGGAAGAAAACAGCTGGAGAAACTTTTAACGGGCGCCGAAGTCAGATATGCGTCGGTGTATATGGATCTGCTGGGCCTGATTGCAGTAGGTCGGTATCAACGGGGAGACAAACTGCCTGCGCACAAGGAACTGCAGGAGATATACGGCGTCTGTGTGGATACGACGATAAAAGCGATCCAGATAATGCAGGAATGGGGAGTTGTCAAAACAGTCCGCGGCAACGGCATTTTTGTAGAGGTGGACCTGAAGGAATTGAAGAAGATCGAGATCCCCGCCCATTTGATCGCCAATCAAGTGCGCCGGTATCTGGACAGTCTGGAATTGCTGGCCTTAACGATAGAGGGAACAGCCGCCTGCGCAGCGCCGCATATTGGGCAGGAAGAGATCCGGGCGGTAAAAAATAAGATCGATCGCCTCTGGAATGAAGAGTATCTGTATGGGCGTACGCCCGCCCTGCTTCTGGATGTCATAATCGAGCATATGGGGATGGACGCGTTACATGCCATTTACACGCTGCTGAAAAGAAATTTACGGATCGGCCGCAGTATTCCAGCCCTGCTTGATACGAAGAAAACGGCGGTCAACTGCCACATCCATGAACAGGGAGTGAGAGCCATAGAGCTGCTTTCCGCAGGCAACTACGAGGCCTTTTCTGAAAAGACCGCCCGGTTATTCGAGAGTATCTACAGCTCGGTGGTCAAGGAATGCAAGCGGCTGGGTTACTATGAGGCTGCGATGGCGACCTACGACGGAAGCGCACTGTGGAAATAGAGCCTGCATGTTCATAAGATATGAGAGTCAGAGATGCAGAGGAACCCCGGATGAAAGGCGGCCATATACTGTATAGGGGAGATCTTCTCCCTATGATCCCTCTGTCCTGTCTTCGCTCGCCTCACAAATAAGAGGATAGGGGGAAGAAATCAGGTGTGTATATATGGATAAACAATATTTGAGCGCATGCTCATCTCTCATATCGGGGACCTGTCCAACGGGTCCCGCCGGCCCTGCGGGACCAACGGGGCCCACCGGTCCAGCGGGTGCTACAGGCCCCACCGGAGCCAACGGGATCACCGGTCCGACGGGTCCAAGGGGAGCGACAGGGGCCAACGGAGCCACGGGCTCCACAGGACCCATGGGAAATACCGGTCCCACAGGGGCCAATGGAATCACAGGGCCTACCGGAGCCGCCGGCCCGACGGGGGCCAACGGGATCACCGGTCCCACCGGCCCAAGGGGCGCTACAGGTGAAAACGGCGTTACCGGCGCTACCGGACCCATGGGAAATACGGGCCCGACGGGAGCCGATGGGATCACCGGTCCCACTGGAGGTCTTGGCCCGACAGGGGCCAACGGGTCCACCGGTCCGACGGGTCCCACTGGAGCTACGGGAGCCAACGGAGCAATGGGCGCCACGGGAGCTGCGGGCCCCACCGGCGCCAGGGGTGTGACCGGCGCCAACGGGGCAACAGGAGCAACCGGACCCATGGGAAATACGGGCCCGACGGGGGCCAATGGGGCTACCGGACCCACTGGAGGTCTTGGCCCCACAGGAGCCAACGGAGCTACGGGTCCCACCGGTCCCGCAGGGGCTACGGGGGCCAACGGGATCACTGGAGCGACTGGACCCATGGGAAATACCGGACCCACGGGAGCCAACGGCTTAACGGGTCCCACCGGAGCTGTGGGCCCCACGGGAGCTAACGGGATCACCGGTCCCACCGGCCCGCGGGGAAATACAGGGGCCGCCGGCGCCGCGGGGGCGACCGGAGCTACGGGGGCTACGGGGGCTACGGGGCCTGCCGGTATGGCGCCCGAAGATGTGTTCGCCTTTTTTGCGACCTTTGCCATTCCTTTTAAGGATGCCGCGCTGATCCCCTTTGGGACTTCCGTAGATGATCCCACCGGGCAGATCGTATTGTCCGATCCCACGCATATAACGCTTGCGCCGGGATATTATCTGATCTCCTACCATATTTCAGCCATATTGAGGACCGCCGGTTTTATGCAGGTCACGCCCTTTTATAGCGGCGCGTCGCACATTGAATACGGAATTTACTTTAAAACCGGATCGGATTCAAGCAGCGCCTACGGATCCAATTCGCTGATCATCGAGGTTCCGGCGGAGACACGTTTTTCACTGACATATAACAGTCCGTCGAGCACCAGCGACGGGACCGGAACCATAACGGTCCTGAAACTGAACCGAACGTCCGCAGCGTAAGGATCGAAGTGGAGGTTCTTGGGAAAACACGCCATACCCGGCCGTCTAAGTCGGATATGGCGTGTTTTTACTTTATTGATCCATGCCGCAGGGGGCCGCCTGCTCGATGAGACAGCGTTCATTTTTGACGGTCTCGTAGAACCGGAACCCCCCGGCGAAGTTATAGCAGTCAAAACCGTGGCTGATAAGGATGCGGGCGGCGATATAGCTGCGCAGACCGCTCTGGCAGATGAGGAAAACGGGTCTGCCGGCGGGGACCTCCCCCAGCCGCTCCCGCAGTTCGTCCACCGGGATATTGGAAAAACCGTCCATATGACCGCTGGCGTATTCGGCCGGGGTACGGGTGTCCAGCAGCGTCACGCTGCCGTCCCGGGGCAGGCCTTCTGCGTCCTCCAGATACCACTGCTTCACAAGGCCGTTTTTCAGGTTCTCGATCATGAAGCCAGCCATGTTTACCGGGTCCTTGGCGGAGGAATAGGGGGGCGCGTAAGCCAGGTCCAGATCTTTTAATTCGGTGGCGTTCAGTCCCGCCCTGATTGCGGTGGCCAGCACGTCTATGCGCTTGTCCACGCCCTCGTAGCCCACGATCTGGGCTCCCAGCAGACGGAAGGTCTCCTTCTCGAAGACCACCTTCATGGTCATCAGTCTGCCGCCGGGATAGTAACCTGCGTGGCTCATGGGGGAGAGAATCACCTTGTCGCAGTCGATGCCCGACTTTCTGGCGTTGGTCTCGTTGAGACCGGTGGAGGCGGCAGTCATGTCGAATACTTTGATGACGGAACTGCCCTGGCTGCCCCGGTAACGGCTGTCCCCTCCGCAGATGTTGTCGGCGGCGATCCGGCCCTGCTTGTTGGCGGGACCCGCCAGAGAGATGACCGCCGCTTCACCGGTGACAAAGTGTTTCACCTGTACCGCGTCGCCTACGGCGTAAATGTCGGGAATGGAGGTCTCCATCCGGTCATTCACCACGATGCTGCCCTTGACGCCCAGCTCCAGCCCGGCGTCTTTTGCAAGCGCGCTCTCCGGGGTCACGCCGATGGCAAGCACCACCATGTCGGCGTGGAGGGGAAGGGAATCTTTCAGCAGAACATCAACGCCGCCGTCTTTTTCTGCAAAGCCCTCCACGGTGTGACCGAGAGCCAGCCTGATGCCATGCTTCCGCATTTCGGCGTGGATGAAAGAAGCCATGTCAGGGTCAAAGGGGTTCATAAGCTGCCTGGGCCTCTGAACGATGGTGACCTCCATACCCAGTTCCCGCAGGTTCTCCGCCACCTCCAGGCTGATGAAGCCGCCGCCTGCCAGTACGGCAGACCTGGGGCGGCAGGCGTCCACATAGTTCTTGATGCGGAAAGTGTCCTCCACCGTCCGCAGGGTAAACAGCTTGTCCAGTCCTGCTCCGGGGAGCCTGGGCTGGGTCGGATGGGCTCCGGGAGACAGAATAAGCTTGTCGTAGCCCTCCTCAAACTCCTCCCCGGTGGCCAGTTTTTTCACAGAGACCGTCTTTTTTTCCGGGTGGATGGCGGTGACCTCATGGAGCACCCGCATATCCACCCGAAAGCGGGAGAAGAAGCTCTCCGGGGTCTGCAGGGTCAGTTCCTCAGGATCGTCAATGGCGCCGCTGATATAATAGGGCAGGCCGCAGTTGGCGTACGAAATATATCCGGACCGTTCAAATACCACGATCTCCGCCTGCTCATCCAGTCTGCGGATCCGAGCGGCCGCGGTGGCGCCGCCCGCTACGCCGCCGATGATAACAACTTTCATACTCATGTGCTTACCTCCTCGTCGTTGATGAGTACAGTATACACTTTTTTCTTACAAAAGACTGTGATATGATCACCGTGCGTAAGCGTTCTGAAAAAATAGGAGACGCTCACGGATCACTGCGGGGGAGACAACTCCAAATGAACCCTCATTTCGTGCAGGCAAGCATCCCGCCGCCAGATCAGGCTGTTTGTCTCCTAGGAGGCTCACATCGATCCCGGCAATCCGGTCCGCCTCATCGACGCATTCGTTGACGGGCTGGACCTGAACAAACTGGGCTTCACCCATGCGGTCCCCGCAGACACCGGCCGGCCTATGATCCTGCCGTGCTTCTCAAATTGTACCTGTATGGCTACCTCAACCAGATCCGTTCCAGCCGCAGGCTCATGATCGAATGCAGGCGCATTTCTCGCCGTCAGACAGCATTTGTACGATCTGCAGACGGTTGGAATCTCCCAACGCCCTGCAGATCAACGCAACGTCCATCATTCCCAATTTACCTTGAGAAATTCCAATAACACAGGCGATGGCCAGTCCAAGCAGCATCCCTGCAAACATCCATATCGTAACAAATTGATTCTTATTATTCATAAACGCTCCATTCACAACTTCCGATATAAAAAAATGCAGATCAGCAGTTGATCGAAAACACGAGAGAATCCATTTTTTCTTTTTGCTTTGTATTCAACCTCAAAAAAGAAAAAAACAGAGGACGTAGAAGACAGTTCTATTATCTGCCTTGTCGATTTATGTCGCTTTTTTCTTTTTGAACGCACTTTTGCACTAAACAAGAAAAAATAACTTCCATATATTTCGTAATAAGTATATTTCGATCATTCTTTTTTCGTTTTTGCGTCATTTGGCGTGGCAAAAAGAAAAAATCCAGGAGACGTCCCATCTTTCCGCGTATCAAAACGGTCGCCAGCGTTGATCACCATGCTTCTCAGATCCCCAGGCCCGCATGATGAACAGCAAAAACGGCTTTCACTGCTGTTACAATGTGCAGACGGCAGTGGACGCGAAGACACATCTGGTCGCGGCCTTCGAGGTGACCAACCATGCCAACGACCAGCAGGTGCTTTCCGCCTTCTCCCAGAAGGTCAAGCAGGATCTGAAGACAGAGGTCCTTTCGGTGGTGGCGGACAAGGGGTATGACAGTCAGGAAGAAATACTCGCCTGCATCCAGCAGGGCGTATTGCCCTATGTGGGATTCCGCTACGACCAGTCTGAGCGGCTGTTGGTTCTGCCCTATGAGCCCCAGGCGATCACGGAAGAGCGGCGTCGTTCCACCAGGCCCGAAGACATCCGGGCCTGCCTGCACGCCGGCGTCCTGCCCCAATGCTACGAGGGATCTCACCTGAGCGTGGAGGTCCGAGCAGAGCGGGCCATCGGCTGCTTCCATCGCGGACTGGACAAAACGACGGTGACCTGCCCCATGGGCCAGACGCTGCGAAAGACCTGTGAAAAGCACGGCGGGATCGAATACGCCTGCAGACCGGCCTGCCGACAATGTACGAATCGCTGCACCCCATCGCGCAAGCACAAGGTGGTGCGCTTTGGTCCAGGAACCGAATATGTAGCCGCACGCATGTACGGAGAAGGGAAACCCGTGATCACTCAGCCGCCGGGCTTTATCCCCCACAATTCGTTTTACCGCAAAAACCGGCCAGGTCTGACCGTATTGCTGCGGGTGGCGGACGACATACCCAAACAGAAGCTCCGACTGTGCGTGTCGGAGCATCCCTTCGGCACGGTAAAGTGGTCCCACGGGGCCTACTACTTTCTTTGCAAGGGGATCCAAAAAACCTCGGCGGAAGCGGGGCTTAGTTTTCTTGCGTACAATATGAAGAGAGCCATCAATATGAAGGGGGTTCCGGCCCTTGTGGAGGCAATGAGGGGGATTTAACCCCTCATTTTTCTGTTTTTTTGCCCTTTTTCCTCATTCCAACGTAAAAAAACACTGTAAATCTTGGATTTACAGTGTTTTTTCCTGTCTTTTCGGACAGTCTATGGTCGAGGTGACAGGATTCGAACCTGCGGCCTTTGCGTCCCGAACGCAACGCTCTACCAAGCTGAGCCACACCTCGTCGTTGGAATCAGACACATTTTCAATGCGAATCAATGGCACGTGTCAATTAATGATTATACACAAATCACTTCAAAAATACAAGTAATATTTCAATTTAATGTGGATTTTTTTCAGATGGAAGGAACGATCACTTGGCGACCGCTCCCGGTCATTTCTTTATTTCAAGCATTTTGATCTTGCTGAAAAGCTGGCGGGTGCTCAGCTGCAGGCGGCGGGAGGCCTCGGCCACGTTGCCTCCGGTCTGTTTGAGGACCCACTCAAGATATTCTTTCTCTGAGCGGTGCTTGAATTCCTGAAAGGGAATGATCTCGTCAAAGTCTGCGCTCCGCGGGCCGGCAGGCGCGTCCTCGGGAGCGTTCTTGCCGAAGGAGTACAGGACCGGAAGACCGTCTCTGGTAATGACGCCGTTTTCGGACAGGACCACCATACGGTCGATAATATTTTTCAGTTCGCGGATGTTTCCGAAGTAATCGTAGTTCAGCAGAAATTCTTTTACGCTGGGTTCGATGGTGTGGATCTGAATGTGATTTTCCGCCTCGGATTTTCTCAGAAAGAAATCGGTCAGATCCTCCAGGTCCTCTTTGCGCTGGCGGAGCGAAGGCACCTGTATGACTACGGTAGATATGCGGTACAGGAAATCCTCGCGGAAAAGACCGTGCTGGACCATGTCCTTCAGATCCTGATGGGTGGCGGAGATCAGGCGGAAGTCGATCTCGATGGGATCGTTGGAACCGATGCGCTCCATCGTCTTGGTCTCCAACACGCGCAGCAGCTTCAGCTGCGTGGTCTGGCTCATGTCGCCCACTTCATCCAGAAAAAACGTTCCTCCCTCTGAGTATTCAAACTTTCCTTTTTTTGTACCGGTGGCGCCGGTAAAAGCGCCCTGTTCGTGACCAAAAAGCTCCGATTCCAAAAGTGAATCGGAGAAGGCAGAGCAGTTGACGGCGATAAAGTTGCCCTCCCTGCGGCTGCTGCAGTTGTGGATATAGCGGGCCAGCACTTCCTTGCCTGTGCCTGATTCACCGGTGAGAAGGATGTTTACGTTGGAGGCCGCCGCTTTCTCACAGAAACGAAGCGTCCTCCGGAAGGACTCGTTTTTGGTTGAGAGAAAATAAGGGTTCTTTGCAGTACCCTTATAAGAAGCTGTATTGTCTTCCATGGGATGGCGCATTGCTGTAATCCTCCTGTCCGACCGCGGTCTGCTTATCGGTCCGCTAATCGGTCTGTCTGCAGTTCTTTTTAGGAAAGTGTATAACGGAGAATAGGTTCCGTCAAGTAAAATGAGTGATTTTTCACAAAAAAGCGTGAAGAAAACTGCCTGCATATGAAGTAAATGACATGGCGGATGTCGGAAATATCTGCAAATTTCACCCGTGTGCGTCGGTGATCATGAAAAAAATCACTGTAATCAGAAAAAATACAAACTCTGAAAACGTTAAAGTTTAAACGATCTTTTCCTGCTAAAGAAAAAAACAACCGGCTTATGGATGAAAACGATAGGTTGTGGCATGGCGATTGCTTATATCTATGGACAGAAGGTGTTACACGGAGCAGACGACGGTGAAGCCGGCGTGGAAGGCCGAGCGTAACACGGGAGAGAGGAGGAGTGTGTGATGGCGCTGCTGATCACAAATAATGACAAAGCGAAAAAGTTTTGCATGGACTGCCGAAAAGAGGTTGAGGTCATTTATCTGGCGGATGGTACGTATCTGGATGTTTTGCTTCGGACCAGAGATTACGTCCACCGTGGATATCGGCTGCTGACCCACCCGCTGTGCGGCAGTGTGAAGCCGAATCAGACTCCTTACCGGTCGGTGCTTCTGGAGAAGCAAAGCGCTCGTGAAGAAAATTTCAGGAGTGTGGAGCTCATCGAAAACAGCATCGACGCTGCCAGAAAGTTTATGAGAAATCGCGGAACGCCTCGCTGGAACGAGAGGACCAGAGAGGATTTCAAGACGGTGGATCTTTCCTTTCTCACCGTGTACGAGCAGCGCAACTACGTGTAAGGCCGCAGCGCGGCGGACCCGGGAGCGGGAAAGCGGCGGGCAGGTATGGTCACTCAGGGCAGATTGCAGGAGGTGTTACATTTGAAACTGGAGTTAGGCAGGATCAAAATCCACGATGTACAGTTCGGACCGGAGACAAAAGTCGAGAAAGGCGTGCTGTACGTAAATAAAGAAGAGATCGAAAAGCTGGTACTTGAGGATGAGCGTCTGATCGGGGCCCAGGTGGAACTGGCCAGACCCGGCGAGTCGGTTCGGATCGCGCCGGTAAAGGATGTTCTGGAGCCCCGCGTCAAGGTTTCGGGAGGCGGAGGTATTTTCCCGGGCATGATCAGCAAGGTCAAGGAAGTTGGCAGCGGCAGGACGCACGCCCTTGTGGGCGCGGCTGTTGTGACCTGCGGAAAGATCGTCGGTTTCCAGGAGGGAATTATCGACATGTCCGGTCCGGCTGCGGCGTACACGCCTTTTTCAGCGACCAACAACGTGTGCGTAGTCATCGAGCCCCAGGAAGGCCTGGAGACTCATGATTATGAGGCGGCGGGCAGAATGGCGGGACTGAAGGTAGCGTCTTATGTGGGCGAGGCCGGCAGAAACGTGGAGCCCGACGAAGTAGTGGTTTATGAGACGAAGCCGCTGCAGGAGCAGATCGCTCAGTATCCCGATCTGCCCAAGGTAGGTTATATCCACATGCTGCAGTCCCAGGGACTGCTGCACGATACGTATTATTACGGCGTAGACGCTAAGCAGTTCATACCGACCTTCATGTATCCCACGGAGATCATGGACGGAGCGATCATCAGCGGAAACTGCGTTGCGCCCTGCGATAAGGTGACGACCTTCCATCACCTGAACAATCCGGTGATCGAGGATCTCTACAAGCGCCACGGCAAGGATCTGAATTTCATCGGCGTCATCCTGACCAACGAGAATGTATTTCTCGCCGACAAAGAGCGTTCTTCCGATATGGTGGCCAAGCTGGCGGAGTTCATGGGACTGGACGGCGTGCTGATCACTGAAGAGGGATACGGCAATCCGGACACGGATCTGATGATGAACTGCAAAAAGGTGAGCCAGAAGGGTATCGACGTGGTGCTCATCACTGACGAGTTCCCGGGCAGAGACGGAAAGTCCCAGTCCCTGGCGGACGCAGTCAACGAGGCGGACGCGCTGGTATCCTGCGGACAGGGAAATCTCATCATCGAATTCCCGCCCATGGAGAAGATCATCGGCACGCTGGACTACGTGGAGACCATGATCGGCGGATATGAGGGAAGCCTGCGGCCCGACGGCAGCATTGAGGCGGAGCTCCAGATCATCATCGCTTCCACCATCGCTAACGGATATAACAGGCTGGCGGCCAGAGGCTATTAACGATCAGGGAATATGAACTGAATGAGATCAGCTGAAATAGATCGGACAGGAGGGTTCGGAATGGAAAAGAAGAGGATAGTGCATTACATAAATAACTTCTTTGCGGGAATCGGCGGCGAGGAGAAAGCCGATATTCCACCCGAGGTGAGAGAGGGCGTCGTAGGGCCTGGACTGGCCCTACAGACGGCTCTGGGAGACGAGTATGAAGTGGCGGCCACCGTCATCTGCGGCGACAGCTATTTTGGAGAGCACATGGACGAGGCGACGGAAACGCTGCTGGCCATGATCAAAGAATATGATCCGGCGGGCTTTGTGGCCGGACCTGCCTTCAACGCCGGCCGCTACGGAGTGGCCTGCGGCAGTATCGCGAAGGCAGTGGAGCAGGAGCTGGGGATTCCCGTGGTCACCGGCATGTTCACGGAAAACCCCGGTGCCGATATGTATAAGAAAGATGTGCATATTATTTTGACAAAAGATTCCGCGGCGGATATGAGAAAATCCATGCCCAAGATGGCGGCTCTGCTGAAGAAGATGATGAGCGGAGAGGAGATCCTGGGACCTGCGGAAGAAGGATACATCGAGAGAGGGATCCGGGTCAATTATTTCGCAGAGGAGAGAGGATCCGCCCGGGGCGTAGAGATGTTAGTGCGCAAGATGGCGAAAGAGCCTTTTGAGACCGAGTATCCCATGCCTGTCTTTGACAGGGTAGCGCCCAATCCGGCGGTAAAAGATATGAAGCACGCCAAGGTGGCGGTAGTCACCTCCGGCGGAATCGTTCCGGTTGGCAATCCGGACCGCATTGAGTCCTCCAGCGCCACGAAATACGGCGTGTACAGCATCGAGGGCAAGGATACCATGAGCCCGGAGGAGTTCATGACGATCCACGGCGGATACGACCGGGCCTTTGTACTGAATAATCCCAATCTCGTCGTACCGCTGGACGCGTTGCGCCAGCTGGAGAAAGAGGGCGAGATCGGCGAACTGAACAATTATTTCATCGCCACCACAGGAACGGGAACATCCATCGGAAACGCCAAAGGATTCGGCGAGCAGTTCAGCAAGAAGCTGGTCGCAGATGGAGTGGATGCAGTCATCCTGACCTCCACCTGAGGAACCTGTACGCGTTGCGGTGCAACGATGGTAAAAGAAATTGAACGCGCGGGCATTCCGGTGGTCCACGTGTGTACGGTAGTGCCCATCTCCCTGACCATAGGCGCGAACAGGATCGTGCCGGCCGTAGGTATCCCCTATCCTTTGGGCGATCCCACGCTGGGTGACGAGGGAAGCTACAAGGTACGTATGAAGCTGGTGAAAAAAGCGCTGGACGCTCTGCAGACAGAAGTAGACGGCCAGACCGTATTTGAATAAAACACCGCCCAAGAGTACAAGTCCGTTGCTGTTCCATTGCAGATAGGAAAGGAAGAGGGGCCGGATCCCGGCCCCAGGTGTATGCATGGAAAAACAAGTTGTAAAATGGGGGAATGTGTTCAAGTTCGCCGGCGCTTTTATCGCCTTTCTCATCGGTTCCGGCTTCGCCACCGGCCAGGAGATCCTGCAGTATTTCGCGTCTTACGGATACGAGGGTGTGCTGACGGCTGTGGTCATGCTGATTTTGTTTCTGTATGTGGGCGGAGATTTTATCGTTACAGGTTATCGGGAACAGTTTGAGAAGGGCAGCGACATTTTCGTCTATTACTGTGGAAAGTATATCGGTGCTTTCTATGATTATTTTACGATCGCCTTCGTTTTCATGTCCTATGTGGTCATGATCGGCGGGGCGGGGGCCACGCTGAATCAGCATTACGGTCTGCCCACGGCCGTGGGCGGGATCGCCATGATGTGTCTGGCGGGCTTTACTGTCACCATGGGTCTGGGCCGGATCGTGGATATTATCGGCAAGATCGGCCCGATCATCGTCCTGATCGCCGTGGGGCTGGGACTTTATTCCCTGATCTCCAATGCCGGCGCGATCCCGGACAACGTGGCCGCGCTGGAAGCCGGCCAGATCGATGTAATGCAGGCGGGGACTAATTGGTTCACATCCGCCAGCTCCTATGTGGGCTTCTGCATGTTGTGGCTGGCCGCATTTCTGGCCGCCATGGGAAAAGGCGCCAACAGCGCAAAAGAGGCGCTTTTGGGATCCAGCCTGGGCGCGGCGGGTTTTGCCGCCGGTTGTGTGACGCTGATGTTCGGGCTGCTGGCTTATCTGCCGGATGTGGCGGGGACCCAGATCCCGGCGCTGATCCTGGCCATCAAGATCCATCCGGGGATCGCCGCCATTTTTTCGATCATTATCATAGCCGGAATTTACACGACGGCGGTTCCTCTGCTGTGGCAGGCCGCCTCGCGTTTTACCCAGGAGGGAAGTCCGCGCTTCAAAGCGCTGACGCTGATCCTGGCGGCGGCAGGCTGCTTCGTCGGTCTGGCGCTGCCATTCAACCGTCTGGTCAATATTATCTATGTGATCAACGGCTATGTGGGAATTCTGCTGCTGCTGTTCATCATCATACGGATGGTGCGCAGACGGGCGGCTGCATAATTTACAGACAAACTCCTTATCTGAGTATCATGAAATCACGGAAAGAACCGCGGGGCAGTATGACCCGCGGTTCTTTCTTTTTTGGCTGAGCCTGGGGCAGGGCCGTGTTCAGAAAAAGCACAGAACGGATCGGGTAAACAATTTTGTCGGCTGTAAAATAAAGTTGACATACGGGAGTCTGAGACAGAGCGCGTCAGAAGGCGGCATGGGGATCAGATCGTTGAAAATCCAGGCGTACATGAGGAAAAAAAGGCTGGATCCGCACCTGGCACGGATATTGCTTATATTATTGGTCAATGAACGCGGCGCAGATCCGGCAGGCTCGGAAGCGCCGGAAAACGGAAGCGGAAGGAAAAGGAGTAGTTGCATGAGCAAACAGTATGACTGTATCTTTACAAATGGAAAAATTTTTACGTCAGACGAAAAACGGCCTTATGCGGACGCTATGGCGGTAAAAGACGGACGGATCGCGTGGATCGGAGAGGAAAAAGATCTTCCCGGTGAAGGGGTGAAGCGCGTGGATCTTGGCGCAAAGCGCGTCCTTCCCGGTATCGTGGATAATCACATGCACCCCTGCCACCTGGCCGGGACCATGGAGCAGATCGCCTGTCTGCCGCCCAATGTCTATTCGATCGCTGAAATTATGGAGCAGGTCCGTGAAAAGGCTGCAGCGGCCAAACCGGGAGAGTGGATCCTGGGATGGGGCTACGATGAAGGGAAATACAGAGAAAAGAGAGCGCCGCTGAGATCTGAACTGGACGAAGCCGCCCCCAATAATCCGGTGGCGCTGGTCCGTACGTGCTTCCACATAGCATGCGTCAACAGCCGGGCGCTGGAATTGATGGGTATTACAAAGGATACGCCGGACCCTGTAGGCGGCCGGATCGATCACGATGAGAAGGGCGAGCTGACGGGGATCCTGCGCGAGAAAGCGCGCTTTATGCTGATGGATATCATCCCGAAGGATACGCCGGATGAAATGGCGGCCAAACTGGCGAAGCTCAGCGATCTGCTGCTGTCCCACGGCATCACGGCAGTATCGGAAGCCGGAGGCGATTCAAAGCCGGTAGACTGCTACGAGATCTACGCCAAGGCGGCGGAGATGGGAATGAAGCAGCGCGTAGCCATCTATTATTTCTGGGATCAGATGAAAGATGATCCCAAGCCCATCCCCCTGGAGCGCAGGGACAATACAAAGCAGATCTTTGTGGGCGGAGTCAAGCTGATCGGCGACGGAAGCGTATCCGGTCAGACTGCCTGGTGCGATCAGCCCTATCTGAACACCGACGCCTGCGGGTTTCCGGTGGCCACGGAGGAGGATGTGATGGGAGCCGGCGCCTTTGCCAGAGAGAACGGCGTTCAGCTGAAATATCACGCCATGGGGGCGAGGGCCATCGATCGGGCGGTGAACGCTTTCTATCAGGAGGAAAACTGGATGAAAGACGGGCGGCCCTGCGTTCGGATCGAGCATTCCGCTATGGCCTCCGAACAGGCCATGGACCGCTGTGCCCGATCGGGGATCGCCATGACCGTTCAGCCCATCTTCCTCTATTGCGAGATCGAGAGCTACCTGACAAATCTGGGACCGGAGAGAACAAAGACCACGTACCCGACGAAGACCATGCTGGAAAAAGGCGTGCTGACGGCCTTCTCTTCCGACGCTCCGGCCACTTCCTGGGCGGACCCTTCCGATCCTTTCATCGGCATGAAGGGAGCGGTGACCAGAGTGGCCTACGATGGAACTGACACAGGAGCCGACCAGAGAGTGGATATCCAGACCGCCGTTGAACTGTACACCAGAGAGTCCCAGAAGATCCTGGGAGTGGCGGACGTAGGCCGGCTGGCGGAAGGTCTTCACGCGGACTTTATCGTTTTGGACCGCGATGTGCTGGAGATCCCATCGGAGGAGATCGACCAGGTCAAAGTGGACGCTACGTATATGGGCGGCGAAGCGGTATACGTCAGAGAAAAATAAGAAAGGCAGATAATTCACTTTTATTTTATCTGGACGCGGCAGACAGGCTTCGATGCCTTTTGGAGGAAGAGGACAGGTGTGTGTGTCCCTGTCCGCAGCGTCTCATGAGGAAGAAGTAAAAGAGGAAGGAGAGAATGGCGGAGAGATACTCTTTCAGCGGCTCCAGCAGGATCAGCCCGGAGAGACCGAGGAAGCGGTCGGCCAGAAACATGAGGGGAAGATACAGCAGCGCCTGCTTTCCCACGGACAGAAAAAAGATGGTGGAGGCTTCACCCATGGCCTGAAAGGCTGCCAGAAGCACTGTGTCGAAAGCGGCGATGGGCATGGCGAAAAGGATGGCCTTCAGCACGACCATGCCCAGCCAGACTACATCGGGATCGTTGGTAAACAGCTGGATCAATCCGCCGCTGCGCAGAAACACGAAAACGGAGAAGAAACTGCAGATCACCGTGCCGAACACACAGGAAAAGAATACCGCCCGTCTCATACGCCGCAGGTTTCCTGCGGCGTAGTTGTAGCCGATCAGCGGCTGCGCTCCCTTGGCCAGGCCCAGAGAGATCATATTCGGCATCATCATGACCCGGCGGGCCACGCTGAAGGCCGCCACCACGTGCTCGCCGTGGCGCATGCAGAGGCGGTTGAAGAAGACGCCGGATATGCTGACGAGGAAGTGCGTCACGGCGCTTGGAATGCCTATTGCAAATATACTTTTAACGGTGCTGCGGGAAGCCCGGAAATCGGACAGGGACAGTGAAATGGTCTCCGTCCGCCGGATCACCCTGATATAGTAGATCAGCGAGACCAGATCGGTGAGCAGGGCGGCGGCGGCCGAACCCTCGGCGCCCATATCGAGAAACAGGATGAAGAACGGATCGGCGGCCACATTGACCAGGGCTCCGACCACCATGCCGTTCATGGCCTCGCCCGCGTTCCCGGCTGCACGGATGAGCTGGTTCAGCGTAAAGCTGAGGACAGCGGGAGTGGTCCCGATCAGAAGAAGACGGCCGCAGCGCACAGCCAGGGGAGCCATGCTGCCGCCGGCACCGAGGATCTGCAGTACGGCCGGGAGCAGCACCAGGCCTGCAGCGGTGCTGAGCAGTCCCAGAAAAAGAGCGCTGTAGAAACAGAAGGAACCTGTCCGCGCCGCCTCCCGGCGCTGTTTCGCCCCCAGCTGCCGGGACAGACAGGAAGATCCGCCGATGCCGAAGACGGCGCCTACGGACATGGCTACCGTGGTGACCGGAGACAGCAGCGCGATGACGGCCAGCTGCTCCGCGTCGCCGGCCATGCCTACAAATATCATATCCGCCATGCCGTAGAGCACGGTGAGGGCCATACCGGCCATTGTTGGAAGTCCCAGATACAGGACGGCCTGCGGAACAGGCATCCGCTCAAACAATTCATTTTTGTTTTTCATACTTCATATATACGGCGGCCGGGCTTTTCCACATGACAGATTTCTGTATTGGGCTGAAGATCGTTCAGAAAAAAACTCCCATAAGAATACCTGTTATAATGGTGAAACAAGTTTTCTATGGGAGTAAAAAAAACAGCCCCGGAGAAGGGGCTGTTTTTGCAAAGGATCAGAGGGCCGACAGGGCCTGCTCCAGATCCGATATAATGTCGTCGGGATTTTCGATCCCCACCGAGAAGCGGATCAGACCGGTGGAGATCCCCGCGTCTGCCAGCTGCTGATCGCTGAGCTGACGGTGGGTGTGGCTGGCGGGATGGAGCACGCAGGTCTTGGCATCTGCCACATGAGTGACGATAGAGGCCAGCTTCAGGCTGTCGATGAAGGTCACGGCCGCCTGTCTGCCGCCCTTTACCTCAAAGGAGATGACGCCGCAGGTGCCCCTGGGCAGGTATTTCTGCGCCACAGCGTGATATTTGTCTCCGGGCAGTCCCGCATAGTTGACATACTCGATCTTTTCGTGAGACGCCAGGTATTCCGCAACTTTCTGCGCGTTGCTGCAGTGGCGCTCCATGCGCAGGGGCAGCGTTTCCAGACCTAGGTTGAGCAGGAAGCAGTTCTGGGGGGAGGGGATCGAACCCAGATCCCGCATGAGCTGGCTGGTCATCTTCATGATGTAGGCCATCTTGCCGAATTTTTCCGTGTAGATAATGCCGTGGTAAGATTCGTCTGGAGTGGTCAGACCGGGGAACTTGCCGGCTTTCGTCCAGTCAAAATTGCCGCTGTCGACCACGGCGCCGCCCACCTGCGCGGCGTGCCCGTCCATATATTTGGTGGTGGAGTGGGTCACGATATCGGCGCCCCACTCGAAGGGCCGGCAGTTGACCGGGGTGGCGAAAGTATTGTCCACGATCAGGGGAACCTGATGAGAGTGGGCCAGGCCGGCGAATTTTTCGATATCCAGCACCACGAGGGAGGGGTTGGATATAGTCTCGGCAAAGACCAGTTTTGTGTTGGGGCGAAAAGCCTTCTCCAGTTCTTCAGCGGGAGCGTCGGGGTCCACGAAGGTGCAGTCGATGCCCAGTTTCTTCAGCGTCACTCCGTAGAGATTGAAAGTGCCGCCGTAGATCGCTGTGGACGCCACGATGTGATCGCCGGCCTCGCAGATGTTTACGGCCGCATAAAAATTTGCCGCCTGTCCGGATGAGGTGAGAATGGCTGCAACGCCGCCTTCCAGATCGGCGATCTTCGCGGCCACCGCGTCGTTGGTAGGGTTCTGAAGGCGGGTGTAGAAATAACCGCTTTCTTCCAGATCAAAGAGTCTTCCCATCTCCTCAGATGAGTCGTACTTAAATGTAGTGCTCTGGTAGATGGGCAGCATCCGCGGTTCACCCTTTTTCGGCGTCCAGCCGGAGTGTATGCATTTTGTTTCTATTTGATAATTTCGGTCCATTGATATATCCCCCTTGTCTAAGTTGCTGCGCCTCAGTGTGATCTGCACTGAGGTCTTTCGAAGTTAAGCTATTCAAAGGTCTCCGCCACTTTTGACAGCCAATCTGTGATCTCGATGTGCTGCGGGCAGCGGGATTCGCACTGCTTGCAGCCGATGCACTCCGATGCCTTTCCGCGGCCTACGATCTGCCTGCCGTACTGAAATTTGTGGTGGTCCAGCGTCCGGAACTGCTCATAGGTGTTGTAGATGGCGAAATATCCCGGTATGTCCAGATTTTTTGGACATGTATCGGTGCAGTAACGGCAGTTGGTGCAGGGTACGGTGACAGAGCCGATAATGAGCTCCGCGGCCTTTTCCAGAACGTCCCTCTCATCCTGTGAGAGAGGATGGAAATCCTTCATGAGCGCGATATTCTCTTCTATCTGCGCCATGTTGCTCATACCGCTCAGAACCATCATGACTCCGTCCAGGGATGCCGCGTAGCGCAGCGCCCAGGAAGCGCAGGATGCATCCGGAGAAACGCTTTTCAGCAATTTTTCCGCTTCCTCAGGAGGGGCTGCCAGTCCGCCGCCCTTGACCGGCTCCATGACGATGACCGGCTTTCCGTGTTTGCGGGCCGTCTCATAACACTGCTGTGCCTGGACGATGGGGCTGCGCCAGTCCACGTAATTCAGCTGCAGCTGTACGAACTCCATCTCAGGGTATCGCGTCAGGATCTCGTCCAGCATATCCGCCGTGTCGTGGAAGGAGAAGCCCACGTGGCGTATCTTTCCCTCCGCTTTCAAGCGCAGCACATACTCAAATCCCCCGAAGTCCAGAGTATTCTGGTAGGTGTGGCGGTTCAGGTTGTGCAGCAGATAATAATCGAAATATTCAACGCCGCACCGTTCCAGCTGGGTGGAGAAGGTAGGAGCGTATTCCTGAGGGCCCTTTATCATAGAGGTGGGCATTTTATCTGCCAGCAGAAATGTTTCGCGGGGATAACGGTCGATCAGGGCTTTTTTGAAAGCGCCCTCCGACAACTCCTCGTGATACATAAACGCCGTATCAAAATATGTAAATCCCGCGTTGAGAAACGCGTCGGCCATGCGGTTTACCTGTTCCTGATCGATGCTTCCTGCATCGTCGGAGCGCAGAAGCGGAAGGCGCATTCCGCCAAAACCTAATTTCTTCATGAAACTTTCCTCCTTTTTCATGCAAAACACAAGGCAGGTAATTTTACGACTAATTATATATCAAAGGTAGGCAAAATTCCACTGTTTTATTGCGTGCTCTGCGGGAGCGGATCTGCATAGGCCGGGGCCGGCGCCCCAGCCTGAGCCCGGATCGGCAAAGAGAATGCAAAACGCCCGGGAGAACCGGCTCCCAGGCGTTTATCTGATCATCTGATATCTATTATTTATCTTCGCTGAGCTTGAACCACACTCCGCCGGTACCGTCGTAGCTGATGCCGTAGGCCAGCTTGGGAGCGGGATCATCTTTCTTTACGAGAACGGCCAGATTTCCGGTCTGAGAACCGCCGGTGAAGATCTTTCCGTCCAGAGCGGGCTCGGGGACCACGGTGGCCTGAGTGGCATACTCGGCGTTGCTGGATGAGTAGGCCGCGAAATCGTATTTGTTCACGTCCAGGGAGCCGTCGTCGGCTACCGCGTCCGCCGTAACGGTTGCGTTCACCAGAATATACTCATATCCTTCCGGGGGAGCGTCGTTAAACTGGTTTGCCGATCTGATCTTGACCCAGGCTTCGTATCCGCGCAGAACGCTGTTCACCTTGATCGTAGCGGTATACTGCTCCGTATAGCTCTTCACTGAGATCGCCTGAGGACTGCCGATGGGAGCCGGATTGCTTCTGCTGAAGGCTGCGTTCACCGGTTTTGTGGGAGTCGCAGGCGTTGAGGGCGTTGTCTTTGACGCGTCGGGCTGTGTTCCGATATAGATCGAATTGGTATTGCCGTCCCAGCTGACCTTCTGGCCGAGAGCCGTGGCCACCGCGTTCAGCGGCACGTATGTCCGGCCCTGATAGGTAAACGGTTCAACAGTCTGGCTGTCGGTGACCATAGGCGTGAGCTTTTCGTTCACATAGATCTTGATGTTGTCGTACGCCACCTGGATCGTTTTGGATCCCGACGCTGCGAATGCGGAGATCGACAGGGCGAACACCATTGTGGTGACGACCACCCCTGAGATGAATCCTTTTAACTTTTCCTTCTTCATAGCTTTTCTCCTTTTGTAAAACCATGACGCGATAAAGATGTGATAAATGTATGTAAACCCTTAGAGGGTTCACAGTCACATGACGGACGTCCTCTCGCTCCGATCCCGCTCTGATCCCGCTCTGCGCCGAAAGGCTGGTGGAGAACACGGACCGGAGCCGGGAACAAAGAGACAGGGGACCCTATGTTCACAGCGCGGTATTTTTCAGCGCATTCAGGAATCCTTCGAACTGGGAGCGGTCCAGATAGCCGGGACCCAATTTGGCCGAATAGTGCTCCATGCATTCCCGGAGGAACTCTACAGGCACGTCGAGCCGTTCCGCCATCTCGTACAGGTTGCCCCGGGTCTGATCCCACTCGTCCCTCAGAACATCCGGCGGGATCAGCTTGTCGTAGGCCCAGGCCCGGGCGCGCTGCTCCTGTTTTGCATTCTCTATCCTGGACTGATCCAGGATCTCGCCCACAGTAGTGTGGTAATGTCCCAGTTCTTCGGCCAGCACACAGGCCTTTTCATTGGTGGGAAGGTCGCGGCGGATCCCGATCTTGTCTCCTTTGCAAAGTCCCTTCGCGTCCGATTTAAATTGTTTCTCCACAACGGAGATCCGGTTTTTTTCTGCGTCAAGCAGCAATTCTTCATATTTGGTCAAAAGAATCCACTCCTTCAATAAGCGTCCGATCTACAGCTCTTCCAGATCTTCCTGCATCAGCGCCTGCTGCTCAGGAGAATCGTTGTCATTGTGAGCGGCGATGGGCACCAGGTGAGGCCCGGCGTTTTCCGCTCTGGACCGGCGGATCAGTTTTTCCAGATTGTAGACAAAGTAAGATTCCGTATCGTGGCGCAGCGCGTCCAGGGCTGCCTGCGTCACTTCCACATCCCCCAGACTGCTTCTCAGTGTGACACTGCCCCCAGATCCCTTGGATACAAGCCGGTAGCCGTGAAGAGCCAGCTGATTCTCAAATACTGCTTCGGCTCCGGATGGGGATTTCTCGCTCTCGTTTTCGCTGTCCCAGCCCATCAGAGCAGCCGGAGTCGTATTCAGCACTTCCGCCAGGCGGACAAGGGTGTCGCGCTTTATATTCTTGATGTTTCCGCTCTCATAGCGCTGAACGGTCGCCTCTTTTACACCGATCTTATTGGCCACCTCCAGCAGCGTGAGACCGCATTCTTTGCGGCGGCTGCGGATGCGTTCGTTCCAGATCTCTCTGCCCATGTTGATTCTCCATTTCTTCTATACTATTATCATAGTACGGATTTTCGCGGAATGCAAGATACATTTTATTGAGACCCATAAAAACTTTCTTGATATGCAAGAAACCTGCTTGACATGCATGGACGGTGGGTGTAAGATGTACTTACGAAATACGTAAGAAAAGAAGCGGGCAGCGGCAGCCTGAGACCGCCTGACACTGGCCTGGAGTTCAAAAACAGGCGCGAAACGCTTCTGGTTGGATCAAATTTTTTTGTATTAAAACTTACGTATTTAGTAAGCTGATGCGGTGGTGTACGAACATTGACGGAGGAGCAAAAAGCAGCGAAGGACGGCCTGGCCGCAGCCGGGGATAGGAGAGGGGAGGCGAGGGATTGTAGGAGCATGTAAGGTGAAGCTGTATTTGGCGGTGACCGCGGACCGGTATGAACTGCCCCTGGCCGTTGCGGGATCAGCCGGGGAGCTGGCTGAAATGACAGGGTATGGAAGGATCAATATCTTGTCGGCGATCGCTCACGATACGCCTGGGACGCAGCGGGGAATGAAATTCATCCGCATAGAAGTACCGGGCGAAGACGCCGATGATAACGGAGGGGGATAAGGATTTTAGAGGGAGAAATGAGGTGAACAAAGGTTGAAAGAATATAAGATTCTCTGCGAGCGCACGCTGACTGCGCTGGAAGGCCGGCTGAACAGCTTTGCGGCGGAGGGATACACATTGGAGGCGGGGGGCCTGACCGCGTTGAGAGAGGACGCTTCGGTAAGGCCGTCCCTGCTGGCGGTCATATCCAGGGCGGCAAACGGAGGGACAGAGAGCGGTGGCGATGGTGTCTGACGGCAAAGGGTCTGCCGCGGAGCTTGAGACGCTGGTCCGCAGAGGGCTGCGAAACTATCAGATCGAGGAGCATTTTGGGCTGAGGCATGGGACCCTGGCTTACCGGATCCGGGCGATCAGAGAGGAATTCCGCCGCAGAGCAGCCCAGGAGCGGCTTCGGGAAGGGATGACGACTTACTATCTGACGCCCCAGGAAGTCGAGCGCCGTTACGGGAGGCCGGGGGAATGCCCGGAGACAAAAGAGGAGATCGATTATTATATTATCCGGCGGATGGAGGCGGGAGACCACCGTCCCTACGATACGTAAAACCGGCCTCGGGGTACGCGGCGTTCGGTCCGGCATGGAGGAATCAGAATGAGGCCCCCGAAAAAATAAAAACAATTTTTTAGGAACGATTGAGAGAACCATCATAATCAATATAATGTATTGTAGTTGGCAGATAGCCACCACATACTGTGTTCTTCTTGCCGGTTCGGATTTTTCGGCGGTTTGTGGATAGGTTTCCCAGGCCGCCGGAAAGCCTGACGGATAACAGGTCCGTCAGCGGTGGGGCCATGAGCCGCTTGCAGGCGGCAGATCGCTGAAGACGGCACAGAAAAAAATCACAGTACCGAGACTCTGCAATTCAGCAGAGATAAAGGCAGAGAAGGTTTACAAGAAGTAAAAGGAGGAAAAGAGATGGCACAGATTACTGCGGGAATTAAGTTAAGGTATGGAAAAGAAGGCGCGGACGGCGCAAAGCCCACTGCGTGGACCGACATTCCGGGGATCACCGAGATCCCGGAGATGAACAGCGAGCCGGAGGCGATCGAGACCACCACGCTGGATAACCTGAAGACTAAGACCTATATACCGGGTCTGTCCGATGTGGGCGGCGCGCTGGCCTTTACCGCCAACGATACGCCGGAATTCAGAACAGCGTGGAAGGCCTTCGTCGCCGAGGGCTCCTGCTGGGTGGCGATCGAAGTACCCGATCCGATCAGCGAGCGCATGGTATTCAAGGGCAAGGCGTCTCCTCTGGGCTTTGGCGGCGCGGGAACCAACGCCGTTTTGACGACCACAGGATATGTAACGCCGGAGACAGAGCCCGCATGGGAGACGATCGCATAAGTTCCAGGGAAAACAGGGAGGACACAGTATGTTTGAAGCTAAGATTTTGACGATGGATATGAACGGCAGAAGTTATAAGATCGAGTTCGATCGGGACGCGGTCAAAGCTGTGGATATGTCCGGTTCCCTGCGCGAAGGCGCAGGGACCATCGAATTGACTGCGGCGGTGCTTCACGCGGGAATGAAGAAGCATAACGAGCTTTCCCGCAAGCGGGTGATGGAGCTGATCGACACGGCACTGGATGAGGGTTACGGGCTGGACGCGTTCAGCGACGTGCTGGAAGAGTTTACCCGGTGCTATAAGGCGCTTTTTACACCGTCCGGCAGCGGGAAGAAGATGAAGAAGCTGATCTCGTTCGAGACGCCGGAAACAGCAGTGAAAGGACAGTAACAGACTGCCTGATGGACCAGTGCCGGACAGCAGTGCGGATCGGAATGCCGTGGGATCTGTTCTGGCACGGTCCGGTCTACGCGTTTGAAATGCATCTGGCGGTCTTTAACGAAAAAGTGAAGGACCGCCAGATGGCACAGGATATACAAGCGTGGAATATCGGTCAGTATGCCAGACAGGCCATGCAGAGCGTGTTTCATCTGTTCAATCCGTTTGCGGCGAAAGCGAGACCGCCCAGGTATCCGGAGAAGCCGTTTATCGTTCAAAGGGAAGAGGAAGAAAAAATAAGGGCGGAAGACCGGATCAAGCGATCTTATGAGGCGCTGCTGAAGCGGTTTCCGAAAGAAAAACGAGGTGAGGGAGAATGAGTGAAGCTGTAATCGGCAGATCGTTTGCCGGGATGGCGAAAGAGTCAAAAGAAGTTGACAAGCTCACAGCAAGTATAGCGAAACTTAGAGATGCGGTGAGGCCCACTGCATCTTCCTTGTCTTCGCTGTCCCGCGCTCTGAATGAACTGAGTGGAGTGTTGTCCGGAGTAAAGGAGAAAGCCGGCGGACCGGCATCGCTTGCAAAGGACCTGCAAAAGCTGGCGGCCGCAAACCTGACAGCGGCGGGCGCCGGCCTGCGCCAACTTGCGGAGGCGGCGCGGTCTCTGAGCAGGGACAGGGGAGGACTGGCGTCGATCGACGGCAAAAATCTGAGATCAGCGGCGGCCGCTATGAAGTCCGTCGAAGACAGCGCGAAACGTGCGGGGAAAAATTTGGGCGATCTGATCGAGGGATTTGACGAGCTCCATATTTTGCGGAAGAGAGCAGGAAGCGGAGCGGTGGATCCAGGTATTACAGGAAAGCCGGCGGACCAGATCGTTCTGCCGGATGTGGAGATCCATCTGGAGTTTAAAAATGATACCGACAATCAATGGACCGCCGAACTGAACAAGTCTCTTGAGACCGCTCTCAAGTTGTCGGTGCGGCTTGGCGACAGTTTTTCTCTGTGGGAGATACCCCTGGCGCTGCTGTCGGCTTTGGCGGATCTGGTTTCTCTGCTGCAGGGATTAAAGGATCTGACGAAGAATACCAGGATTCCGGATACAACGATCAATCTGGAATTCAAGAATATAAACAGCGAAAAGGTCATAACGGAGATCGAAAATTCTCTGAAACAAATGATCGCACAGGCGGGAACGCTGAACGTCGAGTTTTCTGCCTGGGAGTTCTCTCCCGCGCTCACGGCCGTTTTGGCGGATCTGACCGCGCTGATGCAGGTGTGGAAAAACACCTCCACTGAGATCAAGCTGCCTGATCTGAACATGTGCCCGGCGATCGACGTGTCATGCTGCGATAAAGTGCTGAACGTACTGAAGAATATTCTGGCCGAGATAAACGGGCTGGCTGAAGCCGTTGGAAAGGAGTTTTCCATTTGGGAAATTCCGCTGGCGCTGCTGGCCGCACTGGCTAATCTGGCTACCATACTGCAGGCTGTGGGTTCGCTGTCGATGCCGGTGAAGGCCAAACAGGCATTCCCCACTCTTGATGCGGGAATGGCAGGGGATCTGAAGCAGGTGGCGGCAGGTCTGGCTATAGCCGCGGGGCTGTTTGTTTTTGCCTATGCAAACAGTGAGACGTTCCGAAAGAGCGTAAAGGCAGTTTGGGACGCGATGAAGGGATTCGCCGACTGGATCGCAGCCGGGTTTACCGCCGTCTTCCATTTGCCGCCGCTGACAGGAGAGTATTGGACCAGTTTTGCGGCTTTTGTGACGGGGGCCATCGGTCTGATCGCCGTGGCCTGCGGTTTTCCAGTTTTCGGAGGAATTCTCGCCGCTGCAGGGATGCTTGTGCTGGCTTTCCAGTTCATAGGCGGAGCAGCTTCAGACTGCGTTCAGGAGATCGACCCATTAGCGGATGGGATCAGTGAGATCGCCCAGACAAAGCTGGACCCTTTTCTGGATCAGATGAGGCAGCTGGACGATACGTTTGTGCAGCTGGATTGGACGAACGCCGTAGTGACAGACGCGGATGTGCAGACGGTCAGAACACAGTTGGCCCGGGTCACCGACGCCATCGTAAACGAACTGGATTCCGACAAAAACGAGGCTCTTTCTACGCTGGCTCCATTGAAAGCAGCTATGAGCGAAGAAAGCTATGGGGCTCTTATCCGGAGCAATCAGCGGTATTATGACGAGCTGGGCGCTCAGGTAAAGGCGCAGGAGGCAGAGATCAACAGTATCATCGGTACGGCTAACGCAGAGCAGCGGGCTCTGACAGAGGAAGAGTCTTCCAGAATACAGGCGATCAGAGCGAACATGCTGGACACCGGCGTAAAGCAGATGGCGGAATCAGAGGTGGAATACACCAAGGTAATGAACACACTAAAAAATAACGCTGTGGCCGTTTCCGCCCAGCAGGCGGGGGAGATCATCAAAAACGCCATGGCGTCAAAAGAGGCTGCTGTGGACGCCGCGGAAACGCAGTATGCCAAGGTGCAGCTGGAAGCGCAGCGGATGCTGGACGTGGGTCAGATCACCGGCGATCAATACCGGGAGATCATGGACGCAGCAGAAGAGACCAGAAGTTCCACGGTGAAAGACGCGGAACTGCAGTATGCCGATATTTTAAAAGCGACGCAGGAGGGCATGGGAAGCGCTGCAAAATGTATCGACTGGGAATCCGGTGATATCAAGTCGAAGTGGCAGCAATTCTGGGATGGGATGTCCGATATGGCGTCAGGCGCCGGGGCTGCTATTGCAACATTCGCCGGAGGCATTGCGGACAGCATTGCAGGAGGTCTCGCCGGCCTGGGGAACATGATCGGCAGCGCGATGGACGCAGTTGGATCGGTGATCTCCACGGCCTGGACCGTAATACGGACCTGGATCGCGGAGAAAATGGAAGAAATAAAAACGGCAGTATTTTCTGCCTTTGAAAGTATCAGAGAATTTATCTTTGTGACGCTGCCTGAGATCCTGGAAAGCGTAGTTAGCTGGTTCGGCGAACTGCCCGATAAGATCGCTTACGCGCTGGGATTCGCGCTGGGCACCATCGTACTGTGGGCCGGCCAGCTGCTTGAGACAGTGATGACGCAGGTCCCCATGGTCATAGAAAGCGCGGCGGCCTTTTTCGCTTCGCTTCCCGGATTGATCTATGAAAAGCTCTGCGGTATCTGGGAGAGGATCGTTGCCTGGGGTGTGGAGACTGCCTCCGTAATGGGGCTGGCGGTATTGACGGCCGTCACGGCGGCGGTGACTTTTTTTTCAGAACTGCCGGGCAAAGCCTACGGGGCTATATCTGCCATCAGAGACGATCTCATCGTCTGGGGGATCGAAACACTGACGGCCATCGGAGTGGAAGTGAGCCGGATCGTCACAGGAGCTGTCGCCGGATTTGCGGAATTAGCCGGCAAAGCTTACGACGCCATCTGCGGCTTCAAAGATAAGGTCGTGCTGTTCGCCCAGAACGCGATCACATGGTTCGGCGAGGAAATACCAAAGGTCGTGACCGCGGTGGTCGATTGGTTTAAAGAACTGCCGCAAAAGATACTGGACGGGTTGACCGAGATACGAGGAAAAGTATTAAAGATCGGTACGTGGCTCTTAGACGGGATCTTTGACGGACTAAAGGAGATCAAAACAAAGATCGCCGGCTGGAAAGAAAGCTTTGTAAAGGGATTTAAAGACGCCCTTGGAATTCATTCTCCTTCGACGGTGATGCGCGATGAGGTCGGATCAAATCTGGCCGGCGGTATAGCTGAAGGACTGCGCGAGGGAACAGGCGGGATCGTGTCGGAAGCTGAAAATATCGTTCAGTCCATACAGAAAGTATTCGACGGCGTGAGCTATCAGGTAGACGTGGATTACACAGCGCTGCGCAACGACGCTCTGAAAGAGGGGGACACCGAGGGGGCGAAAAAATACGATACGATACGCCGGGCAAAGATCCAGGGAGAAGGTCTGGATTATGCCCTCAACGATTCCATATCATCCATGCTTCAGGATGTGGGGGCCAAAGCAGATCAGCTGAACAGGACCGTCACATCGGCTCAGAGCGTATTTGAAGATGTGAGCTACCGGCTGGATGTGGACTATACAGAGATGCGGAATCGGGCGTTTGAGGCCGGCGCGATCGACGCAGCGCAGGAATATGAAGCGGCCCGCCGCGCGAAGATCCAGGGAGAAGGCCTGCCCTACGCCCTGGATGACGAGATGTCTCTGGCCCTGCAGAATATGGGAACGAAGACGGACGTCTCAAACGATACACTTTCATCGATCAGCGAAACAATGCTGCTGGGCAATATGGCGGATACTACCCGATTCGAACAGTCGCAGCTGATGCAGCAGACGGAGCTGGAACAGATCCTGGCGGCCGTGACAGCCGTCATGGACGACTGGAAAGCCATTTTCAATCTGTTTGTGGGAAATTGGCGCGCGGAGATGGCGAACATCACCGGGACCATCGGCACGGCGGCCAGCCGGATCATCGCCTCCACGGACCGTATCCGTATCAACATCGTCAACAACTATTCCAGCGATAAGAAAAAGAAATATGCTTCCGGCGGCTTTCCCACGCCGGGCGAGATGTTCATCGCGGGAGAAGCCGGACCGGAGCTGGTGGGGACCATCGGAAACAGGACGGCGGTCGTAAACAACGACCAGATCGTGGCGGCGGTAGCCGCGGGAGTGGCCGACGCTGTGGGGAAGGCCATGGGCCGGAACCAGGGAGAAAACCGGACAGTGATCGAACTGGACGGCGAAGTGATCTACGATAATCAGAAAAAAAATCGAGAAGCGCAGGGGTTACGATTTTGCCCTGGGCGCGTTTGCCAGGTAATAAGGAGGGCGTGAAATGTTATTTAAAATCAACGGCAAAGTAATGCCCACCCCCGCCCGGGGGGTGCAGGAGCAGCGAACACAGCTGGTAGACAGCGGCAGAAATGCCCTGGGTCAGGTTGTTGCGCAGAAAATAAACCGCAGACAATTTAAATATGAAAGTCTGTCCTGGCCGTACCTCAGCGCATCCCAGTGGTCGGAGGTGCTTCAGGAGATCGAGAAGTTCGAGGGGACCATGACGTTCTGGGACGCCCTTTCCCAGTCTTTCGTCACCCGGAAAGTCTATTGGGGCGACGCGGGCGCAGAACCCTTCCGGATCGATCCGGCCACGGGAAGAGTGCTGGACTATATCAACTGTCAGTGCAATCCCATCGACATGGGCTACTGAGGGAGGCGGGCGAATGTATCACGTATCAGAAGCGTACCGGAGACAGATGGAGAAGCAGACGCGAAACCCCGCTCACGTAAGGATCGTGTTTGGACTGACGGAGCCGGATGCTCCAGCGGCCAGCACTTTGACAGATAACGGCGCCCTCCCGTACAGCCAGGTAAACCAGGTGGACGACGGAGAGCGGCTGCCCAAAACATACGAGACCTTTGAACTGAATCGTTGGGTACTTGATAAAAAGGATCCCGTCTGTCCGGACAGCGAGCCTGCCTATCAGGGATACGCCGGAGATGAGATCAGCGATGCGGGAGGAATGTGGAGCGAACCTCCGACCATCATCGTCACATTTTCCGATTACTTTCAGTTGGCGGGTCTGACATTCTCTTTTGACGAGAGCAAGAACGAGTACCCCACGCAGCTTGAGGTTTTGGCGTACAGCGGCGATGTGGAAGTCTTTCGTTCCCTGGAAGAACCGGGGGGACCGTATTATAAGATGGAGAAGCGGATCCCGAGTATGGATCGGATCGAACTGCGTTTCCTGAAATCGTGCAGGCCTTTTCTCAGAGCGCGTCTGACCATGCTGACCTACGGCATCATCGAAAATCTTACGGCCGAGAATATTGTATCGTGCAAGCAGAAGATCGAGGTGGATCCTCTGTCCAGTAAATTGCCCGTACAGGACTTTGAGTTTACCCGTTTCGATACGGATCGTATCTATGATCCGGAAAATCCGTCAGGAGTGTGGCAGTATCTGGAATCCAGACAGCCAGTAGAATACCAGTTCGGATATGAACTGGATGACGGATCGGTGGAATGGGTGCCCTGCGGCAAAACCCTGTCCACTGGGGATGTTTCCATCGGAAGGACCGGTGTGGTCACAGAGATCACCATCAAGACGACCGCCCTGCCGGGGCACCTCACCATGACCTACGATCAGGGAGCATATGCGGAAACAGGGCGCAGCCTTTATGATCTCGCTCTGGATGTGATGGAGTTTGCAGGCTATCCGGACAGTATCGTGCTGGACGAGTCGTTGAAAGGGGTCGTGACCACCGTACCGCTGCCGAAAAAAGCGGTCAACGAGTGCCTGCAGCTCATCGCCAATGCGGGGCGCTGCATGATGAGGACGCGCAGAGACGGAAAGATAGAAATGATCCGCCATGGGGCGGATGCGTCGGAATTCACGATGAACTTCTCGAAAATGCTGTCCGACGGGCCCAAAACGGAAAAATATCCGATCCTGCGGAAGTTTACGACAGAATATCAAAATGTATCGGTGGAGCCATCGACTGTAAATGCAGTGCAAAATGCCGTCGTAGAGGACGCGGACAGCACGGAGATAGAATTTACACATTCCTTATTAACAGATCATGCCGCAGTCGTAAGCGAAGGCCTTACGCTCCACGGCTCCAGATTCTACGCTGCGAAATCGGTCCTCACACTCACCGGATCGGGAACTGTGACGATTACCGGTAAGTCAGTAAAGTCCACTGCGGTAAAACATGTAAAAGTGTGCAACAGCGTGGGGGATGATGTGGAGATGGTAAACGAACTCCTCAGCACACAGGCAGACGCGGAAGCATATGCAGCCTGGGTAACAGGAGAATTGGGCCGCAGGAATCAGTACACGGCGGATAACCGTGGTTATCCGGAGTTGGACGCAGGAGACGATATTCTCTTTCAGACAAACTATGAGAATGAAGTGGCAGTGACGATCATGAAACACAATATTGCATTTGACGGCGCTATTTCAGGCTCGGGAGAATACTTGATCGGGGGTTAGTATATGGGCGGTAACACAGATAAGAGCGCAGATCCACGCGCAGATCGATACGCGGGCCAAGGGACAGGGCGATATGCAGATCAACACAAGATCAAGGCGCTGGACGATGCCCGGGCTCATGCGCAGATTTGCGTGCAGGTCGATGCGCAGAGCAAGGCGAAGAGCAACGCGTGGAACCGTGTGCAGAGCAACGCGTGGGACAGTGTGCAGAGCGGGGGAATATGGCGTGCTCTGAGACGAATCAGCAGCACTGCAGGCAGTCCAGGTCCGGTGGATAGCGAGAGACCCGGGCTGATCAGCATTACGGCCGCCGGCGTGTAAGGAGGCAGATATGAACGATATCAAAGTAATGGACAGCGGCAATGGGTATGATCTGGAGTCTGCCGCCCCTGCTCTGGTCAGGTATAAAGCGGAGACGGAGGGGTCTTGCGGCGGAGACGGCAGTCCAGAGATCGCTGCGGCTGCCGGGTACGGGAGCCGCAGACTGTACCAAGAGACAGCGTATGCAGAAGATGAATGGATCGAGCCGGTATGGGGGCGCACGCAGGCAGATGCAGATCGGGCCCGGTACCTAAATGATAAGATCGCGGCAGGCGGTCTGGGCAGCCTGACGTCGGAGGAACAGACCCAATGGCTGTCCGGGCTGCTGGGCTGTCTAAATTACGATGACCTCAACCGAATCGAGACCGACACGCGGTGGCTGTCGCAGACGCTGCATGCCTACGGTTACGGCCTGGCCGGCCTGGAGCATAAGATGGACTGGTGCATGACCGACCTGCCAATGATCAGCGCGATGGAGCGGATCCGTACCAACGTACAACATCTGATCGATATCTACCATGGGCAGTCGGCACAGCTGCCGGCAGCTCTGTCAAGTCCGGGCTGGCAGGAGATCAATGACGTTGAACGGATCCTGTACGAGATGAGGGACATGATCGATCGAATGGCCGAGAGCTTTCTGTACTGCGGCGCTGCGGCCTGCGGACAGGCGGCGGGCCTGTGACCGGCATTGCGGCGGCTGAGCTTCCAGAGACAGGGCAGCCGCCGCCAAGGCGGCCTGTCTGACCGCGGCGGCTGTGATCGAGAGACCGGCCGGCCGGGGGAGCTACTGGCGCTGCGGCGTATGGCAGGACTTCGCATTTTAGGAGGGATAAGAATTGAAAGATAGAGTAGTACAATACCCGCACCGGTATCAACTGATGCCGGTCAGCGGGCAGAATGGGGTCTACGATCTGATACCGGTACCGGGAACGGTGACAGAGGCCGGGACGGCGCTGAATAAGGGGAATTTGTTGTCGGATGAGACGGCAAACCTTCTTGGTTTGGATTCAGACGATGCGCTTATTAGCGTCGCGCTGTGCCGGTCAAGCATGCCCTCGTTCATGACATTTTGCGGCGCGGAACTGGATGCCGCCTTGGGAAAAAATAACGAGGATCGAATTCTGGGGGTAGGGAGACAGCTTGCGATGTACGCTTGGTATAAAGGAGAGATGCGAGAAGAGCACCCATTCACCAAACTTTGCAAATGCAATACTTTTGAAAATTGTCTTGATTATGCGGGGAATGAAATTTTGTTAAGCCCAAAGCTTTCAACCCTGCTTGCGCCATCACATTATGCCTTTGACCTTGTAAAAAATAAATATTTGTCAAACGTTGATCAGTTTGTGTCGGCGATGCGAAATCCAGACGCTATATCATCAATCTGCCTTTTTAATGGCTGTGTCGATTTCGTCCGGACAAATGCCGAATATCTTTCCGCGTTTAATAAAAACCGCGTATCGTTTGTGACCGCAGGAAATTTTTCGTGGACAGTTCCGAACGGCGTTACCTGTGTTGTTGCCCAGCTGATTGGTGGCGGCGCGGCTGGCGGCAATTGTGGAGAATATCGGAAGGCAGTATTTGCAGTGAATGGGGGCCAGGTACTGCATGGATATATTGGACCGGCAGGAAAAACCGCCGGGGCCGCTGGAGGAGATGTCTCTTTTGAGGGTGTGACGGCAAAAGCGGGAGCCGGTGCACAGCAGAGTGGGGCATTTATTGTGAAATCTACAAATGGAACAAGCGGCACCGGGAGGGGCGTAGGAATTGGCGGGTTTGGTGGAGGAAAAGGAGGATTCGGGTACAATAGCGCGAATGCTGGCGGAACCGGAACTTTGGAACTCGGCGAATCGGCAAACAGCGGTGGATTTGGAAAGAGCAGCGGTAACTGGGGACAGAATGGGGGCGGAGGTGGCTTCGGCTCATCTGGTGATGGTTGTGGCGGCGGAGGTGGCGGCTACGGCGGCGGAGGTGGCTACAGCGGCACAACCGGTCTATCCGGTGGCGGACAGGGCGCCATTGCGATCACGTACGTTTAAAAGGAGGAAATCAGAATGAATCAGACAGTTAAAAATACCAAAAAATGTATGGGGGGGGGGGGTAAATTGTACCCCTATAAGCCGCCCTTGTATTGAGATTGACCGTAAGGCGGCGCTGCGGCTGCTGGCAGATACGGTGAAGTACGGGAAGGCGGTGATCCGCCTGTGAAGGATCGAATTGTAGAATATCCCCACCGATTTACTCTGATGCAAGTCAGTGGGCAGCCGAACACGTTTGATCTTGTGGCCGCGCCGGGGATTGTGACAGAAGAAGGAACGCCCTTGAACAAGGAGAATTTGTTGAGTGATGAGGTAGCGTCCCAATACGGATTATTCGGAGATGCAGCGACGGTTAATAATGCTTTATTTAGATTAACTGTATGTAATCAAATGGAAAGACTCACATCAAGCCAGTTGTGGATATCCCCAATAACGGGGCCTCTTTGGATTACGATTGCAGGTGCAGGAGGAGGCGGAGCTTCTGCGCTTGATAAAGCCCTCGGAGGCGGAGGTGGGAGTGCAGGTGCTATAAAAAATTTTGTATATTGGGCGAAAAAAGGAGAAGAAATTGACATAATCATTGGAGTTGGGGGTGCAGGCGGAGTCGGGCATAGTGCAGGCAGAGACGGAGGCTCAAGTATATTTGGAAAGGTGACGAGTGTACCCGGAGGGAAAGGAGCCCCGTTGTTGTCAGTTGGTGGTGGATCTGGCGGTGGAGACGCTGTGACTTCTGCTGGCGGTGCAGGTGGAAACGGTGGCGGGGGAACCGCAGGAAAACCAGGAGAGCTAGCGGATAGAATTGAAACGACAATTGTTCAAGCTTTCTCACATATAGAAAATACAGAAACATCGTTAGGAGGAAAGAACCAGATAGAAAGATACAGTGGCGGTGGCGGTGGCGGGGGAAGCAATTTAATCGGAAGAGGTGGAAACGGGGGAGATGGTATACAAGGGAGTGTGACGACGGATGGTCAGAATGCCGTTGGGCCTTCTGCAGGTGGTGGCGGCGGGGGGGCATACGGAAATTATTCAATCAAGGGTAATGGTGGCTTTGGAGGAGACGGGCTGTGCATAATCCGTCACGGCCCCGTAGATTTACAATTATAGAAGGGTAACGCAACGGATAAGGTGAATATAAAATGTAAAAAATGATCGGGGGGTAAAATTTCACCCATATAAAGAATTCGTAATCGAGATCGACCGGCGGATGGCGCTGAAGCTCTTGCTGTCTGCGCTGCTGGGTTTAGAATTAATGCTGGTAAGTACATTTTTGGCGAACATATAGATGTATCAGTTGGTGATCACTGTGTCTGTCGGAAGTGAAAACACAGTAATTTCAGGGGCTTACTCAAAGACATTGACAGCCGCGGTCGTCACCGGACCTATGGGAACGCCGGTAAGGGCCCGTTTTGCCATATTACCCGGAATGATTGGAGTGGTTGAGCTGGCCGAGGCCAGCGGGCTTACACTGTCAGGTGGCGGTGCGCAGGACGTCCTGCGGTCCACTACCCGGGGTACCGGAGAATTAATCGACGCTGTTATAAAGCTGGGGTGCCGTAAAGTGATCGTGGGATTGGGCGGCAGCGCGACCAACGACGGCGGCGCTGGAATTCTGCAGGCGCTTGGCGTAAAGCTGACCGATGCAGGCGGAGTGGAGGTTGGAAATGGCGGAGGGGAACTAGAGCGGATCGCTGCTGCGGATTTCACACAGGTTGATGAAATCTACTCCGAAGTGGAGCTGATCGCGGCCTGCGATGTCAATAACCCCCTCTGCGGGCCCAATGGGGCTTCGGCTGTATTTGGTCCGCAGAAGGGTGCGCAGCCCGCCGACGTACAGAGACTGGACAGGGGACTTTTGCATTATGCAGAATTGTTGGAAAGTAACATGGGAATGTCTGTCCTGGATGTGCCGGGTATGGGTGCTGCCGGCGGCGCTGCGGTGGCTCTAGCTGCACTGTTTAAAGCAGAATTGCGATCCGGGATCGACATTATTCTCGACCTGTGCCGATTTGGCGATCAATTGGAACGCTCTGATTTTGTAGTTACTGGCGAGGGCCGCGTGGATTTTCAAAGCGCTGGCGGAAAGGTCATTTCCGGTGTGGCGGCCAGAGCCGGCCGCAAGGGGGTGCCTGTAATCGTTATCGCGGGGGCTATTGGGCCGGGAGCCGAAAAGCTATATGAGATCGGGGTATCAGCTCTTGTAGGAATCGCCGATAAGCCCATGACTATAGAAGAGTCTATGGAGCGTGCAGAAGAGCTGATCGCAGCATCGGCCGAAGGCGTGGCCAGACTTGTACAGCTGGGGCTGTCGCGGAAGGGTCCGACTGATTAAAACATATGGTCGGTTGCAGTCGCTTCGAGTTTACGGTGGCGGAATTGTTCAAGAACCCACGGGTTCATTCTGAAATACATGGACATTTTTTCTCGCCGAAGCATTCTAATTATAACATATGTGCACATAGAATCCCGGCCGTGCTGCCTGAAAAAGGTTGAATCGAAATTGGATTACGAATCTGTACATATATGTTGGTATTACGGAGGAATTAGAAGGTGAACATGGCTGCCATAAGCGTCTGTACGCTACGCTGCAGCCGCCGTCCGTACTCTTCCCAATCGGTCGGCTCGGACCGCTCGTTATTCGAAAGTCCACCGTTACTCAAAACACTCTCGCCCTTCCGGGTTCAAATCTCTTTAAAGGGCATAGCAAAAAGACAACCTTAAGGTTGTCTTTTTTTCTTGGTACACCAACAGGGGCTCGAACCCTGGACACCCTGATTAAGAGTCAGGTGCTCTACCAGCTGAGCTATTGGTGCATATTTTTTTCTGTCGAACGCAAAATCTATTCTAGCACCTAGCTTGTACAATGTCAACAGATTTTTTTAATATATTTAAAAAACCGAAGAAGCACGGTGGGAGGGAGAGACGGTCCACAGAAGAGTTTTTTCTGATGAGATAGATGGAGCGCGGGCTGTAACGTTGCAGCTGCGCCGGGTCCGCTCTCAGCAGTTTCATCATCTCTTCTGTAAACGGTATTTTGATCATGACGACCTCCTGATGTTTCTGGAGCGCAATACCCAAAAGTGAATGTCCATTTTGGAGGGTACACGAAAACCGCCATTGTATCTGTGTCCATAAAGCGGGGTAATAAAAAACCGATCTCGTCCACACTGACGGGTACTTTATCGTTTTTCCTATATCAGAATAGGTGAAAACGGCAGAAAAAATGCAAAATCACATAAATACACGTGGAAATCAGCGATAATCGCTCGTGATCAGCGGTAAAATAGGTGAAAACTCAGAAAAGAAATGTTTTTCGCCTATTTTACCGCTCTTTTTAGACAAATTTGATTAAACGATGCTGATTTCACCCATTGACCGAATCAGGCCGCCGGGAGCGAAGCTTTGGATATCTAGAATATGACAGATGCGCGTATCTGTGCATCTGTGCTTCTGGGCATCTGCACATCGTTTTCTATTCTATACTTCTATATCGCCTATCCGTACGAAACGAACTGGGCTGAATCTACATGTCAATATTGACAGCCTTGATATTTTTCTTTTTCGTGTAGATGAGGAAGCCGACGTAAATGGCGAAATAGCACGGTGCGCAGATGTAGATGGCCTTGGCTTCGCCGGGATCCAGCAGCGTTATGACGAGTATGCCGATGTAGGCCAGCATACCGAGGACTGGTATGAGAGGGTAGGAGACCCTGTATTTAAGATCCCTTACGTCTCCGCCTTCCGCCACAAATCTCTTGCGAAAGTTGAACTGGCACAGGCAGATGACCGTATACATGAAGATGTTCCCGCCGCCGATCAGATAGATCAGGAACAGGTAGACTGTGTCTTCGGCAACGAATTCTGAGATGATACCGAAGAGGGCGAAGATCATGCTGATGGTCAGCGCGTAGACGGGCACGCCGTTTTTGCTGGTCTTGGAACAGAATTTCGGGGCCTGACCGAATTTGGACAGGGACCACAGGTATCTGGTACAGGCGTACACGAAATAGTTGCCGGAGGTCAGTGCAGACGTCAGAACGATGATGTTGATGACGACGGCCGCCCCGTTGAGACCGGCAAACTGGAAGACGTAAGCGAAGGGACTTCCCTTCAGATCCGCCTGATCCCATGGCAGCAGGGCGATGAGCACGCAGGTGCAGGCGATGTAGACGCCGATGAGCAGGAAAACTGTCCAGTTGACGGCTTTGGGTATGTCTTTTTCCTTCTCGATCTCGCCGGCGGTGGCTGCGATCATTTCCGTACCGCCGAAGGCATAAAATGCGCTGAGCATGACAGAGCCCACGCCTGCCAGCCCTACGGGGAACAGTCCGCCGTGAGAGGTGTAGTTGCTCAGACCGACGGCCTCTCCGCCGCCCAGGCCCAGGATCATGGCCAGACCTACGATGATGAAGGCGGCTACCAGCACCAGCTTCAGGCTGGAACACCAGAAGGAGATATTGCCGTATTTCTGTACGCTGATGAGATTGGCGCCCAGCAGCAGTACGGCGAAGACGACGATCCAGAGCGTGGCTGAAGTAGATGGGATCAGATTAGTCATGATGATAGCGGATGCGACGATCTGTGCCGTGATGGTGAGCGCGGCTCCGATCCAGTTGACCCATCCGATGGTAAAACCCATGGCGGGGTTGATGAACTCGGTGGCGTAGGCCTGAATGCTGCCTGCGATGGGCATGGCGGAGCAGAGCTCGCCCAGGCAGGCGGTCATCAGCCAGATGATAAAGCCGCCGATGAGGTAGGCGACGATGGCGCCTCCGGGGCCGGCGCCGGAGAGTACGTCGCCGGAACTGAGGAAGAGACCGGTGCCCAGGGTGCCGCCCACACCGACCATGATCGCGTCTTTCGTTTTCATAGTCCGCTGGAGACCGCTTCCTGTCTCCATGACCCTTTCGATGGATGTTTTTTTCTTTTCACTCATTTTTATGTCCTCCCTTGTGAAAAAACGCAGGTTTTGTTTTCTGAGAGATCACGGATGATCAGGATAAGAGTTTCCGGATCAGCTTGTCGTAGAGGTCGGGCAGGATATCGAAGTTATACGTTTTGTGCAGCCGTTCGGTATGTTTGTGAAAGTCCTTGCCGTACCCGCCCAGGACCACGCCGGGGACCCGGAACTTTTTCAGTTCATCCTGCGGAAATTGGTAGACGGAGTTGACGCCGGCCAGATTTTCAAAGAGCTTGTCGAAGTTCATCTCCGGGGACAGACCGGTGTAGCACATATCTGAGATGCCCATGTAGTAATTTTTCAGTTTCAGCGATTCCGAATATTCGCTTCCCGCATAGTCCATGATCTCGCGGACGCAGGCCAGCAGCTTAGACGCGTCCGGCGCCTCCGGATCCAGATACACGTCGGGATAGTAAGGAGGAATGATGGACACGATGATCATGGGTCTTTTATCTCTGTAGAACTCGTAAAGCCGTTTGACGATATTGATGCAGACGTCCTGCATCTCCATCTGCTGTGCGGCCAGGCTCTGTGCATACTCTTTCATGTCCAGTTCCAGATCTCCGTCGTAGTCGGCGCCCACTTTGTCCCAGAGCTGGCGGAAGGTCATGACGCAGGGCTGTATGGGGTATGTAACGGGTTTTTCGCCGCAGACCTTTTCAAATTCATCCTGTTTCTGCTGCATGAAAGACAGCGCGTTTCTGAAGGCGCGGTCTCCGATCTCCGTCAGCATATCCATGGCCTTTTCCGGATCAAGCTTAATGGTGACGATATTGTAGTAGGCCGCCGTATAAAGGGGCGTGGACACGGAATAGGTGGTCTTGAGGTCCTGCATCTTCAGACATACGGGCGGCGGAGTGGTCTCTCCCATATTCTGCTGGCAGAAGCCGGAGTTGAAGTGGAGGAGCCGATAGACCTCCTGGGCCAGCAGATTGGGGTCGATACCCAGAAACGGTTCGCCGGCGTGGGTGGACTCGCCTACGAAGAAGTACATGGGCATGATCTTCCCGGAAGCGCCGTAGTGAACGTACCGGTTTTGGTCTTTGGCCTGATCCTCCATCATGAAGCATTCCGTGAGCAGCAGCGCCGTATAGCGCAGATTCTTTTCCGCTGCAAAGCGGTTGAAGAAGGGCACGGCGCAGAGCATTCCCTCTGAATTCGTCTCCTCGCCGCAGACTGCCGCGTAGAGAAGATTTCCCTTCAGACCGGCTCCCTTTTCCTCGTCAAAGTGGCGCATCAACTCGATGCAGAGGGCGTGGCCGTACTTCATGTCGGCGGTGCCGCGGCCAAACAGCCATTCGCCGCTCTCAAAATCTTTTTTGCTGTCCTCGTCCAAGGGCATTTGATCGATCACCTTCGTGATCTTTTCAACGTCGCAGGCGTATTCCTTCAGATGGCCGTATTCCTCCGTATCTACCACATCGTAGTGCCCGGTGAGGATCACGGTGTCGGGGCAGTCCGGAGCAAGCTCCATGAAGGCGGTGACGATGCAGCGTTCCAGCGGATCGTTTTCCAGGGGGATCAGCTTTATGTGATCTGGGTTCTCCGCAAAGTAAGGGATCTCGCTCAACAGCTCCCTGAGCCGGTAAGCGGCACGGATCTCCTGATCTGTACCTGAGACGCTGGGTATTTCCACCAATGTCAGCAAGTTTCTGTAGATGTTTTCTTTCTTTATCATGGCAGACTCCTTATTCATAAAGATTTGATTGCAATCGTCATTCATGTATCGCAATTATCGTGCCAATTAGAAAAGCAAAGAAAAAGAGACCAAAAACACAAAGAATCGGTGTGTTTTTGGTCTCTGCAGTACAAAAGGACCGGAAGAAGAGGCCTTTTGTAAAAAAATATTCTTTCCCGTAAAATTTATTTTTCCAAATTTAAATTCTGTTTTTTCTGGCGAAGCAGCTGGGGAGATATGCCCAGAAGCCGCGCAGTCTGTCCTGTATCGCCCCCGGTCTGGGCGAGGGCTTCCTGGATCCGCCGCCGTTCCAGCTGTGTGAGGTATGCCTTCAGGGAAAGACCGCTGCCGGTGTACTGTTCCCATATGAGCTGTGATTCCTGCATGAATTCAGTACGCTGATTCTCCCCGGCGGCTGTCAGAAGTCGTTCCTGAACGTCTCCGACGGTGATGGAGCTGCCGTCCGCACCGTAGCAGGCGCTTTCCAGCGTGTTTCGAAGCTCGCGCACGTTCCCCGGCCAGGAGTGCCGCAGAAAGAGATCGCGCAGCTCTCCGCAGACGCCGGAGAGCCGTCTGCCCAGGATGCGGTTGAAGTGGGCGATGTAGTAGTCGGCGATCAGCAGCACGTCTTCGTCCCTGTCTTTCAGAGCAGGCAGCTCGAACTGGATGACTGAAAGCCGAAAATACAGATCTTTTCGCAGAGAGCTGCCGCTTAAAAGCTGGGAGACGCCCAGATTGGAGGAAGCGATGATCCTGACGTCCAGATAGATCTCTTCTTCGCCGCCGATGGGACGGATGCATTTATCCTCAATGGCCTTCAGCAGCTTTCCCTGAAGTCCCAGAGGCATGGAATTGATCTCGTCGAGAAAAAGCGTACCTTTGTCGGCCAGCTGGAACAGACCCTCTTTTTCCATCGCGTCGGTGAAGCTGCCTTTTTTGGTTCCGAAGAGAATGCTTTCCAGGAGGTTTTCGGGAAGAGCGCCGCAGTTGATGTAAACAAACGCTTTCTGTCTCCTCTTGCTGGAATTGTGGATGGCTCTGGCCAGCATTTCCTTTCCGGTCCCTGTGGGTCCGGTGATGAGGATCGGGGACTGCAGATCGATCACCTTCGCAGCCTTCTTCTTGACCTCTGTTATACGTGGAGATTCGCCGATGATGTCGTCAAGAGAGATCTGGGACAGGTCGCGCAGCGGAGCGGCGGGAGCATGGATGGAAAGGATATCTTTCCCCTCGTTATAAAAGGCAAATTCGATGGCGCCTACCACTCGTTCGCCGTCCTTCACGCAGAGGGTATCGCTTTTTTGGCGGACGCGTTTGCCGCCCTTTGTGATCAGTTCCTGCACGCATCCCAGGTATTCTTCCCCGAAGCGGACGGCCCGCATCAGTGTGCTGGTCTCGTCGCTGAGATTGTCATAGAGCTGAGGGATCCTTTTCCCCAGAAGATCCTCCGGTTTCAGGTCAAAAAAGTCAAGGTCACCGATATTAAAATATCTGATCGCGCCGGTCTCGTCCACCAGTATAATGTCTCTGAATGACGAATCGATATCCATTTTATTTTTCACGTTGGACATTTCCTCTCCTTCTCAGTTGGATCAGCCGGACTGCAGGGTTTTCCGGCCCTGGGCAGCGGGGCCTGCTGTTTCTTGACTAAAGGCCGTATTTATTCAGCTTATAGCGCAAAAGCTGTTTGGAGATGCCCAGTTTTTCCGCGGCTGCTTTCAGACTGCGTCCGCACTCCTCATACTGCCTGGCCAGGATGGCTTTTTCCGCAAAAGCCGTCTGCGCCTGCAGATCTGTGGGGTATGCCCCGCCGCCGGGATCCGCCGCCGGACCGCGGTCTGCGGATTCCGCGGCCTCGATGATGTAGAGCGGGATTTCACTGCGGGAGATCCTGTTGTTTTCAGAAAAGGCGAAGGCACCCTCAATGACGTTGCGCAGCTCCCGAACGTTTCCCGGCCAGTCGTAGCGTTCGAAGATCCGCAGGATCTCCGGATCCGGCGGCTGGATATTGCAATTCATCTTGCTGTTAAAATACCGGACAAAGTGATCGGCAAGAAGCGCCACGTCGCCCTTTCGCCGGGCCAGACGGGGCAGCTGGATATAGATGACAGCCAGGCGGTAATAGAGATCGGGCATCATTCGGCCGTCCGCCATGAGCTGCCGCGGATCTTCATTGGTGGCCGCCACGATCCTTACGTTAACGGAGATCTCCCGGCTCGAACCGATCCTGCGGATCTTTTTGCTTTCCACAGCCTGAAGGAGCTTGATCTGCAGCTGGGGATCAAGGGAATTGATCTCATCGAGAAAGAGCGTGCCGCCCTCAGCCAGTTCAAACAGCCCCGCCTTGTCCTCCGCGCCGGTAAAGCTGCCTTTCGTCGTCCCGAACAGCAGGGATTCCAGAAGACCGGGCGGGATAGCGCCGCAGTTTTGGGAGATAAATTTTTTGTGATACCTGCGGCTGCTGTTGTGAAGGGACTGAGCCGCCAGTTCCTTGCCGGTGCCGGTTTCGCCGTAGATCAGAACGGTGGAGTCCGTAAGTGCAAACTTTTCGATCTGCTTTTTCAGCGCGGCCATGGATTCATCGCCGGTAATGATATCGTCCAATATATACTTCGTATGATTGGATCGATAAAAGAGGTGATCCGCATGGGCTTCGATCTCGCCGATGTGATTTTTATCGTAAAAGAAATCGGCGAATTCGAGGGCCGCCACGGCCTTGCCTCCTTTATAGATGGGATAGGCGCATCCTGTCTTGGTGAGGCGGATCCCTCTGACCGTGGTCAGCTCACACTGAAAAAAATCCGACGCCGTTCCTTCCCTGAGCGCGGTCAGCAGGGGGTAGCCCTTGTCCATATCAGTGTAGAGATCGTGCAGGAACAGGCCGGTCAGATCTTCCAGCCCTGCTTTGAAATACTGTGGATTTCCTATATCTGAATAAATGATTTTTTCCGTTTGATCGACAATAATGAAATCTTTAAAATTTCCGCTGTTAAGCATTGGCTCCACCTTTGTAGTCTGCAGGAGATGCAGATGTTCGTCCGTTTCTGAAAAAGTCTCTGCGGATAGTATATCACGGGAAGATTCCCCACGTCCGCGAAAATGATAGATTTGATCATGCATTTGGTGATCCGGCAGAGAAATGTCTCCGGTCAGAATGTCTGAGACGGCCGATGACGATTCTTTAAGATTCCTCGATTTTCCGCTAATAGAACCGGCGCAAATGAGCAGAATAAACGTTGAACAAAGAAGTTCATTTTGGGTGTCGGCCGGTGAAAACAGGCCGGCCGGTAAAAACGGAGGTACAATAAAATGAGAAACGAAAGCAACCAGACCAACAAAAACAATCAGTCCAACCAGACCAATCAGACCAACAAGAACAACCAGAGCAATCAGTCCAATCAGAGCAACCAGACCAACAAGAACAATCAGTCCAACCAGACCAACAAGAACAACCAGGCAAATCAGACCAACAAAAACAATCAGTCCAATCAGTGCCACTAAGCGCCGCGGATTTTTAGCCGCGATAGTACTGAATGCAGAGGGAGAGCGGTTCGAGCCGCTCTCCTTTTGCGTTTTTGCATTTGTTAAGAGTCCCTTGAAAAAGATCGGGAATGCGTAAAGAAGAATTTTCCGGGAGCCTGTGGCGGTACAGGAAAAAACATTGATATTGCAGGGGGCGTGTATTATAATATAACGTATTATGGTGTAATTATTTTTCGATATCGATTCGATGTAAATCCGATTTGCATATGTAATTATAAAACATTTTTCTGTGAATACTTTCTAATAATTGGGTGGAGTTCAAGTGGAGGACCAACATGTATTGTAGTAAATGCGGCAATCCCATAAATGAAACGGATCTAAACTGCAGGATCTGTGGAGCTGAGGTAAACGGACGCTCCGATGAGAATGCAGTTCCGGCCGGCGGCAGAGAAGACGCGGCGGAATCCGGGAAAGCGGCTGACGAGACAGCAGCCGGGGACAAACCGGTCCGTCATATGGAGTTTACCTGGAACGTATATGATTTTCCGAAGCCTAAAAAGACAGAGGATCTGAATCTTTACTGGACGCTGGAGGATGAGCGGAGACGGCAGGCTGAGGCTGAAGCCGAAAAGCAGCGGGAGGCGGAGCGTGAGACGCAGCCGGTGAAGGAATCGGGAGATGGGGCGGAAGGGGAAACGGAACAGACGCGGAAGCCGGAAGCGGGGAACGCTCAGGAGCCGGCCCGGGATATCAGGCAAAGCGCCGCGGAGGGGACAGGCGTTTCCGGCGGCGAACAGAGCGCGGGGAAGAAGGCGGAGGCAGAGGCGGCCAGAAAAGAGAGCGTCAGAGAGATCGAGAAATTTTTTACCTTTACAAAGAAAAACGAGGAGTTTCAGCAGCTTCTGGACAGAGAGTACGACAAACTGAAGAGGCGGGAGCAGGGCGAGCCTTATGTGGAGCCGGACCTCAGTTTTGAGCGGGAGGAAGAAGATGTTTACCTGAGACCGGACGTCTCGGAGGCGCAGAGCGAATTTGAGCGGATGATCCTGGAGGGGACTACCCCGGCAGAGGAAGCGGTGCCGGTGGAGGACCTTTTCCGGCGCAGAACGATGCCGGTAGATCTGACGGAGATCCAGAAGGAAGCGCGCAGAGCGGCGGAGCGCAGGGACGCGGAGACGGCGCCGCCGCAAGAGTCCCGGGGAGAAGCGGGAGAGCGGGCGGCGGAACCGGCCAGCCATACGGAAATCCCCACGGAGACGGAAGGGAAGCAGAGAGAACCGGAAACGCCGGCGGAAGCAGAAGAACCGGCGCCTCCTTTCACGGAGGAGAGCGGGATCCCGTCCATCGAGCTGCAGAAAAAAAGCGTGGACGAGATCGTCAGGAGATATACCACGGCGCTGGGAGCTGATGAGATCGCGGCTGCGGCTGCAGCCGCAGCTTTGGAGAATGAATTTCGGACTGAGCCCAGTACCCATGAGGTTCAGAGAGAAACGGCGGAAGAAGCCGCCCCGGCTGAATCAGAGGGGACGACGGCTGCGGGATCTTCGTCAGATACGGATGAAACGACTGAAACAGCTGCCCCTGCGGAAAGCAAGGCGGCTCCCTCCGGCGCCCTGGCCAGGGAACTGGCGGAGATGGCGGCAGCCCGCGACAGGATGATCCAGCAGCTGGCCGAAGAGAAGGAAGCGTTAAAACGAGCGGAGGCGGAGGCGGCCAGACGGGAAAAAGAGGAGCAGGAGCGTCAGGCGGCGGATCTGTTACGCCATGCGGCGGAACCCTATCCGCAGCCTCAGCCGGAGACCCTCACGAGACAGACTCTGCCGGGAGCCAACGCGGAGATCCAGGTCACCGTGGCGGTGAAGGCCGGCGGAAGCGCGCCGGGGGAGACGGTCAGCGTGATCTCCGGGCCTGCAGGCAGCGAAGTGTACCGCACGGCCGTGGCTTCGGAGCCCGCGCCCGGCGGCAGACCGGTCACCGCTTATATAAAGGAAAGCGCGGGGACTACATCGTCGGATACCCGCAGATACGAGCCTCCTGCGGAGCTGACCATGCGGACGCGGGTGGTGGAGGCGAAGGAAGTGCGCGCCGCCGCTCAGGCGGGAGCGCAGGCAAGACCGCCCGCCGGTTTTGGCCAGGCATCTGCTCCCGACCCGGCGGCCGCACCGGATATGGCGCCCGCTTATGTTCCGGCGCCGGACCCGGCTTCCGCGCCGGACCGGAAGTCAGAGGACGGGGGGCAGGCTGGCATAAAGGCGGATCAAAAGGGTCCGGAACCGGCTGCGAGACCGGCGGCCATGGAGGAACCCTGGCATGAGAATACGCTGAACAGCCTGTTTGCGGTGGTACCCGAGTCGGAAGAACAGAAAGAGGAAGAGAAAAAGGGAGGCCGCGGGGGGAAGATCATTCTGACCATAATTGCGGTCATCCTAGTCATAGAGATCGCGGCCCTGGGCATCAAGTATTTTGCCCCGGAGAGCGCGGCTGCGGACGCTGTCCGCAGTGTTGAAGTGCGCATCGTTCAGATCTTCAGCGGAGCGGTGGAGGGCGTGTCGGATTTTTTTAAAGGACTGTCTGGCGATGATGATCCCGTGCCAGGCGGTGATGCAGACGGGGACGGCTCCGCCGAAGGAACGGCGGGGGCGGGAGAAGAGAACGGCAGCGCGGACTTGGACGGAACGGCAGATGGGGAGAAACCGGACCCTGCGCCCATGAGCGACAAGACGGCGCTGATCGCCTCGCAGAGCTCCAAAAACAAGAATATAAAAGAGATCTCGGCATCCGACGAACTCAAATATTTGTCGGGCCAAAGATACAAAACAAAAGACATTGAAAACTCAAAGCCGCTGGAAAATAATATTTGGAAGACTCTTCCTTCTGGAGAGACGCTGTATTACGACCAGGCGGTGGTGGGGACGATCATCGCTTTTGATTCTCAGTGGCAGGATTATGTGAACAGCGGTACGAAGGATGCGCTCAGCCTTCTGAAGGAGGGCAGTCAGGCGTATCGCTACGCGTCCACCTATTCGAGGGTGGGGAAAGAGACGCAGAGCTTTGAGCTGCTGCAGATCGGCGAGATCCGCCAGGGTGAAAACGGGTTTTACGTCTGGACGAAAGAGCAGATAAAAAAGACGCAAAGCGGTCAGACTAAAATCGTGACTTATCATTGGATCTATCAACTGGAACCCGTGGGCGACGAGATGAAAATCGTTAATTATACCAGGTACGAGGTCTAGGCCGGCTTCCCCGCAGCGTTGGGGAACCTTAATGCCGTCGCCGAAAAAGACCGAATGGAATAGGAGAGGCCCAAAGGGTCCGGCGGCTCTGCCAGCTGCGGAGCAGGCCCGGTCCTGCGGAGCTTTATGCAAAACGCGGCCCCACGCGGCGGTGGGAAGAAGATCTTAACTTTTGAAATGAGGGAATAAGATTGAAGAAAAAACAATTTGGAATTGTCGCAGTTGTTGTGGTGCTGCTCCTGATCTTCATGTTCTTCGGAGCGATCATCGGCTTCATAAGCGACTATCTGTGGTTCAGGGAAATGGGCTACGTCAGCGTATTCTTCAAACAGCTCTTTACACAGCTGAAACTGGGAATACCCACGCTGGTGGTGATCACCGGACTGACGTATCTGTACCTGAACGCGCTGAAAAAGGGGTACTACAAGAAGGTGGAGGTGGCGGACGCTCCCGGGGCCAGTGAAAAAGTGGTACGTCGTTTCACTCTGGTGCTGAGCGCGGGATTCGGCGTGCTGGCCACGCTTTCCACGGTGACGAAGCTGTGGTTTCAGATCCTGCAGTTTTCCAACGCCACGGATTTCGGTGTGGCCGATCCTATCTTCAACAACGACGTGGGCTTTTACATGTTCAAGCTGGAGTTCCTGTCCCAGCTCAACCAGATCGGCCTGACCATTGTGGGGGCGTTCTTCCTGATCACGGTTTTATACTATATGCTTTTGATGTCGTTCCGGCATCCGCAGATCTTTGAACCTGCTTCGGAGCCCGAATACGAAACGGAGCAGGACGGAGGGCCCCGATTCGGCGGAAACTTCAGCCAGTTTGGTCCCTTCGGCGAGATGTTTGAGAATGCGGCGGGAGGCTTTGGCGGCCGCCGTCCGGGCAGACAGACCAAGCAGTTTGACCGCAGCAATTTTGGTCAGCTCCTGTCCATCGCATCCACGCAGATCAGCGTGATGGGCGTGGTCTTTTTCCTGATGGTCGCGGCGAACTTTTACATTAAGCAGTTCGGACTGCTGTATTCCAGCACCGGTCTGCTCTACGGAGCAGGCTATACGGATATCAACGTGACGCTGCTCATTTACCGGGTGCTCATGGGTCTGGCGCTGCTGGCGGCCGTTTTCTTTGTGGTCGGCGTCAAAAAGAAAAAGGTGAAGACGGCGCTGGTGGTACCGGTGATCATGATCGTGCTGTCCATCGGCGGCACAGGGATCGCCGCAGTGGTCCAGAACGTGGTGGTCTCCCCCGACGAGATCAACAAAGAGAGCGAATATCTGATGAACAACATCACTTATACGCAGATGGCCTATGATCTTCAGGATATTTCCATCAAGGATTTCCCGGCGCAGAATACGCTGACGAAGGACGATATCCTGAACAACATGGGAACATTTTCCAATATCAGGATCAACGATTTTGAGCCGGCGGCTCAGTTCTATAACCAGACGCAGAGCATCCGGTCCTATTACACGTTCCACGACGTGGATGTGGACCGCTATATGATCAACGGCGAATACACGCAGACATTCCTGTCCGCCCGTGAGATCGACGAATCGAAGATCGGCGATCAGTGGCTGACCAAACATTTGAAATACACCCACGGCTACGGCATCACCCTTTCCCGGGTGGATAAGGTGACCGCCAGCGGTCAGCCGGATATGCTCATCGACAGTATTCCGCCTGTGTCCGACGTGGAAGAAATTCAGATCGAGCGTCCGGAGATCTACTTTGGAGAGAAAACGAACAATTATATCGTCGTAAATACGGATGAACAGGAATTTGACTATCCCAGCGGCGAGAGCAATGCATATAATACCTATGAGGGAACTGCGGGGATCAACATGAACCTGTTCAACCGCATGGTCTTCGCTATCCGGGAACAGAGCCTGAAGCTGCTGGTGTCCTCCAACATCGACAGCAATTCCAGGATCATCATCAACCGCAACGTGTCGGAGCGCGTGAAGAAGATCGCGCCCTTCCTGAGTTACGATGAACCGTATATCGTGACCGTGGACGGGAAACTGTACTGGATGCTGGACGCGTATACCACCAGCCCCTATTTCCCGTATTCGGAGCCTTACAATACGGAACAGAGCTACGATAATTATATCCGCAACTCGGTAAAGGTCGTGGTGGACGCCTATAACGGCGACGTGGATTTCTATCTGGTGGATGACGACGACCCGGTGGCTATGACACTGGCGAAGATCTATCCGCAGCTGTTCAAGAATTTCGACGCCATGCCGGAGGCGCTGCGCGCTCACGTGAGATACCCCAACTATCTGTTCAATATACAGGCCAACGTTTACAAGAAGTATCACATGAACGATGTCCGTGTATTTTATCAGAAGGAAGACCTGTGGGCCATCGCCATGCAGACCTACGGACAGGAGTCCAAGGTCATGACGCCTCAGTACTATATCACCAAGCTGCCCGGCGAGCAGGACGTGGAATTCATCAATTCCATTCCTTACACGCCCAATAACAAGAACAACATGACAGGACTGCTGGTGGCCAGAAACGACAACGGTCACTACGGGGAGCTGGTGCTGTTCCGTCTGCCGAAGGACCGGATCATTTACGGACCGCAGCAGGTGGAGGCGCAGATCAATCAGGATACGAACATCTCCAAGGAGTTCTCGCTGTGGAACAATTCCGGTTCCAATTACAGCAGGGGCGATATGTTCGTCATCCCGGTGGAACAGTCGCTGGTCTATGTCGAGCCGGTCTATCTGGAAGCGGCCAACGGCAGTCTGCCGGAAGTGAAGCGGGTGATCGTGGCTTACGGCGACAAGATCGCCTACGAGTCCACCCTGGCTCAGGCGCTGAATAAACTGTTCGGCGCAGGCGCGGGCGATCCGCTGTCCTCCAGTACGCCGGCGGCGGACGGGGAAAACAGCAGCGGTACGGAAGGCGGAGGACAGTCGTCAGATGTAATGACCATGGAGCAGATGGCGCAGCTGGCCAACGAAGCCTTCGAGAATGCGGTGGAGGCTCAGCAGAAGGGCGACTGGTCCGGCTACGGGGAATATCTCAACGAGCTCCAGAAGTATCTGACGCTGATGCAGCCCGCAGGTTCCGGCGAAGCGGCGGATCAGGGCGGAAACGCATTGGATGCAGGCGGAGCGGACGCCGGAAACGGCCAGGACGCCGGCGAAGCGCAGTAGCGCAGAGTTTGTGCTGGACATTTCGGCACTGGATAAGGATCTGACTCGCCGCATTCGGCGGGATAAGGAATAAAATATGCAACGGGGGCGGCAGCAGCAGGGAAGCCTGGGAGAGGCCTGTCCCCGTTTCAAATTTGAGGCGGGGCCTGTCCGCCGGATCTTTCCGGCGGCGCCACCGCAGAACAGGAATGAGAAAAGGAGCGGATTTATGTTAGAAAAGATGTTGTTCAACATACCAAAGGAGTTACATACGGTCTCCGAGGTGTACAAAATACTCGGAAAGCACCCGGAGGTGAAATTCGTTTCGCTGGTGGGCATTGATATCGGCGGACACGATACGGATGAAAAGATCCCGGTAAAGATGTTTATGGCGGATATGGAAAAGTTTCTGACGCAGGGCGTCCAGACCGACGGGTCCAGCGTAGTGCTTCCCAGGATCGCACAGCTGAATAACGCCAAGGTGGACATCATACCCGATATGGATGTAAATTGGTATGTGGACTACAATCTGAACAACCGTGACGAGGAGACGGGGCTTCCTCTGGGCACGCTGCGGATCCCTTCTTTTCTGGTGCACAACGATACGGCTGAAGTGGGTTCACGGGTCATCCTGCGGGATGCGGTGAAGGCCTTCAAGGCGGGGCTCATGAAGCTCATGCGCGAACATCCTTATGTGTTCAGGTATCTGCCTGTGGATTCCGTGGATGAGATCGACGAGATCCTTCTGACTTCCGCCACGGAGCTGGAATTCTGGGTAAAGACGCCGGAGGACAAGGGCGACAGCGAACAGCTGTCCACCTCTCAGGTTCTGAAGGAGCAGTACTGGAAGCGGACCATCGGTCCGGTGCGCACGGCGCTGGAGAAATCCCTGATCATGCTGGATCAGTACGGATTCGAAGTAGAGATGGGCCATAAGGAAGTGGGCGGAGTCAAGGCCAAGCTGGGCAGCTCGGGAAACTACGATCACATTATGGAACAGCTTGAGATCGACTGGAAATACAGCGACGCCATCCAGGCGGCCGACAACGAAAACCAGGTCAAATACGTGGTGAAAGATGTATTCCGTGCGCACGGGCTGGACGTTACCTTTATGGCGAAGCCGATCCGCGGCGTGGCGGGCAGCGGAGAGCACACCCACATGGGCGTGGCCGCCCGTCTGAAAAACGGCAGAGTGGTCAGTCTCTTTGCACCGCTGGACAGGGAAAAGGATTTTCTCAGTCCCATCGGTTTTGGGGCCCTTATGGGCATCCTGAAGAATTATGAGATCATGAATCCTTTTGTGACCTCCACCAACGACGCGCTGAACCGTCTGAAGCCCGGATTTGAGGCGCCGGTGTGTATCGTCACATCTCTGGGCCATTCCGCACAGATGCCGTCCAGAAACAGAACGGTACTGGTGGGTCTGGTGAGAGATATCAACAATCCGCTGTCCACGCGTTTTGAACTGCGTTCCCCCAATCCCAAGAGCAATACCTATCTGGTCATCGCCTCCGGATTCATGTGTATGCTTGACGGCATCAAGGCCGCTTTGGAAAACGGAAAGACGCCGGAAGAGCTGGAGGCGTCCATTTCCAAGAGAGAAGGGCAGAGAGATTTCTATCTGGAAAAGGACAGAGAATACCGCACGGAGCGGGATGTGTTTGAAGAGTTCACACAGGAGGAACGGGACCGGCTGTTTGGCAGGGCTCCGGCCACGGTGTGGGAAAACATCAGGGCCTTCGACCTGTATCCGGAGAAACTGGAAGTGCTCATGCGGGAAGGCGTCATGGACCGCCTGTCGCTGGAGTCCTATAAACACGCGATCATCGCTCAGTGGGCCACAGAGCTGCACAACCGCATCATACCGGAGACGATGAATTTTGTCAGGGATTGCAGAAAGCGCCACAATCCGGAGGAATGCGCGGACCTGGATGATCTGATGTGGAGCAAGATCTCCAAAATGCGCCGGGAGCTGGCACAGGATACCATCAATGAAAAATCGCTGCTCAGCCGAGTGAAAGACGCGCTGGACGAGGAAGAGTTCGAGAAAGCATCGGAGCTGCAGCTTCTGGCTCAGCAGAAGATCGCAGAGCTGGGTCTGATGTATTCTCAGTACAAAAAGAATTTGTTCTAAGCTGTAGGACCTGCCGCCGGGCAGGTCCGTTCGGCAAAAACGGGGGGCGGGCCGGATGAGCGGCGCGCCCACGGGAGGACGGAGACTGATATGCCGATGAAAATAGAAGTGGGCGACAGCCTGCAGCTGAAGAAACCTCACGCCTGCGGAGGAAATTCATTCACGGTGAGAAGAGCGGGAATGGATTTTCGAATCGAGTGCGCCAATTGCGGGGCGCAGATCTGGATGAAACGTACTGATCTGGAAAAGCGGATCAGAAAAATATCGCCGAAGGAATAGGCGGGACCGCGCTTTGATCCAGGATGCAGCGACGTGCTGCCTTGATCGAAAGGCAGGAGCAGGGGATAGAAAAGGAACAGATAATTTATGATTACAAAAGCGATCATCTTCGCCGTCTTTCTGATCGGAATGGTGCTCATCGGGCTGAAGTTCTACAACAGCACCAACGACCTCTCCGATTATTTTCTGGGCGGCAGAAAACTGAACAGCTGGGTCACGGCTATGTCCGCCCAGGCCTCGGATATGAGCGGCTGGCTACTGATCGGCCTGCCGGGAGCGGCCTACGTGGTCTTCCGCGGCACATCGGAGGCGATCTGGACAGCCATCGGACTGATGCTGGGTACGTATCTCAACTGGCTTTTTGTGGCCAAACGGCTGAGACAGTACACGGAGGTCTCACAGAACTCGCTCACGCTGCCGGATTTTTTTGAAAACCGCTTCCGGGATTCCAGGCACGTGCTGCGCACAGTATCGGCAGTCTTTACTGTGATTTTCTTTCTTATTTATACGTCCTCCCAGTTTGCCGCAGGCGGAAAGCTGTTCTCGACGGTATTCGGGATCGATTACAAGGCGGGAATGGTCATCGGCGCGCTGATCGTGCTGTCTTACACGGCGCTGGGCGGCTTTACCGCCGTGTGCTGGACGGATACGATCATGGGCACGATGATGTTCTTCGCTCTCATCGCCGTGCCTGTCATGGCGGTGGGGGAGATGGGAGGCCTGGCGGAGGTAGGAGCGCGCCTGAGCGGGCTGACTTCGGAGACCTTCGCGCTGTTTCCCGTAAAGGATGGAGCCATCGACTCCATGCTGCTGGCGTCCGCTCTTGGATGGGGTCTGGGGTATTTTGGACAGCCCCATATTCTGGCGAGATTCATGGCTATCTCATCGCCGGAAGAAGTGAAGAAATCACGGGTCATCGCCATGATCTGGGTGGTCATCACGCTGAGCACGGCGGTGCTGATCGGCGTGATCGGCAAGGCGTTTATGCCGGACCTGGCCGACGGCGAAACGATCTACATGGAAATGATCAACGCTATGTTCAGCAATGTGGTAGGGGGTATCCTGCTGACAGCTATTCTGGCCGCCATCATGAGTACGGCCAGCTCTCAGCTTCTGGTGGCGGCGTCCAGCGTGTCCAAGGACCTGTACGCCACGCTGATGAAAAAAGATACGTCGGAATCCTCTCTGGTGTGGATCAGCAGGCTGACCGTGGCGCTGACCACAGCGGTGGCCATCCTGCTGGCTATAGACCCCGACAGTTCTGTCTTTGGCCTGGTATCCTGCGCCTGGGGCGGTTTTGGTTCCGCTTTCGGACCGCTGATCCTGTTCGCTCTGTTTTGGCGGCGGATGACCCGGCAGGGGGCGGTCTGGGGCATGATCAGCGGCGGCGTAGCGGATCTGTTCTGGTATTATATGAAGCAGGCCGGTTTCGGCGGCGTTTTCAATATTTATGAGATCATTCCCGGATTTCTTATCTCCTCCGCTGTCATCGTCTGTGTGAGCCTGCTCACCAGCGTGCCGCGGGAGATCACGGAGGAGTTTGACCGCGTGAAGAATAACGGGACAGCGGCGGGACAGCAGGAAGTGACAGGAGGAGAGTTATGAAACTGCAGGAGTCTGGTGAAAATTATCTGGAGACGATCCTGATCCTGGAGAAGGAAAAGGGATCCGTGCGTTCGATCGACGTGGCGAATCATCTGGATTTTACAAAGGCCAGCGTCAGCCGGGCCATGAGCATTCTCAGAGAAGCCGGGTATCTGGTCATGGAGAAGGATGGAAATCTGAAGCTGACAGACGAGGGGCGGGAGAAGGCGTGGAGCGTGTACGAAAAGCATTGCCAGATCAAACGTTTCTTCATGGAAGCGCTGGAAGTGAGCGAGGAGACGGCGGAGAAAGACGCGTGCAGGATCGAACATGTGATCAGCGACGAGACCTTTGAGCAGATGAAGCTGTGGCTGGAAACGGCGGACGCCATGGAAGCGCTGGGATCTGATCAGCAGTGATCTCCCGGCCGGCCTGAGCGGGAAAGACTGAAACGAAGGGAGAGGGGACCGTTGAATTGGAATCGGGAGAAAAAAGACTGGGACCACGCGATCTCGCTGCTGTTTCTCATCATGGTTCTCGCCGTGGTTTTTCTGACGTTTTATGTGATGCAGAATGTGGAACCAGGCAATCCCCTGCTGCCGGAGCGTCAGGTGACGGATCTTTCCGAAGGCTGGAACAGGAGCGGGCCGGGCGAGCTGCACGGGGGAAAAACGCCGGTTGGAGGTTCGGGCGGAAGCACGGAGGTGTACGCCCGCCGGCTGCCTCAGGATCTGCGGTCGGGGGATATCCTGTGCGTGGAGACCAGGCAGCAGGCGATTCGGGTCTTTCTGTCCGGTCAGGAGATATACGAAGCGGGAACGGACAGCGGACAGCGCTTTGGCAAGTCCATCGGCTCGATGTGGAATTTTGTTTCCCTGCCCTCCGACGCCGGCGGGCAGACAGTGACGATCCATTTGACTACTGCGTTTTCCCAGATCCCTAACTCCCTTCAGGAAGTTGTGCTGGGGCAGGAGGGGGCGGTGGTGCTCTCGCTGCTGCGAAAAAATGCAGGCGTTCTGTCGTTCGTCTGCTTTACCGCCCTGCTGGGGGTCCTGCTGCTGATCCTCTGCGGGGTCCTTCGTCTGAAGAAGCTGGACCTGGGACGGGGACAGTTTTTTTATCTGGGCGTTTTCGCCATTCTGTCATCGGTCTGGGTACTCACGGACAGCAGGATCCTGCAGCTGATCATTTCCAACGTAGCGGCGATCTATTCGCTGTCCTTTCACACATTCATGCTGCTTCCCGTGCCGATCCTGCTCTACCTGAGATCGGCCAGCCGCCGCAGCACGCCGGTGCCCAATATGCTCTGCCTGCTGTTTCTCGTGAATTTCGCGGTGAATACCGCGTTGAACATGGCGGGGATCAAAGATCTGGTGGAGACGCTGCCTTCGACGCATATCCTGATGTTCCTGGGCATGAGCTGGATCATCTTTGTCTGTGCGCGCAGCGTCCTCTGCGGGAGAGAGGGCTTCAGCAGCGAGGTCCTTCCGGCGCTGTGCATTCTGTGCGCCGGCGCGGTGTTGAGTCTGGCCGGGTTCTATGGGGACCGGCCCGGTGATTACGCGCGGTTTTTCCGCTGGGGATTGTTTCTGTTCATACTCACGCTCAGTCTGGGTACCGTCCGAAAAGGCGCCGCGCTGCTGGGGGACAGCGTCAAAGCAGCCACCTACAAGCTGCTGGCTTACGCCGATACGATGACGATGCTCCTGAATCGGGCGGCTTTCGACCGGGACATGGAAGAACTGCGGAAAGGTGCGGGAGATCACCGCTGCGTGTCTCTGCTGCTCTTTGATCTGAATAACCTGAAGCAGACAAACGATACGCAGGGTCATATGGCGGGAGATGATATGATCGTCAGATTTGCGGAAAGCTTGCGGGTTGTTTTCGAGGGTGTCGGTCAGATCTACCGTATCGGAGGGGACGAGTTTGCCGTACTGATATACGACAGAGAAGACAGGGAAGAAAAGAAGGCTGCGGAGCTGATCGGCCGGCTGAAGGAGAAATGCTCCATCGACTTTTCTGCGGGATACGCATATCAGGAGCTGAGCAAGGCGGCCGCAGCCAATACGCGGGAACTGTTCCGCACAGCGGATATGCGCATGTATCAGGAGAAGGCGGAGAGCCGGAAGGCTTTTTAAGCCTTCACGGTGAGATCTGCAAGGACGGCGCCGGTGAGTTCGCAGAGAGCGGACAGCGGCAGATCCATCTGGAGACCGACCTTTCCGCCGCTGACTACGATGTTTTCAAAGTCTGCGGCGCTCTGGTGAATGGCCGTGGGATACGGCTTTTTCATCCCCACAGGGGAACAGCCGCCCTTGATATATCCGGTCACCTTGGTAATATCCTTAGCGTGGATCATCTCGATCTTTTTCTCTCCGAAGTGTTTGGCCGCTTTTTTCAGATCCAGTTCCTCGGCCACCGGGATCACGCAGACATAGTATTCTCTGCTGGCCCCCTGGGTGACCAGGGTCTTGAACACGCGATGGACGTCCATCCCGGTGGCTTTCGCGACGGAAACGCCGTCCAGGAAACCGCCGGGCGCCTCATAGGTGTGCGCCTCATGAGGAATTTTTTTTGCGTCCAGAATGCGCAGGGCGTTTGTTTTGATCGTTTTATCATTGGATTTTGACATCGTTTTTTCTCCGGTCCTTTCCGCAGACGGCCGCCGCCGGCCCCGGCAGAATGGCCGGAGAGCGGGGCGCTCCGTCAGTGCTGATGATTGTGTGAGTCGCTCCGCTATCATTATAGCCGGAAGGATCACGGGATGGCAAGAGGCGAAAGCCGGTAAGGGAAAAAGAAAAGCGCGGGAAGCGAGAGGATAAGGAGGACAGACGATCTTGAAGTTGGTGATTGCGGAGAAGCCCAGCGTGGCGGCGGAGCTTGCGAAGGTCCTTGGCGCCGACAGGAAAGGGAACGGATTTTATACGGGGAAAGGCTGCTGCGTTACCTGGTGCGTGGGTCATCTGGTGGAATCCGTCATGCCCGAGGCCTACGATCCCAGGTATGAAAAATGGAGGATACACGATCTGCCCATACTTCCCGATCAGTGGAAATACGAGGTGACGGGATCCACGAAGGGGCAGTTTGATATCGTAAAATCCCTGATGGACCGTCAGGAGGTAGACGAACTGGTGTGCGCCACAGACGCGGGGCGGGAGGGCGAACTGATCTTCCGTCTGGTCTATATGCAGGCAGGATGTGAAAAGCCTTTTCGCAGGCTCTGGATCAGCTCTATGGAAAATAAGGCGATCAAAGACGGATTTGCAAACCTCAGGGCGGGAAGCGATTATGACAGGCTTTATGACGCCGCCGTATCGCGTATGCAGGCGGACTGGCTGGTGGGCATCAACTTTTCCCGTCTCTTTTCCTGCATGTCGGATCAGCCGCAGAATGTGGGCCGGGTACAGACCCCCACGATCAATCTCATCGTAGAGCGCCAGCGGGCCATCGACAACTTTGACGCAAAGCCCTACTATGTGCTGACGGCGGCCTGTACCCACGACGGAGTTGATTTTTCTGTCACCAGACGGGTGGAGTCGGAGGCGGAGAGCGCGGCGCTTTTGGAAAAATGCCGCGGCAGAGACGGGATCGCCGCACAGATCCAGAAGACGAAGATGAAAGAAAATCCGCCGGCGCTCTACGATCTGACCACGCTGCAGAGGGAAGCCAACAAGATGCTGGGGCTGTCCGCCCAGCAGACACTGGACGCCACGCAGAATCTCTATGAGAAGAAGCTGGTCACGTATCCGCGAACAGACAGCCGCTATCTGACGGCGGATATGAAGGGGAGCACGGAACAGCTGATCCGCAGTCTTCTGACGGCCCCCTGGCTGGATCCGAAAACGAAAGAGACCTACGATCCGGAGCGGGCCGGAACAGACCGGCTGATCAACGATAAAAAGGTGACGGATCACCACGCTATCATCCCGACGGTGGAGTCGCTGAAGGCGTCCGACCGCCTGCCGGTGAACGAAGCCAATATTCTCAGGATGATCGCCTACAAGCTGCTGACCGCGGCCTATATTCCCCACGAGTACGTGAAGACGGAATTGACGGTGGAGATCGAGGGGGAAGAGTTTAAGACCACGGGCCGCATGGTGACGGAGGCCGGATTTAAGGAAGTGGCGGCTCAGCTGGCCCCGTTGCTGGTCAAACCTCAGAAGAAGGAAGGGAAGGGCAAAGGCAAGGGCAGGGGCGCGAAGGAAGAAAAGGAAGACACGCTGCTTCCCGCGCTGGCGGAGGGAGACGTCCTGCACCAGCCGGATCTTTCTTCCGAAAAAAAAGAGACCAAGCCGCCGAAGCCCTACACGGAAGACACGCTGCTCTCCGCCATGGAAAACGCCATGAAGACGCTGGAGGACGAGGACCTGAAAAAGGAAGTGGCGGGAGCCGGGCTGGGGACGCCGGCCACGCGGGCTGGCATCATCGAACGGATCATCAAGACGGGTTTTATCCAGAGAAAAGGGAAGAATCTGCTGCCCACGGAAAAGGCCTACCGCATCGTAGACATCGTACCGGAAAAGGTCAAGAGCGCCGTGCTCACCGCCGAGTGGGAGCAGAAGCTGGAGCAGATCTACCGGGGCCAGGCCAGCCGGGATGAATTCATGGAAGGGATCCGGGCCTTTGTGACGGAGCTGGTGGACAGCTATAAGGAAAACTTTGCGGAGAACGGGAAGGAGATCATCGGGATCTGCCCCCGCTGCGGCCGTCGGATCTTTGAGGGACGTACCAACTATTACTGCGAGGCGGACCGCGGCGTTTGCGATTTTGTTATCTGGAAAGACGAAAAATTCTTTGTCTCCAAGAAGAAGCCCCTGACCAAGCCCATGGTAAAAGCGCTGCTGCAGAGAGGGCGTATCCGCTGCGTCAACCTGTATTCCGAACGGACAGGGGGAACGTATGAAGCATACGTGAGGATGGTAGACACGGGTCAATACGTGAATTTCAGGCTGGAATTTCCGGAGCGGCGCCGGGGGTAAGGGCCGCCGGGGCGGCGACGTGGATAGAAAAGGGGTGAAGGGCATGTCTGCGTTCGATCTTTATGATCAATATGATTTTTTGTGGTTTTTTGTTATCTATTCTTTTTTGGGATGGTGCGCGGAGGTGGCGTATGCGGCTCTGTGCACAGGCGCGTTTGTCAACCGGGGATTTCTGAACGGACCTGTCTGCCCGATCTACGGTTTCGGCGTCGTGCTGGTCATAGGAGCCCTGACGCCCCTTTCGGATAACGGGCCCGTCCTGTTTGCAGGCTCTGTGCTGCTCACATCCGCGCTGGAATGGACCACGGGTTTTGTTCTGGAAAAGGTCTTTCACGATAAATGGTGGGATTATTCGGATATGCCTTTTAACCTGGGAGGGTATATCTGCCTGAAGTTCTCTGTTCTGTGGGGGCTGGCGTGCATGTTCATCATGGACATCTTTCACCCCACTGTAGCCGGGGCGGTAAAACTGGTGCCTGAGACGGCGGGATGGATCGTTCTGGCGGTGGTCCTGTCCGCCTTCGCAGCGGACGCCGGCGTGACGGCGGCCTCCATTCTCAAGCTGAATAAGCGCATGGAGCAGATGGATGAGATCGCGGCCATGCTGAGGGAGACCTCCGACCGACTGGGGGAGAGCATATCTGAGAACGTGACGGAGCTGGCGGCGAAGACCGAAGAACTGAAGGAAAAAAGCGAGGATGTAAAAGCGGAACTGCTGAAAAAGCGGGAAGCGCTGCTGGAGGCCGGGGAAGAGCTTCAGGGAAAAGCGGAAGATCTGCAGGAGAGGCTGCGCGCGGAGATGGAAGAACGCCAGCGGGGGTTTGCGGAGCGCCGTCTGACGGCGGAAGCGGAACGGGAACAGAAGCAGCTTGAGCTGAAAGCACAGATCGAGGAGCTGCGGGATAAATACGAGGAAATGGCCGGGCGAAGCAGATTTATCCATCGGCGGATCGTGAAAGCGTTCCCGGGAATGAAATCCGGCAAACATTCGGAGGCTTTGGAAGAGATCAAAAAGCGCTGTGGGCTCAAATAGCCGGCAGGCGTCTGAAAGGGAAAGTGGGAAAGGCTGCCGCGGAAAGCGGCAGCCTTTTTTGCGGCGTGAATCTGGCGGGCGATCCGTACCCAGACCGGCGGAGAGTCCGGCGCATCACAACCGGATATATGATTTACAGGTTGACAAACTCTGCGGTCAGGAGTAATCTATTGATAATAGATATAGCGACATTCGATATATCGACTGTCGGACTGTAGTGGGTGCGAAAGGGAGAGGAAAAATGGCGAGGGAACAGTTGAAGACGCTGACAGAGCCGATGTATTATCTGCTTCTGGCCCTGATCCGGCCGCAGCACGGTTATGGGATCATGCAGAGCATCACGGAGATGACTGAGAACCGGGTCCAGGTAGGAGCGGGAACGCTTTATGCGCTGCTGTCACGATTCGAGGGCGAGGGGATCATCGCGCAGATCATGGAGAAGGACAGAAAGAAGATCTATCAGATCACGCCGAAGGGCGCGGAACTGCTGACGGAAGAATTTTGCCGTCTGAACCGCATGGTAGAGGACGGGAAGCGCTTTTTTGACAGCGCGGGAACGTTGCTGCCCATCACTTATGAACCCGTTCTGGCGGAGGCGGCCGAGACGCAGGCCGCGGCCGAGGAGAAGACGCGGGAAAAGACGGCCGGCGCTCCATCGCAGCGGGAGGAACGAAAAGGCGAGGACGGAAAAGAGGGAGCAGGCGGCGAGGAGGAAAAGAAGGAACGGGAGAACAGCGGGAAGGAAGAGAAGGGGAGAGAAGAGGAAAAAGACGGGAACGGAGAACGCCAGGGCTTTCGCGGCGGCTTCCGGAACCGGAAGGGGATCTTCGCCACGTAAACGGTCGATGAAAATAAACGGAGAAACGGCGCCGCCGGGAACGGGCCGCGCCGATGAAAGAAAAAGGGGTTTCGATATGAAGAACAGAACGTTTCGGATCTGGCCGCTTCTCTCCGGCATCGACATCGCTTCCTATCTGGAATGGATGGAGAGAAAGGGGCTGCGCCTTTGCAGGCTGCGGTGCTTCGGGCTGATCGGAGAGTACGAGCGCCGGGAGCCCGGTGAGACGCGGTACGGATGGGATTATTTCGACCCGGTCACGCAGGATCAGGAAAAAGAGATACAGCAGTATCTGGAATTCTGCGATGCGGCAGGCTGGGAGATCGTCTGGCAGTTTGAGCGGAACAAGATATTTCGGGAGAAAGAGGGCGTGGAGCCGCCGCCGCTCCACACCGATGAGGAAATCTATCGGGAGAAGGTAAAGAGAGCCAGCCGGAAGGCAGAACTGCAGAACGTTCTCCTGCTGCCGGTGTTCATTCTGGTGTTCGGATTTTTGGTGGCGCCGAAGTTTGCGGCGGAATTTCCCGTGCAGCCGCTGCTGCTGCAGCTGTCCGGCATAGGAGTGGCCGTGCTGTATCTGTGCAGCGTGGTCTGGAATCTATATTTTGCTCTGCGCAATTATTTCGGGTGGTTTGGCGGCGTACAGGCGGGGGTCAATCCCACCTTTCGAGGCAGGTCTGCGGTCCTTGGCGTTCTGGGACAAACGGCGCTGCTGCTCCTGTGGCTGGATATCCTGGTCATGTGTCTGGAGGACGGATTGCCGGCGGGGGCGTGCGGCGCTCTCGTCGGTCTGATCATCGGCAGTTCGTTCAGGAGGGCGAGCCTGGGCCTTGGAAGGGAGGCGCAGAAGATCGGGATGAAGGGAATTCCCTACAGTAAGCCCTGGACCAGACCGCTGCTGGCTGCCGCCCTTGCAGCCGTCACATGTACGCTGATCTTTTACAGGCCGGACAGCGGAACGCTTCTCTCCATCCGCGGCAACATTTACTGCCGTACGCTGTATAAGCAGGAAAGCGTCCACTGGGTGGAGCCTGCTTACTATGAGGCATACGGAACGCGGCAGGCAGACAGTATCATGGACTATTATCTGGATTATCTGCCGCGGGGCCAGGTGGATATCCGCTGGGTCCGGACGTCTTCGGACAGCGTCGATCCCATAGAAGAACTGTCGCCGGTGGGGCCGTACCAGATACCGGAGGGCGGTGAACTGACGATCTATCGGTGCAGTTCAGAGTCTGAAGGAGACACTGTGGGAGCCGGCCCCTGGATCGTGCGCAGAGGAAATGAGATCTGGGTCTCATACCGGTATCAGTGATAGGGGGATGGGAGAGTATGGGGAAGTTTACCTGGCGGATCTGGCCGGCGCTGTCCTTTGCTGAGATCGCCGGCTATATGGAGACCATGGAGCGCAGAGGGCTGCGCTTCCGCCGCTTGTGCTGCTGCGGGCTGCTGGCCGAATACGAGAAGACGGAGGGGCTGGGGGCGGAATACTGCCAAGACTACTTTGAACCGGAGAAATACAGAGAGATCCAGCCTTATCTGGAACTCTGTGCAGCCGACGGCTGGGAGATCGTCTGGCAGTTTGAAAAACATAAGATATTCAGACGCCGCCGAGACGCGCAGCGGACCGGCAGCGGTGCAAAAGACTCTATTTCCGGAGTGGGAACAGGGACAGCCGGCGCCGCTTTGGAGGAGATGGGCGGAATGAGTTCCAGAGCGGCGCCGGTACAGTCGGATGAAGAGATCGAAGCGCAGAATTTCAGAAAGGCTGCGCGGAAGGAAGAACTGGTAGGGGGCGCGCTTATCTGGCTGCTGCTGTGTCTGGTCTGGAGCATGTTTGCGGTCTACAGGATGCGATCGGATTGGATCTATACGGCGACCTGGACGGAACAGATCAATATTCTGGCGCTGCTCCCTCTGACCGCGGGACTGGGGATCTGGTACCTGCTGCACGGCCTGCGCAATTATTTCAGGCCCTGCCGCCGCCGGGGAGATCTCGCTGCACCGGTAAGGCTGTTCCGTCAGGCTCTCAGGGTCCTGTCGCTGCTTCTGGCAGGGACCTGGTTCTGGTCGTATTGCCGGCTGGCTCTGGTGGAGAAGGGAAGTTTATCCGTGCCGACGGCGCCTCTGCTGACGGGATTGCTGATCATTTCCCTGCTGTTTGGGCGATACCGCCGGCAGCAGATGCGCAGCGAAGGTTCTCCCGCGGATCAGAAGATGGAGGGCGTGTGCTGGTGCGACCCGCCGGTCTGCCGCCGCCGGGCTGTCATCGGCTGGACGCTTCTGGCCGTCTGGGGGATCTTTGGCCTGTGGCTGGCGGCGTACGGCCGGGCGGATGGAGAGCCTCTGCGGGCGTCCGGCTATTACTGTTCGGAAATATACAGAAATGACGTGGAAGTTTCGTATAACTGGTATTTTAAAGCGAGAAATGAAAACTACGCAGCCGCCGTCACCTGCGCTGTCGCCGGCCGTCTGGAGCGGTTCGGCGGCCCAGTGTCTCTGACTGAGGAAGAGACGGAAAAGATCCGCACAGCCGGGGTGGAGCTGGGCGGCCACCGCATGCCGGAGGACGGCTGGGATGAGTCGTGGAGCATTATGGAGGGAGGCACCATCATCGCGGTGCGGTGCGGCAGCGAGGTGTGGTTCTTCTCCGTCAGCGATACCTCCGGCGGATGAAGGACAAAAAGATAGATATGAGAAACCCCGGGTCAAGATAGATCCGGGGTTTCTCGGGTGTGTGTATCTGATTTTAAAAGAAGGAAAGCAAATTGAGAAATCTATTCCCCGACGCGCTGCCGCGCCTGTGGGCGAAAGCCCTACGTCAGGGAGTCAACGGTGATCAGATCGTATTCCGGGGCCAGCTCAACCGAAAGGTTGTCGACGGCCTCCGCGATCACCGCCTTAAATTTAATTCTGTAGTGCTCATCCAGTTCGTCGTCTGTCAGAGCGCCGTCTGCGTTTGGTTCAAAATACGGACCCTCAGAGGTAAAGTAATAGGCCCACAGCTTTTCACAGTAGAAGTTGGTCTTCCACAGGTAACGATACAGCTCGTCGGTGAGATAATTCTCATAGAGCGCCTGCCCATACTCCGCCAGGCCGCCCAGCGCGGCAATCTGATTTTTCACATCCTTGTCGATCTGGGACTGCTCTTCCTCGGTGAGACAGAGATTCAGCTCGTCGGCCAGAGACTCCACTGCAAAGGTCTCCTCCAGCGCCTGAAGCGCCTGAGCCTTCAGCTGCCGCAGTTTTGTACCGTTGGCGTCGTCGTCCCAGTAGGATTCGTCGCCGCCGTCCATGGTGTATTTTGCATTTAAAAAGTAATATCGGTATTCGTCAAGGGAGACTTTCCGGCTGTTGATGATCGCCACGTAGGGAACAGACACGTCCGTTCCGTCGATGTGCAGTTTGACCGGAGTAGCCGCAAAAGCGTCGCCGTCGGCGCATCCGCTGAGCAGCGCTGCACAGCAGGCTGCGGTCACCATAATCAGAGCCAGAGTACCCTTGCTTTGTCCCGCTCTGTTTTTTCTGTTCATGGCGTCCTCTGTTTTATCTGTTTTGCTTTTAAAGATATTATCGCCTTACCTTGTAATATTTCTCATATCTGACTACGAACCCAGTATAACCTCTAATTTTGTTGATTGTGTGTAGAGGGGATGGTTATTGCATGATAGTTTAATTGGCGGCCTGCGGCGTTCCGCTGTCGGCGCCGCCGGTTCCATCACCGGCGCTGTCTCCGCCGTTTTGCTCCATAACTGATCCGGCGTTGGTGATGTAGGTCCAGGTGAGAACGTCGCCCTCCGACAGCACTGTGAGCGCGGCGCCCTGCATAGGCGATACGCCGTTAACCGTAAACGTCCATCCGCTGCTGTCCCCGTATTCTTTTTCAGAAATATTGTTGATGCTCTGTACGTAACCGGCGTCGCCCTTCGTGAATACGACGGGGATCTCTTTGATTTTGCCGTAGAGCACCAGCGCGTCCAGTGCAGTGCCGCCTTCCTCAACGGTGAAGGGCGCGGATACGTCTGCTATGTCGGAGCCGTTGGGGTAGTCGATATTCAGCGTGATGGCAGGCCCCGAGATATTTTGGATCCGATAGCTCTCCGCGTCATCCGCCAGCATCAGATATGCGTTGGCGTCGTTGATCACGTCGCACAGGGCCAGTGTGGCCTGCCGTGTGGAAAGGGAGTCTGCCGTGTGCTCGCCTTCTTTCAGCGCGCGGAAGCTGCCGTCCTCGTTCTGATAGTTCAGAAGAGCGTCAAGAGGGGTGCTTCCGTCCTCCGCCGCAGGCAGAGGCTGCTTCAGCGCGATCAGGCCGGAAATGGCGGAAGCGATGGACGCGGCGGTTTCGCCGCCGGCTCCTGCATAACCGCCGTCTTCGGCCAGAGCATTTTTATAATAACCGGTAAGCGCTTTCATCTCCCCGGTCTTGCGGTTCTTTTCATAATAGGGAGCCAGCGCGATGGAAGCAGACGCAGTCAGTTCTACATCGCTGGCGGTGGAATCCACAGCGTAGCCGAAACCGCCGTCCTCCCGCTGATAGGTGAGAAGGTAGGCCGCCGCGCTGTCGTAGTTGTATCCGTCCCGTCCAAGGGCGGCGTTCAGCGTGATCATTGCCCAGATGTGCTGACTGATATTCGTTTCCGTGAATGCGCCGCTGGCCGGATTCTGGGCCGAAGCCAGCGAAGCCGCCGCAGCGGCGTAGTTGTCGCCCTTGAGGATGTCTGAAATCACCGCCCCCGGATAGAGGGATACGTCCACGGGCGTCCAGACAGGCTGTTGAGACGCGTCTGCGCCGTCCGGCGCGGTCTCCGGGGAGCCCTGATCCCCTCCGGATTGACTGTCCACGATACCGGCTGGAGTGAGAGCGCCGTCGGAGACCTGCGGATCTGCAGGTATGGGCGCTTCCGGCGTCTCCGGAAGCGAGAGCGCGTTCCAGTTCACGCCGATGCCGTCCGTCCGATTGGCGGCGGCCAGAGCTACCAGATCTGCCCAGTCGGACAGGGTTCCAGTGGATTCATAATAGGTGACCGCATTTTGCAGAGCCACCAGAGCGGTGGACTGTTCCTCGGTCAATTCTCTCATACAACCGGTCAGCGCGCTGAGCAGCAGCGCGGCGGACAGCGCCACAGCGGTCAGACGCGTTTTGTTTTTCTTTTTTCCCATTCCCATTCTCCTTTAACTGTTTATTTTCCCAGGTCGGTTCCTACAGGCCGATTCCCCTGTATATCAAAGGGCCTGCGGACTCGTGGACCGGGACTTTATCCCTCGCGGGTAAAATTGCTTATATAGATATAGTATATCACGATTTCCCAAGAAAAAGTAAGGAAATTTGCCCGGCCGAAGTCAAAGACAGAGCTCAGTGTTTATGGTACAATGTTCATACCCCGCGATTTGCGAGCCAAAGGCGAAGCCAGAGCGGCGGTAAGACAGGTGCCCAGAACACTTAGCGACTGCCGAGCCGAAGGCGAAGGGAGAGCTTAGTGTTTATGGTACAATGTTCTTGACGACAGGAGGTGGATGGTGGAGTGCATTATCAATATGCCGGCTTACAAGCAGGCGCTGGCAGAGTATGAAGACCGGGAAGATCTGAAAGCATCTTATGAAAAATACGGCTGCTCGGGGCTGGAGATCATACGGTGCGACAGGGACATGGAAGACTTTATCAGCCCGGATATGATCCTGGGTGTGCACATGATCTTTTATCCTGTCTGGCTGGATTTCTGGAAGGGAAATGAAGCGGGGCTCCTGGATGAATTCGGAGATCGTATGACCTGGGAAGGTTTTTACGGGGGATCGGACCCCGGCGTTTTGCTGAAACAGTTTTCTGAGGATCTGGAATACGCCTGCCGCGTGGGAGTAAAGTACGTGGTCTTCCACGTGTCGGACGTCACGATAAAAGGCGTTTTTACTCATGAGCACACCCACACACACGAGGAGGTAGTGGATGCGGCGGCGGAGATCATCAACCGGCTGCTGGACGGGAAGGACTACTCCTTTGATTTCCTGATGGAAAATCTCTGGTGGCCGGGTCTGACCATGACGGAGCCTGCGGTCACTAAGCGCCTGCTGGACAGCGTGCATTATCCGAAAAAAGGGATCATGCTGGATCTGGGGCATTTGATGTGCGCAGACAGTGGCCTTCGCTCAGAGGAAGACGCCATCGCTTATATTCATCGCATGCTGGACGGACATGAGGCGCTCTGCGCCGCGGCCGGGCCGGGGGAACAGGAGCAGCCGCTGACCCGGTTTATCCGGGGCGTGCACATGCATCAGTCCGTCACAGGCGCATTTGCGGAAGGGGCCCTGGAGGACGTGCGCAAAAACGGTCTGCGCCTGGAGGACGATTATTACGACCGCTTCTCCCAGGTCTATCAGCTTCTGGGCAGGATCGATACCCACAGTCCCTTTTCTTCGCCTGATGTGAAAGGCCTGATCGAGCGGATCGCGCCGGACTATGTGGTACACGAGCTTGCAGCCGCAGACCGGGAGGAACGGGAGACTGTGCTGGGGAGACAGAGCAGGCTGCTGCGGCAGGATGATCCGGGGACAGAACTGAAGCCCGGGAGCCGGCAGGCAGAAAAACGAGCCGGGGCACAGCTGCCGTGCGGTACGGACACGGAAAAGAGGGATGAAAGATGAAAGACAAAAGAGAACAGATGCAGCGGTATTTCACGCTGCTTTCCGTGCTGGGAGCGGACGACGCCAAGCTGATCCATCCGGCTTCGGTGGTGACCGCGCCGTGGACGGTGTTTAAATGCCAATATGGGTGCGGAAGTTACGGAAAGAGCTGGTGCTGTCCGCCTTATGCGCCGGCCCACCACAAGACCAGGGAGATCATCGATTCTTATGAGACGGCGATCCTCTTCCACTTCAAGAGGATGGGAAATCTGACGGAGGTGGCGCAGAAGGTGGCCAGACAGATGTTTCTGGACGGCTATTACAAGGCGGCGGCGCTGGGGAGCGGACCCTGCCGGCTGTGCGCTGTCTGCGCGCTCGAAGAAAACGGCGGAGCCTGCCGCTTTCCGGAAAAGGCCGTCCCGGCCATGGAGGCCTGCGGCATCGACGTTTACGCCACGGCCCGGGCCAACGGCTATGAGATCAGTACCCTCAGCGATAAGGATGAACCGAAAAATTTCTACGGCCTGCTGCTGGTGGAATAGCGGCGAGTCCCGGGGCGCGGCCCAGGACCTGGAGAGTACGGTGCTGCGGTCTGTGTCAAAGGTCAAAAAAGAAAATGCCCCAAACAGTAAATCGAAGACAAGAAAAGACGCAGTCTGAGTTGAACGGCAACGGTTCAAGCTCAGCTGCGTCTTTTCTATTCGCGTCTATGCGCGCGCTTCGATCCGGTTTTCGATCAGCCTTCGATGGATACAACGTCGTACCCGGCATCTTCCACCGCCTTGCGCAGCACGGCTTCCTCCACGTTCTGGGAAAGGGAGATGTCGGCTGTGGCAGCTTCCAGATCTACTTTGGCGCTGACTCCGGGAATGCCGTTGAGCGCCTTTTCCACTCTGCCGCTGCAGTGTCCGCAGGACATGCCGTCGATTTTCATTTTCATTGTTTTTGTACCTCCTGTTTTTTCTGTTTCTCTGTGATCTGCGTCTTTGGGAACAAATTGTTTAACGTCTCTATCATGGTCAGGGACCGCAGGTCCCGCCAACTCTCTGTCAGCTGCTCCCACCGCTTCCGCGTCCCCACGGGCTGATCCCCGCCTTTCACCGGCCTGATCGGCGCCTTCTGCTTTAAACAGCTTCAGCCTGAGGGCGTTAGTCACCACGCAGACGCTGGACAGGCTCATGGCGGCCGCTGCAAACATAGGCGACAGCTTCCAGTCCAGAAGATTGTAGAACAGGCCTGCGGCCAGAGGGATACCCACGCTGTTGTAGAAGAAGGCCCAGAACAGGTTTTCCTTGATATTGCGGATCACGGCTTTGCTCAGCCGAACTGCGGTGACAGCGTCTTTCAGATCGCTTTTCATGAGGACGATGTCGGCGGATTCGATGGCCACGTCCGTACCGGCCCCGATGGCGATCCCCACATCGGCCCGGGCCAGAGCAGGCGCATCGTTGATGCCGTCGCCGACCATGGCCACCTTGCGGCCGTTCCGCTGCAGATCGGAAACTTCCCGTTCCTTGTCCTGAGGCAGGACTTCGGCGATCACCCGGGAAATACCCAGCTGCTGCTGAATGGCCCGGGCGGTCCTCTCATTGTCGCCGGTGAGCATGATCACGTCGATGCCCATAGCTTCCATGGAAGCCACGGCTTCCCGGCTGGTGGGCTTGATAACGTCCGCCACGGCGATAACGCCGGTGAGTTTTCCGTCTCTGGCGAAGAGCAGCGGGGTTTTGCCCTCGCCGGCCAGTCTGTCTACGTCAGCCTGATACGCCTGGATGCTGACTCCCGATTCCGTCATGAGAGCCGCGTTTCCGGCGAGACAGAGAGAGCCGTCTACTCTGGCTTTGGCTCCCCGGCCAAAGACGGCGCTGAATTCGTCCGCAGGAGACAGCGCAGCCTGCCGTTCTTCCGCCGCGGTGATGATAGCGTCCGCCAGCGGATGTTCGCTCTGTTTTTCGATACTGGCAGCCAGGGCCAGCAGTGCGAGCTGATCTTCCGACAGCGGCGCGGTCTCCGGACCGCCTCCGTCGCCGGAAGCAGTCGTTGAGATGAAGGATGGGGAGGCCGTCTGTAATTGCCCATTTACGATAGGCAGTATGTCTGTGACCCGGGGCTTGCCCTCAGTGATGGTCCCCGTTTTGTCCAGGACGATGGTATCGATACTGTGAGCGGTCTCCAGAGCCTCTCCCGATTTGATGAGGATCCCGTTTTCCGCTCCTTTTCCCGTGCCCACCATGATGGCTACAGGGGTGGCCAGACCCAGAGCGCAGGGACAGGAGATGACCAGAACAGCGATGCCGATGGAGAGAGCAAATTCGAACTCAGCACCGATCAGCAGCCAGATCACCGTGGCCAGCACAGCGATGGCGATCACGGTGGGAACGAACACGCCGGCGATCTTGTCGGCCAGCTTGGCGATGGGCGCTTTGCTGGCGCTGGCCTCCTCCATGAGCTGGATGATCTGCGCCAGAGTGGTATCGTCGCCCACTTTGGTGGCCCGGAATCGGAAAAATCCAGCCTTGTTGATGGTGGCGGCCACGACCTGATCGCCGGCCTTCTTTTCCACAGGGATGCTTTCCCCTGTGATGGCGGACTCGTCTACGCTGGAGGATCCGTCCACGATCACTCCGTCCACGGGAATGCTGCTTCCCGGTTTTACCACCACGATGTCTCCCAGGCGCACGTCCTCTACGGGTATCTCAACGGTGAGACTCCCGGGGCCTTCGGCGGATCCGTCTTCAGCGCCGCCCTCCTCTCCGGCCGCTCCCGTGCCGGAGGAAGGCCGTTCCACCAGAGCAGTCTTGGGAGCCAGATCCATCAGACGGCTCAGAGCCTCGCTGGTCCTGCCTTTGGATCTGGTCTCAAGGTATTTGCCCAGCGTGATGAGAGCCAGTATGGTGGCGGCTGATTCAAAATACAGGTCCATGTGATACTTTTCCACCAGGGCCATGTCCATGACGCCCAGACCGTAGCCCATGCGGTAGATCGCGAATATGCCGTAGATCAGGGCGGCGGCAGAACCGATGGCGATGAGACTGTCCATGTTGGGAGAGCCGCGGAAAAGGGTTTTAAAGCCTACCTGATAGTATTTCTGATTCACATAGACGATGGGAAGACAGAGCAGAAACTGAGTCAGCCCGTAAGAGACGGCGTTTTCCATGCCCGTGAGAAAGCCGGGCAGGGGAAGCCCCATCATGTGCCCCATGGAAACGTACATGAGCGGGATCAGAAATGCAAAGGAGATCCACAGGCGGTTCTTCATGGAGGAGAGCTGTTCTTCCATTACGTTTCCCGCCGCGCCGGGAGCGCTTCCCGCCTGTCCCTTATTCACACCTTTAGTTGTGTACGAGAAAGGCTTTGGGTTTACCTTTGGGAGCGGTGACGCGGGCGCCGTAGCCGGCGTCCTCCACCGCTTTTATGATAACCTGTTCATTGAGCAGAGCGTCGTCGTAACTGACCCACATGCTGTTGGTCAGCAGATTGACTTCCGCCTTTTCCACACCGGAAAGACGACCGACCGCTTTTTCCACATGAGCGGAACAGGCGGAACAGGTCATACCGGTCACATCGAATTTTTCTTTCATTTATTCCTCCCATACACCTGGATATATCTTTCCCATATCAAAAATTATTATAACTTAGGAAGCGGCGCCCATCATGCGCTGCGTATGTACCTGACCGCCTCCGGAAAAGAAAGGATCAGATTCAGTTTATGCGTATCAGATTATATGATACCCCTGGCCGGCTGCGGATAAACGCCAGAAATTGACTTTCGGCTGCGGCCCTTAAGTTTCTGAATCTTACAAAATTAACGGCGTCAGGCAATATCACGAGAGGTTTTATGCTGTAAAATAAGTGTGTGTCAGACCGGCGGCACATGTGCGTGTCTCAGATCAAATAAGATCGTTATCATTCGTGATAAATTTTATCATTCATGATAATAGTTTTCAAATTGTATACGAATTTTCAAGGGAGAGAGGGGGTGAAAAGGCGGTGAGGCGCGCCAGATCCTTGAATTTCGCAGCAAAAAGAAGAAAAACAAAATGATTTGTAATTGTTTGAAAATTGGCACGTGTTTTGCAAATTATATGAGTATCTGATCTCACCGGATTCACCGGAGGTGAAAGAGGTGTACAGATGCTAAGCGGATCAATCGTTAGGGAGGATGAAAAATGAGCAATCTACCAGAGACAGGATTCAGATCCATGATGAAAAAGCTTTACGGCGACTGGGGTGTGGATTCTGAAGTGGGCAGGCTGAGAGCGGTGCTGATGCGGCGTCCGGGAAAGGAGATCGAGGGGATCACCGATCCGGAGGCGATGGCCATGAAGGAGATCTGGGACCCGGGCAGGGTTCGGGAGCAGCACGACGCGCTGGCTGAGATCTACAGGAACAACGGCGTGGAGGTGTACTATATCGAGGATATGGACCCGGCGCTTCCCAACGCTGTCTATGCACGGGATCTGGTTCTCATGACGCCGGAAGGCGCCATCGTGGCCAGACCGGCCGCCGGATGCCGCATCGGGGAAGAAGTTTATGCGGCGAAGCAGCTGATGAAGATCGGCGTGCCCATCATCAAAACGGTAAACGGGAACGGCGTGTTCGACGGGGCCTGCTGTCTGTGGATGGACAGAAGGACCTGTCTCATGGGCTACGGCAAGCGCTGCAACGCCTCAGCCGCGGCGCAGGTGGAAGAGGAGCTCCGCAACATGGGCGTGGAGGATCTGATCAAGGTGGAGATACCCAGAGGTCTGGCCCATCTGGACAGCTTCATGGCCTTCGCGGACCTGAAGGTGGCGCTGGTACTGAAGCTGGCAGCCCCCGATACGATCTGCAACGCCCTTGAGGAACGGGAAGTCCGGATCGTGGATATTCCGGATTACGAGGAATTCCGCAGATTCTGTCAGAACTTCGTGGCCCTTGAACCCGGCCGCATCGTAATGCCCACGGGCTGTCCGAAGACGGTAAACGCGCTGGAAAAAGCGGGAGTAGAATGCATCCAGCTGGATGTGAGCGAGGTCCTGAAAGGGAACGGAGCCATCCACTGCATGACGGCGTTCCTGAAACGGGACAGCGTACCGCTCTACAGGTAGCCGGGCAAACGTTATCCGGAAAACGCCATCGGGCAGAGAAAGCCCGGAACATAACAGTTGATATTATTCGTTAATGACGCCGACGGATCGAGGAGCCTGAAACCATGGACAGAATGTATGAAGAAATGATCAACCGAAAGGAACTGCGCTGCGCGGAGGGCTATCTGGAAAAGAGCGCAGAAGGAGAATTGTTGTTTTGCGGTCACAACGCCAGAGAGCTGGCGGAAGAGTACGGCACGCCCCTGATGGCGTTCAGCGAAAGCCGTCTGAAGGAGAACTACCGCAGGATGCGATCCGCTTTTGAAAAATGCTACCCGAAGATACAGATCTGCTTCGCCTGTAAATCCAACCATTTGCTGGGCGTGATCAGCGTGCTGAAGGGGGAAGGGGCTTACGCCGACGTGGTCTCAGGGGGAGAATTTTACAAGGCGGAGAAGGCGGGGACGGACCCGGAACATATCGTGATGAACGGGAACAACAAGTCCGACGCGGAGATCCTCATGGGGATAAGAAAGGGAGCCATGATCAATGTGGATTCCCTCTCGGAGCTTGAAAGAGTGGCGTCCGCAGCGGAGTCAGAGGGGAAAAAGGCCAGGATCTGCATCCGCGTCAATCCCGACGTAACAGCGGACAGCATTGCGGAGTTTCTGACGGGATTGAAGAAGAGCAAATTCGGCGTCGATATGGATAATGGAGACGCGCTGCGGGCGTTTCGCCGGGCGCGGGACGCGTCCTGTCTCGCGGTAGAAGGGATCCACTGTCACATCGGATCCCAGATAGAAAATCGGGAATTTTACCGGCAGGCTGTGGAAAAGGTCATGGATTTCTGCGGGACTCTGAAACGGGAGCTGGGACTGGAGCTATCCTGCGTGAATATGGGGGGCGGCTTCGCCATTCCCTTTGAATATCTGGACCAGGTGGATCGGGCGGAGGATTTCGCCGAGCTTGTGACGGGCGTGATAAAAAAGAAGATTTGCGAACACGGTCTGAAGCCGCCGGTCCTCATGATCGAGCCGGGAGGATCGCTGGTGGGAAACACGGCGGTCACCCTGTGCCGGGTGGGAAGGATCAAGCAGAAAGAGGAAAAACGCCTGGCGGCTCTGGACGCGGGAGGGGATCTGCTGCTGCGGGCCACACAGGGCTGGTATACGTACCGGGCGGTCTGCGCCAACAAGCTGGGAGAGGCGGGGGATATGCTGTATGATCTGGTGGGTCCGCTGTGCTACGAGGGAGATATCCCCGCACGGGACAGGATGCTGCCGGAGCTTGAAGAAGGAGACCTGATCGCCTTCCTGGACACGGGAGCTTACGTGACGACTCTCATGAACCAGTATAACGGAAGGTTGCTGCCTGCGGTCCTCATGATCACGGAGGAGGGCGGCGTAAAGGTGATTCGCCGGAGGGATTCCTATGAGGATCTTATAAGGAATGAAATGGTATAGCTAAGAAGTAGGAGGGAAGTGGAAATGCTGGAAGAGAGAACAAGAATACGCATGGAGGACAAAACGGTAGATGTGGATACCCTGGAGGGAGAACGGTGGTTTCCGGAAGAAAGAAGCTTTATTGAGGATCTGCCCCTGTACTGGGGAGACTGGGGATGCGCCTCCGAAGTGGGCAGCCTGAAGGCTGTTCTGCTGCGCAGGCCGGGAGCGGAGATCGAGAATTTCGACTACAGGGCCGTGAGATTCAGAGAGCCTGTAGATCCGGAGAAATGCAGAAAGCAGCACGACGCGCTGGCGGATTTCTACAGGGAGCGGGGCGTCCGGGTCTACTATGTGGAAGATCAGAGGAACGACCGTCCCAACGCATTATTCTGCAGGGATCATGTGTTTATGACGCCGGAAGGAGCGATCCTCACCAGGCCGGCCATTGCCGCCAGAAGGGGGGAAGAGCGGTATGCGGCGGAGGCGCTGATCCGATTAGGCGTACCGATCATCAAGACGATCAGCGGCAACGGGTATTTTGAAGGGGCCAACGCCATGTGGGTAGACAGAAAAACCGTCATTTTGTCCACCAGTTCCCGGACGAACCGCGAGGGCTTCCAGCAGGTAGAGACAGAACTGAGAAGGATGGGAGTCGAGGAGATCATCGATATGCAGATCCCGTATGGGCACGCCCACATCGACGGACTTCTCAATATAGCCAGCGACGACACCGTTGTGATACACGCCCCGCAGACGCCCTATGAAGTGGTGGATAAGCTGAAGCGGAAGGGATACAGGATCATTGAAGCCCCGTCCCTCACCGAGGTGGAATTCGGTTCCGGCACAAATTTTGTGGCTCTGAACCCGGGAGAAGTAGTGATGAGCATCACGTCGCCGCGCACTACGGAGCTCATGGAAAAAGCGGGGATCAAGGTCCACACCCTGGATCTGACCGAGCTCCAGAAGGGCGGAGGGTGCGTGCACTGCATGACGGCGGCGCTGAAGCGGAACGACTGCTGAGGCCGGTTTTAAAACTCCCGGGCGGTCCCGGCGAGGCGGAATGGATATAAGCATGAGACGAGGAGGAAGCAAAATGTTGAAAAGAAGATTCGCTTTACTGATGGTAATCATCATGTCACTGTCAATGTTTGCAGGCTGCGGGGGAGAACCCGCGGATTCCGGCGGCGGTCAATCCAATGCGGAAAGCGATACGGTGATCTGGAGAATGCGCTCCGAGCCCCGTTCGCTGGATCCGCAGAGAAACTTTTCCAGCGATGGAAGCCACATTATCCAGAATACATATGAGGGGCTGTACGCGGAAAAGATCGGCGGCATCGAGCCGTCCATGGCGGAGAGCTACGACGTGTCGGAAGACGGGCTGATCTACACCTTCCATCTGAGAGAAGGTCTTAAATGGTCCGACGGCGAACCTCTGACCGCAAAAGACTTTGAGTATTCGTGGAAGCGGTTGTGCGCGCCGGAGACAGGCGCCACCACCTCCTTTATGATGACAAACTACATCAAAGGAGCCATGGAATACCTGATGGGAGAGGGAACCGCCGACGAGATGGGCGTCAGAGCTCTTGACGACCGCACCCTGGAAGTCGAACTGAAAAACCCGGTGCCCTACTTCGTAAACCTGACCACGTTTTATTCTTATTTTCCGTGCAGACAGGACATCGTGGAGGAATACGGCGACGGATGGGACAAAAACCCGGAGACGAGTATATCCAACGGGCCCTTCAGGCTTGCAGAATATCAGACCGGTTCTCACATTGTCTTAGAAAAGAATGAATACTTTTGGAATGCGGAAAACGTTCATATCAATAGAATCAAGGGACTTATGCTGGGCGACGCCTCCACGGCGTTGAACGGCTATGAGGCGGGAGAGATCGACGTGATGCAGAGTCCGCCCCTGGACGAGATCACGAGACTGAAAGCGGAGGACCCCAATCTGCAGATCCTGCCCTCCATCGGCACTTTCTCGATCAACTTCAACGTGGATAAAGCGCCCACAAACGATCTCAATGTGCGGAAAGCCCTGACTCTTGCCATCGACCGGACAAAGATCGTGGAACAGGTGACCAAGGGCGGAGAGATCCCCGCCACCGGTTATATTGCCAGCGCCTTCGTCTTCTCCGACGGCACGTCTTTCCGCCAGATGGATGAGAATGGAAACCTGGTAGAAGAATATGGGATCGACCCCTCTGGGGCGCAGGTCGAGGAAGCGAAGGCCGCTCTGGCGGCAGCCGGCTATCCCGACGGGAAAGGTTTCCCCAAGATCGAATATCTCTACGATACGGACGAGGCCAGCAAGAAGATAGCGGAAGCGCTGCAGGCCATGTGGAAAGAAAACCTGAATATCGACGTGACCCTCAGAAACGAGGACCGGTCCGTGTTTAACGAGAATACCATCAAGGGAAACTACGACGTCTCCAAGGGCGGCTGGTGGGCTGATTACTACGATCCCATGTCCATGTTCGACACCTGCCTGTCCTATTCGGGGAACAATAAGGTCCAGTGGAGATGGAATGAGCAGCCCATCGTGGCGCCTCACGATCACACGCTGAATCCGGAAAACAAGGAATTCGACGACGCTGTGAACATGGCCCAGCAGACCACGGGAACGGAGCGGGACGAGTGGCTCAGGAAGGCCGAGAAGGTCATCATGGATAATTTTGTAACAGCTCCGGTCTACTATTACACGGATGTGATCCTGGTCAATCAGAACAGGGTAGAGGGCGTAGGACTTACCCCGGTAGGATTCTGGTGCTTCAAGGAAGGCCGTATGGTGGAATAGCATAAACAGCACGTTGCAGTACGGCTAAAGAGACGCCTGTCTCTTTAGCCGTGCTCTCAGTTGGCAACAGCGGGCGCGGCAAAGACCGCGCGCTCTCGCAGCGGCAGAGACTTGCGGGAAAGGAAGAAGCGATGGGGAGATACATTTTTAAGAGAGTTGTATCGGCTATTGTCACCATTTGGTTTATCATGACTCTCACATTCGTATTGATGATGAATATACCGGGAGACCCGTTCACGGAAGACAAGGTTTTGTCGCCGGAGATCAAGCAGGCGGTATACGCCAAGTACGGCCTGGATAAACCGGTCTTCGAACAGTATATCACATATATGACCAATTATATGACGGGGGATTTCGGCGTCTCCTTCAAAAAAGTGGGGCTGACGACGAAGGAGATCATATTGAGCGGTTTCCCGTACTCACTGAAGATCGGCGCCTGGGCGTCCCTCTTCATTATTGTCGGAGGAGTGGCGATGGGGGTGGCTGCCGCCTTGCGGCAAAATCGCCTGACGGACAGAGGCGTTATGATCCTGTCCACACTGGGGGCCACCATACCCAGCTTCGTGCTGGCCTCGGTGTTCCTGTATGTGTTCAGTAAACAGCTGGGGTGGGTCCCGTCCTTTGGAGTGGGCACGTGGAAACACTATATCGGCCCGATCCTGTGCATATCCGCCTTCAATCTGGCTTTTCTGGCCAGATTGACCAGGACGTCTGTTCTGGAGGTCCTGCAGCAGGATTACATCAGAACGGCCAGGGCGAAGGGACTTTCCGAGTTCACTGTGGTGGGAAAGCATGTGCTGAGAAACGCGCTGATACCGGTCATCACGTATATCGGCCCGATGATCGCCACGATCCTCACGGGGTCCTTTGTGATAGAGAAGGTCTTTGGAATACCCGGCATCGGACAGTTGTTCACGTCGAGCATTCTGAACAGAGATTACACCCTTATCATGGGAATCACCGTATTTTTCGCCGTTTTTCTTGTAGTCCTGGTACTGATCGTGGACATCATTTATGTGCTGATCGATCCGCGAATCAAGTATGACTAGGAGGTAGCTATGGATCATAACAAAATAGACTCCGATATGTGGAAGGCGCTCGATGAAGAGGAAAAGGATGCGGAAAAGGTCGCAAGACCCAGCCTTACCTATATGCAGGACGCCTGGCGGCGTCTGAGAAAGAACAAAGTAGCGGTGGCGTCCCTGGTGGGCATTATACTGATCATTCTCTCCGCGGTTTTCGTGCCCTTTGTCTGGCATATCGGATATTCGGAGCAGGTCCTGGATTTTTCCAATATTCCGCCGGTGCTGGACATCTATAATGTGGGCGACGATAAATATATCTATGTGACCAAGGAATACAAAGCGATCCAGGTGGACGCCGACGGGACGCTTTTGAAGAAATGTACGGTCTTGAAAGAAGATGTGAATAATCGCACGTGTCTGTACGAGCTGGACGGCAGTCAGATCACGGTGGATTACAGCCTGTATTTCAAAGCCAAGAGCAAGTATGCGGATCTGGAGAGGCGGGCGCAGAACGACCCGTCCATCAATCTGGGAGAAGCGCTGCACGAGCTGGAAAGCACGAAAAAGTGTGAAGTGTCGGTGGACGGAAGAGTGGTGGAGCCTGAAAAGCAGGTGAGAAACAAGACTTATATCATGGGAACGGATTATCTGGGAAGAGATCTGTTTATCCGCGTGATCCACGGCGCCAGAATATCTCTTTTAGTGGGATTTGCCGCAGCTCTGGTCAACTTTGTGATCGGTGTGTTCTACGGGGGTATTTCCGGGTATTTTGGCGGCAGAGTGGACAACGTTATGATGCGTATCTGCGACACCATAGATTCCATACCGACAACGCTGTACGTCATCCTGTTTATGGTGGTATTGGAAGCGGGACTTGGAACCATCATTCTGGCCCTGAGTATCACTTATTGGGTGGGCATGGCGCGGATCGTCAGAGGTCAGGTACTGGCCATGAAAGAACAGGAATTTGTCCTGGCCGCTTTGTCCCTAGGCGCTTCCCTGCCGAGGATCCTGGGCAGGCATCTGGTGCCCAACATGATGGGACCCATCATGGTAGCGATCACCATGCAGATCCCCAACGCTATTTTTACGGAAGCGTTTCTGAGCTTCGTGGGATTGGGAATATCGGCGCCCATGGCTTCCTGGGGAAGTCTGTGCAACGACGCGCTGGGAGGATTGTTTACCTATCCCTATCAATTATTTTTCCCGGCCATTGCCATCTCAGTGACTATGCTGGCTTTCAATCTGCTGGGCGACGGCCTGCGCGACGCCCTTGATCCGAAACAGAGAAAATAACAGGGAGGAGAGATAAGATGAACGAAACATTGTTAAAGGTCGAAGATCTCAGGACCTCCTTTTTCACCCATCTGGGGGAAGTAAAAGCCATCAGGGGCGTCAGCTTTTCCGTTCGGAAAGGGGAAGCCATCGGGATCGTGGGAGAGTCGGGAAGCGGCAAAAGCGTCACCTCCCTGTCCATCATGAGACTGCTGCAGCACCCGGGCAAAGTGACGGGCGGCAGTATCGTCTTCAAAGATCAGGAAATATTGAAAATAACCGAAAAAGAGATGCGGAGCATAAGGGGAAATGAGATCGCCATGATCTTTCAGGATCCCATGACGTCTCTGAATCCGGTATTCACAGTGGGAAATCAGATCGTGGAGTCCCTCAGAAAGCATCAGAAGATGTCGAAGGAAGAGGCCGGAAAGAAAGCGGTTGATATATTGAAAATGGTCGGGATTCCTGACCCTGCCAAAAGAGCAAACAACTTTCCTCATGAATTTTCAGGAGGAATGCGCCAGAGAGCGATGATCGCCATCGCCCTGTCCTGCCAGCCGGATCTGCTCATCGCAGACGAACCCACCACGGCGCTGGACGTGACCATACAGGCGCAGATACTGGAGCTGATGAAATCCCTGAATCAGAAGCTGGATATGTCCACCATACTGATCACCCACGATCTCGGCGTTGTGGCCGACGTGTGCTCCCGCATCATCGTCATGTACGGCGGCCTGATCATGGAAGAGGGGAGCAAGGAGGACATCTTTTACCGGCCGAGACACCCCTATACCATGGGACTGCTTAAATCGATCCCGAAGATCAACAACGAAAAACAGCGGCTGATCCCCATTACGGGAACCCCGCCGGATCTTTTGAACCCACCCTCGGGATGTCCGTTCTACGCGCGCTGCAAGTATGCCATGGTCATATGCAGGACGAAGCAGCCGCCCTATTTTGAGGTGGATGAAGGCCATCGCACCATGTGCTGGCTGCTCCATCCGGAAGCGCCCGGAAATGCAGATTATGAAGCTCAGCAAGGGGGGGTCAGAAGTGAAGCTGGAAGACAGTAAGAAAATAGAAGACGGTAAGAACGATATCTTATTGGAAGTGAAGGGGCTGAAGAAATATTTCACCAAGTCTTCAGGCCTGATCAAAAAGCGGGTGGATTACATCAAAGCCGTGGACGATGTTTCTTTTCACATCAGACGGGGCGAAACGCTGGGGCTCGTAGGCGAGTCCGGCTGCGGCAAATCCACCCTGGGAAGGACCGTCATGCGGCTGTACCAGCCTACGGAAGGACAGATCCTATACCGCGGGACGGACATCGCCGGCTTTGACAAAAAGCAGCTGATGCCTTACCGCAAAAAAATACAGATGATCTTTCAGGACCCTTACGCATCCTTGAACGCCAGAATGACAGTGGCCGACATTATAGGGGAGCCGCTGGATATCCATAAAATATCCACGGGGAAGGAGCGGCAGGAACGGATCTACGCGCTGCTGGACGCCGTGGGGCTGGGAAAGGATCACGCCAGCCGCTATCCCCACGAGTTTTCAGGGGGACAGCGTCAGCGGATCGGGATCGCCAGAGCTCTGGCCGTGGACCCTGAATTCATCGTGTGCGACGAGCCCATCTCCGCGCTGGATGTATCGATCCAGGCCCAGGTGATCAACATGCTGGACGATTTTCAGCAGGAAAGACAGCTTACCTATCTGTTTATCGCCCATGATCTTTCCATGGTAAAACACATATCGAACCGGGTGGGGGTCATGTATCTGGGAAATCTGGTGGAGGTGACGGAGAGCAATGAGCTGTACCGGAGCCCTCTTCACCCGTATACGCAGGCACTGCTGTCCGCCATTCCCGTTCCGGACCCTGCGGCCGCGGAGCAGGCCCGGCGGATCGCGCTGGAGGGAGACGTTCCCAGTCCCTTAAACCCGCATTCAGGGTGTAAGTTCAGGACCCGATGCCGGTTCGCCACGGAGAGGTGCCGGGAGGAGCTTCCGGAGCTGAAGGATACGGGAGGCGGTCACTACGTGGCCTGCCATTTGGTAGATCAATAGGTCGGAACGCCTGAAGGCAGAATGAGAGGGCGCTGATCTGATGAGAGAATAATACGGCGGAGGTATAAAAATGTACGATATTATCATAAAAAACGGCGAGATCCTGGACGGAAGCGGCGGCGCGGCTTATGTGGCCGATGTGGCGGTCAGGGACGGAAAGATCGTAAAGATCGGAAAACTGGACGGCGAGGAATGCCGCCGGGTGATCGATGCGGAAGGCAGATGCGTGACCCCGGGATTCTTTGACGTTCATTCTCACGGCGACGGAACGATCATGATGTTTCCGGGAGCGGAAAGCCATCTGATGCAGGGGATCACCACTTTCATCGGAGGACTGTGCGGCGATTCGGTGGCTCCGCTGAATCCGCGGCTGTATTTTCGGAATTTCTGGGAGTATGACAATTGGCATCAGGTGGACGGTCACCTGTATGAGGCCGACCTGCTTCAGGACGCTCAAAAGACCAGGGAGTTTCTGGAAAAGGCTTATGATATCCGGTTTAACTGGGAAACCTTTGAGGAATACCTGTCCATGCTTGAGGAACTGGGAATGTCCATCAACTTCATCCCCCTTGTGGGCCATTCTGAAATGCGTGTAGTGGCCATGGACACCATATCGGACCAGAGACGGCCTTCTGCGGAAGAGCTGCAGAAGATGCGTCTCATCGCCGAGGAGGCCATGGAGGCAGGCGCCTGGGGATTTTCCACAGGGCTGGACTACGCGCCCAGCAAGTTCGCCTATGACGAGGAGATCGACGCGATCCTGGACGTGGTGAAAAAGCACGACGGATTTTACAGCACCCACTGGAGAACAAGTCACATGCACGCCGATCCCTTCCATCGGTTCAGCAAGAAGGACGGCCTGCTCCACGCCTGCGAAACGGCCAGAAGAAACGGCGTCCGCGCGGAGATATCCCATCTGTCCTCCGTATATGAAATTTATCCCTGGGGGACCGACCGGATCGAGAGGACGCTGGCTGACGAGACCATGAAGATCGTGGATGAATATAACGCAAACGGCGCGGATCTGGTGTTCAACATCGCGCCCAATACCACCTATGGCTTCAAATGCGTGCCTTACCTGATCATGTATTTCGCCCCGCTGGTGAAGCAGTCCGGCGGACCGGAGCAGTTCATCGAGAATCTGAAGTATAAGGAGTACGTGGAGGATGTGAGGAAATTGATCCTCAGCAGGCGCAGCCGTGTGTTCGCTCCTGCGGCCACAGGAAACTGGGGAGATCGGATCACGGTCACCCAGAGCAGGATCCCGGGGCTGGCAGGTCACACCATACGGCAGCTGGCGGATCAGAAAGGATTGAGCTGTATGGACACCGTCTTTGAACTGTTGAGACAGGATCCTTACATCAACGTTAAGGAAGATGTGATCAGCTATGCCGCCGTGGAGGAATTCCTGTCCCATGAAAAGTGCATGGTCTGTCTGGACGGGTATATTTTCGATAATGCAAGCACCTTCGGCGTGGGCAAAGAGATCCCGGAAATACTTCCCAACCCCACAGGATACTGCGGATTTCCACTGTTCCTGAAGAAGTTTGGCGCGGTGGGAAGCCGGGAGGAAAAGATCAAGAAGATCACCGGAAATGTGGCGGCGTGGTACGGCATTGAAAACCGCGGATTGATCAAAGAGGGATACTGGGCGGATATCAATGTGATCGACATGGACGCTCTGGATCCCAGGGAAGATCATATTCATCCCATGACCTATCCGAAGGGGATCGAATATGTGATCGTAAACGGAGAACCGGTGGTAGAGGATGGCGTACATACCCAGCGCAGAGCGGGAAGAGTCCTCAGAAAGAACAGGAAAACCGAGTAGTAGGAAAGCCGACGGGTGGTCAGAAGCTGCGGAAGCCGCGTCAGATCGGGAGAGGACGCGTCTGACAGAAGACCCGCGGCAGTGCTGGAGGGAAAAGCAATGCTTCAATGCTTGTCGGACATCTTTTCCGGACAGGGTCTTGTCCGGGTGAGAGAGGGAATTCCGGTAACAATCAAAAGAATTTTTTGCGTGAATGAAGAGACGACGGGGGAGATCCTCCGTCTGTACGTAGATATAGCGGCCCGGCTGGGGGTAGAGGCCGCGGGCATGGAGCTGCCTGTAACGGGAGATCAGGCGGAAGACGCTCTGACCGCCAGACTGTGCAGGGAGGTGAAGGAAGGCTTCTGCGAGCTGCGGCTGGAAGAGGGAGGCGTCTGTCTCTGCGCGTCTTCCGGGGCGGATCTAAAACGAGGCGCCGAGTATCTCGTCACCTGCTACCCCTGGGACGGCAGGGGACGGACCATCCGGCAGCTGGCGGAGGCCGCCGGGAGCCGCTGTGTGGAGCGGATACGCATCGCCTGTGCGGATCTGCAGGTGACGGAGCTGACGTGCCGGGCAGAGGGGAAACAGATCTCTGTTTATCCTGAGACAGCCGGGAACGGACAAAGGGGGAAGGGTGATGACAGTGGGACGGGCACGGAATGCTGGGGATGCCGGGCTTCTTACGACAGGGCAAAAAAGCATCTGAGGCAGAATCTGGACGTCCGCGTGATCGTGGAAACGACGGATGCAGAGGACCTTACAGTCCTGGCGGAGCCGCTGATGACCGCGGCTCTCCGGCTGGCGCTGGAAAATTATGAAACGGTGTATCCCTATGGGATCCCTGTTCCGGGAAGGAAATATCGAAATGTGCGCGTCCGCCTGACAGAGGGTAAGGCGTCTGTCAGGGCCGTGGAAGACGGATACCTTTTTTCTGGCAGCTCCGCAGGGCTGACTGATCTGACGCACCGCTGGGCGTCTGCGGATCAGGATCCCTTCGCCTCTCCGCTGATCGCAGATCTGGAGCGCACTCTGTCCTGCAGAAATGAGCTGGGGCAGGCGGCTTTCGCAGTGACGGAGGCGGGGACCGCCGCAGGCGGGATAAATGTCGTCTGTGGGACGGCAGCCGTCGGGACGGAAGGCGTCGGGGCGGGCTGCAAGACCGCGAAGAACGGAAGGCGCGTGCTGGTTACGAGAGAATACGCCGGCGGGCTGGTGGACAGAGAAAAGCTGGAGCTGTTTCTGAACGACAGGATAGGTCCCACCGTGCTCAAAAACTTTAACGACGAGAAAGAGATCATGCGCTGTACGTACAAACGCTCCTGGGAGGGTCGGGATTTCATGGAGCTGTTTCGCACAGAATTGCTGCCCCGGGTGCAGCCCGGAGATCGGGTGACCGTATCCGGTCTTCTCAGCGAGGACGCCGACGTCAGAAGGAAGCTGGAGGCGGAGATCCGGGAAGAACTGGCTGGAAAAGGGGCGGGGACGTGCAGTGCGGAGATCCTGCGCTCCTTCAAGGGAGGGTACTGCTGGATCGAGGAGCGGGTGCTGCCGGAGCTCTGCGCCCTGGCAAAGACATGCCCGGTGACGTCGGTGAAGATCCAGTTTCCCTATTTATTAAATGAGCGGGGCGACGACACCTTTGAAGACGAATCTACGCCCAATTACGGTACCCATGTGGACGATCCCCAGAAATTTTTCGACATTCCCACCAGATGGCTTCAGGAGCTGTTCCCGGTGGATGAGCTCATAGCGGAAAAGCTGGGTATCGCAAGGGACGCCGTGGTATTTCTGAGAGAGGACGACCTGCCCTGTACCTACCGTCTGCAGGCGTTGGGAGAAGCGGGAGAGATTCTGTACGAAGATGATTTCGACGTGAAATATGTTGGGAAGCACTATATCGAAAAGTATCCCCAGATCGGCACCACCCATGTGACCACAGGCTGGATACGGGGGGAGATCAACGGAAAAACCGTGTTGGACTCCCGCGTCGTCACCGATACGGAAAAAGTATGGGGAATACTGGAAAATGAAGTGATCCCCCGGCTGGAAGGCTATCTTACCAATCGCTATGGCGTCGCCGGGCTGGCGGAGGCCCAGCCGCTGTTCAACCGGCTGCAGCTGAATATATCCATGAGCGAGATGGATCTCGATCTGGGCTTCCGGCAGGAGCGGATCTCCACTGCTGAAGCCATGCAGGAAGATCTTTATTTCTATCTGCTGGACTGGTTTAAGACCTTCGGAGAACGGGAATGCGGCAGAGAACTGGACAACGTGGGCCTGATCATGCCCGAACCCGAGATCTGCAAGGGCGAAGATACCCAATTTGAAATGATCCTGTACGACGACTTTGCCCGGGGGGCGGAGCTCCGCGCAAGGGAAGGGATCGACCGGGGCGAGGGCATTCTGCCCATTCCGCCGCTGGATGTGAAGCTCCTGCCGGAGGAGATATTCCTAGAGGACGGCGGGAAGGGCGGAAACGCTGCGCTGCATATTGCGCTCCGGGTATCGGCAGAGTCCGAAGAGGGCGGAAAAGCGGGAAAAACCGGAGACGCCGGAGAGGAAGCCGCGGAAGCGGCGGCCCGGGGCGGCGTTTTGGAGCGGGCGGCAGTCCTGGCCGAGATGATAGAGACAGGCGTGGTGGATCTTTACGCTGACAGCCCTGTTTTCATCGAGGTGAGAAACGGTGCGGAAAAGGTGCTGATCAAAATTCCGCGGCACGAGCCGGTCCCGTCCCGCCTGAGTCCGGAGGAAAAGGAACGGCTGATCGCAAACGAGGTGGTGGATTACCGCCAGTATCTGGAGCTCCTGCAGTTCTACGACGGCAGGGAAGGACTGCGGATCATCCCGGTGGAGACTACCTACAAGGGCAGAAAAATCTTTGCGGTGGAGTGCGTGCGCAGGGGCAAAGGCGTGTGCTGTTCGGAGAGCAAGCTGGTCTGCGAACGCATCTCCTCGGCCTTTACGGCCCGGCATCACGGGAATGAATCCTCCAGTCTCAATTCCACGTTTATGCTGCTGGACCGGCTGCTCACGGATCTGAGCCCGGAACTGGATAAGATCAACGCGGTCCTGGTACCGTTTATCAATATCGACGGCGGTATGCTTCACTGCGGCGTGCAGCGCAGGCATCCCAAATGGCTCTGCCATCCCGCCAGATACAACAGCGCGGGCTTTGAATTCCGCAAGGATTTCAATAATCCCCACAGTATATACGGCGAGGCGCGGATGCTTGGAAAGCTGTGGGACCGCTATCTTTTCGACGTGATCACGGATAATCACGGTTTCGAGGGCCACGAGCTCTGCCAGCCTTTTTCCGGCTACATTTCGCCCTGGTACAAGAGCTTTTGGGTGCCCAGGGCCCTGTACTACGGCTACGTATGGTTTCAGGGGCATATGGAGCACATGGTGCGGATCGGAAGCGAGATCAGGAAGAAGGTTTCTGACGGGATCAACGGAGACGAAGAGATCCATCGGCTGAATCAGGAATTTGCCGACCGATTCTGCAAATATGCGGAAAAGTGGTTCCCGGAACTCTTTAAGCTGGAGCGTTTCAACGATGTGGTCTTTTACTGGATCGATACGGATGAAAGACCCAGGGAGGCTAACTACGGGGTGCGCAATCCTGAGATCACAGCCATCGACTGGACCACGGAGGTGGCGGATGAGACGGCGGTGGGAGACTACATGGCTCTCAACGCCCGGGCGCACCACATTTCCGATCTGGCAGTCTTTGAGGTGATGCGGGAGTGCAGTCTGATCGTAGACCGGTCCGTGAGCAGTGAAAACGGGGTCCGCACCTACACGAGATTTCGCAGACATCCCCTTTATTCTGAAGGGGGAGTGGAGCTATGAAGCCCGTGACGGGAGAAGAGATAGCAGTTCCAGGCGGAGAGACCGGATACAAGCGGGTGGTGGGCCCGGAGGCCTTCCTGTTTCTCCTGGCGGCCGCCGTTTTGCTGGGAATGATGTGCCATATTATGGGCGCCGTCAATATGGTAAATACGCTGATGAACACAGCTTATTCGCTGTTGATGGATACGGTGTTTTATATTATGGCCATCGCGGTGCTGGCCGGAGCCGTATCGGGCCTGTTGTCCGAGTTTGGTGTGGTGGCGCTGCTCAACAGACTGCTGTCCCCGCTGATGGGACCTCTTTACGGCCTGCCGGGGGCCAGCGCCGTGGGTGTGATGGCCACGTATCTGTCAGACAACCCGGCGATCCTGACCCTGGCTGAGGATCGGAATTTTCGCCGGTATTTTAAGATGTATCAGCTTCCTGCCCTGACGAACATCGGCACCGCCTTCGGCATGGGGCTGATCATCACTTCTTTTGTCATCGGCCTGCGGGGGCCCGGTGGAGAGAGCTTTATCAAAGCGGCTCTGGTGGGAAACCTGGGGGCGGTGGCGGGAAGCATCGTCAGCGCCAGGCTGATGCTGCTCAAAACGAAAAGACTCTACGGAGACGCGCCGCTGCCCGGGGAAGCAGGTATGTACGGAGGGGCTGCGGCGGATGAAAATCTGCGCCTGGTGCGGCAGGGCGGCGTTGGCACGCGTTTTATCGAGGCCATGCTCTCCGGCGGCAGAAACGGCGTGGACATGGGGCTTGCCATCGTCCCCGGCGTGCTGATCATCTGCTCTGTGGTAATGATGCTGACCAACGGACCCGGTGAAACGGGCGGCTATACTGGAGCCGCCTTTGAAGGAGTCGCCTTCCTGCCCTGGCTGGCTCAGAAGCTGAGTTTTGTCATCGAACCGCTTTTCGGGTTCTCCTCCCCTGAGGCGGCTGCGGTGCCGATCACAGCGTTGGGCGCGGCTGGGGCGGCCATCGGGCTGATCCCGAAAATGATAAGGCAGGGGCTTGCGGACGCGGGCGATGTGGCGGTGTTCACAGCCATGTGCATGTGCTGGAGCGGTTATCTCAGCACCCACGTGGCCATGATGGACAGTCTTCATTTCCGCAGCCTTACGGGCCACGCCATCCTCTGCCATACCATCGGCGGTATCTGCGCGGGAGTGACCGCCAACCTGATCTTCGGCCTGGTGTGCTGACGCCAAATAGCACTTGAAATAACAAAATAAAAATGTTATCCTTTAAATAGAAAAAAGAACAGTCGCCCACAAGGTGGGTTGACCGATAAAGGAAACATAGAAATGCCACCCTAACTGGTCAAAGTTTAAAGCGGGTGGTTTTTCTATGTCAGCCTAATGACAGTTCAAAAAAATGAATGTCAGCAATGCCAATACGAACATTCCAAAGGCCATAAGGTCTTTAAAGTCGAAATGTTTCATATCCATCACCCCCATTCTATGTAGAATGAAGGCCAAACCACCCTATAATACGACTGTTCTTCAGGAAAAGATTATCATAAAATTTAATTGATGTCAAATATTAGAAAATGTATTGCGCTGCAAATATACAGCAAATACGCTGCAACGAGACCCGCCCCAGGTTCATCCTGGGGCGGGTCTCTGTCACAAGTGTCTGTTTATAAGGAGATGTTTATTCCTTGTTCGGCCCATGGTCTGTCCGTCCCTCACGGGCGGAGGACCTAGCTGGTTATTTCATCATTTCGGTCATGAAGACGCCCACGGATCTTCCGAACTCCACGGGCTGTCCCAGGCGATACAGCGTACGCTCGACAGCGGCCAGGGAACTGACCAGATCGTGCATGTCTGCGTTGCCCATGTGGCCGATGCGGAACATCTTGCCCGCGTAGGCGGCCAGACCGCCGGCCACGATGATGCCCTCTTCCTGAACGATGCTGCGGAAGGCGGCGTCGTCTACGCCGTCCATGTAGAGCACGTTGGAAAGAGTGGGCGCCTGATGGCCTTTTTCCGCCAGAATGCGGAAGCCCAGGCTCTCCAGGGCCAGACGCATGGCGGCAGCCTGTTTTTCATGCCGCGCATAACGGTTTTCCAGGCCCTCTTCCCTGATGATGCGCACCGCTTCTTTCATGGCCCAGATCAGGTTTACCGCCGGGGTGGCGAAATATTTCGAAGGATCTTCCATGATGGGGATCCATTTTGCGTAGTCCACATAGTACTCGGGAATGGTCTCGCCCAGGGAGGCTCTGCGCTCCAGAGATCTCTTTCCGGCGAAGACCAGAGCCAGACCGGGGGCTACGCCGAAGGCCTTCTGGGAGGCGGTGAGCAGCACGTCGATGTGCATGGGATCCACGTAGCATCTGGCTCCGGCCGTGGCGGCTACGCCGTCCACGATATAGATCGTATCCGGAAATTTTTTGTGCATCATTTCTCCGATCTCTTCGATGGGAGCCAGCACTCCTGTGGCCGTATCCACGTGAGACACGGTCATGGCTGCGTACTTCTTTTCAGAGAGCTTTTTTTCGATCTCTTCAACAGGAACGATCTTTCCCCACTCGCTTTGAATGACGTCCACATTCAGGTTCTTCCTTCTGGTGACATCCAGGAAGCGGTCGCCGAAGAAGCCGTGGGAGATGACCAGCACGTTGTCGCCTGCCTTTGTGTTGTTGGCGATGGCCATTTCCATGGCCAGGCTGCCGGTGCCTGCGATGACAAAAGCCTGACCGGAGCAGTCCATGATGGCTTTCAGATCTTCGATCACGCTCTTATAGTCCTTCACGAAATCCGGGTCGCCGAAAGCGCAGGTATCTCTGCCCATCTGGTCCTGTATGCTTCTGACTGTAGGACTGGGTCCCGGTATCATGACGATTTTTCTGTTGATCATTTTTTATCACCTTTTCCTTTCTTGATCTCGCTGATTTTCAGGTTCGGGAACCGGCCGCGGCGCTGTCTGCGCCCGGCCGCAGGCCGCTACCGGACGAACCGGTAGCCCCTGTGAATATTTACAATATCTCTGAGTATGGACGCTGCGGCGGGAGTCACGCCGGAAGCGCCGCCGATGAGGACCAGATCGCCCAGACTGTCGCAGGTATACCGGACCGCCTTGTTCTTGCCCTCCACACCGTACAGCAGATGATCCGGCCCCAGTTTTTCCAGGCGTACCGTCATAGACAGGGAACCGTCCTCCGACTTTTCCGTCTTGCCTACCAGCTTGTATTTTTTGCCTTCCGCCGCCGCAGCCGCCACCTCTTCCTTTGTGAGACGCGTGATGCCCTCCACTGAAACGTCCTTCAGCGTTTTGGAAAGCCCCATGTGAACGTTGGTCAGGATCAGCAGCTTTGTAGCGGTGTCCCAGCCCTCCACGTCCAGGGTTGGGTCGGTCTCCGCGATCCCGCATTCCTGCGCCTTCTTGAGGGCCTCTTCATAGCTGACGCCGTTTTCTTCCATATCCTTCAGAATGAAATTAGTGGTACCGTTTAAAACGCCTTCGATGGACAGGATGTCGGCGCCGGCCATGTCCATCATGCCGCCGTTCACAGAGGGAAGAGCGCCGCCGGTAGTGCAGCCGATGCCCAGCTGTACCCCGTGTTCCCTTGCCAGAGCCGCCAGCTCGTTGTAAGCGACCAGAACAGGCCCTTTGTCGGAGGTCACGGTGTGGACCCCCGCTGCCAGCAGGGAGCGGATGAAGGAGAGACCCGGTTCGCCGGTCTCCTTATTGGTTGGCGTCATGATCACGGCCAGATCCACATCTCCGGCGGCCAGAGCGGTTTCCAGAGTGACCTGCGGACCGCCGCCGGGAAACTTTGTGATATCCTTTTCCTTTGCCATGAAATCGATCAGTTCCGGCAGATCGATTCCACCGCTGTTATAGATTCCCCCGTAGTATTCGAGGATATAATTCACGCGGATCTCCAGACCGTCTCCGGCCAACGTTTCTTTTTTGTCTTCCAGAAGGCGAATGAGGGCTTTGCCCACTCCGCCGAAGCCGATCACGGCCAGTCTCATGGTTGTCTTTTCTGCTTGCTTCATAGTCTTTTCGTATCCTCTTTCCTTCCGCTGCACACTTCCCGCCGCAGATCTTTTGTCGCAGATCTTCTGCCGCAGGGTCCATGCCGCGGAGTATGCGTTTTCTACAGCGCGCCGATGTGGACCAGTTCCTCCCGGATGACGGCTTTCACCTCGTCGCCGGCCGGCCGCAGAGGTCTTCTGGGAAGCCCGCCCTGATAGCCCAGAAGATCCAGCGCAGCCTTCAGTCCCGCCACGCCGTAAGTGGCGGTGACAAGAGCGTTGATCTTCAGGAGTTTGAGCTGCAGGGCCTTCGCCTTGTCGAAGCGGCCCTCCTTTGCCAGGGAAACCAGACGGCAGCATTCATCGGGAAGGATGTTGGCCAGGGCCAGGGTGGCTCCCCGGGCGCCTACGGCCAGCGCCGGCAGCAAGTAACCGGTGTTTCCGGCAAAGACGGCGAAGTCCTCCGGAGTGTCGCGGACCGTCTCTGCGATCTGCACCACGTTCCCGCCGGTATCTTTGATCCCAACAATATTGGGATGTCTGGCCAGACGCGCGATGAGACCGGAGGTCAGATTGATCCCCGTGTTTCCGGGCATGTTGTAAAGCATGACCGGGACGGGGCATTCGTCGGCCACGTCGGTGAAATGACGGTAGAGGATCTCCTCTTTCATGCCGCCCTTATAATAGTTGGGGGGGAGGAGCAGCACGGCGTCCACCCCCAGAGCAGCCGCTTTTTTCGCCAGAGAGATAGTCTCCCGAGTGGATTCGCAGGACGCTCCGGCGATGATCTTTTTATCTTTTGTAAAGTTTTTCACAGTGAACTCGATCACCTGAAGTTTTTCCGCTTCCGACAGATAGACGAATTCTCCGTTTGAACCCAGAACGACGATGCCGTCCAGACCGGTACGGCTCCATTTGTCCAGGTTGTGTTTCAGTTTCCCATAGTCGATCTCCTCTTTCTCGTCAAAGGGAGTGACGATAGGAGTGTAGATACCGTTGAACATGCTCAGGACCTCCCGTTGATGACGCCCAGCGCCAGTAATGTGTCGTTTTTCCTTGTGGCGAGACCCGCCATGGTCCAGAGGACCACGCCGTCGGCCTCCGCGTAAAAGGCTTCCAGCTCTTTTACGCCGTGATAATCTGTGATGTTGGCAAGTTTCTGTCCTTTTACAAACCGGTCTCCCGGGTCCACAAAGCGGTTGTATACGCCGTTGCATCCCGAACGCAGACGGTAAAAGCTATCCAGTTCTACCTGACCGCTGTTTGTGGTGACGGCGTCGGATCTCAGCATGCCCAGCAGATCCAGCACATTCCTGACGCCCTGATAGTGCAGCGACCGGGTCTTTTCATCCACCAGGCCGATCCCGCCGATCTCCGGCTGGATGCAGGGGATCCCCAGTTCGGAGACGCTGGCGTAGAAGTTGCCGATATCGCTGGCTCCGGGGCCGTCTGATTCGGTAACGGCTATGTAGTCGAGGGCGTAGGCTCTGGCCATGGCGTGAGCCTTTTCGTCGATCTCCGTCCGACGGTCTGAATTTCTGTGATAGAACACATAGGGATGCAGATATTCGATGCTGTCGCCGCTGTGCATGTCGATGTGGTAATCGGCGCAGCTGACCAACTGATGCAGCAGAACGGTGGCGATCACTTCAGTGATGCTTCCGTCGGGATTTCCGGGGAACACATCGTTTAAATTTTTCTTGTCCAGCGGATTGACGAAACTCGTTTTGTGTGCAAAGGCTTCATAGTTGCACATGGTGCAGCCGATCACTGTCCCGGCGAGATCCTTCGGGTCGATGTCCTGATAGAGTTTCAGGTTTGCCGCGACGCCGGGATATTCGGTGCCGTGTACGCCCGAGGTGACGCAGAGCACAGGTCCGTCTTTTTCGCCGCTGATCACATAGTAGGGAAGTACGGTGGAGTTGCCCTTTGCGTCAGAGACGGGCAGGTCTTTAAAAAATTTCATTCCTGGTTTAATCTCTTCGCCAAACAGTTTAATCATAAAAATCTCTCCTTATTTTTTGTTGAACAGAGCCCTGGTAGCTTCAGCGATGCGGTCCATGGCCTTTTCAATGTTTTCGTAGGAGTTGGAGAAAGCTACGCGGAGATAACCCGCGCCGTATTCGCCGAAGGCGGAGCCGGGGATCATGGCCACTCCGGCCTGGTTCAGGTAATAGGCCGACGCTTCCTCGTCGCTGAGACCCAGTCGTTTTACATTGACAAAGCAGTAGAACGCTCCTTTGGGGGCGATACAGCTGAGCCCTTCTATCTGATTGATTCTAGCATAAACCAATTTTCTTCTGCGATCAAATTCTACCCGCATATCTTCCACGCAGTCCTGGGGTCCCCTCATGGCTGCTTCCGCGCCGTACTGGGCGAAGGAATTGGCGCAGGTAACCGTGTACTGCAGAACGCGGATCATGGCGCTGATAAATTCCTTGTTGGAGGATATGGCGAAACCGATCCTCCAGCCGGTCATGGAGTAGGACTTGGAAACGCCGTGGATCAGGATGGTCCGGTCTTTCATCCCATCCAGGGAAGCGATGCTGTAGTGAACGCCGTCGTCATAGATCAGCTTTTCGTAGATCTCGTCGGACAGCACGATGAGATCGTGCTTTACGGCGATGTCGGCGATGGCCTGGAGACTCTCCCGGCTCAGCAGGGAACCCGTGGGATTGTTGGGGGAATTGACGATGATCATTTTGGTTTTCGGAGTGATCAGACGTTCGATATCCTCCGGGACAACATTGAATTCATTTTCCTCCAGCAGCGGATAGGATACGGTCCGGGCGCCCACCAGATCCGCGCAGTAAAAGTAGTGCAGCCAGGAGGGGTTCGGAACCAGGACTTCGTCGCCGGGATCCAGAAGGGCGGTCATGGCGATGGATACGGCTTGATTGGCGCCCACGGCCACGATGACGTCGGACATCTGGTAGTCCAGTCCGTTATCCCGCTTCAGCTTTTCTGCCACGGCCTGACGCAGTTCTTCCGTGCCGTAATTGGAGGTATAGAAGACCATGCCGTCGTCCAGCGCTTTCTTGGCCGCTTCTTTAATATGGGCCGGCGTGTCGAAATTGGGACGCCCGATTCCCAGGTTGATGATGTCCTTTCCCTGCTTCTCCAGCTCGCCGGCGGCTTCGAAGACCTTCCGAATGCCGGAAAAAGGGATGTTGTCCATTTTGGTACTCTGTTTCATTTTGATAGTCATACGGTACTCCTTCCCGAAAAGAAAATATTTTTGATCGGATGCCAGTTTAAAGCTGCAAAAACTGTGCCAATTTTCAGGCGGGGATACATTGACAAACGGCCCCGGCTAGACTAACCTAAAGATGCGGACCGCAGATCGGGAAGAAAGGGGAGAGGCATCATGATAAAACAGTCATTTTTCCTGCAGGATACCTGCGAGATAATATCGGGTTTGTTCAACGTAGTCATCACCATTGTCGACAAGAGTTTCCTTCGAATTGCAGGCACAGATCATTACAAAGGGGAGATCGGAAAACCCGCTGTGAATCCCAATGTGTTTAAGAATGTGATGGAAAACGACAAGACCATCATCATCGACCACCCGGGGAAGGAGCCCGTGTGCAACGAATGCAGCAATAAAGACAATTGTCAGGAAAAAGCCGCTATCTACACGCCCCTGAAGGTGGACGGCGAGATCGTAGGAGGCGTGGGGATCATCGCCTTCACTGAAGAGCAGAAACGCAGCGCTATTTTCGACAACGAATTTTTCCTGCGTTTTACAGAAAAGCTTTCAGAGATGATCTCCAGCAAGATCGAAGCGGAGGAATACGCCAGAATTCTGGATATCAATCTGAAGGAGACTCTGGCCATCATAAATTCCGTCCACGACGGCGTGGTAGCCGTAAACGAAAAGGGGATCATCTATCAGATCAACGATTCCGCCAGTACTTTTTTCGGTCTCAAACGGGAACAATATATGGGCGTGCACATCGAAAGGCTGCTTTCCGGGCGGATCTTGGAGCGGATCAAAAAAGAGCGGAGCATCGTGGACGTGGAGGATAAGATCGATGTGGGCAAGACGAAGCTGCCCGTTCTGATCACAGCCCAGGCGATCGAGGGAGAGAAAGGACTCTACGGCACCGTGCTGATCTTCAAGAGCATGAAGGAGGCCAGTTCGATCGCCAGAAAGCTCCTTCACGAGGCCGACTATAAGGTAGGATTCGAGGATATCATCGGCGATTCCCAGGAGATCGAAAATGTGAAATTTCTGGCGCGAAAGGTGGCGGGAAGCAATTCTACGGTGCTGATCCGGGGCGAAAGCGGCACGGGGAAAGAGATGTTTGCCCGGGCCATCCACAATGCCAGCCCCAGAAGGGATGGGCCTTTTATCGCCGTAAACTGTGCGGCAATACCGGAACCCCTGCTGGAAAGCGAGCTCTTCGGTTATGAGGACGGGGCTTTTACGGGAGCGAAGAGGGGCGGAAAGATCGGAAAATGCGAGCTGGCCATCGGCGGCACGCTGTTTCTGGACGAGGTGGGCGACATTCCGCTGTTTCTGCAGTCCAAGTTCCTGCGTATGCTGCAGGAGCGCACCATCGAGCGGGTGGGCGGAAACAAGATCATCGCCGTAGATATCCGCATCATTGCCGCCACCAATCGGAATCTGGAGGAAATGCTGGAAAACAACGAGTTCAGAGAGGATCTGTACTATCGATTAAACGTCATTCCCATTTTCCTGCCCCCTCTGCGCAAGCGCAGGGAGGATATCATGGTAGTGAGCGAATACTTCCTGCGAAAATACGCCACAAGGCTGGGGAAAAACGTAAGTTCCCTGGCTGAGGACACCCAGGCTCTGCTGAATTCCTACAGCTGGCCGGGCAATCTCCGGGAGCTGGAAAACGCCATTGAATGCGCTGTAAATATAGAGACGGGGAAGAAGCTGACAGCCGCCAGCCTGCCGGAACGGATACTGAAAGCAAGCGATCCGCGGGAGTTTCTGGACGAGGGGGAAACGGGCGCTCCGTCCGCCGCAGCGGAGCATTTGAGGGAAGACGATCCCTTCCCGCTGAAGGAGAGCAGAAGGAAGACCGACGTAGATACGGTGATCAAGGCTCTGGACAAATACGGCTGGGATACGAAAGGAAAAAAAGTTGCTGCAAAAAGTCTTGGAATCGGTATCGCCACTCTGTACCGCATCCTGAACAAGTGATAAATGTGATAATTTTTATTGAATGTGATAAAAATTATCACATTTTTTTTCTCTGTGATTTGTTCAGAAGAGAAAAACGGCATAGGTAGCGGGGAAAAGGATGGCACGTTTTTTGCGTTGAATCATTTGACAGCCATCTATTACTATCTGCCAGGACAGGAGAGGAGACGACATGACGAGAAAAGGGTACACATTTACGGAAAACATGGAAAAAGTATGGGGGGATCGCTGGAGAGTCACTTCAGAGATCGGAACGCTCAGGGCCGTGCTTATGCGGAGACCGGGAAAAGAACTGGAGAATATCAAGGACCCGGCGGCTGTCTTTATGAGAGACTTCATCGACGTGGAAAAGGCCAGGTGGGAGCACGATACGCTGGCGCAGATCTACCGCGATCACGGCGTGGAGGTGTATTATGTGGAGGAGATGAGCGAGGACACTCCCAACGCCATGTTCTGTCACGATCTGATCCTGGGAACGCCGGAAGGCGTGATCGCAGCGCGGCCGGGGATCGAGATCCGGGCGAAGGAAGTGAAATACGCGGCGCAGGCGGCGGCCAGGATCGGGGTCCCTATCGTAAAAACCATCCACGGCGAAGGCGTTTTCGACGGGGCCTGCGTGACATGGGTGGACGAGGAAACGGTGATAATCGGGACGGGCACGCGGTGCAACAGGGCCGGATACGAACAGGCCGTATCCACATTCCGCGATATGGGAGTTAAAAACTTCATCAGTCTCAGCATTGCCAGAAATCAGAATCATCTGGACGGTTTCCTGTCCATCGTGGACCGGGACGTGGCCGTCACCTATCCGTATATTACGCCGGATATCATCTATGAGGAACTGGAAAAGAGGGGCTTTCGCTTTGTGGAGATCCCGGCCTTTGAAGAAAAGATCAATTTTGCCGCAAATTCCGTGGCGCTGGAGCCGGGAAAGATCGTGATGCCCACAGGCGCGCCCCGCACGGTGGAGCTGCTGGAAAAGGCGGGCGTCCAGGTGATCGAGATCGAACTGGACGAGATCAAAAAAGGCGGCGGAGCGGTCCACTGTCTGACGGCGTTTTTGAAGCGGGACGATATCCCTGTGTATCAGGTGGAATAGGATGCTGACAGGGGGATTTTACAGCGTGGACGCAGCGCTAATCTGCGAAGAAGTGAAAGAGGAAGAGTTCCTGCTCCGCTGCGACGGGGAGGGACGGTACGCCCGCAGAGCGTATGTGAACAACGGGCGGACGGCCACGATCTACGCATTGAGACAGGCGGGGGAGAGAATGTGGGGGAAAAAGATCCTCCTGCCCGACTATCTGTGCGTTTCCGTCCTCACCGCGATTGACTGTGTAAAAGAAGAGTACGGCCTTTCCTGTGATTTTTACCGCGTCGACGAAAAGCTGGAGATCGACATGGAGGATCTGCAGAGGAAGCTGACGCCGGATGTGGGCATGATCTATGTGATCCACTATTTTGCCGTTCCTCAGCCGGAGGCCGTGGCCGCCGCGCTTTCGGGCCTGGCCCGGGAACGGGGGATCCTGATCTTCGAGGACCTGACCCAGGCCCTGTTTTCCAGAGCTCAGGGGCGGATGGGCTACGGAGATCTCATCGCCGCCAGCACCCGGAAGTGGTTTCCCATGACGGACGGCGGGCTGGCCGCCCTGCGGGACACCTTTCCAGCCAAAGAAATTTCGCTGGGGGATCCGTACAACGAAGCGGCGTACCGGGAGCTGCTGATCTCTGTGGTCCGGGAATATTTTGATAAAAATCCCGGCTGCGATCGGGAGACTTATCTGAAATTTGAGAGAGAGGCCAACGCCAGCCGCTATATCGATCTGGAGATCCGAGGCATGACTGAGGCGTCCCGGCGAGTGTTTTTCAACAGCGACAAGGAAGAGCTGATCAGACGCCGCCGTGAAAATTACGCCTGTCTCTATGAAGAACTGGAGGACTGCAGAGGGCTGCGTCTTCTGGGACCGCGTCCAGACGACAGCGATCTGACGCCCTTCGGCCTGGTGATCCTGTGCGAGGACAGAGACCGGCTGTACGGGGAACTGACGGCCCGGGACATTGTTCCGGAGATCCAGTGGATCCTGCCAACAGACAGGTATCAGCCCGGGGAAGCAGCCCGGTACCTGTCTAATCACAATTTAATGCTTCAGTGCGATCAGCGCTACGGGCCGGAGGACATGCGGCGGACGGCCGCCGCTGTAAAAGAACTGCTGGGGCGGCGTCCATAAGGTCGCTAGTCCCTCTTCCGCAGGGACCGCCGCAGCTCCCGGCAGGACAGGGAGATCACGCGGATCAGAGAAGAGACGATCAGAAGGGCCACGGCGATGCTGCCGGCCATGAGACTGGTCTCCCAGCCGATGCGGGCGGCTTCCTTGAGATTGCTGTCCAGAAAAGCCTGCATGGCGTAATACATGCCGGCTCCGGGCACCAGAGGAAGGATCCCCGGGATGATGAACAGCGTGGCCGCCTCTTTGAAGACCCGGGAGCAGATATCGCTGGCCAGGGCCACTGTGCAGGAACCGATAAAGCAGGCCATGATGCTGGAATATCCCGTAGCCCCCATGTACTGAAAGACGAGCCAGCCAGCCGCTCCTACCAGCCCGGCCATGGGGATATGCCGCCTGGGGACGTTGAAAATGAAGCAGAATCCGCCGGTGGCCAGAAAAGCCCATACAAACTGCAGCGCCAGGTGGACGGATCCGCCGCTCCCGGACAGAGACGATCCGGAGAACCGCAGGACCACGCCCACGCCGGCGGCGATGGAAACAGCCGTCATGATGGCCTCCGACGCTCGGGCCAGGCCGGAGAGGGAGTCGCCGGAGAGGAAATCCCGCACCGCGTTGGTGATGGCCACCCCCGGAAGGAACATCATGATCGATCCGATGATGATGAAATCCCGGTGGCCGCCCAGCCCCAGCTGGATCGAGGAGAGGGTGAGCAGGGCCACCAGCACGCAGGAACAAAAAACGCTCACAAAAGAATTCAGCTGGAGCCGCTCAAACAGCAGCGTGGAAAAGTACGCCAGCACGCCGATCAGCATGGAACCGGCGAAATCCGCCGCGCTTCCGCCCAGCATGATCGTAAAAAACGAGGTGATCAGAGCCGCGCCCAGCACCCGCCACCAGAAGCTGAATTCCTTGTCGTGATCGATCCGTTTCAGGATCTGCAGGCCCTCGTCCACGGAGAGGTCCGTGGTGGTGAATTCTCTGGAGAACTGGTTGATCTTGGAGATCTTCTCCAGATCGATGCGGGTGTTCTTGATGCGCTTGATAAAGGTATGCATATCACTGTCCGCATGCCCAGCGTCCAGAGAGAGAAAGATACCGGTGGGAGTGGCGAAGACCTCTACATAGGGGATGTCGCAGGCCCTGCAGATCCGCGATACCGTGTCCTCCACCCGGTAGATCTCAGCGCCGCTCTTCATCATGATCTCCCCTGCGTGGAGAGCCATGATCAGCACTTTTTTTTGTTTTTGATTGATCATTTTCCCATTACTCCTGTTGATGCCGTCAGGAGGCATCCTGTTTTCTTCTTACTATTGTTAAGCCGCGGGGGGCTTGTTTATTCCAATGCGGCGCCGCTTTAGCGGGATTATTATACCACTGGTATGTGCAAAAGTCATTGACCATGCCGTGAAAAGTAGATATAATCTTCATGTGATTTTGTAGGCCTGCGCCGGGAGACCATCATCTGACATGGCGGGTCCTACGGCTGTGGGCCGTCCCGTGCGGGAAGCGGCTGCGCGGTAAAAGATCAGGAAATGTGAGGTATACAATGGAAAGAATGGTAGGGACGGTGGTGCGCGGTCTGAGAGCGCCCATCATCAGAGAAGGAGACGACCTGGAGTCGATCGTGGTCGACGCTGTATTGAAGGCCTCGAAGGAAGAAAATTTCGCACTGCGCGATAAAGACGTGGTGGCTGTGACAGAAGCGGTGGTGGCCAGAGCTCAGGGAAATTATGCGACGACGGATCAGCTTGCGGAGGACGTGAGAGCGAAGCTGGGCGGTGAAACGATCGGCGTCATCTTTCCGATCCTCAGCAGAAACCGGTTTGCCATCTGCCTGCGGGGCATTGCGCGGGGGGCGAAGAAGATCGTGCTCATGCTCAGCTATCCCAGCGACGAGGTGGGAAATCACCTGATCGAGGTGGACAGACTGGATGAAAAGGGTATCGATCCCTATAAGGATGTGCTGACCCAGGCGCAGTTCGAGGAATTGTTCGGCAAGTCCAGACATACGTTTACCGGCATGGATTACGTGAATTATTACAAAGAGCTGATCGAGGAAGAAGGCGCGGAGGCGGAGATCATCTTTGCCAACGACCCCAGAGTGATCCTCGACTATACAAAGCGGGTGCTGACCTGCGACATCCACACGAGAGTTCGTTCCAAGCGTCTGCTGAAAGCGGCCGGAGGCGAGATCGTGCTGGGCATGGACGACCTGCTGACCTCCAGCGTGAACGGCGGGGGCTACAATGAAAAGTACGGGATCCTCGGCTCCAACAAGTCCACAGAGGATACCATCAAGCTGTTCCCCAACAACTGCGCAGAATTTGTGAACGCCGTTCAGAAAAAGCTGCACGTGGCAACGGGAAAGACCATTGAAGTGATGGTATACGGGGACGGCGCGTTCAAAGATCCGGTGGGAAAGATCTGGGAACTTGCGGATCCAGTGGTTTCCCCCGGCTATACATCTGGGCTGGAAGGCACGCCCAACGAAGTCAAGCTGAAGTATCTGGCAGATAACGATTTTGCCGACCTGTCCGGCGACGAGCTCAAAGAGGCGATCTCAGACTACATCCGCAAGAAGGATGACAATCTGGGCAGTTCCATGGCGGCCCAGGGCACCACGCCCAGACGGCTGACCGATCTCATCGGTTCGCTGTGCGACCTGACCTCCGGCAGCGGAGACAAGGGAACGCCCATCGTCTACATTCAGGGCTATTTTGACAACTATACAAAATAACGCGATCGTTTGCCCGCGGCTTATGGACAGTAGGCCGCGGGTCTTTTATTGGTCGGGAGACGATACGCGCCGCGCCGCGTATGTCGCAAACTGCATCACAAAAAAGTGATAATCCGCCGGCGCAAGAAACTTTTGCTAAAAAATGTTTGAAAAAACACGATATATCAGGCATACTGGTTTCAAATAGTGAATGTGATCCGACAGAGCAGGGGGAGATCTTCTATGAAGGAAAAAGAGACGCGCAACACGACTAAGAATATACAGTCGATCGAGAGAATGCATGCGATCCTGAGCTGTTTCAAAAACAGTGAGGAGCTGGGGATTACGGAGATCAGCAACGCGGTGGGACTGCACAAGAGCACGACGAACGGGATCGTCTCCACATTGAAAAACATACAGTTTCTGGAACAAAACCCCGATACGGGAAGGTATCGTCTGGGGGTGGAACTGTTCCGCCTCAATACTTACTCCAGATATGCCCGCATATCGGTGAAGGAGGTCCTGGCGCCCTATGTAAAAAAACTGGCGGAGGCCACAAAGGAAACCGTGACGCTTCACATATGGGACGACGGGGTGGACGGGCGTTATACCACCACCGTCATCGCCATGACGGAGAGCAGTCACAGCGTAAAATATGTCACAAAAGTGGGCAGCAAGATCCTCTGCCACTGTAGCGCGGTGGGGAAGGCGATCCTGGCATTTTTGCCGGAGAGAGAGAAGAACGCCATACTGGACCAGATGGCGCTGGAAGCGGTGAGCCCTCACAGCATAACGGACAGAGGCATGCTGGAGAAGGAGCTGGAGGCTGTAAGAAAACGCGGCTACGGACTGAATCTGGAGGAGACGGAAGAGGGAGTGATCGGAGTCGCCGTGGCCATATTTGATTCCAAGAACAGGCCCAAGGCCGGGATCGGCATCGCCGCGCCCATGAATCGCATGCCGGAGGAGATCTGCCAGCAATATGGGAGAATGTTGGTGGAAACCCATGAGGAGATCAGGAAGAATGTGTTCCTCGATTGAAAGAACGTGGATAATTGAAGCATAAAACAGCGACCTAAAGGAGAAAGGCCGCACTGAGCTGATGTTGTAATCAGAACAGTGCGGCCTTTTAAATGGAAAATGCTTGCTGTCAAGCAGTTGAAGGTTTACGCGTCTGTTTTTTCTGTTGGATTCATCCTGCGCCTTACTTCATTAAAGATGATAATGATGAAGAGCAGAACTCCCACACATCCGGCGAAAGGATACAGAATATTGATCAACGTGCCGAAGGGGACGACGGAACCGGCGAAAATGCCGATAATAGCGGTTGCAGCAACGATAATTTTCTGTTTCATCGTTCCATCCTGTGCAAATCTTCTTCCCACCAGCCAAAGATAACCCGTAATCGTGGTAAAAATACCGCAGACGATGACCAGAGTAAAAATAACGGAAAGGAATGGCAGGTTTTTTGCGATAACGGCAAGCATAGGCACCTGGGCACCTGTTTCAACGATATAATCAATATTTTGCAGCACAGAAAATACAACCAGATAAACGCCGAGAGTGAACAGGATTCCAGAAGCTAACCCACTGGCCACGGCCTCTTTGCGGTTTTTGATGCTTTTTCCCAGAGCGACCATGAAGGGGAAGGATGTGAGCAGTGTCATCCCCGCGTAAAACAGTGCGGCGATAATCGGATGGTTGACACCGAAGAGACCGGCCTGCAAAATGCGTCCATCCGACACGTATTGCGGAATATTTTGCTGGGCTTCCATTAAGCCGACGTCTGCGGTAGCTAACGTATAGATACTGACCACCAGAATGAAAGCGATGATCAGAATTCCTGTGACGCCCAGAACCTGCGTGACTTTTTCAAGTCCCAGCCAAACGACTAAAACCGATATCAAGCCCAGACCCACAGCTCCCACATACACGGGAAGTCCCAGGTATTGATGTATGGTTGCTCCACATCCGGCGAACATAACTAGTCCAATGCCTGCGATCATGATCATGCTGAAAATATCCATGAACTTGGCGATGTACTTGCCGCAGTAATACTCGTACGCGTCGCTGGGATTCTCAAAGTTCTGATGGAGTGCCAGGCTATAACCGCTTGCGCCGTATATGGTAATGATGAGAAGTGGAATCAGCGGCGTGATAAAAGGCCACATACCGCCCCAGGAACCAAAGAATTGCAGAACCTCCTGCCCCGAAGCAAACCCGGAACCGATATTATAGGACGCGTATGCTCCGCCGAGCATAATGACTGTCTTCCAGCTGAAATTGCTGTTTTCCTTCATCTTTATGTCATCTCCTTTTCAATCCTTCAAAGCATGAAGCGTGTCCGGTCCTTACATCCAGCCGCTGAAGGGTGCCCGGCAGACTCCGCTGAACATCCAGTTGATCAGAGTTATAAAATCATATACCGGCCTCTGAGTCGCGGCCTGGATCAAATGCGCATATGGCGGCATTTCTGTGCATTCCAGCAAAAACGCTCCGATTTCAGGATGCTCCTGAACCATCTCCAAAGCCTTGCCGGCCATCTCTTTTTTTACACCCTCATTGTTAAACATTCCTGTGTCGTCGATGATCGTGCTGAATTCCGGCTCCTTGCCCATACCGCGTATAACCAGACGAGCTGCTACGTCATCGGGCACGTTGCAATTTTTCAGAATCGAAGGGGTCAGGGATTCTTCGTGGGCGGTCAGTACGCCGATTTTTTCGTGGGGCTGCAGCATAGAAGCGATCCAGGGCAGCTGAACCAGACTGGACAAGGCTACAGGAATATCAAGCTCGGCGGCCAGTCGGGAGTGATAATGCCCAAAAAACCCACAAGCGCCTGTGATGGCTCTGACTCCATGCTTTTTCAGTTCCTTGCATGCAGTCAGGATACCCTCGTAAACTTCTTCTTTTCCTGCGAAGATGGACTTGTTGTCAAGACCCTTTACGAACTCGTACTGTACGGGGAAATTGTAAGTGAACCCATTCATTACATTTCCCGGGACTACAGGAATCCAAATGTCTTCCAGACAGAGGATCCCGATTGGTGCAGCAGCGGTTACCTGGCCTATTTTCTGACAGATAGGCAAGTTGTTTGTCTGTTCGTTTAAGATACCGTATTGCCTGTTTTCTTCCATTTTCATTTTGTGTGCTCCTTTCTAGTCTGCAGATTATAAGTGGATCCTTAAATAAAAATACGCAATTTGTATTGTAATATTATATATTTTTATTTTTGGATCCAAAAACAAAATATCATCGTTTTTCAAAAAAGTCAATGGATATAAATAATAATTTAGAATTGACAGATATTTTGGGTGGCGTCTTTTTACAAATTCTTGACGGGAGTCCGAAGATTGTTATATACTTAAAAATAGATTCGCGGCGCCGGCACAGCCTGTCTTTTGCAGTCACTGTCTGTTAGGAAATGCCTGAATAAATTTGGTCAAAGTAGGTTGGTTTTTATGGAAAAATATGCGGTCCCTCAGTATGACACGTCTTCCACTGAAGAGTCGCTGTCAACTCAGGTCTACAAGAAAATAAAAAACAAGATTTTGGACTTGTCCTATCCCCCGGGCTCTTTCTTGACCGAGGCCAAGCTTTCGGAGGAATATTCAGTAAGCAGAATGCCTATAAGGATCGCCATACAAAAGCTGAGCTGCGAGGGTTGGCTGCTCTCTGATTTTCGCAGAAAACTTCGGGTAAAAGACATTGACAAGAAGATCATCAAGGATATATATCAGCTGAGAGAGATTCTGGAGACAAGGGCGCTGCAGAAGATATTTGAGGATGATCTGACATGGAAGTTTTCATTTGTAACTGAAGAGAAACTGCTGAAGATGAAGGCGGCTAGGGACAATTATTATGAATATCTCTGCGCCGATGCAGAATTTCATTTCGCGCTGATCAGTGTATTTGAAAACGACAGAATCGAACAAATGTACAACACTGTATGCGATGAGGTCATCCGCATCTGTCTGCTGTTATATCAGCGGGTAACGGAGCATGAGGATTACGTTCCGACGATTATCGATGGGATGGAGCAGTTGGCGATCAATATGCGGGAAAAAAATTATGAGAAAGCCTATTACTATTTAAGACGCGATCATTTTGATCACTCGGTGGGCGGCGTTTCGGTGGCCGATATTGTAGACGAGCTGATGAGGGCTCAGAACCGTAAATAAAAAAATAAAATGTGAATAAAGGGAATTCACGCTGTTCAGATAGTACAAACTGAGCAGCGTGTTTTTTTGTGCATAAAACAATAGAAATGGGAGTAAAAAGTGTCCAAAATAGATTGACATGTCTGAAAATTTATAATATACTGCACCTATAAACTACATTGCAGGATATAGTACTATAATGTAGAACAAAAAATAAGGCCGTATGGAATCTTGCCATCAATTTTTTCTGTTTAAAAGGAGGAGAAAAAATGAGTAAAGAGATCAACACGATTTTTCCGACATTAGCAGTGCAGCCGCCGATCGCGGCCAGAGCGGAGGGTGTCACAATCACGGACACGGAAGGGAAAGAATATCTGGATTTTTCCTCCGGAGTATCCGTAGTCGGAATCGGTCACGGTGTGAAGGAGGTCAGGGACGCAGTCGCGGCGCAGATGGATCAATTTTCATTCGTCTATCGGGGCATGTTTGCCAGCGAACCTCTGCTGCGCGTATCGAAGCAGATCATCGATCTGGCTCCGGAGGGCATGGACCGCGTCTTTTTCTGCAGCGGCGGCTCGGAGGCTTCCGAATCTGCCATCAAGATAGCGCGGCAGTATCATCTGGAATGCGGCAATCCCACAAAATACAAGATCATTTCCAGATGGGCGGGATTCCACGGAAACACGCTGGCAACGCTTTCCGTAGGCGGCCGGACCAGCTGGAGGACTCCATATGATCCCTATTTGCTGAAGATGCCCAAGATCCCGCAGTGCAACTGTTATCACTGTCCGCTGAAGCTTGAGTATCCGGCCTGCGGCTGCCGGTGCGCTCACGAACTGGAACGGACGATCAAAGCGGAGGGAGCCGACACGGTGGCCGCCTTCATGTGCGAGACCGTAGTGGGAGCCGCAGGCGGCACGGTCATCGCGCCCAAGGAATACTTCAGCATTATCCGGGATATCTGCGACAGGTACAACATCCTGCTGATCGACGACGAGGTGATCACCGGTTTCGGGAGAACGGGCAGGAATTTCGCCATCGACCATTACGGAGTGGTCCCGGATCTGATCGTGACGGCGAAGGGCATGGGCAGCGGCTATCTGCCCATCGGAGGCGTGATCATCAGGAAACAGATCGTGGACGCCATCGAAAAGGGAAGCGGCAGCCTGATCCACAGCTATACATACGCCGGTCATCCGGTCTCCTGCGCGGCAGCCAGCGCCGTGATCAAATACCTGACGGACAACGATCTGATCAATCAGGCGGCGATCAAGGGCGGCGTGTTCCTGAAAAAACTGAAGACGCTGGAAGAGCTGCCTATCGTGGGCCAGGTCCGGGGCATCGGACTGATGACAGGTATGAGTCTGGTAAAAGACAAGGAGACCAGGGAGTCCTTTGATCCACAGTATGAGGTGGCAAATCAGATCCAGCGGCGCTGCTTCGAGAAGGGCCTGATGCTGCTGGCGGCCACAGTTGGCACGGAAGACGGAGTAAAAGGAGACGCGCTCATGGTATCGCCGCCCTTCGTGGTCACAGAGGAAGAAATGGATCGGGGCATCGCCATTCTGAAGGAAGTGATCGCCCAGGTGTCGGAAGAACTGGGAGTGCACTGACAAACAGGGCTTGAAAGCAATGACGGAGAAGGAGGTGCATGCGATGGATTCCAGGAAGAAGAAAAAAAGAGGGCTCGACTATTGGATCGCTGCGTTTTTACTCATTTTGATGGTAGTGGTGGTCATGATCCAGGTCTGTACGCGAATGGCCGGCCGACCCATCCAATGGGGCGAGGAGGTAGCGCGTTGGCTGCTGATCTGGATCGTGTTTGTGGGCCTTGGCTACGCCTTCCGGGACGGAGGTCTGATCAGCGTAGATTTCTTCACGAAGAAATTCAGGCCGGGCACACAGAAAAAAATCCATTATTTTAATATGGTGATGACGATCGCGTATTTCACAGTCCTGTTTGTGTCCGCCGTATACTATTTTGCCATGGTCCACAACAGGGGGCAGGTCTATCCGATCACGGGAATGCCGGCGACCTTCACGATTCTGGCCATGCTGACAGGAAGCGTGCTGGCGGTCATATACGCGGTGAAACAGATCGGAGTCATCCGTCACACGGATCAAGAAGGCAAAGGGGGCGAAAAAGAATGAGCACGCCAATCATCTGTATCCTGTTGTTCGGCGCAATGCTTTTGCTGCTGTATTTCAACTGCCCTCTGGTGGTGGCCATCGGCCTGCCGACGGCGGGGATCATGTTCACTGCCGCAGGCGTCGCCATGCCCTCTCTGGCGCAGAAGTCTCTGTCCTCCATCGACTCGTTCACGATGATGGCGGTTCCGCTTTTCATGTTCGCGGGAAAGATCATGGAGGTTGGCGGTCTGTCCAGGCGGATCGTCCGCATGGCGGACTGCCTGGTCGGCTGGATCAGCGGCGGCCTGGGCCACGTACTGATCGTGGCGTCGGCGTTCTTCGGAGCCCTTACCGGCTCGGCGGTGGCTACCTGCGCGGCCATCGGAAGCACGCTGATCCCGGAAATGAAGGTAAAAGGTTATCCGGCGGGCTGGGTGGCAGGGCTGCAGTCGGTGGCGGCGTCGCTGGGCGTGCTGATCCCGCCCAGCATTCCGCTGATCATTTACGGAGTCTCCACGGGGACGTCCGTAGGGAAACTTTTCATAGCGGGGATCGTGCCCGGCTGCTTCCTGGCTTTCTGTCTCATGGTGGCGGTATTCATCACCTTCAGAAAGAAAAAGATCCAGGTGACCAGAGAGGTGATCACGGGGAAGGCTCTGTTTTACAGCTTTCTGGAAGCGATCCCCGCGCTGATCATGCCTGTGATCATTCTCGGAGGGATCTACACAGGCGTGTTCACACCTTCTGAGGCGGGGGCGGTAGCCTGTACATACGGCTTTCTGATCTGCACCTTTTTCTACAAGGAGATCAACAGGGAGAACATTCACGAGATCATCGGGGGAGCGGTCACGAACACTGCCTTCTGCATGATCATCGTCACCGCCTCGGGAGCGTTCAGCTGGCTGCTGGTGATGACGGGAGCCTCCGATCTGCTGGGCTCATCCATCACGGCTATCTCGGTCAACCAGCTGGTATTTCTGCTGATGGCCAATGTGATCCTGCTCTTTATGGGAATGTTTATCGAGACCATATGCGCGATCCTGATCGTTACGCCTATTTTAATGCCCACGGTGCTGACTCTGGGGATCGATCCGGTCCATTTCGGGATCATCATGGTGGCCAATCTGGCGCTGGGACTCACCACGCCGCCCGTCGGTGAAAATCAGTACATCGCCGCAAAGATCGCGGGGATCACCTTCGAGGAGGAACTGCGGGGAAGCGTACCGTTTCTGATCGCGGGATACGCGGCGCTGATCCTGATCACGGCGATCCCGGGACTGTCCACCTGGCTGCCCGAACTGCTGCAGGTGTAGCGGAACAAGACTTCTGACAACGTGGAAAAGGAGACGAAAAAATGAAGAGAAAAGCAAGTCTGGCTATCAGCGTTTTACTGATCCTCTCGTTACTGTGCGCAGGCTGCTCCGGCGGGGGCGGCGTCCAGGGCGGCGAGGAGATCACCGATCCCATCAATCTCACCATCAGCGTGGGCGAGTCGGAGGATTACTATATGAGCAAGTTCGTCGCGGAGTGGCTGGAACTGATCACGGAAAAAAGCGACGGAAAGATCACGGGCAAGATCTTTTACAACGGACAGGCGGGAGGAGGCACAGAGGCCTTTGAAGCGCTGGAAATGGGCAACATCCAGGTCTATCTGGACGGCGACGCCATGGCGGGCCCCATCAGCAATGCCTTCGACGTCTTTGGACTTCCGTATCTGTACGACAGCAAGGAACACCAGTATCGGTTCTGGGACACCTATTTTACAGAAGTGACCGACTGGCTGGCGGAAAAATCCGGCATCCGGGTGGCGGGCATCATCGACGGTCTCAACCGGGAAGCCACGATGAAGTATCCGGTGGAGACGCTGGAGGGTTTCCGCAATGTCAAGATCAGGGTACCGGCTACAGACAGCTATGTGAAGATCTGGGAGACCCTGGGCGCGGCGCCCATTCCCATCAACTTTTACGAGGTCTACACTTCCATTCAGACCGGCGTGGTTGACGGACAGGAAAACGATATTGCGCTGTCCAAAGAGGCAGGATTTACGGAGGTGGCGCCTTATGTCATCATGACGGATCACACCCACTATGAAGGGGCGCTGTATTTCGACGAGATCTACTGGCAGGGACTGCCCCGCGAAGCCAAAGACATCATTTTGGAGGCGGGCAATCAAGTCATGAAGGAGAGCAGGGAATACTGCGGCGAGCTGGAGGAGACGATCACCGCGGAGTTAAAGGCGGAGGGCGTGACCTTTATCTACCCGGATCTCACCAGTTTTAAAGAAAAATGTCAGGTGCTGTACGATAACTGCACCCAGTGCCAGGATGTTCTGGATTGGGTGGACGCAGCGAGAAAGGAGAACTGAAATGGCATACACAAAAGAACTTTCCCGGAAGCTGTACAGGGATCTGCTGATGCTGCGTCTCTTTGAAAAGAGGCTGATCGATCTCTACGCGGCCGGCAAGATCCCGGGCCACATTCACAGCGGCATCGGGGAGGAGGCGGCGTTTGCCGGGACTCTGGCGACGAAGAAGGAAGGGGACTACTTCAAAATGTCCCATCGGGATATCGGCGCTTCCAGCCTGCTCGGCGTATCGCTGGAAACGATGTTCGCGGAAATCCTGGGCAAGACGGCGGGCAATTCCGGCGGCCGCGGCGGCATCAACCACATTTCCGAACTGAGCAGGGGAATGCTGGGATTTTCAGGCACGCTGGGCTGCGATATCGCAGTGGCGGCAGGGGCTGGGCTCACCATTCAGAACCGGGGCGGCGACAATATCGTCTACGTATACTTCGGCGACGGGACCACCAGCAGAGGTCCCGTACACGAGGCCATCAATCTGGCCGCAGCCTGGAAGCTGCCGGTGCTGTTTGTCTGTGAAAACAATCAGTTCGCCATATCCACCCCTGTGAGCGAGGGCGTTCCGGTAAAAAATACGGCGGCGGACAGAGCCCCCGCCTACGGCATACCCGGCCGCGTGGCCGACGGGACCGACGTATTTGCGGTCTATGAGGCTGCGGAAGAGCTGACCCGGGAGATCAGGCAGGGCGGCGGACCTGCGATCCTGGAGTGCAAGGCTTACCGGTGGAGGGGCCATTTTGAGGGAGATCAGGCCCGCTATCGGGATCAGACGGAGGCCGACCGGTGGATCAAAAAGGACTGTGTGCAAAAGATGGAGACCTGGCTCCTGGAAAAGAAAATGATTACGGAGACCGAGATAGAAGAGATGCGCGCGGAATTTGAAGCGAAGCTGGACGCGGCGGTGATCTTTGCGGAGAACAGCCCGGAACCGGCGCCGGAGACCATCTATGATTATTTATATGCGTAACTGCGGGAACGGAAGGGAGGATTCTGTATGCTGGTGACCTACGGACAGGCGATCGGCGACGCCATGAAAGAGGAAATGCGCCGGGACGAGGCGGTGGTCCTTTTCGGCGAGGACGTGGCCGAATTCGGAAATATATTTGGTCTCACGAGAGGCATGGTCGAGGAATTCGGAAAACAGCGCGTGCGCAACACGCCCATCTCCGAGACGGCTATCGTGGGCAGCGCCATCGGGGCGGCGGTCACGGGGCTGAGACCCTGTGCGGAGCTGATGTACTCAGATTTCACAATGGTGGCCTTCAGCGAACTTTTTCACTGCTGCGGCAAATGGCGTTATATGCACGGACCGGAATACAAGCTGCCGCTGGTCATACGGAGCGCCATGGGCTCGTCCTTCGGAGCGGGGGCGGAGCATTCCAACTGCGTGGAGAGTCTGTTCATGCACGCGCCGGGACTGATCATCGCCAGTCCTTCCACCGCGTACGACGCCAAGGGCCTGCTGAAGGAAGCGATCCGTTCCGACAATCCCGTGCTGTTTTTCGAGCACAAGCAGCTCTATCAGGTGAAGGAAGAGATCCCCGATGAGGAATATACGATCCCCTTCGGCGTGGCGGACGTCAAGCGCCGGGGGACGGATGTGACGATCATAGCCGTCGGTCTCATGGTCAGACGGGCGCTGGAGGCGGCGGAAAAGCTGAAGGAAGAAGGGATCGACGCGGAGGTCATCGATCCCAGGACGCTGGCGCCCTTCGATAAGGATACTGTTTTTGAGTCCATCCGCAAGACTCACCGCGTTCTCGTGGCGGAGGAGAGCAACAAGACTGCGGGGATCGGCGCGGAGCTGGCGGCTTTGATCCAGGAGGAGCAGTACGACGAATTGGACGGTCCGGTGGTGCGGGTGGCGGCCCTGGATGTGCCGATACCGTACAATATCGCGCTGGAGCGGTTTGCCATACCGGACGCGGAGGACATTGCGGCGGCGGTAAGAGCCATGTTTGCGTGATCCGGTACGGCGGCGTTATGGAGGAAGAATATGAGTGTTGAATTGATTATGCCCAAGGCCGGGCTGACCATGATCGAGGGGACGGTGGGCCAGTGGAAAGCGGAGGAAGGGACTTTTGTAAAAAAGGATGATCCCGTTTTGGAGATCGAAAACGAGAAGACTACCATGGACGTGGAAGCAAAGGCAGACGGGATCCTGCACATTGCGGCGCAGTCGGGCAGCGTGGTGGCGGTAGGCGGGATCATCGGCTATATTTTTGAGAGTCAGGAAGAGTATGGGGCCTTCACGGCGGCCGGGGATGCGCCCAAAGAAGAAGCCGGGGATGGGCCGAAACAGAAAACCGGCAATGAGCCCAAAGCGCAGGTCTCTCCCCAGAGTCCGGAGCCGCCTGCGGAAAAGGGCGGCCGGGTGAGAGCCACGGGTCTGGCCCGGAAGCTGGCGAGAGAGGAGAATATCGACCTTTCAGCGGTACGGGGAAGCGGGCCGGCGGGCCGGGTGGTGGCAGAAGATGTGAGAAGATTCGCGGCGGCCGCCGGCGCTGCGGGAGTTCCCGGCTGCGACGGTTCCCTGGAGCAGGCGGAGCCGGGCGAGGTAAAGAGGATACCGCTGTCCGGTATCCGCAGGACCATCGCCCGCAATATGCAGGACAGTCTGCAGAACATCGCTCAGGCTTCCGCTTCGGTGGAGGTGGACGTCACCGATCTGCTGGCGCTTCACAGGAAGCTGCGGGAAAAGGCAGAGTTCTCGGGCTGCAGGATCACGGTGAACGATCTCCTGGCGAAAGCCACAGTGCAGATGCTGAAAAAGCATCCGCTGGCCAACGCCACTTTTGACGGTTCCGAGATATCTTCTTATTCAGATGTCAATCTGTCTGTGGCGGTGGGCGCTGAAGCGGGGCTCATGGTACCGGTGGTAAAGGGCGCGGATAAGATGACGCTGGCTCAGCTCAGCGGGGCGATCCGGGAACTGGCGGGGCGGGCCAGGACCGGAAGTCTGGTCCACGGAGAACAGAGCGGCGGCACCTTCACGATCACAAACGTAGGGATGTATCCCATCGACGCGGGAACGCCGGTGGTCAATCCCCCTCAGGTAGCCATAGCGGGCTTCGGTCGTTCCTGCAAAAAGCCGGTGATACGCAACGGGGAGATCTGCGCCAGGGATATGATGAATATCTTTTTTACCTTTGACCATCGGGTGTTTGACGGGCTTGAGGTAGGGCGGATCCTGCAGGATCTGAAGGAATACGTGGAAAATCCGGAACTGATGTTGATTTAGGACGGCGGGAAGCGCCCCGCCGGCGGAAGAGGTGATACTGGATGGAAAAAGGGGAACAGATCGTCGTGATCGGCGGCGGGCCGGGAGGATACACAGCCGCTATCAGGGCCGCTCAGCTGGGAGCAGACGTAACGCTGATCGAAAAGAAGAGCCTGGGCGGAACCTGTCTGAACGTAGGCTGTATACCTACTAAAGTGATTCTCCATTCCGCGGAAATGTTCGCGGAAATGAAAGAAGCAAGAAAGATCGGGTTGAAAGCCTACGGATTGGAATATGACTGGGATGCGATCCAGAAGCGAAAAGAAGCGGTCCGCGCGCAGCTGGTCAGGGGAGTGGAAGGGCTCTGCCGGGCGAACCGGATCAGAGTCGTCAGCGGGGAGGCCAAATTTACAGGGCCTCGGGAGCTGACGGTGAAAAAGGAGGACGGCGCATCTGAAAATCTGACCGCGCCCCGCATCATTATAGCGGCGGGCTCTGTACCGGCGATCCCGCCGGTGCCGGGCATCGCCGGCAATGAGCACTGTATTGATTCCACCGCTGCGCTGTCGCTGCCGGCCGTGCCGGAGAGATTGGCGGTGATCGGCGGCGGAGTGATCGGCGTGGAGATCGCCACGGCGTTCAGCCAGTTTGGCGCGAAGGTGACGATCCTTGAAGCGCTGCCGGAGATCCTGCCTTCGATGGACGGCCAGCTGACCGCCATACTGCGGGCCAGGATGGAAAAGACCGGCGTAGAAATACTCACGGGCGCCAGAGTAGAGTCTGTCGAACAGACGCCCGCCGGAGCCAGGATCAAGGCGAACTGCGGCGGGGAGATCAAGTATTTTGAGGCGGATAAGGTGCTGGTAGCCGTGGGCAGAAAACCTGACACAGGGTCGCTGAACCTGGCCGCAGCCGGCGTGGCGGAGGATAAGGGAAAGATCTCCGTCAATGAGTATATGGAGACGAATGCAGAAGGCGTATACGCCATCGGCGACTGTACGGGCAGGGTCATGCTGGCCCACGCCGCTTCGGCCCAGGGCGAGACGGCGGCGGAAAACGCTGTGGGCCGCGCCGGCAAAAAAGCCTTCGACCCCCGATCCATTCCCTCCTGCGTATACGGAAGTCCTGAGTTCGCTGGAGTCGGTCTCACAGAGGAAAAGGCCAGGGAAGCAGGGATCGGGTATACCGTGGGAACATTCCCGCTGTCCGCTAATGGAAAAGCGCTGATCATGGGCGGCCAGGAGGGCGTCGTTAAGATCATTGCTGGGAAACAGCACGGCGAGATCCTGGGCGTGCACATTCTGGGCTGCCGGGCCACGGACCTGATCGCGGAGGGGGCCCTGGCCATCGGGCTGGAAGCTACCGCAGAAGAGATCATATCCACGATCCACGGCCATCCCACCGTCAGCGAGGCGGTGCGGGAGGCGGCGCTGGCAGTGGAGGGACGGGCGATCCACATACCCAATAAAAAAGGAAACTGACGAGACGGCGGCTGCATGCCGCCGTTTCCATTTGCGCCAATATGATACAGGGATCATTATTCATTTTATGGAATAATATAGGCAAAACTCAGCGTGAAAATCGTACAAAAGCGATTGACATAAACGTTGAAAAATGAAGGTTTGTGTCGCTTGGCGGGGCTTTCTGAAGCAAAAAAGGGCTATACAAGAAGCGACTTTACAGGTATAATATACGAGTGCCCCGAATTCGGGACACGGGAAAGAGAGGGAGAATAGATATGGCAAAGAGGCTTTTATCTGTGTGGCTTTCATTGACAATCTTACTTTTCTCATCAATTTCTATCTATGCTGGCGAAGCCGTCAGAGGTCAATTCTTCATGAAGAATATCTACATCGACGGAACGCAAATTTTCAATTACGAACTGAACAATCCGCTGTTCACCTATAAAGGTGCGACATATGTGCCTGTCAACGGCAGCCTGAGCAGGGCGCTGGGCATTCAGGCCGACATGGATTGGGAAAGCCGCACACTGAAATTAGTGAAAACCGAACCCGCGCAGAAAGGCGCGAGCGACGGGAAACTTCAAAGCAACCTACAGGATGTCAATTGTGAAATTGCATCTGACATAACGGTCATCGCTTACGAGCCGACGAACCAGAAGGTTGCAGTAACCACCGAAGGAGGGGTGGAAACGCAAGCGAAAGCTGACGCGGCTGCAGAGGATACCGATGTGGCAGGCGCAGAGGCCGACGTGGAAACAGAAGCAGATGTTGTGCAGCCAGAGGAAGAGATCACGCTTCCGGAGCTGCAGGCGACAAAGCTCAGCTTAGGTGAACTGCCGCTGTTAGTGGAAGGGACGACCGTATATTTCCCTATCAAAGTCATCACACAACATCATCTGTTCGGCTGGAGTCTGTATTACGATGATTACAGCGGGCTGTATATCAGCACCGATCCCGGCAAAGAAGCCAGGGAATACTTCAACGAACCGCAGTCCCGGTACATCCGGGGACTGGTCAACTATATCAGAAAGTGCAACAGCAGCTACAGCGTAGCTCAGGCCCAGGATCTGGTGGCGATCTTTCAGCATGAAGCCAGGATCTACGGCGTGGATCACACTCTTCTGATCGCCATGGCGCAGAAGGAGAGCACCTTCAACGCAAGCGCCAGAGGCAGCAGCGGATCGCTGGGGATCATGCAGATCCTGCCCTCCACTGCCAAAGGGTACGGAGTCAGCGCGTCGCAGCTGCTGGATCCGCACACGAATATCCAGCTGGGAGCCAAATATATCAAGGAACGGCTGGACATGTACGACGGCAACGTGACGAAAGCGCTGTCGGCTTATAATCAGGGAGCAGGGGCCGTAAACCGAGGCAATTATACCACGCGGTACGCGGGCCGTATCAGCTCCGCCCAGTCAGATATGAAAGAGTATATGTCTGAAAACGGATACGGAAAAGGCTATTAGCCGTTTCCGCAGGCAGTTGGAGAAAAGGCTGCCGGGCCGTCTAAGGACCACGTGAAAAAAGCATATAGAATAGAAATTAATTATGAAAAAGCCGGGGAAGAAACCCCCGGCTTTTTCGCGTCCGTAGCAAACGTGAGAGTCGACGCCCATAAGGGCAGTGTATAAAATTTCCTGCGTTCGTTAAATATATTGTTTAAGGGGCGTTTTTGTGTCTGGGAAACGTTGTCTGTATCCGCGCCGTAGCGTATGATGGGGTATTACAAACAAGGCACAACAGCTGCAGGAAAGGAGCAAAAGAAATGGCAAGAAGAGGTGAAAACATTTATCAGCGTTCCGACGGCCGGTGGGAAGGACGCTATATCACAGGCTACGACGCGATGAGCGGAAAGGCGCAGTACGGTTATGTATACGCGGCAACTTACGCGCAGGTCCGGCAGGAAAAGCGCCGGGTGGAGAAGGAGTCGGAAACCAGGCTGCGGCAGGAAAAGCTGAAGCAGCGAAGTCTGACGATGGCGGACTGCTTTGCGGAGTGGCTGAACTGGAAGGCGACGGATCCGTCCCTTCACCAGTCCACACTGGACCAGTATCGGAGACACGTGGAGAAGCACATTCTTCCGGAGCTGGGCTGCTGTCGGATGTGCCTGCTGTCCCCGCAGGTACTGGACCGCTTTCGGGCGGAAAAACTGGAGAGAGGCAGATTGGACGGAGACGGAGGACTGTCCGCCAGCATGGTCAATACGCTGATGTTTCTGATCTACAGCATGCTGGATTACGCGCTGGACGAGCGCTATATCGCTGAGATACCCAGGAAAAAGATGAAGCGGGCGGTGGAAAACAGCGACAGAGAGATCCGGGTCTTTTCCAGGCGGGAGCAGGCGTGCATTGAGGAAGTGCTGCTTCGGAACTTCCCGCACCCGGTGTACGGGGAGACGTGTATGGGTATTTTTTTTGCTCTGTATACGGGGCTGCGCATCGGAGAACTGTCGGGTCTGCAGTGGCGCGATCTGGATCTGGATAGTTCGCGGCTGCATATCCGCCGTACGCTGCAGAGGGGAACGGCGCCGGAGGGAAGCGGCGTGAAGACGAAGATCATCATGGGCCCGCCCAAAAGCCGCAATTCCCGACGGAGCTTTCCCATCAAGAAGGAACTCTGCGGACTGATGAAGCAGTATTATAACAGCCTGCCGCCGGAGAGAAGGGAAAAGGACGAGCCCGTGTTTTCCTGTGACGGAAAGCATATTGAACCGAGAGTATATCAGAAGCGGCTGAAGTGGGTGCTGAAAAAGTCCGGAGTGGAGGAAGCCAATTTCCATGCCCTGCGCCACACCTTCGCCACCCGCTGCATCGAACACAACATGGACATCAAAAGTCTCAGCGAATGTCTGGGACACAGCAGCAGCACCATCACGCTGAACGTGTACGCCCATTCTTTCGCGGAACACAAACAGAGCTGTCTCAACCGTCTTGATTTTCCGGAGATCAATAAAAACGTTAAGTTCCATATCTGACGGCAGCCGGACAGGCGCGGTCTTGTTTTTCTTGTGGAAAATCCGGCGGCAAGGTATAATAGCCATAGTGTTTATATGAAGCAGTAAAATGATTGTGCCCGGCGGGCCGGCGGCAGGGAGAGCCCCGCCGCAGTTCGCCGGACGCATTGAGCGGGATGGAGTACATAGATGAACGAGATCATTTTTCCGGAGGATTTTGAAGCGAGAACAGAGGATGCGGTTCGTTTTTTCTGGAGCACCAGGGACGGGCAGATATCCAGGCAGCTGGCGGGACAGAGCAGGGATCAGGGCAACCGGGGCGCCGTCACCGGAGGAAAGCAGCTGGACGGCTTTGTGGACCTGATCCGCCATACGCTTCTCCTGAACGGAGTGCCGGAAAAAAGCATTTTCTGTGAAGCCGGTCTGGAGATCCCCGGATTTTACAGGCCGAGTAAGAAGTGGGACCTGCTGGTGATGGAAGAGGGCCGTCTCGCGGCGGCGGTGGAATTCAAAAGTCAGGTGGGGCCTTCTTTTGGAAATAATTTCAACAACCGGACGGAGGAGGCCATGGGCAGCGCTCTGGACGTCTGGACGGCTTACCGGGAAGGCGTTTACGGCCTTCAGGAAGCGCCGTGGCTGGGCTATATGATGGTGCTGGAGGACTGTCCGAAATCCACGGCGCCGGTGTCCGCCCGTTCGCCTCACTTCGAGGTGATGCCGGAATTTGAACATTCCTCTTATATGAAGAGATACGAGATATTCTGCAGAAAACTGGTGCTGGAACGACAGTACAGCGCCGCCTGCTTTGTGACCAGCCGCAGGGACGGAGAACCGGGGAATCACAGCTGCCCGGTCCCGGAGCTTTCGGTACGGTCCTTTGTTTTATCGCTGCTGAGGGCGGTTCTCGCCCGCGGCGGCAGACAGGAGAGTTGACGTGACGGAGCACATTTTATACCATGGGGATTCGCGGCGGATGGATTATATCGCCGACGGCAGCGTGCATCTGGTCCTCACATCGCCGCCTTATTGGAATCTGAAGGAATATGAAAAAGGGAGCGGTCAGCTGGGCATCATCGAGGATTATGAGGCTTTTCTCATGGAGCTGGAAAAGGTCTGGAAGGAATGCTACCGCATTCTGGTGCCCGGGGGCAGGATGGTCTGCGTTGTGGGGGACGTCTGTCAGTCGCGGCGAAAATACGGGAGGCACGTGGTTTTTCCCTTGCATTCTGACATCGCAGTGTGCTGCCGGAAGATCGGATTCGATAATCTGAATCCCATACTGTGGCACAAGGTCTCCAACGCGAACTTTGAAGCCAATAGAGGGACTTCGTTTCTGGGAAGGCCCTATGAGCCAAACGCGATCATAAAAAATGATATGGAATACATCCTCATGCAGAGAAAGCCCGGAGGCTATCGCAGGCCTACGGAAAAACAGCGGGAGGAGAGCCGCATCGGAAAAGAAGACTACGATAAGTGGTTCCGGCAGATATGGAACCTCTCCGGCGCGTCCACCCGCAGCCATCCCGCCCCCTTTCCGCAGGAGCTGGCCGGCCGGCTGATCCGCATGTTTTCCTTCGTGGGAGACACGGTGGTGGATCCGTTCTGCGGCAGCGGCACGACTATGATCGAGGCCGCGGCCTGCGGCAGAAACAGCATCGGCGTGGAGGTGGAGGAGAAGTACTGTTCCATGATCCTCAGCCGCATGCACAGACAGTATGCAAAGACAGAGGGCGTCACTGTGCGGGAGGAAAGGCCAGAAAAGCCGGCGGGGCCGGTAGGGCTGGCGAGGCTGGAAGGGCCGGAAGAGCCGGAAAGATCGAGCAGGGCTGAAAAGGCCGGCGGGGCCGGAGAGGCCGGTGGGATTGGAAAGGTCGGAAAGGCCGGAAAGGCCGGAAAGACCGGAAAGGCCGGAAAGGCTGGAAAGGCCGGAAGAGCTGAAGGTCAGGGATAAAGGCTGGGATGAAGAAAAGACGAAAGGGCGGCGCGAGGACCGGAAGAAGGGCGGAAAAGGAGACAATTGATGAAAAGCGTTTGTGACGACGGGAGCGGGCCCTTATTTTCGGACGCCTATTTTAGATATGGTCTGCGGTAAGGAAGCAGTAGTCCGGTCCCGCATACATTATCCGGTGAATTTATATTGAGATTGGGAAAATCATGCAGGCAGGCGCTGATAACAGGCGCCTGCCTGTTTTTTATAGCATGGGAATATCGTCCGCTGTATTTCCGGATGTTTTAAAAAGTTCACCTTGTGAAAGTGAGCCCGCAGGGCGAATATGTTTCCGAAGGAAACTATTTTATTATGAAAAGCAAATCGGTAGCTGAACACGCAGCTCCTATACCCCCATGCCGGGAACCGTTCTGATCCGCGGGCAGAGATCTTCTGAACACTGAAATATGGTTGAGACAGTGGTCTGGGGCGGCCTGAAAAGGAAGGTATGCGGATCGTTTCCCGATTTTTTCTTTTTGCCGGCAAAAGAGGCTCAAAAACGAAAAGAAAATGGATAATATATACTTTACATAGTAAATATAGAAAATATTTTTCGTTTTTAACGCAAAATCATATTGAAAAAGAAAAAAGCGACATAAATCGACAGGAGAAACAGTTTAAATGTCGGTTGCGCCGCCCGTTTTTTTCTTTTTCAGGTGCTAAAAGCATGAAAAAAGAAAAAAAGTCCGCTCATGTGTCCAGGCGATCCTCGTATCTACCCAAAAGCCGGCCCCGCAGGCAGGTAAATGAGCAAGAATGATGAAAACCAGAGTATGCGCAGCCGTTATAATCAATCATGCAGGAGACCTGCTGTTTACTTTGAATGAGGATAAAGGGGGGATTCACATGAGTATAAGCGAGAAGCGGGACCGGCAGGCGCCGGTCCATCCGCTGGCGCAGGATTTCAGCGCGCCGTCGCTGTTGAAGTTTGCATTTCCTACCATTGTTATGATGGTTTTTATGGGGCTGTACACTGTTGTTGACACTGTTTTTGTGGCGCGTTTTGTGGGAACGGATGCGCTGTCGGCGGTCAATATCGTCGTACCCGTGATCAATCTGATGGTGGGATTGGGTTCCATGCTGGCTTCCGGCGGCAGCGCGGCTATTGCGCGGAAACTGGGGGAGGAGAAGGACAGGGACGCCGGAGAGACTCTGACGCTTATCCTGCTGGCCGGGCTGTCGCTGGGTCTGGCGATCTGCGTCGCGGGATCGTTGTTTCTGGAACCGCTGGTTCGGATGTTGGGATGCGGCGACGTTCTGTTTCCTTATTGCCGGGATTATCTGTCCGTACTGCTGATCTTCGCGCCGGCCTGTATCCTGCAGGTGCTGTTTCAGTCCCTTCTGGTCACAGCGGGGAGACCGGGGCTGGGCATGTGGCTGACTCTTATGGGAGGAATGGCCAATGCGCTGTTCGATTTTCTTTTGATCGCCCGGTTCGGGATGGGGATCCGGGGCGCCGCACTGGCTACGAGTCTGAGTTATCTCATACCCACTGCCGCCGGCATCCTGTTTTTCCTGTTCGCTAAAAATAACAGGCTGCGCTTCTGCCGACCCTGCGGCGGCGCCGGAGAACTGGGAAAAATCTGCTTCAACGGTTCCTCTGAGATGGTGGGACAGTTATCAGCAGCCGTCACTACTTTTCTGTTCAACCTCACCATGATGCGCCTTCTGGGTGAAAACGGCGTCGCGGCGATCACCATTATGATCTACTCGCAGTTTCTTCTGTCTACTCTGTATATCGGGTTTTCCATGGGAGTGGCGCCCGTCATCAGCTACAGCTGGGGAAGCGGAAATTACCGCGGTCTCAAACGCATATGCAGAATATGCTTCGGCTTTATCGGCGTTGTTTCGATCGCAGTGTTCGTGGTCTCAATGATATTCGGGCCGGAGCTTACGGGTATTTTTGCGCCAGAGGGAAGCCGCGTCTATGAGATCGCCCGATATGGTTTTCAGATCTTTCCGTTCAGCTTTCTGTTCTGCGGATATAACATTTTCGCCTCGGCGTTGTTTACCGCGCTCTCCAACGGAACGGTCTCGGCGACCCTTTCCTTCCTGCGGACCTTCGGTTTTCTCACTGCCGCTCTTCTGACGCTGCCGCTGTTTCTGCAGGTTGCGGGCGTTTGGCTGGCGGTCCCTGCGGCAGAGCTTCTGACGCTCATCCTGTCTGCCTGCTTTGTCTGGCATTACAGGAAACAGTACCAATATCTGTAGGAACAGGTGTCGGCTCCGGCCGGAAAAGGAATTTACGCCGTGTCCGGGGTCGTTTTCTTGCGGTTGTGAAAACCGGGGCGCAAGGGTATAATAAGAACAGAACGGGGAGATCAGGCGCTGCTGCGCCTCCGGAAAGAGAGGACGAAACATGGCGGAGAACAGGAGCAAGGTCAGGCCGCTGCCCATCGGCGTGGACAGCTTTGAGGATTTGATTACCAACGGGTATTATTATGTGGATAAAACCGGGCTGATAAAAGACCTTTTAGATCTGGGAGGAAAGGTCAATCTCTTCACCCGCCCCCGGCGTTTTGGCAAGACGCTGAACATGACGATGCTGCGGAGCTTCTTCGAAATACCGAAGGATGAGAGTGCGGCGGAAAAGCAGAGAGAGCTCTTTTCCGGTCTGAACATCGCGAGGGCAGGAGAGACGTACACCGCGCAGATGGGCCGGTATCCGGTTATCTTCCTGACGTTGAAATCAGGAAAGCAAAACAGCTGGGAGTTGGCCAGGGCGTCCCTTTACAATGAAATTGAGAAAGAGTTTGGCCGTCATTCAGGAGTGGTGCTGTCGTCGGAACTGGACGAAGCGAGCAGGGAGCAGTATCGGCGGATCATGCAGAAGGAACGGCGGGAGGAAGATTATCTGCAGTCCCTGCAGTTTCTGTCTGCCTGTCTGGAGTCGGCTTACGGGAGCAAGACGATCATTCTGATCGATGAATATGACGTGCCGCTGGAGTCGGCTTATGCGGAAGGGTATTACAAAGAGATGGCGGACTTTATTCGCTCGCTGTTCGAGTCGGCGCTGAAGTCCAATGAATCGCTGGCCTTTGCGGCGCTGACCGGGTGCCTGCGGATTACGAAGGAAAGTATCTTTACGGGGCTGAACAATCTGGAGATTTTTTCGGTGGCGAGCTATGGATACGCGGAACACTTTGGCTTTACGCCGAAGGAGGTAGAGGAAGCGCTGCGCTTTTATGGAAAAGAAGCATATTTTCCGGAGGTGAAGGAGTGGTACGACGGCTATCTGTTCGGGGACACGGAGGTGTACAATCCGTGGAGCGTGGTGAACCATTTGAAGCAGATGACCATCAAAGAGGATATCAGGCCGAAGGCCTACTGGGCGAACACCAGCGGCAACACCATCGTGAGGACGCTGATTGAGAAAGCGGACGCGGGAGTCAGGGCGGAGATCGAGGAGCTGATGGCGGGCGGGGCGGTCGAGAAGCCGGTACACGAAGATATTACGTATGACGAGGTGGATAAGGACATCAACAATCTATGGAACTTTCTGTACTTTACGGGATATCTGACAAAGGAGTCGGAGCGAAGAGATGAGGAAGACACCGTCTATGCGACGCTGCGGGTTCCAAACCGGGAAGTGAGAACGATATATAAGGACCACATCCAGAACTGGTTTGAAAGTGAGCTGCTGGAGCAGAGCGGCGTGAAAAAATTGTACGCCGCAACGCTGAGCGGAGATGCGGGAACGATGGAGGGGGAGATCGGAGGTCTGCTGAGAAGGAGCATCAGTTATATGGATAGCCGGGAAGCATTCTATCACGGTGTTATAATGGGGCTTTACAGCAACCTGGCCGGTTATACGATGGAATCCAATCGAGAATGGGGCGACGGGAGACCGGATTTGGTGCTGTTGCCGGAGAGTATACGGGAGACTGCGATTATCTTAGAATTGAAGTGGACGGAGGATCCGCTCAAGCTGGAGGCGCGCTGTGACGAGGCGGTGACACAGATACGGGAGAAAAACTACTGCAGGGATTTGGCGCTGAGGGGATATGCGCAAGTGATCGCCTACGGAATTGCATTTTATCGGAAGGACTGTGTGGTGAAAGTATACGGGGCATGATACGGACGGCCAGTTTTGGCTATAATCTGTATTCTATGGTCCACGCCATGAGCGAGGAAAAGAAGCCCTGAAATAGGACGAAAGGCGGCTCCGGCCGGCGAAGGAACTTACGCCGTGCTCGGGGCCGTTTTCTTGCAATCGTGCTAGATGAATATAGAAGGCAGTAAAAACTTTGTCTCGCCTGTAGGTCAAAACAGCAAAAAGCGTTCGTGAAATAGGTTATTTCACGAACGCTTTTTTTGTCTTTTTACACTCTTAGTATAGACATTTTTCGTCTTTTTGTAAAGGATTATTGTCGAATTTGATCACAAAACCAACAAAAACTCAAATAATTGATAAGAATCTGTGACTAACAAACCTAGTATCTTCCATAATTCTTAATATATTTATATACAAAAAATGAATAAGCCGTCAAATGCGCCGTCAAATCCCTGTCCTCCATTAGAACCAGAGACATTGAAACATCAGGCTTTTATGGATCCTGCGTTTTTTTTCTTCAAAAAACCGGTCAAAAATGCGCCGTCAGAATAAGCCGTCAAAAAAAATTAAACGTTGGAATTTCAATGCCTAAGGGGGTAAAGTCGTGAAATAACCTATATCACGACTTTCGCGGGCGCAAAGACAGCCATCACGGCTGAAGACAGCGGCTCTCCCGGTGGGCCCACACCTCCCGGAAAGAAAGAGAAAAATCCGGCGCCCCCACATCGCCGGATTTTGCACCGCTGGACAGATGCAGTGTTCGATATAGAAATGGAAGACAGTACTGCAGGAGGAGAGGTAATGAACAAAACAGAATGGAAGCGGATGCTCTGCGCGGCGCTGATTCTCTGCATGATGACAGCGATGATCCCTGTCGGAACAGCCTATGCAGCGGAGAAGCTCGTATTTAATTTTGAAAGCGGGACGCTTGCGCCCTTTACCATGGTAACGGGAAACACGCCGGGGCCGATTGGTAGCCGGACGACGGAGTTCAACTCCCCGCAGAGAAATATCAATAAAGAAGGGACCTATTATCTGACGTCCATCGAGGACGGATCAGGCGGCTACAGCGACGGCTATACGGCGGAGTTCAGATCGCCGCTGTTTGTTCTCACAGGGACGGAAGTCACCTTCAAGGTGGGAGGAGGAACGGATTCTTCCAAGCTTTACGTGGCGCTGTGCGATGAAAGCGGCACAGTTGTCAGGAAGGCGACGAGTCCGACGAATCAATATCTATTCACAGATGTGACCTGGGACCTGTCGGGGGCCATAACGCCGGGGAATGTGTATTACCTGAAGATCGTAGATTCCTCCACCGGGGGATGGGGACATATCATCTTCGATGATTTTCAGGCCCAGGGCTACGTCTGCGAATATCTGACGGACAATATCGCGAAGGCGGTCACCGGATGGGATCAGGCCAGCCTGGAGGCGCTGCGGACCACGGTGGCCGAGAGCAGCGACAGCTGGAGCGATCCATCGGAGGCCGAGGCGGTGTATCTGCAGATTTCAGAGCTTCAAAGCCGTCTGCGGGAACTGTGCTCCGGCACGGTGGCGCTGGACGACCCGCGAATCCCGGTCTTCACGAAGGACGCCGACAATCTGAAGCAGGCGATCAGCACGAAGGCTCTGGGACTGCAGGGAATGAAGATCCTCTTCGTGACCCGGCAGCAGTACGCGGGCAGCCATCACAACACGCACACCATGTTCCCCGCCGCGGACGGAGAGTACGATGGGAAGGCGAATTTTCGGCCGGGCAGCGCCCTGAAGGTGCTGGATATGGCCACCGGAGAGGTGACCACGCTGATGGAGACCGCAACGGGGGCGTACCGCGACCCTGACGTATCCTATGATGGAAATCGCGTGCTGCTCTCGGTGAGGGACAGCGCAGACAGCAGCTACAATATCTGGGAATACACGCTGAATGACAGCAAGACGGCTATCGTGGATTCCAGGCAGCTGACCGCCATGAAGAACGCGGACGATATGGACCCGCTCTATATGCCCAGCGGAAACATCGTGTTTTCTTCCACTCGGGACCCGAAGTACGTCATGTGCAACCGCCATATAGCGGCCAATCTCTACCGCATGGAGGCCGATGGGGCCAACATCGTCAAGATCACCAACAGCACGCTTTTTGAGCGGCCCACCGATGTTCTGAACGACGGACGCATTATCTACGACCGCTGGGAATACAACGACATGAATTTCGGCAGCGCCCAGGGGCTGTGGACGGTGGGGGAGGACGGAACCCAGCAGGTGACGTATTACGGCAACAATTCCCCCGCCGGCGCGGTGATCGACGCCAAAGCCATCCCGGGAAGTCAGAAGGTGGCGGCCATCCTCAGTTCCTGCCACGACAGGCCCTGGGGAGCGCTGGCGGTCATCGACCGGAGCAGGGGCGTGGATGGAAAGGACCCGGTGATCCGCACCTGGCCGGCCAGCGCGATCAACAGCGTGCGGGATCAGAATCAGGGCCTGAGCATCGACGCGTATTCCGGTCTGAGTATCAAATATGAGGACCCGCGGCCCCTGGACGAGGATCATATCATAGTCAGCAGGCAGGTCCAGTCTGGCAGCGAGAAGATGGGGCTTTATCTGGTGGACAGCAGTGGAAAAGAGTCGAAGCTGTATGTGGACGACACGTCCCGGGGGGCCTATGACGCCACAGTGCTTGCGAGCAGGACGAAGCCCATCGTGCTGTCGGAACGGAGAAATTATAAGGACGAAGCGGGGACCTTTTTCGTGCAGAATGTGTACGAGGGAGAGCACATGCAGGGCGTTGAAAAAGGCACGGTCAAGACACTGCGCATCGTGGAGTCCGTGCCCAAGCGTTATGTGGCGATTTCGAACCAGTGGGCGGCCGAGGGACAGGAAAATCCCGGAGTCAACTGGCACAGCTTCGAGGTGAAGCGGGTGCTGGGGGAGGTGCCCGTTTATTCCGACGGCTCGGCCTATTTCGAGGTGCCGCAGGACAAGTTTGTATATTTTCAGCTGCTGGATAAGGACGGGAAGATGATCCAGTCCATGCGCAGCGGCACGCTGGTCCAGTCCGGAGAGAAGACGGGCTGCGTGGGCTGCCACGAGGACAGGAGGATCACACCCGATTTAAACAACCCGGTGAAGACGCCGGAGGCGCTGCGGCGGAGCTTTTCCGCGGACGGCGTCAACGTGCCGGACAAGCCGACTCTGTATGAGCAGACCAGGGGCGGGACTGTCTACGGCGGGACGCCCTATGAAGAGACGAAAAACATGAATTACCTGACAGACGTACAGCCCATCTTCACGGCAAAATGCCTGGACTGTCACGGGTATGACAGGAAGGACGGAAACCTGACGCTGGCGCCGGACAAGGGTGTTATTTTCAACGCGTCCTACGTGGATCTCTGGAGAGCCAGGGGAACCTCGGCGCGGTTTGGAAACTATCTGGGCGTTATCGGCGCAGGCTCCACGGTCTTCACTCCGGCCATGAGCTGGGGCTCCTATTCCAGCCCTCTGGTAAAGGCTGTGTTCAGCTCTCAGCACGAGAGTTATCTGAAGAGCGTGGGCAAAGAGCCGCTGACCGCGGCGGAAAAGCGGAAGATTGCGGAGTGGGTGGATCTGAACGCCACATATTACGGCGATTACAGTACGAATTATCCCAACGGACCGGGCGGACGCTCTCCGCTGAGCTCCTCGGAGCTGAGCAAGATACCGGGCGGCCTGCAGTGGAACTTCGGGTGGAGCGAGAGCAGAGCCATGCCCATCTATTTTGACAATCCGGAGAAGAGTCCCATCCTGTCCCGCTGGGCGGTGGGCTCCGCCGAATACAATCAGGCGCTCGATGTGATCAGGACGGGCCAGCAGCGTCTGAAGGACAATCCCGACGTGGACATGCCGGGCTACACGCCGCGGAAAGAGGACGCCTGGCGGAATGAGAAAGTCGCCATCCGAGACCAGATCGAGGCGGAAAACCGAAAGGCCATCGATGAAGGCCGCAAGCTCTACGACTGGGATCACGAGATCCAGGATCCGCTGACGGCGTGGCCGGGGTGGAATCAGTGAGAAACTCGATGAAGGCGGCCGCTGTTTCCATGGGCCTGCTGGCTGCGGCCCTGCTGGTCGGTTCGCTGTTGAATGACGGGTTGTTCGGGGGAGCCTTTTACACGAAATGGATCTTTTTGATCCCAAGCGCGCTGTTTTCCGGGGTGCTGGTCCTCTGTCTTGTACAGAGGGGGGGAAAAGGTCTGTGGTTTTATCTCTCTCACGGCGGGCTGATTCTGGTGATCGTGGGCGCCCTTCTGGGATGGGCCATCGGCCGGGAAGCAACCTTTCAGATCCCGATTGATTCGAATACGACCTACGGCGAGGTACAGATGTCCTCGGGGGAGCTCCTGTCCTTCGGCTTTGACATCTCCGCTCAAAGCTTTGCGCTGGAGCGGAAGGGGGAGGCGGTGAGCCAGTATACGGCGGAGCTGCGGGTGATCGACGGCGAGACAGACGACGTCCGCCCCATGAAGGTGAATGCGCCGGTGGCTCATCGGGGCTGGAAATTTTACCTGATGGATTATGACCACGAAAATCAGTCGTATCTGTTCCTGTACGCGAAGAAGGATCCTGGAAACCGTCTCTTCGCCGCAGGGCTGTGGATGATCGTGATCGGAACGGCGGGCCTCTGTTTTCAGGGCGCGTTCGGGGCGAAAGGAAACGGAGGGCGCAATGGAAAAGCTTGAGCTTCTGGCTGCGGCGCTGAGTTTGGGGGCGGCGGTCTGTTATCTGGCCGCAGGGGCTCTTTTTCTCGGGAGACCGGATAAGGGCGCTGCTGCGGCGGCCCTTGGCTGGTGCTTTAACCTGGGCATTTTTATCAAGAATATTGTACTGAACGGATATGCGCCCTTTGCCAGCATGTATCAGGTGTTGTCCGTGCTGTCGCTGTGCTTTGTGCCCATCTGCCTGTTCCTGACGCGGAAGAGACAGGCGGATCGCTGGCTGTGGCCTTATTTCTGTTTTCCGGCGGCGCTGCCGCTGATCGGAACGCTGTTTATGGACAAAGAGCTGAAGTGGGCTCTCGTCCCGGCGCTGCAGTCGGCCTGGTTTGTGCCCCACGTGCTCAGCTACATGCTGTCCTACTCGCTGGCTGCCGTGGCCTTTGCGCTGACAGCGGTCTCTGCAGTGAGACGGGAAGGGGAGCAGAGGCTGCGGTATGAGCACGCGGCGTATCGCATTTTGAGGACGGCATTTCCTTTCATGACCGCAGGGCTTTGTTTCGGAGCCCTTTGGGCAGATCAGGTCTGGGGGAATTTCTGGCAGTGGGATGTGAAGGAAATCTGGTCGCTGATCACGGCGCTCTGTTATCTGTGCTATTTTCATTTTCGGCGGGTTCCGGGCGGCCGCCGTGCGGCGAATATTTGGTCAGTTCTGGGATTCGCCAGTCTGATCGTCACCTTTTTATGTGTCAACCTGCTGCCCGGAGTGGAGGAATCCTTCCACTTGTACGCGTGAGGAAAGAAAGGAGCCGACGAGTGCTGAGAAAAATCAAGGGATGGGGAAAACGTCCGTCTGTTCTGCTTCTGACGGGGCTGCTTCTTGCGTCCGCCGCCGCGCCGGCGGCTTACGGCGAAAGCAGACTGGAAGAGTATGAGCGGGAAAATTTGAGTCAGATGACGGTGACCACGCCGCAGGAGGAGATCGTTCCGGAAACAGTGGGCGGCGAAGGAGCGGAAAAGGCGCTGCTTCGGGCCTGGTCCATCATGCCTGCGTCCGACGGGGCGAAAGGGACAGAGGGCGCGAGAGACGAGTCCGGGTACAGTTCGCCGCTGGAGGTGGCTGTTTCCTCAAACAAGATCTATGTGGCGGACTATACGGCAGGATGCGTTCGGGTATTGAACGCCGGCGACGACACGCAGAAGGCGGTGATCCAGCTGGCGGAGCGGCCGACCGCTCTGCGGCTCTCCGCGGACGGCGGGAGACTTTATGTAGGAGCCGGCGGGGCCAACGGAAAAATTTATGAGATCGACACGGCGGCGGACGCCGTTGTCCGAACGCTGGAGGCGGGTCATACGCCCAGCGCTCTGGAGCTCTCCGCGGACGGCGGTACGCTTTATGCGGCCAATCGGTTTGACGGCACGCTGCAGGTGGTGGATCTGCATACAGGAGCCACCACAGCGGTGCTGCCTGTCACAAGAGAACCCATGTCCATGGTGCGGACGGGAGACAAGCTGTTTCTGGCCAGCCATCTGATCACGGGAAGCGCGCAGCAGGACAGTGTGGCCTCCGATGTGGTCTGCATTGATCTGAGCGCGCCGGATATCGCGGCGGAATCGGCGCGGACGACGATCCGGCTGATGAACGGTTCCACGAATGTGAAGGATATGGCGGTTTCTCCCGACGGAAAATACGTGTATTTGAGTCACGCCGTCGGGCGGTACAACGTAGCCACCACCCAGGCGGACCGGGGCTGGATCTACAACAACGCGGTGACGGAGCTCCGCGTGTCAGATATGGCGATAACGGCAGTGATGATGCTGGACGATCTGGACCTGGGAGCCGGAAATCCCTGGGGTGTGGCGGCCACGGACACAAAGCTGTTTGTGGCCATCTCTGGGACCCGGGAGCTGATGATCATCGACCGGACCAGGATGCGGGCCAAGATCGACGCGGTGACGGACGGAAGCTATTGGAACGGCAGGAATGCGGCGCTGAAATATCAGGGCTATCTGCAGAATAAAGATGATATCGCCAACGACCTGACCTTTCTGACGGAGATGAAGACGCGGGTGAGCCTGGGACAGGACGGGCCCAGAGGACTGGCGGTTTCGGAAGACGGACGGACGGTGTACACGGCTAATTATTTTTCCGGAAGTCTCTCCGCGGTAAGCGCGGATGGAGGGTCAAAGCGAACGGTGAGCTTCGACACGGCGGCGGAGGATGACGTGAGAACCGGCGAACGGCTGTGGAACGACGCTACCATCGGCTATCAGCAGTGGCAGAGCTGCGCCTCCTGTCACCCAGACGCCAGAGTGGACGGTCTGAACTGGGACAATCTGAACGACGGTATCGGCACGCCCAAGCAGGCCAGAAGCATGCTCTATACATTTAAAAGGGGAAGGGTGATGGCCACGGGGATCCGGGCCAACGCCAAGGTAGCTGTGCGGGCCGGACTGAAGTATATCATGTTCAACGCCAACTATCCGGAGGAAGGGCTTCTGAAGATCGACGCGTATCTCCAGTCCCTTGAGCCTGAGAGCAGCCCGTATCTGGTGAATGGACGGCTCAGCGAGTCGGCCCAGCGCGGCAGAGCGCTTTTCGATGGACAGGCCGGCTGCGCCGGCTGCCACGCCGGAGAGCTCAAGGGGCAGGATAAGCTGATCTACAACTATACGCAGACCGGAAATGAGACGCGGGGGCTGTTGGTGCCCCCGTTGGTGGAGGCCTGGCGGACGGCGCCCTATCTGTGCGACGGCAGGGCGGCCACGGTGAACGATGTGTTGACTACCTTTAACCCGGGTTACGACCAGGGGAAAGGAATCCATGGAAATGTCAACGATCTGTCGGAATCTCAGCTGGAGGATCTGTGCAATTATGTGATGTCTCTCTCCGATGAAATTACAATGCTGACGGCAAGTCCCGCGCTGCTGGACTTCGGCGTCATAAACGACGGGACGGCATCGCCGCCGGCGATGACCGCAATTGTCCAAAATGAGTCGGACGCCGTCATTTCCGGGCTGAAAGTCCGCATGAAGGACGCCGTTTCCTTCCGAGCAGAGCTGGCGAAGAGCGAGCTGGCCCCCGGCGAGACGGCGGACCTGACGATCTCGCTGACCGGCGGCGCGGTTGGTCCGGGCGCTTACAGCGATATGGCGGTAGTCAGCGCGGAGGGGATGGACGCGGTCACGGTGGAGACGCAGGTGTTGATTCCGGGAGAGCTTGCTTTGAGCGGCTCAGCGGTGGTCGGAGAAACGATGGCCATGGCGCCCAAGGGAGTTCGCAGCGATCTGAGCTATCAGTGGTACAGAGGAGCGGGGGCGGAGAATATGAGTCCCATTGGGGGCGCGCGCCAAAGCTTCTATACACTTACCGCAGCCGACGAGGGCATGGTGGTGAAGGTGGAAGCGGCCCGGGGCGGCGAGACGGTGCTGACCTCTTCGGTCAGCGAGACGGTGAGCCGGACGGCTCAGACTGTCAGGCTGCAGGTTGAAGGCGTGCCGAGAGTGGGCGAGACGCTGACAGCAGCCGTGACCGGGACGGACGAGCCGTATACCTATCGCTGGCTGACCGGTTCCACAGTGCTGAGCAATACGGATACCTGTAAAATACGCCCGTATGAACAGGGCAAGGTGATCACAGTAGAGGCCGTCTGCGCCCAGACAGAAAACGTCCTGAAGAGCCGGCTGCATCCTGTATTGGAAAAAAATCAGGCGCTGGTGCGGATGACGGTCAAGGATGAAATGGGAGACCCGCTGGGGGCCTGTGATATTTATGGCCAGGACGATCCGGAGACGGCGCTGGCTGTTACAGGAAGCGACGGAAGGGCAGAATTTGCAGTCGGTGCGGGAAACTACACATTCACAGTGAAAAACGGCGGCCGGGAAACTTCGGTGGCTCTTGAGATCGGCGCGGCGCAGATCGAAGCTGGATCTGCGGAGTGCGGCGCGGTTCTCGCCCGGGGCGAGACGTACACGCTGAGCGGGAGGTTCACAGCAGCCGGCGAGTACGGGGCCAGGGCGGAGCTTCTTGACGAGACGGGAAGCGTGGTGGCCTCCGCGGATCTGCGGGCGCAGAAACAGAAGGAATTCACACTGACGGCTGCGGAGGGAAGCTATACGCTCCGGCTCACGAAGCCCGGTCATCTGAGCTGCACCGTCAGGGAGATTCCGCTGCGGGGAGATCTGACCATCCTAGAAGGGCTGGTATTGATCCCGGGAAAGATCAGGCCGGGTACGAGCACCATCGATTTCAACGATATCGCCGCCATGTCCGGCGCCTTCGCCGGTCTCTTCCGTGCAGCCGATCAGCCTGACATCGATGGAGACGGTCTGTTCACGGCGCTGGATCTGCAGTATGTGCGGCAGAATTACGGCAAGTCCGCCATAGATACGACCTTTGCGGAGCTTGAAGGGGGTGTTGCCGCGCTGGAGAAATAGAAGGGCTCCCTCAAAGGGAGAGACGTTATTGAGTGTGAGTTTGAAAAGGAGGAAGTTATGAAGCGGAAGAAAAAGCTATTGGCGCTGCTGCTCAGCGCCGCCATGGCGGTTGGAAGCTTCGGCATGCCGGTATTCGCGGATGTCGGCGCCGGCGTCTCATCCGGCGCGGCGCAGGATTACAAATGGAGCTTTGAGGACGGCACGCCGCTGCCCTTTACACTGGTGGACGGGGATATCGGCAGTCAGCCCTTTATTGCCATGTGGGATTATTGCCGAAACCAATACGACAAAAGTGAGACGGTAAAGAAGGCATATGCGAGTAATAAGGACGGTACGTACTATATCAGTACGCTGAACGAACCGCTGAAAGGTCAAAACTATGATTATCCGAAATGCTCGGAGAGCTTTAAGGGAACACTGCGCTCTCCGGTGGTCAGCCTGGCCTCGGACACGGTTTCGATTAAGTTGTCCGGAGGATCCGGAAATTACTTTCGGATCGTAAACGCATCGGACGGCACGGTGCTTGCTACGCAGAACGCACCGGGAGCGTTCAAGCCCGCCGGCGGCTCTCAGACGACAGGTTTCATCTTCCGGGACTATACGCTGAATATTCCGGCTGCGTCTTATACGGACGGGATGGAGGTCTATTTTGAACTGGTAGACAATACCACTTCGTCCTATGGCTTCGTTCAGCTGGACGACGTGAAGTTTCGCGCCTATTCCGTGGCGGAGGTCACGGGTGTGACCAAATATGCGGTTTCCGCCAATTCGACGGGAAACGGCACGCTCTCCGTGAACACAGAGAGCACTGTGAAGAACGGCGCGGTACAGATCGCGGTAACGCCCAATGAGGGAGCGGAGCTGCTGAGCCTTACGGTGACGGCGGCGGATAATTCCATTGTCGATATGGGAACGAAGACGCTGGCCTTTAACATGCCAGGTCAGGACGTGACGATAACCGCGGTCTTTTCCACGGATATCAAAGAGTTCGACGCCATACCGGCGGTCCGCTACACCATCGGCGAGGCGGGCAATCCCCTGCCGGAAAAGGTGGCGGTCACATATTCTGACGATGTAAAGGGGAATGTGGACGTCACGTGGGACGCCGCGACCTACTCTCTGGATCGGGCGGGTACCTACAATGTGACGGGAACGGTGGGGGGGACGAGCCTGAAGCCGACGTTCCAGCTCACAGTCTACGAGCCTGCCGAAGGAAATTACATTCTGGGCGGAGCCTTTGCGCTGAACGAGGGCTCTGAGACGGAAGGAACCTATACTGCGTCAGTGAAGCTGAATGGGATCAGCGCGGTGGCGGGAACCTTTGGAATTCAGTACGACTCCGCGATCATGAAGGTGAAGCAGGGCGGCACGGCGTATTGGAACGGTGCGACCGGCTCCGGCGTGACGATGCCCTCGGGGAGCAATTATATGATCCTCGGCTGGATGTCAGGAGAGGAACCGGGGCGTCCTCCTGTGGACGCCTCCGCGGCGCCGGTGGAGATCATGTCCGTCGCCTTCGACATGACGAAGGCCGATTACGACCGGCTGTTCTGCCGGGATTCGCTGAGGGTTTACAGCTATGAGGGAACAGACACGTCGATCTGGCACAACGGCGGCTACCTCATCGACAGCGGAACGGCATACGCTTTCGCGTCGCAGAACACAGTCAGCTATGAGAGAATGGACCGCTATCTCACAGAGATCACCGCGCTTCCGGGGGCCGTGGTCACCATCAACGGCGTTTCCGCAACGGCCAACGCCCAGGGAAAGGTCCTCTTCGCTCTGGCGGACGGCGTGACGGCCTATCAGGCGCAGAAGACCGGGTACTTGCTGGCCAGCGGGACCTTTACAGCCGCCGCCGGGACGGCCCAGACCATCCCGATGAAGGAAGATCAGGGCGTCGTGAGCTATAAGTGGAGTTTTGAGGACGGAACGCCGCTGCCCTTTACCCTGGTGGACGGGGACGTCAGCGCCTATCCTTTCATTTCCACATGGGATTACTGCCGGAATGAAAGGAAATCAAGTGCGGAGATCCAAGAGATCTACAACATCAACAAGGACGGCACGTATTACTTGTCCACACTGCAGGAACTGATCGCGAATCAGAATACGGCAGCTGCAGCAGATAAATACAATGAGGCATTTAAAGGGACGCTTCGGTCGCCCAAGGTCAGTCTGGCGTCAGATACGGTGGCCTTTAAGCTCAGCGGCGGAACGGCCAACTACTTCCGGATCGTGGACGCGGCGACGGGCACAGAGCTGGCCAGGCAGAACGCCCGCGGTACTTCAAAGCCCGCCGGCGGAAGCCGCGCCACTGCCAATATCTTTCATGACGAGTTGCTGACCATCCCCGCGGATAAATATCAGGACGGTATGGAAGTCTATTTTGAACTTGTGGACGCCGCAACAGCATCCTATGGGTATGTGCAGCTGGACGACGTGCGCTTCAGCGCTTATTCGGTGGAGGAGCCGCCGGCTATGGATAGATATTCCATATCGGTGGACGCACAGGGAGCGGGCACGGTGACGCTGAACACGGAGAGCACGATCCAAAACGGCTTTGTGCAGGTCACTGCAGTTCCCAATGAAGGAGCAGAGCTGAAAACCCTGGAAGTTACGGCGGAGGACGGAAGCGCTGTGGCCATCGGCGCCGCGGGTCATGCATTCGCTATGCCCGCGCAGAATGTGACGGTCTCTGCCGTCTTCGTCGACGGTTATGGCATCGGTCTGGAAAGCAGCGGAGTGACCCTGACCAGCGGAGCGGTAGCTCTGAGTCTGGGAACGGCTGCAGAAGGCTACACGTCGGCAGAGTCTGCCACGATCACGGTCAGCAACAGCGGAACCGGGAAGGTGACCGGTCTGAAGGCGGCGCTGAGCGGAGCCGGAGCGAACAGCTTCACGCTGGGAACACTGTCGGCCAATGAGATCGCTCAGGGAGCATCCGCAACCTTTACAGTCGAGCCGAAGCCCAGTTTGGCTGTGGGGACTCACAGGGCCACGGTGACCGTGACCGCGGACAACGGCGTGACGGAGAGCTTTGACGTGACCTTTGAGGTGACGGCGAAGGCGGCCGGCGTGACGGTGAGCGGGGCGTTCAGTTTTAACGGAGGAGCAGTGCCTCAGATTTCGGATCTTGTGAGCGGTATTTCCCACAAAGTGGGCGACGCCGAAGTGACGAAAGAGGGACATCGTATCAGTGCGGCGAGCGGAGAAGAAAATAATCAAAAATACGTTTCTGTTTCTATCCGTAAAAATGGGGAAACAAAGGACGCATTGTCAATCAAAATCTATGACACAACCGCGGGACAAACGCTCGATATGAGTCAAATCATTGTTAAAATCAGCGCTGAGAGCATTACCTCAAAGCAGGTCAACTATGAGCTCATGAACATGGCGCCCGGTACATACAAGATTGTAGCGGCAAAGAAAAACCATACGCCGGCCGTGCAAATTGTTACTGTTACTGATCAGGATGTGGCGATAAAAGAGATTGCGGTAACCTATGCCGGCGATATCAACGGCGACACATATATCAATGACAGTGATTACAACCTGTTGATGACCATGTATGGAAAAGAAAGCGAGTCATATGATTTGACAGGGGATTCCCGTATCAATGATTCGGACTATAATTTGTTAATGACGAGATATGGGAAGTAAAAGAAAGGATCAAAGTCGATGAAAAAACGTATTATAACGATTTTGACGGCGACTTTTCTGGTGCTGCAATTATGCAGCACCGGAATGGTAGCGTGGGCGGCGACGCAGACAGACGGACAGACCTATATAAGCGCCACATCGCCGGCGGACGCAATTTCCGATACATTAGATCAATCGCTGTTTGCAGGCGCGGTGGTGGAGTATGAAGAGGTCGACGCGGCTTCCGGCCGGTTTAAACTCAACGTATATTCTTACAATCGCCGGGGCCTGCTGCTTGGATGGGATTTTATTTATAACACCGACAAGCTCGTTCTTGCAAACAAAACGACGGGAGCGACTGTTAGTGTCAGCGCCATGATGTCACAGGCCATCGAAGGCGCGCTCAAGGACGCCGGCGAGCTGGGAAGTGCTGTAGATATCACAAGTCCGGATCTGGGCGTTATGACCTTTCCGACCAAAAAGTTTGATAAGACAACAGGAAAAGCGACAATATCCTGTGGGGGCAGCACAAATATAGCGGACCTGTGTGAATATTTCGGGTGGGTCGATAATGAGTATACGCTGGCCATGACCCGGCAGGGAGTCGGCTATCAGCTTTATTCTCTGCACTGTAAAGTAATCAATCCGGCGGATCTGGAAACGGTTTCTCATAATGATTTTCAGCTGGATGTTATACCGGAAAATGGCCGTGTAACGGGAATTGCGGTTTACCAGGGGGACGATGTTTCGGCAAATCGTGTATATTTTAAAGATTTCCCGGGAGATGCGGCATCAAGTACCACCGATCTGACGACCATCGGCGTCGCCGACATCGCCGCACCGGCGGTAGGCGGAAACGTACCTGTCAGCACGACCGTCACCTTCGGCGTGGGAAGCGGAACGGCCCCCGATCCGGCAGCCGCGTCCATCGCCTGGACAAAGGGCGGGGCCGCTTACAACGAGTCCACATTCCAGGATTACAGCACGGCCTATACGGCCACTTTCACCGTGGATATTCCCGAGGGCTGCGCGTATGCGCAGGGGAGCACCGCGGTGACGCTGGGCGGACAGGATGCCGGCCCCGTGACGGTAAACGGAAACAAGATCTCCTTTACGAAGACTTACACCACAGCGGCTGCACCCGGCGCAGAGCCTGTTGCGCCGCCGAAGCCGGCCGATCCGGATTCCGGCATGGTCAAAGAGGAGCCTTCTGTCACCACGGGACAGAGCGCCTACGAATTTACGTATAAGAGTACAGGAACGGGAACGCCTGTCATGGGCAAGGTGACCCTGAAAAAGAAAGCGGGAGGCGCGTTCGACCTGAACGCTCCGGCGGATGCGGCGACGGTCTATCAGATGACGGCGGCGCCTCAGTCCGGATATAAGTTCACCGGCTGGAAAAAGACAACGGCAAATTTCAGTCTCTTTGCGCTGGATGAAAATGGAATCGACACTTCGTCGGCCACCATCGAGGGAACAGCCGGCGTGCTGAGCCAGTATACCCCCGTCTTTGCGGAGCAGAGCGTGGTGACGGCAGACGACCCCAGGCTGGACCAGATGACGGTAAGCACAGCGGATGGAAAGAGCATCCTGCTGCGTACGGATCACAAAACGGACGGCTTTGCCTCCGATGTGACGGATTATCTGCTGTACCTGATGCCGGAAGCCACCGGATTCGATCTGAATATGGTGATCGCCACGAAGGAGGAGGACAATGGGGCCTTCAACAGTGTGGTCAAGGTGAACGGTCAGACGATCGCGCCCACGGAGACTCGTAAGGACGGCATGGTAAGACGGGCATACGCAAAGACCCTTGAAACTGTGAACGGAACGGTGACCATTGCGGTGACGTCTGGCGCGAAGACCACCGAATATACCATTACTGTGGACAAGATCGCCGTGGCGCCCACGATCGCCATGGATATCACGGATAAGAATTCCGGGGTCTATGGAATGGACGTCAGCCTGCAAAATACCATCGCCAATGAGTTTTCCTTCAGTCTGACGCTGGATCCCAGCGTATTTATGGGATTTACGGTTGGCGCTGCAGAGCTGACGAACGGAGATGTATCGGCGGCGCTGAATGGACAGCTGGCTGAGGGAAGCGCCTTTGAGGTGGTGAAGGCGTCGTACGATTCCTCGTTGAATACACTGTCTGTGGTCATGGCCGCAAGGGACGGCGGATACGTGGACTGCACCGCAGGAACGACCATCGGAACGCTGGAGTTCAGAACGAGCGGAGGGACCAGCGTCCCCGCGGCCGACTGGGCGAAGCTGATCATCGACGCGGATTTCTCAAAGAGCATGCTGACGGATCAGCGGTTCACTGCCTTTGAAGAGACCAGCGCCGCCTTCGACCAGGGATTGATCCGGATCACGGTTCCGGACATGATGACCATTGCCGGATATCTGAACTCCCTGATGAAAGCGGATGTACAGGCCAACGTGGCGGCCATTCACGTAAAAAGCGGCGCGGAATCGGTGACGGAGCTGAAGCCGGATGCGGAGCGATGGTTTGCAGGAAAGGTGACCAATGGAGAGTATACGTTGGAGATCGTGCTGCCCAACTACATCCGGTGCGAGGTGGCTATAGGACCGGAAAACAGCGTCGTTGGGGCCATCGCCATGACGGCGGGCGACCTGAACCAGGACGGTCACGTAGACGCGCAGGACCGCGCGAGACTGATCGAACTGCTGTACACGTCTGTTCAGGCAGGCGAGGTAGGAGATATTGACGGAGACGGGCGGATTACCGGAGGAGATCTGGGGTATCTGCTGGCAAACATCGGAAGATAAGGTTTCCGTCGCGTATTGGAATGTAGGATGGCAGGCTGCGTTTCGCCTTTTGTGGAACGCGGCCTGCCCAATTGCGAAGACAGAGGCACACAGCGGGAGGTATTATGAAACGGATTCGGACAGTCCTTTGGATCGGGATTGCACTGATGATGCTGGCGCCGGCGGCCGCGGCTGCCGCGGAGAAGGCGCCTGTGACACTGACAGCCGCCATGGGAGGAGAGCGGGAAATCGTGCTGACCGTGGGCGTGCGGAACACAGAGTTCAACGCGCTGCAGCTTGCGGTGGGATTTGACCCGGATAAGCTGACGCCGCGCCTGGCAGAGGGCGAAGGAGAGGCGCAGGACCCGGAGAGCATGACGGACTACCTGGCCCCGTTGTACTACAGGGGATCGGGATGGATGCAGTGCGAGTTTGGAGAGTTTGATGAGGAAGCGGGAATCGTGGAGCTGACCTTGTACGTGGATCCGGCGTCGAGAGGAAGGGACGCGGATGCCGATGGATTTATGGCGGCAGGGACACAGGGACTGGAACTGGTATCCCTGCATTTTACGTTGGATGAAACTGCCGTTTTTACGGCAGATACGATAGAGCTGGCGGCCACCTCCAGCAACGACCGTTATGTGATATTGTCTGCGAAAAATCCCCAGAATGTGGGCAATCCCACGATCAGACGAGGAAAGAGTGTGGCGGAGCGGGATTTTACAGCCCTGGGAATCGCGCTGAGTGAGACGGAGGAACCGGAGGAGGACAACGACGAAGCTGGAGATGGAAACGCCGGAGACGGCGGAGCCACTGGGGGATCTGGTGGAGAAAACCAGTCCCAGGGAACAGCGCCGCCAGAACCGGGGAAGGAGCCGGGACAGGGATCGGGGCAGACGGAGAACGGAGGAGCCACTGGGGGATCTGGTGGAGAAAACCAGTCCCAGGGAACGGCGCCGACAGAACCGGGACAGGAGCCGGGACAGGGATCGGAGCAGACGGAGAACGGCAGCGGCCCATGGCAGACGGGACCGGCGGCTGAAGCGCTGTCTGACATGAGGGGCCACTGGGCCGAAGGCTATGTGCAGGCGCTGGTATCCAGGGGGCTGGCCTCCGGTTATCCCGACGGGACCTTCCGGCCGGAAGCGCAGCTGAACCGGAGTGAATTCTGTGTTGTGCTGTGTAAAATGGCGGGGATCTCTCCCGCCGCAGGAGAAAATCGATTTTCAGATCTGCAGGAAGCCTGGGCGGCGCCGTATATCAACGCCCTGGCCGACGCTGGAAAGGTGAGCGGCGTGGGCGGCGGGCGCTTTGAGCCGGAGCGGGCGATCAGCCGTCAGGAGGCGGCGGTGCTGCTCTCCGGCGCGCTTGAGCTGCCGGAGACGGAGCGGACGCTGTCCTTTACAGACGTGCAGCGCATTGAGACCTGGGCGCTGGACAGTCTGAAGCGCACGGTGGCCGCAGGCCTGTTCAGCGGCTATGAGGACGGCACTCTGCGGCCAGAAGGCCTTATAACCCGGGGCGAGATGGCCGCTGCGGTGACGCTGGGCCTGGAGAAGATGGAACGGGAAAGCAAATAGGAGGCGGAAGAGTGCAGGACAGTTTGAACAGAAAAGGACGAAGGCTTCTGCCCCTGCTGCTGGCAGTCTGCCTGGGAGTCGGAACCTCTCCGGCCTTTGGCGCGGCGGATGAGGGGGAACTGGAGCCTTTCTCAGCGCTGACGCCTGAATTGGAGGCGATCACAGTCAGCGCAGGGCATATTCACCAGCCGTTCTCTTCCACGTCGTATATTTATGATATGACGCTGGGGCCCGGGGAAGATCGCTTTTCCCTCACAGCCGTTCCTGCGGAAAAGGAGTGGCCGCCCACGATAGAGGTACTGCTTGACGGAAACGAAACGGACGGATGGATCCTGTCGGACGGGGAGCCGTCTCCGCCGGTCGAGGTGGAGACAGGGCAAAGCCGGCAGGTGACGGTTCGGTCCAGGGCCTGCGAGGGGGAAAAGAAACAGAGCTATACCATATCGGTGTATCGAACGGGACTTTCACTGGTATGGAAGCCGGGAGAAGTCTGTCAGACGCAGGAAGGCGCGCAGGTGCTGCCGGTGAGCCTGTACGCCCCGCCGGGCACGGAGCTCAGGGTGCTGGATTTTGCGCTGGGTTTTGATCCGAACATACTGGAGCTGGCTGAAGCCGGCGGCGCTGTCACGGAGGATATTTATCAGTGTGTGGAAACAGCGGATGGGTTTGCATACAATCCATTCGATAAAACCGGTTTTTTTAAGGAGCTGGATTTCCAGGCGGACAACGTGGCGGGCGTGCTGCGCATCCAGTATGGAAAAGACACGAAAAGCAGGCTGGAGTGTTTCCGCTCGACGGAGGAGAGCGGAAGGCTGCTGACTGTGTATTTTCGGATAAAGGGGGAGCTGAAGGCGGACAGTCTCTTTGTTTTCAGGGAGGATGAGAGGATCAGCCAGGGAATCGCCGTGGTGGACGGAAGCGGACGGGAACTGGTCTGCGCGGACATGGTATCCGTGGAGGGTCTCCCGCAGGAGACTGCGCCCGCCGATCCTGACGACTCTGGCGCAGCGCTCACCGGCCCGGCGCTGGGAGTGATGGAGGTGGACCGGGAGAGCCTGCCGGGAACGCCCGATGCGGCGGGACAAAATCTGGAGGTCAGGCCTCTCGTATTTGTGGATTCGGAGGGGGTCCAGAGGTTCGGATTTCAGGAGGACGTCTTTGATTATGATCTGTATTTGCTGCCGGGGGACGAAGCGGGACTGATCCTGCGCAGTCTGAACGACGTGACCGCAGTCACAGCCGCCGGTTTATGGGCGGATGACGGGACGGCGGAAACAGAAGCGGCAGGAGGGGGGCAGATCGCGCTGATCAGAGATCCCAGCGGAAGCGGAACAGGTCCGTACGGGGTCAATTGGTGGGCGGATGTTCCGGGAAGAAATTTGACTCTGCGCCTGCAGGACGGGGAGACGGATCGAACCGTGCGGCTGCTTCTGACCGATGCGGCGGGGAATGGGAGCGTCTATACCGTCTCCCTTCATCGGGCGGCGGAGCGGCCCCGGTCCGTCCTTTCCGCTTCAGGCGGAAGGGTGACGGCAACCGTGGAACAGTCTGCGTTTCGGACGGTCAGTTTCGCGCTGATCCTGACTCCGGAAAAATCCCTGGAGCTTACAGAAGAGGCGGTTCGTACACAGCTGGAACGCTCCCTGAGCGGCGCTGCGCTCTCCGTGGCAAAGGTGACGCTGAGCGATCCGCAGGGCTTGCAATCCGATCCGGGCAGAGCGCCGGAGGGGGCGAAGGAGCTTCGGATACTGCTTGACACGGGAGATTCGTCCGATCCCGTATCCACGCTGGACCATCCAATGACCATTGCGCTGTTTGAAGGGGACATGAGAGACGTCTGGGGCGTGGGCGGCGACGAGGGGAACTCCATCGGCGACGCCCGGCTCGGCGCTCTGTTTCGCACCACAGCGCTGGCGGGCACTGCAACGCTGAGCGGGACGATTCTGGCGTATCATAGCGGGAGCCTGCCGGAGGTAACGCTGTATGAAGCGGAACTGGCGGCGTCCTCAGACTGGCCGGAGACGACTCTGGAGGCGGCCGGTATTCCGGCGGAAGTGGTTTTGCTGAACGGACAGACGGGCTACGGCTTGAAGGAGTTTCAGTATACCGTGTCACTGAAGGCGGGAGTTCCGTATACCATGCGCATTCAAAAGACCATGCATACCAGCTGCACGGTGAGCGGAATCATGCTGGCCGGGAATGAAGGAATGAATCCCATTCCGCTGTATGCAGGAGATTTTGACGGCGACGGATGGATCAGTCTCTTCGACGCGGATCTGCTGACCTTGCATTCCGGCCGGGGCGGCGGGGAGAAAGAACAGGCAGCGCAGTACGATCTGGACGGAGACGGGGCGGTCACGCTGTTTGATCTGGATGTGCTGACCGGAAAAGAGAATTATGGAGGACGAAACCGGGCTGTCGCCTGGGAGTCCCTTCGGAAGGGAGGTGAAATTGAATGAGGCGCACAACAAGGATGATACTTCTGATCCTGTCACTGGTTTTGAACCTGTCGGTCCCGGCGTTTGCCGGCAGCGGGCAGGGGGGCGCGGAGGCAATCGCGCCGAAGGTCACGGTAAAGGTGAATCAGGTGACCGATGACGATACGCTGGAGGTAAGCCTGCAGGCCGACGGCGCCGGGTCAGGCCGCATCTTGTCCGTGGCGGCGGTTCTGCGATACGACACAGAACGGCTGACGCTGATCGGCTGGGATGCGTCAAAGACGCCGGTGGCGCTGAGTACAGAACCTGCGGCGCCCGTATCCGGCCAGACCATGGCCCCGGGCAATGTGGCGGGGAAGCCTTCCCTGGCTTTTCGAGCCGCCGCGGGAGAAGGGGGAGCGGAAGAAACAGAAAAGTCCGCAGCGTATGTGTATGTTGCAGCGCAGGGACACAACGGCAATGACCTGACAGCGGGGAAAGAGCTGGCGACGATCCGGTTTCGGATCCAGGGACCGGCAGGGGAGGCGGCTGACTTCACCGACGCGCTGAGTCTGGCAGAGCTGACGGAGTTTCAACCGCAGTTTCCCATGGCGGCGGCGCCGGCAGCCATGAATGTGAGCGGAAGGTATTATCGCTCGGACTGGACTGCGGATGGAGCCGGTATGGAGAACTATGCGCGTCTGACGGTGGAGGCCGGTGAGATCGCGTCGCCCACCAGAGGGCCCAGCCTGTACGGGGGCGGAGGAAGCGGCGGTCCGGCAGACAGCAGCGCCTTTGCGTCCCTGACCTTCTACGACTGGGACGACACGCTGCTTGGGACCCGGATCGTGGCGAAAGGGGCCAGCCTGAAGGACCCCAACAGCGAGGAGACGGACAACGACGGCAACGGAATTCCGGATAAGAAGGACTACGAGACGCTGCTGGCGTCGGCGGCGCCGGAGCAGATCGGCGAGAACGGCCACCTGCTGGATTCCGTGCTGGAGGAAAACGGCTTCGCGCCGGTGGCTCCGGAGGGAAATCTGCTGGTCAGTCCGGTGACCGACCAGAACGGAGAACCCATCAGCGCTGTCAATAAAGAGGGATATCTGTATGCGGGGTGGGTGGATTATGCCACCGGGAGATCCACGCCGGACAGCAGGCTGACGGACAATACGAACAACGTGGCAAAGCAGACGGGGCTTGTAGATCTGGCCTCGGTCAGCGCAAGCCAGACGGTAAAGGCGGCCTATAACGAGGATGCTTCTAAAATAGGCGTGAGCGCCACCGGAGCCCAGAATAATACGGCGGCCAAGCGGTATCAGGTGTATTATAGCCCCTTTGTCAGAACCAGCGCCGGTTATGTGACCACCTTTACCGTGAAGCGTTCCGGCTCGACCAGACGAGCCAACGACGGGGAGACGTATCTGCAGATCGGTCTGCAGTATCTGGGTTTTCAGAGCTCCACGCTCCGGGTCGTGCCGGGGGTGAAGGACATCGAGACCTTCGAGCTCACCCTTCCGTTAAACGCAGCCGCCACGTTCAACACAGACCGAGCGGTGGCATATCAGATATTTGGCGGCTCCAGCGCCGGCGTGGAGGCTAGGACGAACACCGCGTATATCAAGGCAATCGCGGTGCAGTAAACGAAATAGAAAAAGAGGAAGGAATGAAACGATGCAGAAGAAAAGAGCAGTCAGCTTTGTACTCTGTCTGGCGCTGATCCTCGCGCAGCTGGGAGGAATCACAGCGGTCTATGGATCGACGCCTGAGACAGGGTATAAGCCGGAATCGGATCCGTTGTATCCGACTGGAATCAAAAGCGTGACCCAAATTACCTACAGAGAGCCGGACGCCAACAACGGGTCCTTCGTATTTGACGGTGTGTTAGCCGACGGGTGTGAAGGCGACGACAGCGAGGTCGTCACCGTAATGGTCTGGGACGCGGCCGGAGAAAACATATTGGGAGGGTCGGAGTGTTCGGGAGACCCCATCCCCAATGGAGAGACGACCTACAATACCTGGTCCAATCCCGGAGGCAAAGAATTCTTTGTGACGGGAGGTTATGTGGCATGGATGGGATTTACTGGTAATGGAGTGACTCCCAGCACGAGCGACAACGATTTTGAAAATGACGGAAAAAAGTTTTTCCAGATCTATTTCTACTTTGACGCGGCCACAAAAACCGTGACCTGCGACTATGACAACCTGCTGGCGGATCCCTCTCCGGCTTTTGCCGTGGCTGCCACCAGCCCGGCGTCGGTCACGAAAACTGTGGGCGAGGCGGTCGCCTTCGAGGTGGGCGAGAGCACGCTGGTGTCCGGAGGAACCAGCATCACGGCCACCACGCCGGATGCGCTGAGCTATCAGTGGCTGTTCAAAAAGAACGGCACGACCGAATTCAAAGAACTGACAGGAAGCACAAGCACGCAGTACGCCATCGGTTCGGCAAAAGCGGCCGACGCCGGAGAGTATAAGTGCCGGGTCACCTATCAGGAGCCGGGATATAAGGGGATTTCCACGGAAGGGGCGGTGGGAGTTCTGACCGTCAACAAGGCGGATCAGGCGGCCCTCACGCTGCAGATCGCCCCCAACCCCACCACCTACGGGGCGGTGGGAGTGGACCTGCCCAAGCTGTCCTATACAGGCGGAACCGTGACGGGAAACGCCATCAGCTACGTCAGCGCAGACCCCAGCGTAGCTGCCGTCAACGGCGGAACGGTGACGATATTAAAGGCGGGAGCCACGACCATCACGGCCATCAGCGCCGGAAACGACGATTATAACAGTACCTCCTCTGCGGGCGTGCTGCTGACCGTGGGCAAGGCGGAGCAGACGATCACCACGGCAAACGCCGCAGGGATGAAGCTGTCCTTCAACGCCGCGCCGGCCACATTGGATCTGGAGCAGTTTATCAGCGGCAGACAGGAGAATGCGGCGCTGCACTTCAGCATCGCGTCTACCACAGCCGGGATCAGCGGCTCCATCAGTGGAAGTACCTTAGACATCATGGGAACAGCCACCAAGGGCTCCATCGTCATCGACGCTTACGCGGCTGAGACGGACAACTATCTGCAGTCCGACGCCGTGTCCTTTACCGTCGAGGTCATCGAGGGCGAGGCGACGGAGGTGCAGACGGCGCCAGCCGCGCAGGCTGTGACCTATGCTCCGGGACTGACGCTGGGCGGCGTCACGCTGAATGCCGCAGGCGCGAAGGTCACGGCCAGCGACCACGTCACGGTGGTGGCGGGAACCTGGGACTGGCTGGCAGGCCAGAAAAACGATGCGCTGACAGCGGGCACGGTGACGAAGACCGCGGTCTTCACGCCGGGCGACAACGGCGGTGTGATTTATGCGCCGGTCACGGCTGACGTGAGGGTGACCGTGGAGAAAGCGGCGCAGGATAAGCCGCTGATCGCCGTCACACCGGACACGATCAAGCTGGGGGCGGTATCTGTGGCGCCCACCACCACCAACGGAGCGGTCAACGACGGGGGGCTCGAATTCCGTCTTGCGCCCGGAAGTGAAGCCTTCGGGCAGATCACGACCTCTACGGGTATAGTCACAGGAACGGCTGTGGGCGACGCCAGGGTGCAGGCGCGTCACATGGAAACCGCAAACTACAAGGCTTCAGATTGGTCCGAGGCGGCAGTGCTTCACGTGTGCACGGTTCCGGCGATCACAAAGATCACGGCTGCAGGCGATGGAAAGCTGGATGTGACCATCACAGCCAATGCCAACAATGGGGAGATCACACTGTACCATGTGACGGTGTCCGGAATCGAAAAGGGCACGCCGTACAAGGAGTACACGATTCATTATTCCACGGGCGGCGGCATCACCACAGGGACGGCGGTGCTGACCACCACCAGCGGCATTGTCACGGACGCCAGCGGAACGGCGATCTTCACCACGGGCGGAGCCGCGTATCAGGTGGACCGTCAGGAGGAGAGGACGGTGACGCCAACCAGCAGCGCGGTGTACGCCACCAGCGGCGCATTGGCGAACATGAGCTTCCCGAACCTGCAAAACGGAGTGGAATACACCATTGAGGCTACGGCTGCGAATATGGCGGGAACCTCTCCCGTATTTACACAGAAGGCGACGCCGGCGGTGCCAAGTAAGCCCAGCGGCGGTTCCGGCCACGGCGGCGGAGGCGGCGGAGGCGGAAGCGTTGAGACGACGAAGTACACCGTGACCTACGATGCGGGAGATCACGGAACCATCGCGGAAAAGACCGAGCAGGTGGAGAAAGACAAATCGCCTAAGGGCGTTAAAGTGACGGCGGACGAAGGCTGGGCCTTCGTGGGCTGGAGCAAGGACGGCAAGACCGTCATCGACCTGAAGGATATTAAAGTGACCGGCAGCTTAAAGCTCATCGCGGTATACGAGAAGTCGGACAAGGTTGTGATCCCGGAGGAAATGCCCTCCGATCTGCGGTTCCTGCAGAAGAGCCAGAACGAGATCAGCGGCGGATATATCTCCGGCTATGAGACTGCGTCCGGAAAGGAATTCCGTCCCGACAATCCGATTTCCAGAGCGGAAGTGGCGGCGATCCTGTCGCAGGTGATCAACTACAGGAAGGAGGACGGCAAGTCCTACGCCAACACGCCCTTCGGAGACGTGAATCAGAGCGACTGGTATGCGGACGACCTGGGCTTCCTGGCGTCGCTGGGAATCACAGCAGGCTACAAGGACGGAACGTACCGGCCGGGCAGCAACATCACGAGAGCGGAGTTTGTGACCATGGTGATGAAGATCAACGGTCTGGACGAAAAGGCGTCCAGCACCTTCAGCGACGTGAGCGGAAGCGACTGGTACGCGGAGTATGTGAAGTCGGCGGCAGCCGGCGGCTTTGTAGGCGGTTATACGGACGGCACCTTCCGTCCCAACAACCCCATTACCAGAGCGGAAGCGGTGACCATCATCAACGCGCTGCTGGGACTGGAGCCGGGCCAGGGAGAGCTCTTGTTCACCGACGTGGCGGAGAGCCACTGGGCGGCAGATCAGATCCGGACTGCGTCTAACAAATAAATGTTAATTGCAAATAGACGATTGAATGATCGGCTCACGGCTGTTTGGCCGGTCGGGCGATAAAACAGTTTGTCTATGGGGCGCGGCTGTGGAAGCTGACCGGAGGGAAAATTCGGCGGACCACAGCCGCCAACGAGGAATGAAATGCTGAATGGGGACGGGGAAATGCCAGCTGGCGTTTCCCCGCCTTTTTTCAGTCAGGGAGGAACGAGTATGATCGTATCATGGATGACCACAAACCAGTGCAATTTGAACTGCAGTCACTGTTATCAGGACGCCGGGGACCGGCGGAGCGGGGAGCTGAGCACAGAGGAGGGCATGGCCCTCATCGGCCAGATCGCCAGGGCCGGGGCCCGCATTCTCATCTTCAGCGGCGGAGAACCGCTGATGCGCCCGGATATTTTCGAATTGGTGGAACACGCGGCGAAATGCGGGCTGCGTCCTGTCTTCGGCACCAACGGCACGCTGCTGACAAAAGAGACGGTGACACGGCTGAAGGAGGCGGGGGCCGCCGCCATGGGCGTCAGCCTGGACAGCCTGTCGGAGGAAAAGCACAATCGCTTTCGCGGCCACGCAGACGCCTTCCGGCTGACCCAAGAAGGGATCGCCAACTGCCGGGAGGCGGGACTGCCCTTTCAGCTTCACACCACGGTCATGGACTGGAACCGGGAAGAGATCCTGGGCTTGATGGACTACGCCGTCTCCGCGGGAGCGTCGGCCCACTATCTGTTCTTTCTCATCCCTGTGGGTCGGGGCGTGTTTCTGGAGCGGACAGCGCTGGAGGTGGAGGAATATGAGTCCACGCTTCGGGGGATCATGGAAAAGGCGGCGGGTCTGCCCATCGAGGTGAAGCCCACCTGCGCGCCGCAGTTCATTCGGGTGGCGGAGGAGCTTGGGGTGAAGACGCGATTTCGGCGGGGTTGTCTGGCGGGGCTGTCCTACTGTATCGTCAGCCCGGTGGGAAAGGTGCGGCCCTGCGCGTACATGACGGAGGAGGCGGGGGACGTGAGGGACCGTCCCTTCGACGAGATCTGGAGAGAGAGCGGGCTGTTTGAGACGCTTCGGAGCAGGGAGTACGGAGGAGCCTGCGGCGTCTGCGCCTATGGGGACAGCTGCGGGGGCTGCCGGGCCCGGGCAGGGTATTACCACGGGGGAGACATTCTGGCGGAGGACAGCTACTGCGCGTATGGGCGGGGACGCTTGGCCCCGGCCGCGGAGCCGTCTGGTGCGAAGGCGACCGCATCTGTACGCGTTGATGTTGAGGGCGGCGAAGGCTGCAGGAAATCAGGGAGGACGGAATGCTGAGTTTGACGAAAATGCTGACGGGAGATCCGTATTTCGGAGATGAGCTGCGCTATACAGAGGGGGCCCGGGATCAGAGAAACGGCGTCAGCGAGGGCCGGGGGCCGGTGGTGGTGTGGAACTGCACCAGGACCTGTAATCTGAGGTGTGCGCACTGCTATTCCAGCTCGGAGAATCGGACCTATTCCCATGAGCTGACCACGGAGGAAGCGATGGACTTTATCGATCAGCTGGGGGAGTTTCAGACGCCGGTGCTCCTGTTTTCCGGAGGGGAGCCCCTGGCCCGGGAAGACATTCTCGTCCTGGCCGCTCACGCCAGAAAGCGGGGGATCCGGCCTACTCTGTCCACCAACGGCACGCTGATCACGCCGGAGCTGGCGGAGAAGATCAGGGAAGTGGGCGTGGGCTATGTGGGAATCAGTCTGGACGGTCTGAGAGAGACCAACGACGCCTTTCGGGGCGTGCCGGGAGCTTTTGACAGGGCGCTGGCGGGAATCCGAAACTGCCGGGCCGCCGGTCAGCGGGTGGGACTGCGTTTCACCATCAACAGGCACAACCTGGGGGAGGCGGGGGCGATCCTGGATCTCATGGAGGAGGAAGGGATCGACCGCGTCTGCTTCTACCATCTGGTCTATTCAGGCAGGGGAAGCGCCATGGTACAGGAAGACCTGAGTCATGAAGAGACCAGGCGGGTGATGGATCAGATCATCGACCGGGTGGAGGCGTTTCACAGGAAAGGGCTGAAAAAGGAGGTCCTGATGGTGGACAATCACGCGGACGGAGTCTATCTGTATCTGAAATACAGGGAGAAGGATCCGGAGAGGGCGGAGTGGATGCTGCGGCTGCTGCGGATCAACGGGGGAAACCGGTCCGGCATCGCCTTTGGAAATGTGGACAGCGAGGGAAGGGTGCATCCGGATCAGTTCACCCAGCATCACACGCTGGGCAACGTGAGGGAGAGGAGCTTTCGGGAGATCTGGACGGAACCTGCAGATCCGCTGCTGTGGGGGCTGAAGGATCGGAAGAAACTGCTTGGAGGAAGGTGTCAAAGCTGCGCCTGGCTGGATCTCTGCAACGGGAATTTCCGGGCGCGCGGGGAGGCGGTGACGGGAGACTTCTGGGGCTATGATCCGGCCTGCTATCTGACGGACGAGGAGTGCGGGCTGACGGGGGCGGAGCCGGGATCGGAGGGGTTTGGCCAAGGGTCGGCAGGGCAGCGAGCGGAAGAAAGGCCGGCAGCGCAGGCTGAGGAAAGGCCGGCAAAGCAGCGAGCGGAACAGCGGCCGGCAGAGGTGGAGAGATGAGGGCGGCGTATCAGCTGGATGACACGGACAGACGGCTTCTGACGATCCTGCAGCGGGGCCTGCCCTTTGTATCGAGACCCTATCTGGAAATTGCCAGGGAGCTCTCCGCAGAGTTATCCGCTGAATCTTTGGAAGAGTTATCTGCTGAATCATCCACAGAGCCATCAACAGAACCGTCCCAGGGGATTCTGCCGGCTGCGGGCAGGGAGGGGTTTGCGGGATCCGTGGAAATTACGGAGGGGGAGGTACTGGAGCGGATCGCCGCGCTGAAGGAGGCCGGCGTCATCCGGAGACTGTCCGGCTTTTTTGACTCAGGCAGGCTGGGATATGTGTCGGCGCTCTGCGCCGCGAGGGTCCGGCCGGAGGATCTGAAGCAGGCGGCGGCCTTTGTCAACGGTTATGCCGGCGTTACCCACAACTATGTGCGCGAGCACACGTACAATATGTGGTTCACCCTGATCGCCCGGGATATTCGGGAGCGGGAGCGGATCCTGGACGAAATCGAAGGGTGCCCCTGGGTGGAGCAGGTGCTGCGGTTCTACACCAGAAGCCGCTACAAAATACAGGTGGCGTTTGACCTGGAGCACCGGGCTGACGGGCAGGGAAGGAGGTGAGGGGAAGTTGCTCAGCGAGAAAGAAATTCGGATCGTGGGGGCCCTGCAGAAGGAGCTGCCGCTGGAGCCGGAGCCGTACCGCGCTCTGGCGAAAGAACTGTCCATGACAGAGGAGGAGCTGCTTGCAGGGATGAAAGCGCTTGCGGAGAAAGGGTGTCTCAAGCGCATTGCCGCGGCCCTTCGTCACAATAATGTAGGATACACCATCAATTCGATGATCGTCTGGGACGTACCGGAGGGGCGGGTGGATGAGGCGGGTCGGGCGCTGGCGAGACAGCCACAGGTGACCCATTGCTACGACAGAAACCGTCAGCCCGGATTTGACTACAATCTGTATTCCATGGTCCACGCCAGGAGCGAGGAAGAGTACGGGGAGCTGCTGGGGGAATTGATCGAGGTGGTGCGGCCGGTCAAATACGAGGAGCTACGGACAGTAGCGGAGCTGAAAAAGACGGGCATGCGCTATTTTCCTTCGAAAGTGGAGGAAGAGTTCTTTCGGTTGTGAAAAGTGGCATGGAAAAGTCAATCTCTTCACCCATCCCCGGCGCGCCTGTTTCAGTTGTGATTTCGGTCCTGTCAGGGTATAATAACCGAAAGAGGTTATGATATGGATTTTACGTGTGGCGGACGCCATGTGCGGATAATACCCTAATGGCCTGCGGCCAGTCATGGTATAATAAGAAAAGCAAAGAAAGCAGCGCCGCGGTTTCTCTGGCGGCTGACGGGAACGCCAAACGAAAAAAGATAGATTGGGAGAGATGCGGGGAAGGAGCGAGAAAGAAATGGGCGAATTCAGACCGATCCCCATCGGGGTGGACAGTTTTGAAAAGATGCGCGCAGGCGGCTACTATTATGTGGATAAAACACTGCTGATCAAAGAGCTTCTGGATCTAAAGGGAGAAGTGAATTTATTCACCCGCCCCCGGCGGTTCGGCAAGACGCTGAACATGACCATGCTGCGGGAGTACTTTCAGCTGCCGTCGGACGAGGCCGCGGCGGAGAAGCAGAGGGGGATGTTCGAGGGCCTTGCGATCCTGAAGGCGGGAGAACCATATAAGGCGGAAATGGGACAGTACCCGGTGATATTCCTGACGCTGAAGTCGGCGGCGGGAGATAACTGGGAGGAGGCTTTTGCCGCGCTGTGCAATGAAATCGAGATCGAGTTCCGGCGCCATCGGTCCGCCTTTTGTACGGCGGAGCTGGAGGAGGAGGATCGCGAGCAGGCGCTGCGGATCGCGGGGGGAGACCGGGAATCCCAGGATTATCGTCAGGCGCTGCGGCTGTTGTCCCGATGCCTGGAGCAGGCGCACGGGAAAAAGGCGATCATACTGATCGACGAGTACGACGTGCCGCTGGAGAAGGCGCATTTCAAAGGATACTATGACAAAATGATCGGGTTCCTGCGCTCGCTGTTCGAGTCGGCGCTGAAGACCAACGAGTCCCTGGCCTTTGCGGTGATGACAGGTTGTCTGCGCATCTCCAAGGAGAGCATTTTCACGGGGCTGAACAACCCCAAAATCATATCCATCACAAGCTCAGAATATGCGGAGCATTTCGGCTTTACGCCGGAGGAGGTAGAGGAGCTGCTGGCGTACTACGGGAAAGAGAAGCATCTGGAGACGGTGCGAAGCTGGTACGACGGTTATCTGTTTGGGAATCAGGAAGTCTATAATCCCTGGAGCGTGCTGAATTATTTGTCCGGGGTGCTGTCCAGCGACGCGATGCTGCCGCGGCCCTACTGGGCGAACACCAGCGGCAACGACATTGTGAAGACGCTGGTGGAGAAGGCGGACAACGCGGTGCGGGAGGAGCTTGAGACGCTGATTGCAGGGGGGACCATTGAAAAGCCCATTCACGAGGATATTACCTATGGGGAGATCGATCAAAGTCAGGATAACCTGTGGAATTTCCTGTTCTTCACGGGATATCTGCGGAAGGTGTCGGAGCGGCTGGCAGGCGGAAATACGATATATATGACCATGCGGATTCCCAACATCGAGGTACAGAGCATATACAGCCGAACGATTTTGGGATGGTTTGACGCCAAGGTGAAGCAGACAGACCTGAGCGGGCTGTATCGGGCTACGCTGGAAGGAGACGGAGAGGCCATGGAGGCCGAGATCAATCGTTTCCTGTTTCAGAGCATCAGCTTTATGGACAGCAAAGAGGCGTTTTACCATGGGCTGCTGACGGGACTTTATACAGGGATTTCCGGAAGCGGGACAGGGTACAATCTGAAATCCAACAGGGAAAGCGGAAATGGCCGTTACGATCTGCTCATCGGAAAGAACGATTATACAAAGGCGATTCTGATCGAGCTGAAAACCGTGGGAAAAAAGGCGGAGCTGGAGACGGGGTGCATCAGAGCGCTGGAGCAGGTACGGGATCAGAAATACGCAGAAGAACTGATCGAGGACGGGTATGACGAAGTGGTCACGTATGGAATCGCGTTTTGGAGGAAGCTTTGCAGGGTGAGGCTTTCGCTGTGAAAAGCAGATTGAAAGGGTATTGCAAAAAAGGGAATGCATTCCTTTTAAGGAATTTGAGAAGCAGAGCGTAAAATTAGGCGGTATAGCCCCATTTAAGGACTATGCCGCCGTTTTCTGTTTAGTGGCTTTTTCTGATACTAAGTGTTATTACTTTTTTACTTTCTTTTTCAAAAGTCCGTATCCTATACCTAATGAGGTTGTCAACGGAGAGCCTTAGCGCATATCTCTCATACCCGACATGATACCCAATTGTAATGTTTTACACTGGATCTAGCAGAGATCATTTGCATTTCCCGCTTTCTGAATGACAGCGATTATGAGAAATATTGCAGAACTTCCGCCGTTCGGATCATGTTTGGAATAAACCAGAATAGATTAGCTCTGTATAAAAATAGAAAAAATCGTTCGTGAAATATATTATTTCACGAACGATTTTTTTGTCCTTTAACACCCTCAGTATAGACATTTTTCGTCTTTTTGTAAAGAGAATTCACATTATTTTATCACAAAACCACCATTTTTACATTTTATGGGAAGGATTTTGTGACCGAATTGATTATTTTTGTCTGTTTTTTTTCTAACTTTGCCCAACCTGATTTTTATGCGCCGTCAGTATCGCCGTCAGAACAATTGTTCTGCAGGGCTGATAATCGTTGAAATCTAAGGGGGTCTCAGCCGAGCTGTTCCATTTGTAATATAAAAGAATAAAAAAATAAGCCGTCAGAATAAGCCGTCAAAAAAATATAAACGTTGAAATTTCAACGGCTGAAGGGGATAAATCGTTAAATAATATATATCACGACTTTAGACGGCTATTTTTGTGTCCTGTTAACGGTTCATCCAACGGCCGGCCCACACCGGCTGCTGAGATAAGAAAGCGCACGGTCCCACATCGTCGCGCGTTCATGTGAGCCTGGCCGGCGGCCCCCACAGCCGCCGGCGGGCGCATGGCAGGATGTCCGCTCAAGCTCGTTTGAGTAAGAGAGCAGGGGGAGGTATGCACGCACTTAAGTGCTTTACATAAAACAGCAAAGGAATACTTGGAATGGCTCTGCCGACAGCCATAAACGGGCTTTGGTGGGGGCGAAGCAAAAAGGGGGGCAAAAAGCGCTTTAAGGACGACTGAAAATAAGAAGAAAGGAAGGAAAGCATGAAGCACAAGAAAAAGAAACGAAAGCAAAATTATAGAAAAATCATCAGCTTGCTTCTCACAGTGTGTATGATCGCCACAATGTCTCTGCCTGTTTGGGCGGCAGAGGGCGGAGAAGCCGCTGTGGGAGACACGATAACAACTATAGCCCAGCCGGGAGAAGACCCGGCGGCGGATCCACAGGACGGCGGAGCGCCTTCGGATTCGGACCTGAGCGCCGGAGACGGTTCGGACTCCCACATAGATCAGAATGCCGGCGACGATTCCGGCTCTGGCGGCGAAGGTTTTGAACCGGAGGAGGAAAACCCGGCAGGACCCGGGAAGCAGCCTGCTCCGGACCTTTCAGGAGCAGGGCAAGAAGAGGATATTCTGAACAACGCTATCCCTGCCGCAAACGAGCTTGGGGATACTCAAGCCAATGCACTGACAGGAGTGAGGATCAGCGGAACGCCCAAGGTGGACGAAACCCTGACTGCTGTGATCGAGCCTGCAGAAGCCACAGCGACGTACCAGTGGTTTAGAGGGGACGAAGCGATCAGCGGAGCGACAGCTGCAGACTACAAGCTGACCATCGCTGACTTGGGCCAAAAGATCAAGGTGACGGCCACAGGCAGCGGAAATTTCCAGGGATCTGTGACCAGCGCGGAGACGGAAATTATTACGAAGAACAGTCAGAGTGCGCCGGCGCCAGCGGCTATAAAGACGAAAACTACAACAAGCATTGAAGTTGCAGCCACTGCTGGAGTCGAGTACGCAGTCAGCACTGACAAGGAAACAGCGCCGGCGGACGGCTACAACACAGCGGGCAGATTTGCCGAACTGACGCCTGACACAACCTACTATGTGTGGGCCAGAACGGCAGCCGCTGAAGATCTGGAAGTCTCGGAGGCAGTTGTTACTTATCCGATCACGACCAGAGTATTTGGAAACGGAAGCGGCACGAAGCAGAGTCCTTATCTGATCGAAGCGGTGGACGATTTCATGCTCTTTGTTTATAGAATAAAAACCGGAGAGGGTTATACCGGGAAGTATTTTCGGCAGACAACCAATCTGGATTTCACTGGAATTAAGCATGCAGGATTGTCGACAGGCCAGTACTTTAGAGGCGTTTATGACGGAGCTGGTCATGCCATCCAAAATGTGACCATCGAGACGACCGGGCAGGTCGGCATCTTTGGAATGGTGACCGGAACGATTATGAATCTGGGCTTTGAAGGAGGGAATCTCAGAGGAGGAATCATAGCGCCGATCAGCGCCATGAATAACGGGAAACTGATCAACTGCTGGAGCACGGTGACCGCCAGCGGAAGCAACCGGGTGACCGGCTTGGTGGAGCAGGTGAACATAGGAAGCACGAGTATCGTTGCTAACTGCTGGTTTGCCGGATCAGCGCCCTATCTGCTCTCTACGCGGGGAATCGCTGTGCAGTCCGGAGGAATCTACTATCTGGAAGGCTCGCTGAGCGGCGGAGTGGCACCGTCTACAACCATGCCCGTCGGACCGGTGAGTGCAAAGATAGAAGCGGAAATGAAATCCGCGGCCTTTGCAGACGAATTGAACGCAAACAGAGCTGCTGCAGCGGAGCTGACAGGCGTTGCAGAGGAAGAGCTGTGCAGCTGGATCTCTGACGGATCTGGCTATCCGGTCCCCAAAGAAATGCTGTATGTGACCCAGGTTACGGTCAGCGGAACGGCAAAGGTGGGAGAAACGCTGACATCTACAGTAGAACCCGCGGAAGCCACAGTCAGCTACCAGTGGCAGAGGTCCGAGGACAACAGTAACTGGGCAGATATCGAAGGAGCACAAAGCGACAGTTATACGATCACCAGGCAGGAGGCCGGAAAGTATGTGCGCCTGCAGATCCGCGGAACCGACTCCTTTACGGGGACGCTGGAAAGCGCAGGCAGCCAGGTGGCAAATTACATGGAGCTTGCCGTTCCCACAAAGCAAGTGTACATGGACGGAGAAGCGCTGGACCTCAATGAGTTTTCTATCGTCTTTAACGAAGTGGATCACGTCACAGTAGGAGCCCTTGCGGCCAACGGATTGACCCTGACCCTGAAAGAAGGGGACGGGGAGGCGGTCCCGGTGACGCCGGGAAGCATGCTTCGTCTGCGGCGCAGTTCCTCCAGCGGCAGCTCGGAAAGCCGGAAGCTGGTGTTTTCTCTCAGCGACGGATCCAGCACGGTGACACAGGAGGTCACTGTGGAGATCTGCCGGGTCGTCTCGGTCAGCATCGGCACCTATGTGATGAAGACCAGCTACGTGCAGGACGAACGGCTGGCCTTCACGGAGGATGAAACTTTCCGGGTCAATCTGGCCTATCTGAACAGCTCGGGCTCGGCGACCATGGATCTTTCCTTTGCCCAGCTGAACCTGTACGGGATCACCATTACGCTGGGCGGCCATCCAGTGGACCCGGCGGATCCTTCCACCTGGACGGTGGATCAGGCCAAACACAATGGAAAGAACCTGGTCCTCTCCGCACTGGCCGGCGTCAGCTACACTCTGCCAACCGCCTTTACGGTGACGGGGGTGACGCTGGGAGAGATCCAGTACGGAAGAGTGACGTCGGAGGGCGGCTTTACGGCGGACGAGAGCCTGACGCCCACCATGACCTACTATACGGACCAGAAGCTGCACATCAATGAGATCGCGGCGCGGACCAATTTCAACAATTCAGATAAGAACGCGGTGTACACCTACGCGGATATGATGGCAGAGGGCTCAGGTTTTGCCTGGCTGATCCGGGACGAGGCGGGAACGGAAACCCCCGTGGCCGAGGGCGACGCGGTGCTGGGCGCCTGGGACGGTCAGCACCTGATCCTGCGCTACACCTTCAACAATGGAGACGAGGGCAGCGAGGACCAGATCGTCGAAAAAGACTTTGGCACGCTGAAGATCACCACGGCAGGGATCCTGCTGCTGTACATGGTCACCGATCCGAAGCTGTCTTATGTGGACGGCCAGACTCTGGATCTGTCCGGGGCGGAGGTCACGCTGCAGCTGCAGGGAGACACCACCACCACCCTGCCCTACAGCCGTCTGGCGGAGTACGGCGTGGAGCTGTATCTGCGAGACAAGACTACATTCCAGAAAACCAAAGTACACGGGGATGTGCTGGACTGGACCGATCTGGACGACGAACTGGTACTGGCCTATACGGATTCCAACGGCCAGGCCGCCGTACAGGGAGTGGGAAGCCGGATCTCCATCTCCATCAACGCGGTGAACTCCATCCGGCTGTATCAGGTGAAAAACGGCGTGGAGAGCGAAGTCACGGCTGATGCTGCCATCGACTACATCCAGGGAAGCGCCTTTGACGACAGGACGTACCGGGTCAAGCTGACCTTCCTGAACGCGCCGTCCCGGGTGATCACCGTGGACTACACCAGCGGATCCGGAAGCTATGAAGCGTACAAGGACCGCATCACCTTTGCCCCCGCCAACGGGGAGACGGTGACGGCAGCGTCCCACGATCAGCCGGTGTCGGTGAACTACCGTTATACCAATCCGGCCATCCCCGCGGGGACGGCGAATACAGATACGAAGAGCGCGAACTTTGGAAAGCTGAACGTCATCGGACCGGCGGGCAAGGTACAGAAGCTGACCGCCCAGGCGGGATACGACGACGGTCACCGGATCACGCTGACCTGGGAAGCCCCGGGTCCGGATCGTTCGGCGGCGGCTGGAAACGGAAGCATCAGCGCCTACGAGATCTACGTACCAAGCCGGGCGGGAAACGTGTGCGTGGGCACGGTGCCTGTGAGACCGGGAACCACGCAGTACAGCTTTGAACTGAACAGCGCCAACCCGGTGCTGCCGCTGCAGACCGACGGATCGGAATATACCTTCTATGTGATGCCGATCAACGAGTACCAGCAGGTGTCTGCCAACCACGCAGCCTATCTGCTGGCCAACGTGGTGGACGGAAGCGGCCAGGCCGTGGACCCGGGAACCACCGCGCTGCAGACGGTGACGGAAAAGACCTGGGTGCGTTCCACCGCAGTGGTAGTGGGCCTGACAGCCGCCGCCAACAGCGAGCGGGGCATCACGGCTTCCTGGGACCGCCTGGACGACAGTGAGATCGACGGCGGAGTGCTGGGCTACTACGTGTATCTGACCACCCAGGCCAACAACCACGAGGGCGTAACGCCCCTGTTCGTGGAGCAGCCGGCGGCGGGGAGCAGCCCGCAGATCGTGCTGAGCAAGGAGGCCACGGGCAGCGAGATCCAATACGGAACGACCTACTACATCCACATTACCGTGGTCAATCCCGTGGGCGAAAGCACCCGGTTTGCCAGGAGCAGCTCAGTTGTCCCTTACGGACAGCCCTCTGCTGTGCGCAACATCCAGGTGGGCACCGCCTCCAACAACTCCATTCCCCTGACCTGGGGCGAACCGCTGGAGACGGGAAGCACCTACATCGACTACTACACGGTGACCTGGTATCGCTTTGACAGCGGCAGCGGCGCCTTTGTGAAGGTGGATTCAGATTCCAATGTGTATTCCGCCTCCTACAGCATCGCCAACCTGACGGCCAACACCATTTACCGGGTGGAGATCACGGCCACCAATCCGGAGGGCGTGACCAGCGAAGTGGCCTACATCGAAGCGGCCACGAGAAGTATTCCGCTGGCACCGGGAAATCTGAGCCTGACTCCGGGTTACAGCGAGGCGGAGGGCTATTACCTGGACTTCGCCTGGAAGGCGGCGGAGGCCAACGGAGCCGTGATCAACGGCTACGCGCTGTACGCCTATGAGGTGATGGAAGACGGAAACCTGGGAGATACCCCGGCGGTGAAAACCATCGAGAGCACGGCGACCACCTACCGGTATCTGCTCAGCGACGCCAGCTGGCTTGCCGGAGGGAAGACCTATTCCTTCCAGGCGGCGGCCACCTACGTGACGGCGGACTCCGCCACTGCATATGGCGCAAAGGGCCTGGCGGTGGAAGGGGAAGCCAAGGTGGTGACGGGGATCACTATCGGTACAGAGCCGAAGATGAGCTACGTGGACGGCCAGAGGCTGGACCTGTCGGGTCTGACCCTGCGGCTGCAGTACAACGCGGGAGCGGCGTCCGACACGGTGAGCTTTGCGGAGCTGGAGAGCAGCCCTTATCTGAGAGCCTATGTGGCCCTGCCTAACGGCACGGAGATCGAAAACGGGGCGACGCTGAACAAGCTGACCTCCCAGAACGGCGTGCTCCACGTGGTCTACGAGCGGGCGGCTATTCGCTACGAGGTGACGGGAGCCAAACCGTTGTCCATCGAGGACCGGATCGTGCAGAGCATTGAGATCGTTCGGCAGCCGGCGGCGGAGAACCTGTCCTATATTGAGGGTCAGGCCCTGAATCTGGACGGCCTTGCCGTGAAACTGTACTACAACGACGACAGCGCCAGCGGTACCATCAACTACAGCGCTCTCTACGGAAACGGCGTGCAGGTAGAATACAACGGCGCGGTGATCAACAGTACCGCTTCGGCTGTCACGGAGGCGGTATACGGCCAGAACAGCGTCGTGCTGCGGGTAGGAAGCGCCAGCACAGAGGCAGACCCGCTGCTGCTGACGGTCAGCGCCAGAGCGCTTTCCGGCGTGGAGATCGTGACCCAGCCCCGGCTGCAGTATATGACGGGAGCCACCTTTAACCCGGCGGCTCTGGTGCTGCGGCTGACCTACAGCAACGGAAAGAGCGAGGAGGCGGCCTACAGTCAGCTTCCGCAGGGACTCTCCGTGGCGTTCGACAAGGATAAGATCGCGGCGGAGGACGACGGGACGCCGGTGACAGTGACGGTCACCTACCGAAACGCGGCAGGAGAGACCAGCAGCAGAACCGTGCAGACGGGCGTGATCCTGGTGACCGAGGGAGAGATCACGCAGATTCTGGACGTGGTCATGGACGATGTGAAGCTGATCTACGTGGAGGGCCAGCGTCTGAACCTGACGGGGATGGAAGTGAACACCCTGTATGAGGACAACGTGACCCAGAAGCGGTTCACCCTGGAAGAGATGATCCGCATGGGCTTTGAGGTGCAGATCGGAGCGGAGCGGGTGAGCCTGGAGCAGGCGGGCAGTGTGCTGATGACCAACGCCATGAACGGCCAGCCGCTGCAGGTGATCTACCTCAACGGACAGGGAGCGGAGGTGACCACAGATTCCGGCATCGACCGATTCTCTGTAAGCGCCATCAACACCCTGGCGGTGAACACCGGACTTGCGGACAACAACTTCAACTTTGTGGAAGGCCAGACCATCGATCTGAGCAACATTATCATGAACTTCAACTATGCGGGCATGTCCACGCCCCAGACCCTGAATCTGAGCCAGCTGGCAGACTACAGCGTATACGCCTGGCTGGTGAAGGAGGGACAGGAGGACGTGAAGCTGATCCCGGAGGAACACATGAGCCCGGAGGGCCGCATGGCGCTGACGGCGAAGGCGGCGGAGCACAATCAGTGGAAGCTGATCGTCCGTTCCGTGACCAACGGGGACTTCAGCCGGGAGCTGGGGGTCCTGAACGTGGTGCCCAAACGGATCGACACCATACGGGTGAACAGCGGATCCGTCCTGAAGGACACTTACAATGAGAACCAGGCCATGAACTACGACGGCACCGCCTTCGATCTGGCCTTCAACGATGGGTCGGCACTGACCGCCCAGCCTTATGAGCAGGCCATGGCCGCGGGCGCATCGTCGGGTCTTGTGATCACGCCGGCTCAGGGCGGCACGCTGAAGAACCAGAATGGAGCGGCCATCGGCGCTGTCTTCGAGAAGTGGGACGTGGGCGCCGGCGGTCAGGAAACGGCCGCGGCGGGAACCGCCTCCTTCGGCACTCTGAAAGTGACGGAGATGGCGCTGACCAGTCTGGAAGCCAAACGGGGCATCACCAATGTGGCGGCCTACGCGGACAGCCAGGTGGACCTGACGGGAGCCAGAGTGACGGCGGGCTACAACTTTATTATGGAGGGACAGAATCCGGACGAGGTTGGCGGAACGGCCTTCACCGTGGACCACAGCTGGCTGCTGGCCGTGCTGTCAGGCACGAGAGACGCCTACGCACAGGAAGCGTATCAGCTGGTGATCCGCAGGACGGACGGCACGGATGTGCCCCTGACGGTCACGGCGCGGAACGGAGCAGAGGGAGGCTACGATATCCTGCCTGTTCTGACCGACGCGGACAACAAGGCGGCCCTGGTGCTGCGCAACACTTACAGAGATAACGCAGGCCACGGCGCCGAGGGAGCAGACTACGGCACGCCGGGGGACAAGGAAGTGGTGCTGGGCACCCTGTCCATCATGAAGAATGAGATCACGAAGCTGGAGATCGTCACCGCGCCAAAGCTGACCTATGTGCTGGACGGAGCAAATGGAAGCGGGATCTTTGATCTGTCAGGTATGGAGGTGCGTTACACCCGCCTGAACGGAGTGAAGGGAACGGTGTCCTTCGGCGACGCGGAATTCGCGGACATCATCGACAACGTGAAGGTGCTGAATCCGGAGACGGGAGACGTCTATGTGACCAGCGGAGCCACGGCGGTGAGCCTGGCCATGAACGGGAAGACCCTGCAGCTGACAGCGAAGAAACAGGATCCCTCGTACCTGACCACCGTAACCGTGCCTGCGGGCAGTCTGGTGATCATCCACCAGGCGGATGCGCCGGAGATCACGGAGACCGTGGTGGGAGCCGATCCGGAGAGACCGGAGGGAACGCGAAGCAGCGTGACCCTGACCTGGACGGCAGACAACGGCAGCGGAACCATCGGGACTTTCCATCTCTATGTGGACGGCTCGCAGACCCCGCTTGACGTTTCAGCGGAGACGGCGGTCACGGAGACGGAGGGAACCTACCGCTATACGGCGAGGGGCCTGACCGATAATGCGGATCACAGCTTTACCATCTCCACCGTTAACGAGTGGGGCGTGAGCAGCCAGTCTGGGGCGGCTCAGGCAAAGACCTGGAACGCGCCTACGGACGCTTATGCGGACGTGAGTCTGGACAGCGCGGCCAACGCGTTCATCTGGAGCAAGCCGACCCTGAAAGAGGGAAATGTGACGGGCTTCCATGTGATCGTGACGGACAGCGCCGGTCAGGAGGTACTGAATCAGTACTTCGGACCGGAAGTGACCGGCCTGCCGGTCAACAGCAACTATTTCACCGAGGGAGGCCGCTATACCGTGAAAGCGGCGGTATGCAATGAGATCGGAGAGGGACCCTTCTCCGACATCACCCGAAACGTGACCAATGTGACGGCGGCGGCGCCGATGAGACCGACGCTGCTGAAAGCGGCGGCCACGGACGGACAGCTCTCCGTCAGCTGGGTCGGATCGGCGGGAGCCACGGGCTACACGGTGACGGCCACCGACGGGACCAGCGACGTGGCGTCGGAGCACATCGCGGTGAGCGGGACAACGGCCGTCCTCACGGGACTGACCAACGGAACGCCCTACACCGTGAGCGTTGCAGCCTACAACGAGACGGGAAGCAGCGAGACGGCGGCCATCACGGGAACGCCCAAGGCGGCGGCCCTGACCGGCATTGAGATCACAGCCATGCCCCGGACGGCCTATACCGTGGGAGAGACGCTGGATCTGAGCGCCATGGTGATCACGGCGACCTTCGATGACGGAAGCAGCGCGGCGGTAACGGGATACACCCTGTCCGACAACGCGCCGGAAGGAGCGCTGAGCCTGGCCGACAATGGAACGGTGATCACCGTGTCCTACACGGCGGGCGGCGTGACGAAGACCGCGGAGTTTGCCATCTCGGTGAGCGAGGCGGCGACGGGGGTCACGGTAAGCGGCTATGTTGGATGGATCGGCGCCACCGATCTGGCCGTGGATGCAGTGAGAGGAATCACAGTCAAACTGATATCTGGTGAGAGCGAAATGGCCTCTGTAACGACTTCAGATCTGGGACTCTTTTCCTTTGAAAATGTGACGGCGGGGGCATACACACTTTCCATCGAGCATGAAAATTGTCTGACGAGAAATATTGACATTGTAGTGGCAGGCGAGAATCTCGTCCTTTCAACCGCGGAAAACATGATCGGTATTTACGGCGGCATTTTTGTGGAGGGAAAGACAGTCATCGACATGCAGTCCTTCGCGCAATTCATGAAATATGTCGGAACCGAAAATGGAGACAGTGGATACACAAGGATGGCAGATTTTGATAACAGTGATAATGTCGATATGAAGGATTTCGCGATCTTCATGAAATGGTTAGGAAAAGATCTGACGTCTTATGAGGAGTGGCAACCGCTATAAAAAGCAACAGGAGCTGGCGGACGCAGCATTTGTACTGCCAGCTCCCAAAAAGTGAAAGGAAAATAGCATGAAAAAAATGAAGCTTATGCTGAAACGCATCGCTGGCTTAGCGATCAGCGCCAGCTTGGTTGCTGGTCTGTGTCCCTTTACCGCCTTTGCGATCAGCGCATGCGAGCCGGCGGACTATTCGGAAACGCCGACGGTGCGGGCGACTTACGAACTGATCGACGATAAGGATGGGGACGGGAAAATCAGCGCGGGAGATACCTTCTGGATGATTGTAAAAGTACACGATATTTCCACGATCGGAACAGGCCAGGCATTTTTGCAATATGATTCGACGGTCATACAGCCCACCTTGCCCACTGGGGCGACCCAGCAAAAACCGGACAACGTAAATATGTTTGCAGGCTTGGCGGAAAAGAGCAGCACGATCGTTGCCACATCTATTTATGAACCCAACTACAGCACCACCTTTGACAACACTGCCTGGTATGGGACGGAGGTTGCAGACTTCCGGGCGCCCAGAGCGTCTGACAAGGTAGATCTGAGCAATCCCAACATGTGGGTGATAGGATATAACTTTGGAATTGGAGCCGGCATCGAGCAGGCGGGGCTGACCAACTGGACGTTGTCAGAGGAACAGAAGAAAAATGGCATACTGCTGTATAAAATGCGGTATACGGCCATTACAAATGATGATCCTTTGGTATCGTTTCTGCCGCTGGGAACCTTTGTCCAGCTGGATTCTGTAGCGGAGGGAGGCGCCTTTAAAGAACAGAGCAAGGGCACAATGAATCTCTATGTGGAACCCATATTAGGAGCAGCCGGGAAAGAAACTTCCACGACGCTTAGTGCGATCACCGTTTCCGACATCGCGGCCCCGGCCGCAGGCGGAATCGTACCGACCAGCACGGCTGTCACCTTCGGTGTGGCCGAGGGCGGTACCGTTCCGACAGAAGCGGCGGCTTCCATCGCCTGGGAAAAAGGCGGGACCGCTTACAATGAGACCACCTTCCAGGGTTATGGGACAGAATACAAGGCCACCTACACGGTGGCCATCCCGGACGGTTACCTCTATGCGGAGGGAACCACTGCCGTGACCCTGGGCGGCGCGGACGCGGGCGTTGTGACGGACAACGCGACAGCCATCACATTTACCAAAACGTATACCACAGCAGCTGATCCGGACGCGGCGCTGGTAGCGGCGGCGAAGAGCGCTGTCGAGGGCGGGACCTACACCGCCAGCCAGGCGGAGACCGCCGACGCTGCAGCGGCCAAGGCGGCGCTGCAGACGAAGGTCAGCGCCCTGAGCCTCAACGGCGTGACCGCTACAGTCAACGACGGGACCTACAATGCGGCCGTGGCGGGCACCGCGGGGCAGCCGGCGGGAACAAACGGCAGCNTGACGGACAACGCGACAGCCATCACATTTACCAAAACGTATACCACAGCAGCTGATCCGGACGCGGCGCTGGTAGCGGCGGCGAAGAGCGCTGTCGAGGGCGGGACCTACACCGCCAGCCAGGCGGAGACCGCCGACGCTGCAGCGGCCAAGGCGGCGCTGCAGACGAAGGTCAGCGCCCTGAGCCTCAACGGCGTGACCGCTACAGTCAACGACGGGACCTACAATGCGGCCGTGGCGGGCACCGCGGGGCAGCCGGCGGGAACAAACGGCAGCTACACGGCCACCGTGAATCTGAGCAAGGGAGCCGCCAGTGCCACCACCGCAGAAATCACGTTGACGATCCAGGCCACCCCGTACGTGGCGCCAGGCGTCACGACAGCTCCGACCTTCACCAGCGATACGTACACGCTGACCAGCGGAACGGATTCCGCAGCCACCTTCCCGGTGGGCAACAGCAGCTCCTACGGCGCGGCGGTGACCGTAAACGTCTACACGGATGCGCAGGCCTCTGCGCCGGCGTCCGGAGTCACTGGAAGCTACAGCAGCGGAACGCTGAACCTGAATGGCGTGGCCGCAGGCGAGTATTACGTTACCTTCACCGAGGCGGGCAAGACCGTCAGCAGCGCGGTCAAGGTGACGGTGAAGGCGTACGTAGCGCCGGTCCAGCCCGTGGAACCGCCGAAGCCGGCGGAGCCGGGAGCGGAATCCGGCATGACAAAGGAAGATCCCTCCATCGTCACAGGACAGACATCCTATGAATTTACGTACAAGAGCACGGAGGCGGGAACGCCTGTCATGGGCAAGGTCACGCTGAAGAAGAAAGCGGGAGGTGTGTTTGACCTGAACGCCGTCGCAGACGCGGATATCGTGTACCAGATGACGGCCGCTCCGGCGTCGGGCTACAAGTTCAGCGGATGGGTGAAGACGGCCACCGGGTTCAGCCTGTTCGCCCTGGATGAAAACGGGATAGACCTTTCGGCCCCGACCATCGAAGGAACGGCGGATGTGCTGAGCCAGTATACCGCTGTGTTCGCGGAGCAGGGCAGCGTAGCCGCAGGCGACCCGAAGCTGGACCAGATGACAGTAAGCACAACGGACGGAAAGAGCATCCTGCTGGGCGCCGACCACAATAAGGACGGCTTCCGGTCGGATGTGACGGATTATCTGCTGTATCTCCTGCCTGAAGCCACGGGATTTGATCTGAGCATGGCCATCGAGACGAAAGAAGAGGACGTCTTTGACAGTGTGGTGAAGGTGAACGGAACGGAAGTGACCGCGGTATCCACAACCTCCGGCGGCATAGTGACCCACAGCTATTCCACCACCGTGCCTGTCACGGACGGAACGGTGACCATCGAGGTGACCGCCGGGGGCAAGACCACTGCCTACACGGTGAAGGCGGCCAGCGTCTCTGCCCTGCCGCTGATCCTCATGGAAGCGGAGGACAAAGGCTCCGGTGTGTACAGACTGAACGTGAATCTGGAAAATACCATCGCCAATGAATTCGCCTTCAAGCTGAAACTGGACAACAGCGTGTTTACAGGCTTTTCCGCCAATGCGGCGGAGCTGTCGGACGGCGATGTGACGGCGACCATTGCCGCAATGACCGTAAGCGGCGGAGCGTTTGAAGTGGCGTATGCCTCCTACGACGTGACGACCAACGAGCTGGAAGTGGTCATGGCCACGGCAGACAGCAGCTACAGCGACTGCACCGCGAAGACCCCGGTGATCCGGCTGGAGTTCCTGACCAGCAGCGGAAACTCGGTGGCGGCAGACGACTGGTCCAAGCTGACCATCGACAGCGATTTCAGCAAGAGCACGCTGACGGATCAGAGATTCCTGGCCTTTGCGGAGACCACCACGGCCGCCGACGCCGGTCTGATCCAGATCCGCATGCCGGATATGATGACCATCGTGGGCTATCTGAACAGCCTGATGAAGGCAGACGTACAGGCCAGCCAGGCGGCCATCCACATCAAGAGCGGAAGCGACCTGATGAAGACGGCGTCCCTGGAGGGCACGAGACGGTTTACGGCGCAGGTATCCAACGGAACGTATGATCTGGAGATCGTGCTGCCCAACTACGTGACGCTGAAGACGGCCATCGGTCCAGACAACGCCATCATCGGCGCGCTGGCGCTGACGGCGGGCGACCTGACCGGAGACGGACAGGTGACCGTAGAGGACCGCGCCGCGCTGCTCAATCTGCTGTACACCACCGTGACGGCGGGAGCGCTGGGCGACATCGACGGCGACGGCAAAGTGACGGGAGCGGATCTCGGTTATCTGCTGGCAAATATCAAATAACGCAGACAGGACGGAAAAGAAGAATCAAACAGAAAGGGTGTAGGCCGGAGGTCCCCGGAGACGGGGGCTTCCGGCCATCCCAACAGAAGACGCAGTGTCGTTTCAGGACGACAGGGAAAAGAGACAGACTGGGAGGAGACATGAAACGGACTGGAATCGCTTTATGGATGGGGATCCTATTGCTGCTGTTGTCTACGGTGAGCGCGGGGGCCCAGGAAAAGACCCGCGTGACGCTGACGGCGGACAGAGGGATCGGTCAGGAGATCGTGCTGACCATTGGAGTGAGGGATGTGAGCTTTAATGTGCTGCAGCTGGCGGTTGCTTACGATCCGGAAAAGCTGACGCCGCTTTCCGTCTGGGATGGAGAGCCGGCGGAGGATGGACTGAATATGACGAAATACCTGGCGCCGGAGTCCGACGGAGAGTCGGGATGGCTGCTGTGCGAATACGGGGCGTTTGACCGGGACAAAGGCGTGGTGGAGCTCACGGCGTATGTGGACCCGGAGTCAAAGAACCGGGAGGGCGGAGCAGATGCGGATGGCTACATAGAGGCGGGAGCCGGGGGAATGGACCTGGTATCCCTGCATTTTACGTTGAAGACAACTGCCGCGTTTACGGCAGATACGATAAAGCTGACGACCACAGAAAATACGGAGGATCACCTGATCCTGTCGGTGAAAGATCCAAAGGATCCCACCAGACCGGTGATGGAGACGGGAAGAGGAGCGGCAGAGCGGGACTTTACGGCGCTGGGCGTCCCTCTGTCGGAAACGGCGGAGCCGGAGGAATCCGGCGGAACAGGAAGTGACGGGAGCAGCGGGACGACCGGCAGCGGTTCCGGAAGCGGGACGAACACAGGCGGGTTTGGCGGCGGGACCGGCGGAGAGAGCCAGCCGGGTACGGGGCAGCAGCCTGGGCAGCCGAATCAGCAGGGACAGGGATCCCCGAACGGAGAGACGACGCAAAATGGTCAGAGTAACGGGAGCGTTACGGCAGATGCGCTTTCGGATATGCAGGGTCACTGGGCGGAGCGCTATGTGCGGGATCTGGTGAACCGGGGTCTGGTGTCCGGCTATCCGGGAGGCGGATTTCAGCCGGAACAGCAGCTGAGCCGGGGGGAATTCTGCGCCGTGCTGTGCAAAATGACAAACCGGAGTCCCAAATCGGGGGACAGTACCTTCGCCGATGTGAGGGGAAACTGGGCGGAGCCCTACATCAACGCCCTTTACGCGGAGGGAAAAGTGAGCGGAGTAGGAGCGGGACAATTTGCACCGGACCGTCCCATCAGCCGGCAGGAAGTGGCCAAGCTGCTCTCCGACGCCCTGGCGCTGCCCGTCTCGGAGACGGAATGGAAGGTCCGTGACGCGGATCAGATCGCAGACTGGGCGCAGGCGGCGATGAAGAGCGCGGTGGCGGCGGGTCTGTTTCACGGCTACGAGGACGGCACCCTTCGTCCGGAGGGTCTGATGGTGAGAGGGGAAATGGCCGCGGTGGTCAGCCACGGGCTGGCGCTTTTGGAACAGAAGTGAGGAGGAATGCGTTTGAGAGAGAAAAGGAACCGATGGGCCTATCTCCTTGTGAGCCTGCTGCTCTGCTTTCCGGGAGCGCCCGACGTGGTCTGCGCCTTTGGATCCGGGCCGGCGGAAAACGCCGCGTCGGATGCGGGCAGCAGCCTGACGGAGAGGGTTTTCGATGGAGAGCAGGCCGTTGAGCCGAAGGCGGGAGCCGGACTGTATTCCTCAGCGCTGACGCCGGAGCTGGAGCGTCTGGTTACAGACGTGGGATACATCCATCAGAACTTCTCCTCCACCATCACGGACTACCAGATGACGCTGGCCCCCCAGGAGACGGAGTTCTGTCTGACCGCCTGGCCGGTGGAGCGGGAGTCGCCGCCCACCATGGAAATCTGGCTGGAGGCGGAGCACTGGTGTACCCTGAGCATCGGACAGCCCTCCCGGGCCATCCCGGTGGAGACGGGGCAGAGCCGCAGCGTGACGGTGCGTTCCACCTCCCACACGGGCGGCGTTGTAAGGGACTACACCATAGAAGTGTACCGCCCGGCGGAAGGATTCGCATGGCAGCTGGAAGAAGAGCGGGAGACCGGGGAGGGCGTCCGGCTGCTGCCGGTCACGCTGTACGCGCCGGCGGGCATGCAGCTGAAGACGCTGAGTTTCGCCCTGAGCTTCGATCCGCGGCTCCTGTCCCTGTCCGCCCCGGAGGGCGCGGCGACGGAGAAACTGTCCGAGTGTGTGACTGCGGTGGACGGCTTTTTATATGAGAATCCTGCAAAGGGATATTTTTCCGCCACCTCGCCGCAGCTGAGCAACGAGAACGGCCTGCTGCGCGTCTCCTATGGAGCGAAGAACAATATCGTAGGGAAGCGGAGCTATACGGCGTCTGAGACCGGAGCGCTGCTGACCGTGTGGTTTCAGATACGGGGGGAGCTGACGGCAGACAGTCTCTGGATCTTGGAGAGTGAGAACGCGCCGGTGAAGGGCTTTTCCGCAATGGACGGAAGCGGCAGGGTGCTTCAGTGCGCGGGTCTGGCTTCCGTGAAGGGACTGCCGGCAGAGCCGGATGTTCCAGATCCGCCAACCCCTCCAGACCCTCCGGACGTTCCGGAACCGGACCCCTCTGTCACCGGATCTGCGATCACGCTTGCCGGTCTGTTGGGCGCGGGAGCGGAGATCCGGGACGGAAAAGGCGTGCTGGAGACGGAGGAAGGCGTGATCACCCTGACCACGGTGGACGGAAGTGTGGAAGACATAGAGGAAGGAACGACGCTGATCCTTACCGCGGAGGCGAAGGCGGGCAAACAATTTGTCTGCTGGACGCTGCACAGTATGCCGGGGCTGCGGGCGGCCCGTTTTTCGGCGGGAGACCCGGCCGATCTGGCGGGGGATCCCGCGAAATTGACGGCGAATCCGCTGACAGTACAGGCACAGAAGGGCATGTCGTATACGGCAGTCTATGAGACCGCGTCAGCGGAAGAAACGACACGACCGGTTTTGGGCGTGCTGGAGCTGGAGCGGGAGAGTCTGCCGGGGCCGGCAGGCCTGGATCAGCGGTTTCTGGTCTACACCGACGGGAACGGGGCGCGGCACTTCGGCTTTCAGCCGGGGGAGATCCACGCCGACGGAAGCAGGGAACCGGGCGTTTTCGCGTACGAAGTCTATCTGTTTCCGGGAGAGGAAGCGGAACTGGTCCTGCAGAGCAGCGGAGCGGTGACCGGCATCACGGCGTCCGGCGTATCGGCGGAGGACGGTAGCCCCCGGGAGCTGCCGCTGGTGAGCAGTCAGACAGGGGGAGACGGGGAGCCGCAGGACCAGAAGGATCTGAGCTGGTGGGAAGATCGGGAAGGGCAGCGGATGAAGCTGACTCTGCGGGACGAAGACAAGACGGGAACCGTCACCCTTACCCTGGGGAACGCGGAGGGAAAGACGACCGTCTACACACTCACCCTTCACCGGGTGGAAAAGAGGCCGGCTGTTACTGTCTTTTCCTCCGGCGGGGCCGTGACGGCTGTCATAACAGACGCGGAGATGAGAAGCGCCACGTTCTCCCTGCTGCTGACGCCGGAGAAGGCCGCTTCCCTGAATGAAGCGGAGGTTTGGAGCGACATTCAAAGGTCGCTCAGCGGTTCCGGGATCGTTGTCTCAGACGTCAGGCTGACGGAGCCGGAGGCTGCCGGGACGGTGACCGGCCCGGGCCTGAGCAGCGCAAAGGAGCTGCGGGTGGCGCTGGACACAAAGGGAGCCGAAACGACGGAAAACGAAGGAGGCGCGCCTGTCCTGTCCACCCAGAAGCGGCCGGTGACGCTGCGGCTCTTTGAGGGAAGCATGGCCGATATTCTGGGCGTAGGCGAGGCCAAAGACAATGTCATCGGCGACGCCCGGTTTGGCGGACTCTTTGGAACCACGGCGCTGACAGGCGGCGTGAGACTGACCGGGACGATTTTCGCTTATGACGGATCGAAACTGCCGGAGGTGACGCTGTACGAAATGGGAACCGGGGCGGGCGCGGCGGAGAAAGCCGGCCGCGCGGCGCCCCTTTCTGCGATGGTCGTCCCGGCGCCGGACCAGACGGGATTTGGGTTAAAGAGGTTTACGTTTATAGCCGTGCTGGCGGAAGGGACAGAGTACACCATGGGAGTGACAAAAGACAGACACACAGCCTGCACGGTGAGCGGGATCGTGCTGACGGAGGACGGAGCGGCCAGGCCGCTGCGGCTGTACGCAGGGGACCTGGACGGAGACGGCTGGGTCAGCGCCTTCGACGCGGACGCCCTGGCTTTCCATTTGGGAAGGGGCGAAAGGGCGACGGGGGAGAAGGTCCGTTACGACCTGGACGGGGACGGCGGGGAGACGATCTTCGATCTGGATCTGCTGACCAGTCAGGACAACTATGGAGGAAGAGACAGGACGCTGGAGTGGAGCGCCGTCAGAGAGGGAGGGGAGAGCCGGTGAGAATGGGAAAGCGAATACGGATCGCCCTGCTGACGGCGGCGATGCTGATGGCCAACACGGCGCTGGGCGCGGCAGGCGCAGGACTGGGAGCTGCAGGCGAAGGATTGGGAGACGCAGGACAGGCAGGCCCGGAACGGTGGCTGCTTCCACAGGCAGCCTATGCAGCCAGCGCGCCGTCCAGCGGGGCCATCTCCCTTAAGGTGAATCTGGTAGAGGGGACGGACACGGCGGAGGTGAGTCTGCAGGTGGACGGTACTGTGACGGGAACGGTCCAGTCCGTGGCGGCGGCGCTGACCTACGATACCCACTGCCTGACGCTGATCGACTGGGACGAGGCGAAGACGCCGGCCGTCCTGGGCGAGACGCCGGCGGCGGGGCGGACCATGGGCCGGCGGCGGGGCGGACCATGGCGCCGGGCAGGGTGGCGGGAAAGCCTTCCCTGGTGTTTCAGAAGAGCGTCAGCGGATCGGCTGTCACTGGCGGAGCGACAGGGATCGAGACTGGCGGAGCGGCGGAGACTGGACCGGGCGGAACGGCAGGGGCGGCCGAGGCTTGTGTGTACTTCGGCGCTCAGGGCCAAAACGGCGTCTCTCTGGAGACGGGGAAGGAGCTGGTGACCCTGCGTTTTTCCGTCACGGGAGGCGCGGCGGACCTGACCGGAAAGCTGCGTCTGGCGGAGCCTGCGGAGTTTCAGGACAAGCTGACTATGCTGGCCGGACCGGCCACGTTGAATGTGGACGGGACGTATTACCGGTCCGACTGGAAGGCGGATGGAGCCGGTATGGAGAACTATGCGCCGCTGACAGTGAACACGGATCAGATCGCATCGCCCACCCGCGGGCCCAGCCTGTACGGGGGAGGAGTCGGGGGGAGCAACGGCTATACGCTGATCTATAATCTGATGGGAGCTACCAGCGGAGCCGGGATCACCGGAAGCGCGCTGGAAGGGAAGACGTTTGACGAAGCGGGACTGCGGCAGGCGTTTTCTCCGCTGACGGGTCTGAAGGCGGGGGACACCGTGACCCTGCCTGCCATCCAGCTGTACCGGAGCGGCTACGTCTTCAAAGGCTGGCATCCCAGCAGCGACACGGAGGGGAACATTTACCAGCCGGAAAGCAGCTTTACCATGCCCGAGGGCAACGTGGCCTTCGGCGCGGTGATGCTGAAGGAGGGAGGAGCGGCGGACCCCAGCGAGTTTGCATCGCTTTCGTTTTACGATTGGGATGAGACCCTTCTGGGAACGGCGGTCTTTGCAAAAGAAGCCTCCCCATCGGAGGTGCAGGACGTTCTGGATACCTTCCTGAAGACCAAGTACAGCAGCTACGGCGCCATTGATCTGGACAGCAGGGCGGATACCTGGGTGGACAACGAAGCCCATCCCCTTACCTATAAGAAGGGCTACAACTTCAAGGGCTGGGTGCAGGTGGACGGCGGAGAGGGAACCGAATCCCTGGCGGACGCCTTTACGGCCTACGAAACGGCCGCCGACTTTGCGGCCGATCGATGGGATTACAGCGCCGCCCCGGCGAAGGGCTGGGGGAATATTGTGTTGAAGGCCGGGTATGTGGAGAGCGAGCTTCTCGCCGAAACAGGTACGGCTGCTTACTATACCATTACCAACTATGAAGGGAACGTATATGGAAATTCATTAAATGCAAATACCGGTAATATCAGTGTGACGTTAACCGTCAAAAGAGAAAATAATGAATTCGGAGTGAAACGTTTAAAAAATCCTGCATTGAGGGGCATTTATACGATACAAGGAGCACAAGTATACATGCAGTCTAATCTCAAAAATACGGATATTGCACAGGCAGAATTTGTAATACCAAAAGCGGCTTCAAACGTCGTGTTTGCAGCTGTGGAACTTGACGGATCCGATATTTTCACAGCTGGTGATGCAACGAATCCAAAACCATTCAATGATAATGTGCCATCGGCAGGCGGCACCGTGGAAAACAGCTATGTCGTTCTTGGAGCATTGGGCTCTGTTTCAAAACGTGCGGCTGAACAAAATGAAAGAATCAAAACTGATAAAACAAGTACAGAGTGGACAGTCGGTATTGCAAATTACGTCATCAATACGGAGTTGGGATTGCCCTGGGGAAGTACAGCAGCCGCAGACAGAAACAAGATTTTGTTAGCAGTCTATGGGATGAAAGAGGGAACGGTATTATCCCAACTTCAACTTCGGGAAGTCTTGGACTGGCATTTTGTGAATGCTGACGTGCCGACGGCCAATCCTACCGCAGCCAACGGAGGTTTTGTCAAAATGCAGGCGCTGTATCTAAAATTGGATCAGGCAATGGCTGCAAACGGAGGACCATTCGATAGTGTGGCGGCGGTAAAATCCGCACTGGAGACATAGAAGGAAAGGAAGAGATATATGCATAAGAAAGAAAAGCGGGGGATCGCATTCCTACTGGTTTTGTTACTGCTGATTGCCTCGTTGCCGGCAATGGTTTATGCACAAGACAACGATACAGGTGCAACGAATAATGGTAACTATCTGACGGGAGTAGAAATAACGGGAACAGTTGATATGGGAACAACTGTGAAACCCGAGATCTACGTAAACACCGGCAGCATGCATTCGCCAGTAAAAGATATTCACTACATCATCTTGCTTCAATCAGAGCTTGACGCTGCCATAGCTGACGTCGGCGATTTTGACAGTTTTTTGGCATATCATGGAAATGACAATTATACAGGAGGAGAGGCCTTTGGCTTTGAGAACTGTACAGAAATTACTACAATATATCCGGGAAAAGAGAGCAATGTAGCTGCATCCGGAACAAACATAAAATTTGTGGATGTAGTACCAGCATTACCAAAAAAAGCAGAAAACTATTTTATCTTAATGTGGTCAAAGAGTGCTGGCAGCGGAGCTGGGCAATTAGCCAATTACTGGGGCTTTGGTTTTTCTCTTGATGCCAACGGCAATCTGGTCAAGGATCCCATGGATCCGCCGCAGAGCCTTGCACTGACCGCGGTAGCGGCCGCAAACACCACCTACGGCGGCTTCACCGGAACGATCACAGCCACCGGAGCCGCAGTGACGAGCATGATCGACCATTATGTGGTCGACATCTATCAGGGCGGCGTCAAAAAGAAGACGGTGGAAGTGCCCACCTCCGGCGGTCTTACGTTCAGCGTACCCCTTGAGACGGGAACCATTGACGCGGACAAGTCATACACCGCAAGCGTCAGCGCCATCGCGCTGGATGGCGCAGCCAAGGGCGATTCTGTCTGGGTGGATTCCACAGCTTCGGTGACGCCCGCGAAGGCCAAGTTTGCTGCCCCGGCAGCGGCCACACTGGCGGCCAGCGGTACCACACAGAATATCCTGAAGCTGAATGAGCAGGCGGTTCCCACCGGAGCAAAGGTCCAGTATCAGATCCAGGATCAGGGCGTGGTCGGTACTACATCCGTCGGAGCGTATAGCAGCTGGACCGATCTCACTGGCTGGAGCATTTCCGGTCTGACCCAGAATCACAACTACAAAGTGAAGCTGAAGTTCGTGCCTGACGGCGCGAATGGCGGAACGAATTACTCGGTGAATTATGACGAGTCCAATGAATCGGCGGAATCCGCTGCTTTGGCGACCAAAGATCTGACGGCGCAGACCATCACCTTCGCGGGATTGACCGATCCGGTGAACGCGGTGTATGGAGATGGAACGTCCGCCTATCAGGCGACGATCTCGCCGCAGGCCATCGGTCAGACGCAGACGATCACCTATGGATCGAGTAATGCTGATGTTGTCTCGGTCAACAGCAGCGGAACCATCAAAATTGTAGGCGTGGGAACCGCGACGATCACAGCCAGCGCCCCGGCAGTAGGCATGTATGCAGGCGGCAGCGCAAGCTACACCGTCAACGTGTCGCCCAAGGCCCTGACCGTAAACGCCAGTGCGAAGAAGGTCTACGACGGGAACAACACTCTGACTCTGGGGGCTCTGGAAACAGGCTATACACTCAGTGGCAAGATGGACGGCGACGACGTCTCCATCGGAACGCTGACGGGAACCTTCCGCACAGCGGATGTGCACAGCAGCTCCGCGGCGGCGATAAGCGCCGTGACCCTCACAGGAGCAAAGGCTGGGAACTACACGCTGACCACCGGCGGAGTGACCATTAACGGCGCCATCGAGAAGCTGGCCATTGCAGGAAATCCTGAATTCACGATGACCTACGACGCAAACAGCGACGGAGCGGCTCAGGTAAACGACGTCTACACCATCACCATGGGCAGCATGACGGCGGTGAATCTGGATATCGCCAGAGATCTGGACATTCAGTGGCTGAGAAACGGGAGCACCATCTCCGGAGCTACGGGAGAGACCTACACCGTGACAGCGGCTGATCTGGACCAGAATATCAGCGTCAGTGTGAAGGCGAAGTCCGGGTCCAATTACAAGACGGACGCCGCTCTGGTATCCGGCACGCAGGTACCGGGCCGGGTGGCACTGAGCGGAACGCTGACTATCAGCGGATCGGCGATCTCGGGAAGCGCGCTGGGTCTGGACATCAGCGGACTCAACAGCGGAAGGGTGACCTACGCGGATCTGAGCTATCAGTGGCTGAGAAACGGAACCGTGATCGCGGGAGCAAACACCAGCACCTACGCGATCCAGCAGCCGGATCTGGGAACGACGATCACGGCCATCGCCACGGCTCTCCCCAGCAGCGATTACACTGGAACCGTGACGGCGGCAGGAAAGCATGTAACGCCGGAGGCGCCGGACAGCATGACCGCATCGCTGGCCCCGGGCAACGGCAGCGCTACGGGAACGTGGAGCGCCAGAGCAAACGGCGATCCCGTCACCTATCATTACAAGCTGACCTTTAACGATCCGGGAACGACGATCGCCCGGACAAGGTATGTCTATGAGACGAGCAGCGGCGGAGCGACGGGCGCGGCCGTGGTGACCGATTCTGCGGTGGCGGACTACATTTTCGCTTCGCCGGCGGGAATCGACTGGTACAATCCTCTTGGAACGGGAGTGACCACCGGCACAGCATACAAGGTGCTGAGCAGGACGGCAGATCCATATACCAGCGGAGGCGGAATCAAAGAAAAAGACAGTGGAAGCACAACAGCCACGAGCAAGGTCTTCAGCGGCTTGACCAACGGTGAGGAATACACGTTGCAGGTCTATGCGCAGAACGCAATTGGAACCACAGCGGCTGTCACAGCGAAGGCCAAGCCGGAAGCGACCACCTCTGGCAACCGTCCCGGCGGCGGTGGCGGAGGCGGCGGCTCCGTTGTGACGACAAAGTACACCGTGACCTACGATGCGGGCGATCACGGAACCATCGCGGAAAAGACCGAGCAGGTAGAGAAAGACAAATCGCCCAAGGGCGTTAAAGTGACGGCGGACGAGGGCTGGGTCTTCGCGGGCTGGAGCAAAGACGGCAAGACCGTCATCGACCTGAAGGATATCAAGGTGACCGGAGCCATGAAGCTCATCGCGGTCTACGAGAAGGACGACAAGATCGTCATTCCGGATTCCGTACCCGAGGATCTGCGGTTCCTGCAGGTTTCAAAGGAAGAGATCAGCGGCGGTTACGTGAATGGCTATCAGGATGGGACCTTCCGGCCGGACAACGCCATTACCAGAGCGGAAGTGGCGGCCATCATGGCAAAGACAGTCAACTACAAGAAGGAAGAGGACAAGTCTTACACCAACACGCCCTTCAGCGACGTGGCGAGAAGCGAGTGGTATGCGGACGACATCGGTTTCGTGGCCTCTCTGGGAGTGATCGCAGGGTACAAGGACGGGACCTTCAAGCCTAACAGCAATATCACGAGAGCGGAGTTTGTGACCATGGCCATGAAGATCGACCGCGTGGTGAACAGCAGCAAGAGCTTTAAGGACATGAGCGATGCAGACTGGTATGCGGAGTACGTGAAGTCGGCGGCGGAGAAGGGGTATGCCACAGGATATCTGGACGGCACTTTCCGTCCCAACAACCCCATCACCAGAGCGGAGGCCGTGACCATCATCAACTCGATCATCGGTCTGGAACCGAGAGCGGGACAGATGAGCTTTACGGACGTGCCGGAAAGCCACTGGGCCTACAACAACATCAAGGCCGCGGCTGGAAAGTAAGGTCGAAACGATAATCGTAAATAGGCGATTCTAGAAGCGTAGCTGCGGGAGCTGATCAAAACGAAAGTCCGCTTGATTCCGGAAGCGGTGACTGATCAGCTGCAGCGGCACGGCCATAAAGGCAGCAACGAAAAACGAGAACGGCCCTGGCCGGCGAGAAAACATCGCCGGGCCGGGGCCGTTTTCTTTGTGCAGCCAAAGTGATATCTGAAACTGTGTCTGCGTAAACTGGTCCAGATAAACGGTTTTCGTCACCAGCCAGCTTATTTTCCATGCACCTATTTTGCGACGTTTTATAAACTTTTGCTTTTATTTGAAATAAAAATGGGATATAGTAAGATAGAAATGAACGAACGAATAGGAAATTCTGACGGAAGCGGCTGAGGAGATCGGACTTTGTGATTCGTGAAGGTTGAATGGAGCGGATGGCTATGATAAACTATAGCGGACAGCCTGCGGATAGAATCGTGAAGCCTAAGGGATGGTGAAAAATAAGGAAATGTTACAAGAAGACAGATTCTTAAAAATTGTAGAATACCTGAAGCAAACGACCGTCGCCAGCTTCGCAGAGCTGGCTGAGCTGACGGGTGCGTCGGTGGGAACGATCCGAAGAGATCTGGCCAGACTGGAGCAAAACGGAATGCTCACCGTCGTCAGAGGAGGCGCCGCGTCGCGCAGCGACGACTTGTCCAAGCAGAGCTTCGATATGCGGGGGATCGAGAATCGAAGCGAGAAGCAGGAGCTGGTAAAGTTGCTGTCCAGAGTTGTGGTGGACGGGCAGGCTATCGCATTGAACAGCGGAACGACCAATATTGAGACGGCGAGATTTCTGGTGTCCAATTATCAGCGTCTCACTGTGATCACGAACAATCTAAGAATACTGGATATCCTGAAGACCGGCCGAAATTTCACGCTGATCGTGCCCGGAGGCATGTTGAATCCGGAGGAATACGCGCTCTACGGAAAGAAGTGCGAGGAGGAGATCCTATCCTACAATTTTGACTTGCTGCTGCTGGCGGTCAACGCCATCTCCGATCAGAAGGGTATCACTGATTTTCGGACCAAGGAGATCGGCATCATAAAAGCATTTATGAAAAGTTCCAGAAAAATAGCAGTGGTGGCCGACCACAGCAAATTTGACCGCGTGGCGTACAGAAACGTGTGCGGTCTAGACGAGTTGGATTACATTTTCTCCGACAGCGGTTTATCGGAGGAGCAGGTCTGTCGATATAAAAATCAGGGAGTAGAAATTTTTACTCCCGAGAACAATGGGTGAACGTCTTGATGCAGGATGAAAGGTTTTTGAGAATAGTTGAATATTTGCGGGAGAAAAAGACGGCGAAGCTGCAGGATATTGCAGAACTGAACGGCGTTTCCGTGGACACCGTGCGCAGGGATTTTGAGCAGTTGGAGGCGGAGGGCCTGCTTCGGAGAGTGCGGGGCGGTGCGGTGTTTCACAACGCCGATATCACCACGCAGAAGGTGGGGATCAGAGGGATCACCCACCGGGAGGAGAAGAAGGAGATCGCGGCGCTGACGGATCAGTTTGTGGCCGACGGCCAGACCGTGGGACTGACCAGCGGAACAACGTGTCTGGAGGTGGCCAGGTTTCTTGCGGCGAATTATCGCAGGCTTACTGTGATCACAAACAATCTTGCAGCTGTGAACGAGCTTGCCGAGGCGGGACGTTTTACGATCATCGTTCCCGGCGGGGTAGTGGACTGCAATGAGGAGGCCGTATTTGGAGACACGTGTGAAGAGGACATACTGAGCTACAACATCGACGTTGCCTTTCTGGGCGTACACGCTATTTCGGTTGAAAAGGGAATCACGGATTTCCGGATCAATCAGGTATCCGTACAGCGTGCTATGATACAGTCCGCCAAGAAAAGGATCATCGTCGCGGATCACAGCAAGTTCGATCAGGTGGCGTATGTGAACACCTGCGGTCTGGATGAGGTGGACGCAATCATCAGCGATTCTGGTCTCTCGCATGAGGTATATCACAAGTTCAGGAACTGTGATGTAGATATCGTCATTCCACAGCCATGAAGAGATAGGTATAAAACGGTTAAACGCGGGCGCGGCGCCCGCGTTTTTTTTAACAATATGTTGGGCTGAAGATTTTGAATATACTCAATATGGCATAATATATGCGATAAATTTAAAAATAATCCCGATAATTTGCGAAAAATATTGCAAAATATTTAACAAAGATTGCAAAAAGTAATTGACTTGTTGCAAATGATATGCTTTAATATGATCAAGAAATGCAATATTATGCAACCAAGAGTAATCAAAGGAGGAGCAACATGTACAACAGACGTTACACTGGGAAAATTGAATTGGCGGTACTTGACACGGCGGGAACTTTCTGCGATGGCCCAGGAGATCTGAGTCATAGATGGGCGCTGGACGACGGAAGAGGCTGCAAGGCTCCGGTTGTTCCGTTCTATGAGGCGCTGCAGGCTTTTGGCATCGAATGTGACTGGGCGTCTATCAGAAAGCCCATGGGAAACTTTAAGCCGACTCATCTGAAAATGCTGCTGGATCTGCCGGAGGTTTCCGAGCAGTGGCAGGCAAAATACGGAAGAAAGTGGAATCAGGAAGACTTCGACGCCGTGCTGGCTACTTTCAGACCGCTGATGAGCAAGTACATTGTTGACGAAGACCTGGCAAAGCCCATCGACGGCGCGGTGGAATGCATCGATGCTCTGCGGAAGGCTGAGATCCTCGTAGGATGCGACACCGGATACTATGAAGAGGATTCCAAGAATCTGAACGCGCTGCTGGAAAAGAAATACGGACTCCGCTTCGATGTTGTGACAAACGCGGAAAAGGTTCCGGGCAGACCGTATCCTTTCATGGTTTACGACTGCATGCTGAGCGCACAGAAGCTGACCGGAAAAGTAATTCCCATCGAGTCAGTAGTAAAAATTGACGACACGGCCCCCGGTATGCTCTGCGGAAACAACGCCGGCTGCTGGACCATCGGTCTCTACGCCTCCGGCTCCAACAACTACGATCAGTTGGCGGCTGCGAAGCCCGACTTCCTGGTACCGGATGTATCCTATGTAGAGGACATCATCTTTGGCCAGATCGAACCGAGACTCAGAAGGGGCGAACGTCCGGGACAGGGAATCGTCGAGACTATCTAGCGCACCGGCTCATTGACTCTACGGCGTACCTGCCCAAGTATGCCATGCCCATACATACTCTCCTGACAACAAAATACAGATCTTCAGATTAGATAGTGAACGATTCGACTTAAAAACCTGAAATTACTTTTCTGGATAAGAGGGGAGCTGGATTTTATCCGGCTTCCCTTTTGTCAAAGTAAGGAGGCAAGAAAGTGAGTGAACCTAATCGAATGACGTATCCTGAACCTGAGGAGCGGATAAAAAACTACGGATATAACGAGCAGCAGCTTGCCACGTTTCAGAAATACGCGGTGCGCATGCTGATCGGTTTTTCAGTCATGTATATGTTTTTCTACAATGGAAGACAGAACATGTCTCTGGCGATTCCTCTGATGATCGAGGATTTTGGCGTTACCAAGGCGGACATGGGAATGGTCACTTCGGCGCTGTTCTGGTGCTACGGCTTCGGGCATCTGTTCTCCGGACGTCTGGGCGAGATGGTGGGGAATAAACGGTTCATCATGTGGGGCGTCATTCTCTCTGCATTACTGAATTTGATCATCAGCTTTCAGACATCGCTGGTGGTGATCGCGATCCTCTGGGGAATCAACGGATTCGCCCAGTCCATGGCCTGGTCTCCTGGCATTGCGCTCACAAACAAATGGTGGCCCAAGGATAAGAGGGGATACGCCAGCGGCGTAGTCACCGGCTTTTCCGGGATCGCCCAGGTCGCCACCTATTTCTGTGTGCTGGCGGCCTATCAGATTTCGCCGAACACGGGATGGCGCGCCGCCTTTACTTGGCCGCTGGTTCCCATGATCGTCATCCTGTTTGTATTCGTTACAATGGTCAAAGATTCTCCCAGACATGTGGGACTTCCCGATTTCCAGGAACCGGATGCAGAGCTGGCCAGACTGGAGGAGGCCCGCATGGAGGCGCTGAAGGAAAAAGGCGCGATCTACCCCTTCATCTGTCTTCTGAAAGAACCGAAAATGTGTGTATTCCTGTTTATCATAGCTATCGCGGGCATTGGCCGTTACGGTATGCTGACCTGGATACCCACCTACTTCGACGAGGTGATGGGCATGCCGATCAAAACCGGGATCTTTGCGGCGATCCTCCTGCCCGTGGGTCAGGCGTCCGCATTTTTCCTGATGCCCTATCTGACAGACAAGATTTTCAAAGGAAAGAGAGAGCCGCTGCTCGTGCTCTGCGGCGTGGTTTCCGCGGTCTCCCTGTTCGTGTTCCCCATGATCACCAGTATAGGGATGGCGTCTTTCATGCTGCTGGTCGTAGGATTTTTCGCATCGGTCAACGGAATCGTGTGGGCCTTCGCGGGAGACATCGGGACGAGAGCCTTCGCGGGAACGGCTACGGGACTTCTGGATTGGGCGGCCTACATGGGTGCGGCGGTGCAGTCCATTCTGTTCGGTTACGTGAGCAGCTACAGCTGGAACGCGGTATTTATTACGATCGGCGTACTGTATATCATCCTGGTGATCCTGGCGTTCATGGCAAAGAACATGAAGGTGCGGGGCATGGCGGAGTAACGTTGCTGTTCGTACAGGCCGGGGCGCAGGGCCCTGGCTGTCATAGAGTTAAAAAATGAAATAGGAGGAATTGAGATGTATAATCCGTTTTGCTCAGTAGAAATTGAATTTTCCAATATGCAGGGACTGCATGATCTGATCAATACCGGCGGCGACAAGAAGACGCTGATCGTGTGCGATGTTTTCACTACAGATATCTGGGGGATCACTGACGAGATCAAGGCCGGCGTGGCGGCCGGTCATCTGGCCTGGGTCGATAAGTGCCCCGGTAATCCCACTCAACAGGATGTATACAACGCTCTGATGGCTGTGAAGGAGCTGGACCCCGTTCAGATCATTGCCATCGGCGGCGGAAGCACCATCGACCTTGCCAAGGCCGTCAGCGCCTTCCATCATCTGTTTAAGGATGAGGAGATCACCATTCCGCTCATCACCAGGGCGCTGAAGGAAAAGAGCTACACGGCGCCCCATCCCTTCATCGATATCATCGCGGTTCCCTCCGCGGCGGGAACAGGCTCTGAGGTCACACAGTTCGCCACGATCTGGGACGTGGATAAGGTATCCAAGTTCTCCATCGATACGAAAGAGAACTACGCGAAGAAAGCGGTGGTCATCCCTGAGCTGACTCTGTCTCTGCCTCTGAGACTGACGCTCTCCACGGGGCTGGATGCGCTGTCTCACGCGGTGGAATCCTTCTGGGCAAAGCCGACCAACTATCTGGTCAAGGACATTGCCCTGAGAGCCATCGACATGATCATGACCTATCTGCCCCAGGTGCTGGCTGATCCCAAGAATCTTGAGCTGCGCACGGCGATGTCCCGGGCGGCTCTGCTGGCAGGTATGGCCTTTGCGAAGACCCGTACCACGGCCTGTCATTCCATCAGCTATCCCATCACCATGCAGTACGGTCTGGAGCACGGTCTGGCCTGTGCGCTCTCTTTGGACGCGGTCTCCAAGATCAACAGAGAAAAGACGGCTCTGGCCGACATGCTGTTTGAGGTCTTCGAGAAGCACGGCGGCATGAGAAATTGGCTGGATGCAACCTGCGAGGGTATCGTGGAGCTGCGCCTGAGTTATTTCGGGATTCCCAAGGAAGGAATCGACGGTATTGTTGAGGGGACCTTTACAAAGGGAAGAATGGACAACAACCCGGTGGACATCAAGCCGGAGCAGGTAAAAGAGATCCTGCTTTCCGTCTACTGATCACCGCCGCGGCAGAAAGAAGGGATAGAAATGGCAAATCTGTTTTCTGTACCGGGAAGGATCCTTTCCGGGGAGGGCGCGCTGGAGATGAGCGGACTCTATTTAAAGACCTTCGGGAAAAAGGCACTCATCGTCACGGACGAGATGATGGAAAAGCTGGGAAATCTGAAGCGGGTGACCGACGTGCTGGAACAGGCGGGCGTCGCCTATGCGGTCTACACGGGCGTCAGCGGAGAACCCACGGACGAGATGATCGAAAAGGGAGCGGTGCAGTATAAAGCCGATGGATGCGACTTTTTGATCGGACTGGGAGGGGGAAGCCCCATCGACTCCATGAAGGCCATCGGCGCCGTGGTCAGCGGAGGAAAGAACATCGCCGAATATATGGGAGGGATCATCGACCAGAAGCTGCCGCCCACGGCGGCTATTCCCACCACGGCGGGGACCGGATCGGAGGCCACGCAGTTTACGATCATTACCGATACGAAAAACAATGTGAAAATGCTGTTGAAAGGGCCGTCGCTGCTGCCGTCTCTGGCCGTCATCGATCCGGTGTTTACGGCCACGGCGCCGCAGTCCGTGACGGCGGCCACAGGCATCGACGCCCTGTGTCACGCGGTGGAGGCGTTCACGTCGCTGAAGGCCTTTCCCCTGGCGGACTCTTTCGCTGTCTCCGCGGTCAAACGGATCTTTCGGAACCTGAAGCGGGCTTACGATAAAGGGGACGATATGGAGGCAAGGGAGCAGATGGCGCTGGCTGCGCTGGAGGCGGGCATCAGTTTCAATAACTCATCGGTGACCATCGTCCACGGAATGAGCCGTCCCATCGGAGCGCTGTATCACGTGCCCCACGGCCTGTCCAACGCCATGCTGCTGCCGGAGTGCCTGAAGTTTGCCGTGTCCGGAGCGGAGGAACGCTTCTGTGAACTGGCCAGAGAGACGGGACTGTACGAGGACGGCATGACGGTGCAGCAGGGAGCCCAGGTCTTTATCTCCGCGGTATGTGATCTGTGCGCCAGCTTAAACGTGCAGACCCTGGCGGAATTCGGCGTGGACAAGGAAGACTTTTTCCAAAATATCTCGAAGATGGCCGACGACGCCATCGCCAGCGGCAGCCCGGCCAACACCAGGCGTCAGCCCACGAAGGAAAATATCATTGCAATTTATGAGGCGTTGTGGAAGTAGGAAGAAACAATAGCTGGTCATCAGCGGCAGCATCTTCCGGTAAAACCGAAGGAACAGATCCGCGCAGTCGTCGGCAGCGCGGATCTTTCTTTCAAATGCGTGAAAGGAGACAGACCATGCAGTATGAGAATCTTTTATTTGAGGTAAAGGACGGCGTCGGATACATCACCATCAACAGGCCGAAGGCGCTGAACGCGCTGAACGGAGCCACTCTGGACGAGCTGGGTACAGTGACCGCGGAGCTTGGCGGCCGCAGGGATGTGAAAGCGGTGATCATCACGGGCAGCGGAGAGAAGGCCTTTGTGGCGGGAGCGGATATCGCCCAGATGAGAGACCAGAGCCCGGCGGAGGCCCGGCAGTTTTCCAGAAAGGCTCAGACCGTCTTTTCGGCCATCGAACATCTGCCTCAGGTGGTGATCGCCGCGGTGAACGGCTTTGCTCTGGGCGGCGGATGCGAGCTGGCCATGGCCTGCGACCTGCGGGTGGCTTCGGAGAAGGCGAAGTTCGGCCAGCCGGAGGTCAATCTGGGGATCCTGCCCAGCTTCGGAGGGACTCAGAGACTGCCCCGGATCGTGGGCCGAGGAGTGGCCAAACAGCTGATCTTTACGGCGGAACCCATCGACGCGGCGGAGGCCTACCGGATCGGTCTGGCCAACAAGGTGGCGCCGGCGGACACGCTGATGGCGGAGTGCGAGGCCATGGCCAAAAAGATCATGAGCAAGGGTATGTTCGGGGTGAGTCTGGCGAAGGCGGCGGTCAACGACGGCATGAACATGGACACGGAATCGGCGTTCAAATACGAGGCGGATCTGTTTGCCCTGTGCTTTGCCACAGACGATCAGAAGGAAGGGATGACGGCGTTTCTGGAAAAGAGGGCCGCTGTTTTTCACGATTTCTTCTAGGGAACAGATCGGCGCACTGGTGTGAGGATGGCTTCCGTCGGGATGATATCTTCTGCCAGAAGATCAGAAAAGCAGAAAAGCAGCGGGCGGAGGACGATGAGGAAGGAACGGTGACTTTAATGAAAAAGGTCAGAGTGATGACGGCGGCGGAAGCGGCGGAACTGGTGAGGGACGGGCAGACGGTGGTGACAGGGGGCTTCGTGGGAAGCAGCTGTCCGGAGGCGTTGTCGAAGGCGCTGGAACAGCGGTTTCTTGAAACGGGAAAGCCGGAAGGACTGACGTTGTTCTACGCGGCGGCCCAGGGAAACCGTGACGGCAGCGGAGCGGACCATTTCGCCCACAGGGGCATGGTGAAACGGGTGATCGGCGGGCATTGGAACATGGTTCCCAATCTGGGGACCATGGTGATCAACAACGAGATAGAGGGCTACAATCTACCGCAGGGGACCATCTCGCAGATGTTTCGGGATATCGCGGGGAAGAGGCCGGGGACCATAACCCACGTAGGTCTGCAGACCTTTGTGGATCCCAGGATCAGCGGCGGAAAACTGAACGAGATCACCACGGAGGATCTGGTGGAGGTCATTGAGATCGCCGGGCAGGAACGGCTGCTGTACAAGAATATTCCGGTGGATATGGCGTTCATCCGGGGCAGTTATGCCGACGAGCTGGGCAATGTGTCGGTGGAGAGGGAGATCGGGAGTTTGGACGCCACGGCCATTGCCCAGGCCTGCCACAACTGCGGCGGCAAGGTGATCGTGCAGGTGGAGCGGATCGTCAGCGCGGGGACGCTGGACCCGCGGCTTGTCAAGATCCCGCGGATCTACGTGGACGGGGTGGTGGTCGCGGAGCCGGCGGACCATGAGCAGTGCTTTGGGCATGCGTTCGATCCGTCGCTGACGGGGGAACTGCGCAAGCCACTGAGCGATATTGCAGAAGAGCCCCTTTCGGCAAAGAAGATCATAGCCAGGCGTGCAGCGCTGGAGCTGAGGGAGGATGCCGTGGTGAATCTGGGGATCGGAGCGCCGGAGTACATCGCTAAGGTGGCCAACGAGGAGGGGATCGGAGACGAGATGGTACTCACTGTCGAGGCGGGCCCTATAGGCGGCGTGCCCATGGGAGGAAGCCAGTTTGGAGCCAGCGTCAATCCGGAGGCGATCATGGACCAGGCCATCCAGTTCGATTTTTACGACGGAGGAGGCGTGGATCTGGCCTTTCTGGGTCTGGCGGAGGCGGACGAGAGCGGGAACATCAATGTGAGCAAGTTCGGTCCGCGGATCGCGGGAGCAGGAGGCTTTATCAACATCACCCAGAATGCGAAGAAAGTGTTCTTCTGTGGGACCTTCACGGCGGGGGGCCTGAAGGAGACCATAGAAGACGGCCGGCTCACGGTGGTTCAGGAGGGCCGTCAGAAGAAGTTTGTTAAGACTGTGGAGCAGATCACCTTCAGCGGAAGCTACGCGGTGAAGACTGGCCAGCCTGTGCTGTATATCACGGAACGGGCGGTATTTGAACTGCGGGCGGACGGAATGTATCTGACGGAGATCGCACCGGGGATAGACCTGGAAAACGATATCCTTGCCCACATGGATTTTGTACCCAAGATGGAAGGGACGCCGGTCCTCATGGCGGACCGGATCTTCCGCGAGGATCCTATGGATCTGGGCTGAGAAAAACACCGCCTGCTGATCAAAATGTTCGATCTGATCGGGATCGGGGAACGGGCCGGAAGCGGGCATGATAAATCCCGGCGAACAGAAGTGTTCGTCGGGATTTTTTCAATGTTTTTATGTTGTATTTCGCCATGGCAGGATCCTGCGCGTCGGCGTTCGGGGCGGAGAAGCGCCGGCGGGGACCGCTGCATGCGGCTGCTTCGGAAAGCCGGCCTGGCGGATGCGGCGGAAACTGGACGAAAAATAACGGCCGTGATATGATGAGAACAAGAGTATGCGGCAGGAAAAGCCGGCGGGTCATTTACTTCGTCAGGTTGGTTTAGCCGGCAGGATACAGTAAAAGAAGCAGAAGGTGGAGAAAAAATGCAGAGAAGGAAAACGAAGAAAAGGAAAGTGTGTGTATTGATGGCGGCTGCGCTGATGTGTGCGGCCGTGTCCGGCGGATTTCCCGGAGGCCCCGAAGGTGTTTACGGTCAGACCGCGGTCTCGTCGGCCAAGGCGCAGATCGGAGGCAAGACGGCACAGCTGGTCTATGTGGATCCGGCGGCGGTGACGGCGGATATTGCGCTGGCAAACGACAGCGTGGTGTCCGACACACCGGCCAAGAGTATGCTGGACGCTGCAGCGCAGGCGTCAGGAGCGAAGGTGGCGGCAGCCATCAACGGGGCGTATTTCAACGCCTATTATAAGGCAGCTTCAGGGATCTCTTATCCGAACAATTGCCCGCGGATCTACGGAACGATGCTCAGGGACGGAAAACTGATCAACGGAGGGGGGACCAACCAGGCGGCCACGCTGGGCTTTACCAGCGGCGGCAAAGCGTTGATCGACTGGGTCTCTCTATCGCCCAGGCTGACCTTCAGCGGGCCTGTCGTCTCCATCCACTGGCCCCAGGGACAGCGGAGCTTTGAGGTCACGCCGTGGGGACTGAACAATTACTATGCCGACGCGTCGGCGGTCATGCAGTTTACGGATGAAATGACGCTGCCCGTCACCTGTCCGGTCACCTCCAAGCTGGTCTATGTGGCGGGCGGGAAGGTAACGACTATCACCGACGGCGGTACCTTTTCCGTGCCCAAAGGGGCGGACGTGGTGGTTTTTAACGCCACGGCGGTGACGAACGCGCAGCAGTGGGATCAGTTTCCGGCTGTGGGGGATCAGGTGGACTTCGCGGTGAAGAGGACGCCGGCCGCGACGGCGGATCAGGGACAGTGGGATCAGGTGGTCGACGCGGTGAGCGTGGGACCCATGATCCTGAAGGACGGCGTCAGCGCCACGGGAAAAGACAAGGTGACAGATCCAAAGCAGGCTCCTGCGGCTGTGAATCAGAAGAGCTTCGCCGCTGTCATGGGCGACGGCAGGCTGCTGTTGGGTACCTGTACAGCGTCCTTTGATCAGATTGCATCGTATCTGGCGGGGGCTGGAGCGGTGGACGCCATGAGCCTGGACGGCGGAGCCTCCAGCGCGCTCTACACGGCGGCAGGCGGCTTTGTGAAGCCGGCGGGAAGGAACCTGTCCAATATGGTCGTCTTTCTGGAAAAGCCGGCGGAGACTTACATTCCTTTCTCAAACGCCGCCGAGACGGCGGACAGCTTCACGGATGTGAAGGGCCATTGGGCGGCTGGATATATTGATAAGGTAATGAGCGCCCACCTGTATTCCGGAACATCGAAGACGACCTTCGGCCCGGACGCGGACATGACCAGGGCCATGTTTGTGACGGCTCTGGGCAAGGATGCGGAAAACCGGGGCAGGCTTTCCCAGGCAGCTCTGTCGGGCAACGGCGCCTACGCGGCGCAGCGCTTTTCCGATGTGACGGCGGGACAGTGGTACACTGCCTATGTGGGCTGGGCGGAGCAGATCGGCTTGGTGAGCGGTACCGGAGCGGCTTCGTTTTCTCCTAACGATCCCATTGAGCGGGAGCAGGTCTGCATCATCCTGCAGAAGTACCTGACCTATTTGAATGTGGGTGGATCCGCGGAAGGGACCGATCCCAAGGCGGCCGGTGCAGAGGGAAACACGGCGGCCGCCGTCTTCCCCGACGATGGGAACGTCAGCGGCTGGGCCCGGAACGCCGTTTACGCCATGAAGGCGGCCGGCATCGTGAACGGATATGAGGACGGAACGTTCCGTCCCCACGGACATGTGGCCAGGGGCGAAGCGGCGGTCATGCTGGTCAAGGGGCTGGAGTTGTAGAAGCGGCGCTGTGCGGCCGGCCAGATGGCCTAAGCACTGGAACGACGGATCCGGCGCCGAAGCTGAACATGAAGAAAGAGAGTCCGTTGCGACAGGCGTGGACGGAGAAAGGGAGGAGGACGTGCGATGAGGGTGGGGATCGTGGGACATCCGGTGAAGGTCAGCGTCGTGGAAAAGGTGATCTCGGAGCAGGAGGATTTTCCGGAGCTGAAAAAATGGATGCTTCCCAGCACGAATATGGAATCGGATCTGGAAGAGTTCAAGCGCTTTCAGGCCGCCGCGGACATCGTTATTTTCTGTGGTATCTACGATTACACATCCTTTGCCAGCAGCATCGTATTTGAAAAAGTGACGGGCTATATCAGAAACGACGTATCGTCGCTGTACAAGGCTCTGCTGGAGGCCAGTCTGGCAGGATATCCCTTCTCCGATATCTCGATCGACGGATACCGCAGGGAAGAGATCGAGGAAATATTGAGCGAGTTGAGGAGCGACCGGCGAAAACCGGCTGTGAGGGACTACTTTAAAACAGAAATACTGGATGAAAGCGTGATCGGCAGGATCACGGAGTTTCACTGGGAAAATGTAAAGTGTCACGGCAGTCAGCTGTGCGTCACCTGTATGACGCCCGTCTGCGAGGAACTGAGGCGGAGAGGGGTCCGAACCATTCTGGTCAGCTCCACGGCGGAAAACATCCGCCTGGAATATGAGAGGCTGAAGTACGAGTATCGCCTGAAGCAGAAGGGGATCCGCGATATCGCCATGATCGATATCGAGATCAGAAACAGCGAGCAGTCCGTGATCTTTGAGGATGACTACGCCACCGCCCTTGAAAACATGCAGATCATGGAAAAGGTATATCTGTTTGCACAGAAGATGCAGGGCGCTGTGGAAGAGATGAATCTCACCCGCTACCTGATCGTGACCAACAAGTCGGCGCTGGAAAAGGAGACCGGAGTCTTTCGGGAGATCCGCCTTCTGGCCGACGCCCACAGGTTTTCCAATCTGAAGCTGTTCATGGGAATCGGATTTGGAAACACGGCCAGAGAAGCCAGAAGCAACGCCCGGGTCGGGCTTTCCAGAGCGAAGACCTGCGATAGATCCTGTGCCTTTGTGATCTACGATCACCTCAGTGTCCAGGGGCCTTTGGAATATCGCAAAGGCGCGCCGGAGAACCGCACCGACGATATGTATATCAAGATCGCGGAAAAGACGTCGCTGAGTATCAACACCGTACGCCGGCTGATGGAGATCGAAAATCGTCACAGGGGAGATTCCTTCACCGTGGCGGAATTGGCTAACCTGTACGGAGTCAGTGAAAAGAGTATGTACCGGATCGTGGACAAGCTGGATGCCCAGGGATATATCGCTGAGGAGGGCCGCCGGATCAAGGATAACTTCGGCCGGCCGAGCCGGATCATTAAACTGAAATTGGATCTCGATGAGAATTGACGGTCGGAAAAGCGAGCCGCCTGCGAAGAGCAGGCGGCTTTTTTACGCCTTTTTCGCCTGTTATTCGCAAGTTGTATCCGGTAAGGTAAAAACAAGAATTCTTGAAAAGTGGGATATCCTTATCAGCGGAGAGTGCTTCATAGAACAGGAGGGGCATAGAATGGCCAGTGAAAATTTGGGGAAGCTGCAGTGCCACACAGAGGGGGAAAGGCTGACAGTGGGACTGCCGGGCACGGTCCATATGATATTTACCGTGGGCAGATGCGGGATCGACGACGGTGGGAGCGTCTGGTTTATCCGCCACGGGGTAACGGACTGGCAGGCGATCAACACGGTGGATGAGACCGCTATGGGATACAGTACGGTTTGGACCACCGGAGACGCCAGGGTCATCCTGAGACAGAGGGAGGGCATCAGGCCCTATGAGACGGCGGTGGCCGTTACTGTGCAGGACGGATGTCTCAGAGAAGGGGACAGGGTGGAAGTGATCCTCGGAGACAGAAGCAAGGGATCCCCCGGCATACTGACTCAGACGGTGGCTGAGGAGAACCACACGATCTTTGCAGCTGTGGACTCTGTGGGAAGCGGCCGGTTTGAAGAGGTCCATCCACCCTGCCGTCTGTCCGTGGGAAATGGCGTCTGTGCCGACTTTCACGTCATTCTTCCTTCCACAGTCTATGAAAAGGAAGAGTTCGACATAAAACTTCGCGTCCTGGACAGCTACGGCAACCGCTGCGCGGACTTTGTCGGGGAGGTGCTTCTTCTGCCTGAGTCCGATTCTCCCATCGAGACCGAGGAGATCCGGATCGCCTTCCGCGCTTCGGACAGAGGCGTCAGGCGGGTGCGGGGAAAGATGACGGGAAGCGGAGTCTGCCGTTTACGGGCGGAACTTCCATATTACGGGTTGAAGACGATCAGCAACCCGTGCAGGACCATCAGCCGGGGAGAAAAGAAGTTGTTTTGGGGCGATATGCACGCGCAAAATCTCATGGGATCGGGAATCGGCTCCATGGACGACTCACTGACTTTTGCAAAGGAAGTGGGTGCTCTGGATTTTACGGGATGGCAGGGAAACGACTTTGAAGTTTCCGAAGAAAACTGGAAAGAAGTGAGCGCCGCAGTGAAAGACTACCATGAAGACGGAAGTTTTGTGGTATTTCTCGGGTACGAGTGGTCGGGGATCACGGCAAACGGCGGCGATCACAATATTTATTTCAGAAATGACGGGGAACAGATCTTTCGCTCGTCGGGCTGGCTGTGCAGAGAGCCGGGGCGATTTCTGTCCGACAGTCGGTTCAAGTCAGATACAGACCGCAATCCGGTCAGCGAACTCTGGCGGGAATTTGCGGGCAGAGACGACGTGATGGCCATACCCCATGTGGGCGGGCGCTTCGCAAATTTTGATTTTTTCAATGAGGAATTGACCAGCCTGATCGAGATCCACTCCCATCACGGTGTGTTTGAGTGGTTTCTGGAGGAGGCGGTCCGCAGAAACATGAAGGTGGGCTTCATCGCCGCCAGCGACGATCACACCTCGCGGGTGGGGCTCTCCTACCCCATGGGCGTAAACGAGAGCGGGATCGGCGCTACTTTCGATGTGAGATCCGGGCTGACGGCGGTCTGCGCGGAGGAGCTGACCAGAGAAGGACTGTGGAAAGCGTTTCGGACCAGATCCTGTTACGCCGCCACTGCGGCACGTATTTTGCTGGATTTCAGCGTAGGCGGTTATTCCATGGGAAGCGAGGGACAGCTGACTGCGCCGCCGGAGATCCGGGTCTGTGTAAACGGCACCGCCCCTATCGACCGGATCGAGATCTATCGGGGGCTGGAGCTGATCTGCAGCAGGAAACGCGATCCATTCCTCAGGGAGACCGAAGGCCGCAGAAGGATCAAGATCGTGTGGAGCGGCGTCCGCACAAAGTTTCGGAATAAATCCGTGGTGTGGACGGGGACCGTATATGTAAGAGGAGGTCTTGTGGCCGCCGCGGAGGACTATTCCATTGACAACCCTTTCGAGGGGATCCAGTCGCGAAGCGCACAGATCGTCAACTTCCGGTCGAAGACTTCGGGGGATGAGGACGGCATGATCCTGGATATCATACCTGCGGCCGGGATGGAAGAGGACTGCGAGATCATTTTCTCCAGCGCCCAGCGAACTGCTGTGGTGAGGCTGGGGGATTTGGCGGGAGAAGGTGTCACCATAGAGGTGGGAGATGTAAACAGGCGGATCCGGTTCACAGAGGAGGAGCCTGCCGTCGACTGGGAAGACACGTCTCTGTACGATATGGACGTCAAGTTCGTGGATCAGGAAAAAAAGGAAGGTCTGAACATCTATTATGCAAAAGTCTTTCAGAAAGATGGGAATCGGGCCTGGAGCTCACCGGTATTCATTCATTGTCATGCATAAAAGAAAGGTGGGAGCTGCTGTGTGCACAGCAGAGAAAATATGACTACTTTAAATCAGAAAAAGAACGTGTGGGAAAATATACTGAACGCCTATGTTTTGATCGCGATTCTGATCGTTGTCAGCGCGGTAGTCACTTACGTGGTTCCGGCGGGGACCTATGAGCGGGTGGTGGACGCCGTCACAAATAAAACCGTGATCGACCCTCAGAGTTTTCAGTTTGTGGAGAATACGCCGGTAGGCGTTATGGATACCCTGCTTTCCATTCCGAGAGGCATGCAGGAGGCCGGTTCGATCATATTCTTCGTGTTCATCGTGGCAGGAGCTTTTGAAGTGCTCAACAGGACCGGCTTTACCGAGGCCTTTGTGAACGTGACGCTTCGGAAATTTGCCGGAAAGGAAAAGATCCTTTTCCCCATCGTGGTCACCGTTCTGTCCTTTTTTGCAGCCACCATGGGCATGGCGGAGGAGGTGGTGATCTTCATTCCGATCCTTCTGGCGCTGTCAAAATCACTTGGATACGACGAGCTGGTAGCGGCGGGGCTGGCCTACTGCGGCATTCGGGCCGGCCATATCAATGGTATGATGAATCCTTTCAATGTGGGGATCGCCCAGAGTTTTGCGGAGCTGCCCCTTTATTCCGGCCTGTGGTACAGGAGCATCTGGTGCGTGATCACCATAGCGGCCACGTCGGTCATCCTCTGGCGGTACGCGGTCAAGATAAAAGCTGATCCCACGAAAAGTCTGATGTATGGTGTGAATCAGGATTGGGACACTGTAGATCTGCGGCAGCTGGAAAACTCAAAATTCACCCGGACGCATAAGATCTTGGGCGTCGCTTTGCTGGCCGTCTTCGCTTTGATCATTTTCGGCGTGATGAAATACGGCTGGTATCTGGACGAGATCGCGGCGCTGTTTCTTGCTTTCGGCGTGGCCGTAGGCCTGATCGCCCGGTTTCAGGTGTCTGATATTGCAGAGCAGTTTCTGTCCGGCGCCAGAAGCGTACTGGCGGGAGCGCTGGTCATCGGTATGGCCAGAGGGATCCTGGTAGTGCTTCAGGAAGGTCAGATCATTGACACAATCGTGTATTATGCTGCTGAACTGCTCTCGGGCACGCCTAAGGTGATCGCGGCCAACGGTATGTACGTGTTCCAGTGGCTGCTGAATCTCATCATTCCATCGGGCAGCGCCCAGGCGGCCACCACGATGCCTATCATGACTCCCATTGCAGATGTACTGGGGATCAACCGTCAGGTAGCGGTCACGGCCTTCCACTATGGCGACGGCGTCACTAATCTGCTCACGCCGGCCTGTGGTCCGCTGATGACGTGTATCGCACTGGCCAAGGTCCCGTATATCAAATGGCTGAAGTGGGTGGTGCCCATGCTGATCGCCTGGACGCTTATCGGTTTTGCGGCGGTGACCGGGGCGCAGCTGATCAACCTGGGACCTTTCTAAATGACCGGTATTCTGCTGTTTTCGTTCACGCTGTGCGCCACGGCGCTGGGAGGGATCGCGGGGCTGGGCGGCGGCATTCTCATCAAGCCCTTCCTCGATTTCATGGGATTGTTCAGCGTTGAGCAGACGAACCTGATCTCCGGGATCACCGTGCTGTCCATGACGTCCGTGTCAATGGCCGCCCTCCTGTGGAATGCAGCCTGGAGCGTGGTCGGAGGGGGAACGCAGGGAGCGGGAAATGCAGCTGATGCAGAAGGTGCGGCCAGCCCTGCAGCCCCAGTCAATAGAACGGGCGGAAGCGTGGATATGGCCGCGGTCCTTCTGCTCTCGGCCGGTTCCGTGGCGGGGGGCGCTGCCGGAAACCGGCTGTTTTCCCTGACTGTGAGCCGCCTGGGAGGGGAACTCTGCAGCGTACTGCAGTCAGCGCTCCTGCTGCTGACTGTGCTGTTCATTCTGTGGGCTGCGATTAAAGAGAGAAACACGACCCTTCACAAGATCCTGAGATCGAACGGGGACGGAAAGGCTGCGGCGCTTGGCGGCCGCGGCGCTGAGACTGGGATCGGACTGGTCCTGGGTCTCTTTTCCTCCTTTCTGGGGATCGGCGGGGGACCGGTGAACGTGATCGTGCTCCGGAGACTGTTTGCTCTGGATATGAAGGCCGCCGCCCGTACCTCACTGTATCTGATCTTTTTCGCCCAGGCCGCCAATCTGGCTGCGTCTGCTCTGGTACAGGGCGTTCACGTGGAAGATAAAAAGGCGCTGGCGATGTTTATGGCTGCGGGGATCATGGGGGGCATGATCGGAAAAGCATGTTCCGGGAGAATCAGCGAAGGGGCGGTGAGGAAGACATACCTCTTTCTGCTCGGGGTGATTCTGGTCATGGTCTGCGCCACTCTGACGGGAACGCTCAGACAGGTCCTTTGAATTCCGGCGGTTTCAAAGATCAAAGGCAAGGGAGGGTGCTCGCGCATCCTTCCTTTTATATTAAAATCCAAAAACCTATCGTGAAACATGATATCTGAGGATCGGCCAAACCGCCATGAACGCCGCCGGAAACAAGCTTCTTTCAGTTGTGGATCTTGAACGATCAGGTTATAATAAAAACAGCTCGATAGACGAACCGTTGAATATTGCCGAAGTGGAATGGAGATTGGGATGAAGGTCGAAAATGCCAGAGTTGAATACAAATCGATCATCAACGATAAGTTTGAGAAAACGGTGGTTGGCTTTCTGAACAGTAAAGAGGGAGGCATTTTTTACATTGGCGTAGACAATACGGGTGAACCAGTACCCTGTGTGGATATCGACAGTGTTCAATTGCAGGCCATCAATCGGATCCGGGATGGAATTCTGCCTGCGACCCTGGGATTGTTTGATGTGGATATTGAGACGATTCAGGATGTGGAGACAGTGAAGATAACAATTTCCAGCGGACCGGCAAAGCCTTATTATATTAAGAGCCGTGGAATGTCGCCAAGCGGATGCTTTATCAGAACCGGCGGCGCGACGGAACCGATGAATGAGGACATGATCTCACTGATGTACGGCAGGAGGGTGGCCAGCACATTGGGAACGCTGACGTCGCCGAGACAGGATCTGACGTTTAAGCAGCTGAAGATCTATTATGAAGAGAACGGATTTGAACTGAACGATCAATTTAAAAGGAATCTGGAGCTGCTCAACGAAGAAGGAAAATATAATCTTCTGGCATATCTGCTGGCCGACAGCAACGGCGTGTCCATCAAAGTTGCCAAATACAGTGGGACGGATAAGGTGGATCTGATCGAAAATGAAGAGTACGGATATTGCTCCCTGCTGAAAGCGGCATTCAGCGTGCTGGATAAGCTCAGGATAGAAAACACAACATTTGCGAAGATCACGGCGGGAGCCAGATTTGAACAGAAGCTGGTGGATGAGGTGGCCCTGCGGGAGACGGTGATCAACGCCATGGTGCACAATGACTACACAAAGCTGGTTCCGCCGGTCGTAGAGATATTCTCAGATCGAATGGAAATAACGTCTTATGGAGGTCTGGTGGCAGGGCTGAGCAGGGAAGACTTTTTTAACTGTTATTCGATCCCGAGAAACCGGGAGCTGATGCGCGTGTTTAAGGATGTTCATCTGGTGGAGCAGCTGGGTTCCGGAATGGGACGAATTTTAAAAGCGTACGATTCTTCGGTGTTTCTAATAACTGATCATTTCATAAAGGTAAGATTACCTTTCGCTCACGCGCCGCAGCGGAAAAAGAAGTTGGCAGAAGAAATGGCAGAAGAAATGGCAGAAGAAATGGCAGAAGAAATCCTGCGTCTGCTGGAAAAAGATGATCTGCTCACGTTAAAAGCTTTGGCAGCTGCATTGCACGTATCTGAACGGACGGTCAGCAGGAGAGTGGCGGAACTGAAAGGTCTTGGAATGCTGGAACATCTCGGCTCTACGAAGAAGGGGCGCTGGAGAGTCAAACGATAGAATTGAAATGCAGGAAAGCTCGCTGTAATCACAAAGATAACAGCGGGCTTTTTTGATCGTCTTTCAGGAATTGATCGAACAGGAATTAACACAGAGAAAGAAACAAAAAGCGTTCGTGAAATATGTTATTTCACGAACGCTTTTTTTCTCTTTTTACATCCTTAGTATAGACAAATTTCATCTTTTTGTAAAGGATTATTGTCATTTTTGATCACAATATCGACAAAAAGGGATTTTTTTCATACGAATTTGTGATCGAAGATCAGGGGCGTTACCAATTTATCCCTATTTCTGCTGCACATAAAAATAATAAGCCGTCAAATTCGCCGTCAAAACTCTGGTTTCATGAGGGCCTGCCACCGTTGAAATTTAAGGGATGCAAGGGCGGGGCGTTTCGTATGTTGTCTTGGACACGTTATTTATAAGCCGTCAGAATAAGCCGTCAAAAAAATTGAATCCCTGTGATTGCAATGCCTGGAGGGCGAAATTCGTGAAATAACATATATCACGAATCAAGACAAGTATTTTCGCTCTTTTATCAGCTCATCCGACGGCCGGCTCACGCCGGCCGCTGAGATAAGGGACGCTCACGGACCCACATCTGTGAGCGTTCAGAAGAGGCGAGCCGGCGGTCCCCACAGCCGCCGGTATTCTGTCTCTCCGCCGGATGTGAAGGGAATGGAAGAAACGATGCAGACAGAGGCGGCATATTCGCGCCGCATTTAGATAAGAAGGAGTTAGCGGGCGGCTGAGCGGCGATATGGTATTGCCCCCGACCGCGGTAAGTGTGAGGAAGGTGAGAGAGAAGTATGAGCAACAGAGGTAAGGCAGCGGGAAAAAGGGGACGCAGTCCGGCGGGACGGCGGGTGTTGGCACTGGCCCTGAGCCTGGCGGTGGCCTGCGGGATGGCCGGACCGGCCGGCGGAGCCTTCGCCTGGGGAGCGGAAAGCGATTCTGGAAGTCTGGAGGGTCTTGGGGATCTGGGACAGGCTTATCTGGCGGAGAGTGGATCGGGCGGGAACGCAGAGACAGAGGGCCTGCTGAGCGATGAGGTCAGCCTCTTTCAGTCGGTGGACGGCGCGGATCTGCGGACTTACGCTGCCCAGGCGGACTGGTATCTGGGCGTCAACGGCATGGAGACGGCGAAACGGTTGTATACGGAGCAGCAGACCACGGATTACGGTGGAAATGTGGTCATCGTGCCCCACGAAAACACGCCCTCCGCTCTCCGGCCCAATTACGTCATCATCGATCTGGCGCTGACCAAAACCGTGGCCGGCGGGGCGAGCTTTGCCGCGGATCAGATGGTGCTGACGGTGAATGGAACGGCTTATGAACGACTTCTGTCGGACGGCTTTCTGACCAACCACAACTACACGGCATTCCCTAATACGGAGGTACTGGCCGGAAGCAAGACGGGAGACGTGGTGTTCGAGGTAACAGATGTGGACGCGGCGGTCATCGACGCAGGCTGGAAGGCAGGGATGGAAAGCGGGACGATCTCGCTGACGGCGGGTCCTGTGACCGGCGTTCCGGCGGAGGTCAACGAGGACCAGATGACTGCGGTGCCGCTGGGAGGGTATCTGGTGGATCAACAGTTTCAGGCGGAGCTGGACCTGCTTGCTACCTACAAGAGCGGTACGTATACCATTGAAAATCCTTTATTTGTCCGTGACCCTTACGATATCACGCCGCTGACGGGAATCGCCATGTTCCAGACAGCCCAGGAGGCGTCCGCTGTGGAGGTGACCATCCGCGGACAGGACGGCGACGCCGACACAGTGTATCAGGTGGAGACCAGCGGGACGACCCATCAGATCCCGATTTATATGCTCTATGCGGGCTGTCAGAACACCATCGCGCTGCGGGCCCTGGACGCCGCCGGAAATCAGACGGCGGCAAGCGGAGATATCTCCAATGGACAGACGGACACCAGCGGAGTATCCGGATACGAGACGGTGACAGTGACGGCTCAGAGCGAGCTGCCCATGGAACCGGGTTTTACTCTGTTATGGACTGAGCACATGACCGTCATCGACGCTACGGGAAAACCGCGCTGGTATCAGAGCATGGGAGTGGGAGGCGAGTCGGGAGCCAATCTGCTGACGGACCGGGGAACCATCTATTTTACGGACCGCTGCAACGGCAGAGTGGGAAATCCCTCCATAGTCTACGAGATGAACTGGAGCGGCAAGATCATCGCCCAGTATTTATACAAAGGAGATTCGGACGGATATCCGGACGCCCATCACGATCTGGCAGAGAGCGCGGACGGATCACAGATCCTGTACGGGATCAACAATGATATCGCCAGCAACGCCATCCGGGTGGTGGATAAGAACACGGGAGCAAGCATCAAAAAGCTGAGAATGTCTGCCATCGTCACGAAGACAGCGTCAGGGGACTGGTCTCATTTGAACACGATCACTATGCTGCCCGATGAACCGGGGGTCTATCTGCTTTCCCTGAGGAATCAGGATCTGGTCATGAAGTATGATCTGGACAACGACAACGTGATATGGGCTTTTTCGCCGAAGAAGGAGTATCACGAGGCGAATAATCCAAAACTGGCGGGAAAGATGATCACGCTGGACACGGCCACGGCAGACAGGAATGGCCAGCCCGCGGCGTATTTCTATCACCAGCACGAGATCACCATGCTTCCGGATCAGGACGGCGACAGCGGCACCGAAGATATTCTGCTGTTCGACAATCAGCTGACCGGACCGGGACAGGGGAGCTACAGCCGCGTGGTGCATTACCGCATCGATCTGGCAAGTAAGACAGCGCGGCAGATCTACTCTGCGAAGCAGGCGTACAGCTCCTATTACGGAGGAGCGGAGCTTCTGACGGAGACGGGGAATTACACAGCTACCGGAGCATCAAAGGTTTACACCCAGTATTCTCCCACCGGAGAGACCGTGTTCAGCGCGGTAGCTTCTGGGCTGATTTTCAGGAGCTTTCAGGTAAACTGCGGAGACATGACCAGAGGTTATATACCGCTGGGAACCCTGAGGGGAAAGGCTTTTATGAGACTGGGAGAGGAGACGCCCTTCGTAAAATACCAGTTGACCGCCAAGCCGGCCGCTGAAGCCGTCGCGGCGATCGAACAGATCGCGGTCCACGGTCAGCAGCTCATGCTGAAGGGCAGCGCGTCCTACAGCAGCGCGACGGCAAAGAAAAGCGTTCAGCTGATCGCCGACGACGGAAAAAATCAATACTGTTGGCCGCTGATCAGCGCCAGCACCGCAGACGTCTTCGACAATACGGTAAAAACCGCCGTTCCGCTTTCACTGGGCGGTCTGCCTCAGGGCAGATACAACCTGGGGATCCGGGTGGAAGAGAGCGGAACAGAGGCTTACTGGGCCAGCCGTTATTATCTGGAAAAAGGCGGTTCTATCCAGGTGTCGCAGAGCGACGACGTGGGACAGCGGGAGGTTGTAGAGGAACTGATCGCCAAGGCCAAGGATCCTGACAACACGCTGACCAATCCGGTGGTGCTGGTCAATCCATTTGGAAAAGCGCCGCTGTCGGGCATGGCGGCCTTCCACACGGCGAGAGCCTGCAACGTACGCGTGACGGTAAAGGGCAAGCCTGCCGGCGGCGACGAGGTGCCAGCGGATGTGACATATGAGATATCTGGCGGAAAAACCACGGATCACGTGATCCCGCTGATCGGTCTGTATGAGAATTACAACAACACGGTCGTTTTGGAAGCCGGCGGTCAGACCGCGGTGGTCCGGGTGAAGGTTGGAGAGATCAATCAGGATCATATCAGAGCGGGAGCGGTGACGGCTTCTGCAGTCCAGAGGAACGAAGCGCTGCCCGGGCTGACCTTTATGACGCCGGCAGGGGCCCAGACAGTGCCCTTCGCCATCGACGTGAACGGGGAGGTCCGCTGGGTCTACGAGTGCGCGGCGGCGGCCCCGGTGGAGACCAAGCCCCTGCACAACGGGCATTTCCTCGTACCCAGCGACAGACCGTCCACAGAAATTTTCGTGACGGATGCGGAAACTGTGCTGGAGATCGACCTGGCAGGCCGTGTGTATGCTGAGTATTTTCTGGACGGCATGCCGCATCACGAGGTATTTGAACGGAAAAACGGAAATTTAATCTTTGCTCTTTCGAGAAGAAACAGCACGTCCATCGAGGACTATATGGTGGAGGTGGACAGGGAGACGGGACAGGCGCTTCGGACCTGGGATTTCCGAAAGATACTGGGGATCCCGGAATATGACGCTTCCTATGATACGGAACAGGGAGGGACGGACGATCCCAACGCGCCGCACAGAGCTCATCCCAGCATTCAGTCGGCGGCGGGGAATCACCCGTACTCCGACTGGTTCCACCAGAATTCGCTGGATTACGATGAGGGAGACCCGGCGGATCCCTCCGACGACGCGATCTACGTGACGGCTCGTCATCAATCCTGTCTGATCAAGATCAACGCGGAAAAGGCGGCAGGTGAGAACCCCGATCGGGAAGCGCTGGAATGGATCTACACAGATCCCTCCTGGCTGCCGCAGAGCACACTGGATCTGAAGGCATTGGTACTGAAGCCGGAGGGGGCCGCGGACGCCCAGCTCCTGGAGGATCTGCAGATTTTAGAACCGCAGGAACAGCTGGAGGAGACCGCGACCACGGAGAGCGGCATTGAGACCGGCGGCGACACTGTCACGGATGGCGGGATCGGGACAGAGAATACCCAGATGCCGGAGAGCGGCGGCGCGGCGGAAAACGGAACGCCGGATGGCGGAAACGCAGCAGACGGCGCTGAGGACACGGAGGGCGGCACGACAGACGACGCCGAAGGAAGCGGCGCTGTGAACGCGCCTGCCGCTCCTGGCCAGGAGGGAGAGCCGCAGGAAACGCCGGAGAAAAGCCAGCAGGAGGGCGAATCGACTGCTGTTACCGGTCTGCTGAAAGCGGGAATGACTGGAAGTCTTACCACGGATACGGGGAATGTCGGCACAGCTGCCCAGGGTACCCTGACCGACGCGCCGGACGCTGCGTCCCCAGCGGCATTAACTGCGGATCTGACTGCTGCGGCAGGGGGCTCCGAGTGTCCCTATATCTACGGGCCTCACGCGGTGGAAATGCTGGACAACGGGGATCTGATCCTCTACGACAATCATCTGTACGGCTCCAAGACGGAGATGCTGGCGGCCACGGGACTGTTTTCCAGAGCTCTGCGCCTGCGGGTGAACGAGGAGAACAGGACCTTCCGCATTCAGTGGGAGTACGGCAGAGAACTGGGAAGCAGCCACTATACTCCCTTTATCGGTGATGTGGATTACCTGGGTACGTTCCTGGCGCCGGGTCAGGAGGTGACGGACGAGCATTATCTGATCAATTTCGGAGGGATCACGAGAAACGCAGCTGGAGATGCCTGCGACGTGGTGGCGGCCATGCTGGGCGGCACCATATCGGCGGAGACGGTGGAATATAAAGACGGAGAGATCATCTGGAGCGCCAGATTTGAAGGCGGTCCGGGGAAAGTTTCCTCCGCGTACCGGGCGGAGCGCGTGGACCTGAGCCAGGTTCCATTTTCCAGCGAAGATTATGCAGCCTACAGTCCGCTGGAAAACCGCGGTATGTACGCCAACACGCCTCAGGCGGCGATCCCGGCAGGCGTTCTTGACACAGCGGGCCGCGGTGCGATTCCCATCGTCTGGAGTCTGCTTCAGGACGAGGGAAACCGGCTGATCGGCAAGTTCACACTGCCCCACGTCATGACAGATACTGCTTCCGAAAACGCAAAGCCCAGGGCGGTCTACGCCGTTTTGGACATGGGAACGGAAGGCCGAAGAATATACGAGGTGGGTACGGTGGCACCCCTGAACATGGGGGGGATCAACGTACCGGGCTACTATAAATTTGAAATCATGAAAGATGACAAGGCGACGCAGATCCAGCTTCTGATCGAGAGAAACGACGGCGTCTGGATCCTGGGAGAGACGGGAGAGGTAGCCTCCGCCAATATGCAGTACGTCACGGGGGAGGTCCCGGTCATCGATCCGGCGCCGCCCACGGTGAATGTCAGCACTCAGGCGGATGAGGACAGCCTGGCGGGAAGATTCGCGGCGTCGGCGAACACATCCTGGGCGTCGGTGCTGTTGGTTGCAAAAGGCGGTCTGGAGCCTGGAAAGAAATACGTCTATGAGGATCCCGCCACAGGAATGCAGACTGATCTGGCGTACTCGCCAGTCCACGGGGGCTACGTGCTGATCGTGCCGGGGAAGGATCTGGCGGCTATGGATGTGGACTCCCGTGTCAAATCCACGGCGGGAACCGTAGGGCGGATCCGGGCCGGAGTGGTGGCCGACGACTGGATGCAGAGCGTCAACGGCGTGTACCGGAGCCTGATCACGCCCTCCGATCTGTTTTACATGTCGGCCCGGCTGGCCGACGGCGGGGTTCCGTATCTGGATCCGGAGCGCGTGATGGCCATGGACGTCACCGGGGATCTGGTGATCGACCTCAGCGATTTCACTTCACTGATCAACGCCTATCTGTACCGCGGGCAATAGAGCGGGAAGATACGGTTGATAGATAACATTTTTCATACGAGAGGATAAAAGGAGGAGAAGACGTGTTAAATAACAAGTTGGCGCGAAGACGCGGCAGATGGCTGGCCTGTCTGCTCATAGCCTGCATGGTGATCACATCTTCGGGCGTGATATCCATGGCGGCAGGAGAGGGCTGCGGGGACGCGGCGGAGGGAGCCTTTACGGTGGGAGACGGGACGGCTGAGTCGCCCTATGAGATCACAAACGCGGCTCAGTTCGATCACATCAGGGAACACCTGACGTCGAGTTTCGTTCTGAAGAACGACATCGACCTGTCATCCATCAGCAATTTTGAACCCATCGGCATTGCGGGGGGTACGCTGAGCAACTTTACGGGAACCCTGGACGGCGGCGGGTTCAAGGTGAGCGGTTTCCGACAGACGGTTACGGCTGCCAACAGAGACGGGAAATATGTTGTAGCCGGACTCTTCGGTTACGTGGCCCAGGGCGGAAGCGTCTCAAACATGCAGCTGGATGATTTCAGAGTGTCGGTGGAAATGGCCGGCGTGAATATCGGCGGAGTTGTCTGGATAGGAAGCCTGTGCGGCGCCGTCGGCGGCACATTGAAAAATGTCCGGGTGACGGATGGAAATGTGGACGTGGTGACAGGGACGACAAGCACGATAGATGTGGGAGCGGTGGTAGGATCTCTGACGAAAACGGCTCAATTCCAATCCATCTATTCTAACACGGCGGTGACCTATAATACGGGAAAAGCGGCGAATATAACCGTACTGGGGAATAACGCGGGCAGCGGGATCGGAGCCATAAATGACTGCCTGTTCGTCGGCACTCTGACCAAGGCAGGCGGTTTGGATGCAGAGAAGATCGGTTTCTGCGGGACGACCACAAACTACGCAGGGGACAGCTATGTGCTGGACACCTACGCCACGGAGGTCAGCTTCACGGGCAGAGCCACGAAAAAGACAGCGGCTGAACTGACAGCTGGGGACCTGTTTACCCTGGACGCAGCCTACTGGACGGCGGAGGTGGGCAGCTATCCCTATCTGACGACATTTGGAAAGCCGGATCCTGCGACGATCATAGTGACAGGTATCACAGTTACTGCGCCCGCGGCGGTCATCGATACGAAAGGCGGTACGCTTCAGATGAGCGCGGAGGTGGTTCCGGAAAACGCAGCAAATAAAAATGTGACATGGAGCGTGGACGACGAATCCAAGGCGGCGATCAGCGAGGCAGGACTGCTGACCGCTTCGGCGGATGGCTCCGTTGTAGTCACGGCTGCGGCGCAGGACAGGTCCGGCGTCTCAGGCACCTTTACGGTCACCATCACGAATCAGTCTGGAACGGCCAGCGTCTGCGGCCACGATGGAGAGGGAGCCTTTACGGTGGGAGCCGGGACGTCCGCGTCGCCCTATGAGATCACTAACGCGGCTCAGTTCAATCACATCAGGGAACACCTGACGTCGAGCTTTGTTTTAAAGAACGACATCGATCTGTCATCCCTCGGAAACTTTATCCCCATCGGGATAGCAGGAGGCACGCTGAGCAACTTTACGGGGAACCTGGACGGCGGCGGATTCAAGGTGAGCGGTCTTCGGCAGAGGATCGGGGCTATCAACAGAGATGGGAGGGCTGTGGTGGCCGGTCTCTTCGGCTATGTAGCCCAGGGCGGAAGCGTCTCAAATATGCAGCTGGATGATTTCAGTGTGTCGGTGGAAATGCCCAGCGCGAACGCGGAGGGAACTGCCTGGCTGGGCAGTCTGTGCGGCGCCGTCGGCGGCACGTTGAAAAACGTAGCAATAACGGACGGAACCGTAGATATTGTGTTAGGGAAGGCAACCATTACAGATATAGGGGCGGTGGCCGGCTCCCTGGCGGGATCAGCCCGGTTTCAGTCCGTCTATTCCGACACGGCGGTAACCTATAATACGGGAAAAGCGGCGAATGTAACCGTACTGGGGAATAACGGCGGCAACGGGATCGGAGCCATAAATGACTGCCTGTTTGTCGGCACTCTGACTAAGGCAGGCGGTGTGGATGCAGAGAAGATCGGTTTCTGCGGAACGAACACAAACTACGCAGGGGACAGTTATGTGCTGGACACCTACGCCACGGAGGTCAGCTACACGGGCAGAGCCACGAAGAAATCAGATGCTGAGCTGACAGCGGGAGATCTGTTTACGCTGGATCCCGCCTACTGGACGGCGGAGGCGGGCAGCTATCCCTATCTGACGGCATTTGGAAAGCCGGCGAGCGCTATGAAGGATTCAGTTGTGACAGCTGCGCCCTCCGGAGCGCCGGGCATCTTCGGAATGATGAGCCCCGCCACCGGGTACGGGACAGTCAATACCATTATTAAGACCAAAAGACCGGTCAGCTCCGGTTCCACATTGCAGTACAGCGACGGCACAAATAACTGTGAGCTGTATTATTCCAGAGTACTGGACGCTTTTCTGGGCTATGTGCCTGCCGGTGTGACCGTGGAGGATGTGACTGCAGGCGTGTCCGAGAAGACAGGGACCGTGAAAACGATCCGTTACGGGATCATCGGAGATGGAAGAGACAACAGAGATGCGGTGGGATTTAAGGATCTGTATTATTTTGACAAGACCGTTCTTCTGGGTCAGACTGTGCCCAACGGCCAGTTTGAACGGATGATGGCCATGGATGTGGACGCCAACTTCGAGCTGGATCTGGCGGATCTGATGAGCATCATTCAGAATTATGTATTTGGAACAGAATTCAGCAAAGCGGAATAGTGTACGGAGAGACTTCGGAAAGGAGTCGGAATGAAGACAGGAATGAGGATCAGACTTGCCTGGCTGCTGGCTCTGCTGCTGAGTTTGACTGGAATAGCAATGCCCTCGGCCGCTTTTGCAGCCGAGGGAGACCCCACCCTTCGGTTCGATATGAGGACGAAGGACTCGGTTTCCGGTTTAAAAAGCGGAGATGAGATAGAGGTCGAAGTTGTCATGAGCCGTTCGGACGGCCTTGCGGATGCCTATCGTTTTTACGGTGTGCAGCTGGATATTCGCTATAATAACCAGCTGTTTACGGTCTCCGAGCTGAAGAACGCGGGACTGAAGCGGCCTGACGGCGAAAACTGGAAGGGCGGCTGGACCTGCACTTCCATCAATGGGGCGGCAGGGACGAAGCAGATCCGGGTCTTATGTACCAATCTGGGACTGGCTGGAGGATTGGGCAACGCGGATGTGGTGCCGGGCGGCGAGGTGATCGTTGGAAGTTTTCTTCTGACCGTAGGCCAGGACGCGCCGGATCAGGTGGAAACAGTGGATTTTGCAAAGGTCCTGAACATCGGTTCAGACCTGAAAAAAGGTCCTGCCGAGGTGGGCAGCGTACTGAGTCTGGCCTTCGCTGTCTCTGAAAGCATCGGCGGATCGGGATCGGGTACGGGCAGCGGCTCAGGAAGCGGCGGTTCCGGTTCTGGAAGCGGCACGTCCGGGAGCGGCCAGTCGGGATCCGGTACGGGAACCACGGAGGGGAGTTCCTCCGCAGGTACAGACGCCGCAGGACAAGCGCCACCTTCCGACGGGTCAAAACCGCGGGTGCGTTTTGAAGAACTCACCGACGTGCCGCAGACCCATTGGGCCGCGGATTCTATCCGCTATCTGGTGGACAGAGGAATCGTGGTGGGGAACGCGCAGAAACAATTTGAACCGGAAAAGAGAGTGACCAGAGCGGAATTCTGCCAGATGGCGGCCAATGCTTTTGGATATGAGCAGAAAGGCTCCGGCACTGCTTTCAGCGACGTGGGGGAGAACGACTGGTACTGCGGCGCGGTCACCGCTCTGGCGGAAGCCGGAGTGGTGTCCGGAACAGGATCCGGGCGGTTTGGAGCGGAGGACGCCCTGAGCAGACAGGATATGGCGGTCATACTGTATCGTATCATGCGGGATCGGAATATGACGCCTCCGGTGATCCGTGAGTTTGCGGTTTTCGACGACGAAGCGGCTGCGGCGGATTATGCGAGGGAAGCGCTGATGGAGCTATATTGTACGGGGGTCATAAGCGGAACGAGCCGGACGACGCTGTCGCCGGCAGAGTTTTCCACACGGGCGCAGATCGCCTCCGTGCTGATGAAATTATTGCAGAGTGAAGTGGAAGGGAGGTGATCGCACTATGGAACGAAGAAGAATCACAGCGTATATATTGTCGCTGATGATGCTTGTGACCGCCGTATTCTCCGGAATACCGGTTTCCGTCTATGCGGACGAGAGCGTGTCGAACCGCGTGCTTCAGTCGCGTCTGACACAGACGTCTCCGGCAAAGGAAAACTACGCGCCGGGTGATATCATCCAACTGGAGGTGTCCATAGCGGCGGCGGACGGACAGCCCTATGGCGTTCGTGGATACGATAACACAATCACTGTGGACGATCGTATTTTTGAGGTAACGGGCACTACAGCCGCGGCGGCGGGTGTGGTCATAAACGAGGACTATCTGCCGGCTTCCGGGGATCAGATACAGAAGCTGAAGTTAGTCTACTGGAACAATAACGCGCCTGTTCAGACGGGAAGTCTGACGCTGGGCGCTGTGACGCTGCGGGTAAAGAACAGCGCGGTCACGGGCAGTACGGATGTCGCACAGCAGGTGGAAGGCGTTGAGCTGACCGACGGCCTGATCCCGGCCAGCGTTCAGAGCGACAGCCTGAGCTTTGCCATCAAGGACAGCCGGGCCGCTTACCATTTCGGACTGGCTGTGAAGGGCGGAGCTGCAGAAGGTATTTACACGCCGGGAGATACCCTGACGATCCAGTCTTTTGTGACCTCAGACGCGGTCACGGTGGAAGCCGACATGGCGACAAACGATATTCTTTACGACCCGAATGTATTTGATCTGGTCAGCAGCCAGCCGGCTGTGGGAGTACTGTTGTCTTCGGCTGCCGAGGGCGGCCAGCGGCGGATCACGACGGTGTATAACGGCGGAGCCGCGGCGTCGGCAAGTCTGAGTCTCTGCGAGGTTACGCTGAAGGTTCGGGAGGGCGCGGCGCTGGGCGCTACGGCCATCACTCAGAAAAATCACGCAGTCTACTCCGGGGGCCTGGAGGCCACCGCTGTAACGTCGGATACTGTGAACCTGATGGTGAAACAGGCTGGCAGCGCGGTCTTTACCATGACTCCTGCCAGATCTGAAGCGGAAAAGCCCGGATACGCTCCGGGAGAAGAAGCGACCTTTTATCTGACCGTGGATGTGGGCGCAGCTTTTTCACCCAGATTCATCCAGGGTGAGACGGCGTATGCCACGGATGTGTTTGAATTTGTGACAGTATCCGCGTTGCTGCCCGATACGCTGGTCAACCAGCGCGGCCAAAGGATCATCTGGCTCCACCATGACCTTCAGGATACTCCGCAGACCTACAGCGGACCTGTCACACTGGGCAGCTTCACGCTCCGCGTCAAGACCGCCGCGCCGGAAGGGGCAACGTATCTGAACATGAACGACGCGAATATTGAGGATGGGGACGGAATGCTTTACCCGGGTGAAAATATCAGCGCGCCCAGCCTGCCGGTCACGATCCAGGCGGCTGCGCAAATCGCTCTCACGGGAAATGTCACCATCGACGGGGCCGCCAGATTTGGCGAGACGCTGACAGCCAATGTGAGCGGAATCGCGCCGGCCGGTGCGACCTGTGATCTGGCCTGGTACAGAGCGGGCGCCGCGGGGGCTGTGGCCACAGGGGCGACCTACACTCTGACTGCGGCGGACGTCGGCAAGGTGATCACGCTGAAGGCCACAGGCACGGGAGCATACACCGGCGAGCTGACCGCGGCGACCACAGTGGTGGAAAAAGCCGCTGGACCGGCGGCGCCTGCAGCGCCTGCCCTGGCATCGAAGACGGGCGCCACAGTGACTCTGACTACCGTGTCCGGACAGGAGTACCGGAAGGGAACGGACGGTCAGTGGCAGACCGATGGCGTGTTCAGCGGTCTGGCGGCTGGGACCCGGTATGAGTTCTATACGCGGGTGGCGGAGACGGGGACTCATCAGGCGGGAGCCGTGAGCCCGGCGCTGGCTGTCACGACGGATACCTATGCCATCCATATGGAGAGCGGCGGAACGGTCCTGACCAGCGGAGCGGTAGCTCTGAGTCTGGGAACGGCCACAGAAGACTACACGGCGGCTGAGTCTGCCACGATCACGATCAGAAACAGCGGAACGGGAACGGTGACCGGCCTGAAGGCGGCGCTGAGCGGAGTCGGAGCAAACAGCTTCACGCTGGGGACCCTGTCGGCCAATGAGATCGCCCAGGGCGCATCCGCAACCTTTACAGCCGCACCGAAGACCGGTCTGGCTGTGGGGACGCACAGGGCCACAGTGACCGTGACCGCGGACAACAGCGTGACGGAGAGCTTTGACGTGACCTTTGAGGTGACGGCGAAGGCGGCCGGCGTGGCGGTGAGCGGTACTATGAGCTTCGGAGCCGGAAAAGTGGCGCAGATCCAGGCCCTGACCGCGGCAGCCGGACTGACCATAGACGCGGCGGCTGACGGGACTGTCATCGGCGATTACACGCTGGGTGTGACGGAAGGCGTCGATGGGACGAGCAATCAGAAGTATGCGACCTTTGCGGTAACAAAGACCGGGGAAAGTAAGGCTACGGTATCCGTGAGCGTGTACGATACCGGTGCGGGACAGAACGCTAGTCTGAGCAACGTCAGTCTGACGCTGAAGGCTGACAGCCTTGACGCACAGGGTTACACATTTACGCTGAACGGCGTGGCCGCTGGCTCGTACAAGATCGTCACCTACAAGAAGAATCATACGACAGCCACGATGAACGGGGTGGCCGTTGCAGAAGCGGACATAGCGCTGGGACAGAATATGGTGATGCTTGCGGGAGATCTGGACGGGGACAATCTGATCAATATTACTGACTACGGTTTCTTGACAGGACAGTATGGTCAAACATACGAAGATTATGATTTAACAGATGATATTACAGTAAATATTGTAGATTATGGTTTGCTTACAGGAAATTATGGAAAGGGACGAAATCTATATGAGTTTTAGGGCAGGAAAGGAAATGTTATGAAAAAAAGATTCTTTTCTATTCTGATGTCCATTTGTCTGGTGCTGCAGTTATGCGGCACCGGATCGGTGACATGGGCGGCAAATCCCGCAGACATTAATAGTTCCTGGATTAAGGACAGCTTGGAGGGATTTAAGGGAATAGTTGTTGAACGTGAAGTGGTGGATGAAGCAAATAAAGTATTTTCTATTACATATTATGCATATGATTTCAGAGCCAATACCATGGTGTGTAATCTGGAATGGGATACCAATATCGTAGCGCCATATACCACAAAGGCGGTAGCGATGGGGGAAGAGAGCGAGATGGCACTGGTGCCGGGAACCAGTGCCGAGATTGCCAATATGTTTGCATCTGACTTGGGTGTAGCTGTCGGATACAAGCATTATCGAAATGGTACAATGTCGTCCCAGAAAAAAATGGTGGAGGTTATTGGAAATGATGGATTTCTGATTTATCCTGCGACACATATTGATGTTGATGCGGGGTGGCTTAACCTCGATATCGGTTCAAATATTTCCTGCACATGGCAGACGCAGTTTGATCAGATCGAGGGGCAGAGGTATTGGGGAGCTGTCAGCAAAGATACCGTTCCGGGAGCAAACTTTACAGACAAAGAAGATTACTCATTAGGCTATGGAATCGTGACCGTGTATTTCCAGGTGCAGGGCGATCATTCTTTGAGTGACGTGACACAGGAAGTCATTCATCCAAATGCGGATCTGGCGGCCAATCCAGCGGTCAGCGGCGCATACATGGGGTGTGATGGAATCGTCACACATGACATCTACTATACGGGTTTCCCGACCCCGGCGGCAGCTCCGACCAACGTAACAGTGTCGGCGAATCCGACCCAGATCGTCAGCGGCGGGACTGCAACCATCACAGCGGGAGCAGACGCGCCTGCAGACGGCGGGACCCTGAGCTATGCGCTGTATTCCAACGCTTCGGACAGCACGTCCGGAGGCACGCTGGTGACGGACTTCCAGGCGGGAACGACCTTTTCTGTTACTCCTTCCACCGATACTTACTATTATGTGGTGGCGAAGAACACGAAGACAGAGGGCGGAGAAGAGACGACCGCAACTGCCACGTCTGCATCGACGGCCAAGGTATCGGTCCTGCAGTCCATCAGCGCAGTCACCGTGCCCATCGAGGCGCCGGTGACGGGAAACACCCCTCAGGCGTCCATCGCGGCCACGGAACAGTACACGGGCAGCATCGCCTGGACGCCCGCGGACAATCCCTTTAAGGGAACCGCAGACTACACCGCCACGGTGACGCTGGCGGCGAAGGAGGGCTATCTGTTCGACAACGCGGCGCTGACGGCGATCACCGTGAACGGCTCGACGGCAGTCAGGAATGCGGCTTTCGCGGAGAACAACAGGAAGCTGACCTTCGACGCGTCCTTCCCCACCACAGGAAAGAGCGCGGCTCAGCTGGTGGCGGAGGCCAAGGCAGCAGTGCAGAGCGCGGCGGCGGGGACCTTCAATGTGGATGAGATCGTCACCAAACCGGGGACGGCTGAAGCGGCGGACAACACCACCCCGGCGGAGATCAAAAGGCTGCTGGAGACAAAACTGGGAACCATCGTGACCAACGGCGTGACCGTGACGGTGGGAACGCCGAACATTACCAAGGCGGCCGTACCGGGCAGGCCGGGAGGCAATGTGAACGGCGAGGACGGGACGTACAGCGCGGTGATCACGCTGAGCAGCGGCGCCGCCAGCGATACGGTGACGGTGAACGGAACCATCGTGGCTCAGGCGGCCTCGAAGAAGGCGCAGAATCAGGCGGCGGTGAACACAGCTGTGACGGCCATCGAGGCAGCGGCCTATCCGGCGGTGAACATGGCGGACAAGAATACGGCGGCGCTGCTGAAGGCAGAGGTGGAACGGATCCTTGCGGGTCTGGAACTGCCCGAGGGCGTCACGACGACGGTAACGGGTTCCCTGACGGCGGCTATCGGCGGAACCTACGCCAATCCGGCGGGAACGCCGGGGACCTATACCTTCACGGTGGAAGCGTCCAAAGGAACGGTCACGCCAGAGGGCGAGGACATGAATACGGACTACAAGATGACGAAGACCAGCCGGGAGCTGACGGTGACCATCACGCCGACGCCCTTCACCGCCCAGGTGACGGGAGAGGGAAGCGTGAAGACCACGGCAGGTTTTGAACAGCTGCTGGTGAACTGGACCGCGCCCAAGACCAACGGTGTGCCGGTGAGCGGCTACAAGCTGACGGTGAAGGACGCGTCCGGAAACGTGGTCACCGGATACGACAAGAAGGACATGGGAACGGCCACCTCCGCGACGGTGAAGAACCTGACCAACGGGACCGCCTATAGGATCGAAGTGGAAGTGAGCTTTGCCAGCCTGCTGGATCCGGTGACCCTGACGGGTACGGGAAGTCCGGTGGCGGGAGACCCGAAACCCATCACCCTGCACCCGGCGAAGACGGAGGACGGTTCGGTGACGGGACCGGCGGTAGGGACCGTGAAGCTGGCGCTGGCGGACGGAACGGAGATCGATCCTTCCGAGGTGCGGGAGAACTTCGATGTGAAGCTGTACGCGGTGCCGAAGCCGGGCTACAGATTCGTGAAGTGGGAGAGAGTGAAGGGGATCGACCCTGCGCCGGAGAGCCCGCTGCTTACCGAGACCTATTCCTTTGAGGACACCAACGGGGAATACACCCAGAATCCGCTGACCATCAAGGTGACGGAGACCTCGGAGTTTACGCCGGTGTTTGCGGAGACGGCCGGCATCGCCACCACGGCGCCGGCCCTGCAGCAGCTGCTGGTGAATCTGCCGGAGGGGCGCAGACTGATCCAGGAGAACACAGAAGCGGAGGATTACGACGCCTTCAACAGCCTGGTGCCCAACTATACGCTGTATCTGACGAAGGACGAGGATCGGATCGAGCTGCAGCCCTTCTTCAACTCGTCGAAGTACGACGTGACCATCAGCGGCCAGGCCATCGCCACGACCGCGGCGGTGGGAGCGGTGGACGATGTGGACCGCACGGGAACCACCTTCGGCGCCATCGTAGCCGACGGGACCGTCATCCCCATCGTGGTGACGGATCAGAAGGACGCGGCGAAGACGACGACCTACAACATCACCATACGAATCGTGGAGAAGAATCCGCAGATGCTGCTGGAGCTGGACGCGGCGGTGGGGACGAAGATCTCCATGCTGAACGTGAAGGCGGCCAACGCGGCCTTCCTGTCCGGCGTGTTCACCATCGATCTGAACAACGATGTGAGCGTGGACACGGCGACCATATCGGGATTTGAGGGATTTGGAAGAGAGAGCGGGATGGTGCTTGCAGACGGGGAATACGCCACGGCAGCAGACATCTGCAAGAACCTGAGTCCCACGGTGAAGATCGAGAGCCTGAAGGTGAGCAACGGAGGAAAGACGCTGCAGGTGACCTTTGCCTCGGCGGACGGAACGCCGGTGATCACCACGGACGATCAGGCGATCCTGTTCAAGCTGTTCCTGGTGAAGACAGACGCGTCGAACACGAACAACGACACGGACGCGCAGCTGCTGCAGACCATGGAGATCAACAAGGCGGCTGGAAACAACGCCATGAGCGAGAAGTTCTTCAGCGATACGATGAACTACGTGGAGGAAGTGAACGGAGCGGCGGCGACGCCGGTGGAGGAACAGGACCGGCTGGTGGTGCTGAAGCTGGCGGACAAGTACGTGATCGTGGGCTATGTGACGGCGCGTCCGAACAACGAGAGAGTGTACTTTAACGTGGTGGACGTGCTGAACGGAGCCAACGAGCAGCTCAACGACGCGAAGCTGTTTTTGGAGGAGCATGGAAAGCTGCTGTACCGGGCGGGTCAGGGCGAATACATGCTGGAGATCAGATCGCCGGGCTTCCTGGCGCAGACGACGAATAAGCTGACGGTGGCGACGGAAGGAGTGGATCTGAACGCGATGACGCTGATCGCGGGAGATGTGAACGACGACGGAGTCATCGACGCGGCGGACCGTACGGCGCTGGTGAACGCGCTGGGCGGAACGGTAGTGGCCGGAGACCTGACGGACATCGGCGGCTACGTGCTGGGAGACGATGGAGCGGTGAAAACGTACGCGGACCTGAACGACGACGGGGTGGTGAATGCGCTGGATCTGGGCAAGGTGCTGCGGGGCATCACCATCATGAAGACGAAGTAAGAGGACCGTTGAAGGGTCAAATGACAGAGAAACGGTAAGAAAAGCAAACGGCAGGCCGAACGGAGGGCATCCGCGGGAGACCGCTGGCTGTCCGCGGCAGGCCGCAAACGGAAAGGCGGAACGTCTCCTGAGGAAAGGAGACGTTCCCGCAGTTCCGTAAAGACCGGGAGAAGAAGGAAACGAGAGCGGTCGGGATCGATCCTGTCGGGAGTGTATGCGTTTCGGCAGGAGGACAGAGACCGACGCATCTGGACAGCAAAACAAAGTGGAACAGAGAGAAACAGGCAAAGCCGGGCAGACGGCAGAAAGGGAGAAGGACATGAGACGAAGAATACTGGCGCTGCTGCTGTGTCTGGTCGTGGCGGGGAGCCTGGGCAGCATCCGGGCGTCCGCAGCGGGATCCTACGGGGGGGCGATCCGGCTGGAGGCGGAGCGAAAGGGACAGCAGCTGCTGGTGACGGTCAGCGGAGACGGAGTGACCATGAACGCCATGCAGTTTTTGGTGGCCTACGACAAGGGGCAGCTGGCCCCATCCAACTATGAAAATAACACGGCGGCAAGCAGTGTGAGACATATGACAAGGTATATTGAAACGCTCTACGACGCGGAGGACAACCCGGGCGGCTGGCTTGTGAGCAACGCCAGTCTGGACAGCGAAAAGGGACAGGTGGAATACGTGCTGTCCGTGGCGCCGGAATCGGCGGGGAGAGGATCGGATGCGGAGGGCTACGTGAGACTGTCGAAGCAGGATCTGCTGGTGATGAGCTTTCAGATCCAAAGCGGCGTGACCCTGGGGGAAGACTGCCTGCGCGTGGGAAGCAGCCCGTCGGTGCCGGAGGGAGCGGTAATCGCGGCGAAGGAAGGCGGAGAAGAAGCGGAGCTGAGCGGAAGGGAACTGGTGGCCATCGATCTGTCGAAGGTGGCGTCGGGCGGTTCGGGATCGGGAGACGGGTCCGGCAGCGGAAGCGGATCCGGCGGCAATGAGGGGGGAAGCGGCGCCGGAACCCCCGGCGACAAGCCCAACGGATCGGGGACCGGCGGATTCGGCGGTCCATCGGAGCCGGGAACCACCGGCCCGGCAGAGGAGGAAACGCCGGCCGGGAAGGCGGCGTTTTCCGACCTGGAGGGCCACTGGGCGAAAACCAGCATCGAAAAGCTGGTGAAGCGGCAGATCCTCTCCGGCTATGCCGACGGAACCTTCCGTCCGGAAGCCGGCCTGACCCGGGGCGAATTCGCGGCGGCTCTGCAAAAGGCCATGGGACTGCCAGCCGGCGCCGGGGAGACCTTTTCCGACTGCCGGGGCCACTGGGCCTCGGCGGCGGTGAACGCCTGCTATGAGGCGGGCTATGTGTCCGGTACGGGAGCCGGGCGTTTCTCCCCGGATCAGGGGATCACCCGGGAGGAACTGACGACGATCCTGGCGAAGGTCCGGGGCCTGACGCCGGAGAGCAGCGCCGCCTTTACAGACCGGGCCGCCATGGCGGACTGGTCTGCAGGCTGCATCGGCGCGGCGGCAAAGGCAGGACTGGTGAGCGGCTATGCAGACGGGAGCTTTCGGCCCGGGGCTGCGGTGAACCGGGCGGAGATGGCGCAGATGATCGTGAATCTGCTGGAACAGTAAAAGGAAACGGAATCGATGGAACAGAACAGACGGACAGGGAAGAGAGACAGACGAAAAACACAACAGGCAGCCGCATGGTCCGTATCCCGGAGGGAGGGCGGAGGACGGCGCGGAGAAAGGAAAAGAGGGAGAAGGCGCGCGGCGCTGTCTCTCTTTCTTGCCGTGTTGCTGCTTCTGTCCAGCCTTGGCGGCGCCTGGGGACAGGAGCTGCTGCCGGAGACGCGAAGCGTGTTTGACGGCGGGCTGAAGTCCCTTTCCGCCTCGGCGGGGTACTGGAACAGAGGGTTTTCCCAGGATGTGAGAGCCTATCAGCTGATCCTGCCGAAGGAGGAGGGAGCCGTGCGTCTGTCGGCGGTGCCGGTGGAGACGTCGCCCCTCTACGGTCCGGCGCTCACCATAGACGGAGTGGCGGCGGGCTATGGGCAGCCGTCTCAGGAGATCGCTCTGCAGCCGGGGGAGAAGCGGGTGGTGCCCATCGTGGTGCAGCCGCAGAGCGGCCCGGCCGTCACCTACATGGTAACGGTCTACCGAAACGACCGGGACATTACGCTGTCGGGGCAGATCCGTCAGGTGGGGGGAAGCCCGCAGCTGGCGCTGTCTCTAGAGATCCCGGCGGGAACGGAGTTCACCTCGCTGGGTCTGGCGCTGTCCTTTGACCCGAAGCAGCTGCAGCTGGCCAGCGGGTCCACGAATGCGCCCAATCCTGCAGGGAGCACCACCTTTGGAACGAGTCTGGCCTATGGAGACGAAAGGGGCTTTCTGTATAAAAAAGGCGGAGTGATGGACGCCACCGTGGCGGAGGGAGACAACGCAGCGGGCAGAGTCCTGCTGCAGTATTCCATCGGGGAAAAAGGCCTGTCTTACACCATGCCCGAAGGAGGAAGCCTGCTGACGCTGTATTTTCGGATGACGGAGCAGGCGGCGCTGACGGAGGAAACGCTGGGGCTGACGGGGAACAGCGCTTCGGTGCGAAATGGATTCTTCGCGGAACTGAGCCGGAAGGGGAGCAGCTTTGTGAAGCTGTCCTATCCGGGACTGGTGCGGACAGAAGGGCTGGATCGGAATCTGGAGAAGCCGGTCCGGTGGGCAGAAGGGGGACGCGTGCAGTTCTCGCCGGACAAGGAGAGCTACCGATACGGGGAGCGGGTGACGGTGACGGCGGCGCCTGCGGCCGGCTATGTCTTTTCCCACTGGGAGCTGTCGGGGGAAGAACAGGGGATGCTGGAGGAAGCGCTGACGGGAGACAGCGCCTGGGCGAAAGCAGAGACCGTCCCGACGACGGATCCGTCCGCTGAAGCGGCGGCAGGACCCGTACCTCCCGGTTCGTTTCTGGATCAGGAGGAGTGGAGCCTGCGGCTGACGGAGGATCTGACGCTGTCCACGCTGAAGCCGGTGTTTGAAAAGGCGGACGAGGTCCTGGGATCGGGCTGTGGCCTGAATTTCCACCGCCCGTATCGGGGCGATATCCTGCTGGCCGTCAATCCGTCGGACGGAACGGCGTCGAAGCTGACGGGAACCTTTACGGAGGAGGAACTGTCCCGGGAGGAGACGCCTGCTGAGACGCAAAAGAACAGCGGAAGCGGGCCGGAAGATCAGAATGGGAGCGATCAGAATGGGAGCGATCAGAACACGGAGGGCCAGGGTCCGGATGGCGCAGCTCTCGAAGGAACCCTGGAAGAAGAGATGGAGTCCGGGCTGACCCGGGTGGAATATACGGAGCCGCTGCTGACAGGGACCCCGGCTGGGCCGGTTCTCCTGGCTGCGGAGGAACCGCAGCTGGGAGACCAGCGGTCCTTTCAGATGCGGGACAGCCGCGCGGGGCAGACCTCGGCAGCAGGTTGGGCGGCGGGGACCTTTACCCTGAAAGAGATCCGGCAGGCGGGCGGGCAGAAGCTGTACGTCTGGCTCTGCGACGAGGCGGACCGACAGCCCATGGCCCTTTCCGACAGCGACCTCGCTGAACTGGCCGACAGCTTTGCAGCCAGTTACGCCCATCTGGCAGAGCACTATCACAATGTGACGGACACCGACGGAAACGGCGGCCTGACCATTCTGCTGTACGATATCTGGGACAGCTACACCGAAGGCGGCGGCACCTATACGGGCGGTCTTGTGAACCCCAACGAGTTTTACAGGCTTCTGGGTACGACTGCCTATCCCATGGGAAACTGCGGGGATGTGCTGCATCTGGATACCTGGCCCCAGATGGGGACGGATCAAACGAAGCCCATGCTGGAGCGGGCCAAGTCCACCATGGCCCATGAGACCCAGCACCTGGCTTTCGCCTCCGCCTATGAGTCGGCCGAAGCCTATGCCGGACGGGCGGCGGGAGCCTGGATCAACGAGGGCCTGTCCCTGACCATGGAGCACGAGCTCTTCGGCCGGCTGGACAGCCGCATTGCCACATATAACCACTCCTCCCTGATCAAGGCCGGCCTGTCGCTGACGGACTGGACGAGCCCCAGGGTGGACAACTACGCGCTGTCCTACCTGTTTTTCCAGTACGTGAGGACACAGGCGGAGCAGGAGGGATTTGCCCGGGCGTTTTACGGCGTGGATTACGGAGGAGGAGCAGACCGGCGGGCGGAGGACGCGGCGGTGACGGAACTGCTGCAGGGCTTTGGGGCGTTTCAGGGCCTGAGCCTTGCCCAGGTGACGGAGAACTTCTATCTGGCGCTGCTGCTGAAGGAGACGGAGGGGCGGTATGGCTTTTCCGGAGACGGTGATTTCGATGAGGCAGAGCCGCAGATATGGGAAAGCCGGCCGGCGGGAGCGATCCCGGCGGGCGGAGCGGTGTACGTGGAGAGTCCGGGAAGCTTTGTGCCGGAGGGAACGGGGACCCTGCGCTTTACAGGCGTCCAGAAGCCCCGGTATACCCTGACCATAGAGGAAGCGGAAGGGGGCAGCGCCGCAGCAGAGGGGGACCGTTACCGGTATGCGCAGGGACAGAGCGCAGCGGTCACAGCCGTGCCGGCTTACGGGTACACCTTTGCCGGCTGGAGCGGAGACGCATCGGGAGGAGCCAATCCCCTGACGGTGGTGATGAATGGAGACAAACGGATCCGGCCAGTGTTTGATGCCATGGATCGGTACGCGCTGACGGTGGAGTGTGCGGGACCGGAGGGAAGTACGCCCCTGGAAGTGGGGAAGGTGACGGTGAACGTGGGCGGTCAGGGCCTGCCGGAGGATACGGGAGCGATCCTGACGGGAAGCCGGGTCACGCTGCGGGCAGAAGCCGCGGAGGGATACGCCTTCGACCATTGGGAGGGGGACGTGACGGGGACAGCCGCCGCAGCGGAGCTGGTGATGAACGCAGACCGAAGCGTGAGAGCGGTCTTCCGCTCGGCGAAACCGGTGGACCTGGGAGACCTGTTTCCCACAGAGGAGGGAAGCGGGCTGACAGTAGACGTTGAAAAGAATGAAGCGGTTTTGTGGAATGCCTCCGGGACGGTGTATATCCGGCCGAAGAACGAAGAAATCTCGCAGGGAGAGGGCGGCGGCCTGACGCTGACGGAGGGAACGGAAGTGACATTGACCGCGGCGCCGGCGGAGGGAAAGGCCTTTTCCCGGTGGGTGATCGATTCCGCAGCCGATGAGACGCCCCGCAGTCTGGAAGAGCAGCCATCAGACCGTCTGCTGGAGGAGCTTTTGAGTGAGGACTCCTACCACAGCTGGAAGGAGGACGGCGCGCTTCTCCGGACGACGCTGACCATGCGGGTGGCGGGAGGGATCCGCGTGCGGGCGGAGTTTCGGGACGCCGACGCCATCAGCGGCCAGGCGCTGTATCTGTCCTACCTTTCGCTGCTCACAGACAGGGAGCCGATCTGCGCCTACCTGGCGATAAAGGAACCGGAGACGCGTCCGCAAAGCGGCGTAGACCTGTTTGCGGAAGGCCAGGGAAGAGGACTGATCCAGAGGGAGAGCAAGGGGCTGGGCTTTGAGAGCGGCGTGTTCGATTACACCCTGTCCCTGTTGTCCACGGACCCGCGAAATCTGTATTTCTACGGCGTAAAGAAGGCGCTGGCGGGAACGCAGAGGGCGGAGCTGACCCACTGGAGAGGCGGGACGGCGGTGGAAGAGCCGGTGGTGCTTACGGATGAGTCCAGCAGCGGCGACTTCGATCAGGACAAAGAGGCGAGGCCGCTGACGCCGCTGCCGGTGAAGGATGTGCAGGACGGAGATGAGCTGCGCATTGTGGTCAGCAACGGAGAGCCGGCAGCCGCGGAAACAGTGACGTATACCATCACCATCGACCGCAGCAGCCCGGAGACAGACCCCCTGATCCAGGCCGTGTTTGCGCCGGAAGAGGGGACGGACACAGAAACGGCGCCGAAGGATAGGGGGGAGGACGGCTCTGTGCAAAACGCAGCGGGGCAGGTCCGCCTGTCCGTCTATCTGCAGCATCTGCGCACGGAGGCGGCGGAGCTGACGCTGACGGTCAGCAAAGGGGCCATCCAGCCCCTGAATGCCAGCGGCCAGGCGGTGGCGCTGCGGGGAAAGACGGATATCACCCAGGCGTGTGTGCCTATCGCAAATACGCGATATGGATTGGAACAGGCCGTGTTTGACCCGACGGATGCGAATTGTGACCGTATCCACTTCACCTTTGCGGTGAAGGAGACGGAGGACTTTCCCGGGCTGGAAACCCAGGCTGTGGAAGCCGTCCGGCTGCTCTTTGAAACCAGCGGGCCGGATGTGCGCCTGAACCCCCAGGCAGAGTCCAGGGCGCTGGTCTACGACAGCATGCTGCTGGAGCTGCAGATGACAGCGCAGGTGCTGGAGCTGACAGAGAACGTGACGGTGAAGGGGACCTTTTTCGCCTGGCAGCCCAGCGTGGGGGAGGCGTGGATGCCTCAGGTGGAATTCGACGGAGTGGGACGTCCCATTCTGGCGGAGGTCACGCTGTCGGCCATAAGAGAAGGCGCGTACCAGTACGGGATGAGGACCTACGAGTTTACCGCCTCTCTGCCGGTCAACGCGGGGAGCCCTTACCGGATGACCATACGCAAGGCAGTGCACGGTGATTATGTGCTGGAGAAGCTGTATGCGACGGCGGAGGGGGCCAGCGGAGGAGCGCTGAACGTCAACGAGCTTCTGAAGGAACGCTTTGCCGGTCAGGCAGCGGGGAGCACAGACGCGGCGGTCGAGCTGGCGGCGAACGGAGTGATCCGTCTGACCGTGGGAGACATTACCGGAGACGGACGGATCACGCTGGAGGATAAGAACGTGCTCATGAGTCCACTGCATTATGGAAAGAAAGTCGCGGGAGGATCGGAAGGTGCGACGGATCTGTTGGTCCGCTGCGATCTGAATGGAGACGGGGCGGTGACGCTGGCGGATCTGAACCTATTGATGAGCCCGTACAACTATGGAAAGGGCGGCCGGCGGATCGAGATACCGGCCGGTACCGGAGAGGGGGATTGATAGGAGATGAGGGTGAAGAAGAACGAGACGAACCTGCGGAAGAGGAGACTGGGCAGGAAAGCCCTGCTTCTGGGGCTGGTCCTGCTGCTGGCGCTCTCTCCGGTGAACTGGGGCGGTGCGTTTGGCGGGCCGGCAGATGGAGAGAGCGGAGCGGGAGAGCGAAGAGCGGCTGCCCCAGCCGATGCAGATTCCATATGGGAAAGGGTATACGCGGATGAGACGGTCGGAGCCGAAGGTGGGAGCGACGGAGACGGGAGCGCCGGGGACACGGCATCCGGCCCGGCCATCACCGTTGTCGGCGTGAACGTGAAGAACACGGACACACTGGAGGTGGGCATTCAGGTCGGAGGCCCGGATCAGCCCCTGTTTCAGTCCGTGGGTCTAGTGCTGGAGTACGACAGGAGCAGGCTGACGCCCATAGACTGGCAGCCGGGCTGGCAGACCGTGGAGAGTCAGACCACCAATGCGTCGGGCGAAGCCATCACGACCTCCTCCACCGCCGTCGTGGCGGGACAGGAGGATTGGAAGTCCCTGGCGGTCTACACGCCTACCTGGATCAACAGCGGAACGGCCCAGGTCTATGAGCCGGGGGGTGGAACGGGAGTGGGTGCAGCGGGAAAAGGCTATCTGCTGCTGCAGGCCAACACGGAATATCCCTACTCCCTGCCCACGGCGCGGCAGATCGTGACGGTGAAGTTCCAGTACACAGGAGATTCTGTGGGGACGGGCGGGGCCATTACCCCGGCGGCGTCCTTCGCAGATGTGGGCCTGGCTTTGGCGGGAGCCGAAGGCAGCGGTCTATCCGAGGGCAAGAAGGTTGCCTACACATCCCGGGTCAAGCATGTGGGATTGTACCACACCGGAAAGGCCTTCTACTACAACGGTGCCCTGAGGGATGACGGAAGCGGAAACGCGGAGGAAGATCCGACGTTGAGCGGCCGAACGCTGGCAGTGAACTTTAGCGCTTCCATCGTGGAGGGCGAGACCCAGCAGGCGGCGGGGGGCGGAACGGGAGACGTTGCCGTCCTCAGCTTCTACGACTGGGACGAGACCATGCTGGGAAGCAGCATCATCTCAAAAACAGCGGGAGAGGAGGAGATCAAAGAGGCACTGATAGCCTTCAGCCAGAGTCAGTACGCTGTGGCCAGCGGAGGGGACAAGCCCACAGAGTTCCCGGCGGATCTGACCAACGAAAGCTATGTGGACAACGCCGCGTTCCCACTGACCTACAAGAAGGGCTACAATTTCGCGGGCTGGGTACGGGCGGATGGCAAAGAAGGATCGGAGCCGTTGACAGAGGCGTTTACCGCCTATGAGACACTGGGCGAAACGCCGGAGGCGGACGGAAGTTATCCGAAAGGAAGCTTTAACGCGGCTCGATGGAAGTATGAAGCCGGTCCCAATGGCGGAAGCTGGGGAAACATCGTGCTGAAAGCGGGGTATGTGGAGAATGCGTGGTGCAATTATCGCGGCGAAGGAGTAACAGAAGCCCAGAAAAGTTTTTATGTAATTTCCGATTTCTCATATAACCGTTATGGCGCTGCGATAGTTAACTTATCAAATGGAACTGTTACCCGGGAGGGTGGCAACTATTCCATAAAGATGACAGTGAATCGTCTGAATGGGGCAGGATATGGGGTGACTCGTCTGTATGAGCCAGTCGTGCGCGCTGCCTATACGATGAACGTGGGCGGCACAGACATGAATATGTATGCGTATGTTGCTTTAAATGGATCGGATCAGGAGTCGGCAGAGCTGATCGCACCGCGAAATGCCAGCAATTTTACCGTAACGGTTGTAGACGCCGGACAGCGTTTAAGTAATGGCGATAAGATTGCCAGCTACACACTTGCAGATTCTAAGTCTTCATCGCAGACGATTCAAAAATCGGTTTTCTTACCTGAGGCGACATTGAATTATTTCAACGATAAGGCAAGGGAACATAACGAAGTTCTTCCGAATGCTATAAGCGCGGACTGGTCAAATAATGTTGCAAATCCGGACTTTTATGATCTGGGCATGTACGATAGTGAAATCGACCAGTATTACTACCAGTATGGAAAAGCCTCAGATCTTGCAGGTGTCACAAACGCCGGCCAGCTTCGAAATATGGCCAAGAACAAAATTACATTATATATGCTTGGAAAGGGGAACCGTAACCTGACGGTAGCAGAAATTAAGGAAGCTATCGCCATGCAGACTGGTACTGCAAATAATAATAAGGTTCCGGCTGCAATCAGCACCAATATCAGGACGGCGTATAACAATGTGAAAGCGGCATATGCGGCGAATGGAAGTCAGGAGTTAAGTGCTGACCAGATCGCCTATGCGATCAACAATAATGGGGCACTGCTCCCTTAATAATAGATATACCAAAAGGAAGTGGAGGAAAGGATATGGAAAAACGCGCGGTCAGCTTGTTGCTGACAGTTATGATGCTGTTATCCTTGTTGCCATCGGTGGTGTTTGCAGCTGTGAACGAACCGACTGACAATACAGATACAGCGTTCAATGAGCTATCTGTGACGGAATGGAGGGACGGCCATCCAGTCGTAATGGCGAACATAAAAAGTGCAGACCACACAGATGGTGAGTATGCCATGTATGTCATTGTAGATAAAGAATCCTGGGAAACAATGGGAGAGACTGTTGGTGCTGTAACCAGTAATACAGGGTTTTTTATGAACTTTGATGCGGATGAGCTGTTAGGTCTGGTTAAGGATACGCTGACAGCAGAGGAATATGCCTATGGATCATCGAAGGTAAATAACAATTCCCTTGTAGAAATTACGCATTTGGGAGGAAATTTTTCACTGCCTGTTACGGGAACCAAGGAATATGCAGTTATAGCTTTTATTGAAACCAAGAAGAGCAATGCAACAAAAGCAGGCTTTACCTCCTTTACACTGGGCCCTAACGGAGTTCTGAAGGACTACGACTGGACCTACAGCACCAGCCCGGTGGCCATTTCCACACCGTATGGAAATACCAATAGTGTAACGGGCAGTCTGGTGATCACGAACTCTGGAATACAGGAGCTGACAGGCATCACCGTGACGCCTACAGGCAGCTTTACAGTGAGCGGCATAGCGAATAGTCTGGCTTCCAATGCGGCCATGACGCTGGCTGTGACTCCGAATGCAGGTCTGACGGAAAGCACCACGGGTTCCATCACAATTTCCCAGACGGCTTACACCACGCTGGGCAGTCTGACGATCCCGGTGAACATCACCGTTACCAAGGATCTGGCCTTCGCCGGAGCAACTGTAAACGGTCTGACCGTGGGTGCGATCATGGATCCAGTGTACCTGAGCGCCACGGTGACCGGTACTAAAGGAGCGCTTACCTTTGAGAAGGTGAGCGGAGAATTCCCGAGAGGGATCACGATGGCAGCGGACGGTACGATCTCCGGCACGCCTGAGGCGTACAAAGCGACCGACACCGCGGTTGAGATCCGTGTGACCGACGACGGACGAACCGGCAGTGTAGGAGATGAAAATACGAAAACAGCCACCGTGACATTCGGAGCTATCGCAAAGGGAACGCAGACCGGAACCGTTACGCCCAGTGCGGCGACGAGCGTGACCTACGGTGCGGCGGCACCCAACATTCAGAGCAGTTTCTCTGTGAGCGGAACAAAGAGCTACGCCAGCACGGATTCCACCGTAGCTACCGTAGGTACGGACGGGAAAGTCACGATCCTGAAGACGGGCAGCTTCCAGATCGGCGTAACCAATACCGATCCAAATGAAAACTACGAACCTCTGACCGTGACCAGCGGAGTCATCACGGTTCAGCCGGGCGAACAGGTGCTGACGACGCAGGCGTCCTTCGGCTATACCGCGGTCTACACCGGAGTCAAGAGTCTGGCTGGCGCCGTGGTCAACGATAAGGAAAATGCCGGCGGCGCAGATGTGACCTATGCGATCACAGGAACCAATACCGCGGGCGCCACGCTGACCAACGGCGGACTGGGCCTGACCTTTACCACTGCGGGATCTGTGGAGATGACGGCCAGCGCGGCGGCGGTGACGGGGAAATACAACGCAGCCACACCGCTGACCTTTACCATTCAGGTGATCCCCGGCAATCCCACCACATTGGTGGAAGCGCCGAAAGCGGGGACCTACACCTACGGAATGACGCTGGGAGCGCTGGGGCTGACCGGTGGAAAGGTAACGGATGACGATAATGGCGGGGCTGTGCTGACCGGTGGTAAGTGGACCTTCAATACGCCAAATGTTACACCAAACGTCTCTGACAGCGGAACGACTCTGTACGACGTTACCTATAATCAGGACGGCTATGTGCCGCAGACGACGAAGATCGCCATTACGGTCAACAAGGCGGATCAGGCGGCGCCGGTGCTGTCGGGAACGGCGCTGTCCATCAAGAACGGTGATACGGATACGGTGACCACAAGTGGTTCCGGTTTCGGCGATCCGATCTATGTCAGCACCAACGATAGCATCGTGGAAGTGAATGCGACCACGGGAGCAGTCACCGCCAAGGCGGTGGGAACGGCGGAGATCAGGGTTTCCTACGCAGGAGACACGAACCACAATCCGTCGGCTCAGACCTCTCTGACCGTGACGGTGTACGATAAGCCCATCGTGACAGCCATCGCAGCATCCGGAGACGGGAAGCTGGATGTGACGGTGACGGCAAACAAGAATGGAAGCGACATTACTCAGTACAACATCACGCTGTCGGGCATCCGCTACACAGGCGGAACCACGACCACAACCACCTATGCGATCAAGTTCACATCAGGCGGGGCGGTGCAGACGGTGACCAGCACCAGCGCGTTGCTGCTGGATCGGGTGAGCAGTGCAGGAGGCATGCTGATCTATACCGATCCGGCAACGGGTACGACATACGGCGGCGTGAGCACAGGATCGTCGGTAACGACGGCAAAGACGACGACGGGAGCTGTGTACACAGCCAATAACGCCACAGGAAGGTTTACCATCCCGAACCTGATCAATGGGACCACCTACACCATCACGGCGACAGCGGTGAACGCGGCGGGAACCAGTGATCCGAGAACAATTACGGCGAAGCCGGCGGTAGCCAGCACGGATCGTCCCAGCGGCGGCGGTGGAGGCGGCGGTTCCGTCAGCACCTACACCGTGACCTACGACCCGGGCGATCACGGAAAGGTCGAAAAGACTACCGAATCCGTGGCAAACGGCAATTCTCCCAAGGGCGTTAAAGTGACGGCGGACGAGGGCTGGGTCTTCGCGGGCTGGAGCAAAGACGGCAAGACCGTCATCGACCTGAAGGACATCAAGGTGACCGAAGCCATGAAGCTTATCGCGGTCTACGAGAAGGACGACAAGATCGTCATTCCGGATTCCGTGCCCGAGGATCTGCGGTTCCTGCAGGTTTCAAAGGGAGAGATCAGCGGCGGTTACGTGTCCGGTTACACGGACGGGACCTTCCGTCCGGACAACGCCATTACCAGAGCGGAAGTGGCGGCCATCGTAGCCAAGACCATCAATTACGAGAAGGAAAAAGGCAAGTCCTACACCAACACGCCCTTCGGCGATGTGGCGAGAAGCGAGTGGTACGCGGATGACATCGGTTTCGTGGCCTCCCTGGGAGTGATCGCGGGGTACAAGGACGGGACCTTCAAGCCTAACAGCAATATCACGAGAGCGGAGTTTGTGACCATGGCCATGAAGATCGACCGCGTGGTAAACAGCGGAAAGAGCTTTAAGGACATGAGCGATGCAGACTGGTATGCGGAGTACGTGAAGTCGGCAGCGGAGAAGGGATATGCCACAGGATATCTGGACGGCACTTTCCGTCCCAACAACCCCATCACCAGAGCGGAGGCCGTGACCATCATCAACGCCATCATCGGTCTGGATCCGGCGTCCGGCCAGATAAGCTTCAGCGATGTGGCGGAGAGCCATTGGGCCTACAGAAACATCAAGGCCGCGGCGGAGAAATAACAAATAAATGTTAATTGAAAATAGACAATTGAATGATAGGCTCACGGCTGTTTGGCCGGGCGGGCGATAAAACAGTTTGTCTATGGGGCGCGGCTGCGGAAGCTGACCGGAAGGAAAATTCGGCGGACCGCAGCCGCCAGCGAGGAATGAAATGCTGAATGGGGACGGGGAAATGCCAGCTGGCGTTTCCCCGCCTTTTTTCAGTCAGGGAGGAACGAGTATGATCGTATCATGGATGACCACAAACTAGTGCGATTTGAACTGCTTGACGCAGGAGGGGGATTGCCGCGCTGAAAGAGAGGACCAAGCATGGCGGAGAACAGGAGCAAAGGCAGGCCGCTGCCCATCGGCGTGGACTGCTTTGAAGACTTGATCACGAATGCATATTACTATATCGATAAGACCGAGCTGATCAGGGAGCTTTTAGATCTGGGAGGAAAGGTCAATCTTTTTACCCGCCCCCGCCGTTTTGGCAAGACGCTGAACATGACGATACTGCGGAGCTTCTTCGAAATACCGAAGGATGAGAGTGCTGCGGAAAAGCAGAGAGAGATCTTTTCCGGTCTGCACATCGCGGGGGAGGGCAGAGAACAAAACAAGATTAGACAGATCAAAATCCCGGATGCAAATGCATCGCGGGATTTTTTATAACATAGGAAATATCGGTCGCTAATATTTCCTATGTTATAAAAAGAGGAACCTTTCAGCCCTTCTTTACACTTTCCTTAGCTGCCTGCATCGCCGCCTCCCCCCTGAGGGGGTAAATTATGAAGTCTCGTGACTCCTGTACCAAAAAACACGGGGATCAAGGCCGAGAAACCTTCTAATGCTTGGTAGAACAACTCCTGAAAACTGAAAGTCGGCCAGACAAGGAAAAAGGTGCGGTCGTTTTCTTGATTTTTTCTTTTTGTCCTCATAAAAGCTCCAAAAACGAAAATAAAATGGATAATACATATCTAATATTAAAAATATGGAAAATATTTTTCGTTTTAAACATAGAATTGCTTTCAAAAAGAAAAAAGCGACATAGATCGACAAGGAAAACTGTTCAGCTTCCTGCTGCGTCCTCTGTTTTTTTTCTTTTTTAGATGTTGAGAGAAGGCAAAAAGAAAAAACAGGTCCTTTCGTGTTTTCGTTCAACGGATGATGCGGTCCACATAATATAATACCGCCAATCGCCTGTGCGATTGACGGTTCCTGAAAGAAAGTTTTTATTATTTCTGATCCATATTATATTTGTGGGTCTTGTTCTTATTCAGAAAATATCACAGGACTTCCTTCGTTGGGACCATGCCGGAATGAATCAGGTTAGATCATCCCAACTGTGGGTCAAAAATACCAAAAGCGTTCGTGAAATATCATATTTCACGAACGCTTTTTTTCGTCTTTTGCCCTTTTAGTATAGACATTTTACGTCAATTTGTAAATAGTTAATCACCATCTTTGTCGAATATTGGTGATTTAAGTACTGCTTTTTGTTCGGTTTTCCTATATTTGTACCTTTTCCTAAGGAAAGGGCTCTAACCTTGATCGATTCGCCGTCAAATAAGCCGTCAAACTTGAAATAATATCCATCCCGAAAGAGGTTGAAATACCTGGGCTGTAGGGCGGTCTTTACCGTCGGCTCTGTTTTCAGGCTTCAAAAATTCGCCGTCAAAAAGCGCCGTCAGATATATGAAAACCCAGTGATTGCAGTGCTTTCAAGGCTTAATTCGTGAAATATGATATTTCACGAAATTTAATGAAAAAAAGACGTATTCATCGGACCGTTTATGAAGTAAACGAATGGAGTAAACGCGAGGAAAGAGGACCCGTCAGGGTCTTCCTATTTCGGAAGAGGTGAGGGATTCGTGAGGAAGAGACTGGCGGTACTGCTGGCCGTTCTGGTGCTGTGGTGCGGTGCGTTTCCCTCCGTGTACGGAGGGGAAGACGCCGCATCCCGGAGCGGCCGGGCGCCGCAGTATGTACAGCTGGAACAGGAACAAAGTTCATCGGGAGAGATACCGGCCGAAAAAGATGAAGGGGCAGCTGCTTCCGGTCTGCAGGCGGAGACCGAGCCGGAAGTAATCGACGTTTCAGAGACGTCAGAGGGAGTCACGCCATCCCTGGACGCGGGACAGATGATCATTTACAACAATCTGCGCGACCCGGACGATCCTCTGTGCCCTATGGCTTATGTGACCGGTCTGAGTACCCTTGGGACAGGTCTGACTATTCGGGTCTATGACAGCGCCCGGGAAGACAGCCGCATTCTGCTGGGAGAATACGAGGTGGAGGACACCACCCACGGGTTTACTGTGGAGATTCCGCTGGAGGGACTGTCCCCCAGCGGGGGAACGGTCTATGCGACCATGACCCGGCCAGACATGGCAGAATCCGCGCCCACGGCGGTGGCTTATACGAAGGCCATGACGCTTTCCGGAGAGCTGGAGATCGGAAGGATCAGCAACACCAACCGCACATGCAACGAGTCCAGCTTTGCGGGGCCCCGGATGCAGGCGTCGGGTCTGACGGCGGGAAACTACTATCAGGTAACGGTCAAGCTCAAGGGATTTCATACGGTAGGAGGAGTTACCATTCCGATCCGGTATAATCCGGACTATCTGGAACTGGTCCCCCTGTACGCCAGCGGAGCCAACAAGGATAAGATCAACACCGAAGCCAGGGTGAACGCGCCGGGCGAGCCCTTCGGATTCACCAAAGTGGGGACGTACAAAGTGGCGCGGCAGTGCGGCGTGCTGCCGGGAAAAGATACGGACTATGAATCTGTGTCCGTCTCAAAGACAGACGATTACCCAAACCCCTCGGCGGGAAGTCCGGGAGAATACCCATATATCAACACAGATACAGGACTGGTCAAGTTGGAACTGATGAAAAACAGCTACGGTCCGTTTGGAGAAAAGACAAAGTGGGAGACCGGAGTTTCAGTGCTGCGTCTGGTATTTCGAGCGCTGCAGGACGGGACAGACGAACTGGAAAACAACGACGTGATCCATTTCGCTACAGTGGAGGATTATCTCCGCTCCGGAGAAAGCACTGGACTGAATCCGGACGGAAGTCCGGAAAATTATGAGGCGGCAAAGGAGTATTATGCCACGGCGCACCCGGAAGGACTGGCCGTGGCGTTGGAGGATGCAGACCTTCTGCGGACGCCGGTATCTGCCAGTGCGATGTCTGGGGATTTCACAGAGTCAAATCCGGTGGAACTGGGTGCGGCGGACGTGCCCGCGCTGCCGGAGAGCTTTGAGGCGAAGGCGACGACGCTGACTCTCCCTGAAAACAGCATCCGCGTGTATAACTACACCAATTCCGCCAGTCTCTACACGGGCCTGGATGCCTATCTGGAGGATTGTCTGGTACTGAGTCCTTCCCAGGAGACGGGAAGCGTGAAATACGGTGATCTGATCCGGGTGTACGGGGACAGCGGGCTGACGAAACTTTTGGGAGAGAAGACGGCGGATCCGGAAGGCGGGGTGATCATACCGCTGGGAAATCAGCTTAAGGCGGAGGGAGGAAAGGTCTATGTGACCAGCACCCGGGGCGGAGCGGCGAGCCGGGCCTCGGTGTTTTCCTATCCGCCGGAGGCGCAGCGCATGGTGGAGTACCGTATCTATCGGACCAGCCTGCCGGCGGGCGTGGCGGAGGGAAGCGACCCACGAAAAGTGCCGGAAGCGCTGGGGGAGGTGAAGCAGGGAGAGCAGTTCCAGTTGAAGATCTGTTTCAACAACATCAATGATCTGATGGGCTATACCATCCCGCTGCATTTTGATACGAACGCCGTGCGGGCGGCGGACCGGTATTTCCATCCTGTCGAGCGGGATGGTTATCAGAGCGAGAGTGATTTTTTCAATGGGAGAACGCCGTTTACAGTGGGGGACGATATCAGCGAGCTGACGTCCACGGATCTGATGATCTATTACGCGCAGGAGGAAGAGATCCCAGGAATGATGGCCATGCTGGGCATTGCGGACAGAGCGGAATGGGAACGGAGACGACAGGATGCCGAGCTGAAGATCCAGTACGGCGTATCGGGGAATTCTAATGTGTGGAACGGAGGTCTGCTGTTTACTGGAAACAGGGGAGACACGGGGACGGAAGGGGCGGAGCAGGAAGCGACCACTTACCCCTATGTGGACAACAACGTGAGGAGACCGGAGGGGATGGGGGACGGACTGGTGAAGATCTGGTCCCATTCGCTGACGTCGCCGGTAAACCGTCTGGAGCGGGAAGGCGGTTACCATTTCCTCACGGTGAACTTTGTGGGAGTGACGGACGCGCTGAACTCCAACGCGGGGTTCCGATGCGCCACCTCGTCGGACAAGGTGTATGACGAAGCGAATCCCAACGGGGGCCGGCTGGTGATCTCCGGGCCCTATGCAGAGGCGGGAAAGAACCTGAAGGAGAGCTGGGCAGTGTACTCGATGGAGGAGATCCCTGTGCCTTCCGGAACCACAGTGGCTGGGATCGTGCGGAGCCACAGGCCGGAGGAACCGGTGCGGGTGAGACTTCTGCAGGACGGCACAACAGTCTATTCGGCCACGTCCGGCGGTATTGCGGCGCACCGGGCAGGAACAGCGTCCGGCAGAGAGGATTCATCTGGATCAGAAAAGACGACGGATCCCATACGATCGACGGACCCATTTCTGCTGGAGAATGTAATGCCGGGGGTCTATACCCTGAGACTGGAGAAGGAAGGACATGCTGCGGTGGAAGTGCGCGGCCTGAAGGTGGGAGAAAGCCCGCTGGATCTGAGCCTGCATCCGGACAGCCGTGTGCGGGATCTCTGCCTGCCCTACGGGGATGTAGACGGGGATGGAAAGATCGGGTTTCTCGACCGGCAGCTGCTCCTGCGATCCGGATTTTATGGGAAGCGGATCACAGACTTGCCGGCGGAAGACCGGGAGGAAGCCGGGCGGCTGGATCTGGACGGAGACGGCTGGATCAAAGGACGGGATCTGCAGATCATGATGGCGGCGGAGAATTATGGGAAAAGCACGGTTCAGATAGAGTTGGAGGAATAGGGATGACAAGAAAAGCCTGGGCCTTTCTGCTGACCGTGGCGCTGCTGTGTCAGACGGGGACAGGGGCCGGATATGCGCAAGAAGGACGCGGCGCGGCCCTTCGTCCGGGAGATCATGTGCTGTTGGGAATGCCGGGGCCCGATGGCCTTCGGCAGGATGATGCCGGGACAGGTTACGATTTTACGGTGCTGGCTGTTCTTCCGGAGACGGCAGAAAGCGCAGGACTGCCGAAGGATCCGGAGGCGGGAAACGTGCTGCTGTTCTACAGCGATCCGCTGGGACTGTCGCAGACGCCACAGCAGTTCGACCATCCGGACGAGAGCGGGGACGGCGGTCATCCAGACGAGGATTCCCAGCTGGATGGGTACAGCTTGTGGACAGAATCGGATCTTTATATCGCCTTAAACGGGGCCACAAAGGCTGGGAATACGGAACTGCACGGAGCGGCGGTGGCGGGTGCCCGTCAATTTTATGAAGCATTGTCCGCTAACGAGACAGAATGGAACGCTCTGCTGCCCTGCACTGCAGACGGCAGCGACGGGGAAAAGGTCAGCCTGCTCTCCGAGGAGGAGTTTGAGACCTGGCGCGGAGAGCAGGAAGATGAGTTTTGGTATACGGAGCAGGAAGACACGGGATTTTGGCTGAAGACGGCCCGCAAGGGCTACAGCAATCAGGTCCGGTATATCTACAGCAATAAAATACAGCCGTCGCTGACGGCGGACGCATATTATGCTCTGGCAGGCGCATACCGATCTGTGCGGCCGGCGCTGCGGCTGGATCGGGAACGGACGCGGTTCAATGCCGGCAGCGGAACAGCGGAGGACCCGTATCGGGAACTGACGCTGCTGCCGGCTGTGGAAGGCGTAGAGATGACGGGAGAACCGGCCGTCGGAGAACGGCTGACGTTGACGGCGGCGCCGGCGGAAGCAGACTGCGTTTACCGCTGGTACCGAAGCCAGGGGGATGGGGTCAGCGGGCAGGATGGGAATGAGCCGGCGTTTGTTTTGATCGAAGGGGCGGAGGAGCCGGTCTACACGCCGGGACCGGAAGACGTGAGCCGAATGCTGCTGGGGATGGCGGCGGGAAAGGGCGAGTACGTGGGAACCGCGGTGACGGCGGCGGGACCGGTGGACAAAGGAAGACAGCCGGCGCCGGAGGGAGAAGAGATCCCCTCCGGGGCGGCGCTGCAGGTGACGGATCGCAGGATCGCGGTGGCTGCGCCCATGGAAGGACTGGAATACGCGCTGACCACAGGCGGCGGATTTGCGGATCTGAGATGGACCACAGGCGGCGGATTTTCCGGTCTGGAGGCTGAGACAGATTATGGACTGTATGCCAGACGGGCGGAGCGCCCGGGGTATTACCCGTCGCCTGCGGCGGGGCCGGTGCAGGTGACCACAAAAGCTTCAGGAACCACGCTGACCCTGACGGTGCGTGTTGAGAGCATGGATCCGGGACGGGCGGCGGAAGCAATGCTTCTGCCGATGACAGAGCAGACAGACGGATCAGAAGAGCGAACGGCCGGCGCTACTTCAGAAGAACGGACGGCCGGCGCCGCTTCGGAAGAGTGGACGGCCAGCGCCACTTCGGAAGAGTGGACGGCCAGCGCCACTTCGGGAGGGATCGGACCAACCGTGCAGATGATCACCTTCGCCGGGATCGCCATGGACCAGCCATATTCCCTGGAAATACGCAAGCCGGGTCATCTGCCTTTTCGGCAGAGGGAACTTCGGCTGACGGAGGATACCCTCTGGGAGATAAGGCTGCCCTGCGGCGATGTGAACGGAGACGGGAGCATTGACCTGAAAGACCGGCAGATGCTCCTGCTGGCCAGCTGTTTTGGAAAAGAAGTGGATACCGCTGCGGGAGAAGGGGCGGAGCAGGCGGCGCTGCTGGATCTGGACGGGGACGGAAGGATCGGTCTGTCCGATCTGATGATCTTGATGCTGAGTGAGAATTTTGGAAAGAAGGTGCCCGTGCAGTGATGGAGATGGGAAATCCGACCCGGTATGGAAAGAACGGGGCTCTGGGAAAAGCGCTTGTAGTCGCGGCTGCTGCCGCGCTGCTGCTTCTGGTTCCGTGGGAAGGCTGCTTTGGGGCGGACTGGGCTTCCTCTGTGATGAACAGCGACGAAGCGTGTCCGGCCGTGCGGATCCCGGGGACAGGCGGAGCGGGAAACGAAGCGGGAAACGGAGCAAACGAAGCGGGAAACGAAGAGCCGGTCAGCAGCCTGCCGCGCCTGCAGCGGCAGGCAGAGACGCTGCCCGACGAATCCGCCGCGCTGCATCTGACGGCGGTGAACCTGCCGGAGACAAAGCACGGACCCGGCAGTCTGGAGATCTCCCTGCAGATCTCCGCCGGGAGCCATTTTAAGACCGCGGGCATTCTGCTGGAATACGACTATTCCAAACTGCGCCCCATCGCCTGGGATAAGGAGCAGACGCCCATCCTCGTGCCCGATCTGTCTGAGATCCGGGAGACGGCGGAACGGGAGGAGCCGGGAAGCACGGCGGCGGCTCCTGCGGGATCCATCGAGGAGGCGGCGCTGGCCTGGAGACGGGCTGCGGTGCTGGAGACGAAGGCGCCGGGCTGGGTATCGGCAAAGCCCGCCCTGTCCTATCGCAGCGGGGATAAAGGCTATCTGTATCTGGGAGCGGAGCAGATCAGGGCGGTGCCCACGGAGAAGGATGCGGCGGCGGCCACGGTGCGGTTTGCCTATGCGAAAGGGGTGATCCCCTCGAAGGACTACGTGGCCAGCGCTTTGAATTTTGTGGAGACGCGGGCGGACATGAAGGTAGCTTACGCTTCGCCGGTCAGGGGAAGCGCGCTGTATCAGAGCGAGGATCCGGAGACGGGAGAGACGCGGATCTATTCCCATAAAGCGCTTTTGCGGACGGAAAGCGGTTCGGTGCGAGAAGATACGGGGGTGCCGGCGGGAGAGAAACTGGCGGCGGGGGCCATCAATGTCTTTACATACGTACAGGAGGGAAAGACCGTGGACGTCCGGCCCACGGAGACGAAGGATTACGTGAGTGTGACATTCTACGACTGGGACGACACGCTGCTGGGGACGCGGATCGTGGCCAAGGGGGAGGGGAGTCTGATCGACCCGAACCTGCCGGAGAACCGCAAGGAATATGTGAATGAAGACGGGACGGCGAAGTACACGGACGGGGAGCTCGCGGCCATGGGTGTAGCGCCGCTGGCGCCGGAGGGGAACGTGCTGACGGGAGGACAGGACCCAGACGGGGCGGCGGTGACGGCCATCAACAAGGCGGGGTACCGCTACGCGGGCTGGGTGGATCACAGCGGGACGTCCACGCCGGACGTGGGGATCGGCGCGGCGGCCGGACAGACCATAGAAGGAAATGGACAGGAACTGGCGGCGCTGGAGGGACTGACGGAGAACCGTGTGTTGCGGGCCGCTTATGACGAGGCGAGCGGCGAAGGGCCAGGGAACGAACGGATCTATTACGCCATTACTCATTCGGAATTTGAACCATTGGGTGAGTCAAGCATCCGGACATGGATAACTGTTTCCAGACCGCCGGATGTGAGAAGGAGCGAATGCGGGATCACGCTTATGATGTCTCTGCGGCCTTACCAGTTAGGGGAGAGCAGAATACAAATTGAATTGGGAAATACGGATGCGGAAACGTTTGAGTTGGTGCTTCCGAAGAATGCAGGTGAAACCTACAATCCGCGCAATGCGGTGACCTGCGTACTGCAGAATCACGCCGGCGATGTACTGAGCTGGCCGGATAATATAGCGGCTGCCGAAATGCGGGCGGCCAGGTGAGAAAGAAACAGTTACGGTGAGGAAAGGAAAAGAAAGCAGATGAGACAAACTGGAAGAGTTGTGCTGTGCTCACTGATCAGTGCGGTGGTGTTTTTTACAGGCGTAGTCTGCGCCGTTGCGGAGACTCCTTTTATTGGAGTGGTGCCGGGAACCGATACGGGGATCAGAGAGATTTCGCAGCTTACGATAATTGGGGACGGATTGGATGGACTTTGCCTTGCAGCGGAAGGCACCACGGAAGACACGGACACTGTAGTGCATATGGTGCTGATCGGTACCAGCGGGGAGGAGACCACCTGTACGATGCCTACGGTGGGAAACAGAACTTCCGAACTGCTGTGCTATCCGGGGATCGGGCTGAGCTTTAAGGACGGTTATTATATGGCGGCCTTTATCGACACGTATCATTCTGTCAAGGTCAGCGAGACGGTGGAGAAAGGTTACCGGATCTATTTTGAAATTAAAGACAATGTGGTACAGCCTGGCTGGAAGGACAAGACCGAAACGGCCGGGAACCACGAGGAAGGATCCGATCCGCCCCAGACGGTCATCACATCAGGAGGGGTGACAGTCGGACCCGAATGTTCCGATATGAAGGGGCATTGGGCGGAGCAGGAGATACGGGCGCTGCTGGAAAAAGGTATCGTGACAGGGTATCAGGACGGAACCTTTCGTCCGGACAGCAGGGTCACCCGTGCGGAGTTTTCTCAGATAATCCATCAGGCTTTTGCGATCAATGCGGGCGCAGAAAAAGGAAAATTTATCGATGTGAAAACAGGCGACTGGTATTATGCGGCGGTCATGTCTCTGTGCAATGCCGGCATTGTCAGCGGAACGGATGCCGGGCATTTTTCTCCGGACGATGATATCACCCGGGAACAGATGGCCTTTATTTTAAAGGGGACGGCCGAAAACATAAAATTGGATTTAGCGATCAAACGCAATTATAAACCGTTTAGAGATGATTCTGCAGTATCAGATTATGCAAAGGAGGCAGTAAGGACAATGTATCAGGCGGGTATCGTCAACGGCGTGGCGGATGAAGCTGCGGACGGATACCGCTATTTACCAAAAGAGGGGGCGACAAGAGCGGAAGTGGCGACGATTGTGATGAAGTTGCTAAATCAATCTGAGTAAAAGAAAGGAAGGAGATAAGTTGATATGAGAGCCAATGTCAAAAAAGCGGTGAGTTTCGTATTGGCCTTATCGTTATGCCTGACTCTGAACGCAGGGTATGTGGCTGCGGCAGAAGAAGGAGCGGATGCCCAATTGACCGGTATTCAGGTTCGGCCGGATTCATCCGGCATCGACCAGATTACGAATATTTCACTGGTCGATGATGGATCCGGATCGGTGAACCTCGCAGTGGAAGGCACACTTGTAGATAAGGGGAGAAGTAAATATACCGTCGACTTATATTTATACAGCGCCGGGGGGCTTCAGACTGCAAATGTAACAAAAGAAGACACCACAGATATGATCTTCAGCGGGCTGGTGTCGGAGCTGCCGCCCGACATGATTGAAAGCGATGGGAGCGGGGGCATGAAAGCGAAGGACGGTTACCTTACGCTGTATGTCTTTGAGCATCGGGCGATATCGGGGTCGGATGAAGAATTGATCGCCGCAAGCGCATGCAAAGTGGTAGTCGAGGTAAAGGATGGAATGATCGGGGGGGAGGATGACGTTCCGCCCTGGGAAGACCCGCGGGAAGAATATGAGCTTTCTTCTTCGCCCTCGGCACTGCAGCTTCAGGACTACGTTTACGGAGCGGCGGAGGAAGATTCTGCAACGGTCACATTGCAGAATTCCGGCTGGGAAGCGCTGAATAATATCAGCGTCACTGTCTCCGGAGAAGGGATCGCTGTTTCGCCGGAGGAAAATGTAACGGTGCTGAACAGCGGAAGGACCGTGGATTATACTGTCACTCAGGTCATGGGCCTGACGCCCGGAGCATACAGCGCGGAACTGCTGTTCCGTTCGGACAGCATCGCGACAGATCCAGCGCTGACTGTTCCGGTATCGTTTTCGGTGGAAAAAGCCACTCAGCCGGCCGTTATGGGCGTGGGTGCAGAGGCGGCCCAGACAAAGGGAGGGCAGGGCAGACTTACCGGTCTGACCACAGATGCGGCGTATGAGATCTACGATGGTGAAAACTACACCACCTGGACGGGGATCCTGGTGGACGCTGACGGGACCTGCTCTGTCTCTCCAGGAAGCTATCAGATCCGCTATGCAGGTAATGAATTCTATCTGCCCGGCGAGGTGGACGAACCCGTAGAGGTGTTGGACTGCTATGCGTTCGACGATTTCACGATCTCCGATATGCAGGCTGGAGTACAGACCGATTACGATGTGACGCAGCATGTATCGGGAGGCGTAGGAACGAAGATCTACAGCAGGGTTTCAGGAGAACTTCCCGACGGCCTGGAGCTGACCACAGCGGGCAGCATTTCCGGCAAGGCGCAGGTAGTGACCAGCGGCAGCTTTACGGCGACCCTGCAGGTAGTCGATGAAGCCGGAGCAACGCGCGCAGCGCTGATGACGATAGAAGGACTGACAAAAGGCGATCAGGCTACGCCGGAGGCGCTGCAGTTAGATGCGACAGATTCAGTCGTCATCATTGAGAACTGGTCGGAAGCACAGAGCTATGCCATCAGCACCGCCGGAGCACTGACGGCAGATCTGTTGGACTGGACCACTTTTGCAGCGGTGGAGGACGCAAAATATGAAAATCTCAGCCGAAACACATCGTATTTTGTGTATACCATGCTGCCGGAGAGCGAACTCTTAAACGCTTCTCCGCTTACGTATTCCGGGATCAAAACGGATAAGACCAGTGTAGCCGCCGTTGTTGTTTCCGGCACGGGACTGGTCAACACGAGTCTGACGGCTGTCGTCTCTCCGGCAGGTGCGACGGCAGCATATCAGTGGCTTGATGAAAACATGGACGCGATCCCGTCGGCAACGGGAGCTTCATTCACGCCGGGTCCCGCCTACAGCGGCCGGTACATCTACGTACAGGCGGAAGGAAAAGGAGACTTTGCGGGAATCGTGACCAGCCCTGCTTTTCTTGTGGGCGGCAAGAGCGTTGACCTGAGCATGAGCACCTATAATCCGGGCGTGCCGATCCGGGCCACGCTGACCAGCCGGGACGGGACGGCGACGCTGTCCGCTCTCAGCACAACCAGCAGTGGGATCGGCAAAGCAGAGCAGACGATTCTCATCGAGAGAGTCAATCCCGGCAAGACCTACGACCTGCTGCTGGAAAAGCCGGGTTATACGAGCCTGATGATCACCGACATTAAAGTGGAAGATACGGACCTTACGGTGGCGGTGACAGACGCTATGAAGATGTACTGCGGGGATTTCAACGGGGATAATTCCGTGCGGCTGGAGGACCGGGCGATCATGCTTCAAAGCAGGTATTTCGGAAAAGCAGTGAGCGACGCGGTCTCCGCCATGCTGGACATCGACGGGGACGGTTTCGTCAAATTCAATGATCTGGCTATCTTGATGTCTGCAGAGAATTACGGGAAAGACGGTCTGGCAATACCGTATTCCAACTCTGGAATTTAGTAAAAGGAGGAAAATGTGATGCATAGAAAAGCGATAGCGGCGCTGCTTGCAGTGTTGATGATTTTGGGAATGAGCCCTGTGTTTTGCTTTGCAGACGCACTGGACAACCCCGGTGTTTTCATCACTGTCAACGACATAAAGGGCGAGACGATGGAAGTGGCGGTCAAGATCAAAGGCGGTACGGACAGCTCGTTCAAAGCAGTGGGAACGGTTTTGGAATACAACGCGGCGCAGTTGGAGTTAGTGCGCTGGTCGACAACGGCTGCCATCGAGCTGAATAACGTAGACACGGCAAAAGATGGATGGGCCGCAGCAAAGGCAGTGGAAAGCGTATCGCCGGAGATCGTATCCGGAAAACCGGCGATGGCGTTTACCAGCAACGGCAAAGGTTATCTGTACATGGGAGCGGAGGCGGCGGTGGCCCAGCAGTTTGAGCAGGACCAGCAGCTGGTGACCGTGCGCTTCAGATATCAGCCCGGAGCCAGCTTTGACACGGCGAAGGAAAGTATCAAGTACGTGACCGACGACGAGGTGGCGTTTTATTCGCCGGTAAAAGGCCAGATGATCTATCAGGCGGAGAACCCGGCCACAGGAGCGTATAAATTTTATTATTTAAGACCGCTTACCATCAGCGACAGCGGAGATGTGACGGTGGACGACGCGCCGCCGGCCGGGGGGCAGACTATACCCACGCCGGAGAATGAGGTGAAGACCAGCGATGCCGCCATATCTGCAGGTACGGGGACAGCAGATCCGGATGATTTCGTATCTTATACATTTTACGATTGGGACGGGACTCTGTTGGGGACCCGGGTCGTGGCAAAGAATACGGGAAGTCTGATCGACCCTAATACCGATGAAAACAGAGCGACATACGAAGGAAAGAGCGAAGCTGAATTGACAGCCCTGGGCGCAGCTCCCATCGTACCTTACGGAGAAAAGCTTGAAAATGCAGATAAGAGCGTGAGCACCATCAATAAGGCAGGCTATTCCTATGCGGGATGGGTGGATTTTGATCAGACGTCCACGCCGGATGTGTCGAGAGACGAGGAGGATGGTCAGACGATCACAGGCTCGGGAGGGACGCTGGTGCCGCTGACCGGAGCGTCCGAGAATAAGGTGCTCAGGGCTGCTTACAACGAAATAAAGTACGCGGACGGCGGAATTGGCTGGATGGATTATGACGATGACAACATCTATCTGATCGAGCACTCTCCGTTTAAAGCTTCCGGTATGTCATATGTAAAATCGACGATCACTGTAAAACGCGCCAACACGTCAAGACGCAGCGCGGATGGGATCTATCTGACGCTCTCGCTTCGTCCCCGGGGTTTGGGCGAAACGAGATTAAATATAAATCTGGGAGACTCTGATCTGGAAACGTACGAGCTGGTCATGCCTAAACTGGCCTATCAGACTTATGCCAATCAGGCTGTAACGCTGACACTGTTCAGCAACGGCGGATTGACGCTGAGTGATCCGGAGAACATCGGAGCTTCTGAAATGCAGGTAAATTAGTTTGAGGAAGAAAGGAGATAGTATGAAGAAACTATGGAAGAGGCCCGTAAGCTTTCTTCTGGTCCTGATTCTCCTGGTGACGATGAATGCAGGAGCGGTCTTTGCCGCCCCTGCAGACTATATCATCGGCACAAGAGCGAGAGCAGCGAGCGGGATCGTAGAGATATCGGACATACAGGTGCATAATAACGCAACTGATCCTGTTGAAGATTATGTGTTGGTGATAACGGGAACGGCCGTCAGGTCGAAACCGACTGTAAGAGTGTTCATATACGATGAAGATTATAATTTTGGATCGTTCTCGGAAACATGCAGCACGCCGGATTTTACCACTTCGGTAATCGCCCCGGTGGGCGGAAAATTTTCCGACGGCTTATATCAGGTGGGAATCGTCGATCCGCGTAAATTAGACGTAGATCAACACGCGATCATCGAACAGGGGTATCTGATCACGTTCGAGGTAGTTGACAATGTGGTCCAGCCCGGCTGGGATGTACTTCTGCTGGAATCTTCCGCAGAGATCACGGCCGGCGACGTCACGCCGGCGACTACGGAAGCGGCGCTGAACAGCAGCGTCACCTTCACGGTAGGGGACGTGACCACAGTGGGCGGCGTAACGCCTCTGGCTCCGGAACAGCCGGACTATACGCTGGAGTATCAGTGGATGTTCCAGGAAAAGGGAAAGACTACCTTCACGACGCTGTCTGCAATGACGGCCGCAGCGCTCACCATCGATACTGTAACTGCGGGTTCTTTCGGATCCTATCAGTGTGTGGTCTCCTACACGGAGACAGGGAAATCGCCTTCCACGGCCACGGCGAAAGCCGCGGTGCTGACCGCTGCAAAAGCAGATCCGAACCTGGCTGTAGACAGCAGCGTCAAGGATCAGGAAGTGACATACAACGGACAAGGCCAGGGCGTCGCCCCGGGTACGGCCACCACCAGCGCCGACTCCATCACTTATACCTATGCCACAACGGCGGCGCTGGCAGTGGGGACGGAATCTTTTGACGGTCCGCTGCCGTTGACAGCGGGCAAATATGCGGTAGTCGCCCACTCTCTGGAAACTGACTTTTATAAAGGGGCCACGGTGGGAGGTATTACTCTGACCATCACTCCCGGGGCGCAGACGCTGACAGGAACCGCGGGACAGGTATCCATCGGAAGCACGCTGGATCTGACCACCTGTGTGACCGGCAAAGCGGCAGGTGCGGATCTGACCTTCCGCATCGACGACAGCGCGGACAGTACGGGGGCCGTCCTGGATCCAGACGGCAAGACGCTGAAGGACGCCACTACCACAGGAGCGGTGACCGTCTACGTCAGCGCATCCGCTGTCACCGGAAAATACAACGCTTCGCCGGAGATCAGCTTTACCGTCAACGTCAATGAAGGCGAAGCCGTGACCGTGGGCGCGGTCTCCACCCTGGGCGGCAAGACCTATGCGCCCGGCGGAGTCCGTCTGGGAGATATCCTCATCAGCCCGGTTCCGGCGGTGACCGCCGTAAACGGCGGAGCGCCCGTGAAGGGCCAGTGGAGCTGGAGCGCTCCGGAGACCACGCTGGGCGCGGTGACCGCGGCGAATCAGACCGCGGTGTTCACACCGGCTCCGGCAGGTGAAAACAACGGGGTCGTCTATGCGGGAACCACCGTTCAGATCCCGGTGACCGTGGACAAGGCCGTGCCTGCGCTGACGCTGACCCTGTCGCCTGCAGCTGTAGGCTACGGCGGCACGGCGGCGGCCATCGCAGAGCTGAGCTGCAGCACGGATTCCTCCGTAACGTTGACCTATACCAGCGCCGACACAGGTAAGGCGACCATCGATACAGACGGCAACATCACTGCGGTGAGCAAGGGCGCGGTGAACATCACGGCCAGCTTCGCAGGCGACGCCAACTATCAGGCGGTGAGCAGCAGCGCCGTCTTCACCGTTCAGGCGGAACCGGACGCGCCGGCTCTGACGCTGACCGCGGGAGATAAGAAGCTGACCGCCAACTGGACCAGACCCAATGACAACGGATCGGAGATCACCGGCTACACCCTGCTTTTCAAATACCAGGGCGTGGTGTCCACCGAACCGGCGGTCAAATATGAATACGGCAGCCAGTCCATTACGACCACAGGCGGCATCGACGCGATCGGGGGGTATGCCTCCGGCGGCGCATTCTATGTGAGCGAGGGCGGCATTGAGCATCTGGTGACCACCAGCGCGGCCATCCACGAGATCCAGGGCGAGGTGACGGTGACGAAGACCGCGGTGAAGACCGCCACGTCCTACACGCTGGATCCGGCCACCAACGATCTGGAATATAAGGTGTCCCTCTTTGCCACCAACGCCATCGGCGACGGTCCGTTCTCCAATGAAGCCAAAGCCACGCCCAAAGCCGGAAACAGCGGAAGCAGCGGCGGCCACGGCGGCGGAGGCGGAGGCGGCGGTTCTGCCGTCACCCAGAGCTACACCGTCGAATTCAAGGCCGGAGCCCACGGAACGCTGGAGGGCAAGGCCAGTCTCTCCGTGGAGAAAGACGGGAAGATCAAGAATGCGCCGGAAGTGAAGGCGGACAAGGGCTACGTCTTCCTGGGCTGGAGCGCGGACGGCAAGACCGTCATCGACCTGAGCCAGTATAAGGTAACGGGCAAAGTGACGCTGACCGCTCTGTACCAGAAGGGAAGCGGCTACATCGAGGGCTATGCGGACGGGACCTTCCGCCCGGACAACAACATGACCAGAGCGGAGGTGGCCACGGTGCTGGCCAAGCTGTCCAAGGGCTTTGACAGTGAGAAGAGCTACACCGGAGACTTCACCGACGTGGGAAGCGACTGGTACAGGGACTTTGTGAACTACGCGGCGTCGAACAACATCTTCTCCGGGTACAAGGACGGAAGCTTCCGTCCGGACAACCGGATCACCAGAGCGGAATTCGCAGCCTGCCTGGCCAACTTCATGGGCATCAGCGGCCAGGGGAGCAGCAGCTTCACCGACGCCGGAGGCCACTGGGCGGAAGGCTACATCAGCGCGCTGAAGGAGAAAGGGATCACCGCCGGCTATGCGGACAACACCTTCCGGCCGGAGAACCAGATCACCAGAGCGGAAGTGGTGACGATGCTGAATCAGGCGCTGAACATAAAGGGAAGCGGAGCCATCGCACCCAGCGATGTGACGAAGGCGCACTGGGCCTATGAGCAGATCATCAGCGCGGTGAACGCGGATATCGGAGACGTGCTGAGATAAGGGGCGCGAAAGAAGGAACGAAACCATCATAGCAGCAGCCGCGGAAGCGGACGGGGCGGCGTTGGACCGTCCCGCCCGCGGCCTGCGGAAAGAGAAAATGAGATGAGAAGAGACAACAGGAACGGAAGAGAAAAGAAACGAGAGAACAGGATGCATAACGGAGTGAGACGATGCGTCAGCCTTCTGCTCCTGTCCACGATGCTTCTGACAGCGGCGGGGCCGGCTGCGGGAGCGGACAGCAGGGCGGGAGCCGGCTGGTCTGACGGAGAGGAAGGGTTTGCCGTCCGAGTCGTGAGCTACGGGGGAGAGGTGAGCCGGGTGACTGCGGGGGAGCGATTCCGAGTGCAGTTTTGGATCAAAGGGATGGATCCGGCGGCGGTGTCGATCCCGCTGTCCTGGGACCCGGCCGTGGCGGCCGTGGTGGATGAGAACACCGGAGAGCCGGTGAGCACGGGACGAAAGACGGAGAGCGATCTGGTCAGAGGAGCGGGCTTCCGGCCGGGAGAGGCGTGTTATGACAACAGCCTCAACGACGCGTATGAGGCGCTGTACTGGAACGGGAAGCCGGTCTTTGCCCGTGGGGACGGGACGGGCGCTTCCGGGTACCCGTATATCAACAACGAGACGGGGTTTGCGAAGTTCCTGTACTACACGAACGCGCCCACCGCGGGGACGGAAGAGCAGATGTTTCTGGAAGTGTATTTCAAGGCGCTGGCGCCGGGAGATCCGGGACTGCACTTCGCCACGGCGGCGGACGGAAGCAGCGCGGAGGAATACGATCCGGGCTCGCCCAGGGGGATGCAGGTATCCTATGTGGATAAGACGGATGGGAATATCGACCAGATGGACCGGGTGGAGTCGGAGACCTGTACGGAGAAGGTGCCCTTTCCGGCCTTTCGGGTGACCGACGGATCGGAGATGGAGAATCGGCCGGTGGTGCCGCCGGCCACGCTGAACCCGGGGGAGACTCCCTCCGGGGGAGGCGGGACGCCGCAGCCAGGGACCGATCCGCAGCCGGAGGAACCGGCGAAGGAAGCGGTGCTGATCCAGACGCAGCGTCCGGACTGCTGGCCCTACGGGGAGGCGGAGACCTGCACGGCGCAGATCCGCAGAGGGGCCGACGGAGTCATTTGGGAGACAGACGAATATGAGGTGGCCGAGAGCGTTCTTTACGGCCAAGGGAAAACGGAGACGCTGCTGGTAAAGATGCCGGAGCAGCGCATCGACAAGGAGGAATACGCGGTGAATCTGCCCGGGGCGCCCCTGACGGCCCAGGCCGGCGGGGGGATGGTCTATCTGGAGACGCCCTACGGCTATGTGGGGCTGGACAGAGAGGCGGTCCGGGGGAAACTGAAGACCGGCTCCTGGCTGCGGGTCAGCGTAAAGCCGGCGAAGGAGACCGGCGGAAGCAGCAGGGCTCTCGCCGTGTCGCTGCAGATCGACGGAGCGGAGGCGGGGGGCTTGGGCAGCCCGGCCCTGCGGCTGATCCTGCCCTGGAAGGCAGAGGAGCCGGACAGCGGGACGGCGCCCGTGGCCATGACCGACCGGGCCTTCGGCTATACGGGAACGCCTGCGCCCCTGGCGGTGAGCCGCTGGGACAGGGAGCATGAGGCGCTGCTCGTGCAGGCGCCTGCAGGCGGTACGATCACCGTGGAAGAACGGGCGGAGCAGCGGTTTCACGATCTGGACAGCGTGCCCTGGGCCCAAGCGGACATCGGCCGTCTGGCGCAGCTGGGGATCGTCAGCGGGATGGGAGAAGGACGGTTCCGTCCGGAGGAGGCGGTGAGCCGGGAGCAGTTTGCCAAGATGGCGGTGGCCGCGCTGAGTCTGTACGAGGGGGGAGGAAGCATGCCCTTTGCGGACATTCAGAGGAGCAATCCCTTTTACGCCTATATCGGGAGCGCATACAGAAAAGGGATCGTCAGCGGAACCGGGCCGGAGCGGTTCGGCGGGGAAGAGAGGATCAGCCGTCAGGATCTGGCGCTGATGGTGAGCCGGGCCTGCGAGAAGGCGGGGATCCGCCTGCCGCAGACGGAGACGGTGGCGGTGTTCGCCGACGACCGGGAGATCGCAGGCTACGCCAAGGATGCGGTCTACGCGCTGGCAAGGGCGGGGATCATCAGCGGGACGGGAGGCGGGCGATTCAGCCCGGATGGAAGCGCCACGCGGGCGGAGGCGGCGCGCATACTGGGCGCGGTGCAGGGGATGGCGGAGCAGCAGCTGCTGTAGAGCCATGGGATGAGACGAGGACGAAAGTTGAAAGGATAGAAACACACAGAAAAAGGAGGAAAGGAATATGCCGAAGAAGAGAAGGACCGGCGGCAGGGCGGGGAGACGCATCCTGACATGCCTGCTGGCGGCGGCGATGCTGGTGAGCGGCATTCCGCTGGCCCAGGGGACCACGCCGGAGGCTTACGCCGCCGGCAACGCTACTGCGGCCACGTGGGATCAGATCGAGAGTACGAGGATGACCAATACCGGTTGGTCCGGAATGGCCAAGATCGTAGATGGAAAATTGTTTGTCTGGGGCAATGCCAATCAGTTGGGCATCAGCTCCTATGAAACGCCGGAGGGCAATACTTCCAGTTCATTTCCTGTACCTTATCCGGTTCAGGTGCCGGCGGACAAATTCGACGGCGATGTGGTGCAGGTCAGCGCCAACTGGGGAGCGCTGAATCTGGCCCTGACCGAGTACGGAACGATCTACCGGCTGACCAATACCGTGACGAAGCTCTATGAGTCGCCGGCGGGCAAGAAGATCGTGTATCTCTCCAATGTAGGCGGACGAGCCTTTTTTGCAAAAGATGAAAACGGAGACTGGTACTCTTATTTGAACGCCTCGGGCAATACGGGCTATTACTGCCTGACAGACGAGGCGGGGGCTGAGCTGAAACCCATCAAGATCGACGATTACCGCGCGGCGCTGGGAAACGGAGCCGACGGAAATCCGCGGCAGATCAAAGAGATCGTGAATATGGCTGCTTATGCCACCATGATCATCTGCACTGACGGAACGCTCTTCATGGCAGGATCGAATTCGTATCACGGATTAGGCAACGGGGCGTCCAGAGGCTATAGTACAGCCTACGGGACTCTCTATAATGTCTCTGAGGCGCTGGGCGGCGTAAAATTCACAGCAGCCGCTCACGCGGAGGACGTGGCTTTTGTGGCTGTGGATGTGGACGGAAACGTCTGGGGCTGGGGCTGCGACCATGAACAGCGTTTTATGAAAAGAAATGATGCTCAGGAGACCTGCGGCCATGAATATGCACATTCAGCGGTCTCCGTGCCGGAGAAATTCTTTGACGCCAGCCTTTACGGCAAGAAGGCGGTACGGGCGTACCTGACGTCGTGGAACGCACTGATCCTGTGCGACGACAATACGATCTACGCCACGGGAACAAATACGAATAATATGATCTCCACATCGGAATCGGCGCAATCAAAAATATATAAGCCCACGCAGATCTTTGCGGAAGTCTCTCAGAAAGACACCATCGTGGGACTGACGCCCACCACCAATTCCGTCACGATCTATACGCTGAAGGGCGACTCCTATTTTACAGGCAGCAACAGCAGCGGCACGGCGGGCAACGGCACCACGGTGAGCCCAAAGCCCGGAGAGACCACGGAGACTGTTCCCGACATGCCGCCCTCCAAGCCCTTTACCAAAAATGGCATGTACGTTGAACTGGAAGTCAACCGCATTTACGGAAATCAGTCAAAGAAAGTGACCTATACGGCGAATCCCACAGCGGAGCATCCCAATCAGGTGCGGAAGACGGTGGAGGGGCAGTCGCCGGTGGATCTGCCGGACGGTATGATCGGAGACGACGCGGTGCCGGCAGGCCAGATCTTCAAACTGAACGTATACTTTGAAGATTTCGGAAAACTGCATACCTTCCTTGTCCCCATCCGCTTCAATCCCACCTATGTCAAAGCGGTGGATCTGAACGGCGAACGCTATCCGGAATCTACGGTGACGGCGGGACTGGGCAGCACCAGCGGCATCCAGCAGCTCTTTACCAGTGAAAACTGGCTCAACGGCGCGCTGGGCTCCGGCGTAGAGGGCACCTATCCAAAGGTAAACAACAAGGACGGCTGGGTCAGCGTGCTGGGCTACAGCCCGGCTTACAAGGCGCAGATCGAGGGCGCGCAGAAAATGTTCAGCGTGGCTTTCATGGCAGTGGGCTCCACGCCGGCAAACACGCTGGCGGCCTTTGATATCGCCACCAGGAGCAACGCGCCGTCAAAGGGAGATCCGGGCTTTGACGTGGCGTCGAAGCAGGAGTTTGACTACGGCGCTTACTGGAGCATCAACAATCCCTATTCCGTGGCAGAGGTAATATCCTATGCCTTCGACACAGGAGCATTTCCGAAGATCGCCACCACGGTAAAGAATCTCAACGCCATCAGCCTGGATATTGTGCGGGCGGACGGCAGCCCGGTGGACGTAGCCAGCGACATCGAGGGCGCCGGGCAGGGCAGCAGGGCCATCAATAATAAAAACACGGACGAGATCTACACCGTGAAGGTAAAGGCCAATCCGGAGGACGCCTCCTTTCCGCAGGCGGACTGGACCGTGACGCTGATGGGTCCCAATGACGACAACTCGATCACCCTGACCGACTACATCACCATCGTGGAACAGAAGGATACATACCTGAAATTCAAGCTGCCCGACAATTTCTCGCAGACGAAGGTGGGGTGGATCCGGTTCCATGCTGCGGCGCGGATCAATACGACGCTGACCAGCGATCTGGACGTTTACGTCAAATCCTTTGATCCGCCGGAGTTTATCCATATCAAGGAGAAAAAATACAGTGAAAACACGGCGGCGGGCGTACCGGCCATAGAGGAAAAGATCTACCAGAATAAACTGGGAAACGATTCAGAAGAGGAACCGAAGGAAAATCGGACGTTTACAGTGGAATTTCCTGTAGTGCAGGGGGATGCAGCTCAGAACAAGCTTGTGACCTGGAGTTTGCTGGACAAGGGCGGCAATCCCCTAGACACCACGCTGGCGACCTGTCCGGTGCGGATCGTGACCAGCACGCCGGCCACAGATGATACCAATGCGTCGGTGACCATCCAGCCGCTGAAGACGACCTACGGCGACGATTATGTCATCCTGAAGGTGGCGTCCCTGTACGATCCGTCGGTCAGCGACTCCATCCGCATCAAGGTGCAGTTCAAGGCCAGCGAGATGAAGTTCAAACAGGAGATCGTCCGGCTGCCCTTCAATATGGAGAAGGATCTGGAGGACCTGCTGGAGATCGCGCCTCAGGATGTCTACTCCACCGATCTGGTCTGGACCTATACGCCTACCACTACGGCAGGCTATATCAACTTCAACGGTACGGGAGTGATCTCATCCAATCAGGTGGCGACGCCGGTGTCGCCCACGCCTGTCTACGAGACGATCACTGTAACCGACCAGATCTCCGGAGTGAGCGCCTCCGTCAAGGTGAGCGTGATCAACCTGGATTCCCCGCTGAACATCAACAATATCGTGGTGAAAAACCTGCTGGGGAGCAAGGACGACACGGTGGAGATCAAGGACGGCCTTGCGGTAGGCGATACGATCTATTTTTATTCGAGCTACGACGACACGGAGCCTTACATGAAAGTGGGTCCGCTGACTGAAGCCCAGACGCCGTACTTCAAGTTTGCCACGGCCGGTCTGCTGGACAGCGCCGGCGGAGAGATCGCCGTATCGGTGGTGCGGAAGTGGGGAGATTCCTCAGGTCCTGTTGAGACCAGCAAGATCCCGGTGGCCTATTCGGCGGAACCTTCCAAAGTCTACGGTTACGTTTCGCTGGCCGGAAAGACGGAGCTGGGCGCCAATAAGGGGATCCGGGTGGACATCGACGGCATCGGCGGATCGCAGACGGTATATACCGACGAAAACGGCAGATTTGAGTTTACGGAATATATCAAGCCGGGCAATTATACGCTGACCCTGAGCCAGACCAGATACCTGACCCGGTCTGTGGCGCCCAACAAGAAGACGGGATACCAGGGGCTGACCATACCGGCGGCGGAGGAATTTCTTATCGCATCGCAGAATGCGCCGCTGAAGCTGTATCCGGGCGATGTGAATATGGACAACATCATTGATTACCGGGATCTGGATATCTATGTGAAGAACTGGGTAGGCCAGATCAATCCGGAGCTGCCGGGCTTCGATCTGTTCAATTTCGCCGATGGGGAGGAATATTCGGCCATCGGTACGGACGATCTGAATCTGCTGCTGATCCACTACGGCTGGCCCACGGGCAAATACGCCGACTGGATCACGCCGGCCCAATAATAAGTCAGTATCTAACATATAAATAGATACGAATCTGCGGTCCGGCCCACACCGGGACTGCGGAAGAAGGCCCCCCCGGCCCACACCCGGGGGGAGAGGAGCGGCCGGAAGACCGGCCGTCTCCTGCGCTTCGCAGGCATCCACAAGCCGCGAAGAAACGACAGCCCGCAGGGCGGCCGTCTGCATCGATCGCAGACGGATCCGGCCATGCGGGCTGTTTTTGTGCCGCCTGCAGATGGAGGAGCAGATCCCGCGTGCCTGCGCTGGACGAACGCCGCCGCCCATGGTATGATGAAATGGAATATTTCTGTGATCCGTCAGGGCGATACGGCGGAGAACAGGGGAGAATTGCGGGCGGAGGATAAGGAAATGTTGACAGCGTTGGCGGAGCCGGTAAAATTTACGGAAGACAGACTTTTGATCCTGGATCAGACACAGCTTCCGGGACGTGCGGAATACGTGGAGCTGACCACGAAAGAGGATGTCTGGGATGCGATCTACAGACTGAGAGTCAGAGGCGCGCCGGCTATCGGCGTGGCGGCGGCTTACGGAGCGTACGTTTCGCTGCGGGGCAGCGCCGAGACCGATCCGGAAGGGTTTTACGCGGAATTTCTCCTGGTGAAGGAGTATCTCAATTCGTCCAGGCCCACGGCGGTGAATCTGTCCTGGGCGCTTGAACGGCTGGACCGGCGTCTGACGGCGGAAAAGGACGGACCGGACGGGGAACGGAACAGGGCGGCGGATGAAAGGGGAAAGAGCGGCGCAGCGGCGGTGGAGAGAATGAAGGAGACCATGCGCGCTGAGGCGGAAGCGATCCGCAGGGAGGACGAGGCCGCCTGCAGAGCCATGGGCGAGCACGGGCTGACGCTGCTTCGGCCGGGCATGGGCATCCTGACCCACTGCAACGCGGGAACTCTGGCTACGGCAAAGTATGGAACGGCACTGTCCCCCCTCTATGTAGGGCATGAAAAAGGCTACGATTTTCAGGTCTTTGCCGACGAGACCAGACCTCTGCTGCAGGGCGCCAGGCTGACCGCCTGGGAGCTTTCCCGGGCCGGCATCCAGGTGACGCTGATCTGCGACAATATGGCCTCCATCGTTATGAAAAACGGCTGGATCGACGCGGTGGTGGTGGGCTGCGACCGCATGGCGGCCAACGGCGACGGCGCAAATAAGATCGGGACCTCAGGGGTGGCGATCCTGGCGAAGGAATACGGCATACCCTTTTATATGTTTGTGCCTTCCTCCACCATCGATCTGGCCACGCCCACAGGGGACGACATTACCATCGAGCTCCGCAGGGGTGAGGAGATCTCCGAAATGTGGTATGAAAGGCCTATGGCGCCTGCTGGGATCAACACCTACAATCCTGCCTTTGATGTGACAGACGCCAAGTACATCACCGCCGTGGTGACGGAGAAAGGCATTGCCTACCCGCCGTATGGAGAAAGCCTGCCGAAGCTGTTTGAACAGGGCGGTCATGGAAGATAGAATAGCGAAAAGTTTTTTTAATAAAATAGCGGAGGATAGAAAATGAACAGAATACTGGTGGTAGTGGACATGCAGAATGATTTCATAGACGGTTCTCTGGGAACGCCGGAGGCCCGGGCCATCGTGGAGCGTGTGGCGAATAAAGTGGGCGGGTATCAGCTCTCAGGCGGAACGGTGGTCTACACCGCCGACACCCACGGCGAAGACTATCTGAACACCCAGGAGGGAAGAAATCTCCCGGTGGAACACTGCATCAAGGGGACCCAGGGCTGGCAGATCGCCTGCGCGGTGAAAGGACTGAATCAGACAAACGTCTATGAGAAAACTACATTTGGATCGAAAGAACTGGCGGAGTCCCTGGCCAGCATCCACAAAAACGTAAACGAGATCGACGAAGTGGAGCTGGTGGGTCTGTGCACCGATATCTGCGTGATCTCCAATGCGCTGCTCATTAAGGCATTTCTGCCGGAGGTGAAGATAACGGTGGACGCTTCCTGCTGCGCAGGGGTGACTCCCGAGAGCCACAGAAACGCGCTGCAGGCCATGAAGGCGTGCCAGATCAATGTGATCGGAGAATAAAGGAATACGGGGCTTCCCGCGGGGCGGCGGCAGCCGCAGGTTCTGCAGGGACCGCGGGTTCAGAAAATTTGGAAATCAGAAAAACAGTTGACAGCGTTTTTTTTCAATGCTAAAATTAACCCCATAGCAACCAATATGGAAAAGGCAAAGACCGGAAAGAAGTACGTGAATGGATAGCCACAGAGAGCTGCCGGATGGTGAGAGGCGCGGTGAATACATGAAACGGAATACATTCTGAGAGCCGCCCGCCAAACGGGAGTCCGCCGCGGAGATCTGCGCAGAACGGCGCGCGAAAAGCGCCGGAGGGACAAACAAGTAGGCTGGAGCCGGGAGCGCCCGTTACAGCGATGGAGTATAAGCTGCAGCTGCAGCCGTACTTGACGAGGCCGAAGCCGCGAGGTTTTGGCAAACTGAGGTGGTACCGCGGGAAATTTCTCCCGTCCTCTGGATCGATGTTCAGAAGACGGGAGTTTTTTGTTGTCCGGAGTCGTTTCCCTGAGTGCAGGGGGCAGAGGACCGGCTCGCCGTCTGATGATAGATACCGCAGTGTTCCCGATGAAGAAGTTCAGTAGGAAAAAGACAGGAAGAAGGAACGGGAACGGCGGGGATCGGAAGCCGGCGACAGGAAAAAAGAGCGCCGGAAGCAGTATGGAAGGAAAGCAGGAGAGGCCGCGGGCGGCGGAAGCCGGCGCGGCCGGCCCGAAAGGGCAGGAGGTAGGAATCATGGTCATCAAAATTGCACTGCTCATTTTGTTTTTTGCGGTAACGGTGGGAGTGGGGCTGTACTGCCGCAGGCATACGGCCAATGTGGGAGATTTCGTGTTGGGCGGAAGGAATGTGGGCCCCTGGGTCACGGCTTTCGCGTACGGGACATCCTACTTCTCCGCCGTTATTTTTGTGGGATATGCGGGTCAGTTCGGCTGGGCTTATGGTGTGTCGGCCACCTGGATCGGACTGGGAAACGCGCTGATCGGAAGCCTGCTGGCCTGGGTGATGCTGGGACGGCGGACCAGGATCATGACGAAGCATTTTGAATCGGCCACCATGCCGGATTTCTTCGCCAAACGGTATCAGTGTCCGCCCCTTAAGATCGTGGTCTCCGTTATTATCTTTATCTTTTTAGTGCCCTATTCCGCATCGGTCTACAAAGGGCTTTCCGGCCTGTTTTCCATGGCCTTCGGGGTGGATTTCCGCTTCTGCATGATCGGGATGGCCGTGCTGACCGCGATCTACGTCATGGCAGGGGGGTACATGGCGGCTGCGCTGAACGACCTGATCCAGGGCGTCATCATGCTGATCGGCATCGCTGCCGTGGTCATGACCACGCTTTCCAGCCAGGGCGGACTGCTGTCCGCCATGATCGGTATGTCGCAGATCGAAAATACGGCGGATCCGGCCTTTCAGGGGGCCTATGCCTCTTTCTTCGGGCCTGATCCGGTGGGACTTCTCAGCGTGGTGATCCTTACCAGTCTGGGGACCTGGGGACTGCCCCAGATGGTGCACAAGTTTTACACCATAAAAAATGAAAAAGCCATCAAGACAGGCACCGTGATCTCTACGGTCTTCGCGCTGATCGTAGCCGGAGGATCCTATTTTCACGGCTCCTTCGGACGGCTTTTCGTTCAGCCTGCGGCGGACGGAACGGTGGCTTTTGACGATATCGTTCCGACGATGATCCAGGGCAATCTGTCCGATCTTCTCATCGGCGTGGTGGTGATCCTGGTGCTGTCCGCCTCCATGTCCACGCTGTCGTCTCTGGTCATCGCTTCCAGTTCCACCTTTACGCTGGACTTTCTGAAGCCGCTGTTCAAGCAGAAGATGAACGGGAAGGAGCAGGTGCGGACCATCCGTCTGCTGTGCGGTCTCTTCGTACTGATCTCCGTGATCATCGCGCTGAGACCCAACAGCCTGATCACGTCCCTGATGTCGCTTTCCTGGGGGACGCTGGCGGGCTGCTTCCTGGGCCCCTTTATCTTCGGTCTCTTCTGGAAAAAGACCACTGCCGCGGGGGTCTGGGCCGGACTGATCTGCGGCATCGGAATCAATGTGTCGAATCTGTTTCTCACATTCACAACGCCTACCAGTGCGGGAGCGCTGTCCATGATCCTGTCCCTGCTGATCGTTCCGCTGATCAGCTTGGTAACGCCGAAACTGCCGAGGAATTTTGTGGAAGAATCCTTTGCCTGCTACGATGAAAAGGTGATGGCCGCTCACAGAATGGTGCTCAATGAGGATGAAGACCAATAAGAGAATAAAAGAGACGCTCCAGCCTGCGGAAAATCAACATTCCGCGGGGGAGCGTCTTTTTTTATAACATAGGAAATATCGTCCGCAGATATTTCCGTATGTTTCAAAAAAGTTCACCTTGTGAAGGTGAGCCCGAGGCTATGCATTCAGAGGCGAACCGCAGTATTCGCATTCGCCGCGGCTTCCCTCCAGAAGGGAATTTGATGCGCCGCAGTTTTTGCAGATCACTCTGATATAGGCCGGGGCTGCCGGCGTCTCTTCCTCCTGATACTCACAGCCGTCGTCGTCCTCGCCGCAGTCCTCGTACTCTTCGTCTTCGTACTCTTCTTCCCCGTCGGAGGATGGGGACTCCCAGCCAGGAAGGACCACGCGGTTTTCTGAATGATCGAAGCGAACGTCAGTGATATATCCTGCTTCGATGAGAGTCGATACCTCTGTTCGGGCCGCTTCGGAGGAGACCCGCATGACCCGGGCCACCTGGTCCATCGTGTAGAGCGGGAACTCCATGATCTTATTGTAATAGAAGGGAGCGCGCTTCAGCATTCCATATTTTCTGCGCCCTCTGTTGAAAAAAAAGATCTCCAGCAGGACAAACAAAAAGAAGATCACGATCAGGGAGCCCATGGGTACGGAGATGGCCGCAAAGAGCATAAAAACCGTAGCCAAAAGCAGGACACAGTCCAGTATGGTGAACAGAAGGGCGATGAAGCGGTCCTGCCGCACTTTTTTTGTTTGATATTGCATGGACTAGATCCCTCCTGATCTGCTGTTTTTCAGTTGGGCGCCCCGCTGCCGGATCAGCGAGAGGATATGCACGATGGTCTCGTCGGCTCCGGATGAGGACGATTCGTCCCCGCTGTGCAGCAGTTTATCCAGCCGTTCCAGTTCTTCGCCGATCATTCGGTCGATGTCCGTGGCCTCCCCGGGATCGCTGCAGCGGAGGGCTTCCGCGATCTCGCGGAGACCGGCCGCCTGCTTTTCGCCGGCAAATTCATCTGCCAGGAGTTCCGACCGGGAGACGAGCTCGCGTAACTGTTTTCCGGCCTGCTGTATGCGCCGGGTCTTCTCCCCTGTGCGTCTGGAAAAGTGCCAGATGATGAGATAGAGGATGACGGCTGCGGCCAGCAGTACGATCTGGAGACTCGTCAGCAGCATAGCAAAGCCCCGGAAGGAGTTGAGGAACAGGACCGACAGGAGGATCGAGGCGGCTGCGTAGAGGGTCAGCAGGCTGTATCCCCCGGAACGCAGCATGATGCCGCAGCCTCTGCGGGCCAGCCATCCGGTAAGGAGCAGGCCTCCGAAGAACACCGCCTCGGCCAGGAGCATAAACCCCAGGCCGGTCTTTGAGATCTCGGCGCGCAGGCCAAAATTCAGGATAAAAATAAGCGCTGTGACGGCCATGGTGATGACGCCTGCACAGAGCGTTACCATATTACTTCTGTTTTTCATTCCCATCGTCCTTTCTGAATCAGAGCTTTTGACCGCAGAGCGGACAATAATTCGGCGAACCGAACACTACCGAGCGGCAGTTCGGGCACTTCCGGATCAGTTCCGTACCGCATTCGGGGCAGTATTTGCTGTTTGCCCATTCGATCACGGCCCCGCAGCCTGGGCAGGGAGCGGGAAGTCTGCGCCCGCATTCGGGACAGCTGTCCGCGCCTTCCGGCATGTCGGCGCCGCACTGAGGACAGGGATTGTATTTACTGCCGCATTCCGGGCAGAATTTGGTGGTTTTAGTCAGAACCGTGCCGCATTGGCTGCATTTGATCGCCGGCTCCGGCTCGCCCGCTTCTGCGGAAGGCTCGGCGGAAGCCTGAGACTGGGGTTCCGCCGCGGGGGGCTCCGGCGCTGCCGTATCGTATCCGCAGTCCGCGCAGAAGCGCTTGCCGGGTATCAGAGAGGCGTGGCATCGGGGACAGGTACCCGCCGGGGAAGCGGCGGGATTCAGTTCCTGCGCGATGCCGCTCATGGAGCCGCCGACGGCTCCGCCCATGCCTACGCCTGTCTCTTATACACACCAGATGGGTATAAAAGACAGGGAATACGGGGCTTCCCCCGGGGCGGCGGCCGCCGCAGGTTCTGCAGGGGCCGCCGGTCTAGAAAAATTGGAAATCAGAAAAACAGCTGACAGGGTTTTTTTTCAGGCTCCGCCCATGCCTACGCCCAGCCCCAGGCCCAGGCCGGCGCCCATGATGCTCGCGGCGGTGCCGGGGTTGTTGGCCGCGCCTTCCAGCGTATCGAAGGAGCGCTCCTGCTGATAATTGTAACCGATGATATTCATCTCCGCCCGTTTGGCCAGAGCGTCTTTTAACGTGATGACGGCGGAATCGTCCTCCGGCACATTGATGTCGTTCACATAGAAATTGAGCAGCCGGATCCCGTATTCCTGCAGGGTGGGTTCAATGCGCTCTTTCATGAATTGGGAGATCTCGTCCAGATAAGCGTTGATCTCCAGCAGACTGATCTGCTTGCGGATGACGTAGGAGGATACGGTGTCCTTCACTTTCGTTATGTAGAGTCCGCGGAAATATTTCAGAAGATTTTGCTTGTCGAAGGAGGGCATGGTGCCCACCAGACTGACGAGAAACTTCCTGGAATCTTCGATGCGTATTCCGAACTGGCCGTAGGAGCGGACGGGGATGAATACGCCGTATTTCGGGTCCTGGATCTGGATGGGCGTGGCCGTTCCCCACTTGATGTCCAGAGACGCCGCCTTATTGATGAACCACACCTCTGCGGTAAAGGGAGATCTGCCGCCGAAGGGGAGGTTCATCAGATTGCACAGCAACGGAATGTTTGCGGTCTCCAGCGTGTGCCGGCCGCTTCCAAAGACGTCCAGCGCCGTGCCGCCTTTAAAGAGAACAGCCTCCTGCGCTTCGTTCACGATGAGCTGCGTCCAGGTGCCCAGCTCCTGGCTGGGATACTTCCAGGCGTAAACGTTGGAAGGTCCGTCAAATTTTACAACATCAATAATTGCCATGATAGTAACCTCTCTGCCATTCCATATGAATGCTTCATTTAACTATACAATCATATTACGTGATTCGGCAGGATATTGCAACGGAAATCAGTGATTGAGAAAAAGAGGAACGGGTAAATTAGTAATGATTCCTGTTTTTTGTCGGAGAGAAAAAGAAACCCTTCGATAATTATGTGCGGAATTTTCTGAAAAACAGGCGTATAATGGAGACAGAAGACGCAGGCCGCCGCCGCTGCAAAGCGGTGGGCCGGCACAAGAGACAAAGAGACGATGGAGGTTGAAGATGGCACAGTATAAATGTCCTGTATGTGGATTCGTGTACGATGAGGCGGCGGAGGGAACGGCGTGGAAGGATCTTCCGGATGACTGGAAATGTCCGGTCTGCACATTTCCCGGGGAAGGATTTGAACCGGTGGGAGACGCAGGCGACGGACCGGGGGCCGGAGAGAGCGCTGCAGACGCCGGAAAGGACGCCGGCGGCGCCGGCGCTTCGGAGACGGGAGACAGCCCGTTGTCCTACTTGAAAGAGTATGTAAAAAAGCAGGGGCCCGCCGACAGGCACATGGACGATATCCACGAGATGGCGGTGGGAGGGCGGATGCTCCACGGGGCTATGAGCACGGAGATGCCCGTCACCTCCTGGGACGATATTCTGATCCTGGGCGGGCAGCTGTGGCGTCTGCCGTTAGAGGACGGCGCGCCGGTGAACACGCAGACGGTGATCGGAAAGAGGGCGAAGAAGCCCATGGTGCTGGACAGCCCTGTGTACATCTCCCACATGTCCTTCGGCGCGCTGTCGGCGGAGACGAAGGTGGCGCTGGCAAAAGGAGCGGCGATGAACCGCACGGCTATGTGCAGCGGGGAGGGCGGTATCCTTCCGGAGGAGATGGAAGCGTCCTACCGCTACATCTTTGAGTACGTTCCCAATCTGTACAGCGTGACGCCGGAGAATCTGAAACGATCAGACGCCATCGAGATCAAGATCGGTCAGGGGACCAAGCCCGGAATGGGCGGCCATCTGCCCGGAGAAAAGGTGACGGAGGAGATCGCAAAGATCCGCAATAAGCCCCTGGGTCAGGATGTGCAGAGTCCGTCTACCTTCCCGGGGATCCGCACGAAGGAGGATCTGAAGGCGCTGGTGGATAAGCTGAGAGAAGAGTCGGAGGGAAGGCCGGTGGGCGTGAAGATCGCCGCTGGCCACATTGAGAAGGATCTGGAGATCATCGCCTTTGCCGGAGCGGATTTCGTCACCATCGACGGACGGGGCGGAGCGACGGGCTCCAGCCCGAAATTCCTGCGGGACGCCAGTTCGGTACCGACGATCTACGCGCTTTACAGGGCGAGAAAATATCTGGACGAGAACGGGATCCCCATGGATCTGGTGATCACCGGCGGGCTGCGGGTCTCTTCAGACTTTGCCAAGGCGCTGGCCATGGGAGCCGACGCCGTAGCCATCGCCTCCTCGGCGCTGATGGCGGCCGCCTGCCAGCGGTACCGCATCTGTGGCACAGGAAAATGCCCGGTAGGCATCGCCACCCAGGATGAGGAGCTGAGAAAGCGTCTGGACTCCGAAGCGGCCGCCGCGCGGGTAGCCAATTTCCTCAATGTGTCTCTGGAAGAACTGCGGATCTTCGCGCGTATCACGGGCAGGGAAGACGTACACCAGCTGTCTGTGGAGGACCTGTGCACGGTGAGCAGCGAGATCGCGGCGCACACCAATATCCCACACGCATAAAAAAAGCGTTCCGCCTGAGATCTTCACGGGCGGAACGCTTTCTAATTTAAGGGAAAAGTGAAATCTGCATTGAGAAATTCGGTTGATTATGCTATGATTCTGATGTTGGATCGTCGGATGAACGATTGAAATATCCGACTTGGCGCAAGGGAGGGGCCGGCCTGATGCAGGACAGCCTTATTTTGTTATTTCTGTTTTGAATTTCAGTATGCATCGCACTTAGAGCCGTTTTACCAGTGGGATGCATATTTCTTCTTATTTGCATGCAGACGCGTTTTGTTGTGCAGAGGCCGTGAGGCAGGCGAAGCCCACGGCCGCACTGCAGCCTGGGAAAGCGGATGGTATGGCAGGAAAAAGGGAGGCACAGCATGGCGGAATTCCTGGATGTTCTGCGCACGGAAAAAAAGTACCCCGTATCCGGGGCGGTATATTATGGTCTGCACCGCCGTCTCATGGGTGTGCTGAAACTGGACGGACACTGCGTTTCGGACGGGGGATATCTGGTGCGTTCTCTGTACTTCGATTCCTTTTTTAACAAAGATTATTATGAGAAAAAAGACGGAGTGGAGTGCCGGGGAAAGATCCGTCTGCGGACCTATGGAGGAGAAGGACCGGTGAAGCTGGAGTGGAAACAGAAAAGAGGTTCACAGCAGAGGAAGCGCAGCCTGATTTTAGAAAAAGTGGACGCGATGGAGCTGACGGAGGGGCGTCTCCGCTGCCTTATGAATTACGATTCTCCGCTGGCGATGGAGATCTATGCGTATATGGTTTCCCAGGCGTATAACCCGCGATGTGTGGTGCAGTACCGCCGGGCGGCTTTTGTGGCGGCCATGAATGACACGCGGGTCACGCTGGACAGCGAGCTGCGCGCCCATGAGGGAAGCTTTGATCTTTTTTCGCCCGATCCCCCTCTCTATCCGGTGGGCCCCATCGGCGGGGCCACGTTGGAAATAAAGTACAATCAATTTCTCCCCAGCTATGTGAAGGAGACTGTTTCGGCCTTTCAGCTTACGGAACAGGCATGCAGCAAATACTGCGCCGCGCGGAGATACGGACTAGGAGGAAATTTGTTATGAATCAGGATCTGCTTTATTATATCACCAACCATGCGGGAAGCTTGTCCGTACAGGAGATCATCGTGAATTTTCTGGCCGCGCTGGGAGTGGGTTTCATCATCTTTTTGTCGTACCGGTTTTCCCATTCCAGCGCTGTTTACAGTTCCAGATTCAATGTTTCTCTGTGGATGCTGACCATGGTCACCACTATGGTCATGTGCGTGATCGGCAACAATATCGCTTTATCGCTGGGGATGGTGGGCGCGTTATCCATCGTGCGTTTTCGCACGGCTGTGAAGGATGCCAGAGATACGGCGTACATTTTCTGGTGCGTGGCGGCGGGCGTCTGCTGCGGGGTCTCCGATTTTATGATCGCTATTCTCGGCAGCACGATCCTTTTCATTTTGATGCTGATCATCGGAAACACAATGCCCAACAATCGGTTCCTGCTGGTGATCCACTGCGGGACGTCGGCCTCCGCTCAGGTGGAACAGAGTCTGGAGACCGCCTTTGAGGGAAAGGCGCGCCTGTGTGCGAAAAACGCCGCCCGCGGGAATGTGGAATATATCTATGAACTGACAGAAAAGCAGATAAAAAAGAAGAATGGCGCCGACTTCACCGGGAAATTGCTGGCCCTGGAGGAGGTGTACGACGTGAATCTGGTTGCGCAGAACGACGAGATCACCGCGTAGTCAGAGCGGGATGGGGATAAAAAGGAGGTATCTGTGAGAGCGGGAAGACCAGTTTTGGCCGTATGCGGCGTTATCGCGCTGGCCGTCTTCATGTGCGCGGGGCTGGGGATGTGGCAGTACAGCCAGGAGGAGGTCCACAGCAGGGTGTGGCAGCATGAGGCAGAGAAAGACGCCGATCCCTCGACGGGTCCGACGGAACTGCCCGGGGATTTCCTGGTTGACGGATCCTTTGCAAGCCATCTTCCCGTAGTGGTGATCGACACCGGCGGCAGGGAGATCGTAAACTACAAGTATTACGATTCGTCCACCGATTCCATGAAATATCCGGAGGGTGTGGACGTATACACGCCCATGACTCTCTCCGTCATCGACAATGAGAACCATGTGAATCATCCGACGGACGCTCCTGCGCAGCAGTCCCAGGGGAAATTGAAAGTGCGGGGGAATCATTCCGCCATGCTTGCCAAGCTTCAATACCGGATCAAACTGCTGACGGAGGACGGGGAAAAGAACAGGATCCCGATCCTGGGCATGGAGCCATCTGACGACTGGGTCTTAAACGGTACCCAAAGCGACCGTTCGCATCTGCGGACCTATCTGGGCATGAATTTTATGGGGACGCTGCAGGCCTCCACGCCGGATGTGCGCTTTTGCGAGGTGCTGATGAAGGAAGGGGAGCGGTACCGCTATCAGGGACTGTACATGTTTTTGGAGCCGGTAAGCCGCGGGGAAGGCCGGGTAGATATTGATAAATACGATCCGTCGGCTGCGGCGGTCCCCTACCTGGCAAGAAGGGACCGATACGATAAGAGCGCGGTCACCCTCGACACCTGGCTCTCCCGCCGGCGGGAAAAGCGAAAGGATTGGGATCTGAGACTGGAAAACGACGCCGTGATCGAATTGATCTATCCCAATGAAAAGGCGGTCACAGCGGAGTCCCTGGCGAAGATCGAAGGGGAGATCGACGAGTTTGAACGGATCTTATATTCGGAAGATGCGGGGACTTTCGTCCGATACCGGCAGTACATTGACATGGAATCGTTCTGCGATTATTTTCTGATCAATGAATTCATGGCCAGTTATGACGCGGGGGTGCACTCCACTTACTTTTACAAAGACACTGCGGGAAGGATCACCATGGGACCGGTCTGGGATTTTGACGGATGCGCCGACAATGTGACCAACGAGCTGACGCGCTATGATTACATCGTACTGGGCTCCCGCCCCTGGTATGAACAGATGGTGAAGGACCCGGTCTTTGTAAAAATGCTGACGACCCGCTTCGGACAGCTGCGGGCGGGTCTGCTTTCCGATGAAAATATCGAGAAGATCGTCGGAGATACGGTGGACTATCTGGGAAACGCCGTCAGCCGCGATACACAGCGGTGGAGGGCGGAGTACGCCGGGCAGTTTCCCGTGTTGACAGAGGAGGAGACCGGTCTGTCGATATGGAGGGATTCGGACAGCTTTGAAAAAGAAGTAAAGCGCGTCGAGGATTTTCTGATCCTGCACGCCCGCTTTATGGATCAGAATCTGCCTTATGTGAGAAGATATGAGGAAAAGGGATCGTCCTTTGAAACGCCGGCCATCCTGTGTCTGCTGGCCTTTTTTATAGCGGTGGTCCTGGTGCAGCGCAGCCGCAGGTACTGACAGGGTACGCCCTATGGCAAGAGAGGTGAACGTTTCGTGGCCCGAAAAGCGAAGAGCAATACCAAGAACAGCAAGAGCGGCAGGGAACTGGCGTGGATCTATATCGCCGTGCTCAGCATGACGGTCTACGTAGTCTGGCGAATCTTTTTTACCATACCGGAACACCAGATCTACGGATGGTTTGCCACTGTCTGCGGAATGCTGCTGGTCGCCTCTGAGACGATCTCCATGCTGGAGGGAAGCGAACACTTTTTTCGCCTGCGGAAAAAAAACATGCCGGAGAAGCCGGAAGTGCCGCTTTCCTGGTTCCCTCACATCGATATTCTGATCGCCACCCACAATGAGGAGACGGAGCTTCTCTACAAAACGGTCAACGGATGTAAGCACATGGATTATCCCGATAAGGGCAGAGTCCATATCTATATCTGTGACGACGGAAACCGGCCGGAGATGGCAAAACTGGCCGCTGAAATGGGCGTGGGATATTGTACGCTGGAGGAGAATCGGGACGCGAAGGCGGGCAATCTGAACAATGCCATTCAGATGACCGGTTCTCCGTGGATCGTCACCTTCGATGCGGATATGATACCGACCCACGATTTTTTGATGGAGACCGTTCCCTATACTTTTCTGCCGCGGATGAAACAGCTGGAGGACGGATCGTGGAGGGAGAGAACGGAGGAAGAGCGGGATGAAGATTACAGGATCGGCTTTATCCAGACTCCCCAGAGTTTTTACAATCCTGATCTGTTTCAGTTCAATTTTTTCAGCGAACAGCGCATCCCCAACGAACAGGATTTCTTTTTCCGGGAGATCAACGTGGGGCGCAACAGCGCCAACGCCAGCATCTACGCGGGCTCCAATACCCTCATATCCCGGCAGGCTCTTGAGGATGTGGGCGGAATAGCTACGGGAACGATCACAGAGGATTTTGAGACGGGCATTCTGATCCAGGCGAAGGGATATACCTGTTACGCCTTCGATCAGCCTCTGGCCCACGGGCTGGCGCCCACCGACGTGGACAGTCTGATCAGGCAGCGCCGGCGCTGGGGACGGGGATGTATCTCATCGCTGCGGCGGGTCCGCATTCTGCGCAACCCGAATTTGAAACTCAACACAAAACTCAGCTACATTTCCTGTCTGCTGTACTGGTGGACCTTCGCGCGGCGCTTTGTATACATCGTCTGTCCGATCCTGTTCGTACTGTTTGGTATTCCGGTGGTGATCTGCGGCCTGCCTGAGCTGGTTCTGATATGGCTGCCGTCCTACCTTCTGTACAACCACGCCCTGAAAGTCACATCGGGCAGGCTTCGCACGCAGAGATGGAGCAATATCGTAGACACTACCATCTTCCCGTATATGATCCTTCCTATTTTGATGGAGACGCTGTTCATCCAGCAGAAAAAATTCGACGTGACCAATAAGACGCGGACGGTGGGAAAAAAATCGGATCTGCCCCTGGCGGCTCCCCATATGATCCTGCTGCTGCTGGACGCTGCCGCGCTGCTTATATCGGTAAGGTCCGCCGTGCTGAACAATAACTTCGGCGCTGCGATCATTATTTACTGGCTGGCGGTCAATGGACTGAATCTGGTGATGGCCGTTTTCTTCATGGTGGGGCGCAGAAATCTGAGGGCAAACGACAGATTTCGGATCAGCGTTCCGGTGGAGGTGCATTACCGCGGCACGTCCTATTACGGCGAGACGGCAGACCTGTCGGAGACGGGTCTGTCCCTGATGACGCAGAAAGCGATCTATCTGCCTGACGGCAATGATACGGTGGGGATCCATCTGAAATCAGAGCGTTATGAGACGAGATTCAAGGCCCGGACCGTACAGGTCGCGAAACGGGACGGGGGATGGCAGTACGGTCTGGAGATCGTGGAGCTTGAGGGAAAAAACAAGGATGAGTATTACCAGATGCTTTACGATCATCATCACAGCCTGGCAGATCAGATCCATAGGTCGGTCAGCGTCTTTGAAGACGTGTTTATCAATATCCACAGGCGGGCGCAGAGCGGCAGGACCTCCAACCGCAAGCTGCCCCGGGTGGATCTGGATCTCGACTTGGAGACCGGCAGCGGAACGCCTGTCCGGGCGGTGAACTGCAATTATAAATACATTCTTCTGACCGGCGCCGGCGAAGGTCAAAGGGAACTGGAGCTGCTCATTCCCGGCTGCTCCGCGCGGATGCGGTGTGTGCGTCCGGCGGACGGAAACCCCAAAGCTGGTCTGTTTGCCGTGGTAAACTGGGAGGAACTGTTGTTTGAGGACGCTTATGAGAAACTGTTTGCGGCGGCAGAGAATGCCGCGGCGCAAAGAGCAGAAGAGGCCGGGAAGGATGGGAGACCGTCGTGATCGGAACCGTGAAGGGCTGGGGAAGTAAGGCTGCAGCCCGGGCGATTGCAGAGGAGAGAGAGCTTTGGTTTTTTCGAGCGTAGTATTTTTGTTTTATTTTCTGCCGGCGATCCTGATTCTCTATTACACTGCAGGATTTTTGGGCATGGGACTGCGCAACGCGCTGCTGCTCCTGTTCAGCCTGCTGTTTTATGCATGGGGCGAACCGAGATACGTGGTCCTTTTAGTCGGATCCTGCCTGGTAAACTGGCTGCTGGCTCTCATGCTGCGGCGTTGGGAGAGATATAAGCGTTTTTTTCTGATCGTGGACTGCGCGGCCAATCTGGGAGTACTTTTCCTGTTTAAGTACTTGAGTTTTGCCGTGAGGACGATCAACGGGTTTAACGCCGCCGTGGGATGGAAGACCGTACTGCCTGCCGTCGATATTCTGCTGCCGATCGGCATTTCCTTTTTTACCTTTCAGGCGCTCAGCTATGTGATCGACGTCTACCGGGGAGACGCGCCGGCGCAGAAGAATCCCTTTTATGTGGCGCTCTACATTTCACTTTTTCCGCAGCTGGTGGCAGGACCTATCGTTCGTTACCGAAGCGTGGAAAAACAGCTTCTCCATCGACGGCATACATGGGAAAAGTTTGAGGAAGGAGCGGCGCGTTTTGTCCGGGGTCTGGGCAAGAAACTGCTTTTAGCCAATACCTTTGCCATTGTGGCGGACAATATTTATGCCATGACCATGGCGGGCCATCAGCAGATGAAGGTGCCGGTGCTTCTCGCCTGGCTGGGATCTTTTGCCTACACGCTGCAGATTTTCTACGACTTTTCCGGATACTCGGATATGGCGCTGGGCCTGGGAAAAATGTTTGGATTTACCTTCGATGAAAATTTTAATTATCCGTATATCTCAAAGTCGATCAGCGAATTCTGGCGCCGCTGGCATATCTCGCTGTCCTCATGGTTCCGCGAATATGTCTATATTCCGCTGGGAGGATCCAGGGTGGAGAATGCCGACGCGATGGTGCGTAATCTGCTGATCGTATGGCTGCTCACCGGCGTCTGGCACGGAGCTGCCTGGACCTTTATTTTCTGGGGGCTGTTCCAATTTACATTTATTCTTTTAGAGCGGCTGTTTCGCTATGAGACCATGCAGCTGCCCGGAGTGTGGAAGCACGTCATTGCGCTTGTTATTATTAATTTGGGCTGGGTGCTGTTTCGCAGCGAAAACTTTTATCAATACAGGGAGTTCATGGGGAATCTGTTCGGCCTTCATCAAAACGGCCTGTATAACAGTTACGTGTGGATGTTCTTAAAGGAATACGCCGTATTCTGGGCGGCGGGGATCATCTTCTGTCTGCCGGTGGGAAAATGGCTGGAGCGGAGACTGGCCGCGAAGTTCAGCGGGAAGCCGGCCATATGCGGGAAGGCGGCCGCCGTCGGATCTGCGGCCCTTTATCCCGTCTGCATGCTGGGGTTGTTTTTCGTGTGCGTGATCTACCTGGTCAAAGGCGGATACAATCCGTTTATCTATTTTAATTTTTAGCGGCGGGAGGCAGCTGTGGAGAGAATCAAAAAAGTGGGGAACCGGATTTTTGCTTTATTGTTTGTTCTGGCACTGCTGGCATTTTCCGGCGCAAATTTTCTGCAGGCGCAGGAACTGCTGAAAGCGGAAGCTGCGGCGCTGGATCCGGCGGAAATTTCAAAGGGCATAGCGGAGCTGAACGCCGTGTTGGAAGAAAATGTACTGGGACGGTATCAGATGCTGGAAGGGTACGGCCGGATACAGAAGCTGCTGAATAAGCACGAAGAAAATGCGTTCGTCAATGTGATCGACAAAGCGGGATATCTCTATTCGGGGAATTTCTGGAATGGGTTTGGGGACGATCAGAAGGAACTGGCCGTCCGGGTGCGGAGACTGTCTGATTTTCTGAAAGAAAGAGGGGTCCCGCTGGGCTTTGTGCTGGAACCGTCTAAGACCGTCCGCGCGGAACAACGGTATGCGGGGATCCCTTATGACGACTTTACCGCAGAAGCCGACGACATGCTGCGCTGGCTCCGTTACTACGGCGTGCCTTATCTGGACCTGCGCGAAAGCATGGAGCGTTCCGGTCTGGATTATGATGAGATGTGGTTTAAGACGGATCACCACTGGACGCCTCTGGCCGCTTTTGAGGGGTATCGGGCGCTGGTCTCCTGGATGAACGAGGTGTTTGGGGCGGGACTGGACCCTGATGGAGTAGATCGGGATCTGGATCATTATGACGTTGTGACTTATCCGGACGCTATGCTGGGATCTCAGGGCAGGGAAACCGGTCTGGCGTATGCCGGGGGCATGGAGGATTATACGGCCGTGGTGCCGAAAGCGGAGGGAAGCTATCTCTGGATCTCTAACGATGCGCCAATGCGGTCAGGCGCCTTTCGGGAAGCATTTTTGAAGGAGGATATCCTTGGGATGGACCCCTATCATCTGAACGCCGGGGCCTTTTATCTGAACGAGCTGACAGTCTACAGCCGTCTGATCAATCGCCAGGCGCCCAATGATAAGAAGATCCTTCTGCTGCGGGATTCTTTCGCTACGCCTGTGGGAGCCTTTCTGGCGCAGGACTGCGCCAGGGTAGATATGCTCTGGAACATCGAGTACACGCCGGATGACCTCAGAGCATATCTGGAGGAAAACGATCTTGACTATGTGATCATCATGCTGTATCCGCAGAATCTTTCCGACAGCAGCTTTCCGTTTTTTCAGACCGCCGGTCAGGAGGACTTATGAGAAAGAAAATCTTGTTGATGGCGATGGCTGCGCTGACGGCGGCAGGCGTTCTTTGCTGCTGCGGGTCGCCTCAGAGGACAGGAAACGGCGTGGAGGCCCATGGGCGGCTGCGGGTGCAGGATGCCCGGCTGACGGATGAACATGGGGAGCCGGCAGTTTTGCGGGGGATGAGCAGTCATGGGATCAGCTGGTTCCCCCGCTATCTTAACGGAGGGGCGATGAAAACGCTGCGGGAAGAGGGAGCCAATCTGATGAGGATCGCTGTGTATACGGAGCCCCCGGGAGCCTATATCGAAGATCCGCAGCGCAGTCTGGATTATTTATATATGGGGATCGAAAGCGCTCTGGCAGAGGATATGTATGTGATCGTGGACTGGCATATTTTAAAGGACGGGGACCCCAATGAGCTGGCAGATGAGGCTGCGGCCTTTTTTGACGGGGTCAGCGCTCACTATGGGAATTGTCCGGGGATTTTATATGAGATCTGCAACGAACCCAACGGGGATACCCAGTGGGAGGATATCGTGCGGTATGCCCGGCGTGTGATCCCGGTGATCAGGGCCAACGCTCCGGAAGCTGTGATCCTCACAGGGGTGCCCAATTACTGTACGGATTTCCGGGGGCCGCTGGCGGATCCTCTGCCCTACGAAAACATCATGTACACCATGCACCGTTACATCGACGTAGCGCAGAAGAAACCGTGCGATCCAGGGCAGCTGGAAGCCCTTCTGGATCAGGGTCTGCCCATCTTTGTCACGGAATGGGGCGTAACGCTGGGGGACGCTGATCCCTCTGCGGAAGAAGCGGAAGAAAACGGCCTGCGGCAGACAGAGATCTATGTGGAAAACGCGCTGCCCTTTCTCGAATTGATGGCGGATCGGGAGGTAAGCTGGGCGGCCTGGGCTCTGAGCGGCAAAGATGAGATCCACAGCGTCCTGCGCGCGGACTGCGGGAAACTGAGCGGATGGACCCGGGAGGATCTGACCGGATTTGGGGAATTGGTGTTCGATCATTTCCAATGAAGAGAGACTGCGGAATGGGGGTAGGCTGCGGATGGAAAAATGGAAACAGGCGATGCTGGTATTTCTGCGGGCGGCGGGGCTGCTGGCGCTGACCGCGGCGCTGATCGGGCTTCTGTTCATATTGGAAGGGAAAGGGTCGGTGGAGCCCGCCGGAATCTGGTTTGTGGGCACTGCCGGTGACGCGGACTGCGCGGTGCTTCTCAGCCGGGGACAATGCGTGGTCATCGACACCGGCGAAGAGGCAGACGGCCCGCGGATATTGGAATTTCTGGAAAGGAAACAGGTATCGAAGATCGACTGTCTGATATTGACGCACCCGGACAAGGACCACATCGGATCGGCGCCGCTGCTGCTTGAGTCCATGTCCGTTGAGATGATCGTGATGCCCTATTATATGAAGGATAATGACAGATTACAGGCGCTGGAAGATCAGATGGAACAGAGCGGCGCGCCGGTGATGACGCTGTCGCGCAGCAGAGAGTTTGTTTTCGGCGATCTGGACCTGCGCATCTTTCCGCCGGACAGGATCAACTATAATAAAGATAATAATTACTCTCTGATCACGCTGGCGGAGCACGGGAGCGTTCGCATGCTGTTTGCCGGGGACGCTCAGAAAGTTCGGTTGGAAGAGATGGAAAATTACGAGCTTGAGCCGGTGGATCTTTACAAGGTGCCTCACCATGGACGCCGGTCAGAAAAGGGAGAAGAGGCGATACGGCAGCTGAAGCCGGAGATCGCCGTCGTCACAGCGGAGACGGCGGATCCGGGTATCGCAGGGGCCCTGCGGGAAGAAAACGCGCAGATCTTCTACACGGTCCCCGATCGGGACTGCAGTTTTGAGAGCGACGGGGAGAAACTGCGCGAGATCAACTGATCTACAGCACAAATCCCGCGGCGAGAAACAGCAGGGCTGACAATCCCGCACAGAACAGCCCGAAGGGCGCCTGGGTGTAGGCGTGGTCGAAGTTGTTGCAGCCGGTGGCCGACGAGGTGATGACTGTGGCGTCCGAGTAGAAACAGATGTGGCTGCCGAAAACGCCTGCGGAAAGTACGGCGGACACAGTCAGCGTCACATTGGCGTCCAGCGTCACTGCCAGGGGGATGACGATGGGCAGGGCGATGATGTACATGCCCCAGTTGGTGCCTGTGATAAATTCGGTGACGGCCAGCACGATAAAGACGGTGACGGGCATGAGGGCAGGCGTCATATACTGCGTGGCCGTGGTGATCACGTAATAAGTAAAGTGGATCTGTTCGTTGACCTCGGCGAAGAGAAAAGCCAGGATCATGAGCATCAGCGGCATCATCATGTTCTTCAGACCCTGCAGCATGACGTCGGCAAAGTCCTCCGCCGTCATCAGGTCCTGGGCCAGAAAAAAGATGAACATGAAGCCCAGAGTGAACAGTACGCCCAGCTGCATGTCCACATTGAAGAAGATAGTGGACATGACGAGAACGATGATAGGCGCAAAGAGATTGCGCATTTTCGGATCCGCCGGAATGCCGCCCATATCCGCGCCCGCCCGGATGTCGATCTTTTCGGAACCCTCCGGGGCCAGCGGTCCCCCGTCCCGCACGCGGGCCTCCGCTTTTTTCATGGGGCCGAAGGTGGGGATAACGCCCAAGATCACAAGTGGAACCACTGCGGCGGCGATCCAGCCGTAGAAATTGTAGGGCACGGTCTTTACAAAGTAGAGCAGTCCCTGTCCGGCAGGCGCCCATCCATTGGTCTCCAGGATGCGGGAACAGAACACAGCCCAGGTGGAGATGGGTATGATCACGCAGAGGGGAGCCGCCGTGGAATCCACCACATAAGCCAGAAATTCCCGGGGCACTTTATGGCGGTCCGTGAGCGGAGCCATGCAGGAGCCCACTGTGAGGGAATTCAGATAATCATCTATGAATACAACGATGCCCAGGATCCAGGTGCAGATCAGGGCGGACTTTCTGGTCCTGGCCCTGGCTGCGATCCATTCTCCGAAGGCAAAGGAACCGCCAGCCTTTTCGATCAGGGCGATGATGCTGCCCATGAGACCACAGACGATGATGAGCCAGGCGATGTCTTCGCTCATCATCACCGAGAGCGCGGCGTCGCTGAAGGCGGTCAGAATATTGTGAAACCACTGCCATCCGTCGATCAGCCAGTCCCCGTTTCCTCCGGGGGACAGGACGTCCGGCCGGGACACCATGATAAAACCGGTGACAGAGGCCAGCGTCAAGGCTTCCAGTATGCGTTGGGTGGCAAAGATGTATGCGATCAGGAAAGCGGCCGGGATCAGCGAGGCCATTCCAAAATCAGCGGGATCACGGGGCAGAAAATACGATAGTATGACGGCGGCGAGAACGACCAGAAGGACTGCCGAAAGTGAGCGCCTTCCGTTAAATTTCTCCGCTTCCCGCTTCAGTTCTTTAAACATTATCAAGCTCCTCTCATATCCGCCCTTGGGCGGTTTATTTCCAGAGTCGCAGGCTGCGTGTGATCAGCCTGTGCCCATTCTGTGCCCGGTCTTTGTCCGGCCTGCTGCCTGCGGCCTTTTTCGGTGAACGAACGCCATGAGCAGCGGGAATAATTATACCAAATCGAGGGAAAAACACAATACAAATATGCAACTTTCTGCCGCAGGATTTTCCGGGCACCAGAGGGATTCGTTTGCCTTGCAAAAATGGATGTGATAGAATAACAAAGGCGCAGTGAAAACCTGCGGAAAACGACCGGTAAACGGAAGATAAAATAAAGGGAAACGATATATGTCTTATAAAGTAAAGCTCGACATTTTCGAGGGACCCTTCGATCTGCTGGTGTATCTCATCGAGCATGCGCAGATGAGTATTTATGATATTCAGGTGTCGGAGATCACAAAACAATACCTTTCGTATATTGAAAATATGAAACGGCAGGATGTGACGGTGGCCGGAGAGTTCATGGTACTGGCCGCGGCGCTGATCGAGATCAAATCGAAAATGCTGCTGCCCCGTCAGAAGACGGAGGATGGACAGGAGATCGAGGACGATCCCAGGACAGAGCTGGTGGAACGGATCCTGGAATACAAGCGGTTCAAAGCCGCGGCGGAGATGCTGGCCGCCCAGGAGGAACTGCAGAGCCGGATCTTCGTCAAGCCCCAGGAGGATCTGACCCCCTGGACGAGGGAGCCGGACGAGTATCTCGACCTGGATCTGGCCCAGTTTATGAAAGCCTTCGACATGTTTCTCATCAAGAAGAGAAAGATGGAGGAGATCCGAAAGACTTATGAGCGCGTGGAACGGCAGCGCATGTCCGTGGAGACCAGGATCAGCCAGATCCGTGAGTTTTTCCGGAGGTCAAGGCGGGTGCGGTTCAGCGAGCTGGTGGCTGCGGAACAGACGAAATTCAATGTGGTGCTCACGTTCATGTCTATGCTGGAGCTGCTGAAGCAGCATACGATCTCAGCCAGACAGGACGTGCTGTACGGAGATATTTTGCTGACGCTGAACAATGGGGAGGAAAGCGTGGCGCAGATGACGGGGGAACCTTATGACCAGTAAGAAATCTATAAAATCCGCGTTGGAGTCCATGATGTTCGTTTGGGGATCGCCTCTGGATGTGAAGGTGGCGGCCGAGATGTTCAACATGGACTGGCGGGAGGTCTACGACTGCTTCAGGGAGCTGCAGGAAGAATACGAGTCCGGCGGGCGCGGGATCGTCATACGCGAGATCAGCAAGAGTTTTCAGTTCTGCACCCGGCCGGAGAACAGCGTTTATATAGAGCGTCTCTGCACGCCGGTGAAGGAAAAGAGACTGTCCCAGTCCGCATTGGAAGTGCTGGCGATCATCGCGTACAAGCAGCCGGTCACAAAAGGGGAGATCGAAGCGATCCGGGGGATCAAATGCGACCGGGTGATCGAAGGTCTGACCAGAAAAGGCCTGATCGAGGAAAAAGGCCGCAGCAACGCCATCGGCAGACCTATTTTATATGGAACGACAAAGCTGTTTTTAGAGGGCTTCGGCTTTTCCAGCCTGAAAGAACTGCCGGACATCGACGATATCGGAAGCGCCATTCTGGCGGAAGACGAGGGGGATGCGGAGGACAGTCTGGATTTTCAGCAGATCGCCATCGATCTGACTCAGGCGTCCGGGTCTGCGTCGGAGGATCCGGCTGGGAATGGGGCTGAAGATCCGGCTTTGGCAAAGCCGGAAGAAGCGCCGGAGCGGGAAGAGATAGAGGCGGATCAGCCGGTATGAAGAAAAGCAAAAGTCTGGGAATTATCTGCGCCATCGCGGCGGCCGTGATCTATGGGTTTACCCCTATATTCGGCAAAATTACATATATGGAAGGCAGCAATACGATCACGCTGACGTTTTTTCGGAGCCTGTTTTCCTTTCCTGTGCTGTTGGCGCTGTTAAAAGCCAAAGGAGTGAGCATCCGGGTCACCAGAAAGGAATTTTTTACACTGATCCTGCTGGGGTTTCTGGGGGCTTTCGCCACGGGACTCATGCTCTACGGTTCCTACAATTATATCTCCGTGGGCCTTACCACCTGTCTGCACAATATCTATCCTGTACTGGTGGCGGTGGGCAGCGTGCTGCTGTTTCACGACAGGATCAGCCGGGGCAAGGTGGCCGCGCTGGCGCTGGCAGTGACGGGACTGTGGACGATCCTGGCGGGGGATATGACGCTGAATCTGGTGGGCGTGGGGCTGGCGCTGGGGTCCGGGGTGGCCTACGCAGCCTATATGCTCATCATGGATAAGTGCGGTATGAACCGTCTCAATTCTTTTCTCATCTCCTTTTACGCCTGCGGCGTGGCCGCGGTGTTCCTGTTCCTCTTTGGCACCGCCACGGGCGAACTGGTCTACAGCCTGACGCCGAAGGGATGGTTTTTCACCTTTCTGATGGCCATGTTCGTATCCGTGCTGGCCAATTCCCTGATCCCCATGGCGGTGAAAAACGTGGGTCCTACTGTGACCTCCATTTTGGGAATGTTCGAGCCCATCGTGTCCGTGATTATGGGATTGATCTTCCTCAACGAGCGACTGACTTTTAAAAGCCTCGCGGGCTGCGTCATGGTCATCGCGGCGGTCATCATACTGACGCTGGAAAAGGACGCCCAGGGCCTGCCGGAGGAGGATGTGTAATTCAGACTCGATCCCTGCGTTTCTTATATTTTTCTTTTGCATATTCAAAGGCTTCTTGAATAAGCGGTTTTAATTCTTCAAAAGTCTTTTCTGACGGGTTTAATGAACAGATCCACCCCATCCATGCGTATACAGGGTGGGGAAGGATCTGATTAAATTTTCGAGACAGTATTTCAAGATTTCATCTGGCGTCATATAAGTTTCCTTCCGTCAAACTAAAATTATATTTCAATTTTATAGTGCTGCATTTTGGAGTGTATGTCAATGTGCTGCTATAATCTGTCTTTCTGTGAAAATGGCCGAAAGTGAGCGGACTGGCCCTGTATTCACCGCCCCTGCATTTAAATTTAGCGATTCGAGAATTTTCCGGGAGCTTATACAATATGTTTTTGGGAGGAAGTTTATTAATTCCATGCGCAGGCCCCATAACAGATGCGGGCATGGGCAGGATCAGACGAGGGTGGTTGGCTTATGAACAGAATGAACGGGAAAAATTATGGGATCGGAAGCCGTTTGTGGCTGCGGACGGCGGCTGTGGCTGTTTTTATCGCAGTGGGGGCGTTCGGACTTTGCAGAGTGGCAGGGATCGGGCCGGAGATGGGACTGCTTCAGGCGAATTCCGATTCTCTAGCGGAAGAAAACAGGGCGGATGACGGGGTGCGGCAGGAGACCCGTGTTGGGGAGGACCCATGCGAAGAACCGGACGTCGGAGACGGCTCGTCGCTGGAGACGTGGACCAGCGCCGATCTGTCCAGCCCGCTGCCGGTGCCTTCCGTTTCGGCCAAGACCGCAGTGGTGATGGACATCAATACGGGGCGGGTGCTCTATGAGAAGGATAAGGATGAGAAGATCTATCCCGCCAGCACCACAAAGATCATGACTGCGCTCATCGCCGTCGAGCAGGGAAATATGGATAAAGAAGTGAAGATCCCGCCGGAAGCCGTGGGGGTGGAAGGCTCGTCCATCTACCTGGCGCAGGGAGAAAAACTTCCCATGAGGGATCTGGTCTACGGACTGATGCTGCGTTCCGGAAACGACTCGGCGGTGGCTATCGCGGAGGAGATCGCCGGGAGCACGGAAGAATTTGTTAACATGATGAACCGCCGCGCCCAGGAGATCGGGGCTAAGAACACCCATTTTATGAATCCCAACGGCCTGCAGGATGAAAACCACTATACCACGGCCTACGATATGGCGCTCATGGCGCGTCAGGCTATGCATAACCCCACTTTTCGGGAGGTAGCCAAAGCCAAGTCCTATCAGGCGGACCGGGGCGAAGGCAAATTCAATATGTTTTACAATAAAAATAAGGTGGTGTACCAATACGAGGGCGGCACGGGGATCAAGATCGGGTTTACGAAGACAGCCGGCCGCACGCTGGTGGCCTCATCGGAGCGGGACGGCATGGAACTGATCTGCGTAGTCATGAACGATCCCAACTGGTTTGAGGACTCTTACGCGCTGATGGATTACGCCTACAGTAATTACCAGCAGTACAGGATCGCGGAAAAAAATACGCCGCTGAAGGAATTTGACGTGACAGGCGGCGACAAGGGAAAGGTTTTTGTCGGGACGAGGGAGGACGTATACTGTCCCATTCTCAAAGGAAAAGAGGCCAACGTTCAGATCGCCTATGAACTGGCGCAGAAGAGCGCCGCGCCCATCACCCGCTGGCAGGAGGCGGGATTGCTGCACGTATCCATAGAAGGAACTTACTGCTACTCCGTACCGCTTTATTATCTGGAAGATATACCGAAGCAGTGACGAACTGTCACCAAAAGGCGGTCAGCGCAATATTTTGATATTGTACCCGGCGAAAGAGAAGCCCTCCGAAGACGGGGAAACAAAATAAGAACAGACCTGGCCGATTTTGGCTGAGAGGGAGGAGCACATGAACTACAGTACATACGATTGTATTGACGCGGGGACGGAGAATTGTCCCTGCTACCTGGCGCTGACCGGAGACTGCCTGACTTGCAGCCGGCTGCAGGGAAAGGATTCCTGCGACTGCAACTGGAAGGGCGTTTGCATATATAACGAATTCATGCAGGGAAACGGCAGAGTAAATAATCCGAGAAAAGAATTCACCGCCGGTATCGTCCGCCGAAAGTTTTACCTGGACGATCTGGCGGTATTTGTATTGGATGTGGGAAAAGGGTTCGCCATCAAGGCGGGCAGTCCCGGGTCCTACGTATTTATGAGAGGGAGAAAAGACACGCGGTTCTACGATATTCCCATATCTGTCATGCACGCGGATGTGGAGCGAGGACAGATCCACGTGGCGGTCAAGGTCATCTCCACGAAGACCAAGACGCTGCTCGAAGAAAATGAGGCCTTTGTGCTGAGAGGCGTATACCGCAACGGCATCCAGGGGCTGGAGGCCGTGCGGCCCAGAAATCTGAAAAATGCCAGCGTGCTGCTGGTGGCCAAGGGGATCGGTCTGGCCCCGGCGATCCTGACAGCCGAATCGCTGGGAAACCGCAACAGGGTAGATCTGGTGGTGGACACGGAGAAGATCAGTACGGAGCTGGTCAGCGATTACCTGAGCGAGAGCGGTTCGGAAACGGCGGGAAGCGGCGTGGAGATCCACCGGATCCGTTATATGAGTCTGGGAAGCGAAGAAGACCGGCAGACGCTGGAGCGGGTAATGGCGGAAGAGAAATACGACAGCGTAGCGGTGCTGGCTTCCGATTATTATGTGGAGCAGATCGGTAAACTGACGGAGCGGATCCTGCCCGAAGCGAAGCGGGCGTTCAGCAACAACTTCCGCATCTGCTGCGGGGAAGGGGTCTGCGGCGCCTGCAGCGTAGTGAACGCAGGGGGCGAGACCATTAAAATGTGCAAGTGCCAGTTGAAATGAGCCAGATTGTGGTATATTCTTTGTAGTGAAAAACGCCGGCGGCGGGGAATGGATCCGGGCCGCCGGTCCAGAGCCTGCTGTGCCGGCTGGGGCATGGAATTGGGGCAGACAGACCGATCAGATCGAAAGGAAGAGGGCGAACGGCGATGTTGGAACAATATGAAGCATTTTTTCCTTTCTGGGAACAGCTGGAGGCGGAACAGCGCCGGCAGCTTTCAGAGAGAGCGACAGTAAAGAATGTGAAAAAGGGAACGGTGCTCCACAGCGGGAAAAGCGACTGCGTGGGGCTGATGCTGGTGGCGGAGGGGCAGCTTCGGGTCTACACGGTGTCAGAAGAAGGACGGGAGATCACGCTGTATCGACTGCTGCAGAGGGATATGTGCCTTCTGTCCGCGTCCTGCATGCTGCACAGCATTCAGTTCGATGTGACGGTGGAGGCGGAACAGGATTCCACCGTTTTGAACATACCTGCGGATCTTTACCGCAAGCTGATGAGCGAATCTCTGGCCGTGTCCAACTACACAAACGAACTGATGGCTTCTAAATTTTCCGATGTGATGTGGCTCATGGATCAGATCCTGAACAAGCGGCTGGATTCCAGGCTGGCGGCCTTTCTGCTGGAGGAATCGGACGCAGTGGGCGCAGACAAGCTGACGCTGACCCACGAGATCATCGCCCGGCATCTGGGCAGCGCCAGAGAAGTGATCACGAGGATGCTGAAATATTTTCAGAAAGAAGGCATGGTGGAGCTGTCCCGGGGCAGCGTCCGGCTGACGGATCGGGAACGGCTGGAGGAGACCGCGGGCGACAGCCTGCGCTAGCCGGGGCCCCGGTCTCAGGCGCGGGGTCTTTGGCGTGCTCTCTGTGGGAGGTGCGCTGTGGGCTGGCCGCTTAGAGGGCCTTGGCGTGCCGTGTGTGGGAGGTGTGCTGAGCTGGCCGTTGTGGATCGCTGCGGGGGCTTTGGCGCAGGCTGGCCGCCGTGGATCGCTGCGGGGGCTTTGGCGCAGGGCGTCCGCAGCGGGTCCCTTTCCGCTGTGTGATCAACTCACAGAAATGTTTTTTTCTATCGCATATAATAAGACTATCAAAACAAGAAAGTTTGAATTTGAATAGTAAGAATAGCATTGTATGCGAAAGGAGAAATATCATGGCTGCATTAAAACTGACGAAGGAAAATTTTGAACAGGAGGTTCTGCGTTCGGATAAACCGGTGCTGGTGGACTTTTTCGCACCGTGGTGCGGGCCCTGTAAAATGGTGCTTCCGCTGGTAGACGAACTGGCCGACGAGGAGAAAGACGTGAAGATCGGAAAGGTCAATGTGGAGGATCAGAAGGAGCTGGCGAGAAAGTTCCGCGTCATGTCGATCCCCACGCTGCTTCTGTTCAAGGACGGCCAGGTGGTGGAGACATCGCTGGGCGCAAAGCCTAAGGAGGCGATCCGGAAACTGATGCACAGCTGATTTTACACAATGTGATTCTGGTATGAAGCTGTACCTGCGCGCCGGCTGAGCGGATGAAGCAAAACGAACGGGCGACGGCGCTGACCCTACCTTATCTGTGCATTATAAAACGGGGCTGCCGCAGAAAAATCTGCGGTAAAGCCCCGCTGTTTTTTGTCTTGATTTTTTGGCCATATCCCAAAAGGGCATATGGCGATCCGCTTGCTTATGTCCTGAGTGGGAAAGGCAGGGCGCTGCGGGCGCCTGGATGGGGCCGGCGTCAGACCGGCCTTCCGTTCCGTTGGACTGTTGGGCTGTACGGCCGCTGTGTCATTTGGCGGCGGGGCGGCCCGGCGGCGGCCGGTGGGCGGGCGGCCGTCCGCCGGGATGGTGCCGCGGGATCGGTCGACGGCCGAAAAAGTGGGCGAAGAATATCAGCCCGCGGGAGCGTTAAGCCGCGGAATAGGCGAGAACGGCAAAAAAAATCAGATATCACCGAAAATGACGGGAGAATCGGTGAAAATACAGCAATATTTGCTGCTAAAAGGGTGAAAAGTCTATAAAAAATTGATTTTCGCCTATTTAGCAGCTCTTTTTATGTGAGATCGTGAAAAAAATCTGCCTTTCGCCTATTCGTCGTCAGGGTCCGCCGCCGGAGTCCACCGTCAGGATCCGCCGCCGGGTTGCTGGAAGCAGGCGCCAGAGAATATCCGTTTCACCTTGATACGTCAATTTGTTGTGGGTAAGTAAACAAAAGATTGGGGAGCATGGGATATGCAGGTTTTGACGAACCGCCCGCGCTGTGGTACATTAAAGGGAGAACGCCGGCGCAGAGAGCCGGCGCGCGGTTTTTGCGGCAAATGGTGAAAGGAAAACGTAGGATGAAGAGGGCGGAAAGAAAAAAACCTCGCGGAGAGGAAACGGATATTAAGCTGATCGCTTTGGATATGGACGGAACGCTGCTGAACGAACAGGGAGTGCTCTCTGAGAAAAGCAGGCGAACGCTTGAGAGGGCTATGGAAAAGGGCGTGCACGTGGTGATCGCCACGGGACGGGTGTACAGCGCCCTGCCCCGGGATGTGGTGGAGGTGCCGGGCATCGAATACGCAATCACTTCAAACGGAGCCAATCTGCTGCGGCTGGCGGATATGACCACGCTGTATTCCAATCTGCTTGAGAGGGAGAGCGTGGAAAAAATAATGCACATCATGGAAGACCCGTCGATCATGACGGAGGTATTTTTTGATCACGGCGTTTATGCGGAGCGCCGGTGTCTCTCCAATCTGGAAGAGTTTGGGATCGTCACAGAGAAGTCGAAGCGGTATACGCTGAGTACAAGAGAGCCTGTGGACAGCGTTCTGGAGCTGATACGCAGCAATGAGACCCGGTTGGAAAATATCAACTTGATCTTTAAAGATATGGAGAAACGGCGGCAGGTCTGGAACGAGCTGGAGCAGTTGGGGGACATCACGGTCACAAGTTCCATGCCCTACAATCTTGAACTGGGGGGGGCCACCACCAGCAAGGCGGACGCGCTGGCTCATCTGGCAGGTATCTTAGGGGTGGAAAGAGAGCAGATCATGGCCTGCGGGGACAGTGTGAACGATCTGGCCATGCTGAACTTCGCCGGTTTTTCCGTGGCTATGGAAAACGGGGCGGAGCCGGTCAGAAAAGCCGCGGATTTTATTACGAAGAGCAACGGGGAGGACGGCGTGGCCTACGCCATCGAGACCTTCGCGCTGAAGGAGCGTTAGATGAGCGCCTGGGGGAATGGAGCGCCGTCGCAGGAAGGGAAGGCGAGGAAAAATCCCATAGCGCGGCCTACAGAGCTGGCGGCGCTGCTCATGGCGCAGTATGTGCGGCCCGGGGATACCGTGGTGGACGCCACAGTGGGAAACGGATGGGACACGGTGGCGCTGGCGCGCCTTGCCAGGGGCGGCCGGGTCTACGGATTCGACATTCAGAGGGAAGCTCTGGAGAGAGCGGAAGTCCGGCTGCGGGAGGCCGGCTGTCCTGTGGCGTGGAGGGCAGAAGGCGTTCCGGGCCTGATGGACGGCGCGCCGGGTGAAACGACCGAAGCGTTCGGGGTCCAGGGTGAGGCTCCGCGTCTGGACGGCGCGCCGGGTGAAAGGCCGGGAAACGAAGCGGCGGCCTGCGGGGAAACGCTGCTCATCTGCGCGGATCACCGGCGGATGGCGGAGTACGTCTGCGGTCAGGCGGCGGCGGTGGTCTTTAATCTAGGCTATCTTCCCGGAGGGGATAAAAAGATCACCACCCGGGCGGACAGCACCTGTGAGGCCATGAGGTCGGCCCTTTCGCTGCTGCGGCCGGGCGGAGCCCTGATCGTGACGATCTACGGCGGGCATCCGGCGGGAAAGGCAGAGCGCGAGGCGGTCCTCCGGCTGGCCGGGGAGCTGCCTGCAGAAGAATATCACACCCTGCACGCCCGCCTGACGAATCAGGGCGAGGGCGCGCCGGAGGTTTTGGCCGTGGTGAAGCGCGGTATTCACCGGTAACCAAATCACCGCTTCTTACATACTCTGAATGTATGAGTAATGGAAGAGGCGGTGATTTTTACATATGTATAAAGTAGTAGTAATTGGAAGCGGCTGGTCCGGCTGCGCGGCGGCTCTCGCTGCGAAAAAGGCGGGCGCCCGTGTAACCATGGTAGAAAAGACGGACCTGATCCTGGGTCTGGGAAACGTGGGCGGCATCATGCGCAACAACGGCAGATTCACGGCGGCGGAGGAGAATATAGCTCTGGGAGCCAGCGAACTGTTCGCGATCACGGATAAACTGTCGCGCCATGTGAATGTGGATTTCCCGGGACACGCCCACGCCAGCCTGTACGACGTGGTCAAGGTAGAGCCTCATGTGAGGCGGTTCCTGCTGGAGCAGGGCATTGAGATCAGGACCATCGCCAGAGCGGTGGACGTGGTCATGGACGAGACGGCCGCGGCTTCGGGGAAAAAGATCCTGAAGGCCGTGGTGCTGGCCGACGGTACAGAGATCGAAGGGGACGTATTTGTGGAATGTACCGGGAGCACCGGGCCCATGGGCAATTGTCTGGCTTACGGAAACGGCTGCTGTATGTGTATTCTGCGCTGTCCCGCTTTCGGCCCCAGGGTGAGCATCACCCAGAAGGCAGGACTGAACGACGTGATGGGTCAGAGGAAGGACGGAGCCTTCGGCGCCTTCAGCGGCTCCGGAAAATTGGAGAAATCCTCGCTGTCTGATGAGATCCAGAAGGATCTGAATGAGAAGGGGGTGGCGGTGATCCCGCTGCCGCCGGAGCAGGTGGTGAAAGAAAAGCTGGATTTGAAGGTATGCCAACAGTATGCTCTTGAAGAGTTCGCAGACAATATCGTGCTGCTGGACACTGGTTATGCGAAGATCATGACGCCGTTTTTCCCCATCGAAAAGCTGCGCCGCGTGCCCGGATTTGAAAACGCCCGCTATGTGGACCCCTATGCAGGCGGAAAGGGCAATTCCATCCGCTATCTGTCCGTGGCTGAGCGCGACAATAACATGAAAGTGCTGGGCGTGGAAAACCTGCTGTGCGGCGGCGAGAAGTCCGGTCTGTTTGTAGGTCACACGGAGGCCATCAGCACGGGGACTCTGGCGGGCTACAACGCGGCCCGGTTCCTGGCGGGCATGCGTCCGCTGGAGCTGCCTCCTCAGCTGGCCGTAGGGGATCTGATCTCTTTCGCTAACCAGCAGATCAAGACGAAGGACGGTCTCATGACACGCTACACCTTTGCCGGAGCCGAATACTTCGAGCGCATGAAGGAGAAAGGACTCTACAGCACGGATCCCCAGGTGATCCGAAAGCGGGCGAAGAAGTACGATCTGGCCGGGATCTACAACGAGAAGATCCTGTAGAAACTGCAATGGACGGGCAGCGGCGCCGGCAATAAATAACCGTGCAGGGGGAAGGCGGCGATCGGGAACCTTCGTGCGGCGGTCCGTCGGGATAAAGCATATAAAAAGCGCGTAAGACAGGCGTCTATCGGCACCAGTCCTGCGCGCTTTTTTTAGGAAAAATAACGATCCTACCGACCTATCATCTGCCGTTGGAAGTCTTTCAGAAACTTATCCACCGCTGTCAGCGGGTCCATGAGAAGGGGAATGGAGCAGTGGCTGCAGATCTCGTCCAGGGCGCCGAAGATCCAGGGGTTGCGTGCCCGTATGCTCTTCATGCGGCCGAATTCCATGACGTAGGAGATAAAAAAGTCCAATGCCTCGTCTGTCTCGTCGGAGTCGGGCGTCAGCAGTCTGGTATCGACCACCATGCCGGACCGGGAGTCGATGGCGAGAAACAGCAGGGGGTTGGCCGGCCGGTCAAAGGACGGGTCTTCGATGGAAACATTCATATAACAGAAATCGAGAAGGAGCTCGGAGCCGTTGCAGGGCTGTTTTTTCAGACGCTGCTTCAGTAGATCGTCCCGGATAGATGCCACGGGATAGCGCTTCTGTACGTCGGGGAGCTCCCCTTCATGGAGATTCCAGCCGGTTTTTCTGTCGAATTCCTGCCAGAGGATGCGGCCTTCGGAAAAACCGGCGGCGATCTGGCCCGCTGCCACAGCTTTGACAGCGGCGATCAGACCGCGAAAAACACCGGTCAGAAGCAGTACCTCGGCTTCGTCAGGAGTGCAGGGCGAGTACCGGCGTTTGAAGGACTGAAAATAGACCCATTTCCCGCGCCCGCGGAATTTCAGCCCCAGGGAGCGAATGATCTTATACTGCGGGGGCGGGACTTCCTCCCGGTCGCCCAGATAACAGCAGAGACTGGACTGCTCGTGCATCATGTATTCCGCGGACAGCGGTCCGCTGCTGAGATCAGCGATCATCTGCAGATCGCAGAGCCCATCTTCCCCGGGATAGACGCCGATGCCGTAGCAGCTGCCGATCCTGCCCATGATGCTGCAGAATGCCGGTTCCCCGTCGGGATCCGGACGAACGGCCACCAGATCCATATCCCAGAAATATCCCCACGGTTCCAGCGAAAGCAGTTCCAGAGCGGACGCGTACAGTTCTCCCCACTGTTCGGGGGATGCTTCTTTTCTCATCTATTAAATACCTCATTGTTTCCATTGTTATGCAGGAAATACCGCGAAGCGATATTGGCGAAATAACAAAAAAGTTTATGTTTGAGCGGGCCCTCGGAGCGGGTAAGGCTCTTTATTCGTTTTCCGCTGCGGGATCATGCCCTGGGCAGCGAGTCGAATTTGGCCTTGCTGCTGTCCCAGTGGACGTCGCGGATATAATGCTCCAGCTGGTCCGCGTCTTTTTCGCGGAACAGCCGGATGATCTCGCGGTGCTGCTGATTTGTCTCGCGCAGCGTCTCTAATTCATCCTCCGGGTCGTCGAAGAGATAGTATTTCCGGATAAAGTTGTTTTTCAGTTTTCCCAGCATGTCCGTAATGACGGTATTGGGACAGAGATCCAGATATACGTTGTGAAACTCTACCTGCAGTTCGTAATATTTATTGCTCAGACCGGCCTTGATGGCGTTTTCCATTGAGTCGGCCAGAAACTGCATCTTCGTCAGCTCCGCTTCGGTGAGCAGGTCCATGCACATGCAGGCGGCGCGTCCGTCCAGTGTGCCGATGACCTCATAGAGCTGCTGCGCTCTGCCCGTGTCAAGGGACTGGACGCGGAAGCCCTTGCGGGGCAGACTTTCCAGATAACCGTCGGAGGCCAGCTGCATCAGAGCCTCACGGACAGGCGTGCGGCTCACGTGGAGCTCCTCGCTGACCTGAGGTTCGCTTATTTTGTCTCCGGCAGAGAGAGTACCGTCGTTGATTTTTCCGGAGATGTATTTGTATACATGATCTTTCAGAGATAAGTATCGTTCCATGAATTCCTCCTGTTCCGGCGGCTGTCGCCGGCATGTTATTTAATATATATCACAAAAGGCTGAATAATGCCATCGGAAATTGACGGAGAAGCCCTGATCCAGAATAAGGAAAAATTATTTTAATATTTATAAAAGTGAAAATAGACTTGCAATTCTGACGGAAGAGTGCTAGCATATGAATACAGTACATTGTATATCGTATATAGAACACTGAGCACTGTACACATTATGCAAAAAATGGTTGCCTTAAAATGGTTGTCTGAACAGGCAGGACAAAGGAGGAGATTGAAGGATGTTTAAAAATGTAATTGTGAGAAGACCGTGCAGAGCGATGGTCGAAGGCATCACATCGGCGCCGGAACTGGGCAGACCGGATTACGAGCTGGCTCTGAAGCAGCATGACGCTTATATCGAGGCGCTGAAACAGTGCGGAGTGGCGGTCACCGTTCTTCCAGCCTGCGAACGTTTTCCGGATTCCTGCTTTGTAGAAGACCCGGCGGTCATCACGAGGAAATGCGCGATCATCACAAACCCGGGGGCCATGTCGCGAAACAGGGAAGCGGAACTGATCATTCCGGCGATCAAAGAGTTTTTCAGCGACGATCAGATCGAATACATCGTGGACCCGGGTACGCTGGAGGGCGGGGACGTCATGATGGTGGGAGACCATTTTTATGTGGGACGTTCAGCCAGGACGAATGAAGAGGGAATACGCCAGTTTATCGCGATCCTTGAGAAATATGGACTCAGCGGATCGGAAGTGCCGCTGGAAAAGGTGCTGCATCTGAAAACGGGAGTGAATTACATCGAGAACAACAATATGCTTGTCTCCGGGGAATTCACGGATAAGCCGGAATTTGAAAAATACAATAGGATCGAGATCCCGGAGGAGGAAGCCTACGCGGCGAACTGCATCTGGGTCAATGACAAGGTGATCGTGCCGGAGGGTTACCCGGCGGTGGAAAAGGCTGTGCGGGACGCCGGATATGAAGTGATCCTGGTGGATACATCGGAATACAGGAAGCTGGACGGAGGACTGAGCTGTCTTTCGCTGAGATTTTAACCGCAGCGGGAAAGCAAAGGAGGACTTTGAACATGAAAAATAAATATATCGCAAAGAAACACTGGAACTTTCAGGTGCCGCCGCTCAGCAAGACAAATGAGATGGTAAAACGGTATGACGACGTGATCGATCTGAGCATCGGCGACCCGGATTATCCTGCCGACGAGGAATGCATCCGCCTGATGTACGAGGACGTAATGTCCGGGAAACACACGCATTACACGGCGTTTCTGGGGGACGAAGACTTGCGCAGGGAGACCATCAGGCAGTATGAAGAAGATTATGGATTTCATTTCGATATGGACGAGATCATCATCACGGCGGGCGGTACCCACGCCATGTATCTTGTGATGGAGACGCTGCTGGACGAGGGCGACGAGGTGATCGCCATCGCCCCCTATTACCTGTATTATCAGCCCCAGATCGAATTGCCCAAGGGAAAACTTGTGGTGTACAACACCCGCAAGGAAGACAATTTTGACATTGATGTAGAAGAACTGGAGAAACATATCAGTTACCGCACCAAAGCGATCATCATCAATTCTCCCAACAACCCCAGCGGCAAGGTCTACAGCGAGGAGAACATCAAGGCCATACTGGAGCTGGCGGAGAAATACGATTTTCTGGTGATCGCCGACGATATTTACGGAGCGCTGAATTACACAGACTATAAAAAGGCGATCTGCTCCTATGAGGAAAAGCCGGATCGTGTAATAACGATCTACAGTTACTCGAAGGATTATTCCATGACCGGACTTCGTCTGGGACACATTATCGCCCACAGGGACCTGATCGACTGCATCCGCAACGTAAACGAATCCGTCAACTTTACCATCAGCTCCATGTCGCAGCGCCTGGGCATCTTCGCCATCCGCAGAAGGAAGGAGATCCAGGCGGGGCTCTGTGAAGAGTATAAAAAGCGGGTGCTTTACGTCCACGACAGGATCAGCAAAATGAAGAATATCACAAGCAACGACCCCGAGGGAACGTTCTACCTGTTTGCGGACATCAGCGCCACCGGTCTGGACTCCATGGAGATCTGGGAAAAGATCCTGGACGACGCTCACGTGCTGGTGCTGCCGGGCAGCGGTTTTGGAAAGGCCGGCGAGGGCTTTATCCGCATCGCGTGCACCGTGGGGATCGACGTGTTGGCAAAGGCTTTTGACCGTCTTGAAAAAATGGACATCTTTCAGTAAAGGTTGTGAACGGCCGGCGCAGCCGGCATAGTCACCGGAATTTTCGCCTTCCCCCAGCAGAAAGGAGGATATTATGTCATTTGTCGATTATATAATTATAGCAATTTACATGATCGCCATGCTCGTTATCGGTTATATCGCCAAGGGTAAGATCCACACCATGGACGACTTCATCCTGGGCGGGAAACGGTTCAATAAATTTGCTCTGGTGGGTACTATCATGGCGACCATGGTCGGTTCCGGAATGACCATGGGAGCTGTGGGCAATGTGTATGCAAACGGGATCGCCGGAACCATGGTATGGATCTACGGCGGGTTTGCCCTGGGGCTGGTCGCCCTGGGCTTCCTGTGCAAGAAGATCCGGGCTACCGGCGCCAGAAGTCTGGCGGAGACAGTCTCCACCGCCTTCGGCAGAGAGGCCCGTCTCGCCAGCGCCCTGGTGGTGGTGGCTTACGCCGTCTCGCTGGTGGCGATCAATATCGCAGGACTGCGCACCATCATCATCTACATATTCGGAACCAGTTTGTCGATACCGGTGGCCACGGCGCTGGCGGCCTGTATCTCCATCGCCTACACGGCAATGGGCGGATTTTTCGCTGTGGTCTGGACGGACGTTGCCCAGCTGGGGATCATGGTGATCGGCGTATTCCTGATCGGACCTATCATCGGTGTGAACATGGCGGGCGGCGTGGACGTAATCACCAGCGCGTACACCGCCGGCGGCATGTCCTTTACCGATCCGCTGGCAGGCGGTATCAGCGCAGGGATGGTGGGTATCGCTCTGTCGTATTTCCTGGCGGTGCCCGGGGATCCCACCATGCCGCAGAGAGTGCTTTCGGCAAAGGATGACGGAACGGCCAAGTTTTCATTTATCGTGTCCGGAGGCTTTGCGATCTATTTCGCCGTTGCGATCCTGTTCATCGGCGGCTCGATCTTCGTGCTCATGCCGGGACTGGAAAATTCGGATGCAGCTCTGCCGCTGTTCGTACTGCAGTACTATCCTCCGGTGCTCAAGGGCATTACGATCGCAGGTATCGTGGCGGCCATCATGTCGTCCTTCGATTCCTTCCTCATTCTGGCGACGACCCACATTATGTACGATATCGGATCGGTGATCAACCCTAACGTCTCCGAAGACAAGATCAAGAAGGCGCTGCCCATCATGACCATCGTACTGGGAGCTCTGGGAGTCATCGTGGCGCTGTTCATTCAGAGTCTGCTGGGCTATCTCTCCATGGTGTTCTCCATCATCGGTTCCGCTCTGGTTCCGGCGCTGATCGCGGCGCTCTATTTCAAGGATAAGGCGTCCAAAACGGGCGTTGTAGGCAGCATTATCCTGGGCACTGTGGTACCGGCGTATTTGTTCCTGACCAAGGGCTACGACGTGTTCCTGGGCGACCCGCTCTTTATCGGACTGTTTGCATCGGTGGGATTCCTGATCGTCGGATCGCTGATCTTCCGGGACAAAAAAGCGGCGGCCTGATGGGTCCGGCTGTTCTGCAGGTATATGGAGGTAGATATGAAATTTTGTTTGATCGACGCGGAGGTCTTTATCGACCGTCCGGAACTGCTGGATCCGCTGCGCTCCCTGGGCGCGGTGGAGATGTACGCCGGCATCCCCCAGGATGCAGATGAAGTGGAGAGACGGGCTTTCGACGCGGATGTGATCGCATTCGGGCTGATGCAGTTTACCAACGAGATGCTGGACCGGCTGCCGAATCTGAAGATCTTACAGTTCATCGGTACGGGCGTGTGGAACTTCGTAGATGTGGATTACGCCCGGTCGAAGGGCATCAAGGTACTCAACATCGAGGGCTATGGGAGCAACGCGGTGGCGGAATTTGCCCTTTCCATGGCGCTGGCCATGGCCAAGAAGATCCCGCAGGCCGGCAATGTGCTGAAGACCGGAGGCTGGTCCATCGACGGTCTGATGGGAATGGAGATCAGCGGCTCCACGGTGGGCGTGCTGGGCACCGGCAGCATTGGCAGACTTGTGGCGGAAAAGTTTGTTAACATGGGCGCAAAGGTCATCGCCAACGATATCTATGAAAATGAAAGCCTGAAAAAGGACTGGGGCGTGACCTATGTGGGACTGGAAGAGCTGTTCCGCAGCTCGGATATCGTCACCGTACACATGAAGGTGACGAAAGAAAATGAAAAATTGATCGACGGCAGGCTGTTTGGACTGATGAAGCCCCACGCCCTGTTCGTCAACGTGGCGAGAGCGGAGCTGGTCAATAACCGTGATCTCTTTGAAGCGCTGAAGGAAGGGCGCATGGGCGGGGCTGCCATAGACGTCTATGAGAACGAGCCGCCGGCGGATTCCGACTATGAACTGGCCCGTCTGGACAATGTGATCGCCACGCCGCACATGGCATACTACACGCAGGAGGCGAACGACAATTCCATTAAAATGATGGTGCAGTCCATCGCCGACGCGCTGTGACAAGCTCGATAGGTTGAAGACAGGAAAACGCCGCGCTGGATCCACAGCGCGGCGTTTTCTGATCCTGCTGGAAAAATCGCCTACTGATCCTTCCTCATGCTGCAAAAAAGCCGATCATTTGACGGTGCTCGAAGGGCGGATGGGATTCCGTCGATAGCTTTTTGTAAGAGCAGGACTTTTTAATACTGAAATTTTCAGAAAAATAGCAGGAATGGGTTGCAAAAGCATGAAAGGTATGCGATAATATACACACAGTGCACAGTATACAGTATACAGTTTTCGACATGACAGAGCCGCCTCTGGGGCGCTCTGCAGAAAAGTAACAGAAGTCAAACAGTGAAGATGAGTTTAGGAGGTAAAAATATGAAGTATGGTTGTCAGTCCATGGTAGGAAAAATCGAGTCGATCCTGATCAAGCATCCGAAGCAGGCTTTCATCAGCCAGGAAAATCTGGATAAGACCTGGGAGGAATTCAAGTATTTCGGCTGCCCGGATTATGAGAAGGTGCTGGAAGAGTACGCGGTATTTGAAAAGATCATAAAGGATAATGTGGAGAACGTCTATTATCTGCCCCAGGACGACCGCACGGGACTGGATTCTATTTACACGCACGATCCGCTGAAGATCACCAGAAAGGGCGCGATCTACTTCCCCATGGGTAAGGTCCTCAGAGGAAAGGAATATCAGGCCACGAGAGAATTTCTGGAAGGCATCGGCATCCCCACGCTTGGCTTCATCGAGGCTCCGGGCAAAATGGAGGGCGGCGACGTACTCTGGATCGATGAGAAGACAGTGGCCATCGGACGGGGATACCGCACCAACGACGAGGGGATCCGTCAGTTTAAAGAGCTGACCAAGGATGTGGTAGACGAATATATCATCGTTCCCATGCCTCACGGAGACGGGGAGGACTGCTGTCTCCATCTGATGAGCATTATCAGCTTTGTAGATACCGACAAAGCGGTGGTCTATTCCAAATATATGCCGGTGTTTTTCCGGGAATATCTGCTGGAGCGGGGCATCCAGCTCATCGAATGCAATGATGAGGAGTACGACTATCTGGGTTCCAATCTCCTGGCCCTTGAACCGGGGAAATGCGTGTTGATCGCAGGCTGTCCGGATATTCAGAAGAAGCTGGAAGATGCGGGCGTCACCGTATTTACATATGAAGGGAAAGAAATGTCCTACAGAGGAACAGGCGGCCCCACCTGCCTGACCTGCCCGCTGACGAGATTGTGATCGGCCGGGGTAAATGATCGATATCAAAGAAAATATCTGGAGAGTGGAAATGGAGAGCAGAAGGGAATTTATTCTGAATCAGATCGGGGAGGAGATCAAAGAGATCCTCTACGGATACATAAAAGCGGAGAGCTTTACGCATTCGGAAAAGGAAAAGGAAGCGGAGGCGTTTTTTCTGAACTACTTCGCGGAGAAGGCCTACTGGAAGGAGCACCCGGAGTATTTCGGGACCTGTCCCATTCGGGACGATCCGTTCGGGCGCGCCGCCGCCTTTGCCATGGTGAGGGGCGAGGGGCCGGAGACTATGGTGTTCGTCCATCACAACGACGTGGTGACGGTGGAGGATTTCAAGCTGCTGAAACCCCTGGCTTTCTCCCCTGATGATCTGGAGCGGGAGCTGCACAAGCTTCGGGATTCCTTTTCGGAGGAAGCCGCCGAAGATCTGGACGCGGGGACCTATCTGTACGGCAGGGGCGTCTGTGACATGAAGGGCGGCGGAGCGATCCAGATGGCGCTGCTCTCCCGTTATGGAGAGCTGGTCCGCGGGCAGGAGACCGTCGCCGGCCGGCCGGAAGCTGGAGCCGGCGGTGTGGCTGCCGGCGAAGCTGGCGGCGGGGCTGTTGATGGGTCCCACGGTGGCCAACGCATTTTTCAACAGCTTTCCAGTGATATTAATAGAGCGCAGACGCACCAGCAGCAGAAGGTTTTCCTTACACATATCCACATGTATATGTGTATAAGGGGCAGTACCGGGGCCATGGCCGGATGGGTCTTCCGCGGGAACCTCATCGTGCTGGCGGTGCCGGACGAAGAGAATCTGTCGGCGGGCATGCGCACCGCGATCCTGCTTTTGGCGGAGCTGAAAGATAAATACGGACTGGATTACAAGATCATGGTCAATTCAGAGCCGCATCAGAGAAAAGACCCGGATAAGGGTGTGTTTTCGCTGGGCTCGGTGGGTAAACTGATGCCGTTTCTCTATGTGCGTGGGTCCCTGGCCCACGTGGGAAAGGTATTTGAAGGCTTCAATCCGCTCAATCTGATGAGCGGCATCGTGAGGAAGACGGAGCTGAACATGGACCTGTCGGACGTGGTGGGCTGCGAGGCGGCGCCGCCGCCGACCTGGCTGTTCTACAGAGACAGGAAGATCAAATACGACGTGTCCATGCCGCTTTCTGTCACCGGCTGCTTCAGCATTCTGACGTTAAAGCAGACCCCTGGAACCCTGCTGAACAAGGTGCGGTCCATCTGCCAGGAGGCTTTCGACGAGATCATCGCGGAGATGAACGCCAATTACAGCCGTTTTCTGAAGGCCACGGGTCAGGAGGAAAGAAGGCTGCCCTGGGAGACGAAGGTGGTGGACTTTGCCGAGCTTTACGGCGAAGCCTATGCCGTTCACGGCGAGGAATTCCGCAGCGCGTATGAAAAGAAGATGGCGGAGCTGGCGGAACTGCTGAACAGCGACGAGATGACGCTGCTGGGCTGCAATTTTGAGCTGGTGGATTTTGTCTACAATTATATAGACGATCTGTCGCCGCGGGTGGTCTTTGGACTGATCCCGCCTTATTACCCCAACGTGTCGAACCTGTTCCTGGATCGGCTGCCCGATACGATCCGCAGCATCGGAGAGATACTGGGGGACTTCACGAAAGAGCAGTTTGGGCAGGAATACGTGAAAGAATATTTCTACACAGGGATCTCGGATCTGAGCTATACCAGCATTTCCGACAGTCAGGAGATCACAAAGGCATTGAAAGATTCCATGCCGTTTTTCGGGAATCTCTACGACATCCCCGTGGCGGAGATCGAGAAAATATCCATGCCCTGTATCAATATCGGCCCCTGGGGCAAGGATTTTCATAAGCTGACAGAGCGGGTGCTGAAAGAAGACCTGTACGAGAGAACGCCGCAGATCATCGAGTACGCTATCGAAAAGATCCTGGGGTAAAATGAAGAAAACGCCATGGCCGCCCCGCAGCGGGGACAGTCCATGGCATTTTCTTTTGGGATGCGTTTTGTGCGGGGGCAACAACAGCTATTATAAATGCTCCGTTCGACGTCGGATCTGCATTTGATTCAGACCGGAAGAAAGCATTATTGTTCGGAATGATTTGGCCGCGGCAGCGGCGGACACGTTGTGAAGCTGTTTGTTTCTAATGATAGAAAGCATTGCGTATGCAGCATTTACACTGATGCCAAGTTGAACTGCCAGTAACTTTTCTTTTCGGTCATAGAAGCCTGGTTCGCAGTTCTCCAGCCCATTTGAAACAATAAAATCGGCGACGGTACGTTCCATTTTCCGCTGCTGAACTGAAACGCGGAACGCGCGGACGAGACCGAGAACCGTGCCGATACTAATTGTGATAAAGATAAAAAATGCCAAGGGCCCTCGCAAAAATCCATTAAACATGAACATGCTATTCCTCCCTGGAAACCTGTAGGATAATATGTCGATTCTACGTATCAATCACTTTTTCGAGTGGAACCAGCGGGCCATCAGAAGCAACGAAACCGCAGCTTTTGGTCTCGGCGCTACCTATGTTGACGGAATAGCTGGTCGCATGACTGTGGCCCCTTTTTTAGGTGAAAGTTTAATGGGCTTGGTATTCATGTGAGAGTCTCCTGTTTAAGTAAAGTATACTGTGGCGTAACCCTATCATCAAGAGAAGAATTACGGCGGCAAGAACAATTAGTATACGGCTGGCGATTGAAGTACGTGGATTGGAGACACACAGAAGTGTTGGATGCGGAGACGGAGGTCTGCGGCATGCCCTCCATGGCGGCCCGGCCGCCTGCGATCCGGACTCCGGAATGGTGGACGGCGGGGAGTTCTTTGATCATGGGATGATCGAACTCTGGGATAGGTGAAAACGGTAAAAAAATTCGCAGATCACATACAAACAGGTGAAAAACAGCGATTATTATTCAATATTTGCTGGGAAATAGGTGAAAACTCAATAAAAGATGGGGGATCGCCTATTTGGCAGTTCTCTTTCGGTGAAACCGAGAAAAAAATCCGGATCTCGCCCATTCACCTGCAGGGACTGACGACAGAGCAGCGGCCGCCGCAGGGGAACCGCCAGCCCGCGAATGAGGACCGTCGTCCGCCGGGGGCTCGACAAGCCCGAAAGGATATCGTCCGTGGGTGGACCGCCAGCACACGAAAGAGGATGACGGGCCGCCGAGTGATCTGCTGCCGGTGGGATGCACCGGGTCCTTCCAGGCTGCGCGTTTCGAAGTGTATGAGGTGAGTTTGGCCGGTCTTTCTTTCTCTCTCGGACCATTTTTTCGAAGTAAATAAAAAGGACATCTTTTCAGATGTCCTTAATTTGGTGGAGACAAGGAGGATCGAACTCCTGACCTTCTGACTGCCAGTCAGACGCGCTCCCAGCTGCGCCATGCCCCCATGGATATGTCAACGTTTATATTATAAGCAGATCCAGCCAATATGTCAATATTTTTTTGTAAAAAAATCTGTCCGGCTGAGATGGGTCCGGTCTGTGTGCTGGGAGGTCCCGCGGAAGGGCGGTTTTCCATCCCGATGGATCCTGCGAAATCTGTGGTCTTTCGTCGATAATTCACGGGTATTTCGTATCGGGCGCGCAGCGGATATGTGATAGAATTGGTAACAGAAACGAAGTCGGAGTCCGGAGGATTTTGTCGCTGTGTGACCGGCATGGATCCGAAGCCGTTCAGACGGCTGCACATGAACGGCTTCGGAGAGGAGGGAAAGGGTCCGTGGACAGAAACAGTACGGATGACATTTTGGATCGGGGGATCGATTATTACCTGTCAGAACTGAATTTATCGAGAGGATGGATGGCGGCGCTGGCCGTTTTGCTTTTTCAGGGTATAAACTTGCTGGATCCTGATTTTTATAAAAGCGCGCGTTTATGGGTGGGTTTTGCTGTTCTGGTACCTGGGTGTTTTCTATTTCTGGCGTACTGCCGCGCCTATAAAAAGAAGCGGATCGCGTGCAGCCGGCGGTCGGACTGGATCTATCTGTGTTTTTGGGCGATCATCTCGCTGGGAATGATGCCTTACTTTGTGGAGGATGTCAGGGCCGGCGGTATGCCGTCCAACTGTTTTCTGCTCTGCTGCGCGCTGATGATCGTGCCGGTGTTTCCCGCGCCGCAGACGGCAGCCCTGTTCGGGGTCTATCTGGCGGAGAATCTGATCATTTCCATCGGAATGCACGCGCAACCGGTCTACCACCTGCAGATCCTGGTCGTCTGTGGGATCGGATGTCTGTTTTCGTGCCGCACCCACCAATTCTACATCGGGGTGATCGACGACCTGAAGGAACGGTCCTGCAGAGATTTTATGACGAAGATATATAATCGCAGAGGGTGCAGGGATCAGGTCTACCGCATGGTGGAGATGTGTCTGCGCCACGGCAGGCCTTTCGCATTTTTCATGGTAGACATCGACGGGTTTAAGCAGTTCAACGACAGATTCGGTCACCGAAGGGGGGATGAAGCGCTGATCGCTGCGGCGGAATGCCTGGGGGAGTGCCTTGCCAGAAAGAGCGACATCTTGTGCAGGTACGGCGGCGAGGAGTTTCTGGCGGTAGCGTCCGTGCCCTCCGATCAGGAGGCGCGGTGGATCGCGGAACGCATGCGCGCATCGGTGGAGGCGAAAATGATCGAGGGGGCCTGTCCGGATGTGAGCCCGTATTTGACCATCAGCGTGGGGGTCTCTGTCTGCATGCCGGAAGGGACGGGGAAACAGGACATTTGTGTGGATGACATGATCGTGAAAGCGGATGAGGCGCTCTACGCGGCGAAAGGAGATGGGAGAAACTGTGTACGGCTTCTCAGGGTGTCCGGACGCGGGCGTTCTCTCAGGATCCTGGATTCGCGATGCGCCGTCGCCGCGGCACGGGCGGCGGCTGGAACGGCGGGCAGCACGGCCGGAGGGGCGGACAGCAAAGCGGCGAGCAGAGGGGTGGCGGCCGGAGGGGCGGACAACAAAGCGGCGGGCAGAACGCCGGCGGACGCTGCGATGGGCGAAGGGCGGACCTCATACTGAAAATGCCTGCCAGGCTTTCCGCCGGCAGGCATTTTCAGTATGAGTGTATGTATATGTTTCTTATAAGCGTGATTTGACTGGGCTGTTGTTTCGGGGCGGCCTGCGCCGCCCCTTTATATGGTATGGAATCAAAATGGCTTAATTATTTGTTCTTTCTCTGGCTGTCCTTCGGGGTGACGCATACGCCCTTGGCTCTGCACACGACGATGGGCTCTTCCAGGAAATCTGCTGCGGAGGGGCTGATGTCCGGTCTGGCAGCGACTACCTTCTTGGCGACAAATTCCATGGTTCTGGAAGTGTTGCCCATCTTGGTGATCTCGCCGTAGGCTTCGATGTAGTCTCCCGCATAGGTAGGAGCCAGGAACTCGACCTCGTCATATCTCAGGAACAGACCTTCGTCGCCGTCGGCGATGATCAGAAGCTCTGTGGCCACGTCGCCGAACAGGTGGACCATATGGGCTCCGTCCACCAGGCTGCCGCCGTAGTGAGCATCTTTATGGGACATTCTCAGTCTGATTGTCGAGGTAATTTTCTTCTCCATTTTATATTCTCCTTTTCACTGATCTGCGACTGCCGTCCCCAGCCCTTTGATCACAGATGGGATCAGGGCCGGCGTGTCTTCCACACAGACCGCCGGACGATTCTGGAACCGATGGGTGGTCTCTTCCGCGGACCACCGCGGCTGGTCATGACGGCAAATTCGAAAAATTAGATTTTATGTGTATGTCAATATTATGTTGCAATTTCCGTGCCAATGGTTTATCCTTGTATTAACCGAAAAAGCGAACCGATTTTGACTCGGTTTTCGGAGGGGACAGGAGAAATGGAGGGTAAAATGCTTGACTCTTATGGAATAAAAAGGGTGCTTGAACCCAATCACGTATTACCGACCTCCGCATGGAGGGTGGACAATACCAGGGAGATCTATCCCAACGAAGTGAGGATCGCCGTCAGCAAGATCCATATTGAGAGCACCAGTTTCCGGCAGATCTGCGTCGAAACCAACAATAACGCCGAAAAAATCAAGGATCGGATCATGGATATCATCAGTAAACGGGGAAAACTGCACAATCCGGTGACGGACACGGGGGGCGTGGTGTTCGGCAGGATCGAGGAGATCGGTCCCGCCTACAAAAACCGCTTTGGGCTGTCGGTGGGGGACGAGGTGATCTGCAACGCGTCGCTGGCAGCCATTCCTCTGTATATCAGCAGTATCAGCAATGTGAACATGACCTTCACCCAGGTGGATGCGGAGGGCTACGCCATCCTGTTTGACGAGTTTCCCATCGTAAAAAAACCGGAGGATATTCCTATCAATCTTCTGCTTTACACCTTTGATGAATCCGGAACGCTGTACTCGGCCTACAAGAGCGCGGCAGGGAAAAAGCGGTGTCTGGTAGTGGGAAACAGCCTGTTGACCAATCTGTTTTTTGGCTATGCCATCCGAAAGTCCGCGGGACCGCTGGCGGAGATCGTGTGTCTGTTTGACAACAACACGGACATCGGCATCCGCGGGAAGGCGCTGTCGGACCTGATGGAGAAGACCTTTGACTCCATTCATTACGTGAATATCCTGAAACCGGTAGAGTGTCTGGAAAAGCTGGATGTGGGCCTGTTTGACGTGAGCATCAACTGCGCGGATATTCCGGGGGCGGAGACGATCAATATTCTCTCCACCAGAGAGGGCGGTACTGTCTATTTCGCAAATCTCATCAACAATTATAATATTGCGCTTTATATTACCGAGGCTATTTCCAGGCAGATCGAGATCAAATGCGCGGACGGCTATGAGCGGGAATACGCCGACTTCGATATCAAGATCCTGAGGGAGGTGGCGCCCTACCTGGAAAAGGCTGATCTGGAGGGCTACAAGATCGACACCAACATCGGGTATTCTCTGCGGAAGAACAGGAAGAACGTGAGGGAAGAAGCGCATCAGGCCAGCCTGGTGGAGGATTTCATCTGCGAGAGCAAGGCCATGAGCAAAGTGCTGGAGGAGATGCTCAGCGTGGCCAAGTACGACTGTAATGTTCTGATCACCGGGGACACGGGCGTGGGCAAGGAAAAGGTGTCCTCCATCATCCAGAAAAACAGTACGCGGGCTATGCAGCCCTTTGTAAAGATCAACTGCGCCTCCATCTCGGAAAAGCTCATCGAATCAGAGTTTTTCGGCTACGAGAAGGGCGCGTTTACAGGGGCCAACGCCTCGGGGAAAAAAGGATATTTCGAGCTGGCAGACAACGGCACCATCTTTCTTGACGAGGTGGGAGAGCTGCCGCTGGACATGCAGGCAAAGCTGCTGCGGGTCATTCAGGATGGGGAGTTTTACCGGGTAGGCGGGACGAAGCCGGTGAAGTGCAACGTGAGGATCCTGTCCGCCACCAACCGGGATCTGGAACAGGAAATGGACCGGAAGCTGTTTCGCAGAGACCTGTATTACAGGCTCAACGTATTTCCCATCCGCGTTCCGGGTCTCAGCGAAAGAACAGCGGAGATCCCTGCGCTGGTACAGCACTTCCTGAGAAAATACAACAACAAGTACGGCACGGACAAGACCATCGCCGCCGACGCCCTCGCCCATCTGCAGACCTGCCGGTGGCCGGGAAATATCAGGGAGCTGGAAAATACCATTCAAAGACTGCTCATCACATCCAAGGGGGACAGCATTACGCTGTTTGACGTGATGCGGGAGCTGCACACGGATCTGTTAGAGCCTTTGGAAGAGCCGGGAACGGCTTGCGCGGAATCCTTCGCGGCAGAGCCTGTCCCTGACGAAGGGGATCTGAACCTGGAGGCCATGGTGGCCAATTTTGAAAGCGGGATCATCCGCCGGGCCTGCGAAAAATACGGATCCACGCGCAAAGCGGCCAGGGCCATAGGGATCAGCCAGACGCAGCTGGTCAGAAAGAAGAAGAAATACGGTATCGGCCAGGAAGAGGAGGCCGAAACTATTTCTGTACAAAGCGAACTGCGGTGAGACCGGAAAAAGAGAAAGTCCGGCCGAAAAAAAGGAAGGAAAAGGAAAATAGACAGCGGCCCTGAATGAAAAGTAAGGCGATAAAAATGGCGAACCGATATTGGTTCGCCATTTTTTAATAATTGAACACATTTCGGTTCGATTTGGCCAAAAACTTCCCTCAATAACGGAGCAAATCCACAGCAGTTTCATCGGGCGAAAAAGAATGTGAAGAATTTCACAGCCGTGACAGCGGTTTTTCCGCATATTTTACTTATTTTTTAGAAAACAAACGAAAATTTTCACCGTACCGTCACGGTTGGCACGCAATTTGCTCCTATAATAAGCGTGCCGGCAATCACACGGCCGCGCACAGCATAACGGCGCATGCGGGGATACTGCAGACCGCGCCGAACATAACGAGAAAATAAAATTTTTTATTACATTTATCTAAGGAGGAGAACAACATGCAGAAAAAAGGATGCCCCTATGGTACACACAGAGTTATTTCCCCGAAAGGCGTACTGCCCCAGCCGGCAGATGTGATCGACAACACGATGGAAATTTACGATAACGAAGTTCTGATCAATGTTCAGACTCTGAACGTTGACTCCGCTTCCTTTACGGAGATCGTGAGAAGAGCCTGCGACGGAAAGAAGCCTACCGATGATCTGTCAGCGGCAGACATCCAGAGCATCAAGGACACCATGCTGGGAATCGTCGCCAAAGCCGGAAAGCACAAGAATCCCTGGACCGGTTCCGGCGGTATGCTGATCGGTACTGTAGAGAAGATCGGCGACAACTATGTGGGCGACCTGAAGGTGGGCGACAAGCTGGCTACTCTGGTTTCCCTGTCCCTGACTCCGCTGGTGATCGATGAGATCATCGATATGAGACCCGCTATCGACCAGGTAGACATCAAGGGCCACGCGATCCTCTTCCAGAGCGGCATCTACGCGATCCTGCCCGACGATATGCCGGAAAATCTGGCGCTGTCCGTTCTGGACGTTGCCGGTGCTCCCGCGCAGACCGCGAAGCTGGTTCAGTCCGGAGACACTGTAGTCGTCATCGGCGGCGGCGGAAAGTCCGGTATGCTCTGCCTGTACGAGGCCAAGAAGAGAGCCGGCGTCAACGGTAAGGTCATCTGCATCGCAGGTTCCCCCAAGAGCGCAAAGAGAGCTGAGGATCTGGGCTTTGCGGACGAGGTCATCGTAGCCGACGCTACCAACGCTGTAGAGGTCTACAACAAGATCATGGAGTCCACCGACGGAAAGCTGGCTGATGTTGTCATCAACTGCGTAAGCATTGAGAACACCGAGATGGCTTCCATCCTGGCTACCAAGGACGACGGTACCGTATACTTCTTCTCCATGGCTACCAACTTCACGAAGGCTGCTCTGGGCGCCGAGGGCGTTGGCAAGGACGTGAACATGATCATCGGAAACGGCTACTGCAAGGGCCACGCCGCCATCGCTCTGCAGGAACTGAGAGAGAGCGAACTGCTGAGAAAGGTATTCACCGACCTGTTCGCTTAATCGGGATTCCGTATGGGCAGACCGCAGGATCTGCCTGACAGAATGTAAAAAGGGGGCGGAAGCATCCGCGGAACGCGGCCGGCGGTTCGCCCCTCAATATGATAAAATGTATGTTATGTGATAAAGGAGAAGAAAAAATGGCTGAGAGAAGACACTTCAGAGACATTGAACTCTGGAAGGACGTAACCGACGAGCAGTGGAATGATTGGCACTGGCAGGTTGCGAACAGAATCGACAATGTTGAAGATCTGAAGAAAGTGATCAAGCTCACGGAGCAGGAAGAAAAAGATATCAACGAAGTAACAAAGAATTTCCGTATGGGGATCACCCCGTATTATGCTTCCCTGATGGATCCTGAAGATCCCAGATGTCCCGTCAGAATGCAGGCGGTGCCGGTGATCGCGGAGAACCACAGAAGCGAAGCAGATATGCTGGATCCGCTCCACGAGGACGAGGATTCCCCGGCTCCGGGACTGACCCACAGATATCCGGACAGAGTTCTGTTCCTGATCACCGATCAGTGCTCCATGTACTGCAGACACTGCACCAGAAGAAGACTGGCAGGAGAGACCGACGGAGCCAGATCCATGGAAGACATCGACAAGTGCATCGAGTACATCAGAAAGACGCCTCAGGTAAGAGACGTACTGCTCTCCGGCGGCGACTGCCTGCTGGTTGAGGACGATGTGCTGGAATACATCATCAGAAAACTGAGAGAGATCCCTCACGTGGAGATCGTCAGAATGGGTTCCAGAACACCGGTTGTTCTGCCCATGCGTATCACCGACGACCTGGTGAACATGATCAAGAAGTACCACCCCATCTGGCTGAACACGCACTTCAATCACAAGAAGGAGCTGACTCAGGAAGCCGCCGCGGCCTGCGCCAAGCTGGCTGACGCCGGAATTCCCTTAGGAAACCAGTCCGTACTGCTGAGAGGCGTAAACGACTGCCCGCACATCATGAGAGAGCTGGTCCAGGCTCTGGTCAGAAACAGAGTGAGACCGTACTACATCTATCAGTGCGACCTGTCCCTGGGCATCGAGCACTTCAGAACTCCGGTATCCGCAGGTATCGAGATCATCGAAGGTCTCCGCGGACACACCTCCGGCTACGCTGTGCCCACCTTCGTCGTGGACGCTCCGGGAGGCGGCGGAAAGACTCCGGTCATGCCGCAGTACGTCATTTCCCAGTCTCCGGAAAAGGTGGTTCTGAGAAATTACGAAGGCGTGATCACCACTTACACCGAGCCGCAGCTGCCCAAGCTGGAATGCACCTGCGACTACTGCACGGGCAAGAAGCACTATGAGTACGAGGGCGTGGAAGGCCTGCTCAGAGGTCAGAGACTGGCCATGGAACCGCAGGATCTGCTCCGCCACAAGAGAAACAAATAAGACCGGCTTTAAACCACACACACATATTATCTGAATGAGAAGTCTTGGGGCAGAGTGATCTGCCCCAAGCTATCTGTATATATGGGACTTGAAATTCTGACTGCCGGCGCGGACCGGCGGCGGTCCGAAGCGCAGACTGCAAGGGCGCGCAGGACGGAATTTATTTATATATATCACGGGGAAGCAGAGGGCGAACGGCCCGGCGGCGGACCCGGGAACCGGAGCTTGTATTATGGGATTGCTTTATCAGCTGAAAGATCAATATAAGACCCTCTCCATTGTGGGAATGGCAAAGAACGCGGGAAAGACTACCGCCCTGAACTACCTGATCGAGGAAGCGATGGACGAGGGGATGTTTCTGGGCGTTACATCCACAGGAAGAGACGGGGAGACCTGCGATCTGGTAACCAACACCGACAAGCCCAAGGTCTATCTGGATACGGGAACAATCGTCACTGTCCCCGTTCAGCTCTACGAGCTGGCGGAAACGGGACTTGAAATCATAAAAAAGACCAGGTTCGGCACTGCTCTGGGAGAGCTGCTGATCTGCCGTGTGGCGGACAGCGGCTACGTGCAGATCGCCGGACCGGTGAACACGGCTGATCACAGGAAACTCTGTGAGGAGATCGCCTCTCTGGGAGTGGATCTGATCCTCATCGACGGAGCCATCGATCGGAAATCCATCGCCGCGCCGGAGACTTCCGACGCTATTATACTGGCCACGGGGGCGGTGCTCTCGCGGACGATCAGGAAAGTGGTGGAGGAGACCGTGCACATTGTAAATCTCTACAGCATGGACCGCCTGGAAGCGGGACCCGTGCGGGAGATGATCGCGTCGGAGATCGCGGGCGAAAACCGCATTACGCTGGTGAAGAAAGGCGGCCAGACGCAGCATCTCGATCTGAAAACAGGTCTGGGAGCCAGCCGTTTTCTGGATGAAGTGATCGACGACGAGACCACTCACGTCTATATACCGGGGGCGCTGACCCAGAGCGTCATCGCGGATATCCACCCTGCCAAGCTGGCCCGGGTACAGATCGTGCTCAAGGATCCCACGCGGATCTTTATCGGCGCGCTTCCCTGGCAGCAGCTGAAAAAGCGGGGATTTCACGTATGTGTAATGGAAAAGATCGAAGTGGCGGCCGTTACGGTGAATCCTTTTTCGCCGGAGGGCTATTCCTTCGACCACGAGGAACTCCTCAGAGCCATGCAGGACGGCATAGGGGACCGGATACCCGTGGTGGATGTAAAGCTGGGTTAAAGGAGAACAGGAGATGAGCACACAGGCGCCAAAAATGCTGGCAAACACAAAGAGCAGAACGGAAACCGGCTTTGAGCATGTGCTGCACAGCATCAATGTCATCACGCCCTTCGGCGTAAAACGGGTGAAGGGGATCCGCCCTTTCTATCCCGGACAGGAGCGGGAGCTGCGGGAAGAATTTGAAAAGATGGATCTGATCCGCTCCATGGTGAGGGACTACCCGAAGGAGATGGAGGAGCTGTCCGAGATCTTTATGGAGATCAAGGAGATCGGTTTTACGCTGGACCGCAGTCTGAAAAACGTTCTTTCCGTCATCGAACTTTACGAGATCAAGACTTTTCTGCTCCAGACGGAGCGGGCGAGGAATCTGCTTTCCGATATCAGCCACAATATGCCGCCGGAGTTTCGTCTGGCCGATACCACGGCGCTGCTGGATGTGATGGACCCAGGAAAAGACAGAATCAATACCTTTTATATCTACGATCAATTTTCCGAAAAGCTCGGCGCTTTGCGCAGAGAAAAACGCGATCTGGAATTGGCCGTGCGGCGGGCTCAAAAAGAGATACGCAGGAGGCTGGAGGCGGAGCACAAATTTCAGATGACGCCAAAATGCGAACTTTTGGTGGCCAAGGCCGACGAGCGCACCATGGCGCTGGCGAAAAGCCTGCCGGAGCTGGAGCAGTTCGGGGAAGATTATATGACCGTCACCTTCACGGTCAGACCCAACGAAGAGATCTACGCTCTCCAAAAGCAGATGGAGGAGAAAAACACTCTCATCGAGGATGAAGAGCTGGAGGTTCGCAGCCGTCTGTCGCAGGAGATCGGCCGGGAAGCGGATATACTGAAAAGCAACTGTGAAAAGATCGGGGCTCTGGACTTTACCATCGCCAAGGCGATCTACGCGGAAAAGAACGACTGCGTTCGCCCCAAGATCACGGAGGAGCACGAACTCCACATCGACGAGGGAAGAAACCTGCAGGTGGAGGAAGTGTTGCGGGGCAGAGGAAAGACCTATTGTCCGGTCAGCGTGGATCTGGCGGACGGCGTCAGCTGCATCACGGGCGCCAACATGGGAGGCAAGACCATCTCGCTGAAAATGATCGGCCAGGTGGCGCTTCTGGCTCAGTATGGACTTTACGTACCGTGCAGAGCCGCCTCAGTGGGGCTGTCCAACTTCATGCAGGTGCTCATCGGCGACAGCCAGAATGTACAGCGGGGGCTGTCCAGTTTCGGCAGCGAAATGGAAGAACTGCGGGAGATCCTGGACAACGCGAAGGAGCGCTCGCTGATCCTGGTGGATGAGATCGCTTCGGGCACTAACCCCACGGAGGGACTGGCCCTGACCCGGAGCCTGATCCGCTATCTGTCGGAGCGTACTTATATTACGGTGATCACCACCCACTTCGACCACGCGGCGGTGGGCAATACGGTCCACAATATGCAGGTGCGGGGACTGGCGGGGGTGGATTTCACAAAGCTGTCCAAAGAACTGGTCCATGCCAGCAGAAAAGAGCGGATCGAGATCATAGGAAAATATATGGATTACCGTCTCTGTGTGGTGGAGGATGAGCTGCAGATCCCCAAGGACGCGCTGAATATCGCCAAAATGCTGGGGATCTACGACGAGATCATTGATTACGCCAGGGAACTCCTGGGATCAAATATATAAGGTAATATCACGATTGTTAACATTCTGATTGTTTCTGTCGGCCGGAAGCAGCGACTGTGCGCCGGGCGGGCAGTCCGGCGGGGCGGGACAGGGCAGTTCTGTGGAAAAAGAGAACAAGGAGGAGAAGAGAAGGATGAAAAGTAAACTCAACTTAGACCCGAAGGTGATTGACAGTGCAAGAACCGCTGCGGCGCACATCGCGCAGAGCATGCAGGAGTTCATCGACAAGCATACCACTGTTTCCACCGAGAGAACGATCCTGAGACTGCTGGGGATCGACGGCGTGGATGACGTGGAGCGTCCGCTGCCCAATGTCATCGTGGACTCGGTGAAAGACGCCGGCGGGCTTCCCAGAGGCGTAGCCTACTGGGTCGGAAACGCTATGGTCCAGACCGGAAAAACTCCGCAGGAGATCGCGGAGGCCGTAGGCCGCGGCGAGCTGGATCTGATGAAGCTCTCCACCTGCAGCAGAGAGGAAGCCGAGAAGGCGATCCTGCCCTATGTGGAGGAATCCCTGAAAAAGATCCGTCAGCAGACAGCCAAGAGAGAGGAATATCTGGCGACCATCGGCGAGGGAAGAAGACCCTATCTCTACGTGATCGTGGCCACAGGAAATATTTATGAAGACGTGATCCAGGCTCAGGCCGCCGCCCGCCAGGGAGCGGACATTATAGCCGTGATCCGGACCACCGCGCAGTCTCTGCTGGATTATGTGCCCTACGGCCCCACCACGGAAGGCTTCGGCGGCACCTATGCCACCCAGGAAAACTTCAGGATCATGAGAAAGGCTCTGGACGAAGTCGGCGAGGAAGTCGGCAGATATATCCGTCTGTGCAACTACAGCTCCGGACTGTGCATGCCTGAGATCGCAGCTATGGGCGCGCTGGAAAGACTGGACGTCATGCTGAACGACGCGCTGTACGGAATTCTGTTCAGAGATATCAATATGCAGAGAACCATCGTAGACCAGTTCTTCTCCAGAGTGATCATCGGCTACTGCGGCGTGATCTTCAACTCCGGCGAGGATAACTATCTGACCACTGACGACGCCATCGAATCCGCTCACACCGTGCTGGCTTCCCAGATGATGAACGAGCAGTTTGCGGTTCTGGCCAACATCAAGGAGGAACAGATGGGTCTGGGACACGCTTTTGAGATGGATCCCGACACGGAGAACGGCTTCCTGTACGAGCTGGCTCAGGCGCAGATGGCGAAGGAGATCTTCCCCAACGCTTCCCTGAAGTACATGCCGCCTACCAAGTTCATGACTGGAAATATCTTCAGAGGCCACATCCAGGACGCGCTGTTCAATCTGATCGCCGTGTGGACCGGACAGTCCCTGCAGCTGCTGGGCATGCTGACCGAAGCGATCCACACGCCCCATCTGCACGACAGAATGCTGTCCATCGAGAACGCAAAATATATCTTCAATAACGCCAGAGACATCGGCGAAGAAGTAGAGTATAAGAAGGACGGTATTATTCAGCAGAGAGCGCAGAAGGTTCTGGCCGACGCGGAGCAGCTGCTGAAGCAAATTGAGAAGGACGGTCTGTTCCCCACCATCGAGGCAGGAAAGTTTGCTGCCGTGAAACGTCCGCTGAACGGCGGAAAGGGCCTGGAAGGCGTGTGCAAGAAGGACGATCAGTACTTCAACCCGTTTATTCCGATGATGCTGGGAGGTGCGAAATAATGAGCAACACGACGACTGCGACAACGACATTAGATCTGACGAAAATCAAGCCTTACGGCGATACCATGAACGACGGAATGGTGCAGATGAGCTTTACCCTGCCTGTTCCTGCCGGCGAGGAAGCCTGCGAAGCGGCCCGGCTGCTGATGAAGAAGATGGGCTTTGACGAACCCAGCGTCGTCTATTTTAAGGACCTGGGCATCGGCTACACCTATTTCGTATGCTACGGCAAGTGCACCCACACGGTAGATTATACCGCCATCAAAGTGACCAAGGTGGAAGTGGAGATCATGGACCGTCTGGAGTGCGAGAAATACATCAATGAGAATATCAAGCGGACTGTGACCATGGTGGGAGCTTCCACCGGTACGGATGCTCATACCGTGGGCATTGACGCCATCATGAACATGAAAGGATTCCACGGCCACTTCGGTCTGGAGAGATACCACGGCATCAACGCCATCAACATGGGCTCTCAGGTCCCCAACGAGGAACTGGTAGCCAAGGCGATCGAGACCAAGGCCGACGCCATTCTGGTTTCCCAGACGGTTACCCAGAAGGACGTTCACATCCCCAATCTCACCCAGATGGTCGAGCTCTGCGAGGCAGAGGGGATCCGCGACAAGATCGTTCTGGTCTGCGGCGGACCCAGAATCTCCCACGAGCTGGCTCAGGAGCTGGGCTATGACGCCGGCTTCGGACCCAATACCCACGCTGAGGACGTGGCCTCTTTCGTGCTGACCGAGATCGTGAGAAGAGGACTCGTTTAAAGGGCGGCTTACTTTTCTGTGGAAAAGAGCGGCAAAAAGATGTAATATTTAGAGGACGGGCCTGAAAGCCCGTCCCCATTCTATGGGCAGGACGCGCAGGATCGTATGTCTGTCCGGCACAACGGGACTGACAGGCGTTCCTGTGTTACGATATAGCCATTAGTTGTTAATTTTTGGAGGTAAAACAAACATGATTAACAAAATCAGAACCGCTGAGGAAGCGGTAGCCGGCATCCAGGATGGCATGACCATCATGGTTGGCGGGTTCCTGGGAACAGGCTCGCCCGAAATTCTGATCGACGCGCTCGTGAAAAAAGGCGTCAAGCATCTGACAGTCATCGGAAACGACGGCGGACTTCCCGCGGCTGCCACCGGCACCACGGACAGAGGGATCGCCAAGCTTCTGAGCGCCGGCATGGTAGACCATATCATCGCATCCCACGTGGGCATGAACCCCCTCATCGGCAAGGGAATGAACGACGGCTCCCTGAAGTGCACCCTGGTCCCCCAGGGCTCTCTGGCGGAGAAGATCAGAGCGGCGGGCGCCGGTCTGGGCGGCGTACTCACCCCCACCGGAGTGGGCACCATCATTGCCGAGGGCAAGGAGACTATCAATATCGACGGAAAAGACTATCTGCTGGAGAAGCCGCTGAAAGCGGACTACGCGCTGATCCGCGCCTCCGTCTGCGATAAGTTCGGAAACTACACCTGCGCCAAGGCCACGAAGAACTTCAACTACGTGATGGCTATGGCGGCGGACACGGTGGCCATCGCGACGGAGCAGCTGTACGAGGTAGGAGAGAAAGATCCGGATACCTACGCGATGTCCGGCATCTTTGCGACATATATTGTAGGAGGTGAAAAACCATGGCAGATTTAAAGGCGAGGATCGCGTCGAGAACGGCGAAAGAATTTAAGGACGGAGACGTGGCCAACCTGGGGATCGGCCTGCCGACCATGGTGGCGAACTATCTTCCGGAGGGAGTGCATATCGTACTGCATTCGGAGAACGGATTTACGGGACTTGCGGGAAGCGCGGAAAAGGGAAAAGAGGACGTGGATGTGATCAACTCCGGAGGAGCGTACGTAACGCACACGCCGGAAGCGAACTTTTTCGACACAGCCATGAGCTTTGCCATCGTGAGAGGCGGACACGTAGACGCCACAGTGCTGGGAGCCATGGAAGTAGATGAGCACGGAAATCTGGCGAACTGGATCGTACCGGGGAAGATGGTGGCCGGAATGGGCGGAGCCATGGACCTGGTGGTGGGAGCGAAGAAAGTGATCATCTCCATGCTGCACACGCAGAAGGGAGCGCACAAGATCCTGAAGGAGTGCACGCTGCCGTACACGGCGCTGGGCGTAGTGGATCTGATCATCACGGAGATGGGAGTCATGGAAGTGACGCCGGAAGGCATCGTATTGAAAGAGCTGCACCCGGACTTCACGCTGGACGAGATCAAGGCCGCCACGGGCTGCGAACTGATCATCAGCCCGGATCTGAAGCCCATGGAAGAAGAATAGAGAGATATGTTTTCCCCGCCGGTTCGCCCCGACGGGGGTCAAAGCGATCCCGCCGCCCTTTCCGGGCGGCGGGATCGCTTTATTATGCGCGGGAATGAGAATATTTTGCTGTGCTGTTTGACATTCCAGCGGTTTTATGCAATCATGTAATCGTCGATATCAGGCGGGCTGCAGAGCCGGACCCGCCCATATGCAGTACAGGAAAGCGGGGGAGTCATCTGAGATGGAAAAGCTGAATGAGGAACAAAATAAAGGAATTTATTATCTGCGGAAGGTCCTGATCGTGGTAGTGGGAGGATTGATCTGCGGAGCCGGCGTTACGGTGTTTTACGTGCCGGGATCCATACTGGGAGGCGGCATCACGGCGATCTCCATCCTGAGCCATACGCTGTTTGGCACCAACGTGGCCCTGATGACGCTTCTGTGCAATATTCCGGTGCTCATTTTCGGATACTTTGTGGTGGATCGGGAATTCATGATCTTCAGCACCGTGGGGATGCTGGCCATGACAGCCGGAATGCATCTGGCGGAGGCCATCCCCGTTCCTACAGAAAATGTGCTGACCTGTATTATCGCAGGCGGATTCCTGTCGGGTACAGGCGTGGGGATCATGATGCGGGAAAACGGCTCCGGCGGCGGCACGGACGTGATCTGCCGGGCGATTTACAAATACACTTCCTTTCCTATCGGCAACGCTTCGCTGATCATCAACGGCATTCTGGTCTCCCTGGGCGGCCTGGTGCTGGGGATCGACGTGGCGGTGGCCACCATCGCCACCATTTTTATCAGCGGCCGTATGCTGAACTACATCGTGGAAGGTGTGAACTACAAGCGGACAGTTATCATTATCTGCGAGAAGTCCGCCGAGATCGCCGATGCGCTCATGGATGAATTCGGCCGTGGGGTCACTATCACGGAGGTGCGCGGCGCTTACTCCGGTGAGAAGAAAATGCAGCTTATGTGTGCTATCAATCCCCATCAGACGCCGAAGCTGCGCAGCATCGTGCTGCGGATCGAGCCAAAGGCGTTTGTGACGATCACGGAGAGTATCTCCGTCATCGGCGGCGGCTTCCGCGGCAATCGTCTGGACTGAGAGGACACTCCGCTGGCTATGAGAGCCGTGGGGGATGCTGGTCGGGAAGCGGCGGCAGGGACCGGCGGTCTCCGCGGCTGTCTGGATGGACGTCTGGGTGGGAGTCTGGGTGGGAGGATGCTCCGGCGGCTGAAAAGCGCCGTGGGGGATCCTGATCGAAGAAGGCGGCAGGGACCGGCGGTGCCGTGCGGAAGAGAATGAAAAAGGAATTGAAGAATAATGAAAAGCCCTCCGGACGCGACAGCGGCGGAGGGCTTTTCTGTGGTTATACTGTGATCTATGCATTCGCAGGGTACGGTCTGCACTCTGTTGGGCAGCAGATAAATCGGCTGCTGAGCATTCCGCCGCGTTGGCGGGCGAACCGGATGCCGCGTTGGCGGGCGAACCGGATGCCGCGTTGGCGGGCGAACCGGATGCCGCGTTGGTGACGAACCGGATGCCGCGTCGACAGGCGACTGGATGCCGCGTTGGCGGGCGGACCGGATGGCGAACCGATTGCCGCGTTGCGGATCAGCGGCTGGTTCCCATGCGAGTGATGGCGGTTCCTGCAAAACCTGATACGATACAAAGACCTGCGATCAGAATAGTATACATGATAGTTCCTCCTTTTTAAGTGTTCCTGTGATCAAAAGAAAGACTCGATGTTGGCTTCCGATTGCGGAACGGTCTTTTCTTTTCATCTTTATTGTACGCCAGAAACTGAGATCAGTAAAACGAAAGTATTTGATGAGATGAATGAAGAAACGTCATGATAAATATAATGAAAACTGACGAGACTGTCGTTGGATTAGGAAGGTGAGGGATCAAATGGTAAAGCCGCAGAGCCGGCTGCCGATGTGCGGGATCATGGGCGTACGCCTTTCATTTTTATTCTGTCATTGGTGGTTGCCCCGGCCCCGCTGCTGATTTATACTGGAGAAAGGGAATTAAAATATGGAAAGGTACTCGCCGGCAGCATGTGGGAATATCATGGGACAGAACTGCGCAGCGTTGATAAAGAGCAGACGGGAAGAATGCATAAAAAAGGTCGGAGAATAAGCGAAGGACTGAAATAGAAAAACCGGATCGGACGACAGGTGGAAAGGGAACGCGATGGATATGAAAAAGTACGAAGTTCTGCTGCGGGCGGCGGATCTGAGCAATCTGACGAAAGCGGGAGAGCAGCTGGGCTATACGCAGTCCGGTGTCAGCCATATGATGAAGAGTCTGGAGGAAGAGTTTGGATTTCCCCTGCTTGTGAGGGGGCGGAAGGGAGTGCGTCTTACCGCCGAGGGAAAACAGGTGGAGCCTGTGCTCCGGGAGATCCTGAAATGGGGAGAGCGGCTGGAGCAGATCGTGGATGAACTGAATGGACTGGAGAGCGGTCACATCAGTATTGCGGCGCTGACCAGCGTATCGCTGCACTGGCTGCCCCGGATCATCAAGCGATTTTACACCCAGTATCCCAACATCACCGTGGAGCTGCGCCGGGAGGACGGAGTGAAGCAGGCCAGGGATCTGCTGCTGAACAATCAGGTGGATCTGGCGTTCATCAGCTATCAGAGCGATATGGGGACGGATTGGGTCCGGCTGGGAGAGGACAGGCTCATGGCGGTGATGCCGGAGAGTTATCCGGAGCCGGAGGGCGGTCTGTTTCCGATAAAAAGATTTGAACAGGAGCCTTTTCTCATGACGGAGTTCGGGCGGGACTACGGCATTTACGAGGTGCTGGAAGAGAGCGGTGTGAAGGTGAAGCTTGGGTTTTCACCCATGGACGATCACGTGACCATGTCTATGGTGGAAAGTGAACTGGGACTGTCCATTCTTCCTGAACTGCTCATGCTCAATAACTCTTACAGGATCCGCACTATGCCGCTGGAAGGGGGATATTCCCGCATGCTGGGCATAGCGCTGCCTTCTCTTGAACGAGCGTCGCCTGCGGTCCGGAAGTTTATCGCATGTACAAAAGAAGTGATTGCGGACATGCAGGAAAGCCGGACGGCCTGGGGAGATAGCTGACGGAGTGCCGCCAGCCCTGCGGCCCGGGCTGCACTGGGGATGGGTGAAGACTAGACGCATATCAGCCATGATCCGGCGGTCATTTTGTGTAAAGCCGGGTCTCCTGAGACGAAGATAAACGCTGAGTAGGTGAAAATGGTGAAAAAAAACGATTTTCACCTAAATTGCATTAAAAACAGGCTTGAAATTGACAGAAATTAACATATAATAGGCGAAAATCGTTATTTATAATGATTTTCGCCTATTATTTTGCTCGTTTTAGGTGAACTCGGGAAAAAAGTTCTGATTTCGCCTATTGGGGCGGAGTTTGCCGCCAGAATGGAGAGCGTCCGCACCGGGAGAGAGCGCCCGCGCCGGGAGAGAGCACCCGCGCAGGGAGAGAACACCCGCACCGGGAGAGAACATCCTGCCGGGAGCGAACATACGGCCGCCAAATGAGAGAGTACCTTCGCCTGCTCACAACAGATCGCGGGAGAGCGATGACTGCGGAAGGATCTCGCGGAGCACTTCGCGGGTGCAGCTGATAAATTTTTTTGCTGCAGGGGACAGATTTTTCAGGGAGCGGGCGGCGAATCCCAGTTTTCGGGTAGCCGCCGGCGACAGCGGCCGGGTGGTGACGCGGTATTCCCAGCCGCTCATCATGAGGGCGGACATGATGCTTACTCCCAGCCCCTGCTCGATCATGGAGATCAGCGTGTGATCCAGATTGGAGGTGCAGATCACATTGGGGGGCGTGTCGGACCGTTTGAGCAGCCGCAGTACGTCTTGGTATGCATTGGACATCAGAAAGGGCTCTTTGACCAGCTGCTGTACGGACACCGCAGCCTGGGATGTCAGCGGGTGGTCTTTCGGCAGCACAGCAAGCATGGGATCGTCCAGGATCTCTATTTTGTCAAAGGTGTATTCGGGTTCCAGCGTAAAAAAGCACAGCTCCACGCGGCCTTCGGAAAGCCAGGTCTCCATAGTGGCGCAGTTGCCTTCCTCGAGAATCTCCACGCGGACATTAGGGTACTGACTGCGGAATCGCTTCATGATCCGGGGAAGCCAGCAGATGGCCACGCTGCTGTAGGAGGCGATCTTCAAATTGCCGTAGTCCATGTGGTGGATCTGCGCAAACTCCTGTTCGAGCTGTTCGTTGAGATTGACCAGTTCCCGTATGAGGGGAAGTACATTTTTCCCCTCGTCGGTGAGCATGACGCCGCTGTTGGTCCTCACAAACATGGGAAACCCCAATTCTTTTTCCAGATTGTTCATCATATGCGTGATACCTGACTGGGTGTACATCAGCTCCTGAGCGGCCTTCGCAAAACTGCCGCAGTCGGCGGCGCGAAGCAATGCCTTGTATTTCTTAATGTCCATGCTGTTCCCTCCTCTACTGCCCGGAGAAAATGACGGCTCGGCCAGTTGGCATAAGCCGTATTTTCACTGATGATCTGAATATATCGACCCAATTCTACCATTATTCCCGCTTGTTAAAAAGAATAAAATTCATAATTTGCTCCGATATGACGAAAGCGGCCAGGGAGATGACAAAGGTTCATATGCGACAGATAGTCATGAGGGGGTGACGATCTGTCGTTTTACAAATGACTGAATATTCATTATAGTTTGAATTGAAAAGAGCAAAGCGCGCGCGGCCGGTAAGACAGATCAGCGATGCAGAGAAGCGCATTGAAGAAATGATGAGATGCATATGCAAAAATGATCAGATGCACAGATACATACACGATGATGAGATGTAGCGACGCACATGCAGACGTGATGAGGTTCAGCGCTGTATGCGCAGAGTCCATGGGATGCAGTGATTGGAATGTGTAAATGCGGATGCCAGGCGGCATGGAGGTCATTATGAACAGGAGAATCGTTTTTGTCGGGGGCGGGAATATGGCGGAAGGGATCATCGGAGGACTTCTGGATCAAAAGGTTTTTGCTCCGGAGGAGATCGCTGTGGATGATATCATTCCGGAGCGGCTGAGTTATCTGAACGCGACCTACGGGATAGTGCCGGAGGATGTCGGAACGTATCTGAAAGACGCGGATATGATCGTGCTGGCGGTACGCCCTCAGGATATCGACAGCGCTACAGAGAAGGTGAAGGAATCCGGTAATAAAACGGCGGTCATTCTCTCGATCTGCGCGGGAGTCACGCTGGGTAAACTGGAGACTGAGCTGGGGGCGGAGAGGAAGATTCTGAAGGTGATGCCCAATACGCAGATCAAAGTGCATAGCGGCTACAGTGCCGCCTGCGTCAACAGCAACATTACAGAGGAAGATAAGGAGTTCATCTCCGCGTTCCTCGGTGCATTAGGGCAGTCCATGTATCTGGATGAAAAGATGTACGATACCTTTACGGCTTACAGCTGTACCGGACCGTTTTATATCTACAAGTTTGCGGAGGCGCTGATCGATGCCGGCGTCCGTTCAGGATTTTCCAGAAAGGATGCGAGAAATATCGTGATCAGAAACCTCATGGGGGTGGCATCGACCATGGAGCTCACCGGAGCTCATCCGGCAGTTTTGTGTGACAGTATGACATCGCCGGGAGGAGTCACCATCGAAGCGCAGCAGAGTCTGTGCAAGAACGGGTTCGCCGGCATCGTCATGACAGCGGTGGACGAAGCGGTGCGGAAAGCCAATTCTCTAGGATAGGAGGCGTCTTGAAATGAGTGAAAAAGGAAAATCGGGTTATGGATCCAGATTAGGTCTTGTCTGTATACTGATCGGCGCCAGCGTGGGAACAGGCAATGTATGGCGGTTTCCGAGAATGGCGGCGGTGAACGGAGGCGGGGCCTTCGTGCTGGCGATGGTGATCGTTCTGTTTCTGATGGCGGTACCCATCGTATGTATGGAGAACGTTATGGGGCGGGCCACACGGCACGGAACCCCGGGAGCCTTCCGCGATTTCATCGGGAAGAAATACACGTGGATGGGGACCTTTTCCTCTATGGCGGCGCTGATGATGCTGTCGTACTATATGGCGGTCATGGCGTGGTGTGTGCGTTACGCGGGACTGTCAATTACCAAGAGTTATTGGGGAAAAGACATGGCGGAGGTCTATGATTCGGTGGTAAACGGCAGTCTGGCCACCTGGGTCGTTTTCGCGGTACTGTGTCTGCTGCTTTACATCTGTGTCTACAAGTCCCAGGCCATGATCGAAAAGGTGGCTACGTTTATGGTACCGGTGCTGGCGCTTTTGCTGATCATTATCGCAGTCCGCGCGCTGATGCTTCCGGGATCGCTGGAAGGCGTCAAATACGTGTTTACGATCCAGCCGAAACATCTGTTTGCGGCGCAGACGTGGCTGAACGCTCTGACTCAAGCGGCCTGGTCCATCGGGCCGGGGCTGATGATCATGCTGAATATTGCCGTTTATTCGTCCAGAAAATCGGATATTTCTCTCAATACCCGCATTCAGGCCTTCGGAGACATGTCCATAGCGCTGGTGTCCACTCTGGGCGTCATCCCGACCATTTTTGCCATGATGAGCGTGAGCGATGCGGTGGCTGCCTGCGAGAGCTCCAACAGCGGGCTGACCTTCCTGGCTCTGACCAGTCTGTTTCAGAAGATCGGGGGAGGATACTTCATCTCTATTATGTTCTTCCTGGCTCTGGCGTTCGCAGCTTTCAGCACAGCCACCGTTCAGTGCATGATCGGAACGCAGATGTTCATCGACGCCGGCTGGTCCCGCAAAAAGGGCGCGGCGGTCACGGTGGCTTTTCTATTCATCGTGGGCACGCCCTCTGCGCTCAATGAATGGTTCCTGCTAAATCAGGACATGGTATGGGCCTGTCTGATGCTGTTCGGTTCCATTTTCCTGGGCTTTGCCGCCCACAAGTACGGCGCGGAGAAGATCAGAACAAGACTGCTGAACTTCGAGGGAAATGAGATACAGGAGAAACGGTATTGGAGCACACTCACGGTCTGGATCGCACCCATCGTGATCACGCTGGTCTTTGTCTGGTGGATCTGGCAGGCCATCGGCTGGTATCCGGATAACTGGTGGAGTCCCTTTGAACAGAACAGTCCGGGGACGATCATCACTCAGGGACTGATCCTGTTTATCCTCTGCTGGGCGCTGAACAATAAGGTGGCGGACAGTATTAAATTCAAGTACTTTGACGGGGAGGATTACCCTGAACTCCCGGATGAGCTGCGGTAGGAGGAAGGAGAGGATGTTATGAGCTGGATCATTTTTTTGATCATCAGTCTGGGGATCTGCTGGGGCGGATTTGGGTTTTACGCTGCCAAGGCGATCAAAAACGAAAAAAGCTGAAACAAGCGCTGCCGCAGGCCGAACGGCGGCGCCGCGGAAGAAAAAAGCAGGGAATTCAACGTAGTTTGAAACAATCAGGTAGCCAGGACAGTTCGGGCAGTTCCGGCAGTTCCGGCAGTCAGAGCGGCCGGAGCAGTCTGAACAGTTTGGAGAGGAGTTTGTTATGGTAGAGAAGAAAATCAGCGATCTGACGATCGAGACAAAAGGCAATATCTATTTCGACGGTAGGGTGACCAGCCGGAGCTTTTACAAGCAGGATGGAACACGATTCACCATCGGCATTATCACGCCGGGGACTTATACTTTCGACGTGAGCGACCGGGAAGTGATCCAGCTGATCGCGGGCGAGGCGGAGATCCTGCTGCCTGCGGAACAGGAGTGGAGAAGGGTGAAGGCCCCCGATACCTATGAGGTCGCCGCAGACAACAGCTTCCGGATCCGCTGTTTCGACGTGGTGGAATATCTGTGTGATTACTATAAAAATTGAAGGATAAAAACAGTCGTTTTAAGCAGTTAAATAAAAGCGTTTGAATTAAAGCGGGGAGGAAATTTCAAATGGTGAAAGTGGCGGTTGCGAGGACGGGCGGACACGACTATGAAAGTATAAAGGCAGCGGTGGATCGGGTGATTTCCCTGATCGGCGGAATAGAGGATATCATCAGACCGGGCTATAAAGTTGTCATCAAACCTAATCTGGTGGCCACGCCTACGGACCGACTGTCGGGAGGCGTGACCAGATGGGAAGTCTGTATGGCGATCTATGAGGCGGTACAGGCGCTGGGGGCGTATCCGGTCATAGCGGAATCGTCGGCAGCCGGTGCAGACACGGAGTCCGTCATCGCCAAATGCGGTTATCAGGAACTGCGGGACAGAGGGATACCAGTCATCGACCTGAAAGCAAAGGAATGCGTCCGCTGCCGGCTTCCAGTGGAAAACGGCGTGATTTTTCAGGAGCTTGATTCCTGGGAACTGGTACGGGACGCGGACGCCATCATTACAGTACCGGTGATGAAGACTCACGACCAGACGGAAATTACTCTGGGCATGAAGAACTGCAAGGGCCTGATCACAGATCAAAACAAAAAGGCTTTCCACGCGCAGGGACTGATCGAAGGGGTATGCGATCTGATACAGACTGTAAAGCCGGTGCTGGAGATCGTGGACGGGACATTTGGTCAGCAGGGTCTGGGGCCGATCTTTGGCGAGACCAAGGAGATGAATCTGATCGTGGGTTCCAGGGACCTGGTAGCCTGCGAGACGGTGACAGGTCTCATCATGGGATATGAGCCGGAGGAGGTCATGCTGACCGGGGCGGCCAGCCGGCGCGGGCTGGGTGAGATGGATATGACCAGGATCGAAGTGGTGGGAGAAAAGATCGAGGACGTTAAGAGTCGTTTCAAGCGCTCCAGTGAGATCGAGATCGAGGGGCTTCCTTCCAGTTTCCGGCTGATCTTCGACGAACAGGCCTGTACGGGCTGCAGGAACACGGTCATCAGCTCGCTGATGGACATGAAGGCCCAGGAGCTGTTCGAGTATCTGGAAAATATGAATGTGATCGTGGGGCCGGTAAAGTATGAGGATCTGCCCAAAGATGCAGACCCGGAAAACACAGTGCTGATCGGCAAGTGCACCAATCATCTGAAGGAATACGGTTTCCGCAGCGTAAAAGGATGTCCTCCGGGCAACGCGGACACGGTGCAGGGAATATTGGGCGGTCGATTGGAATACGGCGTGAGATATTCGTAGAGAAGTGATTCTCCATCTGATCCGATACAGGGGAAAGGAGAGACCGCGGTACATTGTCGTCCCGCGGTCTTCCTTTTGGCAGCTCAACAGCCCCCGTCCATCAGGGTAAATGCAGCCCGGTCGTCATGTCGGTCTTGGGCCGTTCCAACAGATTGCCGAAGACCGCCGGAGATCGCCGGAAGGGAGACCGCCGGAGCCCGCCCAAAGTCGCTGGAGACCGCCGGAAGGGAAGCCGCTGGAGACCGCTGAAAGGGCGGAAAAATCTGAAAATGGAATGCCCTGCCCCCTCCCTCCGGGGCCCAAAGCCGGTGACCGCAAGCGTCTGGTGAATCAAGGGTCCGGCGGCGGAAAAAAAGATGGGGAAAAGACGCAACTTTATTCCGAAATGGAATTGACAAATCCAAATAGCGGAATTATAATTCCATTATAGAATAGTTAAGCTTATAGTGTGAATATAGGAGGCGATACTACATGATTGAAATTCGTTGGCATGGACGCGGAGGACAGGGTGCCTTTACAGCGGCCAGACTGCTGGGAAACGCCGTCGTATTTGACGGTAAAAACGCGCTGGCATTTCCGTCCTTTGGTCCGGAACGGCGAGGTGCTCCGGTTCTTGCGTTTACAAGGATCGACTCGGAAAAGATCAATGACAGAAGCGACGTAGTGGAATGCGACTGCGCCGTAGTGCTGGATGAGACGCTTCTCGGCGCTCCGGTAAAAGCAGGTCTGAAGCCGGGCGCGAAAGTCATCATCAACACGACGAAGAGTCCGGAAGCGTTTGACTTCAGCGATTGTCCGGGATGTCAGGTCATCACTGTGGATGCCACGGGACTGGCGCTGAAGATCCTGGGCCGGCCGATCACCAACGTACCCATGCTGGGCGCGCTGACTGCTGTTGCGGATGTGACCAGCCTTGATTCTATTTATAAGGCCATCGATTCACAGCTGGCTGAGAAAATCCGCGCCAAAAACAAGGCGCTTCTTGATGAGACCTACAAAACCGTAAAGGAGGCACTGTAATGAATCGACCGAAGTTATCACAGCCGCTGCCGGCGGGTACGATCGAAGATCTGCCCATGGGACCGTCTGCGCGGGCGGGTCATCTGATCGACGTAAGTTCCGGAATGCGGACCTTCCGTCCTGTTATCGATACGGAGAAATGCGTAAACTGCCTGCGGTGCTTTTTGGTATGTCCCGACGGCGCCATAGATAAATCTGGAGAGAATTTGGAGATCGACTACGACTACTGCAAGGGATGCGGCGTCTGCCAGAAGTCCTGCAAGATCGGAGCCATCACGATGGTGAAGGAGGGAGAAGCGTAATGGAGAAATTATTTGTATCCGGCGATGAAGCGGTAGCGCTGGCTGTCAGACAGGCAAAGCCGCACGTGATCGCAGCTTATCCGATCACTCCGCAGACCATCGTGGTAGAGCGTCTTGCCGATTATGTGGAAGACGGTTCTCTAAACAGTGAATATTTATATGTAGAATCCGAGCACAGCGCCATGTCGGCGGTCATCGGTTCCGCGGCTATGGGCGCCCGTTCTTTTACGGCTACCTCAAGCCAGGGGCTTCTGTACATGGTAGAGGGCCTGCACTACGCCAGCGGTTCCCGTTTCCCCATCGTCATGATGAACGCCAACCGTTCCCTGGCCGCGCCCTGGAACATCTACGGAGACCAGAGAGACTCCCTGTCTCAGCTGGAGTCCGGCTGGATCCAGCTGTATGTTGAGAATGTACAGGAAGCCTTCGATACCACGATCCAGGCCTACAAGATCGCGGAGAACGCGGACGTAATGCTGCCTGTCATGGTAAACCTGGACGGTTTCGTGCTGACTCACACGTATGAGCCCCTGATCATGACGGATCAGGAGACGGTGGACAAATACATACCGTTTGCCCGGTACAGCAACGCGATGAATCTGGACGATCCGGTGAACACCTGTATCACCGCCGGACCGACTTACAATACGGAATTCCGCTGGCAGCAGCAGCTGGCGACCCTGAAGGCTGCTGAGGTCGTAGACTCTGCCGACAAAGAGTTCGGAGAGCTCTTCGGACGCTCCTACGGCGGTATGGTGGAAGCTTACCGCTGCGATGACGCCGAGGTCATTCTGGTAACCATCGGAAGCGTCACCGGAACAGCCCGTGTTGTCTGCGACGCTTACAGAGCGGCCGGCAAGAAGGTCGGTCTGCTGAAACTTCGCTGCGCGCGGCCTTTCCCCACGGAGAAGATCGCGGCCATCGTAAAGAATGCGAAGGCGGTAGGCGTTCTGGAGCGGGATATCAGTTTTGGTTTCGAGGGCGCGGTATTCTCCGACCTGAACTCCGCTCTGAAACAGCAGAATGTGAACGTACCCACCTACAATTACGTAGGCGGTCTGGGCGGCCGCAGCATTTCCAAGGAAAATATCGCGGAAATCTTCGACGCGCTCCTTTCCGGAAAGGCGGAGAAACCGCTTGAGTTTATCAATTTAAGGAGGGACATCAACTATGGCGCTTAATGCAAAGACTCTTCCCAATGAAGAACTGTTTTACGGACACAAGGCATGCGGCGGCTGCGGCGGAGCTCTCGCCATCCGTTTGGCGCTGAAGGTCCTGGGAAAACGCAGCATCGCGGTCATTCCTCCGAACTGTATGTCTACCGTAGCCTTTATCTATCCGCACATGCCCCTGTTCGTGAACGGTATTATTCCGCCCTTTGCGGCGACGGCAGCGGTCATGTCCGGCGTGCTGGCGGGAGCCAGAGCGCTGGGTGAGGAAGACTTCCACGTAGTCGGCTTTGCCGGCGACGGCGGTACCTCCGACATCGGACTTCAGTCTCTGTCCGGGTCTATCGACAGAAATGACAAGCAGATCTTTCTCTGCTATGATAATGAAGCGTATATGAATACCGGTATCCAGAAGAGCGGTCTGACCCCCTATGGAACGAAGACCACTAATTCTCCCGCCGGAAAGAACATTCACGGTTCCACCAGCCCGAAAAAGAGAATTTTCGAGATCGTTGCAGCTCACGGAATTCCCTATGCGGCTACGGCCAACGTAGGCTATCCGGAGGATTTCCTGATGAAGCTGGAAAAGGCGAAGAACTGCGACGGACCGTCCTTTATCCATGTGATGGCTCCCTGCCCCACAGGCTGGCAGACGCCGTCGGACAGCCTGATCGACATCGGTAAGGAAGCCGTGGACTGCGGTCTGTGGTACCTGGCCGAATACGAAAACGGTGAATTCAAGCTGAACAAGAACCCGAAGGAATTTACCCCGCTGAAGGATTACATCAGAAAGCAGGGCCGTTTCTCCCATCTCGACGACGATGATCTGAAGCACATCGAAGAAGAGAGAGACGCCACATGGGCGAGAATCCGCAGAGATTGGGTAAAATAAGACAGGAGAAATAAAACATGAAGACAGCGCGCGATTATATCGACAGTCTCAGAGAGCGCAAGATCAAGGTCTATATCAAGGGCGAACTGATCGACAGCGACAAAGTGATCGATCATCCTTTTATCAAAGGCCACGTCAATGCCGCTTCCATGACGTATTCCATGGCGAACAGCCCGAAATATGAGGATCTGATGACTGTCAAGTCTCACCTGACAGGTAAAAAGATCAACCGTTTCACCCATATCCACCAGAGCACGGAAGATTTGCTGAACAAGGTAAAGATGCTGAGAACGATCTCTCAGCAGACAGGGACCTGCTATCAGCGCTGCGTGGGCTTCGACGCGATGAACACCACGTATTCTGTGACTTACGATATGGATCAGAAGCTGGGCACGGACTATCATGAACGCTTTAAGAAGTTCCTCCTGTACGTGCAGGAAAACGACCTGATGGTGGCCGGAGCCATGACGGATCCCAAGGGCGACCGCAGTCTGAGACCCAGCCAGCAGGCCGATCCTGACATGTTTGTCCACGTTGTGGAAAAGAACGATAAGGGAATCGTGATCCGCGGCGCCAAGGCGCATATGACTGGAATGGTGAATTCGCATGAAATGCTCATCATGCCTACCATGGGCATGAAAGAGGATGATGCGGATTACGCCGTATGCTGCGCGCTGCCTGTTGACGCGCCGGGAGTGCTGCACATTTTCGGACGTCAGACCAACGACGACCGGAAGATGGAAGGAGATATCGATCAGGGCAACGCCAAGTTCGGTATCGTAGGCGGAGAGAGCCTGACCATACTCAACGACGTTTTCGTTCCCTGGGAGAGAGTTTTCATGTGCGGAGAGTATCAGTTCTCCGGACTTCTGGTAGAGCGCTTCGCCTGCTATCACCGTCAGAACTACGGCGGCTGCAAGGGCGGCGTCTCCGACGTGGTGATCGGCGCCGCGGCGCTGATGGCTGATTTCAGCGGCTACGGCAAGGCCGGCCACATCAAGGAGAAGCTCAATGAGATGATCCATCTCACGGAGACCCTTTACGCCTGCTCGCTGGCCTGTTCCTGTCAGGGCACGGCCACGGCTTCCGGCGCGTATTTCGTGGACCCGCTGCTGGCCAACGTCGGAAAGCACAACGTGACCAAGCTGATCTACGACATCGACCGCCTGGCTCAGGACATCGGCGGCGGTATCATCGCCACCATGCCTTCGGAGTCTGATCTGAAACATCCGGAGATCGGACAGTACGTGGATAAGTATCTGAGAGGCGTTGCCAGCGTGCCCACGGAAGACCGGATGCGCATCGGCCGTCTCATCGAGAATATGACGGGCGGAACGGCTCTGGTGGAAAGCATGCACGGCGCAGGTTCTCCCCAGGCGCAGAAGGTCATGTATTCTAAACTGGCCAACTTGGAACAGAAAAAAGAATTTGCCGCTCATCTGGCGGGCGTGCATCTGAACAAAAATGAGGTAAAATAAAATGGAAAATCTTTTTGAATCAAACATTGCCAAGAATTATCCGGCTTCCGGAATACGGAAAATGTTTGACGTCGCAGCGGAGTTCGATCCGAAGGAGATCGTCAATCTGACGGTAGGCGAACCGAACTTCGACACGCCGGCAAATATCAAGGAAGCGGCGAAAAAGGCTATCGACGCAGGCTTTACGCACTACACGCCTAACGCCGGCATGCCGGCTCTGCGTCAGGCGGTGGCGGACAGCTACGCCCACTATGGATGCGGCTATACGGCGGACAACGTCATTATCACGGTAGGCGCGCTGGAAGGACTTACACTGGGACTTCTGGCCATCGTCGGCCCTGGGGATGAAGTTCTCGTACCCGACCCGTGCTTCCCCAATTACTTCGGTCAGATCCTGATCTCCGGCGCTAAGGCTGTGCCTGTACCGGTTTATGAGGACAATGATTACAAGATCCAGGCGTCGGACATTGAAGCGGCCATCACGCCCAGGACCAGGGCGATCATCCTCAATTCGCCCAGCAACCCGCTGGGGTCGGTCCTGACGGAGGCGGACGTTCGGGAGATCGCCAAGGTAGTGGATAAGCACAACCTGTATGTCTTCTCCGACGAGGTATATGACAAGATCATGTACGACGGGCAGAAATATTTCAGCATGGCTCAGATCCCCGAGCTCACCAGCCGGGTCATGGTCATGAACAGTTTTTCCAAGTCTTATGCGATGACGGGATGGAGGATCGGCTACTTCCTGGCGGACAAAGCGTACACCAAGAAGATGGCTCAGCTGCAGGAAGGACTGGTATCCTGCGTCTCCACCTTTACCCAGATGGCCGCCATCGAGGCGCTGAAGGGACCGCAGACGGCTGTAGATCAGATGCTTGCTGATTACGCCAGACGCCGGGATATTCTCATCGACGGTCTGAACGCCATTCCGGGCTTCAGCGTCAAGAAGTCCCCGGGAAGTTTTTACGCTTTCGCAAACATCAAGGCCTTCGGAAAGAGCTCCCAGGAGTTCGCGGAGGATCTGGTCCGCCAGGCGAAGGTAGTCACCGTGCCTGGATCTGCTTTCGGCAGCATGGGAGAAGGCTACATGCGTTTCGTATTCGCCAACTCCGATGAGAATCTGAAGGAAGCGGTGTCCCGGATCGGCGATTATGTAAAGAAAAATTATTAGTGGAAACGGCTTTGCTCAGAGGACCCGCGGCATCCGCGGGTCCTTTTGAGAAATGCTGTATTTTAACGTTGATAAAAAACGGAAATTAAGGTATAGTTTTAGCAGGAGAACATAAATGGAAACGGAGGCGAGCGGCACGGCTAACAAAGAAGAGAAGAAAACCAGGACGGCAAAGGAACAATCGGGAGAAAGAGATTCCTCCTTTTCCAAGTCGATCCTCAAGACCCTCAGTATTTTGGAGCAGTTTTCGCAGGCCGATGAGCTCGGAATCCTGGAGATCAGCCAAAATACGGGCATACCGGCCAGCACAGTCCAGAGGATCGTAAATACCCTTGTGATGAAGCAGTATTTGGTCCAGAATCCCCATACGCTGAAATATCAGCTGGGAATTGCTTTTTTTAACATCAGCAGCAGGTATTCCAATAGCCGCGACTGGGTGGAAGTAGCCAAAGCTCACATGGAGGAGCAGGTGCAGCGGACCCAGGAGACGGTGAATCTGGCGATCTTACAGGGTGAAAACGTGATCTACCTGGCAAAGGTGGATTCTCCGCAGATTCTGCGGCCCAACTTCAGCGTTGGAACGCCTTATCCTGCACTGAGGACAGCGCTGGGACGCTGTCTGCTGTCCTATCAGCCATGGAGCAAGGTAGAAGCGCTCCTGGCGACGCAGACCGATTTTAAATACGACGCTGACAGCTTTCAGGCCATGCTGGAGGAAGGCAAGCGGCGTGGATTTGTCACGGAGGATGAGGAATTTCAGCTGGGGCTGTTTTGTATTGCCGCTCCGCTGTGGGATGCCGACGGCCGCGTAGTGGCGGCGATCAGCACAAGCATTCCGAAGATCCGTTTGGACGAGGAAAAGAAGACGATCATGATCGAGCAGATGCAGGAGACTGCATCCAAGATATCTCTGGATTTCAAAACGCGGTTTGAGTACATCGATGTGGAACGGCTGGCCAGAGAGAAAATGGTTTAGCCCGGCTGAACGACCGGACAGAAGAGCAGGCAGGAAGATTGGCACGACGAAACAGACGCCGGGGGGCATTGCCCACGGCGTTTTTTGTGTTGAAAAATAAAACCCCCGCACGCCATGGTCTTTTGGTATACTGTAAGATGAAAATGTGATCTTTCGAAAAAACGAGGGCGAGGTTGCCATGAGAAAAAAGCTGATCCTGTCGGTACTGCTTTTTATAATATGCGCAGGCGTGATCAAAAGCGTGGATATTCTGAATAAGTTTGAGATCAATGTCTTTGATTACATCAGGTATTCCGTGGGGATGACCCCGGAGGAGAGCCGGTATCTGGAGTCGAAAAAGATCTATTATGGATTTGATGTTAAGGACGCCCCCTTTTCCTATGTGTCCTTTGAAAACGATCAGAATATGGGGATCCTGATCGACTATTTCAATCAGCTGTCTGTGACGCTGGAGAGCGATTTCGTGGGTATTCCCTATAATGATTACAATCTGGCAAGGATGCTGAAGGAGGGGGAGGTAGACGCGGCGCCGCTGAACATTACCAGGTACAACAGGGACGTCTTTCTCTTTACCCAGGCCTTGTATACGGAGCGGAGCAAGATCCTGGTCCGCAGCGACTCGGAGTTTGAGCACGTGGGGGATGTAAACAATATCTCCATCGCTGTGATCGCGGGAACCACGGCGCATCACGCCGCAAATGAATATTTCGGCGGTCAGAAGAACGTGAAGCTGATCCTGGCAAAAAACCTGGAGGACTGCTTTTATATGTTCGGCATGAAGGAGGTTGACGCCATATTGGGGGACGAGGCGCAGATCTCTTACCACCTGAATCAGGCTATCAAGGACAAACAGTTCCGGTTCCTTTCGGAGTCCGTCTCAGAAGAAGAGGTGGCCATGGCCGTGAACAAAGACAACGAGACCCTCTACCACATATTGAACAAAGGCATACTGGAGCTGAAGAAGACCAACCAGTTCGCTCATATCCACTCGAAATGGTTCGGCAGCTTTATTCCGGAAGTGAAGGTGAGGAGCGCTTCCGGCAGCGCCGCCAACATGGTGATCATCGTGCTGGCCATCATCTTTTTCCTGGTCTTCTGGAACAGAGCGGTGGCGGAGCAGGTCAATATAAAGACCAAGGAACTGAAGGAAAGCCGGAAAGAGATCCGGGATATCCTGGACTCTCTGACTATGGGCATCATCGTCACCGACAGGGAGGACTGCATTGAGATGTGCAATGTGACGCTGTGCCGCCTGATCGGCGCCAGTTTTCCGGAGGTTCTGGGACGAAACATATTTGAGATCGAAGCGCTGGCTGAATATCTCAGTCACGTCGATCAGAAGGAAGCGTTTAAGTATAACGGCCTGTATTATCTGGCTGCCTGGAGAGACTTCGACGTGGCGCTGGGAAAAAAGATCCTGACCATCGAAGACTATACGGAGAGATACCGCTACGAGCTCCTTACGCGGCAGGAGTCGAAGATGATCGCCGTAGGCGAGCTGTCGGCTGGATTCGCCCATGAGATCAGAAATCCACTGGGATTGATCCGCAGCTATATCTACATTCTGAGAAAAAAGAAGAGCACGGAGCTGGACGGGCACGCCTTCGCCGTCATCGACGATTCCGTGGACCGGATCAACAGGCTCATTGAAAATCTGCTGAGCTTTTCCAGGCTTTCCATGGAAAATACGGCCCTGGTGGACTGGGCTTCTGTGATCGAGGGGATCTTGCAGCTTGAGGAGAAAAATCTGGAGAAGAATGGGATCGCTGTGAAGATACAGATGGGCGCCGGCGGCGGGGAGAAGCTGTATCTGAACAAGGATATTCTTGAACTGGTCCTGATCAATCTGATCAACAACAGCGTGGACGCCCTGAAGGAGCGGGCGGAAGGAAACGGAGAGATCCGGCTGAACGCGGAGGTAAGCGGGGACAAGCTGGTCATCGACTTCAGCGACAACGGACAGGGGATCCCGGAAGACAAAATCTCCAGCGTATTCAATCCCTTCTACACCACCAAGGATACAGGCACTGGGCTGGGGCTCTACATCGTCAATTCGGAGCTCAGCGGCATAGGCGGCCATATTTCGCTGGAAAGCAGATACGGTCAGGGTACCACGTTTCATATAATCGTTCCCATAGAAAGAGGTGGAGGCATTGACACAGAATAAAAACTACAGGATCCTGATCGTGGATGACGAAATCGAATATCAGAAAGTCGTCTCCATTATTCTGGAGGATGCCGGCTATCACACGGATACCTGTTCGGGCGGCGCGGAAGCGCTGGACTTCCTGAAGGATAATGTGGTGGATCTGGTCATCACCGATCTGCGGATGCCTGGTATGTCGGGCAACGAATTGATCAGACAGATCGTGGAAATGGACTGCGGTACGGATATTCTGGTGGTCACAGCCTTCGGAAGTATCGAGGGCGCGGTGGATTCCATGAAGCTGGGCGCATCCGATTATTTTGTGAAAAGCAACGATCTGGACGAGCTGCTGCTGAAGATCGGCAGGATCGAGAGGATGCGGAGTCTGGAGAGAAAGAGCGACATTCTGCTGAGAAATCAGGATTCGGAGAAGGTTTTTCTGGGGACGAAAAATACGTATTTTCAAAACATCCTGGAAATGTGCAACAGGACGGCGGACACCAATATCAACATCCTGCTGCTGGGGGAATCCGGCGTGGGCAAGGAAGTGATCGCCAACTATATTCACAGGATCAGCCAGCGCAAAAACGAGCCGTTTATTCCAGTGAACTGCCAGGTCTTTCCCGAGGGACTCATCGATTCAGAGCTGTTCGGTCATGAAAAGGGGGCCTTCACCGGAGCGGTCCTGTCCAGAGTAGGGAAGTTCGAGGAGGCCAATGACGGGACCCTTTTCCTCGACGAGATCGGCGATCTGCCCATGACGACCCAGGGGAAACTGCTGCGTGTACTGGAGACCAGGAGCATCGAGAGGATCGGGAGCAACAAAAAGATCGACCTGGACGTCCGATTTATTTCGGCTACGAATAAGAACATATCGCAGAAAATCATGGAGGGCGCCTTCCGGGAAGATCTGCTCTACCGGATCAACACGCTGACCCTGACTATCCCGCCGCTGAGGGAACGCCGGGAGGATATTCCCGGCCTGATCGATTTCTTCGTGCGGAAGATCGAGGCGGATCAAAAGAAAAAGGATGTACAGATCGACGGAAAAGTGATGGATTATCTCCTCTCCTATGATTATCCGGGAAATGTGCGGGAGCTGAAGAATATCATCGAGCGACTGATCGCGCTCAGCCGGAACGGCACGGTGACCATGTCCGAACTTTTCATGCCGTTTAACATGGGCGCGGACGCCGGCAGGAGCGGTGGGATCAGCAGCCTGAAAGAAGAACGGGCGAAATTTGAGAAGCGGTACATTGTAAACGCGCTGGAGATATCCAAATGGAACGTCACGCGATGCGCCGCGGAGCTGGGGATCACATCCCGGCAGCTGTGGAATAAGATCAATCAGTACGGGATCAAAAACAAGGAGATCGAATAAGACGGAAGTGAGAAATTTTTTTCGGCGAGTGCGAAAAAAATTTCTCACTTTTTATTTTTGACAGGGGATCCGCCTGGCCCGCCCTGTCTATTTTTGTCGAAAAATAGCGGTTTGCGCGGCGTGCGGAGCATGGAGGCAGCTTTTGGCATGGGAATTGCTTTGTTATAAGACGAATTGGTAATGCGGGACAGGTTCCTGCCCGCAAATCGTTTTTATTTTTACTGTTGAGGAGAGGGAAACATGAAAAAATTTTTAGCGCTGGTAATGGTTATTGCCCTGTGTCTGACGAGTTTTGCAGCTTGCGGGAATCAGGGCGGCGGCGATGCGGAGGGCCCGATCACCATTAAGATCGGACACACAGATTCGTCGCAGAGATCGACGCACGTCTGGGCGGAATGGCTTGGAGAGTATCTGGAAGAGAAGGCGCCGGGCCGTTTCAACATTGAGGTGTATTCAGACGGCCAGCTGGGCGACTCCCCGGATCTGGTGGCCGGTCTGGGCCTGGGAACGGTAAACATGGTATTTGACCTGGCTTCCGTTTTCACTACCGTAGCAGGGGATGCGTCCAGCTGCATCGACCTGCCCTATCTGTACGCTACGTATGACGAGTGGATCGAAGGGACCTTCGAAAACGGCGGTCTGGAACTGTTCAACGAGACCATCAAAGACTCTGATTTCTACTGCATCGACATGTACTACAACGGGATGAGACAGGTGATCAGCAGAACGAAGAACTACCATAACGCAGCTGATCTGAAAGGTCAGAAGATCAGGATCGCTCAGAACGACATGAACATCGCCATCTGGGAAGCCATGGGTGCGAACCCCACTCCCATGGCCTGGGGTGAAGTAGTGACGTCTCTGTCTCAGGGACAGATCGACGCGCTGGACCATTCGCTGGGCGTGTTCAACGACTTCAACCTGCACGAGATCGCACCTTATGTGACGCTGACGAATCACGCGTCCTCCCCCTTCCCCGTGGTGTGCTCCCTCAAGTGGATCGAGTCCCTTGATGAGGCGGACAGAACGGTTCTGGAAGAAGGCGTGAAGCTGATGTGCCAGCAGCAGAGAGAGGAAGAGAGAGCGAAAGAGCAGGAATATCTGAAGAGATTTACGGAAGAGAACGCCACGGTTGAGGAATTGACCGCTGACGAAGTGGCTGCTTTCAAAGAAGCGGTAAAACCGGTCTACGACATGATGCGCGGCAAAGTAGGCGACGAGATGGTGGACAAGTGGCTGGCCACGGTGCCGCAGTAATCGGGAGGAAACGACCGCAAAAGAATTGCAATGAAACTGTGAGCGTGTGGGGGCAATCTGATTGCCCTCACATTTATTAGAAAAGGGATGAAGAATGAAAAAAGAAAGAAAGTTTTTTGTCATCGTCAACAGGGCGGAGGATATCTGCCTTGTGGCCATGTTCGTTGTCATGGTCTCGGTGATCTTTCTTCAGATCATTATGCGGTTCGTTTTCAACGATTCGCTGACGTGGTCTGAGGAACTGGGCAAATTTATGTTCGTGTGGATCTCCTGGCTGGGCATCAGTATCGGGCAGCGCAGAAACGAACATATCAAGATCACCATGATGACGGACAGGCTTCCGGCCGCAGCGCAGAAGATCGTGCTCATCGTGGCGGACGTATTTTTGATACTTATACTTGCTGTTACCATCTATTATTCGATCATGCTGGTGCAGACGCAGCAGCGTGTGCCCTATGCGGGGATCAAGATCAGCACTTCCTGGGGTTACCTTTCCCTGGTTCTGGGCTGTGTGTTCATGCTGCTGCGGCTGATCGGGGAGATCGCGGGAACCATCCGATCGCTGATTCACGGAGAACCGAAAGAAGCTATTGAGGGAGGGGCGAACTGATGTCTGTCGCGGTATTATTTATTGCACTATTTGTTCTGATCATGATCGGCGTGCCCGTGGGATTCGCCATCGGCGGCGCCACCATGGTCTCGATGCTGTTGTGTACGGATCTCAACATGGTCATCAACGCACAGTATTGTTACAGCGGAATTTTTTCATTTACCGTGATGGCGATCCCCTTCTTCATGCTGGCGGGACTGATCATGTCCACGGGAGGGATCGCAAAGCGTATCGTAAATTTTGCGTCGGCCATCATCAGCTTCGTTAACGGAGCCATCGGATGCGTCTCCATTATCGCCTGTATGTTTTTCGGAGCGCTGTCCGGATCGGGAATGGCCACCACCTCTGCTATCGGCGGCATGATGATCCCCGAGATGAAAGAAAAGGGTTACGATCCGGCTTACGCGGCTACCATCGTGTGTTTCGGCGGGATCGTGGGACCCATCATTCCGCCCAGTCTGTCCTTTGTACTGTATGGAGCCACCACGGGTGTGTCTATCTCCCAGTTGTTCTTGGCGGGGATCATCCCCGGCATTTTGATCGGCGTTATCTTCGTGATCTGCAACATCATCATGTGCACCATGAGCGGCACGGATCTGAGGATCAAACCGTCGTCTCACAGGGAGGTCGTGCAGGTGCCCGTAAAGGAAGCGATGTGCCGCCGGTTTCTGGAGATCGGCCGGGCGGTAAAGGAAGGCTTCTGGGCGCTGTTGTCGCCGGTGATCATTCTGGGTGGCATCTATTCCGGAATCTTCACGCCTACGGAAGCCGCCTGCGTGTCCGTGGTCTATTCGATCATCGTCAGTCTGTTCGTTTATCGGGATATGAACCTGAAAGACCTGTTCAACGTATTCCTTGACACCGCGGTGTTAAACGGCATCACGTCCTTCCTGCTGGGGTATTCCACGGTATTTTCCACATTCATGACCTTCGAGAAGGTCCCGCAGATGATCACGCAGTTCCTGACGGGAGTGTCGGACAATCCGTATTTTATACTCATGCTGATCAACGTGATCCTGCTGCTGGTAGGGTGCTTCCTGGACACTGTGCCCGCCATTATCGTCATGGCGCCCATGCTGATGCCTACTATCAAGGCTGTGGGGATCGATCCTTTCCACTTCGGAGTGGTGATGGCGGTAAATCTGGCCCTGGGCCTGTGTTCTCCGCCCTACGGATGCAACTTGTTTGTAGGCGCCGCCGTGGCAAAGATCAAAATGGAATCCATGTTCCGATATATCGTGCCCTATTTTATCGTTGGACTGTTGGCCCTGGCCATCATCACGTACATTCCCTGGCTGTCTCTGGTATTTATTAAGTGACGGGGACTGTGAGCGATCCGGATCGAAAACGGCCCGCACCGGAAGTGGTGCGGGCCGTTTTTAATGAGATCTGAAAGCCATCCGAACTGAACGCGACGCGGGTCGGAAGCGGTCCGGCTGGGAAGCGGTCCGGCTGGGAAGCGGTCCGGCTGGGAAGCGGTCCGGCTGGGAAGCGGTCCGGCTGGGAAGTGATGCGGGCTGAACAGTGCGATCGGAAAGCCCTGCGGTTTGAACATGACGCGGGTCGGATGCAGCCCGGCCTGGAAGTGATGCGGGCTGACAACGATCCGCGCAGGAGACGGCAGGCCGAAAGCAATGGTGTCTGAAATCGGCGGATCAAAAGTAGCGGACCCAAAATGGCGGCGGCGGGGATCAACGCAGATGCTTTTCGATCAGATCCAGATAGGTATCCAGATTTTCCGCCCTGGAAAAAATGGCGCGGGCCAGCGTGGCGTTGCCGCCGCCCTTGCCCTGATAGATCTCTGCGTTCTCACGGACCAGTTTTCCGCAGTCCGGCTGTCCTCCGGAGACGAGCAGCGCGGTATTTTCCCGCTCCGCCACCAGAATGAGGAGCCCGGAGACGGCGTCGGCTGTGCGGCGGCCCAGGGTCTGGAGATCGTCTATGCTGAAATAATCGTAGCGCATGGTGACGACGGGGACTGATCTTCCGCAGGCCAGGATCCTGACGCTGCCGTCACTGTCCTCACTGCTGCAGCTGCCGGCGCTGGTTCCGATGCTGTCTGTCCCGGCGCTGCCTGCTCCGGCGCGTCCGCGCTCCAGGGCGCCGCCGGGGCTGTAGATCTGCTCGATGACGTCCGCCTGCCTACTGATGAGCGTTTTCTTCAGATCGTACAGTTCCTTGCGCACAGCGCCGTTTTTGTTTTCCTGGACTTTGATCTTTTCCATCAGCTGTGTTGGATCAGCCGAGTATTGTGCGCCCAGAGCAGAGACGATGCGGTGCTTCAGTACAAAATCTGCGAAGGCGGTCTGACCGGCCTTTACAGTGAAGCGGGTCATTCCCTTGTAAGCTTCCGCCTTGATGATCTTGATGAGACCCACCTGGCCGGCGGTCTTGGGATGCGTGCCGCAGCAGGCCACGCAGTCGGCGGGGTTTTCCGGACTGCCCACGCAGACGATGGTGATATCCTCCTCGATAGCCAGCGCTTTGCGCAGAGGCATGGCGGCTGCGTCTTCCCTCCTGTCGAAATGGAGAACGGTGACCGGGACATTGGACCACACGGCCTTGTTGGCCAGCAGTTCCGCACGGTCGATCATTTCCTGGGTAAATTCGGTGAACTCCGGCCGTTCTTCCAGATTGATGTCGATGGTCATGTAGTCGTCTCCCATGTGGAAGCCGCGGTTTACACCGCCGAACTCCTGGTAGAACATACCGGACAAAATGTGTTCTCCGCAGTGCATCTGCATGTGAAGGAACCGGCGGTTCCAGTCGATCTGGCAATGCACGGGCCGCCGCACGGTTTCGGGATCATCCAGCCCGGCGTTGCGCATGAGGGCGGCAATATCCGTGGAAGGAGCTGAGACCTGATGATAGACGACGCCGTCCTTCTCAAATACGTAGAAAACGGGATAGTCGCCTACAAAGCCGGTGTCGCAGGGCTGGCCTCCGCCTTCCGGGAAGAATACGGTGCGGTCCAATACGACCAGAAATGTGTTTTCCTGCTTCTTTGCACCCAGTTCGGTCATTTCCCCACGGTCGTAAACTGCGGCGAGAAGGGTGCTGTCGCATTGACGCAGATCCACATCTTCCCTGTATAGTTTTATAGTTTTCATATGGTTTGATTCCTTTCGTCGTTCTGAAAAAACAGCGCAGATTGCGGCTTTTGCAGCTATTTTACGGGCCGCGCTCTATCTGTTATTGTACTCTGAAAAAAACGCCGTGTAAATAAAAATGGCTTTCGCGTCCTCTTGCCTTTTGTTTTCGACTCTAGTATACTGAAAACGCCAAATTAATACCTGTATCTGATTCAATTCAATTCTGTATATTTAAATGTTTGGGGTCGCCCCAGCTGGCGGAAAGACGCGCCAATGCGGGGGCGTACTTGTTTTGTGCGCTTTGCATGCGCAGAGAGGGAGAAGGATAGTCCTTGAAAAAATATGGTTTGAGAACGGTGAAAGCGGCTTTGGGCCTGGCGATCTGCGCCTTTGGAACGTATTTGTCCATCAGGGCGAATATCGGTCTGGCGCCCTGGGACGCTTTCAGCATTGGCGTATCCAATATCTCGGGCGTTTCCTACGGAACGGTGGTGGTCGTGACAGGACTCATCGTTTTGATCGCTGATATCGTGATGAAAGAGAAACTTGGGATCGGAACGCTGCTGGATATTGCCATCGTCGGAAAGACGGTGGATTTTTACACGTGGCTGGACCTGGTGCCGCAGCAGCACAGCCTGGCGATGGGACTGCTCATGATGGTGGCGGCCCAGTTTATTCTAGCCTTCGGTATCTACATATATATGAGCGCTGCGCTGAGCTGCGGCCCCAGAGACGCCCTGATGATCGGTATCGGCAAACGGCTGAAGCGGATCCCGGTGGGCGCGGTCCGTACCTTGATGGAAGCTGTAGTGCTTTTGGTAGGATGGCTTTTAGGGGCCAAGATCGGCGTCGGAACGGTGGTGGCAGTGGTGGGCCTTGGTATGTGTATCCAGATCGTCTTCAGCGCGGCGAAATTTGACGCCGAGGCTGTAGTGCACGACGGATTCGCAGAGATGCTGCCGGCTGCCCGGGTGCCGGCGGAATAGACGGAGTACGGAACGGCACAGAATAGAAAGTGAAGAAAAGGGAACGTTAAGCGAAAGTTTTGATGCAGACAAAGTAAAAACGGAGCGGATCGTCGGAGCGGATGATCCGCTCCGTTTTGCTGTGCGCAGCAGTTTTGCAGAGGGTCGTGGTGTGAGGCGGGGTCAGGCGGCCGGGGAGGGTGGCTGGACAGGGGCGAGGGGGGGGCGAAACAGGCGGATGGATCGGAATGGAACTCGGGGCGGAGCCGGACAAGGGCAGCGTCAGGCGAGACAGGCGGATGGCTAGGTATGGAGCTCAGGGCGGAGCCGGACAAGGGCACAGACAGGCGGATGGCTAGGAATGGAACACGGGGCGAGGACATGGCAAGGGAGGAGCCGGGCTGGCCTGGGGCGGCCGGGGAAAGAAGGGCAGAGCCGGGCGTCGTGTTGATCTTCCGCCTTCCGGCTATCGGGATAGGTGAAAACGGCAAAAAAAATGAAAAAACACCGAAAAACACGGGATAAACAGCGGGAATCCTTCTGATTTTGCTGCAAAATGGGTGAGAACTCAAGAAAAAATTGATTTTCACCCATTTGAGAACTCTCTTTCGGTGAAACTGAGAAAAAAATGAAGATTTCCCCCATTCGTTCTCGCCTTTGGCGGAAGGGGATGTATGTGGAGACGACTGGCGGCAGTTGAAGGCGACCGGAATTGGAAAAGCGACGGCCGGGGGGATCCGCCGGAAACATAGAGCGGCCGCAGGGAATAAGAGGAATGTTATTAATGTAACGATTTCATATTGACAACAGGGGAAAAGGGCGGTACAATCAAAACGAAAAGAAAAATGGAATTTATAATTCTGCATTGTGGAATGAGCGGCCGCTCTTGCCTTGCGAATAGGTGTGGGCAGCATTTTGGGGCCCCGGCTCGGTCTCGGCCTGGCTTGGAAGCATGGCCGTCTCCGGGTTCCGACCCGGCTTGACCGGTCTAGACAGCTTGGCCGCCGCTGGGATCCGGCTCGGTCTCAGCCTGGCTTGGACAACATGGCCGTCTCCGGGTTCCAACCCGGCTTGACCGGTCTAGACAGCTTGGCCGCCGCTGGACTCCGGCCCGGCTTCGTTGAGTTCGCTGGCTTTGAGATCCGGCCCGGCCTCGTTGAGTTCGCTGGCTTTGAGATCCGGCCCGGCTTCGCTGAGTTCGCCAGCTTCAGGCTCCGGTCCAGCTTCGCCGGGTTCGCCGGCTTCGGGCTCTCCTTTGTGAATGGCGCGTGTGTAGCATTTGCAGACGCACATTCCGCACCCGGTGCAAAGCGTGGGATCGACGTGTGCGCAGCCGCCGCGGAGCGTTATGGCTCTGGCGGGACAGACCACGGCGCAGGCGCCGCAGGAGATGCACTTATTCTTGTCGATGAAGACGGTCATGGGACGTTCCTCCTTTGTTCTGTGAGACTGATATTGCCCGCGGATCATCCGCTGTTCGGCAATAGTATAAAACATTTGTATTGAAATGTCACTTATCAGATAAAAATTGCTAAATAAATTCCGAATATAGGAATCAAATATGGGCAATATTGGGCGGAATGCCAATGCGGGCGTGACAAATAAAATAAAGATAAATAACAAAAAAGCTGGAATAAATACGATAAAATTAGAATAATAGCAGTCATATCGTTCAAAAAATTTTGATTTATATCAAAAACCCTGTAAAAAATGAAGTGAGATTTTTTCGATGAAAGTCCGGATGTTAGAATTTCATATTGCGGAAAAATAGAATTGGGTATATTATTAAATCAGAATTGAGAATCGGAAACGGGGACGTTTCTGCTATGGCAAAGATGTGACTGGAGGTAAGAAAATGAGAACACAGGAACAGTATCTGGAAGGACTTAAAAAAATGCGTCCGAATATCTATTTGGACGGCGAATGTATCGGGCGTGACGATCCCCGGGTCGTCAGAGCCAGCTCGGCGATCAGAATGACGTTCAGCCTGGTTGATAATCCGGAGTATGAGGATCTGCTGACGGCGACTTCTCATATCAGCGGAAAGAAGATCAACCGTTTCACCCACATCCATCAGAGCGTGGACGATCTTCTGAAGAAGCAGGAAATGACGAGAAAGATCTGCGGCGCCTGCGGCGGATGCGTACAGCGGTGCATGGGCATCGACATGATGAACGCGATCTCCGGCGTAAGCTACGACGTGGACCAGAAATATGGAACGAGCTACTACCAGAACTTCTTGAAGTTCCTGGAGTATTTCCAGGAGAACGATCTGGTGTGCGCGGGTTCCCAGACAGATACCAAGGGAGACAGAGCGGCAAGACCTTCCCAGCAGTGGGATCCGGACCAGTATCTGCACGTGGTGGAGAGAAGACCGGACGGCGTGGTCGTCCGCGGATGCAAAGTACATAACACCATGGCTCCCTATGCAGATGAGCTGCTCATCGTTCCGACCAGAGTGATGGGACCGGATGAGAAGGATTACGCCATCGCTTTCGCTATTCCGGCGGACACGGAAGGCATCTACCTCATCGCCAGAGAAGCGTTCTCCACCGCCCGCAAGCCGGAGATGGACGCTCCGATCACCAGTGCGGGAGACCTGGAAAGCATGACTGTGTTCGACGATGTGTTCATTCCCAACGAGAGGATCTTCCTCAACGGTGAAGTGGATATGGCTGGAAAGATGGCGCTGCGTTTCGCCCTCTATCACAGACACTCCTATACCGGATGCAAGCCGGGGATCGGCGACGTGATCATGGGCACTGCGGCGCTGATCGCGGATTACCAGAACATCAAGAAGCAGGGACACGTGAAGGAAAAGCTGGCTGAGATGATCAGCGTGGCTGAGCTGGTCTATGCGGCCGGTATCGCCAGCGCGGTAAAATCCACCAAGGCGGCTTCCGGGACGCAGGTTCCCAACGTGATCTACGCCAACGTGGGCAGAAGACACGCGGGCCACAATATCTATCATGAATTCAATATGCTCTGCGATATCACAGGCGGCCTGCCGGCTACCATTCCGGGCACGGCCGAATACCTGAATCCTGAGATCTCCAAGTACGTACAGAAGTACGTGACGAGACGGGAAGGGATTTCGCCGGAAGACTGCTACAGGGCCTTCATGCTGGCTTCCGATCTGCTGACTGGAGAGTACAGCACTGTTGTGTTCCAGGTGGCCGGCGTTCACGGCGGCGGTTCCCCCATCATGGAAGATATCGCGATCCTGGGTTCTTACGACCTGAATGCCAAGGTGAACATCGCAAAACACCTGGCCGGCATCGAGGTCAAGGACGAAGAAAAGAAATAGGAAGCCTTTGCCGGAATATCGTACACGAACTCCGGAGACCGCGTAAGAGCTTCCTGGAATCGGAACTCTTGTCAAGCCCTTCGGAGTTCGTCGGTACGGACGGAGATTGAAAGGAAGACGAGAAATGAAAGAGATCAGAATTCATGGACGCGGCGGACAGGGATCTGTCGTGCTTGCCGAGATGCTTGGCATCGCGGCGTTTATGGAAGGAAAATACTGCCTCGCATTTCCTTATCTGGGCGGCGGCGGAGAGCGCCGGGGAGCGCCGGTGCAGGGGTTTGCCCGCATCGACGACCAGCCCGTCAAGGTTCGCGAAAAAATACAGAATCCGGACTATGTGATCATTCAGGATACCTCCATTATGGACGTGGTGGACGTATTTCACGGAATCAGAGAAAACGGAACAGTCATCGTCAACACAAGCGAGAAAGAGTTCAAATGCCCCAGAAGCGATCTGAAAGTAGTCGCTGTGGACGCCAGCCGCATCGCCATGGAGGCGCTGGGACGGCCCATCATGAACACTGCTCTTCTGGGAGCCTTTGCAAAGGTCACGGGCGAGATCTCCATCGAATCGGTGGAAGCGACCATCCGCGGCCGGTTTGAAGACGAACTGATCGACGGAAATCTGAAAGCCGCGCTGGATACGTACAACGCTGTACAGTTGTAGAATGGAGGGATCACGATGAAACTTAGTGTTGGCGGCACCTGCTTTGCCGGGGGATCAAAGGCAAACAACACCGGCGTGTGGAGACAGACCGCGCCCGTGGTCGATCTGGCAAAGTGCGTGAAGTGTAAAATCTGTGTCGATTATTGTCCTGACTGCGCCATTGCGGTGGACGAAGAAGGCTGCAAGATCGACATGTTCTACTGTAAAGGCTGCGGAATCTGCTCCAATGAATGTCCCGCCGGGGCGATCAGAATGGAGGTGTAGAGGACATGGGCAAAACAGTAAAAGTAATGGAAGGCTCCATGGCAGTTGCAAACGCCATCAGAAGCTGCAAAACCGATGTGATCGCGGCGTATCCCATCAGTCCGCAGACTCACATCGTTGAATATCTCTCCGACTTCGCTGCAAACGGAGAACTCAACGGGAAATACATCAATGTGGATTCCGAGTTTTCGGCATCCTCCTTCGTATACGGGGCTTCGGCAACGGGCGCCCGTTCCTACACGGCATCCTCTTCTCAGGGGCTGCTGCTCATGACGGAGGTGCTTTACAATATTGCGGGTTCCCGGCTGCCGCTGGTCATGACCGGCGTGAACCGGACGGTATCCCCGCCCATCAGCATCCAGCCTGACCATCAGGATACGATGACGCTGAGAGACGTGGGCTTTATCCAGCTCCATGTGGAAAGTATTCAGGAGGCCTACGACACGCACATTCAGGCGTTCCGCATCGCGGAGGACCACAATGTGCTTCTGCCGGTCATGGTCTGCATGGACGGATGGATCCTGACCCACGCTTACGAACCTGTGACGATCTTCGACGACGCGGACGTCTACAAGTTTGTGGGCGGACCGATCAAGCCGTATCAGAAAATGGACCCCTTCGACGAAAAGCCTGTGAATTACGGCTGCTATGCGGACGAAGACAAGCTGATGGAGTTCAAATATCTGATCATGGAAGCGCATAAGAACGCGGAAAAGGTCATCGAGGACGTTGCACTGGAATACAAAGAAACCTTTGGGCACTTCGCGGGCGGTCTCATCGACGCCTACCGTACGGAGGACGCTGACGTGATCCTGGTGGGTATGGGCTCTGTGACAGGCACCATTCGCTGCGCTGTGGATGAGCTGAGAGCGGAGGGAAAGAAGGTCGGCCTTCTGAAGATCAGAAGTTTCCGCCCCTTCCCCGGCAGACAGATCGCCGCCGCCTGCGCCGGCGCCAGAGTGGTGGGAGTCATTGATAAGGCTCTGTCTCTGGGGTACGGCGGGGTACTGGGCGCGGAGGTCAAGGAAGCGCTCTGCAACCAGAAGAATGCGCCGGCCGTCAAGGATTACATAGCCGGCATCGGCGGAAAAGAAGTGAACCGCGCCGTGATCAAGGATATTTTCGCTGATGCGGAAAAGGTCACGAAGGAAAATATTCTGGATCAGGAAGTCATGTACGTCAACCTGAACAGACAGTTTGTGGAATAAGGTGGTGGATACGATGACAGAAAAGAAAAATTTGCTGGCGTCGGGACACAAAGCTTGTCCCGGCTGTACTGTTCCGATCGCTGTGAACAAAGTGCTGGAAGCCACGGGGAAAAACGTGATCGTCGTAACCGCTACAGGCTGTCTTGAGACGTTCACCTCGCTGATCGATTTCTCCAGCTGGGAAGTTCCCTGGATCACGCCTCTGTTTGAAAACGCGGCGGCTGTGGGAGCGGGCGTTGCTGCGGCTCTTGAGGCCAAGGACGGCAATGAGCGCGATACGAAGGTGGTGGCTTTCGGCGGAGACGGTTCGACCTACGACATCGGCTTTGGAGCCCTTTCTGGAATGCTGGAAAGAAATGATAATGTTATTTACGTCTGCTACGACAATGAAGCTTATATGAACACGGGAGTCCAGAGGAGCAGCGGAACGCCCTTCGCCGCTACCACGACCACCAGTCCCTGCGGCGAGGCTTCCTTCGGCAACATCAAGTATAAGAAGAATATGCCGGAGATAGCCAGAGCGCACGGGATCCACTATGTGGCTACGGCCGCGATCTCGGACCTGAAAGATCTGAAGAAAAAGGTGGAGAAGGCCATGGCGGTGAAAGGCGCGTCTTATCTGCACATTCTGACTCCGTGCAACGTGGGATGGGGCTTCCCCTCTGAGAAATCAGTGGAGATGGCGCGGCTGACTGTAAATGCGGGATTGTTCCCGATCATTGAATACACGGACGGGGAATTGACGGCCGTGAAAAAGATCAAAAAAATTCCTGTTGAGGATGCGCTGTTCGTGCAGAAGAGATTTAAACATCTGAAGAAGGACGAATATGCACAGCAGCTGAAGCAGGTACAGGCGATTGCCGACGCAAATATTGCCAGGTACGGATTGTAGTATAGCCGACGCAAATATTGCCGGGTATGGATTATAGTATAGGGTCTCCCCCAAAAAACTCTCTCCGGGGGAGACCGGACCTGCGGAAACAAGGAGGTAGCAAAATGCCGAAAGTATCCATTCAGAGAACGAAAGATCACGAGTATGCGAGCATCAAAGAAGCGGTAGACAAAGTGATCGAACAGCTGGGTGGCCTGGAAGACATCATCAAGCCGGGCTACAAAGTAATCATTAAACCGAATCTGGTGGCCACGCCTACCGACAGATTGTCCGGCGGCGTTACCAGATGGGAAGTCTGCATGGCGGTCTACGAAGCTGTTCAGGCTGTGGGCGGCATTCCGGTCATCGCCGAATCCGCCGCTGCCGGCGCGGATACGGAATCTGTTATCCAGAAGTGCGGATATCAGGATCTGAGAGACAAGGGAGTTCCCGTGATCGACCTGAAGGACAAGGCCAACGCCCGCTGCACCGTGGAAGTTGAAAACGGCGTGGTGTTCAATAAGATCAATACCTGGGAGATGGTCCGCGACGCGGACGCCATCATCACCGTTCCTGTCATGAAGACTCATGATCAGACGGAGATCACCCTGGGCATGAAGAATCTGAAGGGACTGCTGGTGGACACCCAGAAAAAGGATTTCCACAAGCAGGGCCTGATCGAGGGCGTTGTGGACTGGTGCCTGCACTTAAAGCCGGTTCTGGAGATCATCGACGGAACCTATGGACAGCAGGGCCTGGGCCCCATCTTCGGCGAGACCAAAGAGATGAAGCTGATCATCGGATCCAAGGATCTGGTGGCCTGCGAGGCCGTCACCGGCAAGATCATGGGATATGAGCCCAAGGATGTTATGATCACCAAGTCTGCCTGCGAGCGCGGTTTTGGCGAGATGGATCTCGACAAGATCGAGGTGGTGGGCACGCAGATCAAAGATGTGGAGAGCCGCTTCAAGAGATCCAGCGAGGTGGAGATCCCCGGTATTCCCGAGTCCTTCAATCTGATCTTCAGCAAGGACGCCTGCACGGGCTGCCACAACACTGTGATCAGTGCTCTGATGGATATGAAGGCGCAGGAGCTGTTCCCTTATCTGGAGAACATGAATGTCTGTGTGGGTCCTGTTACCAAGGATATGCTGCCTGAGGACGCAAACGCGGAGAACACCGTCTGTATCGGCATCTGCTGCAAGAAGCTGGCGGACGAGATGAACTTCCGCTGGGTCGTGGGCTGCCCGCCGGGCAACGCGGACGTGGTAAAGGGAATTCTGGGCGACCGTCTGGAATACGGAGTACGTTACAACTAGAGACGCCGATCGCGGCAGATGGACAAAGCGAAATAAAAGCGGAAAAGACGGCCTGGGGGAAGGGACGGAAAAGGACCGATCCCCTTGGGCCGCGCCGGATGCCGGAAAATCAGTAACATCAAAGGAGTATTCGTTTTATGATCGACTACGCAGGTGAATACAAGAAGAAGCTGGTGAGCGCGGATAAGGCTGTGCAGGCCGTTAAGCCGGGCGACTGGGTGGATTACGGCATGGCTCATTCCATTCCCATCGCGCTGGACAAAGCGCTGGCCGGCCGGAAGGATGAACTCCGCGACATCAAGGTGCGGGCCTGCCTGTCGCTGCAGGTGCCGGAGATCGTCAAGGCCGATCCGCAGGGTGAGACCTTTACTTATCAGAGCTGGCACTTCGGAGGCGTTGACAGGAAGCTCTACAACCAGGGCAGTTGTTTCTTTATCCCGCTGCTCTACAGAGACCAGCCGGGATATTACAGAAATGATCTTGACGTGGATGTGGCGATGATCCGGGTGACGCCCATGGACCGCCACGGTTATTTCGGTTTTTCTTTGATGAACTCGTCTAACGCGGCGATTCTGGAAAAGGCGAAAACGGTAATTCTTGAGGTCAATGAAAACCTTCCGCCCGTATATGGATTCGAAGAGTGCATACATATCTCTCAGGTAGATTTCGTGGTAGAAGGAAATAACGAAATGCCCGTGGCGACGCCTGTGCAGTCGAATGCCACCGAGACGGACCGGAAGATCGCGGAGTATGTAATAGAAGAGATCGAAGACGGCTCCGTGCTGCAGCTGGGGATCGGCAGCCTGCCGGACACGGTAGGACACATGATCGCTCAGTCGGATCTGAAAGATCTGGGCATGCACACGGAAATGCTGGTGGATTCCTACTATGAGCTTTACAAGGCCGGCAAGCTGACGAACCGCAGAAAGCAGATCGACAGGGGCAAAGGAGTCTGGACGTTCTGCGTGGGATCCGCGGAGCTTTACGAGTGGGTCAGGGAAAACCGGGGCCTGCTGTCCGCGCCGGTAAGCTACTGCAACTCGCCGGAGGTCATGGCGCAGAACGACAAAATGGTTGGGATCAACAATTGTATCGAGATGGATCTGTTCGGGCAGATCTGCTCGGAGTCTGCCGGCTACAGACACATCACCGGCACAGGAGGCCAGATGGACTTTGTGCAGGGCTGCAGAAAGTCCAGGGGCGGAAAATGCTTCGTCTGTATGTCCTCTGTATTTGAGGGCAAGGATGGGGTGACCAGGTCCAGGATCGTGCCCGTCATGCAGGAAGGTGGGATCGTGACAGACCCTCGTTCCTTCCCGGTCTGTGTGGTGACGGAATTTGGAAAGCTGAATACAGCGGGTCTTTCGACCTGGGAAAGAGCGGAAGGGCTGATCTCTCTGGCTCATCCTGATTTCCGGGAGGAATTGATCGCTGCTGCAGAAAAAATGAAAATTTGGCGGAGGAGTAACAAGATATGAGCTTTATACTGACAAAAGAGCAGGAACAGGTCCAGAAGATGATGAGAAGCTTCGTGGAAAACGAAGTTGCTCCCATCGCGGACGAAATGGACAAAGCCGGAGAGTTCCCGGTGGATCTTGTTAAAAAGATGGGACGTTACGGCCTGATGGGCGTTGCGTTCCCGAAAGAGTACGGCGGCGCGGGCGCGGATTACGTTTCCTATGCCATCGTCATCGAGGAACTGTCCAAGGCGTGGGCTGCGGCTGCTACCATCGTGGCGGCTCACAATTCTCTGTGCTGCTGGCCGATCTTTGGCTGGGGCAACGAAGAGCAGAAGCAGAAGTATCTGCCGGACCTGCTGTCCGGAAAGAAGCTGGGCGCGTTTGGTCTCACGGAGCCCAATGCGGGAAGCGACGCCGGCGCACAGCAGACGAGAGTAGATGTGAAGGACGACTGCTACGTGCTCAACGGCGCGAAGGTCTTCATCACCAACGGCGCTTACGCCGATGTGTTTGTGGTCATGGCTATGAACGACAAGAAAAAGGGAACCCGCGGCGGCATCAGCGCATTCATCGTAGAGAAGGGCGATCCGGGATTCTCCATCGGAAAGTCGGAAGAAAAGCTGGGAATCCATTCTTCTTCCACCACCGAGCTGGTATTCCAGGACTGCACCATTCCCAAGGACAGACTGCTCGGAAAGATCGGCGACGGCTTCAAGGTCGCTATGAGCACGCTGGAAGGCGGACGTATCGGCGTTGCCTCTCAGGCGGTGGGTATCGCTCAGGGAGCTTTTGACCTGGCGGTAGAATATATGAAGCAGAGAAAGCAGTTTGGCAAGAAACTGTCTCAGTTCCAGGCTCTGCAGTTCGAAATGGCCGATATGGATACGCGGATCCACGCAGCCCGTCTTCTGGTCAGAGAAGCGGCGGTCCGCAAGGATCAGCATCTGCCCATGGGCAAGAATTCCGCGATGGCGAAATACTACGCGGCGGACACTGCTATGCAGGTTGCCGTCAAGTGCCTCCAGTTCCACGGCGGATACGGCTTTACGCAGGATTACGCGATCGAGCGGTTCTTCAGAGACGCGAAGATCACCGAGATCTACGAGGGAACATCGGAAGTACAGAAGATCATTATTGCCGGCACGATTTTCGGAAAAAAATAGACGGTAAAAAGGGAGGAACGACTTATGAAAATTATCGTATGCGCAAAACAGGTGCCGGACACCAATGAGATCAGGATCAATCCGGAGACGGGAACTCTGATCCGCGACGGTGTGCCCAGCATCCTCAATCCTGACGACGCCAATGCTCTGGAGCTGGCCCTTGAGATCAAGGACAAAAATCCGGGAACCACGGTAACTGTGGTCAGCATGGGACCGCCGCAGGCGCAGGAAATGCTGGAAGAGTGCCTGGCTATGGGCGCCGATGAGGGAATTCTCGTCTCCGACAGAGCTGTCGGAGGTTCGGATACATGGGCTACGTCCAACGCGCTGGCGGCCGCGATCAGAAAGGTCGGAGATTTCGATCTCCTGCTGGGCGGACGTCAGGCCATCGACGGAGATACGGCTCAGGTCGGACCGCAGATCGCGGAAAAACTGGGGCTGCCCCAGGTCACTTACGTGACGGAGTTTGAACTGGAAGAGGGCGGAAAATCCATGGTCGTAAAACGGGCCCTGGAAGATGGATTTGAAGAGATCCGCATTCATACGCCCTGCATGCTGACGGCGATCAAGGAGCTGAACGATCCCAGATACATGTCCATCAGCGGGATCTACAACAAAGACAAGGATATCAAGGTGTGGAACGCAGCTGATATCGAGGTGGATCTGACTACCGTAGGTCTGAAGGCGTCGCCGACCAACGTGTTCCGTTCCTTCACGCCGAAGCCGAAGGGCAAGGGCGTTATGCTGGAAGGCGATACGGACGGCGAACTGGCGCAGCATCTGGTCGATGACCTGAAGCGGAAACACATCATTTAAGGGAGGAAAGAACATGGCTACGGAAAATCTTTCAGATTACAAAGATATATGGGTGTTTGCGGAGCAGCGTCAGGGAAAGCTGATGAACGTTGCGCTGGAACTGATCGGAGAGGGTTACAACCTGTCCAGAGAGATCGGTGCGGACACGAAGGTGTGCGCTCTGCTGATCGGAAATAATATCGACGATCTGGCCAAGGAGTGCTTCGAGTACGGCGCTGACAAGGTGTATCTGGTTCAGGATCCGCTCCTGGAAAACTACACCACGGACGCTTACACCAAAGTGATCACCGATGCGATCCACGAATACAAACCGGAGATCGTTCTGTACGGAGCGACTCACATCGGCAGAGACCTGGCGCCCAGAGTGGCGGCCAGAGTGGATACCGGTCTGACGGCGGACTGCACGCACCTGAACGTAAAACTGGGAAGCTACATTGAATATGCAAAAGAGAATACCACTCTGAATACGGATAATCTGGATCCCAACGATCCGGATACCGGTCTGAAAATGACCCGTCCTGCATTCGGCGGAAATCTGATGGCCACCATCATCTGCCCCAGGACCAGACCGCAGATGTCCACGGTGAGACCGGGCGTAATGTCCAAGAGAGAACGCGTGGAAGGCGCTGTGGGAGAGATCGAGAACGTAAACGTGAAACTGACGGCTGCGGATATCCGCACAGAGCTGATCCGTGTGGTAAGAGAGACCAAGGAAATGGTCTCCCTGACGGATGCGGACATCATCTGCTCCGGCGGACGCGGTCTGGGCGGTCCGGACGGCTTTAAGCTGATCAAGGAGTTCGCCGACAAAGTGGGCGGCGTGGTAGGTTCTTCCAGAGCCTGTGTAGACAGCGGCTGGATCGACCACTCTCATCAGGTCGGCCAGACCGGTACTACCGTAAAGCCGACGATCTACTTTGCATGCGGAATTTCCGGTGCGATCCAGCACCTGGCAGGCATGCAGAACTCGGATATCATTGTTGCCATCAACAAGGATCCCGAGGCTCCTATCTTTGAAGTTGCCGACTATGGTATCGTAGGCGACTTATATAAAGTGATCCCTGAGATTATGGAGCGCTGGGACGCGGAATAATGCCTCCCGCGTGACCGGCGAAGACCAAAAACAAGGACACCTATGTGACACTAAATCAAAATGGCAGATTTCGCATGTTGAAATCTGCCATTTTGATTTCTCTTGCGAATTTTCAGTATATTCCGTACAATTGGCAAATAAATTGTTGAAATTTCAACGATAACAAAAAATGTATTGCTAAAAATATAAATTATCTTAAAATTGGAGCATCTACAATATTGAAATTATATTGACTACATGTTATAATAATTAAAATTGCTAATTTAGCATTGTGATTTCGTGAAAGGAGGGTAGTCGTTAGGGGGAAAACGGGGGAGAGAAGACGGTAAATTACCTTTTGTTAGAGTAAGTAAGAAAAGGAGAATCAAAATGGAAAATGCAAAGAAAGTGAGAGCACCGGAGCGCGAGGGTACCTTTGCCAGCTCCGTGATCATGTTCATCATTTGCGTCAGTGTCATTATGGTAGGCATTCTTGTTCTCGGACTGGATGCCCACATTCCGCTTATTTTTGCCTGTGCTATTATTATGATTTATGCCGCGTTTCTTCACATTCCTCTCGGGGAGCTGGAGACTGCGATGGCCAATTCGGCCGCCACATCCATGGGCGTTATGGTGGTCATCATCGTTGTCGGTACGCTGATCGCTTCGTTCATGGCGGCCGGTACCGTACCGTACATAATCTATGTAGGGCTGGAATTGATCAACCCTGCCTGGTTCCTGGCTTTCGTAACGATCATGTGTGCGATCCTGTCATCTGTAACGGGTTCGTCCTGGACTACATGCGGCACCATCGGCGTTGCTTTCATCGGAATCTCCATCGGACTTGGCATTCCTGTGGGAATGGCTGCGGGAGCTGTGGCCGGCGGAGCTTATTTCGGCGACAAGCAGTCCCCGATCTCCGACTTTGCCATGTATGCGGCCGGTGTTTCCAGAGTTAACATTTATAAACACTGCAAGAACATGCTTTATACAACCGGACCCGCACTTATTGTATCCATCATCATCTACTTTGTTCTGGGCATGCGCTTCAGAGGCGGCGAAGTAGACGCTGCACAGATCGAGGTCATCAGAGGGGGACTGGAGCAGATCTACAATTTCAGCCCCATCGTACTGCTGCCCCTGGTGGTTCTGATCGCAGCGATCATCCTTAAGCTGCCCACCACGGTATCGCTGTTCCTGGGAATGTTCTGCGCACTGATCATCGCTATCACTTATCAGGGCATGAATCCCGGAGATGTGCTGAAGATGCTGATGAACGGATATTCCATCGATCCCGCTATCGCGGAGAGCGTACCGGCTGAGGTTGCGAAGATCTGTCAACGGGGCGGCGTCTCTTCCATGCTGTACACCCTGGCTCTGATGATCTGTTCGCTGGCTATGGCCGGCGGCTTCGACAGAACGAAGATGCTGACCAAGATCGTAGACAAGATGGAAAACATCATCAAGAACAGAGTGGGACTGATCGCCACCACCCTGGTGACCGGTATCGGAATGTCCTACTTCGCCTGCGACCCGTACATTGCGGCTATCATCCCGGTGAAGGCTTACGAGAAGAAGTACGAGGAAATGGGTCTCGACAGATGCGTGCTCTCCAGAACGATCTCCGACGGCGGCGTAAACTTCTGCCCGATCGTTCCCTGGGGCTCCTCCGGCGTATTCACATCCCAGACTCTGGGCGTGCCTGTAGGCCAGTACATCGGCTACTACTACATCGGCTGGGGCACCTGCATCATGGCTCTCGTCTGCGCGATCACCGGCTGGGGTATGAAGACCTATGACTACAGCCAGGATCAGAAGGATTCCGTGATGACGGCTTAGTAAAAATATTCTTTCTATCGTTGATCGGTTCATGAAAGAACAGATAGACTTGTGCGAGACCTGGCTACGGACCGCTCTGCGGACCGGGCCAGGTCTCCAGACTGAAGAAAATCAGGACAGACAGATCGGGTTTATTTCTGAATGGGGCCCCGCCGGTGCAGACCGGCGCGGGCGCCGGAAGAGAGGAGAAGCAGAATGGCTTTGGACTTAAAAGAAAAACTCAAGGATCTCCGCGGCGCGGACTGCAGCTTCATCGACGAGGCTAGACGCACGGGCAGAGAACTGAAGGTTGGACAGACTCGTTTTGTGGCGGCCAGTGAGTTTCAGTCGGAAAAGAGCTACAAGAAGGCCATGAGCAAGAAAGGCCGGATGATGTATCATTTCCATCTCTGCTGTGAGAACAATGAAGTGTTCAAGACACAGATCAGAGAACTGGATGAAAAACTGTCGGCCAAAGGACTGTGTCTGGATCGTTTCGGCATCAGCATCGACCCGGCGATGGCGCTTCCCGCCGATATCCGGGAAAAGAACAAAAAAGGCGGCGCGCTGTACTTTGCCGGTCAGGAAGACTGGGATATGCTTGGCATGTCGGAAAAGATGCAGCCCCATCTGGGAGACAATATGATCGGAAGCCCGGCTTCCTATGAGATCGTGCAGAACGCGCTGAAAGCCGGCGTCACCACCATAGGCAACGTTTCACAGTTCTTCGGCTACGAGTATCCCGAGTTTTCCGATGTGGACGCCAGGACCAGAAGCACGCTGCAGGCCATGGCGGTCATGGCCGAGAACGTGGATGCGGGAACGCTGATCCATTCAAATCTGGACGACGGCTACGGCGACAAGGCCGCGGATCTGGGACTGCTCATCGGCTGCGCTCTGCTGGAAAAGTATCTGGTGGAAGACCTGATGGGCGCGAAGATCGCTCACTCTTACGGCGATATGTTTTTCTCGCCGGAGAAACGTCTGATCTTCCTGTCCGCGCTGAAGACGGCCCACAAGGGCGATCTGACCGGCTCCATGGTATTTACCAACAAGCTGGGAAGAAACAGCGCCGACATAGAACGCAACACGCCCCACCTGTGCATGTCCGTGCTCTGTGACATGGCAGGTCAGTACGTCTATCAGACGGGCCACGCCATCGCCACGATGGCCAATCAGGGCCTGACCACCGACGTGACTACCGACGAGGTCGTCAGAACGCTGGAGTACGCAAAGGAATTGGAGGCTTACATCCCCGACGTGGTGTCACTCATTGATTTTGACAAGATTGACAGGAGGGCCAAGGAGGTCTACGATCGAGGGGAGATGTTCTTCGAGTCCACTCTGGAGGTCCTGAGCGACCACATTGATATCGATAATCCGTATGCTGTGCTTTCCGCGCTGAAGAGAGTGGGGATCGGCAATTTGACCGACGCTCTCGGAAGAATGGACAGAGACAGCATCATAGCTGATTATAATTTATTTGAGCACGACCATTAACCTAAGGAGGTAATGTCATGGGTATGTTTGACGGAAAAGTAGCATTGATCACGGGCAGCGCACAGGGTATCGGACAGGCGATCGCACTGAAGTTCGCTGAGAACGGCGCGGATGTCGTTGTGCACGGTATTGGAGCCACTGCGGACTGCAAGACCTGCAAAGATATTGAGGCGCTGGGTAGAAAGACTCTGGTGTACGACACGGATATCACAGATGTGAAGGCGGTAAACGCCATGGTAGACGATGTTATTGCCAAGTGGGGAAAGATCGACATTCTGGTCAACAATGCGGGAATCTATCCGGCGGTGCTGTGCGTCGACGTGGACGAGGCTCACTTCGACAAGGTGGTGGATGTCAACCTGAAGGGAACGTTCTTCACCACTCAGGCTGTTGTGAAGAAGTCCATGATCCCCAACAACTACGGCAGGATCGTGAGCATCAGCTCCTGCGACGGCAAGTGCCCCGCCTCCGGCGTGGCGATCTACTCCGCGGCCAAGGCCGGCGTGATCAGTCTGGTAAAGTCCTTCGCACTGGAGATGGCGGAATACGACATCAACAGCAACTGCGTGGCTCCGGGCTGGGTAGAATCCGAGACCGTTCTGGCCGGCGACCGCTGGAAGGACGCCCTCAAGATCATTCCGTCCAGACGTCTGGGCAAGCTGTCTGAGATCGGAGAAGCCTGCTGCTTCCTGTGCAACGACAACGTATCTTATATCAACGGCGAAGTTCTTGACGTAAACGGCGCTATCATTATGGACTAATGCGGCGATGGGCCGCCCGCCTGTAGGCGGGCGGCCCGCTGCAGAGATCAGTTCGTAGGATTTCCAGGATGAAAAGGAAATTTCAGCGAAGGAGTTATACAAAATGGGCAATGCAATTTTGTTGGATTTTGGCAGCACGTTCACAAAGGCCACGGTGGTGGATCTGGATGCGAGAAAGATCGTGCTGGCGGAGAAGGAACCATCCACAGTGGGTGTCGATGCGAAGATCGCTTTGGACCGGCTGTACGACAAGATACGCAGGGAGATAGGGGAAGAAAACTTCAGGCAGGCGCGCAAGCTGGCTACCAGCAGCGCCGCTGGAGGGCTGCGGATGATCGTCATCGGACTGACTCCCACTCTGAGTATCGTGGCCGGAAAAAACGCGGCCTTCGGAGCGGGCGCGAAAATTCTCAAGTCCTATTCAGGCTTTCTCACCGATGAAGACGTGGCGGAGATCGAGAGTTCCAGAGCGGAGATCATACTTCTCTGCGGGGGCTATGAAGGCGGAAATACCACCGCTGTCCTCCACAACGTAAATATGCTGGGAAAGATGGACAACAGGATCCCTATCATCTACGCGGGAAACAGCGAGATCCTGAAGGACGTAAAGATCGGGTTCTATCTGAAGAGAAAAGAGTGCTTCGTCGTCAACAACATCATCCCCAGAGTGGGTGAAGTGGATTCCGCCCACGCGGAGTCGCTGATCCGCAATATCTTTCTGGAACGGATCACCAATATGAAGGGCCTGGACAAAGTGAAAAGCGCCATCGAACGCATTGTAATGCCTACGCCGGCGGCGGTGCTGGAAGCGGGCGAGCTTCTGGCCCGCGGCTGCGGCAGCGAACCAGGGCTGGGCGATCTCATGATCGTCGACATCGGCGGAGCGACCACAGATATCCATACATACTGCGAGCCGAGGGCTTACGAGGGCGCGAAGATCGTGGGCTCTCCCGAACCCTATGCAAAGCGCACGGTGGAGGGAGATCTGGGCATGCGCGAATCCTCAGGACTGGTGATCGAGGAGATCGGAAGCGCCCAGGCGGCGGCGGATCTGGGGATCACGGAAGAACAGCTCGGGAGTTCCATCGGCCGCAGGCTGGAAAACATCAAATTCCTGCCTGCAGACGATCCCGCCCACAGAGAACTGGAACTGCGGGTCGATGAGCAGATCGCCTGCTACGCCTGCAGAACGGCGGTGCGGAGACACTCCGGGAAGCTGGAGCACGTGAGATCCAGGGTGTGCCCTCTGGTACAGAAGGGGAAAAATCTATCCAGGATACGCACGGTCATCGGCACGGGCGGCCCGATCATTCACAGCGGCGCTCCGGGCAGGATCCTGGCGGAAGCGGTCACTACGGAACAGGATGTAAAGCTGAACTACATGCTTCCCAGAAGCGCGGAGTTCTTCGTTGATACTGATTACGTATTTTACGCGGCGGGCATTCTGAAGGAGATCGATCCGGAAGCAGCGCTGGCGATCATGAAAAACAGTTTGAAACAGGTGTAATAAATCCGGCGCGGGCCTTGGCGAAAGGCGCTGGGGTCCGCGCTGCAGATGGTATGGCTCCAGGCTCAACAGGAGGAAAATATGGAAATCAAAATGAAAAAGAGGTTTGAGTACAAGAACCTCCCCGACATGCAGACAATTCGCTCGGAGATCAAGAAACTGCAGGATCAGGTGGAACTGGGTCAGACTCTGTTCTGTAAGGAACACGGTGTGAAGACCGAAGGCGAGTACAAGAAAAAGATGATGAACTCAGGCCATCGTCATATCATGAAACATACCCACATCGGGTATAATACGTGGGATACCACTAAAAAATGTGTAGAAGAAGTCTACTCGCAGCTTCAGGAAAGAGGAAGCTATATCGACCGGTTCGGATTCTGTCTCGATAATCTCATGGGTATGCCTGAGAAGTGGAGAGCAGGACAGCTTCAGGGAACCGGACTGATCTTCAAAAACGAGGAAGAATGGAAACAGATCGGGCAGATCGTGCCGGTGCAGCCCCACTGCGGCGATATGATGATCGGTACGCTCAACGGTCTGGAAAACGCCATGAACGCGCTGCGCGCGGGCGTTACCACCATCGGAAATCCGTCCCACTACTATACCTACGAGTGGCCGGGCATCGATGAAGAAGAGTACCGCGTCATGGACATCATCAAGGCTGTGGGCGTCATGGCAAAGTTCAAGGAGGACGGCGCTATCATCCACTCCAATCTTGACGACGGTTACGGCGGGCAGCTGCACGACATTGCCAACCTGGTCGGCTGGGCGAGAGTGGAACGCTACTACATCGAGGATCTGCTGGGCGGCGGTCTGGGCCACTGCTTCGGAAATCTGTTCAGCCACCCGATCATGCGTATCATCTTCAACCTGGCTGTATGGGAGATGAACCCCAACCATATTCCGGGTTCCATGATCTATGGAAATACCACGGAGTACGGATTTGACTTTGAACAAAACTGCGGAGCCCTGGCTTCGTTTATCACTGGCGACATCATCGGTCAGAACCGCCTGGCTACAGGTCACGCTGTGGTGCCTATTCCGGTCAGCGAGGCGGCCCGTATCCCCACGGTGGAAGAGATCGTCCAGGCCCATATGATCGCAGACAAGATGATCAAAAAGGCGCCGTGTTATGCGGAATATCTGGATTGGGACAAGATCATCGCGGAGAAGGATCTGCTGGTAGCCTGCGGAAATCTCTTCTTCGAGAGAGTCATGAACGGACTGGACAGTCTGGGCGTAGACACAGAGCATCCCGGCGAGATCATGGGAGCCATCAAAGCCATCGGACCTGCGCAGCTTGAAGAGAACTTCGGCGTGGGCAAGGCGGATAAGATGGCCCTGCGCGGAAGGATCCCCGTACGTCCCACCAACTCGGTCAGCGATCTGAAGCGTCAGGAGCATTCCATCATCGTTCAGATCCCCGGCCTGGAGAAATCCCTGGAGGGCGTCAAGGTCGTTATCTGCACCACCGACGTTCACGAATTCGGTAAGCAGATCATCAAAGACATTCTGATCGAAGCGGGCGCTACGGTCTTCGACCTGGGCACCAGCATCGGAACGGCCGAAGTGCTGGACGCTGTGATCGAGACCGAATGTAAGGTGGTGCTGGTCAGCACCTACAACGGTATCGCCTATAGCTACGGCAAGGAACTGCTGGAAGGGCTGGAGAAGAGAAAGCTGGATGGCGTCAGCGTCATCATGGGCGGTCTCCTCAACGAGGACCTGGACGGCGACGAGCTGGCCGAGGACGTCAGCGACAAACTGAAGGAAATGGGTATTCACGCCGATAACAAAGCAGAAGAGATTATAGATGTGATAAAGGCTTGCCTCTGATTTGTGTGAATGATGAGGCGCGCCGTCGTCCGGCTGTTGCTGCAGCCGGACGACGCCAACAAAAGCAGGGCTGAATACGTATGCCTTGCTTTTGTTGTCTCAGACGGCGGGAGAGCCGCCGGCAGAAGCGGATTTCATTTGTTATTTTTGGAATGTAATTTTACTATTTGTTTGCAATTGTATTTATTTATTATATTATTACTCGCTTTTTGTCTGCAAAAATGGAATGGCAGGGGATCTGGCCCTTGCGTAAAGAAAAAGTATTTAGTATACTATGTAATTAAGGATGAAAAATATGGATGACATCAGATTGCCCAGAGGCATCAAGAAGATTCTCAGGCTGCTTTCGGAGAATAAGCGAACGGCCGCGGCGGCGGGAGCCGGTCTGCGGGAGCTGGCGGCTGAGACGGAATTGACGCAGTGGAGCGTGATCACGGATGCGGACGCAGCGCTGCTCGCCAGACTGTTTCCGGAAGGAAAGCAGGTGGGCGGCAGCGGCTCTTCCGGCGAAAGCGAAGCTGGAATGTTCCGGCTGGAAGGTTTTGGACCGGAAGCGGGGGATAAGGATGCGCCTGTGGTTTTTTATTTTCTGTCAGGAACGATGGAAGAACATTTGAATTCCAGATTGGTGACCGCAGACGCCTTCGCCTTTGACGGCCAGCAGATGACCGATCCCTGGGGCGGGCTGGAAGATGCACGGGCGGAGCGGATCCGCACAGTGCGGGACAGCGGGGAGCTCTTGAAGGAGGACCCTTCCGCTGCCTTTGAACTGATCGAGTATGCCGCGCGCACGGGATTCAGCCTGGAGGGGGAGCTGAAGGCCCGGATCACGTCCGTGGCGTCACAGCTGAAGGAGACTGACAAAACGTGGCTGGCCCGCTGGTTCGGACGGATACTGACAGCGCCCCACGCCGGACAGGGAGTGCTCTATATCAGAGACTGCAAACTGTTCCCTCTGATCGTGGGGGAGCGGATCTACCGCACCATGAGCAAAAACGAGAAAAAAGGTCTGGATATGTACATCAGGCGTATCGACGATACGCTGCCTATCTTGGAACGTCGGCTCACCGTATTTTACTTGGGGTTTTTGAGAAAGCGGGATTTTGCCGCTATGGCTCATTTGAATTATGACAGCGCTCTCAGGGAAAAAGAAATTTATGCGCACAAACATCTGCCCGATCTTCACTTTATTCGCAAAAGTAAACAGCTGAAGCGCCTGATCTACGACGAGGGTTTTGACAACTATCAATTTCTTGAGAATATAGCGAAAATTCAGTGCAAACTTTATGACATTGATACCAAAGGGGTTTTCGTCCGCGACACCATGCTCCATGAGATCAGCAAGAACAATGAAGCGGTCTTTATCGAGGATCTGGCGATCAAGAAAAAAGATCTGATGGAATCCGGTATTGTGAAGGATGAAAAACGGGCGGATCTTATTCTGTCCCTGCTGCCTTATTATGTGCACAAATGGCCTAAGTTCAATACGAAAGAGATTTTGCTGGATCAGGCCAAGAAAATTCAGCGAAACAAATGGAAGGAGTTTAAGCTGAAACACGCATATTTCAGGGGGTGATGCGTGCGGATGTAAAGTGAAAAATGGGAAATGAAACGGGAACAAACACAACGAATAATTTATTCACACTGACGCTGCTGAAAGCTGTGGAGATCCTGAACTGTTTTGACGACGACTGTCAGGAAGTGGGGATCAAGGAGATCGCCGAGCTGATCCACATGCCGCAGAGTTCTGTTTACCGCATTATGCAGAGCCTGGAATTTACAGGATTTATTTTTCAGAACAAGAAAAACAAGAAATACCGCATGGGCCCGAAGGTCATCCGGATGGCGCGGTCTGTGAATTGCATGGACAAGTATATGAAGGTCGTAATGGATAATATGAAGCAGCTCAATGAAGAATGCGGCGAGACCATCAATCTGGGCATCGCCGACTGCGACAGAGTCACGTATATCTACAGAGTGGAGAGCAAGCACCTTCTGAGGCCCAATTATGAGCTGAACGCCAGATATCCCGCTTACAGTACAGGTATGGGAAAAGTTTTTCTGGCGGACATGTCAAAGTCCGTGCTCCGCTGGGTATACGACAACAACACGGCAGAAATTGGCGGTACCTTCGAAGACTTCTGGCAGAGGATGGAGCAGATCAGAAAGCTGGGGTTCGCGGTGGACGACGAGGAATTCTGTGCGGGCCTGCGCTGTGTGGCTTCCCCGGTGAGAGGGCCGGGCGGAAATGTGATCTTTTCCGTCAGCGTCTCCGCTCCAACGATGCGTATGCCGGACGACGTCTTCGATAAGACGAGAGCAATGGTCATGGCGTGCACGCAAAAGTCCACGGAAGAGATCCTTCAGATGGGACTGTAACATACATACTGCACATTTTTTGCATTCATTGAAGCGGTCTCCGTTCTAACGGGGGCCGCTTTTTTCATATAATAAAGCGAAGGCAGCGCCTGGATATGCAGGGGATGTTTCCTCCCCGGAAAGGACGGAATGCAATTGAAAATAAAGTGGGGAGCCGCCACGGTCCTGACCGCGCTGATCATAGTTCTGCTGATCTCTGCGGCGCCGGCAGAGCTGTCGTCGCGGGCGTCTCTGATCTCGCCGTCGGATACCATCGTCATCGATCCGGGGCACGGGGGGATGGACGGGGGAGCCGTAGGCGCGGCGGGGATCAGCGAAAAAGACATCAACCTGGCTATCGCTCTGGCGATCCGCGACCTGGCCGAACAGGACGGCTGGAAGGTGGTCATGACCAGAGAAGAGGATAAAGGCCTGTATACAGGCGTGAAAAACGACGGTACGGACCAGATGGAGATAGAAGGGAAACGAAGTATACGCAGTTTGAAAACAGAGGATCTGAAAGAGCGGAAAGCCATCGTGGAGAAGACGGAACCGGTCATGGCGGTAAGCATCCACCTCAACAGCTTCAAACAGGATCCGGGGGTACACGGGGCGCAGACCTTCTACCCCTCTGCGGCGCAGGATGATACTGTGGTGGACAGGAGCAAGGAGCTGGCGGAACATATTCAGGAAAAACTGGTGGCTGGTCTGGACGACGGAACGGACCGGATCGCCCTGGGCAAAAAAGATGTGATGCTGTTTAAGAATCCCACGGTTCCCATGGTCATCGTGGAGTGCGGTTTTCTCTCCAATCGGGCGGAGGAACAACGCCTGTGCGATGAGGAATATCAGAAAAAAATTGCGGCGCTCATTTATGACGGAATGATGGAATTTTCAGGGAAAGAACGCCGAAAAGCGCTTGATATCATTGATAACAGAACCGCGAACGCAGTTTTGCGGCGGGGTTACGATTTATCCTGTGGAAGCTGTGGATAACTTTGGGGTTGATTTTTTGATTGACCCATGTATACGTTCAAATTTAAACGATCTGTGCTTTACACATTATCCACAGGGGCCTTGGGATAAAATTGTATACAATTTTATCCCGCATGTGGAAAATCGACAATAATCCCGAAATTTCCGCATTTATCTCTTGTTGAAAAACGTTCTTTCACGGGCAAACATAGGTTTACATAATGTTTGCTAAGGCGTTACGAGCTGCCGTAATTTTTTTCGTATTTCAGCCTCTATGGACAAAGGCGACAGGCAGATGAGATAGTCCCCGGGAAGGATCACGGTCCGCCCTTTGGGAATAAATTCCCGGCCCCCGCGCTTTACCGCGATCAGCAGGCACTGAGAAGGCCACGCCACCTCGGAGACCTTTTTGCCCGCCGCCGGGGAACCCAGCTGTACGATGATCTCAAAGGTGATCTTCTTGTCCGTATCTTCCTCGATGTGCAGGCGGCGGTTTCCCTTGACCTGTCTTGCCAGCAGAGAGTCGTAGATGGGCTGGCTGGATACCAGATCCGCCGTCAGATAGGCGATCAGCGATACTACGGTGAGAGACAGCATGTGGGAAAAAGAACCTGTCATCTCCACGATGAGCACGATGCCGGTGATCGGCGCCCGCACGATAGCGGCGAAGAAACCGGCCATGGAAATAATGACGAAATTGTAAAAGAGAACGGGGTCGATCCCTGCATAGGTCACCGCAAGCTGGCCGAACCAGGCGCCGACGGCCGCGCCCATGACCAGCAGGGGGAAGAAGATCCCGCCCGGGGCTCCGGATCCGAAGCTGACCATGGAAAACAGGAATTTTACCGCCAGAGCGGCGAGAAGCAGTCCTGCGGCGGTGTCTAAAGTGAAGAGCGAGAGCATGGCGTGGCCGCCGCCCAGGACCATGGGAAAGCACAGCCCCAGGACGCCGGCGCACGCGAAGGGGACGATGGGCCGGGCCCAGTCGGGCAGGAAAGAGACGCGTTTATAAGCGCTCTGGGTGCCCAGAAGCACTCTGTTGTACAGCGCTCCGGAAAGCCCCAGCAGGATCCCCAGGGGCAGCAGACACCAGTAGGCAGTCAGCGGAAGAGCCCCTTCCACGGGAAATTGGAAGATGGGAGCCATGCCGAAGACGTACTTCGACACGAAATCAGCGGCCACGGAAGCGGTCATGGCCGAGAGCAGGATGGCGGGAGAAAAGTACTTGAATACTTCCTCCAGCGTGAAGACGACGCCTGCCAGCGGCGCGTTGAAAGCGGCTGCCAGCCCGGCGCTGGCTCCGCTGGCCATGAGCAGCTTTCGTTCCATGCGGGTGGCCCCGTAGCGCTGGGCAAAGCCGTCGGCCACGCATGCGCCCAGCTGAATGGACGGGCCCTCGCGGCCCAGCGACAGGCCTGCCACGATGCAGAGCGCGCCGCCGAAGAACTTGGCCAGGAGAGTGGCCAGCCAGCTGTTCTGAAAGTATCCCAGAAGAATACCTTTGACCTGGGGAATGCCGCTTCCGCTGATGAGGGGACAGCGGCGGACCAGCAGGCCGATAAAGGCCCCGGCTGCGGCCAGGCCCGCGAACAGGCAGAAAACCGCCGGCGCCGCGCCCCCGCGGATGGTCCCGTACATGGCAAAGGACAGGCTCTCGGCTTCGCCCAGAAGCCATCGGTAAGCCACCACCACCACGCCTACGAGAACGCCTACAAAGAGGCTTTTTCCCACTGTGAAAAAGAGTTTTCTGTCTGTATTGATGATCCCTTTATAATTATTTTTCATTGCCTTACGCCTTCGATCTCCTATTTCTGTGTGGATAACTGCTTTGGATAACTGCAGATTACGGGCGTCTGCGCGCCCTTTTTTTCAGCGGGTCGAATAAGCCCCTGATGAGATTGATCTCCTCTATTTTGCTGTGGCAGAGAAGAAGCCAGTAGATCAGCACCGCCGCCAGTACGCAGAGAGCCAGCAGGACCATGCGCGGCATCCAGATGTGAGCGTCCAGAAAGCGGTAGAGCATCCAGGAAGCGCCCACGGCGATGATCGAGAACAGCGTGATCGCCCACGCTTTTTCCACCGTACCGCGAAGGCGGACTTCACGGTGGTTCTTTCGGAGAAAACACCACAGCAGCAGCGAGTTGACAGCCGCGGCGTAGCTGGAAGCCAGGGCGAGACCGCCGTGCTCCATGGGCCCCACCAGCAGAAGGTCCAGGCCGATGTTGACCACGGCGCCTGCGGCGGCGCAGAGCACCGGAGTGCGGACGTCGCCCAGGGCATAATAGATCTTCACCAGCAGCGCGTTGGCCGCCACAAAGGTCAGCCCTGCAGAATACCAGAACAGAGCGGGCGAGGTCATGGCAACGGAAGCGCCGTCAAAGCTGCCGCGCTCAAAGACTACCTGGATGACCTGATCGCTGTACAGCATGGCTCCCAGCGTGAACGGCACGGAGATGAGCATGGTCACGTTCATCCCCTGGGCCGCGATGGCGCTGAAATGATCGTGATCGCGGGTCAGCCGGGCCTGCGTCATCCGGGGATATACGATGGTGACCAGGATCATCACGGTCAATGTGGACAGCATGGTCATAAACACATTGCCGTAATCCAGAGCGCTTACGGCTTCCGGCGAAAGGCCGGCGGCCAGCAGCTTATCCACCAGAGCGTTGATCTGATTGATACTGCCGCCCACGAAGACCGGAAAGGACAGGGCGATGATCTCCCGTGCGGCCTGCCCCGTCGTACTGTGGACGGCGTCTTTCTGCAGTTCCTGATCCCGACGCCCATTTCCCTGCCGGTCATGATTCCGCCGTCCATGGCCGCAAAGGTAGCGAAAGCCCCGGCGCCAGGCCAGGATCAGAATGCCCCCGGCACGGAAGGCACACCCGAGAAGTACGCCGAATACCAGCAGGTAGTGAGACGTATGGGCGCTGATCACCGTCAGCGCGATGATACACAGCGTCTGCCCGTACCCGATGAGTATCTGGGGGAGAAATACGTTCTTATACTGCAGGAGCGCTTCCAGCAGCGTGGCCGTCGAATTAAAAAACAGAAAAGAAAAGGAGACCTTCAGATAAAATCCGGTCAGAGCCACCGTCTCCTCCGAGAATTTGTAGCCGATCAGGCGGGCCAGAAAATCTGATCCGAAGATCCCTACCAGAGAGGACACGGCGGACACCAGAAACAGCAGGTTTAAAGCCTGGCTGGTAAACCGGTTGGCCGCAGGTTCTCCTTCCAATTCGTATTTTCTTGAATAGATGGGCATATAGGCTGTGGCCACCGCTGAAAACAGCGCGCCGAACAGCATGACCGGTATGTCCTGCGAAAGCGTGAAGGCCGCCTTCACATATCCCGTACCGTAGTAATTGGCCATCAGCATGGTGCGTATGAGCCCCACCAGCTTTGATCCCAATGTCAAGATCCCCATGATGACGGCCAGCTGCGCCGCCGTCAACTTTTTTTCTGTTATCATTCTATTCCCCTGTTTCCTCTTTGCGACCCCTGAAATGCAAAACAGCAGTCCGCAGCCCACGCCGCTGTCTCCGCTGCTGTTCCTACCACTGAGTTTAGCATTCCCGGGAGCCGCCGTCAAATTCTTATGCGGGATAGCCGCGGCGGGCGGTTTACATTTTCCGCAGATCCGCTATAATAAAAGAGGTGCTTACGGCGGAAGGACAAAAGATCTGTTCTGCCTGCGGCAGGCGAAAAGAGTGAGGGGTTAACAGAGGGATGAAAAATGTACTGAAGGGGATCATAATCGGGGCGGCAATGCTGGTGCCCGGCGTGAGCGGCGGCACCATGGCCATCATTTTAAATGTATACGATCGGCTGCTGCGGGGCGTCAGCAATTTCACGAAGGACGTAAAGCGCTACGGCGTACTGCTGCTGCAGTTCGCTTTCGGCGGGCTGGTGGGCATCGTGGCGCTGTCGGGACTGCTGCTGGATCTGGTGACGGCCTACGAGCGGACGATGATGTATCTTTTTCTGGGAGCCATCGCGGGCAGCGTTTTCCCACTCTACAGAAAAGCCACCATAGACCGGGTAAAGCCCGTGAATATAGTGGCTGCGGCGATTGGATTCATCTGCTGCGCTCTGATCATGTTCATACCGAAGGAACTGTTCAGCTTCGGCGCGGAACTGACGGCGTCCAGCTTTTTCATGCTGATCCTGGCCGGCGTTATCGTCGCCGTGGCCATCGTGCTTCCGGGGATCAGCGCTTCCTACGTGCTGCTGATGCTGGGAATGTACGATGTGACGCTTCACGCCATCCGATATATGGAGCTGTTTTATCTGGCTCCGCTGGGCATCGGCGCTCTTGTGGGCACCTTTGTGACGGCGGGCATTCTGGAGCGGGCCATGCGCCGGCACCCCCAGTTTACGTACATGCTGATCATCGGTTTTGTGCTGGGTTCGCTCATCGACGTGTTTCCGGGTCTCCCGGGGACCGGAGACGCGGTATCCTGCCTGCTGGCCGCAGCAGCGGGATTTGGGACGGTATACTGGCTGGGAATGAAGGCCAGGGATTAGGAGACTCAGTCCACACGCAGCGAGTCCAGAAAATCGTCAAAGTCTTCAAAATCACTGTGGATAAACTCGTAGAGCACAGGCTCCTTGAACTCGTATTTTGCCGTGGGCAGGATCAGAGCGTTCAGGGGGCTTTTTTGCAGCCCGATCTCCACCTCGCGGATGGCGTTAAGGGAATAGGCCGCCACGATGAGCTGTCCGAAATCAGACACGTAGTAAAGACCGTGGATATCGTCGTTGAGACGGAATATCCTCTGGTTGACGTGGCTGTTGTTGCGGTTGAATTCCATGTAAAGACGGCCGTTTTCGTGTGAAGTCATCATGAAACCGGCGCTGTGGATGGTAAAGTCCAGATCGAAGTCGTCGGGATCGGCCAGGATCTCGAAGACCGTAACGAATTCCGGACGTGCCAGCATCATGCTGACTTCCGCCACCGTGACGGGAAAGGCGGATTTTCTGCGGGCGCTGAGGACCAGTCCGTCCTCCGTGGTGATCTCCGACATGATGAGTTTGTACTGGGAAGAGGTCTCCACCAGCGATTCGCTGAGGTAAGAGATCTCTCCGTCCGCATTGATGAATTCTTCAATGGTGTTTTTGCAGAGGGTACAGGGCCGGAACTCGCTGAGCTCGCCGATGTCCTCCGTTCTGGCGTTGGGCGATGTGAGAATGGACATGCCTTTGCGGTCCTTGCCAAAAGCCCGCATGAGATAATAGTGGACCAGCTGATAGTCGCTCTCGATGGGAGTACAGCACTTCCGGACCAGCAGGGTCCTCTCTTTTCTCGTGAGCGAGATCGGTTCGTCCAACAGAAAGCCGTACTCCTCACGGCCTTCCGGCAGCGGCTTGCGGAGCCGCTTCGTGTCTTCCGCGAAGCTCTGGACGAGATAGCAGGCTTCCTTTTCCGTCAGCTCCACCTTTTTGCCGCCCAGACCGCCGATGACGGATTTTTCAAGAATGGCAAGTCCGGCGCTGTCGCCGCCGGTCAGACTCTGATAATTCTCCAATCCAAACTCCTCCGCATCAAAGTAAAAAAACTGATGCAGATCGGTACAGTAGATCGTATTCGCCATTTTCCAGTGTATATAAAGACCGACCACCCCCATGAGGCGTGTGTCGGTGACAAATGCGGACACGAATTCCCGGCTGTCTCCAGGAGAGGGATTGGGATGACCTCCCTTTATCAGCTTCAGGTTTGCGCGTTCTGTCCTTTGATCCAATGAATCGTTTCCTCCTTATACTGCCGGGAGACGGGAAGGCCCGCCGGACGCCGGCTGTTTTGCCGGATCGGATTATTACCGGAGCCAGCTATTCATAATAAAGTATACCCTATTTCAGGGGAAATGTGTTAAACTATATTTGCAAATTGAGGAATTGTAGAAAAAGGGCCGGAAGACCGCTTCACAGGCGGCGGAACGGCCTCAGGGGAGAAGAGAATGAATGTAAAAAAAGTGCGGAAAGCGATCATTCCCGCGGCGGGGCTGGGAACCAGATTCCTGCCGGCGACGAAGGCGCTTCCCAAAGAAATGATCCCGATCGTGGACAAGCCCGCGATCCAGTATATCGTGGAGGAGGCGCTGGCCGCCGGCATTGAGGAGATCCTCATCGTCATCGGCAGAGACAAGGCGGCCATAGAAGACCACTTTGACAAATCCTATGAGCTGGAAAAAGATCTGGAGGAAAGAGGAAAGACCGGACTCCTGCAGGCGGTGAGCAAGATATCGGACATGGCGGACATCCATTATATCCGTCAGAAGTCGCCGCTGGGTCTGGGGCATGCGGTGAACAAGGGCCGCGTCTTCGCGGAGGGCGAGCCGGTGGCCGTGCTGCTCCCCGACGAGATCATGGATTGCCGGACCCCCTGCATCCGCCAGATGATCGACGTGTACGAAGAGTACGCCTGCACCGTTTTGGGCGTTCTGCGCGTCCCCGAATCCGAGGTGGAAAACTACGGGATCGTGAAAGGCGAGGAACTGGAAAAGGGACTTTACCGCGTCATCGATATGGTGGAAAAGCCAAAGAGGGAAGAAGCTCCCTCCGATCTGGCCATCATTGGAAGATATGTCATCACTCCGGAGATCTTTGAGGCGCTGTCGGAGATCCGTCCGGGAGCGGGAGGCGAGCTGCAGCTGACGGACGCGCTCCGTCTGCTCCATGCAAAACAGGGCATGCTGGCCCGGACGGTGGAGGGCAGCCGTTACGATTCCGGAAGCAAGGCGGGATTTTTGCAGGCTACTGTGGAGCTGGCCCTGAAACGCGAGGACGTAGGTCCGGAATTTCGGGCGTATCTGCGCAGGATGGCGGAGGAAGGCCGTATCTGACGGCGGCAAAAAATGAAACTGCGGCATAAAGCAATATGACGTGATAATAAGATGTGAAACAGGCGTATCTGCGCGGGAAAGGGGAGAGAACAGGAGATGGTGGTAAGAATCAGAGAAGATGTGTGCAGAGGGTGTAAAATGTGTATCCGCATCTGTCCCTCCCGGGCCATCGAGATGAAGGGCAGCACGGCCTTCATTAACGGGAAATGCACGGGATGCGGCAGCTGCGTCTCTCTGTGCCCCATGGGGGCTATCGAGAAGGAATGAGAGAACAGGCCGCCCCATGGAATAGACGGAATTATAGAAGAGAACGCCCGGCAAAATTTATAAACTTTGCCGGGCGTTCTCTTTTTTATGGGCAATTCAGACAGCGCCGTTCCGCCTTCGGGCGGTCTGCCGCAGCGCGTTGGCCCGTTGCTGGACGGTCTGCCGCGCAGGTCCACGGCGTTGGCCTGCTGCACAATTTTTTTTATTAATACTACGGCGCCCACCGAGATCTACATTCCCTCCCTACACGACGTTCTTCCGATCTGCCGCAGCAGTCCGGCCCGCGGCGGAGGAGTTCCGGCATACGGGTCCCCGCCGGATCTCCGAATGTCCGTCTGGCCGGACTATATGCCTGCCAGCAGTTCCCTTGCTTCCGCGGTCAGCGGGATCAGATCGTCCTTGTTGACGCAGGACAGGCGGAATTTTCTGTTCAGAGCCGCAAAATGCTGCAGTCCGAATGAAATTCTGTTTAAATAAGAGTAAACGCCTATGGCGCCGGTGGAGAACTCCGAGGCTTCTTTTCCGTAGAGATACCGCAGATCGGGGATATCGGCGAAGATCTCTTCAACGGAAGCGCCGAAGGATCGGAACATGGGCGGGATCTCACCTGACCGGATCCGGCTGCCGATGCTTTTGCCGGTCATGGCCGCCGCCATGGAAGAACGGCACAGACCCACCGCCGCGATCTCTCCGTCCCCCAGGGCCAGCGCCTTATAGACCTGATCTTCCATGGAAAATCCGCCGGTAATGACCAGGGCGGGCAGTTGGAGCCCCTCTTTTTTCAATCTTTTCGCGATGCGCACCACCGTCGTTTCCAGCATGACGGCGGGCTGTCCCCATTCGTTCATCATTTTGCAGGGGCTGTACCCGCTGCCGCCGCCGGCTCCGTCAAAGGTGACCATATCCGCCTTTACGGAGGCGGCGATGCGTATGACGCGCTCCACGTCGGCGGAGTCGTACCCGGCCATCTTGAAATACACATTCTTCAGCCCCGCCCTGCGCAGGTCGGCGATGCGCCCGCTGAGATAGTCTTCATCCCACAGAGGAAGTCTGTCGTAGGAGTAGAAATTGGGGCACACATCCCGCCGGCAGGCGTCCTGGATCTCAGGGGAGGAGGGATCGGGATGCACCAGCACGCCTTCGGAGCGTTTTCGGAGAGCTTCCTCATAACCGCCCCTGAGCAGATGGGCGGGCTGCGTGCCTTTGGCAGACTGGCCGAATTTGAATTCGATGCCCTCTACATTGTGCGCGGTCACGGCGTATTCCGGCAGGCCGCAGAGATCGTCCTCCACATTGCACTGCAGGATGATCTGGCCGTAGCCCCGATCGTATTTGCGGAAGGAATCTAAAATCTGTTTCAAAAAGGGAAAGCCGGTGATCTTTCCGTCCTGGTAGACAGCGTCGGGATCCTTGCTGCGGGAACCCTCTCCGATCACGCAGCTGACTCCTGCCATGGCCGCCCCGCCGAAGTAGTCCTGCCAATTGAGCTTGATCAGGGCGGGAAGAATGATGGGAAGAGCCATTTTGACCGGATGGGTCTTGCCGTAGGTGACGCCCAGATCTACGTTGAATATCTGTGCCTGCTCATAGACCGGGGGAACGCCTTCGGCCCCGAAGACCCGTCCGTTGATGTTGAAAATGGAGTAATCGATGGGATAGTTCTTTTCTGACGCCACCTGATTGGAACCTGTGGTGGTGGGATAGACGGCCTGAGCGCCGAGTACTGCGGAAAGAGCTATCTCGCAGGTGCCGGGACATTCCTCCGTACAGAAGGAGCACATACCGGAGAGCGGCGATATCTGTTTACTGCGGTTCACGGTGTTGTTGAAGGCGGAGCCCAGACTGGGTGTAAAGGACATTTTATTACCTCCTTTATCAGAGTGCAAATGAAAGCAGTAGTGAAATTACCTGTAATATACCATATCAGCATTCTAAATGCAAAGCTGTATCAGGCGATACGCGGAAAAGGAAAATAAATATAATATGCCAAAAGAGAGCGCCGTTTGTATCTGCTGATACAACGGCGCCGCTTTCTTTGTGCTACATTTATCTAAATCAAACGGAACGCGCAGCGGCCGGTGCACAGGCTGCCGCGGGAAAGGAGACGAGAAATGTCCAGCCGTCATATCAGTCATAGAAAAGACCCAGAGCATCTGAATGGATGCTCTGGGTCTTTTACAGCCGGTTTCTGTCTTTATTGTCTTGATTGACTTTATTGGCTTTATCGGCTTCGCTGGCCTGATGATTTTGATGCATTAGCCTGCGATCTGTTCTGCCGGTGATCTTTTTTGCCGGTGATCTTTTTTGCCGGTCATCATCGGACGATCATCGTCTCAGCCTGGGCCGCGTTACGCGGGGGCCTGTTTCCTCCGTGTTCTCGGCGCCGGGCACCGGGGCGGACACGGAGACGGAGCTGGATGACGCCGCGGAAGCGGCTTTCGGCGCGGGACCCTTCAGGTCCGCGCTGTCCACTGTGGGAGCGGCCGGCGCGTCTTTTTCAGACAGTACATCCGCCGATACCACATCGGCTCCTTCCAGGTCTTTTCCCAGGAAGTCGGGCAGCTCCATACCAGCCTGACGGAACAATTCGTTCATAGGCGGGATGGATTTCATCATGCCGGAGAGAAAATTCGCCGTGGCGGTCTTTCCGTCGCCGGCCGCGCCGTTGTTGCTGTCCCAGACGGTGACCTTGTCGATCTTGATATTCTTGATGGCTTCCACCTGGATCCTGGTGAGGTCCTCCAGTTTGTCTGCGATCATCAGCTTGACGGCGGCGTCTGCATTGTCGCCTGCCGCTGCTACGAGACTCTTGATACCGGCGGCCTGACGTTCCAGGATCTCCTGGGCGCCGCGGGCTTCCGCTTCCATCTTGGCGAAGATGGCGTCGGCTTCACCGCGGGCTTTACGGCGCAGGACTTCAGCTTCCGCCTCAGCGGAGATCTCGGCCTGCTGTTTTTTGATCTGTGCGGTAACGATGACGTCGGCCTGCTGAGTGGCTGTTTCCAGCTGAGCACGGGTCTGCTCTGCTTCCTGCTGAGCGATATAGGCTTCCTGTTTCGCCTTCGCAGCCTGAACGGCCTCGGCGGCGGTAGCGATCTTCAGGGCTTCCGCTTCTTTTTCTCTTCTGTTGGCTTCGGACTGAGCCACGTTGATCTTCGCGGTGTTTTCACCGTCGATGGCTGCAGCGTTGGCTGCGGCTACGTTGATACGCTGATCTCTGCGGGCGTTGGCCTGACCGATCTCTCCGTCTCTGTCCTTCTCTGCCACGCTCTTTTTCGCATCGTTGATAGCCTTGGCGGCCGCTTCCTTACCCAGCGCTTCGATGTAGCCGGACTCGTCGTTGATGTCGGTGACGTTTACGTTGATCAGACGAAGACCGATCTTTTTCAGTTCGATCTCTACGTTGTTGGAGACGGCGATGAGGAACTTGTCTCTGTCCGTGTTGATCTCCTCGATGTCCATGGTGGCGATGACCAGACGCAGCTGTCCGAAGATAATGTCCTTGGCCAGCTCCTGGATCTCAGCCAGCTTCAGGCCCAGCAGACGTTCGGCGGCGTTCTGCATGACGCCGGATTCCACAGAGATGCCCACGGTGAAGCGGGACGGAACGTCTACACGGATATTCTGCTTGGACAGAGCGTTTTTCAGATCCACGTTGATGGACATGGGCGTCAGGTCCAGATACTGATAGGACTGGAGGACGGGAATGATGAAAGCGGCTCCGCCGTGGATGCAGCGGGCGCTTCTGGTGGAACCGTCCTTGTTGGCCCCCACCTTACCGTAGATGACGAGGACCTTGTCGGAAGGGCACTTCCGGTACCGCGAGAGAATGGCGATGATCGCTGCCAGCAGGACCAGCACGATAACGCATACTGAGATAATTACTCCAAAACCAATAATTCTTCCTCCTGATTTTCAGATACCACTTGATACTGTTTTTTATGCCGCCGGCCCAATGTGCGGCGAAACGCCGGAAACCGGGCGGGCCAACGGTTTAAGGATAAAATTAGTTATCTTCCTCCGCGACGAGAACGCCGTTTCGGAAATCTACGATGCGCACCGCCGCCCCCGTGGGCAGGGTGTTGTCGCCGTCAGTCACCGCCTCGCATTCCAGAAAACGTCCCTGGAGATAGACGGTCAGCTTGCCTTCGCCTTTGCCTCTGGGCGGGATGGGAATGTATACTTTGCCCGTCTCGCCGATGGCGTTTTTGATATCCACGTTGCCGCTCTCCGTCAGCTTGCGGGAGACCTGAACCAGTTTGGCGATGGCAAACATGGCGATCAGCCCGAAGAGGATGCCCAGCACCACGCTCAGCGTAGTATTGGCTCCCGAGGTGATCGAGGCGATGGAGGACCAGCCGAAGACTGTCATGAAGGCCACGATGCCCTGAAGGGTGAACAGTCTCAGCGTGGAGAGATCGGCGGGGTTGCCGCCGTCGGTAAAGTGCTGGCCTCCCTGCACATTGCCCATGTCCGTCGCGTCGGCGATCTCTCCCATGTCGGGAGCTCCGTCAAAGGAGACGTCCACCTGCCCGGCGTCAAAGCCGCCGGACGCCGCGGAGACATCCAGGCCTCCCGAGTCCATGCCGCTCAGATCCAGTCCGGATGTGTCGCTGACGTCGACTCCCGCGCCGCTGTCCATACCGCCCAGCATGGACATAATGGTCTGGATGACCAGGATGAGCGTGGACGGAACCGCAACGCAGTACAGAACCTTGACAAGAGTATCCAGACTATTCCACCATTCAATCATTGTAAACCCTCCTTCTGTACTGTGATGACACTGTATCGAAATCTGTCGAATGTGAGATGAAAATGTTTGAAATGTAAATTTTATTTACCTAAATTATAGACGAATAAAAATGTGGTGTCAATATGACTTTTTATTTTTTATAAGGGACATGTCTTGAAATTTAAGGATTTTTGGGAGACGCACGGGTGCGTGGAAAGAGAGGAAAAAGTTCTTGCAATTGCCGCCAGCCTTTGCTACAATAAAGGTAAATCAGATTTACTCAAACAAAAATGAAAAAGGCTGGAGATGAAGGTCATGGATGCTGCCGAATTAGGAAAGAGAATAAAGGAAGCGCGGCTGGCCAGAAAGATGACGCAGAGCGAAGTCGTGGGCGATTTTATCACGAGGAACATGCTCAGTCAGATCGAGGGCGGCACGGCTACTCCTTCGATCCGCACGCTGGAGTACCTCTGCGAGGTACTGAACGTGCCGATGAAGCAGCTTGTAGTGGATAGTCCGGAGGATGAGCTGGATCTGCTCCTGCGGGCGAAGGGCCTGCTGAGCAAAGGGGAATACGCCAGGACGATCGAGCTGTGCCGGGGCTATCCAAAAGAACTGTCCGACGAGTTCTGCGCCATTCTGGCGCGGGCTTGTCTGGGAAACGCCAGGAAGGAGGCCGCACAGGGGAATCTGAAAGAAGCGGCGGCTTTGACGGAGAGCGCTTTGGATCATTCGCAAAAGGGGATTTATGCCAACGATACATTGAAAACGGAAGCGCTCCTGTTTTTGAACGAAGTGGCGGAAAAGCTGAGCAGCTACTATCTGAAACGGATCGGGGAAAACAGCGGAGCAGGATCGGAAAATCACTGAGATCAAGGCTTGTCAGGTGGGCGACAGATGGGATCGCGCCCAGGGGTCGGGTTGTTTGTCAGGGGAAAGTATAAGAGCTGGATAAAATTGTTTGGGTAAAAAGAGGATATCGCGGGAACAAAATCCCGGGATAGGTAGTCAAAAAAGGGTACGCACTGAAAAGCGCGGCCCTTTTTTGTCGCCGCCGTACGGTTGGACGCCTGTGTGGGCAAGCTGCGGCGGACGCGCCGCAGGGAATAAGGCGAGGCGGACGCGCCGCGGCGAATAAGCTGAGGCGGGCGAGGCTTGGTGATACGGCCGCCTGCGCTGCGGCGTCCCGCAGGGTTCTGCGGAGGCGACACGCGGTGGCGGTCGTGGCGCGCAGTGGTAAGGCGCTGCGGCGGATAAGACACTGCGGTGGACAAAATGCTGCGGTGGACGCGCTGGTGCGAATAATGAAAATCATAGAGAAATGGAAAGAGGAGAACAAAATGAAAAAGAGATTATTTGCCGCTCTGCTGGCGTTTACACTGGTGTTTGGTCTGGGGGCCTGCGGGTCCGGAGACGGGAAAGATCCTGAGAACGGGCAGAAGCCGGGAGTGGAGCAGGGAGAAGATGACGGGAACGGAGGAGACGAAGATCAGTCCGCTGACGGGGACGTGGGCGCTCCGGACGGAGACGCCGGCGGCGATGCAGACAGCGGATCCGGCGGACCGCAGACCGGCGGGAGCGGCGACGCAGATAAACCGTCTCAGGGAGCGCCGAAACCGGGCGGAACGCAGGGAAATACTTCCGGGGGCAGTGGCTCCCAGAGTGGAAACACGTCCGCAAAGCCGGCGATCAGCGGCAGTTTCAGCGAGATCATCAAAAATATTTACGACAAGACAGGCTACGATGTGCAGACATCCGAGACAGAGGTGACCGCGGACAACGCCGAATACTATCTGGGCAGCAGCGACATTAAATTTAAAAAAGCTCTGGCCTCAGAACCTATGATGTCGTCCATCGCACACTCCGTCGTTCTTCTGGAGGCAGAGGACGGCGCCGATCTGGCGGCTATAAAGAAAAAGATCAAAGAAAACGTCAATGGTTATAAGTGGGTGTGCGTAGGCGTGGAAGACGAGAATATCCTCGTGGGAAATGTGGGAAACTATATCCTGCTGGTAATGGATGAAGACGCGCAGAGCTTCATGGATGCCTTCACGGCCATGGGGAAATAAGCCGTCCATAACCAACGGCGCCGACGGGACAGAGCGGCGCAGAGCGCAGAGAATAGCGGCGTTCAGAGAGAATGGCGCCGCGGACTGCGCAGTTCCAGTTGGAGAGAATGGGACCGGCCGGAGCTAAAGTTGCGAAAGGAATGAGCAGTTCAGCCGGAGAGAACGGCGTCGGCCGGAGCTGAGGCAACGAGCCGAAAGAATTGAGAGATTCCGGCCGGAACGCATTGAATCGGCCGGACAGGATGACGCCGGCCGGAAGGCCGGCGTTCGCTGTCCCGAAAAAATGAAAGAGAAAGAGAGAGAATTCCGTGCTGTTTTCAAGTGTGAGTTTTATTTACTGTTTCCTGCCGGTGTTTCTGGCGGCGTATTTCGTCGTCCCGGCCCGGCTGAAAAACGGGGTTCTGCTGTTGTTCAGCCTGATCTTTTACTTTGCGGGCGAGCCCGTATATATATGGATCCTTCTGTTGTCTTCCGTATCTGACTACCTGCACGGCAGGTTCATCGGGAGCAGACCGGGCACTCCGGCGGCCAGGGCGGCGCTGGTATCCTCCATCGCCGTCAATATCGGACTTCTGAGCTTTTTCAAATACTCGGATTTTTTTATCAATACTGTGAATTCGCTGACGGGAAGCGGGTTGGAACCGCTGGGACTGGCGCTGCCTCTGGGGATCAGCTTCTACACGTTTCAGACCATGAGCTACACCATCGATGTGTATCGGGGAGAAGTGCCGGCGCAGAAAAGCCTGTCTGACTTCGCCGCTTATGTCACCATGTTTCCACAGTTGGTAGCGGGACCGATCGTGCGCTACCGCACCGTGGCGGAGGAACTGGAATACAGGAAAGCGTCCTTTGGCGGCTTCGCGCTGGGCGTCCGTCGGTTTACCGTAGGACTTTCAAAGAAAGTTCTGCTTGCAAACGCCCTGGGTCAGCTGGCTGAGGCAGCGGCGGAAGGGACTGCCGGCGAACCGTCGGTGCTGCTCTACTGGCTGGGAGCGCTGGGCTTTATGATGCAGATCTATTTCGACTTTTCGGGTTATAGCGACATGGCCATCGGACTGGGCGCCATGATGGGATTTACCTTTCCGGAAAATTTTCGTTATCCTTTCACCGCCAGAAGCGTGACAGAATTCTGGAAGAGGTGGCATATGACGCTGGGCGGCTGGTTCCGGGATTATGTGTACATCCCTATGGGCGGCAACAGGAAAGGCCGGCTGCGTTGGATCTTCAACGTGTTTGTCGTCTGGTTCCTCACCGGCTTCTGGCACGGAGCCGGATGGAATTTTATCCTGTGGGGTCTATACTTCGCCGTGCTGTTGTGTCTGGAAAAATTTGTGTTCCGGATCTTTCTGGGAAAATGGGCGGTGACAGATCGGATCTATACGCTGCTGGTGCTGGTCGTCAGTTTCGTGATCTTTGATTCGGTGGATGTGGCTCAGATCCCGGTGCGGATCAAAGGAATGCTGGGTATAGGAAGTACGCTCACAGGTAATCCCGCCGCGGTCCTGCCCCTGTGGAACGATTATGGAGTCTATTACCTGAAAAGCTACGCGGTTTTGCTGGCGGTCTCCGTCTTCGCGTCCACTCCGGCTCTGGCGCTGATCTGCGGAAAGCTGGATCGTCTGGCGCGTGGGGGATCGGAGGATGGAACGGAAGGTACTGCGGCCGGCAGGATTGTGGGCGGTCCGGAAGATACCATGGAACTCAAAGGGAAGGAAGATACCAAACTGCAGACGAAAACCGGGAGAAAAAGCCGGGCGGCACAGGTGCTTCTTGCGGTGGGAGAGCCGGTCGTGTTGACAGCGCTGCTGCTGCTCTGCACTGCGTATATCGTTGATTCTTCCTTCAATCCGTTTTTGTATTTCCGATTTTAGCGGAAATGGTCCACGGCCTTCAGGCAGCTGGATCCGCAAGAGAGGAGAGTAAATGCGAGAAAAAATAGTAACTGCTGTGTTTTGTACCACGCTGGCGGCGGTGTTTCTGATCAACATCGCCACACCGGATCAGGCCTTGTCCTATTCGGAGCGGCGCGCCCTAATCCAGCGCCCGTCCTTTGATCGGGAATTTCTTTTTTCCGGTGAGGCCCAGGAGAAGACGGAGGCCTGGATGCTGGACCAGTTCGCTTTTCGCGACGCCTTTCGGGGGCTTTCCGCAGCTGCGGATCTCAAACTGTTCCGAAAGAAGGACAGCAGCGGTATCTACGTGATCGGAGATCAGGTATATAAGATGGATTATCCGATGAATGAACAGAGCGTAATTGGTCTGGCCCGGAAGATGAACGAGATCGCGGAGATGTATCTGAAGGACTGCACCACGGCCTTCGCAGTCATACCGGATAAAAGCGCTTATGCGGCCAAGGACGCGGGGTATTTAAATTACGATCATTACGAGCTGACGGGACTTCTGGGAAGCGAACTGATCCCGGAGTTTTTCAGCCATATCGATCTGTTTCCGGCGCTCACCGCAGATGATTATTTCCGTACGGATCTGCATTGGAAGCAGGAGGGACTGGGTCAAGTTCTGGAGCGGATCGGCGCATTCTTCGAGGTGGACTTTCCCGCAGCGTCCGTGGGCAACAGTGTCGAGGCATGGAAACAGGCCGGGTATCAGGTGCATTCCTACGCTCCGTTTTATGGCGCGTATTACGGACAGGCGGCGCTGAACCTGCGGCCGGATACGCTGAACTATTTCTCAGATCCGGTGATCGACAGCCTGACGGTGGAAAACATGGATACTCAGGCCGGCCCGGAGGATCAGGTCATATATAATGAAACAAAATTGGGCAGCATCGATTCCTACGAGGTATTTCTCTCCGGGAACTCTCCCCTGATCACCATTGAGAACCCGCGGTCCGCCACAGACAGAGAACTCATCGTATTCCGCGATTCCTTCGGAAGCAGTATCGCTCCCTTCCTGGCGGAGGGTTACGCGAAGGTGACGCTCATCGACCTGCGTTTTGTGGGCTATGAGAGGATCGGTAACTTTGTAGAGTTTTCCGATCAGGACGTGTTGTTCCTCTACAGCACGGGCGTAGCGGGCAGCAGCGATATGATAAGAAAATATTGATCTCTCCTTTTTGGAGAGCGGGAGGGGTGCGCGGCTGGCATGAACATTAAAAGAGGCGCCGCAATCACTGCGGCGCCCCGAATCTATTTTCATTTTATATCTATTTACAGCTAGCAGCGGCGTCTGGGGTAGCAGCGACAGCAGCAGCTTCTGCCGCAGTCACAGCCAAACCTGCCGGTCTGGCCGACTACATAGCCGATAACCAGAGGAATAATGAAAGGCATATCATCCCCTCCCTTCCTGACATCAGTATATGCCGGGAAGAGATATGTGTGCCGCTCCCTTTCCCTTGGTCCATCCACTTTTATCGGAAGATGTTAAAGATCACGTATGAGAAATATGGAGGAAAGGCCAGAATGACCATTATGGGAAGAAGAACGACGACTTTAATAGGATGATCAGGAATGACCGGCGGATCTTCGGGCTTATCTTGTGGAAAGCCCTGAGGGTAAATCGGTGAAATCAAGATTTTTTTCTCGATTTCACCGATGAAGAGCTGTTAAATAGGTGAGAATCAATTTTTTTCTGCGTATTATACTGTACCCATAAGTGTGGACACGACCAGATTTTAGATACCCCAATTATGGACACACAGCCCGCTAGGGTTTTGGTGCATCCTGCAAAATAGACATTCGCTTTTGTGTATGGTACGCTAGGGACATCAGGAGGTCGTCATGAGCAAAATACCGTTCACAGAAGAGCAGATAAAACTGCTGCAAGAGAACCCATATACCTACAACGTTACACCCAACACCCTCTATCTCACGAAAGAATTCAAGGAACTCTTTTATCAAGAATATAGAAAGGGGAAGCTGCCCCGGCAGATCCTTGAGGAGCATGGATTTCCGATGAGCATTCTGGGCGAGAGCCGGATCAGCGGTATTTCTTCCATGATCCGCAAGGAAGCAAAGCGGCCGGAGGGGTTCCGGGAAGGTCCCACGAGCAGGAGAGAACTGCCCCTAATTGGGGATACGCCCGAAGCGGCGATCCGTGACCTTCTGCATGAGGTACAGTACCTCCGTCAGGAAGTTGAGTTTTTAAAAAAAATTACCTCGATCAAGAATACAAGGAAGTAGGTGCATTGCTAATGAATGAATCTTCCTTTGTATTTGAAGTGATCGATCAAACGATCGCGGTCGGAGAGCCCCCGCTTTGTGTGTCAGAACTGTGCCGGATCGCAGGGGTATCCAGAAGCGGCTATTACGCCTGGGTAAAAGCGGCTCCGATCCGGGAACGGCGAGAGGCAGCGGATCGCAGAGCGTTCGATCAGATTCTTGGCGCTTACAAGATGCATGGCTACACCAAGGGGGCCCGCGGCATCCATATGGCGCTGCTGCATCAGGATCCACCCGTCGTCATGAATCAGAAGAAGATCCGCCGCTTGATGAACAAGTACAACCTGTCGTGTCCGATCAGGAAGGCGAATCCCTATCGGCGGATGGCCAGGGCGCTGAAGACGGACAACGTTGCGGAGAACTTACTCCGGCGTGAATTTGAATGCTATGGACCGAGGACGGTGCTGCTGACGGATATCACGTACCTGCCTTACAACGGGACATTTGCTTACCTGTCGACCATTCTGGATGCCTTTACGAAAGAGATCCTGTCGTACGTAGTGAGCGAATCGCTGGAAATGGACTTCGTTTTGGAGACAGTAAAACAGCTTGTTGATCGGCATGGCATCGCGCTCACCGCCGAGACGATCGTTCATAGTGATCAAGGGTGCCATTATACCAGCCACTGCTTTATCAACCTCCTGACGGATAAGCAGCTGCGGCGTTCGATGTCGCGGAAGGGCAATTGCTGGGATAATGCGCCACAGGAAAGCTTCTTTGGCCATATGAAGGATCACATCAAGGAAAAACTGGGTGAGTGCAAGGAATGGAAGGACGTAAAGGCGGTGGTGGACGAATACATGGATTATTACAACAACCGGCGATACCAGTGGGATCTGGCAAAGCTTTCACCAACCGAGTTCTATGAATTTTGTACGACGGGAATGTATCCATTAAACATTCCCAACAAACCGGCTGTGCCAGCTGCGCACAAACCGGTTTGCGAATTGGGAGCGGAAGCGGAGCCAGGAAACAGCACGCCTGGCTGTGCAGTCGGACAGCCTTGCACAAAAGGAACAGGCGTCAGTTCCAGCTTCCCTGCGAAGGACAATGCAAAGGATAACGATCAAAGAAAGAGCACCTGAACATGCTGTCCATGATTCAGGGCACACAAAAAGCAACTGTCTAACATGCAGGTTTATCCAAACCTTGATTCCATAAAATAGGGAAATCAAAAATTGATATTGTCCTTGACATGGGGTACCATTCATATTCACCTATTTCGCGGCAGATATTGAGGGGATATCGCTGATTTCCGAGGGGATTTCGGTGATATTCATTTTTTTTTGCTGTTTTCACCTATCCTCTGTGCGCCGCCCGTCCCCGTCCTCAGCCAGTTCACGCGCCGCCTGATGGTCGCGCCGAGTGCGGATGCCCGCGCCGGCCGATGCGCTCCCAACTGACAGCCCTGCCGCAAAAGAGTCGAAAGTTAATGTGACGTTGCGGCCGCAGTAAAGCGCTGTGGGACATATCTTTTCCTTTTGGGATAAGGCCGCCTGGCGACTGAGGGACGGCCAACCGAGATACGACTGACGAGATGCAGCCGACCAATATGCAGCCGCTCAAAATGCAGCCGCTCAAAATGCAGCCGCTCAAAATGCAGCCTGAAAAAGCTGTGGAAAAAAACGGAGGGGCTCGCCGCAGATCTGAATTTCTGCGGCAAACCCCTCTTGAAGAATGCTTGCTTGGATGGTTTTCCGCCTGCCGGCGGAGCTTATTTGGTGATCTCGAATTCCTGAATGCCCATGTATCCCGGAGCGATCTCGTATTTGTTGAACACTACCACCGGATTTCCGGCGTCGTTTACGTAGAAGTTCTGGTCTGCGGCAATGGTCTTGAAGCCGTCCACGCCTTCGCTTCCATCGAAATACAAGTTATCGGGGTTCTTGCTTCTCACGGCGATCTCGTCGCTGATCTGTTTGTTGGCGATCGCGATGTAATCGTCGCCCAGCATGTCTTTGAGAGTCAGCTCTTTGTTTGTGTTCAGGTCGATATTGTAGTAGTACATTTCGAAATAGGCGCTGCCGCTGGTCTCTGTCTTGGAAACAACGAAGGACAAAACATCGTTGGAGATGGATTTGACTTCGTAGTCAACGATCACTTCGCGGAGCATATATTCGTCTTCCGTGCCGCCGGTCTCCAGCCAGGCTTTTTTGTTTTCCGCCGCTCTCTGCTTTGCATCTTCCACGATGGCGGTCATTTTGTCGTGGATCTCGGTGTTGATGCGTTCCTCCACCGCTTTGTCGGTGAGTCCCTCTACCTTGGGCAGCTTCATCTCCACGTGGATGATGTCGTCAGATTCGTCCACCTGTTCGCCGATGAATACGCGGGCCAGCGTTCCCAAAAGCGGCATGCCGCTGACAGAGTCCGCGAAGGCTTCGTTGGTAGATACTCCATAGCCGAAGGCTCCCACCATGACAGCCAGCGCTGCAGCCGCTGCTGTCAGGCTCCTGTAAAGATTTCTGCGTCCTTTTCCGGCAGAGGCGCGGCCAGTATCGTTTGCTTCATTTTTAATTACGCTCATTTTCAGTTCCCCCTGATTCTCATTCTCTGATCTGACTTCTGATTTGACGTTTTTCAGGATCCCGTTTTCATTTTGATGGAGGGCGCTGTTCACGATATGGGAGAGCTCCGGCGGAATCTCCGTATTTTCGTATAAACGGCGCAGTTCCTGCATTTTATTCATTCTTGAAAACATCTCCTTCCAGTTCTACTTTCAACTTTTCCAGCGCGCGGTAAAGTCTGGTCTTGACCGTGCTGAGATTTGCTCCTATGACGTCGGCTATGTCGCTCAATTTCATGTCCTCAAAGTAGCGGAGGACAACGATGGTTTTGGACTCCGGATCCAGAGATTCCAGCGCCCGCTGCAGATCGAGAAGCTCTTCGCGGCTGACCGATTCCGAAACGGCTCCCTCGGGAAGCTCCTGGGGATCGGTAGGCACCAGCCGCTTTGTCTTTCTCAGCTCGTCGATGCAGGCGTTGACAAGGATCCGGTAAAACCAGGTCTTTACATAGCTGGGTTCGTTGAGGGTATGGATGGCCCGAAGGCCGTTGTAAATGGCGTTCTGGACGATATCCAGGGCGGATTCCTTATTTTTTACGTAGCTGTAGGCCAGCCGGTAAAAACGGTCCTGATTCTCCTGAACACAATCGATGAACGCGTTATAGATCATTTCATTGGGTTTTTCCATTGTCGACAAATCCTTTGTTCCCCCTTTACATAAGTTTTGACGGGGAAGCGCTGCAAAAAGTTGAGAGGTCAGAGAATTTTTTTGTAGATCAATTGATCAGAGAGAATGCAGAGCCGGGCGCAGCCTTCTGGTCAGAAGCGACGCGGCGGCGATCTTCAACGCGTCTCCGGGAAGAAAGGGGACCACGCACATCATCAGAGAGGGGAGAAGCTGGCTGCCGGTGACCGCCATGAACCACATGGTGCCGGGAAGATAGCAGGCCAAAAGCGATACGGCGTAGATTCCGGCGCAGACTGCGGTTCCCGGTTTTGGGGAAGACAGACGGTCAAAAAGCAGTCCGGCCAGGGCTGCGGTGAAAAGATATCCCGCTATGTAGCCGCCGGTGGGTCCCATGACGATGCCTGCCCCGCCGGTAAACTGCGCGAAGACCGGCAGCCCCACAAGGCCCAGGCAGACGTAGATGATCTGGCTGATCAATCCGAAACGCAGTCCAAGGATTCCGCCCGCAAGCATTACGGCCAGGGTGGCCAGATTGACGGGCACCGGCGTAAAGGGAAGCGGAAAAGCGATCTGGGAAAATACGGCGGTCAGGGCCGCGAAAAGAGCGGCCTGGATCATTCGGTTCAATTTAATGTTGTGCATGAAACAACTCCTTTATACAATAATGCATCTATATTCATATAGAATAGTTAAGATTGGATCAGTTTGCTGAAGTCTGGTCAGCCAGCCGGACAGAAATTTCGCCGGTGGACAGGGTGCGCAGGCTGTGATCGGGAAGCTCCACAATGAGCCCGCCCTGATCGTCGATGTCAACGGCGCGGCCCGCAAAGCCTGCGGATCGGTGCTGCGGCGCACTGTCCTTGTGCGTCGTGCCTGTCTGCGTCATGTCCTTCCGGGGCTGTTCCGGATCCATCCTGCCGTCTTCCCGCATGTCGGAGGGCATTCCGCCGGGGTAGAAGCGGATCTCTCTGCCCAGAACAAGAGAACGCCTTCTGTATTCCGGAATGAACCGGCTGTCCGGAAGCTCCCGCTGAACGGCGGCCAGCTCGTCTATGACAGCGGCGATCAGGCGGTTCTTTGTGAAACGTCCAAGACCGCAGTCGGTGTTTTCCGGGACGGAGGAGTATAATGCGGCGGCCTTATCCGCCACATCTCCCGGAAAGCCGCCCTGGGGCGTAAAACAGTTGATCCCGATCCCGACCACCATGGATTCAATGGATCCCGTCTCAAAATCGCTCACTCCCTCCGTGAGAATGCCGCAGATCTTTTTGCCGTCGAGATAAAGGTCGTTTACCCACTTGATCTGTACATCCTTTCCGGTCAGCGACTGAATGGCTCTGGCCGCGGCCACGGAAGCGGCGGTGGTGATGAGAACAGGATTCACAAAGCCCTGGGCTGCTGCCGCCATAGCGTCGGGCCGAAGAACGACGCTGAAATATACGCCGGCGTCCTCCGGTGAGAAAAAGCTGCGTCCCATGCGGCCGCGGCCGGCGGTCTGAGATGCGGCGGCCACTACGGTCAGATGGGGCGCTCCCGCCACGGCCATCTGTTTTGCCGTCAGATTGGTGGATTCCAGGACCGGGTAAGTGTGGATCTCAGGAAGAGGATCCCTGCATTTCAGGAAGGCGGCGATCCCCTGAGGCGACAGGAGATCGCTGGTTTCCGCCAGAGAATATCCGCGGTTGGTGGCCGCGGCGATCTCGTATCCATCGCTGCGCAGCTCGCCGATGGCTTTCCATACAGAGGCTCTGGTGACAGACAGTGCCTCCGCGATCTTCGCGCCGGAGATATACTGGCCCCGATGCTGCTCCAAAACACGAAGCACGTGGTCTTTCATAGTAATTGCTTTTTTTTCTGTCATGGCGAAACCTCCTGCCCATTGTTGTAGGTATAATGGTTTTATTATAGGGAACGAAGAAGTGATTGTCAATTAATTTTTAAAAAAGGTTTACAATCAAAAAGGCTGCGGCGTACAGCGGAATTTTTTTCATGATACGACCAGATGTTTGAGGCCTTTTAGGGATTGGTAAAACAGAAATTGCAGAAGATGCCGATGTGTTAATATAATATTGAAGAGAGATGACATACAGTTGTCATCTTTCTTCCTGTATAATAGAGATAAACAGGAGGAACGAAGGATGAAAATGACAGAAATGATCGAAGAGATCATGTTTGCCCCATGCGGTATGAACTGCAAGGTATGCTATAAACACTGTTTTACAAAGAAGACAAGAAGACCGTGTCCGGGGTGTCTGGCCAATGATGAAACGGGCAGACCGGAACACTGCCGTAAATGTAAAATAAAAGATTGCGTTCATGAAAAAGGCGTCTCGTACTGTTTTGAATGCAGCCAATTCCCGTGTAAGCAGATAAAAAACCTCGAAAAAAGCTACGTCCAGCGTTATAACGCAAGTTTAATCGCCAATAGTCTGTTCGTAAAGGAGCGCGGCCTTGCGCACTTTATGAGAGATCAACGTAACATTTATACCTGTCCAATGTGCGGAGGAATTTTCTCATTACATGACAGAATCTGCACAGAATGCGGAAATCCTTATCCGTCAGAGGACCATGAGCCTAAAGAGTGAATCAGGTCTGATTAAATTTCTGTTCAGACGATCCAACCACAACGCGGGGCGTTTTTTACGCCCCGCGTTTATTCTGGAATTAGTATGCCAGGACCAAGTCCTTATGCCGTATCATTTTTTCCGGAGACCGGCCGGATCGTTACCGTCCGCTGTTTCGCCGGGCCTGCCGGGGTGCACGTCCACGCTGTCCTGCGATCCCCCGCTCATGGGTGAACGCTTTATCTTCCGTCTTTTGGTAAACCAGAGGATCGAGACTACCACGGCGGCCAGGATGAGGATCGGCACCAGGTTGTAGGCCAGCAGCACGATAACGGCGCCCAGACCGTCGCCCGCGTTCAGGAATCCGTCCCGGAAAGCGGCGCCCAGTCTCTGGGAGAAGGAGACCTGCCCGGCGGAGCCGGAGCTCAGGCGATCCACCTGACTCAGCGTAATGTTCACGGTGGAATAGCCGATCAGACTGTCGTAGCGGTTCAGCTGGGTGGTATACTGTTCGATCTCGTACTGCACGTCTGTCAGGGAGTCCTCCAGAGCGATGATGTCTTCCATTTTCGTGGCCTGGCCCATGAGCGTCAGAAGACGTTCCTCCTTTGTGCGCAGCGTCTTAACTCTCAGTTCCGTATCGTGGTATTGGGCTCCCACGTCCTCTGCGGATTCTGATCGGCTGACGAGATGGCAGACGTTCTCCGCCGAACTGAGAAAAGCATCAAAGTGTTCCCGGGGCACCCGCACAGTATAATAACCCCGGCGGCCGGATCCGGCGCCATAGGCGCCCAGATCCACCTCTGTGTTTTCAAAGTAGCCGTCATAATCGCTTACAAGCTGGTTCAGACTTTTTGCCGACTGCTCAAAATCTGTGGTCTCCAGAACGAGAGAGGCGCGCAGGATCAGTTTTACGTCCGCGCCTTCCGGACGGGAGGGGACGCCGGACTCATCCGTTTGCGCCGACTCGGCGGACGTCCCGTTGATTCCGGCGCCGTAATGAGTTTCCGTATCCGCGATGGAATCGCTGGAAGGGGCGCCGCCGGCGCCGCAGCCGGCCAGAAGCAGGCAAAGGAGGAGCAGGACGGCGATCGGAAGAAAAAGAGACCGCTGTTTTCTGTTGAGTTTTCCGTCGTGATCCCGGTGTTTTTTCCCACTGTGACAGATTCTCATGAGAATTCCTTTCCCGCGCTTATTTCAGCGCAAATTCATCGGAGATGGATTCGCCGTCGGGCCAGTCCTCCGTCTGAAATGTCAGACGGTAATTGCCGGCGGACAGATCGGGGTAAAAATCGGTGGAGAGAACAGAATTCAACTTTTCATCCACATAGTCGGGAGTTCCGCAGAAGATTCCCGTGCAGTCCACGGAACGCCATTCTCCGTCTTCTTCCCGCTCCAGAAGCGGCACCAGCACTACCTTCCGCGTTTCTCCCGTCTCGTTGATGATGGTGTAAGGGATCTCCGCGATAGTCAGAGGATAGACGTCCTCCGTCATTTCCAGACGAAAGGCGCTCTGTTCCGCTTCGCTTCCGTCGTCCTGCACGCCGCCGGATCCGTCCTGATCGGAGGGCAGGTCAGCGGCCCCGCAGGCAGCTGTGAAAAGACACAGCGCAATGCAGAGACCGGTCAGTAATTTTTTTCTCATATCCAATACTCCTCGCCAGACTTTTTCACTGCAGAAGCCGGGAAAAAGCCAAGTGTTTTTCGGCCTGCCGCGGCGGCGGCCGGGTCTGAGCAAAGACCGGCGGCCGGGCTGCGCGGGGCCTGATAAAGATTAGACGGGAAAACACCAAAAATGTTCCAGTTTTTTTTGGCGGTCGGACCGTCAGACCAACAGAACGCGCGTCTCTGCGGAGTTGAAAGGGCGCGCCTGCAGGAAACGACGGGCGGCAGCATTTTTAGTTGTGGAACGGAGCGAGGCAGGGTATAATAAAGCGTAAGTTATCATGTCGGGCGGCGGGAAAATTTCAGGAAAGCCTCTGACCCGGGAAGGAAAGTAAGAAGGATAATAAATGAGACTGAATAAATACATCGCACAGGCGGGCGTGGCCTCCAGGAGAAAGGCGGACGAGCTGACAGCGGCGGGCAAAGTAAAAATCAACGGCGTGGTAATGACGGAGATGGGATACGATGTGAAGCCGGAGGACGTGGTCGAAGTGAACGGCCGGGCGCTGGAAAATGCCGCCAGGCCGGTCTATTACGTGCTGAACAAGCCGGTGGGGTACATCACCACGGCCCAGGATGAGCAGGGACGGCTCACGGTAATGGAGCTGATGGCCGATGTGGAGCAGAGAGTGTTTCCCGTTGGACGGCTGGACTGCAATACATCGGGGCTGCTGATCATGACCAACGACGGAAATCTGGCCTACCGTCTCACCCATCCAAAGCACAATGTCTATAAGACGTACCGGGCCCGGGTCAGCGGATTTCTGTCGCCCGGCAGGGTGGAAAAACTCAGGACCGGCGTGGATATCGGCGGATATGTGACGGCCCCGGCGCAGGTCGCACTGCTCAGGCAGGGGGATCGCTCCGCGATCGTGGAGATCAGTATCTGCGAGGGTAAGAACCGGCAGGTGAGAAAGATGTTCGCCGCTGTGGGCAACAAAGTGGTGGAGCTTCAGCGCACGGCTATCGGCGAACTGAAGCTGGGCCGTCTGAAGGAAGGGCAGTACCGAAAGCTGACGCCGAAGGAAGTGGAGTATCTGAAAAACTGCTGACGGTCCGCGGAATTCCGCGGTCTGTTTTGAGATAGCCGCAGGCGGGTATACTATGAGAAAACAAGAGCTTTAAGCCGGAAAGGATTTTCATAGTATGGGAGACTTTTATCCGGTGGGACTGGCGCTTACAGGCACCGGTTTCACCTTTTTTATGACGGCGCTGGGAGCGGCCGTCGTCTTTTTCGTAAAAGACGTCATATCGAGTAAAATAGAGAGCGCGTTTCTGGGCTTTGCCGCAGGCGTGATGGTGGCCGCATCCGTGTGGTCCCTTTTAATGCCGGCAATGGACTTCGCCCGTCAGCAGGGCCAGAGCGAGCTGCTGACCGCAGCGGGAGGTTTTCTGCTGGGGGGCGTGTTTCTGTTTCTTCTGGACAAAACGCTGCCTCATCTTCACGTTCAGGGCGACGAGCGCGAGGGAGTGAAGACAGACTGGAACCGCACCACGCTTCTGGTGCTGGCGGTAACGCTGCACAATATCCCGGAGGGTCTGGCCGTGGGCCTGTCTTTCGGGCTGGCAGGCATGGAAAACCAGAATGTATCCCTGGCCGCCGCCATGGTTCTGGCTCTGGGCATGGGACTTCAGAATTTTCCCGAGGGAGCGGCGATCTCTCTGCCCCTGAAAAAAGAAGGCTGTTCGAAGATGAAGTCCTTCGTCTACGGAGCGCTGTCGGGCATCGTGGAACCCATCGCAGGCGTCATCGGCGCCCTGATGGCAGAACATATCGTGACCGCCATGCCGCTGCTGCTGTCCTTTGCGGCGGGAGCCATGATCTACGTGGTGGTGGAGGACCTGATCCCTCAGGCCCACCTGGGCGAACACTCCCACGGCGGAACGGTGGGCGTGATGCTGGGCTTTGTCCTCATGATGGTGCTGGACATCGGCCTGGCGTGACCGATCCCTTTTCGGATGGGGCAAAGGCGGGATAACGGCGGGGCAAAAGCGCAGTAAAGACTGGAAAAGACGCGGCAATGATCGGGAAATGATCGGGAAAGAATTGTACAAGGGGGATGTGGCAAGATGCAAAATTTTTCTCAGGAACTCAGGGGAGCGATCTTCGACATGGACGGTACGCTTCTGGATTCTATGTCTATCTGGAATGATATGGGCGCCAATTACCTTCTCAGCCGGGGCGTAAAGCCCAGGCCGGATCTTCTGGAGGCCCTGCGTCCGCTGAGCCTGCGTCAGGCGGCGGAGTACCTGACCGCTCATTACGACGTGGACCAGACGGAAGAGGAGATCATGGAAGCGGTTAATTCCAGCATCGAACATTTTTACAGAGAGGAAGCGCAGCTGAAGCCGGGCGTGCTGGAGATGCTTGAACGGTGGAAAACGGCGGGGGTGCGGATGTGCGTGGCCACAGCCACGGACCGCTATCTGGCGGAAGCGGCTCTGTCCCGGACCGGCGCGCTTGCGTACTTTGAAAAGGTCTTTACCTGTACGGAACTGGAGACGGGAAAGGACCGGCCCGACATTTTTCTCACAGCGCTGGATTATCTGGGAACGGACAAAGAGTCTACCTGGGTCTTTGAAGACGCGCTGTTTGCGGCGCAGACCGTCAAAGGAGAAGGGATCCCCCTGGCTGTGATCCGGGACGCCTCCTCCGAAGATCAGAGGGAAGAATTGTTGGCCCTGGCGGACGTGTATATCGAGAACTGGGCGGAATTGCCCGGATTTATGGCGGATCCGGAGATCCTTTGAGAGCGCCGGAAGGACGCGTCTGCCGCCGGATGCCGGCGGAAGGGGAACAGGTGTCCTTCTGGAAAATACACAAATCGTCCTTTTTGTACGGAACAGATTCGACTGCGCGGTCGGCCGTGATTTTTGTATTATTTATATGGAAAGCGTTTGACCTTTCCATAGCGGTGGTATATAATAAGCATCGTTGAAAACAAAATAGTTTTGCCTTATCAAGAGCGGCTGAGGGAATAGGCCCTGTGAAGCCCGGCAACCTAGGTGCGTGGCGCGCGAGCGTCAGGTAGAAAAGGTGCTAAGTCCTACAGGTGAAAACCTGAAAGATGAGGAATTGCGTGTAAACCCAAAAAACCTCTTCTTTCGTGAGAAGAGGTTTTTTAATCGGAAGAACGTACCGAAGAACGGCGCGGACGGAAGAGAAACGGTTTGCCTCGTGAAAGTGAGCGAGCTGAAAGAATTTCAAGAGACTTTTTAACGAGGCCGGGAGACCGGCAGATAACGCGATAAGGCGGACCAGTATGAGGAAGCCTGCCGCTTCGGCGGAGGGAGGTCCTGCGGAAGGAAACGACCGCGGGAAAGAGCTCCCGTCCGGCGGAGCGCTGGTGTAAAGGAGGATTTAAAATGGCGAGAAGATTATTTACATCCGAGTCCGTCACCGAAGGACATCCGGATAAGATGTGCGACCAGATCTCTGATGCGATCCTGGACGCGATCATGGAAAAAGACCCCCAGGGACGCGTGGCGGCTGAGACCACTGTTACCACCGGTCTGGCGCTGGTAGTGGGTGAGATAAGCACCAACTGTTACGTAGATATTCCCAAGACGATCCGGGATGTGATCTGTGAGATCGGATATACAAAGGGAGAGTACGGCTATGACGGCAGGACCTGCGCGGTGATGACGGCTATCGACGAGCAGTCCGGCGACATTGCCATGGGCGTTAATAAAGCGCTGGAATATAAGGAAGGTATCCTTTCCGACAATATCGACACCATAGGAGCGGGAGATCAGGGACTGATGTTCGGCTATGCCTGCAACGATACGCCGGAGCTGATGCCCATGCCTATATCGCTGGCGCAGAAGATGGCGAAGCGGTTGTCCGACGTGAGAAAATCCGGCGAGGTCCCCTATCTGAGACCGGACGGAAAGACGCAGGTCACCGTAGAATACGACGGGGACAAAGTGGTCCGGGTGGACACTGTGGTCGTCTCCACTCAGCACGACCCGGAAGCGACCCAGGAACAGATCCGCAAAGATATGATCGAAAAGGTGATCAAGCCTATCGTGCCTGCGGAACTGCTGGACGATAATACAAAGTACTACGTAAATCCCACCGGACGTTTTGTGGTGGGCGGTCCCCACGGAGATTCCGGGCTGACCGGCAGAAAGATCATCGTAGACACTTACGGCGGGTTCGCCAGACACGGCGGCGGCGCCTTCTCGGGGAAGGATCCCACAAAAGTGGACCGCTCCGCGGCTTACGCGGCCCGCTACGCGGCCAAGAACATCGTGGCCGCCGGATTGGCCGACCAGTGTGAGATCGAGCTGGCCTATGCCATCGGCGTGGCGAAGCCGGTTTCCGTTCTGGTGGACAGCCACGGAACCGGAAAGGTATCGGACGAAAAGCTGGCGGAACTGGTGGAAAAGCATTTCGACCTGCGGCCGGCGGCTATCATCCGCGATCTGGACTTGAGACGGCCGATCTACAGACAGGTAGCGGCGTACGGTCACTTTGGGAGAACGGATCTTGACCTGCCCTGGGAGAGAACGGACAAGGCGGAACTGCTGAAGAAAGACGCAGGACTGTAGGCTTCGGAAATAAAATCAGCCGGGTCTCAGCGAGATTGGCGTAGGGAGAGCGGAAGGAATGTAGGAAATCCGCGGATAAACGCGCCGGCAGTTCGTCCGCGGATGCACCAATTTTTATCCCTGGGGATAAGATGTATTGTGCGGTACAGGAAATGGCCGCAGAGCAGGCCGTTTCCCGCGCTTGTCTTCCGTCTGCAGGAGTCTGCCGGCGGAAGACCGATCAGAATTATCGACAAATGTGGATTGAAGGAGAAGCGTCAGCGCTTCGCAGGAGGAAAATAATGAGCTTAAAAGTAGCAAAGTTTGGAGGAAGCTCTGTAGCAGACGCCATTCAGCTGGCAAAGGTAAAGAAAATCGTCGACCATGATCCTGCGCGCAGGTACGTGGTGGTATCTGCGCCGGGAAAGCGGTTCGACGGCGACAATAAGATGACAGACCTGCTTTATCTGTGCAGGACCCATATCGAACACAATGTGCCTTACGATCAGGTGTTTCAGGTGATCTGCGACAGATTCCGCGCCATGGAACTGAATCTGGGCGTGAAAGTGGACCTGGACAGCGAATTTGACACGATCAGAAAGAATCTGGATGAGGGAGCGGGCCCGGACTACATAGCCAGCCGAGGCGAGTATCTGAACGCGCTGCTGACGGCCAGCTATCTGGGTTTTGATTTTGTAGACACGGCCGGACTGGTACGGTTCGACGAGAAGGGCAGACTCATGGATGAAGAAACGGACAAGGCTCTGAGAGAAGAGCTGGAAAAGCATGAAAACGCTGTGCTCCCAGGCTTTTACGGGACCACGCCCGACGGAAAGGTGAAGACCTTCTCCAGAGGAGGCTCCGATATTACAGGGTCTCTGGTGGCCAAGGCCGTGAGAGCGGACGTCTACGAGAACTGGACGGACGTGCCGGGCTTTCTGGTGGCCGATCCCCGCATCGTCAACAACCCGGAACCGATCGAAACGATCTCCTATCAGGAACTGAGAGAGCTGTCCTACATGGGCGCCAGCGTGCTCCACGAGGACGCCATCTATCCGGTGCGCACGGTGGATATTCCCATCAATATCAGAAATACCAACGATCCGCAGCACCCGGGAACCACCATCGTCTCCGAGGCGAGCCCCAAGGACGGCAGGATCATCACCGGCATCGCGGGAAGCAAGGGCTTCACGGTCGTTGCTCTTTACAAGAACATGATGAGCTCCGAGCGGGGGTTTGTCCGCCGGACCCTGGGCATCTTCGAGGATCTGGGCATCAAGTTCGAACATCTTCCCAGCGGCATCGATACGCTGTCCATCGTCATCTCCAACAAGGAGCTGGGCGATCGGCTGCCGGAGCTGCTGGAGGAGATCGAGCGCAGAATGAATCCTGACAGCATCGAGGTCAGCGACGATATCGCGCTGATCGCCACCGTGGGCTGGGGAATGGCCCGCCGCACCGGCGTGTCGGCCAGATTGTTCGGCGCGCTGGCGGAAGCGGAGGTCAATATCCGCATGATCGATCAGGGTTCCAGCGAGATGAATATCATCGTCGGCGTCCACAACAAGGACTTCGAAAAGGCGATCCGGGCGATCTACGAGGCATTTCAGGAGAACTGACCGGTTCGGGATGAGAGGGCTGACCAGAGCGGCGCTCTGAAAACAGAAACGAACAATTGAATAACAGCCGGACAAAGGCCGTCCGTTTCTTTCTGCTGGAAGGCAGGAAGACAGGGACGGAGGCGTTTGCCCGGCTTTTTCTTTTTCTGTGCTGCTCTTGTCCTGCTTTTGTCCTGCTCTTGTCCTGCTCTTGTCCTGCTTTTGTCCTGCTTTTGTCCTGCTTTTGTCTTGTATTCGCCCTGTATTCGCCCTCGCCCTGTTTTCGTCCTGCTACCGTCCTGTTTCCCTCCTGCTTTCGTCCTGTTTTCATCCTGTTTTCATCCTGTGGTTCCGGTTCGGGGGATGCTGCGGCCCGGAGCCGGGAAGGCGCCGACAGGAATTTGTTTTAGAGTCACGGGTTTTGTGGTATACTTTACATAGGAAAAAAGAAAGGCAGGAAGGGACATATGGGAGACAGGAGAGAACCCGGGAACCGTCGGGAACCCAGGATTTACACAATAAAGCGTTCTGAGCTGCCGCCGGGATCGGAGAACGGCAGGCCGCGGGGCATCGTGGCGGCGGTGCGCAGGCGAGGACTGCCGGAGAAAAAAATGCAGGCGTTCAGAGGGAGGGTGCATCCCCTGAAATACGGCCGCCCGGGCGGCGGGTTCCGGATGAGGATAAAAAGCTGCGCGGACGACTTCTGCGGCGTGCCTGACGATATGCTGGACGAGATGCTGCAGAGGGCGGTAGAAGTGCGTATACAGGAAAATGTGAGAGCGGGATTCCCCACCGCCCACTATGACCGGGAACGGCGCAGGGCGTATATGGAGTACCCGGACGGAAGACGCGTCTATGAGTAAAAAACCGGAGATCATCGTCTTTGCCGGGCCCAATGGGTCAGGCAAGAGCAGCATTACCATACAGGCCCGGATATTACAGCCCTATATCAACGCCGATGATATTAAAAGGGAGAAGGGCTGTACCGATCTGGAAGCGGCGGAAGAGGCGGACAGACTGCGCTTTGCAGCCATAGACGAAAAGCGTGATTTTTCATTTGAAACGGTTCTGTCCACGCACAGAAAGATCGAGATGCTGGAGCGGGCAAAAAAGAGAGGATATTTCATTCGCTGCGTTTACGTGCTGACGGACGATCCGCAGGTCAACATCATGCGGGTGGCGGTAAGAGTGGAGAGCGGCGGACACAATGTGGAAAAGCGAAAAATCGTCCAACGGTATCACCGCTGCATGGAGCTGGTACCGGAAGTATTCTGGCTTTCCAACGTCTTCTATCTCTACGACAATACGGAACGGCCGGAACGGATCGCCATGAAAAAGCGGGATCAGCTGTTTCTGTACGGCAACGACTTCTGGAGCGAGGACCGGATCCTCAATCTGCTGAACCTGATCGTGAAGAAGTAGGGGAAGGCGGTTCCGGGTCGACGGGAGCGGGAATGCAGTGAAGGTTGTGAACTTGTTATGGGGTCAAAGCGGTAAGGTCATGGTTGTAAGGTCAAGGCTGTAAGGTCAAGGCTGTAAGGTCAAGGCTGTAAGGTCAAGGTCTTAGGGGCTGGGGCTTAAGGGCGGCGCCATAAATAAGCGATCTGATTTATATACATAGATCCGTGACGGCAAACTGCATAGAGCGTCCTTTCCGGCTTGAAAGCGCCGGAAGGGGCGCTGATTTTTTTACGCCGTTTTTCACAGACTGTTCTGCAGCAGGTCTCCGGCTCCGCGGTTTTGCACTTGCAGCGAGTTTGTCCGCCATTCGCTGCGGTCCGGGGGCGGCTGTGGGGTCTGGCCCCCCTCTCCCGGTAAGTAGTGGGCTTCCGATGGATTGGGGCTTGCGGTTGGATGTTGGGTCCCGGCGGATTGTGATCTTGTGGTCGGCTGATGGTCTCCAGCGGAGGGATGTCGGTCTCCGGGGCTGCGGATCTCTGGCGGAGGAGCGTCGGTCTCCGAGGGCTGTTGATTTACGGCGTAATGAGCAATTACTAGATATTTTTTTCTGTTTCACCGAAAAAGAGCTTCCAAATAGGCGATAGTTAATTTTTTTTTGAGATTTTGCATATTTTGCAGTAAATATGGTGGGATTATCGCTAATAATCGCGTGTATTTGGGTGATTTCCAATTTTTTTTGCTGTTTTCGCCTACGCCGACGCCGGGAGACCGGACAGCGCGTCCATGTCGGCGCAAGGGATCCGTCCGCCAGTTCAGCCCATGCCGTCGGGAGAGCCGCCAGCGGGCTCGTATCATCGCCGAACGTCCCAACATCCAGACTGAGTCCACGCTGCGCAAGCGATCTGCCCGCCAGTTCAGCCCATGCCGCCAGCCGGCCTGTTTCCGGAAAAGCGGCAGTCATCCTGGGCCTGGGCTCTGTGCGGCTGCGGCCGCGGCAAAGTACCTACAGAGCCATCCTGCGAGGCCTTGCATGTGACTGATCCGAATAACGATCTGAATAACCATCTGTATAACCATCTGTATAACGATCAGTATGACAGTCCGTATAACGGCCTGTATGACGATCGGGCAACGATCAATTGGGATATGATCAAATAAACACTATGACCGTGGAGGGGACCTTCTGCAGAGCTTTATTCCGCAGAAGGTCCTGTTTGCATCTCCTGCCATTTTGATAAAAAGCAAAGGGGACGAGATTATCAAAATGATAAAGAGGAGGAGTTTTATCGGTTAAAATCCTGAATAACAGCCGCGGTTTGTCGAAATTCGCCGAAACATTGGGAAAACGTCTATCAAATTGATATAAAATCCTTTTCTGTGCTTATCAATATGATAAAATGAATGGAAACAAAAAAATGAAACGTTGAAATCTCAATGTTTTTGACTTGGCATGATTTATGCTTCCATATGATATCATCGGACTAATCTGCTTTATTAACAGGAGGAAAGAAATGGACAACAAATTGACAAAGCGACAGTGGAAGGTTCCGCATACGTATGTCATCATCATGGCCTTTGTGATCTTCATGGCGATCATGACGTATGTGATCCCCGCCGGGGAGTACGGCACGTATATGGACGAGGTTACCGAGCGCGAACTGGTAGATCCGCAGAGCTTTACGTATGTAGAGAATCAGCCGGTATCGCTGATGCAGGTGCTGACCTCGATCACGGCGGGCATGCAGGGCGTGGCGGACGTGATCTTTTTCGTATTTATCATCGGAGGATCTATGGAGATCCTGTACGCCACCGGAGCGATCCACAGGGGAGTCGACAGCGTGGCGAAGAATAAGCTCATGGGCAGGTGGTTTATTCCGATCTTCGCGTTCATTTTTGCGCTGGGCGGCGCGACCTTCGGCGTCTCTGATGAGATCGTGATCTTCGCGCCTCTGGGGGTGGCACTGGCCCACGCCATGGGTTACGATGCCATCACAGGACTTGCCACCATTGCCCTGGGCGCCGCGGTGGGCTTTAACGCCGGATTTATGAATCCCTTCTCCACCAGCATCGCCCAATCCATCGCCCAGCTGCCGATTTTTTCCGGAATCGAGCTGCGGCTGATCGTATTTGTCGTTTTGTTTGTTGTGACGGTCGGTTACATTATGCGTTACGCCAAGAAGATCAAGAACAATCCGGAATTGTCCATCGTGAGAGACTGTCTCTGCGAGACGGACAGAAGGGATCTCAGCGTGGAGACGCTGGAAGGCGCAGGGGGCAGGGACAAGCTGATCCTGCTGGTGCTCTGCGGCGGCATCCTGATCATGGTGTACGGCGTATTCAACTGGGATTGGTATATCGATGAGATGGCGGGCGTGTTCGTGGCGATCGGCATCATCAGCGGCTTCATCGGCCGCATGGGACCCAGCCGCATGGCTGAAGCGTTTGTCGAAGGTTCAAAATCGCTGGCGTTTGGAGCGCTGGTCACCGGTTTCGCCAAGGCGATTCTCATCATCATGGAAGACGGCATGATCCTGGATTCCATCATCCATGGACTGGGCAACGCGGTAATGGCTCTGCCCACGGCGATCGCGGCACTGGGCATGTATGCGATCCAGATCGTCATCAATTTCTTCATTCCCTCGTCCACGGGTCAGGCGGCCACCGTTATGCCGATCATGATCCCGCTGGCTGACATCGTGGGGGTAACGCGTCAGACGGCGGTACTGGCCTTCCAGTTCGGCGACGGTTTCAGCAATTCCATCATCCCCACGTCTTCCGTCCTGATGACGTATCTGGCGGCTGCGCGTATCCCCTATGAAAAATGGGTGAAATTCATCTGGCCGCTGATGCTGATCTGGATCGGTATCGGCGCTATATTCCTGATGGTCGCCACGGCTATCAACTACGGTCCGTTCTAAGGATCATTCCGCATTTCGATGCGGACGTCAGGCGGCACGCCGGGGCGGGAAGACCGCAGCCCGGTGGGAACTGTCATGAATGGGGCCGCCTGTCTGAGCATCAGGTCTGCAGGACTGCAGGACCGCGGCCTGATCGCAGCGAGACTGTTACGGAAACGGCCGCCTGCCGGGGCGGCGGAGTGGGAAGGGTGGAACGCGCCTGACCGATATGAAATAAGAAAACAATAAAGGAGTTATCGCAATGGAAAAACAGATGACGAAAACGGAGAGGGTCCGCGGAGCCGTTCGTTTTGAGGATATAGACCGCATTCCGATCAGCCTGTGGCCTCATTTTACGGATGTGGATCAGGACTGGGAAAAGCTGGCGGACGCGCAGTTCCGCCACTATCAGATCCTGGATCTGGATTTTGTAAAACTGATGCCCTTCGGGCTCTACGGTGTGGAGGATTACGGCGTAAAGATCGAAAAATTTTACCTGCCGGACCAGTGGCCCCGGGTAGCGGAGGAATTTATTCAGAAGGATGAGGACTGGGAAAAGATCGTTCCACTGGATGTAACGAAGGGGACTTATGGCGATCAGCTGCGTTACGCCGGGCGCATGCTGGATCTGATGAAAGAGGCGGACGACGTGGCCCCGGTGATCCATACCATATTCAGCCCGCTGACCACGCTCTACAAACTGATCGGTGAGAAAAAGCTGCTGTCGGCGATCGGGGAAGAGCCGGATAAGGTCCATGGGGCGCTGGAGACGATTACAGCGACCACCGTGGAGTTCGTGAAGGAAAACATATCGCTGGGTATCAGCGGGTTCTTCTTTGCCAGCCAGCTGGCAAATTACCGCTTTATGGACGATCCAACATACGATGAATTTGGCGAGGCGTACGACCGCAGAGTGATCGCGGCTTATCAGGACGAGACCTGGTTCAACGTGGTGCATATCCACAGCTTTACCCAGCAGCAGGAGATGGCCATGTTTGAAAGGCTGATGAATTATCCTGCCACCTGCGCCAACTGGCACGACCGCTGGACAGGTCCCAGTCTGGCGGAAGCCAGAAAGGTCACGGATAAATGCCTGATCGGCGGGATCAACGAGGAACAGTATTTCAATAAGGTAGATTACAGAGAGGTGTACGATCACGTCCGGGAGGGCATGGAACTGGGCGGCAGACGGGGCTACATGGTGGGACCGGGCTGCACGATCTACGAGGACACCCCGGCAGCCAATTACATGGCAGCCAGACTGGCCGTCGAAAAATACGGAAAGCTGTAAGGAAATGCGGTTTCGGCGCGGCGCACCCTGTGGTATCATAGAGGAAAGCGGGATCGAACGGAGGTGCGCCGTGGCGGAATTAATGGAAATCAGGGATTATGTGTGGACGACGGCCAAGGTGATCGGGTCCGTTCTGAAAAAGGAAGTCGTGATCTGCGACAGCCGCATGTATATCGTGGGAGACAGCAAATATGACTCCTACGCAGACATGAAGAAGAACACGGTGACCAACGACGCGATTCTGCGGACGGCCATGCAGAATCGGGAAGTTCTGACCATCAACAACGTAAAAGAGGAAGCGGAGGGCTGCAGCACCTGTGAAAATCTGGAATGGTGTGACATTAACTCGATCATCGCCTTTCCTATCATAAAGGACGATGTGGTCATCGGCTGCATCGGGCTGTATTCCGACGACGCAGGATTTCAGGCAGGCGTCACGGAGGAGGGACGCTTTCTCATCGATTTTATCTGGAGGATGTCGGAGCTGCTCATCAGCAAGCTGGAAGAAAAGAACGAGAATCTGGAGCTGAAGGCGCTTCAGAAACGGTTGTCCAGCATGATCGAGCATCTGGATACGGCAGTTGCCGGCATCGACGGAAAAGGGCGCATCATTCACACGAATTCTAAGTTTTGGGAAATATTTGGCGGGGAGGGAGAGCCTTCTGGATCGTTCGGGCAGACCGCTTCGGGAGGATCCGCGGCGGCGCGGCGCCGGAGCACGGGCTCCCAGAATCCGCGCTGTCTCTTATGCACCTCTGGCTGTGTATCAGAGACAGCTTTCTTAACAGGTGGACAGACATGGCCAACACATTGACAACTGAGCAGGGGAAGGTGAGACCGCGCCGGGAAACGGACGGCAGGGCCGGGCGAACCGCAGGCGGCGGGCTCGGAGGAACGGCAGGCGGTGCGGCCCCTTGAATCGCTGAAACCTCTGCGGGACTGTCCGGAGTTTCTGGCGTTATTGCAGGATAAGACGGAAGGCGACGCGGAGAAAGAACTGCAGTTTCTGGTAGGACGGAAAAAGATCAACGTCATCGTTACGGTCAATCACATCGAGATCGACGGCGTGCCCGCGGGGACGATGGTGTATTTCAAAAACACGTCCAAGCTGTATGAAGAGATCAACCGCGTGTCCAACAGCTATACAAGAGTGACCTTCGACGATGTGATCGGAAACAGCCAGATCATCCGGGACCTGAAAGAGAAAGCCGAGATCTTTTCCAAGAGTTCCTCTACGATCCTCATACAGGGTGAGAGCGGGACGGGGAAGGAGATCTTTTCCCGGGCCATTCACAGCGCCAGCAGCAGGTGCGACGGTCCCTTCGTGGCGGTGAACTGCGCGGCCATACCGGACAATCTGCTGGAAAGCGAACTGTTTGGCTATGAGGAAGGGGCGTTTACGGGAGCAGCTAAGGGCGGCCGCATCGGAAAGTTTCAGCTGGCGAACAACGGCACGCTGTTTCTCGACGAGGTGGGAGAGATGCCTATTCATCTGCAGGTGAAGCTGCTGCGGGCCATCCAGGAGAAGAAGATCCAGAAGATCGGCGGAAGCCGGGACATCGATATCAATATCCGCATTATCGCGGCCACGAATAAGGATCTGGAGCGCATGATCGAGAGCGGCGAATTCAGGGAAGATCTGTTTTACCGTCTCAACGTCATACCGGTGACGCTGCCCGCGCTGCGGGAGCGCCGGTCGGATATTCCGGTCCTGCTCACGTATTTTTTGGACAAGTTCAACGACGTGCTGGAAAAAAACATCAGAGGCCTGGACCGGGAAGCCCAGCGGCTGTTTTATACCTATGACTGGCCGGGAAACATCCGGGAACTTCAGAACACGGTGGAATACTGTGTCAACATGGCGGAGGGGCCCTATATCAGACCGGAGGACCTGCCCCGGCGCGTGACACAGCCGAAGAATCACCTGCACCGGGAGGATATCCGGCCCCTGCGGGAGATCGAACAATTTTACATCCAGGGAGCGGTCAGCGTCTTCGGGGACACCTACGAGGGAAAAGAGGAGGCGGCGCGGGCCTTGGGCATCGGCATCGCCACGCTGTACCGAAAGCTGAAAAACAGCTGAGGGACAGTTGGCGAACGGAAAAAGAAGACGGAAAACGCAAGAGAAGATCAGGGCAGAACACTGCCTGAGAAAGGGAGAGGGAATATGTACAACGAATTTGTGGAAGCTCTGAAGAGAGAACTGGTCCCGGCCATGGGGTGTACCGAGCCGATCGCCATCGCCTACGCAGGCGCGGTGGCGCGGCGGGAGCTGGGCGCGGTTCCGCAGCACATTACGGTGAGATGCAGCGGAAATATTATAAAGAACGTGAAGGGAGTAGTCGTTCCAACCACGGGTGATATGAAAGGGATCGAGACCAGCGCCGTGCTGGGATCGCTGGCAGGGGACGCCGACAAGAACCTGGAAGTGCTGAACGGCGTCAGACCTGAGGATATTGAGAAGACAAAAGAACTGCTGGCTCATGGGATCTGCAGAGTGGAGCTGGCGGAAGGCGTGGAGAATCTCTACATCGAATTGACCGCATCTGCGGGTGAGGACCGGGTCACGGTGGTGATCGCAGATACCCATACAAATATTGTGAAAATAGAAAAAAACGGAGTTGTTTGTTTTGAAACAAAAAAAGCGGCGGAAGAGATACAGAAGGTAATAAATGAAAACCAGTTTACCGTCCGCAGTATCTATGAGTTTGCAAACACTGTCAATATAGAGGATGTGAAGGACGTGCTGGACCGCCAGATCAGCATGAATATGCGCATCGCCACGGAGGGCATGGAGCATCTGTACGGTGCAAACGTGGGAAAATCCTTGGTAAAGCACTACGGAGAGGATATCAAGATCCTGGCCAAGGCCTACGCGGCGGCAGGTTCCGATGCGCGGATGAGCGGCTGCGAGATGCCGGTGGTCATCAATTCGGGAAGCGGAAACCAGGGGATCACCGTATCGGTGCCGGTAGTAGTCTACGCCAAGTATCTGGACGTGTCCGACGAAAAACTGTACCGGGCGCTGACGCTGTCCAATCTGCTGTCGATCCATCTGAAGATGGGGATCGGCAAGCTGTCGGCCTACTGCGGAGCGGTGAGCGCGGCCTGCGGCTGCGGTGCGGCCATCTCCTACCTGTACGGCGCGCCCTTTGAGGTCATTGCAGACACTATCACGAATATTCTGGGTAATGTGTCCGGCATTGTGTGCGACGGCGCCAAGCCCTCCTGTGCGGCCAAGATCGCGTCTTCCGTGGATGCAGCGATCCTGGGACACAGCATGGCTATGGACGGCATGACCTTCAGCGATGGGGAGGGTCTGGTAAAAAAAGATATCGAGGAGACGATCCAGAGCATCTGGCGTCTGGGAAAAGAGGGTATGAAGGACACTGATGTGGAGATCCTGAATATCATGATCAATTAGAGCGGCGGGGCGACCGTAGAAGGCGGGCTGCTGCAGAGCCGTTGGAGACGGACCGGCTCAGAGAGGGCGGAAGCGGGCTGCCGCAGGAGGCTGGAAGGGGCGTCTTTTCCGCAGCAAACGGAAGGAGGATGGACATGAAACACAAATATATAGCCAAGAGATACTGGAAGGACCAGAGCACGGCCATGGGACAGTCGGATGTGATGGCCAGGGCTTTTGACGACGTGATCAATCTCAGCCTGGGAGATCCGGATCTGATCACCCACGAACTGATCATCGACAAGGCTTTTGCGGACGCCAGAGCGGGCCACACAAAATACACGGACTTCCGGGGCGATCCGGAGCTGCGGGCGGAGATCTGCAGGTTCTATGAGGAAGAGTACGGCATGGACGTAAAAGACGAGGAGGTCTTCGTCTGCGCCAGCGCCTGCCTGGGCATGTACCTGGCGCTGGAAGCCATTCTGGACGACGGGGACGAAGTGATCCTGCAGGCCCCGTATTTCACCCCTTATCCCCAGCAGGTAGAGCTGGCCCGTGGAATACCGGTGGAGCTTGCCACTTATGAGGAAGAAGATTTCCAGATCAACATCGAGCGTCTGGAGGGGCTGATCAACGAGCGCACCAAGGCCGTCGTCATCAATTCGCCCAGCAATCCCACGGGAAACTGCCTGACGGTGGAGACCATGGAGGAGATCGGTCGGATCGCGGAGAAATACGACCTGCTGGTGATCAGCGACGACATCTACACGGCGTTCAGCTACCAGAACCCCTTCGTGCCCTTTGGGTCCCTTAAGGGGATGAAAGAGCGGACGATCATACTGAACAGCTTTTCGAAGAATTTCACCATGACAGGGTGGAGAGTGGGAAATATCATCGCGCCGGAATACATCATAAAGGTGATCCAGCAGATCAACGAGAACGTGGTGTTCACGGCGCCGTCGATCTCGCAGAGAGCGGCGCTGCACGCGCTGAGGAACCGGAAGGAAGTGCAGCCGTCCATGGTGGAGGAATACCGGAGCCGGGTATTTTACGCGGCGAAGCGGATCAACGAGCTTAAGGGAATGTCGGTGATCGATCCGCCCAAGGGGAGCTTTTACCTGTTCATCAACATCAAGGAGACAGGTCTGAGCTCGGAGGAAGCTGCGGAGGCGATCCTGAAGGAGGCCCACGTGCTGATGCTGCCGGGAAACGCCTTCGGAAGCTGCGGGGAAGGGTATCTGCGCATCGCATGCACGGTGAACAATCAGGTGCTGGGCGAGGCCTTCGACCGGATCGGGCGGATGAAGCTGTTCGGTGGAAAGTGACGAAGAAAGCGTGACTAACGTGACCTGTAAAGCGTGATCCGGAAAAGTTTGCTCAAGTAAAGCGTGATCCGGAAAACGTCCGTACCAAATGAATACATGTGGCGCTGTGGGGAAAGCCTGCATCGGGGAGGAGTGTCTGCATGCCGATTACACTGCGGGACATTTTGCATATGGAAAAGATGGCGGCCCGCGTGCTTGCCGGGTCAGGGGGACTGGATCGGGAGATCGGGCACATTGCCGCTTTCGAGAATTGTTGCGTGGATCCTGTGGAACGCCGGGACGGAGCGGCGCAGCATGGAGTTCTGTATCTTTTGGAACACGATGTATATCGGGATCGGTGGGAGAAACTTCGTGATGATCTGGAGTTTCTGCACCGGACGAAGAGCAGCGGACTGGTGACCCATTGGGATGCGGCGGAGCTTACGGACGACCGGATGCGGGAGCTGGCCGACCGGTACGCGATCCCTGTCATCGCCGTCGAGGCCCATTTCGGCCTGGCGGAGCTAAGACAGTGTTTGTCGGATCTGACTGAAAGGGAAGCTGAGAACGGACGAAACGAGAAGTATCTGTGCGGCCTGGTGACCGGAGAGTCAGATGAGCTGGCAGGGAGAGACATGCTGCAGCGGATCGGCGGCGGGATGGGAAAAAATGTGGCGGCGGTCTATCTGATGGCGGAACGTCTTACCAACCCGGCGGTGATCGAACCGGACCCCCGCGATGTGGTGCTGCCGTTTTTCGGCGGCGCGGTATGCCTTCTCACCTTTGACGAGGGTGATGAGGAGGATGTATTCGCGCGGGCAAAGCGTTATATCCGTGTGATCAGGCCGGCTGCGCCGGCGTTTACGATCGGGATCAGTACCGTGCACGAGGGACTGGAACGGGCGGGACGGGCTGTGCGGGAAGCGGTGTGCGCCTGCGCCCGCTGTGAAGTCTCAGGAAAGAGCATCTGCCGCTACGACAGGGCCGGAGCGTTTGAACTGCTGACGGAGGTGAGAGATCCGGAAACGCTGCGCCGGTTCCGGGACGTTATTTACGGACCGGTCCTCGAATATGAACAGAGCGGCGGAACAGAGCTGATGGACGTAATGAAGCTTTACGTGAGCACGGGAGGGGATTTCAGCCGCATCGCCAAACGGCTTTACATCCATGAGACCACCGTGCGCTATCGGATCGGCAGGATCCAGGAGCTGTTGGGGATAAAGGACAGGCTGACTCTTTTCGCCGACGCCAGAACGGCCATCTATGCGGACTGTATTCTGAAGCACCCTGTAATGAAGATGGTTCTGTGATGACCCCCGTCGTGCTGACGGCCCTGGCGCCGGTAGGCGCCAGTTGATCTGGCGGCTGTGGGGGCCCGGAGTCTCGGAAACTGTCGGCGCCCAGTGGGTGGTCGGCAGTCTGCGGGCAGTCGGTGGGCGATCGGCGGCGATATCTGAGGGTGGGTAGGTGAAATCCAGATTTATTTTTCGATCTCACCGAAAAAGGGCCGCCGGATAGGTGAAAATTCTTCGTTTATTACAGCTTCACCTATTTCACGCTAAATAGAGAGAGATTATCACCGATTTTCACGTGATTTTCGGTGATTTTCATTTTTTTTTGCATTTCTCGCCTATTTCTGAATTGCTCAGTGCCGGGATTAGCGATAGAGGCGGCCTGCGCTGCTGGCCCGGTGGGCTGACAGCCCGCCCGGAGCACGATCGGTCCAGCGAACCAGCTGCCAGCGGTCTACGACCCTGGGACCCAACGATCGCGCGGCCTTGCTGTCTGAGGCGGCCCGGTTCTGGTATGGCGCCTGCGGGGTTGTTCAGGCGTGTGGGAGTTTGTCAACTGAAGGTATAGTCGATATCGTTCAGCCGATCGTTTCGGTCTTTACTATTTTAAAACCGCGTTTTAAATATAGTCTGACTGCGTTTCTGTTCCAATCTGCTACATGTAGAATGATGGGAGCGATCCCCCTGTTTTGCATATTGTGAACTGCGAATTCCAATAGAGCTCTTCCATAGCCCTTTCCTTGAAATTCTTTTGCAACGATAAGATCATCTATTTCGTTCCCGTAAACTGCAACCGAACCGATCAGCGAGCCTTTCTCTTCAAGGATGAATATCTGTGAAGCTTTTAGTAAGAGTTTTTCGTCATCATCACAGCAATTAACAGGTGTAAGTGCTAATGATGTGCGCATTTCGTGAAAACACTCATCATAAACGCGCCGGTACTCATTAAAGTCTTCCGCATGATAGGTTCTTAATTGTAAATTGGATTCTATCTTTTCTCCATCATACTCCATTGTATGTGCGATTATCTGCATTTTTTATCACCTCGTAAGACAGGGAACTCGTTTTGGTCATTTTATTTAGGCTATGGCCCGCAGACTTGACTTTTCCTTATTTTATTTATTTCGTGAGCATATCAACAGCTTCATCTTCTGTGGCGGCGAAAAAAATATCGTTGCCCTTATTGCTCTCATAGATAAAGTCTTTAAGGGGCTTGCTTGTGTAGTGCGAATAATCGCCATAGATGGCAATTCGTCCGCCATAGTTTATGTATTTCTGCAAAATCTCCCCAGCAAGACCGCGGCTGAGAATAAAGAAATCTTCTGTAATGAGTTTTTTATCTATTACAATGTTTTTGGTGTCTGCCTCATATTTTGCCGTCATCAATAGATCGAGTGCGGATCGCGCATTGGTGATCACCATAGTATCGCTTTCAATGATCGCGCAAACTGTGTTGTTTTTTGTTACTGTATGGATCGTCATTTTCTATCTCCTTTGTAAATCGGTTTATGATAATTCAGAGTATATTCTACCATTAAATTATGAGTTTTTGTGTTGTTCCTGCACATTTAGGAGACAGCAGAGCCATTCTCCACCCTGTCAACGGTCAGGATGAATGGACCTGATCCGCCGCTGACAGGTGCGAATGACCCTGCTCACATGGCAGACAGAAGGACGAAAGCAGCCAGTGCTTTCGTCCAGCATTTATAATTGTTTTTTATTTGAATTTTTCCGTATACAGGGACCGGGGACCTCCTGGCACGCCGGAAACGTCTCATATTGAGACGGGAAGCGGGCGGAAAATCCGGGACGGCTGGAAAATTGCGCAGTCCGGTCCAGATACGGGTTGCTGTATCATATTGAGACGACGAACCTGTTTTTGTCTCAGTTTGATACGAACGATGGAAGGCGCGGGGGATCAGAACGCCGTCCGCCGCAGCGGGCCGATTGGAGAATGGACGAAAACGTTGAAAATCAGCGGATGAGCGGGGGAGGGCATAAGCCGCGGCTGCTGCGGCGGTTGGCACGGCTTATGCAATAAAGGGAACTATCAGTCATCATCATATTATTCGCGGACTGTCCTGGAAGGCAAGGAGCCGGCCTGACGGGACGGCAAAAGGAGAGAAAGGTAATGGAACAGGTCGGTAAAGAAAAAAGAAAATTTAAGTTCCCCGAGACGGCAACTCTGCTGGTGCTGCTGATCGTTCTGGCGGCGCTGCTCACATATCTGGTGCCCGCTGGCGTTTTCGACAGAGCGGTGGATGAGGCTACGGGAAGAACGCTGGTGGTGGCAGGTACGTACCATCAGGTGGAATCGTCGCCTACCAGCTTTATGCAGCTGATCCAGTCGGTCTATAACGGCATGCTTTCCGCTTCGGATATCGCGTGGTTCATCTTCGTTGTGGGAGGCGCCTTCGGCATTATCACCAAAAGCGGAGCCATCACGGCCGGACTGAACAAAATGATCGGGAAATATCAGGGCCGGGAGAGCCTGCTGGTCATTTTCATCATGGCGGCTTTCGCCATCGGCGGCATGTCTTACGGTATGGGCGAGGAGGTGATCCCTTTCGTGGCGATCCTGGTGCCCATCGCCATTAAAATGGGATACGACCCTGTGGTGGGCGTTTCCATGGCGGTAGTGGCGCTGTACAGCGGGTATTCCGCAGGAGCGCTGAATCCTTTCAACACCGGCGTGGCGCAGAGTATATGCGATCTGCCGCTGTTTTCCGGAATCGGCCTGCGGCTGATCCTGGGCCTGGGGGCGCTGGCCATCGCGGTACATCATACGATGCGCTACGGAAAAAAGTTCAAGAGCTCCGGCGTGCAGCTTGATCTGAGCGAGGTGCCGGAGAACCTGAGATCCTATGAGGAGAGAGAATTCACAAAGACCGACGGTCTCATTCTCTGCGTGCTGGCGGCCACCATCGTCATTCTGGTGATCGGCGTGCTGAAATTCGATTGGTATCTGTCGGAATTGGCGGGACTGTTCCTGCTCATGGGGATCGTAACCGGTCTGATCTATTTCAGAGGAAATATCGGAGCGTGCATCGACGAATTTGTCGTCGGGTGCAGGGATATCGCCACGGCGGCAGTGCTGGTGTGCCTGTCCAGAGCCATTTTGGTGGTATTGGAAAACGGACAGATCATGGATACGCTGATCTACTGGATCTCCATTCCGCTGACCCACGTGAGCAGCGTGGTGGCGGCCTGGGGCATGTATATTGCCATGGGCGTGGTCAATTTCATTATCCCGTCCTCTTCCGGGCAGGCGGTGGTGGTCATGCCGATCATGTCGTCCCTGGGAGATCTGATCGGCGTAACGCGCCAGACTGCGGTGCTGGCCTTTGAATGCGGCGACGGCTACTGGAATATGATCACGCCCACCCATCCCATTCTCATGGCGTCTTTGGGTCTGGCGGGGGTGCCCTTCTCCAAGTGGTTCAAATTTGCCCTTCCTCTGGTGCTCAAGTGGTCTGTCTGGGTACTCGTGGTACTGGCCGCCGCCGTGCTGATCAACTGGGGGCCCTTCTGATGGATCTCACTGGACCAACGCATGACCAACGCAGCCACAGCAAAGACTGCATAAAAAATCGTATCTCTGAAACTGCATCGCGGCCATCAGGGCGGCAGGCGGCAGGATCATATTTTACTCGATCAAATGGAAAGGAATGAAAAAATGAATAACGTAAAGCTGATTTCGAAGAAGGACGTACAGGAAGTTCTGGACATGGAAAAGTCTATCCAGCTGGTGGAAAAAGTATATGAGGCTCACGGGAGAGATCAGGTGCTGATGCCGGCAAAGATCACGCTTGATACAGGCGAGAGCAACGACTGGCCGCCCTATGGGGGCTCTTATAACGCCATGCCTGCCTATATCGGCGGCGACGTGGATATTTCCGGAATTAAATGGGTGTGGGGATTCAACGACAATTACAAGAAAGGGATCCCCTACATCGGCGGCGTTATCATCCTCAACGAGGCGCGGACGGGAGAGATTCTGGCGATCATGGATGGAAGCTTTATCACGGATATACGCACCGGGGCGTCCGCAGGGGTGGCCTGCAAATATCTGGCGAGGAAGGACGCCTCTGTGGTGGGGATCATCGGAGCGGGCGTGCAGGGAAGGATGAACGCCAGAGCCGTGGCGCAGGTATTGGATCTGAAAGAGATCCGCGTGGCGGACATCCGTCCGGAAGCGGCCAGGGCCTGTGCGGAAGAACTTACGGCGGAGCTGGGACTGCCGGTGAGGGCGGCTGCTTCTAATCAGGAGGCCTGCGAGGGCGCTGATGTGATCATCACCGTGACCATAGCCGACGAGCCCCTGGTCAAAAAGGAATGGCTGAAGAAAGGCGCTACAGTACTTTCTCTGGGCTCCTTCCAGGAGCTGGACGAGGAGATCCCGCTGACCTGCGATAAACTGGTGGTGGACAGCTGGGCCCAGAACGCGCACAGAGGCGAACTGCTGAAGCTGGTCCACGAAGGCAGGATCACAGAGAACAATATCCATGCGGAGATGCCGGATATCGTGGTGGGCAGAAAGACCGGACGGGAAAATGATGAGGAGATCATCTGCGGCTGTATCATCGGCATGGGCTCCACGGATATCGGTACCGCGGGACAGCTCTACAAGGAAGTCTTCGCAGGGGCGGAACTGCCTGCGTTTGCATTCCGGACTTACGAAAAATAATACGATGCGCGGGGCCGGGGCGCTGTCCCGGCCTTCGGCAGTCAATGGAAACACCTTGTAATCCACGCCGTTTCTGGGGTAAAATATTCACGTTGGATCCAGTATGCAGACGGTGAGACGCCGAAGGGCGGAAAACGGAGCGGGACGTGTGATGCAGGAAAGGATGGCGGTAGTGATGGAATTGATCGACGTAAAGGATTATGTGCAGAAAACTGCCGAGATCATCGGATCCGTGGTGGAACTGGAGGCTTTGATCTGCGACCGGGAGTACCGCATTCTGGGAGACAGCAAGCAGCGCTCCCACGAGCCTGTGCGGAAGATCGGCGATCATTCTGTGCTGACCGCAGCCATTGCCCGCCAGCAGGTCATCATAATGGAGGACACGAAGCGGGATTCCGAGGGATGCCGCTTCTGCCCGGAACGGGCGGAGTGCGATATCAACGCCATGGTGGCGATCCCCATATCGCGGGGGATCCACGTCTACGGCGGGATCGGCATCTACGCGCACAAGAAGGAATCGGTGCGCCGGCTGATCGGCAAAAACAAAACGTTCATTGAGTTTATCGGACGTATGTCGGAACTCCTTATCGCCAAATTGGATGAAGAACAGGAAAAGGCCAGCCTGAGGGAAAGGGTCCGGAGCCTGTCCAACCACGCTACGTCTGTTTCCTTTGACGAGATCGTCGGCAGCAGCCGGGGGATCTGTCTGGCAAAGGAAGAGGCGGAGAGTATCGCTTCCAGCTCTTCCACGGTCCTGATCCAGGGCGAGAGCGGCACGGGAAAAGAGATCTTTGCCCGAGCCATCCACAGCAGCAGCCAGCGTTTTGACGGACCGTTCGTGGCGGTGAACTGCGCCGCCATACCGGATAATCTGCTGGAAAGCGAACTGTTCGGTTATGAGGAAGGGGCGTTTACGGGGGCGATCAAGGGCGGAAGGATCGGAAAATTCGAACTGGCCAACAACGGAACGCTGTTTCTGGACGAGGTGGGGGAGATACCGATCCATCTGCAGCCAAAGCTGCTGCGGGTCCTTCAGGAACGGCGCATCCAGAAGCTGGGATCCAGCCAGGACGTGCCGGTGGATATCCGCATCCTGGCAGCCACCAACAGAGATCTGGAAGAGATGATGAAGACGGGAGCCTTCCGCGAGGACCTCTATTACCGGCTGAACGTGATCCCGCTGGCGATCCCGCCGCTGCGGGAGAGACGGCAGGATATCATGGAACTCTGCCGCTTTTTCCTGGAACGGTACAACAGGAGTCTGGGAAAAGATCTGAAAGGCTTTGAGCCGGAGGCGGAGAAGGTGCTGACGGAGTACGACTGGCCGGGAAATGTGCGCGAACTGCAAAATGGCGTGGAATATGCGGTAAATATGGCCAGAGGCCGGCTGATCGGAACGGACAGCCTGCCTCGCCGGCTGTTTTGCGCGGCCGGGGAACCTGCGCTGACGCTGAAGCCCATGCGTCAGGTGGAGGAAGACTATATCAGGGAGGCGCTCCGGGTCTTTGGAAGCGACGCGGAAGGAAAAGAAAAAGCGGCCGGAGTCCTGGGACTTTCCAGAGCCACCATGTACAGGCGGCTGAAGGAGATGGAAGAAAACGGCGCTGGCGGGGCGGAAGCGCCTGATGGAGGGAGAACTTTTGAGACATAGATATATAGCGAAAAGATACTGGAAGGACCAGAGCACGGCCATGGGACAGTCGGATGTGATGGCCAGGGCTTTTGACGACGTGATCAATCTCAGCCTAGGAGATCCAGATCTGATCACCCACGAACTGATCATCGACAAGGCTTTTGCGGACGCCAGAGCGGGCCACACAAAATACACGGACTTCCGGGGCGATCCGGAGCTGCGGGCGGAGATCTGCAGGTTCTATGAGGAAGAGTACGGCATGGACGTAAAAGACGAGGAAGTCTTCGTCTGCGCCAGCGCCTGTCTGGGCATGTACCTGGCGCTGGAAGCCATTCTGGACGACGGGGATGAAGTGATCCTGCAGGCCCCGTATTTCACCCCTTATCCCCAGCAGGTGGAGCTGGCCCGTGGAATACCGGTGGAGCTTGCCACTTATGAGGAAGAAGATTTCCAGATCAACATCGAGCGTCTGGAGGGGCTGATCAACGAGCGCACCAAGGCCATCGTCATCAATTCGCCCAGCAATCCCACGGGCAACTGCCTGACGGTGGAGACCATGGAGGAGATCGGTCGGATCGCGGAGAAATACGACCTGCTGGTGATCAGCGACGACATCTACACGGCGTTCAGCTACCAGAACCCCTTCGTGCCCTTCGGGGCCCTTAAGGGGATGAAAGAGCGGACGATCATACTGAACAGCTTTTCGAAGAATTTCACCATGACAGGGTGGAGAGTGGGAAATATCATCGCGCCGGAATACATCATTAAGGTGATCCAGCAGATCAACGAGAACGTGGTGTTCACGGCGCCGTCGATCTCGCAGAGAGCGGCGCTGCACGCGCTGAGGAATCGGAAGGAAGTGCAGCCGTCCATGGTGGAGGAATACCGGAGCCGGGTATTTTACGCGGCGAAGCGGATCAACGAGCTTGAGGGAATGTCGGTGATCGATCCGCCCAAGGGGAGCTTCTACCTGTTCATCAACATCAAGGAGACAGGTCTGAGCTCGGAGGAAGCTGCGGAGGCGATCCTGAAGGAGGCCCACGTGCTGATGTTGCCGGGAAACGCCTTCGGAAGCTGCGGGGAAGGGTATCTGCGCATCGCCTGCACGGTGAACAATCAGGTGCTGGGAGAAGCCTTCGACCGGATCGGGCGGATGAAAGTGTTTGGGGGCTGAGCCGTCTCTGAAACTGTAAATTCAATATAAAACTCCCGGGTGATCCAACTTGATCCCCCGGGAGACAGATTCAGCCTGTTGACAGCGTCAGTCCTCAAAACCATACCAGCACGCAGTCTTGTCCACAGATTCTCTATTTGAGCGCACGTGATTCGCCGCAAACGCAGGATCGGGATAACCGATGGCAACGCCGCACACGAACTCCTCGTCCTCCGAAATGCCCAGTACCTCTCTCAGAACGTGAAGATAAGTGAGGGGCTGATAGGCCACGCAGGTCCCGAGACCGTGTGCCATGGCGGCAAGACAGAGATTTTGCGCCACGCAGCCCACGTCAAAATTATAACTCATTCCTAAAATTTTATCTCTTGTGATGATGATCCCTGCGGGCGCGTCGAAAAAGTTGACGCCGCGATTGTTCCACCAGGTCCGCCGCTCTTTATCTTCGCGGGCAATTTCCATGGCCCCGTACAATTGCTTTGCGATCTCGATCCTTCTTGTTTTATAGATCCCGTCCACCGCGGCGTCTTCGAATTCTTCCGGGCATCCCTGCTCTATACAATTCAGATTCTCTTTCCGAATGGCGGCAAGGGGTTCTCCCGTTACAATGTGAAACTTCCACGGCTGCGCGTTGACTGCCGACACGGCTCTGGACGCCAGCGTGATCACCTCTTTCAGGAGCTCTTTTGAGACAGGGGTATCGAGATATCCCCGAATCGATCTTCTTTCTGCAATTCCCTCTTTTAAATTCATCCTGTGCCTCCTTTACTTGCCCGGCGCATCGCAGGCATGTTCGCCAAAATATAGTATACCATTTTCGGTCAGCGCCGCAACCTCCGTTTCTGAAAATCCGAAGAAAAAAACGGGCAAGGTCTGAACCTTGCCCGCCTTTGTCTTTGCAGGTAGCCGCCCCTGCCGGATCCGGCGCGGTGAGCGGATAATATAACAAAAGACTACTTCCCACAAGCAGTCTTTTGTTATTGGTGAGTTTATTTTGAAAGGATCTTGTACGCTATTTTTTATTACAGATATACTATACGCAGGACTGGTCACAGTTCAGTCACGGGTTTGAGATTTAGCTGTATCATTCTCTTTTTGTTGGCGCTATGACTATACTGCATTTCGGACAATTGATACCATGCTGAATCGTTCCGTTCAAGGCAATTGGGAAAGCTGCCGGAGTATAGTTCGGCAGCGGTGATCAGAAAAGGGAAAAATAAAATGCTCTGAAATATGTGACCGGACTTGAAAACGGATATGATCCGGCGGTAAGATAGAGGACGGAAAGGAGTGTGCTATGCTGAATGTTATTTCTGTAGGTCTGGGGGGCGCGCTGGGAGCGGCGGGACGATACGGCGTGGGGATGCTGTGCAAAAATGTAGCTCCGGCTGCGGTATTTCCTGCCGCGACCCTTTTCGTCAATGTATCGGGGGCGTTTCTCATCGCGCTGGCTTCCGTCTGTTTTCAGAAAACAGACGGGATGGGTACGGCCTTGCAGCTGTTTATCATGACCGGCGTCATGGGCGGATTCACCACGTTTTCTTCCTTTTCTCTGGAGACTATGGAGCTGGCGGCGGGGGGCAGAATGACCATGGCCGCGGTGAATGTGATCGTAAGCGTCGGGGCCTGTCTGGCCGGTATATGGCTGGGCAAGTGCGTCGGGGAGGGCCTTTTTTGATCGGAACGGGCAGACTGCGTGCGGCGATAAGGATGTATACGGTGCAGGCGGAGCTGCCGGTACGGCGCAGACACGGCAGGCAGGGTGAACCGGCGGCGCGAAGCCCTTTGAACAGGCCGGAGCTGTGGCGAGGGAAAGAATACCCACTGACCGGGGCTGCTGAAAGCAGCCCCACGCGGTGCCCTACGCGGCCGTTACCGGCCGCGTTTTTTTATGCATTCTTCGTTCATCCGCAGTCCTGTGGGCGTGGCGTTGGTGCCCAGGGCGTTGCAGGGGCGGAGCCTGCGGCCTACCCGCAGAATAGCTTCTGCCATCTCGTCCAGAGGAACGGTGGCTGGAAAACCGCAGACCGCCGCGTTGGCGCACATGGCGGCGGTGGGCACCGCAGTCATGTTGCGGATGAGACAGGGGACCTGCACGTAGCCTGCGATGGGATCGCACACCAGCCCCAGACCGTTTTGAATGGCCAGTGAGGCCGCGGCGCAGGCCGTCTCCGCATCATCGGTAAGGAAGGTGCAGAGGGCGGCGGCCGCCATGGCGGTGGCGCAGCCGATCTCGGCCTGACAGCCGTAAAAACCGGAATAGTTGGTCTCGAACATGAAGACGCCTACAAGTCCGGCTGTCAGAAGGGCTTTCACTCCTTCCTCCTTCGTGCGGCCCATGTCCGCCACCGCGCCGAATATGGCGCCGGGGACCACGCCGGAAGAACCGCCGGTGGGCATGCAGACGATGACGCCGCGGGAGTTGCTGTGCTCCATAATGCCCAGAGCGTCCGGACCGCCGCTCTTTCCGATGCCCATGGGGATCAGATCATCCCGACGGGCGAACTCGCCGGCGATCCTGGCGCCGTGGGGGTCGGTGACGCCTTCGAAGACAAAGCCGCCTTCCCGTCCGCGCTTGGCCGCCGCCAGAGCGATATCGTAGAGCTTTTCGCCGTGGGCCAGCACCTGTTCGTCGCTCCAGCCGCTGAGGGAAGCCTCGTAGTCAACGGCGGCCTGCCAGAGGGGGATCCCCTTTTCCCTGGTATAGGCGATCAGTTCGCTGGAAGTGGTAAAGGGAGGCTTTCTCCGCCTGTCGGCGGTGACGTCGTAGACAGGCGCTGTCTGACGAAGGGCGAGAAAGCCGCGGCTTATCTCCGGAAGGGAGAGCAGCGCGTCGAGCCTGTCCGCCTGGGGTTTTTCCCAGCATTTAATGTCCAGAATGGAATAGACCGGGCCGGCGCTGTAACGGATTTCGTTGACGCAGCCCATCAGAGCTTCGATCTGTCCATAGAGCTCCGGGCAGGCCGCGCTCCCGTCCCCAGCGCCGGAAAGCTCCAGGCCGCACCCGCTTTTCAGAAAGATCAGGACTTCAAAGCAGTCGCCGCGGATGTCTGTGGGGCATCCGTCAAGATCGCTGATGAGCAGACTGCCGCCGCCCACGGATACGGCCGTGAGCTGCGAGATGCGCAGGCCGTCCGGGCTGTCTTTTTCCGCTGAGGGAAAGGTCATGCGGCAGAGCTCGGAGGGCAGGTCGGGCAGATCGGGGATAAAACCATACGTTACCTTCATGCCCGCGGCTACCGCGTCGTCGTAGGCTCTGCTCAGATCGTACTCCACAGGGTCCCGGTCAAGGAATCCGGCGATAAAGGCCAGATCGCTCTGCATGCCGTAAAAGGTCTCCGCATAACCGCCGTGATCGCACATTTCCACCAGGACCTGGGAAGGCTGTTTCCCCAGCAGCTGCAGGACCGTGCGGGAGATCCGGCTGGGAGCGGAGGTGTTGGAACTGGAAGGGCCCGGGGTGACCGGGGAGAGTACGTCGTTAAAGATGCTGGGATATTTTTTCATGGTAGATTTCCTCTTTTCCAATGGTACTGTTTTGTACTGCCGTGCATTGAAACGACGGCCGCATTTGCCAATTGGGTCTGATCCTCACAGTGCGGCCGTCAGATCGTCGGTTTCCGATTTCATTTTTCATTATAAAAGAAACAGGATGGATGAGAAAGAGTTTTTTTCCGTCTCGGCCGCTGTGCATCTGCACAGCGGCCTTTGCGTTTCAGCGGAAAGGCTGGGAAAGAGCCGGCAAAAGGGCCTGAAAATAAACGCAGAAATAAGGGCGCACAGAAAAGGGGTCCGGGGCTTAAACGCCGGCCAGACAGAAGGAAAGTTGTTCGGGCAGGTGCACAATTGTTTTTCCGGCGCCCGCATATATAATGAAGCTGAAAGATGGCGAATGCATTCAAATCTAAAGTATGGACCGTTCCGGAAGACAATGCGTAAAAATCAGACTCTTATGTCAATTGTGCAGCTGACCATACTTTCTTTGCCAAGAGAGGGTGAGGGAAAGCCGGACTGCCGGCCATACGCCGGATCGGAAATCGGAAGAGCGGCCGCCTGCGGGCGGAGCGGAGACAACGGGAGGAACAAGATGGAGAGACCAACTTATAAGAGCATAACAGGGATCAAGAATCTGAGCAGAGGAAATATCGAGTACATACTGGACCTGGCGGAAAAACTGGAGCCGATCATTCAGGGAAGCTCCGATCTGCAGCCGCTGAAAGGAAAGACGCTGTGCACCTTTTTCTATGAACCGTCCACCAGAACGAGACTCTCCTTTGAGTCGGCCATGTGGGCGCTGGGCGGCCGGGTGATATCCATGGCCGACGCGCAGAAAACTTCGTCGGTCTGGAAGGGCGAGACGCTGGACGACACCATACGCACCATAGAAAACTACTGCAATATCATCGCGCTGAGACATTTCGAGGCGGGCGCGGCGGAGGCGGCGGACCGCATTTCCCGGGTGCCGATCATCAACGCGGGAGACGGACCCAACGAGCATCCTACGCAGACGCTTCTGGACATGCTGACCATCCGAAGGGAGAAGGGAACGCTGGACGATCTGCGGGTGGTGCTCTGCGGAGATCTGAAGCACACCCGTTCGACCAATTCCCTCACACTGGGAATGTCCAACTTCCGCAATGTGGAGTTTACTTTTGTCCGGCCAAAAGGATTTGAGACCAGCCAGTGGATATTGGATCTGGTAAAGGAGAGAGGCTGCCGCTACACCGAGTCGGAGGATCTGCAGGAATCCCTGATCGGGGCGGATGTGGTCTACATGTGCCGGATCCAGAAAGAGCGGTTTGACGACCCGGCGGCCTTCGACGCCATCGACGGGAAGTACTGCCTGACCAGAGAGATGCTGGAGAAGTCGCCAAAGACCGCGGCGGTCCTGCATCACCTGCCCCGCGTAAAGGAACTGGACGTCAGCGTGGACGATTATCCCGGCTGCGCTTATTTCAGACAGACCTACAACGGCGTTCTTGTCCGGGCGGCGCTGATGACCATGCTCCTGGACAAAGTTCCGGCGGAGTACGGAATGTAACATGACGGAGGGAACGGAAGAACGAGCCGGCAGGCCATACAGCTGAGCGGGTCGGAACGGGCGGAGGGGCTGATTGCCAGATGGGCGGCGCAACGGTACAATTGAGAAAAGGAGTTGCCGGATGAAAGATCACAGGGACTTTATCACCATGTTTTCTCAGGGAGGATCGGATATGCTCAGCCCAAAAGTTGCCCAGTCTATTGTGGACCGAACAATGGCGGTGCTGGGCGTCCAGGTAAATATTATGGACGCCCAGGCCGTAGTTATCGCATCAGGAAATACTGGCCGCGTAGGGAAATTTCACGCCGGCGCGGCCAGGGTGCTGCAGAGCGGGAAAAAGCTATGTATCAGCAGCACGGAGGCGGAGAAGATGGAGGGCGTCAGGCCCGGCATTACGCTTCCCATCGAATTTAAAGGAAAGATCATCGGCGCCGTGGGGATGGCGGGGGATCCGGAGGACGTGGAGGACTTCGGAGAACTGCTCAAACTGACGGCGGAGCTCATGCTGGAACAGGCTTCTGTAAAAGAAGAGCTGTTTCTGGAGCAGAGGGCCAGGGAGGGATTTCTGACCGATCTGATCACCGGACACTGGCGGGAGTATGATTGGCATTTCGCCCGCCGGGCTGAATTTCTGAATTTTGATCTGAAGAGGGACTTTCTCGTCATGGCGGCTGAGATCTTCGACGAGGAGAGCGTCTGCGCCTGGAGAGAGGAGCGTCAGGGACTGCCCTATCAGAAGTTGAAAGCGCAGCTGGAAGAACGGATCGACGGGGAGGAACTCTTTGAGGGACGTCTGATCAGCTGCTTCATCAACGGGGAGATGGCCATCCTCTATCAGATGCCGGAAAAACCCCGGCAGGACGTGGAGACGATGTCCCGGAAAGCGGCGGATGCAGTATACGGGCTGCTGGGCGGGGGATGCGGTATTTCCGCGTCTCTTGGAGTAGGCGGTCTGGCCGGAGACTGGAGGGAGATCAGCGCTATATACGAGAACGCCAGAAGCGCGCTGCGTCTGAACCGGATCCTGAACGAGGGGCGGAGCGTGTGCTGGTTTGAGACTTACCGCACGGAATATCTGCTGTGCAGCGCTCCGGCGGAACTTCGCAGGGGTTACTGGAAAACGATCCTGGACCCTGTTCTGAAAGCCGAACGGGAACACGGAACACAGTGGATCCAGACCATGGAGACGTATTTTTCCAACGAGGGAAACACAGTGAAGACGGCGGAACAGCTTTTTCTGCACCGGAATACGCTGATGTTTCGCCTGAACAAAATACGGGAGCTGACCGGTCTGGCTCCGCAGAAGTTTCAGGACGCTCTGCAGCTGAAGCTGGCGCTGCTTCTCATGAAGCTGGACGCCGGCGGAGAAACGCAGGGAAAGGAAGAAAAGGAATGAGAGAATATCTGGACTTGAGAAGCGATACGGTGACCAGACCGGATGAAGAAATGCGGAACGCCATGCGGGACGCGGAGGTGGGAGACGTGGTCATGGGCGACGATCCCACGGTTCTCCGGCTGGAGCGGATGGGGGCGGAGCTTTTCGGCAAGGAAGCCTGCCTGATGACAGTATCCGGGACCATGAGCAATCAGACGGCCGTGCTGTCCATGACAGGCCGTGGGGAGCAGATCATCGTGCACGACAAGTCCCACATGTTCAATCTGGAGGTGGCGGGGCTGGCTCAGATCAGCGGCGTACAGCCCAGGACGCTTCCGGCGCCGGGAGGCAGGTACGACCTGGGGGAGCTTGAGGCGAATCTGATCGGTACGGCCATTCAGACGGCGCCTACGACGCTGGTGTGCATGGAAAATACCTTCAACCTGAATCAGGGTCTGGTGGTAGAAAAGGAACACATCGATCAGGTCTGTGAACTTGCTCACGGGAAGGGAGTGCCCGTCTACATGGACGGCGCCAGGATCCTGAACGCCGCCGCGGCTCTGGATATGGAGCCGGATGTGCTCTGCAGGGAGACAGACGCGGTTTCTGTTTGCCTCAGCAAGGCTCTGGGCTGTCCAGTGGGCTCCCTGCTGGCGGGCAGCGCAGAAATGATCGAGAAGGCCCGTCGCATGCGCCAGATGCTGGGCGGCGGCTGGCGGCAGGGCGGCGTACTGGCGGCGGCCGGCATCGTGGCGCGGCCGGCATCGTGGCGCTGAACCGCTGGAAGGAGCTGAAGCAGGATCACCTGCGGGCCCGGAGTCTGGCGGAGGGACTGCTGAAGCTGGGGCTGGGCGTCAATCTGGAACAGGTGCAGACCAATATTATCCGCATCGATCTGAGCCCGGTGGATCTCACCGCGGCGGCGTTCTGCGGCAGGCTGGCGGAATTCGGAGTGCTGGCAAAGCCGGTGGAGCTCCAGGCCGTGCGCATGATCTGCCACCGGGATGTGGGAGACGAGAAGATCTCCGCGGTGCTTCAGGCCGCGGCGGACTGCCTGAACAGTCTGGCGGGCTGAGGCTGTCCGGAAAAGGAGGAAACCCATGTACGATTTACTGATAAAAAACGGGACGGTGGTCACTCATGAGGGCTGCGGCCAGTGGGACGTGGCGGTAAAGGACGGGAAGATCGCTGCCGTGGGCAGCAGAGGGACTTTTGCGGACGCGGAGACGCAGGAAGTGCTGGATGCGGCTGACCTGCTTGTAATGCCGGGACTCATCGACCCTCACGTCCACATCATGCATCCCTTCCGCGACCGTTTCGCGGCGGACGATTTTTATTCGGCCACGGTGGCCGCGGCCTGCGGCGGGGATACGATGGTGCTGGACTTTGCGATCCAGTGGGATAAGTCCATGGATCTGTCTGAGACGGCGGAACACAGGAAACGGCAGTTTGAAGAAGGGGCGGTGATCGATTACGCCTTTCACGCCTGTCCGACCATATCGGAGATGGAGACCGTAGAGCAGGTCCCGAAACTGATCGAGGCGGGAGTGCCGTCCTTCAAACTCTATATGACCTATTCAAAACAGGGGCGGATGTCCGACGACGGCGTGATCTACGAGGTCCTGAGGCAGACCGCGGAAAAAGGCGGCATCGCGGGCGTTCACGCGGAGAATGACGCCATGTGTCTGTTCAACACTGAGCTGTACCGCAGAAACGGCTGGAATTCGCCTCATTACTTCCCGCTGTGCAAGGGCAATCTGGTGGAAGCGGAGGCGGTGAACCGCGTGGTCTACATGAACCGGGCGGCGGGAGGAAACCTCTATATTTTCCATCTGACCACGGAGGAAAGTCTGGAAGTGGTCAGGGAAGCCAGAGCCAGAGGAGAGCGGGTGACGGCGGAGACCTGCGTCCATTATCTGGTGCTGAACGCGGACTGTTATGATCGCCCTGACGGAGCAAATTTTATCTGCAGTCCGCCGCTGCGTTCGCCGGAGGACACGGAGGCTCTGTGGAACGGCATCCGCCAGGGACTGATCTCTGTGGTCAGCTCCGATCACTGCGGTTTTACGAAAGAATTGAAAGCCCTGGGAAACAATGAATTCGCGGGAACGCCCAACGGCCTGCCCGGCATAGAGCTGCGTCTTCCCGTGCTTTACACAGCGGGCGTCAAAAGCGGAAAGATCAGCGTGAGCAAATTGGTGGAGATACTCAGCACCAACGCGGCCAGGACCTTTGGCATGTATCCGCAGAAAGGAACGATCGCCTGCGGCAGCGACGCGGATCTGGTTCTGGTAGACACAAAACAGGTGAAGACGATCTCGCCGGAAGTCCTTCACAGTCCGGTGGACTGGTCGCCTTACGATGGAATGGAGCTCTGCGGGTTTGCACGGACAGTGCTCTCAAGAGGAAAATTTGTCGTGCGCAACGGAGAATTCTGCGGAGAGCGGGGCGCGGGGCGCTTCGTCAGCAGAACCATTGACCGATAAACGCAGATAACCGGGACATCGGCGGGCGGCGCGGACCTCTTTGCAGTTGAGAACCGGGTAGATGCGGATCAAATAGTGCTGACAGATAGGAGGAAAGGCTATGAAGAAAAAGATTTCGGTACTGTTGGTATTGCTGCTGATCGTTTCTATGACCATGTCCCTGGCCGGATGCGGGGGAAATGGAGGGAATGGAGGCGACTCCGGCAGCGACGTTAAGCCTGTGGAATGGATCGCTTATTCCACATGGCCGGAAAGCAATCACCAGAGCACGGCGCTTGTGGAATTTGCCAAACGGGTAGAGGAAGCCAGCGGCGGCAGGATCAAGATCACGGTACATACGGGAGGCGCTCTGGGCTACAAGGGTACGGAGATCCTCAACGTGGTGCGGGATAATCTGGTGCAGATCTCGGATATGTCCATGGGAAACGTGGCCGGTGAAGAGCCGGTGTTCGGGATCACCACGCTGCCCTTCATGCTGGAGAGCATGGACGAGGGTTACACGCTGAATCAGCTGGCCCGGGACGACTACGACGCGCTGCTGGAAGCCAAATGGAATCAGAGGATCCTCTACAGTTCTCCCTGGCCCATGGCGGGCTTCTGGACGAAAAAGCCCGTGGAATCCATCGCAGACCTGAAAGGCGTCAAGATGCGCACCTATGACCGAAACACCGGTCTGGTAGTGGAAGCGGTGGGCGGAACGCCCTACCCCCTGCCTTTTGCCGACGTGTACAGCTCTCTGGCCACCGGAGCCATCGACTCCTGCCTGACGTCCGCGCCCACAGCGGTAGACGCTAAATTCTGGGAAGTCCTCGACTACTATACGCCCACCGCAGTGGCGATGACGCAGGACATCGTGACCATCAATATGGATGAGTTCAACAAGTTGGACAAAGAACTGCAGGACATTCTGCTCTCCGTGGGGGACGATATTCAAAAGGAGATGTGGGAGGAGATCGGTCCCAATATGGACGCCGAGATGGAAAAAGTCTGTACGGATAACGGGATCCAGATCGTGACGCCCGGAGACGATTTCATTCAGGAGCTGTACGACAAGACCAGCGCCATCCGTGAGGACTGGCTGAAAACCGCTCCGGAGGAGGCGAAGAAGATCTACGAGGAATTCAACGAGGCTGTAGGCCGCTGAGCCGCATGGGCTTAAGTGAGAGACGGAGGGCAGGCGAAAGCCTTCCCTCCGCCCGGCGCCTGGCGGAGAGAAGAGGAAAGGAGCGGTTCTGTTGAAACTTACGATAAAACTGATTGACAGGCTCGGTTCGCTGTCCGGTCTGATCAGCGGCGTCATGCTGCTCGCCGCGCTGATCATGGTACTGATCGAAGTGGTCATGCGTTCCGTGTTTCACGGCACCCTGTACGTTACCGATGAATACTGCGGTTACGTCATGGTGGGGATCACGTTTCTGAGTCTGGCTTACTGTCTGAAGGAAAAAGGGCATATCAGAATGACCTTCCTCCAGAGAATTCTGAAGGGCAGAGGACTGGCGCTCCTGGAGATCGCAGCTCTGACGGTGGGAATGGTGCTCATGGCAATAGTGACCTGGAAGACCTTCTGGTTTTTCTGGGAAGCGGTGGAATATAGATCCCAGTCCATGCAGGTTTCCAACACATATCTGGCCATACCGAAGGCGATGATGCCGCTGGGCTGCGGAATGTTCGCGATCCAGTTTTTCGGTGAGATATTAAAATGCGTGGAATCCCTCAAAAACGAGGATTATTCGGCGCTTATTAAAAAGGATGAGATGGATTTTGAGGGCAATTGAGAAGGTCAGGAGGTGTTGCCTGTGAGTATCGTGACAGTATCTCTCGCCGTATTGGCGCTGCTGATAGTGCTGCTGTTCAGTTCCGTTTGGGTCGGAATGGCGCTGATCCTTGTGGGAATTATCGGAGTTATGCTGTTTACCGGCGTGGAGCCTTTTTCTATATTGAATAATATCCTGTGGAGCAACTCCAACAGCTCGACCATGCTGGCGCTGCCCCTGTTCGTCATGATGGGCGAGGTGCTGTTTCGCAGCCGTATCTCGGAAAACCTGTTCAAGGGGCTGGCGCCGCTGATGTCGCATCTGCCGGGGCGCCTGATCCACACCAATATCGTGGCCAGCAGTCTCTTTGCAGCTGTGTGCGGCTCGTCTGCCGCCACCACCATGACCGTGGGAAAGATCACCATGCCCGAGCTGCAGAAGCGGGGCTATTCGGAGGCGCTTTCCATGGGCACGCTGGCCGGCGCCGGCACTCTGGGATTTCTCATTCCGCCCAGCACGATGATGCTGGTCTACGGCATGCTGGCCAACGTCAGCGTGGGCAAGCTGTTCATCGGGGGACTGATCCCGGCGCTGATCATCGCCTGCGGCCTTATGGGCTACGTTATGATCCGCTGTATCATCGATCCTTCGCTGGCCCCGCAGGGCGAGACCTTTTCGCGGAAGGACATGGCTCAGGCGCTGCCCATGATCCTGCCCGTGGTGGTTCTGATCGTGGTGGTGCTGGGCAGCATCTACGCCGGATGGGCGACCCCCACCGAGGCTGCCGCAGTAGGCGTATTCGGGTCGCTGGTCTTCGCAATGGCCACCAGGAGCCTGAGCTGGGAACATTTTTTGGAGGCCATGAAAGGGACTGTGAAGACCTCGTCCATGATCCTGCTGATCGTTACAGGCGCGGCGTATCTGTCGGTAGCGATCGGTTATCTGAATATCCCCGCCAGTCTGACCCGGCTGATCGTGGAACTGGGCGTGGGAAAGTACCAGCTGATCGTGATCCTGTCGGTCATGTACCTGATCCTGGGGTGCATGCTGGAAGGTTTTTCGATGATCGTTATGACACTGCCCCTGGCCCTTCCCCTGATCGTGGCGGCAGGCTTTGACCCGCTATGGTTCGGGATCTATCTGGTCATCATGATCGAGCTGGCGCAGCTGACGCCGCCGGTGGGATTCAACCTCTTTGTGATCAGCGGTCTCACGGGAAAAGACGTGCTGACTATCGCCAAATATGCGATCCCCTCCTTCCTGATCTTGTCGGCGGCGGTGGCGATCATCACCGCGTTTCCCGCCCTGGTCCTGTATTTCCCCAATCTGATGATCTGAGGAAGACTGGCGGGCCTGCGGCTGGAGCGGAGATCAGAGGGGCCGTGGCTGGATGGTGATCTGGCGGCCTGCGGCTGGATGGTGATCTGGCGGCCTGCGGCCCTGGGCTGTCGAGAGATCTGCCGCCAGCCGACGGCCTGGACGTCAGGCAGCGCAGAGATTGGCCGGAGGGCAGCGGGACCGTTGGTTGGATCGTTATCTGGCGGGCCTGTTGGCTGAGCTGAAGATCAGAGGGACCGGCGGCAGAAGGAGATTCGACAAAAAAATAAGATAATTCCATACGGTCCAGCGGCAGACTCGTCGAAGTCTGTCGCTTTTCTTTTGTAAATGTCTAAGAAATCCAGGAATACATACCAGAGTATGACAAATTGCGCGGGCGGCATGTCATATAATATCCCTAAAAGAAAGAGAATGTGCGGGAAGTGAGGGGACGGAGGGGTCCGGCCCCAAAGAACAAGGGGCTGCCGCCCGGCAGAGAGCCGGCGTCAGAAATGGGAAAATGTGAATACCAAAGAAAACAGGGGGGATCAAAGTGGAATTATTGATGGGCAACCTCAGAGCGGCTCTGCTGAGAAAGGGAGAGCCTGCTGAGCAGGCGGCGGAAGCCGAGGCGGAAGAGGGCGGGCGCAGGAAAGGGTTGAAGGAACTGTCCGCTCTGGCGGTGAAGGCTCTGGCGGTTCTGGCCGTGTCGTTCATTGCCGCGCGAGTGTCGTTTTTTTATGTCATGTATCCGTGCGGCGCGGCGCTGCTGACCGTTCTGATGGCCAGAGGAAGAGGCGGGATCTACGCCCTCGTACCAGTGCTTCTGGGAACAGTGAGCGCACAGGGGACAAGCCCTGCGGCGCTGGGAGGGATCGTCTCGGCGCTGGCATGCGGAGTACTGTTTTTTCTGCTCAAAAACAAAGCGGTCAGTCTGACAAGCAGAGCGCTGCTGGCTTCGGGGATCTGCGTGGTCGGAAAAACGGCGGTGAGCATCGGACTTCATACCTTTTATACTTACGATGGGTTTTCCGTATTGGGAGAAGGACTGCTGGTCCTGTTCTTCGTTTTCATATTTGAAGGGTTTTTCAGCCTTGTGGAAAAGGAAAATCCTGTGCATCCAGTGTCTGCTAATCTATTTATTCTCACTATAAGCGGCCTGCTTTTCATCGCGGGGATCGCGCCCCAGACAATGGGGCCCGTTTCCCCGCTGAACGCGGCGGCGCTGTTCATCGTGCTGCTGACAGGGTATAAGCTGGGTGTGATGGAGGGGGCCACGGCGGGAGCGGCAGCAGGGCTCATGTTGTTCGGCGCGGCCAATCAGGGCCCGGCGATCATGGGAATTCTGGCCTGCGGCGGCATGGCGGCCGGGCTGGTCCGGGGCGAGCGGCGCCCGGTGGCGGCAGTGTGCTTCTGCGCGGTCTGTCTGTGTTTTGGATTTCTGAAAGGCTATCCCAACCTCTATATGTCCGTCTACGAACCGTTGCTGGCTTCCATTATCTTTCTGGTCATGCCGGGTACTGTTCTGGAAAAGGCGGATCACCTGCTGGCGAAAGCCGGCAGGGATGACGCATACTATGAATTACTGGAAAAAAACCGGATCTTATNCGGCGGCATGGCGGCCGGGCTGGTCCGGGGCGAGCGGCGCCCGGTGGCGGCAGTGTGCTTCTGCGCGGTCTGTCTGTGTTTTGGATTTCTGAAAGGCTATCCCAACCTCTATATGTCCGTCTACGAACCGTTGCTGGCTTCCATTATCTTTCTGGTCATGCCGGGTACTGTTCTGGAAAAGGCGGATCACCTGCTGGCGAAAGCCGGCAGGGATGACGCATACTATGAATTACTGGAAAAAAACCGGATCTTATCCGTGCTCAACGAATATAGAGAAACATTTTCCTATCTGGCTCTGGTCTACGGCCCGGGAAAGGATGGGAAGCGGATCCCCGGAAGAATAGGGACCGGTTCAGCAAAGAATACGGCGGGAGGGCGACGCGCGGAACGCAGCGGGAGGTCTGTGGCTTCCTATCAGTTTGCGGGTCTGGCCTGCGCCATAGACGGCATGATGAAAGAGCTCCGTCACGTAGAACATCCTATTCTGGTCAAGGAAGAACGGTTTAAGGTCAAGCTGGCCACCGCCGGCTATGCCAGATGCGAAGGCATCTCAGGGGACAGCACTCTGTGCAATCACATCCGCAAGGGGGAATACCTCCTGGCATTGGCTGACGGGATGGGCAAAGGCGAAAAAGCGGCGCAGGAAAGCAATCTGACGCTGAACACACTGTATAATCTCATGCGGGCAGGCTTTGAGCCGGAGCTGGCGCTCCGGATGATAAATTCACTCCTTTTAATGAAATCTACAGAAGAGATCTTTTCCACGGTGGACATGGGGCTCATCGATCTCCATACCGGCCGCCTGCGCCTGTTCAAGATCGGAGCGGCAACCACCTTCATCAAGCGGGGGGATAAAGTTGAGGCCGTCAAGGCCTCGTCGCTTCCCCTGGGCATGGTGGAAAAGATCACAGTGGATTCCATCGAAGTAAGTCTCCGAAAGGGAGATCAGATCATCATGGTATCCGACGGGATCACGGAGGCGGATCGGGGAAGAGTATGCTCGGCGGATCTGATCTCCGGGCGGCGGGCGGATGGGAACAGCATTTCCGATCTGGCCGCGGGCGTCGGCGGGGCCGACGGAGCTGTTGTCGATCACGGCGCGGATGCCAGAGCCGGTGAAACGGCGGGAGCGGCAGGAATGTCAGGAACGGCAGGAATGGCGGGAGCGGCAGGAATGGCAGGAACGGCAGGTACAGCAGCCTGCCGGAAGCGATACGGAACGGCGGCAGTCTCGTCATTGTGGGGCGAAGCCCCTGCCTGCGGCCAGGCGGCGGCTGGCGGCGAGACACTGGTGTGCAGTGGGACCGTCTGCGGTGACGGCGCGGATCACAGCGGCATGGGACCGCAGCGAGGAGCCGGAAGCAGCTCCGAAATTGGATCGGGAACCGGATCGGGAAGCGAAGGCGACGGAATCCGCCGGGCTTCTGCGATCATCGATAAAGCGGACGGGATCGACTTTGCCGCAGCTCTGCGCGCGCTGGAGGAAACCAGAGTGACTGAGCGCTTCGGCGACGGCGGGGCGAAAAGAGCCGCCAAGCCGGAATCGGAAGAAACCACGGACATCTGTGCTGCGGCCATCCGTTCTGCGGACGCCCGTTCCGGGGCGGCCCGCCAGCCGGAAAACGATTACAGACAGACGTCTGTATATGAGAGAGAGCTGGCCGCTGAGGGCCGGGAAGCCACAGAAACGACCGCCGGCGGGGAGCGCGGCGCTCTGACGGATAAGGAAGCGCTGACAGAGCGGATCAAGATCCGGAACTTCGGCGGGCAGCACTGCCCCGCCGCGGCGACGGGAAGCGGAAGACCGGATTTCCGGGAAGAATGGCTGAAAGATACCATCGCCCAGATCAAGTCCACAGACCCGCAGACCGTTTCCGACCTGATCCTCAACCGGGCCGTGGAACGCTGCGGGCTGAAAGAAAAAGATGATATGACCGTGATCACGGTGTGTATTTCCTAGTGCCTGCCTGCGGCCAGACCTTCAGAGGAAGGCTTCGTGGCTGCAGCACACATTAAAATGCTTACTTCCAAATCACATTACCCAAACATACTGCACAAACTGCCGGGCGGCGCGGAGCGATCCGCGGGCGGCAGGCCTGCGGCCTGCGGTGGTCCGGCGGTTTGCACGCCTTCTATGGGGCGCGCAGAATCAAGTTTTGGGGACATAGAAAAGAGAGACCGCCCGGAGCGAAATAACCATGGATTTCCTCCGGGCGGTCTTTCTTTGCGTGTTGGGCCGGGTGCTCGATGCTGGGGGCTGGGTGCTCGATGTCTGGGGGCCGGGTGCTCGATGCTGGGGGCCGGGTGCTCGATGCTGGGGGCCGGATGCTCGATGCTGGGGGCTGGGTGACGGGCGTTGGATGACGGGGACTCGACGCCAGAAGCAAGGTGCCGGGTGTTGGGGGATTGATGCCGCGCATTCGGCGCCGCGCCGGAAGGAGCCGGGCGCACAAAACGCAGGATTTACGTCCTTTCCTTGTAAAAGATCCGCAGACGTGATATATATTTAAAGTGAATCAGCAACTTCTGTATCTAAATCACCGGAAAACGCTGGGACAAATGCTGGGAACCGTTCTGATTCGTGGTCAGACAGCTCTTGAAAGCTGAAATATTGACGGTGAAGTGACTGCAGCCAGCCGAAAAAGGAAAGTGCGCGGATCGTTTTCCGGATTTTTTCTTTTTGCTGGGAAAAACGGCTCAAAAACGAAAAGAAAATGGATAAAATATAGTTATTGTATAAAATATGGTAAAATATTTTTCTTATTTAATATAAAATCACCCTCAAAAAGAAAAAAGCGACATAAATCGACAAGATGAGCAGTTGAAATACCTACTACGTCCTCTGATTTTTTCTATTTCGGGTGTTGATAGAAGGCAAAAAGAAAAAATAGCTCCTCATTTGTTTTTAGCTAACTACGGATTTTAATTATTTATATTTTTAGATAGCCGCGCCTCCCCTTCGGCGACAGCCGCCGGTCCTCTGTGCTTTGGAAGTTGCGGTTTCGCCGGATGTGAGGCGGCAGCTGGCCAAGCCCACGCTCAAAGCGTGCCGGTGGCAGGGCGCTGATGCCCGGTCCTCCAGCCGGGTCCAACGGCGGCGCCTGGCGCCCGGCCCGGCAGTCAGCTTCGCACATGCGCTGAAAAGATGGGTCTGGCGCGTATGCGAGGGTATAAGGCAAATGAAAAAAACAAATCATAATGAAATGATGGAACGCATGTGGGAAATGTGATAATGTGGGTATACATAAACGGATAGCGGGGACAGTATGGAGGCATTTGAGAAAATAAAAAGGACCATTGAAGAAAGAGAGCTGATCCGGGACGGCGACCGGGTGGTGGTGGGATTTTCAGGCGGACCAGATTCGCTGTGCCTGCTCCATTGTCTCTGGCGTCTGTCAGGCGGCGGGGACGCGGGCCAGAGGGCGAGCAGTAGAGACGCGGGCGAGCGGGACAGCAGCGCAGATCCAGGCCGGACGGCGAACGCAGATCCAGCCGGAACGGCGAACGGGGAGCCGGCTCGTCGATGGGATCTGTGGGCGGTCCACGTGAATCATCAGCTGAGGGGCGAGGCCGCGGACGCTGATCAGGCTTTCGCAGAAGAGTTTTGCCGGGAGAGGAATATTCCCTGCACGGTGTATCGTTTTGACGTGCGGGAGATCGCGGAAAAGGAAGGCTGTTCTGAGGAGGATGCGGGGCGGCGCGTCCGCTACGGAGCGTTTCATCAGGTCCGCGGACGTCTGGAGACGGAAAAACACCGCTGTCTCATCGCAGTTGCGCAGAATGCCAACGATCAGGCGGAGACCGTGCTCATGCGCGTCATGCGGGGCACCGGACTGGTGGGCCTTGGTGCGATGGATTACAGCCGGAAGGACGGCGTTATCCGTCCTTTGCTGGACGTGACCCGGGCGGAGGTGGAAGAATACTGCAGGGCGCAGGGACTGCGCCCGCGCATTGATCTGACCAATCTGGAGCCGGACTATACCAGAAACAGGATCCGACTGGAACTGCTGCCCTACATGAAAATTCACTTTAACGAAAATATTGTGGAGACGCTGAATCGCCTTGCATCCATTGCAAGGGAAGCTTCATCGTATATTGACGATGGGGCATGGAAGCTGATCGGCGACGCTCGCAGCTCCGGCCTGCTGCTGGAGGAAAAGGACAGGATCGAACTTCCGGCGTCGCTGATCCGGCGGCAGCCGCCCGCGCTGAGACACAGAGTGGTGACGCTGCTTCTGGCCGCTGTAGGACTGGAACAAAACATCGGCGCGGCCCATCTGGAGCAGGCGGATCACATCGCCATGGGAGATATGGGGTCTGCCACGGCGCTTTTTCCGGGAGGTTACAGGGTACGCCGTTCCTATGGACAGCTGATCTTTGAAAGCCCTGAAAGGGCGGATGCGCCGACGTTTTCTCTGGAGTGGGAGATCGTTCCTGCGGAGGAGGCAGGGGATCCGGCGAAGTTTCCGCCTGAGCAGAGGGCCTTCGACCGGGCCGCTGTGGAGAGCACGGGGAAGACGCCTGTTCTGCGCACCCGTAGACCGGGGGATTATATCCGCCCCTTCGGCATGAAGGGATCGAAAAAGCTGCAGGACTTTTTTGTGGACAGGAAGGTGCCGCGGGAACTGCGGGATACCCTGCCGCTGGTGTGTCTGGGTTCCGAAGTGATCTGGGTCCCAGGGCCGGCGGGAACCACGGGCGATCCATACCGTATTACGAAGGACACGCGGGAGGCGCTGATTTTGCGGATCATCGGGCAAAACATCACTGGGAAATAACATTCTGAAACCCTTGAATTTCAAGGCGGAGTGTGGTAGAATATTCAAGCGTAATTTCAGGCGAAATGGCGCTAATGGGATTTAGGAGGAAACAGGCAAATTGAAAAATAAAAAAGTCGCAAAGAATATAGGCATCTATGTGCTCATTTTTGCAATGGTGCTGGGCATGGCCTATTTCTATAAAGACACTCCGTCTAAGAGCATAAAAAACGTGGAATTCTCCGAGTTTGTCGTTGCTCTGGAAAAGAATCAGATCAAGGAGATCCGCATCGGAGAAGGAACGCGGGAGTTTGAGGGCAAGCTGAAGGACGGCACTTATCTGGTGGCGTACGCGCCCACGACCACCGCGCAGATGCTGGTGGAGCAGCAGTACGTGCTTCCCAAGATCGAGGACGGGCTCATCATCGAGAGCGTGAAGCCCAGCAGCGGCGGATGGATCCTCAACTGGCTGCCGACCATACTTCTGATCGTGCTCATGTGCTTCTTCTGGTTCTCTTTTATGAACCAGGGACAGGGCGGCGGCAAGGGCGTCATGTCTTTCGGCAAGAGCCGGGCTAGACTGCACAAGGAGGAAGACGTCAAGAAGGTGACCTTCGCAGATGTGGCGGGTCTGGACGAGGAAAAGGAAGAACTGGAGGAAGTGGTAGACTTCCTGAAGAACCCCAAGAAGTATGTGAACCTGGGCGCCAGGATCCCCAAGGGCATCCTGCTGGTCGGGCCTCCGGGAACAGGAAAGACTTATCTGTCCAAGGCGGCCGCCGGCGAAGCGGGCGTGCCGTTCTTCACCATAAGCGGTTCCGATTTTGTGGAAATGTTCGTGGGCGTGGGCGCGTCCCGCGTGCGGGATCTGTTCGAGCAGGCCAAGAAGAACGCGCCCTGTATCGTTTTTATCGACGAGATCGACGCGGTGGGCCGCAGAAGAGGCGCGGGCATCGGCGGAGGAAATGACGAGAGAGAACAGACGCTGAATCAGCTGCTGGTGGAAATGGACGGCTTCGGCGTAAACGAAGGCATCATCATACTGGCGGCTACCAACCGTCCGGACGTTTTGGATCCGGCCATCCTGAGACCTGGCCGGTTCGACCGGGAGGTCGTCATTGGCATCCCCGATATAAAAGGAAGAGAAGAGATCTTCCGCATCCATTCCAGAAACAAACCGCTGGATGAGGGTGTGGATGCCAAGGTGCTGGCCAGAAGGACCCCGGGCTTTACACCGGCGGATATTGAAAATATGCTGAACGAGGCCGCGCTGCTCACGGCCAGAAGAAACGGCCGCAAGATCCACATGCGCGACATAGAAGAGGCGATCACGCGGGTCATCGCGGGACCGCAGAAAAAGAGCCGTGTGATCAGCGAGAACGAACGCCGTCTGACAGCGTTCCACGAGGCGGGTCACGCTGTGGTGGCCAGATCGCTGCCGAATACGGATCCGGTGCATCAGGTCACTATTATGCCCAGAGGCCGCGCGGGCGGATTTACCATGATCCTGCCCAAGGAAGACAAGTACTACATGACCAAGACCGACATGAAGGAACAGATCGTTCACCTGCTGGGCGGCCGTGTGGCGGAAAAGCTCACGCTGAACGATATCAGCACTGGAGCCAGCAACGATCTGGAGCGGGCTACGTCCATCGCCCGGAACATGGTCACGAAGTACGGCATGAGCGACAAGCTGGGCCCGGTCCAGTACAGCGACTCCGACGAGGTATTCCTGGGACGGGATTTCACCTCCAAGCAGAATTATTCTGAGGAAGTGGCGTCCAAGATCGATCAGGAGATCCGCGATATCGTGGAGGAAGCCTTCGCACAGGCGGAACAGATCCTCACAGAGAACATGGATAAGCTGAAGCTCATCGCCGAAGTGCTGCTTGAGATCGAAACGCTGGATGCGGAGCAGTTCGAAGAGCTCTTCTCCGGCGCGAAGACAGCCGAGGAAGTCATCAGCGAGGTCCACGACATGGAGAACCGCAAGGAAGAAGCCAACCGCATCGAAGCGGAGGAGACCGCCGAAGCGGAAATGGAAGCGGCCCGGGAGATGGCGCAGCTTCTGAAGGACCGCAAAGAGGGCGACGGCTCCGGCGGATCTTATGAGAAAAACGAGCCCCTGGAAGGCATTGGGGCAGACGGCCGGGATGACGGCGAAAATCGTTTTGATTCACAGGACGGGGATATCCGTCACTGAGATAACAGGGAAAGATTGAGGCTGCCTCGTATACGGGACTGCCTCTTTCCATTACTGCAGCCCGACCGCCGGAGCCCGGTCTTCGCAGCGCGATCATTGCAGCCCGACCGCCGGAGGTGGGCACTTCCACCGTCTTCTTTTTGACGCCGCCCTGATAGATGTCGACCACATAATGGTCGATCATGCTCGTCACTGCGGCTCCGGTGGCTGTGATCGTTCCGGTGAAGCCGCCGTAGGTGGTGTTTGCGGCCGCTACCGCGGTCAGTGCAAGGCTCTGCGGCGGNTCGTATACGGGACTGCCTCTTTCCATTACTGCAGCCCGACCGCCGGAGCCCGGTCTTCGCAGCGCGATCATTGCAGCCCGACCGCCGGAGCCCGGCCGCTGCAGAACGCTCACGTCTGGCCATGCCCCGCCTGCCGGGGCATGGCGCACCCGGGCAGTGAGGGCATGGCGCACCCGGACAGGGCCGGGCGCGCAGCCGACAGATCGTCCAAACGGCCTGCAGGCTGTTTCAGACCCCGGCGCGGGCTTGACGCCGGCGAGGTGGAAGCGGCGGAGGGCGGATCCGGGACTCGTGTCCGGCGCAAAAACCGCGAGAGAAGGAGGTGCCCTATGGCTGATACATTTTCCAACAGCTTGATCAATAACAGCATCTACCATCTGCTGAATTTTGAGAAATACAGCAACTTCCAGGCCGCGGCCAGAGAAGCGGCCGTGAACAACAATTTTCAGCTGGTGTTGTTTTCCACAGATTTCAACACGGTATTCTCCGTGGAGACGCAGCACAATACCAGTATTGAAGAAGCGGTCCGACGGGGGATCGAGAAGAACGTAGACAAGAATGTGAAGAATACGCGGGTGGACGTCAACGGTCTGCTCACCTATTGGGGTCCGGTGACGATCAGCGGAGTCAAATACTATCTGATGCTGGCGGACAACGACAATTCCTATTCTCAGGAGGAGATCTCCAAGCTGGCGGAGATCATCGAACTGGCCATGGGGATGTGGCGGTATAAACCGGAGAGGGACATCACCGCAGAGTTCATCAAGGCGCTGCGCCGGGGCAACCGCAGTCTGGCCTACAGTCTCAAGAGCGAATCTGATTTCAGCGAGGCCATGGTGAAGGGCGTGTATCTGGTGCCGGGGGTGGAAAAAGACGCCGGCCTGCGGATCATCACGGCCTTCGAACAGGAATACGACATCAGCAGTCTGAAGATCGCCGAGGGCGACGAGATCAGCGGCGTGCTTCTGGCCAGCGATAAGGAAAAAGAATACGGCGAAACGGAGTGGAAAAATCTGGCGGCGTCCCTGAAGGAAGCGGGCGCAAAGAAGATGTTCCACGTCAACATGCTGGACGGGATCGACGATGCGGCGGGCGCGTTTCAGATCATCAATGAAACCGAACCGTTTATCCAACTGATCTTTCCATACAAGAAATCCTTTTCAAAGTATGAATTGGCGCTGGCGTCCAACTGCGTGAATATCTCGCTGAAGGGCGGATCGGTAAAGAAAAACTATCTGGATCTGCTGAAGCCCTTCAAGACAGCCGGTGAGTCCAAGAGCAGGCAGCTGATGGAGACTCTGGAGACCTTTGTGCTGGACGCGGGTCTCAACACGGCCAAGACTTCCCGGCTCATGGAGATCCACTCCAACACCGTACAGTACCGGCTGAAACGTATCAAGGAAATACTGGGCGTGGATATAACCGGAAATACCATCGTACCAGGGCTCATGATCGCACTGGCGATCGCCCGTATCGAGAAGAAGGTCAGATCTTTTTAAGATCTTCTCAGCGCCACTGCGCGGGGCGCGGCGGGAAGGAAAAACAGCCGGTGAACAGACCCGGACAGGGACGGAGGAACCGGCCAGACAAGGAAACGGAGCAAAGGAAAATATGTTACTAGCTTTTGACGTGGGAAACACAAACATTGTGCTCGGTGTCTTCAGGGACGGCAAATTGATCCAAAACTGGAGAATGGAAACGGACAGGCAGAAAAGCGCCGACGAATACGGCATGCTGATCAATCAGTTTTTCGCCTATGAAGGTCTTAAGACCAGCGAGGTGAAGGACGTTATCATCTCCACCGTGGTGCCTCCTATTCTCTACACGCTTCAGCACCTCTCAACGAAGTATTTCAACCGCAGGGCTATCGTCATCGGGCCCGGGATCAAAACGGGCCTGATCGTTAAATACGATAATCCCAAACAGGTGGGCGCGGACCGTATCGTAAACGCGGTAGCGGCATACAATAAGTACGGCGGCCCGCTGATCGTCATTGATTTCGGAACGGCCACCACCTTCTGCGCCATCTCGGAGAAGGCGGAGTATCTGGGCGGGAGCATCACTTCCGGCATCAAGATCTCCTCCGAAGCCTTGTTTGAGAAGACGGCAAAACTTCCCCGGGTGGAACTGGAAGCGCCCGGGCACACGATCTGCAAAAATACCAACGAGAGCATGCAGGCCGGCCTTGTTTACGGATACATGGGTGTGGTGGAATATATCGTGCGGCTCATGAAAAAAGAACTGGCGGAGATCTGCGGAGCGGAAAAGGAGCCTGTGGTCGTGGCCACCGGCGGCCTGGCGACCCTCATCGACGAGGGCGTGAACTGCATCGATCACGTGGACAAGATGCTCACGCTGGAAGGTCTTCGGATCATCTACGAAAAGAATAAGCAGGCTCACAACAGAGTGAAAAGCAAAGAACCCAGCGAATACATTCTGGAATAAAGTCCGGCGGACCCTGCCGGGACGCCTGCAGGACAGAGAAAGGAATCCGGGCGGCGCAGCAGCCCGGCGGCGGTCTGCGGCGGTATGAAAGCCGGCCGCGGCGGCATGCTGCAGCGTCTGGAGATCAGGATATGGGATTGATAGATCATATGGAAAACAAACAAAATAAGACGGCGGACTGCGCCAGGATAGGGGACATTTCATTTAATGCCCCTTTTTTTCTGGCGCCTTTAGCAGGGATCACGGACAGCCCGTTCCGGCGCTTGTGCCGGGAGATGGGCGCCGGTCTCGTGTATTCTGAGATGGTCAGCGGCAAGGGACTCTTTTACAACGACAAGGCCACGGAGCGGCTCCTGTACATTCACCCGTCGGAGAAGCCGGCGGCCTATCAGGTGTTTGGCTCAGAGCCGGATATTCTGCGTTTTACGGCGGAAAAGCTGGCGGACAGGGAAAACTGTCTGCTGGACATTAATATGGGCTGCCCGGTGCCGAAGGTGGTCAAAAACGGCGAGGGTTCCGCACTGATGAAAGATCCGGTCCTGGCGGCGGAGCTCGTAAAAGCGGCCGTATCGGCGGCCGGAAAGCCCGTCACCGTGAAAATGCGCATCGGCTGGGATGAGAAATCCATAAACGCAGTGGATTTTGCAAAGCGTATGGAGGACGCCGGGGCGGCGGCAATCGCCGTACACGGCAGGACCCGGGAGCAGTTTTATTCAGGAAACGCGGACTGGGACGTCATCAGAGCCGTCAAACAGGCGGTCTCTGTGCCGGTCATCGGAAATGGCGACGTGTTTTGCGGCGAGGATGCTCTGCGCTTGATGGAGGAGACGGGCTGCGACTTCGTTATGATCGCCAGGGGCGCCCTTGGCAATCCGTGGATCTTCCGGGAGGCCAACGCTCTCTGGGAGAGCGGCCGCCGGCTGGAGAGACCATCGACGGCGGAGAAGAAGGAAATTATGATCCGGCATTTTGAGAGTCTGCTGGAGCTGAAGGGGGAATACGCCGCGGTACGCGAGATGAGGAAACACGTGGGATGGTATATGAAGGGCGTCCACGGGTCTGCTCAGCTGCGCAGGGAGATCAACAGCCTGACAGAGGCGGAGGCGATTTTCCGTAAATTCGATGAAATTTGTGTGTAGAAGAAAAGAAAATTGAATTTGTTTTGTTTAGAACTAACATAATAAGAAGAAGTAAAGTGTTTTTTACAAAACTGGTTGAATTTTTCTTGTTCCCCAGAGGAGATTGTGGTAGAATAAATATTAAGATAATTCCAAATCTTCTACTAATTTAACAAGGAAGGGGGACGGATTTTCGGTTCTCTGTTTGTGTCACGGCCCGGCACGATTAGATGAACGTTCTATTTTTATACGTTTAGTCATCATTATTTTTAATAAGGAGGTTTTCTTAATGGAAAAAGAAAACAGAGGCCAGTGGGGCAGCAGCTTCGGGTTCGTCATGGCGGCTGTAGGGTCCGCCGTAGGGTTGGGCAATCTGTGGGGCTTTCCGTTCAAGATGGGAGTTGGCGGGGGCTTTGCTTTTTTGATCATTTATTTGATATTAGCTGTCTTTGTGGGTTACGTGGTCATGATCAGTGAGTTGACCATCGGCCGAAAGACGGGAAAGAGCGTTCTCGGCGCGTACCAGGATCTGAGCAAAAAGTACACGATCCTGGGAGTGTTCGGCGTGCTGTCTCCTGCGTTGATCCTGGGCTTTTACAGCATGCTGGGAGGATACTGCATCAAGTACGCCGTCGCCAATCTAGGCGACGCGTTCCACGCATCCTGGGGCGTGGGCGGCGCGAATCCCGCCGACTATTTCTCTGCCTTTACGGTAGACCAGGTATGGACTGTGGGATACAGCTTTATATTTGTGGCGCTGACGGTGCTGGTCGTTGTGGGAGGCGTCGCCGGAGGCATCGAAAAGTTTACCAAGGTAGCCATGCCGGCGTTGTTCTTCATGCTATTGATCGTCATCGTCCGATCTGTGACTCTTCCAGGAGCCGGCGCGGGTCTGGAATTTGTCTTTAAGCCGAATTTCGAGGTGTTTATGGGAACCGGCTGGATCAGCGTGCTGGCGCTGGCCGGAGGTCAGATGTTCTTCTCCCTCTCGCTGGGCATGGGCATCATGGTGACGTATGGTTCTTATCTCTCTAAGAAAGAAGACATTCAGTTCAATGCAATTCTGATTCCATTCTGTGATACGCTGATCGCGGTCATGGCCTCTTTGGCCATCATGCCTGCAGTGTTCGCCATGGGCCTTGAGCCCGACGCCGGTCCGGGCCTGCTGTTCATCACGCTGCAGACCGTGTTCTCCTCCATGGGGAGCATCGGACCATTCTTTGGATTCCTGTTCTATGCATTGGTGTTTATCGCGGCCATCACTTCTTCCATCTCTTTGACAGAGGTTTTGGTTTCCGTGGTGATCGACAAAAAAGCGGAGAAGGGCGGTAATATGAATCGAAAAACAGTTTCGATCATAATCGGTCTGATCATCTTCGCAGAAGCTGCGCTGGTATCTGTGGACGGTCTGGGAGCGAACGGTCTGCCCCAGCCTCTGGGTTTCTGCTGGCTGGACTTTCTGGACCTCCTGTCTGAGGGCCTGATGATGCCGATCGGCGCCATGGTCATGTCGCTGATCGTCGGCTGGAAGCTGGGACTCAAATTCCTGGAATCTGAGATCACCCTTGAGGGCAACAGGTTCCGGGCCCGCGGCTATATCCTGTTCTGTCTGCGCTTTGTGGCTCCAATACTGATCTTCCTGGTTCTGCTGGGTCAGATCGACACCTTCTTCAAGATGGATTGGTTCTAACGCATGCCGGGATCAGTACGGGGTGAAGTTCAAAATGTAATTCAAGCAGAAATATAAAAGCAGCGGCCCGGAACGCCATATGGCGTTCCGGGCCGCTTTCTTTTCGGCTGTGTTTTTTATAACACAGGAAATATCGTCCATTTATATTTCGACTACCCACCCAAAGGGATCATCCTTTTTGCCTGTCTGGATGCCGTAGATCTCATCGTACAGCTTCTGGGAGAGAGCACCGATCTCGTTGTTGTTGATGGTCACGCTCTTGTCTTTCCAGATCAGCTCGCCCACAGGGGAGATGACGGCGGCCGTTCCCGTGGCGAAAACCTCGGTCAGATTGCCGGCCTCGTGGGCCTGGAAGATCTCAGAGAGCAGAAGCTTGCGCTCCGTCACCTTCATGCCCCAGTGACGCAGCAGGGTGAGAACGGAATCTCTGGTGATGCCCGGCAGGATGGTGCCGTCCAGAGGGGCGGTGATGATCTCGTCGCCGATCATGAAAAAGGCGTTGGAGGTTCCGATCTCCTCCACATATCGCCTCTCCACGCCGTCCAGCCACAGAACCTGGGAACAGCCCTTGTCGTGGGCCTTCTCCTGCGCCTTCAGCGCGCCGGCGTAGTTGCCGCCTACCTTGGCGTAGCCGGTGCCTCCCGGCGCGGCGCGGACGTATTCATCCTCGACGAAGATGCGGGTGGGAGCCAGACCGTTCTCATAATAGGAACCGGAAGGCGAGGCGATGATCACGTACAGGAACTCGTCGGAGGGCCGCACGCCCAGGAAAGGCTCGCTGGCAATGATGAAGGGGCGCAGATAGAGGGATGTGCCGTCGGCCTCGGGCACCCAGTCCTTCTCTACAGCCACCAGAGCTTTGATGGCCGCTACCTGAAGGTCTTCGTCCAGATCGGGAATGCACATTCTCTCGTTGGTGCGCCGGGTCCTCTTGGCGTTCATGTCGGGGCGGAACAGCAGCGTGCGGCCGTCGGCAGCGCGGTAAGCCTTCAGCCCCTCGAACATTTCCTGAGCGTAGTGGAACACAGCCGCTGCCGGATCCAGACACAGGGGCTGATAGGGAACGATACGGCCGTCGTACCAGCCTTTTCCCGTCTTGTAATTCATAAGAAACATGTGATCGCTGAAGTGATTTCCGAATCCCAGCTTATCGGGATCGGGCTTTGTCTTCGGATTTTGGTTTTTTTCAATTGTGAATTCGAAACTCATCATTATTTCCTCCTTGGTCTGTCGGGCGGCCCTGCCGGTATGGCGGCCGCCGGTATATATTGTTTCAGTTATTCAGTCCAGGCAGTGAGAGCCGGTTTGTTTTTCGCCAACAGTCCGGCTTTCGCGCCTGTAAAGATCTTTTCAGCCAGAACTTTCTCCACGGTCTCATACCTGACGACGGCGGTCTTATTTATTATGGCGCCAAGCATTACGATATTTGATGATTTCTCATTTCCGATCTTTTCGGCCAGACCGGCGGCGTCCACGGGGATCACGTTCACATCGCTGCGCCGGGGACTCTCGCGGATCAGGGAAGAGTTGAGAAAAATATTTCCCCCGGCCACCACAGCGCTTTCAAATTTCAGGAGAGAAGGCAGATTCATGGCCATCAGATCTGTGACAGAGTCCGCCAGCGGACAGGCGATGGGATCGTCGGAGACGATGACGGTACAGTTCGCTGTGCCGCCGCGCATTTCGGGACCGTAGGAAGGCAGAAAAGTTACGTGTTTTTCTTCATACATTGCCGCGTAGGAGATGATCTGACCGATCAGGAGAACGCCCTGACCGCCGAAGCCTGCAAGGATCAGTTTTCGGGTACTCATTTATTTCACCTCCTCGGGGCATCTGAAATTACCCAGCGGATAGTAGGGGATCATATTTTCGCGAAGCCATGCCTGGGCCTTTACCGGCGTCATTCCCCAGTTGGTAGGACAGGTGGACAGGATCTCTACAAAGCTGAATCCCAGCCGTTTTTCCTGCACGTCCAGAGCCTTTACAATGGCCTTCTTTGCACTGCGGATGTGAGCGGGGGAATCCAGAGCTACCCGTTCCACGAAGACGGCCCCGTCGATAGTGGAGAGCATTTCCGCCACTCTCAGCGGCATTCCGGAGATTTCTTTTTTTCGGCCGTCAACGCTGGTGGTCGTCTTCTGGCCCAGCAGCGTGGTGGGGGCCATCTGTCCGCCGGTCATGCCGTAGATGGCGTTGTTGATAAAGAATGTGGTGAATTTTTCACCGCGGAGGGCGGCGTGGACGATCTCTCCGGCTCCAATGGAGGCCAGGTCGCCGTCTCCCTGATAAGTGAACACATATTTTTCCGGCCAGGCCCGGCGGATCCCTGCCGCCACAGCTGGGGCTCTTCCGTGGGCGGCCTCGCAGGAGTCCACGTTGAAGTACTGGTGCGCGGTGACGCTGCAGCCGATGGGACATACGCCTATGGTGTCCCCCAGGGCGTTTCGCTCATCGAGAGATTCCATGATAAGACGGTGGGCAATGCCGTGGGTACAGCCGGGGCAGTAGTGGGTATCCTGCTCCCGCATCCCCTTTGTATACTCAAAAATAGGTTTCATCGATATCCATCCCTTTCCATTAAGAGTGAGTGAGAACGGACTATTGATACTGACTCAGAAGCTCTTCCGCCCTGGCGGCAAGTTCCGCCGGGGTGAAGACCATGCCGCCGGACCGCTGGATCAGCCGAACCGGCTTGCGTCCCTTCACAGCCAGCTCTACGTCCTCGATCATCTGCCCCATGGAGAGCTCGGCGGAGACGATCAGCTTTGTGGTAGAGTGGTCGATCTGTTCGAAGGCATGGTAGGGGAAGGGCCACAGGGTGATAGGGCGGATCATGCCGGCCCTGATCCCCCGCTGTCCCAGAAGCCGGATGGCCTCCGAGGCGATGCGGGAGACCGTGCCGAAGGCGGTGAAGACGATTTCCGCGCCCTCCAGGTCCACCGACTGGTATTCTGGAAGTTCTTGTTTCATGCGCTGATATTTTTGATCCAGCCGGATATTTTGATCCTCCAGCTGCTGAGGGTCCAGCCACAGGGAGCGGACCACGTTGCGGTCTCTGGCGCCGCCGCTGCCGGTCAGCGCCCAGGGTTTCTCCGCGGCGATCTCCGAGGCCGAGGATTGACGGCGGATCTGGGGAATGACTACCGGCTCCATCATCTGTCCCATCATGCCGTCGGCCAGCACGATGACAGGATTGCGGTAACGTCCCGCGGTATCGAAGGCACGGATGATAAGGTCCACAGCCTCCTGAATGCAGTACGGGGCATAGACCACAATGTGGTAGTCTCCGTTGCCGCCGCCCCGGGTCACCTGGCGGTAATCCGCCTGGCCGGGCTGGATGCCGCCGATTCCCGGACCGCCGCGGGAGACGTTGACGGCCACCAGGGGCAGTTCGGCTGAGGCAATGAAGGAGAAACCTTCCTGCATGAGGGCGATCCCAGGGGAGGCGGAGGAAACCATGGCTTTCTTTCCCGCGCAGGCTCCGCCGTAGGCCATGTTGATGGCGGCAAGCTCGCTTTCCGCCTGAGCAAAGGTACCTCCAGCCCTTCCCAACTCCCGGGACATGTACTCTGTCAGTTCGTTCTGAGGGGTAATGGGGTAGCCGAAATACAGATCGCAGCCGGCTTGGATAGCGGCGGCTCCAAAGGCCTCATTGCCCTTCATCAATACTTTTTCGCTCATATGTATCACTCCTTACTCCGCGTCTATACGGATGACGCCGTCGGGGCAGCTCAGCGCGCAGCTGCAGCAGCCAATACATTGATCCTGATCGGTGACGCCCGCCGGATGATATCCTTTTATATTGATAGTATCCCGCAGCGCCAGAATGTTCTTGGGACAGACAGAAATGCAGAGCTCGCAGCCCTTGCATTTATCTTCCCGAAAGGTAACAGTATAGTGGGTCATAAGATAAACCTCCTGTTCAGTCCACGATGATGTCCAGCCAATCCTCACGCATGAGCAGCCGGTCAAAAGGAAAGAAAGAGTTGAGCTTTGCCTGGAATTTCCGGTCAGTTACGTCTGTCTCCAGCTCTGTCAATCGGCAGACCACTTCAGGTATGAGAACCTGGGGGCAGAGCGTATAGCGAAGGGGAATCCCAAGGGCATCGCCGAGGGACTGACAAAGGGCCAGCCCCTTTAATATATCGTCGGCGGTGGTGTCGCGCAGCATGTGTGTATTGCAGATCAGGCCGGAAACAGGGAGAGATAATTCCATTTCAATCCTTCTGATGTGGGCGCATGCGCCCTCCGTCGTACCTGTTTCCGGTCTGTTTGCATTGATCACGCACAGTATCTCGCAGTCTGGCCCGCTAAAGTATTTGTCGAACTGTACCAGCACCCGGGCCCCTGTGTCATCACCGCCCGCATCGACGACGGCCCTCGTCAGCGGGTCTTCCAGGGGTGCGCGAATGGAGGCGGTCACGGCGGGCAGATCTGCGGTGATGTCGAGATGATAGGTGTTGCTGTAAACAGCGATCCCTCGCTCCTCCAGATATGCCTGCCGCTGCCGGCTCCGAAAATAAGGGTTAGCTATGTCCAGATCGATCAGCGCGGTCTTCTGACCGCCGCGGGCTAGGGCCACCGCGTATTGCAGAGCGAATTCCGTCTTCCCGCTGCCATAGTGGCCGGCGATGACCGTAATTCGCTTTCCGCCAAGTAAAGGTGTCACAGCCGCATCCGGCGGCGGTGACGTGGAATTGGTACCTGCCATGTGCATATTGATCACCTCTTATTGCTGTTTCGCCATATCTTCATTTTATTGGCTTCTCGGATCAACTCCTCACGGAAATCGGGGTGGGCCAGGGAGATGATGCGCTCCGCACGTTCCCAGACGGTCCGTCCCGCCAGATTTTGCACGCCCCATTCCGTAACGAGGTAAAAGGCCTGACTTCTGGGATCTGTTACGATGCCGCCTGGGGCCAAGGTGGGAACGATGCGGGATCTTACCCGGTTCTCCTTTTTGTCAAAATAGGTGGACGACATACAGATAAAACCTTGCCCTCCCCGTGACATAAAGGAACCGGTGACGAAGTCCAGCTGCCCGCCGGAGCCGCTGATCTGGCGGACTCCCGAAGATTCGGAGCAGATCTGGCCGAACAGGTCCGCCTCCACGCAGTTGTTGATGGCCACCAGATCGTCATGGCATGCCATGACCGCCGGCGAATTGACATAGTCCACAGGACAGCCGCAGAGATCAGGGTTTTCGTGGAGCCATCGGAACAGCCGGGCGGTCCCCAGACACAGAGACCAGACGGCCCGCCCGGGATCTACGGTCTTTCGTTTATTTGTCAGTTTTCCAGCTTCGAACATATCGAGATAGGAATCACACAACATCTCCGTGTGAGCTCCCAGGTCCTTGATATCGGACTGGGCGATCATAGCGCCGATGGCCACCGGCATTCCGCCGATGCCCAGCTGAATCGTGGAGCCGTCGCGGATGCGGGGCACGATGAGCGAAGCCACGGCCCGGTCGGCGTCCGACAGCGGCGCCGGAGGCAGCTCCGGCAGAGGGCTGTGCGCTCCTTCGATAATCGCGTCCACTTCGGAAATGTGAATGCATTCGCCAAAACCGCCCATAGCCCAGGGAAGATTTTCATCTACCTCCAGAATGACCTTCTTTGCTTTTTTCAGGATAGCGCTGCCGGCGGATACAGTCAGGGACAGATTGAAATAACCGTCCTTGTTCATGGGCGTTACGGCCAGACAGGCCACGTCCACATCCAGCCATCTCCTGTAATACTCGGGGAGATTGCGGTAGGTCATGGGCATGTAGCTGCATTGGCCTTTGTCATAGTAGCGGCGTTCTATGCCGCTGAAATGCCAGCTGTTGTAATTGAAGCTTTCCTGATCTGGATCCTGCTCCACGATCTGCAGGGGCCGCAGAGACAGGCCGCCGCGAATCTTTACGTCGGACAGCTCGCCCTTTCGCAGGGCGAGAGCTCCGTCGAACAGTTCGGGAATATTGGAATTCATTCCGAAATCTACCCAGTCGCCGGATGACACAAGCCCAGCGGCTTCCTGGGGAGAGACGAGTTTGCTTTTATATTCGTCCAGATAGCTCATTTCGCTGTTCCTCCGTTATATGACTGCAGGGACAGGGCCTTGTAGCGTTCGTATTTTTCTTTGGCTTCCGTGTCCGCCTGGGCGAAGAGCTCTCTGGCGTTCTCCGGGAAGGTCAGCTCCAGCGAGGAATACCGGACCTCGCCTTTGAGAAATTCCATATAGTCCAGGGTGGGCTCCTTTGAGTCCAGAATAAAGGGGCGTTCCTTCCTGTCGGGATTGTAGCGGTACAGATGCCAGTAGCCCGCGTCCACAGCCCGTTTCATCTCGCGCTGCACCGTTTTCATGCCGGCTTTTATGCCGTGGTTGACGCAGGGAGCGTAGGCGATGACCAGGGAGGGTCCCCTGTACCTCTGGGCTTCGTCCAGAGCCTTCAGGAGCTGGACTGGGTCGGCGCCCATGGATACCTGCGCTACGTAGACGTTGCCGTAGCTCATCATGAGCATGCCAAGATCTTTTTTGCGGCTCTTTTTTCCGGAGGCGGCGAATTGTGCCACCGCACCCAGGGGCGTGGCCTTGGAGGACTGGCCGCCGGTGTTGGAATAGACCTCCGTGTCGACTACGAGGACGTTGAGGTCCTCTCCGGAGGAGAAGACGTGGTCCAGGCCCCCGAAGCCGATATCGTATGCCCAGCCGTCGCCGCCCACCATCCAGACGGTCTTTTTCGCAAGCTGGTCCTGATGACGCAGGAGAAAGGCGGCGGCGTCTGCGTCCGCGCCGGTGAGCCGCGCGTGCTTCAGGGCGGAGACCAGCCGCCGCCCCGACTGGCGGGAGCTTTCCAGATCGTCAAAGTGGTCCAGCCAGTCTTTCAGCGCTGCTCTCAATTCGCTGTGGGAGCCGTCGCCGTTCTCCGGGCTTGTGAAACCGCCTGCTGCGGACAGCAGCGTCTCCGCTTTCATGCGCACCGCGTTCCGCTGCTGATTTATGGCCATAAACATGCCCAGACTGAACTCGGCGTTGTTTTCAAAGAGGGAGTTGGACCAGGCCGGTCCGCGGCCGGTTTTATCCGTAGTGTAGGGCACGCAGGGCATGGCTGCGCCCCAGGCCTGGGAACAGCCGGTTCCGTTGGCGATATACATTTTATCGCCGAACATTTGAGTCAGCAGTTTTATGTAAGGCGTTTCGCCGCAGCCGGCGCAGGCGCCCGAGAACTCCAAAAGAGGCTGGCGAAACTGACTGCCCTTTACATTCGTGAAATTTATAGCTTCCGCCTTCTCCGATAGGGTGAGGGCGAACGTCCAGTGATCCGGCCGCGGTGGGATTTCTGAGACGGGCCGCATGTGGAGGGCGCCGCCTTTTGCGGGGCAGACGTCGGCGCAGTTTCCGCAGCTGGTACAGTCAGCGGCGGAAAGCTGGAGGGTATAGCGGTACGACGTCGTGGAACCGCCTTTGGCGGGCCGGGTCAAAAAGCCGGCCGGCGCCATAGCCGCTTCTTCTTCGCTTAACAGGAAGGGACGGATGGCCGCGTGGGGACATACCAGCGAGCACCGGTTGCACTGCAGGCAGGCGTCCGGATCCCACAGAGGCAGGTGTGTGGCGATGCCGCGCTTTTCGTAGGCGGAGGTACCCGGCGGCATGGTGCCGTCCTCAAGTCCCACAAAGGCGCTGACCGGGAGGTCGTCACCCTTCTGAGCGTTGATCGGTTCAAGGATACGTTCGATGATAGCGGGTTTTGCGGGCTTTTGCGCTTCAGCGCCGCTGAGGGTCTCCTGCTCTTCCGCGGCGCGACGCCAGGAAGCCGGAACCTTCACTTCCATGAGAGCGGAAGCGCCTCTGTCGATGGCGGCCATGTTCTTATCCACCACATCCTGCCCTTTTTTGCCGTAGGAGCGGACGACCCCCTCTTTCATATACTGGATCGCCTCTTTCGGATCGATGATGGACGCGATCTGGAAGAAGGCTGCCTGCAGGATCATGTTGGAGTGACCGCCCAGGCCCAGTTCCTCCGCCGCCTTTGCAGCGTCGATGATATAAAAGCGGGCGTCTTTTTCCGCCAGACTGCGTTTTACGGCGGCGGGCAGTTTGTGCTCCAGCTGTTCCTCCGTCCAGTCGCAGTTCAGGAGGAAGGCGCCGCCGTTTTTCAGCTCGGACAGGATATCGTATTTCTGCAGATAGGTCTGATTGTGACAGGCGATAAAGTCCGCGCGCTTGACCAGACTGGTGCTCAGGATAGGCGCTGTTCCGAAGCGAAGATGAGACTTTGTGACTCCGAAGGACTTTTTCGTATCGTATTCAAAATAAGCCTGGGTGTACATGTCGGTGTGCTCGCCGATGATTTTTATGGAGTTTTTATTTGCTCCCACGGTGCCGTCTGAGCCCAGCCCCCAGAATTTACAGTTGCGGACCGCGGGGTTTTCCAGCGTGTAGCCGGCGGGTTCATCCAGAGAAAGGCCGGTAACGTCATCGGTAATGCCGATGACAAAGTTATTCTTTGGCGAGTCGCAGGCCAAATTATCGTAGACCGCTTTGATCTGAGCCGGCGTGGTGTCTTTGGAAGAAAGGCCATATCTGCCGCCGCAGATAAAAGGCGCGTTGGAATGGTTGGCCCAGACTGCGCAGACGTCCTCGCATAAGGGCTCGCAGGGCGCGCCCAATTCTTTGACGCGGTCCAGGACCGCAATTCGTTCCACCGACTCCGGGATGGCGGCCAGCATGTGCGCCGGGGAAAAGGGCCGATACAGGTGGACCTGAAGGAAACCTACCTTTTCCCCTCGGCGGTTCAGATCCTCCACGGTCTCACGAACCGTTCCGCTGACTGAGCCCATGGCGATAATAAGCCGCCGGGCGTCCGGTGCGCCGTAATAATCAAACAGATGATATTCTCTACCTGTGAGCCGGCCGATCTTTTGCATATAAGACTCCACGATATCGGGGAGATTCCGGTAAAATCCGTTGTTGGCCTCGCGCACCTGGAAGTAGACGTCAGGGTTTTGAACGGTACTTCGCATGACAGGATGTTCCGGGTTCAGAGCCCCCCTGCGGAAGGCTTCCACGGCGTCCATGTTCAGCAGGGAGCGGAAATCCTCGTAGTCGATGCATTCTATTTTCTGGATCTCATGGGAGGTGCGAAAGCCGTCGAAGAAGTGGAGGAAGGGGATGCTGCCTTCGATAGCCGCCAGATGCGCCACTCCCGCCAGGTCCATGACTTCCTGCACGCTGCCTGTGGACAGCATGGCAAAGCCGGTCTGACGACAGTTCATGACGTCCGAGTGGTCGCCAAATATGGAAAAGGCGTGGGTGCCCACGGTACGGGACGCCACATGGAGCACTCCGGGGTGACGCTGACCGGATATGCGGTGCATGGCGGGGATCATAAGCATGAGACCCTGGGAGGCTGTGTAGGACGTGGCGAGGGCGCCGGCTTCAAGAGCGCCGTGAACGGCGCCAGCAGCTCCGGCTTCCGACTGCATCTCAACCAGATTGACAGTCTGGCCGAACAGATTTTTCCGGCCGGCCGCGGCCCACTCGTCCGTCAGCTCGGCCATCGGCGAGGAGGGTGTGATCGGATAGATCGCGGCCACCTCTGTAAACGCGTAAGCGACATACGCCGCCGCTTCGTTTCCGTCCATTGTCTTTGTATGTTTCATTCCAAAACACCTCCTGGGTATCAATGCGTCAGAATACTAAAATAAAATTCAGATGGATTTTTTTCACTTTTAGAGTACAACGAAAAAAAAACGTTGTCAAAGCATTTTTGTTTGTAAAAATCAAAAAAACGTATATTTTTTATGTTTTTTTGTGTTTCAGAAACAAAACGATTGTTCAAATTCACAAATTATTCAGACTAATACAAATAATCGGCGGTTGGATGAAGCGGGATCGATCTGCTTTTTTCGGATATTTAGCAGAAGAAATTTTTTGATTATATTACCTTTTTTTATTGAAAAAGAAGAATTTATAATGAAAAATTATAGAAGAAAACCACGGAATCTGCCGTGGAAGAAGAAGCTGACTGAATCTTGACAAACACTTAAAAGTACTTTATAATTTTAGGAATATGAAACCAGCTTTCTAAAAAAAGAAAGGCTGCCCGGGTATAAAATATGTGCAGAAACACAGCTTATATAATTAGAAAATTTCAGCCGTGCGACGGCGAAATTTTCAGTGGATCGTGGCCATGCCGAACTGTCGGAGACCGCGATATGTGCTGTTTTTGACTAAAAATGAAAAAGGAGACAGGCAAGCATGGAAGATGAAATTCTGTTAACAAAAGAAGGTTATGACAAGCTCGTGGCGGAACACGAGGAATTGGTGTCGGTGAGAAGAGCCGAGGTGGCGGAGAGGATCAAAGAAGCGATCTCCTACGGGGATATTTCGGAGAACTCCGAGTACGACTCCGCGAAGAACGAGCAGGCGGAACTGGAAGAAAAAATACTTAAAATCGAAAATATGCTGCGCAAGGGAAAGATCATCGACGATTCGGATCTGACCGGGGAGCATGTAAACCTGGGTCTCACGGTCAAAGTGCTGGATGTGGAGACAAACGAAGAGATGGAGTACACCATCGTGGGTTCCACGGAAGCGGACCCCTTTGAGGGAAAGATCTCCAACGAATCCCTTGTGGGCAAGTCCCTGCTGGGAAAAGCCGTAGGCGACGTGGTCGAGATCCAGGCGGAAGTAGGCGTTTTGGAGTACAAAGTGCTGGAGATCCGCAAGTAGTACAGTTTCGCGGGAAGGCTGTCGTGAACAGGACCTTCTAAATTGGCGCAGCCCGTGGCCGGGAGCGCCTCCGGAGAGCCGCTATGCAGCCCGCGCCGTTACGGCGCGGGTCTGTCTGCATAAAACAAGGGTATCTGCTGATATCCGGAAAAGAGGAAATATGAGTGAAGAATTGAACAGAGACGCAATGACGCCGGAAGCGGACGAGCTGGACCTGAACGAACAGCGCAGGATCCGCCGGGAAAAGCTGGCCAAGCTGCAGGCTATGGGCAGAAATCCGTTCCTCATCGAAAAGTGGGACGTGGACCATCACAGCAAAGACATCAAAGACAACTTTGACGACATGGACGGAAAACCTGTGGTGATCGCCGGACGGATCACGGCCAAACGTCAGATGGGCAAAGCCTCTTTTATCGATATCCAGGACAAGCAGGGAAAAATTCAGGTTTATGTTCGTCAGGACGCCATTACTCCGGAGGAATATGAGATCTTTCTGACCTACGACCTGGGCGATATCCTGGGCGTCAAGGGAGAGGTATTCAAGACGAGACACGGCGAGATCTCCGTGAAGGCCGAGGAGGCGGTGCTTTTGTCCAAGTCCCTCCAGCCGCTGCCTGACAAATGGCATGGCCTGAAGGATCAGGATCAGCGCTACAGGCAGAGATATGTGGATCTGATCGTCAATCCGGATGTGAAAGAGACATTCATCATGCGGGCAAAGATCATCAAGGAGATCAAACGCGTTCTGGAGGACGAGTTCGGATATCTGGAAGTGGATACGCCGATCCTGACCACCATCGCAGGCGGAGCCAACGCCAGACCCTTTGAGACACATCACAACACGCTGGATCTGGACATGAAGCTGCGCATATCCAACGAGCTGTATCTGAAGCGTCTGATCGTGGGCGGCCTGGACCGGGTTTATGAGATGGGCAAAATGTTCCGGAACGAAGGCATGGACAGAAACCACAATCCGGAATTCACGTCCATGGAGTGCTACATGGCCTACGGGAATATGGAAAATACCATGGAAGTCACCGAGCGGGTGGTCTCCCAGGCCGCGCTGGCCGCTACGGGCAGCATGGTCATCGAATATCAGGGCAAGACGTTCGATCTGACTCCGCCGTGGAGAAGACTGAACATGGCCGACGCCGTGAAAGAGATCACTGGAGTGGACTTCAGCGCCATCGAGACCGACGAGGAGGCCAGAAAAGCCGCCCTTGAAAAAGGGATGGATCCGGAGGATGTGAAAGATTGGACCAGAGGAAAGATCCTGGCGGAGATGTTCGAGGAGTTCTGCGAGGATGTTCCGGGATATCTGGACGGGCCTGTGTTCATCGTCGGCCATCCTGTAGAGGTTTCGCCGCTGGCAAAGAGAGATCCTGTGGATCCGAGAATCACCCGGCGCTTCGAGGCATATGTAAACGGCTGGGAGATCGCCAACGCCTTCTCCGAGCTCAACGATCCCATCGATCAGTACGAGAGGTTCAAAGTGCAGCAGGCGCAGCTTGACGACGGAACCGACGACGAGGCGCATCCCATGGATATGGACTTCGTAAACGCGCTGGAGGTGGGTCTGCCGCCCACAGGCGGTCTGGGGATCGGAATCGACCGTGTGATCATGCTGATCACCGACGCGCCCTCCATCAGAGATATCATTCTGTTCCCCACCATGAAGCCGGTGGACAAGTAAGCCTTCTCAGCATAGGACGCACGCTCTGTGAAGAAAGGCGAACAACGAATATAGATTTCACTTCTGTGACAACAAATGCTGCGGCGGATCCTGCAAAACAGGATGACGCAGTACGAAGGGCTGACCTGGCGATCAAAGCCAGGCAGCTCTTTTTTGTTATTCCGTCAATATTGAGACGGAATAACAAAAAAGTTTACCCTGTGAAAGTGTGCCCGCAGGGCGAATCATGTTTCCAAAGGAAACTTATTATCAGGTAGCGGCCAGCGTACTTGACCCCGGGACCTTTGACAGAGAGATTGCTCCACTGAAAAAGGTGGGAGATTACTACCCCAAGTACATCCTGTCCATGGACGAAATGTCCATGAACGAGGACGGCATTAAGCAGATCAACATCGTTGACTTTCTGCTCAGCGAGTAAAAGTAACGAATCTTCCCGCCGGCGAAGCGGGAAATCAGGGCGCAGTATCCCCAGCGGAATCAGGAGGATAAGACTCCAACTCTTCAAATCCAAGAAATCAGTCTGTGGCCAAGAAGCCTTTCACTGAGGAGCGCGTTAGGAAAAAAGCTGCTTTTAAGTAGCCGTACTATATGATTTTAACAGTCTGATTCTTATAAAACCCGCTGCAGCTTTTTCATTCCAAAGCTTGCGGCGGTTTTTTTAATTTCACAAAGATCGGTAATGTCCTCTTGCATCATCCGATCTGTTTTGGTAAAATAAAAACAAATATTAGAATTTGTATTTATATTGTGAGCGAGGGAGGGAAACACGATGCCTAAAATAGGCTATTCTGAAGCAGAACGGGAGAAAATCAGAGAGGCGTTGATCGACACAGGGCTGAAACTCTTTTCCGGGCAAGGCATCCAGCACACGACCGTTGAACAAATATACACCCGAGTGGGGATTTCGCGCACCTTTTTCTACTCTTTTTTTCCAGCAAAGGAGGATCTGGTCGTGCAGGCGTTTTACCGGCAGCAGCCTCAGATGCTGGCGTATGCGCAAAAGCTGATGGACGACGCTTCGCTGGACTGGCGGGATGGGGTCGGCCAGTTCCTTCACAACGTTTGTTATGGTGGAGAGAGCCGCTTCGCCATTATGAGTGTGGAGGAACAACAGGCGCTTTCAAAGTGCCTGTCGGGTGAAAATCGCCAGGAGTTCCAGAAAAGAAGGCTAAGGTTTTTTACAGAGCTGCTGCATGTCTTCGGCGTCGACGTGGAGCCGCAGACGGTAAAGCTGCTGGGCAATCTGGTATTCTCCGCCGCCATCCTCCACAAAGCGGTTCCGGATACGCTGCCCTTTCTCTTTGCGGACGCCGCCGATGAGATGACCGCCTTTCAGATCAGATCCATCCTTGACTATATGGAGACCCTGCGCAGGCAGTAAAAGAAAATTTCAAAATACAGGAGGTAAATAATTATGGGCATTTTTGGAAAACTGTTCAGCAAAGAGCCGGAGATCGACATGGCCAAGAGCGACGCCAACAGAGGTAAGATGCGGACGCTCTTTAATCAGGTGGTGGAAAACGGCGACGGCTACAAGCTGGTCTTCGGCTTTACCGAGGACGTGAGCCGCTTCAACTACGGTCTGGTCCACGGCAGCAAGAGCAAAATCGGCAACCTGATCGTGGGCTGGAACGAGGAGAATGAGACCATCGTCGTGGTGCCCACTGTCCCGGATCTCTCCGGCTGCGGCGACCCCGCGTATTACCGCCGTTCGGAGATCCTTAAAGCCTATCGCAACAAGTATCCCACGGACGCTTTCATCATCTATCCTGACCGAAAAGGCTACATCGGCATCAACATCTATGACTGGCTGGAGGACGAAAGCCTGTATGTCTATGTCTCCCAGGATCAGGAGGTCAAAGAGTTTACCGACTTCTTCATGAACCGTTATAAGACAAAGTAAGGATGTGAGAATATGCCCTGGGGAGAGATCGGTGCGGTTTTGGCCGTCCTTGTCATCGTATTCGTGGCCGGCCATGCCTGGTTTCACATAGTGGAGGGGGCGCTGGGCCTTCTGAAGAGGTTGTTCTTCCGGAAAAAGGAACCGCCTGCATGGCATCCCCTTCCTCCAGAGCAGGAAGAGGGAGGATCGCGGGAAGAATAGCTGAAATGCAGGCAGGGAAGTGACGGCGGCCTGCCGAAAAGGAAAATGCGTGTATGGTTTCCCGATTTTTTCTTTTTGCCAACAAAACAGGCTCAAAAACGAAAAATAAATGGGGAAAATATATATTTTATAAAAAATATAGGAAATATTTTTCCTGTTTCATGTCAAACCCGCTTCTAAAAAGAAAAAAGCGACATAAATCGACAAGACGGGCGGCTGATACGCCCGTTACGTCATCTATTTTTTTCTTTTTGACTAGCTAATACAAGGCAAAAAGAAAAAACGGCCCTTTCACACTTTAAACAGGCTGCCGATTGGCGTTTGTTGACCATGTCTACGGTGATCAGCCCGGCGCCCTAGGGCTTCTTCTGCTTGATCACATCGGTAAGAAAATAACGGATGAAAATAATGCCCAGAATCAGGATGACTGCTTCAAAGAAGTAGAGCATTCCCAATTCAGCGGTGCCGTACCCACAGTTTACAGCGTTGATATCTATATCAAACTGATCCTTCAGTGTGGTCTTACTGATTTCTTTTCCCGATTCGTCAAAGTATTTTGCTCCGTATGGCCTAATTGAAATATGATCAGATATCTCTGTCACCGTTAGAAACGGCGATCCTTCATAGGCAAAAGAAAACAGCAATTCGCCCTCGTCATCCACTGTAATATTCTGGGAGGCGTTTGATCGATCATAACCATAAACAGCATATGATCTCACATTTGGAAGCTGATTTACGCCAAAGGATATCATGTACTTTTGCCCGGCGCAGGTTGTCGAAACGATAAAGATCAACGGATCTTCAACATCAGTACAGCTTATTATCCGGTATCGTCCGAAAATCCCTTTTTCCAGACAGGCAAGACCGCTGGCACCGGGGTGATTGCCCTGTTCATAGAGAACATACAGTTTATTGCGGATGACTGTGCGCTCTAAAATATCGGATGATAATTCATCGTTAAAGTGATACTCATTGATGGCGGTCTCCAGGTCGGCGGTGGTCTCGACATTAATGCTGAATTCATATTGGTACAGGCCGACCATACATACAACTGTAAGCAACGCCGACAAAATTGCGCCGACTATCTTTTTACTATTCTTTTTTTGAGTTGCCAAACGGATCAGATCACGGGCCATATTTGATGTGTCAGATTTCGTCACCTGCTCCCCTTCGACACGTTCTGCGCTCATCAGTTCAGTAATATTGATATCCAGAACATCGCAGATGGCGGGAAGCGTAGATAGATCGGGCATATTCCTGCCGGTTTCCCAGCGGGAAACTGTTTTCTGTGTTACGCCTAACCGCTCTCCAAGCTGCTCCTGCGTCAATCCTTTTTCTTTGCGTATCGCGCCTAAAAAAGCCCCGATCTTTATTTGATCCATCGTCAGTCTCCTTGTGTATGTTTCAATTACATTAAACAGCATCTATAACAAAAAGTATAGGACACAAAGCGAGTATTCCTTTCATTTTGCCATTTTGAGCGGACGGTTTTCCCAGTCTTGCGCCGGGGGCGGCTATGCGCTATGATATAGGGGATGGTCTGCGGGGCGGCCCGCAGGGCTGCGGCTCAGGCGGAGTCGGAAGAGAAACGGGGAGTGTGACATGGTCGTCAAACTGATAGATACGAAACGCGCGGAACCACTGTTTCGCGGCTGGCAGGAGACCGCGGTCTGGTCCTGCCTGCAGAATGTAATGGGTGAGATCTACTGCGATAATGGGGAAAAACCAGTCTCGGCGGCTGCGATGATCGGGGACTTCAGCTTTCTGGCCGGAACGCCGGATGAGGAGATGCTGCGCTTCTGTCCGGAGTGGAGGAGCGGGAAGTTTGCGATCCTGGTTCCGCAGAACAGCGCCTGGGCGGAATTCATCGAGAGCAGCTGCGGGGAGCAGGTGAGAAAGGTGACGCGGTACGCGCTGAAGAAAGAGCCGGACGTCTTTGACAGAGGTCATCTGCGGAGGGCGGCCGCCTCGCTGCCGGCGTCTTACACCTTCCGGCCTGTGGACGAGGAGCTGTACCGCCGATGTCTGTCGGAGGAGTGGAGCCGCGATCTGGTATCGCTGTACAGAGATTACGGCGACTATCGGAGCTGGGGGCTGGGCGTGGCGGTCATGCACGGGGAAGAGCTGGCGGCCGGCGCGTCGTCGTACTCCAGTTATCAGGGAGGCATCGAGATCGAGATCGACACCAGGCTGGATCATCGGCGAAAAGGTCTGGCCTTCGCCTGCGGCGCGAAGCTGATCCTGGAATGTCTGGACCGCGGCCTGTATCCCAGTTGGGACGCGCAGAACCTGTGGTCGCTGGCCTTGGCGAAAAAGCTGGGATATCATTTCGAACGGGAGTACCCGGCTTATGAGATCACAGACTGAACCCGCCGCCCCTGAGAAAAGGCAGAAAGCCAGGCTGAAAGACCAAAATCGTTGGCTTGAATATCTTCAGGGCATATGATATACTTATTTTGGCATAATCGCGGCTGAAATGTGCAAGAATAGAAAGAAACGCAGGTCAAAACGCGCAGGTCTATGCGGAGATCAATATAATATGGTTTTTGGGGAGCTATGGCGGTAAGCGCCGTAGCTCCTGTCAGCATTTTAAACTGGCCCGCGGCGCGGGCGAAGGAAGAGGAGTTGTTGGATCAAATGAAAGACATTCAATTGAAGAAATTATTCCGCGAGAGCGGAGAATACGGGGATCAGGAAGTGACCATAAGGGGTTGGGTGAGAACGAACCGGGCGTCGAATAAATTCGGATTCGTGGAGCTGAACGACGGGACCTTTTTCAGATCCGTTCAGGTGGTTTATGAGGATGCCTTCATAGATAATTTTGACGAGATCGCCAAAGCTCCCATCGCGGCCGCGCTGTACGTGGAAGGAACGCTGGTGCTGACGCCGGAAGCCAAGCAGCCTTTTGAGATCAAGGCGAAGAAGATCGTCGTCGAAGCGGGATCCGACGCCGACTATCCGCTGCAGAAAAAGCGCCACAGCATGGAGTTCCTGCGTGAGATCGCGCACCTGAGGCCCAGAAGCAACACGTTTTCCGCAGTTTTTCGCGTGAGATCGCTGGTGGCTTACGCCATCCACAGGTTCTTCCAGGAAAACAATTTTGTCTACGTGCACACGCCCATTATCACAGGAAGCGACTGCGAGGGAGCGGGAGAAATGTTCCGCATTACCACGCTGGACATGGAGAACCCGCCGCGGACAGAGGACGGAAAAATAGATTACAGCCAGGACTTTTTCGGCAAGGAAACGAATCTCACCGTCAGCGGCCAGCTGGAGGCGGAGACCTTCGCCCTGGCGTTCCGAAATGTCTATACCTTTGGACCTACTTTCCGTGCGGAGAATTCCAACACGGCCAGACACGCGTCCGAGTTCTGGATGATCGAACCCGAGGTGGCTTTTGCGGACCTCTCCGACAATATGGAGCTGGCTGAGGCCATGATCAAATATATCATCAACTATGTGCTGGAAAACGCGCCGGAGGAAATGAACTTTTTCAACCAGTTCGTGGACAAGGGACTTCTGGACAGGCTGAATCACATCGTCAGCTCGGATTTTGCCCGGGTCACCTACACGGAGGCCGTGGACCTGCTTAAGAAGTCCGGAAAGGAGTTCCAGTATCCCGTGGAGTGGGGCATCGACCTGCAGACGGAGCACGAGAGATACATTACGGAAGAGATCTTCAAGAAGCCGGTATTTGTGACGGACTATCCCAAGGAGATCAAAGCGTTTTACATGCGTATGAACGACGATGATAAAACAGTCGCCGCCATGGACCTGCTGGTTCCCGGCGTGGGCGAGATCATCGGCGGCAGTCAGAGAGAGGAACGCTATGACAAACTGGTGAGCCGGATCCACGAACTGGGTCTCCGCGAGGAGGATTACTGGTGGTATCTGGATCTGAGAAAGTACGGCGGTGTGAAGCACGCAGGCTACGGGCTGGGCTTCGAACGCATCATCATGTACATCACTGGCATGGGCAATATCAGAGACGTGCTGCCCTTCCCCAGAACGCCGAAGACAGCGGAATTCTAAGCCGCCGGCAGAAATGCAGCCCTTTGCAGGGGGGCGAATATCGTAAAATGAAACACCCGCGTCAATGGACCCACATTGGCTGCGGGTGTTTTTTGTCTGCCAGTACAGGCGGATTCGAAGGGATAACCAGTTGTTTATACCGATAAAAATCATTATAATAAAAGAACGGTTACTTTTTCATCATCAAGGAGGCTAAAATATGAAACGCACACTGGCTGTAGTATTAGCAATCGTTTTAGTATTCAGTCTGGCGCCCTTCAGCGCGTTCGGCGCGGACAAGATCACCGTCATGCTGGGAGAGCAGGAAGTCTCATTTCAGGATGCGCAGCCCTTCGTGGACGCCAATTTCCGTACGCTGACGCCCCTTTCCGCCATTGCGGGCGCCATGGGACTTGCTGTAACGTGGGACGAGGAAAAGGAAACGGTGACCTTTACCAGAGAGTTTACTCCGGAAAACACAGTCATGATAGGTACACAGAACAAAGAGAATCCGAGGGCCTATTTCGTCGGCAAAGCGACCCTGGTATTCACCATCGGGAGCAAAGAAGCGGTTTACAGCCATCTGTGGTATGATACTGAGGATCTGGATAAAACTACTGTAGTGAAGACGAAAACGAAAACGATAGCCATGGACACGGAGGCCATTGTGAAGAATCAGAGAACCTACGCCCCTGTCAAGTACCTGGCGGAAACCATGGGATATTCGGTGGGCTGGGACGAGGGGACCTCCACAGTGACGCTTCAGTGGGATCTGGGCGAAGATTCGGCTACGTATTGGAATATACTGGGGAGTGCGAAAGGCCAGCTCACCATGGGGCTTTACAAGGGAAGTCTGTTTGACTTGTCGGAGACGACCTCCTGCACCATCGCTTCCGCCACGGTGAACGGTAAGGCGGCTGTCATTGAAAAATTAAACATTGAAGATCTGGCGTTCCTCAAAGAAGTGACCGACGACTTTGACAGATACATGGACGGATGCGTTATCTGGGCACCCTTTGAAGATCAGGCGGAAAATACCATAGTGATAAAGGTGACGACCACACAGGAGAGCGGTATAAAGCAGACGATGGAGGTGGCCTTCAACTACACTTCTGAATATGGATACGACGTCATTCACTAGCAAAACATCATCGACTATGCGCTGAAAAGCGCTCGGCGAACGATCAGCTAAAACACCCGCGTCAATGGACCCACATTGGCCGCGGGTGTTTTTATACGGCCCCTATGGGGGATCAGATGGAAAACAGCCGCACGGGAGAACAAACAGTTGTCTGTCCTGAGAAAAAGCATTATAATGTAAAAAACATTACTTTTTTATTTCAAGGAGGCTAAAATATGAAACGCACACTGGCTGTAGTATTAGCAATCGTTTTAGTATTCAGTCTGGCGCCCTTCAGCGCGTTCGGCGCGGACAAGATCACCGTCATGCTGGGAGAGCAGGAAGTCGCATTTCCGGATGCGCAGCCCTTCGTGGACGCCAATTTCCGTACGCTGACGCCCCTTTCCGCCATTGCGGGCGCCATGGGACTTACTGTAGCGTGGAACGAGGAGAAGGAAACGGCGACCTTTACCAGAGAGTATACTCCGGAAAACACGATCTTCAAAAATATGCCGGACAGCACCCACACGGGGACCTATTTTGTCGGCAGAGAGACGCTGGTGTTCACCATCGGGAGCAAGGAAGCGGTCCACAGCTTCCTGTGGTACGATACGACAGATACGGATAAGACCACTGTCCTGGAATCGGAGACGAATACGAACACCATAGCCATGGACACGGAGGCCATTGTGAAGAATCAGAGAACCTACGCTCCTGTCAAGTACCTGGCGGAAACCATGGGCTACACAGTGGGCTGGGATGAGGAGACCTCCACAGTGACGCTTCAGCAGGATCCCTACGCCTATGTGGCAACGTATTTGGATCTGCTGGGAAATATGGAAGGACAGATCGCGGTAGGATATTATAAGGGAGCGCTGTTTGATATGACGGAAGCGGTCTCCTGCACGATCAATTCCGCCACGGTGAACGGTAAAGCTGCTGAAATTGAAAAATTCAGCGACGAAGACCTGACGCTTCTCAAAGAAGAGACCAGCACTTTTGACAAATACCTGGACGGCTGCTATATCAGGGCGCCCTTTGAAGACCAGGGGGAATGCACTGTAGTGGTAAGCGTAACAGCGGTATATTCGAACGGCGAAACACATACGTCAGACGCGATCTATAAGTACAGCCCCGAGTCCGGATACGGCGGTATTCTCTAGCGGAAGAGAAGGGAGCTGTCTCCCGGTCGAGTGAATTGACGACGCAGACAAAAACACCCGCAGTCAATGCAAGGCAGCATTGGCCGCGGGTGTTTTTTCTCAATGGGTAAAGGGAATTTCACAGGCTGCGGGTTCCCAGAGTCAGGGTCGGGCGGTGTAAAGGCCGGGAGCTGGGCTCAGGCGATCAGGAGAGTGAGCGGGGGAACGATTATCAAAAATTTGATAATCGTTCAATTGATTGATAAACGCTGGGATGCAAAATCAGAGAAATGGCTGAATTCAGCCATTTTTTTTATTGGCACGGAATTTGCTCTTCTGAATGTCATCGTTTGATCAAATATTTTTCTGTTGAGGAGGAAATAAAAATGGCGGTACAGACAATCAGTGAGATGGTGGAAAAATCGAAAAAAGCCCAGCAGGTCTATGAGGGCTATACGCAGGAGCAGGTGGACGAAGCGGTGAAGCTCATTGCGAGAACGGTCTTTGATCACGCTCAGGAGCTGGCGAAAATGGCCGTGGAGGAGACGGGCATGGGATGCTATGAGGACAAGGTCAATAAATGCTATGGAAAGTCGCGGATCATTTATCACCATCTGAAAGGGAAGAGATCGGTGGGCGTTATCGGCGAGGACAAGGAAAAGGGGCTCATCTACGTGGCGAAGCCCAAGGGCGTGGTGGGCTCTGTAGCTCCCTGCACCAACCCGGTGGTGACCGCCATGTGCAACGCCATGTTCGCGCTGAAGGGGAGAAATTCCATTATCATCGCCCCCCATCCCCGTGCGAAGAAATGCACGGCTTACACGGTGGAGCTGATCAATGAGAAGCTGGCGGCCAATTACCCGGCGGATCTGATCCAGGTCATCGAGGAGCCGGATATTGAAACCACCGGAGAGCTGATGAAGGCTGTGGACGTGGTCATCGCCACAGGCGGCATGGGCATGGTCAAAGCCGCTTATTCCAGCGGCAAACCGGCATTTGGCGTAGGCGCCGGGAACGTGCAGTGCATCATCGACAGGGGCATGGATCTCTCCCAGGTCATCCCCAAGGTGGTGACCGGCCGGGCTTTCGATAATGGGATCATCTGTTCCGGCGAGCAGATGGCTATCATTCACGAGGATGATTACGAGGAGGCGGTGAAGGCGTTCCAGGCAAACGGCGGATTCCTGATCAGGGATGAGGTCTCTCTGAGCAGACTGAGAGACGCCATGTTTGACGAGAAGGGCGTTATGAACAGAAAGCTGGTGGGACGCAGCGCCGCGGAGGTTGCGGAACTGGCGGGGATCAGCGTCCCGGAGGGAACGAAGGTCATCGTGGCGGAGCTGAGCGTTTCCGGCAGAGCGGATAAGTTCTGCAAGGAGAAGATGTGTCCCGTAATCGGACTGAAGACTTATAAGACCTTCGAAGAGGCGGTAGAGATCGCGGCGGCGAATCTGGAGTATGAAGGACTGGGCCACACGGTAGCCATCCACAGCGACGATAAAGCCCATCTGATCTACGCCGGCGAAAAGCTGCACGTGAGCCGGATTCTGGTCAACCAGATCGGCGCCACTATGAACGGAGGAAGTTTTGTGAACGGTCTGGCGCCCACCACCACGCTGGGCTGCGGTTCCTGGGGCAATAACAGCATTTCAGAGAATCTGGATTTCAAGCATCTCATCAACATCACACGGGTAGCCTGCGTCATCGAAGGGGCGGTCCAGCCCTCTGATGAAGAAATCTGGAGCTAAAGAAAGCGAACCGGGGGTAATCTTATGAAACTAATGGAATATCAGGCGCGGGAGTGCTTTGAGCGGTACGGAGTGCCGGTGATGAAAGGGGTCGTCGTGGACGATCCCTCGAAGGTACGGGAAAAAGTAAAGGCGCTGACCTTTCCTGTGGTGGTCAAGGCCCAGGTACAGATCGGAGGCCGCGGCAAGGCGGGAGGCATCCGCTTTGCGGAGACGGTGGAAGAGGCGGAGGAGATCTCCGCAGAGCTGCTTCACAGAGAGCTGCGGGGACTTATGGTGGACCGACTCATGATCGTGGAGAAGGCCGCGGGGATACAGGAATGCTATCTGTCCATCGTGCTGGACAGATCGGCCAAGTGTCCCTGTATTATCTTTTCCGCCAAGGGCGGGGTGGATATCGAAGAAACGGCTTCGAAGGAGCCGGAAGCCATCGTCAGGACGCAGATCGATCCTTTCGTGGGCGTCCGCAGGTATATGGCTTCCTATCTGCTCAGCAGGACGGGTCTGCCGCTGGAGCTGGCGGACAGCCTGTTTGATCTGTTAAAAAATCTCTATCGCTTCTTTGTGGAGTCCGACGCCATGCTGGCTGAGATCAACCCGCTTCTGATCTGCGAAGGGAACAGCCTGCTGGCGCTGGACGGAAAGGTGGATGTGGATGACAGCGCCCTGTACCGTCAGCCGCAGCTGCTTCCATACGGGGAAGCGGTCCGCAGAGAGGAACTGGCGGCGGAGGCGCAGAAATACGGCCTGCTGTATATTTCCGTGGACGGGGAAGGCGACATCGGAGTCGTCAGCAACGGCTCCGGAATGCTCATGTCCAGCATGGATCTGATCTCCGGCGCGGGGATGACCGTGGGAGCGGTGATGGATCTGGGCGGCGGGGCCGCCGCGGATAAGATAAAGGAGGCTGTCCGGATCATGTTCCTGAATCGGAAGCTCCGTTATCTGTTCCTGAATATCTTCGGCGGGATCACCCGCTGCGACGAGGTAGTCAGAGGCGTGCTGGCGGGTCTGGATGGGATCCCGCCGGAAAGTACGCTCATATTGAGACTGGAGGGGACAAATAAAGAGAAGGGGCTGGCCATGCTGGCCGAAGCCGGGGATTCGGTGATCTCCGTGGACGGTCTGGCGGCGGGCGTCGAGGCTCTGCGCGGGAGGAGGAATGGAAAATGAGCATTCTGGTAGATGAAAACACAAAATTGATCGTGCAGGGGATCACAGGCCGCGAGGGCAGCTTTCACACCCGGCAGATGCTGGAGTACGGCACGAAAGTAGTGGCGGGAGTTACGCCGGGAAAGGGCGGGCAGACCTGCGAGGGGGTGCCGGTCTTCAACACCGTCAGGGAGGCGGCGGAAGCCACGGGAGCCAACGCAACGATCCTGTTCGTTCCCGCCAGATTTACCATGGACGGCATCTGCGAGGCCATGGACGCGGAGATCCCTCTGATCGTGACCATCGCGGAGCATGTGCCGGTGCAGGACATGATGAATGTCTATCACATGAAAAAGGAGCGAAACTGTACCATCATCGGGCCGAATTCCTTTGGTATCATCTCGCCGGGAAAATCCAAGGCGGGCTTTATGGCGCACCGCATCTTTTCCCAGGGCGGCGTGGCGCTCATGTCCAGAAGCGCCACCAACTGCTATGAGACCGTACAGATGCTGACCCAAAACGGCATCGGCCAGTCCACCTGCATCGGAGTGGGCGGCGACATGATACCAGGTTCTACCTTTGCGGAGCTCCTGCCCGCGCTGCAGGAGGATGAACAGACCAAGGCCATCGTACTGATCGGCGAGATCGGCGGCAACGAGGAGGAGCTGGCCGCCGCGTATATCAGAGAACACGTGACGAAGCCTGTGGTAGCGCTCATCGCGGGGAAAAACGCGCCCAGAGGCAAAAGCATGGGCCACGCCGGAGCCATTATCTCCGCCGATGGAACGGGCAGCGCCGCAAGCAAGGAAAGATCCCTGAGGGAAGCCGGCGTATCCATTGCGGAAAGTACGGCGGAGATCGTCGGGCTTTTGAAGAAGCTGCTGTAGATGGGGCGGCCGGACACGGTGACCGGATGCATTGTCCGGACGTATTGACCGGATGCATTGGCCGGACACGTTGGCCGGACACGTTGACCCACCGGCCGCGTTGACCGGCGGTGTTCTGAACCGGATAAAGGAGGAGAGGCGATGAATATACAGAAAAAATCCCTGGCGTTTCACGAAAAGTGGAGAGGAAAGCTGGAGATCAAAAGCAAGGTGCCGGTGAAGACGGCCATGGACCTTTCTCTGGCGTACACGCCGGGGGTGGCGGAGCCCTGCCGCCGGATACGAGATAAGGCCGCCGACGTGTACAAATACACGGGGAAAGGCAATATGGTGGCTGTGGTGACCGACGGCACGGCTGTGCTGGGGCTGGGCGACATCGGACCGGAGGCCGCCCTCCCCGTCATGGAGGGAAAGGCCGTTCTGTTCCGGGAATTTGGCGGAGTGGACGCCTTGCCCATCTGCGTGGCGTCTAAGGACGTAGAGGATATCGTTCGGACCGTGAAGCTGATCGAACCGGTGTTCGGCGGCATCAATCTGGAGGACATTTCATCTCCCCGGTGCGCGGAGATCGAGCGGAGGCTGAAGGATGAACTGTCGATCCCGGTGTTTCACGACGATCAGCACGGCACTGCGGTGGTGGTGACCGCGGCGCTGGTCAACGGGCTGAAGGTAGTGGGTAAGGAATGGAAAAACGTGACGGTGGCCATGAGCGGCGCGGGAGCGGCGGGCTCCGCCATCGCGCGCATGCTGCTGTCCATGGGCGTGGGAAATCTGATCGTGTGCGGCAGCAGAGGTATCTTAAACAGGAAGGATGTCTGCGCCAACTGGGTGCATCAGGAGATCGCGGAGATGACGAATCCGGAGTGCAGGACCGGGGGGCTGGCCGAAGCCATGAAGGGAGCGGACGTCTTCATTGGAGTTTCCGCCCCCAATATCGTTACGGAAGAGATGGTGGCGTCCATGGCGGACCGGGCCATCGTATTTCCCATGGCCAACCCGGATCCGGAGATCCTGCCGGAACTGGCGCTGCATGCGGGGGCCGCCGTTGTGGGGACCGGCCGTTCCGATTTCCCAAATCAGATCAACAATGTGCTGGCTTTTCCGGGAATTTTCCGCGGAGCTCTGGACGCCAAGGCTTCAGAGATCAACGAGGCCATGAAGATCGCCGCGGCTCAGGCTATCGCCGGGCTGGTGGGAGAGGATGAGCTCTGCGCCGGACATATCATCCCATCGCCCCTTGACGAGCGGGTGGCCAAGGCTGTGGCCGACGCCGTTTACAGCGCCGCCATGGCCTCGGGCGCGGTCCGCAGATAGGGGGCGGTGAGGGCGATGAAAGTTGAACTGAACTATGCAAAAGAAACGATGAGCTGCACAGTTCCGGACGAAAATTATCTGGGAACGCTGCTGCCGGAAGCGCCGGCCGCCGGTCTGCGGGGCGAGGCGGAAGTGCTGCGGGCACTGGAACACCCGGTGGGAAGCAGGCGCCTGCGGGAACTGGTGCGGCCGGGACAGAAGATCGCTCTGGTCACCAGCGATATCACCAGACCTGTGCCCAGCTCCCGCATTCTGCCGCTGGTCATGGAAGAGCTGAGAGCCGGCGGCGTACAGGATGAAGATGTGACGGTGGTGCTGGCTCTGGGCAGTCACCGGCCTCACAGTTCGGAGGAAAAAAGGCGGCTGACGGGGGAGCAGATCTATGACTCCCCTGTCTGCGTGGTGGACAGCGATGCCTCCGACTGCGTGCGTCTGGGCGTCTGCCGCAACGGAACTCCGGTGGATATCTTTCGGCGGGTAGCGGAGGCGGATTTCCGCATCTGTATCGGGAATGTAGAATTTCATTATTTCGCCGGCTATTCGGGAGGCTGCAAGGCCCTCATGCCAGGCGTATCCAGCCGGGAGGCCATTCAGGCCAACCATTCCAACATGACGAGACCGGGAGCCCACGCAGGAAATCTGGACGGGAACCCGGTGCGGCAGGATATCGACCAGATCACGGAGTTCATCTCTGTGGATTTTATCGTGAACGTGGTGCTTGACGACCACAAGGAGATCGTGCGGGCGGAGGCGGGCCACAGCATTGAGGCCCACAGAGAGGCCTGCGCCTACCTGGACCGCATGTACAAAATACCGCTGAGGGAGAAGGCGGATATCGTGCTGTTCTCCCCCGGGGGATATCCGAAGGACATCAATCTGTATCAGGCGCAGAAAGGACTGGACAACGCCGGACACGCCGTTAAGGACGGCGGGATCCTCATCTGGTGCGCTTCCGCCCGGGAAGGCTTTGGAGAAAAGACCTTCGAGGACTGGATGCTGCACAAGACGCCTGACGAGATGATCGGCGAGATCCGATCTCATTTCAAGCTGGGCGGCCACAAGGCGGCGGCCATCGCAATGGTTTTGAAACGGGCGGAGATCTACTTCGTCTCCGATCTGGAAAAGACTCTGGTGGAACAGATGGGCATGCGGCACTTCGACTCCCTTCAGCAGGCGGTAGATGAGGCGCTGCGGGCCCAGAGGGTGAAAGGGATCCGGCCGAAGGTGCTGGTCATGCCGCTGGCAGGTTCCACCCTTCCTGCGGCGGAAACGGACCGGTAGCGGGTTCGGCAGCCGGAAGGGGACTGAGACCGGGAGCGGGATCGGCAGCAGGCCGGGACTGAGACCGGGAGCGGGATCGGCAGCAGACACGGGACTGAGACCGCAGGCAGAACTGCGGGCAGGACAGCCAGAGACGGGCAGACAAATAAAGAATGTCACAGCGCAAAGGGCGCGCCGCAAATAAGAAGCGGCGCGCCCTTCCTGCGCTGTTGTCTTCTGTTATGAGAGAGAGAAGCCCCGGAGCGGGGCCGGCTCAGCGGCTTCTGCCGGCCGTCACCGGTTACCGCCGGAGACGAACAGGGCGATCTGTTTTTCCAGAATGTCAAGTCCAGCTGTCAGCTGCTCGTCGCTGAGGCACAGGGGCATCAGCAGGCGAATGGTCTGACCGTACACCCCGGCGTTCTTTACCACCAGACCGTTTTTCTTGCAGCCGGCCATGATCGTGTTCGCCGCTTCCGTGTACGGTTCCTTTGTCTCCCGGTCCTTTACAAATTCCAGGGACAGCATGGCTCCGGTGCCGCGCACGTCGCCGATGACCGGATAGGCTTCATACCATTCCCTGAAGCGTTTCATGGTCTTTTCGCCGATGGCCCGGGCTTTCGCCGCAAAGTCATCGCGCTCCATGATCTCCAGCACCTTCATGGCAGCGGCGCAGGCCAGAGGATTTCCGCCGTAGGTCCCGCCCAGCTGTCCGCCAAGGGCAGGGGCTTCCATCACCTCGTCTCTTCCGGTGACGGCGCTGATGGGGATGCCGGCGGCGATGGATTTCGCGCTGGTCATCAGATCGGGGTATACGCCGGCGTCAGCCCAGTATTCTGTAGCGAACATGCGGCCCGTCCGGCAGTAGCCGGTCTGGATCTCATCGGCGATGAGCAGGATGCCGTGGCGGTCGCAGATTTTGCGCAGCTCTTTTACGTAGGATATGGGAGCCGCAACGAAGCCGGATTCGCCCTGAACCGGTTCCAGAATAACAGCGGCCACCGTGTCCGGGGACACGGACTCGTCCAGCATATTGCACAGCTGTTTCAGATAATAGTCCACAGCCTGATCTTCGCTGATCCCCTGCGGGCGGTGATACAGGTCGGGATAGGGGGCCCGGTATACGCCCTGGCAGAGAGGGCCGAAACCGGTCTGGTAAGGGTTGGCGGAAGCGGTCAGCGTCATGGCCATGTAGGTCCGGCCGTGAAAAGCCCCGGTGAAGGCGATGATATTGGGCCGTTTCGTATAGCATCTGGCGATCTTGACCGCGTTATCCACGGCTTCCGAGCCACAGTTGAAGAAGGCCGTTCTTTTTTTGTGACTGCCCGGGGTCAGCCGGTTCAGCCGTTCTGCCAGATCCACGTACTCGCTGTAATGGAAGGTGTTGATCTGCGGGTGGAAATAACGGTCCGCCTGTTTTTTTACAGCCTCCACCACTTCCGGATCGCTGTGTCCGATGTTCATGACGCCGATCCCGCCCACGAAGTCCAGGAAGATGTTGCCGTCCAGATCCTCCACCACCGCACCTTCGGCGCGGCTGATGGCGCAGGGAGTGGCGCAGCTGATGGAGGAAGGGATCTCAGAAGCCCGCTTGTGGATGACGAGCTGAGATTTGGGACCCGGAAGGGGGGTGACGATCTTAGGTAATGCATCTCTTAACATAATTGGAAACCTCCTGTTTCAAATGGTTCATGATTGTTTTCTTTATGTAATGCAAGGTCCGTGCCATGCCGGAAGCCGTTTTTTCCCGCGGCCCGTCCCGGGGAGAAACAGCAGGATCGCGGCGGGTCAGAGGTTTGCAAAACGGCGTCCGGGTCCGGGGCCGGAAATTTCTATCAAAAAAATAGTTGCTCTTTCAAAAAAATGATAGTAGGATTCAGTTAAAGGGAAGGACGGGTGATAAACTTGAAGAATGACAGCAAAATCGTCGCGCCTCTGGGCATATATCGATCGGAAGAAGACCGGTTTGAACAAAACGCGGCGGCGGAGGAATTGTTTCAAAAGAAAGAGGAGCTCGAAATGGTGCGGGGTCTCCTGCGGGAAATGCTGCGTGTTCCAGAGACCTGCCGCAGGTATGCAGAGGTCATTTCGGCGGGGGACGCGGAATACCTTCTTCTGAGCCAGCCGGCGGAGGAGCAGGGAGATTTTCTGGTCTTCAGTCTGGATATGAGCGCGGTGAACCCTGTCCTGAGACAGACCGGCGAGGTCAGGAAGATCGAACAGGAATACTGCGATATCCTGGGCAGCATCCACGCCGACATCGTGATCATCGACAGAGACGGGTACATCCGCACCGTGCTGCCCAACTTTGAGACGATGTATGGGATCTCCGCAGAAGAAGCTGTGGGAAAGACGATCTTTGAGATGGAGGAACGGAAGATATTCAATCCCTCCATCGCCGCACTGGCGCTGAAGTCAGGCAGATCCGAGACGATGCTGCAGAAGACCGGAGCCGAAAAATACCTGATGTGCACGGCCACGCCGGTCTACGATGGAGAGGGACGTCTGGAGAAAATAGTGAGTTTTACCAGGGACGTGACAGACTATGAATCACTGCGCAGCCAATACGACGACCTGCAGAAGACGCTGGATCAATACAGCGTTCAGCTGGAACAGCTGCGAAGCGAACAGAAAATGGATGATTCCCTGGTTGGAAACAGTCCCGAGATCACCCACGTGACGAAGATGATCGAAAAGATCGCCCAGTTCGACGCCACGGTCCTCCTTACGGGAGAGTCGGGGGTGGGGAAAACTATGTACGCCAGCCTGATCCACCGGCGCAGCGGCAGAAAGGACAAAGCCTTCATCTCCATCAACTGCGGCGCCATCCCGGAGAACCTGCTGGAATCGGAGCTGTTCGGATATGAAAAGGGAGCGTTTACCGGGGCCGGTCAGACGGGGAAAGCGGGGCTTGTGGAGCTGGCCGACGGCGGAACGCTCTTTCTCGATGAGATCGGCGATCTGCCGCTCCATATGCAGGTCAAGCTGCTTAAGGTCATTCAGGAAAAGAAAAGTATGCGCGTGGGCGGGACGGTGGAAAAGGAGATCGATTTCCGCCTGATCGCGGCCACAAATAAAAATATGAAAGAACTGCTGGAGACGGGGCAGTTCCGCGAGGATCTGTTTTACCGTCTGAACGTGATCAGCATTCATATTCCCCCGCTGCGGGAACGAAAGGCCGATATTTTCCCGCTGCTCAACTTCTTCCTGAACAAATACAGCGAGCGGTACGGGGTGAAAAAGATCTTTGCGGGTAAAGCGGTGGATTATCTGGAACAGTACGGCTGGCCGGGCAATATCAGAGAGCTGGAAAACATGGTGGAACGGCTGGTGCTGACGGCGGACGACTATATGATCGGCGTGGATATGCTCCCCCAATACGTGAGCAGCAACGAGCTGGTCTTCGACAGCGATATGGAGGGAAAAACGCTGAAGGAACTGCTGGAGGAGGTGGAAAAGAAAATTTTCGTGAGCACCTACAAAAAATGCGGGACGACTACCCAGGTGGCCAGGCTGCTGGGGATCAGCCAGGCTTCCGCGTCCATGAAAATATCCAAGTACATCAAAAATCAGATAACAAAAAATTGATGAAGATATCAAAAATATGATAGATCGCAAGAGCTGTGCGCCGCCGCACAGCTCTTTTTCATGCAAAGAAAAAGGAGAAGAGTTGAAAAATTCGAAACTTTGAAGCGCGAAAGGGGATCCCGGCGATAAAAAGTAACTTGGCATGATGCTTGCGTATGTAAACAGACAACAGCCGTTATTGAGATCGTGTCAGAGGATTGAGAGGGTGAAAACAGTGAAACAAATGAGCCTGGATCTGGAACTGGTCTACGTCAGCGACGTCCGGTTCGGATCAGAAACAAAAATGGACGACCACGTGTTGTATGTGAACAGAGAGGAACTGATCTCCGTGGCTGCCGATCGGTTTTTCTCATCGGTGGATGTGGAGCTTGCCCGGCCCGGAGAATCCATCCGCATTATTCCGGTGAAGGATGTGATCGAGCCCAGGATCAAGCCGGATACCGGCGATTTTTTCCCGGGGATCCTGGGCGGTTTTGAGGGCGTGGGAGAGGGAAGGACGAGAGTTCTGAAGGGATGCGGCGTGGTGACCACCGGACAGATCGTCTGCTTTCAGGAAGGACTGATCGACATGAGCGGTCCCTGCGCCGACTACTGCATCTATTCGAAGATGAACAATGTGGTGCTGATCGCAGAGCCTGTAGAAGGGATCACGCCGGAGCAGCACGAGGAGGCGGTGAGACTGGCGGGAGTCCGGATGGCTCACTATCTGGCGAAGGCCGCGGTGGATGTGGAGGCCGACGAGGTCAAGACCTATACGCTTCCGCCCGTGCCGCCGGAAAAGAAGCTGCCGCGGCTGCTTTACGTCAATCTGGTGCTGGCCCAGGGCCTGCTCCACGACAACTATATTTACGGGGGCGACTGCAAAAAGGTACAGACGGCGCTGATGCATCCCAATGAAATGATGGACGGAGCCATCGTCTCAGGAAACTGCGTGACTGCCTGCGACAAGAATACCACGTACGACCATGAGAACAACCCGGTGGTGGAGGATATGTATGCGCGGCACGGCGTGGATCTGGAATTTCTGGGCGTGATCTCCTCGCCCACGACCACCATGCTGGCGGAGAAGGAGAGAGGCGTGATGGCGATCCTCAGCATTGCCAGACTGCTGAACGCAGACGGGATCGTGGTGACGGAGGAAGGCGGCGGAAACCCGGAGGCCGATCTCATGCTGATCGCGGAGAAGGCGGAAAAGGCCGGCATCAAATGCGTGCTCGTGCTCCACGAGAACGCCGGGGACGACGGAGCTTCCGAACCCCTGTCAAACACCAGCGCCGCGGCCAAAGGCGTGGTCACGGCGGGAAACAACAATGAGTTCATCGTTCTGCCTCCCATGGAGAAGGTCTTGGGGCATCTGGAGGCGGTGGACGTGCTGGCCGGCGGCGTCAGCGACGCACTGCGCCCCGACGGCAGCGTCAACGTACGCCTGGCCGTAATCATGGACGCGACCAGTAATCTGGGAATCACGAAGATATCTGCGGAGACATACTAAGGGGGAGTGGTCAAATGAAAATCATACATTATATCAACCAATTCTTCGCCAACATCGGCGGCGAGGAGATGGCCGACATTCCGCCGGAGGTCAGGGAAGGCGTAGTCGGTCCCGGTATGGCGCTGAAGGCCGCGCTTGACGGCGGTAATGAGATCGTAGCCACGGTGATCTGCGGGGACAACTACTTTGTAGATCACGAATCGGAGGTGTCCGACTGGCTGAAGAAGATCATCGGGCAGTATGAAGCGGACCTGATCATCGCCGGTCCCGCCTTCTTTGCAGGACGGTACGGCATGGCATGCGGAGGCGTGTGCAAGATCGCGTACGAGATGGGGATTCCCGCTGTTTCCGGTATGTTCGAGGAAAACCCGGGAAGGGAAATGTACCAGAAGTACGGGTTTATCTTTCCCACGGACAATAATGCCAGAGGCATGAAAAAGGCTGTGACGGCCATGGCGGGATTCGTCGGCCGGCTGGCGGCGGGAGAAGACATTTACGATTACAGAAAGCAGGGCTATTTCAGGCGCGGCATCCGCAGGAACATCTGGCGGGAGAGCGTGGGCGCGCACCGGGCGGTAGATATGGTCCTGGATATGATCGCCGGACGTCCCTATGAGACGGAACTTGAAATGAACACCTTTTCACGAGTGGAACCCAGCGCTCCCATCGCGGACCTTTCCGCAGCAAAGATCGCGCTGATCTCCACCTGCGGAGCCGTTCCGGAGGGGAATCCCGATAAGATCGAGTCTCACGCAGCAACGCACTGGCAGATCTATCACATCGAAGACTATCAGGGACCGGAGCTGATCCACTCGGTGGTGGCTCACGGGGGCTGCGCGCCTACCTTCGGCTATCACAACGGCAACCGCATGATGCCGGTAGACGCCATGCTGGAACTGGAGAAGCAGGGTTTTATCGGAGAATTTGATAAGAACATCTACGTCACGGTGGGCAACTCCATGCCAGTGGTGAGAGCCGCCAAGTTCGGAGAAGAGATCGCCAAGTCTCTGAAAGAGAGCGGAGTGGCGGGGGCGATCCTCACATCGGCCTGAGGCAGCTGTACGCGTTGCGGTGCAACGATCGTAAAAGCTATCGACGCTGTGGGCATTCCCGCGGTCCATCTCTGTACCATCGTACCGATCTCAAAGACAGTGGGAGCCAACCGGATCTATCCCGCGGTGGCGATCCCTCATCCCACAGGCTATCCGGATCTGCCGCCGGAGGAGGAAAAGGCGGCCAGACTGGAGCTGACGAAGAAGGCGCTGTCGGCCCTCACAAAGCCGGTCACAGAACCCACCATATTCAAATAACCACGGAGCAGCCGGCGCAGGGCGAGAAGGCGCGGCAAGCAAGGAACCGCTCTGCGTGACTAAAGGCGCGGGGCGCCGGGAGGCGTCCCGCTGGACTAGTAAGGAGGAATGAGGTATGACAAAAAGAGCACCAACATTCGGCGAATCGGTATTTTCTATTTTATCTATGGTCGTCATCATCGCTGTGGGATACGCAGGCTTCGGCGTGCGGGTGGAAATGCTCATGATCATTTCCGCTATCGTGGCGGCTCTGGTGGCCCGGCGCTGCGGCTACAGATGGGCTGATCTGGAAAGCGGCATCTGCCAGAAGATCGTCCAGGCCACGCCGGCCATACTGATCATGTGGACCATCGGGATCGTCATCGCGACCTTTATTTTCAGCGGATCGATCCCCATGATCATCTACTATGGACTGAAGCTCATCAACCCCCAATACCTGTATCTGTGCACCTTCCTGGTCTGCTGCGTACTTTCCGTGGTGACCGGTACCTCCTGGGGCTCCGCGGGAACCATGGGAGTGGCCATGATGGGCGTTGCGGCCGGGCTGGGCGTGCCCCTGCACATCACGGCGGCGGCCGTGGTCAGCGGCGTTATCTTCGGCGACAAACTGTCGCCGCTGTCGGAGACGACAAATCTGGCGCCTCTCTGCGCCGGCTGCAATATCTACGACCACATCGCTTCCATGATGTGGACCACGCTGCCCTCTTCGATCATATCCGCAGTAGTGTTCTGGCTCTGCGGCATGCAGATCGAGGTGACCAGCACCGGTCTGCCTCAGGAGGCCCTGGACACCATGGCGTCCCTGGACGAGATCTATCACTGGAATCTGCTGCTTCTGCTGCCGTTCCTGGTGATACTGGTATGCGCCTTTACAAAGCAGCCGCCGGTGCCCACCATGATCGGCGCATCCCTGCTGGCCATCATTATCGGCTGTGCGTATCAGGGATTTGACGTGGTGCAGGGATTTGCGGCCAGCGTCAACGGCTTTACCACCAACATGATCTTTGACGGCGAGGTAGCGCCTGCCGTGTCTTCCCTTCTGAACCGCGGCGGCATGAAGTCCATGGTCGGCATCGTGATCGTGATCTACTGCGGCTACGGCTACGCGGCCATCATCAGCAAGGCGGGATTCCTGAAGACGGCGCTGGAACCTGTTGTGAGCAGAGCGAAGAACCGCGTCACCCTCATCGGCGCCACGCTGATCACCGATTTCATCATCATGGCCTGCGCGGGCTCGTCCTATCCGGCGCACATCATGACGGCTGAAATGTACAAGAGAGCGTATCTGGAGCAGAATCTGGATCCCAGAGTGCTGTCCAGAACACTGGAAGACGTGGGGACCATGATGGCACCCTGGATCCCCTGGGGCACCTCCGGCGCCTTCTACATCGGAACTCTGGGCGTGGGGATCTTCGGCATGGAGGGCTTTGGTATCTGGAGCCCCAATACCTATCTGAATCCGGTCTTCGCGCTGATCGTGGCGGCGGTGGGCATCGGAATGTACAAGATGACCCCGGAAAAGCAGAAGGAAGAACTGGCGAAACTGGACGCGCAGGAAGAGGCGCTGTAGTACGGACAGAAGGGTACGCCCGTCTGTGAGGCGGCAGGGGAAGCCGTAGGCGCCCATGCCTGAGAATGAAAAACGGAGAGAAAGAACAGCTGGAGGATGGAAAAAATGGAACGGCGGATCGAAGAATGGCCGCAGGGTGCAGAGACGGCCGCATTGGAGATGACTGCGGAGGAGGCTGCCGCGGCGGAGATGCTCGCAGAGACGGAGGAAGTACTCAGTTTCACCGCAGTCATCGACGGCGTGGAGCGAAAGCTGATCGAGCAGGCCCTGAGAAAGGCCGGAGGAAACCGCACCCGGGCGGGCAATATGCTGTGCCTGACGAGACAGACGCTGAATTACAAGATCAAGAGACTGAACATCGAAGTGAGCGGCTGAGAGCCGGACAGCGGAAGGGGGAACGGATTTGAGGACCACGAGAATCGTCACGAACAACAGCAGAGTTGAGGAATACGTGAAACAGGACCGGAGAGCATTCCGTCTGGACGCCATCGAAGGCGATGTGCGGGATGTGGTCTTTTGCGCCAGAGACCTGCTGCTGGAGGGCTGGAGCCTGACCGCCGATCCGCTGGGCGGACGCAGGGAGCGGGCGAACCCATTTCTGACAGTGATCCTGGAGAAGAGTCCGCGGGATTCCCACTGGGGACTGGTGGGAAGCGGAGGCCTGTCCGGTCAGAGCGGCGAGATCCTCAGGGTAGAACAGCTGCTTGCGCTGTTTGAACGAAATGAGGAACGGCTGGCCGCCCTGACGCAGCGGCAGAGGAGCGACTACGCTGCTATCGACGCGTCGCTGGCCATAGGCGTACTGGATAAGCTCTGATGTCCACATCCTGCATAATGAATAGGTCAGGACAGATAAAAGAAAGAGAGGTATGGGAGAAAATTTTTCTCCCCATACCTCTCTTTTATTTTTGTTGGAAAAACGACAGGGTTCCGTAACCATTTCTTAATGTTTATATGGGGAATTCTTTTATTTTCTGCATTTAGAATAGAAGCTGTATTGGGGATCGGGAACAGTCCGCCGCCGGGATTGAAAGCCGGCGATTTTGGGCAGAATGAGAAGAGAGGCAATGAGAGAGGAGCAGAAGTATGGGAAAGGTCCGGTGCGGCGGAAAAAGCACGGCGAAAAGGGGAGCTGAAAACAGGAGGGTTTCAGCATCGGCCGAAAGCCACAAGCGGAGGGCGGCGGAGTCAGGACAGGAGCAGCCTTCCGTAAAGCGTTTTGAACCGGCGGCAGATCAGGGGCTGACGGCGGCGCAGGTGGAAGAGCGCGTTCGGGCAGGGATGGTGAATCGGGTCAAAGAGAATCTCTCCAAGACGGAGGGACAGATCGTACGGGATAATGTGTTTACCTTTTTCAATCTGCTGTTTTTTCTGCTGGCCATGTGTCTGTTTGCTGTGAAGGCGTATACGGACATGTTGTTTTTCGGGATCATCGTCGTCAACACCCTGATCGGCATCGTGCAGGAATTGAGGGTCAAACGAACGCTGGACAAGATAACCCTGCTGGCGGTCAGAGATGTGACGGTGATCCGGGACGGTCAGGAGACAGCGCTGCCGCCGGACCGGCTGGTGGCGGACGACATCGTGATCTTCGGGCAGGGGAGCCAGATCTGTGCAGACGCCGTGCTCTGTCAGGGGAGCGTGGTGGTAAACGAGTCCCTTCTCACAGGGGAGTCCGACGTGATCGCTAAGAAGGCGGGGGATCAGCTGCTCTCCGGAAGTTTCGTCACCGCGGGACGCTGCGTGGCCAGACTGGAACGGGTGGGAGATGAATCCTACGCCGCCGGCATCACGGGGGAGGCCAGAAAGAGAAAGAAGCGCAGGTCTCAGATGATGAGGTCTCTGGACGGCCTGCTGAAATGGATCGGACTGGGCATAATACCGGTGGGACTCATCCTGTTTCTGAAGCAGACCGCTCTGCCGGACACGGGGGTCCCGTACGCGGTCAGCTCCACCGTCGCTTCGGTGGTGGGAATGATCCCGGAGGGCCTGTACCTCCTTGTCAGCATTGCGCTGGCGCTGAGCGTGATCAAGCTGGCAAGAAACAAAACGCTGGTCCACGAGCTTTCCTGTATTGAAAATCTGGCCCGGGTGGATGTGCTCTGTCTGGATAAAACGGGGACCATCACAGAGGGACGCATGGAAGTGACGGAGCTGATCCCGCTGACGGAAACGCCCCGGCGCTTTGTCGAACTTCTGGACGCATACGTGAACACATCGGAGAGCGACAACGCCACGGCAAGGGCGCTGAAGGAGCATTTTGACAGACCGGCCGGCATGGAGACGGAATTTCACGGAGCCGTTGAGACTCCCTTTTCATCGGAGCGCAAATGGGGAGCGCTTCATTTAAAGGACGGCAGGAGATATGTACTGGGAGCGCCGGAGATGATCCTGGGGGAGAGATTTGCAGAATATGAGAGCTCCTTAGGGGGATTCTTAGCCGGAGGAAACAGGGTGCTTCTGCTGGCGGAAACAGGGCAGGAAGAAACAGAACCGGCGGACGCAGGGCCGGCGGAAGCCGTCCGGCCGCTGGGATTCGCAGTCCTTTCAGATAAGCTGAGGGATAATGCGGGCGAAACGCTGGAGTATTTCAAGAGTCAGGGAGTGACGATCAAGGTGATCTCCGGCGATAACGCGGAAGCTGTGGCGGCTGTTGCGGCGAGAGCGGGAGTGGCCGGCGCGGAGCATTACCTGGATATGGAGCGGTTTGAGTGGGAACAGCGGGAAGGCGCAGCGGAGGATGAAGGGACTGAGAGCGGCAGGGATGGGGAGCGCAGAGAGAGGGCTCTGGGGGATGCCGCGGAGCGCAACGCCGTATTCGGCAGAGTGAGTCCGCAGCAGAAGCGGGAGCTGATCAGCAGCCTGAAGCGCTCCGGTCACACGGTGGCCATGATCGGCGACGGCGTGAACGACGTGCTGGCGCTGAAGGAAGCGGACTGCAGCATCGCCATGGCGGCGGGCAGCGAAGCGGCCCAGCACGTGTCGCAGATGGTACTGCTCCACTCGGATTTTGCGGCTATGCCGCAGATCGTGCTGGAGGGACGCCGGGTCATCAATAATATTCAGCGTTCCGCGTCGCTGTTTCTGGTGAAGAACATCTTTTCCTTCCTCATCACCATGGTACTGCTGTTTGCCGCCATGCCCTATCCCTTCGTGCCCATCCAGCTGACGCTGTTCAGCGGGCTTATGATCGGGATACCGTCCTTTCTGCTGACGCTGGAGCCGTCCTATGAACGGATAAAAGGGAAGTTTATGAAGACGGTGCTGATGAACGCGCTGCCGGGCGGACTGGTCACAGCAGGCAGCGTGCTGGCTGTCCTCTGGCTTGGGGCGTCTGCCGGCATTCCCATGGAGGAGCTTTCCTCTATCTGCACGCTGCTCGCGGGCGTCAACGGACTGATGGTGCTGCTGTTTCTGTGCTGGCCGCTGTCTCTGCCCCGTTTCGCCCTGGTGACGGCCATGGGGGCCTGCTTTTTCGGAGCGGCGCTGTTCCTGGCTCCGATGTTTCGGATCGAAAGCCTTTCGGCTGCGGGCTGGCAGTTGTTTCTGACCGCGGCTGCGGCAGGGCCGATCTTCATGGGAGCCGTGGTATTCGGCGTGAGCCGTTTTAAGAATGGCGGAGGAGGCGGAAGCAGAAGAGGAGAGAAAAGAGGGGTCCCAGGGCCGGGTAGATCGCAGATCGTTTAAAGGGGCGCCGGCGGACCGAAAATGACGGGAACGGAGGTAGAAAGATGGAGAGAAAATGCTGTGTGATCATACCGGCTTACAGGCCGGGGGAAGAATTGATCCCATATATACGCGAACTGCTGTCGGGGGGCGCAGGGCTGGTGGCCGTTGTGGACGACGGGAGCGGGCCGTCCTACGGGGCCGTGTTCGGACAGGCGGCGGAGTGCGATGGCTGTGTGGTTCTGCGCCACAGGGAAAACAGAGGCAAGGGAGCCGCCATTAAAACGGGAATTGCCTGGTATCTGGGACAGCGCGGACAGAAAGCGGAACCGGAGACGGAAGCGGCCGCCGTTTTGGGCAATGGTGCTGCCGCCGCTGCGGAAGGGGAAACAGCCGCGCTGGCGGCGGGGTGCTGCGGCGTGGTCACGGCAGACTGCGACGGGCAGCACAGCGTAAAGGATGTGCTGCGCATGGCGGAACGGCTGTGCCGGTGCGAGACGTCCGGGAGTCAGGAGCTGATACTGGGATGCCGCAGCTTTGACGAAAACACGCCTGCCAGAAGTCTTCTGGGAAATCGGATCATATCAAAGGGTTTCAAGCTCTTTTACGGGCTGGAACTGTCCGACACGCAGACGGGTCTGCGGGGGATCCCAAACAGTATGCTGCCGGAGGCGCTGCGGCTGTCCGGCCAGCGGTACGAATACGAACTCAACATGCTGATCTTCGCCCAAAAACGGGGCATACCGGTTTCTGCGGTACCCATCGAGACCATTTATCTGGATAAAAACAGAGGCAGCCACTACCGGCCGCTGATGGATTCGCTGCGCATCCTGGGGCAGCTGTGCAGAGGGTCCACACGGTCGCCTGACGCCGTTCTGCGGCCTGAAAGAGGGGCCGCGCCTCAGACGGCGGAGGCGTCCAGCCGCAGCGAAAAGCGGCAGCCGAAGGCAAGGGGGGCGGCGTTCAGGAGGAGACAGAGTGGGGAATCATATCTATAGCATATCGATCCGCGGACTGCGGGCCCTCATACGGAAAACCGCCATGAGAGGATGGACCGTCGAGGGAGACGGTCAATGGGAGAGCGCGGGTCCCGCAGAAGCGGGACCCGCTGTTTACGTGGTCCATCATCAGAATCTGCTGGGGCCGGTGTGCGCCGCCGCGCTCATGCCGGAGGAGGCCAGACTGTGGGTGCTGCACGTATTCTGCAGCCGCCGGGCCTGCTTTGAACAGTATTATGGATATACCTTCACCCAGCGGTTCGGCTGGGTCCGGCCCGCCGCCTTTGCAGCCGCCGGGCTTCTGAGCCTGTGTATTCCGCCGTTTTTGCACGGACTGGGAGCGATCCCGGTCTACAGGGGAACCAGAGAGATCCGCAGGACCGTTGACCGCTCCCTCTCGGCGCTGCTTTCCGGAGAGAGTCTCATCATCTGTCCTGATCGGGATTATGCCAGCGGTTCGCCGGAGACGGGGGAGATCTACAACGGTTTTCTCCATCTGGAGAAAGTCTATTTCAGAAAGACGGGAAAGCATCTGCGCTTCGTGCCGCTGTGCTGCCGGCGGGAGGACCGCCGTCTGGTCCGGGGGCCGGAGGTCCGGTTTTCCGGAGCGGGATCCTTTGCGGCGGAACAGAGAGAGATAGCGACCCGCCTGGTCGAGACCATGAATCGTCTGGCGGAGGGGAAAAAGGAGCGGCGGGAGCCGCGTTAAGAAATTAGTAAGTTTTTTATAAGAATATCTCAATCTGCGCTTAATGAAGTCAATCTTTCGACCTGTTATGATAGAGATGTCGAAAGGGGAATGGGTAATCTCAAAACGACATTTGAACTGAACCAGAAGGATCCGGGCCGGTGCCACACAGCGGTCCGGTCCCTTCAGGAACAGGAGGGGCTTCAGGGGAGAGCCGCCCTGGGGAGGCGGCAGGGACCGCAGCAGGGGCCGCAGGGGGGCGGAAAGCGATTTGACGATCAGGCGCGAAACAGGAGCGCTTAAGACGAACACATAGAATCATGCAGAAAAGGGAGATGGGGACATGAAGAGAAAAAGAGTGACTGAAATGGTGCCGGGGCTTCTGCCTCTCAGAAAGAAGCAGAGAAGGGCCTGCTTTTATCTGAAGATGGCGCTGGACCGGAACCATTACGCAGGTGAGATCCAGAGGGAGCCGCTGGAAAACAGTATTTTCTCGGCCAGCTCGACGGTAATCAACAGAAACAGCGGGTTTGACATCCAGTATCAGTACAACAAGGCTTACAACCTGGAGGTGGCGTCCAAGCCGGTGAGCGGCGTGCTGATCCGGCCGGGTGAGACGTTTTCCTTCTGGCGGCTGCTGAAAGACGCGGACGCCCAGACGCCCTATAAAGAAGCGCTGGCTCTGCACGAAGGAGAAATGTCCACGGTGGAGGGAGGCGGGCTGTGCCAGCTTTCCAATCTGCTTTTCTGGATGTTTCTGCATACGCCGCTGACGATCGTGGAGCGTCACTCCCACTCCACGGAGTTTTTCTCCGGTGCAGTGTGCGGCATGCCGGAGGGAGCGGACGCGTCGGTAGCCGAGGGCTGGAAGGATCTGAAGGTGCGCAACGAGACGCAGAATGTGTTTCAGATTTTCGTTGGCGTGCGGGAGGACGAGCTCTGCGGAGAGATCAGAGCGCTGTATCCGCTGAACGTACAGTATGAGATATATCATAAAAATCTGCGCTATTATTCGGTGGACAACGATATATACAGGGAAAACGATGTGTTCCGAAAGACGCTGAGCGTGAAGAGCGGGGCGCTGCTGGACAACGCCAGATTGTTTCACAGCAGAAGTATGGTGAAGCATCCGCTGGAAGAGGGGACTGTGGTGAGTTCGGAGGAGGGGCACGGAGACAACGGCGTGCACTGCAGACTGCCGGGGAAGGCGCTGAGGATCTGAGCGGGAGAAAAAGAGGGGGATGAACATGGATAAGAAGAGAGTGGCAGTTTTGTTCGGGGGGTGTTCAGATGAATATGCCGTATCGCTGAAATCGGCGGACGCCATATTTCGAAATCTGGACAGGGAAAAATACGAGGTCATTCCGGTGGGGATCACGAAGGAAGGGCGCTGGCTCCGGTATTTTGGCGGGGAAGAGGCCATAAAGGGAGATTTTTGGTCCGCTGACGGCCGCTGCGTTCCCGCATTCTTTTCTCCCAGCAGGGAATTCCGGGGACTGATGGAGCTGCATTCGGAAGGCGTGCGCGTGACGCCGGTAGATGTGGTATTGCCGGTCCTTCACGGAAAAAACGGGGAGGACGGGACCGTGCAGGGGCTGCTTGAAATGGCGGGGATCCCCTATGCGGGCTGCGGAGTCTTCGCTTCGGCGGCAGGCATGGACAAGGACGCCGCCCATAAGCTGGCGTCGGCGGCAGGCGTGGACGTGGCCCGTTCCGCGGCTTTTCACCGCGGCGACGACCCGGCGGATATTTCGCAGAAAGTCTGGAAATTTCAATACCCGCTCTTTGTGAAGCCTGCCCGGGGAGGTTCATCCATCGGTATTACGAAGGTGAACGACCCCACCACGCTGCTCTCCGCCATAAAAAAAGCCTTTGAATACGACGATAAGATCGTGATCGAGGAAAACGTGCCGGGGTTTGAAGTGGGATGCGCCGTTCTGGGTTCGGCAGATCCGTTTCTGGGCGTGGTGGATGAACTGCAGCTTCACGGGACGGTGTTCGACTATAAAGAAAAATATAACATGACGAAGACCGTCCATCACGTGCCCGCCCGGATCGACGGAGAAACGGCGGCGCGGATCAGACAGGCGGCCCTGGCCGTATACCGGGCGCTGAACTGCCGGGGAGCGGCCAGAGTGGATTTCTTCCTCACGCCGGAAGGCAGAGTAGTCTTCAACGAGATCAACACCATGCCGGGCTTTACGGCGGGCAGCCGTTACCCGAAGATGCTGATGGCGGCAGGGCTGGATTTTGCAGGGATCCTTGACCGCCTGATCGAAGACGCGGTAAGCGCCGGCGTCGGGGCTGAAGCGTCGGCAGCGCAGCAGGCTTTGGCGGCGGAGACCGCGGAGCCGGCGGCCCGTAAGGACATGCCGTCGGAAAGGGCGGATGCGTCGGAAAACAGCGGGCGGGAGAGGAACAAGCCCCCCGTCGCACAGAGAAAACACGGGGTTGTAAAGCGGACTGGATTTGCGATATAATAGCCGCAGAGAGGCTGTTAGATGGATTCTGTGCGCGGCAGACGCCATGGGCGGATCCGATCGAGATGGCCTGCGGCCAGTAACGATCGAATCGCCTCAAAGATGCAGAAGAAGAAAAAACAGAAATTGAAACAGGGGTTGCAGAGGTATGGGGACGAGAGGGAATGAAGCCGCAGACCGCGGCGAATGGATGGATCAGCAGATCCGCGACGAGCAGCGGGAGCGGGAACAGGCCAGAAAACGAAATAGAATGAGAAGAAGAAAGCAAATCCGCCGGAGACGGATTTGCTTTCTTGTGCTTTTGGCGCTGATTGCAGGCGGCGTGATGGGGCTGTTAAACAGAGACCGCCCCTCACCGGAAGCGCCTGCCGTGGCGGAGATCAACGGGATCCCGGTCATACAGGATTACATAGCGGAGGGCACGCCGGGCAGACCGGGCACGAAGAAGAAGGTCAAATTTATCGTGATCCACGAGACGGGAAACACCGGGAGCAACGCCAACGCCGCCTCCCACGCCGCTTATCTGAAGACCGAGGCTGAGACGGAGGCCAAGTCCTGGCATTACACGGTGGACGATCATGAGATCTATCACCATATCCCCGACAACGAAGTAGCCTTTCACGCAGGGGATCAGCTGAAGGAAGACGGCGGCAATCTGAACGGCATCGGCATTGAGATGTGCGTTAATCCGGAAAATGATTATGATCAGACGCTGAAAAACACGGCGGCGCTGACCGCCCACCTCATGAAAGCGTATAAGCTGTCCATCGAAGATGTGAAAAAGCATCAGGACTTTTCCGGGAAGAACTGCCCGGAAAATCTTATCGAAAGCGGCAGATGGGACGAATTTATTGAGCTGGTAAAAGCCAGTCAGTGATACTGCAGACGACGGGGCTGCCGCCGCGGGCAGCGGAACCGCCATGCATAAATGAACGCGAAAGATGTGTAAAAATGTTCCCAACATGCAAAAAACGCTACATGTATGGCGCAATATCTCTGAAAACTACACTAAAATGCATAAAAACAGGCAGATTCACTCGAAAAAACTCGAAAAGAATAAATTGAAAAATCTTTCCATGTCAGTTAACCTGATATAGGGGCCAATATTAGGGGTTAGAAGAACAGGGGGAACTGCGAGCGGAAAGATAACACGAGGAGAGGCGGCAAGGAATGGAAAGAACGGGAAATAAGATCAGGCTGCTGGTGGTAGATGACAATCAGGAACTATGCGATATTCTGGAGGACTATTTCGAGATCGTGGAAGAGGTCGTCCTGTGCGGAGTGGCTCACAATGGGGAAGAGGCGCTCGAAAAGATCGCGGCGCTGCATCCGGATGTAGTGCTTCTGGATATCATCATGCCGCAGCTGGATGGGATCTCCGTGCTGGAACGTTTGAACAGCGAGCCGCCTGAGGACATGCCTCGTATTATCGTGGCGTCCGCCATCGGACAGGAGAATATTACAAACAGAGCTCTGACGCTGGGTGCGAATTACTACATGATCAAGCCGTACCAGCTGCCGGAGCTGATGAACAGAGTGCTGTTGATAGCGAAGGAGAAAAGCGGAACGCTGTCGCGTCTGGGAAAAGGGGTCCCGGTGGACGCGGTGAAGGATAAGATGCCGATCTCCGACCAGATCTCCAAAATGTTGATTGAAGAAGGCATGCCGACCAACATCGTTGGATATCAGTACTGTGTGCGGGCGATTGAGATTCTTCTTAAAGAAAAAGGCCACTGTCCGTTAGGCAAATTTGTGTATTCTGTGATCGCGGAGGAGAATGGCACGACAGTGTCGTGTGTGGAAAGTGCCATCCGCAAAGCGGTCCATCACACAGCTGCGGGCGACGATGGGAAACAGCCTTCCAATGGGCGGTTTCTCACAATGATGACGGAGCAGTTCAGGCTTCACTCGATGCGCTAATGCGAGGAGGGATCAGAACATGCCACAGGGGAATGCGGCAAGAGAAAAAACAGCGTCCGGCCGGGCTGGAAACAGCCGAAGCAAGGACAGGTCTGGGGACGGGCAGCCGGGAAAAGCACGCCGGTCTGCGGGCCTGAAAAAAGTGGATCAGGGGGAAAAGGTCCGTAAAGATGAAGACCAATATGCAATTATAACAGATTATCTGCGCGACAGCATGGACTGCAAAGATCTGCAGTCCATAGCTGCCAAGGTGGAACGGGCCGTGCGCCGTTTTGCCGACAACGTGTACGTAGGAGTTTCACTGAACGAAGACGGCAGGCTGGATCGTATCGTTCCAAAGGTAAGCAGCATGCCGGACTATTTTATCTATAAGCCGGATCTTGACGCTATCGCTTATGAGACGCTGGAGCTGGGACAGGCTGTTCATCATCCGGTGAGCCAATGCTGCAGTCCGGAGACGGCTGCCGATCTGAGAAAGATGGGCGGAAGATCGGTACTGTGCCTGCCCATTTTCCATGGAGAAGCGATGACCGGCGTTTTGACGGTGGTGCTGAAGGAGGACGATCCTCCCCGGGGCGAAGTCATCGATTTCTGCACGGCTGTCTGCGGCTTTCTGGCCGTACAGATGAGAAATGCCGTGCTGCATCAGACTCTGGAGAAGGAGCTGAACGATAAAAACCGCGTGGAGGCAGATCTGGATGTTATTTTTCGGGGCAGCGTGGATATGATCGGCATTTTCGACAGGCGGGGCTACATGAAGCGTTTAAATCCCGCCTTTGAGACGAGACTGGGCTATTCCCGGGCGGAACTGTTCAGCATGCCCATCACTGCGCTGGCTCATCCGGAGGACAGAGACTACGTTCAGTACGTACTGGACAATATCGTAAGGGAAGAGAATATGCACGGTCTCTGCCATCGCTTCCTCAATAAGGAGAAGCGGATCATCTTCCTCGAACTGAACGTGAAGTATCTGACCCAGGGCGACGAGATCGTTTTCATCGCAAGAGACGTCACCAATCAGAGAGAAGTGGAAGCCAGAAACATGGCGCTGGAGCAGTCTATTGCTCTGGAACGCATGAAGACCGAGTTTTTTTCAAATGTATCTCACGAGTTCAAAACACCGATCAATATTATTCTGTCTTCGGTGGATCTTCTGAAGCTAAAGCTGAAGCGAAACGACGAAAAGCTGTACAATGAGCAGTATAAGAAGTTCTTTACCTATACGCAGCAGAATTCATTTAAGCTGCTGCGCCTGATAAACAACCTTTTAGACTGCACGAAGATCGACAGCGGTTCTCTTTCGCTGCTGGCCAAAAACTGTTTTATCGTGCCCTTTGTCCGTCAGGTGGTGGAGACGACTCAAAGCTATGCCGCCACTCATAAGATCAATATGCATTTCGATACGGATGTGGATGAGAAGCTGCTGCTCTACTGTGATCCTGACAAGATCGACCGGATCATTTTGAACCTGATCTCCAACAGTATCAAGCATACCCAAGAGGGCGGAGCGATCCAGGTGGGACTTACCGAAACGCCTACCCACGTGCAGCTGTCCGTGGCGGATAACGGAGAAGGCATACCGGCGAAAATGCTCCCGCATATTTTTGAGAAATTCAAAGTCTACGAAGAAGGTTTTGTCAAGAGCTGCGACGGCACAGGAGTGGGGCTGTCCATCGTCAAGGGTCTGGCCGAGCTCCACGGAGGAACCGTGTCGGTCAGGAGCAAGCGCGGAGAAGGAACCATATTTGTTGTTTCTCTGTCCAAAAATCTGGAGAAGACAGTGACGGCCAAGAAGGTAAAGCTGGTCAGCCAGCAGCAGGACGACGAACTTCACCAGTCGCGGCTGCAGATGGAAATGTCCGATATTGAATAGGGCCGGAACAGGAAGAAAAGAGGAGTACATAGGGCGCGATCCCCACCGGGGACCGCGCCCTTTTGCGTGCAGAGCGGGTCATATTGGGCCTGAAACTGCAAAAACCGTTCGTGAAATATGTTATTTCACGAACGGTTTTTTTCTCTTTTTACACCCTTAGTATAGACAAATTTCATCTTTTTGTAAAGGATTATTGTCGATTTTGGTCACAAACTCAATAAAAAGGGATTATTTTTTAGACGAAGTTGTGATCGGGAGTCAGGGAATTACCCAATTTGTTCCTTTCTCTGCTGTACAAAAAAATAATAAGCCGTCAAATTCGCCGTCAAAACTCTGGTTTCATGAGGGCCTGCCGCCATTGAAATTTAAGGGATGCAGGGACGGGGCGTTTTGTATGTTGTCTTGGACACGTCATTTTATAAGCCGTCAGAATAAGCCGTCAAAAAAATATAAACGTTGAAATTTCAACGTATAGATGGGCAAAATCGTGAAATAACATATTTCACGATTCTACGGGGAGGGGGAAAGGTCTCCCTCATGAAAAAGTCAGTGAGATAAAGGAGTAAAATCTGCTATCCAACAGCCGCCCACACGGCTGATTGAGATAATTCGGCCGGACGGCCCCACACCAGTCCGGCGGGAAGAGACGGGACGGCGGTCCTCACACCCGCCGTCGCCATTTCTTTTGGGAAGAGCGATCGAAGGAGCAAAGGATCCGGTTGGTTTCGGAAAAGGAGTGAGTTGAGGTGAGAGTAAGGAAAAGAAGCGCGGTCCTTCTGGCGTTTGTCCTGTTCTTCAGCTGTGCACTGCCGCTGGGGAGTGCAGCCGGACTGTCAGAAGATATGGCCGGCGCTGCAGGATCAAACGAGATGCAGGCCGCCGCACAGGATACGGGGGAAACGGAACAGGCGGCTGCTATTGGGACGGCTGCGGCCGCCGCTGAGCCGGCGGCAAAGGAGGTCTCCCTCGCAGAAGGACAGTACGTGCGGCTGGGGGATATGGACTGGATCGTCACGGACGTGTCGGACCGGACGGCAGCCAGGCTGATGACGGCGGACTGCGTGGCAGCCATGCCCTATGGAGACACGAACAACCTCTGGAACACATCCAGAGTATGCGAATATCTGAACGGTGAGTTTCTGAACCGTTTTACCGAGAGGGAACGGGCCCTGCTGCAGACAGCAGAGTGGTCCACCGGCGTGGACGGAGGCAGCGCCACAGAGAGCGGCGCCTACACAGCGGTCATTCCGTCGAAAAGCGAGATGGAAAACGCGGCGGCCCATCTGGGGCCGGAGATCCGAAGGACCACGCAGAACTATTGGGTGCGGACCAGAGTGTCCGGAGACAGTGGAAGAGGAATGCTGGCTCTGGCGGACGGCAGCGGATACACCACGCTGCCGGTGAACACCCGGGGGGCCCGCTGGTCCGACGCGGGCGTGCGGCCGGTGGTGATCTTAAAAGGGGCCGTGATCCAGGCGAGCGGATCTGGAACGGCGGCGGACCCGTATCTGCCGGAGAATGTGGCGGAAGTGAGCACGCCCACCTATCGTCTGACTGTGGAGACGGGAGCGGAGCTGTTCGGAGCCAGGGAGACGGATGAATACGACAGAAAAGCCTACGACTTAAAGCTGAAGCTGGTGGGGGCCCAGGGAGAAAGCCAGTGGTTCACCATCAATCCCTTCGGAAGCGGAGACGGCAGGCCGGGGGCGGGAAGCCAGAAAACCTATGAGATCGCGCTGCAGAATGTAGGCCGCGTGGAGCAGATCAAATACATGGCGGCGGGAAACGCCGATGAAGCGGACTGGTATATCAGCCGGATCACAGCGTGGCGTCTGGATGAAAAAGGCAGCGTCTTGGGAGACGCGGAGACCTTCGAGGTCCATCAGTGGGTGCTCAACTCCTACGAGGGAGTGATCAGCCTGGGGAGCCGCTATACGGTGAGTATCAAAACAGGAAATATCCGGGGAGCGGGAACGGACTCCAACATCTACGTGAGGCTCATCGGAGCGGACGGGAAGATGACGGACGAGGTCAGGCTGAACAAACTGATCTCCGGAAACGCCTTTGAACAGAACCGCACGGACACGGTGACCGCGTCCTTTAACTGCGATGTGGGAACGGTGGATGAGATCCAGGTGCGCTCCGACATGAAATGGCTGGCGGCGGACTGGTACGTGGACTGGATCAAGGTCAGACAGGAAGGCTCGAAGATCGAGACCACCTTCACAGTAGGCGAGTGGATCGCGGATAAGAACACGCGGATCTATACCACCAGCCCCAAAAAGAGCACTCAGTACAAGCTCACGGTGAACACGGGGGACGAATTGGGAGCGGGGACGGATTCCATGGTGTATGTGAAGCTGATCGGTACAAACGGCGAGACGGCGGAACGGGAGATCAGCGAGCTGTACAACGGAAACGCCTTTGAGAGAGATACCAGCCATGCGGTCATTGCCAACTTCGACAAGAACGTGGGCACGATCAAAAAGATCATGGTCCGCTCGGATATGGGATGGGCGGCGGCGGACTGGCTGCTGTCCAGCATCAAGGCGGAGCCCATCGTCAACGGCGAGGTCATGCCAGGGGAAGAGTTTACCATCAATGAATGGATCAACGACAAGAACTGGAGGACCTACAGCAACGACCCGGCGGACAGCACCCAGTACCGCTTCATCGTGAAGACGGGCACGGCGGCGGGGGCGGGAACCGACTCCATGATCTACGTGAAGCTGGTGGGAAGCAGGGGCGAGACGGCGGAACGGGAGATCAGCGAGCTGTACAACGGAAACGCCTTTGAGAGAAACACCACCCATACGGTGACCGCCGCCTTCGACAAGAACATCGGAGAGGTGAAGCAGATCAAAGTCCGGTCCGATATGAGCTGGCCAGGCGCCCAGTGGCTGCTCAGCAGCATCCAGGTGGACCCGGTCTACAACGGTCAGGTACAGAGCGGAGGAAAGACGTTCCAGATCCAGGAGTGGATCACGGACAAAAACTGGCACACTTTCTCCGCCGATGCAAACGCCATCACCCAGTACCGGTTCCGGGTGAAGACAGGAAAACTGTCCTGGTACCCCAAGGGGGAAGGAACGGATTCCATGATCTACGTGAAGCTGACGGGAGATCGGGGAACGACCAACGAAATGGAGATCAGCGAGCTGGTGTCGGGAAACGCCTTTGAGCGGGGAAACACGGACACGCTGCATGTGACCTTTGAAAACGCCGTGGGCAATCTGCGTTCCATCCAGCTGCGGTCCGACCACAAATGGCCGGGAGCGGACTGGTATGTGGAGTGGATCGAGGTGCAGCCCCTGCTCAACGGCTCGCCTTACGGAAGCGCAAAGACCTTCTATTTCAATCAGTGGATCGACGATACCAGCACCTATGAGAAATGGTAGGAGGACGATATGAAAGTCAGATATGAAAAGAAAGCGGAGGGAGGAAAGGGCCTTGGACGGGAAGGCGGGAGCGTGAGAGAAGCCGGACGGGAAAGCCGGATGGCGAGAGCGAGGCGGCGTCTGGCCGTGTTGCTGGCCGTGCTGCTGCTGTTTGCCGCCGCGCCGCAGATGATGCCTACGGGCGGAAGCGCCGTCTACGGAACCACGGAGAGCGCCGCCCTGCAAAAGCGGGCGGAGCTGGTGATCTTCATCCGATTTAAAGGAGAAAAGGAATTCGTGTCGGGAACCACGGCCAAGCCGGTGGTGACGCTGCTTGACGGAAGCCAGATCGATCTGAACGAGTGGTACAACGCCCAGAATGCGGCGGACTACGGGTCCGATCCCTCCCTGAATCAATTTGTACAAAAGGTGACCTATCGGGGCACGCTGGTGAAGCCCATCTACGCCTCGGCAAACGGCCAGCGGATGGTTTCGTACGAGTGCAGCACCAAAGCGAAGGACGCGGACTTTGACGACACGGACTGGTTTGAGGGCGTGCAGGTACAGGCCCTCAAGGCGGTGGAGCCCTATCTGCCCAAAGACACGAAGCTGGACTACGACGGGGACGGGGAGATCGACAACTGCATGTTCCTCTGGGGTCCCACGAAGGACAATGTGATCGAATACTACCTGAGCTCCGGGGACGGTTCCCGGGCCTGGCACTGGGTGCTGGGAAAGAACGGAACCACCATCCGGGGCCTGAAGGCCGACTGCTATGTAAGAAACTTCATCTATTCCAAGGCCAGCTTTTGGGCCACGGGCCAGGCGTTTTCCAAGGCGGCCATGATCCACGAATTCATGCACACCCTGGGCGTGCCGGATCTGTACAGCGAGGACGAGTGGTATAACTGGCTCACGGGGACCTCTTATCTGCCGGTGGGGGACTGGGATATCCAGTCGGACCACAGAGAATACGGAAGCACCTTCCTGGCCCAGCGGATCCAATATCTGAAGGCGGGGACCTTCGGAGAGATCACGGAGAGCGGGACGTATACGCTCTATGATGTAAACGATCCGAACCCGAAAAACGGGATCAACGGCTACAAAATCCCCACAAGACGGGCCAACGAATACTTCGTGATCGAATACCGCAGAGGCGTCACGGACGGAGCCGCGGCAGAGCACGGGGACGGGATCCTGGTCTACCGGGTGAAGAGCGACGAGTACGGAAACACAGAGGGAGTCGAAGAGATCCACCTGTACGGCAGGGTGGCCGGATTTAACAGCACGGCCAGCATCGCAGACAGCGCCCAGGGAGTGGGCGATCCGCTGAACGGCGGTCTCTCCACGCGCAACGATCTGGAATTTACCGATGGAAGCAACAGTGGCATCTGTGTCAGAAATGTGGGCAGCGCCGGGACGACCATCACTTTCGACGTGATCCTGCCTTAGGGAGCGGTATACCGGGGAAGCGGACGGAACTGAAAGATCTTCCATCACATCATTGCGGGAATCTTCTCCCAGGCCCGCGCTGCACTGCGGGGAGTGGAGAGTTTCTCATAGATCAGACAGATGAAGCAAGACAATAAGTGAGTAACTGAGAGGAGGAATAAGAATGAGCAAGACAGAAAAGCGCCGGGGCAGGAGCCTGCTGGCGCTGACGCTGTCCATCCTGATGGCGGCGACCGGCTTCGGCTGGGCGCCGGGCGGGAGCGCCCTGACGGAAGGCGGCGGTTACCGGGTGACCATCACGGGAACCGGCAGCGCCTACGGGGGGACCTACACCTATGTGGGCGAGGTTCAGGGGTACACCTACGCGGATCAGGCGGCGGCCCGGGCAGGCGCGGGCGTCGCCGGCACGAGGGAGCTTCTGATCTCAGATCAGGTGTTTCCCGGAATGAGCTGGGACAGCCTGAACGAACAGGGCCTGATCTACGGCGATTACGACGCGCCGTCCATCATCCGGGCGGAGGGGAAAGCGTACTATGCCGTACCCCGGGCGCTGACAGCGGGACAATACCAGGCCAATCGGGCCCAGGACGGCCTGAAGGTAGGATCAGCCCTGGAGAACAACGCGGGCCTGCCCGACGGAAACGAGTGGGACGTCATCGTGTCGAAGAGCTATGCGGCGGGAGCCGGGACGGCCAACGACACGTGCTACATCAAAAACTGGGACGGCCAGGTAAGCTTTGCCCAGGATATCTGTGAAAACGGTGACGCGGCAGTGCGGGGCCTGACGGCCAGAGGGTGGAACCACTGCCCCACAGACTACACGCAGAGTACCTACGGCTACCGGCCGGCGCTGGAGATCCTGGGCGAAGCGCCGCTGGATGAACTGGGAGAAGCGCCGTCCATGGCGATGCCGGAAGCGGCGGAGGTCAGCGGCGACGCCACGACCCTGGCGGTGGGGGATATCCTGACCTACACGATCCCCGAAGGTCAGGACAACGCGGGAAAGCCCCTTTACTTCAAAGTGACCGGGGAGGATCCGAGGACGGTAACGCTGGTGAGGGATTCTACCGGAAGTGAGCCGGAGTACTATGACGGGTACCTCGGTGCATACGCGGCATACACGGGATCACTGGTGATCCCGAATACGGTAAACGGTTATACGGTGACCAGAATTGGCTCATATGCAGTTTCCCGGTGTAGCGATTTCACTGGAAGTCTGACGTTACCATCCGGTCTGACGAGCATCGGGAATAATGCATTTTCTGGCTGCAGTGGCTTGACGGGAAACCTGGAGTTGCCCAGCGGATTGACAGCGATTGAGCAGTATGCATTTTCTGGCTGCAGCGGTTTGACGGGAAACCTGGAGTTGCCCAGCGGATTGACAGTGATTGGGGCGTATGCGTTTAAAGAGTGCAGTGGTTTGACGGGAAGCCTGAAGCTGCCCGGCGGAGTGACAGAGCTGAGGTCGGGTCCATTTTATAGATGCAGCGGCTTGACGGGAAAACTGGAGTTGCCCAGCGGATTGACAACGATTGGGGGATCTGCATTTGAGTATTGTAGCGGCTTGACAAGTGTGACACTGCCCAGCGGATTGACAACGATTGGGGGATCTGCATTTTCTGGCTGCAGTGGTTTGACGGGAAATCTGACGCTGCCCAGTGGCTTGACGGCTATTGCACCAAATGCATTTAGAGATTCCGGCCTTACAGAACTATTTGCGCGGAAGGACAACGGCTTGACGGATGATGTCATAAAGAGCGGATCTTCAGCGACGGTTTACCGGTATACCCTCCTAGAGGACGGCACGCTGCCGATTCAGGCAAGCACCCCTGTTCCCGCGGTGGGGACGGTGCTGTCAGTCGGCGAACTCACCGGAGTGACGCCCGCGCCCGTAAATCCACTGCGCTATGAGTGGTACCGGAACGGGAGTTTCATCGATACAGGAAGTACCTATACGCTCACCGATGCGGATGTGGCGGATGGCACGGGCATTTCCGTGATGGCCATCGCAGAACCGACAAAGGATCATTTGTATTTGACCAATGTGCGTTCGACTGGTCTGCTGACAGGAGCGGACCCCACCATCACCGGGGTAGGCGGAGGCCAACAGAGCACGATCACATGGCAGGAAGCAAACGGGGTCGATTACCATTTGTACTACGCCATGTTGGAAAACGCGCCGGAGGCGGAGTGGACGGCGGTATCGGCCGCGCCCATACAGGGCGGCAGCTATGTCCATACGGGTCTGACAAACGGAACCACCTACTACTATAAGCTGAAGGCAAGCAACGCCAACGGAGAGATCTGGTCGGAGATCGTTTCCGTTACGCCCGGCTTCCCGTTTGAAGCGGTGGTAACCGTCAGCGGCACGGCGAAGTTCGGCGAGACGCTGACCGCGGACGTGACCAACGTGTCGCCGGCGGCTGCCACCTGTGAGGTTCGGTGGTATCGTCAGGATACGGCGGAGCCGGTGGCCACAGGAGCGGCTTATACGCTGACCGCGGCGGACGTGGGCAGGACGATGACTGCAAAGGCAGTCGGAATCGGCGAATACTTCGGAGAAGTGCCGGCTGAAGCCACGGCGGCTGTGGAGAAAGCCGATGCTCCCGCGGCGCCGGCAGCGCCCGCGCTGGCGGCAGACGGTCTGACGGATACCACCGTTACCCTGACCACGGAAGCCGGTCTGGAGTACCGCCTCGGTACGGAGGGAGCGTGGCAGTCCAGCGGCGTGTTTGAGGGACTGACAGCGGGAACGGAATACACCTTCTACGCCCGCATGGCGGAGACAGACACCCATCTGGCTGGAGCAGTCAGCGAAGCCCTCACCGTGACCACCCATACCTATGGTATCGCGGCGGAAAGCGGCAGAACGGAGCTGAACCCGGAAAAGGGTCTGAAGCTGAAATGGCAGCTGACCGGCTACACCACGCCGCCGGCGGCCACAGTGACCATTTCCAACACGGGAACCGGGACGCTGACGGGCCTGAGCGCCGCGCTGAGCGGCGAAAACGCCGGCAGCTTTGAGCTGGGAGCCCTCAGCGGGACGGAGGCTGCGGTGGGAGAGACGGTGACCTTTACCGTAGCGCCGGTGACGCAGCTGCCGCAGGCCACCTATTCCGCCATCGTGACGGTGACGGCGGAGCGGGGAGAGGCCCTGAGCTTCCCGGTGATATTCCAGGTCAGCGACACGCCGCTGGGTGTGGCGGTGAGCGGAAGCGTGGAGTCATACAATCCGCGCAATGCCGTGACTGTGCAGTTGATGCAGGGTGACGAGGTCAAGTATACGACGGTGATCGAAGCCGCCGACAGCGGGAATGGAAAGGTAACGCAGGACTTTGCCTTTGATACGGTAGAGGCAGGTACCTACACGCTGTTTGTGAAAAAACCGGCGCATACGACCTACACAGTTCACAACGTGGTGATCGGTTCTGACCCGGTGGATCTGAAGCTGGATTCCAGGCCGGGAGCGGCGCTGATCAGCCTGCTGCCGGGAGATATCAACGGCGACGGAACGATTGGAGCCGACGATATCAATTTAATCTTGAATGTGGCAAACAACGGGAAAGAGCCGGGGGCTTTGGGCGTGAACAGCCTGACAGATCTCAATGGAGATCTGACCATCGGCGCCGACGATATCAACATTATTCTCAATACCGCCAACAACGGAAAAGGAGATATTGTGATCGAGTAAACGGTGAGATATCTGAGCCGGTAAGAGGTTGAAACTGCCGGCTCAGAATGAATGGAAAGGAGCAAAGATGAAAGGACAGAAACGATGGACAGCGCTTTTGCTGGCATTGCTGATGGTGTTTACGATGTGCCCTACATTATCAGCATATGCGGCGACAGTTGATGACAGGATCCAGTTTAAGATACTGGGGACAAGGGACACGGAGACACAGTACAACGGCAGAGATACCATGAAGATCGAATTTCAGGTAAAGGCCGCGGCTGGCGTGGGGCCGGCCACGATACAACAGATCAATATTAAGTATGACAATACTTTGTTTGAACTGGTCACATCGGATGCTACGAAGAATATGGCAGAACTGGTCGAGTATGCATCAACCAGACCTACAGCACAGAGGTTTACGGAAGCGGAGCCAGGAAGCAAATACTATAAATATATACCGATGGCTCTGCCCATACATATTTATACGATTCCGGATACGGAGAAATTCACCAAGGACTCCTGCTCGGAAGGTTATATCATTAGTGCAGACAGCACCATTGGATATGTGAATCTGCAGGCGAATGGCCAGGGATGGGAAGTGCCGGAGTATACGACAATGTTATATATGCGTCTGGCGTTGAGAGAAGGGAAAACGTGGGATGAGGTAAACAGCAAATCTCTGCAGATTCTGGATCGGACCGATCTGCCCCTCGTAACGCAGGCTTATGTAACATCGGCGACAAATGGCGACGATATCTCGATCAACTGGGGACGGGCTGATGCAAGCCAGGACACCATGTTGCCTCCGGAAATCACCTTTCCCGGCATTGAGAAGAAGCCGCTCTCCGAGATGGAGCCCACGGCCCCCACAGCCGTAACGGCTGTGGCCACGGGAGCCACTACGGCCACCGTCAGCTGGACCGAGCCGGTTCTGGCAGCGGGCATCCCGGCCGTAGACTACTACGAGATCACCGGCGACAACAGCTTCGCCCCAGTGACCACCGCGGCGGTTACGGCGGACCTGACCGGTCTGACCAAGGGCGAAACCTACAACTTTGAAGTAAAAGCACATAACGTGAACGGCTACAGCAGCGCTGCAGCTGCAGCGGCGGCTGTCACCACATGGACCGAGCCGGGCGTGCCCACCAGCCTGACCGTGATCCAGAGCGGCAGCGCTTCCCTGCGCTACACCTGGGGCGCTCCCGCAAGCAATGGAGGAACCGCCCTCACCGGTTACACGCTGACCGTCACCGATGCGACCGGCACAGCCGTCAGCGGCAGTCCCTTTGCCCTGGGCGCATCGGAGACCACCAAGGAGATCACCGGCCTGACCATCGGGACCACCTACAAGGCCAGCATCACAGCGGCCAACAGCGTGGGAACGGGAACAGCGGGCAATTTTGAAGACAAAGAAGCAGTGAACCTGATCAGCGCGCAGCCTGCGGTCCTTGACACGGATCTGAGCGCCGAACCGGTGAACAAGGAATACGGAGACGCCCTGACCCTGACCGTGGCGGCCCGCGCCACGGATCAGGCCAGCGGAACCGCTACCCTGAGCTATCAGTGGTACGAGGCGGAGGGAGCGGACGCGGCCGGCACGGCCATCAGCGGCGCCACCACGACCGCCTACACCCCGACCTTAAAGACGGTGGGAACCAGATACTTCTACTGCGTGGTGACCAATACCAACGACCTGAGCAATATACCAGAAAACCTGAAGGGCGAACGGACAGCCACGACGAAGTCGGCGACGGCCACGGTCGTCACGGCAGCGAAAGTGCCGGATGCGCCGGTGCTCCTCACAAACGGGGGAGACGGGTCTCTGGAATTCACCTGGAGCGCGCCGGAGAGCAACGGAAGCCCCATCACGGGCTATACGCTGACGGTGGCGGAGGACGCCGCTTACAGTACCATCCTGACGGGCTATGACGGAAAAGCGCTGGGTGCGGATGCAGCCAGCGAGCTGGTGGAAGGACTGGACAACACCAAGACGTATTACGCCAAGCTGACCGCCACCAACGGAGTGGGAGACAGCCGGCCCGGCGAGGTCAGCGCCCAGCCCTACAACGGCGCGTACGTGGAGATCCGGATCCCCAGCGGCGGCGAAGTGACCAGCGGTTCTGCCGTGATCGGAACCATCGCCCTGCGTTTCGCCAACGGAAAAGAAGTGACGGATCCCACCCGGATCCCGCAGAATCAGCTGATCGTGCTGAGGGCGAAGCCGGCGGAAGGATATAAGTTTGTGAAGTGGACGAGGACCGATCTGGGCGGCGGCGCAGCCGGTTCCATGGAAGTGGGCGAAAGCTACTCCCTGGAGCAGCCGGCGACGGAGAGCGCCATCAACCCGCTGACCGTGAAGGCGGCGGACAGCTCCGCCTACACCGCCGTGTTTGCAGTGGACGACGCCTATGTGGAGGACGGTTTCCAGATCACCGATCTGACAGCGGCGCAGACCAGTGGAGCAGCCTTTGATCGGGCCAGAGATCTGTATTTGCTGAAAACCGGAAAGTGGGGTCAGTTCGGCTTCGATTCCACGGTAAAGGACTACGACCTGTACCTGTTAAAGACCGATGGAACGAATATCGACTTCAAGGTAACGGCGCTGTCAGGAAGCGCGGTGACCGTGGGAGCCGTGGCGGTGGATCTGACAGAGGAGCCGGCGGAGACGCAGGGGAAGCTGCTGCGCAGCGGAACGGTGGGCGTGACCGTCAGCGACGGACAGAAACTGGTCATAGAGGCGGCCAGCCCGGATGGAACCGAGACCGTCACGTACCATGTGAATGTACATATTTCCACAGCAGATCCGAAGATCGGACTGGAGGTCGTGCAGTTTGAGGGAAGCCAGAAGGCGACGTTGAAGGTGAGACTGGCCGAGGGGTATTTCGACACCGCGTCCTTCCGGGTAAAGATCAAAGACAGCACCGTGATCGAAGGATTTGCGGACAAGAACTACAACGTCTTTACGGGAACCATGGACGAGGAGAAGGCAGGAACGGCGGGCGCATATAAAGACCTGCAGAGCTCCTTCCTGAAGTTTGTGGACGTTACCTCGCTGAAGAGCGACGGAACAGAGCTTGCGGTGACGCTGGAGACGCCCAAAGGCGGGGCGGCGGACCTCTCCGACAGCTATGAGAACGTGATGGAATTCTACCTGAAGGTGACGGCGGATCAGGATATGACCAGCATCGTGAATGCGCTGGAGATCTATAACGTCGGAGAGACCAAAGCCAGCAACATCATGGACGACTTCCGGTACGGAAAGCTGTCCGGAACGGAAGCGGGAAGTGAGGCGCTGGATCTGGTGTACCTGAAGGAAGCGGAGTTCTTCTACATCACGACGAAGATCAACTCGGAGCTGACGGGAGAGAACACCAAGTGGATCACCTTCGACGTACTGGATAATGCCAACACGATCGTAAACGATCTGGGTTCGGTGAGCGTCAAACCGGATGGGATCCTGGAGTACAGAATGCCCAACAATACGTACAAGCTGGTGATCCGCGCCAACGGTTACCTGCCGACGACGAAGCAGGTGAAGGTGGAGAAGGATCTGGTGCTGTCCACGCTGCCGCTGTACGCGGGAGAATTGACGACGGACAATCAGATCGATTCGGCGGACCGCGCGAGGCTGCTGGACGTGTATCTGAAGGATGCGGAAAACGGAGGAGCGGACGACGGAACAGGAACGATCGTCTATGCGGACTTCGACGGAAGCGGCTTCATCAACGCCTATGACCTGGGCGTGCTCTTGAGAAATTACGGAAAGACCCCGGTGGAGCGTCTGCTGTAAGGACGCAGAGCGGGAAAAGAGATGGAATAAAAGAACGACAGGAGACGGGCGGACCTTGCAGGACCGCCTGCCAGATCAGGAAGCAAAGCCTGAAAATGAATCGAGAAACAGGCCGGAAAACGGACAAAAGAAGGGCCTGAGGAACAGACCAAAGAACGGATTCTGCAGGAGACCGAAGACCAGGAAAGAGACGGAAACAGGCCGGGGCGCACCCCGGCTGTTTCCGAATCCGTTCGATGAAGTGGAAAGCAACGCGGCGCAGAGACAGCGCTGGTTAAGATAGAGAAAGAAACCAGGACAGACGAAACGGAGAGGAAATTCCATGAAAAAAAGAGGTACGAACGGGACGGAAGCAGACTGGAATATAGGGAAGAAAAGGATCGGAGGGCAAAGGCCGCGGCCCATAACAAGGAGCAGTCGGCGGAGCAGGCGACTGGGACCGCGGACGGCGGCCCTGTGCGTGGCGCTGCTGCTGGTCCTGACCGGGCTGGGAGCGGGAATGACGGCGGAACCTGTCTGGGCGGCCGGGGATCGTCCTTCCATCGAGATGACCTTTGACGAAGGAGCGGTCGTGGGCGGAGCGCAGCAGCGGAATCTGACGCTGACCGTAAAGAATGCTGTATTCAGCACACTGCAGTTTCAGATTCAGTACGATCCGGCGAAGCTGAGACCGTCGGATGTGGGAAGCAACGAGGCTACCGACGACCTGCTGGCAACGATCACTCCCATCGCTCCGCTGTACAACAGCAGGGAGGGAACGGGCTGGGTGAACGTGGTGGGAGACAGCGTGGACCCATCGGAAGGAAGCATGGCGCTGACTATCTACGCGGACGGGGAATCCAAGGGCGCGCCGGACGGATCAGACGAGGACGGGTTTATCACGGCAGATGAGACGGGAGTGGCGATCATGAGCTTTTCCTTTCGGGTGACGGGAGAACTCACGGGAGACAGTCTGAGCCTGCAGGAAGGCAGGGGCCTGCCCACAGGGATCCTGCTGGTGAGCAAAAACGAGACCATGGTCAACGATATCGAGGGACTGACCAACGGGAGCATGGTGACGATCAACGGGACGCAGCAGCCTGACACGGGAGATGAACACAATTCGGGCGTACCCAAGGATGAGACGGATGGAAACGAGGGCGGCGGGAGTCCAGGAGGCGTGGTCGTGCCGGGAGGCGGAACGGGGACAGGCGGAACCGGAGGAACCACCGGGGGCACGGGGACAGGGAGCGCGCCGGGTACCGGCGGCTTCGGCCCATCAGGGGAGACCACGGGAACCGGAACGCAGACGGGAACGCCGGGCGGCCAGGGGCAAAGCAGAACACTGACCGATGTGTCCGGCCACTGGGCCCGGAGCGCCATAGAAAAGCTGGTGGAGAAGGGAGTAGCCGCAGGCTATCCGGACGGGACCTTCCGGCCGGAGGCGGGACTGACCCGGGGCGAATTCGCGCAGATCCTGTACAAGGGACTGTCGCTGCCGCTTCCGGAACACCTGTCCCTGCCCTTTGCAGATACGGAAGGCCACTGGTCAAAGACCGCGGTGGCGGCGGTGTATTACGGCGGCTACGCGGCGGGAACGGAGAAGAATCAGTTTGGGGTGGAGGATCCCATCACGAGGGAACAGCTGGTGACGATTCTCTGCAGAGCGAAAGGTCTGGAACCGCTGAGCGGAGCAGCGCTGGCGGCAGAGGACCCCTTCGTGGATGACGGGCTGATTGCAGAGTGGGCGAAAGGCTATGTGTACGCGGCGCGGAAAGAAGGGCTTCTGAGCGGCTACGAGGACGGAAGGTTCGGGCCGGGACGAGGCATGACCCGGGGGGAGATGGCCTGGCTCATGGCCCAGGCGATGAACTGAACCGCCGGGCCGAACCATCGGACCAAAGCGCTGGACGGCACGGCTGGATCGAAGCGATGAACTGAACCGCTGGACGGGACGGCTGAATCCGTGACAGAGAGAGGGAGAAACCATTCGAGAGCAAACAGAGGAGAGCCCTTTGAAGACAATGAGGAAATGGAGAGGAAGAGGAGCGGCGCTGCTGCTCGTCCTGCTGATGCTGCTGCAGACCGGGATCTGCGGCTTTGCGGATGAAATCGACTACTATAGTATCTACACGTCCACCATCGCGTCCATGGAACCGGTGGGAGGGACGCTGAGCAAGGCCTTTTCCCCCGGCGACTACCTTTACGGGCTGACACTGACGGGGGAACAGGAAAGCTTTGCCCTGCGCTTTGCCCTGCCCTCGTCGGAGGTAGGACCGGACATTACGGTGGAGGCGGAGGAAGGTTCTCTGGGAAGTCCGGCCATACGGGAAGAACTGGGTCAGAGAGGGACGACGGGGCAGATCCCCATGGAGCCCGGAGAGTACCGGAAGGTGACGGTGACGCCAACGCCCCAAGAGAACACGGGCGGCGCGACGGTCAAGCCGTATACGGTGGAAGTATGCCGTACCTCTTTGCTGGCGGAATGCCGGATCTCGGAGATCCAGACCGGAGCGGGCGGAGATTTTCTGACGGCAACGATCCATCTGGAGCCCATAGACGGGCGGCCGGTATCCATGCGGACTTTTAATCTGGCCCTGGGATTCGATCCTGCGGATGTGAAGCTGGCGTCGAAAAGCACCAATGAAGCCAGCGAGACCTTTTCCCAGTATGCGCAGGCCATGAGCGGGCTGCTGACATCCGGTCCCCTTGACCGGAAATCGCCGCTGGATATTGATAAAGCTACGGCAAACAACGGGACGGGAAAGCTGATCGTGCACCTGGGACCCAACGCCAAGGCTGCGGATCCGATCGTGACCATACCGGCGGAGGGGTTGGATCTTCTGACGCTGTATTTTCGTGTGATGGAGAACGAACCGGCCTTTGACGACGAGACGATCTGCATTCTGCGAGAAGGAGACAGCCGCAGCGAAAATCCGCTGCATGGCGTGGCCATAGGAATTAAGACGGAAAACGGGATCCCCGTTACCGCGGCGGCGGACGAGATGATCCGCGTGGCGGGTCTGCAGAAATATGAAGTGACAGGTCTGCAGACGGCGCAGGAAAACGGAAGCATCGTCATGGAACCGGACAAGGCGCTGTTCTGCGAGGGAGAGCCGCTTGCGCTGAAGGCGCGGCCGAATACGGGATATGAATTCGTGTGCTGGGAGGGGGCAGTGACAGAGTCGGCAGCAGCCGGAGAGACCGGAGCGGCCAGCGAGACCGGACAGACCGGAGCGGCCGGACAGACCAGCGAGACTGGAGCGGCTGGCTCATCACAGAGGACGGCGGAAACAGACGGGAACAGCTCGACGTCAACGGGAGAAGCGGGCGGGGCTGCGGAACCAGATCCGTCCCTGACTGCGCTGGAGAAGGCGTTGAGCGGGCAGAATCTGCGGCGCCCGGAACTGACGTTGTCCGTGCGGAGCGATCTGGACCTGTCCGCTCTGCGGGCAGTGTTTCAGCCATCGGGGGGAGAGCTGGTATCCGGAGCGGTCATCGACGAAGACGCGCCTTACCACGGCCAGCTGCTGCTGGCCGTAAACGGTCCAGAGTCCGACGTCTACCGTCAGACGGAGGGAACGGGTCTGCTGGGGGAACGGGACCGGTCCCTGTTCCTGAATGGGGCGGAGCCCCAGGTGCTGGCCTATGAGGAAGATCTGGAGGAGATGGAGCGGGACAAGGCGGATTCCCTCAGGAAAAACGGCGGAGCCGCGGTCCTGTCTGGGGAGCTTCAGAGCCAGGCGGAGCCGGGGGAGGTCCGGCGCTTTCAGACCAGGGACCTGAGCAAACCTGGTATTCACTGGGAGCCGAAGTCCTTCGTCCTCATCGGGCAGACGGAACATGTGAACGTCTGGCTGGATCAGGAGGATACGGTGGCCAGTCGGTTGACGGAGGCGCAGCGGCAGGAGCTGTCGGCAGCCTTTGAAGAAAACTGGAAGACCATCACCGAACACTACCACAGCCTGTACGACAGCGACGGAAACGGACGTCTGGACGCCCTGCTGTATGACATACAGGATAAGTATGAAACCACCAATGCGTATTACCAGGGATTGTTCAGCTTTTCCGAGCTGTATGGGAGGAGCGGGGGAAACAGCGGCAACTTCATCCATCTGGACACCTGGCCCAGCCTGGGAAATCAGACGGAGCCGGACATTGCTCCCATGATCTCCACCATGGCCCATGAGACGGGGCACATGGCGTTCGCCTCCTATTTTCAGGACAGGGGGGCGACGATCACCGACGCCGAGCTGGAGAAGGCCATGCCCACCTGGATATCGGAGGGATTGTCCCTGTCCATCGAGGACGAGCTGTTTGGAGCGCGGGAAAGCAGGATCAGCCGGTTCAGCAGCTCTGAATCGATCCGAAACGGCGAGGTTTCGCTGACAAGATGGCAGGGGACAGTGGACAATTACGCGCTGACCTACCTGTTTTTCCAGTATCTGATCCATCAGGCGGAAGCCTGCGGGACGGAAGGATTTACGAAATCGCTGATCCGGTCTTATGAGGGCGATCAGGCAGCGGAGCTGATGAAGGCCATCGGCCGGATCGAAAGCCTGAGGCAGGCGGGAAGTCTGGACGAGGTAATAGAAGAATTTTACACGGCGGTGGTACTGAAGGAAGCGTCGGGACTCTACGGCTTTGGAAACGATCCAGACTTCGACCGGGTGAATCTGAGGCCGGTGACAACCCCGTCGCCGAAACTGGCGCCGGGAGCGGGGGTGGTGTTTGTGATGGATGAAAACGGCTGCGATCCGCCGGCCGGCGACGGCCTGCAGTACCGGGGCCTGACGGAAGGCGACTATGTGCTGTCGGCGTCGGGCGAGAACGGTACCGTGCAGATCGAAGGAGGTCCCAATGGAGAAGCGGGAAAGATCCGCTATGCCAGAGGAGCGGGCGAGAAAGCGACGGTCACGGCCATTCCGGAGAAGGAAGGGTGGACCTTTCTGGGCTGGAAGGGGGACGCGTCAGGGACGGAGAATCCGCTGACGCTGATCATGGACCGGTCGAAAAACCTGGTGGCGGTATTTGAACGGCATTCCAACACAGGGGAGATCGTGAAGCCGGGAGAGGGGGAAACGATCACCTATGAGGCGGACGGAAGCGCGGTGATCGGCGTGCCGGGCGGAACGATCCGCATGACGCTGGAATCTGGGGAACCGCTCACGGAAGCGACCATAATAGAAAACGGAACGAAGATCCGGATGAAGGCGGAAGCCGCAGAGGAGACATTCCCCTTTCTGTACTGGCTGGAGACACGGCCGGAGACCGGGGAGACGGAACGTCAGGCGGAGCGCGGGGAACGCCCCGCAGCATATGAGACGGAAAACTCCGCGGCGCATAAGGCGGACAGCTCCGTCAGAAACGGGTCGGAAGGTGGAGAGACGGCCGGTGAACGGACCGGAGCCGGCTGGTCCGTGGAAACAGTACTGAACAGCGCGGCGATGCAGACTGCTGTTTCCGGGGCGGGCGGCGGAGCCGGAAAGGAGACGGGACCGGGGCTGGACAGCGGGACCGCCGGTGAAGGCGAAGCGACGGCCGAGCGCACGGCGCAGACAAAATACTACACCAACCCCGCATCCTTTACCTACGCGGAGGGAGCGGTCTACACCGCCGTGTTCGGGGAGCTGGAACCGGCGCCGGATCGGGAAGCGTCGCTGACGGATCTGCAGGTGATCGCGCCGGAGAACAAGATCCTGCGGCAGCGGGCGCTGGTGTCGGGCAGTTACGTGGAAGAACTGGAAAGAGGAGCCTATGGGGAGACCGGGTTTTCCGACGCTGTGGGGGAGTACGATCTGTATCTGCTGTCCGCAGAGGCGGCACAGCAGACCCTGTCCTTCCGTTTTGTCTGGAAGAAGGGGCAGACGGTGGAAGCGTCCTGCGGGTCGGCGAAAGCGGTCTACACAGAGGGAGACGCGGCGCCGGAAACAGAGAGCGGGCTGCTGCGGACGGCCGCCTTTTCCCTGCCCCTTTCGGAAGTGACCGACGGGAGTTTGGCGCGGTTTTCCGTGACAGATCCGCAGAGCGGGGAGACGGGGACCTATGTGATCCACATTCATGCAAACACAGCCGCCGAGGATCCGCAGATGACCATGAAAGTGGGAACGGTGGGAGCGAAGCCGGACCTGTACCGCATGGAGATCCGTTTGAAGAATCTGTGGCTGGGCGCGGTGGACGGAGGGCTTCGGATCACGGGAAGCGGCATTCGCCCGGCGGATGTGTCGGGGCTGAAAGAGAAACTGGCGGCAGGAAAGCAGGAGGCGGTCACGCCGGAGGAATGGGAGCAGGTGACGGCGCTGGAGTGGAACGATGCAGCGCTGGGACAGGGATTCGTGCAAAGAACGGGAAGCAGGCTGGTGTTCACCCATCAGAGGGCGGAAACGTCCGGTACGGATCAGATCCTGCGGTTTGGCTTTGATCCGGGAAAAACGGCGGGAGCGTCGGGAACGGTAGCGAAGGCAGCGCCGGTGCAGATCCAGGAGGATACGGTGATCGCGGAACTGTACTTTTTCTGCGAAGGAGACCCGGCAGACCGGATCCGTTTGCTGCGCGCAGAAGAACTGGAATCCGGGCAGATGGAAGGCGAAAGCGGGGAGCCGGCCGCCGGAGCGGGGGCCACAGCCAACGTGCTGGCGGACCTGCGCTACACGGCCTATGACACGCTGGTGCGGCTGATGGTGGAAGGGCAGGCGGAGATCACGGGAACCGTGCGCTCCTATGACCCCAAAAAGGGCGTGGCCATCCGGCTGACCGGGCAGAATGACGCGGGAGAGCCGGATCTCAGCCGCGTGTACGATGGAAGCGTGGAAGCGCAGACAGAGGGAGCAGGCCCTGTGACGCAGACGTTCTCTGTGCGGGTGGAGCCGGGCACGTATACCATGACGCTGGAAAAGAGCGGACACCTGAAGGTGACGCTGCGGGATGTGACGGCCACGGCGGGCGGTCTGGATCTGACGGCGTTCCTACGGGAAGCGGAAGATCGGCTGGATGCCGGTGCAGGGCTGGCCGGAGGCCGGATCCGTGAAGGCGTCCTTGGGCTGCTGCCCGGCGACGTGGACGGAGACGGGATCATCGGGATCCGGGATAAGGCGCTGCTGACCAATCCGGCCTGGTACGGAACCCGACCGGAAGCGGAGGCAGTGGAACAGAAGTACGATCTGGACGGAGACGGGATCGTCGGGATAAAAGACTGGAATCTGATGAGCGGTCCCGGTCATTACGGAAAGCGGGACGCGAGCCTGTCCCTGGCCGAACTGCAGACAACATACTAGAGGGGGTGGGAGACTTGAACAGAATAAAACGACAGAGGAAAAGAACCCCCGGCGGAGGATGGAGACGGCCGACGCGGATCCTGGTGCTGACGGCGCTCCTGCTGTTGAGCCACACACTGGCGGGGATCACGGCGGGCGTGTCGGGGACGATGAACCGCGCGCCGGATCGGCCGGCGGACGCCGGGTGGGGGGAGACGGTCTTTGCGGACAGCGGCTCCGGAACGGCCCCGGCGGCGCAGATCACGGCGGTGAAGGTCACGGCAGATCATACCCTGGAGGTGGGGATCGACCTGAGCTGCGAGAGCTTTCGCGGAGTGGGAGCGGTGCTGCAGTATAACAGCGCCAGACTGAGACTCATCTCCTGGGGACCGGAGAAAACGCCCATCCCGCTGAAGCAGGAGACGGGCTACGGCAATTCCGTGGCCGTCTACACCAAGGGAGCCGACGGGCTGATGGGCAAGCCGGCCCTGGCCTGGACAGGAACGCCGGAGGCGGCCGGAGCGGGCGGTGACGGGACAGGCGGTGAAGGCGCAGGCGACGTCACAGACCCCGCCGTCACCTGGAACGGCGTGTATCTAGGGGCGGACAGCCTGAAGGAGAGCACGCTGGCAGGGGAAAGCGGCGGAAAACGGGTGGTGACGGTCCGTTTCGATTATGTGACGGCCGGCGGGACCACAGAAGAGCGAAAGGCGGCGGAAGCGCTGCTGACCGACGCCGCGCTGGGCGCCTGCCTGCGGTTTGCTTCCGGGTCGGAAGCGGCGGATACGCCGGTTGGCGCATCGTTCTCGCTGATCACCCAGAAGGGGCAGGCAGAGCCGGTCTGTTACGAGATGGGAGGCGCGGGAAGCGGCGGCGTGCAGGCCATCGCCGTGCCCATCGTGATGAAAGAGGGCGGCTCTGTGGATACAGGCGGCGGTGTGATGACCGGAGGCGGCCCGGTGGTGACCTTTTTCGACTGGGACGGGAGCGTCATCGACGCCATGGCCCTGCCGGAAACCGTGTCCGATCGGGAGGCGGCGGTGGCCGCGTTTCAGGAGAAGCCGGCGGTGGCGGAACGACTTTCCGGCAAGAGCGGCTACGCCTTTGACCGCTGGCTGATCGTGAAACAGCAGGGAGAAGAGCTGGCTACGGTCAACGGAACGTTTACTTCCAATAAAGCGGCCCTGGATCTGACCGATCCCGCCGTGGCTGCGGATGCGGCGGACTTTTCCGATCCGGCACTGCCGGGAAGCCTGCTGGTGCAGACCGCCTACAAAGCGGTGGAAAGCGAGATCAACGGCGGAACGGGAACGGATACGCCGCTGATCAGCGACGAGACGCGGTACGTTCTGGGGCAGCCTACCTTTTACCAGTACGGCTCGGCCATGGCTTCCACCGGTCAGTATGCCGTCCGCTGCAAGGTGACCCGGGGCGACGTGCTGCGGGCAAGGACGCCCACGGTACTGGCCCAGGCCTTTGTGGGCGGGGGAAGCGCCATGAAGAACGTGACGATGAAGGTGGATCTGCGCAATACGGACGACACCTCCTTTGAGGTGGTCGTGCCAAAAGGAACGGAAACAGTGACCCTGAAGCTGCTGGATACCTACGGCGTGACCGCCTGGACCATGGGGACGGGCAGAAGCGAGGAGATCCAGGCGTCCGGGGCGGAGATCGTTCGGCAGGGGGCCTTCGCGCTGCTGGTGGACGCTGCGCTGACTGCCGGAAACGGCGGAAGCTGGAGCCCTTATGTAGACGTGCAGAATTTCAAAGACGCCGGATACACGGGCATGACGGAAGCAAAGCTGGCTGCGGCCAGAGACGCCCTGGCCGCAGCCAGCGCGGGCCGGAGCGAACCCCTGAGCCGGGCGGAAGCGGACGCGGTTTTGGCGGCGTACAAGTAGGAAGGAGGAGCGCATGAAGAAAAAAAAGAGGATCGCATGGCTTCTGGCTCTGTTTCTGCTTGGAAACGCGGCGGCGTCCGGACTGTTCGGCCTGGGCGGCTTCAGAGCCGGATCCGCCTTCGCGGCCATCGACAGCAGTGTAAACACGGGAAGCGGGGTAGAGGTAAAGAGCGACCTGTTTACGTCCGCGGTGGTGCGAAATGTGGGCGCCGGCCCGCAGAGCAATGGGACCGCCACGAAAATAGAGGTGGAAGTGCGGCTGAAAGACGGGGCCCAGTCGGGGAAATCCGTCTACGCCATGGTGCTGTCCGCCGCCGAATACGAGAGCAACTTTGGAAACGGGGCCCTGGCCAACAAGGTGGATCCCACCACCTATTTCAATCTGACCCAGCTGACGGCGAACTATTACGCCATGGGAACGGCGAAGACGGGCGGCGGAAACACGCTGACCGTTCCGCTGGTGGAAGCCAGCACGGTGAACTTCAACAAGCTGAACACCGGAGGGACGGTAGCCAGCAAAGCCATGCCCACAGCGGCGGTGAAGGCCGCGGACCCAAACACGTATTTCGACGAGTACCGGCTGGTGGTGTTTACCGAGCAGGTGGGCTCCATGGAGCGGTATTACGTGGATGGCTTCTACATCGACGCCGACGGATATGTGAGGACAGATTCTTATCTGATCCGCTACAACGCCAACAATCCCGCCCAGGGAGAGGGCAGTGTGACAGGAGTGCCCGCCCGTACCATTATCCGGGCGTTGCCCGGAGGAACGCTGGCCGCCGGCGCCCAGCTGAGCGCTGGAAAGCCGGTCCGGTATGGCTACGCCTTTCAGGGCTGGGCCTCCTCTGCCGGCGGAACGGTGGAGTATGAAGCGGGGGCAACCTATCCCAAGCCTGCCAATCTGCATCAGGTCTACGACCTCTATGCGGTCTGGAAGGTAGTGCCGGTGGGGATCCTGCAGCCGGAACTCATAGCCGGAGCCGGTCAGGTGAACCGAGCGTATGAATTCCGGCAGGAAGGGGTTCTGACGGAGGCCACGGACAGCAACAGCCAGAAGCGTTATACCGTAACGAAAGTGGAGCGGCAGAAGGAAGGTGGCGCGGCGGAGGACATCACGGACAACAACGAGCTTCTGGATCCGTCCACGCATCTGCCCCGGGGGCTGAGTCTGAGCCCGTATGGAACGGGAGGAAAGGGGATCGCCCTCACAGGGACGCCCCAGGTCTATTCAGACGAGGCGATCATTCTGTATCTGGAAGTGGAAGATCGGTCCAACGCCACCACGGCGGGCGCGATCCGGCTCACGATCCCCTACATAGAGAGGGGGGCGCAGGATCGGCCCAGACCAGACTGGAACACCGGATTAGAAAGCGTGGGGATCTCAGCGGAGGGAATGCGGGACGGAGCCCTGATCGGGTTTTATCCCACCAATCTGGGAACGGACCCCGCGGAGTTTGCAGACAAGCAGTATGAATACCGGTTCAACAGCGCCCTCGGAGCGGCGTCGGACAGCGGCGGCTGGAGCGGCTGGAAAGAGGTGAGCAAAGAGGCCGCGGCGGCCCAGAACACTTCGGGACAGGCTATCTGGAGAAACCTGAGGGAAAAGGTGATCCTGACGCCGGGAGAAGAGACCATCCGTCAGGGAGGTGAGGTAAGCGACGGAACGGGAGGAACGGTGATCCTGCCGCCGGGCTGGATCGAAGAGGGAACGGCGTCGGACAGCGGAGTGGGTTCGCTGAAGCTGACGGGCCTGCCGGCGGGAACCTATGAGGTCCGTCTGGCGGCGCAGGCGCAGCTGAACCAGTCGGAATCGGTGTTTCTCACCGTGTCCGTAGGCGGGGCGGCGGTGCAGCCGCCGGTGAGCACGGACAGCGGTCTGAAGCTGATCTATAATCTGATGGGCGCCGTTACAACGGGAGAGGCCATCGAAGTGACCGGACCGGACGGAAGTCTGGTAACCACCACGGACCCGGCGGTGATCTTTCGGGGACTCAGCGGTCTGAAAGCCGGAGCGATAGTGACCATACCGGCAATCGAAGTGTATCGGGATGGATACACCTTTGCGGGCTGGCACGTGAGTACGGATGAAAATCCGGTGGGACTGGTATCCGGCGGATCGACGGTGACGGTAAACCGGAACACGGCAGTGTCCGCGGTACTTCGCAAAGTGGAAGGGTCGGCAAGCCCGGAGGACTTTGCATCGCTGACCTTCTATGACTGGGACGAGACGTTGCTGGGAACCGCTGTCATCAATAAAGAGGCCACAAAGGCAGACATTGAATCCGCGCTGGATACCATACATCAGACCAGGTACAGCAGCTACGGGGCCATTGATCTGGACAGCAGGGCGGACACCTGGGCGGACGACGAAGCATATCCCCTTACCTATAAAAAGGGCTACAACTTCAAGGGCTGGGTGCAGGTGGACGGCGGGGAGGGAACGGAATCCCTGGCTGACTCCTTTACGGCCTACGAAACGGCGGACGCCTTCCGGGCAGAACAGTGGGACTTCTCCACGGCGCCTGCCGCGGGCTGGGGGAACATCGTGCTGAAGGCCGGGTATGTGGAGAGCGAGAGCTGTAATCAGGGAAGCGGTACAAGTTATTATACTGTTACGGATTTTTCCTTTAATCGATATGGAGCTTCAAATAATGATTCTGTAGGAAATTATTCCATTAAATTTAATGCTCGCCGAGAGAATACTGCGGGAAATGGCGTAACAAGGACGAAGGAGATTGGGCTGCGAATGGCAATGACGACAGAGGATGGCGGAGTGGCTGTCTATACGTTGAGTATTCCGGAAAATAAAGATGTAGCACAGGGAGAGACTGTTGTACCTAAGTCGATGAAGTCAGTCACCATTACAGTCATCGAACAAGACGGCGCAGATAATTATACGGCTGCAAAGGGACGTTCAATCACAAATAACGCACTGGTCAATAAAAATACATCCAGTGTGGTGAGCAGTAAAGGATTCGTATATGAGGGGACGTTAACGTTTATCAATGAGCAGGGTATTGCAAACAATCAGGGACTGAGCAACACTTGGGGACAGGTTAACGCACGTGCTTTCATTGATGCCCAATTGACTAATGCGGACGGCAGCGAAATGACGACGGCACAGGTAAACGTTGGAAAGCAGCATTTACTTACGGCCTTGCGGGCAAATGAAAATCAACCTTTGACGCAGGCTCAGATGCTGCATGCAGTCAGGAACAGTGGGGAATTAATTCGTCCATAAAGAGGGAGAGAATATTTATGAACAAAAGAGCTTTAAGTTTTTTGCTGGTATTTGCGTTAGTGATGATGCAGATGCCACTGAGCGTATTTGCTTACTCTCCGGCTATCGGAGCGACAGCGAGTAATTTTTTCGACTCAGCTGAAGTAACAGGAACACGGATCGATGAAGGAAAATTTATTCCAGAGATTAGTGTGAAGATGAAATTGACAGCCGGTGGAGGCAGCCATGAGGAGGATGCTTATCCGGAAGTATATTACACAGTCGTTTCAGAAACAGATGCGGCAGATCTCGATGGAGGGGGGAACGGGATTACCGTTCTTGCCAGCATCTTCAATGCAGACTATCTATTTATTGATTCGATTCTGCCGGAGGGGATTAAATCTACGTATGGCACGGCAAGTGTAACGACGGCGGCTTTAACAGCGCTCGCTGATGAGGGAGGTGGGTTAGATAAGCCCTCCGGTACTACAAAATATATTGTCGCTTTGTGGTCGGCCAGTTCCAATGGTGGGACAACCATAACAAAGGATTCTGATTTGTATTTTGCAGAATTTTACGTCGACAAAAACGGCAACCTGGTGGAACCATACGCGGCTGCCATCGCGCCCTCCGACAAGCTGACCTTCAGCGAGACCGTGGGCTACGATTCGCCGGCGGAAAAGACGGTCAAGGTAACGAACACAGGAGTAAACGACCTGTACGCAGCATACAATCTGAGCGGAACATCGCCTTCAGCGTTCGTGCTGACCACGCCGGGAGCCATGTCGGGCGCTGTCGCATCAGGGAACAGCATCGACTTAAAGGTAAAGGCGGCAGTTGGACTGGAAGCGGGAACTTACAGCGCTGTGCTGGATGTTTTCGTCAGCACGGACTCCGCCATCGCGGGTACGCAGACGGGCAGCGTGACCAGTCCGGTAACGCAGGCTTCCATTGATCTGGAACTCACCGTGTCTGCGGGAGAAAAACTGAAGATCGTTACCCTGCCTACCTTTGGGATGGAGTACGGGACAACGTTTGGCGGAGCGACGGTCAAGTCAAAGGGAAGCGTAAAGGGCGTCGACACCAATCAGGAACTGGTGGAGAAGGGTTCGTGGAGCTTCGCCGATCCGACGGCAGCCCCTGAAGCGGGGACCACGACGGCGTCCGTCACATTTACACTGTCAAATCCCCTGGTGAACGGCGTGACCTATGAGAGAACGATCACCACGGATGTGTCCATCGACGTGGATCGAAAAGCCATAACCGGAACGGTATCCATCGGCGGAGACACTGCTGTGGGCGGAATCCTGACTTCGTCTGCGGTAGGGATCATACCGGCCGGAGCCCAGAGCGGACTCTTCTACGAATGGTACAAGAATGACGTGAAGGTGGCCTCGGGAGCGGGGGTGACTACCTACACAGCCGCAGGCGCTTCGGCGGGAGACATGATCCAGCTGAAAGTGACCGGAACCGGAAACTATACCGGAACCGTAGCCAGCAGCAAGACTGAGGTGGGCAAGATCGCGCTGAGCGGCGCCCCCACCATTCTCCACACCACGCTGACGCCGGGAAGCATCCTGACCGCGTCCACAGGTTCCATCGTACCCAGCTCCGCGACGCTGAGCTATAAGTGGTATGTGAGCGGTTCCGCGGCTAGTATTGGGTCGGGAGATACCTACACGCTGACAAAGAATGAACTGGGCAAGGAGGTCTATCTGACGGCGGAAGGAACGGGAGACTATCAGGGGACGGTGCAGTCCTCCATGCTGTCCATCCCCGCCCTGGCGCCGGACGGCATGACCGCATCTCTGGCCCCGGGCAACGCAAGCGCCACGGGAACGTGGAGCGCCAACGCCAACGGAGCGCCCGTTACGTATTACTACAAGCTGACCTTCAAAACGCCGGTAGTGACCACGACCTTCAAGATCTATACCTATGAGACGGGCAGCGTGCCGGCGACAGATACAGCCATCGTGACGGACGGAGCCACGGGTTACATCTTCACCACGGGAGGCGCGACGTATATCGACATCAGCGGAAGCGGAGCCACCAGCGGAGCGAGCGTCTACCTGGTCACAGGGCCGGCGGTGGCGGGTTCTGTGACCAGCGGCGGAGTGGTCACACAGGCGACCAGCGGATCGATAACGGCCACGAGCAAGGTCTTCAGCGGCCTGACCAACGGAGTGGAATACACGCTGGAGGTCCACGCGCAGAACGCGATTGGAACCACGGCGGCTGTCACCGCGAAAGCGACTCCGGTGGCGAGCACCTCCGGCAACCGTCCCGGCGGCGGCGGAGGCGGCGGTTCTGCCGTGACAACGAAGTACACCGTGACCTACGATGCGGGCGAACACGGAACCATCGCGGAAAAGACCGAGCAGGTGGAGAAAGACAAATCGCCCAAGGGCGTTAAAGTAACGGCGGACGAAGGCTGGGTCTTCGCGGGCTGGAGCAAAGACGGCAAGACCGTCATCGACCTGAAGGATATCAAGGTGACCGGAGCCATGAAGCTCATCGCGGTCTACGAGAAGGACGACAAGATCGTCATTCCGGATTCCGTACCCGACGATCTGCGGTTCCTGCAGGTTTCAAAGGGAGAGATCAGCAGTGGCTACGTGTCCGGTTACACGGATGGGACCTTCCGTCCGGACAACGCCATTACCAGAGCGGAAGTGGCGGCCATCGTAGCCAAGACCATCAATTACGAGAAGGAAAAAGGCAAGTCCTACACCAACACGCCCTTCGGCGATGTGGCGAGAAGCGAGTGGTACGCGGACGACATCGGTTTCGTGGCCTCCCTGGGAGTGATCGCAGGGTACAAGGACGGGACCTTCAAGCCTAACAGCAACATCACGAGAGCGGAGTTTGTGACCATGGCCATGAAGATCGACCGCGTGGTGAACAGCAGCAAGAGCTTTAAGGACGTGAGCGACGCAGACTGGTATGCGGAGTACGTGAAGTCGGCGGCGGAGAAGGGCTATGCCACAGGATATCTGGACGGTACCTTCCGTCCCAACAACCCCATCACCAGAGCGGAGGCGGTGACCATCATCAACTCGATCATCGGACTGGAGCCGAGTACCGGCCAGATGAGCTTTACGGACGTGCCGGAGAGCCACTGGGCTTACAACAACATTAAAGCTGCGGCTGGAAAGTAAAGATGAGACCAGCCAATCGGCAGACGCGCAGCCAGAAAAGCTGCGAATGCAAATGAGAACGGCCCCGGCCGGCGGAAAACTCCGTCGGCCGGGGCCGTTTGTTTCGGTTGTGGGTCTGGGCGGAGCAGGGTATAATAAATCCGAGAGCCAAAGACGGCGGCCAAGAGAATGGGCGCATGATCCGGCGCACTGTGGATCCGGTCGAATCGGGGGCGCAGAACGGAAAGGAGCGGAATTATGGGGGACTACAGACCGCTGCCCATCGGGGTGAACAGCTTCACGGATATGAGAGAAGGCGGTTATTATTATGTGGATAAGACGCTGTTCATAAAGGAACTGCTGGATATGAAGGGAAAAGTAACGCTGTTTACCCGTCCACGGCGGTTCGGCAAGACACTGAACATGACGATGCTGCGGGACTTCTTCCAAATGCCTGTGGACGAGATGGCGGCGGAGAAGCAGCGGGCGCTGTTTGCCGGTTTGAAGATCGTGGAGGCCGAGGAGACATACATGTCGCAGATGGGACAATATCCGGTTATTTTTCTGTCGCTGAAGTCGACGGCGGGAGATAACTGGGAGGAGGCTTTTGCCGCGCTGTGTAATGAAATCGAGATCGAGTTCCGGCGCCATCGCTCCGCCTTGTGTACGGCGGAGCTGGAGGAGGATCGCGGGAGGGGATCGGGAAGCTCAGGATTATCGTCAGGCGCTGCGGCTGTTGTCCCGATGCCTGGAGCAGGCGCACGGAAAAAAAGCGATCATACTGATCGACGAGTACGACGTGCCGCTGGAGAAGGCGCATTTCAAAGGATACTATGACAAAATGATCGGGTTCCTGCGTTCGCTGCTCGAGTCGGCGCTGAAGACGAACGAGTCGCTGGCCTTCGCGGTGCTGACGGGCTGTCTGCGGATCTCCAGGGAGAGCATCTTTACGGGGCTGAACAATCTGAAGATCGCGTCCGTTACCAGCACGGAGTTTGCGTAGCATTTTGGATTTACGCCGGCGGAGGTGGAGACGCTGCTGCGGTATTATGGGAAGGAGCATCATCTGGAGACGGTGCGGACGTGGTACGACGGGTATCTGTTCGGGAATCAGGAAGTCTACAATCCGTGGAGTGTGCTGAGCTATCTGTCGGAGGCGCTGGCCGGCGACGAGGCTTTGCCGCGGCCCTATTGGGCCAATACCAGCAGCAACAGCATTGTGAAGACTCTGGTGGAAAAGGCGGATATGAGCGCGAAAGCGGAGATGGAAACGCTGATCGCTGGGGGGACCATTGAAAAGCCCATCCATGAAGATATTACGTATGCCGACGTGGAGACGGGGCAGGACAATCTGTGGAACTTCCTGTTTTTCATGGGATATCTGAGAAAGGTATCGGAGCGTCTTGATGGAACGGAGATCCGGATGGAGCTTCGGATTCCGAACAGGGAGGTGCAGAGCATCTACAGCCGGACCATCGTGGAGTGGTTTGGGAAGAAGCTTGCGGAAACGGACCTGAGCCAGCTGTATGAGGCTACGCTTGCGGGGGACGCGGAGACTATGGAAGGGGAGATCAGCCGGGTGCTGCTGGAGAGCATCAGCTACATGGACAGCCAGGAGGCGTTTTACCACCGATTGCTGTCGGGATTGTACAGGGGAATGCCGGGGTATCTGGTGAAATCCAACCGGGAGAGCGGGGACGGCAGGCCGGATCTGGTGCTGGAGGGACCGCGCTATCGGGACCGGGCGGTTATTTTGGAGCTGAAGACAGCGAAGCGGGTACAGGAAATGGAGGAGAGCAGCGAGGAAGCGGTGAGGCAGATCCGGGAGAAGAAATATCGGGAGGGCCTGCATGCGGAAGGATACGAGGATGTCATCGCCTATGGGATCGCTTTTTACCGGAAGGACTGTGTGGTAAAGGTATACGAGTCATGATGCGGCGTGCCGGCTGACGCCATCCGGAATAGAAAGTTTGGTCGGCACAATCGCTGCTAAAGAATAAAAATGAGCAGGGCTCCGATAAACCATCTTTCGGTGGTCTGGAAATTGAATATGTAAGCAAAACTAAGGCCATTCAGCTGCTGGCTTGATTTTATGTCCTTGGGAACTGTGCCGCAATAACTGCTTGTTCTATAGTGATTTCTCTTTCATTTGCAAGAATATCCAATTTCCTATAAAGTTCTAACTCGTCATTGACGAGAAGCGTTAGAAGCGTTAGAATGTGGATAGAATAGTGTGTGGGAGGGAAGAGAATGGTTTTTCGAGAAAGTGAGACTGTGGAGCTGAAAGAGATTGTTGTAGACGATCTGAAGAAAGAAATCGTAGCGTTTGCCAACAGTGCAGGCGGAATCTTGTACATTGGCGTCGCAGACGATGGAAGCGTGACGGGGATTGAGGACCCTGATCTGGTAACACAGCAGATCGCCAATATGGTGAGGGACAGCATCAAGCCGGATATTACCATGTTTATTCACTATGAAACGAAGGAGATAAACGAAAAGAAAATTGTTGCGGTGGACATTCAGCGCGGCGTGGAACGTCCTTATTATTTGGCGAGAAAAGGCCTGCGTCCCGAAGGGGTATATGTCCGGCAGGGAACTTCTTCTGTATCGGCCACAGATGCTGCGATCAGGCGTATGATAAAGGAGACGGATGGCGACAGCTATGAGGATATGCGTTCTTTGGAGCAGGAGTTAACCTTTGAAGCCACAGCCAGGGAATTTGCTCTGCGCAAAGTGGGGTTTGGGCAGACACAGATGAGAACACTGGGAATTATCAACGCGGATGGGATTTACACCAATTTGGGACTGCTTCTGTCGGAGCAGTGTTCTCACACGATCAAGGCGGCGGTCTTTGAAGGGACAGATCAAAGCGTGTTTCGGGATCGGAGGGAGTTTACCGGTGCGCTTCTTCAACAGCTCAGCGAGGCGTACGATTTTATTGATATGCGCAATCAGACTCGTTCTACCTTTGATAAACTGCGTCGGATTGATAAGCGTGATTATCCGGAAGTAGCCGTCAGAGAAGCTCTTCTGAACTGTCTCGTACACAGGGATTACTCATTTGGCGCCAGCACGTTGATCAGCGTTTACTTAGATCGGATTGAGTTTACGACGATCGGAGGACTGCTCACCGGCGTTTCGCTGGATGATATCCTGCTGGGGTTGTCAGTATGCCGCAATCCGAAGCTTGCCAACGTGTTTTACCGCCTGGAATTGATAGAGGTTTATGGCACGGGACTGAGAAAAATCAGGAAGGCTTACGAGGGCAGCGGCAGAAGGCCGATCATTGAGACGACGGAAAACGCGTTCAAGGTCGTGCTGCCGAATAGGAATGAAGGGATCGCGGCGGCTGGGGAGCAAATTGCGGAAAAGAAAATTCAGGCAGATCATTTGGAAGAAGCAGTACTGGAATATGTCAGGCAGCATGGAGCGATCAGGCGAAAGGACGTTGAGGCGGCAATGGAGATGCGGCAGACTGCCGCCGGTCGGCTGCTGAATGAGATGGTAAAAAAAGATTTGCTCGTTCAGATTGGGCGGGGGAAAAACACAAAATATACATGCCCGGATGAAACGTGCAGGGCGTGAGGGATTCGAGCCGGGACTGAATAAAAATGGGTATGATCCCGGTGGGCGGTGAAAACCGCTGCGCCGGGATTTTTTTGTAAAATCGTCCCGTGTGCAAGGTGATAAACCAGAAAAGCGTTCGTGAAATATGATATTTCACGAACGCTTTTTTTCGTCTTTTGCCCTTTTAGTATAGACATTTTACGTCAATTTGTAAATAGAGAATCACCATCTTTGTCGATTTTTGGTGTTTTAAATACTGTTTTTTGCGCGTATTTCCTGAATTCACCTCGGTATTGAGGAAGACCGGCTCTCTGTTTAAGTAATTCGCCGTCAAATAAGCCGTCAAAATTCAAAAATTAACCAGCCCTGTAATGACTGAAATTTCTCGGTTGTGTTCAGTTTTCGCCTCTCTATTGCGCTTTTAGATCTCTGAAATTCGCCGTCAAAAAATGTGGTCAAATAAACGAAAACCCTGTAATTGCAAAGGATCTAAGGCAAGGTTCGTGAAATATCATATTTTGCGAATCTGGTGAGTGAGATAAGAGGAAGATGAGATACCTCGCAGCCTTGGAAAAGAGGAAGTATGAAGAGAAGATTTGCAATGCTGCTTGCAGCCTTTTTTCTGTGGGGGACAATATGTGCCGGTATTTACGCGGGAGATCCGCTGCCTGAACGGGAGGATCATGAAGCCCGGGAGGCAACTCAGGCGCTGACAGAAGAGCAGATCGTAGTCTACAACAACGCATATACACCCGAGGATCCGCGCACCCCCGTGGTCTACGTGGTGGGGCTGAGCCTGATGGGAGAGGGGCTTACCGTGCGGGTCTACGACAGCGCCGACACACAGAAAAGGAACTTGCTGGGCTGGCGGCAGGTGGAGGACACCTCCCATGGATTTACTGTGGAAATACCCATAGCGGAATTGTCGCCGGCGGGTGGGTCTGTGTATGTGACGATCCAGAGAAGCGGGCTGGAAGAGTCTGCAGCGGTGCGGGCCGACTACACGCGGACGCTGACTTCATATGCGCAGCTGGATGTGATCAAAATAAACGAACAGTATACGTACGAGCAAAAAGAATTTGCCAACAGCTGGCCCCTCTACGACCCGGCGGGACTGACTGCGGGGAAATATTATCTGGTGGATGTAAAGCTGACGAATTTTCATACGGTAGGAGGCGTGACGGTACCGATCCATTACAACAAGGAGTATCTGGAGCTGGTGCCTGTTTTGCCGTCTACGAAAAAAATCAACACTGACGCAAGTAAGACTGTTTCGGCGGACGAGGGAGCCTGGTTCAATTTCGCCGGCAGGAGCGGGATATACAGAGCGTCCCTGGAATGCGGCGTTCTGCCCGGTTTTAATTCCGATTACGGGACCGCGGGAGGGATAGACGACTACCCGGTGGCAAAGGGATCGGATCCGGGCGAATATCCATATTTGAATACGGACACCGGACTTGTGAAGCTGGAGGTCATGAAGGACCAATACGGGGCTTTTGATTACAGGGATGGGAAATGGCAGAGCGGCGTCTCTGTGGTGCGCCTGGTTTTCCGCGCGAAAAAGAGCAGCGCTGGCCTGACTGATATGGATGGGCTGGTACACTTTGCCACGGTGAAGGACTATGTGGCCGCCGGAGGAACGCTGAATGCAGATGGCAGGCCTGCAGACAGCCAGCTGGCTGCCCGGACTTACGCAACGCAGCATCCTGCGGGACTTTCGGTGACGCTGGAAGACGCGCAGCTGCTCATGACGCCTCCGGCGGTGACTCTGGCGGAGGTGGATTTCTCTGAGGAGGATCCGCTGCGGCTGACGGCAGAGGACGTGAATATTCTGCCCGAGGGCTTTGAGAGCAAAGCCTCCATGCCGGCGCTGCCGGAAAACAGCATCAAGATCTACAATTACACCAATTCCGGGTCCTACGTAAGCGGGCTGGACGCTTATCTGTACGACAGGCTGGTCTTGAGTCCATCGGCGGAGACAGGTGGCGTGGTGTACGAGGATGTGATCAGCGTATACGGGGACAGCGCCCTGACGCAGCTGCTGGGACAGGGCACTGCAGATTCAGAAGGAGCCGTAGACATCGATCTGTATAATAAGCTGGCCCCCGAAGGCGGGAAGGTCTACATTACAAACCGCAGGGCCGGGGTGACGAGCGCGGCGGAAGCCTTCGACTATCCGCCGGAGGCGCACAGAAACATTACCTTTCGAGTGTACAGAAGCGCCCTGCCCCAGGGAGTGCCGGAGGGAACCGATCCGATCCAGAATCCGGAGGCGCTGAAGCATGTCAAAAAGGGAGAGCAATTTCAGATCCGCGTTTTCGTCAACGATATCAACGACCTGATGGGCTACACCTTTCCGATCCATTTCAACACGCTGGCGGTTAAAGCGTCGGATCAGTATTTCCGGCCTGTTGAAAAAGACGGTTACATGAGCGAGACAGATTTCTTCCGCGGGAACACGCCCTTCAGCGTAGGAGAGGATATCAGCGAACTGACCGCCACAGAGCTGATCATTTACTATGCTCAGGAGGCGGAAATACCGGACCTGATGGAGCAGCTGGGCATTTCCGATCGGGCGGAATGGGACCGCAGGAAGCAGGACATTAAGGTAAAGCTGGACTTTGGCGTCTCTGGAGGAAGCGGGGCCTGGAATGGGGGACTGCTCTTCACTGGGCCCAGGGACGGGCAGGCTGCGGAAAGCGGCATCGATCAGTCGTCCACTGTTTATCCTTATGTGGACAACAACGTCAGCTCGTCCAACGGTCAGGATCACGGTCTGATCAAGGTGTGGGCCACGTCTCTGACGTCGCCGGTGGAGCGGCTGGCCAGAGAGGGCGGCTATCACTTCCTGACCATGAATTTTACCGGCGTCACCAATGTGGACGCGGAAAGCGCCGGTTTCCGCTTTGCGGTAAAGTCGGACGCCGTTTTCGACGAAGCGAATCCCGACGGCGGCCGTCTGGTGATCTCGGGACCAGAGGAAAGCGCGGGGAAAAACATTTCCGTGAACTGGGAGGTGTACTCCATGGAAGAGGTCCCAGTACCGGCAGGCGCCACGGTGGGCGGAATCGTACGGAGTCACAGGCCGGAGGAGCCGGTGCGGGTGACGCTGCTGCAGGACGGCAGAGAGGTCTATGAGACTACGGCCGGAGGCGTGGCGGCCCGCGGAGCGGGAGCTGCTGCCGGAAGAGAGGATTCATCGGGGACGGAAAAGACAACGGCTGTACGATCCGACGACGCGTTCCTGCTGGAAGGGGTGATGCCGGGGGTCTATACCTTGCGTCTGGAGAAGGAAAGGCACGCGGCGGTAGAGGTGAGAAATCTGAAGATCGAGGATAGCGCGCTGGATCTGAGCCTGCATCCAGACAGCCGGGTGAGGAATCTCTGCCTGCCATACGGAGATGTGGACGGGGACGGAACGATCGGTTTTCTTGACCGGCAGCTGCTTCTGCGGTCCGGGTTTTACGGGAAGCGGATCACGGATCTGCCGGCGGAAGAACGGGAGGAAGCCGGCAGGCTGGATCTGGATGGAGACGGATGGATCAAGGGCCGGGATCTGCAGATACTGATGGCTGCGGAGAATTTTGGGAAGAGCAGGGTGTGTATCGATTTGGGGGATTAGCGGATGGATTGGAAAGAAGGGTGTAAAAAAAGAACCTGGGCATTTGTTCTGGCTGTACTGCTGGCGCTGCAGTGCACTGCTTTTCCGGTCTGCAGCTATGGGGACGATCTCCGCGAAACGGGTGAGCCGGCGCCGGCCTCTCAATTGGTCAGGGGCGACCATATCCTGCTGGGAAAGGATCCGGCGGGGGCTGAGGGGGCCTTTGGCGGCTACGACTTCACGGTGCTGGACGCGGGAGAAGAGTACGGGCCGACGGGCGCCGCTTCCGGCCAGAAGGCGGTGCTGCTTCTGCTCAGCGATCCTATGGGGCTGGAACAGACGCCCCAGCAGTTTGACGCTGCCTACGGCGGTCATCCTGACGAGGACTCTCAGCTGGACGGCTATAACTGCTGGACTGAGTCCGATCTCTACATTGCCCTGAACGGCAGTACCAGAGCGGGCGATACCACCATTCACAGCGATCAGGTGGCGGCGGCCGGCCGGTTTTTCCAGCGGCTGCGATCCGCGGGAGAAGAGTGGGACGCGCTGCTTGGCTGCGGGACAGGAGGCAGCGACGGAGAGAAGGTCAGCCTGCTCTCCGAGGAGGAGTTTGAGACCTACCGCGGCGAGCTGGATCCGGGGTTCTGGTATACGGAGTCGCAGGATGACGGATTCTGGCTGAAAACGGCTCGATCCAATCATTCTAACCAGGTGCGTTACATCTACAGCAATGACATTGCGCCGTCTATGTCCTCAGAAGAGTACTACGCTCTGGCGGGGATGACCAGATGCGTGCGGCCGGCGCTGCGCCTGGATCCAGAGCGGACCGCCTTCGGGGCGGGAAGCGGCACGCGGGAGGACCCTTACTCCGATCTGATCCTGCGTCCGGCGGTGGAAGGGCTGGAAGCGGAGGGGAGTCCCAGAGTGGGGGAGACGTTGACGCTGTCCGTCTCACCGGCAGCCGCATCCTGCGAGTATCAGTGGTATCTGAGCAGAGACATTCATGCTGAATTTGAAGCCATCGCGGCGGCTACCGGACCGGCGTACACTCCGGGGCCGGAGGATGTGGCTATGATCTTGAGGGCGACCGCCCGGGGAAAGGGAGAGTTTGTGGGCCGCGCGGAGATCACCGTGGGCCCTGTGGATAAGGGGGAGCAGGAGGCGCCGAGCGGGGATCAGATCCCCACGGCTCAGGGGATGCGGATCACGGACTGCAGGATACAGGTGGACGCGCCGGCAGAGGGCATGGAGTACGCGCTGACTACCGGCTCTGCGGCGGAGACGCGTCAGCCGGGCCAGCCGGGCCAGCTGGATTGGACCTCGTCCGGGGCGTTTACCAGTCTGAGCGCTGTTACTTCCTATGACCTGTATGTGAGATGGGCGGAGCTGCCCGCTTACTATGCATCCCCTGCGGCGGGGCCGGTGACCGTGACGACAAAGGATGTGGGGGCAGAAATGACGTTGACCGTGCAGGTGAGAGGCTTTAACCCTCAGACGGCGGCCACGGTGTCCCTTGTGCGGGAGACAGGGGAGAACGGCGGGACTGCCGCGGCTGTCACGCTGACGGCGGTAAGTACGACGGACAGCGCGGCAGGGGTCTCTTTGCAGACGGTGAGCCTGAGCGGGATCGCCATGGACCAGCCGTATTCTCTGGAAATACGCAAGCCGGGGCACCTGCCTTTTCGGCAGAGGGAACTTCGGCTGACGGAGGATACCCTCTGGGAGATAAGGCTGCCCTGCGGCGATGTGAACGGAGACGGGAGCATTGACCTGAAAGACCGGCAGCTGCTCCTGCTGGCCAGCTGTTTTGGGAAAGAGGTGGATACCGCTGCGGGAGAAGGGGCGGAGCAGGCGGCGCTGCTGGACCTGGACGGGGACGGAAGGATCGGTCTGTCCGATCTGATGATCTTGATGCTGAGTGAGAATTTTGGAAAGAAGGTGCCCGTGCAGTGATGGAGATGGGAAATCCGACCCGGTATGGAAAGAACGGGGCTCTGGGAAAAGCGCTTGTAGTCGCGGCTGCTGCCGCGCTGCTGCTTCTGGTTCCGTGGGAAGGCTGCTTTGGGGCGGACTGGGCTTCCTCTGTGATGAACAGCGACGAAGCGTGTCCGGCCGTGCGGATCCCGGGGACAGGCGGAGCGGGAAACGAAGCGGGAAACGGAGCAAACGAAGCGGGAAACGAAGAGCCGGTCAGCAGCCTGCCGCGCCTGCAGCGGCAGGCAGAGACGCTGCCCGACGAATCCGCCGCGCTGCATCTGACGGCGGTGAACCTGCCGGAGACAAAGCACGGACCCGGCAGTCTGGAGATCTCCCTGCAGATCTCCGCCGGGAGCCATTTTAAGACCGCGGGCATTCTGCTGGAATACGACTATTCCAAACTGCGCCCCATCGCCTGGGATAAGGAGCAGACGCCCATCCCCGTGCCCGATCTGTCTGAGATCCGGGAGACGGCGGAACGGGAGGAGCCGGGAAGCACGGCGGCGGCTCCTGCGGGATCCATCGAGGAGGCGGCGCTGGCCTGGAGACGGGCTGCGGTGCTGGAGACGAAGGCGCCGGGCTGGGTATCGGCAAAGCCCGCCCTGTCCTATCGCAGCGGGGATAAAGGCTATCTGTATCTGGGAGCGGAGCAGATCAGGGCGGTGCCCACGGAGAAGGATGCGGCGGCGGCCACGGTGCGGTTTGCCTATGCGAAAGGGGTGATCCCCTCGAAGGACTACGTGGCCAGCGCTTTGAATTTTGTGGAGACGCGGGCGGACATGAAGGTAGCTTACGCTTCGCCGGTCAGGGGAAGCGCGCTGTATCAGAGCGAGGATCCGGAGACGGGAGAGACGCGGATCTATTCCCATAAAGCGCTTTTGCGGACGGAAAGCGGTTCGGTGCGAGAAGATACGGGGGTACCGGCGGGAGAGAAACTGGCGGCGGGGGCCATCAATGTCTTTACATACGTACAGGAGGGAAAGACCGTGGACGTCCGGCCCACGGAGACGAAGGATTACGTGAGTGTGACATTCTACGACTGGGACGACACGCTGCTGGGGACGCGGATCGTGGCCAAGGGGGAGGGGAGTCTGATCGACCCGAACCTGCCGGAGAACCGCAAGGAATATGTGAATGAAGACGGGACGGCGAAGTACACGGACGGGGAGCTCGCGGCCATGGGTGTAGCGCCGCTGGCGCCGGAGGGGAACGTGCTGACGGGAGGACAGGACCCAGACGGGGCGGCGGTGACGGCCATCAACAAGGCGGGGTACCGCTACGCGGGCTGGGTGGATCACAGCGGGACGTCCACGCCGGACGTGGGGATCGGCGCGGCGGCCGGACAGACCATAGAGGGAAATGGACAGGAACTGGCGGCGCTGGAGGGACTGACAGAGAATCGTGTGCTGCGGGCCGCTTATGACGAGGAACCGGATTCCTGGACCGCGACGCCTGCCATGTATGAGATCGTGTATTCTCCTTTCCGCTATGGAAACAACGGGCTGCAGACTGTTTTTACAGCCGTGCGCAGCACGCGCAGAGCGGAGAGCGAAATGTACCTGACCATACAAATACGTCCTGTCGGAAGAGGCGTAACAAAACTGACTGTTCCGCTGGGCCGTTCAGATATAGAAACATTCTGTCTGACGGTTCCGGCAAACAGCGGCGAAATATTTCAGAAAACCAACGCCATCAGTTTTAGTCTGACAGATGGATCCGGAGGACGGAGAACGAAGACCGCCAACATAAAGGCGGAGGAAATAAAGGCTTCTGAGGGAGGATACAGATGAAAATAAAGTGGATGCAGCACAGGAAGAAAACAGCGTTTCTGCTGGCTGCGATAATGGTTTTGTCCAGCTGTTCTATTGCGGGCGCCAAGGAGAAGATCGTATTTGATCCCGGAACAGATAAAACGATAACTTCGATCATAAAGATCGTAAACAATACATCGGATCCTTTTGACCCGCAGCTTGAAATATCAGGTGTTGCAGCCAACGCCGGAGGAGATATACAGGCGGAATTGTACGTCCATGACCCGGAAATCGACAGATATGATCTGATCCAGAGCGGTAATTGTGAGCTGGAGCCCGGGGAGAAGGATTTTATGATCACACTGCCTTACGGAGAGGGAGTGGTACTGAATGGTGATTATCTGACCGTATTTTCAGACCAGACGCAGGGCGACGCATACGGGATCGACCGGAAAAATATTTATGAAAAAGGGGAAAGCAATAGTTTTCGTTTTTTCTTTACTTATAAAGATGGAATTCTGCTGACGAAAGCGCAGGGTCTCATGGGAGAAGAAAAGGGCGCGGGCGCAGATATCTCTGGATGGAAGGATCCGGATGAAGGAGGAGATGGAAGCGCCGCCGACGGTCTGGAGGATGAAGCTGATATGAACCGGGACACGCCGAATCACATTTATTTTACGGACACGGCGGGACATTGGGGAGAAGATGCGGTCTCGGAGATGGCGTCCAGAGGAATCGTCAAGGGTTATGAAGATGGAAGCTTCCACCCTGATGAAAGCATAAAAAGAGCGGAATTCTGCCAGATGATCGCAAATGCATTCGATTATCAGCGGAGCGCATCCGCTCCGCACCCATTCAGCGACGTGGGAGAAGGAGACTGGTATTACGACGCGGTAAACGCATTGTACGGGCGCGGGATCGTAGCAGGGACATCCGCAGACCGTTTTGATCCAGATGAAAATATTACCAGGGAACAGATGGCCGTGATCCTGCATCACACGGCGTTAGACAGAGATATGCCGATGGACGGCCTGAGAGAATACGTTACTTTTTCGGACGATCAGGCGATAAGCGGCTATGCGCGGAAAGCGATAGAAGCGATGTACAAAGCAGAATTTATCAGCGGAGTGAAAAATGCGGAGACGGAAGGATACCGCTTTGAACCGCAGCAGAACGCCACGAGGGCGGAGGCCGCCTCGGTGGTCTTAAAGTTACTTGGAGACCAGAGCGGCCAGCAGCGGGGTCAGTGATATTTAGAATGCGCTCAAAGTCAAAAGGGGAAGGCAGGAGGCGATCAATCAATACGATTTTTTGAGCGCAGATTTAGATATAAATCAGTTTAGTTTTGGAAGGAGGAAATTATGAAGCGGACCGATAGAGCCGTCAGTTTTGTACTGGTTTTGGCAATGTTGTTCGTCTTATCCGCAGCGCCGGTATATGGGCTTTCCGGAGTAAATGCGGGAAACGAGGGTCTGATTCAGAGAATCACTGGAATCAGTATCGATATGGAAACGGTGGACGGACCATATCTCGTCGTCTCAGGCGTTGTGTCGACGGAAGGAGCAATATACAGCGAACCAAACTATCATGAAATACTGGTGGAATTATATTCGGTGGAGGATGACTTTTTGCTGGCCACCGGTAATGCGGATATTGCAGATCCGGACAGTTCAGAATTTACCGTTTTGAATTGTTCCATGGCAGAAGGCGGACTTGCAAGAGGCGAATATTATATTTTGGTTTCAGACCAGATGTATCCGCCATACGGAGTAACGCAGGACTCTTACAGAGTCAATTTTTCGGTAGGTGATAATAACGATATCATCGCCGATCCGGAGGATCCGTGGGACGTGGTGCGCGGACCGTACCAGTTGTCGGCGTCTCCGGCGGCAGTATCTCTGGAGGATTACACTTATGGAGAAACCGCTGCAGGTTCCTGCGAGATCGCGGTCCAGAATTCCGGATGGGAGACGCTGAGGGGAGTCAGTCTGTCCATATCGGGAACGGGGATCACGGCGTCGCCTGTGGACGCGGCGGCGGAAATGACCAGCGGACAGACCGCTCTCTACGAGGTGACGCAGCTTTCCGGTCTGACGCCGGGCGCGTACCATGTTGACCTGCATTGGAACGCCGATGAGATCGCGACGATCCCCGCTCTTGTGGTACCGGTCACATTCACGGTAAATAAGGCGACCCAGGGAGCGGTAGAAGGCCTGGCAGCGGAGGCTGCCGCCACTAAGGGCGGTCTGGGAAGGATCACCGGCCTGACCACCACGGCCGCCTATGAGATATATGACGGCGAAAATTATACGACCTGGACAGCGCTTTCCATCGAAGACGACGGGTCGGCCTGGATCTCTCCCGGCGCCTATGAGATCAGACTTGCGGGCAATGCGTTTTATGAGCCCGGAGCTGTGGGAGACCTGGTAGAAGTTCCTGATTTCTATGGTTTTGACGATTTCACGATCGAGGATATGAGGGCCGGTGTCCCCACCAGTTACGATGTCACACAGCATGTGGGAGGGGGATCCGGCACAAAGACCTACAGCGTTCTTTCCGGCGCGCTGCCGAAAGATCTGGAATTGACTACAGCCGGCAGTATTACAGGAACCGCAGTGGTCGTCACCAGCGCCGTCTTTACGGCAGCCCTGCAAGTGACAGATGAGGAGGGAGCCACCCGATCTGCCGTCATGACGATCAACGGCGTAGCGAAAGGGGATCAGGCCACGCCGGAAGCGATCAGCGGGGCGGCGACGGATGCGGTGATCGCCATCACAAACTGGAGCAGCCGATCCCAGGCCTATGCGATCAGTACGGACAGCGCTCTGGATCTGGCGGGCGTGACGGGATGGACGACTTTTGCTGCGGTAGACGACGCGAAATTCGAGGGCCTGACACGCAACACCCAGTATTACATATATACATATCTTCCGGAGACCAAACTGCTGAATCCGTCGCCTTTGGTGAGCGCCGGCATAAAGACTGCGCGGACAAGCCTGGCGTCTGTGTCCATATCCGGGTCAGGAATCGTGGGAGAAGCTGTGACCGCTTTGGTGAGTCCGGCGGGAGCCACGGTAAAGTTCCAGTGGATGGACGAGAGCGGAAGGGACATTGACGGCGCCACCGGCTCGTCGTTTACGCCGGGCGACGCATACAGGGGAAAGATGATCCGCGTGCAGGCAGAAGGAATCGATGACTTTGCGGAAACAGTGAGCAGTCCGGCCTTTCTGGTAGGCGGCACGAAGGTCGAACTGGCTGTGGATACGTATAATCCCGGTTTGCCAATTCAGGCGGTACTGACCGCCCAGGACGGCAGCGTCTCTTTTTCAGCCGTCAGCACCACTGCCGGTTCGGTGGGAAAAGCGCTGCAGGAGATCAGGATAGAGCGGGTAAGTCCCGGGAAAAAATACGATCTGCTGCTGCAAAAGCCGGGGCACACCGATCTTACCATCAATAATGTTGAAGTGAAAACGTCGGATGTAGCAATTACCCTGACCGATGCAATGAAAATGTACTCCGGAGATTTCAATGGAGACAACAGCATCCGTCTGGAGGACCGGGCGCTTTTACTGCAGAGTAAATATTTTGGAAAGGCGGTGAGCAGTTTCACGGGAGAAGAGGCGCAGCGAGCGGCGATACTGGATCTGGACGGAGATGGTTATATCAAGCTCAGCGATCTGATGATCCTCATGGCTCAGGAAAACTTTGGAAAAGATGCAGTTACCATTGATTATACAGGAAATTAAAGGAGGAAACGGTATGCAAAAGAAAGCGTTGTCATTGCTCTTGGCGCTCTTGATGCTCCTGGGTGTAAGCGGAACGTGCTTTGGCGCGGCCCTGGATATGCCAGGTGTGACCATTGCGGTCAACGACATCAAGGGAGAGACCATGGAGGTGGCCATCAAGGTCAGCGGCCACGGCGACAGCATGTTCAAATCAGTTGGCGCAGTTGTGCAGTATGATTCCAGCAAGCTCACGCCCATCCGCTGGTCTACCAACGCGGCGATCGGGCTGAAGGATGTGGGAACGGCCAGGGATGGATGGGCGTCGGCCACGGCAGTTGAAAGCGTGTCTCCGGATATTGTATCTGGAAAACCGGCCATGGCGTTTACCAGCGGCGGAAAAGGTTACTTGTACCTGGGCGCGGAGACGGCCGTTGCACAGAATTTCAAGGAAGATACACAGGTGGTGACCGTTCGCTTTGGATATGCCAACGGGGCAGATTTTGAAGGAGCAAAAGACTCGGTTCAGTTTGTTCAAGATGATGGAGTGGCCTTCTATTCACCGGTAAAAGGTCAGATGATCTATCAGACGGAGGATCCGATGAACGGCGCCTATAAGTTTTATTACCTGAGACCGTTGACAGAGAATGCAGACGGGAATATCACCACAGAAACGCCGGGCGACGGAGATGTGATACCAAGCGAACCATCGAAAGACGTATCCACAAGCGACACGGCGATCTCCGCCGGAACCGGTACGGCGGATCCGGACGACTTTGCGTCGCTGACTTTCTACGACTGGGATGGAACGTTGCTGGGAACGCGGATCGTGGCAAAGGATACGGGAAGCCTGATCGATCCCAATACGGCGGAGAACAGGGGAAACTATGTAAACGAAAGTGGGGAAGCGGTCTATACCGATGCGGAGCTGGCCGCCATGGGCGTGGCTCCCATCGTACCGCAGGGGAACCGGCTCTCCGGCGCCCAGGATCAGACCGGCACTGTGGTGGAGGCTGTAAATAAGGCCGGATATACGTATGCGGGATGGGTCGATCAAAATACGGGACTCAGCTCCCCGGCAGGCCTGCCGGCCTCGTCCGTCGTAGCGACCATCGATGCGGCCGACCTGATACCGCTCACAGGGATCAAAGAAAATAAAGTCGTGAAGGCGGCGTATGACGAGACGTCTTCTCTCGTAGAAAATTTGCCGGCGATGTACAGCATCAGCTATTCTCCGTTTGAATCGGGCAACGGCGGACTGCAGACGACCTTCACCATAACAAGAACAGAGCGTTCCAGACGCGTGGCGGAAGGAAAACTGGTGCTGGTACTTCAACTTCGGCCGAATTCCCGCGGAGTGACAAGGCTTGAAGTTCCGCTGGGAAATTCAGATCTGGAAACATTTACGCTTACTATGCCGTCGAATGCTTCCTCGATGTATCAGGCGTCCAATGCGATCAGTTACAGCCTGTACGACGAAAGCGGCAACGTAAGGTGTCCGAGCAAGAACATTCCAAGAAATGTGATCGTTAAATAATAATTTGGTGCAGAAGGAGGATAACATGATAGAAAGATCAAGGCGGTCGATCAGTTTTGTACTGGTCCTGGCCATGATCCTCGCCATGACCTGCGGATATTCTTTCGCAGATACATACGGCGATGGTTATAAGCCGGGATTGTCCAGCTGGGATACGTCGATCAGCAGCGTTACAAAGTTTACATTTGGAAAAGACGTGGATGGACTGGATTGTCTGTACGTCCATGGAATCGCAGCGAATCCCGGAGGCGACGTCAATGCAGAGTGGTACCGGTATGACGGCGACTCCTATTCGCTGGTACAGTCCGGGAACCACGAGCTGGATCCGGGAGAAACGGAATTCAGCGTTGCCTTGCAATTGCCGGAGAATGAAACGACTGATGGATATAATGTGATCATCGTCTCCGATATCACTCAGGATCCATATGGTGTGGACAACAGTACAATTGGCGATGATGGAAAGAGCAAAAGTTTTTCCGTTTACTTCACTGCAGATGGCAATAACATCCGCGATGGATGGAATACCCTGCTCCTTGATCCCTCCGCAGATATCGCGGTGGGCGACGTGGCGCCGGCCACGACAGAGGCGGCGGTGGGAAGCAGCGTTACCTTTAATGTAGGCGCCGTCACAACATCGCCCGGGGGGACCAATCTGACGCCCGGACAGACTGGCTATACGCTGAAGTATCAGTGGAAACACGACGGAACCAACATCGCAGGCGCTACGGGCGCGGCTTATACCATCGCCTCTGTAGCGGCGGCGGACGCAGGAAGGTACGCTTGTGAAGTAACCTATACGGAAGCGGATCACAGTGCAACGGTGAAAGAAGCCAGAGAAGGCGTTCTGACCATCGCCAAAGCCGATCCGAATCTCACGGCTGTCATCACATCGCAGAGCGCAGTTTATGACAGTGGAGAAGAAGGCCTGACCGTTCAGGAAGGCACAGCAGTCAGCAGCGCGGGAGCTGTTACATACGTCTATTCGATCGCGGCGGTCGGAGCCACTGGAAATGAAAGTCTCAACGGTGCAGGCCTTCCGATCAGGGCTGGAAAGTACGATGTGACGGCGTATTCTTCTGAGACAGCCATCTACAAAGGGGCAAGCGTCGGCGGAATTACCCTCAATGTCCTGCCGGCGGATCAGACGCTGACGGGAACCGCGGGACAGGTATCCATCGGAAGCACGCTGGATCTGACCACCTGTGTGACCGGCAAAGGGGCGGGTGCGGATCTGACCTTCCGCATCGACGACAGTGCGGACAGTACGGGGGCCGTCCTGGATCCAGACGGCAAGACGCTGAAGGACGCTGCTACCACAGGAGCGGTGACCGTCTACGTCAGCGCATCCGCTGTCACCGGGAAATACAACGCCTCGCCGGAGATCAGCTTTACCGTCAACGTCAATGAAGGCGAAGCCGTGACCGTGGGCGCGGTCTCCACCCTGGGCGGCAGGACCTATGTGCCCGGCGGAGTCCGTCTGGGAGATATCCTCATCAGCCCGGCTCCGGCGGTGACCGCCGTAAACGGCGGAGCGACTGTCAAGGGCCAGTGGAGCTGGAGCGCTCCGGAGACCACGCTGGGCGCGGTGACCGCGGCGAATCAGACCGCGGTGTTCACACCGGCTCCGGCAGGTGAAAACAACGGGGTCGTCTATGCGGGAACCACCGTTCAGATCCCGGTGACCGTGGACAAGGCCGTGCCTGCGCTGACGCTGACCCTGTCGCCTGCAGCTGTAGGCTACGGCGGCACGGCGGCGGCCATCGCAGAGCTGAGCTGCAGCACGGATTCCTCCGTAACGTTGACCTATACCAGCGCCGACACAGGTAAGGCGACCATCGATACAGACGGCAGCATCACCGCGGTGAGCAAGGGCGCGGTGAACATCACGGCCAGCTTCGCAGGCGACGCCAACTATCAGGCGGTGAGCAGCAGCGCCGTCTTCACCGTTCAGGCGGAACCGGACGCGCCGGCTCTGACGCTGACCGCGGGAGATAAGAAGCTGACCGCCAACTGGACCAGACCCAATGACAACGGATCGGAGATCACCGGCTACACCCTGCTTTTCAAATACCAGGGCGTGGTGTCCACCGAACCGGCGGTCAAATATGAATACGGCAGCCAGTCCATTACGACCACAGGCGGCATCGACGCGATCGGGGGGTATGCCTCCGGCGGCGCATTCTATGTGAGCGAAGGCGGCATTGAGCATCTGGTGACCACCAGCGCGGCCATCCACGAGATCCAGGGCGAGGTGACGGTGACGAAGACCGCGGTGAAGACCGCCACGTCCTACACGCTGGATCCGGCCACCAACGATCTGGAATATAAGGTGTCCCTCTTTGCCACCAACGCCATCGGCGACGGTCCGCTCTCCAATGAAGCCAAAGCCACGCCCAAAGCCGGAAGCGGCGGAAGCAGCGGCGGCCACGGCGGCGGAGGCGGAGGCGGCGGCTCTGCCGTCACCCAGAGCTACACCGTCGAATTCAAGGCCGGAGCCCACGGAACGCTGGAGGGCAAGGCCAGTCTCGCCGTGGAGAAAGACGGGAAGATCAAGAATGCGCCGGAAGTGAAGGCGGACAAGGGCTACGTCTTCCTGGGCTGGAGCGCGGACGGCAAGACCGTCATCGACCTGAGTCAGTATAAGGTAACGGGCAAAGTGACGCTGACCGCTCTGTATCAGAAGGGAAGCGGCTACATCGAGGGCTATGCGGACGGGACCTTCCGCCCGGACAACAACATGACCAGAGCGGAGGTGGCCACGGTGCTGGCCAAGCTGTCCAAGGGCTTTGACAGTGAGAAGAGCTACACCGGAGACTTCACCGACGTGGGAAGCGACTGGTACAGGGACTTTGTGAACTACGCGGCGTCGAACAACATCTTCTCCGGGTACAAGGACGGAAGCTTCCGTCCGGACAACCGGATCACCAGAGCGGAATTCGCAGCCTGCCTGGCCAACTTCATGGGCGTCAGCGGCCAGGGGAGCAGCAGCTTCACCGACGCCGGAGGCCACTGGGCGGAAGGCTACATCAGCGCGCTGAAGGAGAAAGGGATCACCGCCGGCTATGCGGACAACACCTTCCGTCCGGAGAACCAGATCACCAGAGCGGAAGTGGTGACGATGCTGAATCAGGCGCTGAACATAAAGGGAAGCGGAGCCATCGCACCCAGCGATGTGACGAAGGCGCACTGGGCCTATGAGCAGATCATCAGCGCGGTGAACGCGGATATCGGAGACGTGCTGAGATAAGGGGCGCGAAAGAAGGAACGAAACCATCATAGCAGCAGCCGCGGAAGCGGACGGGGCGGCGTTGGACCGTCCCGCCCGCGGCCTGCGGAAAGAGAAAATGAGATGAGAAGAGACAACAGGAACGGAAGAGAAAAGAAACGAGAGAACAGGATGCATAACGGAGTGAGACGATGCGTCAGCCTTCTGCTCCTGTCCACGATGCTTCTGACAGCGGCGGGGCCGGCTGCGGGAGCGGACAGCAGGGCGGGAGTCGGCTGGTCTGACGGAGAGGAAGGGTTTGCCGTCCGAGTCGTGAGCTACGGGGGAGAGGTGAGCCGGGTGACTGCGGGGGAGCGATTCCGAGTGCAGTTTTGGATCAAAGGGATGGATCCGGCCGCGGTGTCGATCCCGCTGTCCTGGGACCCGGCCGTGGCGGCCGTGGTGGATGAGAACACCGGAGAGCCGGTGAGCACGGGACGAAAGACGGAGAGCGATCTGGTCAGAGGAGCGGGCTTCCGGCCGGGAGAGGCGTGTTATGACAACAGCCTCAACGACGCGTATGAGGCGCTGTACTGGAACGGGAAGCCGGTCTTTGCCCGTGGGGACGGGACGGGCGCTTCCGGGTACCCGTATATCAACAACGAGACGGGGTTTGCGAAGTTCCTGTACTACACGAACGCGCCCACCGCGGGGACGGAAGAGCAGATGTTTCTGGAAGTGTATTTCAAGGCGCTGGCGCCGGGAGATCCGGGACTGCACTTCGCCACGGCGGCGGACGGAAACAGCGCGGAGGAATACGATCCGGGCTCGCCCAGGGGGATGCAGGTATCCTATGTGGATAAGACGGATGGGAATATCGACCAGATGGACCGGGTGGAGTCGGAGACCTGTACGGAGAAGGTGCCCTTTCCGGCCTTTCGGGTGACCGACGGATCGGAGATGGAGAATCGGCCGGTGGTGCCGCCGGCCACGCTGAACCCGGGGGAGGCTCCCTCCGGGGGAGGCGGGACGCCGCAGACAGGGACCGATCCGCAGCCGGAGGAACCGGCGAAGGAAGCGGTGCTGATCCAGACGCAGCGTCCGGACTGCTGGCCCTACGGGGAGGCGGAGACCTGCACGGCGCAGATCCGCAGAGGGGCCGACGGAGTCCTTTGGGAGACAGACGAATATGAGGTGGCCGAGAGCGTTCTTTACGGCCAAGGGAAAACGGAGACGCTGCTGGTAAAGATGCCGGAGCAGCGCATCGACAAGGAGGAATACGCGGTGAATCTGCCCGGGGCGCCCCTGACGGCCCAGGCCGGCGGGGGGATGGTCTATCTGGAGACGCCCTACGGCTATGTGGGGCTGGACAGAGAGGCGGTCCGGGGGAAACTGAAGACCGGCTCCTGGCTGCGGGTCAGCGTAAAGCCGGCGAAGGAGACCGGCGGAAGCAGCAGGGCCCTCGCCGTGTCGCTGCAGATCGACGGAGCGGAGGCGGGGGGCTTGGGCAGCCCGGCCCTGCGGCTGATCCTGCCCTGGAAGGCAGAGGAGCCGGACAGCGGGACGGCGCCCGTGGCCATGACCGACCGGGCCTTCGGCTATACGGGAACGCCTGCGCCCCTGGCGGTGAGCCGCTGGGACAGGGAGCATGAGGCGCTGCTCGTGCAGGCGCCTGCAGGCGGTACGATCACCGTGGAAGAACGGGCGGAGCAGCGGTTTCACGATCTGGACAGCGTGCCCTGGGCCCAGGCGGACATCGGCCGTCTGGCGCAGCTGGGGATCGTCAGCGGGACGGGAGAAGGACGGTTCCGTCCGGAGGAGGCGGTGAGCCGGGAGCAGTTTGCCAAGATGGCGGTGGCCGCGCTGAGTCTGTACGAGGGGGGAGGAAGCATGCCCTTTGCGGACATTCAGAGGAGCAATCCCTTTTACGCCTATATCGGGAGCGCATACAGAAAAGGGATCGTCAGCGGAACCGGGCCGGAGCGGTTCGGCGGGGAAGAGAGGATCAGCCGTCAGGATCTGGCGCTGATGGTGAGCCGGGCCTGCGAGAAGGCGGGGATCCGCCTGCCGCAGACGGAGACGGTGGCGGTGTTCGCCGACGACCGGGAGATCGCAGGCTACGCCAAGGATGCGGTCTACGCGCTGGCAAGGGCGGGGATCATCAGCGGGACGGGAGGCGGGCGATTCAGCCCGGATGGAAGCGCCACGCGGGCGGAGGCGGCGCGCATACTGGGCGCGGTGCAGGGGATGGCGGAGCAGCAGCTGCTGTAGAGCCAAGCAATGAGACGAGGACGAAAGTTGAAAGGATAGAAACACACAGAAAAAGGAGGAAAGGAATATGCCGAAGAAGAGAAGGACCGGCGGCAGGGCGGGGAGGCGCATCCTGACATGCCTGCTGGCGGCGGCGATGCTGGTGAGCGGCATTCCGCTGGTCCAGGGGACCACGCCGGAGGCTCACGCCGCCGGCAACGCCGCTCCTGCCACCATGGAGCAGATCGAGAGTACCAGAAATACGAACAGCGGTTTTTATGCCATGACGAAGGTGGTGGACGGCAAACTGTATATCTGGGGCAACAATAACAGCTATGCGCTGGGACTGGCGTCTTATAAGGACAAAGACACGCAGGAGGTCATCGAAGTAAAACCGGGTACGGTGATCCCTTATCCGGTAATGATGCCGGAAGGGACCTTCGACGGGGATGTGATCCAGGTCATCATCGGGTGCTGGACCTGCGCCCACGCAGTTCTCACTGATAAAGGCTCGCTGTATATCTGGGGAGACGGCTATAATTATCTGGATACGCTGTTCCCCAACGGACGTCAGGTGCCCAACAAAGTGGATATCAGCGCCACCAACGGTGCGAAACTTACGTACATCTCCACCGGAGGCGGCCGGGTGCTCTTCGCCAAGGATGAAAATGGGAAGTGGTATGTGCTGGGAGGCACCAGCACCACCAGCGGTTCCCCCAGCACTACCAATCTGGCGGCGGCCGGCTATGACGGCAGCAAGCTGTGGCCGATCTCCGACGAATATCTGAGCGGGATCGGAGACCGGACGATAAAGGATATTAAAAGTATCTCAGGAGGAGTGACCGCGATCCTCTGCACGGACGGAAGACTGTTTACGACAAACAACGGCTGGTGGGCCGGCGGCTGGGGTCAGAACATGGGCGGAAGCGCCTCGTTTGGAAAGCCCTACGATCTGACCGCGGGAATCAAAGCGCAGTATACCACGAAAGCGGCTGTGGAAGTCAACGCTGATCTGAAGCGGAAATATGAAAAGCTGGCGGAAAAGGAAGTTCTGTTTACACAGATCGCTGCGGAGGACACGTCCTTTATTGGACTGGATGTGGACGGCAACGTCTGGGGCTGGGGCTGCGACCACGCGGAGAAGTTCGGCCCCTGGGTGGATGAAAATCCCAACTGCAATCATGGAGGCAGCCATCAGGGCGTAGCCACGCCGGTGAAATTCTACGACGCGTCCATCTACGGGAAAAAAGCGGTATACGGTTATGTGACGAATTACAATACTTACGTACTGTGTGAAGATAACAGCATTTATGCCAGCGGAACGAATACCAACGGCATGATCTCTCCTACGCTGAGCTCAGGCGCCCACATTACGTCGCCGAAGCAGATCCTGGAGGAAGTTTCCCAAAGCGACACGGTGGTGGGACTGGCGCCCACCAGCAATTCCGTTACGGTATTCACGCTGAAAGGCGATGCCTTCTTTACGGGGAGCAACTCGGGAGGCGCTGCCGGAAACGGCACGACTCAGGACTTCAACCCCGGCGAGGTGGCGGAGGTAATACCGGATATGCCGCCCTCAAAACCTTACACCAAGAACCGGATGTATTTCGAGATCGAGGTGAACAGGCTGATCGGAAATCAGACGAAAAAAATATGCTATGTGGCGAATCCCACCGAGGGGCATCCCTATCAGGTGACAAAGACTGTAGAGGGGAGCGCGCCGGTAGAGCTGCCCGACGGCATGACCGGAGAGGATGCGATCCCCGCAGGGCAGAACTTCAATTTGAACGTGTATTTTGAAGACTTTGGAAAGATCCACACCTTCCTGGTGCCGGTGCGGTTCAATCCCACTTACGTGAAGGCGGTCAACGCGGCGGGCGAGCAGTATCCCAACTCCACGGTCACTGCGGGCATTGGAATATCCAGCGGCATCCGGCAGACCTTTACCAGCGAGAACTGGGCCAACGGATCGCTGGGAGCAGGCGTGGAAGGCACCTATCCGAAGATCAACAATAAAGACGGATGGCTCAGCGTTCTGGGCTACAGCAATGCATATAAGGCGCAGATCGAGGGTACGCAGAAAATGTTCAGCGCCAGCTTTACCGCCGTAGCGGCTACGCCGAAGAACCTTCTGACGCTGTTTGAGGTGGCTACCCAGCAGAATAAGCTGCCCGCAGGCGCGCCTGGTTTCGACGTAGCTTCCAAGCAGGAATTCGATTACGGCGCCTACTGGTCCATCAACAATCCCAACACGGAGGACGAGGTCTCTTCCTACGCCTTCGAAACGGGGGCATTTCCCTACTTCACCACAACAGTGAAATCCCTGCAGGGCATCACCCTGGACATCGTACGTGGAGAAGGAGATCCTGTAGACAGCGCCGCCGACGTACCGGGCGCCAATCAGGGAGACAAGGCCATCAACAACAAAAATAAGGATGTGATCTACACTGTCAAAGTCAAGACCAATCCGGAGGACGCGTCCTTTCCGCAGGTGAACTGGACGATAACGCTGATGAAGCCTGACAACGGAACGGCAGAACTGGGCGATTACATCAGCATCGTGGAACAGAAGGACACGTATATCAAATTCAAGCTGCCCGACAGTTTTTCACAGACGGATCTCGGGCAGATCCGATTCGACGCGTCGGCCAAGATCAACTCGGCGCTGACCGCGACGATGGATGTGTACGTCAAGTCCTTCGATCCGCCGGAGTTCATTCACATCACAGAAAAGATGTACAGCGGCAATACGGCCGACGCCGTTCCGTCCGTTGAGGAAAAGATATACCAGAACAAGCTGGAGCCTGAGGATATGCCGGAGGGGCAGAAGGAAAACCGGGTGTACACGGTCACGTTCCCCACGGTGGCGGAAGGCGTCTACCAGAATAAACAGGTCACATGGAGCCTGCTGGACAGCAGCGGCAATCCGCTGGATACCAGCAAGGATTCCTGCCCGCTGCGCATTATGGCCAGCACGCCGGCTACAGACAGCACCGACGCCACGGTGACCATCCAGCCTCTGAAGACTACATACGGGGAAGACTATGTGATCCTGAAGGTAGAGTCTCTGTACGATCCGGACGTCAGCGACAGCATCCGCATCAAGGTACAGTTTAAGGCCAGCGAGCTGAAATTCAAACAGAATATAGTGCGTCTGCCCTTCAACACAGCCAAGAATCTGGAAGATCTGCTGGAGATCGCCCCTCAGGACGTTTACAGCACGGATCTGGAATGGACCTTCACGCCCATGAGCACGACGACGGCGTATATCAACTTCAACGGAACCGGCAACATCTCATCCAACGAGACAGCCACGCCGCTGGCGCCGGAAAAGCTGTACGAGACCATAAAGGTAAAGGACAAGATCTCCGGGAAGACAGCCAGCATCGACGTGAGCGTCATCGACCTGGATTCGCCGCTGAATATCGATGACATTATCGTAAAGAACCTGCTGGGGACGAAGGACGATACGGTGGAGATCAAGGCCAATCTGCAGGTGGGAGACGTGATCCGTTTCTATACCAAATATGAATCGGCGGAGGCGTACATCACTACCGGAGAGCTGGAGTCCGCGCAGACGCCCTACTTCCAGTTCTCTGTGCCGGGACTGCTGGACAGCGCCGGCGGCGAGATCGCCGTGTCGGTAGAGCGGCAGTGGGGCGACGGCGGGCGGATGGAGACCAGCCGCATCCCCGTCACTTACTTGGCGGAACCGTCTAAGGTCTACGGCTATGCGGCCCTTTCCGGAAAGTCTCAGAGCAGCGCGGCCAACCAGGGCATCCGCGTGGATATAGATGGGATCGGCGGATCTCAGACCGTTTATACGGATGAGAATGGAAGGTTCGAGTTTACCGAATACATCCGTCCCGGCAACTATACGCTGACGATCAGCCAGACCAGATACCTGACGCGGGTCATCGAGCCCAACTCGAAGACAGGTTACCAGGGACTGGTCATCCCGGCGGCGGAAGAATTTCTCATCGCCACGCAGTCCGCGCCCATCAAGCTGTATCCGGGGGACATCAATATGGACAACATCATCGATTACCGCGATCTGGATATTTACGTAAAGAACTGGGTAGGACAGATCAATCCCGATCTGCCGGGCTTCAACCTTATGGATTTCAGTGATCTGGAGCCCTACGCGGCGATCGGCACCGACGACCTGAACCTGATGCTGATCCACTATGGCTGGCCCTACAGCAAATACGCAAACTGGGTCACTCCCGCGCAGTAGCCGGGAGGACGGGCCACACTTTTACAGCCAGTATCTACTTTTCTATATAGATTAGATACGAAGCACCGCCGCAGGCCCACACCTGCGGCAGGGGGTCTTCGGCAGGCCCACACCCTGCCGGGAGACCAGGGCCGAGCCTGCGCTTGGCCATGTCGGAAAAAGGGCGGAGGGAGAGATCCCGCCGCCCTTTTTCCGTTTGCTATTTCATCTGCCAGGTGATATAATTATATAGAAAAGTCTGACTTCGGTCAGGTCGGCGGATGAGTGAAATACTGCCGCCGTTAAAAAATAAAATCAGGAGGATGCTATATGAAAGGCTATACCAGTGACAGGATCAGAAACGTTGCACTCATCGGTCATGGAGGATGCGGGAAGACCACGCTGCTGGAAGCGCTGCTGTTCGATACGGGCGTAATTTCCAGAATGGGCCGCGTCGAGGACAAGAACACGGTCTCCGATTACGATAAGATGGAAATGGAAAAAGGCTATTCCATCAATGCCACCGTCGTGTCCGCTGAGTATAACGATACGATGATCAACTTCGTAGACACTCCGGGCTACTTCGATTTCGTCGGTGAAATGAAGTGCGCTCTGAGAGCGGTAGAAAGCGCTATCGTTGTCGTGGACGCTTCCGCCGGGATCCAGGTAGGAACCACCAAGGCGTGGAAAGCGGTCCACAGCGACATGCCTGCATTCTTCTTAATCAATAAAATGGACAAAGAGAACGTGGACTTTGACACGGTGCTGAATCAGCTGCGCGACCGGTTCGGAAAGATCGTCACCCCGTTCATGCTGCCGATCATGGAAGGCGAGGAACTGAAGGGTTACGTTAACGTCGTAAACGAGAAAGCGTACAAGTTCACGGAAAAGGGTTCGGAGGAGATCCCCGTGCCCGCCGACAAGAAAGATCAGATGGAGGAATACCGTCAGATGCTCATCGAGTCCATCGCGGAGAGCGATGAGGAACTGCTGGAGAAATTCTTTGAGGGAGAAACGTTCACGGACGCTGAGATCCACAAGGGACTGCGGGCCGGTATCAACGCCGGAACGCTGGCGCCCGTCATGGTGTGCTCCGCGGCGAAGGTGATCGGCGTAAAGGCGCTGCTGGAAATGATCTGCGATTATTTCCCCACCCCGCTGGAACACAAGGAATACTCCGGACTGAACGAGAAGGACGAGACCGAGATCAGAGCGGTGGAATCCTCCGAGAAGGCCTCCGCTTTCGTTTTCAAGACCCTTGTGGACCCCTTCGTGGGCAAGATATCCATGATCAAAGTCATATCCGGCAGCCTGAAAGTGGGTTCCGAGTATTACAATATGCACGCTGAGAAGAGCGAAAAGATCGGAAAAATGTTCTTCATGAGAGGAAAGTCCCAGTTCGACACGCCGGAAGCGCAGGCGGGAGATATCGTGGCCATCGCCAAACTCCAGTATGCGAAGACCGGCGACACTCTCTGCGACAAGGCTGCGCCGATCCGCTACCCCGAGGTATTCTTCCCCGAGCCGTCTCTGTTCATGGCCGTGGAGCCGAAGAACAAGGGCGACGAGGATAAGATCGGTTCAGGTCTCAACAAGCTGATGGAGGAAGATCCGTCCTTCACCGTCACCAGGAATTCCGAGACCCATCAGACGCTGCTGGGCGGTCAGGGCGAGATCCAGCTGGGCATCATCACCACAAAGCTGAAGGAGAAATTCGGCGTGGACGTGATCCTCGCGCCGCAGAAGATCCCCTACAGAGAGACCATCAAGGGCAACTCCGACGTTCAGGGCAAACACAAGAAGCAGACCGGCGGCGCGGGACAGTACGGCGACGTGTGGATCCGCTTCTCCCCCTCAGAGGAAGAATTTGAATTCGCGGAGGATCTGTTCGGCGGTTCCGTTCCGAAGAACTATATTCCCGCTGTTGAAAAGGGCCTGAGAGAGTGCATGGAAAAAGGACCGCTGGCGGGCTGCAAGGTCGTAGGCGTTAAAGCCGTGCTGTACGACGGCTCCTATCACGATGTAGACTCCAACGAAATGGCCTTCAAGATCGCCGCTTCCCTGGCGTTCAAGAAAGGTATCGCAGAGGCGAAGCCCATTCTGCTGGAACCTGTTATGCACGTGGAAGTACTCATTCCCGACGAATACATGGGCGACGTCATGGGCGACATGAACAAGAGAAGAGGCAGGATCCTCGGTATGGAACCCCAGGGCGACGAGCAGAAGCTCATCGCGGAGGTACCCATGGCCGAACTGCTGACCTACGCGGTGCAGCTGCGTTCCATGACGCAGGCGCGCGGCTCCTTCCGTATGCAGTTCAACAGATATGAAGAAGTTCCGGCCCATCTGGCGGAGAAGATCATCGCAGAGGCGAAGAAGGACGCGGAGTAGTCCCCGGATCGCGATCGAGCAGCGGTCGAACCGTTATCGAACCGCTATGGCGCGGTCCTCCGATCTCCGTCGACCAGCGGCCGAACAGCTATGGCGCAGTCCTCCGATCTCCGTCGACCAGCGGCCGAACAGCTATGGCGCAGTCCTGTGATTGCCGTCGAGCAACTTTCGAGCAGCGGTCGAACCACGATCGAACAGCCGAGCGACCCTTTCCTCTGTGCCCGCTAAGGCAGACGCCGGGGCCCACAGGCGAAGGAAACGATAAACTTTACAGGTAATAAAATGGAGAGAGCGGCCTTTTCCCTGAGCAAGGGAACGGGGCGCTCTCTTTTCATCTGGCGGGAAAGCGGGAGGGCAGGATCGGGGGAGAGATGCTGGTGGGGGAGGCGTTGCCGTGAAGGGCGCTGGTGGAGGCAGCCGCGGTGGGAGGATGTAGCCGGGAGGGCACTGCTGGGGGCGCAGGTGGAGGGGATGTTGTCGGGGGATGCGCTGCAGGGGCAGGCATTGCAGGGGAGGAGAACTTGCCAGTGGGGCTCTGCCGGGGGAGACCGCTGGCGTCTGTTATGATGCCTGCCACAGCTGAACAAAGCGACTGAGCTGTGCTGAGCGAGAGTGCTGGGCGGGAAGTGTCCCGGCCGGGACGCGCAATACAGGTGATAGGCGAGATTTCATTTTTTTTCTCATATTCACCTAAATAGTACCGGGAAATAGGTGAAAACAGCTTTATTTTTAAATATTCACCTATTTTAATGAAAAAATCGAGAGATCAAGGTCCGTTTTCATGCGAAAATAGGTGAAAACCAATTTTTTTTGTTAGTTTCACCTATCTGGATCTCCGATCTGCAATCAGATCTTTGTTTCTGCGCTAGTTTTAGTACTGCAGGGGGCCAGGCGGTATCTGGCGCATCGCCGGTAAGTTGCATAAAACATGCTTTTCAAGTATACTGAATGAAGAGTTTAACAGGGTCAAAGCGCTGTCGCCCGGCGGGCTGTATCACAGCTGCTGAAGGCTGCAATATGCAGTTCGGGCGGCGGGAGCGGCGGTATCACGAAATGCCGGGCCAGCGGAATTGATCCGGCAGTGCAGGATCAGCGATGTTGGAACGCGGGGCGGATCAGCAGTGCCAGACTAGCGGTGCCGGGCCAGTGGCGCTGTTGCAGCAGTGCCGGAGCGTGTCATCAGGACAATGGTTCCGGATCAGCGGCGCTGAGGACACAGAGGGCGCTGGGGACACAGAGGGCGCTGGGGACACAGAGGGCGCTGAGAGCGGTGGAGACGGCAACTTCGCGGGGAACGGATCATGACCGTGAAGCAGAGGAAGCAGTGGAAGCGGCAGAAACGGCGGAAGAAGGGAAACCGGGGAAGACGGGACGGAAAGGGCTGGGAAAGGTATGGCGGTAAAGAAAACTAAGACAGTGTTCGTGTGCCAGGAGTGCGGATATGAGAGCCCGAAGTGGATGGGGCAGTGCATCTGCGGCGCCTGGAACACGTTTGTGGAGGAGAAGGTCCTGCCCATCGACGGTGAGGACAAACGGCGGCGCAGCAGTTCTGCGGGAACGGAGGGGGGCGCGGGGGCCAGAGCCAAGGCCACCCGGATCTCCGACGTCAGATCCGGCGACTATACCAGAATGGATACAGGGATCGGCGAGCTGAACCGGGTGCTGGGAGGCGGCATGGTAAAAGGATCGCTGACGCTGATCTCCGGCGAGCCGGGGATCGGAAAGTCCACGCTGATCATCCAGGCGGCGGCGCAGATCGCCGGGCGATATGGGACCGTACTTTACGTGTCCGGCGAGGAATCGGAGGAGCAGATCCGCATGAGGGCGGACCGGGTGTGCAGAGGGAGCGTGGACAACCTGTACCTGCTGGCGGAGACCAACATGGAGGCGGTCATGAAGGTGGCTGAGGAGATACGGCCGGTGTTTCTCATTGTGGACTCCATTCAGACCATGTATTCTGAGGATCTGGACGCGGCTCCGGGCAGTGTGTCTCAGGTGAGGCTCTGCGGCAATCTGCTTATGCGTCTGGGCAAGATGGGTCAGCTTCCTATCTTCATCGTGGCCCACGTGACGAAGAGCGGCGAGCTGGCGGGGCCGAAGATCGTCGAGCATTTGGTGGACTGCGTGCTGCACTTCACAGGAGAGCGAAATCAGGAGCTGCGCATTCTGCGGGCCTTCAAGAACCGGTTTGGGACTACCAGTGAGATCGGCGCTTTTGAGATGGAGGAAGAGGGGCTGATCGAGGTGGAAAACCTGTCCAAGAGCTTTCTGGAGGGGCTGGAGGACGGCACGGAGGGGGCTGTTGCTACAGCGGTCTATGAGGGGACGCGGCCTCTGCTGCTGGAGGTGCAGGCTCTGACTTCGCCTACCAACATCGGTTTTGCAAGGCGGACCACAGTGGGCGTGGAACACTCCAGACTGAATATGATCCTGGCTGTCATGGATCGGAAGGCGGGAGTTTCCCTCATCAATCAGGACGTCTATGTCAACGTGGTGGGCGGTCTGAAGCCTGAGGGCACGTCCATCGACCTGGCCGTGGCACTGGCCATCTATTCCACTTTCAAGGGAATCCCGGGATCCAGCACCACTCTGGCCATCGGCGAGATCGGGCTGACCGGAGATCTGCGCTCCGCACCCAATGCAGATAAGATCATCCGGGAAGCGGCCCGCATGGGCTTCAAGAAGATCATCCTGCCGAAGAAGAACGCCGAGCGCATTGCTGACGTTCCGGCTGGTGTCCGGCTGGCCGGCGTGACAGGGCTGCGGGAGGCCATAGCGGAGCTGCGGGAGGCCGCGCCGGGAGCGCGGGGAGAACGATGATGGAGAAAATCGTGGTCCTGAGTTCTGAGTGGATGAGCGCTGTGATCCGGTCCCTGCATTATGTACCGCCAAAGGGTATCTGCGTAAAGCTGGCGGACGTCAGCATTGAAAACTACAGGGAAGTTGCCCTGGAGATGGAACGAAAGGGTGAGGCCGATGTGTTTGTGGCGGCGGCCAATACCACGGACGTGTGTCAGTACGTAAAATCTCCAGTGGTGAATATCGAAGTCAGCGGATTTGATCTTCTGCACGCAGTACAAAGAGCTATGGCGGGAAAATCTGAGGGCGAACCTGTTGCAGTCGTCACATATAAACAGGAGATCAAGGGATTTAAAGAGATCAAAGGTGTTCTGAAGGGAATGACAGAGGAACATACATATTTTGATATTGAAGATCTGGTGGCAAAGCTGATCAGGTTGAAAGAAAAGGGGATCACCAGAGTCGTCGGAACCAGCATTGTTCTGGAAAAGGCGGAAAGTCTGGGAATGCGGGGCTTTGTGCTGTACGAAGTGAACAGTTTCAGGAATGCTCTTGACCGCGCCGTGGAGATCCTCATCGCCAGGGATAAGGAAAAAAAGAAAGCAAAATCCTGGGAGACCATTTTCAATAACACGTACGGCGGGATCATCGTAGCCGATCATAACGGAAAGATCACGAAAGTGAATCCTTTTGCAAAACGTATTTTGAAATTTTCGGAAGAGCAGCTGCTGCATCGGGATATAGATCAAATTTTCGTGGGAATGGATGTCAGAGGCTGCATTGAGAATGACAGCTGCATCGTGGACCACATCTACACGGTGGGCGGCGCCAAGTTTCTGACGAACGCGGAGTCCTTTGAGTTTGACGAGCAGAAGAAAGGGGCTGTCATTTCTTTTCAGGATGTGGGCAGCGTGCAGAAAAGCGAGATCGCGATCAGAAAAAACCTGCATGAGAAGGGATTTGTGGCGAGAGCCACATTTGACGATATTTTGTGCACAAGTGAAAAGATGCGCATGGTCAAGAAAAACGCGCAGAGATATGCGAAAAAGAACTCGACGATCCTTCTGCTGGGAAAAAGCGGCGTGGGAAAGGAAATCTTTGCCCAGGCGATCCACAATTTCAGCAGTCGGGCCAATGCGCCGTTTGTGGCGATCAACTGCGCCGCATTGTCCTCTCAGCTTTTACAAAGCGAGCTGTTTGGGTACGCGGAGTATTCGTTTACGGGGGCCAAGCGCGGCGGCAAGCAGGGATTGTTTGAGATGGCCAACGGGGGAACGATCTTTTTAGACGAGATCGGGGAGATCGACAAGAATACGCAGGCTCAGCTCCTGCGCGTGATCGAGACCGGCGAAGTCATGCGGGTAGGCGGCGAGAAGATTCTTCCTGTGGATGCGCGTATCATTGCCGCGACTAACCGGGATCTGTGGGCAATGGTCGAGAGCGGAGAATTCAGAGAAGATCTATACTATCGACTGTGCGTTCTTGAAGTCAAGATCCCTTCCCTGAGTCAGCGTCGGGAGGACATTCCCCTTATTGCTATGACTTTCTTAAATTTGTATTGTGCGGACCTCCCCGGCCGTGTAAAAGAAGAAATTGCGACAAGCCGGATCCTTGCCGAAAATGAGTGGAAGGGAAACATCCGGGAACTGAGAAATATCATAGAGCGGTTTGCTGCGGTCTGTGAGGCAGGAGACGATTATTGCGGTGTTCTGGCAATGCTCATGGGAAACGAGGCGTCGGACGGTCTGAAACCTGAGGACGATGAAGTGGAAAAGACGCTGCGGGAATGCGGAGGAAACCGGACTCTGGCGGCGGAAAAACTGGGGATCAGCCGTACAACACTGTGGAGAAGGCTGAACGCGAGGTAGTTGGACGGGAAACATGAAGTGAAAAATGAAACGGAATGAAACGGCGCGTGAAACGAATTTGTTTCACGCGCCGTTTCATTTTTTTGTCTCCATGCACAGACACACGCCTGGAATGGCCTGAAAGCGGGCGATTTCAGTGAAGTAAAAAATTTAAGTATGTTGCGTTTCCACTGGCACGCCCCTTGCAGTTATATAGTCACAAGAAAGGAGAATTAAGAAATGGGAATGACAATAACTGAAAAAATTATCGCGGATCACGCGGGGAGGGAGGAGGTAAGCCCAGGAGAACTGGTTGTGGTGAAGGTGGACGGAGTGCTGACAAATGACATTTCAGGGCCGATCGCTATCCGGCAGTTTGAAAAAATGGAAGTCAAAGACGTCTTTGACAGGGACAAGATCTATATGCTGATGGACCATTTTACACCCAATGCCAATCAACAGGCGGCGGAGCAGTGCAAATACTGCCGGGAATTTGCAAAAAAGAAGGGGCTGACACACTTTTACGATACGGGAAATGTGGGGATCGAACATGCTTTCCTGCCGGAAATGGGGCTGACGCTGCCAGGGCAGGTAATTATCGGAGGGGATTCTCATACCTGTACGTATGGGGCTTTGGGCGCCTTTTCTACCGGAGTGGGGAGCACTGATATTGCTGCTGCAATGGCGCTGGGAGAAATTTGGCTGAAGGTGCCGGAGAGCATGAAGGTCGTCTACGGCGGTGTGAGAGGTCCCTATATAACGGGGAAGGATCTGATCCTCTATACCATCGGAAAACTGGGGGTGGCCGGCGCACTGTATAAAGCACTGGAATTTGCCGGACCTGTGGTCGAATCTTTGTCCATGGACAGCAGGTTTACGATGTGTAATATGGCTATCGAGGCAGGCGCGAAAAACGGCATTATGAGTGTCGGCCGCAGTCACAGCAGCGTAAAGCAGTTTTTGGAAAAAGCAGGCGGGAAGAGCGCACGGCCCCGTTGTTATGAGAGCGATGCGGATGCTGTCTATGAAAGTATTACAGAAATAGACGTTACGGAAATGGAGCCTCAGGTCGCGCTGCCAGGATCTCCGGGCAACGCAGCGGCCGTGGGAGACTGCGCCGGAGTCAGGCTGGATCAGGTCGTGATCGGTTCCTGCACAAACGGAAGAATGGAAGACCTGAGGGCAGCGGCGGAAATCCTGAGTGGGCGCAGGGTCCATCCCTATGTCAGGACCATCATCATACCGGCTACGAATCATATTTACAGACAGGCGATGAAGGAGGGGCTGATCGATATCTTTATGGAGGCGGGAGCCGTGGTGTCCACTCCTACCTGCGGGCCATGCTTCGGAGGGCACATGGGTTGTCTCGCCAGCGGGGAAAAGGGCCTGGCGACGACAAACAGAAACTTTGTGGGGCGGATGGGCGCGCCGGAAAGTCAGCTCTATCTGTCTGGGCCCGCCGTGGCGGCAGCGTCAGCAGTCAGAGGAAGCATCGTTCATCCGCAGGAGGTGTTATAAGAATGGGGAAAGTATTTAAATTTGGAGATCATATTGATACGGACGCCATCGTTCCGGGAAAATTTTTGAACCTGACAGATCCGGAAGCACTGGCGGGCGTATGCATGGAGGGTTATGAGAGCGGCTTTGCGTCTCGTATCGTCCCCGGGGATATCTTTGTGGCGGGTGAGAATTTCGGATGTGGAAGTTCGAGAGAACATGCGCCGATCAGCATCAAGGCAGCGGGAGTCCGCTGTATCATAGCCTGCAGCTTTGCACGGATTTTTTACAGAAGCGCCATCAATATTGGTCTGCCATTGTTAGAATCCAGAGAAGCCGCGTCAAGGATCCGCCAGGGCGACGTCTGCGAGATTTCTCTGGCGGAGGGAAAAATCACGGACATAACCACGGGGGAAGATTTTTATGCGGGCGTGTATCCGGAACAGATACAGGAGATCATAGACAGGGGAGGGATGATCGAATATGTGAAAGCAAGGACGTCAGGACATAAGTGATCCATAGAGAAGATATTCATTCAGAAAGGAGAATGCGAGATGTTGGAACGGTTAGGTATTTCACTGATGAATTTTATGCGCAGGGTTCTTCCGGAAGCATTCGTTATCGCGATCATCATTACCTTTATTACCCTGTTCGCCGGTATGGCGGCGGGAAATTCACTTTTTGACATGGGAGTTTATTGGGGCCGCGGCGTCTGGAATCTGCTGACCTTTATGTGCCAGGCGTCACTGACTCTCATTCTGGGCGCGGCTCTGGTGAAATCGCGGGCAGGATACAGAGCGATCTCCGGTGTGGCGAGGATCCCGCAGAACTGTGCGCAGGCGGCGGTATTGGTGGCGGTGGTCTCGATGGTGCTGTACTATGTAAACTGGGGCGTGGGAATGATCGGAGGAGCGATCCTAGCGAAAGAGGTGGCGGTCAGACTGTATAGAAGAGGCGTGCCGGTCCATTATCCGCTGCTGGGCGCGTCGGTATATGTAGGGATCCTGGGATATGAAGCCGGTTTTTCCGGGGGGATCCCGCTGCAGGTTGCCACAGAGGGCCATGTGCTGGCGGAGCAGATGGGGGTGATTCCCCTGACACAGACTATTTTCAGCCCTGCGTCTTATGTTACATTTTTAATACTTTTAATCGTGGTACCGGTTCTTCTCGGGTTTATGGCCCCAAAGAGAGCGGAAAATATGCTGCTGCCCAACGAATTTTTATCGGAGGAGGAATTTGAAGAGAAAAAAGAAGAGGCGGCTCCGGTTCAGGGGAAGAAGACATTTGCAGAAAAAATGGATGGCGCCAGGATCATCAACTTTATTTTCTTCCTGTTTACCCTTATTTATATCGTTGATTATTTGAAAAATGCCGGACTGGTGGGACTGGATCTGAACATCGTAAATCTGATCCTGCTTTCCCTTGGCCTGCTCCTGCACGAGTCGCCAAGATCCCTGATCGCGGCGTTCCAGGAATCGACGGAGAGCGCATCCGGCATCCTGATGCAGTTTCCGCTGTATGCGGGGATCATGGGGATGATCACATCCTCTGGCCTCGTTTCCATCATCGCCAGCTTTTTTGTGTCGATTTCTACGGCGGATACTTACTATGTCTTTTCGTTTCTGTCGGCGGGACTGCTGAACATATTCGTGCCCTCAGGAGGCGGGCAGTGGTCGGTGCAGGGTCCTATAATGATCGAGGCTGCTCAGACACTTGATCTGGATCTGGCAAAGGTAGCCGTGGCGGTGGGTTGGGGCGATGCCTGGACCAACCTGATCCAGCCCTTCTGGGTGCTGCCCATCGTCGGACTGATGGGAGGAAAGGCAAAGGACTATTTGGGATATACGGCAGTGCTGCTGTTTATATCGGGCATTATCATCAGTGTATCTCTTTTCGTATTGTAAGTATACGGACAAGAGAGGAAGGGATTTCTTATGAGTAAAGCAGATGAACTATTACTGGGCGCGATCGACATGCATTGTCATGGTTTTCCGGAGTTCAGTCTGGAATTTCCAAACAGGTTCAGCGACAGAGAGACCGTGCAGATGATGAAAGACGCAGGAATGGGCGGCGTGGTGTTCAAATCGCATTTCTATCCCACGACGACGACCGCGTATTATCTGTCGAAGGAGTTTTCCGATTTCGGCATTTATGCCAGCATCACGCTTAACGCCGCCGCCGGAGGCTGCAACATCTGGGCTGTTGAGGCGGCGCATAAGCTGGGAGCGAAGGTCGTTTATCTGCCCACCTGGAGCGCCAGAAATGATCAGAGGAAGAATTCGATCTGCAGGCTGATCGAACCGTATCTGCCCACATTGGCGTCCTTTACGGAGGCGGACGGTTATACTGTTTTCGGCGAAGACGGACAGGTAAGCAAAAAACTGCTTGAGATATTGAGTTTTGTCAGGGAGAAGGATATGGTCCTGTTTACAGGTCATATCGCACCGGAGGAGAGCATTGCGCTGGCCAGAGCGGCTAAGGAAATGGGATACAAAAAGCTGGTAATGAATCATCCCGATTCGGGATCCGTGGGCGCGAAACGAGAGCAGATAAAGACGGCGGCGGAACTGGGAGCTTTTATTGAGATCTGCGCGCTGGGGATCACGCCAATGTATTATCGTCTGCCTCTGGACGAGATGAAAAGTATGATCGATATGGCAGGCGCGGATCGATGCATTCTGACGACCGATTATTTCTTCGAGTGGGCGGCTCCAGTACCGGAACAGCTGCGGCAGATGATAGCTTCGCTTTTGATCAAAGGAACGGCTGAAGAAGAGATCAAAAAGATGACGTCGGAAAACCAGAGATTTCTGTTAGGCATTTAAATGAGAAGAGAAAGGATAATGACAGTATGAGAAATACAACAAAATTTCGTAAACTGATGGAGCGGGAAGGCATGATCGTAGCACCTGGTGGATTTTCGCCCCTGTGTGGCATCATCGCAGAAAAAGTGGGATTTGATTGTCTCTATTTGAGCGGCTATGGAGTTGCGGCTTTCAAGTGCGGTTATCCGGATGTGGGATTGATGACCATGAACGAATCTTTGGAAAACGCCCGGTTTACCGCACGAATTACAAATATCCCGGTGATCGTGGACATTGATAATGGATACGGCAACGCGATCAATATGACCCGCACGATCTCCGATTTTGAGCAGGCCGGCGTAGCTGCCGTACAGATCGAGGACCAGGTATGGCCGAAGCGCTGCGGCCACATGGAGGGCAAGGAACTGATTTCCGCAGAGGAAATGTGCGCAAAGATCAGGGCCGCTGCAGAGTCGAGAACAGATCCGGATCTGGTGATCATCGCCAGAACTGATGCAAACACTGTCTTGGGCTTTGAAGAAGCGATGCGCAGACTGAAAATGTACAGAAAAGCTGGGGCGGACATTCTGTTTTTCGAATCGCCGGTCTCACTGGAAGAGATGAGACAGGCCCCCGCGCTTATAGACGCTCCGCTGATGATCAATATGTCGGAAGGCGCTAAAACTCCCATACTGCGCAACGACCAGCTGGAAGAAATGGGGTATAAACTGGCCATCTGGCCTTCATCTGCCACATGGACCGCCGCCAAGCAGATAGAGATCATTTACAGGGAGCTGAAGAAAAGCGGGACTACGAAAGAGGAAGCGGACAGAATGTACATATTCCATGAATTCAACGAGCTGATAGGCCTGCCTCATATCATGGAGCTTTATGACAGATATAAATATTAGACGGACAGGTCTTTGATAGTTCGTCCGCCAGATCGTTTATACAGCGAGAGGGACGGAGTGGAAGACAGAGAACAGCGTTTATGGTATAATAACCGCAGAGCGGTTATTATACGATTCTGTGCGCGGCGGACGCATGGTATTATGACCCCAGAGCAAGGCCGTGTCAGGTCAGGCACGGTCTGTTTTTAATGAGGCCACGAGGTAAGAATGCTAAAGATATACTACGGGAGAGAAAACCTGGAGAAGGATCGATTTCTGTTCGATCAGGTAGGTGAAACGCTGAGATGCATGGAAGCGGCGGGCCGCGGTAAAGCGGGCGGCGCCGGAGGAGCGGATGCCGGCGCTGCCGGAGGAACGGATACCAGTGGGACGGCAAGCGAAACGGAGACGGGCAGGAACGGGATTTCCCACAGTCAGACGGCGGAGAAGACTGCTGGTGGCGGCGGCCGCCCGGCCGGCGGGCAGCTGCCGGAGAAGATCCTGCTGATCGTGCCGGATCAGTTTACGCTGCAGGCGGAGCAGAATGCTTTCGCCTATCTTGGCGTGCCCGGACTCATCGACCTGGAAGTACTTTCGCAGAGCCGTCTGGGCTACCGGGTACTGGGCGAGGCGGGCGGAAGCACACGGCTTCACATCGATCAATACGGCAGGCACATGCTCATCTCCCGGATCGTAAAGGAGCTGGAGACGGAACTCAGCGCGTACCGGGGAATGAAAAAATCACAGAGCTTTATCGAGATGGCCAACGATTTTATCACTGAGCTGAAACAGAACAGCGTGGACCCGGATCAGATCGCGGATATCATGGAACAGGTGGAGGAGGGATCCCTTCTCTGGCGGAAGCTGGCGGATATACGAAAGATCTACGAGCGCTATGAGGAGGAGATGAAGGGGAAATACATCGATACGGAGGATTATATGGCTCTTTTTACCTCCCGGATCCCCGGATCCCGACTGGTGCGGAAAAGTCAGATCTGGATCTATGGCTTTGACTCATTCACCATGAAATCCATGCAGATGATCCGGGTGCTGATGCGCTGTGCTTTGGATGTGAATGTGATCATGACAGGGACGACGGGCGGAGAAACAGAGCAGGGCAGAGAAACGGGGCAGGACAGAGAGACAGAGCAGGGCAGAGACGGAGAACTGTTCTCTCTCACGGCGGATCTCATCTTCCGTCTGACTCGTATGGCGGCGCAGGACGGGGTGCTGTGGGAAGAACGGGCCATCCCCGATACCTATCGTGTTACAGCAGGCGTTGGATATCCCGCGTCGGACGACGGCGCTTTGCTGAAGACGCTGCCGGGGAATAAGAAGCCGGCGGAACTGCAGCGGGAGAGAAGGGCGGGCAGGCTGTGCAAAGCGCCGGAGCTGCTGCATTTGGAGCGCGAGCTTTACGCGTGGCCCTGCCGGCCTTACATTCCACCCGGCTCCGGAACCGGCCCCAGCCCCGGAAACGGCTCCGGAACTGGGACAGGAACCGGATCTGGTTCTGGAGCGCAGCGGGCCCTGGGATTTTGCCGGGCGGCGAATCTGTACGCAGAGGTGGAAACAGCGGCGGTGCAGATCGTGACGCTGACCAGAGACAGAGGTCTGCGATATCAGGATATTTCGGTGATCTGCAATGACCTTCCCAGTTACGGATCGGTCATCAAGCGCGTGTTCGGCCGTTATGAGATACCGGTCTTCCTCGACGAGAAGCGCACGGTGCTGCACAACCCGGCGGTGGAGCTGACGCTGTCGCTGCTGGACGTGGTCACGAAGGGCTGGCGGCGGGAAGACGTGTTTCGCCTGGTAAAGACAGGACTGTTTTCACTGAAGACGGCGGAGTACGAGGAGCTGGAAAACTACGCGATCAAATATAAGATCCAGGGCAGGCGCTGGAAAAAGGATTTTCACTACGGCCAAACGGATTATGGGGAAACGGGGCTGGAAGCGCTGAACAGGCTGAGAGTACGGCTGGCAGCGCCCCTTGCCGTCTTTGAAAAGGAATTTTCCCGGGCTGAGACCGCGAGAGAAAAAAGCGCGGCGCTGTACCGTATGCTGGCAGAAAGGCTGGAATTGCCTGAACGGCTGGAAGAACTGCTGACGGATCTGAACGACAGAGAGGAGTTCCTGGCGGCAGAGGAGATCAGCCAGATCTGGACGGTGATCGTCAGGCTGCTGGATCAGATCGTAGAACTACTGGGAGACGGGGCGATCTCCGGAGAGGATTATCTGTCCATGCTGCAGGCGGGCTTTTCCGCAGTGGAGATGGGACTTCTGCCCCCATCGCCGGACCGCATTATCGTGGGTACCATGCAGAGGACCCGGCGGGGCCGCGTGCGCGCGCTGCTGGTGATCGGCGCCAACGACGGACTGATCCCTGCGGACGCGGGAAAAGAGGATCTGCTTTCTGAGGCGGAAAAGTTTTACCTGTCGGAGAAGGACATCGTGATCTGCAAGAACGATGACTACCGGGCGGGGGAGGAACGGCTGGCGATCTACAAGAATCTGTCCAAGCCGGAGGAATATCTCTGGGTCAGCTATTCTGTGGCGGATCTGGACGGTAGGGAAAAGAAGCCTTCGCTGATTTTCGATAAGCTGACGCAGATCTTTCCTTTCGTGCCGGTGGAGAAGGACGTGATCAACGCGGAGTCGGATCTGTGCCGGGTGCAGAGGGTGAACGCGGCGCTGCCCCACATGAGCGAGGTTTTCCGCAGAAAAGCTGCGGGGGAACTGGAGGAGCTCTCCGACGTATGGAAATTGACCTATGATATTTTGATGGAAAAAAGCGATGGATCCCGTCTCACGTCTCTGCGGCGAGGCCTGTTTTTTACAAACAAGGTAAAGCGTCTGGAGGAAGATCTGGTGCGGCGTCTCTATAAGCGCGAGGGGATGGAGGATTTTGTGCTGAGTCCTTCCCGGCTGGAACGATTTGGGAAGTGTCCATTTTCCCATTTTGTGCAGTACGGCCTGAGACCGGAGGAGCGGCGGCTGTTTGAGGTGGCCGGCCGCGAAGTAGGCGACGTCTACCACCAGTGTCTCATGGAGCTTTCTCAGGAATTGACGCGGCCCGGCCAGGCTGTGACAGCGCCGGAATCTCTGTGGATGAATATTACGCAGGAGGATTGCGCGGCTCGTGTGGAAGCCCTTATGGACCGCATTTCAGGCGAGTACAGGGAGGGCGTGCTGAAGCTGGGCGGCGCGGAGCAGTACCGCGGCGAACGCATGAAAAAGATCGCTTACAGCGCGGCCTGGGCGATGATCTCTCACGTGCGGCAGGGACTTGTGAAAGAAATATATTTTGAGGCGGGTTTCGGCGAGGGCGAGGACAAGCCTTTTCCGCCGGTAGTGATCGAGGCAGGCGGCCAGCGCGTGCGTATTGAGGGAAAGATCGACCGCGTGGATATTCTGGGCGGCGCCCAAACTCAGGAAGGACAGGAAGCGGAAGGCCCCGGCGGTTTCGTAAAGATCGTGGACTACAAATCCGGAAGCGAGCGCTTTGACATGGAGGAAGCGCGGGAGGGCATCCGTCTGCAGCTCATGCTTTATCTGGAGGGGGCCATGGGCGGCGTAAAGGAGAGCCGGCCGGCGGGGGTCTTTTATTTCGAGATCGCGGAGCCCATGGTGGACGCCAGCGGGCTGCCGGCTGAGGAGCTGGGTGCAAAAGTGGCGGAACAGATCAGAAAGAGCTTTAAGATGGACGGCCTGATGGTAGACGACCCTGCGGTGATCCGGGGCATAGCCGGGGATTTTTCCGGTTTTTCTGAGGTGGCTCCACTCAGAATGGGGAGCAAAGGCGTCTCCGGGACCTCCGAGGGCAAACTGCTCACACCGGAGGATTTTGAGAGCTTCCGGGAAGAAGTGGGAGGCGCTGTGGGCCGGCTGTGCGCCGATCTGGTGGCAGGAGAGACTGCCGCCCACCCCAAAAAGACCAAGTACCAGAACGCCTGCCGATTCTGTCAGTTTAAGGGCATCTGCTTCTTCGATGTGGAATTCGAGGGGTGCAGCTACAGATAAAGGGATGAGTCGACGCGGAAAAACCGTTTTTACGAGCTTCTGGATCCGCCGGCTATTCAGGATGTGGCCGGCGTTGCGGTTGGCGTTGTGGCCGGCGTTAAGGCGCGTGTCGTGGTTGGCGTTGAGACGCGCGTCGTGGTGTGGCACGTTCCAAAACGCAAAATATTTGATCCGGTTTCAATAATTTAAGAATTGAGCTTGCAAAGAAGTAAAAGCTGTGTTACAATAAATCTCGGTTCTGAAAAAAAGGGGCTATATCCGCCCCTTGTGCGCTTCCGTGGCTCAGCTGGTAGAGCAACGCATTCGTAATGCGTGGGTCGCCGGTTCAAATCCGGCCGGGAGCTCCATGAAACATTGAAAAATAGCCATTCTCAAAATAACTGAGAGCGGCTATTTTCTTTTTATTTTTTGAAGTTTCCCACCTTCTTCCCACTTTTGTTTTCTGTTGAGGGAAAAAGAAGTGTTATGGCGTTTTTCTTGTGAGTGCCCCTGAGGTTTCTGATACTCATATACCTTCTGTTTTATTGGCGCAGATGCTTTATTCAAGTTTTGACATGCTTTCTTCTATGCGCTGCTTAATCTCTTCCTCGCTTAAATCAGATTTGGCCAGAAGTATTCCTCGGTTAGAGGCTATCATTGTTATGGCGTCTTTCGCCGCTTGGATATTGCTTTTGGAGTCAGCTAAATCACTTGTTTTTCCCGAATCTAAATACTTCATAAGAGCCTTTGCGGCTAGTTGGTCAGAAAGAGCCGCTGATCTAAATACAGATAGATAATCTTTTTCATCTTTAGTCGTTCCATAATCAAATCTAGTTGAAGCGTCTCTGAAGAATTCCTCTGCTTCTTGACATTTTTGATAGAAGCTCGTAGATGCTATTTTATTGTCTGAGTAAGACTGAACAGCCGCTAAAAAATTATTATGTGATTGGTATAATATTGCGAAATCATCCCAAGAACGATCATCAAATGCGAGTATTTCTTCGGATGTTTTCGCGGCGGCGGGAGCGTCGGAAGTTATAACGCCTATGAGCGCAGCTAAGATAACAACGATAAGAACAAGACAACCACATCCGATTTTTTTATTAGGCTGCACCCGAGTGGACGAAGGCCGCGCAGCTTGTGGGTCTGATATAGGGCTGGCTTCTGTTGCGCCTGCAGTACTTTCTGCGGGCGTACCACAATCAGGGCAAAAGTTTCCTTTGAATTCTTTACCGCATCGTGTACAAAACATAAATTATTCCTCCTTTGAGATACACACCATTCCTGCGTTGCCGTCCGCTGCAGAGTTTCATGTCACTGGCTATCTTCTCCTGCGGGTATGTTTAGCCGGTTGCCCGGAAACAGTCTTATTTATTTCATCGGTCCATTTTTTTGCGGACTTCGATGTCTTTTTCAAAAATATCCATATACAATACAGCTCCTTTCTGATGAATGATCCGGCTGGACGCGGAGTCCATGTGACGGGTACATGCCTGGCATTTGGGCGGCGTGCAGCAGCAACCGGCTGCATTTGTCTTGCTTGTCTCCGCATCGTTTTTTCAAATCCAACAACTGATTTCGACGTCTACAACACAATTTCCATTCTGTTGTGGGACGAAAACAGCGGGAGAAACGGGGAACCGGTTTGACAAGTCAAAAAGGAGGGTCCACATCCAAATGGGCACGCAGGGAATCAGACCGGGCGAAATTCGGAGACGTCCGGTCTGCTTTTCATGCCCGAAAGAATGAATATTGCGATAAATCAGTGCAAAACTCTTGCTAATCTCCATCAAGCCCATGTATAATGTCAATATATGACGAAGGGGTACGCAAAATGGAACAACAGAATGGAAATTATGTGATAACCAGTCCCATGCGGCCGATCAGCCGGGCGTGTTCCGCGCCGCTTTCCGCGGTGTAGATCCGGGTCGTGTTGACGCTGGCGTGACCCAGCAGATCGGCCAGCCTGGACAGATCCTTCTGCAGCGCATAGAATACCCTTGCAAACAGGTGGCGCAGGTTATGAGGGTAGACTTTGGCCGGTGCTACCCCCGCACGTTCACAGAGACTTTTCATACTTCTCCACACGTTGGAACGATCAAGAGGCTTCCCGCCCCGCGTGATGAAAACCGCCCCGGCGGTTCTTTTTTTGCCCGCAAATCGTAGCAGAGCGCGGCACAGCTTATCAGGCAGAAACACGGCGCGGCGCTTACCCTTGTTGCAGACCTCCGCCCGGCCCGTCCGGGCGGCCTCCAAAGTGATGAATTGGAGCTCGGAAACCCGTATTCCGGTGGCGCAAATCGTTTGCAGGATGAGGGACAGACGGCTGTCGCCCGCGCGTTCAGCGGCCCGTACCAGCCGGACATACTCGCCGCGGGTCAGCTCCTTGTCAGCCCGACAGAATAAATTACGCTGGATCTTAAGGGGCTTCACCTTGCAGTCCGTCCAGCCGCAAAAGGTCAAAAAACCATTCGCAGCCGCCAGTATGGTGTTGACGCTGGCTGCGGCGTACTGTTCCTTCAAGTGTTCTTTCCAGCTGACCAGCGCGGCCTTCGTGATCCCGGCCCCGTCCAGCCAGCCGCACAGGGCCTTCAGGTCGTGGGTGTACTTCTCAATGGTAGCCGGGGCTTTTTCCTGCTCCCACAGGTAGACAGCGTAGCCGCTTATCAGCTCCGGGGTGATGGTTCGTTTCGCGTCTTCTTTTTTCATGGCTGCTCCCTCCTTTTTACATTACTGATATTGTACCGTAACGGGAGAGTCCGTGCGGACTTTCGGTAAGGGAAGAAAAGAATGCCAATAAACCAAAAGTAAAACACGACGGAGAGGAGCCGGAATATGCCGGCCCTCTCTCTTTTTGTCTGCCCGTCTGCAGCCGGTTCTTTACGAATCCGCTCAGAAAATACACAAAAAAGCTGCCGTTCATACCGCGTCTTTCGACAAATAACGTAAAATCTTACAGTGCTTTTCTTGATAATGAAAAGTCTACATGATACAATAAGTTGAAATAATTGTGGACACAATATAGCACAACTGAAGTGATATGAGATAGGCTCACCGGCGCTGGGGGAGAATTGAAACGGCCGCCGGCGATCCGATCCATATTGGAGGTATAGATATGAATTTCCTTCTGCGCGGCCGCTCCCGATGCTGGATCGCAGCGCTGACCGCGGCAGTTTTAATCGTGACTTTGTGGACTCCCCGGACTGTGACGGCGGAAAGTTCGAGGGCGCTGCGCGTGGCCTTTCCCGAAGCCGAAGGCTATACTATGACCGATGAGAACGGGAAGAGAAGCGGTCTGGTGGTGGACTTTCTCGATGAGATCGCCAAGTATACCGGCTGGACATACGATTATGTGGAGACGGACAGCGAAACGATGATCCAGCAGTTTTTGGCAGGCGATTTCGACCTGATGGGCGGGACTTATTACGCTGCCGGTTTTGAGAAGTATTTCGGCTACCCGGCATACAACTGCGGATATACCCGGCTGACTTTGCTGGCAAGGACAGAGGATACCACGATCAAAAGCTACGATCTGGACAGTTTGAATGGAAAGACCATCGGCGCTTACGAGGCAAACAGGGAAAATATCCGACGTCTGCAGGAGTACATGAAAGTATACGATCTGGATTGTACGCTGAAATACTATACCTATGACGATCTGAAGGTGACAGGAGATCTGACCCGTTTTTTGCTGAGCGGCGAGGTGGACCTGCTGCTGGGAAACAGCGCGCAGACGGCGGAGGGCATCTACATCGCCGCCGCATTTGAATCCCAGGCGCAATATATCGTCACTGTCCCGGGGAATCAGGAGCTTCTGGACCAGCTGAACACGGCGCTGGAAGACATTTACGAGAGCGATCCCCGCTTTGCGGAAAAGCTCTACGCCAAATATTTCTCAGATGCGGAGAAGGGGTCCGTGGCCCTCACAGAACGCGATCGGGAGTATATCAGTGAGAAAAAAACGGTGACAGTGGCTGTTCCTGCGGACTGGCACCCCATGGTGTGTGCGAATAACGGGGACGGACACGACGGCGTGGTCATGGACGTAGTAAAGGAGATCGAGTCGTTTACCGGGCTTACATTCACCTATGTTTACTGCAGCAGCTACGCGGAGGCCCTGGAGAAGATGAAGTCGGGCGAAGCGGAGCTGCTGGGCTTCTATATCGGCACGAAGGAATCCGCCGCTGAAAACGGTATCGTTTTGACCGCGCCTTATCTATCGCTGGACTGCATTCTGGTACGAAACAAGAAATCAGGTTATCCGGCGGAGGGGCTGACAGGTTCTATTCTGGAGGGACGAACGCTGCCCGAATACATCGTCGCTGACGAAGTGAAGGTCTATGCCAGCACCATAGACGCGCTGGGCGATGTGGACCGGGGCAGGGTGGATTTCTTTTACGGTGTCTCCGCTCATCTGGAAAACATTATCCAACATCAAAATTATTCGAATATCGTTCAGGTAAATCTGATCAATGACAGTACGGATATGGGCTTCGCTTTGAAAGCGCCGGCGGAGGCCAGACTGCTCACCATTCTGAACAAAGCCATCAACAATCTTTCAGATGAGCAGAAAAGCAATTACGCCAGCCGAAATGTGGTCTCCATCGGCGCTTCTCCCATGAGCCTGTCCGCTGTCATATCCGCAAATCCTGCGGCGGCGTTTCTTGTGGTGACGCTGTTTTTGCTGGTGATCCTGAGCTGCATGGTCCTGGTGACGCGCTCCCGCCTGCGCGCGACTGTTATGCAGGGAGAGCTGGAAAAGGCGGAGGCCAACAGCAGAGCGAAAAGCGAATTTCTTTCCCGCATGAGTCATGAGATCCGCACGCCCATGAACGCTATTTTAGGACTCACGGATCTGACGGAGATGCAGGAGGGACTGACGGAGAGGTCGAAGGACAATCTGGCCAGGATCAAGGCTTCGTCCCGATATATGATGAGTCTGATCAACGATATTCTGGATATGAGCCGCATCGAGAGCGGAAAGATGGAGCTGGCCCGGGAACCCTTCTCACTGACTGCGCTGATCAGCGAGGTAGACAGCATGATGACTGTCGAGGCGGAAAACCGCGGCGTGAGCTTCAGGCCGAAGAAAGAGTACCGCACCGATGTGGTGATCGGAGATTCCGTCAGACTGCGTCAGGTGATGCTCAATCTCCTTTCCAACGCATTTAAGTTCACGCCCCCGGGCGGAGCGGTGTGCCCCAGTATTCACGAGGACGCTGCAACGGAGCGCGACGCTACCTATACCATACGGATCGCCGATAACGGCGTGGGCATCGCCAAGGAAGATCAGGAGCGCATTTTCCTCAGTTTTGAGCAGGTGGGATCCAATATCGCAAAGAGTCAGGGCACGGGACTGGGTCTCTCCATCAGCAGCAGCATCGTTCAGCTGATGGGCGGGGAGCTGAAGCTCAGGAGCGAGCCGGGGAGGGGGAGCGAGTTTTATTTCACGATCACTCTGCCGAAGGGGACTCTCGGCGATGAACCCCAGGGTGGGGAAGAGCCCCGGCAGGATACGGCGGATTTCAGCGGCGCCCATATTCTGCTGGCGGAGGATAACGATCTGAACGCGGAGATCGCCAGCGAGTTCCTGGAACTGCAGGGCGCCCAGGTCACCCGGGCGGAAAACGGCAGAGCCGCTCTGGAGACCTTTGAACGCAGCAGGCCGGGAACATTTCAGCTCATCCTGATGGATATCATGATGCCGGAAATGACAGGCCTGGAGGCGGCCCGGTCCATCCGGGCGCTGGTCCGGGAGGACGCCCTGACGATTCCCATTTTGGCTATGACGGCCAATACCTTCAAGGAAGATGAGGCGGCGGCGATGGCGGCGGGAATGACGGGTTTTATACCGAAACCAATTGAAGTGACGCAGTTCTACGAGAAGATCCGCAAAGCGCTGGGCGATGAAGAACAGCGGCCGGACAGCCAGTTTATGAATTAAGAGGAAATAGAATGGCATCAAAGAAAACAATATTGGTCGTCGAGGATAATGAGATCAACCGCGCAATGCTGTGCGAGATCCTGTATTCGGAATATCTGGTGCTGGAGGCGGGAAACGGTCAGGAGGCGCTGGATGTTCTTCAGAAGCATAAAGAGGAGATATCGCTGATCCTGCTGGACATTATCATGCCTGTTATGGACGGATACACGTTCCTCTCCCGGATAAAAGAGGACCCTTCGTATGCCTCCATCCCTGTTATCGTCACCACTCAGAGCGATGCGGAAGCGGACGAGGTGGCGGCGCTGTCTCACGGCGCCACCGATTTCGTCGCCAAGCCCTACAAGCCCCAGGTAATCCTGCATCGGGTGGCCGGCATCATCCGCCTGCGGGAAACGGCCGCCATGATCAATCAGTTTCAGTTTGACAGGCTGACGGGTCTTTTCAGCAAGGAATTTTTCTATCAGCAGGTGAAAGAGGTCCTGGGACAGCATCCGGAAAAGGAATACGATATCGTATGTTCGGATATTGAGAATTTTAAACTCATCAACGATGTATTTGGAGTTCCTGCGGGGGACAGTCTGCTCCGGGGCGTGGCGAATATGTACAAGGGGCTGGTGGGAGAAGAAGGCGTCTGCGGCCGCCTTCACGCAGATCAGTTCGCCTGTCTGATGGAGCGCCGCGACTATCAGGACCAGTTCTTTATTCAGGCTGATTCTCAGATCGACCAGTTTGCCGGCGCTAAAAATATCGTGGTCAAATGGGGCGTCTATCCCATCGAGGACCGGACTCTGAGCGCGGAGCAGATGTGCGACCGCGCGCTTCTGGCTGCCCGCAAGATCAAGGGACAGTACGGCAAACATTTTTCTACATACGATGACGATCTGCGCAGTCAGATGCTTCACGAACAGGCCATCACAGATGTGATGGAGCAGGCGCTGACAGAGGAGCAGTTCGTGATCTATCTTCAGCCGAAGTACAATCTGCGCACGGACCGGCTGGCCGGCGCCGAAGCGCTGGTGCGCTGGGTGCATCCGAAGTGGGGGCTTCAGCCTCCCGCCGTATTCATCCCCCTCTTTGAAAAGAACGGATTTATTACCAAATTGGATCAGTACGTCTGGGAAAAGACCTGCGCGGTGCTGCACGACTGGGACAGGAAGGGATACCCGCCTGTTCCCGTTTCCGTCAACGTCTCCCGTGCGGACATTTATCAGGTAGATCTGGCTGAGGTACTGCTGGATATCATCCGCAGGTATGATATTTCTCCGGACCGTCTTCATCTGGAGATCACGGAGAGCGCTTATACGGAAGACCCGGATCAGATCATTCAGACCGTTCGCCGTCTGCGCGAAATGGGCTTTATTGTGGAAATGGATGACTTTGGAAGCGGATACTCCTCGCTGAATATGCTCAATCAGCTTCCCCTGGACATCTTGAAACTGGATATGAAGTTTATCCAGAGCGAGACTGCCAAGCCGTCAGATCAGGGAATTTTGGGTTTTATCATGGGTCTGGCCCGCTGGATGAACCTGAGCGTGGTGGCCGAGGGGGTGGAGACCCGGGAGCAGCTGGAACGCCTCAGGGCTATCGGCTGCGATTATGTTCAGGGCTATTACTTTGCAAAGCCTATGCCCTGCGAGGAATTTGCCAGCCTGCTGAAAGAGCAGGGATCAGTCTCCGTAGAAGAATCCAGCGTGAATAAGCGGCTGACTGCGGCGGAGACCATGCTTGCGTTTACAAGAATGTGGTTTGAAGAGCAAAACCTGGAGGAAGCGGCCGCTTTCCTGGAGGACGACGTGAGCTTTATCGGTACGGGCGCCGGCGAGTCCGCGCGGGGCAAGGCGGCCATGACTGAATATATCCGGCAGGATATTGCCGAGATCGAGGAGCCTTTTGACTGCGATATTGCCGTGACCTTCCAGCAGCAGCCGTCGGAACGCGTCTGCGCTCTGGCTGCCGCCATCACCCTTCGGAATACCCAGTACACCTGGCATCTCCGCGGTTTTTATGTTCTGGTGGAGGAGTCGGGCCAGTGGAAGATCTGCAGCATCCACATATCTGAGCCCAGCCGTAATCAGACCGGGGACGAACACTATCCAAAGACGCTGTTGATGGAGCACATCGCCAGAGAGAGGCAGGAGCTGCTGAACGATTCCGTCCCCGGAGGCATGATGGGCGGCTATATTCAGGAGGGCTTTCCTTTTTACTTCATCAACCGTCAGATGCTGGATTACCTGGGCTATGAGAGCGAGGACGAATTTGTTGCCGACATCGGCGGTATGATCTCCAACTGCATGCATCCGGACGACAGAGAGAACGTGGACCGGACGGTGGAAGAGCAGCTTAGGAGAAATAGAGAATATGCGGTGGATTACCGCATGAAAAAGAAGGACGGGTCCTACATCTGGGTCCACGATCTGGGACGGCAGATGACGGCGGAGGACGGCCGCGCGGCCATATCTTCCGTCTGCATCGATATCACTGCGCAGAAGGCGGCGCAGGAGGAAGTCCTGCGTCTTTACAACAATATTCCCGGCGGAGTATTCCGCTGCCGTTTTGACAGGGACCTGTCCGTCATCGACGCCAACGACAGCCTGTTTGATTTTATCGGGTATTCCCGCGAAGAGTTTGCGGCCATGGGCAATAAGATGTCCGCCGTGCTGCATCCAGACGACATGGCGGCTATGGAGGATGTGCTGAACCGACAGCTCCTGCAGGGGAACACGATCCAGAATCAGAACCGACTGCTGTGCAAAGACGGCAGCGTCAGATGGGTGGGCATCAAAGCCCAGCTGATCGAGGAACAGAATGGGGAACGGCATTTTTACTGTGTATTGTTGGACATCACAGAGGAAAAGCGGCTTCAGGAGCGGATCAACGAGCTGTACGAGCAGGAGATGGCCTATTTTGCCGAGGTCTCATCCAAGGACGGCACGTTCCAGGGGCGTATCAATGTGACGAAAAATCAGATGGAGAATTATCTGTCCACTGCGGAGGCGGCGGTGGCCCGGGTGGGCGATACATATGACGAGACAGTGGACAATCTGGCGTCTTCAGCCGTAGACCCGGCGTATGGAGAGGTGATCAGAAGCCGGCTGGACCGCAGTAAGGTTCTTGCAGACTACGCCGCCGGCAAGGTGGACTATCACTTTAAATTTCTGCGCCGCCGAAACAGCGGCAGCGCTTTCTGGAGCGGCACCAATTTCCGCACCTGCGTAAATCCAGAAACAGGCGACGTGATCATGTTTTTCTACACTCTGGATATCACGGAACAGGTACTGCAGGAACAGCTGCTTGGAAAGATCACCAGAGTGGATTACGATATCATTACGGAGATCAATCTGGCCACGGGAGAGTATCAGATTGCAGGTCACTCCGACGACTGGGAGCCCACCGTGCCCTTTCAGGGGGATTTCAGCAGCGAGATCCTCAAGGTGGTGGAAAAATGCATCGGAGAGGCGGCGAAGGAAGAATTCCTGGCCAAGCTGGTCCCTGAATACATGAAGGCGCAGCTGGCGAAACAGGATTCGTATACTTTCATCGCGGAGTTTGCGGATGAAAACCGCGGGCCGCGGGTCAAGCGCTTCCAGGTGTTTTACATCAGCGAGGAGCTGGAACGGGTGTGCATGACTCAGGCCGACGTGACGGATGTGGTGCGGCAGGAACAGAAGCAGAAGGAGGAGCTGGCCGCCGCTCTGGTGGCGGCAGAGCAGGCCAACGCGGCGAAATCCGATTTCCTCTCCCGCATGAGCCACGAGATCCGCACGCCGATGAACGCCATCATCGGAATGAGCACCATCGCGGCCCAGTCCGTAGGGGACGACGAGCAGGTGGCGGACTGCATCTCCAAGATCGGTATTTCCTCCCGGTTCCTGCTGTCTCTGATCAACGACATTCTGGACATGAGCCGTATCGAGAGCGGAAAAATGCTTCTCAAAAATGAAAAGATCCCGGTGGAGGAATTCCTGAACGGCATCACTTCCATCTGCTACGCCCAGGGGGCGGCCAAAGGGGTGGAGTACGAGTGCATCGTGGACCCCGTACTGGACGATTACTATATCGGCGACGCCATGAAGCTTCAGCAGGTCCTGATCAATATTCTTTCCAATGCCATCAAGTTTACGTCGGAGGGCGGTAAGGTGACGTTTTCCGTCCAGCAGCGCAGGCGGACAAAAAATGACGCGCTGCTGCGCTTTATCGTCAACGACACCGGCGTAGGAATGAGCGAAGATTTTCTGCCCCATATCTTTGAACCGTTTTCGCAGGAATCCACGGGGACCACGGCGCTGTACGGCGGTACCGGACTGGGCCTGGCCATCTCTAAAAACATCGTGGATATGATGGACGGAAAGATCACCGTCCGCTCGATCAAAGGGATCGGCACGGAGTTTACGGTGGACGTCAAGCTGGGCATCACGGAAGAGGAAAAACTGCGGCACCACCAGAAAAAGCAGGTTTATAATTTCTCCCATCTGAAAACACTGGTAGTAGACGACGACGTAGCCGTCTGCGAGAGCGCCATCGTCACGCTGAGAGAGATGGGGATAACCGCAGAATGGACGGACAGCGGCCGGAAGGCGGTGGACCGGGTAAAAGAGCTGTGGAGCGCAGACCGATATTTCGACATGATCCTGATCGACTGGAAAATGCCGGAGATGGACGGCCTGGAGACCGCGCGGCGCATCCGGGCCATCGTGGGGCCGGAGGTCACGATCATCATAATGACGGCCTACGACTGGATCTCCATCGAGCATGAGGCCAAGCTGGCCGGGGTCAATCTGCTGATGAGCAAGCCCATGTTTAAGTCTTCGCTGGTCTCGGCGTTTACAAAAGCGCTGGGTGAGAAGGAAGAACAGGCTCAGCGGCCGTGCGCGGAGGATTACGACTTTTCGGGGAAGCGGATCCTGCTGGCGGAGGACAACGCTCTGAATACCGAAGTGGCCGTGATGCTGCTGGAATGCAAGGGATTCCAGGTGGATACGGCGGAGAACGGCCTGCGGGCGCTGGAGCTCTACAGCAAGACAGAGGAAGGGTATTACGATGCGATCCTGCTGGATATTCGAATGCCGCTGATGGACGGCCTGACTGCGGCCGCCAACATCCGGCACCTGAGCAATATCGACGCCGGAAGCATCCCTATCATCGCCATGACGGCAAATGCCTTTGACGACGACATCGAAAAGAGCAAGGCCGCGGGGATGGACGCCCATCTGGCCAAGCCCATCGATCCGGACAGGCTTTACCAGACACTCTATGATTTTATTTTTGGAAAGGAGTCTTAAGATGTCTGACAGGAAAGTAATAATGGAGACCTACGGTATAGACTACGAGGATACCATGAGGCGCTTCATGGGAAACATAGAAATGTATCTCAAATTCCTGAACAAGCTGCCCGCCGATGACAATATGAGCAGGCTTGGCGAAGCTGTTTCCGCAGGAGATCTGGACCGGGCCTTCGAGGCGGCCCACACGCTGAAAGGCGTCTCCGGCAATCTGGGGCTGAAGCCTCTGTACGAGGCCGTATCAGAGATCGTGGAGCCGCTGCGGCGAAGAGAGAGCAGAGACGATTATCCCATGCTCGTTCAGCAGGTCCGTACTGCCATGACGAACATGCTGGATATGGTGGAAGAGCTGAATAAAACAAGATAGGGTCTGTACAGATCATCGGAGAGCGCGCGCCGGAAGGCGCGGCGCTCTTATTTTTGATAGGAGGTAGTTGTCTGTGAAAGAACAAAACTGGAAAAATTCCGTGATCCGCTTTCTGACGGCGCAGACCATCTCCCTGTTCGGGTCGTCCATCGTTCAGTATGCCATCGTCTGGTACATTACGCTTACCACTTCCTCGGGCAAAATGCTGACGCTGTCCACAGCGTGCGGATTTTTGCCGCAGATATTGATCTCGCTCTTTGCAGGGGTCTGGATCGACCGTTACGACAGGAAGAAACTGATCATGATCTCGGACACTGTGATCGCGGCTGTCACCCTGCTTCTTGCAGTCTCATTCATGACTGGACACAAGAGCATCTGGCTGTTATTTTGTGTATTGGCCGTTCGTTCCGCCGGCACGGGGATCCAGACTCCGGCGGTCAACGCCGTCATACCTCAGATGGTTCCGCAGGAACAGCTGATGAAGATCAATGGGATCCAGAGCGCGCTTTCGTCGTTGATGATGTTTCTGTCGCCCGCTGTCAGCGGAGCCGTATTGTCTGTCGCGCCGCTGGAGGCCGCGCTGCTGATCGATGTGATAACTGCGGCCGTCGGCGTGGGTATTACCGCGGCTATCCCCATCAGGCCGCACGTGAGGGCCGGTGTAAACGTGACTTCTTATATCGGCGAGCTCAGAGACGGGCTGGCCTATCTGAAGGAAAACGGACTGATCCGGAGACTGCTGGTCTTTCAGCTGGTGGTCTTATTTCTGATCAGCCCCTCCGCGTTTCTGACTCCGCTGATGGTGAGCCGCAGCTTTGGAACAGAGGTATGGCGGCTGACAGCCAGTGAGATGACATACAGTCTGGGAATGATCCTGGGAGGCATTCTGATCGCGGTCTGGGGCGGTTTCAGGGAGAAGATCCGCACGGTGAACCTGGCGGGGGGCCTGTATGGACTGCTTATGATCGGGCTGGGAACCATGCCCGTCTTTTCGCTTTATTTACTGTGCAACGGATTGATCGGGATCACATCCCCGTGTTACAACGGTTCAGTGACGGTGATCATACAGGAAAAGGCTGCGCCGGAGATGCACGGCAGAGTGTTCAGCTTTATGCAGATCGCCTCATCCTGTTCGCTGCCCCTGGGGATGATGCTTTTTGGGCCGCTGGCGGATGTGTTTGAGGTACAGAACATTTTGATCACGGCGGGAACGCTGGTGGCGGCTGTCTGTGCGCTGGCCTGCGGGACCTCTTATTTCAGCAGGGACTGAGAAGGAAAAAGCACGTCTTTTTTCCGCCTGGGGCTCATATGCTTATTCAGCAGAGAGTTGCGTTTCTCAGATTCCTGAAAATGGGAGGTAGACAGTATGGAACAGAGCCCTATTCTGCAGTTTTCCGATCCGGCCCCTTATCCGCCGGTACAGGTGTGGGGGCCGGACGCCCGCTACGCCAAAGCGATGCTTTCCAATATTGGAAGCTGCAATTCGGAGATGTCTGCGGTCAGTCTGTATTTTTATAACAGTATCATCACCCGAAAGACCTTTAAGGAGGCAGCGGATTGTTTCCAGAAGATCGGCATGGTGGAAATGTATCACCTGGATCTGTTCGGCCAGCTGGCATGGCTGCTGGGGGCCGATCCCAGGCTATGGAGCTACGGCCGGAAAACCATGTCCTATTGGAGTCCCGGGTGCAACAAATATCCCGGTCAGATCGTGCGGCTGCTGGACAACGCCATCCGGGGCGAAAACGAGGCCATTGAAAAATACCGGCAGCAGGCCGCCTGGATCAAAGACCCGAACATAGTGGATATTCTGAATCGGGTCATCCTGGACGAAGAATGCCATATCCGTATTTTTCATCAGCTTTATCAGGACCTCAGCGAATGAGAACGACCCCATGACGCACAAAAATGAAATGCCGCCGTTAAAAATGACTGCGAAGACCCCCAAAAGGTCCCGCAGTCATTCTCAGTTTTTGCGGAGTGGTGTCTACAGCCAGGTGACGGGAGCGGGCTTCGTCCGAACCGGTACGCGCAGGTAGGACTCCTCACTGGGATAACCGGCCATGAGAGCGCCGTAAAACAGGCTGCCTTCCGGCAGGTTCAGAAGCCGGCGCAGGTCGGGAGAAGCGTTTGCCAGTCTGGTCAGATATCCGGCCCAGCAGGTCCCTACGCCTCTGGCCTGAAGATAGAGCTCCATCACACTCAGCGCCAGGGCCGTATCCACCGGCGGGTTGACCGCGGTGTCTCTGCAGTAGCCCAGGATCAGAGTGGAAGCCGTGCCCATCACCACGTTGTTTCCGCTTTCGTATTCGGAGAGGATCTCCGGGGAAACGCCGGTCTCTCTCACGTAGCTGAGCACAAGTTCCATGATCTCACGCGCCTTTTCGCGGCTGTTGACGATGATCCAGCCGGCGGGGTGCTGATTCTTGGCGCTGGGGGCGAAGTCCGCCAGAGCCGCCGCCTCCTCCAGCAGCCTGCGGTCCACCGGATCCCCGGTAAAATGCCGGTAGGAACGTCTTCCGGACAGGTGGACGGCCAGCTGGGAGACAAATTCGGGAGACAGTCCGGTCAGCCCCGCCCGACCCGTCCGTCCGGCGGCTTCGGAGGACCCGGCTGTTTCGGCAAGTTCCGCCGCGGCCACAGAGGCTCTTTCCCCTCCGAACAGGATCGCCTCCCGGGGGCAGGCAGCGGCGCAGTGAAGGCATTTCAGGCAGTGCTTGTCGGGGTCGAGACGGGGCCGGCCTTCCTCCATGATCAGCACGCCAAAAGGACAGACAGACGTGCAGATCCCGCAGCCGATGCAGGCGTTTGAATCGACAGACAGCGTCCGATGTGTATGGTTCATAAGATGATCTCCTCTCTGTAAGTAAGATAAAAAGCGTCTTTCTATCATAGTAACAACAATCGTCTGACAAAATCAATCCCTTTGCGCAAGAAATACCCGGAGTCCCGGAGGGCGCAGCGGGGGAAGAGATTAGTTGACGGCTTGTCGGGGGAAGTGTAAAATGGATGTAAATTCAAGAAGAAAGGATGTCCCGAATGAATCGGGAGAGGGTCGAAAAATGGAAAAATCGAAAGTGTTTTTTACTGATATGCGCACCGATTTCAACAATAATCTGCTGCAGAAGCTGGAGCGGCTGGTGCGGAAGGCCGGGATCGGCGATATTGATTTCAGCGGTAAGTACACGGCGCTGAAGATCCATTTCGGCGAGCCGGGAAATCTGGCGTATCTGCGCCCGAACTACGCGGCTGTGCTGGTGGAACTGATCAAAGAGATGGGGGGACGCCCCTTTCTCACGGATTGCAATACCCTGTACGTGGGAGGGAGGAAAAACGCGCTGGATCATCTGGACGCCGCCTATAAGAATGGATTTTCGCCTTTTTCAACCGGCTGTCACGTGATCATCGCAGATGGACTGAAGGGCACGGACGAGGTGCTGGTGCCTGTGGAGAACGGAGAACATGTCAGGGAAGCGAAGATCGGGCGGGCCGTCATGGACGCGGATATTATCGTTACCCTGAATCATTTTAAAGGCCACGAGCAGACCGGTTTTGGCGGGGCGCTGAAAAATCTCGGCATGGGCTGCGGTTCCAGAGCGGGAAAGATGGAAATGCACAGCGCGGGCAAGCCCTTCGTCAAACAGAAGAAATGCGTGGGCTGCGGCAACTGCGCCGCGATCTGCGCCCACGATGCGCCGGTGATCTCAGAGGGAAAGGCTTCTATTGATCTGGACAAGTGTGTGGGCTGCGGCCGCTGTATCGGCGTATGTCCCATGGACGCGGTCTGCTCTCCCAGCGACGAGTCAGTGGATATTCTGAACAAGAAGATCGCAGAATACTCCTGGGCGGTGCTCCACGGCCGTCCGAACTTCCACGTCAGTCTGGTGGTGGATGTATCGCCTTTCTGCGACTGCCACTCGGAAAACGACGTGCCCCTGGTTCCCAACGTAGGCATGTTCGCATCCTTTGATCCGGTGGCGCTGGATATGGCCTGCGCGGACGCGGTGAACCGCCAGCCGGTCATGCCGGGCAGCCGCCTGGCGGAAGCCCTTGGCTCGAAGGGCGCGTTCTCCGGCGGATCGGAAGCTGCAGAGCACGGTCACAGCTGCTGCTGCGGTCGTGAAGAGGGGACGGAGAAAGATTATTTTACGGCGTCGTCGCCGGAGACCGACTGGCGGGTCTGCGTGGACCATGCGGTCAAATTAGGTCTGGGAAAGAAAGAATACGAGCTGATCGAGATCAAATAGTGAGATCGCCGGCGCCCGGCTGAGAGACAGAGCTGGAAAAACCGTGGACAGCCTTTTAATCGAAGGCGATTCCGGGTAATATAACAACGTGGCCGCAGCAGATACAGACGGCCCCGCCTGCCGCAGTCCGGGCGGCCAGGCCGGTAAAGGAGGGATGCGTGTGAGATACCACTTCAGCTATGATTCGGAGATCGGAAAGATCTGTCTGATGGAGGAAAACGGCGCCATCACGCACATGCATTTTCTGGCTCCCACGGATGAATTCCGCAGGGAAACGGCAGACCGGCGGACAGCGGAAATGATGATCGAGGATATGACGGAAGAGCGGGAGACCGATCTGATCAAAAAAGCGTGGACCGAGCTGCAGGAGTATCTGGCCGGTACGAGGAAGGACTTCGACATCCCTCTGGCGCCCCGTGGAACGGAGTTTCAGAAAAAGGTGTGGAAGGCTCTGCTGGAGATCCCCTACGGCGAGACCAGGACATATAAAGATATTGCGGAACGCTGCGGCAATGCGAAGGCCTGCCGGGCGGTGGGAATGGCAAACAACCGCAATCCCATCTCCGTTTTTATTCCCTGCCATCGCGTGGTGGGGGCGAATGGAAAGCTGGTGGGGTACGGCGGCGGCCTGTCCGTTAAAGAAAAGCTGCTTGAGCTAGAGAAATGACTCAGAGGTTTCGGCCGGCAGCAAAGAGACAGAAAGAAAGGCGACAGAAAAGTCGGGAGAAGTGCGAATGCTTACTATTGGATGCCACCTGTCCTCGTCAAAGGGATTCGAGGCTATGGGAAAGACCGCTCTGGAGATCGGAGCAAATACATTTCAATTTTTTACGAGAAATCCGCGGGGAAGCAAGGCAAAGGATATCGATCCGGCCGATGCAGAGGCGCTCAATCGGCTCATGGCCGAACAGGGATTCGGAAAGATCCTGGCCCACGCGCCGTATACGCTGAACGCCTGCTCGAAGGATGAGAAGACGCGGGAGTTTGCCTGGATGACCATCGCGGACGATCTGGCGCGCATGGAATACACGCCGGGAAACCTGTACAATTTTCATCCCGGAAGTCACGTGGGGCAGGGACCGGAAAGAGGGATCGAGCTGATCTCCGCCATGCTCAACGACGTGCTGGCGCCGGAACAGACTACCACGGTGCTGCTGGAGACCATGGCGGGCAAGGGCAGCGAGGTGGGAAGCCGCTTCGAGGAGCTGCGGGCGATCATTGACAGAGTAGAGCTCTCAGACCGTCTGGGGGTATGTCTGGATACCTGCCACGTCTACGACGCTGGTTACGACATCGTGGAGGACCTGGACGGGGTATTGGAACGATTTGATAAGATCGTGGGTATCGGCCGTCTGAAGGCGGTCCATATAAACGACAGCAAGAATCCTTTCGCCAGCCACAAAGACCGCCACGAAAAGATCGGAGACGGATCTCTGGGCTTTGATGCATTTCAGCGGATCATCAATCATCCTCAGCTGAGGGAGCTTCCGTTTTATCTGGAAACGCCCAACGAACTGGACGGCTACGCCCGGGAGATCAAAATGCTGCGGGAGGCGTACGGGGAATAGAGCCCGCCTGAGGGGGCGCACGGAGGAAGTGAAAGGATGGATAAGAGAAACGAAGTTCGGCTCCATGCAGAGCCAGTAATCTGCGACGGCTGCATGGAGTAACATTGTCGCAGGATCAGACTGCTGGCTTTGCCGCCTGACCATAACGATCAAGGAGGGAGCCTGCATGAAATATGTAAACGCGAGGACGCTTCTCCCCGAGAAACTGGTCCGGGAGCTGCAGGAGTATATCCAGGGCGGATATATCTACGTGCCTGCCGGCATGGGGAAGCAGAGACGATGGGGCGAATTATCCGGTTACCGGAAGGAGCTGGAGCGGAGAAACCGCCAGATCACAGAGGAATACCGCGCCGGATATACCGTCGATCTGCTGGCGGACAGGCACGGCCTGTCCGTTTACGCGATCCGGAAGATCATATATCGAAAATAGGATGGAGGGGAGAGCCGCGGAGGAAAATGCCGCGGCTCTCCCTTGTTTTGTGTACAAAACGATACCGAAGCGTTTCGTATATTGAAGTGGGAAGAGGAAGGGGATAGGATAAAAGAAAAAGAGAATTGAGGTGAACGCCATGACTGCTCAGGCAGACAGGAGATATCCCCGCACAGGGGACAGGGCGACGGTCTACTTAAAAAATGTGATCTCCGATCCCGCCGTTTCGGTGGGGGATTTTACGATGTACCATGATTTTGTGAACGATCCGGAGCTCTTTGAAAAAAACAATGTGCTGTACCACTATCCCATCAATCACGACAAGCTCATAATAGGAAAGTTCTGTTCCATCGCCTGCGGCGCGAAGTTTCTGTTCAACAGCGCCAACCACGATCTGACGTCCCTGTCCACTTATCCCTTTCCGCTGTTCTTCGAGGAATGGGATCTGCGGCGTGAGGATGTGACCGACGCATGGGAGAATAAAGGAGATATCGTCGTGGGAAACGATGTATGGATCGGCTATGAGGCTGTGATCTTGGCCGGCGTTTCCATAGGAGACGGGGCGGTCATCGGCGCGCGGTCCGTGGTGACCAGGGACGTGCCCCCCTATACCATCGTGGGGGGAGTTCCGGCAAGGCCCATCAGAAAGCGCTTTGATGAGGATGTGATCGCGGCTCTGCTTGAACTGAAATGGTGGGACTGGCCCGCGGAGAGGATCGGAGAAAATATCGGGGCGATCCAGGCCGGGCGCATAGAAGAACTGAGGGAATAATTTAAACAGGCCGCGCATAAACTGCGCGGCCTGGGTGTTTGCCCGGAGCCGTTGGATCCGGGATCTATTTCATTCTGACGTCTTTTTTGATCTCTTTTGGACCGCTTACGGCCACCGGATTCTCGTTGAGCCATCCAATGGCTGAGCGGGCGCATTCCTGCAGATCGCTGCTGCGGGTCAATTCCTTGATGAGTTTGCCGCCTCCGGGGCTTTCTCCTTCCCTGAGACGATAAATACTGGCCTTGAAAGCGGCTTCCAGTCTGCGGATCTCGATGTAGGCGCGGATGCCGTCTTTCATGAGGACATTCATCGTGCCGTCGTCCAGCTTTTCGATCAGAGAAATATTCTCATAGTCCGTCATGATATCACTCCTTTAATTGGGATCGGTATATAAACAGATGATTTCTTACTAGTATATACCCGGTTCCGGGAGTTTTACACACGTTCGCTGACTAATTGGAAGCCTTCTTCCGTAAGTTTTGCCTTGATCTGCTCGATCTGGGCCTGATCTCTGGTCTCCATGCCGATCTTCAGGAAGCAGCTGTTGATGGCCATGTTCTGATCGCCCCGGTCGTGGTGAACGCTGACCACGTTTCCGCCGCAGCCGGCCACGATGCGGCTGACGCCCTCCAGCTGTCCCGGTTTGTCGGTGAGAGCGATGGTAAGATTGCTGTTTCTGCCGGTCATGATCAGACCTCTGGTGATGACCCTTGAGAGGATGTTCACGTCGATATTTCCGCCGCTGAGGAGGCATACGACTTTTTTGTTCTTCGTGGGGATCTTGCCGAACATGGCCGCCGCTACGGCCACGGCGCCGGCGCCCTCCGCGATGAGCTTCTGCTTTTCGATCAGTGTGAGGATGGCGGTGGCCACCTCGTCCTCGGAGACGGTGACCACTTCGTCCACATATTTGTTGATCAGTTCATAGGTCAGATCGCCGGGGCGTTTGACCGCGATTCCGTCGGCAAAGGTATCTACAGTGTCAAGAGTGACGATCTCCTGTTTGCGCAGCGAGTCGTACATACTTGCAGCCTGAGCGGCCTGAACGCCGTAGACCTTGCAGCTGGGGCGCAGATGCTTGATGGCGAAGGCCACGCCGCTGATCAGCCCGCCGCCGCCGATGGGGACCACCACGGCGTCCACGTCGGGAAGCTGATCGAGGATCTCCAGCCCGATGGTACCCTGTCCTGCGATGACGTCCGGATCGTCGAAGGGGTGGATGAAGGTATAACCCTTCTCTTCCTGCAGACGAACGGCAAGATCGTGAGCGTCGTCATAGGTCCCCTGAGCCAGAGCCACTTCCGCTCCGTAGCTCTTTGTGGCTTCCACCTTGCTGATGGGGGCTCCGTCAGGCATGCAGATGAGGCTGGGGATGTTGTTCTTTTTTCCGGCCAGCGCCACGCCCTGGGCGTGATTTCCGGCGCTGCAGGCGATGATGCCCCTGCTCTTCTCTTCGTCGGTGAGCTGGCTGACCTTGTAATAAGCCCCCCGGACCTTGAAGCTGCCGGTCACCTGAAGATTTTCGGTCTTCAGAAAGATGGTGCCGGTGTCTGCGGACAGGGCCGGGGCGGCGATGAGGTCGGTTTTGCGGATGACCTCCTTCAGCACGAAGGCCGCGTGGTAGATTTTATCCAGTGTGAGCATGTTTTACCTCCATGTCTCCGTCCCTTCTTGACGACCGCTTCAAACGTGGTATACTGTAAAAATACGAATAAGGGAGGGACGCAATAATGTTCGATATGCAAAATGATGAAGTCTTAAAAATACAGCATCTGAAGATACAGCTGCGCTGCATGACGATCTTCCGCGAGCTGCTGGAACGCCCGGTGCTCAGGCGTTTCCTGGAGCTTGCAGACAGGCTGCAGCCTGCGGGGCGCGGAGCGGACCGGGATCCGGATCAGGCAGACCGGGCCTGCGCTGCAACATGGGGCGGGGATCAGGCCGGAACTTTGGAAGCCGGCGGAACAGTGAGCTCCGAAGGAACAGCCGGCTGCGGCGGCGGAGCGCCGGCGCGGTCAGCGCTTGCCGCGGCGGCGGAGGCCTACGCGGCTTTCGTGTCGGAGCTTTACGCTGTTTCAGACGATCTCAGCGATCATATAAGAGAGCTGGTCCTGGCAGACGAGAATCCCTATATACTGAAGAGCTGTGCCGCCGATCTGAGCGGCAGTCCCATGAAGGACAGCCTGTACCGCGATCTGCAGGCACTGCAGCGTCTCTGCAGCCTGCGTCCGGAGAACGTGAGGGAGGCGGTGTGCGCCTGTTTCTTCAATGGAGACCCCAGATCGCGTAAAGCGGTGGACGAACTGTTTTCCGCCGGATGGAATACATCGGTCTGCGATCTGAGAGCTCTGTATGAAGAGCGTTTGGCCGGACTGTTCACCAGGGGCTACGGCATGTTCGCCAAATACCATACCTTTGTGGTAAACGACGGAGAGATCGTACCTGTCAAATATCCCGACCCCCAGACTCTGGCTCAGCTTGCGGATTATGAGCGGGAGCGGGCCCAGGTGATCAAGAATACCCAGGCGCTGCTGAAGGGAGAACCGGCCAGCAACGTGCTTCTTTACGGCGACGCGGGAACGGGGAAAAGCTCCACCATCAAGGCCATCGCCAATGAGTACAGAGATCAGGGCCTGCGTCTCATCGAGGTCAAGAAAAATCAGCTGTATCAGATCCCAGAACTTCTGGAGACCATCAGCAGGAATCCGCTGAAGTTTATACTGTTCATCGACGACCTGAGCTTTTCCAGCAATGACAACGACTTTGCGGCGCTGAAAGCGATCCTGGAAGGCAGCGTTACGGGGCGCAGCGGCAATCTGGCTGTCTATGCCACCAGCAACCGCCGGCATCTGGTCAAGGAGACCATGTCCGGCAGAGAAGGGGACGAGATCCATCTGAACGATACCATGCAGGAACTGATGAGCCTGTCGGCCCGTTTTGGACTGGTGGTCACGTTCTCCAAACCGGGCAAAGATGTGTATCTCAACATCGTTCGTCATCTGGCGGATGAATACGGCGTAAAACAGGACGAAGAAAAGCTGTTTCAGAAGGCCGAGGCCTTTGCCATCCGCAGCGGAGGCAGAAGCCCGAGAGTGGCGAAGCAGTTCATCGAGTTGGTCAAAGCCGATATCCGCTGAGATCTGCAGATATTTGCTGAAAGATCCGGTCTGGATCAGGCGGCGGGAATCAGATCCCGCCGCATTTTTTTTATGGCATAAGAAATATCGTCCGCTGTTATTTCAGCACTGCGCCGTCCTTCGCGGAGGAGACAAGGCGCGCATAGCGGGCCAGCCAGCCGGAGGTGATGTTGGGTTCCGGCTGTACGTAGTCCTGGCGGCGTTTTGCAAATTCTTCCGGCGTGACTCTGGCGTTGATCTTTGCCGCGGGAATGTCGATGTCGATGATGTCGCCTTCCGCGATCAGTCCGATGGCTCCGCCGTCGGCGGCTTCCGGACTCACATGGCCGATGGAGGCGCCGCGGCTGGCTCCGCTGAAGCGTCCGTCGGTGATCAGAGCCACGGTCTTATCCAGTTTCATGCCCGCCAGCGCGCTGGTGGGATTCAGCATTTCTCTCATGCCGGGGCCGCCCTTGGGGCCTTCGTAGCGGATGACGACCACATCGCCGTCTTTTATTTTGCCGTTGTAGATGGCGTCGATGGCTTCGTCTTCACTGTTGAAGACGCGGGCCGGACCGGAGTGGACCAGCATTTCCGGCGCGACGGCGCTTCGTTTCACCACGCAGCCGTCTTCCGCCACGTTGCCCCACAGAATGGCCAGGCCGCCGGTTTTGCTGTAAGGATCCTCCAGAGGCCGGATGGCATCCGTATTCTTTATGCATGCGCCCTGGATATTCTCGCCCACGGTCTTTCCGGTGGCGGTGATCAGGCTCTTGTCCAGAAGCCCGCCCCTGGCCAGTTCAGCCTGGACGGCGGCCACGCCGCCCGCTTCATACAGGTGCTGCATGTGAGTGGGGCCGGCCGGCGCCAGGTGGCACAGATTCGGCACCTTCGAACTCATCTCGTTGAACAGCTGCAGATCGATAGGCGCGCCCGCCTCGTTGGCGATGGCCAGCAGGTGGAGCACGCTGTTGGAGGAGCAGCCCAGGGCCATGTCGCAGGCCAGAGCGTTGCGGATGGACTTTTCATTGATGATATCCCTGGATCTGATATTCTTTTCGACCAGATTCATGATCGCCATGCCGGCGCGTTTGGCAAGCTGGATGCGGCCGCTGTGAACAGCGGGGATCGTGCCGTTTCCGGGAAGGGCGATACCCAGAGCCTCGCAGAGACAGTTCATGCTGTTGGCCGTGTACATGCCGGCGCAGGAGCCGCAGCCGGGGCAGGTGTTATTCTCGAACTCTTCCAGTTCCCCGTCGTCGATAAGGCCGGCTTTTCTGGCCCCTACTGCTTCGAACATCTTGGAGAGCGTCGTGTGCTGTCCGTTGACCAGACCCGCCATCATGGGACCGCCGGAACATACCACGGTGGGAATATTCATGCGGACCGCGCCCATGACCATGCCGGGCACGATTTTGTCGCAGTTGGGGATGAGCACCAGCCCGTCGAAGGCGTGAGCCATGGTCATGGTCTCCACGCTGTCCGCGATCAGTTCGCGGCTGGCCAGACTGTATTTCATGCCCAGATGTCCCATGGCGATGCCGTCGCAGACGCCGATGGAGGGAACTTCTATGGGGGTGCCTCCAGCCATGCGCACGCCGGCTTTTACGGCTTCCGCCACCTTGTCAAGGTGAATGTGCCCCGGAACGATCTCGCTTTTCGCCGACACCACTCCGATGAGGGGACGGTCCAGTTCCTCCTTGGTATAGCCCATGGCGTAAAACAGACTGCGGTTGGGCGCGCGTTCCACGCCTTTGGTCACGTTATCACTTCTTCGTGTCATAGATACCTCCGTTTTCAGCGCGCGGCCCTGATCTCAAACTGAAGGGCAGGCCAGCGCGGGAAAAATTTATTATAATTTCAGAACGGACGGCTTATGAAAAGCCGTCCGTGAACAGTCGCTATGTAATCTGTAAAACAGGGGATCGCGGCTTATTTCTTCAGCCAGCTCATCATCTGACGCAGTTCGCCGCCGACTTTCTCCAGCGGATGCTCCGCTTCCACCTGACGGGTGGCCAGGAACTTGGCTTTTCCGCCGGATTTGAATTCCTGAATAAATTCGCTGGCAAAGACGCCTGTCTGGATCTCCTTCAGGACCTGCTTCATCTCTTTTCTGGTCTCTTCCGTGATCAGTCTGGTGCCTGTTCTGTAATCGCCGTATTCCGCTGTGTTGGAGATGGAATATCTCATTTTGGCGAAACCGCCCTCGTTGATCAGGTCGACGATGAGCTTCATCTCATGGATACACTCAAAGTAAGCCATCTCGGGCTCATAACCGGCGGCCACCAGGGTGTCGAATCCGGCTTTCATCAGTTCGGTCACGCCGCCGCAGAGCACGCACTGCTCGCCGAACAGGTCGGTTTCCGTCTCTTCTCTGAAGGAGGTCTCCAGAATTCCCGCCCGGCCTGCGCCGATGCCGGAAGCGTATGCCAGAGCGTAGTCCTTGGCCTTCCCGGAATGATCCTGATGCACAGCGATGAGACTGGGCACGCCTTTGCCTTCAAGATACTGGCTTCTCACAGTGTGGCCGGGTCCCTTGGGAGCCACCATGATCACATCCAGATAGGGCGCCGGATTGATCTGCTTGAAATGGATGTTGAAGCCGTGAGCAAACATGAGAACGTCGCCTTCCTTCATGTGCTTCGCGACCTGAGTGTTGTAAATATCGGCAGCCAGCTCGTCGGGAACCAGCATCATCACTACGTCGCCTGCCTCGGCCGCTTCTTCGATCTCCATGACTTTCAGGCCTGCAGCCTCAGCTTTGGCGGTGTGGGCGGAACCCTTTCTCAGTCCGACCACTACTTCGCAGCCGCTTTCCTTCAGGTTCTGAGCGTGGGCGTGGCCCTGGCTTCCGAAGCCGAGGATCGCGATGGTTTTTCCGTCAAGTAATCCCAAGTTGCAGTCTGAGTCATAATACTTTTTGATCATTTTCTTTTACTCTCCTTTTCCTTACCGAATTTCCCGGGCCTTTCGACGGATAACGGGTTGCGTCTTTCCGGCGCCGTCCGGCGCTCTGCCTCGGCACGGGTCGCGCCCGCCGGCAGTCTGCAGAAATTCGTCTGCGCAGGAAGCGCAGATCACACTCAATAAGATATATAAAATTTTAATTTAAAGCTGTTTTGTTGTCCAGAGGAAACCTGGAAAGCGCGCCGTTTTTTTACGCCGCCGCTACAGATTCAGGTGATAATCCACCGCGCCTCTGGAAAGGGCGGTCACGCCCGTGCGGCAGACTTCCAGGATCTCGTACTCGCCGAGAATGGTGAGGAAGCCGTCGATCTTGTTCTGTTCTCCGGTGAGTTCCAGGACCATGCTGCCCACTGACAGGTCGATGACCTTGGCCTTGTAGACATTGGCGATCTCGGTGATGACGCCGCGGTTGCTGTCGTCGGCGGCAACTTTCACGAGAAGGAGCTCGCGCATAAGGCTTTTATCCGCATCCAGTGTGAAGATGTCTTTGACCTCGATGAGCTTGCTGGTCTGAGCGATCATCTGATCCAGCATGTACTCGTCGCCGGTCATGACGACGGTGATGCGGGACAGATCCGGTATATTTGTGATGGAAACTGTCAGCGAGTCGATATTGTACCCCCGCCGCCCTAAAAGGCTGGTAACGCGGGTCAATACGCCGGGGTGGTTATCCACCAGAATGCTGATGATCGTTTTCCGGGGTGTTGACATGGGAACATACCTCTCTTTCTAATCCATGATCGTGTCTTCGATGGTGCCGCCGGCGGGGATCATGGGAAGTACCCGTTCCTCCCGTGCGATGGTACAGTCGATCCAAACTGGTCCGTTTTCTTTCAGCGCCTTGCCGAGAGCGTCTTTGAACTCCGCCGGAGTGGCGGCGCGGAAGCCTTTTGCGCCAAACGCCTCAGCCAGTTTTGCGAAATCCGTCTTTCTCCCGGGAACCGTAGAGGAATAGCGCTTTTCGTAGAAGGCTGTCTGCCACTGGTATACCATGCCAAGAACGCTGTTGTTCATGATGATGGTGATGATAGGCAGGTTGTAGGAGACCGCCGTGGCGGCTTCGTTCAGGTTCATATGGAAGGAACCGTCCCCTGTAATGTGCACCACGCGCTTGCCCTCGCACAGACCGAATCTGGCGCCGATGGACGCGCCGTAGCCGAAGCCCATGGTGCCCAGTCCGCCGCTGGTGATAAAGGAGCGGGGATGGCTGTGATGGAGGTACTGCGCCGCCCACATCTGATGCTGACCCACGTCGGTGACAAACACCGTGTTTTCCGGCGTCATGCTGCAGAGCGTATCGAACAGCTGATGGGGCTTGATGACCTTTTCGCTGTCTTTCGGTTTATAGTCCGTATCCCGCCACTTCCCGATCTTTTTGATCCACTCTTCATGGGAGGCTTCTTCCACCAGAGGAAGCAGATCGGAGAGCACGGCCTTTACGTCGCCGCCGATGCTGCAGTCCACAAGAACGTTCTTGTTGATCTCGCTGGCGTCGATGTCGATCTGAATAATGTTGGATTTCGGGGCGAAACGCTTGGGATTCAGCGCCACCCGGTCGCTGAACCGGGCGCCCACGGCAATGACCAGATCCGCGTTGCCCACGGATTTGTTGGCGCTCTTGGAGCCGTGCATGCCCAGCATGCCGATATTCAGCGGATCGTCGTACCGGACGATACCGGCGGCCATCATCGTGTGAGTGGCGGGAATACCCGCTTTGTGCATGAGCCTGCAGAGTTCCTCAGAGGCCTCGCTGGAGGATACGCCGCCGCCGTAGTAAATGACGGGCTGCTGAGCGCTGTTGATCAACTGCGCCGCTTTCTGCAGAGCCGCTTCATTTTTTTCATAGGGCACTCTGTCCAGCGGAAGAGGTTCGCGGGACGTAAATTCGCATTTGGCCGCTGTGATGTCCTTCGGAATGTCCACCAGAACAGGACCCTTCCGACCGGAGTTGGCGATCTGGAAGGCTTTGCGCAGAATATCCGCCAGCTCGGTTACGTCTCTGACGAGGAAGTTGTGCTTTGTGACCGGCATGGTAATACCGGTTATGTAAATTTCCTGAAAAGAATCTTTTCCTAAAAGATTAGTGCTGACGTTGCCGGTGATGGCCACCATGGGAATACTGTCCATGTAAGCCGTGGCAATGCCGGTGACCAGATTAGTCGCGCCCGGACCGCTGGTGGCCAGGACCACGCCGGTCTTTCCCGTGGCTCTGGCATAGCCGTCGGCCGCGTGGGAAGCTCCCTGCTCATGAGCGGTCAGAACGTGTCTGATCCGATCCTTGTAGTCGTAGAGCGTATCATAGATGTTCAGGACCGCGCCTCCCGGGTAGCCGAAGATCGTATCCACACCCTGCTCCAGCAGCACTTCGGCCAAGATTTGAGAACCTGTTAAATTCATTTTCACACCACCTTAATGTTTCAACTTGTTTGATCGGTCTCCCTGCCGGAGATGACCGGCGTCTGGAGAGTATCAGCCGCGGCCGGGTTATGGATCCGGCCGCGGCATTCAGAAGCACGAAGCGACCGGGATCACCGTTCGCTCCGGCAGAAAAACCGTTATTTTTCCTGCTTTATAGGAGACACTCCTGTTAAATTTTAAACGATTCTCTGTTTTTGCCTCTGATATTCGTCCCTTTGTTTGAATCTCATTGTATAACTTTAAGGTTGTTATGTCAAATAGTTTTTTTGATTTTTTTTTGTGCATTCACAACAAATTTGAATTTGTGCACAAAAACAAAACAAGCCGGATTTTTACACCGGCTTTTGTAGCAAACAGACAAGCAGATTGACAGGTCATCTGCGTTTCATGGAGCGGAGGCGGTCCTTTGTGGCCGCGTCTACCCGAAAAGACTCGATGGTCTTTTGGATGGCTTTGTTGTATGTGAAATCATCCAGCTCATTGCAGCCGTCGAGCAGCTCCATCGTCTTCTCCGGAAATTTGATGAAGCAGACGGAAAGGGCCCAGGCCACAGCCATTTTTACATAGTATCCTTCGTGCTTGACACTGTTCAGCAGCGTCAGGACCCTGTCGATGTACACTTCATTAATATAGTGGGCGAGCAGCATCACCACCGCGAAGCGCAGAGGAAATTCCGTCTGGGCCGGATGGTCCTGCGGGTCCTGTTCAAGGCCCAGGGCCAGGTAGGGCTGCAGGAAATCCCAGAACTCAGCCATGTGCTTTTTCGCCGCTTTGAGAGACGTGCAGAAGGTGTCGCAGACAGCCCAGTTGTCGATCAGCGGCACGAATGCCGCCGTGCGGGAAAGCAGTTCATCAAAAGGCATCTTCGCGCAGCCGATGACCAGCCCCTGAAGTAAGATCTCCTCATAATAGATCGGCGGATCAAGGTTTTCAGCGGCGGAAGGGCCGGGGTGGGTGCTGGCCTTACTGCCGGCCCAGTTTGCATCGGAGCCGGTGGCATGGATGGAGCAGCCCGCGTCGGTGCTGGCCACATGGCCGGAGCAGTTTGTGCCGGAGCCGGGGGCATCGCCGGAAAAGTTTGCGCCGGAGCCAGTCGCATGGCCGGAGCAGTTTGCGGCGGGGCCGGTAGCATGGCCGGAGCAGCTTGTGCCGGAACCGGTGGCATGGCCGGAAAAGTTTGCGTCGGAGTCAGTCGCTTGGCCGGAGCAGTTTGCGGCGGGGCCGGTAGCATGGCCGGAGCAGTCAGTGTCGGAGACGGCCGTATGGCCGGCCCGGCCCACGCCGGCAGCTTGCAGGTACGCCGCCCAGCCCACTGCGGTCCCGTCAGGAAATGGAAGTCCCGTCTTCGCGATCGTTTTTGCCAGTTCCCGCAGCTTAGGAACGCGTACGCCGAGTATATTTGTCTTGCCCGGCACCAGGCCGCTGTGAAATTCACGATAGGTCTTGTCCGCCAATCCCCTCAGGATCGTACGGGTCTGGCGGCGGATGTCTTCATCTGATCTGTTATTCATGGTTCATACCCCCCGAACAAAAGTAGTAATGGCATAGTATGTGGGCTGACGGTCTGACCGCTCCAAGCGGTCACTCCTCAGGACCGCTTTCCAGCGTAAAGATCTCCTCGACCGGCGTCGTCAGAAGACGGGCCAGTTTCATGGCCAGCTCCAGAGTAGGATTGTACTTGTTATTTTCGATAGCGTTGATCGTCTGGCGCGTCACATGCAGCTGGACAGCCAGATCCTCCTGACGCATCCCACGTTCTTTTCGCAGCTCTCTGATCCTATTTTTCATATGCCACCTACCGGGTCGCAATGAGAAAGAGGGGGATCGCCAGCCCGGCCAGAAGAATGACGGCCAGGATCATGAGCATGCACCGAACATCGTGTTTCCAGCCCTCGTCGTCCATCTGACGGCGGTAAAACAGAGTAGCTCCAAAATTGATCAGGTTCTGACCAATGATCGTATACAGAGGAAGCTGCCAGTTACCTCCGGTAAAACAGGAATAACCCGCCCAGGCGGCTAAAACCAGAAGCGTGAACAGATACGACCAACGCATGCTCTTCAGCGAAATATCCATCTCCATCTCGTCCATCCTGCGTATAAATTTCATGTGAAATCCCCCCTTATATGAAGTTTCCATCAGAATATGATCCGCCCTGCGCGCTCACTTTCACAGAGCGAACTTTTTGAAAGATACGGAAATATCAGCGGACAATACTTCCTGTACTGCAAGAAATGTAAAACGTTCTTTACATTTGCATTTTACTGCGGGGCCTGCGCAATGTCAAGAACATTTTACATTTTTCTGTTGTCAAGGGGGGGAACTGCGGATGTCGGGGAGGAACACTTCATTTTAGATTGACGCCGATCCGCCGCCGGCGCCGGCTGCTGCGGCCTGCCGTGATGTGTGATATAAGCCGGTCTCTTTTCCATACCCGCCCGCCCTGGATCGCCGGGACACGCCACTGTGGGGATATTCTGCGTGACCGAGCCCCTGCCCAGGCCGCGGACCCTCTTTTCATGCCGGTCCGCCGCTCCGCCGGTGCGCCGCCGGCCGCAGTCCCCGTGGGGGAAGGCAGACTAGTCCTGTTTCCCAGGCAGAAACATGTCGGCAGGGGGCGCGGGGGCCGTGGGGCGGGGCGGATCGGCTGCCGGTGATCAGATGCTGACTCAATGCCAGGCAGACTGGCGTTCACCCGGTGTCTGCATCCGTATCCAGATGACAGCTGATATATCTGGGAGGTTCATTGCAAGAGAGCGCGGAGCGGAATAGAGGATCGTGATCAGAGCAGAAAAGCTTTGATCACGGCTTCTACATGATGCATGTCCAGTGCGCCCTCCGGCGTGTCGTACGTCACTATAAGGTTGTCCCACTGCACGATATGATGTTGCCGGTAAAGCCTGAGCTTTGCCTCCGACTGATTCATATAATCCGCATTTCCTGTGAGACCGAAATGTTCCCAGTAGAATATTCTGGAATCCTTTGGGCAAAACACTTCAAAATCCGGATAGAGCTGAATGTCTCCCAGCTGCAGCAGACATTCGTAGCGGTAAGGCAGTCCACTGGCGTACAGTGCATTGGCGATCACAAGTTCTGATTTTGAGCGGACAAAATCTCCTTTTACTGTTTTGTGAAGCCGCCGGTCCGGGAAACGGGGATTTGTAGCGTAGGGTTCGCGAAGCCAACGGTCCATCGACGTTATAGCCGATGAGCTGTCAGACAGGCCTGTATGACGTACGGACCGACCCATTAGACGTGACGTTCCTGCAGAATCCGGCTGCGCCGGCGGCTTTGTTTTCCCGGAAAGGCTTGTCGGGTCCGCTGTTGAAAAGGGAACGCCGGGGGTATTTTCCGTGATTTCGGAGGGCACATAGGGACGGTAGCGGCATAGAAAGCGGTGTAGTAATTCTGTGTTTCGTCTCAGAACAGGCAGGCTCTTTTTAATAAACCGCTTTCGCGCCAGCCCTTCGATCAGAGCTCTATCTGCCGTCGGAGACAAGTACTGTTCCTGGCCTGCCAGATAGCGTCGGTAACGGACCGGTTTGACGATACCTGCAGAAGAAATTGCTTCACGTTCCATATGAAGCGTACCGGAAGGCAGCTGGCGCAGTTCGTTTTCATATTGCAGAATGAGTTTGGAATAGTAATCCTCCCAGGACTTCAGAGTCAGCTGCAATTGATCCATAATATCACCTCAATAGATTTTTTATCGCCATCAAGCTTAAGTAATAGTGAATTTGTGTTATTTATTTACAATAATAACACAAAAGGGATGCACATGCAAGGGTTAATGTTAATTTATAGAATATAAAGAAATATAAGGGCTGGATCCGGCGCGGCCATATAAAGTCAATAGGCGAAAAAAGCAAAAAAAATCTGTTTTCACCTATTTTGGGCCTGTTTTGACGATAAAAACATCAAATATCAGAGTAATATAAGCGAAAAACAAAATAAAATTTGATTATCACCTAAATTAGTCGCCGAAATAGGTGAAAGTAAAGAAAAAAATAGAAAATTGCTCAAGCAACCCGTCCGTGCACCTGCTGACTGTGGCCAAATCATCGCCGTCCAGCGGTCCGGTCCTTCGCTGCTGGCCGCAGTCCCCGTGGGGGAGGGCAGACTAGTCCTGTTTCCCAGGCAGGAACATTTCAGCAGGGGGCGCGGGGTCTGCCGGGTGGGGCGGATCGGCGCCTTTTTGCAGGCTGCTGCGGCTTGTGGGACAATCGCCGGTCCGTAGCCAGCCGCAGAACTGCTTTGCTGGTGAGATCATGCCGGTCCGCCGCTCCGCCGGTCCGCCGCCGGCCGCAGTCCCCGTGGGGAGGGCAGACTAGTCCTGTTTCCCAGGCAGGAACATTTCAGCAGGGGGCGCAGGGTCTGCGGGGCGGGGCAGAGCGGCCGCCTTTTTGCAGGCTGCTGAGGCTTGCGGGACAATCGCCGATCCACCTCCGGCCGTAGAACTGCCTTGCTGGTGAGATCATCGCCGCCCAACCGTCCCGCCTTCCGCAGCAGAACTGTTCTGCCGGGCGGGGCATCACCGCCCCGCCGCAGATAAGAAAAGACCGCAGGCTGCATATGCAGTCCGCGGTCCAGACCGTCCGGCGTTTTATTCCACCATGCGGCGGTATTTTTCTTTTTTCCAGCGTTTGTAGACGCCCTTTCCGATGAAGAGCCCCAGCACCACGGCGATTGGGGGGAAGCCCCAGGTCAGGAAGGTGCCCTTGGTGGAAAGGACCTGAGTCCAGAGCTGATCCATCAGGAGATTCGTCTCCTCGGAAAGGTAGCTGAACTGTTCGGTATTTTCCAAAATGGCGTCGTCGGGATAGATGATCGGATTGTTCTTCACCTCGTCGTCCAGCAGCTGGTAGGCTCCCAGGTTCGGCGTGGAGTATCCGATATACACGATATTGTCGCAGGCCACGTCCGGTTCATTGAGGAAGTTGATGTACATCTCCGCGGCTTCCTTGTTGCGCGCACCCTTGGGGATGCACACGGAATCCATGAACAGGTTGGTGCCTTCCTTGGGGAAGGCTACGTCGATATCCGGATTGTCCGCCTGCATCAGGGTGGCTTCGCCGGAGTAGTAGGGACCCATGGCAGCTTCGTTTCCGATGAGCTTGTTGTGCATCTGATCCATGACGTAGGCCTGGACCAGGGGTTTCTGCTCCATCAGCTTATCCGCCGCCTCACGAAGCTGCTGGGGATCTTCCGTGTTCAGCGAATATCCCAGCATTTTCAGAGTCAGTCCAAAAGCGTCCCGGGAGTTGTCGAACATGAGGATCTGATCCTTGTATTTCTCGTCCCAGAGGATTTTCCAGCTGTCGATGGGCTCGGTCACCATTTTTTTGTTGTAGAGAATGGCCACCGTATTCCAGGCGTAGGGCACGGAGTATACGTTCCCCGGATCGTAGCTGTTGGTATCAAAGCGGGGATCCAGATATTTCGCATTGGGGAAATTGTCATAGTCGATTTTTTCCAGCATGTCTTCTTTGATCATGCGGGCGATCATGTAGTCGGAGGGGAAGACGATGTCGTAGTTCGTTCCTCCGCTTTTGATCTTCGCGTACATTTCCTCATTGGTGGCAAAGTTGGTCTGAATGATCTTGATGCCGGTGAGGGCGGTAAATTCTTTGTCGATATCCATCAGGTCGTCGCTGCCGTCGGAGAGGTACTCTCCCCAATTGTACACGGACAGTGTAAGCCCGGCGTCGCGGAATCTGCCGTAATACGCTTCGTCATAGGATGGTTCGTAGTTGTCCGGGTCCACGTCGTTCCAGGCGCCGTCCCCGCCGGCTGCGGACACCAGCGCCGCGTCGGCGCCGCCGGTCAGAACCGATGAGCCGTTCTCTGCCGAACCGGTCTGACTGGATCCCGCCAGTCCCGCGTCTGAGGAAGCGATGGCTGCCGAGCCTGCGGAAGCGATGGCTGCCGAGCCTGCGGAAGCGGAGACTGCGGGCCCTGCGGCGAAGGAAACGGCCGGACCTGCTGGAAGGAGGGATACGGCGGAGACCAGTGCGGTCAGGGTCAGAACAATGACCGGCTTACATTTAGTCATAGAACCGTCCTCCTCTCTTTTTCAGTTCCTTTTCCCGTCTGGCGTCGTTGATGTTTACGATGATCAGGACCACCAGAACAACGATAAAGATGATCGTGGAGAGAGCGTTGACCTCCGGGCTGATCCTTCTGCGCGTCATGGAATAGATGTAGACGGGAAGGGTCTGCCAGCGGTCGCCGCTGACGAAGTAACTGATATTGAAATCATCCAGGGAGAAGGTGATCGCCATGAGGAAACCTGTCATGACGCCGGGCATGATCTCCGGCAGCATGACCTTGATGAATCCCTGGAAAGGCGTGCATCCCAGGTCCAGCGCCGCCTCATATATATGGTGGTCCATCTGCCGCAGCTTGGGCATGACGGACAGTATGACGTAAGGCAGATTGAAGGTGATATGGGCGATGATCAGAGTCAGGAGGCCCAGGTCCACTCCGCACAGCACGAAGAGCAGCATCAGGGAAACACCCATGACGATCTCCGGGTTGACGACTGGCAGATAGGTAAAATTCATCATCGCCGCCCGGGAGCGCGCTCTCATGCTGTAGATACCGATGGCCGCCGCCGTTCCCAGCAGCGTGGCCACAACGGCGGAGACCGCCGCCACGATCAGGGTGATGCTCAGGGCTTTCAGCGCCATGTCGTTGCCAAGCAGCTTTTCATACCAGCGCCAGGAAAAGCCTGCCCAGTGGCTGCGGCTCTTGCTGTCGTTGAAGGAGAAAGCGATCATTACCAGGATGGGGGCGTACAGGAAGAACATGACCAGAGCGATGTAGCCTCTGGACAGCCAGTTTTTCATTTTCATATCAGCATGCCCTCCTTGCTTTCCGCGTCGTCAAACATGTTGGTGAGGGCCATGCAGATCAGAATGATGACCATGAGCACCAGGGAGAGGGCCGAACCCAGATGGGGGTTGTAGGCGTTGCCCAGGAACTGCATTTCGATCAGATCTCCGATGAGCATGGTGGAGCCGCCGCCCAGCAGCTTCGAGATGACGAAGGTGGAGACGGAGGGCACGAACACCATTGTGATGCCGGTGTTGACGCCGGGCAGGGACAGCGGAATGATCACGTCGCGCATAACAGCGGCCGGCGTGCAGCCCAGATCGCCCGCAGCGTCGATCAGGGAGTTGTCAATTTTAGTCATAACAGAATAGAGCGGCAGGATCATGAAGGGCAGGTAATTGTAGACCATGCCCAGAACCACCGCGCCTGTGGTGTTGATCATTTCAAAGGGACCCAGGCCGAAGAGCCCGAAGAACTGGTTGATGAGACCGTTGTTCTCCAGCAGCGTCATCCAGGCGTAAGTGCGCAGGATGAAGCTCATCCACATGGGAAGCATGACCAGCATGATAAAGGTCCGCTGACGGCTTCCGGTCGATCTGGAAATATGGTAGGCCAGCGGATAGGCGATGATCAGACAGATCGCCGTGGCGATGATGGCCAGCCAGATCGAATTAAAAATGACAGGCGCAAAACCAACGGACTGCTGGAAATTTACGGTACTGAAATTGCCCTTGAGGTCGGTAAAAGCAAAATAAGCCACCAACCCCATGGGTACGATGATAAACAGCGCCATCCACAAAATGTACGGCGATGCGGTTATTTTTGATTTCATTCTTCGCCGCCCTCCTGCACGTCGTACTCTTCCTCAGACATCTTGTGCATGATATGAATATCGAAGGGCAGAATGGACAGACCGATCTCTGTACCCGGATCGTACTGCTGCGTGGTGTGAAGCATCCATTTTACGCCGCCGGCGTCCACGATGTTCTCAAAGTGGACTCCCTTGAAGACGATGGATTCCACTACGCCTGCAAACTGACCCTGATCAGGTTCGCTGACCTTCCAGTCCTCAGGACGGATGACCACGTCCACAGCTTCGTCTTTGGCAAAGCCCACGTCGGCGCAGGGAAGACGCTTCCCTGCAAAAGTGACGTCGTAGTCCGCGTGCATGACGCCGTCCACGATGTTGCTCTCGCCGATAAAGTCAGCCACAAAAGCGTTGACCGGTTCGTTGTAGATGTCGGTGGGAGTGCCGATCTGCAGGATGTTTCCATCCTTCATGACCACCACCCGGTCGGACATGGTCAAAGCCTCCTCCTGATCGTGAGTAACGTAGAGGAAGGTGATGTTGGTCTCCTGCTGAATGCGTTTCAGCTCGATCTGCATCTCCTTGCGCAGCTTCAGATCAAGGGCGCCCAGCGGCTCGTCCAGAAGGAGCACGCGGGGGTGGTTTACCAGAGCGCGGGCGATGGCCACACGCTGCTGCTGGCCTCCGGAGAGCTGGTCGATCTTGCGCAGCTCAAAACCCTTCAGGTTGACCAGCGCCAGCATCTCCTTTACCAGGGGCCTGCGCTTGTCTTCCGGAATTTTGCTGATCTTCAGACCAAATTCGATGTTTTCATAGACGTTCAGATGTGGGAAAAGTGCATACCGCTGAAAGACGGTATTGACATGCCTTTGGTAAGGCGGGATCCCGTTGATTCGTTTGCCGTCAAAAAAAACGTCACCCTCCTTGGGATTGACAAAACCGCCGATGATCTTCAGCGTAGTCGTCTTTCCACAGCCCGAAGGCCCCAGGAGTGTAACGAATTCCTTGTCGTTGATGTCCAGAGACAGGTTTTTCAGCACCTGATCTCCGTCGTACTCAACGGTTACATTGCGTAAGCTGATTAAAGTATTTTTCTGCATATTGCATCCCCCTTTGCGGATTTAGTCATGCAGGTTACTTTGGACCTGCGTGGCCCGGAGACTTTTGATACCACGCCCCGCAAAGGGTTTTCACAAGGTGGTACATACGCCTCCGTAATATCCTGCTCCGGTACCGCGCGAACAGTCTCGATCTTTGAGAAATACACGCTGTATTCCGGCGCCTGGATTTTGCCAGATGCTATAAGTTTACCCGTCCGAATTGACGGGATACACTTATATAGAGCAAGATTCAATATATCGCGAAAAATGGGAAAAGTCAAGGAGTTTGGGGTAAATATCAGAGCGAAAAAAGCGCAGGGCAAAAAATGCTGCAAAACAAAGGCGGAACAATTAAAAAAGACGGAAATTTATTCCGTCCTATCCCGTTTGGTATATACAAATTTTACGGTGTCGTAGATGTATTTCTCATCCTCCACGGAAAGATTATCGATGTAAGGTGCGATCTTATCAATGAACGGATTTTCGGAGGCGGTCACATCCAGATCAAATCTGAGGAATTCAGCGTAGGAGACATTGAGCCCTTTCAACAGCTTTTCGAGAGTAGAGATCGTCAGGTTTACCTGACCGCGTTCGATCTTGCCCACATAAGCCGGATCCATAGACGCAGTGAGGGCCAGAGTTTCCTGCGTAAAACCGCGTTTTACACGATATTCCACCAATCGTTTTACTATTGCTGTTCGTAATTCGTCCATTGTTCTTCTCCTGCCCCATATGAAAAAACCCGCCGCCGCGTCAGCGCGGATCGTTTTTAGCATGTCCCGAAATCCCTATAATAACAGGAATCCATGAGACTTCATTTAGCTAAAATTCTAATCCTTTTTCTGACTTTGGACAAAGCGATATAAAGACTGTAAAACTCAGGTGCTAAAAGGATTGATTTGCGTTAAATCTTGAATTAAAATATAGAAAGAAGAACATTTGTCGAAAATTGGAGCGCAGATTTTTGTCGAATTATCGAAAAAATGACCGAAAAATCGTTTATAATTAGAGGTGTCAAATGGAGAGAAGGGATGTGTGCAAAAGTGAATTTGAACTTGATCGGAAATTGGACGGGCATTTGTTATTTTGAGAATATCAGGCCATTTTTACCTGAAAATACGATGAAGCTGACGATCGAGGAACAGGATGGCGAAAACAGGGTAACCGGCATTGTGACTGAGGTCTGTGAGCGGACAGGCGTGGCATCCAGGAAAAATGTGCAGGAAAATGTATTTCATATCAGAGGTATCTTTAATGAAAACAGCCGGGTTCTCAGAATGGCAGGCGTGTGCGAACGGCAGGACAGGCATATGCGGGAATGCGTCCTGGAGCTTAAAATGGCGGGAGACGATAAGCTGACAGGTACCTTCACAAATCCGGAAAATTCGGCGGACACCCAGAACGTCATACTGGACAGAGGCGATGTTCGCCGGGATCTGGAAAAGCTAATGGAAATGGGCAGGATATTTCTTGAAGAATTAAAAAGGCGTGAAAAAACAGTGCCTGTCGATCCAGGCAGTACACGCGGAAAGGGATCGGAAGTCAGCGGGGAATACGCCGGCAGATCAAATAAGCAGTGAAACCGATGACGATCCCGGTGACCATTCCGGTAAAAAGAAGAACCGGCATGTAATAAAAGAGCCGCAGGTCGGAGACGACAAGAGCCGCGGCCAGGAGCTGGCCCGTATTGTGCGCCACGCCGCCGGCCATGCTGACGCCGGTGATGCTGAACAGGCCTGTCCGTTTCAGGAGGCACATGACCAGAAAACTCAGCAGGCCGCCTGCCAGACTGTACAGGATAGCGAAGACATTGCCGAATAAAAGACCGGAAAGAAAGATGCGAAGAAGGTTGATGGTCAGGGCGCTTGCCGTGCCCAGCGTGTAGAGCGCCACGATCACCACTGCGTTGGCCAGCCCCAGTTTCATGCCGGGTACGGGCATAGGCAGCGGTACCAGAAATTCAATATAAGAAAAAATCAGCGCCAGCGCCGTCAATGCGGCGCTGATCGCTATTTTTGAAGTTTTCCTGTCTGCGTTAAGCATGAGAACTCCTTTTCGGGGAATTGTATTGTTGAGAACGGGATCGGGCGCAGCGCCACCCTGCCGCCGGAAGTCAGGGGCGCGGCTCTGCTGGCCGAAGTAAGAGACGCTGCCCTGCTGGCCGAAGCCAGGGACGCGGCTGAAACCGCCCAAGCATTTCCGGCCGGTCAATAAGAGACATCGTCCATGCTGTCCGTCTGACTTCCTCTGATGCTGACCACCACGCGGTTGGGAAGGCAGACAATAGTCTGATTGCTGCGGCGGATGGCGCCCTGATGCACGCAGACCTGATTGGAGCAGTTTGCTTCAGCCATGAAAACCGCGCCGTCCCGTATTTCTACAATATTATATGCGTCGTCGCCGCGGGCCCGAACGGTGATGCGCTGATCTTTACTGAGATCGTAAGTGCCGTATTCCTTCCCGTCCGCCGATATGACGACCAGATCGCCGCCAGTCCCGGACAGACGGAGAAAAAAGAGACTGGAAAGGCACAGTAAAATGAGGAAAATCCCCAGAATGATATCTGCTTTTTTTATCACATGATTCACCTTGGACCCACTTCGTGGTATACTGATTGAGTATCTTTTTGAGTATCTTTCGCCTGCGGCCCATCCGCCGGAATTTCCGGCAGGGACACATTGAGCGGGTGCGGCCTGGGCTCGCATCAGCCGGACAAGTCCCGCAAAGGAGGAACCGTCCCATGAAGCAGGAGCGATCCCATAGGGCGGGAACGCTGCTCAAACGCCGGGGCCGGTGGGAAGACCCATAGAAAGATACGAATGGCCAATAAACACGGAGGTATCCATGAAAAAAATAATAGAGCGGGTTATAATAGCCGCGTTGGCTGTAATCTGTATTGTATCACAAACAGCCTGCTCCGGTAAAGAACCGGTTTCCGACACGGATTTTCTGATGAACACCACCTGCAAGATCACGCTTTACGGCGATGCACGCAGCGAAAAAGATCAGCTGGCGCTGATCCGCGAGACCTTCGCCCTGTGCAGGCAGTATGAGGACCAGATGAGCAGGACCGTAGAAGGCGGGGATATCAGCAGGATCAACAGCGCCGCCGGCCAGCCGGTGTCAGTGGAGGATTCCACGGCGGAAGTCATAGAAGCCGGGCTGAAATATGCGGAACTGTCTGGGGGACTTTTCGATATCACGGTGGGAGAACTGGCGGAGATGTGGAACTTCAGCGGGGACGATCCGCATGTTCCCGACGCCGCCGCCATCGCTGAGGCGGTGAAACACGTGGGTTATCAGAAGGTGCACGTGTCCCGGGACGGTGCGGGGGAGAAGCCAGCCGTACGGCTGGACGATCCCGAAACGAAACTGGATCTGGGAGGCATCGCCAAAGGCTATATCGCAGACCGGGCGGCCGAATTCCTGCGGGAAAAGGGCGTGACCGGCGCGATCCTGAACTTTGGAGGCAATATACTCTGCATCGGGGAAAAAGATACGGACACGCCCTTTGTCATCGGTGTGGAAAAGCCCTTTTCATCTCAGGAAGGGCAGGAAAAAGAAATATTGGGAACAGTGGCCGTGTCCGACATGTCTGTGGTCACGTCAGGCACATATGAGCGAAAATTTTACGAAGACGGCGTACTGTATTACCATATACTCGACCCTCAGACAGGCTATCCCAGGGAGACCGATCTGGATGGAGTGAGCATCATGGGACCGGATTCCGCGGACTGCGACGGCCTGGCCACCACATGTCTCATGCTGGGACTGGACAAAGGAAAGGCGCTCATCGAGTCGCTGCCTGATTTCGAGGCGCTCTTTGCTGTAAAGGACGGCAGTGTGGTGACCACGGAGGGATTCACGCTGAAGGAGACCAAATAGTCCGGACTGTATGGCCATCCTTATGGCCATCCTTGTTTCAGAACCGTTGGTCACTTAAGCACTAAATGCGCAGTGCGGCCAAAATCCTCATCCTGAGGATGGAAATTCCGATTCTGTATGGCGGATCGGAAGAGTTTGTGCTATACTCAAATTTGCGGGCGACTGGGAAAATCAAAAGGATTTCTTTGGATACCTGCGAAACTGGACGTAAAAATCCCGGACCGCGCTGGGGATGACGGCGGACATGACCGCTGCCTGGCGTCGGCGGCGGTGGAGCCTGCTGTCAGGCAGCCGAAGGTGGTCAAACCTGATGTCGTGCAGCCGGCGGCTGTGGGAACTGTTGTCAGGCAGCCGCGGCGGTTGAACCTGCTGTCAAAATAAGGCCGGCCAGCCGAAAACGGTGGAAACTGTGGCGCTGACGGCAGTCGGAACTGTGACCGGGAACGGAAGGCGGCGGCCGGGGCTGTGACCGGGCAGCCGGCAGTGGTCCAGCAGGCCCTCTGCGGAATGGGAAATGAAAAATAAATGCGGCGGCTAGTTCGCCGCCTGAAATGGAGGAAAAAGAAATGGCAGATTGTAATCACGACTGTGGAAGCTGCGGCGAGAGCTGCGCGGAACGGGACCCCAAGAGCTTTCAGGAAAAGCCCCATGAGATGAGCAGTATCGGTAAGGTCATCGGAGTGGTCAGCGGTAAGGGCGGCGTGGGAAAATCTCTCGTCACCGGAATGATGGCTGTTCTCATGAACCGCCAGGGAAAGCGCACGGCGATTCTGGACGCGGATGTGACCGGGCCCTCTATCCCCAAAATGTTTGGCATCAATAAAGAACGTGCCATGGCAAACGAACTGGGCGTTATCCCAGTAAAGAGCAGGAACGGAATCGAGATCATGTCCACCAACCTGATCCTGGACACTGAGGAAACGCCGGTAGTGTGGAGAGGTCCTGTTATTGCGGGAACGGTAAAACAGTTTTGGAAGGACGTGATCTGGCAGGACATCGATTATATGTTCGTGGATATGCCGCCGGGCACCGGCGATGTGCCGCTCACGGTATTTCAGTCTCTGCCTGTGGACGGCATCATCGTAGTAGCCTCTCCTCAGGAACTGGTCTCCATGATCGTGGCCAAGGCTGTAAACATGGCCAAGATGATGAATATTCCCATCGTGGGCGTAGTGGAGAACATGAGTTATGTAAAATGTCCGGACTGCGGCAAAGAGATCAATATCTTCGGCGAAAGCCACGTACAGCAGGCTGCAGAGCAGTACGGCCTGAAGGTCCTTGGGCGGCTGCCCATTGATCCGGCGTTAGCCGCCGCCTGCGATGCAGGGGAGATCGAAGGCTTCCAGGGCGATTATCTGGTCGAAGCGGAAAAAGCGATCTCGGCGCTGTAGGACAGCCGGGGCGTAGGTAGGAAAAGCTCGCAGGTACGCGACTGCACGCGTGTAAAAAATATAAGAAAATATAAAAATGCCGGGGACTTCCATAGCGAGGCCCCGGCATTTTTTAGCGTATTAAGCGTATGACGATACGGATATACGCAGTTATGTCCGCTGGTATTTCACATGTTTCAAAAGTCTGCTGCTGTGTGCTTTTCGGGGGATCATCCCATGAAGGAAAGATACAGATCGTAGGCCAGCTTTCCCAGAAGGAGCGCGATCACTGCCGTCATCATGGGGCGGATAAACCGGGCACCTTTTTTGATGGCCAGCCCTGAACCGATGTAGCCCCCTGCGATCCCACAGAGAGCCGCGGGGAGGGCGGCTGCGAACAGTACGTTGCCTGACAGGAGAAAGGTAATGGCAGACGCACAGTTGGAGGCTAGATTCAGCACTTTCGCGTTGCCGGAAGCCGTTTTCAGATCGTATTTCATAAGGGTACAGTAAGCGATGATGGCGAAAGTTCCCGTGCCCGGTCCCAACAGCCCGTCGTATCCGCCGATGAGAAAACCGATCAGGACCGAAAGAAGAAAGGCTCTGCGGCCGCTCAGGCTGTCCGCATTATTGGTTTCGCCGTAATCGTGTTTTGTCAGCAGAAAGACAGCGACGAAGGGGAGAACGGCGATAAATACCAGCTTCAGAGTGCGGTCGGGGATCAGCAGAGCCAGCCGGGTCCCCAGCCCCGATCCGATGAAAGAGGCGGTGGCTGAGATCAGCGCTGTGCGCACCGACAGCGCGCCGTTGGCGAAAAAGCGGACGGCGGCGAAGGTCGTGCCGGCGGCCGCCGACACTTTGTTGCAGCCCATAGCCATGTGGGTGGGCATGCCCACGAACAGATAGGCGGGGATGGAGATCAGCCCGCCCCCTCCGGCTACAGAATCCACGAAACCGGAGAAGAAGATCATGACGCAGATAAAAACGATCTGCGGAAGAGTGATTGTGAATGAGTCCATAAATTTTGCCGCGTTCCTTTTCTTTGCAGTTGTAATCAGTTATAAGGTATATGTTCTGTACCGGCGGTTTCGATGCTTAGACCGCGGGTCGGCCATTGCCGGTGGATGGGCTGTCTTGTCCTTGTCCCTGTTCGGGGGGCTGTGCTGCCGGCAGGGTCGATGCTCTGATCGGTGCCGCGCTGCCGGCGGGGGCGTTGTTCTGTTCAGGGGCTGTGCTGCCGGCGGGGGCGATGTTCTGTTCGGGGGCTGTGCTGCCGGCAGGGTCGATACGCTGTTCGGGGGCTGCGCTGCCGGCGGGGGCGATGTTCTGTTCGGGGGCTGTGCTGCCGGCGGGGTCGATACGCTGTTCGGGCGTTGTGCTGCCGGCGGGGTCGATGCCTATCCAAGTATATCAAATTCGTTAAAATTCGACAAGTGCTGTGGGAGGAGCGGGAAGCAGATGCTCTATCTTTGGGAGGACTTTTCAGAATAGGTGAGAATCAAAAAAAATTTGTGTTTTCACATAAAACAGGCCTGTTTTCAGCTCTACATTGTATGGATTTACCATAAAATAGGTAATTTCTTAATAAAAAAATGAAAATCACCTATTTTCAGCTGGAATTTAGGTGATATCCTGATTTTTTATCATTTTTCACCCACAAGCCGCCGCTCCGCTCAGCCCAACGGCAACGCTCCGGTACGGCCCAACGGCAACGCTTCCGTGAGATGTTATTTCATATTCGGCTCGGCGGCCCATACGGCACGTAACCGCAGCCTTTGTGAGTTTGCGCGCAGCCCGGGCTTTTCCGCCGGATTCTTTTGGCTTGTAATCTCTCCGCGGCCGTAATACAATTATAACGAACGGCGGTATGAGTGACAGGTGTGTGGACCTGAGCAAAAGCGGCGCCGTGTGCAGGAAGCATGTGTGGGGGTCATGAATAGTAAAATGATTCGGGCGGACAGGAAACGATCCAATGGTGTCGAAAACAGACGCAGAGTTTTGATTTTGGCGTGCTTTATAATAGGCGTGCTTTTTTTTGCACCGGCGGCGCTGGCGGACGGAAGTGAGACGAACGACATGTCTTCTACGGCGGGTGCCATGGAGGTGCCGAAGAGCCGATACATATCACATATAATCGGCGGCATTGAATATGCAGTGGATTACGACAATGTGATCTGCCTGTGGGTAGTCGAAGGCGAACCTCTGGACCCGCAGATTCTTCCCATGTGGGTCAGCACATCGGTGGGCTGGATCAACGGCGACACAGGCGTGGATTTTGTGGATTGGCTGGTAAAGTGGGACGAGCAGGAACTGGAAGCATTGGAAGCAGACCCGCTGACAGGAGGTGCGGTGCTCACCTTGAAGGGAAGGTGGGACCAACCGTGGGATGAGTTTTTGCCAAATGGGACCACCACGGCGGCGGTGACGGCCACGACTCGGGAACAATACGGGAAGACCAGAGAACCGGTCTGCAAAATCATCGTCTGTGCCAAGACGGGGCTGGAACTGCCGCAGCTTATTCAGTTTTACAGTAAAAAGCAGCCTGAGGGCGTGCGCGTGGAGACCGGAAACTCGGAGCTTATCAGCGTCAGCGCAGAACAGGTCTATCCGGTAGATAATACGAAGCACATCATATATGCCCGGCGGGTGGAGAGCGCCGATGCGGGAAACGGTGACGATCCCTCCGGCGGATCCACGGAAAGCAGTTCCACGGCTGGCGGCCCTGCAACAAGCGACTCTGCGGTGAGCGGCCCTGCAGTGAGTGGCTCTGCGGTGAGCGGTCCCGCTGCCGGCGTCCAGGGAGAGGGCAGCGAGACAGGAACCGGCGAGTGGAGCGAGATCGGACAGACCTGGTACGGAAATGGACTCTTCGGAAGTCTGGCTACAGTGGTCGACGCAGGTCTAAATGATGGGGTGTTCCTTCTGATCAAGCAGTTCAGGGACACGGGCTGGTTTGAGGACGACAGGGTGTACGAAGTGCAGGTGGAGACGTCTGTCTATACAGACAGCGGAGGCTGGGAAGCCTACCTGTCCAATATAATGACGGTGGATATGAGTACAGATATTGAGGAAGAGGATGATCCCGGCGACGGGAACACGCCGCCCTCCGACGGCAGCAATAGCGGAAAACGAGGCGGCGGAAACCGCGGCGATCAGGAAGCCGGCCAGGCCAAGAGACTGTCGGCGGATCAGCTGTCCGCGCTGGCGAAGGTGAATCCATCCGGTACGACCCTTGTGCAGAGCGGCATAAAGGTCACACTGCCCCCATCGCTGGTAAAGAACTGGGCGGAAGGGGAGGCAGAGATCGTAGTCCGCTGCGAGAGAAAGGGCGAAGATTCCATTCTGTTCGAGATCGAGAAAAACGGAAAGGCATTGGACGAGATCGGCGCTCCGGTCTGCCTGCGGATCCCGCTGAAACAGGAAATCGCCCTGCTGAAAGGAATATCGCAAAAGACCGCGGCCGTTCAATTGGCGGCGCGGCGGGATGGAGTACTGATCAGCGCCTCTTATTACGATGCGGCTGCGGAAGAATTGGTGGTAAAGACAAGTCGAACCGGTTCTTATGAAGTTGTTCGCGGCAGGGAAAAGAAATTTGCCGATACGAAAGGGCACTGGATCGGGGATATCTCCGATTTTGCTTCGGCCAGAGGATTGGTGAACGGCTATCCTGACGGAACGCTGCGGGCGGATCGGCCTGTGACCGAGGCCGAGCTGCGGATACTGCTTCGTAATGCGATGGGAGATTCGGGAAATGCGCCGTCGCCGTCGCACAACCCGTGGTCAGGCGATTTGGCCGAAAGGGAGCTGGATCGGCTGGCGGCGTCGAGAGTGATCACAGAGGTATGCGGCGGTGTACTTACAGAAAAAAACACGGCGTCCGGATTCAGCGACACGGCGGAGCTGTCCCCTGAAGACAGGGAATGCATTCAGACTGTGCAGAGGGCAGGAATCATGAACGGCAGGGGCGGCGGCAAATTTGTGCCACACGGGACAATGACAAGGGCGGAGGCGCTGGCCGCCGCCGTAAATGTACTGAAGAATTGACGGGATAGAAGGAATACATACAGCAAGGGTGAGGATTGCATGGATATTTTGATCATTGATGACGATGCGGCGCTGGCCAGAGGGATCGCGTTATATCTGAAAAGCAACGGACCGTCCTACAGGGTGCGCATCGCTGTCGACGGGGAGGAAGCGGCGAGAGAGCTGGCTCAGGCTCTGCCTGATCTGATCGTGCTCGACGTCATGCTGCCGGATATCAGCGGATTTGAACTATGCCGGCACATAAAGGAAGAAAAAGATATTCCGATCATATATCTGTCCAGTCTGGGTGAGACCGAGGACAGGATCACCGGACTGCTGGCCGGCGGCGATGATTATATGACCAAGCCTTTCAGTCTGACGGAACTGAGACTGCGCATCGAGGCGCGTCTTCGGGAATCGGGGAAACGGGTGCGGACCGGTGGGGCGGAAAGCGCAGATCGGAGCGGGAATGCCGGTTCTGAAGGGGGCATGGACAAGGAAAGCCCTGGCGAGACGCAGGAAAACGGGTACCTGCGGTACGGAGAAGTCGCCCTGCGCAAGCAGGTGCTGACGGGGGGCAGACGAGACGTGCCGCTGACGGAGACGGAATACAGGATCCTGCTTTTGCTGGCCCGCAATCCGGGCTGTGTGGTCTCAGCGGAGGAAATCTACAGAGTGGTCTGGGGACAGTCAGATGGCGGCGACCTTCGAACGGTGCAGTCCCATATGGCGAATCTGAGACGCAAACTGGAGGAAGCCTACGAGACAAAAGAGCACATACGGACCAGATGGGGAGAAGGCTATCTCTTTCAGGAATGAACCTTAAGCGAGACGGCCGCGGGAGAGACCGCCTGTAAGGCCGACGGTAAGACTGCAGAAAAGATCCTTTGAGAGCACACCGGCAAGGTTATCGTCTGAGAGAACGTTGGAGTCCACATCTGAAAGATCGGGAGAACCGGTCCGGTCCGTGGAGAAGAGAGGGAGGCTGTAGCGCATGGCGCAGAGAGGGCGTAAAAAAGAATATGCGGTTCTGTGCTTTTTCGCGGCGTCACTGGTATTTTCCATTGCCGTCAATTTTGCTGTCCACCGTCTGGACAATAAGTATGAATACAGCGAAAAGCAGCCGGTATGCGGCGTGATGGAGCTGACAGAGGCAGATCTCTCCGGGCGGGTCAATTATCTGTGCGACGACTGGGAGATCTACCGGGGCGTTCTATTGACGCCTGATGACTTCAGAAAACCGGGTGGCGGGCCGCTGCCCGACGAATATGTGCGGCTGGGACAGTATCCGGGTTTTGAGACCGGCGGAGATGCGGCCGGCAGCGGCCATGGGGCTCACGGCAGCGCTACCTACCGCCTGCGGCTACTGCTGCCGGAAACGCCTGCCAGGTATGAGCTGGAGCTGCCTGAGATATTTTCCGCCTATCGTCTCTGGGCAGGGGGAAAACCGGTATTTCAGAGCGGGGACCCTGATCCGGCAGATTACAGTCCCCGGCTGGTCCAGACGAAGATCAGCTTTGAAGCGGCGGGAGAGACGGAGCTGCTGTTTCAGGTCAGCGATTTTTCGCACTATTACAGCGGCATCGTTTATCCGCCTGCGTTCGGTTCAGAGCAGGATGTCGAACGGCTGCTTTCCGGCCGTCTGGCACTGAAAACCATCCAGTGCTTTTTCGCGGCGCTGCTGTGTCTGTGTTATGCAGCTCTGTGGGCTGTAAACCGTGGAGACCGAAAGCCTCTGTGTTTTTCGCTCATCTGCGCCGGTTATCTGGGATACGCCAGTTATCTGCCGATCCACACCTTCCTGCCGTCGGGCAGTTTTTTCTGGTATCGGATGGAAGATTTTTGTTTTCTGTTTCTGCTGCTCTTTCTCTGCACTCTGGCGGGTGTGCTGTGGCGCGCCGTTCCTCTTCCGGGGCTTCGCTGTCTGCAGGGCTTCATCGCAGCCATGATGGCGGCCAGTCTGATCGTTCCTTCCTTTTTTGACACAGGAGGGCTGCCCCTTATGCGTGCATACGGATTTTTCATGGACGCCTGTCAATTTATCGTGGTGGCCTGGCTGATCCTTGGCTGCTGCCGCGTCTGCCTTTTGGGAATGACGGCCGGCCGCGGGCTCCTATTTGCTCTGCTGTTTTTCGGAGTCGCGCTGGCGGGGGACCGGATGGACTACTGGTATGAGCCGGTCCTTCTGGGCTGGGGATCGGAGTACGGCGGATTCGTGCTGCTGTGCGTGCTGGCGTCCCTTGTGGTGATGGAGAGCATTGCCGCCCGCAGGGAGAACATGGAGCTCATAGAGAATGAGGCCCGCAAAGAGATCTATATGCGCGAGATCGTGCACGACCTCAGATCTCCGCTGGCACTGATCACTACCTACGCCCAGCTTTCCCGGCTGGGCGTGGCGGAGGACGAGAAACAGCAGAGCGAGTTTCTCAGCGAGATCGAAGCCCGGGCAAAGGAGCTGTCTGAACGGATCGGCCGTCTCCGGCGCATGGATCCCACGGAGCTTTCGAATATGAATTTCGTTACAGTGGACAGTCTGGAATATCTGGGATCACTGCGGGATAAATACAGTGCGCTGCTGGCCGGCAAGGGGTTGGATCTTCTGGTGGCGGGAGAACATTTTTCTCTGCGCCTGGACCGCGAGAAAATGGATATGGCCATGGAAAACCTCATCATGAACAGTATGCGTTTCACAGAGGCCGGAGGGACCGTCACTCTTGAAGCCCGCGTCAGGGGAGGCAGAAAAGAACTCAGGCTGAGGGACACCGGCGCAGGCATGGATGAGGAGTATCTTAATCGGATCTTTGAGCGGGGGTTTACAGGAGACCGGACGGAGCACACCGGCCTGGGCCTTTCCATCGTGACCAGAATCGCGGCGGCTCACGGCAGCAGTGTGGAGGTTGAGTCCCGGCCTGGCCGGGGGAGTTGTTTTATCCTGCGTTTCCAATAGCAGGAACTGCTCTGCAAAATCTTTAATATTCTTTAAATTCAGCACCGGGTGACCGGTGCTATACTTTTTGTATAGAAAAGATTTTTGCGGGAGCAGGTGATACGGATGGAAAGCGGAATGATAAAGCTGCGCGTCGGCCTCTGTGATGATCTGGCGGAGGACAGGCAGCTGTTGCTGGATCTGCTCAACCAGCGGTTCCGGACGAGAAAAGAAGAATACATACTGACCGCTTACAGCAGTGCGGAATCCCTTCTCAGCGCAGTGGAGGAGGACGGCGCGGTCTTCGATCTGCTTTTTCTTGATATCTATATGGAGGGAATATCGGGGATCGAGGCAGCCAGGCGGCTTCGGGAGAGGGACGGGACCGTGTCTCTGATTTTCATCACCACCAGCCCTGATTTCGCGCTGGAGAGCTATGAGGTATTTGCAATGGGCTATCTGCTGAAACCGCCGGACGGCGGGAATCTGGACCGCATACTGGACCGGTTTTTCAGCGAGCGTGTGCCCCGTGCGAAAAACAGTCTGCTGGTTCTTGATCCGAAAAAGGGGACACGTGTACCCTACAGGGATATTATGTGGATCGAAAGCTGCGGTCACGTGATCAACGTTTACCGGGCTGGCGGTCCGCCGCTGCGATTTTACACAAAGCTGTCGGAGCTGGAAACAGAGCTGTCATCCCGGGAGAATTTCCTGCGGTGCCATCAGAGCTGCATCGTCAACCTGGATTATGTTCAGGAGGTGGACAGCGACTTCGTTCTGACAGACGGGACGATCGTACCCATAAGAGCGAAGGAACGAAGGCGGATGAAAGAGATCTATTATCAGTATTTTATAAAGAGCTCCCTGTAGCCCCGGGCTGGCGGTCCGCGCGGCGTCCGGCGCCAGGGGGCGAGAGGGTGGTTGGACGATGTATGTATTGGGTGATATGGCCCGCAGTCTGCCGGACGTAGTGTTCATGGGCGCCGGCATCTGGATGGCTCATTCTTTTTATCGCTCGCAGCGGAAATGGTGGCAGATAGCCGGGACCTGGACCCTGTGCGTCGTTTTCTGCGGGCTTGCCGCCTCCTTTCTGTGGGAATATACCGGGATGTCGCAGATGCCTTATGAGAGAGTCAGTATGATAGTGGGGTTTTCCTGCATTTTTGCGTATCTGTATCTGTTTACCGAGGTGCCGGCGGCACAGCGGATCTTCACATACTTTTTCGTGGACAACAGTATGTATCTGCTGGTGGTCCTGTCCAGGTATCTTTCGGTCTTTCTTCTGGAAATCATCCCTGTTTCGCCGGATCTGCTTTTTCTGGGCATATATGCTGTTCTGACGCTGGCATTCTGCACCGGGTTTGCAAATTATCTGAAACAGAACATGCTGCGGGGGCTGGCGGTGTTTCAGCATCAGCTTACCGTGCTCAGTATTTTCGCATTTATCAATTATGTGGCACTGCTGGCCTGGATCGATCCCTGGGGACCGATGGATCCTCTGAATGTACTGGAACTGACCCGCGTGCTGCTGTTTTGCGCCATATCTGCAGGGGGATATTATCTGGCCTTCCGCATCCTTCTGACCCTGCGCCTGCGCATGGAAGCGGAGCAAAAAGAACAGCAGATGCGGGAGCAGATGAAACTGACAGAGCAGTATTATCATAACTTTTTGGAAAATGTGGATCAGATCCGAACGCTGCGCCACGACGTAAATCATCATATCCGCACCATAGCCGGACTCTGTGCGGGAAAGGAATGGGGACAGCTTGAGGACTATGTGAACAGGCTGACAGAGCAGAGCGCGCCCGGAGAGCTGCGGATCTGGTGCCGTCATTACACCGTCAGCGCCCTGCTGGATCATTATTCGGGCGTCTGCCGGAGCAAAGGGATCCGGTTTGAGTGCAGAGCAGCCGTCGCCCCGGAGTGCGCTGTGGATCCGATCCATCTGTGCGCCGTTTTGGGAAATGCGCTGCAAAACGCGGTGGACGCCTGCGAGCAGATGGACAGGAAAGAAGAACGGTTTATCGAGGTCCAGGCCCGGGAACGGGCGGGGAAACTGGTGATCGAGGTCAGAAACAGCTTCGACGGATTTTTGTGGGAGGATGGGGAAAGGGGATTCCGCTCCCGCAAAGAGGAAGAGGGCCACGGGCTGGGGCTCGGCAGCATCCGCAGGACAGTGGAACTCTACGGCGGATATTGCTCCGCCGGGGGTCAGAACGGCGTGTTCTCCCTGCAGGCCGTCCTGAAAGAAAGGGAAGTGGGAGATGGCACAGACATATATTCCGCGTAACGCCGCGGTGGGGCGGCACTGTCTGACTGACTGTCTCGGCGGACGGGAAACGGTCCGTCAAAGCTCCTGTTGATACGGAACAGATCCGATTTTGATGAAAAAACGGCCCCTTTTGCAGCCTTCGCACAGCGGAGGCTTTTTTCTGTTAATTTATAGTTGGAATGCTTGTCAGATGACCAGGTGTATTTCCGGTCATCTGGAAAAGAAGCGGCTGTGGACTTGTGGGGGTCCGAAAGGCCGGAACGGAGGAGGGAAAATGGCGAGATCAAATCAAGCGGCGTGCAGAGGCATCATAGGGATCGCCGATGACGGCTGTCCCATCGTCACGGCTGATTACGACTGCCCGCTGTGGCAGGGCCAGCCTGACGCGGCTTATGCCGTTCACGAGTGTTGGTATTGCATATACGCCGACTTCAGAAAATCGGCCCAGATCTATCTGGCGCAGAGTATTTGCCGCCATCCGGGGAATCGCGTGGAAGTCCGGAGGAAAAATGATATAGGCAGTGATATCGGTTAGAATGCCTGGAAGCTGCAGGCGAAAGGAGTGTGAATATGCGTAAGAAAGTTAGAGAAGCGCTGCGCGTTGATATGCGGCAGATGCGGAAGGTCGTGGCATTTGTCGTCTCTATTTGTATGCTGGCGGGCATGACTCCCCTGAGCGTGCGCGCGGAGTCCGGCGGAGACGGGGCTTCCGGCGCCGGGAGCAGCGCGCCGGTGGCAGAGCAGGCGGGGGGCCCGGAGGAGATCGGGGCCGCGAATGCGGACAAGATCGAAACGGGAGGAACGGACAAGACCGGAACGGCGGAGCCGGACAAGAGCGAAACGGTGGAGCCGGACAAGGCCGGGACAGAAGAGCCGGAGGATGCAGTTCAGGCGGCGCTGCTGGCCGCGGTGACGGAAAGCGTGGCAGCGCTGCGCAAAAATGGCGTTACCGCCGACTGGAAGCCGGATTTTGTGGATAAAGACGGCAGGCCTACAGCGAACAAACCTTACTTCGACAAGGGCTGGGAAGCGTACCTTCAGCTGACGGATGAGAGCAAGACCGCCATATCCCAGGCTGACAGAGACTATCTGGAGCTCTGCGCCCTCACCGTCACCGGCGAAGACGATGAATGTCAGCTCTGTCGGGAACACGGCGCGAAGGCCTATCACCAGCCCTCCGTCTGTCCCTACGAGCCTGCGAACGTGGCTGAAATGGAAAGATTGATCGCGGATGAGGCCGCGCTGCAGGCTGAGATGGATGTGCAACCGGAGAAGCCGGCGTCCTTTTTCGAGAAGCTGATCAATAACCTTTGGAATGCCTATAACACCCTGGTGGGAAAGGTAAAAGATATTTTTTCCGTTAACGGCAGGAGTGCGGAGGAGGAGCGGATCATCGCGCACAGAGAGGCGCTGACGGCGGAGCTTCAGTCCGCGGAAACGATCAGCGCCGGAGCGGAGCGGCTTGCGGAAGCGGTGAGCGCCATGGAAAACACAGAATCATATATCGCGGAAAACGGCGCGTATATCGATCAGGTGTGGGCGCAGTATCAGGCTCTTTACACAGAAGAAAATCTTCTGGATTATATCATGTTTACTTTTGCAAACTGGGATACCGCTTCCGAGACAGAGGCGCCTGTATTCAGTCAGGGGTGGGAAACGCTGACCTCTGTGTACAGGGCCCGCCGGATTGCCGCGGGAGACGTCTGCGCGGACTGCCTGGCCTGTACGGGAATGGAGATCTGTCATCTCCACGACGCGGGACTCACGGAGGAGTGTCCCAACAGGAATACTCTGGACAGCATACCGGCGGAACTGCCGGGTCCGGACGACAAGGGCGGCGCGGGAAAAGCGGACGGCCGCACAGAGGGACCAGCTGTTTCGGAGTCCCATGAAAGCGGCGCAGGTAGGCTGCTTGCCGGGCTGCTGGAACGGGCGACGCCAAAAGCCTATGCCGCGGAGCCGGAGCAGGCTTTTGACGAAGGGACAGGAACAGCGGATGGGCCTGCTGTGATCAGGGAACTGCCGTCGTTTTTTTCAGGGGCGCTGAAAGCGGCGTCGGCCAGCTATCTCCCGGGGATGATCACTGCTCCGGACAGCACGGCCACAAAGTCTCAGACCATCGGCGGGACCAATGGGGAGCCCTATAAACTCATCGTAAATCCAAACGGAAGGATATCGGTCTGGTTCGATTTAGGCGGAAACGGACGCTACGATCAGAAACAGTATTATGGTTCCGACGCCAACTCCAACGGATCGGTGCTGGTGATCAACGGCAATGTGTACGGAACAGATTACCTGGGCGGCGCGCTGATAGACAACGGCCATTTCGCTGTGAGCAACACGCTGACAGACGGCGGCCGCACCGTGAAAACGGTATTCGTAAATAAAAGCGGCGTGCAGGTGACTCAGTACGTTAATCTGCCCAAGGGCGCCAATTATATCAACAAACGCTGGGAGATAATCAATTACAATGCTTCCGGCTCGATCAGCGATCTGCGGTTCATCCACGGAGGCGATACATTTTTCGCCGGATCGGACACGGGCTACTGTTACTATAACAGGGGGACCCGGAGCGTCTACATAAAGAAAAATGCAGACAGCGGCATGATGTCCTATATCTGGGACGGAGCGGTGCCGGCGGACCGTTATTTTTCAGGGTATTATTATGACGGAAAACAGCTGGCCATGAAAGGGCTGCTGAATAATACGGCTTACCACACGGCGAATCCCGGCGCATCTTACGTGGACGCGGGGTATTTTCTCCAGTGGGACAAGGCGTCTCTGGGGACCGGAGAGACCTGGACCATCAAATCTACCGAGGGATTCAGTCTGAAGGGCGACGTTCAGATCCAGGCTCCCGCGGAGAACACGGCGGCGCCGGGAAGCCTGGTGTCCTACCGGTTTACCCTGATGAATATGTCGGATCAGGAGAAGACTGTCGATCTGACGGCGGATTCTTCTAATTTCTACAGCGCAGACATTCGCGTGATCAACGGAGTAATAAAGACCGGCAGCGGTTACCGGACCACTGTGCCGGCGATGGGAAGCAGGACGGTGATCGTGGACTGCGAGATACCGGCAGACGCGCCTGACGGCACGGATAAAATAACGCTGACCGGCCTTTACGACGGAAAGACGCAGACAGGCAGTGTGACCACCACCGTCAACAGTGAGGCCATCGGCTTTGACCGGGTCGTGGTGGTGGAAAACAAGCCGTCCGATTCGGGCAGCGGCGGCGTAGTACAGACTACCATCTACGCGGAGATCAACGGCAAGAATCTGCCTACTAACGCTGAGGTCACCCTGGTGGCCAAGCTGATGAAGGAAGACGGAACGCCTACCAATATAGAAGGACGCGTCACTGTGACCACAGGATCGGAAAAAGTGGATCAGATCATCGGGGTGATCCCGCTGAGCTATGTGGCGGAAGCCGGCACCGTATATTTTGCAGAGGTATCGGTGGAGAAGGTGGTCCGTTACAACGGCACGCCGGGGACGGGAACAGGCACGGAGGTCCCTGTGGGGACTGTCACCGACGCGCCCAGCGGACCGGTGACCATCGATCCTGAGGTTGCGGTGAAGTCGGTGACAAACATCGAATTCACCAACGGAGAGATCGACAGAGGGGAATCTCCTCAGGGGCAGATCAAGTTGTACAAGGATAGTACCATAAAGCTGGAAGCTGTGGTGACGCCCGTGGACGCCACCAATCCAGAGCTTGAGTGGAGTTCGTCCGACTATACGGTGGCTTCGGTGGATGAAAACGGCAAGGTCACGGCGGTAGGTTCTGAGGGGACGGCGCAGATCACGGCCACGGCCAAAGACCACAGCGGCGTTTCCTGTACAGTTACGGTCAAGGTAAATGTGAAGCCTGAACGCATTACCTTTGACGCGAAGGACATTACCCTTGAAAAAGGAAAGAGCATAGAACTGACAGCCACGGTCCATTCGGAAAGCGTCAGCCTCGACGCCGGCGATATTCTTCTGGAGGTGCAGGGAAACGGCGCGGGAACGTCATACCTGGAGATCGGAAGCCCGATCCCAAATGGAAATAAAGCGACCGTATCTGTCACTGCTAAAGAAAGTACACCCGTGGGTTATCCGGTAGAAATATCAGCGGTCATCGATAAAGCAGGCGTTAACATTTCGGACACCGCCGCCGTGCGGGTCGTGGAGGCGCTGCCTACGGGAATACGGATCACCTCGGGCGAGGCCATCGAGAGCAATGTGGCGGGCGGTCAGGTGACGGTGGGACCGGGACAGACGATCCCGCTGGGGGCGCTGATCTCCCCGGCGGAGGCGGCCAACAGCATGGGGGCTTCCGATGTGACCTGGACAACGGACCGGCCGGATCTGATCGCACTGGCGGCCGCGGGGAGCCAGCCGCTGGGCATAGTGGCGAAAACAGCCGCGGACAAAACGGGAGATGCCACAGTGACCGTCCGCATCAACGGGACGAATTATGAGGACACGCTGCGGATCTCGGTGAGCACCGATGTGACGGACATCTCCGTATATCCCGGGGATCAGAAGGTCGGACAGGGAGAGAAGATCGCTCTGGCAATAGACTTCCAGCCCGTTTATGCCCTGCCGCCCACAGTCTTATGGTCTGTCTCAGGACCGGCGGTGTGGAATGGAAGTACGGGCTACATGACCGTAGACGCGGATGCGGAGCCAGGGGCGAAGATCGAGGTCACGGCCCGGACCCAAAAGGACGCCGGGGATCCGGCTTCCGTGCTTACGGCGGGAGCCGTATACACGGTGGAAGCGCGGGTAAGAGGCCTGAAGGTTACCGGGAGCGGCATCCTGAATATCGGCTCCGCCGGCGCTCAGTATGAGGTGATCTTTGATCCTTCAGGATTGGCTGATGATCAGAAGGAGATCATGTGGGTATTCGATGAAACGAAGCTGAAGCTGGAGGCAGGGTGCAGGGTCACGGACAAAGCGGTCACATTCCGGGTGCTGACTTCCGCGGCGGTGGGATCTACCGCGGTCAGAGTCATTTCATCCGTCAATAAAGACGTGTATGGACTCAAGAGCATTATGCTGGAAAACGCGCCCTTTGCGTATGCGGTAGAAAAGCAGGCGGGCGGGGCTGCGGCTTCCTCCGGCGGTTTTTATACCGAGGACGTTAAGCTCGTGACTTCGGGAATGCAGAACATTCGGGCCTTGCTTCAGAAGGTATCGGGGTCGGCGCTGACGGTCTACGAGGAGGAAAAAGACTATACTGCAGAAGAATTTGGAAACCTGCGTTTCGGCGACGGAACCTGGCGTGTCAGCGTTAAAAGCGGCCTGCGAAACGACGGCGTCATCACCGGAGCGGAAACCATCGTTCTGAAGGTGGATACCGGGGCGCCTACACTGTCGGCCCTGACCGTTACGGGAGCGGGCGCCACGCTTTCCGGCGGCCGTGTGGAGACTACAGGGAAACTGACCGTATCGGCGGAGGCGAAAGACAGCTCCTCAGGCGTGAAAGCGGTGCAGTATTCCATCAACGGCGGCGCCGACTGGATCGATATGGCACAGCTGGGCAGCACCAGTACGTGGCAGGCCGAGATCTCTCAAACGTTTACTGGAACCATACAAGTGCGCGCGCAGGACAAGGCTGGCCACGATTCCGCGGAACTGACGCAGCCTGCCATGATAACAGGGGCGGCGGAGGCGCCCGTGCTGGAGGTCGCTGACAGTCAGGGACAGCCAGTGGCTGACGGTGCGTGGAACCGGATCGGCGTGACCGTAAGCGCCAGAGGCGGCTCTTACAAGGAGGGCGGACTCACCTATACGTTGACTCATCCCGCGGATACAGGCACTCCCGGACCGGACACAGCCATGACGTCAGCGGGAGGCGTTTACAGCGTAACTGTTTCTCAACAGGGCATTACGCGCATCGTCGTGACGGCGGAGGACGTGTCCGGAAACAGGGCCACGGCCGGGGCTGTGGTGCGGATCGACGGAGAAAAGCCGCAGATCAGTAATTTTGAAGTAACAGGTCCGGCGGTCCGGGAAGCGGCCGGAAAGGTCTATGCCACGGGACAGCTGAAGATCTCGGCTGCGATCATGGACGGGGATTCCGGTCTCGGACAGGTGACGGCTAAGGTCACCAGCGGCAGCGGCGTGGGAGCCGTGGAGCTGGCGGCTCCCGCGGTGACCGAAAACAACGGCAGTTATTCCTTTATCTTTGATGAAGAATTTGACGGCGCGGTCTGGCTGACGGCCACGGACAAAGCAGGAAATACGGAGACCGTGAGCAAAGCCGCCATGATCGCCTCTCCAGTGAAGGCGCCCACAGTGACACTGACGGACGCGGAGGGAACGGAGCTGATCACGGCGGGCGCGTGGACAAAGGGCGACGTAACGGTAAAAGTCTCAGGACCTGCCGGCCAGAAGCTGATGTACAGCGCAGTAGGCGCGGCGGCGTCGGAGAAGACTGATTTTCCGTCAGGCGGTCTCACTGTGACCAGATCTGGGATCACCACATTGACGGCCATCGCTGCCGATGTGTCGGGAGCGGAAGCGGAGACAAGGGCTGTGATCATGATCGATAAGGTCAGACCTGTCATCGGCGGAATGGGCTTAAACGGTGAAGGCGGCGTGATATCAGGAGGAGCATATTATCTGGAACACCCGCTGACTATCACCGCCGCAGGCGTCGCCGACAGCCACAGCGGCGTAAAAGAGGTCTGCTATAATCTGGTGACCCAGGGCGTGGTCAAGGTGTCGGGACAGGCAATGACGCTGAAGGACGGCGTCTGGAGCGCGGTGTGTACCCGGGACTTCGACGGCTGGGTCGAGATATGCGCAGTGGACAACGTAGGAAATACCCAAGTGATAAGTAAAGCGGCCGTCCTCTCCATGGATTGGGCGCTGATCGATCCGCTGACACAGGAAATAGTGGACGGCGTATTCGGCCCGGGCAACGCGGTGCTGAACACAGGCAGCGGAACTCCTGTCATCCAACTTCAGGGTGATGTGGAGCTGGACAAAACCATAAAAGCAGGTACGGATGTGATCATCGACCTGAACGGTCACGACATTGCCGGCGCTGACGGCGCAGAAGGCGAGAACGGTCAGGCTGCGATCACGATCATAGAGGACGGCGTGACCGTAACGATCACGAACAGCGCAAACGCTAACGCAGCCGTTACCGGCGGCAGCGGCGGAGCGGGAGGAAGCGGCAGTGCCAACGGCGGCAACGGCGGACACGGGGTGGACGCGGGCAGCCACACCGGCTGCAATGTGATCGTTAGCGGAAATACCACGGTGGCCGGCGGAAACGGCGGTAACGGGTATTCCGGCGGCAACGGGTCGGGAGGAAACGGCGGAAGCGGTGTTTCCAGCGAAGCGGACACAGCGATCACTATAGAGAGACCGGCCAAGGCTCAGGGCGGAGACGGCGGAAATGCTGCGGGAACCGGCGCGGGCGGCAACGGCGGCGCCGGCGTCGATTCGGAGACGGGAAATGTCATCGTCAACGGAGGCGGAGCGTCCGGCGGCAACGGCGGAGAAGGCGCCGGCTCGGGCATCGGAGGAAGCGGCGGCAATACGCCCGGCGGAGACGGCGCCGGAAGTCCCGGCTCGGGCGGTCAGGCCATCGACGGCGGAAGCAGCAGTACGATCAAACAAAATACAGGCAGCGACGGCTACAAAGTCACCACTACCATCAATACATCCGGAGCGGCTGCGTTCGCGCCCGCGGGCGAGCTGGCAGCGGCGGCGGTCAGCGAAGCGGACAAGGCGACGGGAGCGGCGATGAACATCGAGGTCATCCTCACCATCGTACACAAAACAGATAAGCCCGACCGCAGCATGATCGAAGGGGAAACGGCCCTGGGAGGCATCGCCGCCAATACCGTAGGCGCTTACTTCGACATTTCACTGAAGAAAATCGTCACAGACAGTAACGGGCAGTCCGTGGAGACGACCATCAAAACGACTCAGGGGGATCAGGAAGTGGAGATCACGATCGGTATTCCTCAGGCGATGCAGGGCGGATCGAACTATACCATCATCCGCGTTCACGACGGGAGAGCGGAAGCGCTGCCCGCCAGACAGGTGGGAGATAAACTGATCTTCCGTACCAACAGATTCTCGACTTATGCGATCGCCTATACGCAGGCGCCTTCAAAGGCCGTCAGACGGCAGCTGACCATCGAGGGCGGAGGCGCAGGCTCTACAGTCTCAGACAGAATGTACGACAGGGATTCTCTGGTCCGAATCGACGCCGGGACGATGAGCGGTCATACCTTCAGCGGCTGGACCGTCTCGCAGGGCGGAATCACTCTGGCCGATGGGACCAGGAGCGTGACCTACTTTACGATGCCGGATGAAGCGGTGACGCTGGTAGCCGGATGGACAGCCAACAGACCCGGCGGAAACGGCGGGTCAGGCGGATCCGGAGGCGGGGGCGGTTCCGCTGCAGAGTCCTCAGACGACGGCAGAGTGAAGGTGGAGACCGGAAACGGCGGCAAGACAGAGATCAGGAAGAACGCCGACGGCAGCAGTACGTTGACTGTCACGCCCGACGCGGGATTCCGTGTAAAGGACGTTCTGGTAGATGGAAAGAGCGTGGGATCGGTGACCAGCTATACCTTCCCGGCAGGGGAAAAGAAGTATACGGTCCAGGTGGTATTTGAGAAAGTGGCCATCGGAACATTTGCCGATGTGTCGGGCCACTGGGCGGAGGACTATATCCGCTCCATCTGCAGCCAGGGCCTGATGGCTGGAACCGGCGCCGATACCTTTGGTCCGGAGATCCCCATGAGCAGAGGCATGGTAGTGACAGTTCTGTACAAGCTGGCCGGAAAACCGGAGACGGCGATCGCGGGAAGCGCGTTTAGAGACGTGGCAGCGGATGCGTATTATGCGGATGCTGTGGCGTGGGCTCAGGAGTCCGGTATCGTCGCGGGCTATGGAAACGGACTTTTCAAGCCGGAGCAGAGCGTGACGAGGCAGGAATTCGCGCAGATCCTGTTCAGCTATGCCAAGGCGTCGAATATGGATCTGACAGCAGGCGAAGGAGCCGCCGCAGGGGCAGCAGGAGAGCAGTCTCTGGCAGCCTTTGCAGATGCAGACAGTGTGGCTGGCTGGGCCAGAGAGGCCATGGAGAGTATGGTGGCGCAGGGTGTCATGAGCGGTACTCCACAGAAAGAACTGCAGCCCGAGAGAAGCATTGTCCGGGCAGAAGCGGCCAGCATGCTGTACCACTTTGTGGATCTGAAAAAGTAAAACAGCGATGCAGAAGCAAAGCGTACATAATACAGCGGCGCAGAAGCAAAGCAGCGACATCTAAATAACGGCAGCAAAACAGCGCGGCGATCTCCATCGCCGCGCTGTTTGCATGGCCGGGAGATTCGGTCATACGCTGTCATCGGTCTCATCAGCTGTAATTGACTGTCATCGGCTATTATCGACGGTCATCAGCTGTCATCAGCTGTCATCGGCCGACCGGGCGGAAAATTCAGCTGCGACGGTTCTGATTTCCTGCATACACTGCATAGGCCACATACTAATGCATAGTCTACATACCTCCGCGTACCCGCACATCCCCCATCGACATCTGCAGAAAGTTCTGCACTGCCGCCGAAGCAAATCTGCCTTAGAACGCGTGAGACAGAGACGGACAGACCAAGGACGGTTTTCGGACGGGAAACATGAATTGCAGGCTGAGAGAGGCGTTTTAGGGGGTCAGAACGGCATGCCAGTTCAAAAGGTCAGCTTACAATACCTATGAAATGTGAGTTGATCCCTGGGCGGGGAACGAAATAGAGCATTAGGCAGGGAGGGGGGACATATATGTAAGAAATGATGGGCGCGTATGAGCCAGAGTCGGTAGGGCGGGGCGGGAGCAAGCAGGGAAGGAGCAAGCAGGGAAGGAGCAAGCAGGGAAGGGATGGAAGCGGCAGGAGCATGTTGGGCGGGGCAGGAGCGGGTCGGATGGGGCAGGTGGCAGGAGGTCCGAGCAGAGCGGGCAGCGACCAGTGGGCCTGAGTAGAGTGGGCAGGCCGGTAGGAGCAGATAGAACCGATCGGGACCGGGAGTGACAGGAACATGACTGGAAAATGTGTTATGTTAGGTGGGGACGATACGGCGGATAGGCGAAACGGTAAGAAATTTTTTAATTTCCCTCAAAAAGGACGTTAAAATAGGCGAAAGGTTATAAAAAAATCATTTATCGCCTATTTTAACGCTGAAATGGCGTGAATCACTGCCGATTAGCACGCTAAATAGGCGAAATTTGTTTTTTTTCATTGTTTTCACCTACGCCCACACAGGGGCATACTGATAATCTCCCGGCGCTATCCAGAGCTCTCTTAAAACCCGTGTGGACAGGAACCTTGTAAACCTTGTACTATTGCTTCTGTTTACTTCTGCTGCGATGGCGCGGCAGAAGTCTCAGAGTGTCGGCGTGCAACCGCCCCAGAACCGATGCAGAGCTGACAACGCAGCGGCGCGGCACCAACACACTACCTGCCCCAGAACAGCCCCGGCGCCCACGCGCAACAGCCCGGCGTCGCGCGCCCCGGCCCCAGAACCGCCCAGCTGCCAACGCGCCACCTGCGCGCTGCCAACACACCACCGGCGCGCAGGCCAAGTATTGGAATAAAAAGGCTCCAACGGAGCCAGACCGGCCTGCCGGGCTTGCCTTTGACACGCCCGATGTGTATTTCAATCCACAGCCTCCCACGGAGCCTGACCAACAACGTTGAAGAAGGGACGCCTTTCAATCAGATTTTGATCTGACCTGAGGTGGACGAAAAAAGGGACGCCGCATCTGCGGCGTCCCTTTTCAATTTCTATCAGCTCTGGAGAGGAGCTTATTCTGCCTTTGCAGCTTCCGGAGCGGCGGCTTCCGCCGTCTTTGTCTCCGCTTTGGGGGCTTCGGCCGTAGGAGCTTCCGCCTTTGCGGCCTGAGCCTTTTCTTCCGCCTTGGCAGCGGGAGCGTTGGCCGGAGCCTCTGCTTTTGCCTCAGCCTTCGGAGCCGGAGCAGCCTCAGCCTTCGCGGCCGGAGCAGCCGGTTTGGCAGGAGCCGGCTTTGCGCCGGGCTTGGGAATTACGTGAATGATATTTCTCGGACACTTCTTCGCGCACATTCCGCAGTTTTTACATTTTTCCGGATCGATGACCGCGTGGTTGTTTTCCACGTGGATCGCGTCGAATTTACATTCCTTCTCGCAGATCTTACAGGCGATACAGCCCACTTCGCAGACGCTTCTGGTCACCTTTCCGGTGTCGCAGGAGCTGCAGCCCACGAATACTCTGGCGGTCTGAGGAACGATCTCGATGAGCTGGTTGGGGCACGCTTTGGCGCAGGCGCCGCAGCCGACGCAGGCGTCTCTGTCCACCACGGCAACGCCGTTGCAGACGTGGATCGCGTCGAACTTACAGGCGGCTACGCAGTCGCCGTAACCCATACAGCCGAATTTACATGCACCGTGACCGTTGAAGAACAGCTTGCTGGCTTCACAGGTCTTGAAGCCCTGATACTCCATGTCTTCTTTGGTCTTCTCAGAGATACCGGAGCAGCGGACACGGGCCACCACAGGAACGGCGGAACCGGCATCTACGCCCAGGATCTTGGAGATGGCGCTGGATGAGGTGGAGCCGCCGGGAATACACAGAGTCGGGGCAACACCCTTCGGATCGGCAGCCAGAGCGGCGGCGTAATCGTCGCAGCCGGCGTATCCGCAGGCGCCGCAGTTGGCGCCGGGAAGTACTTCACGGACGGCGACTGCAGTCTCATCTACAGGAACTGCCATGAACTTAGCGGCCAGGGTCAGGATAACAGCCGCGATGGCGCCGATTACCACAACCAGTATCACAGGTGTAATAATTGCTGACATTGTTGGCACCTCCTTAACCGAATATGCCGTCGATCATACCCGAGAATCCCATGAAGGCCAGGGACAGGATCGATGCGGCGATCAATGTGGAAGGAACGCCCTTGAAGCATTCCGGATAGTCGTTGTACTCGATTCTTCCGCGAACGCCCGCGAACAGTACCATCGCGAGGAGGAAACCGATGCCGGCGCCGAAGGAATTGACGAGAGACGGTATGAATTTGTAGCTCTCCGTGATGTTCAGCACGCACACGCCTAGAACGGCGCAGTTGGTGGTGATCAGCGGGAGGTAGACGCCCAGGGATTTGTGCAGGGCAGGCACGTATTTCTTCAGGATGATCTCGACCAGCTGTACCAGAGCCGCGATGACCAGAATAAATACGATGGTCTGCAGATAACCGATCCCGTTGGCGTCCAGCAGGTAGGTCTGGATCGGCCAGGTAGCCGCCGTGGCCATTACCATAACGAAGGTTACGGCGCAGGACATACCGAAGGCGGAATCCAGCTTTTTGGATACGCCCAGGAAGGGGCAGATACCCAGGAACTTAACCAGTACAAAGTTGTTTGCAAGGACAGCTCCCATAATGATGATCAACATTTCTTTCATTACTGAGCACCCCCTTCATTGCCCTGTGCCTGACCGCAGGCAGCGGCGGACGGGCAGCCGGCGCAGCCGTTTTCCTTGTTCTTGCTGGGCTTGCCGTTGGTCAGCTTGTTCACCAGAGCGATGAGACAGCCGAAGGTGAAGAAACCGCCGGGAGCCAGCATGAAGATCGCCATGGGGTCGATGTGGCCTGCCGTGACGGCAATACCAAAGATGGTGCCGTTTCCGATCAGCTCACGGATGCAGCCCATAGCGGTGAGCGCAAGCGTAAAACCGATGCCCATTCCAACGCCGTCCAGCGCAGAATCTATGACAGAATTTTTATTGGCGAACATCTCGGCGCGGCCTAAGATGATACAGTTTACTACGATCAGCGGGATAAAGAGTCCCAGCGCTTTGTCCAGATCCGGAAGGTAAGCCTTCAAAAGGAACTGAACGACGGTAACGAAGGCGGCGATCACTACGATGTAGCAGGGAATACGCACCTTGTCGGGAATAACATTCTTCAAGAGTGAGATGAAGACGTTGGAGCAGATCAGTACGACCATAGCGGCAACGCCCATGCCCACGCCGTTGACAGCCTGCGTCGTGACGGCCAGGGTAGGACAGGTTCCCAGAACCAGTACCAGCACAGGGTTTTCTTTGATGATGCCGTTAGTGAGAATACTCAGCCTGTTCTTCTTTTCTTCCATTACATAGCACCTCCTAACTCAGCGAATTGTTGCAGGGCAAGGGTAACGCCGTTGCCGACAGCTTTCGACGTATAGGTCGCGCCGGAGATACCGTCAACGCCGGATACATCGTCCAGTCCTACAAATTTGTTGGTATGATCGGGAACAGTGGCCTTGGAGCCCAGTCCCGGTGTCTCGTTGGACGCGTCGGTGACCTTTACGCCCACGATTTTTCCGTCCATATCGACGCCTACCATGGTGATAACGGCGCCGCCAAAGCCCTTGGCGGACACGGTGATGACGTAACCCGCGTCGTTGGTAGCTTTGTAGACTTCCGTGACCTCTGTGTTGGTCTTCACGAGAGCGGCGTCGGTGGGAACCAGGAAGTCGATCTCCATTGGTTCGAAGCCGTCGGCCTCAGCCAGGACCTCCGCCCGGGCCGCGTCGGCGTTCTTTTTTGTAATATCGTCGATGATCGGCTTTGTCACCTGATAAGCACCGGCTACGAGGAAGGTAGCGACGAGACAGATGAGCACCAGAACAACGGTAGGAGCAAAATTCTCTTTAAAACTATTGTTTTTTTCCATTACTGTTCACCGCCTTTCGGCACACCGTTCAGCTTCATTCTCGTCAGCTCGTCGATGTGCGGAGTCAGGATGTTCATCAGCAGAATGGCGAAGGAAACGCCTTCCGGATAAGAAGAGAACATTCTGATCAGCATGGTCAGAATACCACAGCCGATACCGAATACGATCTTGCCCTTCGTGGTGATGGGGGAGGTCACGTAGTCGGTAGCCATGAAGATGGCGCCCAGCATCACGCCGCCGGCGCAGATGTGGAAGATCGGATCCTGTCCCATGAGCAGAGCCATCACGGCCACCGTGGCGATGAAGCATACGGGGATGGTGGGCTCGATGACCTTTCTGATCACCAGGTAAACGCCGCCGATGAGCAGGGCCAGGGCGCTGATCTCACCCATGGAACCGCCGATGAAGCCCATGAACATGTCCGCGTTGGAGGGCAGATCCTCCATGGCGCCTTTCTGCAGGAGTCCCAGAGGAGTGGGGCCGGTAACGGCGTCAGCTCCGCCGGCCAGCTGCATTCTGGTCAGAGGCCAGGTGGTCATGGGTGTGGCGAAGGAGACGAACAGAACGATACGTCCTACGATAGCGGGATTGGCAAAGTTCTGACCCAGTCCTCCAAAGAGCTGTTTTACGACGACGATGGCCACAAAACAGCCGATGACGGCCATCCAGATGGGAAGATTGGCCGGCAGGTTAAAACTCAGAAGCACGCCGGTGACTACTGCGCTCAGATCGGAGATCGTCTGAGTGCGTCCAGTGATCTTGCGGAACGCCCATTCAAATACTACGCTTGCGATCACGCAGGACACGGTGAGCAGCAGAGCTCTCGGCCCAAATACGTAAACGGCCATGAGAAGGGCCGGCATTAATGCGATGATAACATCCAGCATGATGCGGGATGTGTTGACCGGTGATACTACGTGAGGCGCGGAAGAAACAATTAAGTTTCCGTGTTTGATCTCGCTCATTATTTCTTACCTCCTTCCGCCTTTTCGGCCTCAGCTTTGGCCGCCTCAGCCTTGGCAGCCTCCGCTCTCGCGGCCGCGGCCAGCTTATTCTTTGCCAGTTTATTGATGAAACTCAGCTGTTTTCTGGCAGGACATACATAAGTACAGCAGCCGCATTCCATACAGGCTGATGCATGATATTTCTTCAGGGCGTCCAGATCGTCGCGCTCGTAAGCCTTGTGGATCGCGGTGGGCATCAGATTCATGGGACACGCTCTCACGCAGCGTCCGCAGTTGATGCAGGCGGTCTCCTCGTTGATCTGAGCGAAGGAGTCGTCGAAGGCCAGAATGGCGTTGTTGCCCTTGAGAATGGACATGTCGTCGTTGGGGATCGCTTTACCCATCATCGGTCCGCCCATGATGATCTTCTTGGGTTCGCCGGTGAAGCCGCCGCAGAAGTCGATCACATCCTGAATGGGAGTACCGATGAGAACTTCCACATTTTTCGGTTCCTTGACCACATTTCCGTCAACGGTCAGACTCTTGGATATCAGGGGCATACCGGTCTCCAGGTATTCTTCGATCTTCAGAACGGAGTTGACGTTGGAGACGATAACGCCCACCTCGGCGGGCAGCTTGCCGGCCAGCAGGTGTTTTCCGGTGGTCTCGTAGATGATCACACGCTCCGCGCCCTGCGGGTACTGCTGGGACAGCTCGTGCACTTCGATCTCCGGGGAATCTTTCAGCAGTTCCTTAAACTTGGCAATGGCGTCGGGCTTGTTGCCCTCGATGCCGATGATGCCCTTTTTCAGGTTCAGGAAATGCATGATATGTTTCACACCGTTGATGATCTGTTCGGCGGATTCGAGCATGGTGCGGTGGTCGACCGTTATGTACGGTTCGCATTCCGCTCCGTTCAGGATGAGGGTATCTACCTCTTCCGGATTTCTGGGGTTGTACTTAATGTGCGTAGGGAAGCCGGCTCCGCCCAGGCCGACGACGCCGCTGGCGCGAACAGCCTTGAGGAATTCGTCCTTGTTGGTCACAACAGGGGCCGCTACGGTCTCCGCGGCTTCCTGCTTACCGTCAAGCGTAATAACGATATTGGTGTCCACACGGCCCATGAGCGTCATCCGCTTTTCGATAGCGGTTACTTCTCCGGATACACTGGAGTGTATCGGAGCGCAGACCGGAGCAGCGTTGTCTCCGATCACCTGTCCAACCTTAACGTGATCGCCGACGGCGACGGTAGGCTGGCAGGGAGCTCCAATGTGCTGAACCATCGGAATATATACCTTTTCAGGCAGCGGCATCTTTACGATGGGCAGGCTGGAGGTATTTTTGCAATGGTCGACATGGATTCCCTTAAGATGTTTTTGAACTGAACTCATAAACTCTCTCTCCTTATCTAGCCTTGTCAAAAATTGTAGCTTTTTTCTACACTCTGAAAGGGTGGCAGGGCCCTACCTCTATATATATTCACATGCAGAAGAGTATAAGCACCTACAGTATTAAAGGATACACCTTTTTGCAAAATAAGTAAAGAGAAAAAAGTCGAATTTGCAAGGCTGGCGGGGTGAAAACACCCGGAATTGTTAAAATTATGTCGATTATGAATGATAAAAAAACGCAGCCGCATCCCAGGTCGGGAAAGAAAAGGAAAATGTAATTTTTACCGGTCCCATAACCCCCTTATATAAATAGGAAGTAAAATTTACGCTATCCTAGCGGAGAGGCCTTTGCTAAGGGAGAAATGGACCTGAATCGCCCCCTGATCCGGCATCAGGGAGCGGCGAATCTGGACCGGTATTGCTTGGGCGTCATGCCGGTGGACCGGCGGAAGACCCTGGTGAAGTAGCTCTGTTCTTCAAAGCCGCACTGCATGGATATTTCGATGAGGCGCAAGTTTGTGGTAGTCAGCAGCGTCTGCGCCTTTCGTATCTTCCTGTCGGTCACAAAGCTGGTGAAGCTGAGTCCGGTCTCCTTTTTAAAATGTGTGGAGAGCCAGGACGGGTTCACGTAAAGCCGCTCCGCGGCTTCGGCCAGCGACAGGGAGCAGTATTCATCGGACAATATGAGGCTGATGAGCTGGGAGACGATCTGAGAATCGCCCGAATAGATCTGAGAAAGCTTCTCTGTGGTAAAATGCCGGATAAACGGGGAGGTCCAGCTTTTCAGCTCGGATATGGTGCTCACTCGATCCAGAGAATGGATGAATTCAAAGGAGTCCAGCATGGCTGTCTCGGATCCGCCGTTTCGCGATACCAGAACGCAGAGCCCGGCAAGATGATTTTTGCAGGCGTCGACGCGGCCGTTTTCCAGAATGAGCAGCTGGTTCAGGTAGGCGGTCATGGACACCTGAGCCTTTTCTATATTGCCGGAAGCGATGTGGCGGAGAAGCTCCTTCTCGTCGGCGGCCAGATCGGCGCGCGCTTCCGGCGCGCCGCCGGAGCAGGAGGACGAAAGGGCCTCGGGGGAAGGGGCGGGAAAACGCCGGATCTCCGGAAGGGGAAAAGCGCACTGATAGAGCAGAGTCGCCAGGGATGCGACTTCCTTTGCGGAAAAGGAGGGGACCTTTTTCACAGCGGCAAAAACAGCGGCGTGCCACTTGGCGCTCCTTCCGCTGTCCGGAGCCCGGTTGAGAGACAGGATCTGCGTCAGGATGGCGGCTTCGTCCCGCTCCATGATCACGGGACCGGCGATCAGGCAGCCGGCGCAGGCGTTGTTTTTGACATAGGGGACAGCGATCTGAATAAAGCCCGCGGGGCACGCGAAATAGTAAGGCTCGCCCAGTGTGGAGACGATGTTGACGGCCAGCCTGATATTTTTTCTGCACGGCGTATCTTCACGGTTGTACAGAGGGAGCAGAGAACAGACTTTCGATCCTGCATTCAGCTCAAAGACCACCTGACAGTCCGGCGCGTACAAGGTGACGCACAGTCCGGTGATCTTGCTGAACGCTTCCACTGCAGCGGAAAGGTCTTGGGGCAGCGGTATGGGCGAGGGGGGAACGTCGGGTCTCTCGGCAGGTTTTTCATCAGTTTTTTCCTCGGGTTTTCCCTCGGGGCTCCCGGGGAATCTCCCGGAGGGGATCGTCATAGATTTCATAGCGGGCTCCTTGCTGTTTTCTGGTAAAGGGTAAAGATCCCGTCGGCTTTGAAAGGACGGCTGATGGGATTTTGATTATTTTTATAATAATATTTTTATTATAAATTAGAATGAAATTTATATCAATATTAGTTTGTGTGAGATAAATAATAAAATAATTACAAAATACGCTGAATATTGAACAATATAAATTGCATGAGAAAGAGTTATAATGCTGTTATCGGAATAGTTTGACAACACAGGTTGAAGGCAGGAAAGCGAGGAGAAAAATATGGGAAAAGAACTGATCTTAAAAACACTGCGGCATGAGAAAACGGACGCGGTGCCCTGGGTACCCTTTGCCGGCGTTCACGCGGGAAAACTGAAGGGGTATATGGCCGACGAGGTGCTGACAGACAGCGACAAGCTGTATGAATCCCTGATGGAGGCATATAAGCTTTATGTACCGGACGGTCTGCCCACACTGTTCGATCTTCAGCTGGAGGCGGAGGCTCTGGGATGCGATCTTCTCTGGGCCAAAAATAATCCGCCTTCCGTTCAGACTCATCCGCTCAGCGGAGAAAAAAGCATACCGTGCCGCTGTAAGATCCCCACGGAAGAATCGGGAAGGATCCCTGCAGTGCTGGACGCCATGCGCAGAGTGAAGGCGGATATCGGAGACGGCGCCGCGCTGTACGGGTTGATCTGCGGGCCCTTTACGCTGGCCTCACATCTGAGGGGGACGGATATTTTCATGGATATGATCACGGATCCGGGTTATGTGACGGAGCTGCTGGAGTTCTGCGGCGAGGTGGCGATCAAGATGTCTTCCATGTATCTGGACGCGGGTATGGACGTGATCGCGGTGGTGGATCCTCTGGTGAGCCAGATCTCTCCGAAGCACTTCAATCAGATCCTGGCGCCTACTTTTACGGCGGTGTTCGACTACGTCAGGAGCAGAGGCGCGTATTCCTGCTTCTTTGTCTGCGGCAACGCCACCCGTCAGATCGAACCCATGTGCAAGACCAATCCGGACGGCATCTCCGTGGATGAGAACGTGGATATGGTAAAGGCCAAGGAGATCACCGACCGGTACAATATCGCCATCGGCGGCAACATCCCTCTGACCACGACCATGCTCTTCGGAACGCAGCAGGACAATATGAAATGCGTGATCGACCTGCTGGACAGCATGGATCACCACAACCTGATCATCAGCCCGGGCTGCGATATGCCCTATGACACACCCATCGAAAATACCATCGCGGCGGCTCAGGCAGTGAAGACGCCGGATGCGGTCCGCGAGATGATCGCAAATTATGAAGGCGGCGGGTTTGAAGACATCGAGATCGAGATCCCGGATTACGGGCATCTGGACAAAGTCCTCATCGAGCTGTTTACGCTGGATCCGGAGCAGTGCGCGGCCTGCACCTACATGGTAAACGTGGTGAAAGACAACTACGAAGATATGAAGGACATCGCGGACTATGTGGTCTACAAATACAATGTGAAGGAAGACATCGCCCGCACCATGAAGATGGGGCTGAAAAATCTTCCCACCATGTGCATCAACGGGGAACCCAAATGGGTGTCCATCATTCCCAGCAGGGAGGAATTGCTGGAGGAAGTGCGCAGGTGCGCGGCGCGCTAGCCGCCGGGGCTCAAAGGAGAAAGGAGCTGAAATATGATCGAACTCACGCTGCTGACCGGCTTTCTGGGGGCGGGGAAGACCACGCTTCTGCGCTCTCTGCTGAAAGGCTTTGAAAATGAAAAGATCGGCGTCATCATCAACGAATTCGGGGAGATCAATATCGACGGAGTACTCCTGCAAAAGGACGGCGTGGAGATGAGGCAGCTTTCCAACGGATCGATTTTCTGCGCCTGTATCAAAGACAAATTTGTGACGGGCCTGATCGAAATGTCCGGCAGCGGCGTATCCAGACTGTTTATCGAGGCTTCGGGACTGGCCGACCCTGCCAGTATGGAACGCATTCTGGAAGGCGTCCGGGAACAGCTGTACACGCCGTATGATTACAGGGGCGCCATCTGTGTGGTGGATGCGGAGACCTATCTGGATCTTCAGGATGTGCTGCCGGCGCTGCGCAGCCAGGTCGAGTACAGCGGCGCGGTGGTCATCAACAAGGCAGATCTGGCGGGGAACGGCCAGGTGGAAGCCGTGAGCGCAGCCATAACGGAGCTGAACGCCGGGGCCGGGCAGTATGTGACCTCCTTTTGCAGGCTGGATTTCAGGGAGATCCTGCGCCGTCTCTCGCCGGTGGACAGGGAGAGCAGAGAGAGCACCAACACGGTGGAAAGCAGGCCGAAGACATTCGTGCTGCGCAGCGCGGAGCCGGTGGAGAGGAGCAGCCTGCTGCGCTTTCTCAGGGCGGCGGCGCCGTCGGCTTACCGGATAAAAGGCTTTTGCAGAACGGCGGAGGATGGGATGACGGAAGTCAGCGCGGTGGGAACGCGCATCAAGCTGCGGCCATGGGAAGGGGACGGGGCGGAACCGGACCTGGTGGTGATCTCTTCGGTGGGCATCCGAATGATGAGTCTGATCGTCGGCGCCCTGGAGGACTGCGGCCTGCGTGGAAAGCTGACGCTGTGAGCGGCCGGGGCGCGGCCTGATCCGGACCGGATGAGCCGGCCCGGTGTGACGGACCGCTGGAAGGATCTGTGCGATCGGGGAGAAGGAGTGGGGCAGATGGCTGTGACAATGGGACCGCAGGGAGATCATTTCCAAAAAATAGAGGACAGGTGTGTGGAATTCTATCAGGAGAAGGTGCTCTCACCGGTAAAAATGGCGGCGGGGATCATGGCGGCGGACGACTTCCCCATGCACAGCCCCCATCACCATTTTCTGGTGCCTGCAGTGCTTTTGACCGCAGCCGCCGTCAGAAGCGGCATGGACGAGAGGACCTTCCGGCAGAAACTGCAGCTGGCGCGGTCCAGAGCAGTGAAAGTCCCCGGCGGTTATTGCGGAGAATATGGAAGCTGCGGCGCGGCGGTGGGCTGCGGTATCTTTGCCTGTGTATGGCTGGGGACCACGCCCCATTCAGAACAGGATCTGGGCGCTGTGAACCGGATAACGGGGGAGGCTCTCTGCAGCATCGGCCGTTATTCGGGTCCGCGCTGCTGCAAGCGATGTTCTTTTCTGGCGCTGTTGGCGGCGGAAGATTTTCTGACGGAGCATGGGGGGCCCGCGCCGGAGCCGGAGAAGCAGATATTTTGTGGATTTTATAAGGAAAATCCCGACTGCATCGGTGAAAAGTGCGTATTCCGGTATAGAGCGAAAACGGAGTGATCACATAGATGAGCCATGGGTCAGGAGCGGCGCTGTGACAGGAGGAGTGTGCAAAATGAACATAAAAGTTGGATCCGGCGGGCGGAAAAGCCGGAGGATGGGACCGGTCCTTCTGCTGTTGGCGGTCATGATGGCCGCGCTGCCGATGCTGGCGGGCTGCGCTTCCGGACAGGACGGGACAGACAGTCCGGGTCAGAGCGGCGGCGCGGCAGAAACAGCGGGAGGATCCGGTGAAGTCAGGACGCTGCGGGTAGCCATGCTGGGCAAGGATATCAAGACCGCCTGCGTGATCCTGGCGGATGAGCTGGGCTACTTTGAAGAAGAAGGAGTGAACGTGGAGTTCGAGAAGGTCTCTTCGCTGGCGGACGCGCTGACGGCTGTGAGCACGGGCAAGCTGGATGTTCTGCCATACGGCGTCATCCCCAGCTGCAGTTTTATCTCACAGGGGACGGATGTGGTGATCTTCGGCGGCACGATATCCGAGGGCAGCGAGGCCATCGTGAAGCCGGAAAACAAGGACGCTTTCCGAAGTCCGGAGGACTTCCGGGGAAAACGGATCGGCTGCTTTCGGATGGAGACGGGCCACATGGTCATGAAGGGAGTTCTGCGTGAAGCGGGACTGGATGTGGACAGAGATGTGAGCTTTATCTATCTGGATTCCTCGGCGTCGATCATGGAAGCGGTGATGAAAGGCGAAGTGGACGTGGGATTCGTAAACAGCGGTTACGGTTATATAGCCGAACAGTCCGGCGCGGCCGTGGCCTTTGCGGTGGGTGACCTTGTGCCGGACTTCCCCTGCTGCCGCCAGACTGCGTCTGCGGAAGCGCTGGCTGATAAACGGGACGCTCTGGTCAAATTCGAGACGGCCCTGCTGCGCGCTCTGGACGTCTACCGAAATGACAGGACCACCACCGTGGAAAAATTGACTGCCTATTCCGGACAGGACGCCGCTTATGTGGAGGCCATCATGTACGGAGGCGGCGGCTATGACAACGCAATGATCGTGTCGCTGGATCCCAACAAAAACAAAGTTGAGGATTTCTATGAAGTAATGAAGGCGAACGGTGATATCGACGCTGGCACGCCTTACGATATCGCGGACTATATCGACACCTCTGTTTACGCAGACGCATTGGACATTCTGATCGACAGAGGGGAAGGCGGCGGGCTCTACGAAGAGCTGAAGGATGAATACGGAAGGAACAATTCCTGAGAGGTTCAGGGAGTTGGTCAAGGGGAGTCCCGGCGGAAACGCCGGGACTTCGCCGAAGAATGGACGTGAAATGATGGAGAAGATCGCAGTCGAACATCTAGATTTTACTTATAAAGACAGCGGACAGCGCGTGCTGAAGGACTTCAGCCTCCGCGTGGAGGAGGGGGAATTTCTCTGCGTCATCGGCCGGTCCGGGTGCGGGAAAAGCACGCTGCTGCGGCTGCTTGCGGGGCTGGAACGGCCGCAGCGGGGACGGATCCTGCTTGACGGCAGGGAACTGGGGGGACCGGATACGGACCGGGCGGTGGTATTTCAGCAGGATCCCCTGTTTCCCTGGATGACCGTGCGGAAGAACGTTGTCTTTGCAGCGGCGAAAAGCGGACGTTTTACAAAACAGGAAGCGGCAGAGCGGGCGGAGTATTTTTTAGAGAAAACGGGAATGAGCGCAGAGGGAAAAAAGTATCCCTGCCAGCTTTCCGGTGGCATGAGGCAGAGAACGGCGCTGGCCCGGGCGCTGGCCATGGATTCGGAGGTGCTTCTTCTGGACGAGCCTTTCGGAGCGCTGGACAACAGGATCAGAGCGGAGCTGCAGCAGCTGATCCGGGACTTGTGGGCGGACAGCTGCCGCGGCGCCGGGGACGGGATAGCCGGGAGCGCCGGGAAGCGAAAGACCGCCGTATTTGTGACCCACGATCTGGAGGAAGCCCTGATCCTGGCCACGCGGATCGTATTCATCAGGGACGGAGCGGTGGACAGAGAGCTGAGCGTGTCGGAACGGATCAACCGCTGCTGCGCGCAGTCGCTGAATCTGGCGGACTGTCTGGAGCTGAAAGCTTCGCTGGCGGAGTGGTTTCAGTGAGTGAAACGGGAGGAGCGCTGTGAGAAAAAAGGTCCCTGTATCCATGATCGTCAGCCACATCCTTTTGGCCGCGCTGCTGACGGCGGTATTTCTTCCCGGCGAAAAAGCGGTGAAGGCTCCCTGGCCGCTGCTGTGCGGCGTGGCTCTGATCGAGGGATATTATCTGGTAAAGATCATACGCAGGCCGCGTTCCAGGACGTCGGCTTCCGATCTGCTGGCTATCGTGTGGGCCTTTCTGCTGATCTGGGAGACCGCGGTGACGAAGCTGGACCTGATGCATCCGGTGCTGGTACCAGCGCCGGAGAATGTCTTTGCTGTGTTCGCGGAGCAATGGCCCGTACTGCTGTCAGGGGTGTGTTCCTCAATGGAACTGCTGTTTTTCGGCGTGCTGACAGGGCTGGCGCTGGGTACGGTGTCGGGACTGGTCTGCGGCTGGATCTCCCGGCTCAGAGAAGTGTTTTATCCCATCGCCAATGTCCTTGCGCCCATCCCCTCCGTCGTATTCGCGCCGTATATTATCGCTCTGATGCCCAGCTTTCGCAGCGCCTCGGCCATGGTCATCGTTCTGGGGATCTTCTGGCCTGCTTTTCTGAATACGATCCTCAGAGTGGAGGGCATGGAAAGACGGATCATAGAGTCCGCCAGGGTCCTGAAGCTGGGCAACGTGTCCATGATCTTTGAGATCCTGCTGCCCTACGCCATGCCGGGCGTCGTGGGCGGGCTGAAGGTGACCATGACCACCGCCGTCATGCTGCTGACCTTTGCGGAGATGATGGGAGCCACCAGCGGCATGGGATATTATATTGTGAATTACAATACCTACGGCAATTATACAAACGTGGTGGCCGGCATCATAGTGGTGGGGTTGGTGGTCACCGCCCTGAACCGGCTCACATCCTGGATCCGGGAGAAGACCATACGATGGCGGACGGAATGACGGAACATGGTCAGGCGCGGTCCGGGCAAGAGAAAATTGGTATGATTTGATTGACTTTCAGCAGGGAATGGAGTATTATGAATGATGAAATTCTATAATTGACGAATCAAAAATGATTGAATGAAAGAGTGCGATTATGTTACTGGTGAATGCTGAAAATATATCGAGAAAAAGAGAGCAGGAAATCTGTTTTCACTGCAATCCGCTGGTGGAGCTGGTGGCCAGCCTGCATGTCCTGTCCAATCCCGACCATCACGAGGCCTGCCAGAGCTGGATCATGAAGATGAACAGCATCCTGGACAAAGGACTCCGGGCTGAGATCAATTACTTTGCGACCAATTATGCCCAGTGGCTGTTTATCATGGACATCGTGACCCGGGTGGCTTGTGAGAAGGAGCGTTCCTGCGTGGAGGAAAGCCGGGATTTTGAATATTATCTCAGTAAGGTTGAAGAGCTTTGCGACGAGGATTTCGCCTATGCGTTTCTGAGCATAGGAGCTTTTCGGCTGTCACGGGAGACGCTGCGGGAGTGGATGAAGGATCCGGACGCCATATCGAAAGAAAAACTGCAGAAGATAGAGCGCTACATCAGTCCCAATAATGTGATCATGTTTCTGCGCAATATCGACAGCTACCGAAAGCGCCTGCTCCACATCTTCCGCGCATACTGGGACAGAGCCTTCGGCGCCTTCTGGGAGGAAAGCCTTCGGAGCTTTATCTCAGACGCGGTGGTGAAGCAGAAGGTCACGGCGGGGAAGGGCTCTGTGGTCGATTATATTATGAGCGTGCACGAACTGATCCACGTGGAGGATGGGAAGCTCCTGATCAAAAAAGAAGTGGACTATGAGATGGAGCTCAGCGAGATCGGGTATGTTCACGTCTTTCCCTCACTGTTTACCGGCCCCCACCTGATGCTGGATATATGGGGAAATGAACTGATCCTGTACTACAATCTTGACTTCTATGAGCTGGACAGATCCGCGCCGGTGCCGGCGGATATGCTGGAGTGTCTCAAGGTGCTGGGCGATGAAAGCCGGCTGAAGGTGCTGAAGCTGATCTGGGAGGAAGGACTGACCACGCAGCGGCTGGCGCAGATCCTGAATCTGGCGCCCAGCACGGTGTCGGTCCACCTGAAGCTCCTGAAAAAAGCCGATCTTGTGAGATGTAAGCAGGTCAAAAAATTCGTGTATTACGCAGCCAATCAGGAGCGGATCGAGGAGATCTGCCAGCAGCTTGGGGAGTATCTGAGTTAGAGAAGCGCGGCGGGAACGGCGGAGAGCGGAAAAGCGACGGTGAAAAGCAGGCGACAGGCCATTGAAAAATGGCTGTCGCCTGTTTTTTTACGTTCATGAACAAGGCTTTCACGAATTTTCAGAAAAAACGCACATTAATTCGATAAGTAGTTGACTGACGAATATTTAACTGCTACAATATAATCAATTCGTCAAATGTACAATCGGCGACTTGAAAATAAGCCCGGCTTCGCCGCGGTTTTGACGCTGATGTACGGCTGAGGACGAAATGAAGGAAATGGATGAGGAGGAAAATGACATGTTAGTGAATCAAAACTACAATCAGACCTTTCAATTCAGAATGTGTACGGAGGAACAGCTGTGCCGTCTGCATTTTGCCACACTGGAAGTGTTGGAACGAACAGGCGTCAAGATCTACGAAAAAGAGGCGCTGAAGCTTCTGAAAGACGGAGGCGCTTACGTAGATGACGAACAGATGGTGGCGAAGATACCGGCCTGGATGGTAGAAGAAGCGATCCGCACAGCGCCCAGCCGTATCCCCGTGGCCGATATGACGGGAAAACGGACGATGTTTCTGGAGCGGAACAACGTTTATTACGGCAGCGGCACCGACCTGCCCAGCTTCACCGATATCTACACCGACGAGGTGCGGCCTACCACGTTGAAGGATATCGAGAACGTGGCCAGGGTGATCGAAAGCTGCGATAATTTTTCTTTTGTATCGAACAACGGACTGGCCAACGACGTGCCTCAGGAACTTCACGATCTGGTCAGCCTGAAAGTGATGCGTTCTCACTGTAAGAAACCCAATCTTGTGACCGCCACGGACAAGGGCAATCTGCAGGCGTTGATCGACATGGCGGCTGAAATGGCCGGCGGCTACGACGAACTGCGCAGAAATCCGACCCTGCTGCTATACAATGAACCGGTATCGCCGCTGATGAACAGTATGGAGGCCGTTCAGAAGCTGCTGCTCTGCGCCGAGTACGGGATCCCGACCACCTATGCGGCCGGGGGCGTATCCGGAGGGACCTCGCCGGTGACGCTGTCGGGCAGTATCGTCCAGAGCAACGCGGAAGGGCTGGCGGGTCTGGTCATGCACCAGCTGAAGCGCAAGGGTTCGCCCTTCATTTACGGCTATGTATACGGAGCAATGGACATGAAGACCACAGTCAATATTTACGGCGGACCGGAACTGGGCATGGTACATACCATTATGGCGGAGCTGGGGAAATTCTACGGACTTCCGGTCTACGGCACATCGGGCTGCACGGACGCTATCCGGGTGGATGCTCAGGCAGGCATGGAAGCCATGTACAGCATCATGTGCGCGGCGCTGTCGGGGGCCAATCTGGTACACGACAACGGTTATACGGGCATCGGCCTGATCGGCAGCCTTGAGATGCTGCTGCTCTGCGACGAGACCATTTCTTTCGTGAAGAGATTGACCCAGGGGATCAAATATGACGATGAATCCATCGCCCTTGATATTATCCACAAGGTAGGCCATGGAGGCGACTACGTTTCTCAGAAGCACACGGTGAAGCATTTTAAAGAAGAAGTTTTTTATCCGGACTTCCTGAACCGGAAGCAGTACCCCTCCTGGAAGGAAGACGGACAGAGGACCATCAACGAAAAGCTGAAGGAGAGGGCAGTGGAGATCATTGAAAAGGATGCGCCGGTGCTGCTGGACGATCATACATTGAAGGTCTTCGACGAGATCTACGCCGACAGAAAACGGCAGATGGAGACGGAAAAAAGGCAGTAGAGGTTTGAAGGAGCAGGGAGAAAGCGAGGGAAAAGACATGAGTAAACTGTATAAGAAAATGCAGGAAGCTGTACTGGAAGGCGATGAAGACGTCGTTGTGGAGTTGGTCCAGGAGGCTATCGACGAGGGATTGAATGCGGAAGAGATCCTGAACGACGGACTGATCGAGGCTATGAATGAGGTGGCCGTACTGTTCAGAGACGGAGATATGTTCGTGCCGGAGGTATTGATGTCCGCCAACGCCATGCAGGCGGGCAACGGTCTGCTGAAGCCCCTTCTGGTGCAGGGAGTCTCGGAAAAGAAGGGCAGGATCGTCATCGGCACCGTGGAGGGGGACCTTCACGACATCGGCAAAAAGATCGTCGGTATGATGCTGGAGGGCGCGGGCTTCGAAGTCATCGACCTGGGTATGGACGTGAAACCGGATCGCTTCATAGGCGCGCTGAAAGAGACGGAGGCTACCATGCTGGGAATGTCCGCTATGCTGACTACCACCATGACGGTGATGCCCGTGGTGATCGAGAGGATGAAAAAAGAAGGGTTCGGCCACGTAAAGGTCATGATCGGCGGAGCGCCCGTCACAGACGCATATGCGCAGCAGATCGGCGCCCACTATTCCTACGACGCCTCGTCGGCTGTGGAGCTGGCAAAGCGGCTGGCGGAAGAATTGAAGGCATAGGAGACTGTCCGGAGAGGACGTCCTGAGGGCGTCCTCCGCAGCTCCACGGCTGAGTGGTTCAGGCGGAACCGGACAGACTCCATGCAGTGAGATGACGAATAGAGGGTAAGATGCAGGTACGTAAGGATATCCGCTTTCGAGTGGAAGAAGGGAGAAAATATGCCGGATAACAAACAGAGAGAAGGCTTTGGATCCATGGTGGGATTCTTGTTGACCATCCTCGGATTTGCAATTGGAGAAGGCAGCTTCTGGAGATTTCCATACATGTGCGGCTCAAACGGAGGCGCGCTGTTTATCATCACTTATTTGATCGTGGTCGTCGTCATTGGGATCCCGCTGCTTACGGCTGAAATATCCATGGGATACGTGACCCAGAAGACCGCGCTGGGCGCTTATAAAACATTGAAGCCCAACACGAAGTGGTATTACGCCGGTTATCTGCACATGGTGGTGGCGGTCCTGATCAACAGCTATATTATCCCGGTCTATGCATGGGTGCTGACCTATGTTTATCGAACCGCAACCGGTTTCTTTGTCGGACTGGATGCTTCAGAAATAGAAGCGTCCTTCCATGCGCTGAATACCGATTACAAAACAATGTTCATTTTTGCACTCTTTTTCTGGGCATGTATGGTGGCTGTCATAAGCAGAGGCGTACAGTCGGGCCTTGAGAGAGCAAACAAATTTATGCTGCCTGCCATAGGAATTATTATGATCATATGCATCGTAATGGGGCTGACCATAGACGGAGCCGAAAAAGGGGTGGAGTTTATGTTCAGACCCAATACCGATGGTTTTACATTCAACTCCATAACCTCTGCGGTGGGTCAGGCATTTTTCGCGATCGGGATCGGCATGCTGGCGTCGATGGTATTTGGAAGTTATATCAAGAATAAGAATGAAAATATTGTGAAGCAGTCGACCATCATCTGCTTTGGAATTATTTTCGCAGGGCTGGCGGCGGGAATGATGATCTTCCCCATGGTCTTCGCCTTTGGACTGGAGCCGAATTCGGGAACCGGCCTGTCCATGATCACGCTGCCCAATGTTTTTAACCATATTGCGGGAGGACGGGTCATCGGCACGTTATTCTACATCAGCTTTTTCTTCGCCACTTTGTCTACGGCCATAGGGATCGCGGAGGCCATCGTGGCAGAAGTCATGAACCGCCTCGACTGGAGCAGAAAAAAAGCACTGACAGTGGTAATGTTTGCAACTATGGTGATAGGCAGCCTGGCTATACTGATCCCCGGGTTCCTGGATAGAGTCGACATCATAACAGGCAATTATCTGTTGGTTATCAGCGGATTCGTCATTGACATCTTCGTCGGGTGGATATGGGGAGTGGAGAGCTTCCTGGATGCGATCAATGTGAAAAACAGAGTGCTGCGGATGTGGGTGGGATATTCAGTGAAGTATATCTGTCCCGTTGCGATCATCGTTATATTTACAGGGAACTTCCTGTAAAACGCCCGTAAAAAAAGCAGGATATCATTGATATCCTGCTTTTCTATGTATTTGTTTCGTATTCGTTCAGATCAGCCTGAGACGAACGATTCTATACCAGTTCTCCAGCGTCGGCCTTGGCCTGCTCTTCCGGAGTCATCTTTGTGACGGTCACTCCGACGAACGCCAGCAGGAAGGTCACGATGGGCATTGCATAGTTGAACACAGCCCAGGGAGCATAGGTGCTGGCAGTTACGCCCAACGTAGCCGCGATGTACATTCCGCAGGTGTTCCAGGGAACCAGCGGCGACGTTACCGTACCGGCGGATTCCAGAGCGTTGGATAAGCTCTTGGGATGGATACCGGCTTTTCTGTAAGCGGAAGCATACATTCTTCCAGGCACCAGGATGGAGATGTACTGCTCCGGCATGGTGATATTGGAGAGGAGACAAGTGACCTCCGTAGCTCCGATCAGCGCCGGGCCGCTCTTTACAACCTTGGTGATCTGCTCGATGAGAACTTCCAGCTGTTTGGTCCCTTCCATGATGCCGCCGAACATCATGGCGATGACTGTCATCAGGATCGAAGAAGCCATGTTCATGAGTCCGCCTGTGGAAAGCAGATCGTTCAGCGCGTCGATCTCAGTGTTGCACACAAAGCCGTTTCTCGCCACTACCAGAATATCTCCCAGGGTAGCTCCCACGTGAGAGACTTCCAGAGTGTCCGGATCGTAGATCGCCAGGTTGCCCTGGAAGAGCACAAGGATCGCTCCCACGATAACGCCCAGCGTGATTCCGGGGATCGCGGGGATCTTCAGCGCGATGGCCAGGATAACTACCAGCGGCGGAAGCAGCAGGATCGGGCTGATGTTGAAGGTGCTCTTCAGTCCGTCCATGAGGATGGTCACCTGAGAGGTGTCCACATCATTGCTGGACGCGTGCTGGAAGCCGTAAATGCCGAAGAAGATCAGCGCGATGGCGTAGGCGATAGCCGTAGCTTTGATCATGTACTTTACGTGGGTGAATACGTCCGTACCAGCCATGGCAGGGGCCAGGTTGGTGGTGTCGGACAGCGGCGACAGCTTGTCGCCGAAGTAGGCGCCGGCCAGGATCGCACCAGCGGTGGGGCCGACGGGCATTCCCAGTCCCTGAGCGATACCCATGAGCGCCAGTCCCATGGTCCCCATGGTGCCCCAGGAAGTACCGGTGGCCAGAGACGTAATGGAGCAGATGAGCACGGATGCGATCAGGAAGATGGACGGCGATAACAGTTTCAGTCCGAAGTAGATCATGGTGGGGATGGTGCCTGACAGCAGCCAGACGCCTACCATCATACCTACGATGCTCAGAATGAGGATCGCCTGCATTGCTCTGGAGATACCGGTGATCATCATTTCCTCGATGGCCGACCACTTATAACCCAGACGCAGAGACATGAGAGCCGCGATGATAACTCCGATGAACATCGGAATGTGCGGATCTACCTGAAATTTAATGATGCCGATGGACATGATGATGATGAGTCCCGCGAACGACACGATGGCTTCCCAAACATATGGCTGCCGTGGAGTCTTCGCACTTGTTGAATCTTTTCCCATTGATTCTCCTCCTATAAAATAGAAAAAAATAACTACACTCCTATCATACCGAGTTCGATTTGTCCTTTCAAGCTTTTTTCAAATATTCCGAATTTATCTTGCGGATTTACCACATATCTGAAAATATTCATTTTTTATCGCATGTAGAGGACTTTGGCATTATAAACCACTTTTTTGTAAAAATTCGCGGCTGAAATTCTGAAAGTACAGGATGGATGAGTTTCAATTAATTACCTGTTGCATATTGAAAAGATCAGAATATAATTAAACTGTCGGCGGTACGCGCCGATCCGGCAAAACCGGGGAAACCCGGCGGCGCAAAGCTATAGGGCCTTAGAGAGCGCAGATTGGGGGGCGTGATGATGGCAGCCAGTTGCAACGACAGTTTCGCGTCCGTTTTTTTTGATAAGCATATAATAGGTAAAGGGAACACTCCGCAGGTATTCTGCGGTTTTGTTTGCTTTACCTTTTTTATTGTCCGGAAACAGCAATTTATAAAAGTGGGTTTTTCGGCCATTTTGGCCGGAGGATAGAAAAATTTTCTGCGGCAAGCGGGGGGCGGAGAGTGCAGCTTCTAAACCGCAGTATTGTAGATCATGAATATAAAAGTCTTATTTTTACGTGTGGGGGAAAAGAGAATGAAAAGACATGGATTGGCCGCGCTGTGCGGCCTTGCCGTCATCCTGTTCTGCACCGGCGCGGCCTGGGGCGCTCAGCCGGGGGATGGGGAAAGCGGAAAATATATTTTTTCAGGCGGAACGATCGAAGGTATTCAGAAGACGTTTATAGAAGGGATCGAGCCGGAGGATGACGGATACAGATATATGGATCTGGATATTCCGGCGGAGATCGATGGGCGGCCGGTGACCGCCATCGGGGACAGCGCTTTTTATCCGGCGTCCTACTCTGCTTATCCGGAGCTGCGGGTGCGCAGCATCTCTCTGGCCAGGGCGTCCTCGCTGCAGACCATAGGGAAGTATGCGTTTTACAACATGGGGGGAAGCCTTTACGGGGCCATGGAGCCCAGTCTGCTGAAGCTGCCGGAGGGGCTTCGATCCATTGGAGGAAACGCGTTCTGTTATCAGCGGGGGATCGGGGGAGATCTGTTCATCCCGGACAGCGTGGAGAGCATCGAGGCCTCTGCCTTTATGGGCGCCGGATTTGACGGGACCCTTCGCCTGCCGGAAAACCCGGCGTTTGTACGGCTGGAATCCCAGACCTTCAAAGACTGCAGGTTCAGCGGCGTGCTGACGATCCCGGACAACGTGACCGCCATTGCCGGCGGCAGTGTTTTCACAGGAGCGCGTTTCAGCGGGCTGATCCTTCACGACGGCATTGAGGAGATCGGAAAGTCGTCCTTTCGGGACTGTGCCGCGTTGACGGAGATCCAGACCGCGGGAGGCAATGCCGGATCTGAAAACGCCGCGGCGGCCGTGGCGCTTCCCTCAGGGCTGAAAGTGCTGGGAGACAACGCCTTCAACGGCTGCGCGGGGCTTGAGGGAAGCGTGGTGCTGCCGGAGGGACTGGTTTCAGCGGGCATTTCAGTTTTTGGAGGGACGGGGATACAGACTATCTACGCATCCCACAGCATGACAACGGTCTATCACGCTGATTTTATAAAGAACATGGGAAAGCTCACCGCCTTTGTTTTTCAGGATAAAGAAGGATATGACAAATACAGGAGCGCCATCGGCAGTTCGCAGCAGAAATTCTGCGCCTATCCTGCGAAGGTCGTTTTTCAGGATCAGGAAGGCGGTGTTCTGGAGACCAGAGACGTGCTGTATAACCGGCCGCTGAATTTTGCGGCGGATGCCGGTCTGGTATGGCAGGAGGACCCGGATTTCACTCTGCCCGCCCTTCCAGGGGCGGCGAAGGGCTACCAGCTCAAATGGACTGCGGACCGGTCGGAGCTGACGGGCGTCGCAGTCTCCGCCGCGGTGCGGTGGGATACCCTGTTCCCGGTGCTGTCCCTGGAAGACCCGGTGATCACGTTCGGTGAGGGGATCGACAAGGCTTACGACGGAACGCCCAGCCTGCTGCACGTCACGGCGTCCCATCCGCTGGCTTCCCTGTTCAGCGAGGCGGACGTCGGCAATGTGCTGTTTTACTATTGGTGGTATTGGGATACGATCACGCCCACGGAGTATGTGCTCAAAGGATTTGATCAGGATGCCTACGACGTGGGAGGGGTGAGAGCTCCCTTCGCCATCAGCTGCAGCGTGATCGTGCAGGCATATATCGTCACGCCGGAACGCGAGACGCAACTTTTCTATACTGCGCCGTCCCACTCTTTTGTGGTGGATATGCGAAAGGGAGAACCGGTGGTGAACCCCGTATATCCTGCCGGTACGCTGCTGCTGTCGGCGGGTCTTCCCGATCTCAGCATCAAAGAGGGCGATACGCCGGGGAAGATCAGCTGGGATGAGGGACAGTCGCTGGCGGAAGGGGAACACGCTTATTCCTGGACGTTTTTGCCGGAGGATTCCAAGAATTACAACACCGCCAGCGGAAGTATCGTTCTGAAAGCGGCGGCGTCCCTGCCGGATCCCGGCACGGGGAGCGGCTCGGGCCACTCCGGAGGATCCCACGCAGGCAGCGGAACGGGCGGCTCCGGGGGAAACGGATACGACATCAGGAAAACCGTGACGCAGACGGACGGCCAGGCAGCCGAAAGTCAGGTGACGGGCCAGATCAAAGCCGGCGCCGCGGAAGTGACGGCGCAAAGAATAGAAGACGCGCTGAAGGCCGTCTCACAGGAGGCGGAGGCGCTGGCGAAAGAGACGGGGACGCAGGCGCAGACGAAAGTTGAGATCATTTCGGAGACTGGGCCGGCTGAAGTGCCCGCTCAGGCGCTGCACGCCGTAAAAGACGCCGGCGCTTTACTGGCGCTGCAGGCAGAACAGGTGAAAGTGACGTTTGGAAGCGAAGCGTTGGCGGTGCTGGCCCAGGCCGGAGACGAGAAGCTGCTGTTCAGCGCCCGGCTGCTGCCGCGGACCGGGGAGCAGGCAGACGGCGCCGCGGTCTGTACGCTGGATCTTCACACGGAACGGGGAACAGTCTCCGATCTGAATGGAGATGTTACAGTGGAGGTCCCCTACGAAAAGTCGGCGCCCCACCGGGAGGTCATCGTCTATTACGTGGCGGAGGATGGGAGCCGGACCAGGGTGACGGAAGTGACATACGACGCCGCGGAAAAGAAAGCGGTCTTTCATACCACGCACTTTTCTGTATACGAGATCAGGGACATCGCCCCCGTTCCATTCGGGGATGTGAAGGGTCACTGGGCTGAGGAAGCGGTGAGCTTCGCTGTGGAGCACGGATTATTTGAAGGAACGTCCCGCGATACATTCAGCCCTGAGACTGTAATGACGCGGGCCATGCTGGTCACCGTGCTCTGCCATGCGGCAGGTGATCCCGGCGCCGCTGGAGAAGTGAAGTTCACAGACGTGGCAGAGGATGCATGGTACCGGACGGCGGTAAACTGGGCGGCTCAGGCAGGGATCGCGCAGGGCTATCCCGACGGGCAGCAGTCTGAGACGCGGGCGTTTAAGCCTGATCAGCCCGTGACCAGAGAAGAACTGGCGGTCATGCTTTGCGCCGCGGACCAGATCAAAAGTTCCGGGGAGGCGATGGTAAAATCTGCCGAGGGGGAATTCAGCGACTGGTCCGATTCGTCGGAATGGGCGCGAAAAGCGCTGAGCTGGGCCGTGGATCAGGGGATCCTGTCCGGTAAGGGAGGGAAGATCCTGGACCCGAAGGGCCCTGCTACGAGAGCGGAAACAGCGGCCATTCTGAAAAATGATCTGACGAGACTGACGAGATAACAGCGTTGATCAATTGACGTGATCGACGGCGGAGCGCCCATGTTGCAGTGTGCGCTCCGCTTTTTTTGTGAAAAATCTCTGAAAAAGGGAGGGGGGCCTCTGGTTCTGTTGTTTTACTGTGGCGCCGCAGTCCGGACGATGGTAGAATAATAAAATGAGAATGGGGCCGGGCGGAAGGGCGTCGGTCCGGCCGCCAGGAAAGGAGCGTAAATTGAAATTCAAGTCATATCAGTGTTCGCACAACGACAGGTCCGGTGTGAACGGAGAACTGGCGGAACAGCTGCGGGCGGGGGCTCGTATGGAGTTTCCGCAGGCATATCGGGACGGGAGAGCCATGGCCCGGCTGTCGGCGGCCATAAAGGAATGGGAGCACGAGAGCTTCTGCGTGCTGCCATTCTGCCATACCGTTGAGGGAGAAGCTTTCGGAGGTCAGGTGAACTACGGGGATGCCGGAAGTTTTCCCCGGCCTGCGAACCGGCGGATCTGCAAGACCGCTGAGGATGTGCTGGGGCTGCCCGATATGGATTTTTCCGCGGGGCGGGTCCGGGAAGTGCTGGAAGCCGGCCGGATCCTGAGGGAGCAGGGGGAGAAAGCGGTGCTGAATATGAACGGACCGCTGACCATACTTAACGTGTTGATGGAGACGTCGGACGTTTTCGGTTTCCTCATGACGGGCAGGCCCGAAGAACAGGAGCAGGTGTTCGCCAAGATAAGAGGTAATCTGCTGCGGTATCTGGCGGAGGCGGCGGAGGCCGGGTTTGCCGTGGTGAGCTACGCGGACGCCATGGGGGCCGCGGACATCGTAGGTCCAAAGATGGCGGCAAAACTGGCCGGCCAGTTTACGCTGCCCTTCCTGCGCGACGCCGGCGTTCTTCTCAGCGGACCCCGGCCGGCGGTCCGGCAGACGGAGACCGTATTGTTCCTCTGCCCAAAGACGGCCCACGGGCTGGAGGTTGAGCAGGGTGAAGGGACTTGCGGCGGACAGCGGGCCCTCTGGGAAGAATTCGATGTATCCGAAGATGCGTCGGCGGCGGAGAGCTTTCGGAGAGCGGCCCACGGACAGCGCCGGATCCTGGGCGGCGCCTGCTTCACGCAGCTTTTAAAAACAGGCAGGCTGAAGCAGCTGTATCATCTGCAGTTTTTGGAATAAAGCTCCGGGACCGGGCCGGGCGCTGTTCCGGGCGGGACGCGGCGGAGACTCATTTCGCGCCGGGGGCGGAACGGAGCGGCGCGCCTTAAAATCATTGCCTTTCCCCGGGTTCGGTGATAAAATAGGACATGCGAAATACCGTCAGTCGGCAGGTGTGCGCATATTTTTGAAAGGAAAATTTTTCCCGAAGCTCTGTTGCCTTTGCTCTGTGGTGCAGCAGCTGCGCGGCAGGGGGGGCGCTCCGCTCAGACGTGCAGCTCATGCCTTCTGGAGCAGGAGGGCTGCGGGCTTGCGGGCTTTGAAGAAGCTGAAATAGATAAAACGCCGGACAGGAGAATGGGCGGCTGGAACGGAGAGAAGACAATATGAACAGCAGCAGGTTCAAAAATGATTTATATGTAAACAGGGAGATACGCGATCTGAAAGATATGCTGGACAGCTGCGCGGAGCTGTACGCGGACAAGCGGGCGTATCTGGTAAAAGATAAGCCGGGCGGCCCATACCGCGCCATCACTTACCGGCAGACGAAGGCGGACGTGGACGGACTGGGGACGGCGCTGATGGATCTGGGACTTTCGGGAAAACGGGTGGCGGTGATCGGTGAAAACCGTTATGAGTGGGTGATCACCTACCTGGCCACGGTCAACGGAACCGGGGTCATCGTACCGCTGGACCGGGAACTTCCCGCCGGGGAGATCGCCAATCTGATGGAACGGGCAAAGGTGGACGCTCTGGTATTTTCCAGCAAGGTGGAGCGCAAGGTGAAGGAAGCGCTCAGCCAGGTGTCCGGGGTGGAGTTCGTCATCAGCATGGACGCTCCGGAGCACACGGAGGCCAGCCTTTCCCTGCACAGGCTGATCGAGAGGGGAAAGCGGCTGCTGGCGGAAGGCCGCAGAGGTTTCGTGGACGCGGTGATCGACGCCGACGAGATGCGGATCCTGCTTTTCACCTCCGGTACCACGGGGCTGGCAAAGGGCGTCATGCTCTGCCACCGCAATATCTGCGCCAACGTCTACAACATGTCCAAATATGTGAATGTGCGCGACGACTGCGTGGGCCTGTCCGTCCTGCCCATGCACCATACCTACGAGTTTACCTGCCACATTATGACCGCCATGTACCAGGGGTGTGCCGTGGCGATCTGCGAGGGGCTCAAATACATCGTGAAAAATATGGCGGAAGCGCAGGCTACCGTCATGCTGGGGGTGCCGCTGATCTTTGAATCCATGCACAAGAAAGTGTGGAAAAAAGCGGAAGCCAGCGGCAAAGCGGACAAGATGCGCGCTGCGGTGGCTGTGTCCAAACAGCTGAATAAACTGAATATCAAGGCTACGAAAAAGCTGTTCAAGGAAGTGCACCAGGCGCTGGGCGGCCATATGAGACTGATGATCGCCGGAGCGGCGGCCATCGACCCCAACGTGGTGGAAGACTTCAACGCCATGGGGATCACCATGATCCAGGGATACGGGATGACGGAAAACTCGCCCATCATCGCCGTGAATATGGACCGGTACCACAAGGCGGCCTCGGCGGGGCTGCCCATGCCCGGCACTCAGGTCAGGATCATCGACAAGGACGAAAACGGCGTGGGAGAGATCATCTGCAAAGGCGATTCTGTCATGCTCGGCTATTATGACGATCCGGAAGAGACGGCCAAGGTCCTCATCGACGGCTGGCTGCATACGGGAGATTACGGGTATTTTGACCGGGACGGCTTCCTGTACATTACGGGAAGAAAGAAAAATGTCATCGTTACAAAGAACGGGAAGAATGTTTTTCCGGAGGAAGTGGAATTCTATCTGGGGAAGAGCGATTACATCAAAGAGGTGATCGTGAGCGGGGAGGAGGACGCCGACACCGGCGAAATGATCGTGTGGGCGGATATCCTTCCCAATTTCGCACTCATCGAGGAACGGCACGGAAACCTGCCGGAGGCGGAGCTCCGCAGACTTCTGAAAGAAGAGATCGACGCCGCCAACGACAAAATGCCGCTCTATAAGCGGGTAAAGCGGTTCCGCACCCGCGACACGGAGTTCGAGAAGACGACCACGCAGAAGATCAAGCGCTACACGGCGAAATAGCCACGCGGTCCGGCAAAGCTCCGCGGCCCGGCAAAGTTCCGCGGTCCGGCAAAGCTGCCGGAAAGGTAAAGATTTAACATGTAATTTGAGAGGGAAAGCGTGCGGAATTTCAGGGAACAGCCAAGGCGGCCCTGAAATTTTGCGTCGATAGACCTGACGGACGCGCTGCGCCGCGGCCGGAGCGAGACGAAGGGGAATGGATTATGATGGGAATTGAAGAAGCCCGCCGCTGGGCGGTGGAATATGTGTCGGGGATCGAAGAGAGCACGGACCCGCTGGTGCGGTACAAAGATGTGAGACCGATCACAGATATCAAGGACATGTGGGATTCCAGCGCCGCTCTCTACGCCGGCCGAACGGCGTTTATGAAGAAGGACAAGCCCGGCGGACCTTACCGGGACGTCACATACGGGAAGGCTCATGAGGATACGGACGCGCTGGGGACGGCGCTGGTGTCTCTGGGACTTTCGGGAAAACGGGTGGCGGTGATCGGGGACAACCGCTACGAGTGGGCGGTCTCCTATCTGGCGGTGGTATGCGGCGTCGGGATCGCGGTGCCCCTTGACAAGGAACTGCCGGAGAACGAGCTGAAACAGCTGGTGATCGCGGCCGGGGTGGAGTGCGTGATCTTCTCGAAGAAATATCAGGACATGTTTCGGCGCATGAAGGACAGCGGGGATACCCGGCTCTTTGCGCTGGTCAATATGGACGGTGATCTGGCGGAGGGCGGCGTTCTCTCTCTGCAGAATCTGATCGAGATCGGAAACCGGCTCATCGACGGAGGAAACAGGGAATTTCTGGACGCGCAGATCGAGCGGGAAGGCATGGGGATCCTGCTGTTTACTTCCGGGACTACAGGCATATCCAAGGGAGTCATGCTTTCGCACAAAAACATTGCCGCAGACCTTATGTCCATGGTGACGATGATCCATATCAAAAAGGAAGACATTTTCTTTTCCGTTCTGCCCATCCATCACACGTACGAATGTACCTGCGGTTTTCTGTGCCCGCTGTTTCGGGGCGCGGCGGTGGCGTACTGCGAGGGGCTGCGCTACATCGTAAAAAATCTCGGCGAGGCCAAGCCCACGGTATTTCTGTGCGTGCCGCTGATCATGGAGAGCATGCACCGGAAGATCTGGTCCCAGGCGAAGAAGAGCGGGAAGGAAAAGCTGCTGCGGAGAGTGCTGGCGGTCAATAAATATACGAAAAAGATCGGTCTCGATCTGGTGCCGAAGCTGCTGTCTCAGGTGACGAACGTGTTTGGCGGACGCATGCGCCTGATGATCTGCGGCGGGGCGGCCATCGATCCTGCGGTGCTGGACAGCATCGCTTCCTTCGGCATCATCTGTCTGCAGGGCTACGGACTGACGGAATGCGGACCCATCGCGGCGCTGAATCCTGACGTGGATCCCAAGCAGGACGCCGCGGGAGCAATGCCGCCCTACATGGAGTGCCGCATTGCGCAGCCGGGCGAGGATGGGATCGGGGAGATCTGTATCAAGGGTCCCAACGTGATGCTGGGCTACTACGGGAATCCTGAGGCCACCGCAGAGGTGATGAGCGAGGACGGCTGGTTCTTTACCGGAGATCTGGGCTATGTAGACGGCGATGGTTTTATCCACATCACGGGTCGGAAAAAGAACGTGATCATCACGAAAAACGGAAAGAATGTATTTCCGGAGGAGATCGAATACTACCTGGGGCAGATCCCCTATGTGGAAGAATCCATGGTATGGGGAGCGGAAGGCAGCGAATCGGACGATATTCTGATCTTCGCCGCGGTCAAATGCGATGGGGAGGCGGTGGAGGAGGCGCTGGGCGCCGGGTACACGAAGGAGCAGGCGCTGGAACTGCTCTGGAAAGAGATCGACCGCATGAACCAGGGGCTGCCTTATTTCAAGCGCGTCAAGAAGCTCGACATCCGGGAAAAAGAATTCGAAAAAAACACCGCCAAAAAGATCAAGCGGTTTGCAGAGGAAAACAGGACCATGAGTGATCAGTGATCGGAGACCAGAGGAGAAAACTGACCGGTCAGATCAACCCCATGCTGCGCAGAATAAAGAGCCAGACAGTCAGCGTGAAGGCGCTGAAGAAGGTGGTGAGCATGATGGCACCGGCGGTCACCGTTCCATCGTGCCCCATGCCGCGGGCCATGACAAAACAGCTGACGGTGGTGGAGGAGCCCAACATGACCAGGATCGCCACCAGCTTGTCGTCGTGAAAGCCCATGCGGACGGCCAGAGGCAGAAAGACTGCGGTGAAGCCCGCCAGCTTCAGGGCGCTGGCGGCCAGGACCGGTCTCCATTTTTTCAGCGTTTTTCCGGCGTCAAAAGAGGCGCCCATGACCATAAGCCCAAGAGGCGTGGCCGTGGCGGCCAGATTTTGCACAGTCAGTTCCATGATCCTGGGCTGGGAGAGCCCCGAAAGGGACCAGAGGATGCCCGCCCCAATGCCCAGTATGATGGGGTTCGTCATCAGATTTTTCAGCGTCTTGTTCAAAGTTTCCCGATCCGGTCTTTTGCGATCGGGGCCCATCAGCTCCAGAATGAGCACGGCGGCCGCATTGTACAGCGGCACGGAACTGACGATCATCAGGGGGGCCATCCCCGCGTTGCCGTAGAGATTCTGGATCAGGGAGATACCCAGTATGGTGGCGCTGCTGCGATAGCCGGCCTGGGCAAACTCTCCGCGGATGGACCGATCGGCCACGAAGAAGGACAGACCGCAGCATATGGCGATGCACACGGCGGTGGTGAGAAAGCAGAACAGCACGAAACGGCTGTCCCACACCTGACGGAAAGGGACTCCGGACAGATCGTGAAACAGAAGAGCGGGGATCGCCGCCGTAAAGACGAAGCGATTCATCTTGTTGACAAAGGACTGGTCAAAAAGCCCCGCGTACCGAAAGAACACGCCCAGAAGCATTGTGAGGAAGATGGGAATCGTGGCGTTCAGACAGAAAATCAAGTTGTTCATATAAAAAATCCTCCGGTTACAGGGAAGTATTACAAAGGGAAAATGAAAGGGAGCACTGCGGAATAGAAAGCTGCGGCGCTCCCTTTTTGTGTGCTTCGGACTTGTTTCGGCCGGCCTTGTCTGCCGCAGAGGATCACGTCCGAAACTGGTCCTGCCTGCCGCCCCGGCTGCTGCCGGCCTTGCCGCCGTTATTTCTTAAAGGCTTTGGGATTGATATCGTATTTGCTCAGCCGTCTGTAAAATGTGCGCGGGTTCATTTTCAGGTCTGCCGCGGCGGCCTGGACGTTGCCGCGGGTCGCCTTGAGAGCGGAGATGTACAGGGACCGGAGCGATATTTCTGTGTCCGCGTCTGAGCCCGCTGTCCGCAGGCTTTCATGGGCGGCCGGCGCCCGATCTCCTTCCAGACCGGCATCGTCCAGGGTGATGGTTCCGGCCGTGCAGTCCCCGGGAACGGACTCCCGCCGGAAGGAGGAGACCGCGGCGGGCCCGTTTCCCCGCAGTGCGGCACGGATGTCTGCCGGCAGATGTTCCATCTCGATGGCGCTTCCTTCCCGGATCAACAGGGCCCGCTGAATGACGTTTCCCAGCTCCCGCACATTGCCCGGCCAGGAATAGCTCATGAGAGCTTCGTACACTTTGTCGCCGATGACGGGATCTTCACCGGGACTGAACTGGTTTACGTAGAAGTGCACCAGATCGATAATATCCGTTCTGCGCTCCCGGAGAGGGGGAATGCGGATGGTGAGCACATTCAGACGGTAATACAGGTCCTCGCGGAATGTCTTCTCGCGGATAGCCTGGGCCAGATTGCGGTTGGTGGCGGCGATGATGCGCACATCCAGGGGGATGTACTTCGTCCCGCCCAGGCGCATCACCCGGCGATCCTCCAGGATCCGCAGCAGAGTGACCTGCGTGTCCGGCGGCATTTCGCCGATCTCGTCAAGAAAGAGAGTGCCGCCGTTGGCCAGTTCAAATTTTCCGGGAGCGCCGCCTTTTTTTCCGCCGGTGAAGGCGCCCTGCTCGTAGCCGAACAGCTCGCTCTCCACCAGAGAGCGGGGGATGGCTCCGCAGTTGATCGCCACGAAGGGCCGATCCTTTCGGCCTCCGGCGCTGTGGATGGCCTGAGCGAAGAGCTCCTTTCCCGTGCCGCTTTCCCCGGTGATCAGTACGTTGGAATAATTCTGCGCCAGCTGGCGGGCTTCCGATACGGTCTGCAGCATGGCGGGCGAGGAGCCCACGATGGAGGAAAATTTGTACGTGGTGCGAAATTCTGTTGGAGCCTCCTTCGGGGCGGAAGAGACGGCTGACACCGCCGGGCTGTTCCCGCCGCCGGCGGAGGGAGGCGAAAGAGTCAGTACCGTGACGTAGTTCCTCCCGTCCAGATTGTCGATCCGGTGGATGGACACATTTCGCTGGAGAGGACGCTCCGGAGATTTCGTCAGCATAATATTGGCGGGCAGGTCGTACAGGTTGTTGCTGAAGTGGAGGAAGGCCTTTGTATTTGAATTGGCATTGCTTTCGATGCGCATGAACTGGAAAAGAGGCTGGCCCACGGCCTCCTGCTCCTTCAGATCAAGCATTTTCAGCGCGCCGGGGTTGATGTACATGATCCGGTTTTCATGGTTCAGCAGGATCAGACCGGTGGGACCGAGAAAGGAAAAGGACGGAGCGGAGGCGTTCTGTATTCTGGTCAGTTCGCGGACGGCTGAGCGCAGTTTCAGAGCGTGCTCGATGGTCTGAGCGGAAGTGACCATGGCGCCCAGGGTGTGAATGTTTACCTCATCTTTCAGGGCGCTGATGTTGATGGTGCCCACGAGGCCGCCTTCGATGCTGAATATGGGGGCGCCGGAGCAGGTGTGAGATTTATAATGATATTTGTAATGTTCGTTGCCGTAGACCTGACAGGGCTTCTTCGTGGCCAGGCACAGGGAGATGGAATTGGTCCCCGCGTCCTCTACATTCCAGCTGGAGCCCCGGATCAGACGGGTATAAGGTCCGCTGAGCACAAGGTTTTTTTTGTCACCCACAGAATCCAGCATGATGCCCTGGTTATCGGTGAGCAGGATGTATGCGTTGGAGCCCCGGATGATGGAGTAGAGCCGTTCCATTTCCGGCCGGGCGATCTGGATGAGATCCCTGTGCCGTTTCAGGATCGGTTCCATCTCTGCGGCAGTCAGGCGCTCGTTGGTCAGATCGTAGGGGGCCACGCGGTAGTAGCGTGATACGCGCCAGGATTCCAGGATCTCCGGGCGGATGAAGGAATAGTCAAAGGGCTCGTCGCGGACAAATTTCAGCCATGCCAGCTTCAGACGCTCCTGATATTCTTCTGTAGTATCGAATAGCATGCATTCACCTCCCGGTTTTGTGTGAATTGGATCGAACCCAATGGGCGGACCGTGACAAAAATGACAGCGGCGTCATTTTTGTCAGCCCTAATTATATGTGTTTTCTGTCAATTTGTCAAAAACCATCTCAGCCGGACGGAAAACTGCCTGAGATCTCCCTTTGTGCCGTTGGCATGGTTATTGCTCTATATAGAGGGCAGTACGATAAATCACCTGTGTATACCCGAAGCCGGCGCGCGCGGCAAAGGGATGAAAAAAGGAGAGAATGCTATGTTTCAGATCACAAATGACCCCAAGGCTTTCGCCAAATTGTTCGATCAGTCGCTGCTTCTGGACACCAGCCGTCATCAGGAATATCTCACGCTCTGCGAGGAATCTATCAAATACGGCTTCGCCTGTGTGGCTGTAAACGGCTTTGCCATCCGGGAATGCGCGCAGCTGCTTTCCGGCCATGACATCAATCTGACCTGCGCTACCTCGTTTCCTCTGGGGATCTGCTCCCTGGACACCAAACTGGCGGAGGCGTACAACGCATTTAAGGATGGAGCGACAGATATCGACTTCGTGCTGAATATCTCGAAGATACTGGATCACGAATTTGATTATATCGAAAAAGAGAGCAGGGCCATCGTGGATCTCTGCCGGCAGGAAAAGAAGATCGTCAAGCTCATCTTTGAGACCTGCTATCTCAATGCGGATGAGATCACTACGCTCTGCAAGATCGCCAACACATGCGGCCCGGATTTTATCAAGACAAACACGGGCACCCATGGACCGGCCACGGTGGAGGCGGTGGAGACCATGCGGAGAGAGGCGCTGCCGCAGATCAAAGTAAAGGCGTCCGGCGGCGTTCACAATCTTGAGATCGTGGAAAAGATGGTGGCGGCGGGAGCGGAGAGGATCGGAACGATCACCGCGTCGCGGATCATGGAAGAATATATCCAGAAGTACTGCGGATAAGCCTGACGGCGGTTCGAGTTTCGAGTGCCGGCGTTTTGGAAAGGAGCCTGAAAAATGAATTATGATTTGAAAGACAAAGTTGTGGCGATCACCGGGGGAACTTCGGGGATCGGCGAAGCGCTGGCCCATGCGTTCGTGGAGCAGGGCGCGAAGGTGGCCGTGTGCGGCCGGAACCAGGTCAAGATCGACGAGATCAACAAGTGGGCGCGGGAACAGGGGCTGCCGCTGACGGCTGTCCGCGCTGATATCGCCATGGTGCCGGAGATCCGAAAATTCGCAGAGGCCGCGGTGAAAGCCTACGGCACAGTGGACGTGTGGGTCAACAATGCCGGGATCAATGTGATGTCGCCGTTCAACAAGCTTTCAGAAGAGGATTTTCAGAAAGTGGTGGATATCAATTTCAAGTCCTACTGGTACGGCGCGGCCGTGGCTTCCGACATTATGAAAAGTCAGAAAAAGGGAGGCGTGATCATCAATACCTCATCCTTTAACGAACACATGCCCTCTGCAGAGAAGGCCATATACTGCGCCACCAAGGCGGCCATCGGCAGCATTACCCGGGTGTTCGCCGTGGAGCTTGGAAAATTCAATATCCGGGTCGTCTCCGTCTCGCCGGGCTATACGCTGACGCCCATCAATGAAAAGGAGATCGGCACGGACTTCGACCGCCTGGTGGCGGCGATCCCGGTGCGGCGTTTCGCCACCACAGACGACATGGTGGCGGCTTATCTGTTTCTGGCTTCCGACGCTTCCAACTACATCAACGGCGTGGATATACGGGTGGACGGCGCCAAGTTCGGCGCGCAGAATCCGCAGTGGAGCTGGACCTACGAGGGAGAACTCTAGACGAAGATCGTTTCCGGCCGGCGCAGCACCACGGCTCCGTCCGGCCGGCACAGCATAAAGATCCATAACGCAGAGGGAAGGGAAGGACTACATATGACACAGGAAGATCAAAACAACAAGAAGAGCTTGGTAGACAAATTTTCATCTGCTTTTGAACGCTGGATGCCTGACTCCATGACCATCGCATTTATTCTGGTGATCGTCGCCGCGGTCCTCGCTATCGTGTTCACCGGCGCGCCCATCTTTCAATCCACAGAGAGTCAGAAAAGCATCGCAGATTCCATGGCGGAAAACTTCTGGAACCTGCTGGCATTTTCCATGCAGATGGTGCTGATCACCGTGCTGGGAAACGTGTTCGCCAGCTCGCCGCCCATGAAAAAGCTGCTCCGAAAATTCTGTTCGCTGCCGAAAAGCACTGTTTCCGCTTACATCATGTGCGCCATGCTGGGGGCGGTACTGTCCTGGTTTCACTGGGCTATCGGCTGGATGGGCTGCATCGTCATAGGCAAAGAGATGCTGCTTCAGGCAAAGCAGCGCGGGATCCGAATTCACACTCCCAGCTTTGTGGCGGCGATCTTCTGCACAGCGCTGGTAGGAGGTTCCGGGATCTCCGCGTCCCAGATCCTCTACGCCTCGACCCCAGGCTATCTGAAATCCCTGGTGGATGAGCAGACCGCGGCGCTGATGCCCGAATCCTACACGGTCATGGACACGGCCATCTACGCGCAGCCGCTGATCACCGTAGCTGTGAGCTGCGTACTGGTCCTGGCGGTGGTCATGTTCATGCGGCCAAAAAAAGGCTCGCCTATTGAGGAGATCACGCCGGAGCAGGAAGCCTTTTATTCCATCGACGTGGACACGCTCCACATCGATAAAAGCACGCCGGCCAAAAGGCTGGCCAACAGCATCGTTCTGCAGTATATCATCGTGGCGCTCATGGGCTACTGGTGTATTAATATGCTCATGAACGGAGGCTTCATGGGGATCTCCATCAACAGCTATAACTATCTGGTGCTCACAGCTACTCTGGCATGCTGTATGCGTCCCCGCATTTTCGTGGAGCTCTTTGTGGACACCATTCAGTCCGCCTGGGCCTTCGTTATCCAGTATCCCTTTTACGCAGGCATTTTCGGCATCATTGTGGGAACGGGTTTCGACAAGGTCATCGCCGGATTCTTCCTGTCCTTTGCCACCACGGGGACCTGGCCCAGCATAGCCATGCTGTATTCGGCGTTTCTCAATATCTTCGTGCCGTCGGCAGGCTCAAAGTTCATCATCGAGGCGCCTTATATCATTCCCGTCACCTTCCAGCTGAACTGCAAGGTGGAGACCATACTCATGTCTTACGGCTACGGCGACTGCGCCACGAATATGCTGACGCCGTTCTGGTGGGTACTGCCCTGCGGGCTGTTCAAGATCGACTATCACAAAGTGCTGCCCTACGCGGTGGTGGGCTGTCTGGTGGTAACGGCGTACTATTTCATCGCGATGTTTTTCTGGTAGAGAAGAGATTGGAGGAGACTTATGGCAATCAGGAAGGTTTTGATCATCGGAAACGGCGCTATGTCCCAGCATATCGGACTGCAGTGCGCTCTGTTCGGCACCGATGTGACGATGTACGTGAGAAACCCCGGGAAAAACGCCGGAACAGTTTCCGGGGCGGAAAAAGCAGCGCTGTCGCTGCTGGAGGAAGGCCGCATCTCCCGGGAACGTCTGGAAGGCGCGATGAAACGGATCTGCGTGAGCAACGATGTGGAAGACGCCTGCGCGGGAGCCGATCTGGTGAGTGAGTCGGTGGCGGAGAACGTGGAGATCAAGCGTGAGACGTGGAAAAAGTTCGCGCCCTGGCTCCCCGGAAACGCCATCCTGACCACCAACACCTCCTCGCTGAGACCGTCCCTGTTCGCGGAGGCCTCGGGAGCGCCGGAACGGTTTCTGGCCTGGCATTTTCACCTGACGGTCTACCGGCAGAATCTGGCGGATATCATGCCCCATCCCGGGACGGATCCGCGCTGTGTGGAGGAGTTGAAGCGGTATACGGAATCCATCGGGCAGAACTGCTGCGTATTGAAGAAGGAGTATCCGGGTTACCTGGCCAACAGCATGCTGTTCGTGGTCCTGGACAAGGCGCTGGATCTGTATCTGGCGGGAGCCGCGGATATCGCGGACATCGACAAGGCGTGGATGACCGTGCGGCTGGAGAACTCCGGCCCCTTCGGCATCATTGATAAGATCGGTCTGGACGTGACGGCGGAACTGCTTCCGGATTCGCCGAACAAAGAGGAAAAGCTCAGGCTTCTGAGGACGATGATAGAGGAGGGAAAAGGCGGCGTGAAGACGGGAAGCGGATTTTATTCCTACCCGGATCCCATCTATCAGGCGGAGGATTTCGTGATCAGACCGGGGACGCTCCGGTGATATTGAGGAGGCGCGGGGATGAAAAATTATTTTGATATTGCAGGAAAGGGGATCGTGATCACCGGAGCCAGCCGAGGATTGGGGCGGAGCATGGCTCTGGGGCTGGCGGAGGCCGGGGCGCATATCGTCGCGGCGGCTACTAACGGCGCGCTTCTGGCTGAACTGGAGCGGGAGATCGAAGGGAAAGGTCAAAGCTGCGGCGCCTTTGCCGCGGACGTTTCCTCGGAGGAGGAAGTCGAAGCTCTGGCGGCCTTTGCGGCGCGGAAGCTGGGGCAGGTGGACGTGCTGATCAACTGCGCCGGTATCAACCGCAGAGGCTTGCTGACGGAGATGAGCAAGGCGGACTGGGACGACACCATCGGGGTCAATCTGACCGGCAGCTTCCTTTGCATCAAACATTTCGCGCCCTTGATGAAGAGCCGGAAGCGGGGGAAGATCGTCAACATCGCTTCCATCATGTCTGTAGCTGCCGCCGCCATGGCAGGTCCCTACTGTGCATCCAAGGGCGGCGTGCAGCAGTTGACCAGAGCGGCGGCCCTGGAACTGGCGGCGGACAATATTCAGGTAAACGCCATCGCGCCGGGCTACTTTGCCACGGAGATGAATGACAAATACCTGAACGATCCGGAGAAAGCCGCCGCGCTGCTTTCCAAGGTGCCCATGGGGCGCTGGGGCGAGGGGGACGAACTGGTGGGGGCGGCGATCTATCTGTCCTCCGATGCGTCGAATTTCGTCACAGGCCATGTGCTCTGCGTGGACGGAGGGTATCTGTGCCTTTAGCGGCACAGGCGGCGCGCCGGCCGCCGGAGGCGGCCGGGGGATGGATGCCGGCGCGTCGGGGAAGAGACGCCCTGCGGGCGGAGTGGCGGGCGGGTCCCGCGTGAATCTACGCGGCCCGCTCCTTCCGCGCCGTTCTCCCGATCTATATTTGAAGGAAATCAGCAGCAGAAAACCCGGGCCGCGGAGTTTCATGACGGCTGTAGCCTAAAAACGCAGAAAACCATGGAGCTCAATGCCAGAAACATCGCAGATATGTGACAGCGCAACGCTTGAAAGCTGATAAATGGATGAGAAAGTGACCGGGGCAGGCCGAAAAAGGAAAGAAGCGTAGGTCCTTTCACGGATTTTTTCTTTTTGCCTGTAAAATTGATCTGAAAACGAAAAATATGTGGACATGATATACTGATCAAGCAAAATATGTAAAATATTTTTCGTTGTAAACACAAAACTGCTTCCAAAAAGAAAAAAACGACATAGGTCGACAAAGCAAACAATAAAAATACCCGTTACGGTCTCTGCTTTTTTCTTTTTCGGGTGTTGATAGGGGTCAAAAAGAAAAAATGGATCCGTTCAGGTTTTCGATCGACTACTCAGCCGCGCTATGAAATAAAAAATCAGGAAAAATATTTCTTGACAAACAGAAGATAGTGTTGTATTATAAAAAAGTATTCTCGATGATGGTCATTTGAACTCACATATTTTGTAAGTCATTTGTTTTCGGATGGTTTGCAAAATATGTGATTTTTTTTGTTTTATCAGTCAGGGTATAGGCGGAGAAATTGATTCCGCCGGCTCGCGCGTCATTTTGCGGCGGGTGTACAGATTGAAAGGAGTACCGTAAATGAATAACGGCACAGTAAAATGGTTTAATGCAGACAAAGGTTATGGTTTTATTTCGAATGATAATGGCGGCGAGGATGTTTTCGTACATTTCTCCGCTATCGTAGGCGACGGATACAAATCCCTGTCCGAGGGACAGAAAGTGACGTTCGACACTGAGACTGATTCCAGAAGCAATGGAAAGATCAGAGCGATCAACGTCTGCGCCGCATAAAAGCACAGAAGCCGATCTCCCGGCGGTCCGGATGCAATCCGCGAGGAACGCATACCTGAGGACACCTGAACGGGAAGAGCATTGCAACGAAAGAAAAGACCTCCGATGCAGTTTATACTGCGGCCGGAGGTCTTTTTTATAACATCGTAATATCGCGCCGCGCGTGAGGAACACCTTATTCCTGGCACCTGACTTCCCTGACTCAAATTTTTGAAAAGGGATAACGTTTATTTGATAGAGACTGATCCTATAACAGAAGGGAGAGAAATAAAGGAAGCGGTTCTATTTCTCGTAATAAAGATTCAAAATCTGCTTGTAAATAACAAAAAAATGATTATAATAATTATTAGATTAGAATATGATTTGAATTGGTTGGAGGGCACGTTATGTTCACAGAAAGCAAGACGACAGAGTTCAAGAGAAAATATGTTGACGATATTAAAAATACGATTGTTGCTTTTGCAAACTGTGACGGCGGTACACTCTATATCGGAGTGGATGATGATGGAACCGTTTGCGGTGTTGAAAATGTTGATAGTACTATGCTGCGTGTAACCAATGTGATCAGGGATGCCGTACGTCCAGACGTCACTATGTTTGTAGAGTGCCGCAATGATATTATGGACGAGAAGCAGATCGTGTGTGTAACCGTCCAGCGTGGTACGGCAAGGCCGTATTATCTGCATGGAAAAGGAATTCGCCCGGAAGGCGTTTATGTTCGTCAGGGGGCATCTACAGTTCCGGCAACAGATGCTGCTATTTTAAATATGATTAAGGAAACCAGTGGCGACAGCTATGAAGCTGCCCGTTCTCTTGACCAGAATCTTACTTTTGATAAAGCTGCCGATTTTTTCAGAAAACGGAAGGTGGGGTTTGGAAAGGCCCAAATGCGGACACTTCACTTGATCGGTGAGGATGAAATGTACACTAACCTGGCATTTCTGTTGTCTGAGCAATGTACGCATATGATTAAACTGGCTGTTTTTGAAGGTAGCAAGAAATCCGTATTTAAAGACCGCAGAGAATTGTCAGGTTCCCTTCTGGAACAGCTGGAGGAAGCTTTTGATTATATTGATCGTTTCAATCGTACCCGTGCAGAATTCTCCGGATTGGATCGGTTAGATATGCGGGACTATCCACCAGAGGCCATTCGTGAGGCACTGCTGAACGCGATCGTACATCGGGACTATTCTTTCAGTGGCGCTGCCCTTATTAGTATTTTTGAAGATCGAATTGAATTTGTAACGATCGGTGGTTTAGTGAAAGGTATTACATTGGATGATGTAAAGCTTGGGGTGTCGGTATTGCGTAATCAGTATTTAGCCAATATTTTCTATCGTCTTCGACTGATCGAAGCATACGGCACCGGTATTCTTAAAATCAATGAGTGTTACGATGATTATGCTGTGAAACCTGTGATCGAAACAACAGATAATGCATTTAAGATTACGCTTCCCAATACGAACTTCCATGCTGAAGAACAAAAATCTAAGAATTTGCACAAAGTAAATGAAACTACCAGTTGGTCAAAAAAACAAGAACGAGTCAACACTATCTTAGAACTGTGCCGCAGCAAGGGTTCTATCGTTCGCAGCGATGTGGAAATGGCACTTGGCGTATCACAATCTACGGCAATCCTCCTGCTGCGCGAGTTGAATGATGAGGGGGTTCTGTTTAAAAAAGGAAAAGCAAAGAATTTACGTTACTACGAGAAGAAATGAATGAGTTTATACATTTAAAAGAATTGAATAATTCAAACCCAAGCATACTTAGATGAAGATGGAGGCAAAGATATGCCGACTTTAAGCGAGATATTTGATAAGCGGAGAATTTTCCTTTATCAGAACGAAAGCCTTGATCTGGACCACTACTACCACGAGCCATACCAAGATGAAAATGATGAAATAAAAGAAATGGGTAAGCCTTTTGAAACAGATGAGTCAAAAAAAATTCGTACCATTGACTTGATAAACGAAGACCGAACATATTCTGGATTTAGCTATTTTATGGACGGTTCTCGCCGTACATATAAAATTGGCGATATGGTATTGGAGGGCAAGAAGATATACCCTGTTGTTGTGGCTCAAGTTCGGGCAGGAAGTACTGAGCGAGATCGACAAAAAAAGCTACATATACATAATACCATTCAGAGAAAAAACCTTCTGCTTCTAAGCGATAAGATGAATGAAGTGGATTTTCAAGAAATTCGTCAGCGCATCCTCAAAACACAGATGGCAAAGGATATTCACTTAGATATAGTCAAATATCACTTTGATCCCGCAAAAGATAATGTTCCCGTCAATGCAGCTATTGCCAAAGCCAATTCTACGATGCACGATATGGAAATTGATATTTTGGGGCAAATGGTTAATTCGGATACGCTTGAGCCCGATCATATGCTGGTTGTGGATGGTCCGTTGCAGTTCATTCGTCAGGATACTGGAAAGCCAGAGTTTGCAGATATGTTTTATAATGTCGTCGGCGTTTCTAAGAGTTTTGATCCAATGCTGCCCACTTCCAGCAAAAATAAACGTGGCGGAATCCAGATTGGTACAGAACTTCTAAAACTGGAATATGGCCAAAGAACTCCGGTGTTTTTGAAGGAGAACAGCAAACATCGTAAATTTGGTTGCTGGTATTTACGGATTCGTCCTAAAAACAGGGTGGCCGGTCCGCTTGAAGGCATTATTAAAATTGAAAAGATGGCGGTGCTGGAGGAGGAGGAAGGTCTGGATTCTTCTGTGGTGGACAATATTTCTCTCTGGGCGTTGAATGAGGGTTCTCCTACTTGCTATGGTCGGGATGAACGATGGGCAAGCCACCTATATCCCATATATTTAACGGAAAGAGTAATAAAAGTATCTTTTGAGAGCGATTTGGTGTTTATCAACAATTTCAAAAGAAATTTTCGCTAATAAGGAGATCAAGGTATGAGTAACAGGAAGTTAATTGGCAGAGTCTCTGCCACAGAAAAATATCCATCATCTTGTGACGATTTTCAGTTTTGGCTTTCGGATGACGCTGTTTTGAGCCCTTTTGATATTGTTCGAGTTGAAAATAAGGCTGACGATTCTGTAACCTATGGTGTGGTGCAGGACATTCTGCATATCACAGATGGTACAGGTCATCTCAGCAATTATGTGTCCTCTGATTTCGGCAATGTGGATACAACACCCTTGACAAGAAGGCTTTCCCTGTCTTATGCGAAGGTGTCAGTCATCCACAACACGAAAGAAAATTTTATGCCTGTATTTGAAAGTTCTCCTGTATATACAGCAGATAACGATGATATTGAAATCGCACTCGGCCTGGACAATATTGATGAGAAAACAGCTATTCCTGCAGGTTTAATGAAGGCTAGCAATAATATTTCCGTGCCAATCAAGTATAATGGAGATTTTTTAATCGGTCCTGAAGGTGCACACATGAATATCTCTGGTATTTCGGGTCTGGCTACCAAGACGAGCTATGTTATGTTCTTGTTGAAAGCAATCCAGCATAAATACAAGGATGATGTTGCAATTATTGTCATGAATGTAAAGGGCGACGACCTGCTCCATGTTCACCAGCCGAATGAGAAAATGACCCCAACACAGCGTGAAGAATGGGATACTTTGGGTGTTCCCTGCAAACCATTTGAAAATGTGAAATACTTGTACCCATATCGAAATCAGAAGGACAAGTTGTATGCGAATACTGCACTTCCCACGGAAGATTTGGCCGAGCAGTTTGTAGCAAAGCAGGCTGCAAATTTTGTGTACACTTTTGAACATGACATTGATAAAGTGGATATGTTGTTTTCTAATGTCGATGATCCAAACTACACAATTGAGTCAATTCTGAACTATATTGACTATGGCCAGGAGTTTAGAGGCGATTTGAGCTGGACAGATTTCAAGGACAAATTGAAAGATTTTTGCAGCAAAGGCAGCAGTAAGAATAATAATTCCAGTATTCTGATTCAGTCCTGGCAGCGCTTCAGACGTCTGATCAATAACTCTATCAATGATGACATCTTTGTGAATGCCATTTCAAGCGCGAAGGAACAGCATCAAGTATATCTGTCCAATGAGGTATTGAATATCAATGGCGGCGAAATGATGGTTGTCGATATTGCTGGTTTAACTGAACAGTTGCAATGCTTGGTTTTCGGTGATATTATCCGTTCCGTATATTCCTTAAAGCACGGTGATTTTGATCAGGAGGACCGTTACAGTAAGAAACCGGTTCCCAAACGGGTTGTTATTTTTGTTGACGAGTTAAATAAATATGCCCCTTCCACATCTAGCAAAAATTCGCCGTTGCTGGCTAATTTGCTGGATATTACGGAACGTGGTCGCTCTGAAGGTGTTGTACTATTTTCTGCTGAACAGTTCAGAAGTGCAATTCATGAACGCATTAAAGGCAACTGCGGTACGAATGTGTATGGCCGCACGAATGCGATTGAAGTATCTCGACCGGACTATAAATTTGTTCCTACGGTATATGCAAACATGATGACTCGACTGAAGAAGGGGGATTTGATTCTTCACCATCCCGTCTTCAAGACATTGTTAAAGATCCAGTTCCCGTTTCCATCTTATAATCAGGGAGGTAGTAAATAATGGGCGAACCAATGGCTGGAAAGTTTTTGCTTGAAATACTTACCAAAGGCATGTATTCCAACCCGATGCACGTCTATAGGGAATATATTCAAAATAGTACAGATTCTATTGACAAGGCTGTTGCGAGTAGAGTAATATCTACATCTGAAGCTGCGATTCATATTCAGATTGATAGTGCTAAGCAAAAGATAATTATTCATGATAATGGTTGTGGAATCCCTGCCGAAAAAGCTAGAGAGGTACTGTTAAGCATTGGCGATTCTGAAAAAAATGGTATAGACGAGAGAGGGTTTCGAGGAATTGGACGGCTTGCAGGACTAGCCTATGCAGAGGAAGTTAGGTTTATTACTTCTGCATATGGCGAAAAAGTAAAGACAGTTCTGACCTGTGATTGCATTAAAATGCAAAGACTTCTTCAAAAGTCTAACACGGAAACTACGGATGTCATGGAAACTTTTATGGCAATCAGCAGTTTCGCTGATCCTCTGCCAGAGGATAAAGATACACATTTTTTTGAAGTGCAGTTAATGGGTGTTCCTTCGGATTCTGGCTTGCTTGAAGAAAACGCTGTGTGGAGTTATCTTTCAGAAACAGCCCCTGTTGACTTCAATAGCCAGCAGTTTTCTCAGGCACAAAAAATTCGGGATCATTTTATCGATCATGGTTGCCCTATATCCTGCTATAAAATCCTTCGAGGATCGAGAAAACTCCCTATCTATAAGGCTTATTCCCGCACTTTGTCTACGGGAAAGCAAACGAAAACAAAGAATAAAGATTATATCCGGGATGTAGAATTTGTGTATGCTGAATCGTCTGATGGACAACCTCTATATATTGGATGGCTTGCACTTACAGATTTTTCTGGAATTATTTCTGATGAGACGATACAGGGTATCCGTTTCCGCAAGGGAAATATCCTAGTTGGTGATAATACTACATTCGTGAAGTATTTTCCCTCTGAGGGTCATAATGCAAATCGTATGTTTGCCGGAGAAATTCACGTTTTACATAATGAATTAGTTCCGAACTCCCAGAGAGACGATTTTGAGCCTAATGCAATATATAGTGAAATGACGCAGGCTCTGAGAAAGTGGGCTGGAGAAATTAACAGAAAATACCGCCGCGGTATGTCTGAGGCGACTTCTGCACTTAGACGTCTAAATCAATTGAATGCAGAGCAGAAGGAATTGGAAGAAAAGATTGATTCAGGTGCAATCACTTCTGATGAAAAACGAGAACAGATTGCTGATAAGCTCAAGCAAATTTCAAAGAAGCGGGAAGCGGAAGAAAAAATCGTTAAAAAAGCGCAAGAGAGTGGCACGTTTGATGACGATCGTAAAGAAACGGTTGAGAAAGTGTTGTCGCAGACAGAAAGAGCAGCGAAAAAGATTACTTCGTTAAATAAAAAAATCGTTAATGTTGATTATGCAACAAAGCATGATTTGCCTACATCATATAGTCGAGACGAGCGGAAGTTATACCAACGTATTATTACCGTAATTGATACATTCTTTACCGAAGATCATAAGACAGCAGAAAAACTGCGTGAGGCTATAAAATCTGAACTGAGCGTGAAAAAGAAATGAGAGTTTTATTAGTAGAACCAAATTATAAAAACAAATATCCTCCAATGGGATTGATGAAAATAAGCACATATCATAAGATGCTGAAAGACGAGGTGAGGTTTGTCAAAGGTTTTGACCGCAGTGTAGATAAAGAAGTTTGGGATAGAGTCTATATTACCACTTTGTTTACTTTTGACTTTGATGTTGATGTGGAAACCATCAATCATTATAAGCTGTTGGTGAACAACATTGACGATCTGTACGTTGGTGGCATCATGGCATCGCTTATGCCAGAGAGGATTGTAGAAGAAACAGGTATTGATCGTTCCCACATTCTGACTGGTCTGTTCACTGATACTTCGGTGGTTGGCGATAACAATGACATCAATGTTGACGAACTGCCGCTGGATTATGATATTTTGGAGCAGACTGATTATAGGTACCCTGCTGGTGATAATTATTTTGCTTATACGACCAGAGGATGCCCGAACCATTGTTCTTTCTGTGCGGTTCCTATTTTGGAGCCACAGTTTCGTGTGACGAATAACATTATTGACCAGATTAGGATTATCGATGAGAAATACGGACTTAAGCAGCACCTTCTATTACTTGACAATAATGTTCTCAATGCTGCGGATTTGAAGTCTCTTGTTGACGATCTGTGCGCAGCGGGATTTGGTCGGGGGGCAAAGTATGTCGATCCTGGCGATTACAATATTGTTATGATGCGTTATCGAAATGGAGACCGTGCAGATTTCCTCAACAAGAAAATGGCTACGTATCTGGATGGATTCAAAAAACGTATTAAGTCTGCAGAAATGTTAGAAATTTTCCTTCAAATTGTAATTGAGGCAGAAGATGCAGAGGACTATGCACAATATATGCTGGATCACGATGATAAACTGACCCCAATCATCGAGAAGTATCGCAACAAAGCAAAGAAAGCACGTTACTTAGATTTTAACCAAGGCGTCGATGGACGAAAGATCAATGATGAGAATATGGAGCAACTTGCTCGACTTGCTATTCGCCCCTTGCGTATTGCATTCGATGATATTCGTTTAAAAGATGTATATTGTCATGCGGTACGTACTGCGCATCATCATGGCATCAAAGAGATTTCTAACTATATTCTGTTTAATTACAAAGATAAGCCGGAAGATTTGTATGAACGTCTGCGAGTGAATATTGAACTAAATAAGGAACTGGGCATTCAGATTTTCTCTTTCCCCATGAAGTATTCTCCGATTAGCCAAACGGATCGTTCTTACATCGGCACGAATTGGTGCAAAAAATATGTCCGTGCAATTTCTGCGATTCTACAGGTAACAAAAGGTGTCGTAGCGGCTGGATCCAGTTTCTTTTATAAGGCATTTGGTAACAATTTGGATGAGTACCTTGAACTCTTGGCCATGCCAAGAGAATTAATAATGTTTCGCTCTTATTTTGAAAAAAATGGGACAACGGAAAAATGGTATACTCTTTATCGTAAGTTAAATGCCGAACAGAAAGAGCGCCTGATGGTATTGGTATCCCTTAATTTGTCTGAGTTGAGAAATACGCCGTGGCCAGATGACCTTAAAGATATTCTGAAATTCTATTTGATAAAGTATTCTGGAAGAACTGAAAATACTGACGTGAAATATGTCCAAATGTCATTGCTGGATGACAATGATATTGCTGTAGAAGGCTAAAACCGTGCCGTCAAAAAGACCTTAAAAACTATGAAAAGCATTTTATCTCAACAGGAGGTAAAGTGCTTTTTTATTTCAATCAGCGTAAGAAATGGCGGGCGGGACCGGCAGAGACGGACGCGGTGGATGCGCATGAGACGGAGCGGACGACTGCCGGGGCGGACAATTACGCTGGAATAGTACAAACTCTCAAACCATAGGATGAAATATGCGGACAAATCGGGAGATCCGACGCCGCAGATTCAGGGATGGGATTGGGGGAAAGGATTTGGATCAGATCATACAATGGGCTCACGGGGTCAACGACGCGGTCAACGGGTTTGTGTGGGGACCGTTCATGATATGCCTGCTGACGGGAGTCGGCATATATTTAACGGTAAGGCTGGGATTTCTGCAGGTTTTTCGCTTTCGGTATATTTTTAAGAACACCATCGGCAAGTCATTTGCCAAATCCGCCGGGGCGGGAAATATCACGTCCTCACAGGCGGGAATGGCTTCGATCTGCGCGGTGCTGGGAAATGGAAATATCGCGGGTGTGGCGACGGCCATCGCTATCGGCGGCCCGGGGGCCATGTTCTGGATGTGGGTGGCCGCATTTTTCGGCATGGCCACGAAGTTCGCGGAGATCACCCTGGGCGTGTATTTCAGAGAAAAGCGCCCTGACGGGACCTATGCAGGGGGCGCCATGTATTACATCGAAAAGGGGCTCCATCAGAAATGGCTGGCGGTACTGTTCAGCATCATGGTCATCGCCGCGTATTTTATCATGGGAGCGGTGGTAAACACGAACACCATCTGTCTGGCGGTGGAGACCAACCTGGGCGTTCGGCCGGTGGTCACAGGAGCGCTCATGGCCGTGCTGACGGGGATCGTGATCCTTGGCGGCCTGAAGCGGATCGGAGAAGTGTGCGAATATTTGACGCCGATCATGGCAGACATCTACATTGCGGCCGGCATCGCCATCGTATTGTTCAATGTAAAAGAGGTGCCTGGAGCCTTTGCGGAGATGGTACGCTGCGCCTTCACGCCTGTCAGCGCTGCCGGAGGTTTTGCGGGAGCAGGCGTCATGAAGATCGTATCTATCGGTATGTCGCGGGGCCTTTTTACCAATGAAGCGGGCATGGGAAGCTCGCCTATGATCCACAGCAGCGCGCAGGTGACACATCCGGTGCAGCAGGGCATGTGGGGAGCGGTGGAAGTGTTTCTCGATACCATTGTGGTGGCCACGATCACGGGGCTGGCTATCGTCATCTCCGGGCTGTGGACCAGCGGTATTACCGGAGCGGAGCTGACCATGCGCGCTTTTGACTTGACGCTTCCGGGAAATATCGGCAGTACCATCGTCATGTTTTCGGCCTTCCTGTTCGGGTATTCCTGCCTGGTGACCTCCCACTGCTACTGTGAGCGCGCGGCGGATTATCTGTTCGGGGCGAAGTCTGTGATCCCGGTAAGGATTCTCTGGCTGCTGTTCATCGTGGCCGGCGCGGGCAGCGGGCTGGACTTCATCTGGTCCCTGGCCGACACAGCCAACGGCGTCATGGCGGTGCCCAACCTGATCGCGCTGATCTTACTGTCGCCTGTCGTCATAAGGCTGACGCGGGAATATTTTGGCGGGGTAGATAAGAACAGGCGGGCGGAGAAGGGCGGAAGACGGAAACGGAAATGATGGCAGGACTTATTTAAACGGACGAGGGCGGGCGAATGCACAGCCCTCCGGATCTACTCTCTGGGAAGACGTCTGCGCAGGCAGTGCTGAGCGGCCAGCTCCACGCCGGCTATGACAGATGCGGCGGGCAGGAACGGGGCGTTAGTTAAAAAGAAATACTGAAATCCCACGGGGCGGCGCCGCTGCAGCCAGTAGAGGATATCCATGCCGATCTCACTGAATCCGAAAGACAGACTGAACAGGACCAAAAGGCTGGGGATCAGGATCAGCGCGCCCTGAAGCACCGCTTCCTTTCTGGTCTCGCAGGACAGGAGCAAACGCAGGCGGAATACCAGCATGACGCCGACAAAGAGATAAAACAATATCCCCACGCTCAAATAGAGTCCGTACGAGATCTCCAAGGTGCGCCGCATGGTCTCCTGCATATGTTCCTGAACGCTGCTGGTGAGAAGAATGCCCCCCAGAATCAATAAGTCCCACAGCAGCAGCAGGGGCAGCTGTTTCTTTTGCAGAGAAACTGCGTTGAGCCGGCGGCCTATGGCTGCAGGGTCGCCCATGGCCTCCGCTGTCTGGCGCAGAAGGTCTTCGTCCGGTTCGGCGTTGGGAATGGCGGCGCCGGGTCCGTCCTGTGCGCCTGAGGTATCGGGCTCATCGCATGCACTGGCTTTGCCTTGTACGTTCTGTGCACCGGCGGCGCCGGACAAGTTATCGTCCCGCTGTTCCAACAGATCCAGATAGTGATCCTCCAGATGCTGCCGCAGCTCCGCGGCGGCTTTTTTTCGATACCAGGGCAGCAGCACAGGATCGCAGGCGGCCTTGATAAACGCGTCCCAATGAGGGGAATTGATCTGTCTCATAGCAGCCTCCATTCTGTCACGGGAAAAACTACCTGATTTACCTTCTCTGAAAAGAAACGCCATTCCGCTTTTTTCTCGGTCAGACTCTCCCGGCCCGCCTCTGTGAGCCGATAATACTTACGTGTTCGCCCGCCGGGGGCTTCTTTTACGGAGGACGCCAGAAGACGGCGGCGCTCCAGATCGTGAAGGATGGGATAAAGCGTGCCTTCCTTCAGAACAAAGGTGTCGTCGGAACGTCCAGCCAATTCCTTTATCATTTGATAACCGTACATCTCGCCTTCGCTTAAAAGATTCATGACCAGCATGGCGGTGCTCCCCGCCATCAGACTTTTGTCGACTTTCATAGGGGCCTCCTTTCACCCAGAATACCTATGTGATCTAGGTATTCGTTTGCCTACAGTATATATGTGCGGGGGCCCCGTGTCAATATTGAAACTGCACTGCGTCCGCCTGACGCAGGACGGCGCGTGACAGCGGATGGGCAGAACCGATCCTGTGAAATGCAGACCGTGACTTCGGGGAGAGGCGCCGCCCTTCCTGAAGTGAATGGCATGTGTCTTGCAATATAATCTAAGAAACGGCTGAGAATCGAGAAATTGCGCTGTGAGATCGTGAGAGAACGAAATGAATATTAATTCTGATAGAAGTATAGATATGCGAAATGGCGCCGTGCTTCCTGCTGTCATCCGGTTTTCGCTGCCGATCATGGCCGGGAATGTGCTGCAGCTGATGTTTGGGGCTGCGGATATGATCGTGGCGGGACGCTTTGCCGGGAGCGGAGCGCTGGCCGCCGTTGGCGCCAACACGTCGCTGATCAATCTGATCGTCAATTTGTTTATCGGGCTGTCCCTGGGAACCAATATCGTGACCGCCAGATTTTACGGGGCGGAAAGCGTCCGGGACGTGCGGGAGACAGTCCGCACGGCGGTAGCCATGAGTCTGATCTGCGGCGGGGGACTGGGCGTATTTGGCGCGGCCGCCGCCCCTGTCCTGCTTCGCGGGCTGGGAACGCCGGGGGACATACTGGGATCTGCGGTGTGTTATCTTCGCATCTATTCCGTCGGGATGCCGCTGGTCATGCTCTACAATTTCGGAAGCGCCGCGGTGACGGCGGCAGGGGATACGAAGCGGCCCCTTTACTGTCTGATGACGGCCGGGGCGGCCAATGTGGCGCTGAATGTGTTCTTTGTGGCAGGGATGGGCTGGGGCGTAGCCGGTGTGGCCGCGGCTACGGTGCTTTCAAACGGCATATCTGCAGGAATGATACTGCGCTGTCTCTGTACGGGCGGCGAGGCTGTGGGCCTAAAACTGCGGGAACTCCGCCTGTATGGCGACAAGGTGGGAGAGATCCTGAGAGTGGGCGTGCCTGCAGGTCTTCAGGGCGTGGGATTTTCCATTTCCAGCGTCATCATACAGGCGGCGGTCAACTCCTTTGGCGCGGCCGCCGTGGCGGGGAATACAGCGACGATCAGCATCGAAGGATTTCTTTACACGGCCATGTACGGGTTTTACCAGAGCTGCAGTACTTTTACCGCTCAGAACGCAGGGGCCGGCCGTTTCGACAGGGTGGACCGGGTGCTTTATGTCTGCCTGGGCTGCGCCTTCGCCGCGGGAACATTGGCGGCGATACTGTGCCTGGGTTTCGATGAGCTGCTGGCAGGGATGTACTGTTCCGATCCATCGGCGACCGCCGTGGCAGTGACGCGGATGTGGATCGTATTTCCCCTCTACGCACTCTGCGGAATGAACGACGTCATGGCGGGCAGCATGAGGGGCATGGGGCATTCCGCCGCGCCGCTGGTGGTGTCCACTCTGGGCGCCTGTGTCTTCCGTATTCTGTGGATCGCCACAGTGTTCCGCTGGCTGGGTTCGCTGGAAAGTCTCTATGTTTCCTACCCTGTCTCGTGGGTGATGACGTTTGCGGCGCACTTCCTGTGCTTTCAGGCGATCCGCCGAAGAACGGGGAACGTTGAACGGCGGTTTTGCCTGCCTGTGAAAGAGCGGGGCGATTGAGAGGGTTCCAACGCGGCAGCCCGAAGTGGGACGCCGCCGGAGATAAATAAAATAGATAGATAACAAGAGAAAGGAAGGACAGAGTATGAGCAGAAAAATTTTGGTTATGACGGGCAGCGCCCGCAGAGGAGGAAACAGCGACCTGATGGCGGACGCCTTTATCCGGGGAGCGGAGGAAGCGGGACATGAAGTGATCAAATATGAGGCGGCAGCCCACCCCATAAAGGGATGTCTTTACTGCGATACCTGCTACAGCCTGGGCGGCGACAGGGCGTGTACGCACGACCAGGAGTTCAACGAGCTGGCTCCTCTGTATGAGTCCTGCGACACCATCGTATACGTCACCTCTGTGTTCTGGTTCACGTTCCCTGCGCAGCTCAAAGCGGCCATGGACAAGATGTACGCGCTGATGGTAGGGAAACGGCCGTTTGGGATCAAGGAGAGCATGCTCATCGCCGTGGGCGCAGGCAAGGAAGATTTTAAGTACGAGGGCCTGATCAAATCCTACGAGCTGACAGCCCGCGATAGAAAATGGAAAGACCTGGGTCACTATATTGTGAAGGGAGTCAACGACTACGCGGCGGTAAAAGAGACAGAACATCTGGAAAAAATAGAGGAGCTTGGAAGAAGGATATGAAGCGGCTGAGTCAGGTATCACTGCGGTGGTGCTGATCGATGCGGATGTGAGATCCGCAGACAGCTTTTGTTGTAGGAGCTTCCCCGGGTCGGTACGGCAGCTGCCGGCGGCAGAGTTCGGCCAATGGTTCGATACGCATCGCCGGCGGCGGGCCGCTGATGATCCTTCCACGCCGGCGCCGGCTGATCGCCCGTTGGGGGATACAGCTGCAGGTGCGGGGGCGCGATTGTTTTGTGCAGCTACCGGCGGCAGAGTTCAGCCAATGGTTCGATACGCATCGCCGGCGGCGGGCCGCTGATGATCCTTCCACGCCGGCGCCGGCTGATCGCCCGTTGGATGATACGGCTGCAGGTGCGGGAGCGCGATTGTTTTGTGCAGCTGCCGGCGCCGTCTCATAGGTGAAAACAAGAAAAAAATCTGTCTTTCGCCTATATTTGCCTTGAAATCTGCTGATATCCCGTTGGTTTCGCTGTAAAATAGGTGCTAAATCATTTTTTAATGGTTTTTCACCTATTTTTTTGCGTCATTTAAGCGAACGATCGAAAAAAATCAAGATTTCGCCTGCGGGCGAGAGAACGGCAGGGAGGATAAAGGACTAGTATGCCCTTTTTATTAAAACTGGGGGCGCAGCTGAATATCGCCTGCCCTTCTCGTGAGCTTCCGCCGCTGTCCGGTTCTATTTTTCCTCCCGCTGAAGCAGCAGTGTCCGGGCGCCCAGGGGCGTCAGGGAGACTCCCTGCTTGGTGGAACCGGTGACGATACAGCCTAAGTGATCCAGTTTTTTCAGCCGGGTCTTGATTTTTGTCTCCGTCATGCCGACGGCCTGCAGCTCAGGCAGGCGAGAGAGAGAACCGCGGCCGGCAATGACAGATTGCTTCTGAAGCTTGTCCACCGCGCGGAGAATGCACAGCAGGTCGGCAGGGAGCCAGAGTTCCTGTGGGGCCATACCGTTGGCTATACCGCTTGCCATACCGCCGGCCATAGCCGCTGCGCCGAAGAAGTTTGAGCCGCCGAACACAGCCGCTTTGCTGAAGTCAGCACCGCTGTGCACAGCCGCTGCGCCTGAGTTTGCATGGCTGAATGCAGAGGGCCCGCCGAAGTGTATGTCACTCGGTACGCCAGGATCAGTCAGCGGGGCCGGTCCGGCTGCGCCGGCTGATGTATCTCCCTGGCCGAAGGTGCCGTCGAATGCGGAGGGGCCTTCGCAGGACGTCCGGCCGCCGTCCGCAGACCGGCCGGCAGTTCCGCCGTCCACAGACCGGCCGGCAGTTCCGTAGGCGACCGGTCCGCCGTCGGCAGGTCTGGCAAAATCCGCGTCCCCGGCAGTTCCGCCGGGCAGGGAGGGGGCGGCGACCAGATTGTTTTCCAGAAAGTACTGCAGCATACTGCGGATCTCCGACTCGTCGTGCTCGTCCATCTCGCTCATATCAGCAAGCATATTGATGTACTCAGCGATGGTCCGCAGCTCGCGGATATTTCCAGGCCAATCGTACGCCATAAGATAGCGCCGCACCTGATCGTTCATGATCCGTCTGACGGCGTTTTCCTTCAGCATGCCGGTCAATATGCTGAGGACGTCGCATCTGCGCTCGCGCAGGGGGGCCAGATGCAGGCTCAGGACTTTGATCCTGTAATAGAGATCGGCGCGGAAGGTGCCCTCCCGCATCATCTGGGGCAGATCGCGGTTGGTGGCGCAGATAATGCGCACGTCGATGGGGATCACGCGGGTGCCGCCCACCCGCACGATCTCTTTTTCTTCCAGGACCCGCAGAAGCTTGGCCTGTACGGCCAGAGAAGCGTCCCCGATCTCGTCCAGAAAGATCGTGCCGTTGTGGGCGATCTCAAAAAGCCCTTCTTTTCCGCCCTTCATGGCGCCGGTAAAAGATCCCTCTGCATAACCGAACAGCTCGCTCTCCGCCAGAGTCTCCGGGAGCGCCGCAAAGTTGATGCCCACAAAGGGGTACTGGGATCGGGCGGAGGCGTTGTGGATGGCCTGGGCGAAAACTTCCTTTCCCGTACCGCTCTCGCCGGTTATCAGGATCGTAGTATTGGTGTTTGCATAAATGCGGGCGGTGCGTTTGCACCGCTCCACGCTGTCGCTGCTCCCCAGAATGTCCGCGAAAGTGTGCCGGGCAAGAAAACCTGTCTCGTGCAGCTTCATTCTGGCTTTTGATTCAGACTGCTGCAGAGCGGCAAATGGAACGATGCTGATGAGCCGGTTGTCGTAGTTGTCGATGTAATAGTTTTCCGCGGTGACCAGCAGCTTCTGCCCTTTGGCGGTGATCAGCGTCTCGTTCAGCTCCCTGTTGGCGGAGATGGCCTCCGTCAGGGCCGGATAGTTTCGCAGAGCATCCCTGTAATCCCGACCCAGAGCCTGTCTGCGCCGCAGTCCGAAAAAGGAGACTGCGGCGTCGTTGAACACGACGATGCGTCCGGCGCTGTCGATGGCGAAAATGATGGATTTATTGATATCGCAGATCTTCTCAAAACTTTCCTTGATCATCTTCGTCTGGTTCAAAGCCTCCGACAGCTTGTAGCAGGATTCGGTGATCCGCTGGATATTGTCGTTGTAATATTTGGTGGCGTCGCCGGAGGACAGCCCGAAGATCCGGATGATGTCGATGATGGTGGACAGGGCGATGCATCGATGGCCTATATTGATATACTGATAATTTTTCCCCTGGGGGCAATAGCTCATGATGCCGGCGTAGATCACCACATTATAGCCCTCGATATCAATGGGAGCCCCGGGCCAGTAGGCTCTGGTGTCGATATGGTCGATGCCGAGCTCTGTCAGGGCGTCCTTTGTCTCTATGGCCACCTGCCTGGGGGAATTGACCACCAGCGCTTTGGTGCCCCGGGGGAGCTGAACTACTTCCTCAAGGGCTTCTCCGGTAAGACCCCGTTTTGAAAGGACGATGCTGGCGTGAGGAAACTTCTTCCTGGCCAGTTCTGTGGTGAGATGGGTGGTGATGACCGCCCGGGGCGTCACATCCAGAGTGTCCAGTTCATCGGGGGACACGGGACGGATATCCAGGGAATTGCCGAAATAGAGACGGAAGGAATTTTCCATAAAACGCAGATCAAAAGGATTAAGCACGCAGATCGCCAGAATATTGTTGTGGTTTTCGGTCTGGCTGCCGGACCGGCTCGGAGAAGCGGCAGGCGATTTGACCGGTTGGATCGTTGAACGCATATGTGACCTCATTCTTTCACAGAGAGTCTCCCGCCGGCCGCGGCCCGGGAGAGGCTGGAATCATTGCATCTGGACGGACCGCGGCCGGGCAATCCATCTCCCGGCGGACCGCCGCCGGTTGGACCGTTCTCGGCCGGAGGACCTCCGGTCAGACTGCGCCCGGACGGCGGCCGTCTCCCGACCGACCGTCATCTCCGGTCGATTCATCTTTCGACAAAACGTCATCTTCGGCCGTTCATTTCCCAGCAGACCGTCGCCAGCCGCCCTGTCTCCAGTCCATCCGACCCTGACCCACCCGCTTTCGGTTCCGTTCCCGGGCGGCCTGTCGTCAGTCAGCCCGCCCCCGGCCCGGCGCCCTTATACACCTCTCGCTGTGTACCGCCGCCGGTGGGACCGTCCTCGGCCGGAGGAACAGGGGCGACGGGGCGGAAGGGAAAACAGATACGGGGAGCGAATGCGGGGCGGCGAATAAAAAATGCATAAAAACGTGGTACTCTATTTTTAGTATAGATGGGTCTATCTGATTGTCAAGTAGATTTGGACAAATTGAACGCACTAAAATAGCCTAAAACACCCCGATAAAGACTTGGTGAGAAAGCGGCGGAGCGGAAAAAAGAGAAAAACGGGAAGAGATACGGAGACTGCAAAAATATTTTTGGAGGGAACAGAACGGGAAACATTCATTGAGATCACCGGAAAACCGGGGCGCCGCAGCGCCGGGGATCTCTGAAAAGATAAAAAAACAGGAAAGGAATATATGGATGGCACGGTCCTTGCTCTTAATACGGTCAGGAATGTGGTTCCTCGTTACTTTAAAAAAGATAGGAGTGAGTACGATGAGTAGTAAGAAATTGACCAATGCAGAGAAGTTCGCTCTGGCGCTGAAGCGCAACGGCGTGGAGTATATCTTCGGACAGAGCAATCCGACTAAAATAATGCTGGCCTCCATGGAGCTTGGGATCCGCCAGATCGCTTTCCGCCAGGAAAATTCGGGGACCTATATGGCGCAGGCTTACGCCATGGCGTCCGGGAAGATCCCTGTGGTAGCGGCGCAGAACGGACCGGCGGCCACCCTTCTGGTACCGGGGCTGGCAGAAGATCTGAAGGCCGGCCATCCCGTGGTGGCGGTGGTTCAGGAGGTGGCGCTGAATCAGGCGGAGAAAAACGCCTTTCAGGAGATCGACCACGAAAAGCTGTTTCTGGGCTGTTCTAAGTGGGTGAAGAAAATCTATTCCGCGGAGCGCATCGAGGATTATGTGGACATGGCGTTCACGGTGGCGGCCTCCGGAAAGCCGGGACCGGCGGTGCTTTTGTGCCCCCAGGATATTTTCAACGATAAATCTGTCAGCGAAGTGACGTCGGCAAGAAAGATGTCTCTGGGGCATTATCCCCTTGACCGCCAGCTTCCGGACCCGTCAGTGGTCAAGCAGGCGGCGGAACTGCTGCTGAAGGCGGAGAATCCGCTGGTGTACGCGGGGGGCGGCGTGTTCTCTTCCCAGGCCACGGAAGAACTGAGACAGCTGCAGAAACAATTCTTCCTTCCGGTAGCCACCACGACCATGGGGAAGGGAAGCGTGGACGAAACGGATCCTCTGACTGTGGGCGTTATCGGCTACTATATGGGACACAGAAGTTCCACCAGGTATCTAAAGCCGCTGGTGCAGCGGTCCGACGTCATACTGCTCATCGGAAACCGCACGAATCAGAACGGAACGGACAGCTGGACTCTGCTGCCGGAAGATGCGACCTATATTCACATAGACATCGATCCGCTGGAGATCGGCAGAAATTATGAGGCGCTCCGCCTTCCGGGAGACGCGAAGCTGACCATCGCCGCGCTGATCGAGGCCATGGCGGAGGGAGACCTTTCCAGGAGAAGCGCCGGAAAGGACGCGGTGATCGCGGAGATCAGGGAGGCCAGGAAAAAGCATCAGGAAGAGATCCAGGACGTGATCAGTTCCGAGCTGGCTCCTATCCGCATCGAACGTTTCATGGCCGCGGTGGAGAAACAGCTGGGAGACGACGATATGGTAGTGTCCGACGCCAGCTTCGCCTCCATCTGGAACGCCAATTACATAACGGCGAAAGGGGAACGCGAGTTTTACTTCCCCAGAGGACTGGCGGGACTGGGCTGGGGACTGCCCATGGCTATGGGCTGCAAATTGGCGAAACCGGGGAAAAAGGTTTTCTGTCTGACCGGAGACGGCGGCTTCGCTCACGTGTGGAGCGAGCTGGAGACCTGTAAGCGCGAAGGGATCGACGTGGTGTGCGCCGTCATCAACAACACGCGGCTGGGTTATCAGTATTACGCCGAGCTCTCCAAATTTGGAGCTTACACAAACGCCTGCGATATCGAGGATGTGGATTACGCCAAAGTGGCGCAGGCCTGCGATCTGGTGGGACTGACCATCGAAAGACCGGAGGATATCGAGCCGGTACTGGCTCAGGCGCTGGCCGCAAAAGGAACGGTGATCATCGATGTGAAGACGGAACGGTGCTGCACGCCGCCGCTGCCCTTCATCGACGCCCTCAAACTGGCGGAGATGATATAAAAAGTCAAAGCCTTCATCTTCGGATGAAGACAGAATACCTTCCGCGTCAGCTGAAGGTACATAACTTGAAAAAATGGAGAGAAACAGGAGGAACAAACATGAAAAAAATGTTAGACGTGAAAAATCCGGCTACCGGAGAAGTGATCGAGTCCATCGCCCTGGATACGGCAGAGGAACTGGAGCAGAAGGTGGAGACTGCCTGGGCTGCGCAGCCTGAGTGGGAAAAGAAGCATATCAACGAGAGAGCAGGTATCCTGTTTGATTTCCTCAACAATATCGAGGCACATAAACACGAGATCGGCGAGCTGCTGGCGAAGGAGATGGCGAAGCCCGTCAATTCCGGGACGGGCGAGTGCGTGGATGCACCGGAGATCGGAAGAGGTTACGTGGAGAGGGCCAAACACCTTTACGGGGAAGTGCTGACGGGAACCACGGCGGACAGAGAGCTGGATCTGGTATTCACAAGAAGAGAAGCCCTGGGCGTAGTGGTGGGGATCATTCCCTTTAACTATCCCGTGGAGATGACCATTCAGAAGTCGATCCCGGCCATGATCATGGGCAATACCATCATTGTAAAGGCGCCCTCCTCAAACCCGCTGACCGTGAGAAGGCTGGTAGAACTGGCTCACGAATCAGGCGTGCCGGAAGGGGTAATGCAGTTCACCGCCTGCGAGCGGACCCTGTGCACTGAACATCTGCTGAAGAATCCCAAGGTGGCGGCCATCGGTCTCACCGGCAGCACGGAGGCGGGGATCGACATGATAAAGAACGGAGCGGACACCGTAAAGCGCGTATTTCTGGAGCTGGGCGGAAACGATCCTTTCATTATCTGCGAAGATGCGGATATCGAGACCGCCGTACAGAGCGCGCTGGAAGGCAGACTTTACAACAACGGACAGGTCTGCTGCGCCACCAAGCGTTTCCTGGTCCACAAGAACATTAAGGACGCGGTAGTGGACGGGCTGAAGAAAAAGCTGGCGGCGCTGCGTCACGGCAGCGCGCTGGATCCTCAGTCGCAGATCACCTGTCTGGTGACGGAGGAAGCGGCCGTCAAGGTGGAAGCGCAGATCAAAAAGACCGTGGAGCAGGGCGGAAAGATCGTCTACGGCGGAACGAGAGAGGGAGCGTATATCTGCCCCACCATCATCGACGATGTGCCGGCGGATGCGGACGTGGCGAAGGACATGGAGATATTCGGACCGGTCTATCCTATCATTCCCTTTGAGACGGAAGAGGAAGCCATCGCCATTGCCAACCAGACCAAGTATGGGCTGAGCTCCGGCGTATTGTCCTCCGATACCATCAAAGCCTTCAATATCGCTGATCAGCTGCAGGCTTCCGCGGTGGTGGTGAACGGACAGAGCACCTACCGCTCCAACGAGCAGCCCTTCGGCGGCTGCAAGGCCAGCGGCATCGGCTATGAGGGAGTGGCGTCCTCTCTGGAGGAATACAGCAGGATCAAGACCTATATCCTGAAGGGCGCGTTTGTAAAATAGAACGGAGACGGCGTGCCTGCCATCATCGTGAGAACGGAAAGCGAGGCAGGATATGGATATCAAACTGGGGATCGACACCGGAGGATCCTACACAGACGCTGTGATGATCTCCTGCGATACGCAGAAGATCATCAGGGAGGCCAAGACGCCCACCACCAGACAGAATCTGGCCGTGGGCGTCGAAAAGGCCATCGACGCGCTGCACATCAGCGGGACGGAGCACGTGACGCTGGTCTGTCTCTCCACGACGCTGGCCACCAACGCCGTGGTGGAGGGAAAGAGCTCCGCGGTGGGGCTGATCACCATTGGAGCGCCGGCGGGGCGCCGGGACTATCCGGCGGTATGCTGCGCCGGGATCAGAGGGAAAATCAGCGTGGCGGGCTGCGAGGTGGAACTGCTGGACAGGGCCGCTGCGGAAACAGCTTTGAGACAGATGCGGGGCAGGGTGGAAGCGCTGGCTGTGTCCGGTTACGCCAGCGTGAGAAATCCTATCCACGAGCTTGAGGTAAAGGCGCTGGCGGAGAACCTCCTGGGCGTGCCCGTAGTGTGCGGCCACGAGCTGACCAGCACGCTGGGATACTATGAACGGACGGTCACGGCGGTGCTGAACGCCAGGCTGATCCCGGTGATCCGTGAGCTGCTGACCGCCACGAGAACGGCGCTGGCCGGAAGGGGGATCGACGCGCGGCTTCTGGTGGTCAAGGGAAACGGTCACGTGATGGTAGACTCCTTCGCGGAAAGCAGGCCGGTGGAGACGATCCTCTCCGGACCGGCGGCCAGCATGGTAGGAGGACGGTTTTTGTCGGGCTGCACCGACGCTTTGATCGCCGATATGGGAGGTACTACCACGGACGTGGTGGCGGTGGCCGGCGGAAAAGCGGCGCTGGAGAAGGAAGGCGCCGTCGTGGGCGGCTGGCTGACCAGAGTCAGCGCTGTCCAGGTAAACACGTTCGGACTGGGAGGCGACAGCTATATCAGAATCAGTCCGTTCGGTACGCTGTCCTTTGGACCGGACCGGGTGGAACCGCTGTGCGCGGCCGCCGCGGAAAATCCCAGGCTCTGCGATGAGATCGCAGAATGCAGAAACGACGGGCCGTACCGGGTGGTCAAACGGCAGGAAACGGATTGTTTTCGCCTTCTTAAGACTGAAAATTTAGATAAATTTGAACTGTCCGACCTGGATCGGCGGATCATCGATCTGCTCGACGGGGGTCCCCGCTCGCTGCTGTGGATGAGCAGAGAACTGGGGCGGGATCTGGATTCGATGGGAATGCAGAGACTTATGGATCTGGAGATCGTCTCCTGCATTTCCATGACGCCCACCGATCTGCTTCATGCGAAGGGAGAGTATGACCGCTGGAACGCGGAGGCGTCGCGTCTGGGCGCGCGGCTGCTGTCAGGCAGGCTGAACATGAGCGTGGAAGCGTTTCTCGCCGCGGCCACAGAACAGTTTGTGTATAAGCTCTGCACGGCGCTGATCCAGAGCGTGTGCAGGGCGGACGGCGTCAAAGCGGATCTGGAAAAGGATCCGGGAGCGATGGCTCTCATCGACAATGTTTTGGGCAGGTCGAAAAAAAGCCGTCTTGAGCTGGACCTGAAGCTTCGGATTCCCATCGTGGGCATCGGAGCGCCGGCTGCGGCCTGGTTTTCCAAAGCGGCCAGGCTGCTGGGAGCCCAGCTCATTATTCCGGAGCACAACGCCGTGGGAGGCGCTGCGGGAGCGGCGATGGGTCAGGTGCGGGAGGTATTTACGGCTCTGATCCGCTTCGACCCGCAGAGCGACCGGTTCGCCGCGCACACCCCCAGGAGCCGGATGCTTTTCAAAACGCTGGAAGAAGCAAAAGGCTACTGCCGGAAAGAGATGACCGTCTGCGCCAGAACGCTGGCGCGTGAACTGGAGATCGAGGACGAAAGAATTTCTATTACAGAAAACGACTGCCATTCCAGAAACAAAGAGAACAGGACCGGCGGTTTTGTGGAATCGCGTCTGACGGCGGTATTGACAGGAGCGCCCCGGAGAGCGGTTCGGTAAGATCCGGCGAAGGGGCGGAGCCCCGGCCGGACAATGAAGGAGGAAAAAGGATCATGGCTTATTCAACGGAGAAATCGAAGGCGCTGTTTGAACGGGCGCAGCGCGGCCTGGTGGGCGGTCTGTCCAGTTCGTTTCACAAGGCTCCCTGGATGGATTATCCGATCTATATGGCATATGGAAAGGGATCGAAGCTGTACGACGTGGACGGCAATTCTTATATTGATTATCTCGGCGCTTTCGGTCCAAACATACTGGGATTTGCTCACGAAGGTCTGACAAAGGCCGTACAGGAGCAGCTCTGGAAAGGAACTCTGCTGGCGGCGCCGTCGGAGGATCTGGTAAAGCTGTGCGATAAGCTCATCGACATCGTACCCTGCGCGGAAAAGGTCAGCGCCTTCCTGTGCTCCGGTTCCGAGGCCAATATGCACGCCATCCGGGTATCGAGAGCTTACACGGGCAAGGTGAAGGTAGTAAAGATAGAGGGATGTTATCACGGGCAGCTGGACGAAGAAAAGGTCAGCGTAGAAGGCCCCAGCGTTCAGGCCCTGGGCCCCTGGGACAATCCCAATAAGATCAAGCACATCAAGGGACAGAAAGATCCCACGGATCTGATCATCGCGCACTTCAACGATCTGGATGGGATCGAACGGATCCTCAGGGAGAAGGGAAATGAGATCGCCTGTATTATGCTGGAGACGATCATGGCCAACGCTGAACCGGTGTACCCCAAGCCGGGATTCCTGGAGGGGCTGCGTGAGCTGGCCACAAAATATCACGTGGTCCTCATTTTCGACGAAGTCATCACAGGATTCCGTCTGAGGCTGGGAGGCGCGCAGGAGTACTTCGGCGTAAAGCCGGATCTGGCCGTATTCGGAAAGGCCATCGGCGGCGGTTATCCCATTTCCTGCGTGGTGGGAAAAGAGGAGATCGTATCCGCGGCGACCACGGCCTCCGGCACCTTCGCGGCCAACGCTCTGTGCGTTGCGGCTGCGCTGGGAACGATCGCCGAGCTGGAAAAGCCGGGATTTTACGAGAATCTGGAGAGCATGTCGAAGCAGCTCACCACCGGCGTGGAGGGGATCTGTCAAAAATATGGGATCAAGGTCCTGACAGGAGCTGTTGGCGGTCTTTGGACCGTGATCTTCGGCACCGACCAGCCCCTTGAAGAGTACCGGGATCACTTCGACAAGGTGGATAAAGTCATGTACCGCAAGCTGGTACAGGGCTGCATGGAAAACGGCATCCGCCTGAATCCATGGAGAGGGAGAAATTACGTCTGCGCTCAGACCACTCAGGAGGACATCAAATATACACTGGATCTGTTCGATCGGCTGTTGGGAGAGATCACCGCGGGAGATCTGTAGGCCGCTGCGGAAAGGATCCGTCAGCGGAGACGCAAAGAGGAGAGAATTATGGCAGGAGCAAGCAAAGAGTACATCAGAAGCCTGATTCCCGATGATCTGCCCGACGGCAGGAAAATACTGGAGGAAGGAAAAAAGGCAGGCCCGTCCATCAAGGGAGGGCGCAGCCGGCTGGTGAGGGAAAGCCCCTTCGACAATTACGTGGAACTGTGGAAGGACTGCATTGAAAAGGGAGAGCTTTACTGGGCCACCAACGTAGGCCTGGCCACTGTGGAGGAGGAGGCCTGCGGCATCGCGGAGATCTGGAGATGGGCGCAGAAGCTGGGCATCAAATACCATTCCACTCTGGCCATCCCCAGCACCCTGACCGCTATTCCGAAGGAACTGAGAAATTACGATTCCAAGAATACCAGCTATGTGCCGGAAACGGTGGAGGACTATATCGCGCTGGAAGATATCGAGGGGATGGAGGTCATGCAGAACGACCAGGCTCTGGGCGTCCCCAACGCGTGGTTTACCGGGATCAGCGACATCGTCGCCGGGTCCTTTCAGGCCGGCTGCATTTCCCAGCTCATGTGGAATCAGCCGGGCTGCGACGATCACGTCTCCTATGTGACAGACATGCTGAAAGTCATGGGAGTCATCGCAAGCAAGTGGGACGAGGGGTTTGGCGTCAGCGGGTATTCCGACGACACCTATCCCAGCTACTGCGCGGATGCCATCGCTTACGTGGGATACGCGCTGTTTGAACACTATGTCACCACTACGCTGTGCGGCGCCCGCTACACCATCGCATACGGCGGGCTGGTCAGCGACGTGCGCATTCGTTCGGCTCTGCTGAAAGCCTTCCACGATCTTCTGTGGACGGAGGAACAGCCGCCTGTGCTCTTTGTGCAGGCGTCTACCACGCGCTACTGGGATCACGATCTGGAAGCCAATTACGGCATGGCGGCCCAGGAAATGCTCATGGCGGTACTGGCGGAGCGCAGGTATAAAACAGGCGCGGTCATTCTGCCGGTGCCCATCACGGAGAAGGTACACGTACCCACCATCGAGGCCATCAAGGGCATGCTGGGCGCCTGTGCCAGACTGGAGGAAAACATTGAGCAGTGGGAGGATGTGATCGATTTCTCGAAGATCGACGAGATGGCCGAGGTCATGAAGCGGGAGGGCGCCAAGTTTTTCAATAATATGCTTGAGGTGCTTTCCGCAGCGGGGCTGGACATCGAAGATCCCATGCAGATGCTGATGTTTATCAAGAATTTCAATCCGGGCCTCTTTGAGGAGACCTTCCATCCCTCTGTCAGAGAGACGGGAAAACTGCACACTTATTTCCCCACGGATATGGGCAGTCTGACAAAAAATATGATCGACAAAGGCATGGACCGCGTTAGAAACGCAGGGCTGGAAGGCGTGCTGAAAGGCAAAAAAGTGCTTGTGGCATCAGCCGACGCTCACGTATACGGACTGCGGTACGTCAAGAACATGCTGCAGTGCGCAGGGGCGGAGGTGGTCGACGCCGGTGTTGACGCCTCGATCCCTTACATACTGGACATGGCGGACGAAGAGGGCGTCAGTCTCATCGGCGTCAGTACCCACAACGGCCAGGCGCTGGGCATCGCGGAGCAGCTGCTTGAGGAGATCGCCAGGCGGGACAGAAACTGCACCGTGTTCATGGGCGGCGTGCTCAATACCATCCTTCCGGGACATTCGGAACCATCCGATGTGAAAAATCTGATCAATGAAAGGGGATTGTTCGCGGAGAACGATCTTCTCAAGACCATCGCAATGCTGCGGGAACAGTGACAGACTGCCCCAGCCCCGGTCACCGGTCGCCGGGCGCCGGAAGCGGACGGCCCACGGGCTGGCGCTCTCCGGCGCCTGACTGATAAATCAAACAGCCGCGGCCGTCGCGGCGGAAAGGAGAACGGTATGGAATACTTTTTATCGGCGTTTCTAGGAGGATGGATGTTGATCTTCGGCGTTATTTTCATGTTTGCGATGAACAGAGAGTACTCGCATTATTTTGACGACAGAGAGGAGGGGAAGAAGTAAATGAATATCTATGCAACCTGTATTATCATCTCGTTGATCCTGTACTTCGTGATCGGAAATGTCGTGGGCCGGAAAGTCAAAGACGCCAACGATTACTATGTCGCCGGGCGGAACGCGCCCACGATCCTGATCACCGGCTCGCTGGTGGCGTCCTTTCTGGGAACGGGCATGTTCCTGGGAGACTGCGGCGAGTCCTACATGGGATTTGTGATCCCGCTGCTCACGGTGTCCATCATGGCCACGGCCGGGTATCCGCTGGGATCCGCGCTGTTTGGACGCTTCGTAAGAAGAAGCGAAGCCCTTACCATTCCGGAATATTTCAGTAAACGTTTCTGCGACAAAAAGATACAGAAGCTGGCCGGCGTCATCGTGGTGGTCATCTGCTTTATCTATATGCTGTCCGTCATGGACGGTCTGTCCACGCTGATGGCGCAGATCATTCCCTTTGACAGAAAGGTCTGTCTGGTCATCGCCTGGGCGTCCTTCACATTCTTTACTGTACTGGCAGGCTCCGGCGGCGTACTGCTCACCGACACCATCATGTTTGGAGTATTCACCGCGGCTATCATCGTCTGCGTGCCATGCATCTCCCAGGCTGCGGGCGGCTGGTTCAACGGGATCAACGCGCTGGCGGTGGGCGACGTGGGCGTATCGAATATGCTGACCTTCGGCGGAAATCTGGATTGGATGTACGACACTCCCATGAAGAATTTTGCCTGGTCCGTCACCTACGGCATCGTGTGGATGCTGGTGGTATCCATCAGTCCCTGGCAGTCCAGCCGCTACCTGATGGCGAAAAACGAGCACGTGGTCATTCGTTCCGGCATGTTCGCCTGCGTGGGCGTGCTGGTGGTCAACACGCTGGTGCTGTTCGCTGCGGCCATGGTCCGCGTTGCCAACCCCGGCGTGGAGCCCTACTCCGCTGTCATGGTGTGGGCTGCTATGAATCTGATGCCCATCGCCGCGGGAATTCTGCTTCTGACCGGCATTGTGGCGGCGGGTATTTCCTCCGCATCCACCTTCCTGTCTCTGGTAGGTTTCTCTGTGGTCAACGACATTATGGAAGTAAAGGACGCGAAGCGGTCCCTGAAGATCTCCAGGATCGCCATGCTGACTGTCAGTTTTCTGATCCTGCTGGTATCGCTGGTGAAGCCGCCTATGGTGTGGTGGATGACGCAGATCAGCTCCTCCATCGTGGCTGCATCCTGGGGCGCCGTGGCCTTCGGAAGCGTGTGGTGGAAGCGCATTACAAAGCAGGGAGCGTTCTGGGGAATGCTGCTGGGATTTCTCGGCGCGTTCTGTGTGCGCACCTACACGTTGTCCACTGGGACCACGCTGCCCGTAGCCCTGGATCCTTTCTGGGTGGGGATCTATCTCTCTGTGATCGGCGTGGTGGTGGGTTCTCTCCGCTCTCAGGTAACGCCGGAAGAAAAGCTGCAGCGCGATAAGCTGTTTGTGGTTCCGGAAGAAGAAAAAGATCGGGTCGAAATGAAGAAGACAAGAAACACAGGTTATGCAATGGTTGCAACAGGTATCGGCCTGTTCCTGTTCATGGTTATCTTCTACGCTTACCCTTATACTCAGGCAGTACAGGGCTAGTACGGCATTCTGTCATTGATCTCAGGAACGCTGTACAGATGACCCGATCTGAAAACATTGTAAAACAAAACATATGAGAATGCAAAATATTTCTTAACAGCAGATGCCTCCGGAGTGAAGACGAAGGAGGCATTTGCCGTAAATAGGGGTGATCTGGTCGGGTCATATTCGATTTATTTCGTCCAAATAAAGACGATATGTGGGAAGCGAAGGGGAAATGGAGGGCTGCAGATCACCTGGCCCCGTGAAAAACCGGGAAAAATCAGGATATACGCGTGTAAAGAGGAGAAAAAGTGGATTTCCGCAGCTTGGCACGATGCTTGCTTTTATATAAGCGGAAGCGGAGAGCATGGGGCGGACAGGAACAAGGAGGACAGAAAATGGTCAAGGTACTTGTGGTGGGTTATGGAACGATCGGTCAGCGTTTAGCCGACGGAGTGGCGCTGCAGAAGGATATGGAACTGGTGGGCGTGGCGGACGCCGCCGTGAGTCTGGGACTTCGCGCGCTGCGTGAAAAGGGAATGCCGTACAGACTGTACGCGGCAAACGGGCAGGCGGCGGAGTCGCTTCGTGCGGGCGGTATGGAGGTCTCCGGCCTGCTGGAAGAGGTCCTGCCCACGGTGGATATCGTTCTGGACGCCACCTCGGCGGGAGTCGGCGCGCAGAATAAGAAATTGTATGAGAAGTACGGCGTCAAGGCGATCTTCCAGGGCGGCGAGAAGAACGACGTGGCGGATGTGTTTTTCCACGGTTACGCCAACTATGAAAAGGGCGTGGGGGCGGACTATCTCAAACTTACCTCCTGCAACACCACGGGACTGATCCGGGCCGTGGACTGTCTGGACAAAAAGGCAGGCGTGGAGAAGGTTGCGATCACCATCGTGAGACGGGTGGCCGACCCGGGGGATTACCACAGAGGTCTGGTCAACGCGCTGCAGGTCGATCAGGCGCCTACGCATCAGGCGGTGGATCTGATGACTATCATGCCCCATATCGACGCCACCGGCATACTGGTGCACACGCCGGTAACTCACGGACATTTTATCACCGTAGTGGCCACGCCGAAAACGGACATTTCTGCAGAAGACGTTATCGCGGCCTTCAAAGAGCATGACCGCATCCGTGTGGTACGGCTGGAGGACGGCTTCCTGGGCAACGCCTCGCTGTTCAAATACGCGCGGGATCTGGGCCGCCCCAGAGGCGATATGTATGAGATCGCTGTCTGGGAGAACACCGTGGTGAAGTCGGGAAAGGATATCATGTTCGGAATTCATATACCACAGGAATCCGTCACCATCCCTGAGACCATCGACGGCATCCGCGCAGCGCTTTCCATGGATACAGACGGCGGAGAGGCAGTGAAAAAGACCAATGAATATCTGGGACTGGGAACCTGGAAGTAACGGCGGGAATAAACGCCTTCACAGTGAAAGCGCGGGATAGAAAACGAAAAGGAATTGCAGAGAAAGGAACAGACAGAGATGGAAATACAGAAAGAGGCGCTTGCCCTTCATGAAAAGTGGCGGGGCAAGCTGGATGTCGTCAGCAAGGTCCCGGTGAAGACCGCCTACGATCTCTCCACGGCCTACACACCGGGAGTGGCGGAACCCTGCAGGGAGATCGCCAAAAACAGAGACGACGTCTACCGGTATACAGGGAAGGGCAATATGGTGGCCATCGTCACAGACGGCAGCGCCGTGCTTGGCCTGGGGGATATCGGACCGGAAGCCGGACTTCCCGTTATGGAGGGAAAAGCAGTTCTTTTTAAAGAATTTGCCGGAGTGAACGCCGTTCCCATCTGCGTGAGCAGCAAAGAAGCAGACGAGATCGTTCAGGCGGTGCGTCTCATCGAGCCGGTCTTCGGCGGGATCAACCTGGAGGATATCTCGTCTCCCCGCTGTGCGGAGATCGAACGGAAACTGAAGGCGTGTCTGGACATTCCGGTGTTTCACGATGATCAGCACGGAACGGCGGTGGTAGTCGTGGCGGCGCTCATGAACGCGCTGAAGGTGGCGCAGAAAAAGTGGGAGGACATCACAGTGGCGATCTCCGGAGCGGGGGCTGCCGGTTCGGCTATCGCCAGAATGCTGCTCTCAGCGGGAGCGGGGGATGTGATCGTGTGCGGAAGCAGGGGGATCCTCAGCAGAGAGGAGACCTATGATAACTGGGTGCATCAGGAGATCGCCGAGATGACCAACAAAGAGCGCAGAAAGGGAACGCTGGCTGACGCCATGAAGGGCGCAGACGTTTTCATCGGCGTGTCGGTCAAGAACATCGTGTCGGAGGATATGGTGCGGTCCATGGCGGAGGACGCCATCGTGCTGCCTATGGCCAACCCGGATCCGGAGATCCTGCCGGAGCTGGCGAAAAAGGCCGGGGCCAGGATCGTGGGGACGGGACGCTCCGATTTCCCCAATCAGATCAACAATGTGCTGGCTTTTCCGGGGATATTCCGCGGAGCGCTGGACGCCCGGGCGTCGGATATCAATGAAGAAATGAAGATGGCGGCCGCGGCGGCCATCGCCGGACTGGTCTCCGATGAAGAGCGCTGTGAGGATTACATCATCGTTCCGGCCTTCGATCCCAGAGTGGGGAAGGCGGTAGCGGAGGCGGTGTTCGCCGCGGCGAAGGCTTCAGGGGTTGCCAGAGTATAGGGACGAAACAACAGGGCGGAAGAGGACGAAATATGGATTTTGAATTGAAATACGGCCGCGGCGGCATACAGAGACTGTCTTTGCCGGAAAAAAACTACGGCGGGACCGTGCTGCCCAATAACATAGAGACGGAGCTGGTAAATGAGGCGGAAGTCGTGCGGGCTCTGGAGAATCCGATCGGCAGCCCGCGGCTGCGGGAGCTGGTGAAAAAGGGCGAGACCGTTGCCATCATTACCAGCGATATTTCCCGGCCCATGCCCAGTTTCCGCGTGCTGCCCGCCGTGATCCGCGAACTGGCCGCCGGCGGCGTGCGGCAGGAGGATATCACGGTAGTTCTGGCTCTTGGGAGCCATCGGGGCCATACGGAGGAAGAAAAGAGAAAGATCGTGGGCGGGGAGGTCTACGATTCTCCGGTCCAGGTGATCGACAGCGATGCGGACCGCTGTCTCCGCCTGGGCGTCTGCAGAAACGGAACGCCGGCGGATATTTTCGAACCGGTAGTCAGGGCGGACCGGCGGGTGGCTCTGGGCAATATTGAGTTTCATTATTTTGCAGGCTATTCCGGGGGGAACAAAGCGCTGATGCCCGGAGTGTCCAGCAGAGAGGCGATCCAGGCCAATCATTCCAACATGGTGAAAGACGGAGCCTGCGCCGGTAATCTGGAAAGCAATCCCGTCAGGCAGGATATCGAACAGATCACAGAATTTCTGCCCCTTGATTTCATCGTAAACGTGGTGCTTTCCAGCGATAAGACCATTGTGCGTGCGGTGGCCGGCCATCATGTACAGGCGCACCGGGAAGGCTGCCGCGCGCTGGACGCCATGTATAAGATCCCCATCGGCGGACCCGCGGATATCGTTGTGGTCAGTCCGGGAGGTTTTCCCAAGGACCTGAACCTTTATCAGTCGCAGAAAGGACTGGACAATGCGAAACATGCGGTAAAGGACGGCGGCATCATCGTCTGGTGCGCGTCCGCTTCCGAAGGCTTCGGTGAGGATCGTTTTCAGGAATGGATGACGACCATGGAGCCTCAGGAAATGATCAGGCAGATTCAAAGAGATTTTCGGCTGGGAGGCCACAAGGCCGCCGCCATCGCCATGGTGCTGACGCGGGTCCGGATCTATATGGTGACGGACCTTCCGGACGAAGTGGTGGAGAGCATCCACATGAGACCTTTCGGCAGTCTGCAGGAAGCGGTGGACGCGGCCCTGGCGGAAAAAGGGCCGGAGGCCAGGGTGCTTCTGATGCCCGCAGCCGGGTCTACCCTGCCGGTGCCTGAATGCGGCCGCGGCGACGGGAGGGAATAAGCCGCCGGCGGTGAGCCGAAAGGGCGGAAAGGAGCAAAGAGTTGAATTTTAAAGGGATCGACGATTTTGACTATGCAGGGAAGACCGTACTGCTGCGGGTAGACATCAATTCTCCCATAGACAGGCAGACGAAAAAGATCGTGAATGAAAACCGTATCAGAAAAAGCATTCCTACAATACGAAAAATTTTGGAGAAAAAGGCGAAGCTGGTCATCATCGCCCATCAGGGCGATACGCTTGACTATGAAAATCTGATCCCTCTGGCGGAGCACGCGGAAAAGCTTTCCAACCTCCTGGGAGATCCGGTGACGTACGTGGACGATCCCTGCGGCCCTGCGGCCCGTGAAGCCGTGCGCAGGCTGGGGGAGGGCGAAGCTGTGCTGCTGGGGAATCTGCGGTATCTGTCAGAGGAAGTCTCTACATTTGAAAATGCGGTGAAGCTGGAACCGGAGGAAATGGGATCCACCTATCTGGTCCGGTCTTTAGCGCCCCTCTGCGATTATTATGTGAACGACGCGTTTGCCGCGGCACACAGAAACGCGCCCTCCATGGTGGCTTTTCAGCAGCTGCTGCCCACGGCGGCCGGAGATCTGATGAAGGCTGAACTGGAAGCGCTGGACCGGGTCATGGAGCATCCGGAGCCGCCGTGCGTCTTTGTGTTAGGTGGTGCGAAGATCTCCGACGCCTTCGGTATGATGGAACAGGTGCTGGATTCCGGCCGGGCAGACCGTATCCTGACCGGGGGCATCACCGGAGAGATCATGCTGCTTGCCCGGGGACTCCGTTTGGGAGACAAAACGGAGCGCTTTATCTCCGATCGCGGGCTGAACGTTTTCATCGGAGAGGCACAACGGTATCTGAAAAAATGGCCGGAAAAGATCCTGTGTCCGCTTGATCTGGCTTTTGAATCTGGAGGCAGACGCTGTGAGATGGACGTGGCGGATCTTCCTGCCGAAGAGATGTTTATGGATATCGGGGAGCGGACCATCGGATATTACACCAAAGAGTTGAGCAGAGCAAAGACCATTTTCGTAAACGGACCAATGGGGGTATATGAGAACGATCTTTTTGAGAACGGCACAAAGCAGATCTGGGAAGCCATCGCCTCTTCCTCCGCCTATTCACTGGTAGGAGGGGGAGACACGGTAAGCGCGGCTCAGCGCTTTATCGATACTGCAGATATCAGCTATGTGTGTACCGCAGGGGGCGCCATGGTGCGCTATCTGTCGGGAAAAGAACTGCCGCTGATAAAGGCCATGAAAACGGCGATGAAATGAGAAACACGGGAGGTATGAAAAAATGACATTGATGACAGGCGCAGAGTACATCGAAAGTTTGAGAAAGCTGAATACGAGAGTGTACATGTTCGGTGAGAAGGTGGACGACTGGGTGGATCATCCCATGATCCGTCCTTCCATCAACTGTATTGCCATGACCTACGAGCTGGCTCACGATCCCCGCTACGAGGACCTGATGACCGTCACCTCCAACCTGACGGGAAAGAAGATCAACCGCTTCGGCCATCTCCATCAGAGCACCGAAGACCTGAAGAATAAAGTCAAGATGCAGAGACTGCTGGGACAGAAGACCGCTTCCTGCTTCCAGAGATGCGTGGGCATGGACGCCTTCAACGCCGTCTTCTCCACCACCTTTGAGACCGATGAGAAATGCGGCACTAACTACCATGAGAACTTCAAGAAATTCCTCACCATGGTCCAGGATGAGGATCTGACGGTAGACGGAGCCATGACCGACCCCAAGGGAGACCGGAGCAAGTCCCCCAGCCAGCAGGCGGACGCGGATCTGTTCGTGCACATCGTGGAGAGACGGGAGGACGGCATCGTGGTCAGCGGGGCCAAGTGCCATCAGACAGGCTCCATCAACTCCCACTGGCATCTGTTCATGCCCACCATCGCCATGGGAGAGGCGGACAAAGACTATGCGGTATCTTTCGCCTGTCCGTCGGATGCGGACGGGATCTACATGATCTACGGCCGTCAGTCCTGCGACACCAGAAAGCTGGAAGAGGGAGCGGACGTGGACCTGGGCAACAAACAGTTCGGAGGCCAGGAAGCGCTGGTGGTGCTGGACAACGTGTTCATCCCCAACGAGTACGTGTTCCTGGCGGGCGAGTATGAGTTTG